>NZ_OZ183803.1:0-3486477 GCF_964265025.1 Burkholderia mycopellens
ATGGCCACGACGAAGCGCGCCAAGAAAACCGATGTGGATGTGGTGAGTGCCAGTTCAGCCGAATTGCGGAAGGCCGTCGAGGCGATCGCGATTCAGCCGAAGAGCGGCAAGATCACGCTCCTCACTCGCAAGCTGTTCAATGTCCTGCTGGCCGTGGCGCAGCAGGCCGACGACTCGGGCGATACGTATCGCGCACTGCTGTCGGACATCGTCGCCAACTCCGCTTTCGATTCGAACGACACCGCGCTGGTGAAGGAACACCTGCGCCGCATGGTGTCGGTGCAGGTCGAATGGAGCACGGGGACCTCGAGCCAGAAGCCGGGCCGCAAGTGGGGGATCTCGACGCTGATCGCGGACGCGGAAATTCTCGAGGATCCGGCAACCCGCCGCGTGTGGGTCGAATTCTCGTTCGCGCCGAAGATCAAGAAGAAACTGCTCGACCCGGTTCAGTATGCGCGCCTGAGCCTGCAGTTCCAGAGCCAGCTGCGTAGCAGCGCCGGCCTCGCGCTGTACGAGATCTGCGTGCGCTACCTGACGAACCCGAGCCACCTGACGATGCGCGAGCCGTGGGAGTGGTGGCGGCCGATCCTGTCGGGCACGCCCGATACGGAAGCCGGCGACGAGGCAAAGCGCGAGTACAAGTACTTCAAGCGCGACTATCTGCGCCCCGCGATCGCGGAAGTCAACGCGGTTACCAACATCTTCGTCGAGCTGATCGAGCACCGTGAAGGGCGCCGGGTCGCGGAGATCCAGTTCCGCGTGACCGAACGCAAGCAGCCGATGCTCGCGCTCGACGAACACCCGAACGTGTTCGACAGCACGCTGGTCGACCGGATGGTGAAGCTCGGGATCCCGCTGAAGGAAGCGCAGACGCTCTATGCGGATAGCGAGGAGAACCGCATTCGTGCCGCGCTGCAGATGACTGAGCAGCGGATGCGCAGCACGACGCTGCCGCCGGTGCGCAGCGCGCCGGCGTTGTTCAAGGATGCGCTGAAGAAGGGTTATGCGCCGCCGGTCGAGTCGGTCGACGCGCTGCCTGCCGGCACGCCGTCCCCGAAGATTGCAGCGGCCCAACCGGACGATCTGAAGGCACGCCTGCTGAGCGAGTTCGCGGCGTTCCGCCGCAAGGAAGCAAAGGTGCTGTACGAAGAGCAGGGCGACGCCGAGCGCGAAGTGGCGCGCGAGTCGTTCGAATCGGAGGCGCTGCCGACGATGGGCACGCATCTGCGCGATGACTGGCGCAAGCGCGGCCTCGATTCCAAGCTGGCCGAGACGGCCTTTTTCGACTGGCTGGCCCAGAGGACCTGGGGCGAGCCGACGGACGGCGACTTGCTGTCGTTCACGCTGAACCAGTCGCGGGCCGCCTGAGGCCCGCTGACGGGCCGCCGCCGGCCCCGCCTTCAGTTGGCGGGCCCGGTGTCCTCACCGGCCCTGCCGGCCGTTTCCATCACTCCGACAACAGCATCCGCTCGAGCTGCTCGAGGATCGCGTCGCGCTTGTCCTTGGGGAGACCGCGCAGGCGCAATTCGATGCGATCTTCGCCATACGACTTCAGGTCGCCGACCGACTTGCCGCCGAGCTTGATCTCGTGACGCTGCGCATAACGCTGACGGCCTGCAGCCTTCGGCGTTTCCTGCGCCGCGACGCGGCCCTTGACGATGTCCGACACCTGGCGCGTGCTGAGATCGTCCGACACGATCTTGTTGATCAACCGCAGCGTGGCCTCGGTGCCGCGCGCATTGTGATAGCGGCCGACCTGATACGCCATGTTCGAACCGAAGCGATCAGGGCGCGCGACCATTTCCTGCATGATCGCTTCCGGCAGCTTGCCGATCGACAGCGCGACGGCTACCGTCGATTCATCGAGGCCGAGGTGCTCGGAGAGCTCCTTCTGGCTCTGGAAATGCTTGTCGTCGAGGAAGCGGCGCCACACGACGGCGTTGTCGAACACCGTTTGCGAATCGCGCTGGACGTTGAGATCGTAGCCGAGCTTGTAGCTCTGGATGCCGATCGGCACGTCGATCACGATCGCCTTGACCGATTCCTTGTTCGCTTCCTTCAGTGCCCGCACGCGGCGGCCGCCGTCGCTGACGAAATACGTGCCCGGGTTCTCGTAGTCCGGAATCACGTGGATCGCCTGCTGCTGCCCTTGCTTCGCGAGGTTGACCGCGAGTTCGGCAATCGATGATTTCAGATAGAAGTGCCGCGGATTGAACGGACTATGCTTGATTGCCTTCAGCGGCAGTTCGATCACCTGCCCCGGCGCATAGCGGTTCTCGAGACGCCACGCGCGATATTGTGCCGATTCATCGATCGACGGATCGAGCGTGAGCTCGGGAGCGGGCGGCGGCGCGATGTCTTTTTTCGCGGATCGGGTCGGTGCCGGAGTGGGCGTCTCGGACTTGACGATGCCGTCGATCGCATTGAGTCGATCGAGCGCCGTGCGCTTCTCGCTCGTCGTGATATCCGGGCGCGCTTGGAATCCTTTGGCAAATTGGGAGGGTTTCATGTGACTCCTTTGTGCGCATAAAGTCAGGGCAGCATGGCGACGATTTCGTCGGCGCATGCGCGAATTTCTGAGGCGGCCAGCTTGCCGCCACGATCGTTCATCTGCAGCACGGTCTGACCGAGCGCCATCGCCTGTTTGTACGCCTCCCGGGTCGGGATTTGCGTCTTCAGCAACGGGAAGCCGAGTTCCTCGAGCGCGCGCTTGAGCTCGCGGGTCAGCATGCGTTTCTCTTCGGTCTTGTTCAGCAGGAAGACGGCGCGGAGGTCTTCGTTCATGACCTGCGCCTGCTGGATCAGTTTGACCAGCCCGACACTCGACCAGTAATCGGCCGGCGACGACGATGTCGGAATCACGGCAATCGATGCGGCCAGCAGGACCACGCCCGATACCTTCTCGGTAATCGACGGCGGGCAGTCTACGACGATGATGTCGTAGTCGTTGATGAACTTCTTGATCTCGCGATGGATTTGGCCATCGGCTTCGGCCAGGTTGACCACCGGAAACGGAATGCCGGTGTCGCTGTCGCCGGATGCGCTTGACCAGTGAACCAGTGTGTTTTGACGGTCTGCGTCGATGACGAGGACGCGCTTCCCTTTTTCATGGAACGCGGCACCGAGGTGCATGGCAATCGTGCTTTTGCCGACGCCACCTTTTTGTTGAGTGACTGCAATGATTTCCGCGGCCAATTTTCACTCCTATTTTGGTCGTTGGAATTCTACAGGACGATATTTGAATTTCAATGAAATTGTCGTTCTGCAACGACACATTAGCCATTCGGGCTATCGGTTTATGCGCATAAACGAAGCGACGATGGCTTGTGGCTCGATTGGATGGCGTGGCGGATGCCTGAGACGTCGATGAGTGACCGCGGTGGTTGAGTCATCACGCGTGGCGTAGCGAGTTGCCGCGGGATCCCGGGGCACTGCCCTTTCTCTCGGATGGAGGCGTCTTGCCTGAGAGCTGGAGAGTTTGTGCGCATAAACTCCGCGAAAACCGGGGCGCTAGATTGTGCGCGGGGAGGGTCGGTACTTCTGAGCGAGGGTTGTGAGTGGTGCGCCTGGCTGGGTATGCAGCGTCGAGGCATGCCACTGAGCCAGCGGACGTCGACACGATACGCTATCCGAGCGCTACGTTTATGCGCATAAACCGCGAGCGTAGACGGCGAGCGACGAAGGCTCACATTCCGACCGCGCCGGAATCCAGCGCGCGACGACCTACTTGCGAGGCAGCATACCGACGCCGCATTCACACCGAGCAGGCATCACACCGAGCAGGCAGCACACCGAGCAGGCAGCACACCGAGCAGGCAGCACACCGAGCAGGCAGCACACCGAGCAGGCAGCACACCGAGCAGGCAGCACACCGAGCAGGCAGCACACCGAGCAGGCAGCACACCGAGCAGGCAGCACACCGACGCGCCGAAATTTCAGTACTCACCACGCAGTGGATCGCGAGGTACCCTACCCGGCAATCGCCCGCTTTATGCGCATAAACACCGGCCTGCGACGCTACCGGCTACACCCTTTGCAGATCGCCCCTTTTCGTATTGATCAGGCGCGCGGGACCTTTATTCATCCCCCGCGATAGAGTCCCGCTCGCTTTTATGCGCATAAACCCACCAATTCATTGAAGCGCATCCCGAGCCGTACTCCCCACTCGCGGGCCGTCGCACGGCTTCATCCACCTGCCTCTACGAAGCAGCGAATCCGCACCCGAGATCCCACGTCCACCGCTCCACCGAGCCCCCGATGCAGACTAGCTACAATACAGGGCTCTACCTTCCAGGCCTGAATGATGATCACGATCTACCACAACCCCCGATGCTCGAAGTCGCGCGAGACGCTTGCGTTGGTCGAGTCGCTGAATACCACCGGTGCGCCGTTGAATGTCGTCGAGTATCTGAAGACGCCGCCGACGGTCGAGGAACTGGAAGCGCTGCATCGGCAGCTTGGCCGTCCGGTTCGCGACATGCTGCGCGACGGTGAGGAGCCGTACAAGGAGCTGAATCTTGCTCGCGCCGATCTGACCGATGCGGAAGCCTATGCGGCAATTGCCGCTCATCCGATCCTGCTGCAGCGGCCCATCGTCGTTTATCGCGGCAAGGCTGCCATCGGCCGGCCGCCCGAATCGGTGCGGGGACTGTTCGAATAATTCTTGCCCACCGTATTTTTCTGATTGCGTCAGCCCGGCGCAAGCATTAGCCCAAGCGCCGGCAATCGAAGCCCGCACGATCGCCGGGCAGCACGCCACCACCCACCCGCCACCGCCCTAACGATCGCCATCACGCGATCCGGCCTAGCCTTTCCCGGACGACCCGCCGTCATCATCCGGGGCAGGCTCCCGCCCCGCCGCCGCTTTCGCGGCCGTCCGCAGCAGCGTGATCTGGCCGCGATAGGCCCTGCAGCCACTGCATGTCGGCAGGTGTATGCGCACCTGCAGGCGCTCATGCAGGGTCAGATGCCGATCGAGAGCATCCGACAGCAGTCGCGTCACGTCAGTACATTTCCCCGGCAGCATCTTCGGTCGTCAGTCCTTGTTCGCTCAGGCAGGTTCGCAGGCGCGTGCGCGCCCGATACAGCAGCACGCTGCAATGATTTGTCGTCAGCGTCAATTCGCTGCAGATGTCCGTTATTTCCACATCGAGGAATTCGCGCATCATGAACACCCGCCCGATCTGCTCCGGCAGGTGATCGAGGCAGGCCTGGAACAGCGTCCAGAACTGCTGCTGCTGCAACAGCGTCTCGGGGCGCGGCCACGGTCGCGGCTTCGCATGTGCGGCCCAGTGCCCGTTTTCCTTGAACAGTTCGCGATCGAGCACCGATTCGCCGTCGAGTTCGGCATCGAGCGCGGACAGGTTGACCGTCCGCTGCCGCGCGCGCAGCACGTCGATCAGCTTGTTGCGCAGGATGCCGAACACCCAGGTCTTGTGTGCCGACAGTCCGGCGAAATCGCCCGCATGCGACCACGCGGCGGCGAGCGCTTCCTGCACGGCGTCTTCGGCCGCGTCGGTATCGCGGAGCTGGAGTCGCGCGAAGCGCAGCAGGTCGCGCCGCAGTTGCGTGAGATAGGCGGGGTCGTCGTAAGCAGCCGGCATGTCTGGGTTGCGGTGTCTCGAGGCAAGCGCACTTGCCCAAGCGGGCGCGTCGCGGTGCGAGCAGCTTACTGGGCGCGGTCCCGGCCTGCAATGCATGTTCCGTCACGAATTCACGAAACCGGCCGGCACGCTGCGCTATGCTTGCCGAACCCTGTGTCGCGTGTCGGCGACGGCACGCGGCGGGCAATCTGTAACGTTGGAACATCACGGCCGAGTTATCCACAATTTCTGTGGAAAACCTTGTGGAAAGTCGGCCGGACGGCCCCGTGGGGCGGTTCGCGGGCTGGCTTGCCTATAAACAGACCTTTGTCGCTCGTTCAGAAGCAATCGATCCGATTCCTCACTCACCGGAAGGAGAATGCCATGTCCTATCGCATCGCTGTGGTCGTCGGCAGCCTGCGTCGCGCGTCGTGGAACCGCGCGCTCGCACACGCCGTGATCTCGCTCGCCCCCGCCGATTTCTCGTTCGAGTTCGTCGAGATCGGCGATCTGCCGTTGTACAGCCAGGACTACGACGCGGATTTCCCGGAAGTCGCGAAGCGCTTCAAGCAGTCGATCGAGGCCGCCGACGCGCTGTTGTTCGTCACGCCCGAGTACAACCGCTCGATTCCGGGCGTGCTGAAGAATGCGCTGGACTGGGGCTCGCGCCCGTGGGGTTCCAACTCGTGGTCGGGCAAGCCGGGCGCGGTGCTCGGCACGTCGCCGGGCGCGACCGGCACCGCGCTCGCGCAACAGCACCTGCGCAACGTGCTGGCGTATCTCGACGTGAAGACGCTCGGGCAGCCCGAGATGTTCATCAAGCACGATCCGGCGCGCATCGACGACCAGGGCCAGATCGTCAGCGAAGACACCCGCAAGTTCCTGCAAGGCTTCGTCGATCGCTACACGGGCTGGGTGCGCTTGCTGAAGTCGGCCTGAGCGGCACACCCTTTCACGCCGGCGGCGCCGGCCCGCACGCAGCGGGTCACGTGCCGGCGTGCCGCGCGTGTCGTGCATCGCGCGCTTCACGGATGCCCAGCAGGATCTCGTCGAGCAGCGCGATGTCGAACGGCTTCGACAGCACGCGGACGTTGACGGTGCGCGTGCGGTCGAGCTCCTCCGCGTAACCCGTGACGAGTATCACGGGCAGTTTCTCCGGCCGCTGCTCGACTGCTTCGGCGAGGTCGATGCCGTTCAGGCGGCCCGGCATGTGGATATCCGAAATCACGAGGTCGAACGTGTCGTTCGCGGCTGCGCCTTCGATCAGGCGCAACGCGTCGTCGGCGGTGGGCGCGTAGGTCACGCGGTGCCCGAGCAGCGACAGCAGCGCTTCGGTGCCGGCCGCGACTTCGCTGTTGTCCTCGACGAGCAGCACGTGCAGGCCGGCGAGCGCGCCTGCCCCTGCGTCCTGCACGATCGCCGGTGGCCGCGCGACGACATCCTCGGCACGCGCGCGTGGCAGGTAGAGGCGCACCGACGTGCCGGCGCCGACCGCGCTGTCGATCGTCGCGAGGCCGCCCGAGCGTTCGCAGAACGCGAACACCTGCGGCAGCCCGAGCCCCGTCCCCATCCCCTGCGCCTTCGTCGTGAACAGCGGTTCGAACGCGCGCGCGAGCACATCGGGCGCCATGCCCGAACCCGTATCGTCAAGCGAGATCTGCACGAAATCCCCGATCAGCGGAAAGCCGTCCTCGCGACGCAGCGTCACGTTGCGCGCGCCGACCGTGAAGCGGCCGCCGGTCGCCATCGCGTCGCGCGCGTTGACCGCGAGGTTGATCACCGCGAGCTCGAGCTCCGCGACGTCGACGCGGATCGGCCAGACACCGGGCTCGATCGCGACGACCAGCGACGATTTCGAACCGAGCGATGTCTTCAGTAATTCGTGGCACGTGCCGAGCCATTGCCCGACGTCGATCGTCTCGTTGTGCAGCGGCTGCTTGCGCGCGACACCGAGGAGCTGGCGCGTGAGCGACTGCCCGTTCTTCAGCGCGCGTTCGATCGCGCCGAGCTCCTTGTCGAGATGCTGGACCCCGCGCCGCCGCACGATCTGCACGTTGCTCGAGATGATCATCAGCAGGTTGTTGAAGTCGTGCGCGACGCTGCCGACGAGGTTGCCGAGCGCCTGCATCTTGCGCGACTGCCGGTACGCCGATTCGATCGAGCGCCGCATCGACGCTTCGGCCTGCCAGCGATCCCACGCTTCCTCTTCCGCCTTCAGCCGCTTGAGCGATAGCCAGATCACAGACCACAGCGCGACCGACGGTGCGAACATCGAGATGAACAGTACGCTCAGGTGTTCGTACCATTCATGCCAGATCGCCGACGTGCGGTACGCACACGTCACGTAGACGGGATAGCTGCCGACCTGGCGATACGCGACGATCTCGCTGCTCGCGCCGTCGTGACGCACGCGCACGACACCGGCGCGCGGATCGTTGCGCGCGTCGCCGAACGTGACGGCGCGATCGGTGTGCGCGAGTGCCGGCGGCGGCGGATACGACGCGATCACCGCGCCGTCCGAGCGCGCGAGCGCCATCGTCATCGGCGTGCTCGCACCGCCGAGCAGGTCGCGGTAGAACGCGTTGAAATACGACGACTTCAGCGCGATCGACACCATCCCGGCGAACGAACCGTCGCTATGGCGACGCGCGACGCCCGTGTTGAACACGGGAATGTTCTCGAGCTTGAGCGGCCCCATCATCAGCCGCGAGATGTGTTCGATGACCTTGCCGTCGCGGATGCCGGCGAAGTCGTCGCGGTTCGCGATCGACGCATAGGGCGCCGGATAGTAGAGGCTGTTCGCGAGCAGCATCCCGCTCGCGCCGAAGATCGACACGGCGGCCACCTGCGGATAGCCGCCGCCGATCGTGTTCAGCGCTTCGTGGATGTCGGACTCCCGGTTGCGCACGGTCGCGTCGTCCATGTCCTGCACGAGATCGACGATGCGAGCATCGAGCGTCTCGCTCAGGTCGAACACCTTGAGCGCGTGCTCCTCGGCCACCCGCACCGTGCGCATCGTCACGTCGCTCGCGGCGGCCTCGCGCGTCTTCAGGTCGTTGTACGCCATCACCACGACGTAGATGCAAGGCAGCACGATCGCCGCGACGAGCAGCACGATCAGCGTCACGCGACGCACCGCGAAATCGTGCTCGGGCGCACCGGACGCATAGTTGCCGTCGTCCTGCCAGTCGTCGGCGGGTGGGGAGGCGGGAGCGTGGGAGTCGGCGGGCCGGTCGGACGTCATCGAAAAGGCGGGTGAGGCAGAGGTGCCTGCCATCATAAACGAGTTGCGACGGGCCGCCGCACGGCCCCGGACGCCCGCAATCCTGTCGATTTCGACAGGGGAAATTGTCAGATTGAAAACGCGACGAATCCGGCAGCGCAAACGTACACAAGGAAAAATTTTGCGTGCTTATCTCGAAAATGGTCGCGCTTGTTTTCGGAATGGCGCTGGTTCGGACCGATTCTGTTCGAAATGGTGAAAATGGCGAGTTGCATCGCCTCCGTTTTACTCAGAGAATCGCGCCTTGCTTTCCCAATGACAGATATATGCGCCCGCCGGCGTTCGCCGCGCGGTGCGTCGCGCGCATCCGCGTCGCGGCGCCCGCGCGTGGCCGCAAGGCGGTTGCCCGCACCCGAACGCATGGCGCCTAAAGAAGTGCGCCGCGCGGTCGTTAACGCGAGAGAGACCATTCCGTATACCGCATCGCTCCATGCCTTTGCCGATTGTAATTGCCGACGATTCGCTGCTCGCTCGCAAACTTCTGACAAAGGCGCTGCCGGGAGGCTGGGACGTCGAAGTCGCGTATGCCGCGAATGGTCGAGAGGCCTTGGCGCTCTATCGTGACGGCAAAGCTTCCGTAATGTTTCTGGACCTGACGATGCCCGACATGAGTGGATATCAGGTTCTTGAGACACTGCGCCACGAAGATCTGAACACGTTCGTGATCGTGGTATCCGCCGATATCCAGCCGCAGGCGCAAGCACGCGTGCGCGAATTGGGCGCGATCGCATTCGTAGCCAAACCCGTGACGTCGGAGGCATTGCTGCCCATTCTCAAGGAGTATGGGTTGTATGCCTGACTCGGTGTTCACGGCGGAGCAACGCGACGCGTTGCAGGAGATCGCCAACCTCGCAATGGGCCGCGCCGCCGCGCGGCTCGCGTTGTTGCTCGGGCACTTCATCGAGCTGTCGGTGCCGCGCGTGCGGGTCGTGAAAGCGACCGACGCGGGGGATGCGCTGCGCGAGATGACGGGCATTCACGACAACGTGACCGCCGTGCGCCAGGGCTTCCGTTCCGACATCAAGGGCGAAGCGATCGTGCTGTGCCGCACCGCGAGCATCGCGCGGCTCATGTCGGTCGTCGACCGCACGTTCGGCGACGGCGTGTACGGCGGGATGGCGACGCCCGACGAAGTCGTGTTCGACGTCGCGAACGTGCTGATGGGTGCGTGCGTCGCGTCGATCCTCGACGAGCTCGGCCGCAAGCCCGTGTTTTTTCCGCCGGGGCTGCTCGGCGCGAACGTGTCGTTCGACGACGTATTCCAGCCGACCGAGCTGGCATGGAGCGTGGCATTGCTGCTGGAAGTGAACTTCGGGCTCGAGGACCACGCGTTCCGGGCCCACTTCGTGATGCTGATGGCCGAGGATTCGATCCGGCTGATGGGCGACGCGCTCGACGCGTTGCTGTCCGCGCTATGACGGCCGCCACCCCGTCGCTGAGCGACCTCGTGATCGAGCGGGTGGGCTTCGGCCTGTTCGTGCTCGACCGCGCGATGACCGTGCTGATGTGGAATCGCTTCATGCAGGACCACAGTGGCATCCCGGCCGCCGACGTGATCGGCCGCAACCTGTTCGACTGCTTTCCCGACCTGCCGCGCGCATGGCTGTCGCGCAAGCTCGAGAGCGTGTTCCAGCTCGGCAGCTTTGCGTTCAGCTCGTGGGAGCAGCGGCCCTATCTGTTCCGCTTCGAGCACGATCGGCCGATCACGGGCGGCGTCGACTACATGCAGCAGGACTGCACGTTCATGCCGCTCACGCGCGGCCGCGAGGTCGAGGCCGTGTGCGTGACGATCTCGGACGTCACGCATGTGAGCGTGATGCAGCGCGAGCGCGAGGAAGCGGTCGCGAAGCTGCGCGAGCACGCGAATCGCGACGGCCTGACCGGCATCGCGAACCGGCGCTTCTTCGAGGCGCGGCTCGGTGACGAATTCGCGCGCTGGCAGCGCTACGGCGGCGACATGTCGGTGCTGCTGTTCGACCTCGACCACTTCAAGACGATCAACGACCGTTTCGGGCATGCGGTCGGCGATGCTGTGCTGCGCGAGACCGCGCGTCGCGTTGCGTCGATCGTGCGCGCGCAGGATACGTTCGGCCGCTTCGGCGGCGAGGAATTCGCGCTGCTGCTGCCGTGCACGAATCTCGACGAGGCGATGCGGGTGGCCGACAAGGTGCGCGATGCGATCGGCAGCACGCCGGTCGATGCCGAGGGGGTCAGCGTGCCGGTGACGGCGAGCGTCGGCGGCGCGTGTGCGAGGACGGGGGCGCCGACCTGCGACGTGCTCGTCAACGAGGCCGATGCCGCGCTCTATCGCGCGAAGCGGCTCGGGCGCGACCGGTCGGTCGCATACGCATAGGCGGCGCATCCGCCCCGCCGCGCGCGGAGCGGATGCCCTGGGCGCGTGCCGCGCTCAGCTTTTCGCGATGTCGGCCAGCACGCCGGCCAGGACGGCCGGCTGCGACATGAACGGCGAATGGCTGCTGTCGAGCTGGTGCACGTGGGTCGGGTTGCCGGGCGCAAACGCGTCGGCTTCGTCGATGAAGCGCTGCTGCAGCGCGGGCAGGATCACGCGATCCTGCAGGCACTTGATGTAGTGGCGGTCGATCGCGCCCCAGCGTGCGGCCGTCGTCGGGATCGCGGTCGCGAACGGCGCGGCCGGCACGTCGCAGGTCATCAGGTTCGCGACGGCCTCGAAGTCGGCCTGCGGCACGTCGTCGTACAGCGCGCGCTTCGCGAGTTCGCGATATGCGGCGTCGCCGCTGCGCGGATCGATGCGCAGCGCACCGGCGACGCGTGGGCTCGCCAGCATCAGCGGGCCGAGCATTTCACCGTTGTTTTCAGGTGCGCGCACGTAGTCGAGGCCCGGCACGCCCGACGCGGGCATGAAGGCCGCGAGATAGACGATCTTCGCGATCTTTTCCGGCGCGCGTTCGGCGGCCGCCGTGATCGCGAGGCCGCCCATGCTGTGGCCGACGAGCACGACCTTGCCGTGGCCGAGCGCGTACGCGTCGTCGACCGCCTGCATCACCTGCGTGGCGTAGTCGTCGAGCGTCGTGTTCGCGACCGGCGACGGCTCGGCGCCGAACGCGTCCTTGTCGAGCGGGCGTGCGAAGTAGGAAGCGGGAAAGCGGGCATTGATGCCGTGCGCGGGCAGGTCACGCGTGATCGACAGGTGGCCGCGCGCGGCCAGCGCGGCCGCGACGTGCGCGTAGCACCACGCGCCGTGCCAGGCGCCGTGCACGAGCACGAAAACGGGATGATCGGACTGCGGGGTGGCGCTTGCGTTCGTCTCCATGGTGTCCGGGTCTTCAGATTTTGCGAAAGGTGTCATCTTAGACGAACCCGCGTGCGCCCAGACGGGCCGGATTCGATCTGTCCCCCTTGTCTCGTACAGGCCACATTTCGTTCGTATCCGATTTGAATTTATCCCGAAGCACGCTAATTTGTTGCTTTGCCTGCGGTTGCACCCCATGAACGTCGACTACCTCTTTTACCGGAAGCCGGACAAACCCGGCCCCTACTCGCTCGACGACCTGGGCGACATCGCGCCGCCGATCGGCCCGGGCGACCTGGTGCGCGCGGGCATCGCGCGCGTGTTCGCGCAGATCGACTGGCAGGAATCGCCCGATGTGCCGGGCGCGTGGTTCGGCACGGGCGGCGCGGTCTTCCAGTTCACCGCGGAGCCTGACGGCCGCGTGACGAGCTTCATGGGCTCGCGTCTCGAACGCCGCTCGATGCTGCAGCTCACCTCCGAAATGGGGCTCATTGCGCTCGACCTGCAGCGCGACATCGTTTACGGCTGACGCGCCGCCGGCGCCGGGTTCCGCCCGGGCCGGCCGTGCTTTCCGGCCAACCGCTTCCGGCACGCCGCCGCACACGGCGCGTGTCCGCCATCGAACTTCAAAGATTGCTATACTTTCGCCCAATTCCGGCTTCCGGCCGGTAATTTGTGCCTGTCTGCGTCGATCGTTCGCATATCTCGCACGCATGACACCCTGACCATCCCAGCCGGGCATGGCTTCTTCAATCGCCCCGCGTGGGTGTCTCCGTGGAGCTCGCCTTGGCCGTTTCCCATTCCGTCGTGGACGAACAAGAAACCGACGCCGCTGCCGTCACATCGGGCAGTTCTTTCTATCTTGCGATGCGCATTCTGCCGGCCGTGCAGCGCGATGCGATGTTCCAGGTCTACGCGTTTTGCCGTGCGGTCGACGACATCGCCGACAGCGACCTGCCGCGCGCCGAGCGCAACGCGGGCCTCGACCGCTGGCGCGCGGACATCGACGCGTGCTTCGCCGGCCGGCCGCCGCGCCACCTGGCCGCGCTCGACCGCGAGATCCGCGCCTTCAACCTGCAGCGCGACGATTTCCACGCGATGATCGACGGGATGGCGATGGATGCGGTCGAAGACATCTGCGCGCCCGACGAACCGACGCTCGACCTCTTCTGCGATCGCGTGGCGAGCGCGGCCGGCCGGCTGTCGGTGAGGATTTTCGGGATGCCGGAAGCCGAAGGGATCAAGCTGTCGCATCACCTGGGCCGCGCGCTGCAACTGACCAACATCCTGCGCGACATCGACGACGATGCCGCGATCAACCGTTGCTATCTGCCGCGCGAGCTGCTTGCGCGCGAAGGCATCGCGATCACCGACCCTGCGACGATCGTGCGCGATCCGGCGCTGCCGCGCGTGTGCGCGACGCTCGTCGAGCGCGCGCTCGAGCATTTCCGCCAGGCCGACGCGGTGATGGATACCTGCTCGCGTGCGCAGGTGAAGGCGCCGCGCATCATGTCGGGCGCGTATCGCTGCATTCTCGAAACCGCGATCGCACGCGGCTTTGCCTTCCCGCGCGCACCGCTGCGCAAGCCGAAAGCGCGCATGCTGATGATCGCCGCGCGCTACGCGCTGTTCTGAGCCGACCGAGTCGATGCCCAGGACCGTCCACGTGATCGGTGCCGGCCTTGCCGGCCTGTCGGCCGCGGTCGAGCTGCAACGTCGCGGGCGCCGCATCGTGCTGCACGACGCGCACGCGCATGCGGGCGGCCGCTGCCGCTCGTGGTTCGACGGGACGCTGAACACGACGCTCGACAGCGGGCTGCACACGGTGTTCGCGGGACAGCCCGCGACGCAGCGCTACCTGCGTGCGATCGGTGCGGCCGACCAGCTCGCGGGGCCCGCGCTGCCTGAATTTCCGGTCGTCGACGTTGCGTCGCAGCAGCGCTGGACGCTGCGCTTCGGCAACGGGCGCTGGCCGTCGTGGCTGTTCGATGCCGCGTCGCGCGCGCCGGGCACGACGCCGCTCGACTACCTCGCGCTCGCCCCGCTCGCGTTCGCGCGCATGGGCCGCTCACTCGCACAGACGATGCGATGCGACGGCATGCTGTGGGAACGTTGGCTGCGGCCGTATTTCCTCGGTGTGCTGAACGTCGAGCCGCGCCACGCGAGTGCCGAACTCGCGCGCGCGGCGCTGTACGGCACGTTTGCCGCGGGCGGCCCCGGCTGCCGTCCGCTCGTCGCGCGCCACGGCCTCGGCAGCGCCTTTGTCGAACCGGCGCTGCGGATGCTGCAGCACGGCGGCGCGCAGATCCGGCTGAACGCGCGGCTCGATGCGTTTGAATTCGGCGCGCACGGGAATGCGGTCGATGCGATCTCGGTCGGCGGCGAGCGAATCGATCTCGCGCCGGGCGACGCCGTCGTGCTGGCCGTGCCGCCCGAGGTCGCGCAGCCGCTCGTGCCCGAACTCACCGCGCCCGACACGTTCAGCGCGGTCGTGACCGCGTATTTCGCGGTCGAAGCGCCGGCCGGCAATCCGCAGCAGACGTCCGTCGTGAACGGTGTCGTCGATGCGGTGCGCACCGGCGGCGGCCCGCTCGCGGCGACGATCCGCGACGCGGGCCGCTGGCTCGACACGCCACGCGACACGCTCGCGCGGCGCATCTGGGAAGACGTCGCGCGCGTGACCGGCGCGAACCCGGAAACCATCCCCGCGTGGCAGCTCGTCGTCGAGCCGCGCGCGGGCTTTGCGGCGGTGCCGTCGCAGGAAATGAAACGTCCGGCCGTGCGTACGCGCTGGACCAATCTTGTGCTGGCGGGCGACTGGACTGCCACCGGCTTGCCCGCCACGATCGAGGGTGCGATCCGCTCCGGCCAGATGGCCGCGGACGTGCTCCAGACACAATAAGAGAGGGACCGATGAACGATCTCACCGAAATGGCTACCCTGTCCGCCGGCGCCGTGCCGGCCGGCGTCGACACAGCCGTCTCGCGCGCGACCGATGCGCTGCTGGCCGCGCAGAATGCGGACGGACACTGGGTCTACGAACTCGAAGCCGATTCGACGATTCCCGCCGAATACGTGCTGCTCGTCCACTATCTCGGCGAGACGCCGAACCTCGAGCTCGAGCGGAAGATCGGCAAGTACCTGCGCCGCATCCAGCAGGCCGACGGCGGCTGGCCGCTGTTTACCGACGGCGCGCCGAACATCAGCGCGAGCGTGAAGGCGTATTTCGCGCTGAAGGTGATCGGCGACGACGAGAACGCCGAGCACATGCAGCGTGCGCGCCGTGCCATTCACGCGATGGGCGGCGCCGAGATGTCGAACGTGTTCACGCGCATCCAGCTCGCGCTGTACGGTGCGATTCCGTGGCGCGCGGTGCCGATGATGCCGGTCGAGATCATGCTGCTGCCGCAGTGGTTCCCGTTCCATCTGTCGAAGGTGTCGTACTGGGCACGTACCGTGATCGTGCCGCTGCTCGTGTTGAACGCGAAGCGCCCGCTCGCGAAGAATCCGCGCGGCGTGCGCATCGACGAACTGTTCATCGATCCGCCCGTCAACGCGGGGCTGCTGCCGCGCCAGGGTCACCAGAGCCCCGGCTGGTTCGCGTTCTTCCGCGTGGTCGACCATGCGCTGCGCGCGGTCGACGGCCTGTTCCCGAACTACACGCGCGAGCGCGCGATCCGCCAGGCCGTGTCGTTCGTCGACGAGCGCCTGAACGGAGAGGACGGCCTCGGCGCGATCTATCCGGCAATGGCCAACGCGGTGATGATGTACGACGTGCTCGGCTACGCGGAAGATCACCCGAACCGCGCGATCGCGCGCAAGTCGATCGAGAAGCTGCTCGTCGTGCACGACGACGAAGCGTATTGCCAGCCGTGCCTGTCGCCGGTGTGGGATACGTCGCTCGCCGCGCATGCGCTGCTCGAAACGGGCGACGCGCGTGCCGAGGACGCCGCGATCCGCGGCCTCGAGTGGCTGCGCCCGCTGCAGATCCTCGACGTGCGCGGCGACTGGATCTCGCGCCGCCCGCACGTGCGGCCCGGCGGCTGGGCATTCCAGTACGCGAACGCACACTACCCCGACGTCGACGATACGGCGGTGGTCGCGGTGGCGATGGATCGCGCGCAGAAACTCAAGCAGAACGACGCCTATCGCGATTCGATCGCGCGTGCGCGCGAGTGGGTCGTCGGGATGCAGAGCAGCGACGGCGGCTGGGGCGCGTTCGAACCGGAAAACACGCAGTACTACCTGAACAACATCCCGTTCTCGGATCACGGCGCACTGCTCGATCCGCCGACGGCCGACGTGTCGGGCCGCTGCCTGTCGATGCTGTCGCAGCTCGGCGAGACGCCGCTGAACAGCGAGCCGGCACGGCGTGCGCTCGACTACATGTTGAAGGAGCAGGAACCGGACGGCAGCTGGTACGGCCGCTGGGGGATGAACTACGTGTACGGCACGTGGACGGCACTGTGCGCGCTGAACGCGGCCGGCCTGACGCCGGACGATCCCCGCATGAAGCGCGGCGCGCAGTGGCTGCTGTCGATCCAGAACAAGGACGGCGGCTGGGGCGAGGACGGCGACAGCTACAAGCTGAACTATCGCGGCTTCGAGCAGGCGCCGAGCACGGCGTCGCAAACCGCGTGGGCGCTGCTCGGCCTGATGGCGGCCGGCGAGGTGAACCACCCGGCGGTGGCGCGCGGCATCGACTACCTGATCGCCAACCAGAACGAAGCGGGCCTGTGGGACGAGGCGCGCTTCACGGCGACGGGCTTCCCGCGCGTGTTCTACCTGCGCTACCACGGCTATCGCAAGTTCTTCCCGCTGTGGGCGCTCGCCCGCTATCGCAACCTGAAGCGCGACAACACGACGCGCGTGACGTTCGGGCTGTAAGCGTGGCGCCGCAACCCACCGGCACGTTGCCCGTCATTGCCGTGACGGGGATGGCATTCGAGGCGCGCATCGCGCGCGGCAAAGGCGTCGAAGCCGTCTTTGCCGCGCGAGCCGACCGGCTCGAACGCGCACTGACCGAGGCGACCGCACGCGGTTGCGCGGGCATCGTGAGCTTCGGCACGGCGGGTGGGCTCGCGCCCGACCTCGCGCCCGGCGCACTCGTGATCGCGAACGCGATCGACGGGCCGTTCGGTCGTGTCGACACCGATACGGGCTGGAGCGCACGGCTCGTCGCCGCGCTGCACGACACGCCCGTCTGGGCGCGCGTCACGCGCGGTACGATCGCGGCCGTCGGCGCCCCGGTGGTCAGCGAAGAGGAGAAGGCGTCGCTGCACCACGCGAAGGGCGCGCTCGCGGTCGATATGGAGTCGCATATCGCGGCAGCCTTCGCGGCCGCGCGCGGCGTGCCGTTCGCGGTGTGCCGCGCGATCGTCGATCCGGCGTGGCGCACGCTGCCGCGCGCGGCGACGGCCGGTTTGCGCGACGACGGCAGTACGGCGATCCTGCCGATCCTGCGCGAACTGCTGAAGCAGCCGTCGCAGCTCGGCCCGCTGCTGCAGGTGGCAAGCGATGCGCGTGCGGCGCGTACCACGCTGATCCAGGCGCGGCACGCGTTCGAGCGTGCCGGCGCGATGCGGATCGGTTGAGCGGCACGCGCCGCTGCGCATTCCCCTCCTCTGCCCTCTTCTTCGCACTCGCAAGAAAACCGCTGCATGACGCGGCACTCTTGACTGCGGATTCAACCCGTCGATGCAGCACACTCGAGGCTGCATAGCAGCAACGAGCGTCAGCGCAGAATTGCAGCGGTGGATCACGTTAAAAATAGTCAGGATGCCGGCTCATATCTCAAAATAAGGCTCTCAGCTCCAGTATCAAAGCCTGACCTCTCAATTCTGTCAGGTATTTATCGAGATGGTTTTTGAGGCTAGCATCCAACGCATTGCTGACAGCGATGCTGTCGAATTCTCTGTGTGGAATCCGAATTTGCGCTTGCCATGAACCCTCATCTCCTTGATGCCTACAATCGGGAATTGCTCTATTTCAACGAGTTGATGGAAGAGTTCGCTCAGGCGCATCCAAAAATTGCGCGTCGGCTGGGCATGCACGCCGGTGAGATTGCCGACCCCTTTGTGGAGCGTCTGGTGCAGGCGGCGAGTTTTACAACCGCTCGGCTGCAATTGAAACTGGATGCCGAATTCCCGCTGCTGACCAGTCGGCTCCTGGAAACTGTCTATCCGAATTACGTCGCCCCGACGCCCTCGATTGCGGTAGCTCGCCTCTATCCTGATGAGCAGGAAGGCAATTTGCTCGAGGGGTTTTGCGTACCGCGTGGCACGGAGTTCACGAGCCGCGTGCCGGATGGCGAACGCACGTCCTGCACGTTTCGTAGCGGCCTGGATGTGATGTTGTATCCGTTGGAGATTGTTTCGGCGAGGCTGACAGGGGTTCCACCGGACATCCCGTCGATAGAGCGTTATAGCGCTGCAGATAAGCCGGTTCGCGGTGCGCTGCGCCTCAGGCTCCGTACCACGGGCGAAGCGCTATTCGATGAGTTGCGCGGCCTGGATCAGTTGCCCGTGTATCTGGCAGGTGACGAGCGCGTCGCGTCGCGGCTGTTCGAACTGATCCACGCTGGCGCCGTGGTATCCGTGACTGGGGTGCCGAACCGCTTCGCTGACCCGAATCAATCGCTCGGAATTGTTTCCGATCAGGCGATCGAACACGCGGGTCTGGCTACCGACGAGAGTTTGCTGCCGCTGGCCCGATCGAAGTTTCACGGCCATAACCTGCTGCACGAATATGCGGCGTGTCCCGCGCGCTTCTGGTTTTTCACGCTGGCCGGCCTGAGTGCGGGATTGCGACACGTGACCGGTCGTGAAGCCGAAATCGTCATACTGCTGGATCGCTTCGACAGTGCATTGGTCGAGCACGTCGACGCATCCCGCTTTGTACTCTTCTGTACACCGGTCATCAACCTGTTTCGTCGTAAGACCGATCCCGCCGAGATCCCGCACATGGGTGCTGAAATTCCGCTGAGACCCGACAGGCAGAACGGCTCGGACTACGAGGTATTCGCGGTAGAAGCATTGCATGGTTTTGTGAGCAAAGGCGTGGCGTCGCTCGAGTTTCGGCCGCTGTACCAGGCGCTGCTGAACGATGAAGCCAATCACGGACGCTACTTCACGACGCGCCGCGAGCATGGAGTGGCGAAGACGTCATATCGTCGCTATGGTGCGCGTGCCACGTACGCAGGTACGGATGTTTTCGCTTCGTTGGTCGATAAAAATGAGCAGTCCTATCCACATCCAATGAAATATCTGTCGGTGGACGCCTGGTTGACGAACTGCGATCTGCCGAGCTTGTTGGAACCCGATGGCATGACGGATCTGACTGTCGGGATCAGTGCGCCGGTAAGGAGCGCGGGACTCATTCGTGCGCCGAGCCCTGCACGTGCGCCGTTTGCCCAACGGGACGCTGCCTGGCGGTTGATCGGCCAGCTGAATCTCGGATACAGCACCTTGGAGGCTCAGGACGGGAGCGGGCTACGCGACATTCTGGCTTTGTTCGCTGCTGCCGATGATGTGCGCTTCCAACGACAGGTCGACAGTCTGCTCCATGTTGATGCGCGCCCCGTGACGAAGAAACTGCCCGGCCAGAGCCAGTTGCGATTCGGTCGAGGTATCGAATGCGTGCTGACCGTGGATGAAACCGGATTTGATGGAATGAGCCCTTATCTCTTTGGGGTGATCCTCGAGCGTTAGGTGGCACGTCACGTTTCGACACATTCTTTTACTCAGGCTGTGTTGCGCTCGCCGCAGCGCGGCGAGTTGATGCGCTGGCCGGTTCGAACGGGGACGCGCAGCGCACTCTGAATCACGGAGGAAAGCGGTTCATGCAGTCGGTGACACAGAACAACAATCGAGCGCACGAGGGCCAGCACGCATGTTGAGTTTCAAGACGAACCGAACGTTTTCGGTCAGCGGCCCGGCGCTGCCGGAGCTGGAAGGCATCGCGTCGGTGCTGCACCTGAGCGCGATCCGGGGCACCGAGCAGCTCTCCACGCTGTATGCATACGAACTGTGGCTGACGACGCCCGCTGATCCGCTGCTGCCGGTCGACCTGCTGGCCAACCTCGATCTCAGGGCGATGCTCGGCAAGGAGCTGACCGTCACGATCCAGCTGGACGGGATGGGAAGCTTTGTCGCGGGGATGGCTGGGCGAGCGGGCGCAGCCAATCTGGGGGCCGGCACGCGAGAAATCAGCGGCGTCGTGACGGCGGCCAGCTACGTGGACCAACTGAATCGGCAGTCGCGTTACCGGGTCGTGCTGGAACCGTGGTTTGCACTGGCGCGGGAGCGCACCGACTACCGCATCTTCCAGCGCAAGAGCGTGCTGGACATTCTGCGCGAGGTGTTCGGTCCGTACCTGTACTCGTTCGAAATGCGGGTCGGCCGGACCTACAAGCATTTGCGCTATCAAGTCCAGTACGGCGAGTCGGATTTCGCGTTTGCCCAGCGGTTGATGGAAGAACACGGCATCACGTGGTTCTTCGAGCATTCGCAAGGTGTGCATCGCTTGGTGCTGGTCGACGGTCCTGGCGCTCACCGGATGGTGGAAAGCGTCGCGTACCAAACGCTCGCGTACTACCCTCCGGGCCAGAAGATCGACCGGGAACACGTCGACCGCTTCGAAGCAACGGAGTGTCTGCAGTCGGGCGTCTGGACCACCGACGATTTCGACTTCGAGAAACCGGGCGCGATGCTGACCGCGCAGAACAGCCAGCCGCGCGACACGGCGCACAACCAGCTCGAACGTTACGAGTGGCCGGGCGACTATACCGAAACGGATGACGGTCACGCATTCGCACGCGTGCGAATGGAAGAGATTCACGCACAGGGCGAGCGGGCGAAAGGCGAAGGCAACTTGCGCAACGTGGTGTGCGGCACCACGTTTGCGCTGGCAGGCCATCCGATGGCGAGCGCCAATCGCGAATATCTGGTGATCGCGTCGGAACTCGATGTGAAGGAAACCGGGGAAACGACCGGGTTCTCGGCCTACGCGATTCGCAGCAAGTTTATTGTCCAGCCCTCGACCACGGTATTCCGCCCGCCGCGTACGATCACGAAACCCCGCACGCGCGGCCCGCAGACGGCGATCGTGACCGGTCCGGCAGGCGCGGAGATCTGGACCAACAAGAACGGCGAGGTGACGCTCAAGTTCCACTGGGACCGCTCCGACGTGAAGGACCAGAACTCGTCCTGCTGGGTGCGGGTGTCGTATCCGTGGGCTGGCAGCAACTTCGGTGGCATCCATATTCCGCGGGTGGGAACCGAGGTCATCGTCGATTTCGAGAACGGGGATCCGGATCGACCAATCGTGACGGGGCGCGTCTATAACGCGATGACGATGCCACCGTGGACGCTGCCGGCCCACGCGACGCAAAGCGGGATCCTGACGCGCTCGACCAAAGGCGGCGGATATGGCAACGCCAATGCGATCCGCTTCGAGGACAAGAAAGGCGCGGAGCAGGTCTGGATCCAGGCCGAGCGCAATCTGGATGCGGTGATCGAAGCCGATGAAACCCACGCGGTGGGACATGACAGGACGAAGCAGATCGGCCACGATGAAACCGACCAGATCGGACGTCATTGGACACTGTCGACCGGCGGCTACAAGTTCGAGACGGTGACGCTCGCGTCGGTGAAGAGCGTGGGCATGGGGGCGATGCTCAACGTCGGGATGGCCTACAACGTGAACGTCGGCGGGCTGTACCTGTGCAACGTCGGACTGCACATGGCCAGTACGGTCGGCCAGAGCCGGACCGACCGCGTCGTGCAGGACTGGACGACGGATGTCGGGCACACCTACACGGTGACCGTGCGCGGCAAGGCGGTGGGCGATGCGGTGAGCGCGGATCAGGCGAACCCGATCGAACTGTCGCCGGACTTCGCGCCGCAACTGCCCGCGCCGGTATCGAGTTCGAACGCCAACCAGTTGCGCATCGCGGATACGGGTGAAAGCAGCCTGTCAGGTGCGAAGCAGGCGCAACTGACGGGCCCGGGCGGGACGGTAACGATCGACGAGTCCGGCATTCACCTGAAAGGCACGGCCATTTACCTGCAGGCGCCGACGATCAGCATGACGCAAGGCGATGCAGGTGGCCTTGCACCGGTAACCGAAGCCGATTGTGCGGAATGCGCGAAGAAGACCGTCAGCGCGAATCCGGTCGATCTGGCGACGGGGCAGAAAGTGCTGTCGCACACGGACTTTACGTTGCCGGGCCGGGTATCGATTCACTGGAGCCGGAGCTACCGCAGCGCGGACCAGCGTCAAGGCAGTTTGGGTGTCGCATGGAAGCTGCCGTATGCGACCGAAGTGCGTATGAGTTCGGCTGGACTGATCTATTTTGATGCGGACGGGCGGCAGTTGCAGTTTCCGGCGCTGAACCCCGGTGACGAGCACTTCCATCCGATTGAGAAGTTCACGCTGGCGCGTAGTGACGACAACGCTTCGGGCGCGACCTACGTGCTGCGCTTCGGCAACGGTGTCGAAGAACACTATGGTCGTCATCCCGTCGACGAGATCCGGTGGCAGTTGCAGTGCGTCACGACACGCGATGAGCAGAGTCTGACGCTCGGCTATACGGCACAGGGTTGGCTGGAAACGGTTCGCAACAATCGGCATACCGTGCGCTGTGAACTGGACGAGACTGGCCGGATCACGAGCGTATTGCTCGACCAGGGTTTCGGGAATTCGCCGCTGCACCTGACAAGCTATGTCTACGACGAATACGGCGACCTGATCGAAGCCACTGACCGCGAGAACCTGACGTGGCGCTACGGCTACGACCACCATCTGCTGACAACGTACCGCACGCCGGCGGGCGCAACGCACGTCTCGGAGTGGAGCGACGACACGCCGAACGCGTACTGCCTGCGGACCTACGCGTATACCGAAACCGCTGATGGGCAGCGCGCCATCACGCGCGAGACACGCTTCGATTACCTGCCGTCACTGCGTGTGACACGGGTGACGGATGGATTAGGACATACGACCGAATACCACTACAACGGCTTGTGGGCGGTCGAGAAGATCGTGCATCCGGACGGCAGCGTCGAGCAGACGCATTTCGACGAAACAGGGAGCGTGGCGGGCTACACGGATGGCTTGGGCCGCACGACGCGGATGGTGAACGACGCGCGCGGCAACCCGACGTCGATCATCGACCCGGCCGGTCAGGTCACGCGCATCGGCTACACCGACCAGAACCTACCGGAACAGATCACCGACCCGGTCGGGCAGGTCTGGCAGCGCGGCTACGATGTGCAAGGCCACCTGACGAGCGAAACCGATCCACTCGGGAATGTGACGGGTTATGCCTACGAGAACGGCTTGCCGGTTGCCCGCACCGATGCGCTGGGCAATGTAACGAAGATGCGATGGGACGACGCGGGGCAACTCGTGGAGCGCACCGATTGCTCCGGGCACACGACGACCTATCAATACGATCAGTTCGGCCAGTTGACCGAGACCACGGACGCGCTGGGCCAGGTCAGCCGCCACAGCGGCAGCCTGTCGGCTCGTATGACGGCGGTGCAGCCGGCCGGCATGGGCTGGTGGAAGGTCGACTACGACGACGCAGGCAGGGCGATCGCGCATACGGATCCGCTCAAGCGCGTGACGCGGGTGGACTGGGACGGATACGGGCAGCGAACGCAAATCGTCGACCCAGCGGAGGGCACGCAGCAGTTCCGCTATGACGCCATTGGCCGCCTGACGAAGCTGACCAATGCGAACCGGGAGACGACGACGTTCCGCTACGACAGCCGAAACCGGTTGATCGAACAGACCGGCTTCGATGGCCGTCGGCAAAGCTACCGATACAACCCAGCGGGGGAACTGGTCGAGCGCATCGATCACGGCCAGGATGGGCAGATCACTACGCACGTGACGTACGACGTGCTCGGCCGACCGGTGGAGCGACGATCGAGCGACGGCAGTCAAGCCAGCTATCGTTATGACGCGCGCGGGCTGCTCACGCAGGCACAGGCGGTCTCGCCGGGGCGAGCCCCGGTGCAGGTGACTTACGAATACGACGCGGCTGGGCGCCGCACGGCAGAGGTGCAGGCGCATCACGGACGCGTCTGGCGGCTGACGCATGGGGTGGATGCGATCGGGAATCGCGACTGGACGAACGTACCGGACGTCGGTTCGCTGGTGTGGCAGCGCTACGGCTCGGGACATGTGCATGGTGTCCTGCTGGATGAGCATCCACTGGCGAGCTTCGAGCGGGATGGACTGCATCGGGAGATCAAGCGCACGCAAGGCCCTGCATCACATCACTTCGGGTATGGCGCGAACGGCTTACTGGCGGCGCATCGCTGGCAGAACCTCGATGAACAGGGGCGGTCGCTGGAGAGACCACGGCCGTGGCGGGCGTGGGCGTACGACGCGGCAGGCCGGCTGACGACACTGGACGACGCGTGGCGGGACAAGAAGACGTATCGGTACGACGCACTATCCCGGTTGACGCACATCACAGCGGCAAGTGGCGCGGAAGCGTTTCATTACGATCCGGCGGGCAACCTGCTGGGCGCTGCGCCAAGCCTGAACGACGTGCAGGCGTGGAAGGCGAGTGGCGATCGTTTGCTGCGGTTTGCGCCGCAGACGCGCCCGGATCGCCCGGTGGATTTTACG
The DNA here is from genome assembly GCF_964265025.1 of Burkholderia mycopellens. Classification (NCBI taxonomy): domain Bacteria; kingdom Pseudomonadati; phylum Pseudomonadota; class Betaproteobacteria; order Burkholderiales; family Burkholderiaceae; genus Burkholderia; species Burkholderia mycopellens. Next base: position 24,782 of record NZ_OZ183803.1, read on the forward strand.
TACGACGGGCACGGCAACCGTATTGGGCGGACGGTGCCGTTACCGCCGACGCCGGAACTGACGGCTGCAGAGCAGCGCAGCCAGCGCGGGACGGACAACCTGCTACGTGTGATGGAAGTACTGACGGGGACGCCGAAATACGAGGAGCCGGAAGCGCATCCGGAGGTGACGCGGTATCGGTACGACGGCAGCCATCAACTCGTGGCAATCGAGCACACGGACGGCGCGAGAAGTGAGTACGAATACGACGCGCTAGGACGGCGGGTAGCGAAGCACCACACGCAGGCGGGCGGCGCGCGGCAGACGACGCTGTTCATGTGGGACGGTGACTGGATGATGCAGGAGGTGCGGACGGGGCGAACGTCACATGAGGACAACGCCGTGACATACGTGCCGCATCCGGATCATGAAGGCCCGTTGACGCGGCTGGCGGATGGGCAGGCGTGGCATTACGTGACGGATCACCTGGGAACGCCACAGGAACTGTATGACGAACAGCGCGAGGTGGTGTGGGCAGCGGATTTGAGTGCGTATGGGCGGACTGCCCGGAGGCTGGCACATGCCGTCGACAATCCGATACGGTTTCCGGGGCAGTACTACGATCAGGAGTCGGGGCTGCACTACAACCGATTTCGGTACTACGATCCTCAGGTGGGGAGGTACATCAATCAGGATCCGATTGGACTCGCGGGCGGTTCCAATAACTACATCTACTCGGACAATCGGACGCCGTATTCGATGGATCCGTTCGGGCTCGAAGCGATCACGATGGGTGCAATGGGTGGCGGGGCAGTAGCCGGACCGCCGGGTGCGCTTGTTGGGGCTGCACTGGGTGGTTTGGTGTTGTTGACGGTCGGTGTGGTTGCTTGGATGTTGTCGTCGACAACTACCGACAAGGCGGGGAATAAGGTGAGTCCGATCGCAGATACGATGCAACCCCCAGGCAATTGCTCACCGGGCGAACACCGAAGGCTTCAAGACGAGGTTGATCGGGCTTGTAAAGGGGAAAAGAGATCTTGTAGAGCCCATATGGATAACGTAACTATTCTGATGATGAGGCAGCGTAATGTGCGGTGCGCTATAGCTAGAGATTTAATGAATGGTAAATGTTTTGCTGGTGGCGATGCGATTCATCGAAATGAAGCAATAAAGGCTTGGGAGAGTGTGGCTAAATGTGACGGGTTATTGAAATGAAGATTGATTTTTCGGTGTTTGATAATGTTATTTTTCCTATTGATGAGCCAATTGGTTATGGGGGCGGAATTGAGGCACAGGACGTCGAGGCCTTCTTTAGGGGTCGGCGAAGATTTGATGTGAGTCTTCGTGATTTGGATAATGTTTACGAGCACGATCCATCTGCCTGTTTGGGATTTATGTTGCCGAAAGCATTTGCGTTTTTTTTGCCGATTTTCATGAAAATATCGATCGTCGATTATGATGATGCTGATGTAATTCCTGATACGGTTGTCTATAGAATGTGTGACATGGCAAAAGGGCGCGCGGATGATAATTTGTCAGCTATTTTGTCAAGTTACACGCGTGAACAGTTAGGTCTGGTTCTGGATTTTTTGGGGGAAATGAGTCGAATCGAATGGAGGCATCACAATCTCGATTTGGCTTCCGAAGCCGCGAGGTTGCTTCGGGAGAAGTTTTGATATGCAAACTCCAATTTCCTCCTTGGGGGCACCTGTCACCCGTGCTGGCGAAGTTCCGTCGCCCCTCATTCCATGAATTTGCAGGGTGCTGCGTCGAGCCTGAATGATGTGCAGGCGTGGAAGGCGAGCGGCGATTGCTTGCTGCGGTTTGCGTCGCAGGCGAGGCCGGATCGTCCGGTGGATTTTACGTATGACGGACACGGCAACCGGATCGCGCGGACGGTGCCGCTGCCGCCGAAGCCGGAACTGACGGCGGCGGAGCAGCGTAGCCAGCGCGGGACGGACAACCTGCTGCGCGTGATGGAGGTGCTGACGGGGACGCCGAAGTACGAGGAGCCGACAGAAGAGCCGGAGGTGACGCGGTATCGGTACGACGGCAGCCATCAACTCGTTGCAATCGAGCACGCGGACGGCACGAGAAGCGAGTACGAATACGACGCGCTCGGTCGGCGGGTAGCGAAGCACCACACACCGGCAGGCGGCCCGGGACATACGACGCTGTTCATGTGGGACGGTGACTGGATGATGCAGGAGGTGCGGACGGGGCGAACGTCACATGAGGACAACGCCGTGACATACGTGCCGCATCCGGATCATGAAGGTCCGTTGACGCGGCTGGCGGAGGGGCAGGCGTGGCATTACGTGACGGATCACCTGGGGGCGCCGCAGGAACTGTACGACGAACAGCGCGAAGTGGTGTGGGCAGCGGATCTGAGCGCGTATGGACGGACGGCCTGGAGGCTGGCGCATGTCGTTGACAATCCGATACGGTTTCCGGGGCAGTACTATGATCAGGAATCGGGGCTGCACTACAACCGGTTCCGGTACTACGATCCTGAAGTAGGGCGGTATATCAATCAGGATCTGATTGGGTTTGATGGTGGGATCAATTTTTACAGTTATGCATACAACGCACCTAACATTGCTTACGACCCAAAAGGCCTATTTGTTCCCTTGATTGCTGCTGCGGCATTTTTGGGAAGAGGCGTGCTGGGTGGGGTTGTGGAAATTAGCATGCAGGGGGCGAAACAAATATTTTGACAAATGAAAGGCAATTGGGTTGATGGGCGTCCATTGACCGATATTGACTGGGATTGCGTAAAGATTGATTGGTCTGATGTAGGTGTTTCGGCTGCGGTCGGGACAGTGGCGCCTGGTTTAGGCGCAACCAGAAAGAGTGTGACTGGATCCGTAAAGGCTATCAAAAATCTATCGGGTCAGGCGACTAATACAGCAAATCGTGCTGCAAAATTGAAATCTCGAATAGATATAAAAAAGGCGTCAATCAAGCGAGAATTGATTGTGCAGGGGGCGTGGCAGGGAGTGAAGCAAGGTGGGAAGTGTGTTTTTGGTGAGGAGAAAAAGTGCGAAGAGTAGATAGGACTTGGCTTTACATTTTATTCTTTATTCCGCTTGCGTTATTTTATGAGCCATTGAAGAAATATCTGGGCGGAGGTGTGTTATTTTTTGTGTGCTCCGTGATTTATCTGTGTGTCTGTTCTGCTTTGGCTATTTTTTTTGGAAAATCCGAGGGGGCAAATAGTGTCATGCTTTTCAAGATGTGAAATTGGAAAATTATTTTTGAGGTGTCCCTGAATGCCAGCTTCCGTCGCAATTCTCGGAACATTGACCACCCATGGCGGCGTAGTCACGTCAGCCAGCGCGGGCGTCGCGATCAACGGACGTCCCGCAGCATGCGTAGGCGATTCCGTGTCGTGTCCATTGCATGGTCCGGGTGTCATTACCAAAGGCGGTTTCGGCACGATCAACGGCCGTCAAATTGCTCATCATGGCAGTGACACGAGTTGCGGTGGAACGCTGATCGTGTCCGATGGTGGTCCTACGGTTTGACCTTATTTACGTTGAGCGTGATGAGTCGAATTTTGAATTCACCCGAGCATGACCCAGTCCAGTAGCCCGCCCAAGATCGTATCGGCTCGATGCGCGCTCGCACCATCGCGACAACCAAACGGTATCTTTCTCTCTGGCAAGAGTACAAGGCAGCGACCCAACTCGCGCCGTAGTCGTCCATTGGGACCGCTTTCGCCGCCCGAGGACGAGCAGACGAGGCTGGCTCCGGTACTTGGCCACCGTAATGCCTTGCTGGAGGCGAGCAGGGTGCTGCTTCGAGCGTTTGTGGATATGCCGGAGCTAATCGGCATCGGTCATGACGAACGCTTGCGCGACCTGTTGATGGACGAAGTTCGCGTGTTCGAGCGCCTATGTGTGCGGGCCAACGTCCGCAACGAACACATGATCGGCGCACGATATTGCCTATGTACGGCGCTGGACGAGGCCGCAATGCGTGTACTTGCGTCGCGGGGCGATACGTCGGGGAGTGCCGCATGGGCTGCCGGAGCGCTGACTCAGCGTATTGGAGAAGACAATCAGGGCGGGTCGAAGATCTACGCGCTGTCGCTGCGTTTGTTGAAAGACGACGCCGATCACTGGCCATTGCTCGAAGTGATCTACCGGATTTTCAGCCTGGGGTTTGAAGGTCGGTATCCACATGGCAGGACGTTTGGCGTGCACGACCGCGTACGAGAGCGAATTTACAACGCGATTGCCGTGTATCTGCCACCTGTTCCAGACGCGCTCTCACCTCATGCGCAATCTAACGTAACGATTCGACAAACATTCCATTTCGAAATCCCGGTGTGGATGTCGATGGCCTTGCTGTCAGTGACGCTCTGCGCGCTGTATGCCTTCTGCCGTATCGAGTTGGGCGCGCAAGCGGACGACTTGCAGCGACAACTCTTGAGCATTGCGCGTATAGCGACGACAGGTAGCGCGATCGATCCACCGAGGGCCAGTTCGGCACGGTAGTGCGAGTTGGACGCCATTCACCGTACACATGAAGAAGATTCTCTCGTTTCTACGCTCGCGTTATCTGTGGGCAGTCGTGACGGTGATCGTTGTTGCTGCCGTGATCTGGTTTGCGGGCCCGCTGGTGAGTCTCGGTGGGTTGAACCCGTTCGCATCGATCGGCATTCGGTTGACTTTGATCGCCGTGATTCTTGCTGCATGGGTCCTGTGGCTGATCGACTGGTCGACGGGCATCGTGATCGTCGCGCTGCTTTGTCTCGCGATCTGGCATGCCTTTCCACTCATGACGTTGGCTGGCAAGTCGCTGTTTGCGTCCGTGATAGTTCGCATTCTGGCAATGGCCGGCGTTGTACTCGTGTATGCCGTTTCGATGTTGGTTCGATGGTGGAGGCGCATGCGCCGGCATCCGAGTCACCTCAGGCGTTTGCTTCGACTCGGTAAGCGTAGCGCCCTGCCGCTAGCCGCATCGCGTCTGGCAGAGATCGAAGACATGGCCCGCGCAGCGGTCAAGCAGTTGAAAGCCCGGCGTGAGGGTGCCTGCGGGCTGGTGCGGCTGTTTCGAGGGCCAGCGTATCTCTACGATGTGCCGTGGTATGCCGTGCTGGGCTCGAAGGGTTCGGGCAAGACCACGGCGCTGTTAAACGCGGGCGTGGCTTTTCCGCTCGACGCACAACTTCAACATTCGCTCGCGCCCGATGACGCCAGGGCTTTGCCGGGTTGGAGGTTGACCAATGACGCGGTGCTGATTGATACGCCGGGCCACTACGTCCGGCACGGCACGTCGCGCTACCCGCTGACGGTGGAACCGCTGGATACGTCGAATGAAGGAAAACTGGATCAGCGACCGACCGACATAAGCACTGTTCGCGAGCAGGCTGATGCCGCGGAATGGAAAGGATTCCTTCGGTTGCTTCGCCTTATCCGGCCCCGCGTGCCGCTGAATGGCGTGCTGTTGACGATCAATGTCGCTGCCTTGATGCATGCGGATTCCAACGTACGCGCAACCGAGAGCCGCGCATTGCGGACACGTCTCGAGGAGATGCAAGCCAAGTTCGGAACCGGATTTCCCGTCTGGCTGATTGTCACGAAGATAGACCGGCTGCCGGGCTTCACGGACTATTTCGCATCGCTCGGGGAGCCGGAGCGTGCGCAGATATGGGGCGTGACGTTGCGGCCCGACTCGGAGGCGCGGACGGACGAGGCGATCAGGGCAGAACTGGACCTGCTGGCCACGTGTCTTGCCGACGGCGTAAGTGGCCTGCTTCGCAACGAAACCGATGTGGCCCGTCGTCGCCGTCTGGCGATGCTGCCAGAAGCGTTTTCGGCACTCACGAACCCGTTGGTCGACCTGATCGGACAAGTGTTCGCCAGGGGCGATAACGGTGCACGGGCGGTACCGTATGCAATGTTCCGAGGTGTTTATCTGACGAGCGCAAGTCAGACCGGCCGGCAGATCGTCGCGGATCGTCAAACGCTGTTGCAACGCATGATCGGCGCAGCCGGTGCGCAGTCGAATACCCGGCGACGGGAGTCTAGCGAAACCAGCTACTTCCTGCGCGATCTGTTGTTTGCGATCGTATTTCGCGAGGGACATCTCGCATGCCCGAACCGGAATCGGGAGCATCGTGCGAGATTGCAGCGGTGGCTGGGACACTCGCTCGTGTGGCTGATCGGCGTGGGGTTGTGCGCGAATCTTTGGAATAGCTTCGTTGCGGAACGGACATCCCTGGCCACGCTGGGACAAAAGGCACGCTCATTGTCTGGTTTGCTTGCACGAAGTGACCTTGCCGCTAGTCCTGAGCGTGTGCCGATGGTGTTGGACAGTGCAAACGAATTGTTGCGCGACACGACACGTCTCGTCACCGATCCCGATATCGCGTTTCGTTTCGGATCGGACCGCCTCGATATGATCGAATCCGACTGTCGTCATGTGTACGAGTCTCTGTCGGAGCAGGTTGTGTTGCCGCAAATCGTCCACCGGATGGAGGACGTGATCAAAGATGCTGTGGCGAGTGGTGATGCCAAATCCGCTTACGATGCATTGCGCGTGTACTTGATGCTCTATGACAGGGCAAGGCTCACCCCGAATGACGTCAAGACGTGGGTACTGGAGGATTGGGCACGTCACGACAGTGCAGCGATGTTCGGTGGGCGTGCTGCCATGATCGGTCATGTGCAGCGGATGCTTTCTGAAGGACATGTCGTGCAGTCGCCACTGTCCCGTAACGAAGGACTGATCCAGCAGGCGCGTGCATTTCTCGATGGCAGCAATCCAACCGATCGTCTTTACCAGCGCGCGAAAGCGGCGATGTTGAAAGACGCGCCCGACGAGTTTTCGCTGCTGCGCGTGGTTGGGCCACAGGCAGGCATGATATTTACGCGAGCCAGCGGGGTGCCGCTGTCCATCGGCGTGCCAGGACTCTTTACGCTGGAGGGGTATCGGGCGATGTTCGGCAAACGCTTGCCGGAGTTTCTTCAAAAGGCAAGCGACGATGATGCTTGGGTAATGGGGCGTCGGACGTTGGGTAGTTCCCCAGAAAATTCGGGTAGCGCGTTGAACGTATCGAGTCGAGGTGAGGACGCGTTGTCGATGGCAATCAGACGTCAGTACCTGACGGAGTATGCCCAACAATGGGATGCGTTTCTTGACGACATTCGTGTCGTGAGCGGAACGAGTCTTGCCTTTAACTTGAAGGTGCTACGGACTTTCGCTGCACCTGATTCACCGCTGATTCGTCTTGTGCGGGCGGCGGTCAATGAAACGACGTTGACGCAGCCGATGGCGAGATCAGACGGCTCCTTTCTGGAAAAGGCGACTGACGCGGTCAACCAAAAAGCCGAGAAGATACTGGGGCCTCGTGCGTCGGAGCAGATTGAACGCGAATTGGTCGATAACCATTTCGCGGCGCTGCGTGAAGTGGTGACGGGTCATGCCGATGCGCTGTCGGATACGCGGTTGTCCAGGACTCCGGCGGACAAAACCGGTCTGGATGGCGTCACCGATTTGTTGAACGACTACTACAAAACGCTCACGATTTCCGACAATGCGCTGTTGAACAACAGCATGCCGCCGGAAAGCGAGAATGCTGCAAAGCTCAAGATGACGGCTGACACGATGCCTGCGCCGTTCCGGGCAGTCTTGCGTCAACTCGCTGTCGACGGTTCACGTGGCGTGAATCAGGGTATCGGCCAGCTACTGTCGCGGCAGATGCAGGCGGCAGTCGGAGACGCCTGTCGAATGACGATCGAGGGAAACTATCCGTTTTCGCCCGATAGCAAGCGCGACGTCAGCATTGACGATTTCACTCGGGTGTTTGCGCAGGGTGGCGTGATCGATGACTTCTTCACGAAAACACTTGCACCGTTCGTCGACACGGCCGCGAAGCCGTGGCGCTACCGGACGCTGCCGGGCGCGACCGAACCCGTGCAGGGGCCGGACCTCGAGCCATTCGAGCACGCGAAGGCGATCCGCGACATTTTCTTCAACGATCCTGATCGTAAGCAGCCGAGCTGGAAGGCCGACATCCGAATTCCTGAACTCGACCCGACGATCATGAGCCTGTCGCTCGACATCGACGGACAGATGACGCTCTACCGACATGGCCCGGTTGCGTCTTTCACGGTCACATGGCCGGGACCGCGTGGTGGTGTCCATGCTCAGATCACTGCGAGCCCGCGCGTTCGTCCGGACACTTCGACGATCGCAACGGACGGGCCGTGGGCACTGATGCGGTTGCTCCGGAAAGGTCGTGTGGTCGAGGCGGCCACACCGGGCCGCATGCGAGTCGCGTTCAGTTTTGACGGCCGAGAAGCAGCACTCGACATTACGAGCGACGGAAGTGTCGCGAATCCGCTGACAAGCGATGTGCTGAAGACGTTCCGGTGTCCGAGCACGATGCCTATGTTCAATCTACCGGACAGTGGCCCTCCGGTGGGGCTGCCGCGCGGTTCGATTCCGGTCGTTCAGAAAGGGGAGCGCGCTGCGATGGCTTCAACAACAGCGTCGTTGGCAAGCCAAAGATAATCGATGATCCGGCGAAAAGTCAGTCATATCAAAACGATTGCTGCCATTGTTGGTGTTTCCTCTGTTGTATTTGTCGTGTTTGGAGGAATATCGGTGGGGTATTCGATGGCCACAATTGCTGTTCTTGGCGTCATGGGTGCCTTGTTCGGTGCCATAGCAGTACCGGAACTGGAACCGAGCGCATTTCGGTATCCGACTCTCTGGCAAATTTCCTGTTCGGTCGCAGGGAGTTTGCTTGTGGCCCTGATGCTGGAGTCTGGCGCGGAAGGTTATTTGCTCGCAATATTGAGCGGAACATGTATTGGTTATTTGGCGCCGTTCTGGATAAAGCATATCGTCTTGCCATAACGATCAGGACGCGCCGCACACAACTCATGCGACGCCTCCGCTCTTCCACCGCCGCTCAATTTTCCTGCAACCGGATTTCCCGCGCCGACATACGCGATCCCGCCCGGCATGACCTTTTTGACGATCGAGAAGCAGCACTCGATATCACGAGCGCGGGAAGTGTTGCGAACCCGCTGACAAGCGATGTGCTGAAGACGCTCCGATGTCCGAGCACGATGGTGGTGCTTAACCAGCCGGATAGCGGCCCGCCGCCGGGATTGCCCTTGGGGCGCGTTGCCGGTAGTTCGCAAGAGCGGGTTTTGAGAGAGTAGATTTGAGGCGGCCGACGTTACTGCGCGGCCGGCGTGCTTGCAGGCGTCGCCGGTGCGGCCGCCGATGCCGCGGCAGCCGGCGCACTCGCCGGCATCGCATTGTCCGCACCCGGATCGTCATACTGCGGCAACCCCGGCGCGGCCGGCGCGTTGCTCGGCGTGGTGCCCGATGCCCCGCCCGACTCGCCTGGATCCTCGTAGTTCGGCAGCCCCGGCGCGGCCGGTGCCGATGCGGGCGCGTTGCCCGATTCACCCGGTTCGTTGTAAGTCGGCAGCGTGCCCGACGACGACTGGCTGCGATACGTCAGCGACTTGCGCTGCTGCAGGTAGGCGTCGCGCACGAACGAATACGGATCGAGCGCGGCCTGCTTCAGCAGGTCGGTTGCACCGAGCAGGTCCGAACGCGCGCTGATGAACTGCGCGATGTACATCGGGTTGCGTGCGGCCGGCTCGATGTAGTTCAGCAGGTTGAAGCGCACGTCCACCGCGCGGCCGACGCCGTCACGGATCGTGCTCGGCCCGAACACCGGCAGCACGAGATACGGGCCGGACGGCACGCCCCAGCGCGCCATTGTCAGGCCGAAGTCCTGGTGATGCTTCGGCAGCCCGGCCGGCGTCGCGATGTCGATCAGGCCGGCGACGCCGAACACCGAGTTCATCGCCACGCGCATCAGGTCCTCGGTCGCATCGGTGATGCGCAGCTGCAGCAGGTTGTTCGCGATGTTGCCGAGATCGCCGAGGTTCGAGAAGAAGTTGCTGATCGCGGTGCGCACGGGCGTCGGCGTGACCTTCTGGTACCCCTTCGCGATCGGCTGGGCGATGTTCGTGTCGACGGTGTCGTTGAACTTGTACATCGCCCGGTTCATCGGCTCGAGCGGGTCATTGGGGTTGCGGTTCGGTCCCGTCGCGCAGCCGGACAGCACCGCGCCGGCGGCAACGGTCGCCGCAATGATTCGCACCTTATTCATTGATTCCTTGCGATTGGTTCTTGGCGCGTTTGACGCGCGGTTTGCCCATCAGGACGGGCTGGAACACCACGGCGCCGATCAGCGTGCAGGTCAGGGCCAGCGCGAGCAGCTTGCCCATGCTCGACGTGCCCGGGTGGTGCGACAGCCACAGGCTGCCGAATGCGGTCGCGGTCGTCGCGGCGCTGAACAGGACGGCATGCGTGAGGCTCGAATGCAGCAAGCCGGTTTGCCCCGCGCGCCACGCCATCACGAAATACACCTTGAACGCGACGCCGACGCCGAGCATCAGCGGTAGCGCGATGATGTTCGCGAAGTTGAGCGGCATGCCGAGCACGACGCACATCTCGAGCGTCACGACGCCCGACACGAGCAGCGGCACCAGCGTGCGCAGCACGTCGCCGAAGCGGCGCAGCGTGACCCACAGCAGGATCGTGATCGAGATGATCGACCACAGCGCCGCATGCAGGAACGCGTTGATGATCGTGTCGGCCGAATGCAGGATCGAGATCGGCCCGCCGGTCGTGCCCGGCTCCGCGGCCTTCACGGCTTTCGCGAAGCGGCGCAGCATCGTGTCGTCGTTCGGGTCGACGCCCTTCGGCACCTTCGGCGAGATCTGCACGAGCGCATGGCCGTCCGGCGCGACCCAGTCGCGCACGAGCTGCGGCGGCAGCGATTCGCGCGTGATGTCCTGCGGCTGCAGCAGCGACGCGAGCTGGCTGAGCGCGATGCGCAGCGTATCGGAGAACGCGCGCTCGGCGCGGTCGCGCGTCGCGGCGTCCGCGGCGGCGAGCTTCGCGAGCGACGCCGACAGGTGCTGCGCGGCGGCCGCGCCCGGGCCCGGGTGATCTTCGGCCGCGTAGCTCAGCAGGTCCGACACGCGCTTGAGCGCGGCGACGCGCTGCGCGTCGGTTGCGGGCGGCGCGGGCGGCTGCGTCAGCGCGGGCAGCAGGTCGCTCGCGGCGGCGGCGATCGCCGCGCGCTTGGCCGGCTGGTCGGCGGGGATGAAGGTCGACAGCGTGGTGGTGCGGCCGACTTCGGGCAGTGCGTCGAGGCGCTTCGCGGCCGCGTCGGCGTCCGCGAGCGACGGCGCGAGCAGCGTGACGTCGTTGACGGCGGCTTCCGGCGAATCCTTCAGTGCGAGCAGCGTCGCCATCGATTCGCTGTTCGGGTCCTTCAGGTGCAGCGGGTTGAAGTCGAAGCGCAGGAACGCGAGCAGCGGCAGCGCGCCGATCACGACCACGAGCGTGCCGATCAGGATCGGCTTGCGATGGCGATCGAGGTAATCGTCGACCGGCGCGAGCCACGGGAAGCCAGGCGTCTTCGATTCGCCCGGCGGCGCGAACAGGCGCAGCAGCGCGGGCAGCAGCGTGAGCGTGGTGAGCAGTGCGACGAACATCCCGACGCCCGCGATCAGGCCGAGCTCGGACACGCCGCGATAGGCGGTGGGAATGAACGAGAAGAAGCTCGCCGCGACGGCCGCGGTGGCCAGCGCGAGCGGCATGCCCATCGAGTGCGCGGCGCCGATCAGCGCGTGGTCGATGCGCGGGTCGCGGAAGCGTTCCTCGCGGTACTTCACGCCGTACTGGATCGAGAAGTCGACGCCGAGGCCGACGAACAGCACCATGAACGCGACCGAGATCATGTTCAGCGACCCGACCATCGCGAGGCCGAGCGCGGCGGTCACGACGAGGCCGACGAACAGCGTGACGAGCACCGAGCCGATCATCCGCTTCGAGCGCAGCGCGAGCCACAGGATGACGAGCACGGCGAGCAGCGTGAAGACGCCGTTGAGCGCCGCACCGTCTTCCACCGACGCGAATTCGTCGTCGGCGAGCGGCTGTTCGCCGGTCAGGCGCACGGCCGCGCCGAAGCGTTTCTCGAGGTCGAGCGAACGGGCCGCGTCGCGGATCACCTGGCTGGTTTCCGCGCCGGCCTTCAGCGCGCCGTAATTGACCACGGGCTGCACGGTGACGAACGCGCGCGCAGGCTGCCGCGCGGCATCGTTGTCGACCAGCGCGCGCCACGAGAACGCGGCCGGCTTGCCGGCCAGCACGTCGTCCACCGTCGCGGCGCTGCGCGCGAGCAGCTTCGCCATCGCGGGCAGCTTCACCTGGCCGGTCAGCAGCGGCTGGCCGAGCGTGGTGGAGAGGGTCGTGGCGAGCCCGGTCAGGCTCGGGTTCTTCGCGAGTTCGTTGACGAGCGGGCGCGCACTCGCGAGCTGCGACGTCGTATCGGAGACTTCCTGCGGCGACAGGAACAGCAGCCCGTTGTGCTCGAAGAACGGCCCGCCGCCGGGCTCGGCGACCTGGCCGATGCGGCCGGCATCGGCCTGCTTCTGCAGCGCCTCGGTCAGCGCATGCGCGGCGGCATTCGCGAATTCGGGCGCAGGCGCCTCGACGACCGCGAGGATCGTGCCGTTGCGTTGCGGGAACGCTTGATCGACGGCCTGGCCGAGCGCGGCAAATTGCGGTTCCGCATCGACGAGCTTGCTGATGTCGGTGTTGATCTTGAAATGCTGCGCGACATAGACGCCGCTGAGCGCGGCGATGACGAGCGACAGGACGACGACCCAGACGGGGCGGCGCACCGACCATGCAACGAGTCGGACGATGAGAGATGTCACCATGTGGCGGTGGGGAGCGGCTGGCAAGGGCAAAGTAGCCAAGTATACCGGCGCGGCGTGGCGAAGGACGTGACGTTGCGGGTTTGGGGGCGGGAAGGAGATTTGTTCGCGGTGGCGGAATCGATACCGGTGGCCGGCTGTTTTGTAAGGGGATGTTTACATAATCCGCGCTTCGCTGCCGCGCCGCGCCGCCGCGCGCACCTGTGACAAACGAAGCTGAAAGGTAACAGTCGGTCACGGCGGCGCACCGGGGCGTCAGGCCCGGTATACTTTGCTCCGTCGGCCGGTGCAATCAACCGGTCGTTTTTTCTCATCGAGCGATATTCGTATGAAACGTCATCTGTTTGCTTTCGTCGCGGCGGCCGCCGTGTCGGTTTCCGCTTTCGCGCAGAGCGCGCCGGTCGATATCGTCCGCAATGCGGTCGAGGGCACCGTCAACGCGATGAAGGCCGACCCGGCCGCACGCGGCGGTGACATGGCGAAGGTCTCGGCGGTCGTCGAGCAGCGCTTCCTGCCCGCAACCAACTTCGAGCGCACGACCCGCATCGCGGTCGGTGACGCATGGAAGCAGGCCACGCCGCAACAGCAGCAGGAGCTGTACAAGCAGTTCAAGCTGCTGATGACGCGCACCTACGCCGCGTCGCTCGCGCAGCTCGGCAGCCAGGACGCGAAGTTCTCGTTCAAGGCCGGCGGCGCGTCGGGCGCCGACGCGCTCGTGCAGTCGACGGTCACGACGCCGGGCGACAGCCAGTCGGTCGGCTATCGTCTCGGCAAGGTCGGCAACGACTGGAAGATCTACGACATCGACATGTCGGGCGCGTGGCTGATCCAGGTCTACCAGGGGCAGTTCAAGGGCCAGCTCGCGTCGGGCGGGATCGACGGGCTGATCGCGTACCTGCAGAAGCACAATTCGCGGACGAACTGACGGCGCGCTGCGCGGTCCCGAATCCGGAAGTACGAAGGGCGCCCTCGGGCGCCTTTGTCTTTTACCCAGGGTGCCCGGAGAGCAGTCGAACGGCCGGCGTGACCGCGCGTCCGGGCGTGCGCGCGCAAGTCCAGGCCGCCTCCGCACACATCAAGGCCCGCTGTGCGCGGCCTACTGATACGTCATGGTGAAGGTCAGCACCGCGTTCGCGCTGCCGGGCGTCACGCTGGCGGCCGTCTGGTAGTACCGGGCCGTGAGCGGGATCGTGTAGGAGCCGCCCGTCGCACTGCTGTAGCTCGTCAGCGTGTACTGCGTGTTGTATTTCAGCGCATTGCCGTTGCCGTCCTTCAGTTGCAGGCCGATGCCGGTGGCCGTCGACCCGCTCGACAGCGCGAGCACGCCGTTGGTGGCGTCGAGCACGGCATTGACCGGGATGAACTGGTACTGGATCGCGTTCAGGCCGGTCGGGCAGGCGTTGACCGCCACGTTGAACGAGACGGCCTGCTTGTTGGTCGAGCCGATGCCCGTGAATTCCGACTGCAGGGGTGAACCCATGTTGACCGTCACGTTCGGCGTGGTGCACGCCGCCACGTTGACGATGGTCGAGGTCAGCGAAAACGACACGAGAGGAGAAGCGGCGACCGTATACACGTTGCCGCCGGTGCTCGTCGCTGACGCCCCCACGACCATCACGCCGCCCGTCACCGTGCCCGCCGTGATCGGGCCGGTCTTGACCAGCGCCGCCTGCACCATACCGCCGTTACTGATCGAAGTAACAATTCCGTTTGCGTTGCAGGCGTTCCCGGTCCACGGGCTGGGGAACGGCGCAGACGGCACGCCGAGATCCTTCCAGGGCAGGCTTCCGCAACCGTTCGCGTAAGTACTCACGCCGATCGCGACACCGACGCCAGGCACATTGGTATTCCAGACCGTATAGGTTCCGCCATTCGGCGAGGCCACGGTCATGCCGGCCTTGGTCAGCGACTGCGGTTCGAAGACCATACCCGCGGCCGCCGTACCCGACACCGCGCAAGTGTAGTAATTGGGAACGTTCGGCGTACTGACCCAGCCGGTCAGCAGGGTGCCGACTACAGCGTCGCGCGGGACCGTCACCGAGGCCGGCATCGTCAGTGCCACCGTCTGCGCCGTTCCCGAGCAGCTTATGCTCGAGGCGAACACCGGACGTGTGCCCAAACCGAGCATCAGCACTGCCAGCGTGAGCAGCCAGAACGCGAGGCGGCCCGGGCCTCGCACCGATTTCGTCTGCCCGCGCGTCTCGGCCGGCTTCTCGTTCCGTTTCATGATCTTTACCTGGTCCATCGCATTCGCTTGCTCATTGCGTCCGCACTGCGTCCGCATACATCAAAGCCTGATACGCAGTGCTTATTGATACGTCATGGTGAAGGTCAGCACCGCGTTCGCGCTGCCGGGCGTCACGCTGGCGGCCGTCTGGTAGTACCGGGCCGTGAGCGGGATCGTGTAGGAGCCGCCCGTCGCACTGCTGTAGCTCGTCAGCGTGTACGGCGTGTTGTACTTCAGCGCATTGCCGTTGCCGTCCTTCAGTTGCAGGCCGATGCCGGTGGCCGTCGACCCGCTCGACAGCGCGAGCACGCCGTTGGTGGCGTCGAGCACGGCATTGACCGGGATGAACTGGTACTGGATCGCGTTCAGGCCGGTCGGGCAGGCGTTGACCGCCACGTTGAGCGAGACGGCCTGCTTGTTGGTCGAGCCGATGCCCGTGAATTCCGACTGCAGGGGTGAACCCATGTTGACCGTCACGTTCGGCGTGGTGCACGCCGAGACGTTCACGATGGTCGGGGTGAGCGAGAACGACACGAGGGGCGAGGCGGCGACCGTATATGGGGCGCTGCCACCGGTGCCCGTTGCTGACGCTCCCACGACCATCACGCCGCCCGTCACCGTGCCTGCCGTGATGGGGCCGGTCTTGACCAGCGCCGCCTGGATCTGGCCACCGTTGGTGATCGAAGTAACCGTGCCGCTCGTGTTGCAGACCCAGCCTGCCCATGGGAGCGGGATCTGCGAAGTAGTCGACTTGGAAAGATCGATCCAGGCCTGAGTTCCGCATTGGTTTGCGTACGTCGTCACGCCGATCGCGACACCGACGCCAGGCACATTGGTATTCCAGACCGTATAGGTTCCACCATTCGGCGAGGCCACGGTCATGCCGGCCTTGGTCAGCGACTGCGGTTCAAAGACCATGCCGGCGACAACCACACCCGATACCGTGCACGTGTAGTAGTTGGGAACGTTCGAGGTACTGAACCAGCCGGTTAGCAGGGTGCCGACCGCTGCATCGCGCGGAATCGTCACCGAGGCCGGCATCGACAGCGTCACCGTCTGCGCCGTTCCCGAGCAACTGATGGTTCCCGCGGCGAACGCGGGACGGGTACCCAAGCCGAGCATCAGTGCCACCAGCGTCAGCAGCCAGAATGCCAGACGGCTCACGCGATGCGCCGCTTTGGTTTGCCTGCGCATCGCGGCCGGCTTTTCGTTCTCGTTCGCCTTCTTTCCCAGGTTCATCGCATCCGCTTCGCTCATTTCGTGCATACCGCCTCCGCATCGATCCAGCGTTGCTGGCTCGCCTTGCTTGCCGCCGGCAACGTGTAGGATAGCAAACAGATTTCGTCATCCGTATCGCCCCACTTCACCTTTAGCGTGCCGGCATCGGTCTTCACGCCGCGCAGCACGATGCGGCCATCCTGCGCCACGGTGCCGACGCTCTGCCCCGCCGCATCGCTCACCTCCGCGCCGAACGGAACCGGCTCGCCGCCGCTCATGCGCGCGCGCATGATCACCGCGCGCCCGCCACCCACGGTTTCGTACTTCAGCCGCACCACCGCGCCCGCGGTCGGCGCGACGTGCTGCGCGCTGGATTTCAGCTCGACGCTCATCGGCACGCCCTTCGGATCGATCTCCACCTCGTTGGTCGAGAACGGTGTCAGGCTCGGCACCAGCGCATGACCGAACGAATCGATGCGCAGGCCGCTGCCGGCCGTCACGCGTGCGCCGTTCGCGTCCTTGGCCTCGACGATCGCCATCGTCTCGCCCATGGTCGGCGCAAAGGCCAGGCCGCCGGCATAGGCCACCATGCCGCCCGAGATGCCGCCGCCGTACTGCGTAAAGCCGGTGCCCTTCGAAGCGTTGCCCGAGAAGGTCGCATACGGCGACATGTAGGACACGTTGCCGCCCATGTTGACGGTCGCCCCGGCGCCGCCGCCGCTGGTACGACCGACGTTCACGCCGTAGCTGAGCGCGTTGTCGACGCCGAGCGAACCCGTCAGCGACTGCTGGACCAGGGTCGTGCCACGGCTGTCGTGCTGCAGGCTGGTCGACGAGTACAACGTGCGCGAGCCGAGGTTCAGCGGGATCGACACGTTCAGCATGAACCGGTTGTCCCAGCGGTTTTGCGTCGCGTCGAATTGGCGCGCGGCCGACACGCCGTAGTTGATGCGCCGGAAATTGTTGTTGTAGCCGGCCTGGAACTGCGTGTCGTTGCCGCCGCGATTCCAGTAGTTGACGGTCGAGCCCGACAGGTAGAACGAGCCCCAGCCGTCCGGCAGGCCCTGGTTCAGCATGACCTGGAACTGACCGCGACGTACGCCGCCCGACAGCAGGCTGTTCACACCACCCGTCTGCTGGCCGCGCAACTGCATGGCGTCCTGCAGGCCCAGGTAGCCGCTGCTCGAATAGCGGTAGGCGGCCACCGCGATGTTGGTGTTGGTCGGACTGATCAGCTTGCTGTACGAGAGCTTCACGCTCTGGCCGTGGCGCGTGCCCATGCCGGGCAGATCGGTGTTGGCCTGCGTGATGTCGAACGCGAACGAGCCCAGCCCGGTGTTGAGTGCGGCGCCGACCAGGCCTGCCAGGTAGCCGGGCGCGGCGGTCATGCCGCCGTAGCCGGTGATCAGGTTGGTGAAACCGTGCTGCACGGTCGCCTGGAACAGCGCCGGCTTGCTCGACAGCAGCGGGCTGCGGTACTGGCCCGCTGTCACGCTGAAACGCGTGATGCCGGGCCGCAGCGAACTGACGGCCGACGCATACGGCACCTTGAAGGTATGGATGCTGCCATCGGCTTCGGTCACGATGACGTCGAGGTCGCCGCCATAACCGGTCGCGTAGAGATCGTCGATCTCGAACGGGCCGGTCGCGACGTTGGCGCTGTAGATGATGTTGCCGTTCTGGCGCACCTGCACCAGTGCATTGCTGTTGGCGATGCCGTGGATGGTCGGCGCATAGCCGCGTTGCGATTCCGGATACATGCGCTCGTCGCTGGCGATCCGCACGCCGCGAAAGCCCACGCTGTCGAACATCGTGCCGTCGGTGAACGCGTCGCCGATCACGAGCTGCGCCTTCAAGCGCGCGATCGAGCGCTGCAGGCTGGTCTGCACGCTCTGGTAGTGCGTGCCGCCGTGCGTGTCGTAGGTGGTGTTGCCGTTGTGGCGGAAGCGCCAGGGCCCGACGTTCAGGCCGGCGGTCAGGCCCAGGTAGGCCTGGGTCGACGAGGCGCCCTGGTTGTCGGCGCGGTAGAGGTTGCCGTTGTACGACAGCAGCGCGGCCGGCACGCCCTCGTCCCAGTAGCGCGGGTCCACGTAGCCGCGCGCCGCGCGGCTCAGCGAGGCCTGCGGGATGCTGACGTCGAGCCGCTGCTCGCCATTGTCGAAGGTGGCGACGGCGTCCGGCACCAGCATGCCGATCGTCGCGCAGGCATGGTTCGCGTCCGTCAACTTGTGCGTCGCTTCGGGCGACAGCTTTGCGAGATCCACCCCGACCTGCTGCAACAGCTCGCGATCGAAGCAGGGCTGGACGTTGTTCCGGCTGTCGCCCACCTGGCGCAGCGTGATTTCGGCGCGGCCGATCCAGTTCGTATTGACGTACAGGTCGGCGCGATATGAACCCGGCGCCGCCACATTGCCCTTTGCGAAGCGACTGACGTCCACCCGCGCGCCGCCCGGGCGCTGCAGGAACAGGTCGTCGAACTGGACTTCCGCCACTTGCGTGGCGCTGGTGGTCTCCGCCATCGTGCCGGTCGATGCGAACATCGACAGCGCGAGCAGGAAGCACGGGCGCGGGCGCCAGCGCATGAATGACGGCAAACTGGAAAGACGTTGGATCACGATAGGCACCCGAGCGTGGGCAAGCCTGCGCCCTGCCCGGGCGGGCATGCTGGGTCTTGCCGTGGAAAGGACGTGGCGCGCTACCCGCGCCTCGCGCAATGGAAGGGGTCAGCCGCGCATCATCGCGATGGCGCCGCGGGGCCGGACCGCAATGGCGTCTCGCCGCTGACCGAGCCGCCGTAGTCGTTCAGCGCCGTGTAACGCACGCTGGCGCCGGCCGCGCCGGGCACGTCGCCCTTCAGCGGGAAGGCGCGCGTCTCGCCCGGCCCGACCATGCCGCCATCGTCGAAGATCGCGCTGCGTCCGCCCGACTGCACGCTGATCAGGGTCAACGACACATGGAACGGCGTCGGGTTGTGCGCCTCGATGGCCGGTTTTCCGTCGGCCTGCGTGAGCCGCCAGGTGAGTTGCGCCGGCGCATCGGCCGATGAACCCTTGAGTTTTTCCGGACGATAGAACAGCTTGATGCGCGAACGGAACGCGAGCTGGATATGGTTCATGTCCGCGTCGGCCGCGCCCGGTTTGGGGGGGACCTCGAGCACGTTGAGCCAGAACACCGACTCGCGATCCTGCGGCATGGGCTCGCCGGTGTAGACGATGCGCAGCGTCTGCGACTTGGACGGATCGATCCGCGCGATCGGCGGCGTGACGGTGAAGGGCACCTTGATCGCGGACGGCGCGCTGCGCACGTCACCTGCATCGACCCACGACTGCACGAGCGCAGGCGACTGGCCGGCGTTCGACAGCTTGAGCGTGACCTCGGACTCGCTCGCGCCATAGATCACGCGCGTGCCGCCGATCACTACCGATGCAACGGCAGGTGTCGCCAGGTAGCCGAGCGATGCGACGCACGCGGTGGCGATCGCGCGCCGGAGTGTTTTTCGAAGCTTCATGATAGGGATCGATGCCGGTAGCGAGCACGACGGGTGGAGCGACGTCGTGCCGCCCCACTCCATCTACTACGTATAACTAAATGATTGATTACTGATAAACGAGCGAGTACATCACGCTCGACGTCGCCGCGCCCGCGGTTGCAGCGCCGGTCGCGAGGTACTGCGCGTAGTAGTTCAGCGTGGCGGCGCCGGCCGAGCTGATTGCGACGGCCTTCGAGTTTTGCGAGGCGTCAGCCGCACCGATCTTGATCGGCGAATAGCTGCCGTCGCCGTTCAGCAGCTGGATCTCGACGTTGGTCGCGCCGCCTGCGGCCAGGACCAGGTTGCCGGTGGCGGTGTCGACCGTCGGACCCGGCTCGAAGTAGGCGTGGACGGTGCCCGACGCCGGCGTGCAGGCCGTCAGCGAGATGTTGAAGGGCGTGCGGTTGGCGTACTGGCCTGCAGCGGCCAGCGCGCTGGTCGACACCGATTGCAGCGGGACGTTGAAGTTGTTCGAGCCGCTGCCGTTGCCGTTGATCGTGCAGGTTTGCGCGAGCACGGTGCCGTTGAACGTGATCGTGCCGTCGGCTGCGGATGCGATTTGCGACGCAGTGGCTGCAGCCACGAACAACACGGCGGTAATGAGTTTGGTTTGCATGGTTTCTGGTTTCTGAAAGAAGCGATCTGAATGGAGATACGACGCCGACGCGCTATCCGTTCGATAGCGCGACGCGACATCCAACGGCAACCCGAAAAGGCATCACGCGACCGAATATTGTGTTTTCGGCCCGGTTACACTTGGACGAAGCGAATCGTACCGGCGTCAACGATTCGTAAGATGAACAATTGTCACTTCGCGATACCACCAGCAAAAAATGCTGTTCAGTTTGACTGAACGGCATTAGCTCTCGGGCGCCGGCTTCGGTGCGGGCACGCCATATGTGCCGGTCATGCAGACGTCATGCGAAACACGAGCACGATGCGCGTTCCGGCAAGCGAAAGGATTCCATCGCCCTCGGGGTGAAGTCGATTGGACAACTCTGAAATTGGAAGCCGACTTGCGCGTGACGTGCGCAACCGGAATGGCGTCCTATCTGCGCCGATGCTCGACCGCGAACTTGATCAGCTCGGCCTGCCCTTCGATTTCCAGCTTGCGCTTCAAATTGAGCCGGTGCGTCTCGACCGTGCGTACCGACAGCCCCGTCTGTTGCGCGATCTGCTTGCTCGACAGCCCTTCCGCCAGCGCGTCGAGGATGTCGCGTTCGCGCGGCGTGAGCCGGTCAAGCGGCGATGCGGTCGCGCTCGCGTGGATCATCCGCGCGGCGAGCCCTTCGCTGAAAAACGTCTGGCCGGCCAGCACCGCGCCGATCGCGCGCACGATCTCGCTCGCGGGCGAATCCTTCAGCAGGTAGCCGCTCGCGCCGGCACGCACGGCCTGCGTCACGTATTCGATGTTGTCGTGCATCGACAGCATCAGCACGCGGATGCCCGGAAAGCGCTCGTGGAAGACGCCCGCGAGCGTGATGCCGTTCATCCCGTTCATGCCGACGTCCATCAGCGCGAGATCGGGTTCGAGCGACGCGGCGAGCGCGAGCGCCTCGTCGGCGTTGCCGGCTTCGCCGACCACGGACAGGTCGGCCGCTTCGAGCCGCATCCGCAAGCCGTCGCGCACGAGCGGGTGATCGTCGACGAGCAGCAGTCGGGCGACGGGCCGGGCGGTGTCGGGGGCGCTCATGCGTGAAAGGTCTCCTGTGATGGGGCGCGTCATGACGCGGCGCCGGGCAGCGGCACGCGCGCGGCGACGATCGTGTGGCCGACCTGCGACGAGATCGTCAGCATGCCGCCGAGCGCATCGAGGCGCTCGCGCATGTTGCGCAGGCCGATGCCGCGGCGCGCGTCGGCCTGCGAGCGTTCGGCGTCGAAGCCGCAGCCGTTGTCGGCGATGGTCAGCACGACGGATTGTGCGCCGACGTCGAGCGTGACGGCCGCGCGCGACGCCTGCGCATGATGCACGATGTTGCTGAGCGCTTCCTGGGCGATCCGGAACAGCGCGGTGTTGACGGCTTCGGGCAGCGGCCGGGCGCCGCTGTGCGCAACCTGCGTGTAGCCGATGTCGATGCCGCTTTCGGCGCCGAGCTCGCGGACAAGCTGTTCGAGCGCGGCTGCGAGGCCGAGGTCGTCGAGCATGGACGGACGCAGCGCATGCGAGATGCGGCGCACTTCGCGCAGCGTGTCGCCGAGCCGCCCGACGCCTGAAGCCAGCGCCTGCTCGGCCTCGGGCACGCGCGCCGAGCCGCGTTCGAAACGTGCGAGCGCGGATTCGAGCATCAGCTTCGCGGACACCATCATCTGGCTGATCCCGTCATGCAACTCGCGCGACAGCCGTGCCCGCTCCTGCTCCTGCGATTCGACCACACGCTGCGCGAGCAGCTTGAGCTTCGCGTCGGCGCTGCGCGACTCGCTGACGTTCAGCACCAGCGCGCACACGGCGATCGCCGCCGCGCCGGTGAGCGCGATCGCGGTGAGCCAGCTCATCGTGCGCTCGATGTTCGCGGAAGCGCGCGCGTCGATGCGCTGCAGCGCAGTGTCGACGTCGTCGAGATAGATGCCGGTGCCGACCATCCAGCCCCAGCGCTCGAGCGCGACGACGTAGCCGAGCTTCGGCGCGACGCGGCCCGTCGACGGCCGCTGCCATGCGTAGCGCACGTAGCCGCCGCCGCTCGACGCCGCGCCGATCAGCTTCTGGATCGTCAGCGCGCCCTGCGGGTCGCGCATCGACCAGTAGTTGTGGCCGACCCGCTCGGGCTCGCGCGGATGCATCAGCGAATTGCCGTGCAGGTCGTACACGAAGAAATAGCCGTCGGGGCCGAAATCCATCTTCTGCAGCATCGCGAGCGCCTGCATGCGCAGCAGCGCGTCGTCGCGCGCGTTGCGGCCGCTCGCGTCGTAGAGCGGCATGATCGCGCTCGTCGCCAGCTCGACGTAGTGCTTCAGCTCGACTTCCTTGCTCGACAGGTACGCGGCCTGGATCGTCGCGTGCTGCGTGCGCGCGAGGGACGTCGCCTGCTGGCGCACGCCGAAGCCGATGCCGGCGATCGCGAGCAGGAACGGCACGATGGCCAGGAGGAAGATCTTTGCCTTGAGTCTCATGGTGGTGCGAAGCGGCCGCCCACCGGCGCGGACCGGCCGGGTGCGTCAGCCGCGCGGCGGCGTGCGGCGGTGTGTCGAGGCGACATTGTCGGCGATTTTGTGCACGGGCGGCGACGGCGGCCCGGCGGCCGCCCTGCCTTCGCTCGGCTACGTGGCGTGTATCCCGGCCGTTCAGGCCTGCCGCGCCGCGAGGCCGCCGGAAGCGGCCGCGTGCACGACGATGCGGTTGCGCCCGCCTTCCTTCGCGCGATACAGCGCGTCGTCGGCGAGCTTCAGCGCGGCCTGCATGTCGTCGTCGCGTTCGGGATAGCTGGTCGTCACGCCGATGCTCACCGTCAGGCGGCCGGAGGCGCCGGCGTCGTGCCGGATGCCCAGATCGAGGACGCTGGTACGGATCGTCTCGGCGATCGTCACCGCGCCGTCCGTGTCGATGTCGGGCAGCACCACGACGAACTCCTCGCCGCCGTAGCGCGCCGCGTAATCGGCCGGGCGGCGCAGGCAGCCGGCGATGCAACGGCCGACCGCGGCGAGCGCGTCGTCGCCGGCCTGGTGGCCCTGGGTGTCGTTGTAGCGCTTGAAGTAATCGACGTCGATGAACAGCAGCGACAGCGCATGCTGCGAGCGCGCGGCGCGGCGCCATTCGCGCGCGAGCGTGACGTCGAGCATCCGGCGGTTGTCGAGGCCCGTGAGGCCGTCGGTGCGCGCGAGCGCCTGCAGCTCGGTTTCCGCGCGGTGGCGCTTGCGCAGCTGCACGTCGAGCAGCAGCGACAGGCCGACGAAGCCGATCGCGAGCGCGACCATCGCGGAGCCGATCGGAATCGCACGGTCGTACCACGCGGCGTAGGTGTCCGCTTCCGAGCGCGCGACCATGACGATGAGCGGCAGGTGATCGAGGTGCCGGAACACGTACAGGCGTCGCACGCCGTCGATCGACGCGGTATCGGCGAAGCTGCCTGCGCTGGCGGTCATGAAATGCCGGAACGTGCTGGCGTGGCTGATGTCGCGGCCGACGATCTTCGGGTCGTACGGCTCGCGCGCGAGCATCTTGCCGTCGGTGTTGATCAGCGCGATCGAGCCGCGATCGCCAAGCGACAGGCGCGAGAACAGGTTCTGGAAATATTCGAGCCGGATCGACATGACGGCGACGCCGCCGAACGAGCCGTCGGGCTTCGTGATCCGCCGGCTGAGTGCGATGCTCGGCGAGCCGCCGCGCAGCCGCGAATGATACGGGGGGCTGACGTACAGGCCGGCGTCGGGGTGGTCGCGGTGCACGGTGAAGTACGGTTCGTTGCCGAAGTTGGCCGTGCGCGGCACGTCGCTCTTGCCATCGACCGCGATGTCGCCCTTCGCGTCGAGCACATAGATGCCGCCGAGGTACTTGGCGGTCGTCGCACGGTCGAACAGCACCTGGCGGCGCAGCGGCATCGGCAGCTTGACGACGTCGGGGTCGTTCTCGCCTTCCACGACGGCCTGCAGCGACAGCGAATAGATCTCGATGTTGCGCTCGATGTCCCACGACGCCATCAGCGCGAGATTCTGCTGCATCGCGGCCGAGCGGTCGCGCGCGTCGATGCGGCCTTCGTACAGCACGATCCCGCACAGGAGCAGCAGGACCAGCACGATCAGCAGCCCGGTATAGAAGATCAGGTGCGGCAGCAGGAACCGGCGCAGATGAGCGGCGACACGGCTCGTCAGGCCGGATTCGCTGGGCATTGCGTAGTCGGTTTCTGCCATGGTCCCGTGGATCGGTGGGCATTGCCGCCGGGAGGCGGGCCGATGCGATTGTTCGTATGACGTGCAGGCGGCGATCCGTTACGCGGCCATTTCGACGCCTTCTGCCGCCCGGCGCAGAAAATGGACGCCGATTATCGGTAATCACGGCCAGATATACCGGTAAATCAAACGTTCACTGGTGACATCTGCGCCGATTCAACGATCCGATGAATCGGGCAACGCGAATTCAACGGAGTATAACGCGCGCGTTCGCACGCGCGAGAAATGTTGCGGACGGTTGATCCCGATCAAATTACCGTGTAATCCCGGGCTTGCGAATTCCGGGCAGAGCGTTGTGGCGCAAGGCTGCGCGGCATAAAGGGCCGTAGCGCGCGGCATGCGGCCGTCGAGTTCATCCGGTGAGCGGCACGCGCCCGCGAAAAATGAAGGCGGACGATATGCGCCGATTATCCGTTTCAACGGCCGGGCGAACCCGAAAATGAAAACGGGCGACCGTTGCGGCCGCCCGTTTCGTGAAGCACGCCTGCGCTTAACCGCCGTGCTGTTGCGCCTTGAACGCGAGGCGGAACCGGTGCAGCAGCGGCTCGGTATAGCCGCTCGGCTGTGACGTGCCCTGCAGCGCGAGCGCGCACGCGGCCTTGAACGCGGTCGACTGGTCGTAGTCGGGCGCCATCGGGCGATAGTTCGGGTCGCCGGCGTTCTGCTGGTCGACGACGCGCGCCATCCGCTTGAACACGTCGAGCACGAACGCCTCGGTGATCACGCCGTGGCGCAGCCAGTTCGCGATGTGCTGGCTCGAAATGCGCAGCGTCGCGCGGTCTTCCATCAGGCCGACGTCATGGATGTCGGGCACCTTCGAGCAGCCGACGCCCTGTTCGACCCAGCGTACGACGTAGCCGAGGATGCCCTGCGCGTTGTTCTCGACCTCGCTCAGGATCTCGGCCTCGCTCCACTCGGCGCGCTCGACGACCGGCACGGTCAGCAGGCCTTCGAGCAGCGTGCCGCGTTCGCTCGCGTACGGCGTCTTCTCGAGTTCCTGCTGGACGGCCTGCACGTCGACGAGGTGGTAGTGCAGCGCGTGCAGCGTCGCGGCGGTCGGCGACGGCACCCATGCGGTGTTCGCGCCGGCGCGCGGATGCGCGATCTTCTGCTCGAGCATCGCGTGCATCAGGTCCGGCATCGCCCACATGCCCTTGCCGATCTGCGCGCGGCCGCGCAGGCCGGCCGACAGGCCCGCGAGCACGTTGTTGCGCTCGTACGACTGGATCCACGCGGACGATTTCATGTCGCCCTTGCGGATCATCGGGCCCGCTTCCATCGCGGTGTGCATCTCGTCGCCGGTGCGATCGAGGAAGCCGGTGTTGATGAACGCCACGCGGGCGGCGGCCGCGGCGATACACGCGGCGAGGTTCACGCTGGTGCGGCGCTCCTCGTCCATGATGCCCATCTTCAGCGTGTTGCGCGGCAGGTTGTACAGATCCTCGATGCGCGCGAACAGCGTATCGGCGAACGCGACTTCGACCGGGCCGTGCATCTTCGGCTTCACGATGTAGATCGAGCCCGTGCGCGAGTTGCGCTTCGCCTTCAGGTCGTGCAGCGAGCACAGCACCGTGACGACGCCGTCGAGAATCCCTTCCGGAATCTCGTTGCCGTCGCGGTCGAGCACCGCGCCGTTGGTCATCAGGTGGCCGACGTTGCGCACGAACAGCAGCGAGCGGCCGTGCAGCGACAGCGTGCCGCCGGCGGGCGTGGTGTACTCGCGATCGGCGTTCAGGCGGCGCGTGAAGGTCTTGCCGCCCTTCGCGACTTCCTCGACCAGCGTGCCCTGCATCAGGCCGAGCCAGTTGCGGTAGAGCTGGACCTTGTCGTCGGCGTCCACTGCCGCGACCGAATCCTCGCAGTCGATGATCGTGCTGACCGCGGCTTCGAGCACGACGTCCTTCACGTTCGCGAGATCGGCGCGGCCGATCGGGGTCGACGCGTCGATCTGGATCTCGAGGTGCAGGCCGTTGTGCTTCAGCAGGATCGCGGACGGCGCGCCGGCCGCGCCCTGGTAGCCGACGAACTGCGCCGGCTGCGCGAGGCCCACGATGCCCTTGGCGGTTTCGACGGCGAGCTGGCCGTCCTGCACGCGGTAGCGCAGCGCGTCGCGGTGCGAGCCGCTCGCGAGCGGCGCCGCGTTGTCGAGCACGTTGCGCGCATAGTCGATCACGCGCTGGCCGCGCGTCGGGTTGTAGGTCGCGGTGCGCTCGGCGCCGCCGTCTTCAGGCAGCGCATCGGTGCCGTACAGCGCGTCGTACAGGCTGCCCCAGCGGGCATTCGCGGCGTTCAGCGCATAGCGCGCGTTCGACAGCGGCACGACGAGCTGCGGGCCGGCCTGCGTGGCGATCTCGCTGTCGACGTTCGCGGTGGCTGCCGCGACGTTCGACGGGACCGGCACGAGGTAGCCGATGTGTTCGAGGAAGGCGCGATACGCGGCGTGGTCGCGCACGGGGCCGGGGTGCGCACGGTGCCAGGTGTCGAGTTCCTGCTGCAGGCGGTCGCGTTCCGCGAGCAGCTCGCGGTTGCGCGGCGCCAGGTCGTGCACCAGGGCCGAGAAACCGCTCCAGAACGCGGCCTTGTCGATGCCGGTGCCCGGCAACGCTTCGTTTTCAATGAACTGGCTCAGCGCTGGCGCGACTTGCAGTCCTGCTTGGTCGATCATCGTTAATCCTCCCGGGGAAAAAATCGCGCGCGGCTAGAGGGCCTGTTCACGCTAATAACGGGCTTGCGAACGCGCCTTGCCGGTCGTAGTGCAAGGAGCAAGGAGCGCCGTTTGGCCGAGCCAAACAAGCGACGCGCGACGCCGCAATGCGGCCGGCAAGGCGCGTTCCCCTGATCGGAAAAAATCATTTGTGGGGCTGGCCACCAGAAGGGCCGATCGCTGCGTCATGCTCCTTGCGAATACGTCGAGTATTCGCTTCGTCACAATCCTTGCGCTCGGCCCTTCTGGTAGCCAGCGCAAGCCCGTTATTAGCGTGAACAGGCCCTCTCCTATGCCACGACGCTTTGTGTGCCGGCGCGGGCGATCTGCGCGTCCTGTTCGGACTTTACGCCAGACACGCCGATCGCGCCCGCGATCCGGCCGCCGACCGTGACCGGCACGCCGCCTTCGAGCAACCCCGTCAACGGCGCGCTGAGAAACGCGGTGCGGCCACCGTTGATCATATCCTCATACGCCTTCGTCTCGCGACGGCCGAGCGCCGCCGCGCGCGCCTTGTCCTGCGCGATGGTGGCGCTGGCCGGCGATGCGCCGTTCAGCCGCGCGAACGCGAGCAGGTGGCCGCCGTCGTCGACGACGGCGATCGACACGGCCCAGCCGTGGCGTTCCGCTTCCGCGCGGGCGGCGGCGAGCATGCGGTCCGCATCGGCGAGTTCGAGTTCGGGTTTCGTCTGCATGGCATTCCTCCGGAATCAGGTCAGTTGACGAGAGCGTTGTCGACGAGCTCGATCCAGTGGCGCACAGGCGTACGGCCCGCGCCGTTCAGGTGAGTCTGGCAGCCGACGTTCGCCGTGACAATCAGGTCCGGCCGCGCGGCTTCGAGCGCGTCGAGCCGGTTGTCGCGCAGTGTCGTCGCGAGTTCGGGCTGCGTCAGCGAATACGTGCCGGCCGAGCCGCAGCACAGATGGCCGTCGGCGACATTCGTCAGATCGAAGCCGAGCCGCGTCAGGATGCGCTCGACCGCGCCGCCGAGGCGCTGTGCGTGCTGCAGCGTGCACGGGCAGTGCACCGCGATGCGGCGTGGCGTCGACCCGGCCAGCGCGTCGAGCGGCTCGGCCGCGATGACCTCGGCGAGATCGCGTGCGAGCGCGCTGACCCGTTGCGCCTTTTCCGCATAGACGGGGTCGGAGCGCAGCAGGTCGCCGTATTCCTTGACGAACGCGCCGCAGCCGCTCGCCGTCAGCACGATCGCTTCCGCGCCCGCTTCGATCGCGGGCCACCACGCGTCGATATTGCGGCGCGCGCGGGCAAGACCGGCATCTTGCGCGTTCAGGTGATATTCGGTCGCGCCGCAGCAGCCGGCTTCGCGCGCCGGGCTCACGCCGATGCCGAGCCGGTCGAGCACGCGCGCGGCGGCCGCGTTGGTATTCGGCGACAGCGACGGCTGCACGCAGCCTTCGAGCATCAGCACGCGCCGTGCGTGGCGCACGGGCGGGCGCGGTGCGGCCATTGGCGCGGCCGCCGGGATCTTGTCCCGCAGCGTGCCGGGCAGCAGCGGGCGCAGCGCGCGGCCGGCCTTCAGCAACGCGGCGAACGTCGCCGGGCGCGGCACGACATGCCGCAGCCCCGCGCGCAGCAGGCGCTCGTGCGCGGGCCGCTGCACGCGCTTCTCGGCTTCCGCGCGGCCGATGTCGAGCAGCGTGTGATAGCGCACGCCGGACGGGCAGGTCGTCTCGCAGTTGCGGCACGTCAGGCAGCGGTCGAGATGCTGCTGCGTGCGCTCGCCGCACGGCTCGCCTTCGAGCAGCTGCTTGATCAGGTAGATGCGCCCGCGCGGCCCGTCGAGCTCGTTGCCGAGTACCTGGTAGGTCGGGCAGGTCGCATTGCAGAAGCCGCAGTGCACGCACGCGCGCAGGATCGCTTCCGCTTCGTCGGCCCGGGCGAGGGCCTTGCTTGCTTCGCTGAGATTGGTTTGCATCGGCGGATCGGGGTCGGGATCGGGTTCGCGTCAGAAGTCGGCGTACAGCCGGCCTGGATTGAAAATCGCGTGCGGGTCGAGCTGCGCCTTGAGCTGCCGGTGCACGCGCAACAACGCGGGCGGCAGCGGCTGGAACGGCTCGCGCGTCGTGCCCGGCGTGAAGCAGCTCGCGTGACCGCCCCATTGCGCGGCGAGCCGCTGCACGTCGGCCGGTGCGGCGTCGCTCTTCAGCCAGCGCTGTGCGCCGCCCCAGTCGGCAAGCAGCGCGCCGGGCAATGCGTCGAGCGGCGCGGCGGCCGGCGCCGACACGCGCCACAGCGGGCGCGGATCGTCGAAGAACGGCAGCGCGAGGTCGCGCAGCCGTGCCCAGAACGCATCGTCGCGATCGTCCATGCGCTCGCCGCCGATCGTGTCGCGCGCGGCCTTCACCGAGCCCTCGCCGCCCTCGATCCGCACGCGCAGCACGCCGTCCGCGTGGCATGCGCCCGCGAGCGGCAGCCCCGCCCGCCGCCACGCGGCGATGCGCTGCACGGCTTCGTCCACGGCAAGCGGCAACGCAAGATCGCACGTCGCACGCGGCTTCGGCAGCACCTTCAGCGATACCTCGGTCACGACGCCGAGGCAGCCGAAGCTGCCCGCGAGCAATCGCGACACGTCGTAGCCCGCGACGTTCTTCATCACCTCCCCGCCGAAGCGCAGGTGCTTCGCGTGGCCGGTGATCACGCGGCAGCCGAGCACGAAGTCGCGCACCGCGCCGGCCCACGGGCGGCGCGGGCCCGACAGCGCCGCTGCGAACATGCCGCCGACCGTTGCCGCGCCGCCGAACGACGGCGGCTCGCACGGCAGCATCTGGCCGGCCGCGTCGAGCATCGCTTCGAGTTCGGCGAGCGGCGTGCCCGCGCGTGCGGTGACGACGAGTTCGGTCGGGTCGTACGACACGACGCCGCGATGCGTGCGCACGTCGAGCGCGCGGCCTTCGACGGGGCGGCCGAGGAACGCCTTCGTGCCGGCGCCGCGGATGTGCAGCGGCTGGCGGTCGTGGATCGCCGCGTCGACCTGGGCCACCAGCGCCGCGCTGTCGTCGATCGATTCGATGTCAGGTCGCATCAGAAGCGCTCCAGTTCGGGAAACGGCAGCTTGCCGTGATGGACGTGCATCGCGCCGAATTCGGCGCAGCGGTGCAGCGTCGGGATGTTCTTGCCGGGATTGAGCAGGCCCTGCGGATCGAATGCGGCCTTCACCGCGTGGAAGAACGTGATCTCGTCGGCGTTGAACTGCACGCACATCTGGTTGATCTTCTCGCGCCCGACGCCGTGCTCGCCGGTGATGCTGCCGCCCGCCGCGACGCACAGCTCGAGGATCCTTCCGCCGAGCGCTTCCGCGCGGTCGAGTTCGCCGGGCCGGTTCGCATCGAACAGGATCAGCGGGTGCATGTTGCCGTCGCCCGCGTGGAACACGTTCGCGACCGGCAGCCCGTATTCGGCGGACAGCGCGGCAATGCCTTCGAGCACGCGCGGCAGCTCGCGGCGCGGGATCGTGCCGTCCATGCAGTAGTAGTCGGGCGACATGCGGCCGACCGCGGGGAATGCGTTCTTGCGGCCGGCCCAGAAGCGCTGGCGCTCGGCTTCGTCGCGCGCGACGCGGATCTCGGTTGCACCCGCGTCGCGCAGCAGCGCGGCGACGCGTTCGGCGTCTTCGTCGACGTCGGTCGGCGAGCCGTCGAGTTCGCACAGCAGGATCGCCTGTGCGTCGACCGGGTAGCCCGCGTGAATGAAATCCTCCGCCGCGCGGATCGCGAGGTTGTCCATCATTTCGAGGCCGCCGGGGATCACCCCCGCGCCGATGATTGTCGCGACCGCCGCGCCGGCTTGAGCGACGTCGTCGAAGCTCGCCATCAGCACCTTCACGCTCGGCGGCTTCGGCAGCAGCTTCACGGTGACTTCCGTGACGATGCCGAGCATCCCTTCCGAGCCGGTGAACAACGCGAGCAGGTCGAAGCCGGGTGCGTCGAGCGCGTCGGCGCCGAGCGTGAGCGTGTCGCCGTCGATCGTCAGGATCTCGACCTTCAGGATGTTGTGCACGGTGAGGCCGTATTTCAGGCAGTGCACGCCGCCCGCGTTCTCGGCGACGTTGCCACCGATCGAGCAGGCGATCTGCGACGACGGATCGGGTGCGTAGTAGAGGCCGTACGGCGCGGCCGCTTGCGAGATCGCGAGGTTGCGCACGCCGGGCTGCACGCGCGCGATGCCGGCATCGGGGTCGATGTCGAGAATCCTGTTGAACTTCGCCATGACGAGCAGGAGGCCTTTTTCGAGCGGCATCGCGCCGCCCGACAGGCCCGTGCCCGCGCCGCGCGCGACCACCGGCACGCCGAGCGCGGCCGCGACGCGCAGCACCGCGCGCACCTCGTCGACCGTGTCGGGCAGCACGACCGCGAGCGGCACCGTGCGATAGGCGGCGAGGCCGTCGCATTCGAACGGCTTGAGCGCCTCGCGTTCGTGCAGCACGTCGAGGCCGGGCGCCGCCGCGTGCAGCGCGGCGACGAGTGTGTCGCGGCCGACGGTCGCCAGCGGGCCGTCGATCCGTTCGTCGTAGGTGAAACTCATCGGGTGTCTCCGTCTCCTTCATGCGGCGCCGCGCGATGGGAGGTGCGCCGAATGGACGGGATTCTTGGCGGATGGCGGATGCGTGTCCAGACGTGACATGCGTGGTCATACCAGTTTTTGGAAGGTGACCGGAAATCCGCTTCGATGTCAGCCGGTTAGCCCAGCGCTGTAAAGGCTTTGTGAGAAAATCGCCGATATCCTTTAGAAGTGGTCATACCAGTATGGAAATGCAGGATCGCGCGGGCCCGGCGCGGAACGTGGCCGACGTCGTCGCCGAGCGCATCGAGAAGCTGATCGTCGACGGTGTGCTGAAGGCCGGGCAGGCATTGCCGTCCGAACGGCGGCTGACCGAGAAGCTCGGCGTGTCGCGCACGGCCGTGCGTGAAGGGATGAAGCTGCTGCGTGCGCGCGGGATCATCGACACCACGCACGGCAAGGGCTCGTTCGTCGCGAGCCTGACCCCGCAGCGCGAGATCACGCCGATGATGCATCTGCTCGGCTCGCAGCCGCGCACGCTGTACGACCTGTTCGAGGTGCGCGGGATGCTCGAGACGGAGGCCGCGCGGCTCGCGGCGCTGCGCGGGACGCCGGCCGATTTCATCCTGATCAGGCGCCGCTATGAGGAAATGACCGCGGCCGATGCGCAGGATCTCGATCCCGCTGCGCGGGCGAAGCTCGATCATGCGTTTCATCTTGCGATCTGCGAGGCGTCGCATAACCCGGTGCTCGTGAATACGTTGCAGTCGCTGACGGATCTGCTGCTCAGTTCGGTGTTTGCGTCGGTGAACAACCTCTATCACCGCGAACCGCTGAAGAAGCAGATCGACCGCCAGCATGCGCGGCTCTACAACGCGGTCACTGGGCGGCTGCCCGAGCAGGCGCGCAAGGCCGCGAGCGAACATATCCGCCAGTGCGTCGAGTATCTGCGCGAGATCGAGCAGGAGGAGCAGCGGCTGGTGCGGTCGACGTTGCGGCTCGAAGGGTGGACTTAGGCGCGTTGGTTTTTGTCAGGTGGCCGTGTAGTCGGCATCGTCCTGCGCTTCGAGCCTGGATGCCCAGCCGGACTTGGCTTCTTTCAGCACGATTCGCTGTTTTTCTGCACGCTCGATCGCGTTGATGCGCTCGATTGCCGACGCGATAGGAACATTGCCGTCCGCGTGTGCGAGGTACAGCAGGCGAACCAGTTTGTCGGCCCAGCGTGGCACTTTGCCCGACTTCTCCCAGCGGGCGACCGCCTGCTCGTTGTTGCCGAGCAGCTTGGCCAGTCCGCTCTGCGATTGCATCAGGCCGGCGCTGCGCACATACCGAAACTCGACCCCCGTGAGCGGAGCGGCTTTTTTCGCGAGCGCGAGACAGATTGCGGTGCAGAGTCCGTCCAGATCGTTGATGGACACACCGTCGCCATAGGGTGTCTTGTGCAGCGTATATCCGTTCGTCAGCCATACATTCTTCAGGCCACCGTCGGTGTAGTGATACATATCAGCCCCTTGGTGCGTCAATTCAGCGTTTGGTGACTTCCATCACGGTGATCACCGTGAGGTGAGGAGCAGGATGATCCACGAGTACGGCCACGCCGACATTGACGCCCGACACATACCGCTCCATCACACAGCGCAGGCCCGATGCCCGCATGTCCGGTTCAGGCTCGCTCACGATGACGCCCTTGCGCAGCGTTTCCAGCACCATCGGATCGTTGATCTTCCGCTGCCGCATCCGGTCGCGTGCATGGCCGACGAACACGATGTTCGCTGAAATGGCCGCACATACCCGGATGTGCTTCTCAAGCTGTCGTTTGGATGGTTGCCCCAATCGCACACCTATCATTTTGATAGGTTTGAGTTTACGCTGTTTGCTGAGTGTCGGGGATAAATTTTGGTTCAACGCGGAATTCCGGGGAACGCGGCGCGGATCTTGAGGAAGAAATACTCCTCGTCGCGATAGCCGTAGGCCCTGCGCTTGATGACCTTGATGGTGTTGTTGATGCCTTCGACAACGCTGGTATTGAGCGGATGGCGGCAGCGGGTCACGATTCCGTGCCAGTAGCCCTGCAAGCGCTCGGCGAACTTTTGCAGGGCGGCAATCCCGCTTTGCTGGGCCTGTTCGAACCATTGCCCCCAAGCCTTGTCCGCCCAGGCTGGCTTTCGGTAGAACCAGAGCCGTTTGAGCTCGTCGCGTAGCACGTAGACGCATAACAGCGACTGATTGGCGGCCAGCAACTCCCTCAACTGCACTGCCTGTTCTGGCTTCAGATTGTGCCGGTTGCGCAGTAACAGCCAGCGGCTGGACTTCAGAACCTTCCGGGCCGGCTTGTCATGTCGAAGTTGATTGGCCTGATCCACACGTACCCGGTCGATCACTTCGCGGCCGTACTTGGCCACGACGTGGTACAGGTCAAAGACGATTTCCGCTTGCGGGCAGTGCTCCTTGATCTCCAGCTCATAGGCCGTGGTCATGTCGATGGCGACCGCTTCGATGCGCTCGGCAACGCCTTCGGGCAACTGTTCGAAGAAGGCTCGAGCCGTTTCGCGCGAGCGTCCAGGTCCCACCCAGAGCACTTGTCGGCCGATCGGATCGACTACCACCGTGGCGTAGCGGTGGCCTTTATGCAGCGCAAACTCGTCCATCGCCAGATAGCGGATCGTCGACCAGTCCGGCTCGGCCACGCGCGCCCGTAGGCACATCTTGTCGATCGCTTTGACCGTGTGCCAGCCCAGATCGTAGAAGGCCGCCACCGCCTGCACGCTGGCAGCCTGTAGCAGCTTCTCGCACGCCTTGGCGAAGCGCTCCGTCACTCGTTGGTAGCGGCCCAGCCATGCAAGCTTCTCCAGTCGCGGGCCACCGCAGCGTTCACACCAGACCCGGCGACGAGGCACATACAACACCACCCGGTATTCGAACAGCGGCAGATCACGCACTCGGCGAACCGTCGTCTCGTGGATCTGCTGGCAGCGTGCACCGCATTGCTCGCAGTACATGACCTTGCTGACCGGCTTCAGATACAGCGATAGCGTGCGGCCTTCGCCTTCCGGCCATTCCACACGCTCCAACCGATAACCCGTCCAGCAACCCAGTGCCTGAAGCGCCTTGCGATCGAGCAATTCTTCCTCCTGACCTCCTTAAAGTCAGGCGTCAGGTTACGCAATCGCTCTCAAACCCTCCACGATTTTCCGCGATGAATCTAAATTTTGGCTATTGGGCACGGTTCGCCTGGCGTTGCGTAGTCGAAAAAAAGCCCGCCGAAGCGGGCAACCTCACGATGCGGAGGGGGAGATACGAATACGCGGGGCCGCGTGCGCTCAACCTTTGGTCGCACCAAACGTCAGCCCCGCCACAAAATGCTTCTGCATCGCGAAGAACATCGCGACTGACGGCAACGCGGCCAGAATCGACCCGGCCGAAACAAGATTCCACGACGTCGTCCACTGCCCCTTCAACGCGGCCACGCCCGCCGTGATCGGCGCGGCTTCATCGCCTTGCGTGAGACACAGCGCCCAGAAGTAGTCATTCCACACGAACGTAAAAACGAGAATCGCCAGCGCAGCCAGCGCAGGCCGGATCAACGGCAGCACGATCTTCCAGAACACCGTCCATTCCCCCGCCCCTTCGATCCGCGCGGCCTCGATCAACTCGAACGGCAGCTGCTTGATGAAGTTGCGCAGAAACAGCGTGCAGAACCCCGTCTGGAACGCGACGTGAAACAGGATCAGCGCCTCGACCGTATTGAACACACCCAGCCTGAGCGACAAGTCCCGCACCGGAATCATCAACACCTGCACCGGCACGAAGTTGCCGGCGACGAACGTCCCGAACAGCGCGGTACTCCCGCGAAACCTGTAGGTCGCCAGCGCAAATCCGGCCATCGCCGCGAGCGCGATCGACCCGACAACAGACGGCACCGTGATCTGCACGCTGTTCCAGAAGTAATGCAGCATCGGCGACGTCGTCAGCGCGTCGCGATAGTTCTCGATCATCGAGAAGTGCCGTGGCCAGCCCCAGTAGTGGCCTTCGACCAGTTCCTCGGTCGAGCGCACCGACGTGACGAACACCGCGATCATCGGCAGCAGCCAGATCAGCAGCGCAACGGGCAGCGACAACTTGTACAGCCTGCGCGAGACAGGCTTCCATTGAGCAACGGGAGTTGGAAACATGATGGCCACCGGTCAGGTTATTGCTCGTTGCGCAGCAGGCGGCGCAACTGGAACACGATGTAGACGAGCATGATCGCGAACAGCACGACCGCAATCGATGCGGAATAGCCGAGCCGGTAGTACTTGATCGCCTGGTCGTACATGTAATACGCGAGCACGGTCGAGCTCTCGAACGGGCCGCCGCTCGTCATCACCGAGATCAGGTCGAAGCTGCGCAGCGCGCCGATCACCGTGACGACGATCGCCATGAAGGTGGTCGGCCGCAACTGCGGCAGCACCACGTGCCACAGCAGCGCGAAGCCGCGCGCGCCTTCCATCCGTGCGGCTTCGATCTGTTCCGGGTTGAGCGACGTGAGGCCGGTGAGGTACAGGATCATGCAGTACGCGGTCTGCGGCCACAGCGCGGCGAACACGATGCCGAACGTCGCATAGCGCGCGTCGCCGAGCACCGGGATGCCGTGGCCGGCGATCAGCGCGAGCAGCCCGAAGGTCGGATCGTAGAACCACGAGAAGATCAGCCCGACGACCACGCCGGACAGCACGAACGGCGCGAAGAACAGCGACTTCACGAGCCGGATGCCGCTGACTGCCTGGTTCAGGTACAACGCGAGCGCGAGGCCGAGCGGTGGCGCGAGCATGAACAGCGCGAGCCAGATCACGTTGTTGCGCAGCGCGGTGTAGAACGTCGGCGCATGCAGCAGTTCGACGTAGTTCGCGAGACCGACGAAGGTGCGCTCGGTCATCCCGTCCCAGTTGTACAGGCTCAGCCACAGCGTCGACAGGATCGGCCAGATCACATAGACGGCAACCATCGCGCAGGCCGGCGCGAGAAAGAGCCACGCGGCGCGCCGTTGCCGCCGTACGGCGGGTGACGGGCGGCGCGCGGTCAGCACCGTGGCGGATGGCCCGCGCGGCGGCGGCGCGGTGCCGGCGGGCGGGGTGGACGTGATCGGACTGGACACGGCAAGCCTCCTGAACGGGCGCGGCGGCGCGGGGCCGCCGGTTGGGTCACGCGGTCACTTCTTGTAGATGCGCTTGCGGGTCTGTTCGAGCTGCGCGAGCACCGTATCGAGCTGCGCGGGATTGGCCAGGAACTGCTGCATGCCCTTCATCCCCTCGTCGGCCATTTCCTTCGTCATGTCGCGGTCGTAGAACTGCGCGACGCCGCCCTTCGTGTCGGCAAGGATCCGGAAGCCGGTGCGCGAGATCGGATCGGCCGGCTCGGGCGACTTGCTGTTGGCCGACAGCGAGCCGAGCCCTTCCGCGAGTTTCGCGCCCATCTCGGGCGTTTCGACGAACGCGAGGAAGGTGTGCGCGTCGGCCTTGTTCTTCGCCTTCGTCGGGATATGCAGCGATTCGACCGGGCCGTCCTCGGCGGTCGGCACCTTCGGGTCGATGATCGGGAAGCGGTAGTAGCCCATTTCCTGCTTCACGTTCGGCGGGAAGCCCGCTGCGATGAACGTGCCCATCAGCATCATCGCGGCCTTGCCCTGGAACAGGAACGGCTGCGCGCCGTCGAGATCGTAGGACAGCGCGTTGTCGATGAAGTAGCCCGCGTCGATCAGCGATTTCCACGTCGTGTAGACCTTCTTCACGCGCGGGTCGGTGTACGGCACGTCGCCGGCCATCAGCTGCTGGTGGAACGCGTTGCCGTTCAGGCGCAGGTCGAGATAGTCGAACCAGCCGGCGAGCGTCCATGCGTCGCGGCCGCCGACCGCGATCGGCGTGATGCCGGCCGCCTTCAGCTTCTTGCACGCGTCGAGAAACTGGTCCCAGGTCTTCAGCTCGTCGGCGATGCCGACCTTGTGGAACAGGTCCTTGCGGTAGAACAGCCCCCACGAGTAGTAGACGGTCGGCGCCGCGTACTGCTTGCCGTTGTACGACGATGCGTCGCGCGTCGACGCGTACATCGCGCCCCAGCCGTTCTTCGCCCAGTCGCCGCTCAGGTCCTCGAACAGCCCGCGTTTCGCGTAGTACGCCATCCGCTCGCCCGCGTGCCAGTTCACGACGTCCGGCGCGATGGTGGTGAGCCACGCGGGGAGCTGCACCTTGTACGCTTCCTCGTCGACGAAGGTGGCCTTCACATCGATGTCGGGATGCGCCTTGCGGAACGCGTCGAGCGTCGACTGCCAGACCGCGCGCTGGCTCGCGCCCTTGAACGCGATGTTGATCGTCAGCGTGCCGGCGTCGGCGGGCGCCGTCATGCCGAGCGATGCCAGTGCGACAGCGGCGGCCGTGGCGAGCCGGGCAGCGACGCGAAGGGGGCGATGTGTCATACGTGTCTCCAGTTCTGGGTGTCGTTGTACGTCACCGGCGCATCGTGGCGCCGGGGGCGGTTGCTACGAACGGCTTCGATACGCGGCCACGTCTTGCGGCCCGACTTGCGCCGTGCCGAGCACGAACGCGGACGGCGGCACCGCGTCGATCGTGTGCGGTGTGTCGCCATAGTTGAAAACGTAGGTCAGGCCGCCGCGCCGGCTCACGCGCACGCCGTCGCCGAGCGGCGTCGGCGCGAGGCCCGCTTCGGTCGCGACATCGGCGAACAGCCGGACGGTGGTCGCATCGTCGAACAGCGCGGCCCAGTAGTGCAGCGTGCCGTGCGACACGCAGGCCGGGTGACCGTCGGCAAAGCGTGCGCGTACGACGCTGCGCGTGTTGTCGTGAAGCTCGACGAAGTCACGCCAGTGGCGTGCCTCGCCCGCGAGCGGTGCGCCGTCGCGCAGCGTGCCGTCGATCCGCTCGGTCACGTTCGGCCGCAGCGATTCGACGCGCCACACGCGCACCGGCAGGATCGACGCGAGCGGGCCGGGCGGCAGCGTCGGCGGGATCTGCAGGTCGACGGTCTTCGAGCCGGTGCGCGGCCCGAACACCGCATGCGCGCCCGAGGCCGCGAGCCGCGCGGCGAAATCGTCCGGCACGATCGGCAGCGGCGGCACGACGACGAGGCGGTAGCCGTCGAGCGGCGCATGCGCGGACACGATGTCGACGTCGAGGCCGAGCGAGCGCAGCGCCGAGTAGTACTCGAACGCGAAGCGCGGGTAATGGAAATCGGCGCCTTGCGGCTGCACTTCGAACAGCCACTTCGCGTCGTAGTCGAAGACCAGCGCGACGGGGGCGCGCACGGCGCCGTCCGCGTCCGCGCCGGCGTCGTGCACGGCCGCGATTTCGCGCGCGACGCGTTGCGCCTCGCGGCCGCCTTCGTCGAGCTGGTCATCGGGTGTATGCAGGCCCGCATGCATCTGCTCCTGCGCGAACGGCGCCTGCCGCCAGCGGAAGTACGATACGCAGCCGGCGCCGTGCGCGAACGCTTCCCAGCTCCACAGGCGCACCATGCCCGGCAGCGGCGCGGGGTTCCACTGCGCCCAGTTCACGGGGCCCGGCTGCTGCTCCATCACCCAGAACGGCAGCTTCGACATGCCGCGATAGAGGTCGTGATTGAACGACGCGAAGTCGGGGTGGCCGGTGCGCAGCCAGCGCGCCTTCACGTGAGGCGCGAACCATTGCTCCTCGAGCGCGCCGAGCGGATAGCTGTCCCAGGTCGCGATGTCGAGGTCGCGTGCCACCTCGTAATGGTCGAACTCGGTGAACAGCTGCATGAAATTGTGCGCAACCGGGCGGCCCGGCGAATGTGCGCGAATCACGTCGACCTGCATCCGGTGATAGCGCGCGACTTCGTCCGACGCGAAGCGCCGGTAGTCGAGGCGATGCGACGGGTGGGCCTCGGTCACGGTGCCGACGGGCGCGTCGACCTCGTCGAAGTGGCGATACTCCATGCTCCAGAACACGGTGCCCCACGCGCGGTTGAGCGCGTCGATCGTGCCGTAGCGCGCCTTCAGCCACGCACGGAAGCGCACGAGCGCGGCCGGCGAGTAGCTGACGACGGTCTGGTGGCAACCCAGCTCGTTGTCGGTCTGCCAGTAGCGCACGGCGGGGTGGCGGCCGTAGCGCTCGGCGACCGCCGTGCAGATCTGGCGCGACGCTTCGAGATAGGTCGGCGACGAGAAGTCGTAGTGGCGGCGCGAGCCGAACGCGCGCGGCCGGCCGTCCGCGCCGATCGCGAGGATGTCGGGATGACGATCGACCAGCCATTTCGGCGGCGTGGCGGTCGGCGTGCACATCACGATCTCGAGGCCGGCCGCGCCGAGCACGTCGACCGCGCGATCGAGCCAGCCCCAGTCGTATTCGCCCGGCGACGGCTCGATGCGGCTCCACGCGAATTCGGCGATCCGCACCTGCTCGATGCCGAGCGCCTTCATCCGGCGGGCATCGTCGGCCCACATCGTTTCCGGCCAGTGTTCCGGGTAGTAACAGACTCCGAGGCGCATGCCCGATCCTTATGCGTAGTGGTGAACGTGGACATCGGCGCACGCGGGCACCGCGCGGCCGTCTTCGGTGAAGAGATGGCAGGCCGCGGCCGGCGCATGCACGAGCACGCGTTCGCCGCTGCGCACCTGTGCGTCGCCGGGCACCTTCGCGATGAGCGAGTGGCCGCCGGGCTGGTCGAGATGCACGTAGGTCTGCTCGCCCAGGCGTTCGACGAGCGCGACGTCGCGGGCGAGTGCCGTCGCGTCGTGCGCGGCGCCGAGCGTCAGGTGTTCGGGGCGAATGCCGAGCGTCACGGCGGCGCCCGCACCGAGCGCCGCGCCGTCGCGCGGCAGCACGAAGGTTTCGCCGGACGGCGCGAGCGTGACGGCCGTGCGATGCGCATCGCAGGCGGTCACGACGGCCGGCAGGAAGTTCATGCGCGGCGAACCGATGAAGCCCGCGACGAAGCGGCTGGCCGGGTGGTGGTAGAGGTCGAGCGGCGCACCGACCTGCGCGATGCTGCCGTGCTGCGCGGTATCGGCGCCGGCGTGCAGCAGCACGATCTTGTCGGCGAGCGTCATCGCTTCGGTCTGGTCGTGCGTCACGTAGACGACGCTCGCGCGTTCGAACTGCCGGTGCAGCTTCGCGATCTCGATGCGGGTCTGGCCGCGCAGCGCCGCGTCGAGATTGGACAGCGGTTCGTCGAACAGGAATACGCCGGGCTCGCGCACGATCGCGCGGCCGATCGCGACGCGCTGGCGCTGGCCGCCCGACAGCGCCTTCGGCTTGCGATCGAGCAGCGTGTCGAGCTGCAGGATGCGCGCGGCATCACGCACTTTCCGGTCGATCTCGGCCTTCGGCACGCGCGCGAGCTTCAGCCCGAACGCCATGTTCTCGTAGACCGTCATGTGCGGAAACAGCGCGTAGCTCTGGAACACCATCGCGACACCGCGCTCGGCGGCCGGCACGTCGTCGACGCGGCGGCCGTCGATCGACAGCTCGCCCGCGCTCAGGTCCTCGAGCCCGGCGATCATGCGCAGCAACGTCGACTTGCCGCATCCGGACGGCCCGAGGAACACGCAGAACTCGTGCGCGCCGATCTCCAGATCGACGTCGCGAATGACCGGCGCGTGATCGCCGTAGGCTTTCTGCACGCGCCGCATCGAGATGCTCGCCATTGTCTCCGCTCCATGTTCTAATGCGCTTTCATCAGTGATTAAGCGCTTAATCATCGCGATCAAAAAAAGAGCCGATGCGATCGCGGCCGAGTCGCGCCCGTCGGTCGGGCGGCAGGGTGTGCGGCGATAGTGCGCCGCTTCGGTGAGCGAAGCAAATACTGGATCAACGTCTCATATAGTGAGCAAGTCATGGCGACACTCGATGAAGTGGCCCGCCGCGCCGGCGTGACGGCCGCGACGGTCTCGAACGTGCTGCGCAACCGCGGCCGGGTGGGCGACGCGACGCGTGCGCGGGTGCTGGAAGCCGTGGAGGCGCTCGGGTACCGGCCGCATCTCGCGGCGCGGGCGCTGGCGGAAGGGCGCGCGCCGACGGTCGCGCTGATGGTGTCGAGCATCGCGAACCCGTTCTATCCGGAGTTCGCGCTGGCGGTCGAGCGCGCGGTGCGCCGCAACGGGCAGTTCCTGATCGTCTGCAATACGAACGAAGATCCGTTGCAGGGGCGAGCGTATCTCGACCAGATCGCCGGCACGATCTCCGAAGGCATTCTCGTGACCAACGCGAACCTGCATCTGCCGGATCTGCTCGATGTGGCGGCGCGCGGCGTGCCGGTCGTGCTGTGTCTGTGGGAGCGGCCCGATGCGCCGCCCGAAGGGTTGCCGTGCGTGGCGGTGGATTTCCGCGAAGCCGGGCGGATCGCGACGCGGCATCTGCTCGAACTCGGGCACCGGACGATCGGCGTGATCGTCGGCGGATCGGCGAGCGGCGTGCAGGCGGCGCGCTACGACGGCTTCGTCGACGTGATGCGCGAAGCCGGGCTCGATGCGACGATTGTCGCGGCGGAGCCCGATTCGATCGAAGGCGGCGTGCGTGCGGCGGGGCGGTTGCTGGATACGCATCCGCGGTTGACCGCGCTGGTCGCGACCAACGACCTGCCCGCGATCGGCGCCCTGCACGCGGCGGCCGATCGCGGCCGGCGCGTGCCCGACGACCTGTCGATCGTCGGCATTACCGATATTCATCTGGCGAGCGACACGCGTCCCACGTTGACGACGGTGGCGATCCCGACCGCCGAGGCCGCCGGGCTCGCGGTCGAACTGCTCAACGCGCTGCGCGAGGCGGGCGGCCGGATCGACGATGCGTCGCGCGTGCGGATCGCGTCGTTGCCGCGGTTGGTGGTGCGCGGTACGACGGCGGCGGTGTCCGGGCGACGCGCCGCCATGTAGCGGGGGGCGACGTGCGCGGCGTTTTCACGTTGCGGGCAATGGGTGGAGAGGCCCGTGACGTCTGCGATGTGATTGCTTGTCGCGCACCGCACGCACGGTTTGCGTCCGGCGCGCGATGCACGTCGGCCGGCCGTTCTAGAACGAGTACGCGACGGAGGCGAACAGGCTGCGCGGCGCGCCCGGCGTGACCCACAGGCTGTTGTACGAGCTGACGTAGTACGTGCGATTGAACAGGTTGTTCAGCACGACCGACGCGCGCAGATGCTTGTTGACCTGCACGTAGCCGTTGAGCTGCACGGTCGCGTAGGCGGGCAGGTCGAAGCCGTCCTGCGTGTTCGCGGTGTTGCCCGCGCGGCGTCCGACGTAGATCACGCCCGCGCCCGCGCCGGCCTTGTCGACGAGCGGCAGCGCGGTCTCGTACATCAGCAGCGCGCTCCCGCTCAGCCGCG
Organism: Burkholderia mycopellens; assembly: GCF_964265025.1. Taxonomy (NCBI): domain Bacteria; kingdom Pseudomonadati; phylum Pseudomonadota; class Betaproteobacteria; order Burkholderiales; family Burkholderiaceae; genus Burkholderia; species Burkholderia mycopellens. The sequence continues at coordinate 67,942 of NZ_OZ183803.1, forward strand.
GAATGTCGACGAGGCGTGCGCCGGGCGTCAGCACGCTGTCGTGCGTGACCTGCGCATCGACGTAGGCGAGATTGACGAGGCCGCGCAACCCGTGGCCCAGTTCGCCGTTCCATTCGAATTCGACGCCGCGGCTGCGTACTTCGCCGGCCGCACGCGAGAACCCGGCATTCGCCGGATCGGCGGTCAGCACGTTGCGCTTGTTCACGTAGAACGCGGCGACGGTCGCGAGCCAGCGCGTGCCGGCCCATTTCACGCCGGCCTCGTAGCCGTGCCCCTTCTCCGGATCGAACGCGCGGCCGTTCGCGTCGGCGCCGTTGTTCGGCCGGAACGAATACGCGGTGTTCGCGTAGAACGACAGCGCGGGGCTGGCTTCGTACACGATGCCGAGCCGCGGGCTCAGCGCCGTTTGCAGCTGGGTCGTCGTCACACCCGTCAGGCGATTCTCGACCGACTGGTGAAAGCGGTCCCAGCGCAGCCCGGCGAGCACTTTCCAGTGCGGCCCGAACGCGAGCGTGTCCTGCGCGTACAGGCCCTGGCCGTCGTCGCGCTCGAGCAGGTTCGTCGCGGTGCGCGGCACGGGCGCCGGCTGGCCGTAAACCGGATCGAAGATGTCGATCGCATACGGCGCCGCGGCCGTCGGCGTCGAGCGCGCGACGAACTGGTCGTAGTTGAAGCGATAGGCGTCGACGCCCATCACGAACGTGTGGCCGATGCCGGCCGTGCGGGCCTTGCCGGCCACCTCGACGCGCCCTTGCACGTCGTTCGAATGAAACGCGACCTGCCGGTAGCGGCGCCATAGCGTACGCCCGTCCGGTTGCAGTGCGAACGCCTCGGACGAGCGGCCGGACAGGTCGGTGTCGCGCTGCGCGAAGCCGGCGTTGACCGACCAGTCGGCATTGAAGCGATGTTCGAGCGTGAACTGGTGGCCCGAGTTGCGCACGTCGAAGTCGCCGTCGCGCGGCTCGCCCATGAACCTCGACGCCGGCACCGCACCGAGCTGCCCGTTGACCGCGACCACGCCGCGATCGAGCGGCGCGCGCTGGCGGGCGGTCTCGAATTCATAGTGCAGCGTCGTGTCCGCGCCGATGTCCCACGTGAACGACGGCGCGAACAGGTAGCGCTTGCTCGACACGGTATCGCGGAAGCTGCCGTTGTTCTCGTTCATCGCGACGAAACGGTACGCGAGCGACTGCGTGACGGGGCCGGTCGAATCGAGCGTCTCGCGCAGCGCGCCGTAACTGCCGGCCGACACGCCGACGGTGTTCGAGCGCGCGAACTGCGGCTGCTTCGTCGTGTAGCTGATGAGCCCGCCGGGGTCGCCGCGGCCGTACAGCGCGGACGCGGGCCCCTTGAGGACTTCCATGCGTTCGAGCGTGGCGGTGTCGCGCGGCACGCCGATGCCGCGATTCCACGAGAAGCCGTTGACGAGGTAGTCGGTGCCGGACGTGTTGCCGTCGCCGGCGAAGCCGCGCACCGCGTAGTTGTCCCACAGCCCGCCGAAGTTGTTTTGACGCGCGACGCCGGCGACCCAGTCGTACAGGTCTTCGCCGCGCGTGGCGGCCACGGTCTGGATCAGCTTCTTGTCGACGCTGCTGACCGCGAACGGAATCTCCATCACGTCCGTCTCGGTGCGCGTCGCGCTCGTCGATTCCGGCGCCCGAAACGGCGCCGTCGTGCGCTGCCCGGAGACTTCGATCGCGGGCAGCGACAGTTCCTGAGCGTCGGCGGCGCTCAGGCCGGCCGCGCCGACGACGATGGCCATCGGTGCGGCCGCCCAGTTCTTCCTGCTCATACCCCGTCCCTCAGAGAGTGGTCCGCGTTCGGGCCGCGGGCCGTCTTGCGCCGGCATCCGTGTTCCAAACAGTTCATTTGCGCGCCGAAATCTAATGCAAATGAGAGTTATTTGCAATCGTAAGCTGATCTTGTTGCGCGGGTGCCAAAGGGCGTCGGAGGGAGCGGCGGGACGGTCGGATTTGCCGGGGAGCCTCGGGACAGCGATGGGGTTCGGGGAAGTCGCCGGCGGCTATTGTTTGCGCCGTGCGAATTCGGCAACGGTGGGCGGAAAGCCGAATGACGGCTCACCGACTGGCGCGATTCACGGTAGCGGCGGACAAGCGCGCTGCGCCGTTCGTGCGGGCGCAGCACGCCCCGCAAGTGCGAAGAACCGGGCCGCCCGCACCGGTCGGCAGCGATTGCTCGCATGACCGTGTCCGAACACGTGCCGGCGTCACCCGCCTTCAACGAGCCGCAACACGATGCGCCGGGCCGACTCGAGATGCGCGACGGTCATCGCCCGGGCGCCGCGCGCATTGCGCTCGCGGCACGCTTGCAGGATCTCTTCGTGCTCGAACTGGAACGACGGCGTGTCCGCGAGCAGTGTGGCTTGCAGGCGCTCATATCGTTCGACCTGGCTGCGCAGCTCCGCGATCGCCTTCAACTGCCGCTCGTTGCCGCAGCACGAATACAGCAACGCATGGAATTCACGGTTCAACTCGCCTTGCCGGCGCGGGACGTTCGATTCGCCGAGCAGCCGATGCACGAGTTCGGCGCGAGCGAGCGTCTCGTCGTCGAGCCGCTTCACGCTGCGATGGATCGCGTCGCCTTCGAGCAGCGCACGCATGTCGTAGATCTCCTGCACGTCGGACGCGCTCAGCATCCGCACGACCGCACCGCGATTGCGGAAGATCTCCAGCAGCCCTTCGCGCTCCAGCCGCTGGATGGCTTCGCGCATCGGAATCCGGCTGATCCCGAAGCGCTCGGCGAGGTCGCGTTCAACGAGCCGCTCGCCGGCCTGCAGCTCGCCGTTGACGATCATTTCCCGCAGCGATGCGGCCACCGCGTCCGCCGTCGAATCGAGTCTAGCTTCCATTCCGTGATTCTCCATTTTGGAATAATGGTATACCAAACGGATTTCCGATGCCACAATGACGGCCTCACGTTCCGATACCGAAGGAGACCGAGATGGCGCATGGCGAACACACGTACCGCGTGGCAGTCGAGTGGACCGGCAACCGCGGAACCGGCACGTCGGGGTATCGCGAATATGGCCGCGATCATGTGATCCGCGCCGGTTCGAAGCCGGACATTCCGGGCTCGTCGGACGCGGCGTTTCGCGGCGACGCGGCACGCTGGAATCCGGAGGACCTGCTACTCGCGTCGGCCTCGGCGTGCCACAAGCTGTGGTATCTGCATCTTTGCTCGGAAGCCGGCATCCGCGTGCTCGCGTATGTCGACGACGCCGAAGGGACGATGCTCGACACCCCGGAGCAAGGGCGCTTCACCGAAATCGTGCTGCAACCGCGCGTGACGATCCGCGCGGGCGACGATCGCGAGCTGGCCGAGCGGCTGCATCACGATGCGCATGCGAAGTGCTATATCGCGAACTCCGTGAACTTTCCGATCCGGTGCGAGCCGCGCGTCGAGTGCGCGGCCGCGTGACGTTACAACGCGATCCCGTACACCTCCCGCGCCGCCGCGCGGATCGCGTCGGCCATCACCGCGACGGCCGGTGAATGCAGCCGGTCGGTGCGCGTGATGATCCCGAAATCGTCCATCCGGCAATCCATTTCCAGCGGCAGCACCGACACGATGCCATGTCGCGCGTAGTACAGCGCGACGTCCTCCGCGAGCACCGCGATCATGTCGCTCTGTTCGAGCACCTGCGTGATGAACAGCAGCGCGGCCGTCTCGACGACGTTCGCCGGCGGCGCGAGGCTCGCGCGCTGGAACACCAGCTCGAAGCGGTGGCGCAGCACGCTGCCGGCCGGCGGCATGATCCACGCGGCACGCTGCACGTCGGCGAGCGACAGCGGCGCCTGCGCGAGCAGCGGATGGCCGGGCCGCACGACGGCCGCGACCGGCTCGCCGGTCAGCGGCTCGTAGCGCAGGTGCAGCTTGTCGTGTTCGGCTGACAGCCGGCCGAGCACGATGTCGAGCTTGTCCTGCGCGAGGTGTTCGAGCAGCGCGTTGCTCGTGTCGATCGCGACGGACACGCGCACGTTCGCGTGCGTGTCCTTCACCGCGGCGACGGCCGGCGGCACGAGCCGCAGGCCCGGCGACGTGATCGCGCCCACCGCCACATGGCCGAGATGGCCGGCCTTCAGCGCGGCCAGTTCCTCGTGCGCCTGGTCGAGGCTGCCGAGCGCCGCGCGTGCGTGGCGGATCAGCGCGTCGCCGTACAGCGTCGGCCGCATCCCGCGCGGCAGGCGTTCGAACAGCACCGCGCCGATCGATTCCTCGAGTTCGCGCAGCAGCTTCGACGCGGCCGGCTGCGTCATGTTCAGCGCGGCCGCCGCGCGGTGAATGCTGCCTTCGTCGGCAAGCGCGACGACCAGCAGAAGCTGGCGCGTCTTCAGGCGGCCACGGTTTCCCCACGGGCTGGCTTCGGGCATCGTACGGGTTTATATCGATATCGAATTGGATATCGTAATCGACCAAAACGTCATTAGCGAGTTATCAAAATTCTGCCTAGACTGCGCCGGTATCCCGTCACCACAGGACTGACGATGTCGGCAACAAAACCCAGGTTGCGCTCCGCCCAATGGTTCGGCACGAACGACAAGAACGGCTTCATGTACCGGAGCTGGATGAAGAACCAGGGCATCCCCGATCACGAGTTCGATGGCCGGCCGATCATCGGCATCTGCAATACGTGGTCCGAACTGACGCCGTGCAACGCGCACTTCCGCAAGCTCGCCGAGCACGTGAAGCGCGGGATCTTCGAGGCGGGCGGCTTCCCGGTCGAGTTCCCGGTGTTCTCGAACGGCGAATCGAACCTGCGGCCGTCGGCGATGCTCACGCGCAACCTCGCGTCGATGGACGTCGAGGAAGCGATCCGCGGCAACCCGATCGACGCGGTCGTGCTGCTCGCCGGCTGCGACAAGACCACGCCCGCGCTGTTGATGGGCGCGGCGAGCTGCGACGTGCCGGCGATCGTCGTGTCGGGCGGCCCGATGCTGAACGGCAAGCTCGAAGGCAAGAACATCGGGTCGGGCACGGCCGTGTGGCAGCTGCACGAAGCGCTGAAGGCCGGCGAGATCGACCTGCATCACTTCCTGTCGGCCGAAGCCGGGATGTCGCGCTCGGCCGGCACCTGCAACACGATGGGCACCGCGTCGACGATGGCCTGCATGGCCGAGGCGCTCGGCGTCACGCTGCCGCACAACGCGGCGATTCCGGCCGTCGATTCGCGCCGCTACGTGCTCGCGCACATGTCCGGCATCCGCATCGTCGAGATGGCGCTCGAAGGGCTCGTGCTGTCGAAGATCCTGACGCGCGCCGCGTTCGAAAACGCGATCCGCGCGAACGCGGCGATCGGCGGTTCGACGAATGCGGTGATCCACCTGAAGGCGATCGCGGGCCGCATCGGCGTGCCGCTCGAACTGGAAGACTGGATGCGCATCGGCCGCGACACGCCGACGATCGTCGACCTGATGCCGTCGGGCCGCTTCCTGATGGAGGAGTTCTATTACGCGGGCGGGCTGCCGGCCGTGCTGCGCCGGCTCGGCGAAGGCGGGCTGCTGCCGAACCCGGATGCGCTGACGGTGAACGGCAAATCGCTGTGGGACAACGTGCGCGAAGCGCCGAACTACGACGACGAGGTGATCCGCCCGCTCGACCGGCCGCTGATCGCGGACGGCGGCATCCGCATCCTGCGCGGCAATCTCGCGCCGCGCGGCGCGGTGCTGAAGCCGTCGGCGGCGAGCCCCGAGCTGTTGAAGCACCGCGGCCGTGCGGTGGTGTTCGAGAACCTCGACCACTACAAGGCGACGATCAACGACGAGGCGCTCGATGTCGATGCAAGCTCGGTGCTCGTGCTGAAGAACTGCGGGCCGCGCGGTTATCCGGGGATGGCCGAGGTCGGCAACATGGGGCTGCCGCCGAAACTGCTGCGCCAGGGCGTGAAGGACATGGTGCGGATTTCCGACGCGCGGATGAGCGGCACCGCGTACGGCACGGTCGTGCTGCACGTCGCGCCGGAGGCCGCCGCCGGCGGGCCGCTCGCGGCCGTGCGCAACGGCGACTGGATCGAGCTCGACTGCGAGGCCGGCACGCTGCATCTCGACATCACGGATGACGAACTGCAGCGCCGCCTGTCGGACGTCGATCCGACCGCGGCGCCGGGCGTGGCCGGCCAGCTCGGCAAGGGCGGCTACGCGCGGCTGTATATCGATCACGTGCTGCAGGCCGACGAGGGGTGCGACCTCGACTTCCTGGTCGGCACGCGCGGCGCGGACGTGCCGAGCCACTCGCATTGAGCGGCGTGCGCGAAACGCGGCACAGGTGAAGCAGGACAGACCGGCGACGACGCCGGCGCAGCCCACCCATGGAGACACGATGACGACGACGCAGCACCCGTCCGCGACACCCGCCGCGGCTCAATCCGGCCCGTCGGCCGCCGTCGACGAACGGCAGTTGATGCGCACGCTCACGCGCAGGCTGGTGCCGTTTCTCGCGCTGATCTACGTGGTGGCCTACGTCGACCGCACGGTCGTCGGCTTCGCGAAGCTGCACATGAATGCGGCCGTCGGCCTGGGCGACGCCGCGTACGGGTTCGGCGCGGGGCTGTTCTTCATCGGCTATTTCCTGTGCGAGGTGCCGAGCAATCTCGCGCTCGGCCGCTTCGGCGCGCGCGTGTGGTTCGCGCGCATTCTCGCGACGTGGGGCGTGATCACGATGGCGATGGCGCTCGTGCGCGGGCCGGCCAGCTTCTACGTGCTGCGCTTCCTGCTCGGCGCGGCCGAAGCCGGCCTGTATCCGGGCATCCTGTATTTCCTCACGCAGTGGTTTCCGATGCGCGGCCGCGCGCGCGTGATCGGGCTGCTGGTGCTCGCGCAGCCGATCGCCGGCATCGTGACGGGGCCGCTCGCGGGCTGGCTGCTGTCGACGCACGGGCTGTTCGGGCTGTCGAACTGGCAGGCGCTGTTCGTCGCCAGCGGCCTGCCGGCCGTGCTGCTCGTGTGGCCGACGCTGCGGCTGCTACCCGAATCGCCGGATCGCGCGCGCTGGCTGAACGATGACGAGCGGCGCTGGATCGCGCGCCAGCTCGCCGCCGATCGCGACACGTTCCGCCCCGACGCGCACCGCAACCCGCTCGCCACGCTGGCCGACCGGCGCGTGCTACTGCTCGCGGCGCTGTTCCTGCCGTTCCCGCTGTGCATCTACGGGCTGTCGCTGTGGCTGCCGACGATCATTCACGCGTTCGGCGCGGGCGACACGGCCACCGGCCTGCTGTCCGCCGTGCCGTACCTGTTCGCGGTGGTCGGGCTGCTGGTCGTGCCGCGTCATTCGGATCGCGCGCGCGAACGCTACTGGCACATCGTCGTCGTGTCGGCCGCCGCGGCGCTGACGATGGCCGCCAGCGCATGGGCGCGTCAGCCCGCGCTGCAGTTCCTGTTCATCTGCCTCACCGCGTTCTCGCTTTACTCGATCCAGGCCGTCGTCTGGGCGCTGCCCGGCGAGTTCCTGACCGGGACGAGCGCGGCGGTCGGCATCGCCGCGATCAATTCGCTCGCGAATCTCGGCGGCTATGTCGGGCCGTACGGCATCGGCCTGATCAAGCAGGCAACCGGCAGCCTCGCGGCCGGCCTGTATTTCCTCGCGGCGACGCTTTTGTTCGCGGTGCTGATCACGTTCGTGGTCCGCGCGACGCTGCGAGCGCCGCAGTCGGCCGCGGGCGCGCTCGCCCGCGAATCCTGAACGCATTGCTTTCCGGCTGAATGCCGCTTCGACCGACGCAGGACCGAACCATGACCTCGAGCAGCACGCCGCGCTATCGCGGCATCTTCCCCGTCGTCCCGACGACGTTTACCGACACCGGCGAGCTCGACCTCGCGAGCCAGAAGCGCGCGGTCGATTTCATGATCGATGCGGGCTCGGACGGGCTGTGCCTCCTCGCGAACTTCTCCGAGCAGTTCGCGATCACCGACGACGAACGCGACGTGCTCACGCGCACGATTCTCGAACACGTGGCGGGCCGCGTGCCGGTGATCGTCACGACGTCGCACTACAGCACGCAGGTGTGCGCGGCGCGCAGCCTGCGCGCGCAGCAGCTCGGCGCCGCGATGGTGATGGCGATGCCGCCGTATCACGGCGCGACGTTCCGCGTGCCCGAAGCGCAGATCTTCGAGTTCTACGCCCGCGTGTCCGACGCGATCGCCATCCCGATCATGATCCAGGACGCCCCCGCGAGCGGCACCGCGCTCGCCGCGCCGTTCCTCGCGCGGATGGCGCGCGAGATCGAGCAGGTCGCGTACTTCAAGATCGAGACGCCCGGTGCCGCGAACAAGCTGCGCGAGCTGATCCGGCTCGGCGGCGATGCAATCGAGGGGCCGTGGGACGGCGAGGAGGCGATCACGCTGCTCGCCGACCTCCATGCGGGCGCGACCGGCGCGATGACGGGCGGCGCGTATCCGGACGGCATCCGGCCGATCCTCGCAGCATGGCGCGACGGGCGCCACGACGACGCGTACGCGCGCTACCAGGCGTGGCTGCCGCTGATCAATCACGAGAACCGCCAGTCCGGGATCCTCACCGCGAAGGCGCTGATGCGCGCAGGCGGCGTGATCGCGTGCGAGCGGCCGCGGCATCCGATGCCGGAACTGCATCCCGACACGCGCGCGGAACTGCTCGCGATCGCGCGCCGGCTCGATCCGCTCGTGCTGCGCTGGGCGCACTGAGCGATACGCGAAGGAGACATGCACGATGAATGATCAGGTTTCGCTGGGCGTCGTCGGGATCGGCAAGATCGCGCGCGACCAGCATCTTCCGGCGATCGCCGCCGAACCGGGCTTCACGTTGACGGCTTGCGCGAGCCGCCACGCGGAAGTCACCGGCGTGCGCAACTATCGCGACCTCCGCGCGCTGCTGGCCGCCGAGCGCGAGCTCGACGCCGTGTCGCTGTGCGCGCCGCCGCAGGTGCGCTACGCGCAGGCGCGTGCCGCACTCGAAGCCGGCAAGCACGTGATGCTCGAGAAGCCGCCGGGCGCGACGCTCGGCGAAGTGGCCGCGCTGGAGGCGCTCGCGCGCGAACGCGGCCTTACGCTGTTCGCGACCTGGCATTCGCGCTGCGCGAGCGCGGTGGAGCCCGCCCGCGCGTGGCTCGCGACGCGCACGATCCGCGCGGTGCAGGTGCGCTGGAAAGAGGACGTGCGGCGCTGGCATCCGGGGCAGCAGTGGATCTGGGAGCCGGGCGGCCTCGGCGTGTTCGATCCGGGCATCAACGCGCTGTCGATCGTCACGCGGATCCTGCCGCGCGAGCTCGTGCTGCGCGAGGCGACGCTCATCGTGCCGAGCGACGTGCAGACGCCGATCGCGGCCGAACTCGATTGCGCGGATACCGACGGCGTGCCGGTGCGCGCGGAATTCGACTGGCGGCACGGCCCGCTCGAGCAATGGGAGATCGCGGTCGATACGGCCGACGGCGTGCTCGCGATCAGCCGCGGCGGCGCGCAATTGTCGATCGCGGGCGAGCCGGTCGAGCTCGGGCCCGAACGCGAGTATCCGGCGCTGTACGCGCACTTCCGCGCGCTGATCGCGCGCGGCGCAAGCGATGTCGACGTGCGGCCGCTGCGGCTCGTCGCCGATGCGTTTCTGTTCGGGCGGCGCGTCCAGACCGACGCGTTCGGCCGATGAACGTGCCGGCGCGCTGCGCCGCGGCCGCGCACGACGAATGATGAAGACCCCAGTCGATACAAGGAGACACGACATGAATCGCACGATTCGCCGCCATACCCTGCGCGCGCTGCTGGCCGCGCTTTGCATCGCGCCGCTCGGCATGCAGGGCGCCGCGCGCGCCGACGCGCCGCTGAAGATCGGCTTTCTGGTGAAGATGCCCGAGCAGGCCTGGTTCATCAACGAGCAGAACGCGGCGTCCGCGCTCGGCCAGAAGGAGAATTTCTCGGTCGTGAAGATCGGCACGCCCGACGGCGAGAAAGTGCTGGCCGCGATCGACAACCTCGGCTCGCAAGGCGCACAGGGCTTCGTGATCTGCGCGCCCGACGTGCGCCTCGGCCCGGCGATCGCCGCACGCGCGAAGCGCTACAACATGAAGTTCGTGACCGTCGACGACCAGCTCGTCGATTCGACCGGCAAGCCGCTGCCGAACGTGCCGCACCTCGGGATGTCGGCGACCAAGATCGGCAACCAGGTCGGCCAGGCCATTGCCGACGAGATGAAGCGGCGCGGCTGGAAGCCCGAGGAAGTCGGCGCGCTGCGGATCACGAACTACGAGCTGCCGACCGCGAAGCTGCGCACCGACGGCGCGACGCAGGCGCTGCTCGCGAACGGCTTCCGCAAGGAAAACATCTTCGATGCGCCGCAGAAGACGACCGACGACGAAGGCGGCTTCAGCGCGGCAGCACCCGTGCTCGCGCGCCATCCGAACGTGAAGAAGTGGGTGGTCTACGCGTTGAATGAGGAAACCGTGCTCGGCGCGGTGCGCGCGACGGAGCAGCTGCACATCCCGGCGGCGGACGTGATCGGCGTCGGCATCAACGGCGCGGGCGAAGCGTTCGCCGAATTCCAGAAGAAGGAGCCGACCGGCTTCTACGGGACGATCGCCGTCAGCTCGACGAACCACGGCAAGGACAGCACGCAGAACCTCGTCGACTGGATCCGCAACGGCAAGACGCCGCCGCCCGACACGCAGACGAGCGGCAAGCTGATGACGCGCGCGAACTGGCAGGCCGTGCGCGCCGAGCTCGGCATCTGAGCACGCGGGGCGAAAACGCCATGACGATGCAGACGATGACGGCAGTGTCCCGCCACGACGACGGTGAAGCCGGCGCACTGCCACAGGACGCCCCGCTGCTCGCGCTCGACGGCATCACCGTGACGTTCCCGGGCGTGCGCGCGCTCGACGCCGTGTCGCTGTCGGTACGCGCGGGCGAAGTGCACGGGCTGATGGGCGAGAACGGCGCGGGGAAATCGACGCTGCTGAAGGTGCTGTCCGGCGTGAACCAGCCGCAGGCCGGCACGCTGACGCTGAACGGCACGGAGCAGCGTTTCGCGTCGACGCGTGCGGCGCTCGAGGCCGGCATCGCGATCATCTACCAGGAGCTGCATCTGGTGCCGGAGTTGACGGTCGCGGAGAACCTGATGCTCGGGCAACTGCCGAGCCGGCTCGGCGTGGTTGACGAACGCACGCTCGCCGCGCGCGCACTCGATGCGCTGGAGCGGCTCGGCGAGCACATCGATCCGGGCACCCCGGTGAAGTATCTGTCGATCGGCCAGCGCCAGATGATCGAGATCGGCAAGGCGCTGATGCGCGACGCGCGCGTGATCGCGTTCGACGAGCCGACGAGCTCGCTGTCGGCGCGCGAGACCACGCAGCTGTTCCGGATCATCCGCGCGCTGCGCGCCGAAGGCCGCGCGATCATCTACGTCACGCACCGGATGGAGGAAGTCTACGAACTGTGCGACCGCGTGACCGTGTTTCGCGACGGCCGCCGCATCGACACGTTCGATTCGGTCGCCGATCTCGACCGCGACCGGCTGATCGGCTGCATGGTCGGCCGCTCGATCGAGGACGTGTACGGCTACCGGCCGCGCATGGCCGGCGACGTGCTGATCGAGGCGAAGGGGCTGGCGGGGCCCGGGTTGTCCGAGCCCGTGTCGTTCACCGCGCGGCGCGGCGAGATCGTCGGCTTTTTCGGGCTCGTCGGCGCGGGCCGCTCGGAGCTGATGAAGCTGCTGTACGGCGCCGCGCGCCCGAGCGCGGGACATGTCGAGCTGAACGGGAAGCGGGTGGCGTTCGGGAGCCCACGCGACGCGGTACGCGCCGGCCTCGCGCTGTGCCCGGAAGACCGCAAGCAGGAGGGCATCGTCGCGATCGCATCGGTGGCCGACAACCTGAACATCAGCGCGCGCCGGCATTTCAGCCCGGCGCGGATGCTGCTCGACACGCGGCGCGAGCGCGAACTCGCGCAACGCTACATCGAGCGGCTCGCGATCAAGACCCGCGACGGCGATACGCCGATCGGCGCGCTGTCGGGCGGCAACCAGCAGAAGGTCGTGCTCGCGCGCTGGCTGGCCGAACGCATCGACGTGTTCCTGATGGACGAGCCGACGCGCGGCATCGACGTCGGCGCGCGTGCGGAAATCTACAACCTGTTCTACGAACTCGCGGAAGCGGGCCGCACGGTGATCCTCGTGTCGAGCGACCTGGCCGAGGTGATCGGCGTGTCGGACCGGATCATCGTGATGAAGGAAGGACGGATCGCGGGCGAGGTCGCGAAGGCGCAGGCGACGCCCGACGCGCTGATCAAGCTCGCGCTGCCGCGCTAGCGCCCCGCAACGATCAACCGGAATGCAAATGACATGAGCCAGGCAATGCAACCCCAACGTACCTCTCCATCCCCCGATGCCACCGGCGTGCCCATGCGGGCGCGCGGCGGCGTGTGGCAACTGATCAACCGTTCCGGCATCGTGATGGTGTTTCTCGTGCTGTTCGCGACGCTGTCGCTGACGGTGCCGGACTTCCTCACGCCGCGCAACATCCAGGGCCTGCTGCTGTCGGTCACGCTGATCGGCTCGATCGCGGTGACGATGATGTTCGTGCTCGCGCTCGGCGAGGTCGACCTGTCGGTCGCGTCGATCGTCGCGTTCTCGGGCGTCGTCGCGTCGACGCTGATCACCGCGACGCACAGCGTGCTGTTCGGCGCAGCGGCCGGCGTGCTCGCGGGCGGCGCGGTCGGGCTCGTGAACGGCGTGCTGATCGCGCGCTACCGGATCAATTCGCTGATCGTCACGCTCGCGATGATGGAAGTCGTGCGCGGGCTCGCGTTCATCACGTCGAACGGCGACGCGGTGATGATCTCCGAGGAACGCTTCTTCGACCTCGGCGCCGGCTCGTTCCTCGGCATTTCGTATCCGATCTGGAGCAACATCGTCGGCTTCGTCGTGTTCGGCTTCCTGCTGCGCAAGACGGTGTTCGGCAAGAACGTGCTCGCCGTCGGCGGCAACGGCGAGGCCGCGCTGCTCGCGGGGCTGCCGGTGATGCGCATCAAGATCACCGTGTTCGTGCTGCAGGGGCTCGTGACGGGCTTCGCCGGCGTGATGCTCGCGTCGCGGATGAGCCTCGGCGATCCGAAGACGTCGGTCGGCCTCGAGCTCGGCGTGATCTCCGCGTGCGTGCTCGGCGGCGTGTCGCTGACGGGCGGCGTCGCGACGATTTCCGGCGTGCTGGTCGGCGTGCTGATCATGGGCGCGGTGCAGGACGCGATGAGCCTGCTGAACGTGCCGACGTTTTACCAATATCTGATACGCGGCGGAATTCTGTTGCTCGCGGTGCTGTTCGACCAGTATCGTCGCAACCAGCGGCGCGCGATGAAGATCTGACGAAAGTGCGGCCGCCTGCGGACACGACAGATATCGGGAGACGGCATGCAACAGATTCATCCGGCCGGGCAGGCAATGCTGCTGGCCGACAGCCGCAACACGCTCGGCGAAGGCGCGACGTGGTGCGATGCGACGCACGCGCTGTACTGGACGGACATCGAAGGCGCGCAGTTGTGGCGATGCCGCGCGGACGGTTCCGGCCTGACGTCGTGGGCGATGTCCGAGCGGCTCGCGTGTTTCGCGCTGACCGACGATCCGGACGTGCTGCTCGTCGGGCTCGCGACGCATCTCGCGTTCTTCGACCTGCGCAGCGGCGCGTTTACGCGGATCGTCGACGTCGAACCCGATCTGCCGACGCGGCTGAACGACGGGCGCTGCGACCCGTTCGGCGCGTTCGTGTTCGGGATGAAGGACGAAGGCGGCGAGCCGCCGCGCGCGGTCGGCGGGTTCTACCGGCTCAATCCGGATCTCACGCTCGAACGGCTCGCGCTGCCGCCGGCGGCGATCGCGAACAGCATCGCGTTCTCGCCGGACGGTTCGAGGATGTATTTCTGCGATTCGCTCGTTCGCGAGATTTTCGTCTGCGACTACCGCGCGGGCGGCGACGTCGCGAACGTGCGGCCGTTCGCGCGCCTGACCGACCCGGACGGCGACCCCGACGGCTCGACGATCGATCGCGACGGCGGCCTGTGGAACGCGCAATGGGGCGGGCGGCGGGTCGTGCGCTACGGGCCGGACGGCGTCGAGACGGCGCGCGTCGACGTGCCGACCGCGCAGCCGAGTTGCGCAACGCTCGATGGCGAAGGCCGCCTGTACGTGACGAGTGCGCGCGTCGGGTTGAGCGGCGATGCGCTGGCAAGCGATGCACATGCGGGCGGTGTGTTCGTCGCGCAGACGCGGCACGCGGGGCTGCCGACCGCGCGGTTCACGCCGAAGCGCGCCACCTGAGCGCCACGGCGCGGCGAGCGGCCGGCGGGCGCGGCATCGTCGCACGACCGCACCGGCCGCGCCGGCCGCCGCGCCACGATCGGCGCATTCGCCACTCGGCGCATCATTCGCGCGGCGCGTCGAGCCCCAACCCCAGCAACGCCACCGCGTTGTTCTTCAGGATCAGCGGGTGCACGTCGGGCCGGAACCCGGCGCCGTGGAAATCCTCCAGCCAGCGATCCGGCCGGATCAGCGGAAAATCCGACGCGAACAGCACCTTGTGCCTGAGCAGCGTGTTTGCATACTTGACCAGCTCCGGCGAGAAATACTTCGGCGACCATCCCGACAGGTCGATGTAGACGTTCGGCTTGTGCAGCGCGATCGACAGCGCTTGCTCCTGCCACGGCCACGACGGGTGCGCGATCACGATCTTCATGTCCGGGAAGTCGGCGGCGACGTCGTCGAGATGGATCGGTTCGGAGTACTTCAGACGCAGCCCACCGCCGCCGCGCATGCCCGACCCCATCCCCGAATGCCCGCTGTGAAACACGGCCGGCAGCCCGTATTCGGCGATCACCTCGTAGATCGGATACGCGAGCCGGTCGTTCGGAAAGCACCCCTGCATCGTCGGGTGGAACTTGAAGCCCTTCACGCCGTGTTCTTCGATCAGGCGACGCGCCTCGCGCGCGCCGAAGCGGCCCTTGTGCGGGTCGATGCTCGCGAACGCGATCATCACGTCGGCGTTCTCCTGCGCGAACTGTGCAATTTCCTCGTTCGGAATGCGGCGCCGGCCGATGTTCGTCTCGCAGTCGACGGTGAACATCACGAAGCCGATGCGGCGCTCGCGGTAGTACGCGATCGTCTCCGGAATCGTCGGCCGGCGGCCCTGCTTCAGCACCGTGCCGAAGTACTTGTCGGCCGCGTCGTCGAATGCCTTCGCGAACAGGTCGGGCGGCTGGCAGCACGACACTTCGGCATGCACGTGCGTGTCGATGGCGATCAGGTTGCGGATGTCCAAGCGTGTCTCCTCATGTCGTGAAGCGCAGGCGCCGCGCGGCGCGAAACCGCGCGTTCGTGCCCGTTTAGGGGTTTGTCCCGAGCCGCTTCCATTCTACTTTACATATCAGGTTACCTGATAGTAAATTGGCATCGAGTCGCGTAGGGCGGCACGGTCATTGGAGAACGAAGATGAGTTACGAAGGTCGCTGGAAAACGGTGAAGGTCACGGTCGAGGGCGGGATCGCGTGGGTGTCGCTGAACCGCCCGGACAAGCGCAACGCGATGAGCCCGACGCTGAACACGGAGATGATCGACGTGCTGGAAGCGGTCGAGCTCGACGCCGAAGCGCAGGTGCTCGTGCTGACCGGCGAGGGCGATGCCTGGACGGCCGGGATGGACCTGAAGGAGTATTTCCGCGAAGTGGACGCGGGCCCGGAGATCCTGCAGGAAAAGATCCGCCGCGACGCGAGCCGCTGGCAGTGGCAACTGCTGCGCATGTATGCGAAGCCGACGATCGCGATGGTCAACGGCTGGTGTTTCGGCGGCGGTTTCTCGCCGCTCGTCGCGTGCGATCTCGCGATCGCGGCCGACGAAGCCGTGTTCGGGCTGTCGGAGATCAACTGGGGCATCCCGCCGGGCAACCTCGTCAGCAAGGCGATGGCGGATACCGTCGGGCATCGCGAGGCGCTGTACTACATCATGACCGGCGATACCTTCACCGGGCAGCAGGCCGCGAAGATGGGGCTCGTCAACAAGAGCGTGCCGCGTGCGCAACTGCGCGATGAAGTGCTGGCGCTCGCCGCGAAGCTGCTCGACAAGAATCCGGTCGTGATCCGCAACGCGAAGCACGGCTTCAAGCGCTGCCGCGAACTGACGTGGGAGCAGAACGAGGACTACCTGTACGCGAAGCTCGACCAGGCGAACTACCGCGATCCGGAAGGCGGCCGCGAGCAGGGCCTCAAGCAGTTCCTCGACGACAAGAGCATCAAGCCGGGCCTGCAGGCATACAAGCGCTGACGCGCGACGCGGCACGCAACCGGACTGAGCGGAGACAGCGAAATGCACGAAGTGAGTTTGTTGATCGACGGCGTGTCGCGCGGCGCGTCGGATGGCGGCACGTTCGACCGGATCGATCCGGCGACGGGACAGGTGGCGTCGCGCGCCGCCGCGGCGACGCTCGCCGATGCGGATGCCGCGGTCGCGGCGGCCGCGCGCGCGTTTCCCGCATGGGCGGCGCTCGCGCCGACCGAGCGCCGCCGGCGGCTGCTCGCGGCGGCCGACCGGATGGACGCGCGCGCCGGCGAATTCATCGAGATCGGCCGTGCCGAAACCGGCGCGATGGCGAACTGGTACGGCTTCAACGTGATGCTCGCGGCGAACATGCTGCGCGAGGCCGCCGCGATGACGACGCAGATCGACGGCGCGGTGATCCCGTCCGATGTACCTGGCAGCCTCGCGATGGCGGTGCGCCAGCCGTGCGGCGTCGTGCTCGGCATCGCGCCGTGGAACGCGCCGGTGATTCTCGCGACCCGCGCGCTTGCGATGCCGCTCGCGTGCGGCAACACGGTCGTGCTGAAGGCGTCCGAGGGCTGCCCGGGCGTGCACCGGCTGATCGGCAGCGTGCTGCATGACGCGGGGCTCGGCGACGGTGTCGTCAACGTGATCACGCATGCGCCGCAGGACGCCCCCGCGATCGTCGAACGGTTGATCGCGAACCCGGCGGTGCGGCGCGTCAACTTCACCGGCTCGACGCGCGTCGGCCGGATCGTCGCGACGCTCGCCGCGCAGCACCTGAAGCCGGCGCTGCTCGAACTCGGCGGCAAGGCGCCGGTGCTCGTGCTCGACGACGCGGATCTCGATGCGGCGGTCGACGCGGTCGCGTTCGGCGCGTTCTTCAACCAGGGCCAGATCTGCATGTCGACCGAGCGCGTGATCGTCGACCGGACAGTCGCCGATGCGTTCGTCGAACGGCTCGTCGCGAAGGCGCGTACGCTGAAGGCGGGCAACCCGGCCGCGCCGGGCGTCGTGCTCGGCACGCTCGAAAGCGCGGCGGCCGCGCAGCGTATCGCGGCGCTGGTCGCCGACGCGCGCGCGCACGGCGCGGCGTTGCCGCTCGGCTGCGAAGTCGACGGCGCGGTGATGCAGCCGACGATCGTCGACGGCGTCACGCGCGACATGAAGCTCTACGCGGACGAATCGTTCGGGCCGGTCGTGACCGTGCAGCGCGTCGACGGCGACGACGCGGCGCTTGCCGCCGCGAACGACAGCGAATACGGGCTGTCGGCCGCGGTGTTCAGCCGCGACATCGCACGCGCGATGCAGGTCGCGAAGCGGATCGAGTCGGGCATCTGCCACATCAACGGCCCGACCGTGCACGACGAGGCGCAGATGCCGTTCGGCGGCGTGAAGGCGAGCGGCTACGGCCGGTTCGGCAGCAAGGCGTCGATCGCCGAATTCACCGACCTGCGCTGGATCACCGTGCAGACCGCGCCGCGCCACTACCCGATCTGAGCGGGCAGCCGCGTCGCGGCACCGACAACGACACAACGAAGTTCCCGCCGCGCGCTGCCAGCGCGCAGGCGGAACCGACTGGAGACAGACCTTGGATGCGGATCCGACCCAACTGCACGGCACTGCCGCCGTGCAGCCCGCCCCTGCCGGCTACCGCCCCGTCGCGATCGGTGCGGCACCGCCCGACATCGCGCAACGCGACGGCTGCTGGACCCTGCGCGCATCGACCGCGCTCGGCGCATATCCGCGCCGGCTGACCGACCGGCTCGTCAGCGGTGCGCAAGCGCACCCGGACCGCTGGCTCGTCGCGCGGCGCGGCCCCGACGGCGCGTGGATCGGCATCAGCTATGCGCAGATGCTCGAACGCGCGCGCGCGATCGGCCAGGCGCTGCTCGATCGCGGGCTGTCAGCCGAGCGGCCGGTCGCGATCCTGTCCGGCAACGATCTCGAACACCTGCAGGTCGCGTTCGGCGCGATGTGGGCCGGCATTCCGTATGCGCCGCTGTCGCCGGCGTATTCGCTCGTGTCGAGCGACTACGGCAAGCTCCGTCACGCGCTGGCGCTGCTGACGCCGGGGCTCGTGTTCGCCACCGACGGCGATGCGTTCCGCGCCGCGCTCGATGCGACGGTGCCGCCCGACGTCGAGCGCGTGGTCGTGTCGGCGCCGGACGGGATGCGCGGCGTCACGCGCTTCGCGTCGCTGCTCGACACCGCGCCGGGCAGCGTCGATGCCGCGCACGAGGCGATCACGGGCGATACGATCGCCAAGTTCCTGTTCACGTCCGGTTCGACGCGGCTGCCGAAGGCGGTGCCGACCACGCACCGGATGCTGTGCAGCAACCAGCAGATGCTGCTCGAGACGTTTCCGCAATTCGGCATCGAGCCGCCGGTGCTGGTCGACTGGCTGCCGTGGAACCACACGTTCGGCGGCAGCCACAACGTCGGGATCGCGCTGTACAACGGCGGCACGCTGTACATCGACGACGGCAAGCCGGTCGCCGGCAAGTTCGACGAGACGCTGCGCAACCTGCGCGAGATCGCGCCGACGGTGTACTTCAACGTGCCGAAAGGCTGGGAGGAGCTGACCGTCGCGCTTGAAACGGACGCGGCGCTGCGCGCGACCTTTTTCTCGCGGGTGAAGATGTACTTCTTCGCGGGCGCGGGGCTGTCGCAGGCCGCGTGGGACCGGCTCGAGCGCGTGACGCTCGCGCACTGCGGCGAGCGCATCCGGATCATGGCGGGCCTCGGGATGACCGAGGCCGCGCCGTCGTGCATGTTCACCACCGGGCCGATGTCGGGCGCCGGCTACATCGGCCTGCCCGCGCCCGGCTGCGACGCGAAGCTGGTGCCGGTCGACGGCAAGCTCGAGGCGCGCTTTCGCGGCCCGAACGTGATGGCCGGCTACTGGCGCGCGAGCGGCGACGACGCGCGCGAGGTGTTCGACGACGAAGGCTACTACCGCAGCGGCGACGCGGTACGCTTCGTCGACCCGCAGCGTCCGGAGATCGGGCTGATGTTCGACGGCCGGATCGCCGAGGATTTCAAGCTGTCGACGGGGACCTTCGTGAGCGTCGGGCCGATGCGCGCGCGGATCGTGTCGAACGGCGCGCCGTACGTGCAGGACGCGGTGGTGACCGGGATGAACCGCGACGACGTCGGCGCGATGATCTTCCCGCGCGTCGACGATTGCCGCCGCCTCGCGGGCGCGGGGCCGGACGCCGACGTGCGCGCCGTGCTGCAGGCGCCGGCCGTGCGCGCGTTCTTTGCGGACCTGTTGCAGCGGTTGAACCGCGACGCGACCGGCAGCGCGACGTTCATCACGCGGCTGTGCCTGCTCGACACGCCGCCGTCGCTCGATCTCGGCGAAATCACCGACAAGGGGTCGATCAACCAGCGCGCGGTGCTGACGCAGCGCGCGGCGGTGGTCGAAGCGATGTATGCGGCCGACGCGGCCGACTCGGGCGTGATCGTCGCCGGCGGTGCGCGCGGCGCGTAAGGCGCGCACGATGAGTACCGGATATCGCGCGCCGCTGCGCGACATGCTGTTCGTGATCGACGAATGGCTCGACGCACCGGCGCTGTGGCGCCGCTCGATGCATCGAGCGCGCAACAGGTGCTCGACGATGCGGCGCGCTTCGTGACCGGGCGCGTCGCGCCGCTCGACGCGAGCGGCGATCTCGACGGCTGCCGGTTCGACAGTGGCGACGCGCCGTACGACGATCCGTTCCGCACGGACAAGCGCACGGTCGGCGCTTACTTCTTCGACTATCCGCTGGCGGCGTTCGCGCGTCGGCTCGCGCTCGTCGAGGCCGGGTGCCGGGCGTCGTTGCCGGTTGCCAGGGCTCAAAACCGGCCGTCGGCGTGAACGGGCGGCGTGCGGCGCGTCCGTCGCGCCGCACGCACTTTCACAGATCCAGCACCAGCAGCGGCGTGGCCGCACGCGAACAGCACGGCAGCATCTGATCGTTGGCCGCGCGTTCGTCGTCGGTCAGGTAGACGTCGCGATGATCGGGCGTGCCGGACAGCACGCGCGTGAGACAGGTGCCGCACACACCTTGCTCGCACGACACCGGTACCTCGATTCCGCAGCCGCGCAGCGCTTCGACGATCGTCGTGCCGGCAGGCACGTCGACGACGCGGCCCGATTGCGCGAGCGAGACCTGGAACGCGCGGTCGCCTCCGTCTTCGCCTGGGACAGCCGCGGCGTCCACGCCGGCCGAACCCGAGCCGGCCGCACCGAAATACTCCCGATGCACGTTCGCCGGATCCCAGCCGGCCTGCGCGGCCGCCGCGAGCACGGCGCCGATGAACCCGCCGGGACCGCACACGTACAGGTGCGTTCCCGCATCCGGCTTCGCGAGCACCTGCGCGAAATCGATGCGCCGGCCGTCCGGCGCGTCGTCGAACCAGAGCCGCGTGCGGGCCTTGAGCCCGGGCGTGTCGAGCCGGTCGAGGAACGCGGCGCGCGCCGGCTCGCGCGCGCAGTAATGCAGCTCGAACGACTGGCCGGTCTCGATCAGGTGCGCGGCCATGCTGAGCAGCGGCGTGATCCCGATGCCGCCCGCGAGCAGCACGGTGTGCGCGGCACGCGGGTCGAGCGGGAAGTGGTTGCGCGGCGCGCTGATGTCGAGCGTCGTGCCGGGCTCGCATGCGTGCATCGCGAGCGAGCCGCCGCGCGACGCGGGCTCGCGCAGCACGCCGAGCCGGTAGACGCCCGTCTCCGACGGGCTGTTGCACAGCGAATACTGGCGGACGAAGCCGCCGACGTGGACGTCGATATGCGCGCCGGCCGTAAATGGCGGCAGCGCCGTGCCGTCTGCCGGCGCGAGTTCGAACGCGCAGATGTCGGTCGCGACGGGAAGCTTGCGGATGAGCGTGACTTTCATGGGGAAGGATGAAGTAGGCGTGTCGCGCCGCCATGCGGCGGCGGCGCGGCACGCGGTCAGCACGGCAGCGCGGCGGCGCGCTCCTGGTCGATCAGCCGGTCGAGCACGCGTCGCGACTGCACGCCGCCGGCGTCGATGTTCAGCTTCAGCAGCGGCCGGTCCGGCCAGCGCAGCAGGTTGCGTTGCTGCGCTTCGAGCATGTCGAGATCCTCGGCGAAGATCGCGCCTTGCCCGTTGCGGATCGTGTCCGTCAACGCGCGGTCGTCCACCGCGAAGCTGCGCGCCATCCCCCAGAAGTACCAGATCGACGTCTCGGTTTCCGGCGTGATGAAATCGACGACGATGCTCGACACCTTGTCGCGCGGGTCCGCGTGATAGCCGCCCTTGCCCGCATGCGCGACGCCCACTTCGATCATCACGTGGCTCGGCGGCGTGAAATGGCAGATCTGCCAGCGATCGCAGCGCACGTCGTCGGCGAGCCCGTTGCCGCGCAGCGCGGCGGCCCAGAACGGCGGCGGCACGATGCCTTCCATGAAGCGGCTGGTCGTGACCGTATCGCCGTTCACCTTGGTCGCGGGCGGCGCTTCCTCGATCTCCGGCTGCCCGATGCTCGACGCATGCACGTAGGTCTCGTGCGTGAGGTCCATCAGGTTGTCGATCATCAGCCGGTAATCGCAGTCGATGTGATAGAGACCGCCGCCATACGCCCAGCCCGGATCGTCGGCCCAGTGGAGCGGGTGGATCGTCGCCGGATCGGCCTGGGCCGGGTCGCCCGGCCACACCCACACGAAGCCGTGCCGCTCGACGGCCGGATAGCGGCGGATCGCCGGAATGCCGCCGACGCGCTGGCACGGCATGCTCGTGCACTTGCCGTCCGCGCCCATCGTCAGCCCGTGATAGCCGCACACGAGCCGGCCGTCGCGCACGGTGCCGAGCGACAGCGGCGCGCCGCGGTGCGGGCAGAAATCCTCGAGCGCGGCGACCGCGCCGTCCGCGTCGCGAAAGAACACCATGCGTTCGCCGCAAATCTGCCGCCCCAGCGGCTTGCCGGCGAATTCGTCCGGCGTGCAGGCCACATACCACGCGTTTTTCAGGAACATGCGTCTCCTCCATGGCGTGTCCCCACGCCGTGTCTATCGTCGGATGAGCGGCGCGTCGTGCGCCGCGCGAAGGTGCCGCGTGCCGGTCAGCCGGCGTCGCGGCGAATCAGGTTGCCGCCCTTGAGCTTCGTCATCGCGCGCTGGCTGTCGAGCACGCGCCGCAGGTTGTCGTGCGCGATCTGCGCGTGTTCGCGCATCAGCGCTTCGGCGCGCGCGCCCTGGCGGCGTTCGATCGCGTCGAGCACCGCGCGATGCTGGGCTTGCGCGACGATCAGCGTTTCGCGCGCGCGCGGATCGAGCGATTGCACGACGACGAACGCGCTCGCGGACGCGAACGGCAACGTCGCGACCTTGTCGATCTGCCGCGCGACGACGTCGCTGCCGGCCGCGGCCGCGAGCAGCCGGTGAAAGCGGGCATTCGCGTCGACGTAGCGCGAGAACGTGTCGTCGGTCAGCGGGCCGGCGAGCAGCACGTCGATCTCGTCGGCGCACGCGTGCAGGCCGTGCAGCATCGACGGCGGCACGCCGCGTTCGGCCGCGAACCGCGCGGCGAGCCCTTCGAGCGTGCCGCGCAGTTCGATCGCGTCGCCGATCTCGCGCGCCGAAAACGCGCGCACCGCAAACCCGCCGGTCGAAATCGGCTCGACCAACCCTTCCTCCTGGAGCCGGATCAGCGCCGCCCGAACCGGCGTGCGCGATACGCCGAGCCGCTCGACGACCCACAGTTCGGAAATGCGTGTGCCGGGCGCGAGCTCTCCGCCGACGATGAGTTCGCGCAGGCCGAGCAGCGTGCGGACCGTTTGCGACGGGGAAGCCGCGCGGGTGTCGGAAGTCGGAGCGTCGAGGTCGGTCATGGCGGATATCGGGGGCAGTGCAGCATTGCCGAGGCAGGCGTGCGGAGTTATCAGGTTACTTGATAAAATTGTATACATCGCTGCCATGCGTTCAAGCGGAATCGTGCAAATCAGCGGGTAAACCATGAGCGAAACCGGTTGGTCGGACTCATGTTGTATACAGTGTGCCGGCCGCCACGATTCGGCGATGCGAGCCTGTCCGCCATGCGGGCCGCGTGAGGTAAGATGGCCCGCGATATTCCTCCCGACACCTTCATGAGTTCGACTCCCGTCAAACCGGCCGGCGCGAAACGCGCTGCCCGTGCCACCGAGGCCAGGCCGCCCATGCGTGCCCAGCAGCGGCTGACCTACCTGATCGGCAATCTCGATCGGCTGCTGCGCCGCCAGATGAGCGATGCGCTCGCGCCGCTCGGCGTGACGCTCGCGCAATACACGGCGCTGTCGGTGCTCGAGGCGCGCGGTGCGCTGTCCAATGCGCAGCTCGCGGTGCGCTCGTTCATCACGCCGCAATCCGCGAACGAGGTGATGGTCGCGATGGCGGCACGCGGTTTCGTCACGCGCGAGGCCGATCCGAATCATGGCCGCGTGATCCTGCTGCGCCTGACCGACGAAGGTTCGGCGATCCTGCGCGAATGCGAACGGGTGCTGCGGCCGCTCGAGCGCCGGATGCTCGGCGACGACCTCACCGCCGCCGACGCCGCGCAGGTCCAGCGCACGCTCGAGCTGTTCGTGCGCAACCTGCGCGACTGAACCACACGTTCGCTTCACTCGGCGTTCCGCACGCCCTTGCCCGGCCGGCTTCCGCGCGTGTTGCGGGTTAACACCGGCGCACCGCGCACTTGAAATATCAGGTTACCTGTTATTAAATCGTCCCGTCCTTCGATGGGATGACGGTCCGCATGACCGGCTGGTCGAGCGGATTTTATTTCGGACAATAAATCAGGCTACCTGATAATTTCTGATGCATGGTCCGATCACGACAAAGACGCCGCGCATGCGTCCCGGCATGACGCGCAGTACAAGGTTTGGAGACGACATGGACACTTCCGTTGCCGAGAGGCCGGCCGTCGCGACGACGCTCGGTTTGTGTTTCGCGATCGCGCTGCTCGAGGGGCTCGACCTGCAGTCGGTCGGCGTTGCCGCG
This sequence comes from Burkholderia mycopellens, assembly GCF_964265025.1. NCBI lineage: Bacteria > Pseudomonadati > Pseudomonadota > Betaproteobacteria > Burkholderiales > Burkholderiaceae > Burkholderia > Burkholderia mycopellens. The sequence goes on from NZ_OZ183803.1 coordinate 92,201, forward strand.
CCGCGCATGGCTCACGAGTTCGGGCTCACGGTTTCGCAGATGGGGCTCGCGTTCAGCGCCGGCACGTTCGGCCTGCTGCCGGGCGCGATGCTCGGCGGCTGGCTCGCCGACCGGATCGGCCGCAAGCACGTGCTGATCGCGTCGGTTTGCCTGTTCGGGCTGCTGTCGATCGCGACCGCGCAGGTGTCGAGCTTCGCGATGCTGGTCGTCGTGCGCGCGCTGACCGGCCTCGGCCTCGGCGGTGCGATGCCGAACCTCATTGCGCTGTCGTCCGAAGCGGTCGACTCGCGCTCGCGCAGCAGCGCGGTGGCCGTGATGTACTGCGGGATTCCGTTCGGCGGCGTGATCGCGTCGCTGATCGGCGTGCTGCTGGCCGGCGACACCGAGTGGCGGCACATCTTCTACGTCGGCGGCATCGGGCCGCTGCTGCTTGCCCCGCTGCTGCTCGCGCTGCTGCCGGAATCGCGCGCGTTCCTCGACGTCAGCGCATCGGGCGGCGCGCGTCCGGGCGTCGCGCACACGCTGTTCGGCGGCTCGCGCACCGGCACGACGCTGGCGCTCTGGCTCAGCTATTTCTGCACGCTGATCGTCCTGTATTTCCTGTTGAACTGGCTGCCGTCGCTGATGGCCGCGAAAGGGCTCGCGCGCAGCCAGGCGGGCATCGTGCAGATCTTCTTCAACATCGGCAGCGGCCTCGGCGTGCTCGGCATCGGCATGTCGATGGACCGGATGCGGCCGTCGCGGGTCGTCGGCGGCATGTACGCGGGGATCGTGCTGTCGCTCGCCGCGCTCGCCATCGCGCCGGGCCTCGTATGGCTGTCCGCCGCGGCGTTCGCGGCCGGGATGTTCGTCGTCGGCGGCCAGTCGGTGCTGTATGCGCTCGCCGCGATCTACTACCCGACCGCGATGCGCGGCACCGGCGTCGGCTCGGCGGTCGCGGTGGGCCGGCTCGGCTCCGTGGTCGGCCCGCTCGCGGCCGCCGAGCTGCTCGCGATGGGCCGCAGCGCGTCGGTCGTGATCGGCGCGAGCATTCCCGTCACGCTGGTCGCCGCCGTCGCGGCGCTGGTGCTGATCCGCAGGCCGCAGGCACACGACTGAGTTTCTTTACTTTCACCCACGAGCGCCGGCAGAGCGCGAAATCGACACAGGTCTGGAGACACTAACCATGAAGCACACCAAAGCCTTGCTGGCGGCCGGCGCATGCGCGCTGGCCTCGACCGGCGCGCACGCGCAATCGAGCGTGACGCTGTACGGGATCATCGACACGGGCGTCGAGTTCGTGTCCCACGCGAACGCGGCCGGCGACCACGTGGTGCGGATGCCGGCCGTGACCGGCGAACTGCCGTCGCGCTGGGGGCTGCGCGGCGCGGAGGATCTCGGCGGCGGCTACCAGGCGGTCTTCACGCTCGAGAGCGGCTTCAACGTGCGCGGCGGCGATCTCGGGCAGGGCGGCCGGCTGTTCGGGCGGCAGGCGTTCGTCGGGCTGAAGGGCGGCTTCGGCACGCTCGCGTTCGGCCGCCAGTACACGATGACGTACCTCGCGCTGCAGGGCGCGGACATCATCGGCCCCGACATCTACGGGCTCGGCTCGTTCGACGCATACGTGCCGAACGGGCGCGCCGACAACGCGGCGACCTACATCGGCACGTACCGCGGCGTGACGCTCGGCGCCGCGTATTCGTTCGGCCGCGACGGCGCGGGCACCGGCAACTCGCCGGGGCAGGGCACGTGCGCGGGGCAGGTGCCGGGCGATACGCTCCAGTGCCGCAACTGGTCGGTGATGCTCAAGTACGACAGCGCGTATTTCGGCGCGGCGGCGTCGTACGAGGAGCAGCGCGGCGGCACCGGCGCGGCCGCGAATTTCTTCGACGGCGTCGCGCCGGTCGCCTTCACGAGCAGCGGCGGCAAGGACGCGCGCACGCACGTGAGCGCCTACGCGCAGGCGGCGGGCGCGAAGATCGGCGCGGGCTGGATCGGCCGGAGCGTGTCGACCGGTTCGCCGGCCGCGCCCGGCGCGCATTCGGACCTGTTCTTCGTCGGTGCGTCGTACGCGGTGAAGCCCGATTTCGTCGTCGACGGCGAAGGCTACCGGATCGTCAACAGCGCGCACGACACGCGCGCGACGATGGCGACGCTGCGCGCGACCTATCTGCTGACCAAGCGCACGGCCGTCTACGCGCAATCGTCGTACCTGTGGAACAGCGCGCATGCGCGCTACGCGGTCAGCGGCGGCGGACCGGGCACGACGCCCGGCGAAGGGATGGGGCAGCTCGGCGCGATGGTCGGCGTCCGGCACATGTTCTGATCCGGCAGTCTGACGAACGGGAGCTATCTTGAACAGACAATCTGCATTCCTCTGCATTGCCCCGCTCACCGCCGCGATGCTCGCCGGTTGCGGCGGCGACGATTCGGTGAATTCCGTACCGACGCACCTGAGTGCCGCGACACCGGCCGCGATGGCGCAGACCTGCGACGCGCTCGCCGCGAAGCTGGCGTATGCGAACACGTCGTTCACGTCGGTGACGACCGCAGCCGCCGGCGCGCTCACGGTGGCCGGCAAGCCGATCGCCGAGCACTGCGTGATCGAAGGGAAGATGAACGAGCGCGTGAGCGCGGTGGACGGCAACACCTATGCGATCGGCTTCGAGATGCGCTTGCCGAAGGCGTGGAACGGCCGCTTCTTCTACCAGGCGAACGGCGGGCTCGACGGCAACGTCGTGACGGCAACGGGCGAGATCGGCGGCGGCGGGCCGCTGACCGATGCGCTGAACCAGGGCTTCGCGGTGATCAGCTCGGATTCCGGGCACAGCGGCGCGCAGAACCCGCTGTTCGGCCTCGACCCGCAGGCACGGATCGACTACGGCTACGGCGCCGTGGATGCGCTGACGCCGATGGCGAAGCAGGTGATCCGTCTCGCGTACGGGAAGGCGCCGGACCGCAGCTACTTCGGCGGCTGCTCGAACGGCGGCCGCCACGCGATGGTCACGGCGGTGCGCAACCCGGCCGACTACGACGGCATCATCGCGGGCGATCCGGGCTTCCACTTGCCGAAGGCGGCGATCGGCGAGATGTATGGCGCGCAGCAGTTCGCGAAGATCGCATCGGCGACCGGGTCGAACGGGCTGCCGGATATCCGCAGCGGCTTCAGCGATGCGGAGCGGCAGTTCGTCGGCGCGAAGATCCTCGAGAAATGCGATGCGCTCGACGGCGCGGCCGACGGGATGGTGCAGGACGTCGCCGCGTGCCAGGCGCATTTCAGCGTCGATGCGGACATCCCGACCTGTGCGAACGGCACACGCACGGGCGCGTGCCTGACGACCGCGCAGAAGACCGCCCTCGAGAACGTGTTCACGGGCGCACGCAACAGCGCGGGCACGGCGCTCTACGCGGGCTTTCCGTACGATCCGGGCATCGCCGGCAGCGGCTGGGCCGCGTGGAAGCAGTCGAATTCGATCGCGCTCGATCCGGTCGCGATGGCGTTCACGTTCATGTCGCCGCCGAAAACCGCGGCGGTGCTCGCAAACGTGCCCGGCTTTGCGCTCGGTTTCGACATGGACAACGACGCGCCGGCCATTTTCGCGACGAGCGGCGTGTACACGCAATCCGCGTGGTCGTTCATGACGCCGCCCGACGAGACCAACCTGTCCGCGCTGAAGGCGCGCGGTGCGAAGCTGCTGGTCTATCACGGCACGGGCGACCCGGTGTTTTCGTTCGACGACACGCGCGACTGGTATGCGCGGGTCGCGCAGGCGAACGGCGGCGATGCGTCGGATTTCGCGCGCTTCTATCCGGTGCCGGGGATGAACCACTGCTCGGGCGGGCCGGCGGCCGACCAGTTCGACCTGCTGACGCCGCTCGTCGCGTGGGTCGAGCAGGGGCAAGCGCCCGGTACGGTGGTGGCCACTGCACGCGATGCGACGAACGCGGTGCCGAATGCGGACGTGCCCGCATCGTGGGGGGCGGGGCGTACGCGGCCGCTGTGCCCGTATCCGCAGGTGGCGCGCTACAACGGCTCCGGCGACGTGAATTCGGCGGCGAGCTTCAGTTGCCGCTGACGTAGCCGTCGATGGGAGGCGGCCGGCGTGCGCGGTTGCGCGCCGGCCGCTTCGTTGCCGCACTCATTCGCCGGGTTCGACCGGCACCTCGAGCCCGACTTTCACGCGGCTCATGCTCGATGGCGTAGTCCGGTCTGAAGCCAGAATACGTCCAATTGCGTCGAACACGAAGAATCCAACTCAATTCTGCTGATGATTCTGCTCGAGTGCCAGCATCGAGTCGCTATCTAGCCCAAAGAGGCGTTCGTCAATCTAGCGTCAGCGCTTCCTATCATTGACCGATAGTGATCGGTCCCCCGAGGAAATCGCACGCCGAGTCGTGTGTGAGTGGTTTGACCTCATTCCTCACAGTACCGCGTTCGGCAACGTACTCAATTGACCCATCTATGCCGGGAAGAGATATCCGCCGGGCTAACTCTCACGATTGAACTACGCGCGCGGTTCTGCTCTTAACGTCTCAGAGCAGGAGGCAATAGCGGCGTACAACCGTCCGGCGGCGCTTGACAGGGTTTCTATATTCAGGGATTTGCACAAATCGTGCAGCGAATATCGATCAATTGCGCATCCCGACGTTTCTCCAACGTATGTTGTTCGTGTTGCACGATAGATAGGTTACTGCGCCGGCTTTCCTCCGAACGAACTCATAGCCCTGACACACCGGCCAGTCAATCCATATATTTACTGTTCTTGAATAATTCAACCAATAATTCCATTTTTAATTAAATTTGGAAATCATTAATGAGGATTTCGAACTTGTCTTATGGACTTGTGTTTTTCGAGGCGGCACTCTCGCAAGAATGCATTGTGACGTTGTGGTAATTGTGGCTTCGTATCTATTCGGATGATTATTTAGATTGGAGAACCTATGAGTGCCGTCGTGGATTGCAATTATAACGTTGTCGATTTTTTGTATCCGGAAGCATTGGCTCGATACGAGCATGAGGGTGTGATTGGGAAATTCAGAGATGAGTGGGATGTCGAGGAAGTGGAGGCGATCGATATCTTCTCTGAAACAAAGAAATTTCTTTTTGTATCGGAGTATGCGCAAAAGCAATGCGTTGAGTTTGAGGTTGATGAGCCGATTCTGATGATAGATAAGATGTGGCATCACTTTATTCTTTTCACAAAGGACTATGAGAAATTTTGCCATCATTTTTTTGGTAAGACGCTTCATCACATACCATTCTGTTCGGCGCATTTGGCCCAGAAAATAAAGAAGCTAGTTCAGAGTGGCACAACTCTGAAGGATCATAATCGAGCTCGTCTGGAGCAGCAGCTCAATTTCATTGGCTCAACATTTGGAGATGAGACGCTCAGGAAGTGGTATGTGGAGTACGGGGAGAAATATTCGTTAAAGAAAATGAATGTATTGAAAAGATCGATCAATCATGGTGCGCCTGATAAATCAGGGGTGTCAATGAATTTGCAGTCGATCTTGGGAATGACAAGTGGTGAATTAATATCGGAAATCGTTAAAAAATCGGAAATTACGATGGGCTGTGGTAGACGAGGATGCGGTATGTATTGCACCTGCAACTCTTCACGTGATCTTTATGCATGATGTTGAGTGACCTATAAGATCAGCTGCCCTGAATGAATGGTGTGCGCAATCAAGCTTGGGGCAGCAGTTTGGGTGAAATGAAATAAAGGGTGGCGTGTGTCTAAGTATATTTATAAATTGCTGGTCCTTTATAGGTGGTATTTTAGTGCCGTGCTGGTCCTTGCGTGTTTGAGTGCGGTGCTAAATACGTCGTTTGGCGCGATGTTGAAGTGGTTGACGGACGGCCTGCAACACGGAAGGCAGGATGTGATTTTTTATTTCATTGCACTATTTTCATTGCAAAGATTCTTGCTCCCAATCGCGGGTGCTGGCGGGACATTGGTTTCGAATAAACTCGCGAATCGAATCGAAAGCGACGTTCGCGACAGGTGGTATGAGCACGTTGTGCGAATGGATTACCGTAGTGCTAGGCATAAGAATTCCGGAGAATATCAAAAGAAAATCCAGGAGGCGGTTGCTTCAGTACGAGCTCTGCTAAATAACACTTTAAGATCACTACTTTCGATCGCGCTTGAAATTGTGTCCGTCACGCTATTTTCGGTTTGGCTTGTGGGGTGGCGAGCGGGCGCGATTTTGATTTCGTTTGCGGTGGTTTACTCTGCTTTTGTCATCTATGTCACGAAGAGGCGAGTGCCGTTGATGAGGGATATCGTAAAATTGGATGCTGAATGTTCGGCATTCATGCACGACAGCTTTATCAATTCGGATTTCATTTCCCCCGCTGTTATGGTGGAAAGAATAAATCGCCACCATGCATTGTTGGCAAAGCTGGAAATTAGAAAGGATGGGAATTCCAATAGGCTATTTGTTGACAGTCTTGTTTCCTCTGTTATATGTCTGGTGGTGTGTTTCGCGAGTCTCATGCTGTACTACAGACAGGGGGGGGATTCGATTGGAGTCGTTGTCATGCTTGCGACCGGGTTGGCGCAATTGATTTCTCAGATCAATGCGCTTGGATTTAATTATCGTAATGTTCTCGGTGCGAAGATTGATATATTGAGGATTTCGGAAGGATTGAGAATTGAGGGGGATTTAAATTGTGATGCGGGTTGTCCGGTGTTGGATGGAGGCCGATATAAATTTTCCTTTCGAGATTTCAGAATGGCAGACTCATCGAACAGAAACATGCCGCCAATCAACGGGGATATCACGATCGAACTGGGTTCATTGAACATACTGCGTGGCCCAAGTGGAATTGGAAAAAGTACTGTTGCACGTGCAATGCGTGGAGAAATTCGCTCTTCGGCAGAGCAATTGCATATAAATGATACTGATGTAATTAGTCTGGATTCGGATTTGTTGTTGAAAAAGATGGGTTATGTTTCTCAAGACAATATCATCTTCAATGAGTCTATCGTCGAAAATCTTCGCTATGGTAAACCCAGTGCTACGCTAGAAGAAATCATCGATACGCTTACAAAGGTTGGGCTTCACAAATTTACGAGCGATCTCGAATATGTCGTGGGCGAAAAGGGTGGTCGACTTTCTGGCGGGGAGCGCCAGAGACTGGTTATCGCCAGGGGATTGCTGCAAGAATGTGACATCTTGATACTTGACGAGCCATTTTCTGGGTTGGACGAAAAGAGAGCCTCCGATCTTGCAGGTACTATAGTGCGCCTCGCGGATAGCACCGTCATGTTCGTGATTATGCATCAGCGTCCAGAGGCAGTTTTTAATTCTAGTTCAACGATTAACTCGCACGTCATGGAGGAGTTTGGCGGCGAGATTCATATTAAGCGTGGGAGGTAGCATGCTTAGTTCCGGAGATTTCTTGTCTGAGGGGCTTAATTTGCGGCCCTATGCATTCGACTCGATAAACGTCGATCGAATCGCCACTTGGGATGAAGTCAATTCGCTCTTATCGAGTGGGCTGATCGATTATCCGAGGATCCGGATTGCTGCTGCAGGCAATGACTACAGCCGCGGCTATAACGGATTCCTCCGCTATTCGATCTCGGAACGGGGGGAGCGACGACCAAGAGTGGTTCCTGGCGTGCTGCGCAAGGTACTGACCGATGGTTGCGCAATCATCATTGACAACTGTGAAGCATTCTTCCCGGGTGTTAGTGCGCTGACAGAGGAAATCAGCGATTCGTTTTGCTGCCGAACGTGGGCCAACTTGTATGTTTCACCCAAGGGGCCAGGCGGATTTGGTTGTCACTTCGATGATCATGATGTTTTTGCCATACAGATTCATGGTGTCAAACGATGGGTAGTATATGCACCTACATACCACTCGCCGAATCGAGGGGATAAGAGTTTTCATTTTCCGCTCCCTAAGGGGGAGCCACTTAAAGAATACACGCTATCCACGGGTGATGGCTTGTACTTGCCTTTCGGATATTGGCACGACGTCGAGGCTATTAGCGATATTTCGATGCACGTAACAATTGGTCTCGATTTCGTCAGAAGGGCGGACGTGCTGAAGCTATTCATCGACGAGCTGGCTAAGAATCGCTTTTTTCGCGACAAGGTGAACTATTCGACGACTACAGCCGAGGCGCGTGAGCTGAAGGAGAGGATAGTCGATGCGATAGGAGAGCTGGATATGGAAATGTTACTTGACGAGTTGCGTGGGCAGTGGCGCGAAAGAAAAGCCGAGTTTAATTTTCCGACGCTTTGATGCGTGCATCACGTACAACGATAATGAAGGTCGGATTACGCTATGCCTCATGGCAGCGATGTATTGGATGATGAATACGTGTTTCGGTCGGCAACCGCGGGTGCCGCTTGTAGAGAAGCTATAGAAATTGGTGCTTACCCAGATTGAAGGCGAGCGCATGTGTGACGCAAAGCGCGCGCGAACGAGCGGGTCGATCAGTATCAATTAGGATTTCTATATTGTTTTTGGTGTGAAAAATAAATACTCGATAATGCAGATTCGGGAGGTTTGGATTAATGCTTACCTGCATGGAGAGGTGGATTGGCTTGACTATCTTGAGATTCCTTTATTTTTCGTGATTAGAAATGGGCGGAGCATATCGAAGTCTGAGGAAATTGAGTTCATAGAGCGAAGTCGAAGAAAATTTCCAAACAGACGCGCGGATAATGTCGAATATACCGAAGTGGTCGACCAGGTGCAGGAGCGTAAGTACTGGGGCACAGTATCCGGTTCGATGAAAATCAAAAAAAATGGCGCGATAGCCAGTCAATTTTATTTCTTTGAATTGTGGTTGGTCGTCGACAATCGTTGGCAGATCGCAAAGCTGTGCATTGAAGATATCGATCATAAGCAGGAGTCTTGATGATGATCGATGCTTGTAGAAATAAGGAAACTATGTCCATGTCGCTCGCTTTTGACGATGAATACCAAGGTGCAAGAAAAGGGGTGAATTTCTTGCGGCGTCTCGAGAACTATCCTCCAGAGCTTTGGTATCAGGGTGAGCGGGTCACAAGCATTCGAGATACCGCAGGGCTCAGAAATGGCGTGGAGACACTCGCTGCGCTCTACGACTACCAATGGGATCACAGCGAATTTATGTTGGAGACTATTGATGGTAGGAGGGTAAGCAGGTCCTTTTCCATCACGAAGAGTCGAAGTGATTTGTTGGCCGTTGGTAAGGCGCTGCTTACTGGCGCTGAGTTTAGTCAAGGTATGCTCGGCCGTGATCCGGCTTACCTAAATAGATCAATTGCTTCGTTCGCAGGATGCGCGGATTTTTTTGACATCGGGGGGCGGGGATTTTCCGGTAATGTCAGGGAGTATTTTCGGTTTGTGCGGGACAATGATCTTGCTCTCACACACACCCTCTTGAATCCGCGAGCAAATCGTCGCGTCGGCCCGGCATTTCAAGATGATCCGACTGTATCCGCCCATGTTACAAGAGAAACAGATGCTGGCATCTATATAACAGGTGCTAGGTTGATTGCTACACTTCCTTTTGCCGATGAGATTGCGGTCTTTCCGGCAAGGTTGCTGGACGTCTCGGATGCGTCGAAAGCGTATGCATTTGCGTTCGTTCTGCCGACCTGTACCCCAGGATTAAAGTTCATCTGTCGCGAGTCCCTTGATTATGGGATGGAACGCAAAAATCATCCTCTTGGTGCACGATACGAGGAAATGGATGCCGTAGCACTGTTTGACAACGTATTCGTTCCATGGGAGAGGGTATTTTGTTATCGTGATATAGATATATGCAATCGTTTCTACGACGCGACTGGAGCAACCGCACACATCACCTATCAAGTGGTGTGCAAGAATATTGTCAAATTGGAGTTCTTTCTCGGACTTATTTCCCTGATGATTCGCGGTTCCGGGCTTGAGTTATTTCAGCATATTCACGATAAGATGGCCGATGTCTGGGCTGGCTGGCAAACTATGAAGGCGTTCAAGGCAGCTTCCGAGGCCGGGGCAAGGCCAAACGATTTTGGTGTTCTGGTTCCTGATTGGGAGCCGCTAGAGGCTGCTCGGTTCTTGTTTCCTCGCATATACCCCCGGATCGTGGAAGTCGTGCAGCAGATTGGTGCTAGCGGTTTAGTGGCATTGCCGACGAGCCAGGATTTGGATGGGCCGATGCGCAGCGAGATCGATAAATATTTTCAAGGCATGAGACTGGAGGCGGCAGACAAGATTGATCTGTACCGACTAGCGTGGGACGCTTCAATTTCTGCATTCGCTGGTCGTCAGGTCCTCTACGAGCGATTCTTCTTCGGCGATCCAGTGAATATGGCGACACGAATCTTCCGAAGCAACCCATGCTCGGAATTGATGGAGCGCGTGAGTGAATTTATTCACAATAACGTGGATTAGCTGCTTTTGATATCCTGGATTAAGCGCTACGTGTCCAGAGCCACCGGCACCTCGAGCCCGACCTTCACGCGGCTCATGCTCACCAGCGTCTTGAACCGCTTCACGTTGTTGTTCGCGAAGAACAGCTCGCGCGTGAGCGCGTTGTACTGATCCATGTTGCGCACGGCGAGGATCAGCACGAAATCCCATTCCCCCGTCACGTAGTAGCACTGCTGGATCTGCGGGCACCGCTCGAAGGACCGCTTCATCGCGTCGAGCTGGTCGATCTGCTCGCTCTCGACCTCGACGTTCACGACGATCGTCAGCGGATGATCGACCTTGTCCGGCGCGACCACGGCCGTGTAGCGCTCGATCACGCCGTCTTCCGCGAGACGCTTCAAACGCCGGTTCACCGCCGCCGTCGACAGATTCACGCGTGCGCCGAGTTCGCTTTGCGGCGTCTGCGCGTCGCGCTGCACTTCCATCAACAGCTTGTGATCGAACGCATCGAGTGGGGTCGTCATGATGGTGCGCGAAACCTCGAAAGAATGAGAAATTTTTTCGTCCAGACAACCGATTTGGCGATTTTGTTGACCGGCATGCGCAATATTATTTTTCGGACCGACGGCGAATGCAACCCGCGCTTGCCCGATCCGAACCACCCGACGGGCCGCCTCCGCGGTCCCGCACCGGAGCCTTTCCCCATGCTGATCGCCAACCCCCGCGCGTCGCGCGCCGCCTATCCGAACGCGCTGCGCCGCGTGATGAACATCGCGTCGGCCGACGAAAGCGGCGCGTGGCTGTCGCACTGGCCGCTCGTCGGCCACGCGCGCACGCCGCTGCGCGCGCTGCCGGATCTCGCCGCGCGGCTTGGCGTCGCGAGCGTCAGCGTGAAGGACGAGTCGTGCCGCTCGCCGCTCGGCAGCTTCAAGGCGCTCGGTGCGCCGATCGCACTGGTGCGGCTCGTGAAGCGCCTGCGGCGCACGCAGGATCTCGATCCGCAAGGGCTCGTCACCGGCCGCTACGCGGCGGAGCTGGCCGACCTGACGGTGATCAGCGCGACCGATGGCAATCACGGCCGCGCGCTCGCCGCCGCCGCGCGTGCGATCGGCTGCGGGTGCGTGACCGTGCTGCATGCGAACGTCGACGCCGAGCGCGAACGCGCGATCTCGGCGTACGGCGCGCGGATCGTGCGCATCGCGGGAAACTACGACGAGTCGGTCGTCTGCGCGGCGCAGCTTGCGCAGGCGAACGGCTGGTATGTCGTGTCGGATACGTCGTACGACGGCTACGAGGCGATTCCGCGCGACGTGATGCAGGGTTACGGCGTGATCGCCGCCGAGGCGGCCGCGCAGGCGGCGCAGGACGACGGGCGGCCGTTTACGCATGTATTGCTGCAAGGCGGCGTGGGCGGCCTTGCAGCGGGCGTGGCGAGTTATCTGTGGGAGCGCGATGGCGCGCAGCGGCCGCATTTCATCGTGGTCGAGCCGCGCCAGGCGGACTGCCTGTACCAGAGCGCGCTCGCGGGGCGGGCGGCGAAGGCGACCGGCAGCGTCGATTCCGTGATGGCCGGCCTGGCGTGCGGCGAGGCGTCGCCGCTTGCATGGGATTTCCTCGAGCTGTGCATCGACCACTTCATGCTGATCGACGACGAGGACGCGGTGCAGGCGATGCGCGGCCTCGCGGCCGGCAGCGAACGCGACGCGCCGCTCGTGGCCGGCGAATCGGGCGCGGCCGGCGTCGCGGGGCTGGCAGTGCTGATGCGCGACCCCGCGCTCGCGCGACAGGTGGGGCTGGATGCGCAATCGCGCGTGCTGGCGATCAATACCGAAGGTGCGACGGCGCCGTCCGTGTACCGGAGCTGCGTCGGCGAGGCGGCCGACGCCGTGCTCGCGCGGCAGCGCGACTGGCTGGACCGCGCGGCAGTGGCGGCCTGACCGACATCACGACCGATCCCGATCGACTAGGACTGACGAGGCCAACACCATGGACGCAACCGAAGAACGCACGCTGCAGGGGCAACTGAAGACCTGGCGCCGCCATCTGCACCAGCATCCGGAAACGGGTTTCGAAGAAGTGAACACGTCGGACTACGTCGCGCGCATCCTGACGACGCTCGGGCTCGACGTGCATCGCGGGATCGGCGGCACGGGGCTCGTCGCGAACCTGACGGCAGGCACCGGCCGTCGCGCGATCGGCATCCGCGCGGACATGGACGCGCTGAACATCGCCGAGCACGCGCCGGGCCGCGAACATGCGTCGCGCACGCCCGGCAAGATGCATGCGTGCGGGCACGACGGCCACATGTCGATGGTGCTCGGCGCCGCGCAACTGCTGGCCGAGCGCAAGGATTTCGACGGCACCGTGCGTTTCATTTTTCAGCCGGCCGAGGAGCATGGGCGCGGCGCGAAGGCGATGATGGCCGACGGGCTGTTCGAGCGCTTTCCGGTCGACGCGATCTTCGGCGCGCACAACATGCCGGGCATGCGCGCGGGCACGTTCTCGACGCGTGCGGGCGGCATCATGGCGAGCGAAGACAACTTCGTGATCCGGATCGATGGGCGCGGCACGCATGCGGCGCGCCCGCACATGGGCATCGATCCGATCGTGATCGGCGCGCAGGTCGTGCTCGCGCTGCAGACGATCGTGTCGCGCAATCTCGATCCGGGCCAGCAGGCCGTGATCTCGTGTACGGAGTTCATCACCGACGGGCTGCGCAACGTGCTGCCGTCGACGGTGACGATCAAGGGCGACACGCGCAGCTATTCGCGCGACGTGCAGGCGCTGCTGGCAACGCGGATGCGCGAGATCAGCGAAGGGATTTGCCGCACGCACGGCGCGGCCTGCACGTTCGAGTACACGCACGAGTTCGCGCCGACGGTGAATTCGCCGGAGTGGGTCGATACGGCGGTGCAGGCGGCGGCGCAGGTCGCGGGCGTGGATGCGGTGAACGCCGACGTGCAGCCGATGATGATCTCGGAGGATTTCGGCGCGTTCCTGCAGGCCGTGCCCGGCAATTTCATGTTCATCGGCAACGGCGAGGCGGCCGGGCGCGGCGGCGTGCCGCTGCATAACGCGGGCTACGATTTCAACGACGAGATCCTGCCGGTGGGGGCGCGGTATTTCGCGGAAGTGGCGCGGCGGGCGTTGAAGGCGGCGTAGCGCGCCGCTGCGTGATGCGTATGCGTCGGGAAACGGCTCGCCGTGCGGCGGTTCGTTTCACTGTCAGGCGAGACGGGCGGCGCGGGCGACACGAGCGACGCCGCAGGCAACCCATCGCGGCGCGTACTCGCGCGATGTGCTGCCTGCCGCGAATGTCACTGCATCAAACCAGCTCGCCGAGACACGCGTCGAACTGCGTCACGAGCCGGTCGACATCGTCGGCCGTCGTCTGCGGGCACACGAGCATCATGTTGTGGAACGGCGTGATCAGCACGCCGCGATTCAGCAGGTACAGGTGCACGATGTGTTCGAGTTCGCTGTCGAGCTGTGCGCCGGCGAGCGTCCCGTTGCGTGGCGGCACGGGCGCGAACTGAAACTCGGTACGCGCGCCGATGCGCGTCACGCACCACGGCAGCCCGTGCTTCGCGATCGCCTGTTCGAGCCCCGTCGCCAGCCGCGCGGCGAGTTCGAACATATGCGCATAGGCCGCGTCGGTCGCGACCTCGGCCAGCGTCGCACGCATCGCATGCATCGCGAGCATGTTCGCGGTGAGTGTCGTGCCGATCCCCGAATGGCCGGGCGGCGCGTTCAGTTTTGCCTGCTTCGCGCGTTCGGAAAATTCAGCACTGAACCCGTACACCGCGCACGGCACGCCGCCCGCGATCGGCTTGCCGACCACCAGCATGTCCGGCTCGAGATCGTGCGCGACCGCGTAGCCGCCCGGGCCGCTGCTGATCGTGTGCGTTTCGTCGATCACGAGCAGCGTGCCGTAGCGGCGCGTCAGTTCGCGTGCCGCCTCCCAGAAGCCCGGATCGGGCAGCACCATCCCGATGTTCGTCATCGCGGGCTCGGCGAGCACGCAGGCGACATCACCGCTTTTCAGCGCCGCTTCGAGTGCAGCCAGATCGTTGAATTCGACGACGCGCGTGTTCGCGAGCAGGTCGTATGACTGCCCGAGCAGGCTGTCGCGCTGCACGGGGCGGCCATCGACGAGATCGACGAACACGTCGTCGACCGTGCCGTGATAGCAGCCGTTGAACACCACGATCGTATTGCGGCCGGTGGCCGCGCGCGCCCAGCGCAGCACGAAGCGGTTCGCGTCGCTCGCGCTCAGCGCGAACTGCCAGACCGGCAGCCTGAAGCGGCGCGCGAGTTCGCGTGCGACCCACGCAGCGTCCTCGCTCGGCAGCATCGTCGTGTAGCCGCGCGTGGCCTGCTCGGCGAGCGCGCGCGCGACCGGTTCGGGCGCATGGCCGAACATCGCGCCGGTGTCGCCGAGGCAGAAGTCCACGTAGCGATGGCCGTCGACGTCGGTGAACGTCGCGCCGCGCGCTTCCTTCACGTACAGCGAGAACGGCGTCGACCAGTCCTGCATCCAGTGCAACGGCACGCCGAACAGCAGATGCTCGGATGCTTCCGCGGATAGGGCGCGGGAGACCGGCATGGCTTCGGTGAATGCGCGGCGCTCGCGATCGAACAGCGCGCGGGCGCGGATGAGATCGACTCCGTGGCGGGAAGGCAAAGGCGGCTCCTGGGCTGTGAAGATGGGGAAACGATAGCGCGGGCGGCGGGGGGATGAACAGGGGCGGAATTACCGAGGCGAATGGCGGCGCGCGAATATCCGTTGCGATTGACGATGACGTTGTCGAGCGTGACGGCAGGTGCTTGCCGTGCATGTTTTATTTGATTTGGGGATAGCACTGGTAAATGGAAACCGCAAAAAACCGTGAAGGTTTCCATGGATATTTATCCGGGTTCTCGTGGCCTATCGTTAATGCACGCCGTGGCGTGAGGTGTTCGTCCGAGCTTGTCGTTGCTGGCTGACGCGGGAATCCGATACGCGGTTACGAATGCATCCGGACGATTCGATCGCTCTTGCATGCGGCCGGGTATTTCGAATTCCGCAGGGATTTGCTTGTTAATTTAGAGATAAGCGAATACCGGATTTTCCAGCAATGGCGGGATCGTGGGCTCGAAGCGGGCCGGCTTTTCGGCGATCGGATTTCGACCATCCATCCAGAATGCGGAGCAACACAATGAAGATCGGAAAACAGCTTGCCGCACTCGCCGTGTGCGGCGCATTGGCCGGCATCGCTCATGCAGGCCCGACGTCGCCGCAAGCGGTCGTCAAGAAGATCACGCTGACGGCGCATATCGGCGACAGCCTGTTCGTGTCGAAGCCGGACAATTCCGCGTGGTACGACGTGGTCGAACTGAACGCGACGGACCGTGCGCAGCAGGCGTTCGCCGCGACGCTGCCGATCCGCGTGCGCACGACGAACCCCGATATCAACGTCACGCTGTTGCAGCCGCTGCGGCTGACGAACGGTCGCGACGACATGGCCAATGCGAAGGTCGTGCTGACGGGCAAGGCGGGCGACGCGGAAATCGCATCCGGCGCCGCTCGCACGATCACGCTGGTCAAGCCCGGTCACGATGGCTTTGACGGCTACGACGAAACGCGCAACCTGACAGTCAGCGCCCATGCGCCGGCCGTCAGTGGTGCGACCTCGACCAATGGGAGTTACCACGGCGATCTGGTGCTGATGTTCGAACCGGCCGCTTCGGCGGGACGCGAGCCGGCAACGGGTGCGGTAGCGGCTGCTGGCGAGTAGGTCGTTGCCCCGGCGGACGGTGTCGGTCGGGGCGTTTCAGTTGAAGTTTGTGCGCATAAATGTACGACAACACATCTCTGAAATTACTCTTTTGCGATGTGAGTGAGCGCATACATTCGAGGCATTATCCCGGTTAAAAAAGGATAAGCGACAAATGCGGGCTCGGCTGCGGTCGCGTTCAGACTGCGCATCGTGATACGACAACGTACAAATAGCGATCCGCCGTCAGGTGCGTCGATACCCCATGCACTGAAGGAGCTCCCACGGCCGCAAACAATCGCCGTTCGTTTTCGCCTGCCCGATCGCCCTCGTCGAAGCGCGTTGCGTCGCGCTTTCACCGGCTGGACCGGCGCGCTCGCCGGCGGCGCCGTGCTCGGCGGACCGCTCGCGGCGACCCGCGCCTTCGCGGGAGGCCACATGCCCAATGCGTCGGCGGTCGACCTCGTCTGGGGCGAGCATGGCGCGGCTGCGCGCATCGCCGCGTCGCTCGCGCACGTTTCGCGGCTCGCGCTGCACGGGTGCGATGTCGACGTGACGCACGGGCGGCGCGCGCCGCCCGTGCTTGCCGTGCAGCCGATTTCCGGCGTGACGATCAGCAACTGCGACGTCGGCATGCCGGTCGCGTCGGGCACGCCGACGGTCACGTCGCCGGGGCCGATCCATGCGTTCAACGTGAGCGCGATGACGCTGACGAACGTGACGATCGCCGGGCAGGCCGTCGATACAACGATCACCGACTAGCGGTGGCGTGAGGTGAAGGTGAAGGGCGTTCGCGCGCGGTTTGTCGATGCACGCGAGCGCCAACCTGATTGAACGCGTTACGCCAGCGTCTTGACCATGTGATGCTCGTCGTAGAAGCGGCCGTCGACGAACAGCGAGCGCGGTTCCGTGCCGAACCGGACGAACCCCTGCGACGCATACAGCCGTTCGGCGGTGCCGTTGACCTCGTTCACGCACAGCATCAGCTGCTTGCAGCCCCACGCCTGCGCCGCGTGCGCGGTCGCGCTTTCGAGCAGCGTCTGCGCGATGCCTTGCCCGCGATACGCGGGATCGACAAACACGCCCCAGACCGTCGCCTTGTGCGCGATCTTCATGCGCGCATCGCGGCGCACGCCGGTGATGCCGACGAGCGTATCGCCGTCGAACGCGCCGAACACGGCACGTTCGTGGGTCGGCGTGATGCGCGTCGCGAATTCGTCGACGGGCACCTGCGATTCTTCTTCGAGCGTCGGCAGGAACGAGGTGGGCGCGGTGTCGACTGCACGCAGGCGGACGGTCTGGAAACGGGCGGCGTCGGCCGCATCGAGCAGGCGGGTCGTGATCGTCATCGAGGGGATTCTGGTAGAGGGTTGTGCACGTCGGCGCAGGCTGCTGCGGCCGCGGGTTGCATCGTGCCTATGCTAATCGGAATCTGGATGACGCGTGGCGGCGTTCGGGGCATCCGCGGGCGGCCGTGCGGTCGACGCGCATCGCGCTCGGTGCGCGTCGCGTGTGACAGCAACGCGCTCGGTCCGTGCAGACGAGCGGCGAAACGGCCGTGCGATGCGTCGCGCCGGAGGCTGACGCGAAGGTGGACGGACTGCGGAGGTACCGGCGGCGCGTCATGCGCGTCGCGTCGGCACGAAGGATGAGGATGACGTGAAGCAGGCGTATCGTCGCGCCGAACCGGTGCACGACGTCAAACGCGCGACGATGCGCCCGATCAGGTCAGGCGCGCCGTATCGGCATCAATACCGCGCCAGCTGATTGCCGTTGATCTGCACGCGATCGCCCGGCCGCAGATTGCCCGGCGACTGCACGTCGAACGAACGCATCGTGCCGTCGCTGACCTGCACGTCGATCCGATAGCTGCTCGGGCCTTGCGCGGCGCCCATCTGCTGACCGATCTGGTTGCCGGCCACCGCACCGCCGAGGGCACCGATCACGGTCGCCGCATCGCGGCCGTGGCCGCGGCCGAACTGGTTGCCCACCAGGCCGCCGACCAGCGCGCCGACGACGGTGCCGGCCACGCCCGACGGGCCGACCGAGCCGTTGACCGGCTGGATGTTCGAGACCGTGCCGTACTGCGTGCCGTAGCCGTTGCCGTATTGCTGCTGATTCCCATACTGGTCATACGGCTGCTGCGACCCGTATGGCTGCGAGTTGCCGTATTGGTCGTACGGCTGCGGCGCCTGGTTCGGATAGGGTTGTTGCTGCTGCACGTAGCCCGGTTGCGAATACGCGGGCTGCGCGTAGCCGGGCGTCGCGTATTGCTGCTGCGGATACCCCGGCTGCGCGCCGTAGTAACCCGGTGCGACGCAGGCGGTCAGCGGAAGCGCCGCGACGGCGACGAGCGAGGCGAACAGAACGGTCTTCGTGGAAGGCATGCGCATCATGGTGTTTCCTGCATCGGCAACGGGTCCGCCGACGAATGCCGGGACGGGTGGCGAACTCGGCGTGAGTATAAGGAATGGGTTGAGGCGCGTCCGGTGCGGCCGGGTAACAACGTGTAAAGTCTGTTGCCGCGTAAATCGCCGTCCCGGCGGGGCGCCGAAGCGACGCCCGACAAGGGCGCGACGCGGCTTCCGGACGCCCGCTTTCCGGTGAGGCCGCCGCTGCGCGGCCATCGGCTTTTCCGCCGTCTTCACCGCGATCCCGCCCCATCGCCAGGCCCGGCGGTCTCGCGCGACGCGCATCGCGAAATCGAATGCGCGGCATCGCGACATTTAATTGGCCTCGGGCGGCGGCGTCCGATATCGTGGCCCGATTCCCTGCCAACGGTCGCGCCGCGCCGGCTGCGGTTCCTTCCCCTGTCCGCGCTGGTGCCGCGCCGCGACCGCCCCACATTCCGAGCCATGATCGATCGTCTCTTCATCAACGCCGTCGACGCCGGCGGCCAGCCCATCAACCTCGTCGTCCGTGACGGCCGCTTTGCCGCGATCGGCGCCGATTGCGCCGCCGCGCCCGGCGCGGAAACGATCGACCTCGACGGCCGCGTCGTGCTGCCCGGCTTCGTTGACGGCCACCTCCACCTCGACAAGAGCTTCGTCGGCGATCGCTGGGTGCCGCACGAACCGGTCGGCACGCTGCGCGAGCGGCTCGCGGTCGAGAAGCGCCAGCTCGCGGCGGCGCGGCCGATCGTCGAGCGCGCGAATGCGCTGATCGCGCAGGCCGCGGCATTCGGCACGGTCGCGATGCGCAGCCACGTCGACGTCGATGCGACCACGGGCCTGTCGAACCTGCAGGCCGTGATGGCTGCGCGCGAGCAATGGCGCGGCATCGTCGATATCGAACTGGTTGCGTTCCCGCAGGCGGGCGTCGTGTCGTGCCCCGGCACCGCCGGGATCCTCGATGCAGCCGTGCGCGAAGGCGCGGACGTGGTCGGCGGGATCGACCCGACGACGCTCGACGGCGATGCGGACGGCCAGCTCGACATCGTGTTCGGCATCGCCGAGAAGCGCGGCGCGAAGATCGACATTCACCTGCACGAGCCCGGTGAAACGGGCATCGCGCAGCTGCTGCGGATCGCGGCGCGCACGCGCGCGGCGGGGCTCGGCGGCCGCGTGAACGTGAGCCATGCTTACGCGCTCGGCCAGGTGAGCGATGACGCGGTGCAACGCACCGCGGCGGCGCTGGCCGAAGCCGGCGTGTCGATCCTGACGAATGCGCCCGGCGACTGCGCGTTTCCGCCGGTGCGGCCGCTGCGCGATGCGGGCGTGCACGTGTTCGCGGGCAACGACAACATCCGTGATGCATGGTGGCCGTACGGTAACGGCGACATGCTGCAGCGCGCGATGATGGTCGGCTATCGGTCAGGCTTCTACACCGATGAAGCGCTCGGTATCGCGCTGGACATGGCGACGCACGCCGGCGCGCGCGTGATCGGAAAGGACAACTATGGAGTCGCGGTCGGCTGCGATGCGACGTTCGTCGCGGTGCGTGCGCCGAATGCGGCGGCGGCCGTCGCGGGCGTGCCGGCCGAGCGCTGGGTGTTCCGTCGCGGCGAAAGCGACACGGGCGCGCCGTTCGCGCCCGCGCTGCGCCTGGCGCGCTGACCCACCGGACCGGCGGCACGGCACGCGCCGTGCCCTCCTCGCACTGACTGCACCAACCGACCACACCGGAACCGACATGACGAACCTGCTGATCCGCAACGTCCGTCCGAGCGCCGACGCCGCGCTCGACATCCTGATCGAAGGCGACCGGATCGCGCGCATCGGCCCGTCGCTCGACGCGCCCGCCGGCTGCGCGATCGAGGACGGCGCGGGCGCGCTCGCGCTGCCCGGCCTCGTCGAAGGCCACACGCACCTCGACAAGACGCACTGGGGAATGCCGTGGTATCGCAACCAGGTCGGGCCGCGCCTCGTCGACCGGATCGAGAACGAACGCCACTATCGCGCGACGAGCGGGCATGACGCCGGCGCCGCGTCGCTCGCGCTGGCGCGCGCGTTCCTTGCGGCCGGCACGACGCGCATCCGCACGCACGTCGACATCGATACCGAAGCCGGGCTTCGGCATCTGCACGGCGTGCTCGCGACGCGCGAGACGCTGCGCGGGGAAGTTGAAATCCAGATCGTCGCGTTTCCGCAGTCGGGCGTGCTCAAGCGGCCGGGCACCGATGTGCTGTTGTCCGAAGCCCTCGCCGCCGGCGCCGATCTGCTCGGCGGGCTCGACCCGTGCGCGATCGAAGGCGATCCGGTCGAGGCGGTGGACGTGCTGTTCGCGATCGCCGAGCGCCACGGCCGCGGGCTCGACCTTCATCTGCACGAGCGCGGATCGATGGGTGCGTGCTCGCTCGACCTGATCCTGCAGCGCACGGCCACGCACGGCATGCAGGGCAAGGTGACGATCAGCCACGGGTTCTGTCTCGGCGATATCGCCGAACGCGAGCGCGATGCCCTGCTCGCACGGATGGCCGAACTCGGCGTCGGGCTCGTCACGACCGCGCCGGCGGCGGTGCCCGTGCCGCCGGTGGCCGCGTGCCGCGCGGCGGGCGTGACGGTCATCGGCGGCAACGACGGCGTGCGCGATACGTGGACGCCGTACGGGTCGCCCGACATGCTCGAACGCGCGATGCTGATCGGCATGCGCAACGATTTCCGCCGCGACGATGCGCTGGAAGTCGCGCTCGACTGCGTGACGCACGGCGCGGCGCGCGGGTGCGGTTTCGCCGACTACGGGCTGCAGCCGGGCAGTCGCGCGGATGTCGTGCTCGTCGATGCACTGACGTTCGCCGAGGCCGTTGTTGCGCGGCCGCTGCGGCGGCTCGTCGTGTCGTCGGGGAAGATCGTTGCGCGCAACGGCGCGCTGGCCTGAGCGAAGCGTGAGCGCGGCGTCGCCCCGGTATGATCCGGTTTTCAGCCGGATTTCGCGGGAGACGACGATGCGACGCACGACAGCGGCACGGGCCGCACGATGGATGGCGGCGGCCCTGTTCGCCGTGAACGCCGCGCATGCGGTGGCGGCCGGGCCGACCGACGCGCAGCAGGAGGCCAACCGGCGGACGGTGCTCGCGTTCTACGAAAAAGGCCTGAACGAGAAAGATGCGGACGCCGCGCTCGCGTACGTCGGCGATCGCTACGTGCAGCACAACCCGAACGCGGCCGACGGCCGCGACGGCTTCCGCCAATTCGTTGCATTCCTGCGTGACAAATATCCGCGGTCGCACAGCGAGATCAAGCGCTCGTTCGTCGACGGCGACTACGTGATCCTGCACGTGCATGCGGTGCGCGAACCCGGCACGCGCGGCAGCGCGATCATGGACATCTTCAAGCTCGAGAACGGCAAGATCGTCGAGCACTGGGACGTCAATCAACCCGTGCCCGAGCAGGCCGCGAACGGGAACACGATGTTCTGACGGGGATGGGGTGCGCCGGCGTTTCGATGCGCCCGCGATCGCGCCGCATCGGCGGTGCCGGCGGTGCAGCGGCGTCCTTCGCAGTGCCGCCGCATCCGGCCTGCTTGCTACTCCTCGTGTTCCAGCATCGTCGCGAGCGCCTTCGTCAGTTCGCTGACCATCGGGTCGGCCGTCGGCCGATGCAGGATCGCGATGTCCATGTGCTCGATCGGCGCGAAGCCCTGTTTCGCGGTCAGCACGACGTGCTCGTCCGTCACCACGCGCGCGGGCAGCACGCTGATGCCGAGCCCGTCCGCGACGGCGGCCTGGATGCCGCTCAGGCTCGACGTCGTGAAGCTGATCCGCCAGCGGCGGCCGCGCTCCTCGATCGCCTTGATCATGTCGTCGCGATAGAGCCCGCGCGGCGGAAACACGACGATCGGCACCGGGTCGAGATCGATCGACGGATGCTTTGCGCTGTCGATCCAGCGCAGCTTCTCGGGCCAGCGCACGACGGCCTCGCGGCTGTCGCGACGCTGCTTGATCAGCACGAGGTCGAGCTCGCCACGGTCGTACGCGGCGCTGACGTCGCGGCTCAGCCCGCACGTCACTTCGAGCTTCACCTGCGGATGCGCGCGCTTGAATGCCGCGAGCGCATGCGTCGTGCGGCCTGCCGCGAAGTCGTCGGGCACGCCGAGCCGGATCGTCAGCGCGACCGTGGCGCCCGACAGCGCTTCCAGCATCTCGTCGTTCAGCGCGATCATGCGCCGCGCGTAGCTGAGCACCGTCACGCCCGCGTCGGTCGGCCGTACGTCGCGCGTGCCGCGGTCGAGCAGGCGGTGCCCGGCGATTTCCTCGAGCCGGCGCACCTTCTGGCTGACCGTCGACTGCGTCGAATGCAGGCGCGCGGACGCCGTCGTGAAGCTGCCGCAGTCGGCGACCATCACGAGCGCACGCAGCAGGTCGAGGTCGAACAGGGGTCTATTCATTTCTGCACTTCTGTGGATTCGAGCATTTCATTTCCAAATGCGTGCGACGACTTTTAACATGGTCGGATGCCGCGGGCAATCGCGGTTTCGCCTGGCACGCGGACGTCAATCTCGTGGATTCGAACGCCAAGACGCCGTTGCAGCATGCGCGGCGGCGCGGGTATGGGGAGATCGGGCGGGTGCTGGCGGGGGTGCGGTCGGTTTCAGCCGGGACGGGAAGGTGCTGAGGTCAAACCCATACCTCCCGATAGAGATGAAGCGCCTTCGACCAAGCCGCGAGGTTTTTCCAGATGGTCCGGAGCGGGGTGCCCGAGCGTTCGGCGGCTTCCTCGGCCGCTTTCACCACGACAGGCAGCGGCACCTCGTCGAGGATGACGGAGAACTGCGATTCGTATCCTGCCGGAATGTGTCCGGTGGTCAACGCGTCGGCCAGCAAGCGCTCGGTCAATTCGCCCTTGTAGCTGACGTTCGCGCTCACAACGGCTTTGTGGAGGCCGTTGTGAGCCTGTCGCGGCAGCGCCAGGAGTTCGATGCCGAGCACGCTGAGCAACGGGATCAGCTTGTTGATCCCGAGATCCTTGACCTTGCCGGCTTCGAGCTGGTTGACGGTGAACCGAGACAGCCCGGCGAGCTTGGCAAGCTGGGCCTGTGTGAGGTCGAGTTCCGCCCTTCGTTTTGCAACGGCCTGACCGATTTCATAGAGTTGCATATCGACCTCCCGGCGCACGTTTAGCGCCCTTTGATGTAAAGTATATCTTACATTCCCGGATGAGCTATTGGCTCCGAGTCATTGCTTATGCGGTATAGGTCGCATGGACAATACCGCCGAAGCCGCGTCGGAGGAGACTCTCCATCGATCGCCTGTATAGGGTCGTTACACCGCGGATATCTGAAAAACACGCTCTGTGTCAGGCGTGCGTCGCGCAGGGTAAACACCGAAAAACCACGAAAATCCTGCCACGTGGCCGTATTTCAAACACCATCCCTTCCTTTTCGCCCCCGCCCGGCCTCACTCCACCTCGTCCCCGCGTGTTCTCGCTTGCGCTCAGAAATTGAGCAGTCTAGACTGCATCGCAGTTCCATCGAAGTCCCTGTCTTTCGCGCACCGCGCCGCGCGTTCCGGCGCACCGCCCCCCACCGGACGCCGGCGCTTGCCCGCCGCGTCGAGACCTTCAAGGACACGCCATGAACCGCACTGCAAAGCTCCTCGTTACCGCGCTGGCGTTCGCGCCGCTCGTGTCGTTCGCGCAGGACACGTCGACGATCCGCTGGGGCATCGACCCCACGTATCCGCCGTTCGAGGCGAAGCAGCCCGATGGTTCGCTCGCCGGCTTCGACATCGACCTGCGCAATGCGATCTGCGAGCAACTGCATGCGAAGTGCGTATGGGTCGAGCAGGGCTTCGACGGGATGATTCCGGCGCTGCGCGCGCGCAAATTTGACGTGATCATGTCCGCGATGACGGCCACCGACGAGCGGCTCAAGCAGATCGACTTCTCGAACAAGCTGTATGCGTCGCCGGGCGCGCTCGTCGCGCCGGTCGGCTCGAAGCTGCTGCCGAACGCCGCATCGCTCGCGGGCAAGCGCGTCGGGATCGACCAGGGCACGACGCAGGAGGCGTACGCGAAGGCCGAATGGGCGACCAAGGGCGTGACGATCGTCTCGTACCAGAACCAGGACCAGGTGTACCAGGATCTCGTCAACGGTCGCCTCGACGCGACCTTCCAGGACAAGACGCAGGCCGGCTACTCGTTCCTGAAGACGCCGCGCGGCAAGGGCTACGCGTTCGCGGGCCCCGACGTGACCGACGTGCGGATCACCGGCTACGGCGTCGCAATGGGCGTGCGCAAGGGCGATGAAGCGATGAAGAAGCGGCTGAACGACGCGATCGTCGCGATCCGCGCGAACGGCACGTACCAGAAGATCGCCGCGAAATACTTCGACTTCGACATCTACGGCGCGAAGCAGCAGCTGACTTCCGCACCGTGATTCCGTGATCCCGTGATTCATTCAATCGACAGGCACACCATGACGAGTATCCAGGACCGCGTCGCGCAAGCCGTGACCCCCGACCTGATCGCCGCGTTCCGCGAGGAAGGCGCGGTCTGCATCAAGGGCATCTTCTCGCCCGACGAAGTCGCCGTGCTGCGCGCCGGCATCGACGCGAATCTCGCACGGCCGAGCGCGCGCGCGAAAGTCGCGAGCCGGCCCGACGATCCGGGCTGGTTCTTCGAGGATTTCTGCAACTGGCAGCACAACGACGCGTATCGCGACTTCATCGTGCGCTCGCCGGCGCCGTCGGTGGCCGCCGCGCTGATGGGCACCGAACACGTGCGGCTCCATCACGACCACCTGCTCGTGAAGGAGCCCGGCACGCGGCAGCGCACGCCGTGGCACCAGGACCAGCCGTACTACAACATCGAAGGCGACGACAACGTCAGCATGTGGATTCCGGTCGATCCGGTGCCGCTCGAAGCGACGCTGGAATTCGTCGCGGGCTCGCATCTCGGCCCGTGGCTGATGCCGCGCACGTTCATGGACAAGGAAGCGAAGTGGTTCCCGGAAGGCAGCCTCGCGGATCTGCCGGACATCGAAGGCGATCGCGCGGCATTTCCGATCCGTCGCTGGGCGCTCGAGCCCGGCGACATGGTGTGCTTCCGGATGCTCACGCTGCATGCGGCGGGCGGTACGCAGAACCGCCGCCGCGCGTTCTCGATCCGCTTCGTCGGCGACGATATCCGTCATGCGCCGCGCCGCTGGAAGACGTCGCCCGATTTCCCGGGGCTCGCCGAGCAGTTGCCCGACGGCGCGCCGCTCGATCACCCGCTGTTTCCGGTCGTGTGGTCGCGTGGCGCGGGGCAGGCCGGCGCGATCTGACGCCGGCGGGCGTGCATGACGGGCGCGGCGGCCGTTTTCTGACGAAACGGCCGCCGTGTGCTTGCATGCGTGGGAACAGGATCAGGTCGGGTGGCGTCCGGCGCCCGGCTTGAAGCGTGAGCCGAGCCGGTAGCGGTTGCCCGGATGCAGGAAGTGCACGAACGTGACGGGTTGCCCGTTCGTCCAGGTTCGGCGTGTGAGCGTGAGGCACGGCTCGTCGGCGCGCATGTCGAGCAGCCGCGCCTGTTCGCCGGTCGGCAACGACGCATCGACCACGTGCTCGATCTCCAGTTCGTCGTGCGACACGTTGTTGTACAGGTACTCGGACGGCGGCTCGACCTGGAAATCCTGGTCGATGAAGCCGGGTGCGGCGGCCGGGTTCACGTAGCGATCCTCGAGCTGGATCGGGCGGCCGTTTTCCTCGTGCACGCACACCACATGAAACACCGGCGTGTTGACCGGCAGGCCGAACGCGGCCGCGACGTCGAAAGACGCGGGTTCGCTCGACCGGCTCAACACGCGGCAGCGATATTCGTGCCCGCGCGCGCGGATTTCGTCGCGGATGTGCGCGATCATCAGCAGGTTCGACTGCGGCTTCACCTCGGCGACGAAGGTGCCGACGCCCGCGATGCGCTTCAGCACGCCTTCCTCGGTCAGCTCGCGCAGCGCGCGGTTGACCGTCATGCGTGCGACGCCGAACTGCGCGGCGAGATCGAGCTCGGACGGGATGCGATCCCCGGGGCGCCAGTCGCCCGATTCGACGTTCTGGCGAACGAGCGTCTTGATCTGCTGGAACGGTGCGGTGGCCTTCGTGACCATCGGGGATCCTTGCGCGAAAAGGTGACGATGCTAGTCGTCGTGACTGACGATGACCAGGATCTCCGCCTGCGCGGTGCCGAGGCTGCGCGTGCGGTGCGGGATGAGTGCGTTGAAATAGACTGAATCGCCGGTCTTGAGTTGCACCGTCTCGTTCGGGAATTCGATTTCGACGCGCCCCTTGTGCACGAACAGGAACTCCTCGCCTTCGTGCTCGCGGAACGTCGACGCGACGAATGCGTGCGGCGGATGCACGACGAACGGCAGCATCTTCTTCGGCGCGACGCCGGCCGCGATGCTCTCGAAGCGATGCGCGTGGCTGTCGGCTGCCGCGCCCATCGCCGTGCGCTCGCCCGCGCGCGTGACCGTGATCAGCTCGCGGTTGTGGCTTTCCGAGAACAGCTGCTCGACGTCGACGTTCAGCGCTTTCGACAGCTTCAGCGCGACCGCGATCGACGGCACGCTCAGGCCGCGCTCGACTTTCGACAGGTAGCTCTTGGTGAGGCCCGTCTCGTCGGCCAGCACGTCGAGTGTCCAGCCCTTCTGTTTTCTGAGCAGTTTCAGGCGAATCGTCATGGGGCGCCAGGTGTCCTTCGAAAAACCGATTGTAACGCATGACACAAAGTGTCCTGTGGTGTATTGTGTGTCATGTTTCTCCGGGAAAGCGGCCGCGGACGGCGCGACCGACCCGATCCAATCAGGAGGTAAACATGGCGGAAACGCTGAATCTGACGAAGGAGGCACTCGTCGCGCTGGCGGAGCGGCGCCTGGACAACGCGGTGGGCGACAGCGGCTGGTCCGCGCGGCAGAAGCTCGCGCTCACGTGCCGGATCCTGTTCGACGCCGGCCACGATTCGGGCCTGGCCGGGCAGATCACCTGCCGCGCGGGTGACGCCGGCACGTACTACACGCAGCGGCTCGGGCTCGGTTTCGACGAGATTTCGGCGGCGAACCTGCTGCGCGTGAACGAGGATCTCGACGTCGTCGATGGCGAAGGCATTCCGAATCCGGCCAACCGGTTCCATACGTGGATCTACCGCGAGCGCCCGGACGTGAACTGCATCATCCATACGCATCCGGCGCACGTCGCGGCGCTGTCGATGCTCGAGCAGCCGCTCGTCGTGTCGCACATGGATACCTGCCCGCTGTACGACGATTGCGCGTTCCTGAAGGACTGGCCCGGTGTGCCGGTCGGCAACGAGGAGGGCGAGATCATTTCGAAGGCGCTCGGCAGCAAGCGCGCGATCCTGCTGTCGCACCACGGCCAGCTCGTGGTCGGCAAGACGATCGAGGAAGCGTGCATCCTCGCGTTGCTGATCGAGCGGGCCGCGAAGCTGCAACTGCTCGCGATGTCGGCCGGCGAGATCAAGCCGGTGCCGCCGGCGCTGGCGCGCGAAGCGCACGACTGGATTTCGAAGCCGAAGCGCGATGCGGTGACGTTCGACTACTACGCGCGCAGGGCGTTGCGTACGCACCAGGACTGCATCGAATGAGCGGGCGATTCGCCACGGTCATGTCAGATCATCATTGAGGAATACATATCGTGTCCATCCTGTTGAAAGGCATCATTGCCTACCCGGTTACACCGTTCTCCGCCGACGGCGCCATCGACCTGAAAACGCTCGAAGCGCTGATCGAGCGCCTGATTGCCGACGGCGTCCACGCGATCGCGCCGCTGGGCAGTACCGGCGAAAGCGCGTACCTGTCCGACGCCGAATGGGAGGCAGTCGCCACCGCGTCGATTCGCGCGGTGCGCCGGCGCGTGCCGACCGTCGTCGGCATTTCCGATCTCACCACGTCGGGCGCGGTGCGCCGCGCGCGCTTCGCCGAACAGGCCGGCGCCGATGCGGTGATGGTGCTGCCGGTGTCGTACTGGAAGCTCGCCAACGACGAGATCGTCGCGCACTATCGCGCGATCGGCGACGCCATCGGCATCCCGATCATGCTGTACAACAACCCCGCGACGAGCGGCGTCGACATGTCGCCGGACCTGATCGCGACGATCTGCCGGAGCGTCGACAACGTGACGATGGTGAAGGAGAGCACCGGCGACATCGGGCGGATGCACCGGCTCGCGCAGCTGAGCGACGGCGCGATCCCGTTCTACAACGGCAGCAATCCGATGGCGCTCGCCGCGCTCGCAGCGGGCGCAGCCGGATGGTGCACGGCCGCGCCGAACCTGAACGCGGCGTTGCCGCTGGCGCTGTTCGACGCGATGCGCACGGGCGACCTGGCGCGCGCCAGGACGGTCTTTCATGCGCAGCTGCCGCTGCTGCAGTTCATCGTGAACGGCGGGTTGCCGGTGACCGTGAAGGCCGGGTTGCGCCTGCGCGGCTTCGATGCGGGCGAACCGAGGAAGCCGCTGATGCCGCTCGGCGACGCGCGCACGCGTGAACTCGAACGCTTGCTCGCAACGCTGCCCGACGGTGTGACGACATGAACGATGCGGCATGGCCGGCGATTTCGGTCGCCATCGGCGCGGTGCGGGTCGGCCAGAGCCGGCCGCTGGCCGGCACGCCGCACGCCAGCGCGATCGACAAGCAGCCGGTCGGCTCGCGTCTGTGGCTGGGCACGCTCGGCTTTGCCGGCGACGAGCAGGCCGATGCGCGGCATCACGGCGGCCCCGACAAGGCGGTCCACCACTATGCGCACGATCACTATGCATGGTGGTCGGCACAGATCGGCGCGCGCGACGTGTTTGCGCATCCGGGCGCGTTCGGCGAGAACCTGTCGACGCACGGCGTGACCGAGCGCGACGTGTGTCTCGGCGACGAATTCACGCTGGGGGGCGCCGTGCTTCAGGTGTCGCAGTCGCGGCAACCCTGCTGGAAACTGAACACGCGTTTCGATCATCCGCGGATGGCCGCGCTCGTGCAGCAGAGCGGCCGGACGGGCTGGTACTACCGCGTGCTGCAGGAAGGCTGGGTGGCGCCGGGCGACGTGCTGGCGTTGCATCGGCGCGGCTATCCGCAATGGCCGCTGTCGACTGTGCTCGACGTGCTGTACCGGCACACGCTCGACATGGCCGCGCTCGATGCGCTGTGCGACGTGCCGATACTGCCGTCCGGCTGGCGCAAGATGCTCGAAAAGCGCCGGGCGGAGCGGCAGGTCGAAGACTGGACGAAGCGGCTCGAAGGGCGTTGACGGGCCGCGTGGAGGCTAGCGCAAGCCCGTTATCAGCGTGAACAGGCCGTGGCTCAGTGGCTCGGCAGTTCCCGCACGTCCGCCGTCGGCGCCGAGCCGAACGCATCGCTCAGCGCATAGCCGATCAGCTGTCGCGCGGCCGCCTCGGGCGTCGCGAGCGCGCCGCTCGACTTTAGTTGGTCGAATTTCTCGCGCATCGGGAAGTTGTCTTCGCTGGTCGAGCGGATCGTCGCCTGCATGCCCGTATCGACGACGCCCGGCGCGACGCTGCAGATCCGCAGCGCGCGGTTCGCGTCGAGCGCGACGGCGCGCGCATGGTGATCGAGTGCCGCCTTGGTCGCGCAATAGATGCTCCAGCCCGCGTACGCATTGCGTGCCGCGCCGCTCGACACGTGCAGGATCCGGCATTCCGTCGTGGCCGATACCGCTTGCGTGAGCGCGGCCGACAGCATCAGCGGTGCCGCGACGTTCACGCCGACCGCGCGCGCGACGATTGCCGGGTCTTGCGCAGCGAGCGGGCCGATCGGATCGACGATGCCCGCGTTGTTGAACAGCAGCACGAGCGACGCGCCGTCGACGAAGCGGCGCAGTGTGCCACCCGCCAGCCAGGCCGCGACGGCCGACGTGTCCGACAGGTCGAGTTCGATTTCGGCGAAACGGTCGCCCGCCTGCGACGCGAGCGACGGATGGCGGCTGCGCGACACGCCGAGCACGGCGACGCCTTCCAGCAGCAGTTGTTCGGCGAGCGACGCGCCGAGGCCGCGCGTGTGTCCGGTGACGATGGCGCGCACGTGCGGAGCGGAAGAGGATGCGGTCATGGCGGTGAGTGGTTCGAAGGGGTGAACGGGATGAGCACATGCGTGGCGGCAACGCGTGCGGGACGGGCGATGCGTGGTGTGGCGTGCGAATGCGGTCGCGCGCCGCCGCGGGCGTCAGGGTGACGCATATCGTAGCGCCCGCCTGCGTGTCGCGCAAACGCCGCCGCGTGCAGGGAGGCGGAATCCATCGCACGGCACCGGCCGGCCAATAGGTTGGACGAACGCCTGCTGCGGCAAGTGCGCGCGCCCGCACGCCGCGCGGTGCCGGCTACGCGACGCGAGCTATCATATGGCTCGCCCGTGCGCGATGCCGGACGGGCCGCGACCGTTTCCCTTCACCTGCTGCACGCTGCGACGCCACTCATGAACACCACGCCGGATATGCCCACGCCACGCGCCCTTCGCGAACTCACGCCTCTCGAGGCCCGCATTCTCGGTGTGCTCGTCGAGAAACAGCACACGGTGCCGGACACCTATCCGCTGTCGCTGAACGCGCTGACCGCGGGCTGCAACCAGAAAACCGCGCGCGCGCCGGTGATGAACGTCAGCGAGGATGAAGTCACGACCGCGCTCGACGGGCTGAAGCACCTGAGCCTCGTGATGGAAGGCAGCAGCAGCCGTGTGCCGCGTTTCGAGCACAACATGAACCGCGTGCTCGGCATCCCGAGCCAGGCGATCGCGTTGCTGACGATCCTGCTGCTGCGCGGCCCGCAGACGGCTGCCGAACTGCGCCTGAACAGCGCGCGCCTGCACGGTTTCGCGGATATTTCGTCGGTCGAGGCGTTCCTCGACGAGCTCGCGGCACGCGCGCAGCCGCTCGTCGTCCGGTTGCCGCGTGCGCCGGGGGCGCGCGAGAACCGCTGGATGCACCTGATGTGCGGCGAAGTGAACATGGCCGACTTCGCGAGCGCGGATGCCGGCGGCGCCGATTCCGTGCCGCCTTCGGAATTCGAAGCGCTGAAGGCCGAACAGAAGCGCCTCGCGGATGAAGTGGCGCGGCTAAGTGCGCTGGTTCAGCGGATGGCCAGCGAGCTGGGCATCGACGTCGACGCGCAAGGCGACGCGTCCTGACATGAGCGGTTGCGGTGCGTGAGCATTGCCCGGCCCCGCCGCCACGCGGCCGGGCCGGGGCGCGATGCGGAAATCGCACACACTCCCGCGCTACTTCAGCTTGACGCCCGGTACGAGATAGCGCGAGCCGCCCGGCTTCAGGATCGGCGCGAGCGCCGCAAACGAAGCGCCGAGTTGCGGCCCGAGACACGCACCCATCGCGTGCCCGATGCCGGAGACGCTGAACGACAGCTTGCCGGGTGCATCGAACTCGAACGCCAGATATTCCGGGAACACGTCGGCGCACGCGATCGAATCGCCGCTTCCATCCGTCGCACGAGTGCCGGATTCGCCCTTGTCGCGCAGCCGCGTGATGAAACTCACCAGTGCGGGGCTCGTTGCCGGGTTGCCATCCTTGCCTGCCGTAGTCGCGTCGATTACGCGATTCCAGTCGAGGTACGTGCCGCGCAGCAGGTCGAACGTGACCGGATCGTAGTGATTGTTCGGATGGGCGCCGCCGCAGTACGTACTGCCCGATTCCACGATGCCGAGTACCGCAGGCGACAGCCACGTGACCGTCACCTGTTCGTCGTCGTAGCCGCCGAGCGAACCGGCCGCCGGCTCGTCGTCGGTATAGCGGGTCGACGCGCATTCGAGCGCGGCGAGATTCTTCTGCCAGTGCTGCTGTTCGAGCAAGCGGTTGACTCGCGCCATGACTGCCGGATCGGGATGACGGCTCAGGCGCGGATACATGAGCTCCGTGCGAGGATCGCGCCACATCCGGTACGCGACGGTGGCGCCTCCGACCTCGGGGCCGGCCGGCTGCGCGTGCCCGGCGAGCTTCAGCGTTGCATAGGGCGCCTGCCGCATGTCGATGGCCACGCCGCTTGCGATGCCGCTGCCGACGCCGCCGGCGATGCGGTTGGTGATCGCTTCGACGGAGCCGGGCGCAACCGCGTCGGGATCGTATTCGGCGATGCGCCGCAGCGCGAAATTGCGCGTCTTGCCGGTGCGCGCGTCGGTCCACTGGCCGCGATAGCCGGCCTTGTCCCGCGTGCCCTGCCAGGTGGCGGCGGCATGATCGAAATTGGCTTGCTCGCTGAATCCCAATGGAACGCGCGCATCGTCCGGCAACTGCGTTCGCACGAGCGGTTCGATCAATTCCGCGGGCGTGCCGTGCAGCGGAATATCGACGCCGTACTGCGCATAGAAGTAGCGGCCCGAGATCGAACCATCCGCAGCCGGGCGATCGTCGAGTTCCATCACGACGGCGCCGGCGCCTTGCAGCGTTCCTTCGTAGACCGTGCGCGGCGCGGCATCCGCGAAGCCCGCGCGCAGCGCGATCAGCGCGAGCATCATCCTGATCAGCGGGCGCATCACCAGCGGCACCCGGTCTGTTCGGAGGCGTCGACGTCCAGTGCCCTGCCGAACGCGGTCTGCTTGCCGGTACGCGCGCTGGTATAGGTCATCGAATAGATCATCGCGCCCTGCGACATCATCTCGTACCGCCCATTGATCCTGCCGTCGACCATCTCGACCCAGGTCGTCGTGAACTGGTGCGGTCGGTCCTCGGCGAGCACTTCCTCGTCCACGTGCTCGACCACCAGCGGCAGGGCCGTTTTTGCTTTCGCATAGCGGACCATGCCACCCGACCAATTGACGGCGTCGTCGTAGTAGGTGCGCATCTCGAAGCGCACGGGTTTGTCGCCGTCCGATTTGAAGCAGTACACCTCGGTGGAGACCGTGGCGAACGCGGGCAGCGACGCGCAGAGCAGCAGGGCGGCAAAGGTTTTTTTCATGATGGGCCGGTGAAGAATGAAGTACGGCATTATCCGAGCACGATCCGCGTGGCGCCCGCATCGACGAGCCGGAACAGTAGATCCTCGACGGCCGTCTCGGGTGCGGAGCCGAGATCCGTATCGACGCGCCACCCCTGTTCCGTGCGAACCGGTTCCGACAGGTAGTGAACGATCCCGTGCAGGCCATCTTCGGCCGGCGTGTTTTCGTCGTCGCCATCGAACCACGCAAAGAACCACGTCTTGAACGCGTCGACGGCCGCGCCTTCGTCGAGACCGCCGGCCTCGATCGCGGCCCAGTCCCACACGAACGGGCGAATCGACACGGCCGCTGTTTCGAGGTCGAATGCCAACGGCTCGAACGCCAGCTGCGTGGCGGAATCGACCCTCGCCGGCTGGCCGGCCGATTCGCCTTCGGTCGCGATGATGTCGGCCCGGCACGGCAACGCGAGCGGCCCTTCGGCGGCGAGCGTACCGTCGGCACGCCGGTAGGCCGGTTCGACGATCACGGCCGCTTGTGCAGCGGCTTTCGCGAGCAGGTCGGCATACGGTTGGCGGATGGCGCGGAGCAGTTCGGAGACGGTCATCGTGGCGTGTCGGTTGGGCAGGGAGCGATCGGTTACAGGCAAGCGGTGCACGGCGCGGCCGGCATCGCACGGTGCGGCCTTCGGTACCGGACAGCCGTGATCGTACGGCACTTCGACAAAACACGGACAGTCGGCCGAACGGCCGGTGCGCCTCGCATCGCGCGGCGGCGGGTCTAGACGTTTACCTTCAAACAAGGGAAAACGCCCATCGAGTGCGTGCGCGTTGTGCTTCAATTGATGCGGTTTGTACTCCTACTAAAACGATGGATTCAGAACAAGCCGGATTACTCATTCACAGGAGACAGTCGATGGCTCGGAAACGGTCTTGAAGCGGTACACACGATGGTCTGCAACACCGCCGAACTTCCTTCGATGCAAGCAGGTTATCCCAGGGGCTCCAACCATGTCCTCCAGACGTTTCATGATGGCCGCGGCGGCCGTGTCCGCCGCGCTGGCCGTCGCCACACCGCCGGCCAGCGCCGCCGCGCAGACCGTGTCCGACCCGTTCTACACGTACACCGGCGCCACGCCGTTGGCATCGATTCCACCGGGCACGGTGCTCAAGACGCGCAGCGTCACCTATCACGTGGCCGGCATTCCCACCGCGCTGACCGCGCAGCAGTTGCTGTACCGCACCCAAAACGCGCTGAACCAGCCGGTCGTCAACGTGACGTCCGTGATCCGGAGCCAGGTCGGCAACGGCCAGGCGATCTCGTACCAGTCGGCCTACGATTCGCTGAACCCGTACGACGAGCCGTCGCAGGTGATCGCCGGCGACCGCGACGTCACGAAGGTCATCAACGTCGGCACGCTGCTCTACAGCGCGGAATCGATTCCGCTGTCGACGCTGCTGCTGCTCGGCTACAACATCATCGTGCCCGATACGGAAGGCCAGACGGCCGACTTCGCCGCCGGCCCCGAATACGGGATGACCACGCTCGATTCGATTCGCGCGGCGCTCAATACGCCGTCGACCGGCCTGAACCCGTCTAGCAAGGTGGCGATGATCGGCTATTCCGGCGGTGCGATCGCGACGAACTGGGCCGCGCAGCTCGCGCCGAGCTATGCGCCCGAGATCAACCGGCAACTCGTCGGCGCGGCGGAAGGCGGCGTGCTGGTCGATCCCGCGCACAACCTGCGCTACGTAGACGGCAGCATCGTCTGGGGCGGCGTAGCCGCGGCCGCGCTGGCCGGGCTGTCGCGCGGCTACGGCTTCGACCTCACACCCTATCTCAGCGATACCGGCGTCGCCGTGTTCAATGACATCCAGAGCCAGTCGCTCGCGTACATCCTGCCGAAGTACACGGGGCTGCACTGGGGCACGCTGTTCAAGCCGCAATACGCGAACGACATCAACAGCATTCCCGTGTACGTGACGTATGCGAACAAGGTGAATGCGGGGCTGGCCGCATCGCCGACGATCCCGATGTTCATCGGCCAGGGCACGGCGGGCGCGCTGGATGGCACGTTCAGCAGCCAGGTGGGCGACGGCGTGATGATGGCGTACGACGTGCGCGCACTGGCGCAGAAGTTCTGCGCGAGCGGCACGCCGGTCACATACAACGAGTATCCGCTCGAACATGCGGGCGCGATCGTGCCGTGGGTGGCCGGCATGCTGCCGTGGCTCTACGACCGTTTCAACGGGAAAGCCGCGCCGAGCAATTGCTGGCTGACGTCGCTGCTGCCGAGCAATTCGCTGGCGCCCGAAACGCTGCATTAGGGCCTGTTCACGCCGATAACGGGCTTGCGAACGAGCCTTGCCGGCTGCAGTGCAAGAAGCAAGGAGCGCCGCCGTGCGATGCGGCGCTTGGCCGGGCGACCCTGCGCGGGTCGCCTTTTTTCTTTCGCCTTTTGATCTCCGTCGCGCGGCCGTCATGCAGCCGCGCCCGCTCCCCCGCCGCAATCCGCCGCCGTCCCGCCCGGGTGCCATAATCGAGCCTGCCCATCATTCCAGACGTCCCCCGGAGAATCACCATGCAGAACCTCGACAATCCTTCCCACGATCGCGAGGTAGGCAGCGCCGACGCGACGCAGGACACCACGCGCATCGACGACGTCCGCATCGGCGCCGTGCGCCCGCTGATCTCGCCGGCGCTGCTGCTGGACGAACTGCCGGTGCCGCCCGCCACGCAGACGCTCGTCGAGGATACGCGCCGCGCAATCGGCGACATCCTGCACGGCCGTGACGACCGGCTGCTGCTTGTCGTCGGCCCGTGCTCGATCCACGATCACGACCAGGCGCTCGATTACGCGCGCCGCCTGAAGGCGGCCGCCGATGCGCTGCAGGACGACCTGCTGATCACGATGCGCGTCTACTTCGAGAAGCCGCGCACGACGGTCGGCTGGAAGGGCTACATCAACGATCCGCGTCTCGACGGCAGCTTCCGCATCAACGAAGGGCTGCGCGCCGCGCGGCAATTGCTGCTCGACATCAATGCGCTGGGCTTGCCGGCTTCGACCGAATTCCTCGACCTGCTGAGCCCGCAATACATCGCCGACCTGATCGCGTGGGGTGCGATCGGCGCGCGCACGACCGAAAGCCAGAGCCATCGCCAGCTCGCGTCGGGCCTGAGCTGCCCGATCGGCTTCAAGAACGGCACCGACGGCGGCGTGCAGGTCGCGTCCGACGCGATCGTCGCCGCGGCGGCGAGCCATGCGTTCATGGGGATGACGAAGATGGGGATGGCCGCGATCTTCGAGACGCGCGGCAACGACGACGCGCACGTGATCCTGCGCGGCGGCAAGAACGGCCCGAACTACGACGCCGAACATGTCGAGGCGAGCTGCGCGGTGCTGCGCAAGGCCGGCTTGCGCGAGCAGGTGATGGTCGACTGCTCGCATGCGAACTCGAACAAGTCGCACGATCGTCAGATCGACGTTGCGCAGGATCTCGCGCGGCAACTGTCGCAGGGCGAGCAGCGAATCGTCGGCGTGATGGTCGAGAGCCATCTCGAGGCCGGGCGCCAGGACCTGAAGCCGGGCGTGCCGCTGAAGTACGGCGTATCGATCACGGATGCATGCCTGAGCTGGACCCAGACGGAACCGGTGCTCGACGTGCTGGCCGACGCCGTGCGGCAACGGCGCGCGCGGTCGCGCAACGCGTGACGCAGGCGATGCCGACATGAGCGATTTCCCGTCCGACGACGCACCGGCCATTCCGGGCGACCCCGCTGCTTCCGGTATGACGGCATCGACGGCACCGGCACCGGTACCGCCCGGCAAGCTGTACACGATGGCGGACGTCGGCTGGGCGGCATTGCTCGGCTCGCCGCTCGCCGGCGGCATCCTGCTCGCGGCGAACGCGCGGCGTCTCGGCCACCGCGCGCTCGCGCGGCGGCAGATTCTCGTCACGGCACTCGTCACGCTCGTGTCGATCGGGCTGTACGCGGCGGTGGCGATACCGGAAACCTCGGTGGTGCCGCACGCGCTCGTGCATGCGGTCGTCGTTGCCGGTCTCGCCGGGACGATTTTCTACGCACGGCACGCGCAACGCGCGGCCGTGGACGCGCACCGGGCCGGCGGCGGCGCGCTGCAATCGAACTGGCGTGCGGCGGGCATCGGCCTGCTGACGCTGCTCGGCGTCTGGCTGTCGATTGCCGTGGTGATCGTGGCGCTGGGTGTCGCGGGCGTGTTGAACTTCGACAACGACCTGCGGCTCGTGCGCGACTATCCGGCGCCGGCGGAGCTGCATCTGCCGGCAGGATGGCGGGTCGCGAACCAGCCGGAGGATCGCGGCGACGCGACCTACCGGATCCGGCGTTTCAGGTTCGGGCTGATGTCGGCGGGGATCGAGTTCGTCATCGGCGACAGGAGCGACGATACGCTGTCGAGCTTCTGCGACGAGATGGTCGATGCGGTCAAGGACGGTGGCAGCGCGATCGCATGGTCGCACGCGGAGCACGGCACGATAGCGGGCCGGCCCGCAATGACGTGCGAGCACAAGGGGGCGTTCAACGATGAAATCGTGCACCAGGCGGCCGTGGTGACGTCCGGCGACACGAAGACCTGTGTGCTGATCTACACCGCGCGGGAGGAAAACTACGCGCGTTACCTGCCGGAGTTTGACCGCGTGCGCGATTCGTTGCGGTGTCCGTAATGTCGCCGTCGCGCGGCGTGCGTGGCGGGGGCTGCGTCATCGCGTCCGATGCAGCGTTGCGCGAGTGGCGCTAACATGGGCCGGTGCGATGCGCCGTGCGCGAGCCGCGGTGCTTCACGCGGCGCAGGCATGGAGGCGGCTTGGCCGGCCGCCGACACCGACAACAATTCACCGGAGTACATGACAGCATGGCTTTCTACAAGACCCTCATCGCAGCAACCGTCCTCGCATCGAGCGTCAGCGCGCACGCGCAGATCGCGGGTGCGCAGCCGATCAGCGTGACCGTCGAGCAATCGCAGGCGCTGCTCGAAGGCTGGAGCGTGAAGAAGAGCGTGCTCGGCAAGGCCGTCTACAACGACGACAACCAGAAGGTCGGTACCGTGCGCGACCTGATCGTCGCACCGGACGGCTCGGTGTCGGCGGCGATCGTGTCGGCCGGCGGCTTCCTCGGCGTGGCCGCGCACGACGTCGCGGTGCCGATCGCGTCGCTCGACGTGCGCAACGGCAACATCTACCTGCCGGGTGCGACGAAGGATGCGCTGAAGGCGACGCCTGCGTTCCAGTACGCGAAGGTGCCGTCGCCGCCGAAGCCGAAGAAGCTCGACGACAAGCAGTGATGCATGCGGCCCGGCACGTGCCGGGCCACGCCGATCGCGGGCGATGAATGGCCCCGCGCGTCGGCGCGATCGTTGGAGGCCGGGCACCACATCATGGCGGCGAACGGATTACGTTGACGATCGATGACGATGTGGCTGCGTTGCCGCTGCGCATCCGGCGCGAATCGGTATCGTGATTCACGCCGCACCGCGAATGCCTGCGATCAGCTTGCCGTCACTTCCCCGTCCACCCACAACCCGTCGAACCCGAACGCGACCGGCCCGCTCAGGAACACGCTGTCAGTGCCGTCCCATTGAACGGTGACGTCACCGCCGTCGCACTCGACCCGCACGATTTCGTCGAGCAGCCCGCGCCGGATGCCGTTGACCACCGCCCCGCACGAACACGATCCCGAACCGAGCGGCACGCCGCCGCCGCGCTCCCAGATGCGCAGGCGAATGTGCGTGCGATCGATGACCTGAACGAAATGCACGTTGGTCTGCCGCGGAAACAGCGGATCCGTTTCGATGGCCGGGCCGAGCGCCGCGACATCGATCGCGCGGAGGTCGTCGACGAAGAACGTGCAATGCGGATTGCCCATGTTGCACGCGGCCGGTGCGCCGGGCAGCGGCAGCGCGAGGGTGTCGAGCGCCTCGGCGAGCGGCACGTCCCGCCAGCCGGTGAGCGGCCTGCCCATCTCGACGGTGATGAGGCCGCTCGCCTCCGTCGAGCACACGAGATACCCGCGGGGAGTCCGCAGCAGGAGCGACGACAGGCCGGTTTCCCGCATCAATAGCCATGCGACGCCGCGTGTCGCGCTGCCGCAGGTGTCGAGCGGCGAGCCGTCGGCGTTCCAGAACGCGACGCGGGCCGCTGCGTCGTCGCAGTCCGACACGACCGCGAGCTGGTTGAAGCCGATGCCGCGATGGCGGTCGCCCATGCGCCGCACGAGGTCACCATCGATCGCGTGCGCTGGATCCTGACCGCGCAGGTCGACGATCGCGAAGTCGTCGCCGTTCGCGTGCATTTTCTGAAATCCGATCGGCATGGCGGTTCCGGTATCGAGGCAGGCGATCACTGTACGGTGCGCGCGGGCCGGGATCAAGGCGGTTCGGGCGCGGGGCCATGCCGCGCCGTGAGATTCGCGGCGCCCGGCGCACGACGCGCAGCCCGATTGCCGATCACGTCGTTGCAACGCCGCCCGAGTTCGTCACGCGCTACTTGGGGGACACCCCAATGTTGAAGCGGATCGTAAGACATGTAATATAAATGAAAGATAAATTCGGATTTGTCTGTAGTCGTGACGCCGCGCGGTCACGCGACGGATCCGACCCTCCGCCACGCGCCATCCTCGCCTTCAACAGAATCGCCTCATGGAACAACTCGTCGAATCGCTCAACGGTGTCATCTGGAGCCCCGCGCTCATCTTTCTCTGCCTTGCCGCGGGGCTGTACTTTTCGCTGCGCACGCGCTTCGCGCAGGTTCGCCATTTCGTCGAGATGCTGCGCCTGATGCGCGGCAGCAAGGCTTCGGCGGAAGGCGTGTCGTCGTTCCAGGCGCTGGCGATGTCGCTGTCGGGGCGCGTCGGCACGGGCAACATCGCGGGCGTCGCGACGGCCATCACGTTCGGCGGGCCCGGGGCGATGTTCTGGATGTGGCTCGTCGCGTTCCTCGGCGCGAGCACCGCGTTCGTCGAATCGACGCTGTCGCAGATCTACAAGGTGCGGCGCGAAGGGCAGTATCGCGGCGGCCCCGCGTATTACATCGAGAAGGGGCTCGGCGTCCGCTGGTATGCGGTGGCGTTCGCGATTGCCACCGTGCTCGCGTGCGGACTGCTGCTCCCGGGCGTGCAGGCGAACGGGATCTCGTCCGCGATCGAGAATTCCTTCGGCATCGCGAAGCCCGTCACGGGCGCGGTGCTCGTGCTGCTGCTCGGGCTCATCATCTTCGGCGGCGTGAAGCGGATCGCGCGCGTCGCGGAGATCGTCGTGCCGTTCATGGCGCTCGGCTACATCCTGATCGCGTGCGTCGTGATCGCGCTCGACATCGAGCGCCTGCCGGGCGTCGTCAAGCTGGTGTTCGAAAGTGCGTTCGGCTTCGAGGCCGGCTTCGGCGCGGTGCTCGGCATGGCGATCCAGTGGGGCGTGAAGCGCGGCGTCTATTCGAACGAAGCGGGGCAGGGCACGGGCCCGCACGCGTCGGCGGCCGCCGAAGTGACGCACCCGGCGCAGCAGGGGCTCGTGCAGGCGTTCTCCGTCTATGTCGATACGCTGTTCGTCTGCTCGGCGACGGGCTTCATGATCCTGATCACCGGCGCGTACAACGTGGTCGCGCCGGGCGGCCGCGCGCTGTTCTCGGGCGCGGCCGGCATCGAGGCCGGCCCCGGCTACACGCAGATGGCCGTCGAATCGGTGCTGCCGGGTTTCGGCGCGGCGTTCGTCGCGATGGCGCTGTTCTTCTTCGCGTTCACCACGATCCTTGCGTACTACTACATCGCGGAAACCAACGTCGCGTACCTGAGCCGCGCGCGCAGCAGCGCCGCCGGCACGTTCGTGCTGCGCGCGGTGATCCTGCTCGCGACGCTGTACGGCGCGGTGAAGAGCGCGAGCGTCGCGTGGGCGCTGGGCGACATCGGCGTCGGGTTGATGGCGTGGCTCAACATCGTCGCGATCCTGCTGCTGCAGAAACCGGCGCTCAAGGCGCTGCGCGACTACGAAGCGCAGAAGCGCGCGGGACGCGAGCCGTCGTTCGATCCGGCCGCGCTCGGGATCGCGAACGCGACGTTCTGGGAGAAGCCGGCGGCGGCGAGCGCCGTGCTGGACAGCCGGGCCGAGCCAGTTGTGACGACCGAACGGCAGTCGTAGCGCGGCATCCCGCAGGGGCGGGCCGGCCGCGAGGGCGGTCGCGTGCGACGCGAGATCCATTCGTTGCGCACCGGTGGCCGGCACTCTGTTGCCGGCCGTTTTACATCGTGCCGCGCCGGGCAGGCCGGCGCGTTCCCTGTCTCGAGATTCGCGATGAACGGCACGCACACGTGCATCAGGCGTTCGTCCCGCTCGCGTGCCGCGTGATTGGCTGGAAACAATGCAAGGCGCCGCCCGATCGATTTCGCGACAGCCTCCGGGAGACCTGGGAATCTCCTCTGGGTCGCGAGTAGACGTCTTTGTGTGGCGGCGAGATTTCTAGTTGTCGTTGACTTCGAGAATCGTGTCCAGACGTTCTTCAGTCGCAAGCCAGCGGCATCGCTCGGGCTCGCCCGAGTCGCGACACTCGCTCACCTTGTGGTCGACCCAAACTCGCTCCTCGATACGCAAACCCCGAGCCCGATTCTCATCGTTATTTTTTGCGTAGCGGGAGAGAATGCGCCGGTAGTTATCGTTGAGAGCCCGATCGGCGCGCTGATAGAGCCAGTTGTAGGGGCGCGCGGGATCAAACGGAGGAGGGTCGGCGAGCGTGAAAATTTCGTCCGGGTTGTTGGAGAACCAACCGTTGGCGACTCCCGCGAGCATTTTGACCGATCGCTGCGAAGGTGGAAGTACGAATATGGAATTCCACGTCAACACCACCCAGTCATGATCTCCACGCGTATCCAGAATGCGCACTTTGACCGCCTTTACCGGGCTTCCGTTTTCCCAGACATGAAACGCGGCACAAGGCCCTACCACGTGCTGTTCGTCACCGTCGAACCGCGCAACGCAACTGCCGGGAGCAGGTAGCGACGTCCTGGTCACTCGACCGTAGCTGTCCTTGTCGGCGTCGGTGTCCGTCATCTTCACAAGCAAGGACACGCGCGGCGAATTTTCGTCGACGTGAACTGCCTCGACTTCAAGATGCAGAGTGGCCTCCGCCAGGGCGTTCGCAGAGAAAAGCGCGCAGATACCGGCGAGCGCCGAAACGGCAAGTCGAGCGGAATACATAACCGATGACGAAAGGTTAACAAGAACGGAATAGCCCGGCCTCGAGCACCCAGGGATCTTAATGCTCGCGAGCGGAATTTTCAAAGCATCGGGAAAGCGGGGCAAGCGTGCGGCAAGGAGATACGCGGTACCCGCACCCCTG
The DNA here is from genome assembly GCF_964265025.1 of Burkholderia mycopellens. Taxonomy (NCBI): domain Bacteria; kingdom Pseudomonadati; phylum Pseudomonadota; class Betaproteobacteria; order Burkholderiales; family Burkholderiaceae; genus Burkholderia; species Burkholderia mycopellens. The sequence goes on from NZ_OZ183803.1 coordinate 134,967, forward strand.
GCGCGCCGTCGAGCATATCGGAGCAACCTGACGGCGCCAGAAGCGTGTGTCAATGGCCACGCCAGGGATCGCAAGCGGGCATGTCCTGCCAGCGGTTGTTCTCCCGGCTTTCGCCTTCGCCCGGGAGAGCGGCCCGAATGACACTCGCCGATACGGGCCGATCGGCTCGATCGCGAACATGGGCGGACGTTTCAGGCAAGGAGCGCACATTCATGCAACCCGACGCCGCCGTGCGAACGTTGCGCACACATCTACGTAATTCTACGTAGCTCCGCATACGTAGTTATCCGCTTGTAAGCTGCCCCCGTCGCACGGAATACTACGGCCCATCGCCACGGCCTTTGCGAGGCCGCGGCGCGACGCATCGACGTCACGCGTGTGCGGCCACTTTGCCGCATGCCATCAAAACCACATTGGAGACCAGGAGACGCCATGAATCGGGCTTCCAGTACCCTGCTCTGGATCGCGGTCGCGCTGCTCGGCGCGTTCGCGTTCGGCACGATCGCACTCGCACACGGCGAGCGCGTCAGTGCCCTCTGGATCGTGATCGCCGCAGTCTGCGTGTATCTGATCGCGTATCGCTTCTACAGCCGTTTCATCGCCAGCAAGGTGATGCAGCTCGACGGGCTGCGGATGACGCCGGCCGTCAAGTACAACGACGGCCTCGACTACGTGCCGACCAACAAGTACGTGCTGTTCGGCCATCACTTCGCCGCGATCGCCGGCGCCGGCCCGCTCGTCGGGCCCGTGCTCGCCGCGCAGATGGGCTACACGCCCGGCATGCTGTGGATCCTGGCCGGCGTCGTGTTCGCCGGCGCGGTGCAGGACTTCATCGTGCTGTTCATCTCGACGCGCCGCGACGGCCGCTCGCTCGGCGACCTCGTCAAGATGGAGCTCGGCACGGTGCCCGGCGTGATCGCGCTGTTCGGCGCGTTCCTGATCATGGTGATCATCCTCGCGGTGCTCGCGCTGATCGTCGTGAAGGCGCTGACCAATTCGCCGTGGGGCACGTTCACCGTCGCCGCGACGATTCCGATCGCGCTGTTCATGGGCGTCTATACGCGCTACATCCGTCCGGGCCGCATCGGCGAAGTGTCGATCATCGGCTTCGTGCTGCTGATGGCGTCGATCGCGTTCGGCCAGCACGTGCACGATTCGCCGACGCTCGCCGCATGGTTCACGTTCACGGGCACGCAACTCACGTGGATCCTGATCGGCTACGGCTTCGTCGCATCGGTGCTGCCGGTGTGGCTGCTGCTCGCGCCGCGCGATTACCTGTCGACGTTCCTGAAGATCGGCACGATCCTCGGCCTCGCGATCGGCATCCTGGTCGTCGCGCCGGAACTGAAGATGCCCGCGCTGACGAAGTTCGTCGACGGCACGGGCCCGGTGTGGTCGGGCAACCTGTTCCCGTTCCTGTTCATCACGATCGCGTGCGGCGCCGTGTCGGGCTTCCATGCGCTGATCTCGTCGGGCACGACGCCGAAGCTGATCGACAACGAAACCAATGCGCGCTTCATCGGTTACGGCGCGATGCTGATGGAATCGTTCGTCGCGATCATGGCGCTGGTCGCCGCGTGCGTGATCGAGCCGGGCATCTACTTCGCGATGAACGCACCGGCCGCCGTGCTCGGCTCGACGCCGGAAGCGGTGGCCAACACGGTCACGCAATGGGGCTTCGTGCTGACGCCCGACATGCTGACGCAGACCGCGAAGGCCGTCGGCGAAACGACGATCATCGCGCGCGCGGGCGGCGCGCCGACGCTGGCCGTCGGCATGGCGCACATCCTGCACCAGGTGATCGGCGGCGAAGCGATGATGGCGTTCTGGTATCACTTCGCGATCCTGTTCGAGGCGCTGTTCATCCTGACGGCCGTCGACGCCGGCACGCGCGCGGGCCGCTTCATGCTGCAGGACCTGCTCGGCACGTTCCACCCGGCGCTCAAGCGCACCGAGTCGCTGCCCGCGAACCTGGTCGCCACCGCGCTGTGCGTGGCCGCGTGGGGCTACTTCCTGTACCAGGGCGTGGTCGATCCGCTCGGCGGCATCAACACGCTGTGGCCGCTGTTCGGCATCTCGAACCAGATGCTCGCCGCGATCGCGCTGGTGCTCGGCACCGTCGTGCTGTTCAAGATGAAGCGCGAGCGCTATGCGTGGGTGACGATCGTGCCGACCGTGTGGCTGCTGATCTGCACGCTGACCGCCGGCTGGCAGAAGATTTTCGACGCGAACCCGAAGGTCAGCTTCCTCGCGCACGCCGCGAAGCTGCAGGCTGCGGTGGACGAGGGCAAGGTGCTCGCGCCGGCGAAGTCGATCGCGCAGATGAAGCGGATCATCTTCAACGACTACATCGATGCGGCGCTGGCGGGCCTGTTCATCTTCGTCGTGGTGAGCATCGCGGTGTACGGCGTGATCGCCGTGCTGCGCGCGCGCCGCGAGTCGAAGCCGACCGTGCGCGAGACGCCGTACGAAGCGATGCCGGCCGCGCAGGCGCTCGGCAGCGGACGTTAAGGGGAGGCCGCGATGTTCAGCGATCTTGGCGGCGACCTGCGCAGCGCGGGGCGTTACCTCGGGCAGGCGTTGCGGCTGATGGTCGGCCTGCCCGACTACGACACCTACGTCGCGCACATGCGCGCCACCCATCCGGACCGCGAGCCGATGACGTACGAGGAATTTTTCCGCGAGCGTCAGAATGCGCGGTACGGGTCGGGGGCAGGAAAGTGTTGCTGAGCCCGTTCGTCGAAATGGACCGATGATTCGGGCCTGTCATCGAAACAGAAGCGCCGCGACGGATGTCGCGGCGTTTTTTTTTCGTGGGCGGGCCGGCGGCGCGCGTGTGCCGTTTGCCCGGGCGCAGCACGGCAAACTTCGGCCGCCGGTATCATAGGGGCTTCTTTTTTCCCCGATGGACCCGCAGGAGAACACGTCGTGCATGTCGGTGAGCGTTTCAACAGCATTTCCCATCTCGTCGGCGCGGTGCTGTCGGTGGCGGGTCTCGTGGCGCTCGTGACGATGGGCGCGCTCGAAGGCGATCCGTATAAGGTCGTGAGCTTCAGCGTGTACGGCGCGATGCTGATCCTGCTCTATGCGATTTCGACGCTGTACCACAGCGTGCGCAATCCGCGCCTGAAAGCCATCCTGCAGAAGTGCGACCACTCGGCGATCTACCTGCTGATCGCCGGCAGCTACACGCCGTTTACGCTGGTCACGCTGCGCGGCCCGTGGGGCTGGTCGCTGTTCGGCGTGAGCTGGGGGCTGGCCGTGTTCGGCATCGTGCAGGAACTGACGCTCGGGCGGCGTACGCGCATGCTGTCGATGATCCTGTACGTGGCCATGGGCTGGCTCGCGCTCGTCGCGGTGCGTCCGCTGATCCATGCGTTGCCGCCGGTCGGTACCGCGTGGCTCGTGGCCGGCGGCTTGATCTACAGCGCGGGGATCTACTTCTTCATCAACGACGAGCGTATTCGCCACGGGCACGGTATCTGGCACCTGTTCGTGCTGGCCGGAAGCCTGTGCCAGTTCGTCAGTGTCGCGATGTATGTCGCGTGAGCGGCGTGCCGCACTGATCCCGACGCGATGAGCCGCCGCGCGGCTGCCTCGGCATGCGCTAGCGGCGCGTGGCGGTTTGCAGTGGCGCGGCCGGTTCGCCGGTTGCCGGTGTCGGCCGCGCCGTGATCCACCACGTCGTCGCGGCGAGAGCCGACAATCCGGTCGCGATGCCGAGCGCCACCCGCATCGCCGCCGGAAACGGCTGCAGCGTCGCGATGCACGCACCGAAGATCGCCACGCCGAGCGCCGATCCACTCTGGCGCGCTGCGTTCAGCGCGGCCGCCGCCACGCCGGCGCGGTGCCGTTCGACTGTCCCGAGCGCGGGCGATGTCGCGGCCGGCGAGATGAATCCCGATGCAAAGCCGATCGCGAGCATCGGCGCGACGGCGAGCCACGCGGGCGTCGCCGCACTTATGCCCGTCATGCCGAGCGCGCCGGCCGCATAGAGCGCGAACGCCGCACACATCGAGCCGCGCGCGCCGAAGCGCGCGGCCAGCTTGCCGGAACACAGTCCGCCGAGCGCGACCATCGCGGTCATCGGCAGGAATGCGAGCCCCGTGTCGAGCGGGCTCGCGCCGCGGATCTGCCGATAGAACAGGCTGAGCACGAACAGCAGCCCGTAGAACACGAACGCCGACGCCATCGACACGAACGTCGATCCGGCGAACAGCCGGTTGCGGAAGAACGCGAGCGGCAGCATCGGTTCGCGGCGCCGCGCTTCGATCGCGATGAACGCGCTCCACGCGACTGCGCTCGTGATCGCGCCACCGACGATCGGCGCCGAGCGCCAGCCGAGCGACGGACCTTCGATCAGCGTGCCGATCAGCGCCGCGATCGCGACGATGGCCGTGGCCTGGCCGCCCCAGTCGAACTGCCGCGACCCGTCGCCGGCGGCGCGCGCGACCGTGCGGCCGAGCCAGATGCCGGCAAGCCCGAGCGGTAGGTTCACGAAGAAGAGGCTGCGCCACCCGAACAGATGGATCAGCAGGCCGCCGATCAGTGGGCCCGACGCCATCGCGATACCGCCGCAGCCCATCCACAGGCTGATCGCCGAGGCGCGCGCGGCCGGTTCGGGGAATGCGCGGTTGAGCAGCGCGAGCGAGCAGGGCACCAGCATCGCGCTGCCGACGCCTTGTAACGCGCGGGCGATCGCGAGCGCCGGAAGGGTCGGCGCGACGCCGCACAGCGCCGACGCGGCGACGAACACCGCGAGCCCCGCGATATAGACGTCGCGATCGCCGAGCCGGTCGCCGAGCGTGCCGCCCGTCATCAGCAGGCTCGCGAACGCGAGCGTGTACGCGTTCACGATCCACTGCAGGCCGGCCACGCGGCTGCCGAAGGTGTGGGCGATGTCGGTGAGCGCGACGTTGACGATGGACGCGTCGAGCAGCACGAGCGTGTAGCTCACGCAGGTCGCGGCGAGCACGCGGCGGGCCGCGGCGCGGTTCGGCGCGGCGGCCGTCATGCGCGGTCGGGCGCCGGCGTGGCGGCGCGCAGCGCGAGAAAGCCGACCCATCCCCAGTACACGCGATGATGCGCGATCAGCCCGTCGCGCAGATCCATCACCTCGACGAGATCGACCTGGTCGCCGTCCGGCGTGGCACGCGGATATTCCCACGTGAGCTGGCGGCCGTTCGAGAGGAACAGCCCGGTGCGGTACCAGCGCCCGAGCCGGTTGCCCGGATTGCGCAGGCCCGCCGCGAAGAATGCGCCGATCGCGGCCTTGCCGTGCAGCACGCCGGAGCCGTGATCGGGCAGCGTGACGACGATCAGCGGCGTTTCGAGCACCGCGTCGTCGGCATACAGCGACATCAGCGCATCGACGTCGCGCGCGACCACGGCCGCGTGCCAGCTTTCATAAATATGCCGGGCATCGGCGTTGGCGTGTGACATGGCAGGTTCCGGAAGCATCGATAACGGAACCCACTGTATGGGCGCGCCGCCGCGAGACGTTTCACGTCGGCCCGAAACGTGGATGTCGCCTGCGGTGCAGTGCCTGCGTGCCGGCCCTTATCCGGCCAGCGCGTCGAGATTCAGCACATACGACTTCCCGATCCACACCGCGCAATCGCGATGGTCGCGCAGTTCGTCGTTCGTATTCGGATGCAGGAAGATATCGAGCGCGCCGTGGTTCAGCACGAGCCACGGCACGATGTCGTCGAAGCGTGCGGCGTCGAACGCGATCTGGTACGACCACGCCGGGTGCGGGCCGACGAGGCGTTCGTGAAAGCGGCCGAGTTCGATGACCGCGCCGAACCGCTCGTCGACGACCTGGCGAAATGCCCAGGCCGCGTCGCGGCTGGCCGCATCGAAATAGACGTGCGCGTGCCAACTGTGGATGGCGGTGGTGTCGAGGGCAGCCATGGAAGGACTCGATAAAAATGGGCGTGCATGAGGTGCCGTGCGAAACGGCCGATGCGTGATTATCGCGCGTCCTTGCCGTGCGCGTCGTGTCGCTATCCGGCAATCCGGATGCGATGATTTGTCCTGAGTCACGAAAATCGTTCGATTCGATCAGGCTGGGGTTTGGGATACCCGGTATCCGCACGCGCGATATCACGCCGGAAGCCTTGCCGGCAGGTGCACGAGCCGCGATCGCACCGGCAACACGTCATTTCGGAAATTGAAAAAGCGCTGCGTGCGCCGCTCCGGATCGTCTGAACCAATGCGATCAGGGCGTTGAATGAAATAAAGAAATTCCTGTTTGGCGGGATTCGCGCAGGACGCGGTTTGCGCACCGGATTTCGAAGCCGAAAATATCAATTGCGGAATCGGCTATTCAAGCGGAATGCAGCGCGACATACGATGGTTTCAACGCATCGTCTAACCCGATCGATGCGGGGACAACCAACTGGAGGCCACTATGCGATCCCTCGTTCCCGTTGCCGTACTTTCCTGCGCACTCGTTGCGCTGCCCGCCGTCAGCCTTGCGCAGCCGGTCGCACCGGACGGCGCACCGAATGCCGCCCTGTCGACCTGGTCCGCCGCGCGTGCCGAAACCGACGCGCAACTGATGCAGATGACGCGCGCCGGCTATCGCGCGACGTCGGCCGGCAACCAGAACTATCCGCTCGCGATGCAGCGTGCGCTCGAACGTGTCCACAATCCGGTGCCGGACCGGTCGCGCGAAGAGCGGGCCGAGATGGAAGCGCGCGTCGCGCGCGACGTGCAGGGCGGCCATCCGGTCAAGGCGTTCTTCGTGAAGACCGCGTACTACCTGAAGGGCGAGAACACGTTCTGATGCGGGAGACGAGCATGGCTTGCACGATCGGATCTGCCGACGTCGTGCGCGCATCCACGCGGCACCGGCTGCCGGACGCGCGAGCGACGCAGCGGCGCGAGGCTGGGCACGGCGCGCGGCGTCGTGCGAAGCACCCGCGCCATGCGCGCCGTGACGCCGTTGCGTGCCGCATCGCATGGCCGGCCGTCGCGGCGGCCGAGGCGCTGGGAAGCGGGGGCCAGTCATGAAGGGCGCCCGGAAGAAGCGTCGTCACGTGCCGCTGACCCGCGAGTGGCTGCTGCCGTTGCCGCCCGTGCATGCGCGCGACATCTCGCTGAAATGCCACATGGCGCTCGTCGCGCTGCGCGGCGGGCATGGCAACGAGGCGCTGCTGATGCGCTTGCGCACGAGCGTCTACCTTGTGTTTCTGGCGCTCGACGATGCGGTGAGCGCGGACGCGGACATCGACCTGTGCGTCGACGCGGAGCGTGCGCTCGATGCGGGCGTGGCGCGCGCGGCGCAAAGCGGCGCATGGACGCTGCGCGACGACGAATGCGCGGTACTCGAGCATGTGCTCGCGGCGAACGACACGTGCGTCGCGACGCTCACGCGGCATCGGCTGGCCGAGCTGTGGGAGCACGTCTGCACGTTCGCGTCGAGCGGCCAGCCGGCGCTCGTCGCGAGTGCGGCGGAGAAGATGCGCAGGCATGCGGTCGAATCGACGGCCGCGTAGCGTCGCACCGGTTTCGCAGGGAGGTTGGAGGAGACAGGGCCGGCCGCACCGACGTGGCTGCTGTAATCGCGCGGCTTCGACTTCGGCTTCGGTTTCGACGATCGCACGGGCCGTCGCGGCCATGCGGTGACGGCGAAACGCGACGCAAAACCACGGCCCAAAACAAAAGCGCCACGGAGCGGACTCCGTGGCGCTTCATTTTTTCCCGCCGTCGCGGAGGCATGGCCCCCGCGCGGCGAAACGCGCTTAAGCGGCGGCTGCCGGCTTCGCCGGCTTTTGCAGCTTGCCCTTGCCGGCGCGCTGGATTTCCTCGAGCTTGATCTCGACGTGACGCGAGAACACGTACTCGGCCGGACGCTGCTTGTCGATCGGAATGTCCGGAGCAAACGGGCCGTCGGTCTTGATGCCCTTGCGGCTCACGGCGAACGCCTTCAGCGGATGCGCCATCGTGTCCATCACGGCGGTCGCTTCGAAGCCGCAGTGGACCATGCAGTCCGCGCACTTCTCGTAGTTGCCGACGCCGTAGTTGTCCCAGTTCGTGTCTTCCATCAGTTCCTTGAAGGTCTTCACGTAACCTTCGCCGACCAGGTAGCACGGCTTCTGCCAGCCGAACACCGTACGCGCCGGGTTGCCCCACGGCGTGCACTTGTACGTCTGGTTGCCGGCCAGGAAGTCGAGGAACAGCGACGACTGGCTGAACGACCAGCGCTTGCCGCCTTCGCCGCGCTTCAGGATTTCGCGGAACAGGTTCTTCGTCTTGTCGCGGTTCAGGAAGTGCTGCTGATCCGGTGCGCGCTCGTACGCGTAGCCCGGCGACACGGTGATGCCGTCGACGCCGATCGGCTTGAGCGTGTCGAAGAACTTCGCGACGCGCTCGGGGATCGCATCGTTGAACAGCGTGCAGTTGATGTTCACGCGGAAGCCGCGGCGCTTCGCTTCCTTGATGGCCGCGACCGCCTTGTCGTACACGCCTTCCTGCGACACCGAGTGATCGTGCATCTGCGCGTCGCCGTCGAGGTGGACCGACCAGACGAAGTACGGGCTCGGCTGGTAGTCGTCCATCTTCTTTTCCATCAGCAGCGCGTTCGTGCAGAGGTAGACGAACTTCTTGCGCTTCATGATGCCGCGGACGATTTCCGGCATTTCCTTGTGCAGCAGCGGCTCGCCGCCTGCGATCGACACGATCGGCGCGCCGCACTCGTCGACCGCTTCCAGGCATTCCTGGACGGACAGGCGCTGGTTCAGGATGGGGTCCGGGTAATCGATCTTGCCGCAGCCGTTGCACGCGAGGTTGCAGCGGAACAGCGGCTCGAGCATCAGCGCGAGCGGATAGCGTTTGTTGCCGGACAGGTGTTGGCGCGTGATGTACGCGCCGACGCGGACTTGCTGGAGCAGCGGAATAGACAAGAGATGTCCTCCTTAAACTTCGCGGGCGACGGCTTGCGTGAGCTTCGCCGGCAGCTTGAATTCGACTTTTTCCTCTCGGCCCGCCATCGTCGTGACGTCGACGGGACCCAGCGCGCGCAGCGCGCCGATTACATCTTCGACCATCTCCTCGGGCGCGGACGCCCCGGCGGTCAGGCCCACGGTCTTCGCATTCGCGAACCATTCGGCCTTTACTTCCGAACCGTCGGCGACGAGGTAGCTCGGCACACCGCTTTCGGTGCCGATCTCGCGCAGGCGGTTCGAGTTCGAGCTGTTCGTCGCACCGACCACGAGCAGTACGTCGACCTGCTCGCTCAGTTCGCGCACGGCGGCCTGGCGATTTTGCGTCGCGTAGCAGATGTCGCGCGTGTCCGGGCCGACGAGGTCGGTGAACCGGCGCTGCAGCGCTTCGATGATGCCGCGCGTATCGTCGACCGACAGCGTGGTTTGCGTGATGTACGCAACCGGCGTATCGACAGGCAGCGTCAGCGTATCGACTTCGGCTTCGCTCTGCACGAGGATCACCTCGGCCGGAATCTGGCCGATCGTCCCCTCGACTTCCGGGTGGCCCGCATGGCCGATCAGGATCAGCCGGCGGCCCGCCGCGACATATTGGCGACCCTGCACGTGCACTTTCGTGACGAGCGGGCAGGTGGCGTCGAGCACGTCGAGCCCGCGCGTTTCCGCGTCGAGCTCGACCGTCTGGGCGACACCGTGCGCGCTGAAGATCGCGACAGCGCCGTGGGGCACCTCGTCGAGTTCCTCAACGAATCGTGCCCCTTTATTACGCAGATTTTCGACGACATGCCGGTTATGCACGATCTCATGACGCACATAGACCGGCGCACCGTGCTGTTGCAGCGCGCGATCGACGATCTCGATCGCACGGACAACCCCCGCACAAAAGCCGCGAGGCTGGGCAAGGATGACTCGCATAGGTGAGCGAACTCCGACGACAGACGCCGGGGTTCGAGGAGCTGGCACTCGCTCGCTCGCCCCGGCTTGATGTTATGAAGGCAGGAACGAACCGGCCGGCCAGGCCCCGGAACCCCGAATTAATCGCGCATTTTAACCTCATCGGCAAGTCCTTGCTTCGGTGCTGTATCCGGCGTGTTGCATTTGCGGGAGAGCCGCGTCGGCGCTGGCGCGCGCGGAACCCAGTAAACTATGCGGTTTCGCGGGCAGCCGCTCCGGCTGCCTGGCGTCGCGCTCATTTCAAGGCCATTCGATGACCGTCGATTCTTACGCGTATTGCCCGGCCGCCCGTGCGGTTTCGGGTGTTTTGTTCCTGACCCCGATTGATTGTGCCGATGCCGGCGCCCGACAGGAGGCGTGCCGATGATGCTGGTGCTCGCTTTCCTGGTGTCCGGCCTGTCGCTGATGATCTGGATCGTGCTGCTCGTCGCGCGCGGCGGCTTCTGGCGCGCGGTGCCCGCGCGGCCGCTGCCGCCCGAGGCGCGCGGCGCCGCGGCCGAGGCCGGCTGGCCGGCCGTCGTCGCGGTCGTGCCGGCACGCAACGAGGCCGACGTGATCGCCCGGGCGGCGACTTCGCTGCTCGAGCAGGATTACCCGGGCGATTTTCATCTGATCATTGTCGATGACCACAGCGACGACGGTACCGCCGACGCGGCCCGGGCGGCCGCGCTCACGATCAACCGCGCCGACCGGCTGACGGTGCTGGCCGCGAAGCCGCTGCCGGCCGGCTGGTCGGGCAAGGTGTGGGCGCAGTCGCAGGGGATCGCCGCGGTGCAGACGCTCGGCCTGGCGGCCGACTACCTGTTGCTGACGGATGCCGACATCGGCCACCCGCCCGACGCGGTCGCGCAACTCGTCACGCGCGCGCAGGCCGAGCACCGCGATCTCGTCTCGCTGATGGTGCGGCTGCGCTGCGATTCGTTCTGGGAAAAGGCGCTGATCCCGGCGTTCGTGTTCTTCTTCGCGAAGCTCTACCCGTTCTCGTGGATTAACAATCCGCGCAACCGGACAGCCGGCGCCGCGGGCGGCTGCATGCTCGTCAAGCGTACGGCGCTCGAGGAAGCGGGCGGCATCGAGTCGATCCGCGGCGCGCTGATCGACGACTGCAGCCTCGCCGCGCAGATCAAGCATCGCGGCGAAGGCCGCCATCCGATCCGGCTCGACCTGGCCGACCGCAGCGTATCGCTGCGCCCGTACGACAGCTGGCGCGACATCTGGAACATGATCGCGCGCACGGCGTTCACGCAGCTGCACTATTCGCCGCTGCTGCTGGCCGGCACGTTGCTCGGGATGACGATCATCTATCTCGTGCCGCCCGCAGCCGCGCTCGCGTACGGCGCGCGCGCATGGCCGGCGTGGCTCGCGTGGGCGTCGATGTGCGCCGCGTATGCGCCGATGCTGCGCTACTACCGGCGCTCGCCGCTGTGGGCGCCGGCGCTGCCGCTCGTCGCGCTGTTCTACGTCGGTGCGACGTTCGCGTCCGCGTGGCGTTACTGGCGCGGCAAGGGCGGCCAGTGGAAGGCGCGCGTGCAGGCGCCGGTGGATCGCTGAGCGTTGCCCGGGAGGCGTGCCTCCCGGCAGCCGGAAAGCAAACAGCCCGATCGGTGGAAACCGGTCGGGCTGTTTCGTTTTCGGCGGTGCGGCCTGCCGGTGCCTAGCGCTGCGTCAGCATCATGTACATCTGGACCACGACGTCCGGCGAGAACGTGAACGGCACCCAGCCGTAGCCCGTGTGGCGGGCCACCAGCAGGCGGTCGCCGTTCGTCTGCTTCTGTACGGCCATAATCGGATTCTTCGTCGTCACGAAGCGCCAGCCGGCCGGGATGCCGGGCGGCGGCTCCGGCTGCATCGACGCGCGCGCATGCGCGAGTTCCTCGATCAGCTGCCCCAACTGCTCCGGATGCAGCGTGATCGATTCGCCGTTGATGGTCAGCGTGAGTTCGTTCTGCGACGGACGCGACACGTGCAGCGTCGATTTGTCCGACGGGGCCGGGGTGGTGGCCGCGTCGGCTTCGCCGTCAACCGGTGTTTCGGCTTGCGCCGTCGCGACGATGGCCGCTTCGGCATCGGCCGTCGAATCCACCGTTTCGGCCGCCGCCGGCGCGATCACGGCCGGTTCCGCGGCCGGCGCGTCGGCCGGCGCAGGTTCGACGACTTCGGCTGCCACGGCCGGGGCGGCGACCGCGTGGGTCGCGGTTTCCTTGACGACGGCCTCGACCAGCGCCTCGGCGTCGGCGACGGCCTTCGCGTGGTGCTGCGCAGCCGCTTCGGCTTGCGCGATCGCCTCGGTATGACGCTGCGCGACGGCCTCGGCCTGCGCGGTGGCGTCGGCGTGGCGCTGCGCGGCCGCCTCGGCCTGCGCGATCGCTTCGGCATGGCGTTGCGTGACGGCTTCGGCCTCGGCGGTGGCGTCGGCATGACGCTGTGCGGCGGCCTGCGTTTCCGCGATCGCCTGCATGTGCTGCTGCGCGAGCGCTTCGGCTTCCGCGATCGCAGCCTTGTGGCGCTGCGCGGCGGCTTCGGCTTCGGCGATCGCGGCCGTGTGACGCTGCGTGGCCGCTTCGGCTTCGGCAGTCGCTTGCGCGTGACGCTTCGCGGCGGCCTCGGCTTCGGCGGTCGCGGCCGCATGGCGCTGCGCGGCCGCTTCGGCTTCGGTCGCGGCGGCGTGATGGCGTTGCGCGGCGGCTTCTGCTTCGGCGATCGCCGCTGCGTGACGTTGCGATGCGGCTTCGGCATCCGCGTGACGTTGCGCGAGCGCTTCGGTCAGTGCGGTGGCTTCCGTATGGCGCTGCGCGGCGGCTTCGGCCTGCGCGGCGGCATCCGTGTGACGGTGGGCGGCGGCTTCGGCGGCGGCGGTGGCTTCCGCGTGGCGCTGTTGCGCGGCTTCGGCGTCGGCGGCTGCCGCCGTATGGCGTTGTGCGGCGGCCTGCGCTTCGGCTTCCGCGGCGGCGTGACGTTGCGCGGCGGCCTGGGCTTCCGCTGCCGCGGCGCGCGCGAAGGCTTCCGCGCTGCGGGCCGCCTGCTGCGCGGCGTGGTGATCGTGGAGGAGCTGATCGACGCCCACGGTGAGCGAAGCGATCTGATCGTTCAGGTTCATGCGTGTCTTCTCTGCGTAAGACCCGCGATTTTACCCGCTGCGCGGTGGCGGGCCGCGCGGGACGTGTAACAAAGTGCGCAAAGCGGCGTGAAGCACGCCGCTTTGTGCTACTTCAGGTAGCCTGCGGCGCCGAACCAGTCGAGCGCATCGCGCAGCCCTTCGCGGTACGGGCGCGCACGGTAGCCGAGTTCGCGCTCGGCCTTCGCGGACGTGAAATACATCTTGTTCTTCGACATCCGCAGCCCGTCCACGGTGACGAACGGCTCCTTCTTCGTGAATTTCGCGACCGCTTCGGCGCCGACCGCGAGCGGATAGAGCGGCCAGCGCGGCAGCGCGATCGTCGGCGCCTTGCGGCCCGTCATTTGCGCGATGTCCGCGAGCATCTGCTGCAGCGGCAGGTTCTCGCCGCCGAGGATGTAGCGCTCGCCGATCCGGCCGCGCTCGAGCGCGAGGAAGTGGCCGTGCGCGACGTCGTCGACGTGCACGAGGTTCAGCCCCGTGTCGACGAACGCGGGAATCTTGCCGAGCGCGGCCTCGACGATGATGCGGCCGGTCGGCGTCGGCTTCACGTCGCGCGGGCCGATCGGCGTCGACGGATTGACGATCACGGCCGGCAGCCCTTCGTCGGCGATCATCCGCTCGACCGCGCGTTCCGCGAGCACCTTGCTGCGCTTGTAGACCCCGATCGCCTGCTCGGCCGTGAGCGGCCGGTTCTCGTCGGACGGATCGCCGGCGCTCGTCACCTTCAGCGTCGCGACGCTGCTCGTGTAGACGATCCGCTCGACGCCTTCCGCGCGCGCCGCGCGCATCGTCGCGACCGCGCCCTCGAGGTTCGCGCGCTCGATCTCGTCGGGATCGGGCGCCCACAGCCGGTAGTCGGCCGCCACGTGCAGCAGGTAGCGCACGCCGCGCAGCGCGGCGCGCATCGACGCCTCGTCGCGCATGTCGCCGGTGACGATCTCGGCGTCGAGGTCCGCCACGTTCGTGCGCGGGCTGGTCGGGCGCACGAGCACGCGCACCGCATAGCCTTTCTGCTGCGCAATGCGTGCGACGGCCGAGCCGACGAAACCGGACGCGCCGGTGACGAGAACGAGATCGCGGGAGGTATCAGTCATGCGTTTCCTTCAGGGCCGCGCGCGAGCGGCGCGGCGGTTGAGCACGGGCGAGATTGTACGTGGTCGGCGCGCGCGGCGACGCAAGGCCGCGACGGCGGCGAACAGGCTCCGGCCCGTGTGCGAAGCGGCCGACGCGACTACAATGCCGGGCTTGAATGCAACGGGAGGGCGACGCGATGAGCCGCAATGAACTGGACGAACGGATCGAGACCTACTACGTGCGGGTGCGCGGCGTCGTGCAGGGCGTCGGCTTCCGTCATGCGACGGTGCGCGAGGCGCATGCGCTGAAGCTGCGCGGCTGGGTCGCGAATCTCGAGGACGGCAGCGTCGAGGCGATGATCCAGGGCCCCGGCGCGCAGATCGACCGGATGCTCGCGTGGCTGCGCCACGGGCCGCCGGCCGCGCGCGTGACCGAAGTGACGTTCGAGGAACGCCAGACCGAACGGCGCTTCGAGCGCTTCCAGCAGCAGTAAGCGGCGCGAAACGATCATGACGGGGTATCCGGAGGCCGGGCGCGGCCTCATGCTGTCGGTGGCGGCGTCGATGCTGTTCGCGCTGATGTCCGCCTACGCGAAACTGCTCGCGCCGCTCACCGGGCTCGACATCTTCGCGTGGCGCGTGTTGTGGACCGCACCGGGCGCGCTCGCGCTGATCGCGCTGCGCGACCGCTTGCCCGCGCTCGTCGACCTCCTTCGGCGCAGCGTGCGCGACTGGCGTCTGCTGCTTGCGCTGCCCGTGAGCGCCGCGCTGCTCGGCGTGCAGTTGTGGCTGTTCCTGTGGGCGCCGCTGCACGGCCGCATGCTCGAAGTGTCGCTCGGCTATTTCCTGCTGCCGCTGACGATGGTGCTCGTCGGCCGTTTCTACTATCACGAACGGCTCGATCCGCTGCAATGGGCGGCGGTCGCGTGTGCCGCGCTCGGCGTCGCGCACGAAGTGTGGGCGACGCGCGCATTCGCGTGGCCGACGCTCGTCGTCGCGCTCGGCTATCCGCCGTATTTCGTGCTGCGCCGGCGGATCAACGCCGATTCGCTCGCCGCGTTCGCGGTCGAGATCGTGCTGCTGTGCCCGATCGCGTTCGCGATGGTCGTGACGAGCGCGACGCGCGTCGCCGACCATCCGGTGCTGTGGGCTGCGCTGCTGCCGGGCCTCGGCGTGCTCAGCACGCTCGCGCTCGCGAGCTACCTGAAGGCGAGCCGGATGTTGCCGATGGCGCTGTTCGGGATTCTCGGCTACGTCGAACCGGTGCTGCTCGTCGCGGTGTCGCTGCTGCTGCTCGGCGAAACGCTGAGCGTCGCGAAGCTCGCGACGTATGGGCCGATCTGGGTCGCCGTTGCGCTGACCGCGTGGCATAGCGCCATGCTGATGCGGCGCCTGCCGGCGCGCAGATAAACGTCGATCGCGATGCGGCTGCCGCGTGCCATGTGCCGCGTCGTGCATCGCCAAACCACTGCGCCGCAGCGGTCAGATACATCGATGCTGGCCGCAAACTGGCGTTGCGCCGACGCGAGTCTGGCGACGCCGCCTGCTTTGCCCCACAAGGCTCGCGCCCGTAATCGAACAAAAGATTCGGTTGCACTTTGTTACTTAGGGTCTCCCCGGATCGGCCATTAGACTGGCCTGATCGATTTCCCTTCGTATGCAGCCTTTCAATGAACGGTCATCTCCGTGCCTGGCCGGCCGGGTCGGCGCGATGCGGGCATACGCGTATCGCCGCTGATCACGCTCGCCTCCTTCTCCCCGATTCACTTTCCGGTGCGTGCCGCACCGTTGCCGTGCAGGTGCGCTCATGTCGTTGAGTGGACTGCCCGCCGCGATTCAGCCGTCGCGCAGCGGCCGCCTGATCGAAGTCGATTTCTTCCGCGGCATCGTGCTGTTGATGATCGTCGTCGATCACATCGGCGCAAGCGTGCTGTCGCGCGTCACGCTGCATGCGTTCGCGCTGTGCGACGCGGCCGAGGTCTTCGTCTTTCTCGGCGGCTTCGCGACCGCGAGCGCCTATGGCGCGATCGCCGAGCGGCACGGCGCCCGCGCCGCGCAAAAGCGGTTCGTGCGCCGCGCGATGCAGATCTACCGCGCGTTTCTCGCGACCTCGACGCTGATGCTCGTCGTGTCGGCCGTGCTCGACCACTACGGGATCGATGCGCCGAACCTCGCGCTCGACGACGTCAGCGTGATGCTCGCCTCGCCGCTCACGGGCCTCGCCGAGCTGCTGACGTTCCAGCGCCAGCCCTATCTCGCGTCGGTGCTGCCGATGTATGTGCTGTTCGCGCTCGCGTCGCCGGTGCTCGTGCCGTTCGCGCGCCGGCATCCGTGGCTGCTCGTCGCGCTTGGCATCGCGTCGTGGATCGCGGCGGGCTGGCTCGGCCCCGAACTGCTGGATACCGATGGATTCCGCTGGAGTTTCAATCCGTTCGCATGGCAACTGATGTTCGTCGCCGGCGTGCTCGCGCGCTGCCAGCCGTTCTACCGGCGCATCGCGCTCGGGCGCTGGGGGGCGGCTGCGACCGGGCTCGCGTGCGCGGTCGTGCTCGGCTGCGCGAGCTACAAGCTGTTCTCGGGGCTGCCGCTGCCGGAAGGCGTGTTCAAGCGCGATCTCGCGCTGCCGCGCGTCGTGAGCTTCGCGGCCATCGCGTGGCTGATGGCCGACTGTGTGCGTTTCGGCTGGATCGCGCGGATCGCGCAGGGCGTGCGGCCCGTCGTGGCCGTGGGCCAGCGCGGGCTGATCTGCTTCGTCGCGGGCGCGGCGATCTCGCTCGTCATCGATTCGCTGTTGCACCCGGTCGTGCGCAGTACCGATCTGCGGCATGTCGGCGTGGGCCTCGTGGCCGACGCGTGCGCGCTCGGGCTGATGATGGCCGTGGCCGGTTCGGGAACGTGGATCGCGCGGTGGCGCAGCGCGGCCGCATGAGCGGCGCGGGAGGCGGCGCGTGCGGCACGGAGTGTGCCGCGCGGCGTCAGTGAGGTGAGCCGATACGGGAGCGGGGAACGGCGGTGGTGTCGTCGGATTCGGCGTCGTCGCGTTCGTCGGGCGCCGGATCGTCGCGTTCCGCGAGTACCGCGTCGGCTTCGGCTGCCGCCCGGGCGGCGCGCAGTGCGGTGCATCGCTGCGCGTACCGGATGTCCGACAGTATCCTCAGTATCCTCGTGGTCTTGCTTTTCATGGTCTTCTCCCGCCAGTGCGCATCTCGGCGGATGCACTGCTTGCAACCAGTGTAGGACGCAATCGCGCAACCGGCGGGAGAATGTGGCGTGCACGCAGCACGCCGAGGGATAGTCCTTACTGAGCCGCGGCGACGCCCTGCGCCTGCAGCGCTTCTTCGCGGCGCTCTTCTGCACAACGCTGGTGCTGACGCGACAGGCGGTTCATCAGCGGCAGAAGCAGCAGTGCGAGCAGCATGCCGATCGCGGCGAGCCAGCCGAGCTTCTCGAACAGCGACAGGTACAGCGGCAGCGATTCCGTGGCCGGCAGTTCGTGCGACGGCATCTGCGCGAAGTTCGCGACGACGCTGCCCAGATACTGCGACACACCCGTCGCGACGAAGTACGCACCCATCATGAAGCCGCTCATGCGCGCCGGCACGTAGCGGGCGATCATCGCGAGGCCGAGGCCGCTCACCAGCAGTTCGCCGAGCGAGTAGAGGCCGTAGCCCCACACCATGAACCACGACGACACGCGGCCGTCGACCGCGTAGCGGCCGCTGATCGTGAACACCAGGTAGCCTGCGGCCACTGCGCCGAAGCCGAGCGCGTATTTCGCGGCGACCGGCAGGTCACGGCCGCCCTTCGCGACGGCGTTGTAGACCCACACGAGCACCGGGCTCAGCAGCATGATCCAGATCGGGTTCAGCGCCTGGAACTGCGCGGCGCTCCACGTGAACAGCGTCGTGCCGAACAGCATGAAGCGCGGATCGACGTTGCGCAGCGCGAACAGCGTCAGCGACGTCGACATCTGCACGTAGAAGATGAAGAACAGGATCACCTGGCCGATCAGCACGAGTGCCGCGATCAGGCCCGCGCGCTCCGAGCGCTCCGACTTCGCGATCATGTATGCGAAGATCGCGAGGATCGCGAACGCTGCCGTCCACACGCTGGCGACCGCGAGCTGCTTGTGCTGCAACACGTACAGCGTGATCAGCGCGAGCCCGACGCCGCCCAGCGCGACCGCGCCGAGGCGCTTCCAGCGGATCGGCTGCTCGTCCGGCAGCGAGCCGACGTGCGCGAGCGTGCGATGCATCAGCATGAAGTTGAGGATCGCGAGCAGCATGCCGCCGCAGCAGACGGCGAACGCGGTGTGCCAGCCCCAGTGATCCTTGATCCACGGCGTCGCGAGCATCGACACCGTCGAGCCGATGTTGACTGCCATGTAGTAGATCGTGAATGCGCTGTCGATGCGCGCGTCGTCGCCTTCATAGATACGGCGCACGAGGTTGGCCGCGTTGGCCTTGAACAGGCCGTTGCCGACGACGATCACGCCGAGCGACGCGTACATGTACGTCAGCTGATCGTTCGGTACCGACAGCATCAGGTAGCCGGTGCACAGCACGGCCGCGCCGATGATCATCGTGCGGCGGGCGCCGAGCACCTTGTCGCCGATCCAGCCGCCGATCGACGGCGCCGCATAGACGAGTGCGGTGAACGCACCCCAGGTCAGGTTCGCATGGCTGTCGGTGAAACCGAGCCGGTCGACCATGAAGAGGACCAGGAGCGCGGCCATGCCGTAGTAGCCGAAGCGCTCCCACATTTCGATGAGGAAGACCGTCGTAAACGATCGGGTTTGTGAAACAGGTGGTTGCATCATCAATCTCGTTTGAAACGGACGGCACGGATCGCGCGTCGTCTAGGGGTCGAACTGGCGCCGGTGCACAATGGGCCGGGTAGGCTTCGTGCTGGCGATGGAACAGTCGGGCGGTTAGCCCGGGCCGGGGTCTGACTCCGCCTGGTGTGGCGGGGAGGGGCCCCGACCGGCGCGCGCATGGTAACGGCTGCCGGTCCGGTGCGTCACGTATCTGCCACTTAGGGAAACTCCCAATGCGGCAGCAGCTTTCAGGAACATTCGTCTCATCATCTATTTGTAAGCTTTCGTGCCGGCCCTCCGAAGATTCCCGGAGAGCCGCTTGCAGCTTGCCTGTGAAGCCGGCGAGTCTGGCAAGATAGCGCGTCATTTCGCTCGCTTCGTGTCCCGTTTAGTGCACCGGGCTCAACACCGAAGACGTGGGCGAACCCGAAGACTAAGCTATATCGTTCTAACTTAGTTATTTTCCATCAAACATTTTTTGACGACTACTTTTCGGCCTGCTATGGTTCCCCCCACTGAAAACTCGCGGTCGGCAGACGCTCCCGCCGCTCTGGGCAGCAAGATTCGCGCGTTGCGCCAACGACTCAAGCGCACGCTCGACGACACCGCTACCGCCGCGGGGATTTCGAAGCCGTTTCTGTCTCAAGTCGAACGCGGGCTCGCGTCGCCGTCGCTGACATCGTTGGCCGGTATCGCGCACGCGCTCGGTGTGACGGTGCAGTACTTTGTGGATACGCCGAGCGAGGAACGCTCGGTTTGCCGCGGCGAGCAGCTGCGCTTCTTCGGGTTTGCCGATTCGGCGAACCTGTTCGCGAGGCTGACGAACGTATCCGAAGGGCGCCAGCTGGAGGCGATCCTCGTGAGGATGCCGCCGGGGCAGAAGCGGTCTGAGGTGACGACACATGCAGGAGAGGAGTTCCTGTATGTGATTGAAGGGGAAGTGTCGCTGACGCTGGAAGGCAAGACATTCGTCCTGCAGGCCGGCGACAGCTCGCATTATCAGTCGACGGTCCCGCATAGCTGGGTCAACACCGCGAAGATCGAGTCGGTGGTGGTCTGGGTGGGTACGCCAAGGCTGTTCTAACGCACAGGTATTCCTTCGTTTCGAAGACGGAATGCCTGTCGAAAGAAACGTAAGGAATACTAAAATGCAATACGAGAATCACGGGCCTCCTCAATCGCTGCACCCGTCAGCGTCTCAAGCGTAAGCCGCGGCATCCGCCGCGCGACGCTCACCGAACAACCCTTCTCAAGACCGCCACGATGAAATCCTTGCATGCCATGTCGGCCGTGCTGGCCGCGCTCGCCCTGACGCCTGCCGCCCACGCCGTTACCGTTCCGTCGTACGTCACGCTCGCTCCTCAACAGGACCTGACGCGACAGGTGCCCGCCGAAGTCGAGTCGCTCGACCCCGCGCACATCGAGTCGTGGACCGGCAACACGATCGGCCTCGACCTGTTCGAAGGGCTGGCCCGCATCGATGCGGCCGGCCAGGTCGTGCCGGGCGTCGCGCTGTCGTGGGAGCGAAAGACGCCGCAGACGTGGATCTTCAAGCTTCGCCACGACGCGAAGTGGAGCAACGGCCAGCCGGTGACGGCCGCCGATTTCGTCTATGCGTGGCAGCGCCTCGTCGATCCGAAGACGGGCTCGAAATACACGATCCTCGTCGAGTTCGTGAAGAACTCGAAGGACATCATCGCCGGCAAGGCCGCGCCGTCGACGCTCGGCGTGCGTGCGATCGACCCGTACACGCTCGAGGTGACGACCGACGTGCCGGTCGCGTTCTTCCCGGAGCTGACCGCGATGGTGCCGCTCGCCCCGGTGAACAAGGACACGGTGACGAAGCTCGGCGACGCGTGGACGCGCCCGGGGAACATCGTCAGCAACGGCCCGTTCCAGTTGGTCGACTGGCAGCCGAACAACCGTATCGTGATCTCGAAGGACGCGAAGTACTGGAACGCGCCGAAGGTCGTGATCAACAAGGTCACGTACCTGCCGATCGAGAGCGACGAGACCGCGATGCGCATGTACCAGGCCGGCCAGATCGACTACAGCTACTCGATTCCGTCGGGGATCTTCCAGCAGGTCAGCAAGCAGTTCGGCGGCGAACTGCGCCAGGGCCTGCAGCTCGCGACGTACTACTACTACCTGAACAACAACGATCCGGCGCTCAAGGACAAGCGCGTGCGCCAGGCGCTGTCGATGGTGCTCGATCGCGACGTGCTGACCTCGAAGCTCACGCAGGCCGGCGAAAAGCCGATGTACGGGCTGATGCCGAACGGCACGAAGGGCGTGCAGCCGTTCACGCCGGACTGGGCGTCGTGGCCGATGGCCAAGCGCGTCGACTACGCGAAGAACCTGCTGAAGCAGGCCGGCTACTCGGATGCGAAGCCGCTGTCGTTTACGCTGACCTACAACACCAACGACCTGCACAAGAAGGTTGCGCTGTTCGCCGCGTCGGAATGGCGCACGAAGCTCGGCATCAACACCAAGCTCGAGAACGTCGAGTTCAAGGTGCTGATGAAGGAGCGGCATGACGGCAAGGTGCAGATCGCGCGCGACGGCTGGTTCGCCGATTACAACGACGCGATGACGTTCTTCGACCTGCTGCGTTGCGGCAGCGCGCAGAACACCGTCGGCTACTGCAACAAGCAGGCCGATGCGCTCGTCGACGAAGGCAACCAGAAGCTCGACGACAAGGCGCGTGCCGCGCTGCTCACGCAGGCACACGACCTCGCGCTGAACGACACGCCGATGGTGCCGCTGTTCCAGTACTCGGCCGACCGGCTCGTGAAGCCGTATGTGGGCGGCTACTCGCTGAAGAACGTGATCGACATGCGTGCTTCGCAGGACATGTACCTGATCAAGCACTGAGCGGAGCGATCATGCTGGCCTACGCACTGAGACGCACGTTGTGGGCGGTGCCGACGATCCTCGCGGTCGTCACCGTCTGCTACCTGCTGCTGCACTTCACACCCGGCGGCCCGTTCGATACGGAGAAGCAGCTTTCCGCGGCAACGCTCGCGAACCTGAACGCGAAGTACCACCTCGACCAGCCGCTGTGGAAGCAGTACCTGATGTACCTGAACGCGCTGCTGCACGGCGATCTCGGTCCATCGTTCCGCTATGTCGACTGGTCCGTGAACGATCTCGTGCGCAAGGCGCTGCCGGTGAGTCTCGGCGTAGGCGGCGTGTCGATCCCGATCTCGATCGGGCTCGGCGTGCTGCTCGGCACCGTCGCGGCCGTGCGCCGCGACAGCTTCATCGACCGCGTCGTGATGCTGATCGGCAACATCGGCAACGTCGTGCCGCCGTTCGTGCTCGGCCCGGTGCTCGTGTGGATCTTCGCGATCCTGCTGAAAACCTCGGCCGGCAACGGCTGGCTGCCGGCGGGCGGCTGGGGCGACGGCGGCTGGCAGTACCGGCTGCTGCCGATCGTGCTGCTGACCTTCATCAACATGTCGCTGCTCGCACGCGTGATGCGCGGCTCGATGATCGAGACGCTGTCGAGCAATTACATCCGCACCGCGCGCGCGAAGGGCCTGCCGGGCTCGACGATCGTGCTGCGCCACGCGCTGAAGCCCGCGCTGATGCCGGTCGTGTCGCTGTTCGGCACGGTCTGCATCTCGTCGATCACGGCGGCCGTCGTCACCGAATCGGTGTTCGCGCTGCCGGGGCTCGGGCAGCTCGTCGTGAACGGCGCCATCAACCGCGACTACACGCTGGTGCTCGGCCTCGTCGTGCTGACGACCGTCTGCGCGGTGCTGTTCAACCTGCTGGTCGACCTCGCGTACGCGTGGCTCGATCCGCGCATCCGTTATTGAGCGAGGCACAGCGATGACTCCGACTACTCCCGTCGTCGGCCTGCCCGTGCAGACCGACTCGCCGCCGCGTTCGCGCTCGCCGCTCGCGCTTGCGATGGCGCGCTTCCTTCACAACCGCGCGGCCGTGTTCAGCCTCGTGCTGCTCGCGCTGATCACGCTCGCATGCTTTGTCGGCCCGTGGCTGCTCGCGGCCGATCCCGCCGCGAGCGACTGGGGCTCGATCAGCCTGCCGCCGACCTGGGCGAACCAGCACTGGTTCGGCACCGACGAGCTCGGCCGCGACCTGCTGGTACGTACGCTGATCGGCGGCCGCGTGTCGATCGAGGTCGGCCTGCTCGGCACGCTCGTGTCGGGCCTGTTCGGCGTCGCATGGGGCGCCACCGCGGGTTTCGCGGGCGGCCGCGTCGACTCCGTGATGATGCGCATCGTCGACATGATGTACGCGATCCCGTACCTGCTGATCGCGATCCTGATGATGACCTTGTTCGGCCGCTCGTTCATGCTGGTCGTGCTGACCATCAGCGCGTTCTCGTGGATCGACATGGCGCGTGTCGTGCGCGGCCAGACGCTGTCGCTGCGCAGCCGCGAGTTCGTCGATGCGGCGCGCGCGATCGGCGTGACGCCGACGTCGATCGTGCTGCGTCACATCGTGCCGAACCTGCTCGGCGTGGTCGTTGTGTATGCAACTGTTTCGGTGCCGGGCATCGTGCTGACCGAATCGGTGCTGTCGTTCCTCGGCCTCGGCGTGCAGGAGCCGATGACGAGCTGGGGCGTGCTGATCCAGGACGGCGCGCAGAAACTGGAATCGATGCCGTGGCTGCTGCTGGCTCCGGCCGTCATGCTGTGCGTGACGCTTTACTGCGTGAACTTCGTCGGCGATGGCCTGCGTGACGCGCTCGACCCGAAGGATCGCTGAAATGGCTGCACTGCTGGAAGTAGACAACCTCGGCGTGCGCTTCACGCGCAAGGACGCACCGCCGGTCGACGCCGTGAGCGGCGTGTCGTTTTCGCTCGAAGCCGGCAAGACGCTCGGCATCGTCGGCGAATCGGGCTCGGGCAAGAGCCAGACCGTGATGGCGCTGCTCGGCCTGCTGGCCGGCAACGGCACGACGACGGGCGTTGCGCGCTATCGCGGCGACAACCTGCTCGAGATGGATACGCGCGCGCTGAACAAGGTGCGCGGCGACCGGATCGCGATGATCTTCCAGGATCCGATGACGTCGCTCAATCCGTTCCTGACGATCGAGCGGCAGATGACCGAGACGCTGCAGCTGCATCGCAAGCTGTCGCGCAGGGAAGCCACGAAGCGCGCGATCGAGGCGCTCGAATCGGTGCGCATCCCCGACGCGGCACGCCGCATCCGCATGTATCCGCACGAGTTCTCGGGCGGCATGCGCCAGCGCGTGATGATCGCGATGGCGCTGCTGTCCGAGCCGGAAATCCTGATTGCCGACGAGCCGACCACCGCGCTCGACGTGACCGTGCAGGCACAGATCATCGACCTGCTGCGCGAGCTGAACCGCGAGCGCGGCACCGCGATCGTGCTGATCACGCACGACATGGGCGTGGTCGCCGGCCTCGCGGACGACGTGATGGTCATGTATGCGGGCCGCACGGTCGAATACGCGCCGGCCGATTCGATCTTCGCGGCGCCGTCGCATCCGTACACGATCGGCCTGCTCAACGCGCTGCCGCGCCTGACCGACGCGGACGATGCGCCGCTCGTCGCGATTCCCGGCAATCCGCCGATGCCCGGCACCGCGCCGGCCGGCTGCGCGTTCGCGAAGCGCTGCACGTATGCGGAAGAACGCTGTGGCTCCGCGCGCCCTGTGCTCGAAACCTATGGCCCCGTGGGCGCGGTGCGCGCGTGCCACCGCCCGGTGGCCGATCTGACGGGAGGTCTGCGATGAGCGTCGATGAACGCCGCCAAGCCGGCGCGACGGACGACACGCTGCTGTCCGTCGATGGTCTGAAAGTGCATTTTCGCGTGCCGCTCGGCGGCTATCCGTGGTCGCCTAAGGGGACGCTGCGCGCGGTCGACGGCGTGTCGTTCGACGTGAAGCGCGGCGAGACGGTCGGGCTCGTCGGCGAATCGGGCTGCGGGAAGTCGACGCTCGCGCGCGCGCTGATCGGCCTGGTGCCGATGACGGCCGGCGCCGTGAAATGGCGCGGCGAAGCCGTCGAGCCCGATCACCTGCGCGGCAACGCGATGCGGCGCGAAGTGCAGATGATCTTCCAGGATCCGCTCGCGTCGCTCGATCCGCGCATGACGATCGAGCAGGTCGTCGCCGAGCCGCTCGTCACGCACCAGGCCGGCCTCGGCCGCACCGAAGTGCGCCGCCGCGTGGTCGCGATGCTCGAACGCGTCGGCCTGAACGCGCATCACCTGCTGCGCTATCCGCACGAGTTTTCGGGCGGCCAGTGCCAGCGCGTCGGCATCGCACGCGCGCTGATCGGCGAGCCGAAGCTCGTGATCTGCGACGAGCCCGTATCGGCGCTCGACGTGTCGATCCAGGCGCAGATCGTGAACCTGCTGCGCGACCTTCAACGCGAACTGTCGTTGTCCTATCTATTCGTTGCGCACGATCTGGCGGTGGTGAAGGCCATCAGCCAGCGTGTGCTCGTGATGTATCTCGGCCGCGTGATGGAGTTCGGCACGCGGCATGACGTGTACGGCGTGCCGCAGCACCCGTACACGAAGGCGCTGCTCGATGCGGCGCCGACGCCGGAGCCGGCGCGCGAGCGTGCTCGCCGTCCGATGCTGCTGGCGGGCGAGATGCCCTCGCCGCTCAACCCGCCGTCCGGCTGCGCGTTCCGCACACGCTGCCCGGTCGCGATCGAAGCGTGCGCGCAGGACGTGCCGCTGCCGGAAGTTCGGCAGGGGTCGGCCGCGCGTGTCGCGTGCATCCGCGCGGGTGTGGCGTGAGCTGAAGTGACGCAGCAAACATAACCAAGGCAGGTCAACAGGGGTAGGTGCGGCGCGAACGATCTTCGCGCCGCGGGTACAGGCGCGTCCTTAACCGGGCGCGCCGGGGGGCCGGGAGCGGATCGCAACCGGCGTGGACGATATCAACACAAGACGAGAATGACGATGAAAAAACAGAAAACGATCGGGACGGCATCGAAAATGCTGCTCGCATGGGGGTTGCCGGCACTCGCCGGTGTCTCGCTGACGGGCGTCGCGCACGCAGACGACGCGGCCCCCGCACCGCTGACGGTCGCACAGGCCGCGCCGGGCGCAACCGTTGCTCAGGCAACGACCCCGAACGCCATTGTCAACGCCGAAGCAACCCAGGCCGTTACGCCGCCCGATGAGCCGTCGGCGCAGTCGAAGTCGAAGGGCTTCATTGCCGACAGCCATCTCGACTTCCTGTTCCGCAACTATGCGGACGTGCTCGACGCCAAGGGCGGCCCGCATCGCCACGCGTGGGTGCAGGGCGCGATGGCGAACTTCGAGTCGGGCTATACGACGGGCCTGATCGGTATCGGTTTCGACGCGTCGCTGTATGCGGCGCTGAAACTCGACGGCGGCCAGGGCGCCGGCAGCATGGTGCACATCGCGAAGGGCGGCGGTGGCGGCAACCAGCTCGCATGGGCCTATCCCGGCATCTACGACGTGAAGGCGCGCATCTCGAACACGGTGGTCAAGTACGGTCTGCAGGCCGTCGACAACCCGTTCATGGAGCAGCACGACAACCGCGCGCTGCCGCCGACGTTCCTCGGCGCGACTCTCGTCAGCAATGAATTCAAGAACGTGATGCTCGAGGCCGGCAGCTTCACGAAGACCGACGCGCGCGGTCACACGACGCTCACCAACCTGACGACGCAATACGGCGGCACACGCATCAACCGCCTGTCGTACGTCGGCGGCACGTGGGATTACTCGCCGAACGGCGAAATCGCGCTGTACGCGAACCAGGCTGACGACGTGTGGCACCAGTACTACGCGTCGGTGAAGCACAGCATCGGCAGCCCGCAGACGATCAAGTGGACGGGCTTCGGCAACGTCTACTCGACGCACGACACGGGCGATGCGCTGCAAGGCAAGATCAACAACAACGCGTACAGCCTGTCGCTGGCCGCGCAGCACGGCCCGCACGAGCTGCTGCTCGGCTTCCAGCAGGTGCTCGGCGACCAGTTCTTCGACTACCTGAACGAAACGAACGGCATCTTCCTGACCAACTCGATGGACGTCGACTACAACGCGCCGCACGAAAAGTCGCTGCAGCTGCGTTACACGTTCTACGGCAAGGAAGCGGGCCTGCCGGGCTTCAAGGCGATGGTCTGGGGCGTCACGGGCTGGGGGGCGGACGGCAGCGCGGGCGCGGCGAACGACCCGAGCAAGTCGAGCATCTACTGGAGCAACGGCGCGCCGGTGCAGGGCCGTCACCACGAGTTCGGCTTCATCCCGTCGTACACGTTCCAGAGCGGCAAGCTGAAGGACACGAAGGTCACGTTCATCGCAATGTGGCACGCCGGTTCGGCACACTACTCGGACGCGACGAACACCGAGTACCGCCTGGTCGTGAACCTGCCGCTGCACGCGTTCTGATCGCAGGGGGCGCATGCGCCCCCGCCTCGCACGGCCGGCCTTCGATCGAAACGATCAGGCCGGCTTGTGCAGCCCCGCGACCGGATCGTTCGCAGCGGGCATGTCTTCCATGAGCGACGTGAGCTGGCGGCCCGTATCGCGCCATGCATCGAGGCCGCCGCGCAGCGCGAGCGCATCGGTGAAGCCGGCGTCGAGCAGGCGCTTCGCCATCAACGCGGCCGTGAACTCGTTCGGGCACGAGCAGTACACGACGAACTTCTGCGTGAACGGATAGCGCTCGACGATGTCGCCGATCTGGCGTTCGTCCGCGAACTGCGCGCCGGGAATCGTGAACGGGTCGAGCTTGCGGTGCTCGGGCGAGCGCACGTCGAGGACCACCGGCGCGCCTGTATCGCGCAGCATCGCGTCGAGCTCGTCGACGCCGATTCGCGCGCTCGCGAGCTGGCGGATCAGTGCGCGGCGGCGCATCCAGCGGATCGCCGCGTACACCGCCAGCACCGCGACGGCCGCCAGCAGCGCCACGCGGCCGAGCTGGCCCGCACCGGCGAACAGCCAGTCGATCTGGCGATAGAACATCATTCCGATCACCAGCCCGACGATCGTCCACAGCGCGGCGCCGAGCGCATCGTAGCCGACGAACGTGCGATAGCGTGTGCCGAACGCGCCGGCCATCGGCACCGACACGAGCGACAGCCCCGGAATGAAGCGCGCGACGGCGAGCACGCGCACGCCGTAGCGGCCGAAGAAGCGCTCGGTTTTCTTCACGCAGCTGTCGCGCGACAGCGACAGCCGGCAGATCGTCTTCAGCGTCGTGCCGCCGAAGCGCCGGCCGGCGAGATACCACACGGTGTCGCCGATCAGTGCGCCGAGCACCGACAGCGCGACCACCGTGACCAGTTGCGAGCCGATCATCGCCGGATGCATCGCGGACATCGCGCCGAACAGCACGAGCGTCGGCATCGCGGGCACCGGCAGCCCGATGGCTGCCGCGAGTACGTTGGCGAAGACGAGAAGCGGCCCGTATTGGGCGACGAGGTCGCGGAGGAGCATGACGGCTGACCGAAGAGGAAAAGCGTGCGGAAGGCACGCAGATGGGCCGATTATCGGCCTTTTTCAAGTCAGCGGCGGGAATAACGCAAAGCGCCTGACGGCGGCAGGGGGATGTCGGTGAGCCGGCGACCTGCGCGCGGCTCACCGTCCGAAATCCAATCAGGAGGAGGTGCGGGCGAGCGACGCTGCGCCGTGGTTTTCGCCGGGCAGCTCGGCGCCGTGCGAGCGGATCGCCGCGATCAGTTCGGCCGGCGTGATCTCGTAGCGGACTTCGCGGTGGATGCCGGGCTTGCGTTCGTCGATCTCGATCAGCAGCACGCTCTTGCCGTCGCCGGTTGCTTCGAGCCGGAGCGAGCGCAATTCGCGGCCGTCGGCCGGGTCGTGTTCGGTGAGCAGGGTCATTGCCCCGGATGAGCCGGTAGTGCGCATCGAACCTATCCTCGTATCGTGGATGCCGTCGTGGTGAAGATGTCTTTGTTGAATACAGCTTGACGCAGTTTAACGCGAACGGGCCGCAATTCGGAGCATTTTCGTGGGGCGAAATGAGGGCTGAAGCATCGATCCTTCTGATGTTTGAGCCGCGCGGGGCGGGCGTTTGCGCCGGATCGGGCGCAAGCGCGGCCGGCGCCTGGCCGCCGTTCGCGGCCGGGCCGGCCCGGGCGGCGACGCGTGGCGCAACGCGGGTCGCCGCGGCGGCATCAGAAGCGCTCGGCAAGTCCCATCGCCGGGTCGCTGACCGAGTGGCGGCCGGTTTCGACGCGGCGCGCGACGCGGCGCGGGAAACTTGCGTCGCTGTCCGCGATGACGATGAAGTCGTACCCGTGGCCGGTTGAGTCGAGTTTCCGGTGCAGCTCGGCCCCGTCCCCGGCGCGCACCGTGACCGTCCACGTGGTACCGGTGCCGTGATCGAGGCCGCGGCCCTGGCTGTTGCCGTCCTCGTTGCCGTGGCCATGACCGCGATCGTCGTGTGCGCCGCGGCCGGACGGCGGCCCGTAGACCGGGTTCGACTTCACGGTGAAGCGCGCCGTGCCGCCGCCGTGGTTGCGCAGCCGCGGATGGAGGTTGCCGCTCGCGCCCGCATGGCCGACGCGCACTTCCGGATGCGGCGCGCGTGTACCGGCCAGGCGGCCGAGGTCGCCGGCGAAGCGGCGGTGACAGCCATTCGGGCACAGTACCCACAGGTCATATTTACCGCCATGGTCGGCGCCCGCGGCCCAGTCGCCGTGCAGTGTCTTGCCCGGTTCGACGACGTAGCGCTGCGGCAGGCGGTTGAGCTGCAGCGAGTCATCGACGTGGAACACGGCGGCGGCGCGTCCCGTGTTTGCGAACTTCAGTGTGACCGTGCCGTTGCCGGCATCGGTACGCGCGCTCGCATGCAGTTCGTAAGGCAGCGCGCGACGGGCGCATGCCGGTCGCCTGCGCGGGCAGCGACGGCACGGCCGGCGGCACGATCTTCGGCGCGGCCTGTTGCGCGGCGCTCAGCGCGTCACCTGGCTTTTCGTCGTATGGCCCGCGAGCGTCGGCAGCGGTTCGTG
Organism: Burkholderia mycopellens; assembly: GCF_964265025.1. Classification (NCBI taxonomy): domain Bacteria; kingdom Pseudomonadati; phylum Pseudomonadota; class Betaproteobacteria; order Burkholderiales; family Burkholderiaceae; genus Burkholderia; species Burkholderia mycopellens. The sequence goes on from NZ_OZ183803.1 coordinate 164,837, forward strand.
GTTCGGCGAGCGGAAGTTGAACGCGCTCGTCAGGTCGCCGCACACCGCGCGGCGGTACGCGCCGATCCGCGGCTCCACGGCGACATCCCCCACATCGGCACGCGCGGGCCCGGTGCATGCCGGATTGGGCGGCGCCCAGTCTAGGGAGGCGGCGTGACGGCGACGGGATGAAGACATGGCATCGCATGTCGCGCGCGTGACGTTGCGTACGCAACGATCGATCGGAAAGCGATGCGCGAAGGAAGCGGGTCGGGAATTACCGATTGCAGTGTGCGGAATCGGTCGGATTTTTCCTGTTCGCGGTGGCGTGGCGCGATCGCGTGTCGTTGCGGGTGCAACGGCATCGCATGACACCCGTGTTTCAAATGCGTGAAATCGGATAAGCTCGATCTGTTGCTGCGCACGTGCGCAGTCCGCGCGACTGGCGCGACTTTTCGGAACCGGCCCACCCATGACCGACATCACGATCCGGCACAGCGAGACGCGCGACGTCGACGCGATCCGGCAGATCGCCGCGCATCCCGCGGTGTACGCGAATACGTTGCAGTATCCGTTTCCGTCGCTCGAGAAATGGCAGAAGCGGCTCGAAGGCGCACGCGAGCACGGCGTGAGCCTCGTCGCCGAAATCGACGGCGCGGTGGTCGGCCATCTCGGCCTGCATCCCGAACAGAATCCGCGCCGGCGTCATGCGGCGGGGCTCGGCATGATGGTCGACGCGGCGTATCACGGGCGCGGCGTCGGCAGCCGGTTGCTCGCGGCCGCGATCGACCTCGCGGAAAACTGGCTGAACATCACGCGTCTCGAGCTGACCGTGTTCACCGACAACCGCGCGGCGAACGCGCTCTACGAGAAGCATGGCTTCCGGATCGAGGGTGAATCGCCGGGCTATGCATTGCGCGACGGCGTGCATGCGTCCGTGTATCACATGGCGCGGATCAAGGCGCGACAGTGAAGGCTCGGCCGACGCGTATCCGACGGCACGCGCGGCCGCGATGCCGCGCGTCATATTCATTCGAGAATTCGTTCGTTTTCTCCCGGCCGTGCCCGTCATATCGTTGAACGATTTGCCGGTCGCCTCGGCCGGCGTGCGCTTTTCCGTAACGATCCTGCGCGGCGTTGCACGCCGGCTGGCTTCATCGTCATCGCTTCATGGCGGTTGCTTCACAGCCATCGCTTCGCGCGCCGCGCCTTCCCGCAACCGTCTCTTTCAACGGACCCGCTTCGATGAAAACCGCTCTCCGGAATCTGACTGCCGCCTGCCTGCTCGCCGCCGCGGGTGCGGCGTTTGCCGCTGCTACGCCCACTGGCGCCCCGGTGGCGAGCGCATCGTCTGATGGCGCGCACCTGCCGCCCGGCATCGCGTGGCAGCACGGCGACGTCGACGCCGCCTTCGCGTTGGCGAAGCGCACCGGCAAGCCGCTGCTGCTCTACTGGGGCGCGGTCTGGTGCCCGTCGTGCAACCAGGTGAAGTCGACGATCTTCAGCCAGCAGGCATTCAAGACCCGCTCGTCGTTCTTCGTGCCCGTGTATCTCGACGGCGATACCGAAAGCGCGCAGAAGCTCGGCGAGCGCTTCAAGGTGCACGGTTATCCGACGATGATCCTGTTCCGTCCCGACGGCACCGAAGTGACGCGGCTGCCGGGCGAAGCCGATCTCGATCGCTACATGCAGGCGCTGTCGCTCGGGATGACGGCCGCGCACCCGGTGCGGCAGACGCTCGCGACCGCGCTGAAGAATGGCGCGTCGCTGACGCCGGACGAATGGCGCCTGCTGGCCGACTATTCGTGGGATACCGACGGCGCGCTGCCGGTGGCGGCGGATCGCGTCGCCGAGACGCTGCAGTCGCTCGCGCAACGCGCGCGGGCGGCCGGTGCGAAGGCCGAATCGGCGCGCTTCGCGCTGAAGTCGGCCGTGGTCGCCGCGTCCGACGATCCGGCGCAGGCCGGCGCGCTCGACAAGGCGGCGCTTGCCGGTTCATTGCGCACGGTGCTGCAGGATCCTGCGTTGTCGCGCGCCGATTCGGACGTGCTGGTTGCGGCGCCCGCGCGCGTGGTCGCGTACCTCGGCGGGGACGACGCGCAGCGCGCGAAATTGCGCGGCGCGTACGACACGGCGCTTGCGCGCCTGTCGACCGACACGACGCTGTCGTCGATCGACCGGCTGATGGCGCTGCACGGCCGCGTACTGCTCGCGCGCGGCGATGCACGCAAGGGGGCACCGCTGGCCGCGCCGGCACTGGCCGACGCCGCGCGCAAACAGATCGCCACGTCGGTGCAGGGCGCCGCGAATGCGTACGAGCGGCAGGCGCTCGTCAGCGAAGGCGCGGACACGCTGACCGACGCAGGGCTGTACGACGAGTCGGATGCGTTGCTGAAGGCCGAGTTGCCGCGCTCGTCCACGCCGTACTACTTCATGTCCGGGCTGGCCGCGAATGCGAAGGCGCGCGGCGACAAGGCCGCGGCGCTCGACTGGTACCGCAAGGCATATGACTCGGCGAGCGGGCCGGCGACGAAACTGCGCTGGGGCGCGACCTATTTTGCGAATGCGGTCGAACTGGCGCCGGACGATTCGGCGCGCATCGAAGGGATCGCCGCGAGCGTGCTCGCGCAGGCCGACAAGACGCGCGACGCGTTCTACGGCGCGAACCTGCGCGCGCTGACCAAGGTCGTCACGCAGTTGAACCGTTGGCGCGGCAGCGGTGCACACGATGCATCGGTCAGGTCGATCGCGAAGCAGTTCGACGGCATCTGTGGGAAACTGCGCGCCGGCGATCCGCAGGCAAGCGCCTGCGTGCGCCTGATCCAGCCGGTCAAGGCATAGCATCCGGTGGCGCTGCGCAGGCTTTCGGGATGCCGTCCGGCGCTTTTCCCGATACCAGCGAGGCCACCGACACCATGCCCCACCTGACGCTCGAATATTCCGCGAACCTCGACGGGTTCGACGCCGGCGCGACCCTGCGCGCGCTCAATGCCGCGCTTGCCGCGTCTGGCCATTTCGACGAACGCGACATCAAGAGCCGCGCGCTGCGGTTCGATACGTTCGCGGTCGGCACGTCGTCCGCGCCGCGCGCGTTCGTCCACGCGAAGCTCGCGGTGCTGAGCGGCCGCACGACCGACGTCAAGCGCGAACTGTCGGAGCAGGTGCTGGCGGAACTGAAGCGGCACGTCGTCGCGCCGCCCGGCACGCACCTGCAGCTGTGCGCGGAAATACTCGAACTGGAACGCGAGTCCTACGCGAAAGCGAGCATCGAGCCGCGCTGAGCGGGCGGCGCGGTGCGCGCTGCGCGGGCCGGGAACGTGGCGCTGACGCGCACGCAGCCGGCGGATGCGAAACCGGGCTATTGGCCCGTGGCGTACGCGCCGCGATTGCCGTAACCGGCGCCCGTGGCCCGCGGCGCACCCTGCTGCCGTGCGATCTTCGCCTCGGCGGCCTGAATGCTGGCCGGGTAGAACCAGTCGCTCGGCTGGAAGCCGGCCTTTCTCAATGCAGCCACTTCAGCATGAACTTCGGCCCGTGTGAGCGGCTGGTTGGCTTGCGCGTACGCGGCGAGGGGAGCGGCGAATGCGGCAGCCAGGGCGATGGTGCGGATCAGTGGATTCATGAGCGGATACCTCCAGGTTTTCGACGGCGCCGATCGCATACGGCGACCGTCGAAAGCAGTGTAGGCCTCGCTCGATTCGTGAAAAATGCCGCTACGCCCAACGTAGTGTTCTGCTGCGGACAACAATGCGTGAGCCGGCGAGAGCGCCTGGACGGCGCCCGGCAAAAAAGGGGGGAGCGGAGGAGAAGCCGGCCGCATGTGCGCAGCCGGCGGACAGCGGCCCGGAGGTGGGCCGCTGGGGCGGGTGTTACACGAGCCCCGTCGTGTAGTACACGGCGATCACGAAGAACACCGCGAGCGTCTTGATGATCGTGACCGCGAAGATGTCGCGATACGACTCGCGGTGCGTGAGGCCCGTGACCGCGAGCAGCGTGATCACCGCGCCGTTGTGCGGCAGCGTGTCCATGCCGCCGCTCGCCATCGCGACGACCCGGTGCAGCACGTCGAGCGGGATATTGGCGGCCTGCGCACCCTTGATGAACAGGTCCGACATCGCGGCGAGCGCGATGCTCATGCCGCCCGACGCCGAGCCGGTAATACCGGCGAGCGAGCTGACCGACACGGCCGCGTTGACGAGCGGGTTCGGGATGCTTTTCAGCGCATCGCCGACGACCAGGAAGCCCGGCAGCGCGGCGATCACGCCGCCGAAGCCGTATTCCGACGCGGTGTTCATCGCGGCGAGCAATGCGCCGCCGACGGCAGCTTTCGAGCCGGCCGCGAAGCGGTCGCTGACGCGATTGAACGCGGTCAGTACGACCAGCACGATGCCGAGCAGCAGCGCGGCCTCGACCGACCAGATCGCGACGACGGTCTTGATCGACGTCGTCACCGGCGTGTGCACGCCCGGTAGCACGTCCGGCGCGACCGTGTACGACGCGGCGCCGTACCACTGCGGGATCAGCTTCGTGAACAGGAAGTTCGACACGCCGACGAGGATCAGCGGCAGGATCGCGAGCGCCGGGTGCGGCAGCGACGTCGCCTCGACGCGCTCCGGCTCGTTGACGAGGGACGTGCCGTAGCCTTCGCCCTTCGCCATCGCCGAGCGGCGGCGCCATTCCAGATAAGAGAGGCCGACGACGACGATGAACAGCGAGCCGATCGTGCCGAGTGCCGGCGCGGCCCAGGCGGTCGTCTTGAAGAACGTGGTCGGGATGATGTTCTGGATCTGCGGCGTGCCGGGCAGCGAATCCATCGTGAACGAGAACGCGCCGAGCGCGATCGCGCCGGGCATCAGCCGCTTCGGAATGTTGCTCTGGCGATAGAGTTCGGCCGCGAACGGATACACCGCGAACACCACGACGAACAGCGACACGCCGCCATAGGTGAGCAGCGCGCATACCGCGACGATCACCGCATTCGCGCGCGAGCGGCCGATGTAGCGGATCGCCGCATGAACGATCGATTCGGAGAACCCGGACAGTTCGATCACCTTGCCGAACACGGCGCCGAGCATGAATACCGGGAAATACAGTTTGACGAAGCCGACCATCTTCTCCATGAAGATGCCGGAGAAGACCGGTGCGACGGCGGCGGGTTCGGTCAGGAGCACCGCGCCGAGTGCGGCGATCGGCGCGAACAGGATCACGCTGTAGCCGCGATACGCGGCGTACATCAGGAACGCCAGCGCGGCGAGGACGATCACGAAAGACAAGGGGAGTCTCCTAATGGCTTTGATAGTTGTTCGATCGCGCGACGCGTCGCGGACCGGCTCAGGTTCGTGCAGGTTTCGTGCCATCGGCCGGATTGCGCCGCCGGACGTGGGTCCGCCGGAGACCGGAGGGCCCGCACCGGTCGTTGTCTGAGGATTCTACATAAAACGTCTCCATCCGGAGACGAAATGGCCGTCCGGCCAGCCCGTGGAATCGGGCAGGGCTTTCCCGGACAACGCCTTGCGGCATGTCTCCAGAGTGAGATAATCCGTCTCGTTCTGGAGACAACCGGTCGAAAATACACGGAGACGAAGACACGATGATGAACGACTGGGCCCGCCTGCCCGTCAACTACGGCGACGTGCTGCGGCGCGCCGCCGAGTCGCTGTTCCGGACCTTCGAGGATTCGAGTGCGGGCACGGTGGTCGTCGATCGCGATGCGCGCGTCGTGTGGATGAACGAGCGGTACGCGGCGCGCTTCGGTTTCGCCGATCCGCAGCAGGCCGTCGGCCTCGACTGCGAGGCCGTGATCCCGAACAGCCTGATGCGCGAGGTCGTCTCGACCGGGCAGCCGATCCTGCTCGACATCATGGAGACGGGCCGCGAGCCGCTCGTCGTCACGCGCCTGCCGCTGAAGAACGAGGCGGGCGAGACGGTCGGCGCGATCGGCTTCGCGCTGTTCGACCAGTTGAAGACGCTTACGCCGATCTTCTCCCGCTACGCACAGCTTCAGCAGCAACTGATCGCGACGCAGCGTTCGCTCGCGCAGGCGCGCCGCGCAAAATACACGTTCGCGAGCTTCGTCGGCACGAGCGCCGCGAGCCTCGAAACCAAGCGCCAGGCGCGCCGCGCCGCGCAGGTCGATTCGCCGGTGCTGCTGCTCGGCGAGACGGGCACCGGCAAGGAACTGCTCGCGCATGCGATTCACGCGGCGTCGGCGCGTGCGCTCCAGCCGCTCGTGACCGTCAACGTCGCCGCGATTCCCGACACGTTGCTCGAAACCGAATTCTTCGGCGCGGCGCCCGGCGCCTACACGGGCGCCGATCGCAAGGGGCGCGTCGGCAAGTTCGAGCTGGCCGATCGCGGCACGCTGTTTCTCGACGAGATCGGCGACATGCCGCTGCCGCTGCAGGGCAAGCTGCTGCGCGTGCTGCAGGACAAGGAATTCGAGCCGGTCGGCTCGAACCGGATCGTGCGCGCGGACGTCCGGATCATCGCTGCCACCAGCGCCGACCTGCCGGCGCTGGTCGCGGCCGGGCGTTTTCGCGCGGATCTCTATTACCGGCTGAACGTGCTGACGATCCACGCGCCGCCGCTGCGCGAGCGCGCGTCCGACATCGCGGCGCTCGTCTACGCGACGCTCGAGGAACTGGCCGCGCAGCACGGGCGCGCCGCCCATTGCGAGCTGACCGACGATGCGCTGCGGATGCTGTGCGCGTATCCGTGGCCGGGCAACGTGCGCGAGTTGCGCAATACGCTCGAACGCGCGCTGATGCTGTCGGACCGGTCGGTGATCGATGCGCGTGCGCTCGCGCCGTTCCTTGGGCCGGTGCGCGTATCGATGGAGAGTGCCGTACCGGCTCGGCCGCTGGCCGCGTCGCCGGTCGAACGGCGCGTGGGCGAGGTGCCTGCTGCGCCGGCCGCCTCGTATGCCGATGCATTGGCGGCGTGGGAGCGCCAGTTCCTGACCGATGCGCTCGCGGCCTGCGACGGAAAGGTGGTGGAAGCGGCCGCGCGCATCGGGATCGGCCGCGCGACGCTGTACAAGAAACTGGCGGCGCTGGGCATCGACCGGTAAGCCGATCGGCAAAACCGACGCGCTTCGACGCGAAGCATCGAACAGGAGATCACGATGAAACGGATCGGCATCGCGGCTTGGCTGCCCCTATTGCTGGCGACCTCCGCGTTCGCGCAGTCCGGCGACACCGACGCGCCCGAGGCGCGGCGCAACTGGTACAACGATCCGTTCATCGCGCTGTCGCGGGACGTGGCCGAATGCCCGTTGCCGCTCGGCCCGTGGATGACCCGGGCCGAGATGACGGACGACGCGCATTACCGCGCCGAACGCGGCACCACCTGCTGGCTCGCGCATCGCTGCACGAAGCCGAATTCTTATATGTATGACGCACCGATCGCCGACGCCGTGAAGGCGCACTTCGCCGGCTCCGATCGGCTGCATGGCACGAGCCTGTGGATCACCGTGCAGCGACGTTTCATCTATGTCGAAGGATGTGCCGACACGGTGTTTGATCGGCAGGCGTTGCAGCGCGAACTCGAGGCGCTTCCCGACGTCGAGCAGGTGTTCGTTCGCATCACCGACGATCCACGCAAGAGCTTGCCGTACAAGGCGCGCGGGCAACCCGGCCGTACGCCGAACTGACGGCCGAAGGGCTGCGCATGGCATACTCGCGACATTCAAAAAAAGGTTGACGGGAACAACGATGAAACACATGCTTGCGTCGGTCTGTCGGCGGCCTCGGGCGGCCATCGTGTTGGCTCTGGTTGCAGGGCTCGGCGGGTGTGGCGGCAGCGCGCCGCTGTTCACTTCGGACGGGCGTCCGACTACCCAGGTGCAATGCACCGGTAGCGACTGGAGCAATTGCACGGACAACGCCCGGGCGATCTGCAACGGGGATTTCGAAGTGCTGCAGCAATCGAGTGATGACGGCACGCGAAATCTTCTCTTCGCGTGCAAGAAGAAGAGCGGTTATTGATCCCGAGATAACCCGCCGAGGAAACCACGATCGGGCGAAGCGTTTTACTGTTGGCTGAGAGTCATCTATTTTTCACGAATAACACTCACGGAGTCCCATCGATATGGCGACCTACAGGCAACTGACCGCGCAGCTCGAACGGCTTCAGCAAAAGATCGACAAGGAACGCGAAAAGGCGATTGCCGATGCGATTGCCGATATCCGCGCGAAAATCGAGGAATACGACATCACGCCGGAAGAGCTCGGGTTTCGTCCGGTGAGCGCGGCCGCTGCCAGAGCAAAGCCGAAGCGTACGTCGCCGCCGAAATACCTGAACCCGAAGACGGGCGAAACGTGGAGTGGCCGCGGGCGCGCGCCGACGTGGCTCGGCAAGAACCGCGCACGTTTCCTGATCAAGGACTGACTCCCGAAAAACCTCACCTTTCGCGTACTGACTGACGGTGCGAACGGCCATGCGGCCGTCGCACCGTTTTGTTTTTGTGCATTCCCGGCGCGATTCCCGATGGCGTATTGAACGGCGACACCGCGCAATTAACGAATCACGTTTTGCGTATTCGCTGCGATTCGACGGCATATCGCGGCGAATTCCGGTAAACAGCCGTGCAATTGCGCAGCACATGCGCATTGGCCTGCGCCATTCTCGCGGTGCACGCGTGCAGCGAATTCCGATCACCTTTCGCGTGTTTGCGCGTGGCGCCGGGCATTTCCCGAAGATACTCACCATGGCTCCTGTAAATCCTCACCTCTGAGGAAGCGGACGAAGCGCCGCGCCGCATGCCTGCACCGGGTGCGCCGAGCGAATGTGCTTGGCCTGCGTGCGGCGATGGCTTCCGTGCTCGTGTTGCAGGCCCATGGTGCGAGCGTTGACGTGGGTCGAACAGTCGGCCGTTCGGCATATAGGCAGCCGCATGCGCTTCGCCTATGCTTGGGGTTCGCGTCGATCGGCGTACGGCCTGTCCTTGCCGTATGCCGATCTGGTCGTCTTTCGTTACCGCAGGGAGCCGATGTGACCGTTCGCCATCTCGACGCGTTGTTCCAGCCCAAGTCCGTTGCGGTCGTCGGCGCGTCGTCGCGCGCGGGCAGTATCGGCGCGATGGTGTGGTCGCGCGTGCTCGAAGGTGCATTCGAGGGGCCCGTGTGGCCCGTCAATCCGAAGTATCGTGACCTGCACGGGCATCCGGTCGTTTCCGATGTCGACCGCTTGCCCGCGCCGCCGTCGGTGGCCGTGATCTGCACGCCGCCCGCGACCTGGGCCGGCATCGTGCGCAAGCTCGGCGAGCTCGGCACGCGCGCCGCGGTGATCGTCGGCGAGGCGCGCACCGACGCCGATCGCGCCGCGCTCGATCGCACGCTGAAGGCGGCGAAGCCGTTCGTGCTCCGTATCGTCGGGCCGGGCAGCCTCGGCGTGCTGTCGCCTGCGCGGCATGCGCATTTCGGCGCGCCGGCCTACACGGCGCGATCGGGCGGCGTCGCATGGGTGTCGCAATCGAATGCGCTGACGAACGCGGTGCTCGGCTGGGCCGATGCACGGGGCCTCGGCTTTTCGCATGTCGTCGCGCTCGGCGGCGAGTCCGATGTCGATGCGGGTGACGTGCTCGACTATCTCGCGAGCGACCCCGGCACGCGCGCGATCCTGCTCGAACTCGATACCGTGCGCGCCGCGCGCAAGTTCATGTCGGCCGCGCGCGCGGCCGCACGCAACAAGCCGGTGCTCGCATTGCGCACCGGCCGCGCGGATCCCGGCGACGCACTCTATACGGCGGCGTTCCAGCGCGCGGGGATGGTGCGTGTGGATGCGCTCGACGATCTGCTCGACGAGATCGAGACGCTCGGCGTCGGCCGCGTCACGGCGCGCGGCGCGGCCACGCTCGTGACGAGTGATGCGGGTGTCGCGAAACTTGCGGTCGATGCGGTGGCCGAGGTACGCGACGTGCTGGCCGACTGGTCGCCCGCGGCCACGTCGGCCGTGTCGGCTGCGCTGCCGCATCTCGCGTCACCCGGCAATCCGCTGGCGCTGGGCGACGATGCGCGCCCCGAGCATTTTGCCGCAGCGCTCAAGGCGCTCGCGCCGTTCCCGCAAACGGGCACGCTGTTCGTCGTCCATTCGACTTCCCACAGCGCGCCGGCCGATGCGGTTGCGCACGCGCTGATCGAATCACGGCAGTACGCGCATCGCGGCATCCTCGCGTGTTTCTTCGGCGCGGTCGACGCGGCGACGCGCGATGCACTGCACGCGAACGGCATTCCCGTGCATACCACGCCGAAGCGGCTCGCGCGCGCGTATGCGCGTCTCGTCGACTACAACCTCGGGCGGCAACTGCTGATGCAAACGCCGGAGGGTACGCCGCTGCAGCCGGCCGAGTGCGTTGCATCCGCGCAGGCCGATGCGCGCCGGATGGTCGAAGCCGGTCAGCATGAGATCACCGGCGAAGCCGCGCTGCACTGGCTGTCCCATTTCGGCCTGCAGGGCGAGCCGGCCGTCGAGCCGGCCGGGAGGAAAGTCGTCGATGTCACCGTCGATATGTACGACGATTCGAACTTCGGCCCGGTGTTTCGCTATGCCGTGCCGCCCGCGGACGGCGTATCGGCGCCGTTCGTCGTCTATGGCTTGCCGCCGCTGAACACCGTGCTCGCCCGCGCGGTGATGGAGCGCTCGCCGTATGCACGCAGCACGCCCATCGAGCCGACGCTCGACGCGTTGACGGCGCTGTCGCAGGTCGTCTGCGACGTGCGCGAAGTCGTTGCGATGTCGGTCACGCTGCGCGTGCTGTCCGACCGCGCGCAGGTGATCGCACCGCGCATCACGCTGGCGGCAGGTCGCAGCCGGCTGGCGATCATGCCGTACCCGCGTCACCTCGAGCAGACGCTCGAGTGGCGCGGCGAGACGGTGACGATCCGCCCGATCCGTCCGGAGGACGAGGCCGCGCACAACGAACTGCTCGGCGCGATGACACCGGACGATCTGCGGATGCGTTTCTTCGGTGCGGTGCGCAGCTTCGATCATTCGCAGGTCGCGCGCATGACGCAGATCGATTACGACCGTGAGATGGCGTTCATCGTGTCGTTCACCGATGTGTCGGGGCGCGACCACACGCTCGCGGTGGTGCGTGCGGTGGCCGATCCCGACAACGAGACGGCGGAGTTCGCGATCGCGGTACGACCCGATCAGAAGGGCAAGGGGCTTGGCCGGCTGTTGATGACGCGCATCATCGACTACGCGCGCTCGCGCGGAACCGCATGGATGATCGGCGAGGCGCTGCGCGAGAACTCGGCGATGATCTCGCTGGCGAAGGCGTGCGGGTTTGCGGTGTCGACGACGGAGGAGCCGGGCGTGGTGGGCTTCAGGATGAAGTTGCAGCCGTAGCGTGTGTCGTCGGCGCGACGCACGGAAGAGGCTGCATGCAGTCGATGCCTCCGCCTCCCGGCACGTTGTGGATGGTTTCAGACAGGAATGCAGGGCAGTCGAACCTGTCTGGCGAGCGAAGCAACCGCGAACGTGTCGGCGCCTGTTCGCAACGGAAATATCGACGCGCAAACGGCGCCGATCAGGCACCGCGAGACGCGTACCGCTCGCCGCGATATCCGTCCCGCGTCGCGGCTTTCCGCAAGGTGTCCGCACGCATTGACTGCCGCATTCCACCCTCGAAAATTCGAACTTGCCCAAAAGGTGAGATTTTTCGGGAGCCGCCGGTGAGCTTCTCCGGGATAGCGGTGGTGAGCCGATACGGGAGCGCTCGGTGAGCCTTCCCGGGAAGCGCCGGTGAGTGTCTCCGGGAGGCATCGGGAAGCCTTTCCGGGGCGCATGGGTGAGGATCTGCGGGAAGTGTCGGTGAGAACATCCGGGAGACTCGGGTGAGGGTCTTCGGGAGTCTGGGTGAGCTTTTTCGGGAGGCTTGGGTGAGCGCCTGCAGGATGCCAAGGTGAGACTTTTCGGGAGCATCCGGACGCGCGGTTCCCGCAAGCGCAGCGCCGGCCAAGGCCGGCGTCACGCAGGGGGCGGACACGCATGAACCGTGCCCGCGGCTACCTTCAGGCAGCGAGTTTCGATGCCGCGTCGTTCACCTGGTCGCGCGAAATCGCGAGTTCCTCGAGGTGCGGATCGGCATAGACGGCGCCGGTTTCGCGCTCGAGGCGGGCGATCGTCAGTGCACAGCGCGCGGTGTCCTTCGGCATCGCGATGAAGCGCTTGACCGATTCGCCGGACGTGAATGCTTCGAACAGCGCGCCGCGCACGTCGTCCGGAAGCGTCTTGGTCCACTGGTACGGCTTGCCGTTGAACGTGATCGACGGCGGCAGCGTGCGTTCCTTCTTGGTCGCCGTGATGAGCCCGTAGGTGCGGGCCGCGTCGCCGATCTGCTCGGGCGAGAAGAGTTCGTCGGGCGTGATGTCGAACTGCTCGATGTAGTTCTCGATCGCCTGCATTGCGGCGGCGCGATCGTCGCGCTTCTTTTGCGCGCGCGCGACGATATCGCGCAGCTCGTCCGCCTCTTCGGGCGTGATCGTGAAGCTTGCCTGCTTCTGCTGAAGTTCGGAGAAACGCTGGAATTCTTGATCGTTCAGAAGTTTGGCCATGACATCCATCGGACACGACGGCCGCGACAACCGGCCGCCGTAGTTTTTGAGAGGGCCGCTATTTTAGCGTAGCGCCATGGGCGCACGATATGGCACCGTGCGTCGCGCCGCGCGCAGGTGTTGCGCGCGACCGGGATCGGCGCAATGGCGCCATACCCGGTGCGCTCCGCCGAGCCTGAGCGTCAGCAGGTCTCGTCGCGGCACATCGACAAACGGGCGGCCGTGTCGCGCAACCCTTCGACGACCGCGTCGACGGACGGCGCCAAGTGCGTATCGATCCGGCGCATGTAGGGGCAGGTCAGCACCGCGATCGCATGGCCGGACGGCCCGAGGATGGGCGCGGTCAGGTCGGTCACGCCGTACGCCTGGCGGCTGTCCTGGCGCAGGTAACCGTCCTGCCGGATGGACTGGCACGCGTACGCGAGTTCCTGCTCGTTCACCGGCGCTTCGCCCTTGACCTTGCGGTGCTCGACGAGCATGTGCGCGCGCTGCTCGGCACCCTGGAACGCCAGCATCACGCGCCCCGATGCCGTATCGGCGAGCCCGACGCGCGAGCCGAGCCGGACCGACACGCCCCACGGGCCGGGCCCGTCGACCTGCGCGATCACGAGCAGGTTGCCGCGATCGTAGACGGACAGGTGGCACGATTGTTCGGAGGCGTCGGCGAAACGCTGCATCGGCGGCAACGCCTCGGCAATGAGCCGGCTCATCGGCGGGTGCCGGTGCGCGAGCGAGAACAGCTTGAGGCTGAGCGTGTAGCGGTCGCCGCCGGTCGAGCGCATCACGTAGCGGCGCGCGACGAGGCGTTCGAGCATTCGGTAGATCTCGCTCGCGTTACGGCCGAGTTCCTTCGTGATTTCGGTGCGGGTGAGGCCTTCTTTCTGCTCCGACAGGAGTTCGAGAATGTCGAGACCCTTGTCGAGCGCGGGCGCGCGATAGCGGTCGATTGCGCCCATCGATTCCCGAGCGTCGCAGCCGGGAAGCAGGTCGTTGGTTGTTTGCATTGTCGGTGTGAGGTTGGGGGATTGCCGTCGGTCGGTTGGCGACGCACGCTGACCAATTCTGCAACCCGCTTGTGTCGAGCCCGCGTGTGGCAACGAAGGCCGCCGTTTGAGCTTAACAACAAACATTTAGTGTGCAATGCAGCGTCTTTTTACCGATCGTTACCGGATAAGAACGGATCAGTTGATTTTCAGGATGACAGGGAAGCCCCGAATACCCGGTATTTGTAACAGGTGGCACCGGTTCAAGGTGTTCGAAAGGAAATCGGGCGGCGGCGCTATTCGCGATGCTGCGCCGCAGCGTCCGCGGGCGCACCAATAGTCGGTATCCGTCGCGCGTCATTTCATCGCGCACGGCCGGTGGTACAAAGGTTGGCGGGCCAGCGACGGTGCGGCCGCGCATGAAGCCGGCCGGTACGGGCCGGACCATGTCGCGGGTGCCGGGCCGTCGTCGCCGATGCGCAGACCGGCGGCCGCCCGTTCGATGTGCGCCATACTTCGGTGCGGCGCCACGATCGCTGCGCCCGCGCGACCCTCGCGTGTCGACGGCATGCCGGATGCGGCGCCGACGCGCGCAATCGACGATCGACAATCAGTCCGGCGTGCGGCCGCGAAGGGCCGCGTCGGCCGGAATCCTGTCCCATTCGACAACAGAGGTTGACCACGATGAAACTGCTTCGCTATGGCCCGTCCGGCCAGGAAAAGCCCGGGATTCTCGACGCGGACGGCCGGATTCGCGACCTGTCCGCGCATGTGCCGGACTTGTCCGGTGACGTGCTGTCCGACGCGGGTCTCGCGCGGTTGCGCGCGATCGATCCGGCCACGCTGCCGCTCGTGCCGGGCGAGCCGCGCATCGGCGCGTGCATCGGGCACGTCGGCAAGTTCATCGGCATCGGTCTGAACTACGCCGATCACGCGGCCGAAGCCGGCATGCCGGTGCCGAAGGAGCCGGTCGTGTTCGGCAAGTGGACGAGTTCGATCTGCGGCCCGAACGACGGCATCGACATCCCGAAGGGCTCGGTCAAGACCGACTGGGAAGTCGAGCTGGGCGTCGTGATCGGCGCGACCTGCAAGGACGTCGACGAAGCGCGCGCGCTCGATTACGTCGCGGGCTATTGCGTCGTCAACGACGTGTCCGAGCGCGAATGGCAGCTCGAGCGCGGCGGCCAGTGGGACAAGGGCAAGGGCTTCGACACGTTCGGCCCGATCGGTCCGTGGCTCGTCACGCGCGACGAGGTGCCCGATCCGCAGCGTCTCGAACTGTGGCTCGAAATCGACGGCCACCGTTATCAGCACGGCAACACGCACACGATGGTGTTCACCGTCGCGCAGCTGATCGCCTATCTGTCGAGCTGCATGACGCTGCAGCCGGGCGACGTGATCACGACCGGCACGCCGCCGGGCGTCGGCATGGGCATCAAGCCGTCGCCGGTATTCCTCAAGGCCGGCCAGATCGTGCGCCTCGGCGTCGAAGGGCTCGGCGAGCAGTTGCAGCGCACGCGCGGCGCACACTAACCGAACGAGCCGCGATCCCGTTGAGCGACCGCAGCAGGCGGTCGCCGGAAACCGGATGCTGACGCTGACGCGTCAAAACCAAGGGCCCGAATCCGCGTAATGCGGAATCGGGCCCTTGCCGTTTGTACGCGGTGTACGCGGGTTCGATCACACGACGTTGTCGAGTTCGCAATGCGCTTCCAGCCGATACCCGTCGGGATCGACGACGAACGCCGCGTAGTAGCCGGGGCCGTAGTGCTCGCGCTTGCCGGGCCCGCCGTTGTCCTGGCCGCCGTGCTCGAGCGCGGCGCGGTAGAACGCGTCGACCTCGACGGGCGAAGCGGCCTTGAACGACAGGTGCATCCCCGAGTCGGGATCAGGGGCGACGGGGCGAGGCGCATATTGCAACCACAGCTGCGGCTCGGTCGCGCCGTACCCGATCGAGCCGTCGTCGCTGTACAGCCGCTTGTAGCCGAGCGCGCCGAGCGTGCTGTCGTAGAACGCGCGGCTGCGGCCGATGTGGGCGACGCCGAAGGAAAGGTGATCGATCATCTGTTGGCTCCTTGAACTGAAGGGGGACGTCAGTGCGGCAAACCCGCCTATAGGCACCATGCCAGCCGCTTGTAGCGGAGCGCGCCGAGCGTGCTGTCGTAGAACGCACGGTTTCGGTCGTTGTGGATAACTCCGCAGGAAAGGCGATCGATCATCTGTGGCTCCTTGAACTGAAGGGAGACGTCAGTGCAGCAAACCTCTTTAACCACCATGCAGGTTATGTTAGAAAGCGTCCGAGGGCTTGTCAACCGGCATGGTGGTTAGATACGATCCGGGCATGAGCGATACGCAACCTTCCGTCACGACGGACTGCCTGATTCCGGCGCCGCCCGAAACCCTGAGCATCGATTTCGCGAACACGCTGTACTGGCGTGGCAGCGACCCGCCGACGGAAACCTTCGGAACGATGGATGACCTGCTGGCGTGGTGCCGCGAGCAGGCCGGCGTGCCGGCCGGCCTGGCCGACAAGTGCCGCGTGCGCGGCGTGGAGGAAGGCGAGCCGGCGATGCTCGTGCGTGCGCTCGCATTGCGCGAGGCGCTGTATCGGCTCTTTTATGCGCAGGCCGAGCGGCGCGAGCCGCAAGAGGACGATCTCGCGCTGCTCGGCGGCTTCCTGGCGGAAGCGTCGCCGCGCGTTGCGCTGGCGCGCGTCGACGGAGGCTATGCGTGGCGGATCGGGGATACGGGCGCAACGCTCGCGGGGCTGCTGAGCCCGGTGCTTTGGTCGGCGATCGACCTGCTCGGCGGTGCGCGGCTCGCGAAGGTCAAGCGTTGCGCGAACGACGCCTGCCAGTGGCTGTTCATCGACGACAGCAAGAACGGCAGCCGCCGCTGGTGTTCGATGTCGTCGTGCGGCAATCGCGCGAAGGCGTACCGCCACTATCACAAGGCCGACTGACGGTCGGCCCGTTCACTGCGCGTCAGCCGCCCTGCTTCGCCGACAACTTCCGCCACAGCGTCGTCTTGCTGATGCCGAGCATCGCGCACGCGCGGTCGCGGTCGCCGCCGCACGCGTCGAGCACCGCGCGGATCTCGTCAGCTTCCGCGCGGCGGCGGCGCGCCTGCAGCGTCTGCGCATCGTCGCTGTCGGCCGCGTCGGGCGGCGCCGCGAACAGCTCGGGTGCGATCGACTGCAGCGCGTCGGGAGCGAGCGCGGCGCATGCGGCGGCGGCATCGTTTTCATCGACTTCCTCGGCCAGCTCCACCGCGATCCGCTCGATCACGTTCTGCAGTTCGCGCACGTTGCCGGGCCACCGGTAGCGCGCGAGCGTTGCCTGCGTTGCACCGAGCACGCGCGCGGCATCGCCGGCGTCGCGCAGGCGTTCGGCGAGGCGCGGCTCGCGCCGCGCGGCTTGCACGAGCAGCGTGGCCGCGAGCGCCGGGATATCGGCCGCGCGCTCGCGCAGCGGCGGCAGGCCGACGTTCAGGATGTTGAGCCGATAATAGAGATCCGCGCGGAACGTGCCGGCCTCGACGGCCGCGAGCAGCGGACGGTGCGTCGCGGCGATCACGCGCACGTCGATGCGGATCGGCTCGGTCGAGCCGAGGCGGATCACCTCGCGCTCCTGCAGCGCGCGCAGCAGCCGGCTCTGCAGCGACGGCGGCATTTCGCCGATTTCGTCGAGAAACAGCGTGCCGCGATGGGCGGCTTCGAACAGGCCGGTCTTGCCGCCGCGCCGCGCACCGGTGAACGCGCCTTCCTCATAGCCGAACAACTCGCTTTCGAGCAGCGCTTCCGGAAACGCGCCGCAGTTGACCGCGACGAACGGGTAGCTGCGCCGCGCGGACAGCGCGTGCAGGCTTTGCGCGATCATTTCCTTGCCGGTGCCGCTTTCGCCGAGCACGAGCACGGTCGCGTCGGATTTCGCGTAGCGGCGCACGAGATCGCGCACGCGCGCCATCGGCGCCGATGCGCCGACCACGTCGTCGAGCGCGTAGCGCGCCGCGAACTGCTGCGTGGTGGGCTGCGAACGAAGCGCACGATCGAGCCGTTCGACCGCGCGCGATTCCTGGAACGTCAGCACGCTGCCCGACGTGACGCCGCGATCGACGAGCGGCCCGCGATGCACGACGTAGCGCACGCCGCGCACGGTCGCGAGCGCGTCGCCATCCTCGCCGCGCAGCGTGCGCAACTCGGGCCGCAGGTCGACGAGCGCGCGGCCGACGGCCGCCGCGGGTTCGACCCCGAGCGCCGTCGCAAGCCGCTCGTTGATCGCTTCGACGCGGCCGCGCGCATCGAGCGCGACCACGCCGTCGCGCAGGTGCTGGAGCAGGTTGTCGAGCCGCTGGCGGCGGAACGCTTCGGCATGCGTCGCATACGCGACTTCGAGCGCGGTATCGACGGCCTTGCGTACCGATGCGTGCGAATACAGGAACACCGCGCCCATGCCGGCGCTGGCCGCGAGGTCGGTGACGAGGCCGGGGCCCACGATCGTCTCGATGCCGCGGTCGCGCAGCTCGTGCACGCAGGCTTCCGCTTCCTGTGCGGACTGATATGACGCAAACTGCACGTCGAGGCCGTATGCGGCGACGAAGCGGCGCACTTCGGGCGGGGTTTCCCCGGCGCTGACGAGCGCGATCCGCGATGCGTCGCGCCGTGCGCGTGCGAGCGCCTGCATCACGTCGAAGCCGGTCGGCGACACGACCACCACCGGTACCTGCGCACGCGTCTTCAGGAAGCCGCCGTTCGAGCCGGCCGCGACGATCACGTCGGGCCGCGCGGTGCCGGCCTCGGCGATCGCGCTGAGCGCATCCTCATAGGCGCGCGTGACGATGCGCACGTCGGCGCGTTCGTCGAATTCGCCGGCGATTTCGCGGAAGAGATCGCGCAGGCGGCTGATGCCCATCGCCCAGATGCGCGGGCGCACCGCGCGATCGGCCGGGCCGACGGGCTTGGTCGAGGAGAGGTCCATGGCGGTCGATTATGCGCGCGTGATTTCATTTTTGAAACATGAAATTGCTAAATTGAAATCATCAGGCGCTGCCTCGCCCGTGCCGGGTGCTTAAGAATCAGTGAGTTAGCGCCGTTGCGTGAGCTGGCCCGGTCCTTGCTGTTAATGGTCATTCCTTCAGGAGGCCGTTCATGAGCAATACGCATCTTCAGAGCGCCGGCGCGAAATTCCGCGCGGCAGTCGCGGCGGAGCAGCCGCTGCAGGTGGTCGGCGCGATCACCGCCTACGCCGCCAAGATGGCGCAGGCCGTCGGCTTCAAGGCCGTGTACCTGTCGGGTGGCGGCGTCGCCGCGAACTCGCTCGGGATTCCCGACCTCGGCATCAGCACGATGGAAGACGTGCTGATCGACGCGAACCGGATCACCAACGCGACCGACTTGCCGCTGCTCGTCGACATCGACACGGGCTGGGGCGGCGCATTCAACATCGCGCGCACGGTCCGCTCGTTCATCAAGGCCGGCGTCGCGGCCGTGCACATGGAAGACCAGGTCGGCCAGAAGCGCTGCGGCCACCGCCCGGGCAAGGAAGTCGTGCCGATCGAAGAAATGGTCGATCGCGTCAAGGCCGCGGTCGACGCGCGCACCGACGATCAGTTCGTGATCATGGCGCGCACCGACGCGGCCGCGGCCGAGGGCATCGATTCGGCGATCGAGCGCGCGGTGGCCTATGTCGAAGCCGGTGCGGACATGATCTTCCCGGAAGCGATGAAGACGCTCGACGACTATCGTCGTTTCAAGGCCGTCGTGAAGGTGCCGATCCTCGCGAACCTGACGGAGTTCGGTTCGACGCCGTTCTTCACGACCGACGAGCTGCGCGAGGCGAACGTCGACATCGCGCTGTACTGCTGCGGCGCATATCGCGCGATGAACAAGGCCGCGCTGAATTTCTACGAGACGGTGCGCCGTGACGGCACGCAGAAGGCGGCCGTGCCGACGATGCAGACGCGCGCCGAGCTGTACGACTTCCTCGGCTATCACGAATACGAGCGCAAGCTCGACGAGCTGTTCGCGCAGGGCAAGAAGTAACGCGCCCGCGCGCCGGGACACGATTCCGGAGAGCTTTGCATGGGGCCGCACTAGGCGCTGAAGCGCCAAGTCTGGCCGACAGCTTTGCATGGGGCCACACTAGGCGCTGAAGCGCCAAGTCCGCCCGACGGCTTTGCATCGGTCGGGCCCGGCGCCGCGGCGCCGGTTCAACCGACCGCTGATACCCCCGATACACATTGGAGAACGGAAACATGAGCGAGACGAAAGACGCAGCTGCACCGGCCGCCGCAGGCGCATTCAAGCCGAAGAAGTCGGTGGCGCTGTCGGGCGTGACGGCCGGCAACACCGCGCTGTGCACGGTCGGCAAGACCGGCAACGACCTGCACTATCGCGGCTACGACATTCTCGACGTCGCCGAATCGTGCGAATTCGAGGAAATCGCGCACCTGCTCGTGCACGGCACGCTGCCGAACCTGACCGAGCTGGCCGCGTACAAGACCAAGCTGCGCGCGCTGCGCGGCCTGCCGAACGCGCTGAAGGCGGCGCTCGAGCAGATCCCGGCGTCCGCGCACCCGATGGACGTGATGCGCACGGGCGTGTCGGTGCTCGGCACCGTGCTGCCGGAGAAGGACGACCACAACCTGCCGGGCGCGCGCGACATCGCCGACCGCCTGATGGCATCGCTCGGCTCGATGCTGCTGTACTGGTATCACTTCTCGCACAACGGCAAGCGCATCGAGACGGAAACCGACGACGACTCGATCGGCGGCCACTTCCTGCACCTGCTGCACGGCAAGACGCCGTCGAAGTCGTGGGTCGAGGCGATGCACACGTCGCTGATCCTGTACGCCGAGCACGAATTCAACGCGTCGACGTTCACCGGCCGCGTGATCGCGGGCACGGGCTCGGACATCTACTCGGCGATCACCGGCGCGATCGGCGCGCTGCGCGGGCCGAAGCATGGCGGCGCGAACGAAGTCGCGTATGAAATCCAGAGCCGCTACAGCTCGCCGGACGACGCCGAAGCCGACATCCGCCGCCGCGTCGAGAACAAGGAAGTCGTGATCGGCTTCGGCCACCCGGTCTACACGATCTCCGATCCGCGCAACAAGGTGATCAAGGGCGTCGCGCACAAGCTGTCGAAGGAAGCGGGCGACCTGAAGCTGTACAACATCGCCGAGCGCCTCGAATCGGTGATGTGGGAAGCGAAGAAGATGTTCCCGAACCTCGACTGGTTCAGCGCGGTGTCGTATCACATGATGGGCGTGCCGACCGCGATGTTCACGCCGCTGTTCGTGATCTCGCGCACGTCCGGCTGGAGCGCGCACATCATCGAGCAGCGCATCGACAACAAGATCATCCGCCCGAGCGCGAACTACACCGGTCCGGAAGACCTGCAGTTCGTGCCGATCGAGAAGCGCTGATCCGCCAGCCGCGCGCCGGCCCCGCGAGACGGGCGCCGGCGCGCGCCGGACGTCATACCCTGATTTCCCGCCCCACACCATGAATACCGCCCACCGCAAACCCCTGCCCGGCACGTCGCTGGACTATTTCGACGCGCGTGCCGCGGTCGAAGCGATCGCGCCCGGCGCCTACGACACGCTGCCGTACACGTCGCGCGTGCTCGCCGAAAACCTCGTGCGCCGCTGTGATCCGGCGATCCTCGCCGATTCGCTGAAGCAGATCGTCGAGCGCAAGCGCGACCGCGATTTCCCGTGGTTCCCGGCGCGCGTCGTGTGCCACGACATCCTCGGGCAGACCGCACTCGTCGATCTCGCCGGCCTGCGCGACGCGATCGCCGACGGCGGCGGCGACCCGGCCAAGGTGAACCCGGTCGTGCCCGTGCAGCTGATCGTCGACCACTCGCTCGCCGTCGAATGCGGCGGCTTCGATCCGGACGCGTTCGCGAAGAACCGCGCGATCGAGGATCGCCGCAACGAGGATCGCTTCCACTTCATCGAGTGGACGAAGAAGGCGTTCGAGAACGTCGACGTGATCCCGCCGGGCAACGGCATCATGCACCAGATCAATCTGGAGAAAATGTCGCCGGTGATCCAGGCGCAAGACGGCGTTGCGTATCCCGACACCTGCGTCGGCACCGACAGCCATACGCCGCACGTCGACGCGCTCGGCGTGATCGCGATCGGCGTCGGCGGGCTCGAAGCCGAGAACGTGATGCTCGGCCGCGCATCGTGGATGCGCCTGCCCGACATCGTCGGCGTCGAGCTGACCGGCAAGCGCCAGCCCGGCATCACCGCGACCGACATCGTGCTCGCGCTGACCGAGTTCCTGCGCAAGGAGAAGGTGGTCGGCGCGTACCTCGAATTCCGCGGTGCGGGAGCGGCGAGCCTCACGCTCGGCGATCGCGCGACGATCTCGAACATGGCGCCCGAATACGGCGCGACGGCCGCGATGTTCTTCATCGACGGCCAGACGACCGACTACCTGCGCCTCACCGGCCGCAGCGACGAGCAGGTGAAGCTCGTCGAGACCTACGCGAAGGTGGCGGGCCTGTGGGCCGATACGCTGGACAACGCGCAATACGAGCGCACGCTGACGTTCGACCTGTCGAGCGTGGTGCGCAACATGGCCGGCCCGTCGAATCCGCACAAGCGGCTGCCGACGTCCGACCTCGCCGCGCGCGGGATCGCCGGCGAGTGGGAGGAGAAGGCGGGCCAGATGCCCGACGGCGCGGTGATCATCGCCGCGATCACGAGCTGCACGAACACCAGCAATCCGCGCAACGTGATCGCGGCGGCCTTGCTTGCGCGCAACGCGAACGCACGCGGCCTCACGCGCAAGCCGTGGGTGAAGAGCTCGCTCGCGCCCGGCTCGAAGGCGGTCGAGTTGTATCTGGAAGAAGCGAACCTGCTGCCGGAACTCGAGAAGCTCGGCTTCGGCATCGTCGCGTTCGCGTGCACGACCTGCAACGGGATGTCGGGTGCGCTCGATCCGAAGATCCAGCAGGAGATCGTCGATCGCGACCTGTACGCGACGGCCGTGCTGTCCGGCAACCGCAACTTCGACGGCCGCATCCACCCGTATGCGAAGCAGGCGTTCCTCGCGTCGCCGCCGCTCGTCGTCGCGTATGCGATCGCCGGCACGATCCGCTTCGACATCGAGAAGGACGTGCTCGGCCACGACCAGGACGGCAAGCCCGTCACGCTGAAGGACATCTGGCCGACCGACGAGGAGATCGATGCGATCGTCGCGTCGAGCGTGAAGCCCGAGCAGTTCCGCAAGGTCTACGAGCCGATGTTCGCGCGCAGCGCCGATGCGGGCGAGCGCGCGGCGCCGCTGTACGACTGGCGGCCGCGGAGCA
Source organism: Burkholderia mycopellens (assembly GCF_964265025.1). Lineage (NCBI taxonomy): Bacteria > Pseudomonadati > Pseudomonadota > Betaproteobacteria > Burkholderiales > Burkholderiaceae > Burkholderia > Burkholderia mycopellens. The sequence continues at coordinate 187,679 of NZ_OZ183803.1, forward strand.
CGTACATCCGCCGCCCGCCGTACTGGGAGGGGGCGCTGGCCGGCGAGCGCACGCTGCAGGGGATGCGCCCGCTCGCGGTGCTCGGCGACAACATCACGACCGACCACCTGTCGCCGTCGAACGCGATCCTGCTGGACAGCGCGGCCGGCGAATACCTCGCGAAGATGGGCCTGCCGGAAGAAGATTTCAACTCGTACGCGACGCACCGGGGAGACCACCTCACGGCGCAGCGCGCGACCTTCGCGAACCCGACGCTGATCAACGAGATGGCGGTGGTCGACGGTGCGGTGAAGAAGGGCTCGCTCGCGCGCGTCGAGCCGGAAGGCAAGGTCATGCGGATGTGGGAAGCGATCGAGACGTACATGAATCGCAAGCAGCCGCTGATCGTCGTGGCCGGCGCCGACTACGGCCAGGGCTCTTCGCGCGACTGGGCCGCGAAGGGCGTGCGGCTCGCGGGCGTCGAGGCGATCGCCGCCGAAGGGTTCGAGCGGATCCACCGCACGAACCTGATCGGGATGGGTGTGCTGCCGCTCGAGTTCAAGCCCGGCACGAACCGGACGACGCTCGGCATCGACGGCACCGAAACCTTCGACGTGATCGGCGAGCGCACGCCGCGCGCCGACCTGACGCTCGTGATTCACCGCAGGAACGGCGAGCGCGTCGAGGTGCCGATGACGTGCCGGCTCGATACGGCCGAGGAAGTGTCGATCTACGAAGCGGGCGGCGTGCTGCAGCGCTTCGCGCAGGACTTCCTCGAATCGTCGCAGGCGGCGTGACCCGCGCAACTTGAGAACACAGACATGGCTCACATTCCTCAAATCAGGATTCCCGCGACCTATATCCGCGGCGGCACCAGCAAGGGCGTGTTCTTCCGGCTGCAGGATCTGCCGGAAGCCGCGCAGGCGCCGGGCGCCGCACGCGACGCGCTGCTGCTGCGCGTGATCGGCAGCCCCGATCCGTACGGCAAGCAGATCGACGGGATGGGCGGCGCGACGTCGTCCACCAGCAAGACGGTGATCGTGTCGAAGAGCACGCGGCCCGGCCATGACGTCGACTACCTGTTCGGGCAGGTTTCGATCGACAAGGCGTTCGTCGACTGGACCGGCAACTGCGGCAACCTGTCTGCGGCAGTCGGCCCGTTCGCGATCGGCGGCGGGCTCGTCGATCCGGCGCGCGTGCCGCGCGACGGCATCGCGACCGTGCGAATCTGGCAGGCGAACATCGGCAAGACGATCGTCGCGCATGTGCCGGTGACGAACGGCGCGGTGCAGGAGACGGGTGATTTCGAGCTGGACGGCGTCACCTTCCCGGCCGCCGAGGTGCAGCTCGAATTCATGGACCCGGCCGCGGAGGAAGAGGGCGCGGGCGGGTCGATGTTCCCGACCGGCAACCTCGTCGATGAGCTCGCGGTGCCGGGCGTCGGCACGCTGAAGGCGACGATGATCAACGCGGGCATTCCGACGATCTTCGTCGAAGCGGAAGCGATCGGCTATACGGGCACCGAGCTGCAGGACGCGATCAACGGCGATGCGAAGGCGCTCGAGAAGTTCGAGACGATTCGTGCGCACGGCGCGCTGCGCATGGGCCTGATCGACACGCTCGATGAAATCGCGACGCGACAGCACACGCCGAAGATCGCGTTCGTCGCGAAGCCGGCCGATTACGTTGCATCGAGCGGCAAGCGCGTGAACGCGGGCGACGTCGACCTGCTGGTGCGCGCGATGTCGATGGGCAAGCTGCACCACGCGATGATGGGCACGGCGGCGGTCGCGATCGGCACGGCCGCGGCGATCCCCGGCACGCTCGTCAACCTGGCGGCGGGCGGCGGCGAACGCAACGCGGTGCGCTTCGGGCATCCGTCGGGGACGCTGCGCGTCGGCGCGGAAGCGCAGCTCGAGAACGGCGAGTGGACCGTCACGAAGGCGATCATGAGCCGCAGCGCGCGCGTGCTGATGGAGGGCTGGGTGAGGGTGCCGGGGGATGCGTTCTGACGCTTGCCGGTTCCGGCGCGCCAACCGGTATGCGCGCCGGTTTCCCCGATCCCTGCAAAGCGGATTCCGCCGCGCAGGGATTTTTCGTTTGACGCGCGCGGGACGGACGCGATCCGTTGCGCCACGCACGGGACCGGAATGCGTGCCGAAGCGCGGGCGCTGGTCGACCGCGAAGCATGGGACCATGCGTAAGTGCTAAAGCGCTAACGCTGGTCGACCGCGAAGCATGGGACCAGCGTAAGCGCTAAAGCGCTAACGCTGGTCGACAGGAGAATCGCATGCCGCTCGATGCGCCGCTTTCCGGCATCCATATCGTCGAATTCGAAGGCCTCGGCCCCGGCCCGCTCGCGGGCTGGATGCTCGCCGGGATGGGCGCGCGGATCACGCTGGTCGCACGCCCGTCCGGCCGCACGAGCGCGCCGGACGCGTTGAAGGCCCGCGACGGCGACCTGCTGCGTGAAGGCAAGACGATCGTCGAACTCGACCTGAAATCAACGGCCGGCCGCGACGCCGCGCTCGACCTGATCGCGCAGGCCGACGCGCTGATCGAGGGGCTGCGGCCCGGCGTGATGGAGCGGCTCGGCCTCGGGCCCGACGATTGCGCGCGTCGCAACCCGAAGCTCGTGTACGGGCGGATGACCGGCTGGGGCCAGCACGGCCCGCTCGCGGCCGCGGCCGGGCACGACCTGAACTACGTCGCGTTGACCGGGCTGCTGTCGCTATCGGCACCGAACGACGGCCGGCCGGGCCTGCCGCCGACCGTCGTCGGCGATGCGGGCGGCGCGCTCGGGCTCGCGTTCGGGATCGTCTGCGCGCTGTTCGATGTGCGCGGCGGCGGGCCGGGGCGCGTGGTCGACGGCGCGATCGTCGACATCGTGTCGATGCTCGGTTCGCTTGCGCTGTGGGCGCGCGCGAACGGGCAGCTCGACGGCGCACAGCCGAGCCTCTTCCACGACGCACCGTTCTACGATGTGTATCGCTGCGCGGACGGCGAATGCGTGACGATCGGCGCGCTCGAACCGCCGTTCTATGCGCTGCTGGTCGCCCGGCTCGGGCTCACCGACGTCGATCCGGCGTCGCAGTATGACCGCGCGCGCTGGCCCGCGCTGAAGGCGCGTTTCGCCGACGTGTTCGCGCAGCAGCCGTCCGCGCACTGGCGCGCGCTGCTGGAGGGCACCGACGCGTGTTTTGCGCCGGTATTGAGCGTGGTCGACGCGGCCGTGCATCCGCACAACGCGGCACGCGGGATCTATCGGACGGATGAGAACGGCAACGTGCGGGCGCGGGTGGCGCCGCGGTTTCTGCCGCTGGCGGGCGGTGAGGCCGAGTAGGCGTGCCGAACTTTACGGCTCGGGAGCGAATTCGGCATGGCCGGTATGGCACCTGGAATCGTGCTAAATATGGTGCCAAATAAAGTGCAATGGAAATTCAATCGAAAAAGGAGCGGACATGCCCCACACCATCCTGGCCAGTGTGACGGCGAGCGTCTCGGAGCTGAAGCGGAACCCGATGGGAACCGTTGCGGCGGGCGAGGGCTTCCCGGTCGCGATCCTGAATCACAACGAGCCTGCGTTCTATTGCATTCCGGCGAAGACATGGGAGGCGATGGTCGAACGTCTCGAAGATATCGAAGACAACGCGCTGGCTGACTCGCACGCCAAGGAGAAAACCGTCAAGGTCAAGCTGAATGACCTTTGAGCTCGCCTTTCTCGAACCTGCGTTGAAGGAGTGGAAGAAGCTCGATCGCACCGTTCGCGATCAGTTCAAGGCCAGACTCGCCGAACCGCTCGAGAATCGTCGTATTCCCTCGGCGAAGCTGCACGGTCATCCGGACCGCTACAAGATCGAGCTGCGCAGTGTCGGCTATCGTCTCGTGTACGAAGTGCGCGATGCGGTTCATCTCGCCCCAAGGAAACGCTAGCGCGATACGCGCTGCGTGTTCGCCTTTTCTCCCATTGACCTCGGGCCGGGTAGCCGCTCACGCCGTTTCCTCAGGCGCATCAGGCATCTTGCCGTCGCCGACGCGGTTGATCGTACCCTGCGCGATCGCGACGAGCCGCTCGTGATCGCCGTCGATGACGAACACATGACACTGGCAGGTCGCCTGGTGCCGGCCCGCATAGACGAGCTTCGCGCGGGCGACGAGCGTGCCGTTCACGGCCGGCCGCAGGTAGTTGATCTTGTATTCCGCCGTGATCACGCGCGGGCCGAGCACGAGCGCGCCGGCGAACGTCAGCGCATTGTCCGCGAGGTAGCTGATGACGCCGCCGTGCACGAAACCGTGCTGCTGCCGCAGTTCTTCGCGCACGGGCAGGCACAGCGACACTTCGTTGTCGCCGATGTGCATCAGCTCCGTGCCCAGCAGCATGCTGAACGGTTGCGCGCGCAATGCGCCGCGCGCGTGGTCCGTGATGTCGGTCATCGACTTTCCTCGAAATGAGCGCCCGCTTGCGCTGAACTCTAGGAAGGGGGATGCGGATAAGCAAGGAAATTCGTCCGCATTTCGTGCAATTTCCGGCGCGAGGCGACGCGATTATTGCGTCGAATGCCGTAGATTTCCCTGTTTGCGGGCAATTCGACGGGAATGCGCGGGCAACGCGAACTTCGCCGCCGTCCGCACCTAAAGTCCGACGAAGAAATGCCGCTAATGCCGGGGCATTGCCTCATCGTCCGCTTTCCAGGAATCTCCCCCATGTTTGGAAAAATCAAGCTCGCGTCGGGTCTGCTCGGCGTGTTGACCGTGTTCTGCCTGTTCCTGTTCGCGATCGAGGCGCTCGGCTTCTGGGCGCTCAAATCGACGCGCAGCGGGGTCGACGATCTGTCGAACGTCGCGATCACGCAGGTCGAGGCGGCCAGCCAGGCGACCCAGCAGTTGCTCGACGCGCGCATCAACCTGTCGCGCGCCGGCACGCGGATGGTGCGCGGCGGCCCGAAACCCGAGGACATCATTCGCCATGCGGGCGTTTCGCTCGCGGAAGCGGACAAGGCGTTCGCCGCGCTGACGGCCGCGCAGCCGGTCGACGATACGAACCGCGCGCGCGTCGCGGCGCTCGCCGAGCGCTATCGCGCGCTGCGCGGCGCGCTGGGCGAACTCGTGCAGTTCCTCGACGCCGATAACATCCAGGCATTCCTCGATCAGCCGACGCAGAGCATCCAGGACGCCTACGTCGCCGAGCTGCGCCGTTTTACCGACTATGGCGGCGCATCGAGCCGCACGGCGCTCGACACGATCGACGGTGGCATGCTCTGGTTCAAGTCGGTCGGCATCGTGCTGCTGGCGGCGATGCTCGCGGCGAGCGCGGCGATCTACGCGGCCGCGCGGCGCGCGGTCGTCGCGCCGCTGGAAGAGGCCGGCCGCCATTTCGAGCGGATCGCGCAGGGCCGGCTCGATGAAGTCGTGCGGGCAGGCGGCGTGTTCGAGATCGACCGGATGCTGCGCGGCCTCGCCGCGATGCAGACGAGCATCGCGGGCACCGTGCGCACGGTGCGTCAAGCGTCTGACGCGATCCACCTCGGCGCGGGCGAGATCGCGGGCGGCAACGCCGACCTGTCGGCGCGCACGGGCACCCAGGCCGCATCGCTCGAGGAAACGGCCGCGAGCATGGAGGAACTGACGGCGACCGTCCGGCAGAACACCGACAGTGCGCGCGCGGCGAGCGCGCTGGCCGACGCGGCGCTCGAGGCGACGAGCCACGGCGGCGGCGTGGTCGACAGCGTGATCGACCGGATGCGCGGTATCGCGCAAAGCTCGGGGCGGATCGCGGAGATCATCTCGGTGATCGACGGCATCGCGTTCCAGACCAACATCCTTGCACTGAATGCGGCGGTGGAAGCCGCACGCGCAGGCGAACAAGGGCGCGGCTTCGCGGTCGTCGCGGGCGAAGTGCGCTCGCTCGCGCAGCGCAGCGCGCAATCGGCGAAGGAGATCAAGGCGCTGATCGAGGATTCGGTCGCGCAGATCAACGGCGGCGCGGAACTCGTCGAGCGCGCCGGCGACGCGATGCGAACGGTGTCGGCGTCGATCACGCGCGTCGTGCAGACGATGTCCGAAATCACGGCGGCGTCGGTCGAGCAGAGCGTCGGGATCGAGCAGGTGAACCAGGCCGTCACGCAGATGGATCAGCTCACGCAGCAGAACGCGGCGCTGGTGGAGGAGGTCGCGGCGGCGGCCGCGTCGCTGAACGACCAGACCGCGCACCTGATGCAGGCGGTGTCGGTGTTCGAACTGGGCGATGGCCGCGCCGCACGCGGCGAGCGCGCGGCGCCGTCGCGCGCCGACGCGGGTTACGCGCCGGCCGGCAGCGCCGCGTAGGCGGTCGCGAGGTGGTAGGGCGTCGTCGACGGCATGTCGGCGCGCGACACCTGCCCGTCAGCCGTCTTGCACTCGAACCAGCCGCGCGGATGCAGGAAGCGCGCGGCGAAGCGTTCGATCTGCCGCGCGAGCGGCGCGGAGGCCGGCGTGCCGCCGTGCGTCGCGAGCGCGCGCAGGTACTCGGTCTGCGCCCAGATCCGCTGTGTGCCGTCGATACACGCGCCTTGCGCGTCGAGCGCCGCGCAGACGCCGCCCGTCTGCGCATCGACGCCGTATTGCTCCGCGAACGCGAACGCGCGCGCCAGCGCGCCGGGGAGCCCGGTCTGCGCGAGCCGCGCGCCGGCCGCATCGACCAGATAGAACCACTCGAACTGATGGCCGGGCTCGAATCGGTTGTCGGCCGCGCCGAGCGGCAGCTCGGCCACGCAGCCGGTTGCCGGGTCGACGAACGTGCGCTCGACGGCCTGCGCGGTGTGCGCGAGCGCATCGTCGAACGCCGCGTCGCCGAATGCATCGGCCGCCGCGAGCCAGGCTTCGGTCAGGTGCATCAGCGGATTCTGCAGCGCCCCGCTGCCGGATGACGAGAAATCGGCGTGGCGCGCCGCATCGAGCAGCGCGTCGCCGGGGCGCGGCGCGAAACGGTCCTGAATCAGCGCGGCGGTCTCCTCGGCCGCCTGGCGCGCGGCGGCGTCGCCCGACGCCGCATACCACGCGGCGCACGCGAACACGATGAAGGCGTGCGTATAGAGATCCTTGGTCGTGTCGAGCGGTGCGCCCTGCGCGTCCACGCTGTAGTTCCAGCCACCGTGGCGCGGGTCGCGAAAGTGCCGGCCCAGCGCGTCGAACAGCGTGGCCGCGTGCGCGGTGTCGCCGGCCTGCGCGAACACGAACAGTTGCCGCGCGCAGGCCATTGCGCGATAACGGGTGACAGGCATCGGCGCGTGGGTGGCCGGATCGACGGCCTCGAACGGCAGCTGCAACGTGTGGTCGAACCCTGAACCCCGCCAGATCGGCAAGACGACGTGCGCGAAGTGGTGGCGCAGCTGGGCGGCCTGGGCGGAAGCGGAGTCGGAAACGGACATGACGGGGTTGAGCACTGGGTTCGAAACGTGTCGGCGCGGCCCGGAGGAGCGGAGCGGCCGGGGCCAAGGATAAAACATTCCGCACGGCCGGCACCAAAAAAGGAGATAAATCGCATGCTGAGCAACCTGGAACTCGTGATGCGGCTCGTTCTCGCGGCGGCGCTGGGCAGCGTCATCGGCTTCGAGCGCGAGCGCCTGGCGTGGGCGGCCGGCCTGCGCACGCACATGCTCGTCTGTGTCGGTTCGACGCTGATCATGATCGTGTCGGCGTTCGGGTTCGCCGACGTGCTCGGCAGTAACGAGCACATCGTGCTCGATCCGTCGCGGATCGCGGCGCAGGTCGTGTCGGGCATCGGCTTCCTCGGCGCGGGCTCGATCCTGCTGCGCGGCGAGATCGTGCGCGGGCTGACGACCGCCGCGAGCCTGTGGTCGGTCGCCGCGATCGGCCTCGCGGTGGGCGGCGGGCTCTACGTCGCGTCGATTTCGGCGACGCTCATCATCCTGATCATCCTGGCCGGCATCAAGCCGCTGGAGCGGCGCTACTTCACGGTGCGCCAGCGGCGCCAGCTCGCGCTGACGGTCGTGAGCGGCACGCTGAACTTCGATTCGCTGCACGCGGCGCTCGGCCCCGACAGTGCGCGTGTGAAGCAGTTCATCGTGCAGCGCGCCGACGACACGGGCGAGCACGACGAGGTGCGCATCGCGCTCGCGCGCGTGTCGGAACTCGAATACCGGGCGATCTGCGACAAGCTGCGCGCGTTGCGGGGCGTCACGCGTTTCGAAGAAGGGAACGGGTTGTCGGGCGACGAATAGGCTGAATCGGTTGCGGGGCGTGCGACAATGGCCGGCCACCGATTCCGTTCGACATCCGGTTCCGCGCTCGCGGGCCCTGCCATCCGATTTCCATGACCGAATCCGTTTCCTCGCCTCGCTCCCGCTTCCGTTCCAATCGTTCGTCGGCCCGTTCTCGTCAGCGTTCGGCTGCCGCCGCGGGCAGTACATCCGCAAGGGCGACGGCGCGGCCTGGTAGTGCCCCGGCCGGTGAGGCGTCGCGGGACGAACGGACGCTCGACCTTTTTGGCGATCCGGTGCTCGAGCCGGGTGAGCGCGCGCCGGCTGTGGCGCGTGACGAAGCGGGTTCGCAATTCGACGCGGCCGTCGATGTCGCGGACGATGTGGCCTCCGGACGGCAGGCCGCGCTGGACGGGTTCAGCGCGCCGGAAGGTGTGGCCGCGGCAGGACAGGCGGAACCAGCAGACGGTGCGGCGATCCGGGAAATCACGACGGTGGCGCATGGCGTTTCGGCGCTTGAAGGCGAGGACGTTGCGAACGCCGGCGTCGTGCCGGCTTCTGGCGCCGCTGCGATGAAGGCTGTCGATATTTCCTTGGCCGATGGCGCTGTGACGAAGGCCGCCGATGTGCCTGCGGACGATGGCGCCGGCACGGTGGCGACCCAGCTGCAAGCAACCGATGATGCTGCGGCGAAGGCGACCGCATCTCAAGCGGCTGGCGGTGAAGTCGAGAAGGCTGTGGCTGCTGCTGCTGCCGCCGTTAAATCCCGCGATCGGCGATCTTCCGATGGCGCCGTGAAGGAGCGTCGTGCGTCGTCGGGCGGCAAGCGCCGGGCGACTGCCGGTGCAAGCGACGTGACAGCGGAGCAATCCGCGCCGGTCGTGACGGGCGTCGACACGGCGCCGGAGGCGGCCGGGGCGAGCACGACGCCGGACCCGTTGGCGACGGTCGAGCCGCAGATGTCGACGCAGCCGGCCAAGCCGGCAATCACCGCGAACACCGCGAACACCGCGAACACCCATGACACCGCGCCGCGTGCCGACGCCACCGTATCCCCCGTCACGCAGCCGATGGCTTCCGCTGCCTCCTTTGTCACGAAGCCGTCGGCGGAGCGCGCGCAACCGGCCGTGCCAGCCTTCGATCCGGATATACACCTGCGCCCGCTGACCGACCGGCTCGCCGCCCTGCAAGCCGACGTGGACGGCCTGACGCGCATGGCCGATCGCGAGATGCGCCGCGTCAACCGCCTGCTGCTGGCGCTGGCCGTCGTCGTGCTGGCCGGGCTCGTCGCGCTGGTGATGCAGACGCGGCAGATCGCGCACCTGAAGCAGGACGCAGCCACGAAGCAGCAGCGGATCGATCGCCTCGCGGCCGATCTGTCGACGCAGCAGGCAACGCTGATGACGCTCGAGGAGCATCACGAAGCGCTTCTGTCGCAGGTCGACAGGCTTCAGCGCAACGCGAATCGCGAGGCGGCCGTCGCGAAGCGTGCTCGCCGTACGCGTTAATCGCTTCGACCCTATCCTGGGAGCCCGACGGCGCAAGGATCGCCGTTACGTTTCGGCGATCGGCCGTCGCGTCCACGCGGCAAACTGATGCGGCGCGCTGGCAGAGTTCAGGGAAAACCCTTAGAATGGAGTCAATCTAAGGGAAAACCCCTAGCCACATCTGTCAGGAGTCTCACATGAGCTTCATCCTCGCCCTGCTGCAAAAGATCGACGACCTTTTCGTGTCCCCGCACCTGCCGCTCGACGCCGAATACTCGTACGCTGCGCGTCGTGCCGAAGCCGAGCGCGTGCGCCGTGCGCACCTCGTGCCGATCGTCCTGTACCGTCGCTGATTCGCTGATTCGCTGATTCGCTGATTCGCTGATTCGCTGATTCGCTGTCAGCGCGGCGCTCGCCGCACCTGCCAGCCCGCTTTCCGCCGCCGCATCGCGCGCCGGTGCGACCGTCCCGCTACACTGGAAGCTCGATTCCGTTCAGGGTGACCGGGCCATGCTGCAGATGCGACCGATGACGGCCAGCGAATTCCACGCGTACCGCACGCGAGCCATCGACGGCTACGCGAACGATCTCGTTTCATCCGGACAAAATGCTGTCGAAGACGCGGCTGACCGGGCGCGCGCCTGTTTCGACACGCTGCTGCCGGACGGCCTGCGTACCTCCGGCCAGACCCTCGTGGTGCTCATCGACGGCGCCAGCGGCGACGCGGTGGGCGACCTCTGGTACGCGATCGTGCCCGAAGGGCCGAACCGCACGCTGTTCATCTACGACCTCGACATCGCCCCGTCCCGGCGCCGCCAGGGCTGGGCCACGCGCACGCTCGAGGCGCTCGACGCCGAGGCGCGCCGGTACGGCGTCACCGAGATCGGGCTGTCGGTGTTCAATCACAACGCGGCGGCCCGCGCGCTGTATCGTGCTTGCGGTTTCGCGCCGATCACGACGACCTTGATCAAGTCAGTCATTTCGGACTGAAGCGGCCGCCGGCCCCGTGTTCTCATGTACTGGCGATTCGACTCGCCGCGATCGGCCAATACCGGTCCGCTCTCTCGCTACTTCCGCTTGCCGAAAGTGCCGAACGGCCATCCGGCCGTTCGGCATACGTACCCGGCATACGTCACCGCGCGCGCCCCTTCCATCTCCGCAACAGCAGTGCGTTGGTCACGACGCTGACGCTGGAAAACGCCATCGCCGCGCCCGCGATCACCGGGTTCAGCCAGCCGAGCGCCGCGAGCGGCACGCCGACCAGGTTGTAGACGAACGCCCAGAACAGGTTCTGCTGGATCTTCCGGTAAGTGCGCCGGGAGATGTCGATCGCGTCGGCGACGAGCGCCGGGTCGCCGCGCATCAGCGTGATGCCGGCCGTGTGCATCGCGACGTCCGTGCCGGTCGCCATCGCGATGCCGACATCGGCCGCGGCGAGTGCGGGCGCATCGTTGATCCCGTCGCCGACCATCGCGACGATCCCGCCATGCGTGCGCTTCAGCTCGGCGACGACGCGCGCCTTGTCGTCGGGCAGCACCTGCGCATGCACCTCGCCGATGCCGAGGGTCGCCGCGACGGCGGCCGCGCTGCCGCGGTTGTCGCCCGTCACGAGCACGCTCGCGATGCCGCGCGCCGACAGCGCCGCGATCGCGTCGCGGGCGCCCGGCTTCACGGTGTCGCCGAAAGCGATCAGCGCGAGTAACGCGCGCGGCGCATCGGCGCGCATCAGCCACGAGATCGTGTTGCCCGCGCGTTCGAGCTCCGTCGCGCGGGCGTCGAGCGCGGGCGGCACCGCGATGCCGAGCTCGTCGCGCCAGCGCGTGCTGCCGAGCGCGAGCAACTGGCCGCCGACGCGTGCTTCCACGCCGCGTCCGGCCACCGCACGCGCCTCGGCGGCGACGGCCGACGGCACCGCACCGCCGCGTGCGGCCAGGTCGGCTTCGTGCGCGGCGACGACGGCGCGCGCGAGCGGATGGTCGCTCCGGCGCTGCACCGCCGCCGCGAGCGCGAGCGCTTCGTCATGCGGCACGCCGACGGCTTCGAACGCGGTCACGGACGGCTTGCCTTCGGTCAGCGTGCCGGTCTTGTCGAACGCGATCACGGTCGTGCGCTGCGCGAGTTCGAGCGCCTGCGCATCCTTGATCAGCACGCCGTGCCGGGCCGCGACGCCCGTGCCGGCCATGATCGCCGCGGGCGTCGCGAGACCGAGCGCGCACGGGCACGCGATGACGAGCACCGCGACCGCGTTGAGGATCGCGGTTTCCGTGCCGGCCCCGGCGACCAGCCAGCCGACCAGCGTCAGCAAGGCGATGCCGAGGATCGTCGGCACGAACACCTCGCTCACGCGATCGACGAGCCGCTGGATCGGCGCCTTCTCGGCCTGCGCGGATTCAACGAGGCGGATGATGCGCGCGAGCGTCGTTTCCGCGCCGATCGCGGTGGTTTCGACGACGAGCGCGCCTTCGCCGTTGATCGAGCCGGCCGTGACGGCGTCGCCATCGTCCTTCGGCACGGGCAGGCTTTCGCCGGTGATCAGCGATTCGTCGATGTGCGAGCGGCCCGACACGATCCGGCCGTCAACGGGCACGCGCTCGCCGGGGCGGATGCTGACGTTCGTGCCGACGCGTACCTGCGCCAGCGGCACGTCGCGCTCGACGCCGTGCTCGATGACGCGCGCCCGGTCGGGACGCAGCGCGTTCAGCGCGCGGATCGCGTCGGTGGTCTGGCGCTTCGCGCGCGATTCGAGCCATTTGCCGAAGCGCACCAGCGTGACGATGACGGCCGACGCCTCGAAATACAGGTGGCCGGGATGCGCGGGGTCGCGCAGCAGCATCCACAGGCTCAGCCCGTACGCGGCCGACGTGCCGAGCGCGACGAGCAGATCCATGTTGCCGGTGCGCGCCTTCACCGCATGCCAGGCGGCGCGATAGAAACGCGCGCCGAAGCCGAACTGGACGATCGAGGCGAGCACGAGCTGGAGCCAGCCGTGCAGCATCAGGTCGATGCCGAACGGCGCGACGAGCATCGGTGCGACAAGGGGCGCGCTCAGCACGGCGGACCCGATCACGAGGTTGCGTTCGCGAATCGCTTCGCGGCGCTTGCGGGCGTCGGGGTCTTGCGGCGAGCTGGCCGGTTGCGTGGCAGTGCCGGTCGTCGCACCGTCTGAAGACGCGGCGGCGAGTGACGCGCGGTAGCCGGCTGTGGTGACGGCCGCGATCAGCGCGGCGGCATCGAGCGCGCCGGCGCCGTGCACCGATGCGCGCTCGGTTGCGAGGTTGACGGAAGCGCGCGCGACGCCCGGCACGGCGGCCAGCGCCTTTTCGACGCGGCCGGCGCAGGACGCGCAGGTCATCCCGCCGATGTCGAGTTCGAGATCGGCGGGGGCGGTGGCGGCTACCGGCGGGATTGCCCCGCCGGCAACCGGCGTCGCGCCATAGCCGGCTTCTTTCACGGCTTCGGCGAGCCGGGCGGCGGTCACGTCGGGCGCGGCGTCGACGGTGGCCCGTTCGGTCGCGAGGTTGACCGACGCGCGTGTGACGCCCGGCACCTTCACCAGTGCCTTTTCGACGCGCGACACACAGGACGCACAGGTCATCCCGTCGATATCGAGTTCGATGCTGGCGGGCGCGGCAGGGGACGAAGGTGCGAACGCGGCGACGCCGGCATCCGTTACGGTCGGCGTCGCGCCGTAGCCGGCCTGCTTGACGGTGTCCACCAGTTGCGCGGCGGAAATGTTCGCCGCGGCGTCGACGGTGGCCCGTTCGGTCGCGAGGTTGACCGATGCACGCGTGACGCCCGGCACCTTCGCCAGCGCCTTCTCGACGCGCGACACGCACGATGCACAGGTCATCCCGTCGATATCGAGTTCGATGACGGTGCTGTCGGCCGGACGCTGCCGGCTGGCAATGGAAGTGGCCGCAGCCATCGGCGTGGGCTGCGCTTCGACAGGATGGGCATGCGCTGCCGTGGCGGCTTCGAGCACCGGCGCACGCACGGCGGCGCGATAGCCGGCCGCGCTGACAACATCGATGAGTTGTGCGGCGTCGACCGTTTCTTGCGCGGTCACGGTCGCCGTGTGAGTGTCGAGGTCGACCGTCGCTTCGACGACGCCCGGCACCGCGGCCAGCGCCCGCTGCACGCGGCCCGTGCAGCCGCCGCAATGCATGCCGTCGATGCTCAATGCGATCGTATGCAGCGCTGCGGAGGCAAGTGGTTCAGTCATGTCGGATTCCCTGAATGCGCGGCTCTTGCCGCGAATGGTTCCAGTATCAACATTCCCATGATGGTAAGGTCAAGCGGTGCATGACGATGCGATGCAAGGCGGGCGGATCGGCGCGAGGCCATGACTGTTCACAGGGTGCCACGGACTGGAAAAAGCGACCGCCCGGCTTGCGGGCGGAAAGCCGGGCGTCAAGTGCCTGCCCGCGAACGTTCTGTTCGCTCGAGGGGCGCGTTGCCACCGTCTCTTGAAAATGGCGTGGCTGGAACCGGATTGGCGGGCCGGTCCGACGTGTGCCTCGCAGGCCTCGAACAGATCGTCGAATCGCGGGCTCGCGCCCCATTTGCTCGAGGATCTTCCAATCGCTTGCCGTGCGGAATGGCGTCAATAGTGGCGCCACTGATCCATCCGGATGCCGGCTCGATCGGCGCCGAGACAGATCCGAAGCCGGCCGAAACCGCCTCGATGGCACCCCAATTTGTCTGAAGATCCGGCGGAAGATTTCGGACCTGATCGGCCCCCAAATACGCGCGGCCAGCTAATCGGCATATTGGGGGATGCCCTGAGGCGCTATGATACCGCCCTGACATCAGCGCCCACCGTTACGAACCGTAGCGAAACGGTTGTCCGGGCAGGCTGGGGTGCCTTGTTTTCGCCATTCGCAAGTCGAACAAGGCGTTGACTGAAAAGAACGATATTCGGCCAGTAATCGATGATTGAAAACCAGCAGGAATCAGTTTCTCTGCGGCGCGTGTGCGCGTCGCTGGCCATGGCGGCGTTGCTAGCAGGGTGCGCGTCGCAACCGGATGCGATCCAGCGGAAAACCGGCTGGATGCGCGCGGAAGTCGCCGACTCCTACGTCTACGCGTATCCGCTCGTGCTGATGGACGTCGCGAAGGAAGCGGCGACGGGCGGCGACGGCGCACAACCGGGGCAGGCGCCGCTCAACACGCTGCGCCACGCGCAGGCGCTGCCGCCTGTCGGCGCGGTCAATCCGCCGTTGCCGGGCGTCGATACGCTCGACTCGACCGGCTGGCTCGACGTCGCTGCCGAACCCGTGATCGTCACGCTGCCCGACACCCGCGGCCGTTACTGGGATGCGCGCGCACTCGACATGTGGACGAACGTGCTGTGGTCGTCGTCGAGCGTGGCCGCACGCGGGGCGCGCGGCGGCGCGCGATCGCAAACGATTGCCTTCGCCGCGAAGGACTGGCAGGGCACGCTGCCGAAGGGCGCGGTCCGGATCGACGTCCCGTCGGCCAACGCGTGGCTCGAAGTCCGGCTGCAGACGAGCGGCGGGCGCGACCTGACGAACGCGAAGAAACTGCAGCGTGCGATCCGGGTGGTGCCGCTGTCTGTCTATACAGGCGCGGCGCGCGGCGCGTCGGTCGCGGTCCATGCGGGCAGCGCGCCGTCCGAAGCGGTGGGCGGCGGCACGCCGGCCGAGCAGGTGGCGGCGCTCGATCCGAAGGCGTTCTTCGCGCGCTTCGCGCAAGCGCTGCAGGACAACCCGGCACCGGGCGACGACGCGCACGCGCTGGAACTGCTCGGCGACATCGGCGTGTCGGCCGGCTACCCGGTGCTGTGGACGGGTGACCGCCTCGCGGCCGCGACGGCCGGCGTCGCCGAGGCGCGCGCGCGGCTCTCGACCCCGCCGTCGAACCTGCTGAACGCGAACGGCTGGAGCTGGATCGGCGATACGGCCGGCAAGTACGGTCAGGACTACACGCTGCGCGCGTACGCGGCCTACACGCAGTTCGGCACCGCGACGCGCGACGACGAAACGCTGGCGGTCGTCCGCGTCGACAGCGACGGTCATGCGCTGAACGGTGCGAACCGCTATGCGCTGCATTTCGCGCCGGGCGCGCTGCCGCCGGTGCGCGCGTTCTGGACGCTGACGCCCTATACGACGAACGGCGCGCTGCCCGACGTCGGATCGGCGCGCCGCTCGCTCGGCGATCGCGACCGCCTGCGCCGCAACCGCGACGGCTCGATCGACATCGTCGTGTCGGCGTCGCCGGGCGGCACGCATGCGGCCAACTGGCTGCCGGCGCCGCGCACCGATTTCGCGCTCGCATTGCGCCTGTACGCGCCGAAGCCGCAGGCGAGCGACGGCTCGTGGATGCCGCCCGTCGTCGTCCGGAAATGAACGGATGACCGGCGGCGTTGTCCGACCGGCGGGCGCGACGGCGCCCGAACCCCGTACCGTCACCTCCTGAGCCTATACTTTCGGGATAGCGTGCGCGGCCGCCCGGTTGTCCGGTGCGGCCCGGCATCCCATCCCGAGACATTCAAGCATGGCAAGCGCAGACAAAGAAACCGTATCATCGACCCTCCATGCCCTCGGTGGCGTTGCACGCTCGCGCCGGACCCGGCGCATCGGCATCGGCCTGCTGATCTTCCTCGTTTTATTCGGACTGCTCGGGTTCTTCGCGGCGCCACCGCTGATCCGCCATATCGCCGAGCAGCAGTTGAGCAAGCAGCTCGACCGGCCCGCCACGATCCAGCGCATCGCGCTGAACCCGTACACGCTGAACCTCGAAGCCGACGGCATCCATCTCGGCGACAAGGGCGGGCAGGGCGACTTCATCGACATCGCGAAGCTCGTCGTGCGGCCGTCGTGGTCGTCGCTGTTGCGCGGCGCGCCGATCGTCAATGAAGTCCGCCTCGACTCGCCGCGCTTTCATATCGTCCGCTACGACGCGCAGCGCTTCAACTTCACCGACCTGATCGAGAAGTTCTCGACGCCGTCGCCCAAACCCGAAAGCAAGCCGACGCAGTTCTCGGTATCGAACATCCAGGTCAACAACGGCCGGATCGATTTCGACGACCGCCTGCTGAACGAAAAGCATGTCGTCGACAACTGGACGCTCGGCATTCCGTACATCGCGACGCTGGCATCGAAGACCGACATCTTCGTCGAGCCGAAGCTGCGGGCGCGCTTCGACGGTAGCCCGATCGCGATCGACGGCAAGACCAAGCCGTTCGCGGAGTCGCGCGAATCGGAGATCGCGCTGAAATTCGACGGCCTCGACGTGCCGAAGCTGATCTCGTACGTGCCGGCGAAGCTGCCGGTGGCCGTGACGAGCGGCCTGCTCAGCAGCGACCTCAAGATCGATTTCGTGATGAGCGGCGAGACGCCCGCGCTGCGCGTATCGGGCACCGTCGACCTGAACGACGCGAAGGTGACCGACCACGCGTCCGCGCCGCTGTTCGCCGCGCGCGGCGTGCACGTCGCGGCGGCCAGCCTCGAGCCGCTGCGCAACGCGATGCACTTCGACGAGATCCGGATCGACCAGCCGGTGGTCGACCTGTCGCGCGACAAGCAGGGCGTGCTGAACGTCGAGAAGCTCGCCGCGCAGCCGGCAGCCGCACCGAAGGCTGCCGAGGGCAAGCTGGCGGCGTCGGGCGCCGCGACCGCTTCCGCCGCCGCCGAAACGGCCGCCAGCGGCGCAAAGGCCGAAGCCGGCGCGAAGGAGGCGCCGCCGCTCGACCTGACGATCCGTCACTTCGCGATCGACGGCGGCACGGTCAACGTGGACGACCGCGTGCCGGCGACGCCTACCGCGCTGTCGCTCACGAAGCTCGCCGCGACGCTCGACGGCTTCTCGATGCAGGGCAAGACGCCCGCGAAATACACGCTGTCGACGTCGCTGTCGCGGGGCGGTGACGTGACGGCCGAAGGCACGTTCAATCTCGCGGAGAAGCAGGTCGAGAGCAAGCTGACGGTCGCCGCGCTCGCGCTGCCGGCGCTGCAGCCGTACCTCGGCGAAGCGACCCGTGCGCGTGTGCTCGACGGCACGCTCGGCGCGACCGTCAACGCGAAGGCCGACTGGGGCAAGACGCCGCTCGCCGCGCAGGTCGCCGACAGCACGGTCAGCCTGAAGTCGCTGAAGATCGCGACGCCCGACGCGAAGGCGCCCGCGATCGTGCTGCCCGACGCGAGCGCGAAGATCGCGAAGGTCGACGTGGCCACGCGCACCGCGGAGATCGCGAGCGTCGACGCCAGCGGGCTCGCGCTCGACGTGCAGCGCCTGAAGGACGGCAAGATCGACCTCGCGGCGCTGGCCGAACCCGCGCAGGCGTCGGTGCCGAAGCGCACGGTCGCACGCAAGGCCGAGGCCGCCGCGCCGTCGTGGCATTACCGGATCGACGCGCTGAACGTGAAGGATGCGGCCGCGAACTTCACCGACCTGACGACACCGCGCCCGGTGAAGCTGGCGCTCAAGCCGCTGGACCTGTCGGTGCAGAAGATCAGCGACGACCTGACCAAGCCGCTGCCCGTGCAGCTGAAGGCGACGCTGAACCGCAAGGGTTCGCTGAACGTGACGGGCGACGTGACCGCGCAGCCGCTGAAGCTCGGCCTGAAGATCAACGGCAACCGCCTCGACGCGGCCGCGTTCGAGCCGTACTTCGGCAGCGCACTGAACGCGACGATCGCCAGCGCGCTGCTCAACGCGCAGGGCAACCTGACGTTCGCGCAGGTGAAGGACGCGCCGCGTGCGACCTATCGCGGCGACGTCGCGCTCGTCGACGTGCGGATGCTCGACAAGGCAACCTCCGACCCGTTCGCGGGCTGGCGCTCGCTCGCGCTGACGAACCTGAAGGCGAACTATGACGAGAAGGGCACCGACGTCGACGCCGCGCGCGTGACGTTCTCGAACTTCTACGGCCGCGTGCTGCTCGACGCGCAAGGGCGCCTGAATCTGAAGGACGTGGTCGCGAAGGAATCGGGCCCCGCGCAATCGCTCACGCGTGACGCGAGCAAGGGCGAGCCGGTGCCGCTGTCGCCGCAGGCCGCATCCGCGCCGGCGGCCGCGCAGCAGGCGTCCGCGCCGGCCGCCGCGTCGGCGACGGTGGTCGTGAAGGCCGCGCAGCCGCCGCAGAACCCGGTGCGGATGCATTTCGGCGAGCTGCTGCTGCAGAACGGCCGCGTCACGTATACCGACAACTTCATCAAGCCGAACTACACGGCGAACCTCGTCGCGATCAAGGGCACGGTCGGCGCGTTCGGCACGGATTCGACGACGTCCGCGCCGGTCGACGTCGCCGCGAACCTCGCGGGCAACGGGCCGATCTCGATCAAGGGGTCGGTGAATCCGCTGATCGAGAAGCCGGCGCTCGACCTCACCGCGACCGCGCACGACATCGAGCTGACCAACCTGACGCCGTACTCCGCGAAGTACGCGGGCTATCCGATCACGAAGGGCAAGCTCAACGTCGACCTGCATTACGCGCTCGAGAACGACCAGCTGAAGGCGAACAACCACATCTTCATCGACCAGCTCACGTTCGGCGACCATGTGGAGAACGACACGGCGACCAAGCTCCCGGTGAAGCTCGCGATCTCGCTGCTGAAGAACACGCGCGGCCAGATCGACGTGAACCTGCCGGTGTCCGGCTCGCTGTCGAATCCGGAGTTCAGCGTCGGCGGGCTGATCTGGCGCGCGGTGCTGAACCTGATCGCGAAGGCCGTCACGTCGCCGTTCTCGCTGCTTGCGCATGCGTTCGGCAGCGGCGGCGAGGATCTCGGCTACGTCGAATTCGCGCCGGGCTCGTACCAGCTCGACGACGCGCAGCAGAAGAAGCTCGACACCGTCGTGAAGATGCTGACCGAGAAGCCGTCGATCCGCCTCGACCTGATCGGCCGCGTCGATCCGGCCAAGGACACGTCCGGGCTCGGCGATGCGTACGTCGAGCGGCTGGTGCGCCAGCAGAAGCTGAAGGATGTGGTCGGGCAGGGCGAGAGCATCGACCCGATGTCGGTGAAGGTCGAGCCGGCCGAGTACAGCAAGTACCTGACGCGCGCGTACAAGGCCGCCGACTTCAAGAAGCCGCGCAACCTGATCGGCCTGCAGAAGACGCTGCCCGACGCCGACATGAAGAAGGCGCTCGCCGAACATGCGCCGGCCGACGACAACGCGCTGCGTGCGCTCGCGCAGCAGCGCGCACAGGCCGTGCGCCAGTACCTCGACGGGAAGATCGATTCGAGCCGCGTGTTCGTCGTCGCGCCGAAGCTCGATGCGAAGGGCATCGAGGACAAGGGCGCGACCACCCGCGTCGACTTCGGCCTGCAGTAAGCAGGCCATCCGCCGCCGCTGCGTCCGGCCATCCGTTCGGGCGCGGCGGCGTGCTTCCTTCAGCGTGCGGCGATCGCCGGTTCCTCGCGCTTGCCCAGTTCCTTCTTCGCGGCCAGCGGCAGACGCGCGTCGTCCCACTGCGCCAGCCATTCGACTTCCTTCGCCGTGAACACCTGTCCGTAGTTGCGCAACGCGTACTGCAACGCGTCGACGACGTGGTGGCGAATGATTTCGGGGGTGCGTGCATCGTCCAGCACGAACCGGAGGGCTTCCAGGGTCGACATACTCGTGCTCCGGGTCAGGGAAAACCCTTTATCACACGCCAATAGTCGCGCGCCAAGCCGGAAAAAAAATCATGCGGCAAGTGACGCTGCGCAAGGCAAGGTTTGACCGATGCCCCCGCGCAGTGCCGGCAGGTGAGCGCGCACATTGCAGCGTGCGCCAGGTCACCTTGCTTTGCGACCGCTTCGTGTCACTTGCGATTGGTTACGTTTGACAGAAAACAGAAAGCCCCGCTTCATGCGATCGCCGCACGATCCGGCGATATTTTGCGCGCCTGATGGCAAGTCACGCAGTTCAACGTCAATCGATGAGGTGGGGTGATCATGTCTTTCCTTGGTAAGCAGCGGAGGTTGGTGGCGGTGGTGGCGGGCGCGCTGGCGCTTGCCGGCGCGGTTGCGCACGCGGCGCAGCAGGACGGCGACAGCCAGCGCGAGGACCGCGACCACGCGAGCCGCGTCGTGAAGCACGTGCTGCTGATCAGCGTCGACGGCCTGCACGAGCAGGATCTCGCGCGCTGCATCGGCGCGAACACGTGCCCGAACATCGCGGTGCTCGCGAAGAGCGGCGTGACGTACACGAATGCCTATACGCCTGGCCTGTCGGATTCGTTCCCTGGCCTCGCCGCGCTCGTGACGGGCGGCTCGCCGAAGACGGCCGGCCTGTTCTACGACGTGTCGTATGACCGCAACCTGTACGCGCCGGGCGACACGAGTTGCTCGGGCAAGCAGGGCTGGAACGTCGTGTTCGACGAGACGACCGGCATCGATGCCCAGAACGGCGGCGCGCTCGTCCACCTGGACGGCGGCGGCGCGTTCAACCCGCAGGCGATCCCGAACGCGAAGGTCAACGGCAAGTGCGTGCCGGTCTATCCGCACAACTACGTGAAGACCAACACGGTGTTCGAGGCCGTGAAGGCGGGCATCCCGAACGCGACCACCGCGTGGGCCGACAAGCACGCATGGGGCTACGACTGGCTGAACGGGCCGTCGGGCACCGGCGTCGACGATCTGATGCGCACCGAGATCAACTCGATCGACCCGGCCACGGGCACGAACTACACGGATGTCTACTCGCACACCGCGCGCTTCGACAACCTGCACGTGCAGGCGCTGGTCAACCAGATCAACGGCCGCGACTCGACGGGCACGAAGCGCGCACCGGTGCCGACGCTGTTCGGCGCCAATTTCCAGACGCTGAGCGTCGCGCAGAAGGCGACGGTCGCGACGGGCGGCGGCTATCTCGACGCGAACTTCACGCCGAACGGGCAGGTCGCGAACGCGATCACGTACGTCGACAATTCGATCGGCCATATCGTCACGGCGCTGAAGCAGGCGAACCTGTATTCGTCGACGGCCGTGATCGTCACGTCGAAGCACGGCCAGTCGCCGACCGATCACACGAAGCTCGTGAAGAACGGCGACACGCTGACGAAGCTGCTCGAAACGAACAACTACCTCGACCCGAACGGCAACTTCGGCCAGAACAACACGAAGACGGGTAACCTGAACGATGGCTCCGGCCTGGTCGACACGGGCTTCGTGCAGACCGACGACGTCGGCCTGATCTGGCTGCGCGACCGCAACCAGCGCACGGCCGTGGTGCAGACGCTGAAGGCGAACCTGGGCTGCAACGCGCCGGGGATCTGCGCGGATGGCTCGCAGGCCGACATCCTGTACGGTGCGGCGCTCGCCGAGCGCTTCGGCGATCCGGCCAACGGCCGCACGCCGGACATCATCGTCCAGCCGAATCCGGGCGTGATCTACACGTCGAGCACGAAGAAGGACGAGGAGCACGGCGGCAACGCACCGGACGACAGCCACCTTGGCCTGCTCGTGTCGTATCCGGGCCTGCATCGCGCACGCACGGTGACCGACACGGTCGGCACGAAGCAGGTCGCGCCGACGATCCTCGGGCTGCTCGGTGCGAACCCGCGCCTGCTGCATGCGGTGGTGGCCGAGGGCACGGAGGTGCTGCCGGGGCTCGGTATCCGCCGTTGACGGCGACAGCCGGACGCCGCCGCCCGGCGATGTCCGGCAAGGCTGGGCGCGCGGCGGTGCGCGTCCCGTCGGATGACGAATGCGGGCCGGCTTACGCCCGCGCGCATTCGTCCAGCATCCATTCCCTGAAGTGCCGCAACGCTTCGCTCGTTTCAAGGCGCTCCGGCGCATAGCACAGGTAGTGCCCCTGCGCGTCGACCTCGACGGGCGCGTCGAACGGTTCGACGAGCGTGCCGGCCGCGAGATTGTCCGCGATCAGGAAATGCGGCACGAGCGCGAGCCCGAGGCCCGCCTGCGCGGCCTGGATCAGCACCGAATACTGTTCGAAGCGCGGCCCGGTGAGCGCGTTCATCTGCGTCGCGCGATGGCGTTCCGCCCACGCGGACCACGCGATTTCCGCCTGTTCGTGCACGAGGCGTGGCGCCGTGACGGCGTCGGCGGGGGTGCGCAACGCGTGCCGCTCACGGAATTCACTGGCACAGACCGGCACGAAGGTTCGCCCGTCCAGGTAATCGCTTCGGACCCCTTCCCAGGCGCCGTCGCCGTAGCGGATCGCCGCGTCGAGCCCGAACGGAAAAATGTCTCCGTGCGCGAGATGGCGGCGAAAGCTCAGCGTGACGCTCGGCGCGACGGCCAGAAAGCGCGACAGCCGCGGGACGAGCCACTTGGTCGTAAACGTCGGCACGCTGGCGATCGTCAGCAGGTCGCCGTTTTCGCGCGCGCTCAGCAGTTCGATCGACGCGTTGCCGATCTCGCGCAGCGGGCCGGCGACACGTGCGTGGTACACCTGCCCGGCGCGCGTGAGCGCGAGGCTGCGCCCCTCGCGCACGAACAGCTTCACGCCGAACAGCGCCTCGAGATTCGCGATCTGCCGGCTGACCGCGCTGGGCGTCAGGCCGAGTTCACGGGCCGCGTAGGAGAAATTCAGGTACTTCGCGGAACACGTGAATGCGTGAAGTTCCGAGACGTTCGGATACAGGTGCTTCATCGCGACTATTCCCTCGGCGCACGGATCGATGCGGGCTTTGTACGTTTTTTTCATGACGATGCCATGTCGGATCCGCACACTCCGGCCATCCGTAAAACGCGTGACAGCCCCGCCCGGCTGGCGTTGCGCGGCGTCTTCGTCCCTTGTCCGCGAGTGTTTCCATGCCTGCGTCTACCGCCCCGGCCCCGGCCGATGGTGTTCCGATTTCGCGTAACAGGCCCGTGCGTCCGAGCGCCGGACGTCTCGTGCTGAACGCGCTCGTCGCGGTATTCGGGGTCTACCTGTTGCTGCCGATCGCGCTGCTGCTGGTCGGCTCGGTGGGCCAGTCGTGGACGAACACGCTGCTGCCGACCGGTTTCACCGGGCACTGGTTCGCCGACCTGGCCGGCAATCGCAGCTTTACGCGCGCATTCGGCGTGAGCCTGACGGTGGCGCTGGCGTGCTGCGCGCTCAACGCGCTGATCGGCGTGCCGCTCGCCTATGCGCTGCATCACCGCGCGCAGGCCGGGCGCGGCATGGCGACGCGCATCGTGATGCTGATGCCGGTGGCCGTGCCCGCGCTGACGCTCGGCTTCGGCTACATCGCGATCTTCAGCGGCGACACGCTGCCATGGCTCGGCACGCTGCCGCTGATGATCGCGGCCCACGCGGTGCTGACGCTGCCGTACCTGCTGCAGACGCTGCTCAGCGATCTGCGCCACCTCGGGCTCGCCCGCCTCGAGGCCTGCGCGGCGACGCTCGGTGCGACGCCGCTGCGCCAGTTCTTCACGATCGTGCTGCCGAACCTGCGGCACAGCCTGTTTTCGGGGCTCGTGATGGTGGCTGCGCTGTCGATCGGCGAATTCCAGATCTCGAACCTGATCGCCGGCTTTCGCTACCGCAATTATCCGATCGTGCTGCTGCAGGCGTTCTACGGCGCGTCGGGGATGGCGTGCGCGGCCACCGTCGTGCTGCTCGTCCTCGCCGTGCTCGCGACGCTCGTGTCGGTCGGCACCGTGCAACGTATGAAGTGAGTCCGTCATGAGTCTCGAGTTCGAACACGTCAGTTTCCAGTATCCCGGCGCGCGACACGGCGTCGACGACGTCACGCTGTCCGCCGCGCAAGGCGAGCTGCTCGCGGTGATGGGGCGCAGCGGTTCCGGCAAGTCCACGCTGCTGCGGCTCGCGGCCGGCCTGCTCGAGGGCGGCCGCGGCCGCATCGCGATCGGCGGCGCCGACATGGCGGGGGTGCCGGTGTGGCGGCGCGAGGTGGGCATGGTGTTTCAGCACTACGCGCTGTTCCCGAACCTGTCGGTGGCCGACAACGTCGCGTACGGGCTGCGGATGCGCGGCGTCGCGGCGGACGCGCGGCGGCGGCGCGCGCGCGAAATGCTCGAGCGCGTCGGCCTGGCGGCGCATGCGGAGCGCGGCATCGCGATGCTGTCCGGCGGGCAGCAGCAGCGCGTCGCGCTGGCGCGCGCGCTCGTGATCGAACCGAAGCTGCTGCTGCTCGACGAGCCGCTGGCGGCGCTCGATGCCGGCATCCGCCATCAGTTGCGCGACGAAATCCGCGCGCTGCAGCGGGCGTGCGGCGCGACGACGCTGCTTGTCACGCACGATCAGGACGAGGCGCTGAGCATGGCCGATCGCGTCGCGATCGTCGACGGCGGGCGGGTGCTGCAGGTCGGCACGCCGCGCGACCTGTACGAGCGGCCCGCGTCCGCGCAGGTCGCGCGCTTCGTCGGGCATTCGACGCTGCTGCGCGGCCGCGTGATCGCGCACGACACGGTCGATGTGCGTTTCGCGACGCTGCGCGCCGAGACCGGCGCGCATCGGCCGGGTGCCGAGATCGAGGTGCTGGTGCGGCCCGAGCACGTGGAGGCCGATCCGCCGGAGCAGGGCGTGAACCGCATCGACGGCTGTGCGGGCGAAGTGCGCTACTTCGGCGCGACGCAACGCTACGACTTCATTCCCGCCGGTTCGGCCGACCCGCTGCTGTGCGAAGGTCGCGTGCCGGCCACACGGCGTATCGCGATCGAACCGCGCCATCTGCTCGTGCTGCCGGCCGCGCCGGCCGCCCAATGACCCTTTTCATTCAACGGAGATCCCCGATGCTTGCAGGCCACCCTCTTGTGAAGACCATGCGCGCCGGCGTGCTGGCGCTCTGCGCGTTTGCGGCGCTGGCTGCCGCGCCGGCGTTCGCCGCGCCGCTGTATCCGGGCGAGGACGCGCTGTATGCGAAGGCCGCCGACGAAGGGCTCGTCGTGTCGTTCGACACGGGCCCCGAATGGGCGAACTGGAAGGCGCTGTTCGCCGAGTTCCGCAAGCGCTATCCGAAGGTCGAGATCACGTACAACGACATCGGTTCGGCCGCGACCGTGGTCGCACTCGACAAGTCGCGCCGCCGTCCGCAGGCCGATACCGCGTACTACTTCGCCGCGTCGGCGCTCGATGCCGAGAGCAAGGACGTCGTCGCACCGTTCAAGCCGCTGAACTTCGACAAGCTGCCGAACGTGTTTCGCGCCGCGGACGGCCGCTGGTTCGCCGTGCACTCGCTGAACATCGCGTTCCTCGTCAACCGCAAGCTCGTGAAGAACGTGCCGCAGCGGTGGTCCGACCTGCTGAAGCCGGAATACCGCAACGCGGTCGTCTATCTCGACCCGCGGTCGACCGGGCAAGGGCAGGTCGCGGTGTTCGCGGCCGCGTATGCGAACGGCGGCAGCGTCGAAAACCCGAAGCCCGGCGCGGAATACTTCGGCAAGCTGAAGCGCGCGGGCAACGTGCTGCGCGTCGAGGGCACGACGCCGTATGCGAAGTTCGTGAAGGGCGAGATTCCGATCCTGATCGGCTACGAGAACGATGGCCTGAAAGCGAAGTACGTTGACGGCATGGGCGACGCGGCCGACGTCGTGATTCCGCAGGACGGCAGCGTATCGGCGCCGTATGCGATGAGCCTCGTGAAGAACGGCCCGAACCCGTCAGCCGCGCAACTCTGGCTCAACCTGGTGATGAGCGACGTCGGGCAGGCGCTGTTCGCGCAGGGCTTCGTGCGGCCGGCCGTGCCCGGCACGCCGGTCGCGCCGGACGTCGCGGCGAAGCTGCCGAAGGCGCCGCAGGTGCGTCCGCTCGACGTGGCGAAGGCGGCCGCACGCAAGGCCGAGGTCGACCAGCTCTGGTCGCAGGCGACGCTCGGCAACTGAGGCGCGCGCGATGAAGACCTCCCTGGCGGACCGCGGCGCGCTGCGCCGCTTCGGCGCGGTGCCGGCGGCGGGATTGCTGGCGGTGTGCTTCGCGCTGCCGCTCGCCGCGCTGGTCGGCTCGGCCTTCACGGACGGCGGCCGCGCGTTCGTTGTAGTGTTGCGCGATCCGCTCGTCGCCGATGCGATCGCACGTTCGCTCGCGCTGGCGGTCGGCGCCGGCACGCTGTCGGTCGGTGTCGGCGTGCCGGTCGCGTTCGCGCTGGCGGGGCAGTCGCCCGCCCGCCGCCACTGGGCGCTCGCGCTGCTCGGCGTGCCGCTCGCGTTTTCCGGGCTGGTGATCGCTTACGGCTTCATCCTCGCGTTCGGCCGCGCCGGTTTCGTCACCACGCTGGCGGCGTCGCTGGGCGCGGACCCGAACGTGCTGGGCGGCGCGATCTACACGATGCCGGGGCTGGCGGTCGCGTATGCGTATTACCTGATCCCGCGGGTCGCGCTGATGATCTACCCGGCGCTCGCGAACCTCGACCGGCGGCCGCTCGAGGCGGCGCTGACGCTCGGCGCGCGGCCGTGGCGCGCGTGGCTCGACGTCGCGTGGCGCGAACTGTGGCCGTCGGTCGCGTCCGCGTGGTGCCTCGTCACGGCGATCGCGCTCGGCACCTACGGCACGGCGCTCGCGCTGGCCGGCACGCAGATCAACATCCTGCCGCTGCTGATGTACCTGAAGCTGTCGGACGGGCAAACCGATTTCTCGCAGGCGGCCGTGCTGTCGATCGTGCTGACGGCGATCTGCACCTGCGTTCTTGCATTGGGGGAAGGCCTTGTACGGCAACGACGTCATGGATGAGTGGTCGGACGCGGCGCGCGATGCGCTGGCGCAACTCGCGCAGCGGCAGCGCGGCACGCGGCGGCATCGCATGCCGGTCGGCGTGATCGGTCCGCGTGAGGCGACCGACGAGCAGATGCGGATCGCGGAACGGATCGCGCACGCGCTCGCGGCGACGGGCGTCGCGCTCGTCGGCGGCGGCAAGCAGGGCGTGATGGAGGCGGCCGCACGCGGCGCGCATGCGGCCGGCGGATGTGCGATCGGGCTGCTGCCGGAAGACGATGCGACGCTCGCGAATCCCTACCTGAGCGTCGCGCTGCCGACCGGGCTCGGCATCACGCGCAATGCACTCGTCGCGCGTGCGTCGCTGTGCCTGATCGCGGTTGGCGGCGGGCTCGGCACGCTGTCCGAGATCGCGCTCGGGTTGCAGTGGGGCAAGCCGGTGTTCGCGATTTGCGACGCGCCGCGCGTGGCCGGCGCCGAATGCTTCGACGCAGCGGATCCGCTCGTTGCGCGGGTCGCGCGGTGGCTGGCCGATTCGGCTTAGCCCGGTGGCATGAGGTTAAGGCTTCTCGTCCGGCGATCGTCTGCAGCGGACTTGAAATGGCGCGGGCAACGCGCCATATTGGCGATGCACGAACGTTCAATGACGCCTCGCGAGGATTTCAGATGCGCCTGCTGCTTGCCTTGCTGCTGCCGTGGTTCCAGTTCTTCACGATCGGTCGCCCGATCGCCGGGATCATCTGCCTGATCCTGCAAATCACGATCATCGGCTGGCTGCCGGCCGCGATCTGGTCGGTGTATGCGCTGAGCCAGTACAAGACCGACCGGAAGATCGAGGCGGCGCTGCGCGGGCGGTGACAGATCGCGGAAAGGGGAATCCGTGCGTCGTCTGAAGAAGACGATGCGGCGCGTGAGCGCGGAAATGGCCAGGCTCGCAGGCGTGTCGACGAAGACGATTCGGGATTTCGAACAAGGTCGGGGCGACGGGACGGTGCAGACGATGGATCGCATCTTCGGCATGCGGGGATTGAAGCCCGGCGTCCTGCGGCAGAACACATCACATAGCCGGACGTGACGGCGCATCCGTCCTGTCGTCGGCAACGCATCCGCCTCGGGCTGCTTCATCGGATTCTGCTTTCTCCTCCTCGCCGGCTATCCCGGCGGCGCCCCCTCCAGCGCCTCCGCCCGCGCAAACAGCCAGTCGACGAAGGTGCGCAGCGACGGATCGGCGTCGTCGCGATACAGGCAATGAAACGGCGGCCCTTCCAGGTGGACCTCCGGAAACAGTGCGACGAGCCGCCCGTGTTCGAGGTCGTCGCGCACCACTGCGCGCGGCGCGAGGCACACGCCGAGCCCGCTCGCGGCAGCCTTGGTCATCAGGAAGAACTCGCGATAGAACGGCCCGCGCAGCGTCTCGGTGACGGCCGAGCCCGCTTGGTGGAACCAGTATTGCCACGCCTGCGGCAAGCCCGCGTAATGCAGCAGCGGCGCGTTGCGCAGATCGGCCGGCGTACGCGCCTGTTCGAGCACCGGGTGGCCGGGCGCGCACACCGGCACCGCGACGGTCGCGAGCAACGGCCGCGACACGAATCCCTTGCGGCGTAGCTCCGGCGTATAACGGCGAACCACGATGTCGCAGGTTTCGTCGAACTGGTCGCGCTCGTTGTCGGGCGTCGCGACGAGTTGCACGTCGATATTCGGATGCTCGGTCTGGAACACGGCCAGTTGCGTGAGCAACCATCCGTGCGCGAATGACACCGACGCGTTGATCCGCACCGGATGACCGCCGACGGGTTCGAACATCTGCCCCGTCGCCTGCGCGAGCCGGCCGAGACAGCTCGCGACGTCGACGAGGTAGTGCCGCGCGCGCGGCGTGAGCCGCAACGCGCGCCCGTCGCGCTCGAACAGCTTCTGCCCGAAGAACGATTCGAGCACGCGGATCTGCTGCGCGACTGCGCTCTGGGTCACGTTCAGCTCGTCGGCGGCGAGGGTGAGGCTTTGCAGGCGGCCCGCAGCTTCGAAGCTGCGCAGCGCGTTGAGGGGCGGCAATCGGCGCATCGTGAGATCGCGAAGAAAAGCTACACAGTGGGTCAAAAAATGTCGTTTGTGGCGACTGGGGCGCCATCCCTATGATGGCGCCGACAGGAGAGAACGCCCCGATGACGATCATATCGCCACCCGATGCACGAGCAACCGGAATTCGCCACCGTCTTCGCCTCCGGCGCGCCGCGCGGCGCGCGATGCACCGCTCGGCCGCAGTGCCGCCCGTATGCGGCCGCGGCGCGCTGGCGCTCGCCTGTGCCGGACTGTTCGCGGCGCTGACCGGATGCGCGACGAAACCGGACAACGAACGCCAGATCGGCAGCGGCGGATCGCTGGTGCGCTACAGCTCCAGCCAGACCGAGGTCGACCTGACCGATCGCGAGCAGCAGACGCTGCGCATGCTCAGCGACCGCAGCTATGCGGATGCGACGCAGGCGCGCGCGCTCGACGCGGTGGCCGGCGTGCTGCGCGCACAGGGTTATGCGCCGGTGACGGTCGATCGCGATTCGGGGCTGGTGGAAGCGGGGCGCAGCGACACGCTGATCCCGAAATGGCGTCAGCTGTTGCGTGGTGCGCTGAAGGCGCGTATCGGAATGCTGCCGACGAAGCCCGATCACGAACGCGTGGCCGCGATCGTGACGGTTCGGGCGGGGCGGGACGCGCACGCGGCGATCGTGCGTGCACGATTCGATCGCACGGTGTGGGACAGTGCCGGCGATTCGCGTACCAAGACCGTCCTGGAGCCCGAGTACTACCAGGCGTTCTTCACGGAAGTGGACAAGGCGATGTGCACGACGAAGTGCGAGCGGTGAGCGGGAGTGCCCGCTCGGTGTGCGAAAGCCGGGGCATGCGACCCGCCCCGGCGGCGTGGCAGCGCCGGGATGCGCCCCGGCGTGCCACGCGGGTGAGGCCTACTTCACTGCAAACAGCGTCAGGTTCATGAAGATCTTGAACGCATAGCCGAGCGTGACGGCGCCGATCACGCCGCCCGCCCACAGGACGACGAACCACATCCAGCCGCGCATCCGCGACCGTGGCGCCGCGGCGGGGCGTTCGGCGGAATCAGTGGTGGTAGTAATGCTGGTCTTCATGGCGCACCTTGCCTCGGAATACCCAGTAGCCCATCGTCGTGTAGGCGATGATGATCGGGAGGATAACCGCTGCGCCGACCAGCGTGAAGGTCTGGCTGGAACGCGGCGCCGCGGCTTCCCAGATCGTCATCGTCTGAGGAATCGCATACGGGAACAGCGTGACGAGCAGGCCGACGTAGCCGAGCAGCACGAGTGCCAGCGCAAGCACGAACGGGGTCATGTCATGCCGGTTGCGCACCGCGCGCCGCATCCACACCGCACACCCGGCGACCAGGAACGGCACCGGCAGCAGGCGCCAGAAGAGCCCCGAATCGAACCAGCGCTGCGCGATCGCCGGATCCTGCAGCGGCGTCCACAGGCTGACGACCGCGATGAAGCCGAGCAGCACGACCGTCAGCGGCCATACGACGCGATGCAGGCGCCGCTGGAGGTCGCCTTCCGTCTTCGCGACGAGCCAGCAGCAGCCGAGCAGCGCATAGGTCACGATCAGGCCGAGGCCGGTCAGCAGGCTGAACGGCGTGAGCCAGTCGAAGGCATTGCCCGCGAACACGCCGTCCTTCACGTTGATGCCCTGCAGGAACGCGCCGAGCGCGATCCCCTGGAACAGCGTCGCGCCGGCCGAGCCGCCGATGAACGCGAGATCCCACAGCTGCTTCGTGCGCCGCGCCTTCGCGCGGATCTCGAACGACACGCCGCGGAAGATCAGGCACACCAGCATGAAGATCAGCGGCAGGTACAGCGCGGACAGCACGGTCGAATAGACGACCGGGAACACCGCGAACAGCCCGGCGCCGCCGAGCACGAGCCACGTCTCGTTGCCGTCCCACACGGGCGCGACCGTGTTCATCATCAGGTCGCGTTCCTTCTCGTCCGGGAAGAACGGGAAGACGATGCCGATGCCGAGGTCGAAGCCGTCGAGCACGACGTACATGAAGAGCCCCAATGCGATGATCGCGGCCCAGATTACGGTGACGTCCATAGGTTTTCTCGTGTGCGGAAAGGGTGGGGCTCAGACGGTCTCGAGCGGCTCGTCGACGGCCGACATCGGGCGGCGCGCGGTGTGATCGGGGCGCGTGTCGGGTGTGTCGTCATGCTTCACGTCGGGCAGCGCGGGGCCGGCCTTCATCAGCTTCAGCATGTAGTACACGCCGGTGCCGAACACGAGGAAGTACACGATCACGAACGTCATCATCGACAGGCTGACCTGCTGTACCGACAGCGGCGACACGGCGTGCGCGGTGCGCATCACGCCATACACGACCCATGGCTGGCGGCCCGCTTCGGTGGTCACCCAGCCCGCGAGCAGCGACACGAAGCCGGTCGGGCCCATCACGAGCGCGAAGCGCTGGAACCCCTTCGATTCGTACAGGCGGCCGCGGCGGCGCAGGAGCCACGCGAGCGCGGCGAGGCCGATCATCGCGAAGCCGAGGCCGACCATGATCCGGAAGCTCCAGAACACGACGGTCGAATTCGGGCGGTCTTCCGGCGGGAATTCCTTCAGGCCGCGGATCTCACCGTCCCAGCTGTGCGTGAGGATCAGGCTGCCAAGGTGCGGCACCTTCACCGCGTAGCGGGTCGTTTCCGCCTTCATGTCCGGAATGCCGAACAGGTTGAGCGGCGTGCCGCCCTTCTCGGTTTCCCACAGCCCTTCGATCGCGGCGATCTTCGCGGGCTGGTGCTTCAGCGTGTTGATGCCGTGCTGGTCGCCGATCACGGCCTGCAGCGGCGCGAGCACGAGCAGCAGCCACAGCGCCATCGAGAACATCTTCTTCACGCCCTTGTCGCGGCGGCCCTTCAGCAGGTGCCATGCACCGGTCGCGGCCACGACCAGCGCGGCGACGATGAACGCGGCGATCGCCATGTGGAACAGGCGATACGGGAACGACGGGTTGAAGATGATCGCGAACCAGTCGGTCGGCACGACGCGGCCGTCGACGATCTCGAAGCCCTGCGGCGTCTGCATCCAGCTGTTCGACGCGAGGATCCAGAACGTCGAGATCAGCGTGCCGATCGCGACCATCAGCGTCGCGCCGAAGTGCGCGCGCGGGCTCACGCGGTTCCAGCCGAACAGCATGATGCCGAGGAAGCCGGCCTCGAGGAAGAATGCGGTCATGACCTCGTACATCAGCAGCGGCCCGGTGACCGCGCCGGCGAAGCTCGAGAAGCCCGACCAGTTCGTGCCGAACTGGTAGCTCATCACGACGCCGGAGACGACGCCCATCCCGAACGCGACCGCGAAGATCTTCGACCAGAACAGGCAGAGGGTCTTGTAGTACTGCTTGCCGGTTTTCAGCCAGCGATATTCGAGCACGGCGATGAAGCTGGCGAGGCCGATGCTCAGCGCCGGGAAGACGATGTGAAAGGAGACGGTGAACGCGAATTGCAGGCGGGCCAGATCGAGGGCCGAAAGAGCGGTGTCCATACCAGTTGACCGAGGCTGACGATACCCGCCGGCGGGTGCCGGCGGCCCCCGGCGGACGGGCGTCGGGGTTGGCTGGAGTATGGGCCGCGATGTTGCGCCGCGAAATGCGCCAACTCGTCGCAGATGTCCAGCCCGCCGCGCGTGATTTCGGGATAAATCGTTGATTCGTATCAAGAAGGCCGCTTGCGGCGCGTGCGGTCGCGGCGTGGCGGTCTGACGCACGTGCGTCAATATGGCGCGTCGCGTCATCGGAACGGTTTGACGCGGATGCAAACGCCGCGTGACATCGCCCCGTGCGGCGCCGGTGCGCGGCCGAACCGTTGCAATGCGTTATCGCGTAACGCGCCCGGTCGCGCCAGCGGCCCGTGGCCGATGGGGTCTGTCACATTGGTAACGCCGCGCAACATTGGCGCGTGCGCCCGTAATGGATGGCGGATCGCGCGCGGCGTAGCGTTCGGTATGTCGGGTTCGCATCGACGAACCGCCAGCCGGAGAACGTGACGTGAATGGATTGAAGCTCGCACTGGGTGCGGTGGCCGCAGTGGCGATCGCGACGGGCGGCGTGGCGCATGCCGCCCGGGTCGGGGTCTATATCGGCCCCGGCTACCCGTATTACTACCCCGTCGTCCCTGCGCCTTACTACTACCCGCCGCCCGTCGTCGCGGTGCCCGTCGATCCGGGGCCGCCGCCCGAGTACGTCGAGAAGGGGCAGCCGCAGGACGATGGCGACGCGAACGTCTGGTACTACTGCGACGCGTCGAAGCATTACTACCCGTATGTGAAGACCTGCAAGTCGGGCTGGCGATCGGTGCCGGCGCGGCCGCAATGACGGAGACGCGACGATGAAATCCGTATTTCGACCTTTGCGCGTGCCGGCCGCGCTGGCGCTGGCCGGCCTGCTCGGCGCGTGCGCGTACATCCCGACCGGGCCGAGCGTGATGGCGCTGCCCGGCACCGGCAAGTCGTTCGACCAGTTCCGCGCCGACGATGCGAACTGCCGTCAATACGCGTTCCAGCAATCGGGCGGCGTGAGCGCGAGCCAGGCGTCGACCGCGAGCGCGGTCGGCAGCGCGGCGGTCGGCACGGCACTGGGTGCGGCGGCAGGCGCGGCGTTCAACGGCGGCACGGGTGCGGCCGTCGGCGCGGGCGCGGGGCTGCTCGCGGGCAGCGTGGTCGGCGCCGGTGCGGCGCAAGGCTCGGCCTACGACATTCAGCGCCGCTACGACTACGGCTACCTGCAATGCATGTACGCGACCGGCAACCGCGTGCCGGTGCCGGGCGGGATGAGCGGCGGTGGCGGATATGACGGCGCACCGCGCGCGGCGCCGCCGATGCCGCCGGCGGGCGTTCAGCCGCCGCCGCCGCGCTACTGACGGTGGGCGGGGCGGTGTCGTGCGGCATGGCGCGCAGGTGCGCCCAGTGCGCCGTGCGCGCATCGACCGTCGGTACACCGCGCCGCATGAATTGCGTACACTCTGAGTCTCGTTTCGGCAGGGCCGGACGCATCGGTTCCGGTCCGCGTTTACCCAGGACTCAGCGATGATCGATTTACGCAGCGATACCGTGACACGTCCGAGCCAGGCAATGCTGGCCGCGATGACTGCCGCCGAAACCGGCGACGACGTATGGGGTGACGACCCGACCGTGCTGCGCCTGCAGGCGGTGATGGCGGAGCGGGCCGGCAAGGAAGCCGGCCTGTTCTTCCCGAGCGGCACGCAGAGCAACCTGGCTGCACTGATGGCCCATTGCGAGCGTGGCGACGAGTACATCGTCGGCCAGCTCGCGCACACCTACAAGTACGAAGGCGGCGGCGCGGCCGTGCTGGGCAGCATCCAGCCGCAGCCGATCGAGAACGCGCCGGACGGCACGCTGCCGCTCGCGAAGATCGCCGCGGCGATCAAGCCGATCGACAATCACTTCGCCCGCACGCGCCTGCTCGCGCTCGAAAACACGATCGGCGGCCAGGTCTTGCCGGAAGGCTATGTGCAGGAAGCTACCGCGTTCGCGCGCAGCCGCGGGCTGTCCCTCCACCTCGACGGCGCGCGCGTGTGCAACGCGGCCGTCGCGTCGGGCCGTTCGATCGCCGAGCTGTGCGCGCCGTTCGACAGCGTGTCGATCTGCTTCTCGAAAGGGCTCGGCGCACCCGTCGGCTCGGTGCTGGTCGGCAACCGTGTGCTGATCGAGCGTGCGCAGCGCTGGCGCAAGGTGCTCGGCGGCGCGATGCGCCAGTCGGGCATTCTCGCGGCGGCCTGCCTGTATGCGCTCGACCACAACGTCGAGCGGCTCGCGGACGATCACGCGAATGCCGCGCATCTCGCTGAGGGCCTCGCACGCATCGACTCTGTGAAGGTGCTGTCGCACGCGACGAACATGGTGTTCGCGCAATTCCCCGAAGCCGATTGCGCGCCGCTCGAGGCGTGGCTCAAGGCGCGCGGGATCCTCACGCAGATGCTGTACGCGTCGCGCTTCGTCACGCACTGCGACGTGTCGCGCGCCGATATCGATACGTTTATCGACGCGGTCGGGACGTATTTCGCGCAGCGCCGCGCGTAAGGTGGAATGCGCCGGCCGGCGGGGGCGCCGGCCCGATGTGGCGCAAAGCAGGAGGCGGAGAGGCGACGGGGCAATCCGTCTGTCGATATCGGGCGAGCCGGCGGATTACGCTTTGCGAGGTGCGTCGGCGGGCGGTGTGCCGTCGTGGAACAGCGCTTGCAGTTGCGTGCGCAGTTCGGCGCTGTCGGCGTGCTGGTGCACCAGCACCGCGTGTTGCACGGCGGCCTCCAGGAGTTCGTCGTCGGAGTCGGCGGAAATCGCGACCGAGCAATGCATCGCGCTGGGAAACTCGCGGCAATCGATGTAGCGGCGAGACATGATGTTCTCCTTGCGGGAAAGGGAATGGCCGGGTGTGCGTGATCGGCCGCGCGGCGCGCGCGCGAGGCCGATGAAAAAAGTATAGGCGGCGCGGCGGGGATTCTCGCCGTCAGGCGTACCGCGCCGCTCAAACGCGCGTCACGGCAGCGGCGCGAGCAGCCGGCGCGCCGCTTCGACGACCCGCTCGGACAATGACGCCATCGTCGGCGACTGCACGGTCCACGCGTGCCAGTAGAGCGTGACGTCGGTCGGATGCGCGGGCGCGAGATCGACGAGCCCCTGCGCGTCGAGCGGCGCGCTGCCGATCAGCGGCTCCGGCACCATCGCGTAGCCGAGCCCGTGGCGCACCGCCGCGAAGTGCGAATGGGTGCCCGGCACGTAGTGGCACGGGTACGCGCCCTCGGGCAACCCGAACTTCTCCTTCAGGAACGACGACTGCAGCGTGTCGCGCCGCGAATACGCGACGACGGGCGCCTTGCGCGCGCTCGTGCGGTTCAGCCCGCGCGGAAACCAGCGCACCGCGAACGCGGCGGCCGCGAGCAGCCTGTAGCGCATCGTGCCGAGCGGCGTCGCGAGGCAGCCGCGCATCGGCTTCGGCTCGGTCGTCACGCAGCCGACCGCCATCCCGCTTTCGAGCAGCGCGAACGTGTGGTCCTGATCCTCGACGATCAACTCGAACAGGATGCGCTCGCCCGCGAGCACCGACGTCAGCGCCGGCAGAAACCACGTGCCGAGGCTGTCGGAATTGAGCGCGATCGTGACGGAGATCGGCAATTCGCGCTCGGTCGCGAGCGTGCTTTGCAGGTCGGCCTGCAGCAGCGCGACACGGCGCAGGTGCTGCAGCACGCGCTGGCCGGCCACCGTCGGGCGGCACGGCCGCGTGCGCAGCACGAGCGGCGTGCCGAGGCTGGCCTCCAGCGCGCGGACCCGCTGCGTGACGGCGGATGCGGTCACGTGCAGCCGTACGGCCGCCTGCTCGAAGCTGCCCGTGTCGGCGACGGCCAGCAGCGCGGCGGCCTGCTTCGAATCGATCGTCAGAGACATGGATCAGATAGCCCGAGACAGATTGTGATACTCAAAACGATGAAGCCTTGTTGGTTATGACGTTGCGGCCGATCATGACGCTGGGTGATCAAGTGTGACATGCCAATCGGTCCCACCTTGGGATCGAACCGTGACCGATTCGACATGTTGTGCCAGATGGTCTGGCGTGAGATGCGCATACCGGAGAACCATGTCGTCACTCGACCCTCCACCCGGTTCCTTCAGTCGCTCGAGCGGTGGGCCATGCTGAGCGCGCCAGCTAGCCCAAGTGTGCCGCACACCGTGGAATCGAAAATTCTCGACGTTGGCCCGCGCACATGCGGCGAGCCATTGTTCTCGATCCCACGACGTGATCCGCTTGCCGTGTCGGACGAACACAAACCGGTGATGCTTGCCGATCCACTTGCGGATGAGTCCGATCGCCTCGCTGTTCAGTGCAGTGGAACGCCGATCGACTTACCCGCCTTCGCCTGATCTGGATGAATCCATGCGCGACGAGTCACCAGATCGAGTTGCGACCATTCGAGGCCGAGAGTGTTGGCTTGTCTAAGCCCGGTCGCAAACCCGAAGGCTGCAACATCACGCATCCAGTCGCGATTGAGTTCGCGAAGTAGCCACGGCGCCTCCTCTTTCGTGATCCAGCGCATCCGCTTGCTGGACGCTTTGGTGCACTTCAGTATCGGTGCTCGATCGATCCACTCCCACCTTGCGGCAGCGTTGAGCATGCCGCGAATCGTTGCAAGATACCGGTTTCGCGTTGCTACCGAGGCAGCCTTATCCGGACGCCAGCGACCACACTTTTCCGGAAGCGCTTCCATGATCTCGGCCGACGTCCGGGAGTCGATGCGGCGCCCATGAAAATACGTGCCGAAGTGTCTTGGGTGGCCCACGAAGTTGACGTCATTTCGCTTCGTTGCGTGCTCGTTGAGGTATCTCACCACGGCCTCTTCGCAGACGTAGCGTCGCCGCTCCCCGAGCTTATGCACGCGTCACCGTTCCGCTTTCAGCTTGTCGTGATACTCGTCCGCTTCCTTCCGGTCGGCAGTCCCACAAGAGCGGCGGATTCTTTCTCCGCCTGGCGTACGAAGATCGAGGTAATAGACGCCGCCGCGCTTTCGGATGGACCTTGGTAACGCGTCTTTCCTTCCGTCCGCGCCGGTCGATCGGCATTGTAACCGGACGATTTCGATTTCAGAATTTCAGGCCGAATTCGCCACACCCATCGACATCGTCGAGCGGTTTGCGCTCCGGTTGCCGGATGAGTGGGTGAACGACCAGTGCGTCGAGTGCGGGGGGCGGGCGTCGGGCGTCGCGTGCGTCCCGTCACGATGTCAACGCACGTGTGCGATGTATGTGGGGGCAGCGGAAAGGTGTGTGTATCGGAAACGTATCCCGTTCTTCGACGGGCGTAACGGGTCGTTGGTCTTTCTGGAATGCGAACTAAGCGACGACTGCGGCGGGTTGGGGTGAATCGCTGCGCCGCCGGCTTCGGATAGGAAGGGGCGGCACATTTGTCCCGACTGTTCCGACTGTTCCGGTTCCGGCGAGCGGCAGGTCGATGACGCTGGTCGGCGCGCACGCGCTCGGCGTATCGCTCGACGAGTATCGGCTGAACCGGTCGTGGCGCTTTCACGACATGCTCGCGCTGTTGGATACGGTAGATGGATCGGTGTACGACACATTGTGTCGGCGATTGCGGGGATGAAACGGAGTCCATTTCAAGAGCGGATCGCGTAGATTCCGCGCATCCTTTACCGCGTCACTGGATACGTGAGCGACCGCACACTCGTGTCGCAACAATCGCACGACAGGCGTACTGAATCGCGGGAGCGCCGCGACCAACAACGACAACTGTCTGTCGGGATTTGTCGGGATCTGTTGGGCGGGCGTTCGCCCTGACGAAATGAATGCCGAAGCCCTGAGCGCGAAAGTTCTCAGGGCTCTTTTGTGAGCGGCTCAACCCGCGCCCCCGCGCCGATTCTTCGGCAGCGGGGCGCTTTCGTTTCAAGTCCTGACACTGACACGTGAGGTGGGTTCGGGAATAGGGAATGCGGCCTCCTTACTGTGAGCCGCTCGGTGTGAAAACATCTTGCCCTACATTGGTGTGCTTCCACGAAAACTGGGCGAAAGCGTTTGCGTAGTAGTAGAGCGCAGTGATAGTCGGCGTGCCGTTCGTCACTCGACAAAGTCCTGACCACGTCGTAATGCTGTTGTAGCTGGCTGAGCTATTGTTCCAGTTTACGGAAAAAGTAAGCAGCGTAACTTGATCAAGCCCGCTATTTGAAGGCGGCGCGGCATAGTACCAACCGGAGAGCGCAAAAGTCTGCCCTGTTGTTCCGGAAGGCGAAATATACGTGCCTTGAATGGCACCCGTTCCCGAAACGGCGCCGATTTTCATGGTTGAGCCCAGCTCATTGCGCCACGAGCCGATCGGGTTCTGGCAAGTTGGGGGAGAGAGAGCTGTTTCGGCCCATGAGGGTGATGTGAGCGTCCCCAGGATAGCGAGCGACGCGAGCGTTTTCTTCATTTTGGTTTCCTTTCGTGTGATTGTGCGGATCCCGCATACGGGCTCAACCACGCTGTGGTGAACCTGACCCCCCAATCCGACACATAATTGCGCGAGCTCGACTGATGATTCCTGGTGGCGGCAATCATCCCTTTAAGAGATTTGATCGAGTGGGTGATTTATTAGCGCGATCGTTTCCGTTAACAATGGCGGGAAAAATTGATCAAGCGAGAATGGTCTTGGATGTTTGATTATTCAATGTGTATTTTTATCTGGGGTGTTAATTTGAAATTCAGAATAGGTTGATCGAGGGGGATTTGCAAGAATGCAAATTTGATTTTGGTGAATTTGCCGGTTAAATAAATGTTGGATTTGTGGTGATGCGGGGCTGAATTTTGCGGGCGTCGTGGGGGTGGTGAATTAAGTGAAATTGTTGTCGATTCTTTTTTGATTATGTGCTGGATCATTGATGTCACGTAGGTGCAGTCCCTTCTCGTGGGGCAGATGCACCAATAGAAGACGAAATCCGCTAGGTGAAAGCCTCGCGTTTTTTTACTTTGGAGGCGCAGCAATACGATGCAAGTCGGCGAGCGTTGGGCCGCGTGAGATCTGGTCGACGTGGGATGAAGATCGAAGCACCGGGCGCGTTTCTGAATACAACCCATCGGGGCTGCGCCGTGATTCGGCGGATCGCGACGACGCTACGTCCGCCGGAGAAGATCGCGACGACGGCGTGGGTGCGCAAACTCAGTACGGCTAGCATGGCAGTCGATGGTGCCCCATCTTCGAATGCTTGATACAGCAGTGCTTCTTCCCGGCTTTGCCCGCGTGCCTGGCCGATCCGCTTGATTCATTGACACAACCAGGGCGTTTAACCCGATGAATGAGGTTTGGCTAGTCGGCGATGGGCGTTTTACCGTGTCTGCAAAA
Source organism: Burkholderia mycopellens (assembly GCF_964265025.1). Lineage (NCBI taxonomy): Bacteria > Pseudomonadati > Pseudomonadota > Betaproteobacteria > Burkholderiales > Burkholderiaceae > Burkholderia > Burkholderia mycopellens. The sequence goes on from NZ_OZ183803.1 coordinate 227,821, forward strand.
CCAACGTTTCATCATTGGTTTCCGAACCTTCGCGGTCCTGCAGCTGTAGGCAAGAAATTGACCTATGTGTGGAAATAAAGTCGAACCGGCGGTGGCGGGTAGCGCGCCGGCCGGGCCTCAGCACGGCTCCGCGCTCTTGAGGTGCAGCGAGCCTTGATGATCGATCGTCATCGACATGTCGGTGGAATTCCAGTGAACGCAAGGCGGGAGCCGCCGGTCGTGTAAGTCAGTGCGTACAAGCGGCCGGGTGCGGCGCAACGTCCGGTTGCACCGCATTCGTCGTCGGAATCGACCACGGTAAGCCGCACGCCGGTGGCGCGTGCATTTTGACCTACGCTATAGGAACGCGCGGAACCCGGCATGTGCCATGCCGGCACTTCGCGCGCGGACGATCGCGCGTCGCGCGCAAGCCGCGACGCGGGCGTCGTGACGATTCCCACTTGATGGAGACGAACATGTCGATTCGACTAGGCGAGGACGCGCCCGATTTCACCGCGGAGACCACCGAGGGAACGATCCGCTTTCATGAATGGATCGGCGACCACTGGGCCATCCTGTTTTCCCATCCGAAGGATTTCACGCCGGTGTGCACGACCGAACTCGGCTACATGGCCGGGCTCAAGCCGGAATTCGACAAGCGCAACACGAAGATCATCGGGCTGTCGATCGATCCGGTCAGTGATCATCGCAAGTGGGTGGCGGATATCGCTGAAACGCAGGGGCATGCGGTCAACTATCCGCTGATCGGCGACGACGAACTGAAGGTCGCGAAACTGTACGACATGATTCATCCGCATGCGAGCGGCGGCCCGCGCACGGCGGTCGACAACGCGACCGTGCGCTCGGTGTTCGTCATCGGGCCGGACAAGAAGGTCAAGGCGATGCTCGTCTATCCGATGAGCGCGGGGCGCAACTTCGACGAGGTACTGCGCCTGCTCGACGCGCTCCAGCTCAACGCGAAGCATACGGTGGCGACACCGGTGAACTGGAAGCCCGGCGACGATGTCATCATTCCGACGTCGGTGTCGGACGATGCTGCGAAGCAGAAGTATCCGGAAGGCTTCCGGACGCTCAAGCCGTACCTGCGCTACGTGACGCAGCCGAGCTGACGCGCCGTGCGGGCCGGATGCCGGCCATGCAGAACCACGACGGGGCGGCCCGCGCGACAGCGACAGCGGCGGCGCGGGCCGGGCAATGCGCATCAAGTCCGTACGAAGCACGCATCAAACAAGCATCAACCAGCGACGGAGCGACTTCGCGATGATCTTCCGGCAACTCTTCGACCCGCAATCGTCGACGTACACGTACCTGCTCGCCGACCGCGCGTCGCGCGAAGCGCTGCTGATCGATCCCGTGTTCGAGCAGGTGCGCCGCGACGCGGCGCTGCTCGACGAGCTCGGGCTGCGGCTCGTCGCGACCGTCGACACGCACGTGCATGCGGATCATGTGACGGGCGCATGGCTGCTGAAGCAACGCATGGGCAGCACGATCGCGATCTCGGCCGCGAGCGGCGCGCAGGGCGCCGATCGTTACCTGAACGACGGCGACCGCTGCACCTTCGGCGCGCGCTACCTGACCGTGCGCGCGACGCCCGGCCACACGAGCGGCTGCATCAGCCTCGTGCTCGACGACGAATCGATGGCGTTTACCGGCGATTGCCTGCTGATCCGCGGCACGGGCCGCACCGACTTCCAGCAGGGCGACCCGCGCGCGCTGTATCGCGCGGTGCACGGCCGGCTCTTCACGCTGCCGGCCGCGTGCCTGCTGTATCCGGCTCACGACTATCGCGGGCTCACGGTGACGAGCGTCGGGGAAGAGCGGCGTTTCAATCCGCGTCTCGGCGGCGATCTGAGCGAAGACGATTTCGCGGGCTACATGCGCAACCTCGGGCTCGCGCATCCGCGCCAGATCGACGTCGCGGTGCCGGCGAACCTGCAGTGCGGCGTCGCCGCGCACGCGCCCGATGCGCAGGCGACAGCCGACTGGGCGCCGCTCGTCTACACGTTCGCCGGATTCTGGGAAATCGATCCGCAATGGCTCGAGGATCATCTGCCGGCCGTGCAGGTCGTCGACGTGCGCGAACCGGATGAATTCACAGGCCCGCTCGGCCATCTGCCCGGTGCGACGCTGATCCCGCTCGGCGAACTGGCCGCGCGCGCCGGCGAGATTGCGCGCGACCGGCCGGTCGTGACCGTGTGCCGGGCCGGCGGGCGATCCGCACAGGCGACCGTGATCCTGCGGAAGGCCGGCTTCGACGCGGTCGCTAATCTCGGCGGCGGGATGCTGCGCTGGCGTGCCGAAGGGCGCGTCGTGATGGACGGCCGGTCGTAACGGCCCGAGTCGCACGACAAAAAAATTCCGGATCGCTGTCGAAACGGCAGCGTGCCGTTCGTCGTGAAGGTATCCGATCATGTGGCGCCGTATCTCGCGGCGCCGAAACCCCTGAGAGACCGCACGATGATGCCGACACTGTACGCCCACCCCTTTTCGTCCTACTGCCAGAAGGTGCTGACTGCGCTGTACGAGAACGGCACGCCGTTCGAGTATCGCGTGCTCGCGCACGACGATCCGAAGCCGATGCAGGAACTGGCCGCGCTGTGGCCGCTGAAACGCTTTCCGGTGCTCGTCGATGCCGGCCGCACGGTGATCGAGGCGTCGATCATCATCGAGTATCTCGGCCTGAACCATCCGGGCCCTGTGCGCCTGCTGCCCGACGATCCGCATGCGGCGCTCGAGGTGCGGGTGATGGATCGTTTCTTCGACAACTACGTGTCGACGCCGCAGCAGAAGGTCGTGCACGACGCGTTGCGTCCGGAAGCCGAGCGCGATGCGCGCGGGGTTGCCGATGCACGCGCGATGCTGGAGACGTCGTATTCGTGGCTGGACAAGAAGATGGCCGATCGCGAATGGGCGGCCGGCGACCGCTTCAGCCTCGCCGACTGCGGCGCGGCGCCGTTCCTGTTCTACGCTGACTGGACGCACCGGATCGATCCGTCGTTCGCGAACGTGATTGCGTACCGCCAGCGTCTGCTGGCGCGGCCGTCGTTCGCGCGCGCGGTCGACGAGGCGCGGCCGTTTCGATCGTTCTTTCCGCTGGGTGCGCCTGATCGCGACTGATCGGCGCGGCCGTCGCGCGACGCGCGGTTGCCGCGCATGGCCGGCAGCGGGTGCCGGGGCGACGGCGGAACGTAAGCAGCGGCAGCATCGTGGCGTCTCCCCGTTACATCGTGTGGGTGGCCGACTGCGCAAGCGTCGGCAACGCGTCGAACTGCGTGATCGGCTCGAAGCACGGCAGGAACGCGAGCGTATAGGCCGGCGCGGGGAAGCGCCGGATCGTCGCCAGCACCTGCGGCGCGAAGCGCGAGCGGATCGCGTGATGCATCAGCGGACCGCACGTGATGCGGGTGACGAAGATCTGGATCGTGGTGTCGAAATGGTTCATGTCGTGCGACCCCGGTGGACCGCAGGGCATGACGTGCGGTCGGCAGGATCTGGAAGCGCGCTCGCACCGGAGCGCAACGGGGAGCAAGTATGTCACCCGTTATTTCGAAGAAAATGCGAAAAAATACCGGGAATCCCCCGATAAAACGGGGCCGTGCGATGGGGCCGGATGGGTGAGCGCCGCGTGGCGGGGCGCATCGAATCGTCCGGCGTTTTCGCATCGATGCATACGGCCGCCGGAAAAATAATGGGTTGAACTGGACATTCGTTCGAGCCGGTGCGGATCTTACGCGGAATGGACGTTTTTCATGCTGAATGCGCACGAATCTGCCAGGCATGCGCAGCGGCATGCGTGCGCTGATCGAAAATAAAAGAAAAGGCGGGCAAGCTCGGTGGGCCTGCCCGCCACGCGTGTGCGATGCGGAAATTCAGTTGCGCCAGATCCGCACGGCGAGCGCGGCCAGCGAGGTGACGACGGCCAGCGCGGTCACCGCATTCCAGCCCAGTTGCGCGAGCAACAAACTGCCGATCGCGGCGCCGGCCGCCATTCCGATGAACATGCCGATGAACAGCACCGCATCGAGGCGGCTGCGCGACGCCGGGTCGATCCGGTGACGATCGCCTGGTGCGCGATCAGCGTGGCCTGCACGCCCAGGTCGAAGCCGATCGTCGCGACCGCGAGCAGCACGAGCTGCGCATGCGGCGACATCAACGGCGCGGCGGCCATCGACGCGAACATACCGTCGCGATGCCGATGCCGATGCGCGTGACGCGTTCGGGGCCATGATGGTCGGCCAGGCGTCCGGCAATCGGCGCGTCCAGCGCCCCGGCCGCACCTGCAAGGCCGAAGGCGCCCGCGGCTGCGCTGCGGGGGGTGGGCGCGTGCGTCGGCTCGTCATGGATGCTGGCCGACCACCTCGCGCGCGGCGAACTCGTGCACCTCGCGCCCGAGTGACAGGCCGCGCCGTTGCCCGTCTACCTGACCTACCCGCATACCCGACGCGAGCGGCGCCGGGCGGCCGCGGCCGCTTCAACCGCGCCGGATGCCTTCGGGCAGCGCGCTGATGCGGCGCACCTCGGGCGAATCGAGCCACGCGCGCGACGTCGCGCAGTCGGCGAACATGTCGGTCGCATCCTCGCCCCAGAACAGGTCGCCGCCGAGTTCGAAGGTCGGCACGCCGAATACGCCGTGCGCGATCGCATCGTCGGTGTTCGAGCGCAGCGCGTCCTTCACCGACTGGGCGTCGACGGCGGTCACGCCTTCCGGAAAGCCGACGGCTTCGCACAGCGCGGCGAAGCCTTCCGGCGTCGACACATCCTGGCCGTCTCGCCAGATATGCCGGAAGATCCGCCGGATCGCGTCAGGCGAATTGCCCATCGCGATCGCGAGGCGCAGCGGCTTGATCGGATTGAACGGGTGCGCGGGCGGCATCCGGAACGGGATGCCGAGCTTGTCCGCGCGATATTGCGCGTGGCGATAGGTGAAGACGCGTTTCGCCGCGATCTCGGCCGGCGCTTTCTGGCCCCAGTGTGCGAGCAGTGCGCCGAGCACGATGGGCCGAGGCTCGAACGCGGCGGCGGGCGGCAACCGGTTGAATTGTTCCTGCTGCAGGTAGGCGAACGGGGAAACGAAATCGAAATACCAGGTGGCGGTGCGCGCGGCGTTCATCGCGAGAGTCTCCTCGTACGGGCCCGGATGGGGCGGGTGCGGACCAGTGTCGCACGCGGCGGCGTTTTGCGCTGCCGCATCGCTAGCCCGCCGCCGGCGCGGACGGCCGCTACGTGGCCTCCACCAGCGCCGCGAGCCTTGCCAGCGCCATTTGCCAGCCGGCTTCGTTGTCGGTGGCCGGCACACCGGGCGGCACACCGTCGTGCACGGCTTCCACGCGCGTGCCGCCCGCTTCGTCGGACAGCGTGATCGTGATCGTCATCGCGCCGCGCAGCATCGGATCGTCGGTCTCGAACACGTCGATCTCGACGATCCGCTCGTCCGGCACGAGCGTGACGAAGCGGCCGTGATAGGTATCGGTGCGCGCGGTGGTCTTGCCGGCGCCGGCCGACGGCGCGTCGTAGCTCAGCGACACGCGCAGCGCGCCGCCTTCGCGTGCGTCGTACGCATGCACGCGGCACGTCATGCCGTCGGGCACCTTCCATTGCTCGACCGCGTGCGGATCGAGCAGTGCGCGGTAGACGCGGCCGCGCGGGGCGTTCAGGTGCCGGCTGACCCGGGTCGAATGCGTGTGCGTGTGCAACATGTTGCCTCCCGCGAAGCGCGCGACGGTGCGCGCCGGCGGCCGGCGTGTCGTCACGCTTCCTTCAGGAATCCTAGGCGCGCGCGACGCGGCATGCAATGACCGCGCACCCGCCGCGCCCAGCGCAGCGCGGCCGCGAAGGCGCCGAGTTGCGTGATGCAGATGTTTCAGCCCTCGAAAAAACCGGGCGCTTCATGACGTTCGCGGGTGGGGGCGTCCGAATCCATCACGCGCGCTTCGTAGCGGCTGCCGGCGGCGTCGTCGGCCATCCGAACGGCGCTGCAACGGAAATTTTCATCGCGTAGGATGATGGGGCGGTAACACGCGCCGACCGGGTGCGGCGTTGCCGCAAGCCCGCCGCCGTTGCGCGAGCCGCGACGATCGGCCGGTGCTCCTTCCGATCCGGACGCACGCCGAACCCGCGCGTGCGGCCCACCTGACTACTGACTACCGGAGATGGCATGACCGAATCCGTTACCGTCCGCCGTGTCGACGCGGACGAAGCGAAGACCTGTATCGATGTGCTGGCCGACGTGCTGATCGATTGCGTCGAGGGCGGCGCGTCGGTCAGCTTCATGTTGCCGATCGAGCGGACGACTGCCGTCGCGTTCTGGACGAAGGTCGCCGACGGCGTCGCGAACGGCGAGCGCATCCTGCTCGTTGCCGAGGACGCGGCCGGCCGGATCGTCGGCACCGTGCAGGTCGTGACCGCGCAGCCCGAGAACCAGCCGCATCGCGCGGACATCTCGAAGATGCTCGTGTCGCGGCACGCGCGCCGGCAGGGCATCGCCGCACGGCTGATGGCGGCGGCCGATACGGCCGCGCGCGACGCCGGCAAGACCGTGCTCGTGCTCGATACCGTGACGGGCGGCGACGCCGAACGGCTGTACGAGCGGGCCGGCTGGCAGCGCGTCGGCGTCGTGCCGAACTACGCGCTGATGCCTGACGGCACGCTCTGCGCGACGACGTATTTCCACAAGCAACTCGCGTAGCCGGGCGCGCGATGCATTCCGTTGCGCCGATGCTCGTGTTCGTCACGCTGGCGGCCGGTCTCGTCGCGCTGCTCGCGCCTGCGTGGCTCGCGGCCGCGTGGCGGCGCCGCACGCAGGTGCCGTGGCGCGTGTTCTTCTACGGGATGCTGACCTTCTTCGTGTTCCAGCCGGTATTGCGCCTGTCCTGGCAGATTCCGCTGTACCGCTGGCTCGCGCACGACCCGCGCTGGCACCTGCCGATGCTCGTGTTTGCGGCGTTGACGGCCGGGCTCTTCGAGGAATGCGGGCGCTGGGTTGCGTTCCGCTATCTGCTGCCGAAGCGGCATGACGCGCCGGCGGCCGTGATGCTCGGGCTCGGGCACGGCGGGCTGGAGGCGATGATGCTGGTCGGCGTCGGGTTTCTCGCGCTCGGCACGGGCTATCTGCTCGCGCACGCGGGTGTCGTGGTACCCGAGGGCGTGCAGTCGCTGATCGGGTCACAGTTCGCGGGCATGACGCTGGCGTCGCCGTTTCTCGCGCTGCTCGAACGCACGAGCGCGCTGGCCGCGCATGTCGGCCTGTCGCTGATCGTGTTGCAGACGTTCGTGCGCGGGACGAAACGCTGGCTGGCGTACGCGATCGCGCTCCATTTCGTATTCGACCTCGCCGCCGTGCTGCTGACGCGGTACTGGCACGTCGATACGGTGCTGATCGAGGTGATCCTGTTCGCAGCCAGTGTCGCGCTCCTGCTGCTGGGCATTCGCTGGAGCCGCCGGCCGACGGGTGCCGGCGACGCGAGCACGGGGCACATCGCCTGATGGTCAGGATCCGGTTCGGCCATGCGCAGTGGGGTTCAGCCGCCGGATGGCCGGCGCATGGCCCGTGCGCCACCGGCTGACGAGGCTCAGGGCCATGCCGGCCGTGACGATTGCGATGCCGGCCAGCGCCGCCGCATGCGGCCGTTCGTCGAGCAGCAGCATGGCCTCGAGCGTGGCAAGCAGGGGCATCAGCGCGGCGAAGGTCGCACCGATCGCCGGGCCGAGCGCGACGACGGCCTGGCTGAAACAGTAGAGCGCCAGTACCGACATCAGCACGCCCTGGTAGATCGCCTGCGTCGCGATGGCAGCGATCGGCGCATGCAGCACGGCGCCACCGCGTACGGCCAGATAGAGCGGGCAGTAGAGCACCGCGGAGCCGACCGCCACGACGGCCGTCGCGTGCAGCGCACCGCAGCCGGCGCGTTTCGTCGTGACGTTGTAGACGGCCCACAGCAGGCCGCCGAGCATGAACAGCACGAGGGCCGGCAATCCGATCGCGCCGCGCAGCGCATCGGACGCGGCCAGCGCGATGCCGGCCAGGATCGTGACGATGCCGGCGATCTGCGCGGCGCTCAGCCGCTCGTGCGCGACCTGCCGGCCGAGGATCGCCGTGAACGCGATCATGCTGCCGGGCGTCAGCGCGAAGTAGCCGACCGGCGCATGGCTCAATGCCGCCGCGACGGTCAGGATGTAGGGCGCGCCGGCGCCGATCACCATCGGCGCGACCGACGCCGGGCGCAGCGCGCCGAGCCCGTTGCGCAGCAGGACGGGCAGCAGCAGCGTGCCGGATACGGCGAAACGGATGAACGCGATGTCGTACGCATCGAGGGCCGAATGCGTGACACCGAGACGCGTGACGACCGGAAAGCCGCCCCAGACGAGCGCCGCGAGCAATCCGTAGCCGATGCCGGCGAGCCGTTCGTTTCCGTTCATGTCCTGTCCCTGTCGTGCGGCCGTTGCGAGCCGGTTGAGGGCAAGGATGCGGTGCGCCCGGTAATGCGTCCAATATATTATTCAGGCGCTATTAAGTCGTAAAAGGTCTTTGTTCCGGCGAAGCGGCAGATCGCAATGGCAAGCGCCGGAATGTCTCCCCGGGTTGCGGCGAGCGCAAGCCGGCAATTGGGCGTTGGCCATGAATCAAGCAGGGCCGGAGATATCGCCAGTCCGTTATAGTCACGCAGGCAAACTACAGCTGAACGCCCCGGAACCACCGCCTCGATGAAACGCTCGCATGTCGCTTTCGCCCTCACGGGCCTGCTCGTTGCGCTGCCGATTGCCGCGTATGCGCTCGTCAAGCCGTTGCGCGTCGTCGCACCCGCGCTGGTCCCCGGCGTGTCGTGCCCGAGCGCCGATATCTGCACGGACGATGCCGCGAAGCTCGGCGACGCGCGGCAGCTCTATCGCGACGGCTATGCGCGCGCGGCGGCGGCCGTTGGCGCATTCCAGGAGGCGCCGCGCGTCGTGTTCTGCTCGACGCGGGCGTGTGCGGATGCATTCGGCCTGGGCCAACGCGCGGCGCTGACGCTCGGGAATTTCGGCGTGATCGTCGCACCGCGCGGCTGGCAGACCTACTTTCTCGCGCACGAGCTGATCCATCACCGGCAGGCGGAAGTACTCGGCAACCTGGCCGTCGCGACCAAGCCGCGCTGGTTGATCGAAGGGATGGCGTATTCGCTCAGCGACGATCCGCGCCACCCGCTGGCGGAGCCGTTCGAGTCGTGGCGCGCGCGTTTCGATGCGTGGCATGCGGCGCTCGGCGGGCAGCCGCTGTGGGAGGCCGCGCGGGCGGTTGAATAGCGCGGCAAGGGCGCCCCGCGCGTCGTCTTGTCCGTCATGCCGGCGCGAGCGGATCGTCGCGTTCGGCGGTGAGCGCGTCCCGCCCTGCGGCGAGGATCTCGTCAGCCAGCGCCGGATCGGTGCCGGCGATCGCGCGCGACAGCACGAGCGCGCCGACCATCTGGCTGAAGACCGCGTCGCGACGCGTCCGTGCTGGCGTTGCGCCTTCCACGGCCACCATCGGTTCCAGCCGATCGAGATACATGGCGAGGCCCTGCGCATGGAACCGGCGCCGCGCTGACGCACCGGAATCCCGAGCCCGTCACCCCCGCTGCGCGTGCAGCGGGGGCGGCGGGCCGTACCGTCAGACGGTGGTGTCGATGATGCCCGGGATCTTCACGTCCGGGTTCACGTCCGCGTCGTAGTCGACGCCGGCGATCTCGAAGCCGAACAGGCGCAGGAACTCGGTCTTGTAGCCGGTGAAGTCGGTCAGCTCGTACAGATTGTCGTTCGTCACGTGGTTCCACTGCGCGACGACCTTCGCTTGAACTTGCGGATCGAGTTCCTTGTAGTCCGCGCGCAGGCGGCCTTCTTCGTCGACGTGCGGCGTCGCACCGTACAGGCTGTCCTTGAACAGGCCGTACACCTGCTCGATGCAGCCTTCGTGCGTGCCGTTTTCCTTCATCGTCTTGAACAGCAGCGACAGGTACAGCGGCATCATCGGGATCGCCGAGCTGGCCTGCGTGACGACGGCCTTCAGCACCGACACGCGCGCGTCGCCGCCGTGCGCGGCCAGCTTGTCGCGGATCGACAGCACCTTCTTGTCGAGATCCTTCTTCGCTTCGCCGATCGAGCCGTTCCAGTAGATGTCGTGCGTGATCTGCTCGCCGAGATACGTGAACGCGGTGGTCTTCGCGCCGTCGGCCAGCACGCCGGCTTCATCCAGCGCGTCGATCCACATCTGCCAGTCCTCGCCGCCCATCACGGCGACGGTGCCGTCGATCTCTTCCTGCGTCGCCGGCTCCAGCGTGACGTCGCGGATCACTTCCTTGTCGGTGTCGAGGCCGCGGAACGTGACCGTCTTGCCGATCGGCTTGAGCGTCGAGCTGATGGTTTCGCCGGTCTTCGGATGCGTGCGGCGCGGTGCCGCGAGGCTGTAGACGACGAGATCGACCTTGCCGAGATCCTGCTTGATGGTGTCGATCGTGACCTGCTTGACCTTGTCGGAGAATGCGTCGCCGTTGATGCTGCGTGCATAGCGCCCCTTTTCGGCGGCGAATTTCTCGAACGCGGCGCTGTTGTACCAGCCGGCCGTGCCGGGCTTCGTCTCGCTGCCGGGACGCTCGAAGAACACGCCGAGCGTGTCCGCGTCCGAGCCGAAGGCGGCCGAGATCCGGGCGGCGAGGCCGTAGCCGGTCGACGCGCCGATCACGAGCACCTTTTTCGGGCCGTTGGCGATCGGGCCGTGCGAAGTCACGTAGTCGATCTGTTCCTTGACGTTGGCTTCGCAGCCGACCGGATGAGTCGTCACGCAGATGAAGCCACGCACGCGCGGTTTGATGATCATGGAAACCTCTACTCTAGTCAGAAAGGCTGGGACGGCCTGAATTCGGAAAATCCCGCGCATTGTAATGGATGCGGCAGATCGCGGGCGGGTGCGGCCGGAACCCGGCGGATCGTCCGGTTATTTCTCTCTTGACAGAAATAACTGAAATGCCTAAATTTCACGTCATGGAACTCACACCGATTGCCGAACGATTCATTCTCCACTGGGGCGAAATGGGCTCGCGGTGGGGCGTCAACCGCACCGTCTCGCAGATCCACGCGCTGCTCTATCTGGCCGGCCGGCCGATCGCGGCCGACGAGATCGCGGAGACGCTCAACGTCGCGCGCTCCAACGTCAGCACGAGCCTGAAGGAGTTGCAGGCGTGGCGGCTGGCGAAGGTCGTGCATGTGCTGGGCGACCGCCGCGACCACTTCGAGACGTCGACCGACATCTGGGAACTCTTCAAGCTGATCGTCGAAGGGCGGCGGCAGCGCGAGATCGAGCCGACGCTCACGGTGTTGCGCGATTGCCTGACGAATCCGGAGATCGCGAACGAGAGCCGCGAGACCGAGCAGCGCATCCGTGACACGCTGCAGTTCGTCGAAACGCTCACGACCTGGTCGGACGAGATGCTGCGGCTCAAGCCCGATACGCTGATGAAGGCGCTCGGCATCGGCGCGAAGATCAGCCAGACGGTCCGGCGCAAGCCGTCGAAGTAAGCGGGACACGCAGTGCGGGCAGCAGCCCGCTTTTTTCGGGATTGTTATTTCTGTCTGTACAGAAATGACTGTAAATATAGGATGAAAATGGACGCTGTCTTGCCATCGAGCCGCCCGCATGGCCGCACCGGGGCGCGCAGCATGACCGTCTTCGTGTGCGGCGCGAACGGCTTCATCGGGCGGGCGCTGTGCGCGCAGCTCGAAGCCGGCGGCCACCGCGTGCTGCGCGGCGTGCGTCATGCGCTCGGTCCGTCCGATGTCGCGATCGACTTCGCGCACGACGTCGACCCGGACGCGTGGCTCGCGCGGCTCGAGGGCGTCGACGTGGTGATCAATGCGGTCGGCATCCTTGCCGATCGGCGCGGCGCGACGCTCGACGCCGTGCATCGTGCCGCGCCGTGTGCGCTCTTCACCGCGTGCTGCCGCGCCGGCGTGCGGCGCGTGATCCAGATCTCGGCGCTGGGCGTCGAGCGTGGCGATACGCGCTACTTCGCGAGCAAGTACGCAGCCGACCGCTTCCTGCAGACGCTGCCGATCGATTTCCGGATCGTGCGTCCCGCGCTCGTCTATGGCACGGCCGGCGCGTCGGCGCGGCTGTTCCGGATGCTCGCGAGCCTGCCGGTGCAGGTGCTGCCGGCGGGTGGCCATCAGAGGCTGCGCCCCGTGCACGTCGACGATCTCGCCGAAGTCGTCGCGCGATGCGTCGATGCGCCGACGGCCGGCCGCGCGGTGATCGACGTGGTCGGCGCCGACGAAATCGAATACCGCGAGATGCTGGCCCGCTATCGCGCCGCACTGGGGTTTCCGCCGGCCGCCCGCATCGCATTGCCGGGTCCGCTGGCCGGCGCGGTGGCCGTGCTGCTCGGCACGCTGCCGGGCGCAATGTTCACGCGTGACACGTGGACCATGCTGCGCAGCGGGAACACGGGCGATCCGGCTGCGGCCACGGCGATGCTCGGCCGGCCGCCGCGCGGGATCGACGGCTTCATCGGCGCGGAATCGGCCGCGCTGCGTCGCGACGCGCTTGCGATGTGGCGTCGTCCGCTGCTGCGCGGCGCGCTTGCGATCGTGTGGATCTGGACGGCCATCGCCAGCGCGTTCATCCATCCGCTGCACGCGAGCCTCGCGCTGCTCGCGCCCGCGCACCTGACCGGGCTGCCTGCGTCGATCGCGCTCTACGCGGCCAGCGCGCTGGACTTCGCGTTCGGCATCGCAACCGTCGTCGCGCCGTCGCGCCGCCTGTGGGTCGCGCAAGCTGCGCTGATCGTCGCGTATTCGGCGGTCATCGCGGTCACGATGCCGGGCCTGCTCGCCGAACCGTTCGGCCCCGTGCTCAAGAACGTGCCGATTCTCGCGATCCTGTTGATCCTTTTTTCAGAAGAAGAACAAGCATGAATACCTATCTCGTCATCAAGGCGCTTCACATCCTGTCCTCGGTGCTGCTGGTCGGCACGGGGTTCGGCACCGCGTTCTACCTGTTCTTCGCGAATCGCACGCGCTCGGTGCCCGCGATCGCGGCCGTGTCGCGGCTCGTGGTGCGCGCGGACTGGTGGTTCACGACGCCGGCCGTGATCTTCCAGCCGGCATCGGGGCTCTGGCTCGCGCACACGGCCGGCTGGCCATGGCATACGCCGTGGCTCGTCGCGTCGATCGTGCTGTATGCGATCGCCGGCGCGTGCTGGCTGCCGGTCGTGTGGCTGCAGGTCGAACTGGCGGCGATGGCGAAGCTCGCTCATGCGAACGGCGCGGCCGCGCTGCCGGAACGGTACTGGCGCTATGCGAAGCGCTGGGAACTGCTCGGCTATCCGGCGTTCTTCGCGATGCTGACCGTCTACTTCCTGATGGTGCTCAAGCCGATGTAAGCGCGCTGCCGCCGCCGCACGGAAGCGGCGATGCGGCATGGCGGAAAGCAGTCGATCGATTCATGAAGCTTGCGAAAGACAAAAAGAAGGAATGCGAATCATGAGCTCAAGTGAACTGGTGCTGTACTTCGACGGACGATGTCCGTTATGCGTTGCGGAGATCAAGCGTCTCGGGGCCCGCGACGCGCGCCGGCGGCTGGCTTTCGTCGATATCGCCGAGCCGGGTTTCGATCCCGCGCCGCTGGGCGTCGATCTGCCCGCGCTGAATCGCGAGCTGCACGCGCGTCTGCCCGACGGACGCATGCTGACCGGCGTGGACAGCATCCTGGCCGCCCATGCGCTGACTGGGCGCCGCTGGCTCGTCCGGCTGCTTCGCGCGCCGGCCGTGCGCGGTGCGCTGGCGCCGCTGTATCGCCGCTTCGCGCGCAACCGGCATGCGGTGTCGCGGTGGCTCGGCTATCGCGCCGACGGGCCGTGCGACCGGGCGACGTGCGGTAGCGGTCGCGGCCGTGCCGCGTCACCCGCAGCGGATCGTGCGGCGGGTGACGCGGCGCGCCGCATCGTGGTGACCTGGATGTATGGCGCGGCGATCGCACACCTGCTCGTCGGCATGGCCGTTCCGTGGATTGCCGGCGCGCCATGGCTGGACGCGTATCACCGCGTCATCGAGCTGCATTTCTGGGCGGGCGCGGCGCCCGCACCGGCGCGGGCGCAGCAGATCTGGTGGATGTCGCTGATCGGCGCGACGGTGCAGTGCGCGTCGGTCTGGATGCTGGCGCTCGTCCACCTCGGCAACCGTCTGCGCCGGCGGGAAGTGTGGGGATGGCTGCTGGCCGGCCTGTCGATCTGGGCGCCGCAGGACATGCTGTTTTCAATGCAGGCCCATGTATCGGGCCACGTGGCGATCGATGCGGCGGCACTCGTCGCGATGGTGCCGCCGCTCGTCTGGCTGTGGAGGAGGGACACCGAATGAACACCTTGCCTGCTTTCGACTGGGCGCTCAACCTGCTGATCGTGCAGGGTGCGATGGGCGCATTCGATACGGTCTATCACCACGAACTCACGCAGGATCTCCCGCACAGCCCGCGCGCGCGGCTCGAGCTGGCGATTCACGCGGTGCGTTCCGTGCTCTACGGCCTCGTGTTCGCGTCGATCGCGAACGTCGCTTTTCACGGCGCGTGGGTCGCGGCAATCGCGGTGGTGGTCGTCGTCGAGGTGGTGCTGACGCTGTGGGATTTCGTCGTCGAAGATCAGAGCCGCAAGCTGCCGGCAACCGAGCGCGTGTTGCATACGCTGCTGGCCGTCAACGGCGGCGCGCTGTTCGGCATGATCGCGATGCAACTGGCTGCGTGGGCGCACGAGCCGACCGCGCTGCAGGCGATCGATCTGGGCTGGCGAGGCTGGGTGCTGAGCCTGTTCGCCGTCGGCGTGACGGTATCGGGAATCCGCGACGGGATGGCGGCCTGCCGGATCGCACGTTCCGCGCCGATCGCCAATCCGTTCGCGGGGCAGCCGCCCGGGAACGTGCTCGTGACCGGCGGGACCGGCTTCATCGGCGAAACCCTCGTGAACCAGCTGCTCGATGCGGGGCATGCGGTCACGTTGCTGGCGCGCGATCCGCTGCGCGCGGCCTACCTGTTTCACGGCCGCGTGCGCAGCGTCACGTCCGTCGAACAACTGCAGCCTCACGAGCGTTTCGACACGGTCATCAATTTCGCGGGCGCGCCGGTGCTCGGGGCGCGCTGGAGCAAGCGCCGGCAGGCGGTGCTGCTTGCCAGCCGTGTTGGCGTCACGGAATCGCTGATGCGCTGGGTCGAGACCGCCGAGGTCAAGCCGCGCACGTGGATCCAGGCATCGGCGATCGGTTACTACGGCGTGCGTCCTGGCGACGAGCGGCTCGACGAAGGCAGCAGCGCCGGCACCGGCTTCATGTCCGAACTGTGCCGGCAGTGGGAGCAGTCCGCGCAGCCGCTCGCGCGCCACGGCGTTCGCTCGGTGGTGCTGCGACTGGGCGTCGTGTTCGGCCCCGGCGGCGCGCTGCGCCCGATGCTGTTGCCGCATTACTTCGGGATGGGTGGGCGATTTGGCGACGGCACACAGGTGATGAGCTGGATCCACCGGGACGACGTGCTGCGGATCATCGCGCGGGCGATGGCGAACCCGGGCATGCACGGCGTCTACAACGCGGTCGCGCCCGCGCCGTTGACCCAGCGCGAGTTCGTGCAGGTCGTGTCGAAGGTGCTGCACCGCCCGGCCTGGTTGCATGTGCCGGCCGCGCCGCTGCGCATCGCGATGGGCGAGATGGCCGAACTGCTGCTGGACGGGCAGCGCGTGATGCCGGCGCGGCTGCATCAGGACGGATTCATGTTCCGGTTCCCGACGGCCGAGCATGCGCTGCGCGACCTGACGAATCGGCCGCATGCGGATTTTTCGCGTACGGCCTGTCGTGTGCCGCGTGGTCGTGTATAAATTCGGCATGAACGCGTTCGCGACCTGTCGTGCGTCCCGGGCGCTCCGCATCCGACCTCACAAGGAGACTGCATGCTGCACATCCTCGGCAAGATCCCGTCCATCAACGTTCGCAAGGTGCTGTGGCTGTGCACCGAGCTGAATCTGCCGTTCGAACAGGAAGACTGGGGCGCGGGCTTTCGTACGACCAACGATCCGGCGTATCTCGCGCTGAATCCGAACGGTCTCGTGCCCGTCATCAAGGACGACGATTTCGTGCTCTGGGAATCGAACACGATCATCCGCTATCTCGCGAACCGCTATGGCGGCGACGCGCTGTATCCGGCCGAGCCGCAGGCGCGCGCGCGGGTCGATCAATGGATCGACTGGCAGGGTGCCGACCTGAACCGCTCGTGGGTGGGCGCGTTCCTCGGCCTCGTGCGGAAATCGCCCGATCACCAGGATCCGGCCGGCATCGCGCAGTCGATCGCGGGCTGGACGAAGCACATGCAGGTGCTGAACGCGCAGCTCGAAACGACCGGCGCGTACGTGGCCGGCAACGGCTTCACGCTCGCGGACATTCCGATCGGCCTGTCGGTGAACCGCTGGTTCGGCACGCCGTTCGAGCACCCGGATTTCCCGGCGGTCTCGCGCTATATCGAACATCTCGCGACGCGCGAAGGTTTCCAGAAATACGCGGGCAGCGCGAACCCGTGATGTCTCGCAGG
The DNA here is from genome assembly GCF_964265025.1 of Burkholderia mycopellens. NCBI lineage: Bacteria > Pseudomonadati > Pseudomonadota > Betaproteobacteria > Burkholderiales > Burkholderiaceae > Burkholderia > Burkholderia mycopellens. The sequence goes on from NZ_OZ183803.1 coordinate 244,382, forward strand.
TAGCGCGCGGCGCGGCGGCGTGGCAATCGCCGCCGCGTCCGCGTCATGAACGGCATGCACGGGCCCGCGGGCCCATTGTCATGCGCCGGGCGCCGGCACCGCGTCAAGCACGCGTGCGAGGAACGCCTCGTGATTCCACGCGGATTCCGGCCGCGACAGCCCGAGCCGCACCACCACCAGTTGCCGGCTCGGCACCACGCTCACGAACTGGCCTTCATGGCCGACCGCATGAAACGCGTCGGCCGGCATTGCGACCGCATGGGGATCGCGATCGTTGAACGGCTCCGGCACCTTGACCCACAGTTGCGCGCCGTACTCCTGTCGCTCGGACTGCGGCGTCGCGCGCGTCAGGTAGCGCACCCAGCCTTCCGGCAGCAGCCGTTGCCCGTCCCATACGCCGTCTTGCAGCAGCAACTGCCCGAAGCGCGCCCAGTCGCGTGCGCTCGCATACATGTACGACGGACTGACGAGCGTGCCGGATGCATCGGGCTCGAACACCGCGCTGCGCATCCCGAGCGGCGCGAACAGCGCGCGGCGCGGAAACGCGAGGTAGTCGTCCTCGCTGCCGCCTAATGCTTCGCGCATCACGCGCGCGATGATCGCGCTCGTGCCGCTCGAGTAGGACCACCGCGTGCCGGGTGTCGCGGCGAGCGGCTTTGCCGACGCAAACCGCGCGGTATCGGGCTGCTCGTACAGCATCAACGCGACGTCGGACAGCGCGTCGTCGTAGTTCTCGTTGAATTGCAGGCCGCTCGTCATCCGCAGCAGCTCGTCGAGCGTGATGGCCGCGCGCGGATCGCCGCTGTCGCGCCATTCGGGCAGCAGGGCTGACGCGTTCGCCGACAGCTTGTGCTGGGCGACGAGCACGCCGACCAGCGCGGCCGTCACGGTCTTCGTCATCGACCAGCCGAGCAGCGGCGTGTCGGCCGTGAAGCCGGGCGCATAGCGTTCGGCGATCACCTGGCCGCGCCACATCACGACGACCGCGCGCGTGCGCCGCGGCCGCGCCGGATCGGGCTCGTCGAATGCGCGGTCGAGCGCGGCCCGCAGCTTCCGCGCGTCGATGCCGGCCGGCGGCGTGGCCGGTGCCGGCTGCGCGGGTGGCGGATCGGGGAGCGGCGGCAGCGCGGCCGGCAACGCGCCGGGCGACGGCCCGATCGCGAGCGTGCAGCCGAGCCCGGGTCGAAAGTCGGCTTCACGTCCGGCGAAGCCGGCAAAGGTCGCCGTCGCGCGATGATGGTCGGGGTCGATCGAAGGGCGCACCAGCTTCAGCAGCGGATGCACGCCGGCCATGATGTCGACGTCGATCACGGACGCGGCCGGGCGGCCCGACACGTACACGCCGGAACACAGCGTCTTCGCCGCATAGCCGGTCGCGATCGGCGCGAGCCGGGCCAGCATGGTGCCCGTGTAGCCGACCGCGGCGACGACCGCGAGCGCGACGCCGCGCAGGATCAGCTTCTTGAAGGGGATCGTCATGCGCGAGCGTCCTCGGTGGTATGCCGGCAGGCAGCGATCCGGCAGTGTCGCAGGTTCGGGCGATGCGTTGCAATCACGGCGGCGTGACGCGCGATGGCGACCGTGCGGCGGCCGGTGCGTGACGCGTCATGCCTTCCACGTCCCGCGCAACGATTCGGCCGCCATCGCACGGCGAACGAGTTGGCATCGGTCCCGCCGTCGGCCGATAATCGTGCGGCATCGCTTGCCTACTCTCCCAGTCCAACCGTTATCGGAAAACGCCATGTCCTACGACAACAACAACCCGTTCGCCAAAATCCTGCGCGGCGAACTGCCGTGCGTGAAAGTCGCGGAAGACGACGCGACCCTCGCGATCATGGATCTGATGCCGCAGGCCGACGGCCACGTGCTCGTGATCCCGAAGGAGCCGGCCGCGCAGATCTTCGAGTTGTCCGGCGACGCCGCCGCGGCCGGCATTCGCATGACGCAGCGCGTCGCGGCGGCGGTGCGCGCGGCGCTCGAGCCGGACGGCGTGTTCATCGGCCAGTTCAACGGCGCGGCAGCCGGCCAGACGGTGCCGCACGTGCACTTCCACGTGATCCCGCGCTGGGAAGGCGCGGAGCTGCGGATGCATGCGCGCGAGATCGCCGACGCCGCGACGCTCGAAGCGCTTGCGCAGCGCATTCGCGCGCGCTTCGTGTAACGCGTGCGATTGCACGTGGCGACGGCGCGGCCTGGCGCACCGGCCGGCCGCCGCGCCATCGCCTGTTTCAGCGGTCATGCGAGGTAACACGTGTAACCGCCGGCGAAACTCGGCCCGGCCAACCCGGCGCTAGACTCGGCGCATTGCATCATCGAGCGACAGGAAGGGCGGATCGCCTCTTCGTGCCGGCCGCCGCCGTTTGCGGCGGCCAGTCTTTCGCGAGGTGCCATTCGTCTTTCGCGCCGGGAATCGAGCCATGACCAGACTTCTCATCACGCTTGCCCTGATCGGCGGCCTGTCCGGCTGCTACGTCGCGCCGCCGTACGGCTACGCGCCCGCGCCCGCCTACTACGGCTATGCGCCGGCGTATTACGCGCCGCCCGTCAGCGTCGGGATCGGCGGCAACTTCCGCATCCGCTGATCCGGCACCGGGCGTCGGCGCGGGCCGCATCGGTCAGCGCCAACGCGTTGCGCGCGAGAATCGCGCGGATTCGCGTATCGCATGACGGCGGTGCGCTGCACGGCGTGCGCGCGGTTCCTATACTTCACAGGAAAGTGCATTCCGCATGCCGGTGAGGCAGCCATGACAGTCACCCGCAAGGTCGCCGCCCTGTCGGGCATCTCCACGCTCGTCTATCTCGGGCTCGCGGTGCTCGGCAGCGGCGGGTTCGCGGCCTTCTTCTCGCATCCACCGCTGACCGTCGTCGTCGTCGCGACGCTCGCGATGGCCGTCGCCGCGCTGTTCACCGAAGGCAACCTGAGCAGCGGCGAGCGCGAGAACCGCGACAATCGCTGGGTGCTCGCGGCGTTCGGGATCAGCGGATTGCTGCTGGCGTACCTGCCTGCCCTGACCGACCGACTCGACTTCTGGACCTTCGGCGGCGATGCGGTGCGCTGGATCGGTGTCGTGCTGTACGTCGCGGGCGGCGTGCTGCGCATCTGGCCCGTATTCGTGCTCGGCAAGCGCTTCAGCGGGCTCGTCGCGATCCAGCCGGGCCATACGCTCGTGACCGACGGCATCTACAGCCGCATCCGCAATCCGAGCTATCTCGGCCTGCTCGTCAATTCGGTCGGCTGGGCGCTGGCGTTTCGCTCGGGCGTCGGCTTGCTGCTCGTCGCGCTGACGATGGTGCCGCTCGTCGCGCGCATCCGCTCCGAAGAGGCGCTGCTGCGTGCGCAATTCGGCGCCGAATACGACGCGTATTGCGCGCGGACTTGGCGTCTGCTGCCCGGCGTGTACTGACCCCCTTCATTTCTTCCCCGCCGTCGTTTCGGGCTCCGCCCACGATTCGTTCCCGATGTGTTGCCACGTGTGTCGCAAACGTGCGACGCCACACATGGCCGGCTTGTCGTCCAGCCGTGCCGGATCCTCCGCGAAGCCAATGCCGGCGCGGGTTTGCGGGCATCCCGTTGCGTGCGTTCGACGTCGCTTGTTCGTAAACAACTTGTTACCAGAATGTCCGCGGCAAGGATGTGGGACCGGTGCTATTCTTCGCCGCAAGCTCATTGAAATGAATTGGTCCGCGGTTCGGCACAATGCCTGACCCGACGTCGATCGATTCAGATCGTCGTACCGAGCGGACCTTCAATAACCAGATTGCGAACAAGGAAGAATACGGGAATGTGGAAGAAAATCGCCCCCGCTCTCGTCGTCGCCGCGTTGACCGGCGCGACTGCACTGCCGGCCATGGCAGGTGACATGAACAACGCGCTTGGCGGCGCGCTCGGCGGGGTAGCCGGCGCAGCGGTCGGCGGTGCGCTCGGCGGCAGCACGGGCTCGGTGATCGGCGGTGCCATCGGCGGCGGCGCGGGTGGCGCGGTGACGTCGAACCGTCGCGAGCGCACCGGCGCGATCATCGGCGGCGCCCTCGGCGGCGGCGCAGGTACCGCGGCGGGCAACGCGATGGGCGGCCGCACGGGCGGCCTGCTAGGTGCGGCTGTCGGCGGCGGCGCCGGCGCGGCGCTCGGCGGCAACATGTCGCGCAGCTCGTACGAACGCGACCACGGCGATCGCGGCTATCGCCACCGCAAGCATCGTCACCACCGCGACTGGGACTGATCGCCGCTGGCGCGGCTCGGTGCGCGAACAGCGCACCGGCGCGCCGACGGCGTCGGCACCCGACGCGAGATTCGGCCCGGCGGCTTGCCGGACCGCCATCGCCGGCCAGACCGGCGAACCCTTTCCGGCCGCTTTGGCCGCAGCCCGATGCCCGATCGACGGGCTGGCAAATTTCCCTCCTCGCAGCCTTTCCCCGTTTTCCGACTACATCGACTCTCGCGACTGAATGCGTCCGGGCAGTGTCGATACCATTCGCGTTTCGTTCGATTCCCGCTGGCCCGTTCTCCGGTCTGACGACGGCAGATGATTGGCGCGGTGCAGCTTGGTGCCGTGGGCACGCCAATCTGCGTAACCGGATGTATCGCAACCCGCGTGCGCGACCGAAATGGCTGCGGTCATTCGCTTGCGCCGCTTGCATCCCGGCGAACGTGCGCGTTGCCCCGCCCGTCAGGATTTCCCTGATATCCAGACCGTCGCGCCGCGCCCCCTCACCGTGCATCACGGTTGCCGGTGGGTAGTGGGAAATCGAATGGAATCCATCGCAACATTTAATTGGTCGATTGCGAACGACTTCGCTATCGTCGGCGAGGCTCGCGTATGGCATCGCACCGTGCCGCTGGCCGCGCCTCGCCGCATGGTCGCGACCGTCACGGCCCGGTCGCCGGCCCACAAGCATGGGCCGCCGCGTCCGAAGAACCGGACGAACCCGTCGCGAAGCCTGGCGGACCGAACGAAGGCGCATGCGCCATCAAGCCAGCCCGGCAACGACGTCCCGCCGCCGCATGCGTGCCCCGCGCGCGCGTGTGCCGCCCGATGTCGTTGGTGCCCGGGGCCGGACCAACCCATTGCCTGGATGCACTATGTCTAAGACAACGTATTACGCGCCGCATGGCGGCCACCCGCCGCAGACCGATCTGCTGACCGATCGCGCGATGTTCACCGAGGCGTACGCGGTGATCCCGAAGGGTGTGATGCGCGACATCGTCACGAGCTGGCTGCCGTTCTGGACGAACACGCGCCTGTGGGTGATCGCCCGCCCGCTGTCGGGGTTTGCCGAAACCTTCTCGCAGTACATCGTCGAAGTGAACCCGGGCGGCGGCAGCGACAAGCCCGAGCAGGACAAGAACGCCGAAGCCGTGCTGTTCGTCGTCGAAGGTGAAGCCGAGCTGACGCTGCAGGGCACGAAGCATGTGCTGAAGCCGGGTGGCTACGCGTTCATTCCGCCGGGCGCGGACTGGACGCTGCACAACGTCAGCGATGCCGCGGTGCGTTTCCACTGGGTGCGCAAGCATTACCAGGCCGTCGACGGCATTCCGCTGCCGGAAGCCTTCGTGACCAACGAGCAGGACGTCGAGCCGATCCCGATGCCGGGCACCAACGGTGCCTGGGTGACGACGCGCTTCGTCGACATGAGCGACATGCGCCACGACATGCACGTGAACATCGTGACGTTCGAGCCGGGCGGCGTGATTCCGTTCGCTGAAACGCACGTGATGGAGCACGGGTTGTATGTGCTCGAAGGCAAGGCCGTGTATCGACTGAACCAGGACTGGGTCGAAGTCGAAGCCGGTGACTTCATGTGGCTGCGCGCATTCTGCCCGCAGGCGTGCTATTCGGGTGGACCTGGGCGCTTCCGTTACCTGCTGTACAAGGACGTGAACCGTCACATGAACCTGTTGCTGAACCCGGCGCGTTAAGCGTCGTTAAAGCAGTTGGATGTGAAAGCCCGCCGGGGGGGGGCGGCGGTTTTTTTGGGGAATATTCGCGGGTTTATGGGGACGTTGCTTGCCGACCCGAAGCGGCCATGCGTAGATCTCCGGAGCGGTCGTTTAGCGTGCGCTCGCCTGACAAATACCACTGTCGACGTGGCGAAGTACGCCGATCCCAACTCCGTTCGCACCGAGCGGTTGACTGGACCGAACACCGGGCTGGACGCGTCGCAAGCATGCTGACAGCGCCCGCGTTACGCTGGCCGGCGGTCGCATCGAGGATCAGGTTCGCGGCCTCTACCGGATGCGAAATGAGCACGAGGTGACTTGCCTTGACCTCGACTGTCTTCGCGTGCACGCGGCTTGCCTTGACGCGCGCAAGATCCGAATTGGTGGTGCGATCTTCTTTCGATACCCTGTACCGGCTTCGATCAGCCCACCGATGTCGGATCAATATCAGGTCGATATAATCCGGAGTACATATCTATTGTTGCATTCACACGGCAACGGAAGCGTCGCTTCTCACCCCTTCTCTAGATTTTCACCGAACGGGTAGCCTGCGGTTTCCTGCGAAGATAAAGCGCTTGAGCGATCAGCCCCAGAACGAGCGCGACGAGGAGCGCGGCTTGGGCACCGAGAAGCAGTGGCGACTTCGGATCGCTGACCAGCGGATGTCCGTCGGGCACACGCTTCAGCGTTTCGGTAACCGTGGGAACCATCAGCACGAATGCTGTCAACGTCAGGCAGAAGGTTTCCAGGTAGATACCGGCTCGACCGGGCAGAGGCAGATACGCAACGCCATATCCAGCCAGTAACAGCACGACGGCTCCGACTCCGATGATGTAGCTGACACCTTGATGCGCTATGGCGAACACGGTCAGAGAACCAATCAACATGGTAACGAAGTACACCCTCCCGGCAACTGACCGCGGAACGATCCTGCCGTAGCGCGCGAACATGTACACGGCCATGGGTATCGCGGGTAGACTGCCGAGAGTGTGTATCCAGCCGAGCGGCGAAATTCCAAACATGGTTTCAATCCTTGTCTTGCGTGATTTCGTTGGTGGTCGACGCTTACTTTAGGCTCACGAAACCCGAATTGACATGACTGAACCTGGGAAAAACTTGACCATTTTTCCGGATCGGGCGCTGGCTGGTCTGGCTAACGGTGATCTCCTGTCTCAGGTTCTTGCGCGTATGCGCATGACAGGCGACCGCGTCTTTTCGTCGATGCTGCAGCCGTTCGCGCAGTTGGACATGTCGGCGCGGGCGGCGCACGCGTACGCAGTCATGGAAGGCATGGTGCAAATTGCCGGCGATGAGGCTGACGCTTCCGAGATTCGGTCCGGCGAACTGCTCTTGTTGCCGCGCGGACCTGACGGCCTGCGCATTTCCGCCCTGGACCAACCGGCGAATGTGGTCGTCTGCCACTTCTGGTTTGATCCGGCGAGCCAGCCGGATCTGCTTCTGACGTTACCCGTCATGATCCACCTTCACCAGGCGGAGACAGGCGACTGGCTGCCGAACATCATGCAGTTTCTTCTGCATGAGGCGGACAATGACGAGGCGGGATCCGCCTTGATGGTCTCCCGCATGATCGATCTCGTGGTGGTGCGTGCGTTGCGTGCCTGGGTTCATCATGGTCATGCATCGAACTGGTTAGGCGGATTGGCGGATAAGCGTATTGCCCGCGCGTTGAAGGCCATCCATGAGCAGTCGCCACGTGGTTTGACGATCGATGGTCTCGCTGCCGTGGCGGGCATGTCCCGCTCCAATTTTTGCGAACGTTTCAATGCGCTCGTCGGCAAGTCTCCGTTGCGTTACCGCAATGAATGGCGCTTGAGCGTCGCCCGGGACATGCTGGCGAAAGGTGACGCGCGCGTGGGCGAGGTTGGAAGGTCGGTTGGTTACGAGTCGGAGGCCGCTTTCAGTCGTGCCTACAAGGCCTACTTCGGCCATGCACCTCGAGAAGCGAAGCCATCCATCACGCCCGCTGAATGACGGCGCTGCCCACGACGCCACGCGGTCGCTTCGCTCCGTCGAGCTGTCAGCAAAAATGATTTCGCTATCGCCTCATTTTCATGCCGCTACGGTCATTGCGAGACTCTCGTCGATCCGAACGACGGGCTCATCAGCCAGCTGTGGCGCTACCCGATCCGCCATCCCGATCCCCTTGAAAGTGCCGATCCCCGATACGCGGATTGCCACCCATCCAGGATGCGTTGTCGAATGTCGCAAACTGGCCGACCGCCGTCGGTCTTCCCCACGTTCCTCGTAAATTCGCGACGAACTTGTTTTCACGGGCGACGCGTACTGCTACAGGCCGAGCGCAGTCGCCGCGAGCGCAGCGACCTGCAACCGCGTATCGGGTAGCAGCCCGTCCTCGATCAACCACACCGCCGACAAACCCGACCACGCGAGAATCCACTGCAGCAGCCGGCGGCGGTCCAGCTCCGCTGCATCGGCCACGAGCGTGACACGCCGCTCGAAGCGCACGGGATCGACCGCCATATCGTGCGAGGGATTGCAGAACAGGTTCGCGTAGTCGAACGCGCGATCGCCGCGCAGCCCTTTCGGATCGATCGCGAGCCAGCCGCGTTCGCCGAAATGGAGGATGTTGCCGTGATGGATGTCGCCGTGCAGGACGACTTCGTCGATGGGCGGGCCGGCCAGCACCTGGCGTGCGGCCGTTGCAGAGCGACGAAGCACGTCGTTGCCTGAAGCGTCCGACAACAGCGCATGGAACCCGTCGTGCAGCGGCATGACCGAAGGCGGCTCGGATGCACGATACGCATGCAGCCGCGCGACGACATCACACGCAATGCGCATCGCATCGTCGTCGTGGCCCGATGCCGAAAAGCCGGCCAGCGTCGGTGCCGGCTGCGCCCGTTCGAGCAGGACAGCATCGCCGTCGTGCTGCCACACCTGCGCGACGCCTTGCCCGTTCCACCAGGTCATCAGCGCATTGCCACGACGTTCTTCATCACACGTAGCGACCTTCAGCATCGCGGGCCGGCCCTGCCAGACGACAGGCAGCAGGCCGCCGCTCGCGGTCAGGATAGGGCCGCCGTCGGGAACGAGGCCCCACAGGGCAAGGTATCGATCGAACATCACGCGATGCTACAGCCGAATCGGATCGCGCGCAGCGCGGTTCGCCTGACGATGTGTCACACGGTCGCAGATGCGACGTGAACGGCTCCGTTGCACTTTCCTAAATAAAATTTAGCCAGCCAAACTTTGGCTAAAGAATGTTCCGGTTTCGCGCCATCCCTTCGACAATGCGCGCCTTTCGTGACCAGTCGGTGCCTCTCGCGCAGCGGCCGTCACAGCATCGAAGAAGGAGCCCGGCATGACCGACCACACCGCATCCCCGCCATCGCCACCCGCGCCGCCGCCGCGCCGTCGCCGCATGTGGCGCACGCTCGCGGGCGCGCTGCTCGGCCTGACGCTCGCATGCGCGGGCATCGGCGCATGGACGATCCAGCGCATCTGGACGCAGTTGCCGTCCGTCGAGCACCTCGCCGTCTATCGTCCCGCGCTGCCGCTGCGGATCTTTTCGCGCGACGGCGACCTGCTGGCCGAATACGGCGTCGAGCGGCGCGAGTTCGTGCCGCTCGAACGCATCCCGCCGCTGATGCGGCAGGCGCTGCTCGCGGCCGAGGACGCGAAGTTCTACCAGCACGGCGCGGTCGATTTCGGCGGCCTCGCGCGCGCGACGTTCGCGAACGTCGTGACGGGGCAGCCGGGGCAGGGCGGCAGCACGATCACGATGCAGGTCGCGCGCAACTTCTACCTGACGCGCGACAAGGTGCTGAGCCGCAAGCTCGCCGAGATCCTGATGGCGACCAAGCTCGAACGCGAATACAGCAAGGACAAGCTGCTCGAGCTGTACATGAACGAGATCTACCTGGGCGAGCGGGCCTACGGTTTCGCGGCGGCCGCGAACGTGTATTTCGGCAAGCCGCTCGACGCGCTGAGCGCGGGCGAGGCGGCCGTGCTCGCGGGGCTGCCGAAGGCGCCGTCCGCGTTCAACCCGGTCGTCAATCCGGCACGCGCGACCGCGCGGCGCAACTACGTGCTCGGCCGCATGCATGCGCTCGGCCAGCTCGACGACGCGACGTATCGCGCGGCCGTCGACGCGCCGATCGCGCTGGCGACCACGCCGCCGCCGGGGATCATCGCCGCGCCGTACGTCGCCGAGCGCGCGCGCCGGATGATGGTCGAGCGTTTTCACGACGACGCCTACACGCTCGGCCTCGACGTGACGACGACGATCTCGATGCGCGACCAGCGCGCGGCCGAAGCGTCGCTCGAACGCACGCTGAGCCGCCAGCCGCGCGCGAAGCGCGATGCGCGCAACGGGCTCGAAGGCGCACTGGTGTCGCTCGACGCGGCCACGGGCGACATGCTCGCGCTCGTCGGCGGCGCGGATTTCAACCGCAACGTGTTCGACCATGCGCTGCAGGCGTATCGCCAGCCGGGCTCGAGCTTCAAGCCGTTCGTCTATTCGGCGGCGCTTGAGAAAGGCTACTTCCCGGGCGTGCTCGTCGACGATACGCAACGCACGCTCACCCATGAGGAAACCGGCGCGCGGCCGTGGCGCCCGCGCAATTTCGCCAACAACTACGAGGGCTTCATTCCGGTGCGGCGCGGGCTCATGCGCTCGAAGAACCTCGTTGCGGTCAGCCTGATGCAGGCCACCGATGCGCGCTACGTGCAGCAACACGCGGTGCACTTCGGTTTCGACGCGCAGCGCAATCCGGCGTCGCTGCCGCTCGCGCTCGGCGCGGGCGCCGTGACGCCGCTCGAACTGGCGAGCGCGTACAGCGTGTTCGCGAACGGCGGCACGCGGATGGAGCCGCGGCTGATCCTGTCGGTGAAGCAGCGTCACGGCGGCGCGATGTACGAGGCGACGGCGCCGGCAGGCGAGCGCGTCGTATCGGCGCGCAACGCGTTCGTGATGGACAGCATGCTGCGCGACGTCGTGAAGGCCGGCACCGCGCGCGGCGCGCTGGCGCTGCGCCGCGACGACGCGGCCGGCAAGACGGGCACGTCGAACGGCTCGAAGGACGTCTGGTTCGCCGGTTACTCGTCGGGCATCGTCGCGGTCGCGTGGCTCGGCTACGACACGCCGCGCCCGATGGGGCGTGTGACGGGCGCATCGCTCGCGCTGCCGGTCTGGCTCGACTACATGAAGACGGCCGTCGACGGGCGTACGCCGGTCGAGGCAACCTCGCCGCAGGACGTCGTGCTCGTCGACGGCGACTTCGTCTACGCCGAATACACGCGCGGCACGTGCACGGCCGACGTGCCGTCGTACATCCGCAGCCGCTTCGCGTGCGGCGGGGCGGCGGCGGCCGATACGTCCGACGCGCCGGGCAACAACGGCAAGCCTGCCGAGCCGATGCCTGCCGCGGTCGACGCGGCCGAGCGCGAACGTGTGCTCGACCTGTTCCGGACGGATGACTGACGCGCACCATGCATACGCTTTATCTGATTGCAATCGTCGCGGAAGCGATGTCGGGGGCGCTGATGGGCATGCGCCGCGGGATGGATCGCTTCGGGCTCGCGCTCGTCGGCGCGGTGACGGCGCTCGGCGGCGGTACCGTGCGCGACGTACTGCTCGGCCACTATCCGCTCGGCTGGATCGCGCATCCCGAGTACCTGGTGATCACGCTCGTCGCCGCGACCGTCGCGTCGTGGGTCGCACGGCATGTCGCGCGAATGAAGACGCTGTTCGTCACCGTCGACGCGATCGGCCTCGCGGCGTTTACGATCATCGGCTGCGACATCGGCGCGTCGACGGGCACCGCGCCGATCATCGTCGTGCTGGCCGGCGCGATCACCGGCGCGTGCGGCGGGATGCTGCGCGACCTGCTGTGCAACGAGATGCCGCTGATCCTGCGCGAGGAGCTGTACGCGAGCGTCGCGTTCGTGACGGGGGCGCTGTATGTCGGGATGCAGCACCTTGGCATCGATGCCGGGGTCGCGACGGTGGTCGCGCTCGTGGCGGGCTTCACGATGCGGATGCTCGCCGTGCGGCTCGGCTGGAAGATGCGGACGTTCGGCGCGGCGGACGTCGGGCATTGAGCGGGAGCGCGTGCCGCCCGCTCGGCACGCGGGCACGGATCAAGCCGGCCACGGCGCTCCGGTGAACGCCCAGGCCGGAGCGAACGTCATTCCGCCTGCATCACCTGGAAGACGTTGCCTTCCGGATCGATGCCGTCGTACATCGTGTATGCGAACCCGTCATAGCGCTTGAGATCGCGCACCGTCACGCCGTTGCCGGCCAGCCGGTCGCGATGCGCGCCGATGTCCTGGCCGATCGAGAACACCAGCTTCACGTGACTGGCTTGCGCACGCGCTTCCGCATCAGCAGGTACCGCGTGGCGGAACGCCGGGCCGGCGAGATGCAGCGCGAGCTCGATGGCGCCTGCGTCGAGCACGACCCACTCGTGTTCGATTTCCTCAATGACGGGCAGATCGAAATATCGTTGGTAGAACGTCTTGAGCGACGCGACGTCCTGGACGTACAGGATGAGGCGGGTCATCGGAAGCGGCACGTGGGTCTCCTTGAAGGGATGCGCGAGGCGCGAATGATGTGTCGTGAAAGTCGTTGCTGTCGGTCATGCATGACATCGCGCGGCGCAACGCTCATGCGACACGCGACACGCGCTAAGCGGGCACCATCACCGGCGGCGCACCGTCGCCGGTCTCCACCATCTTCACCGCGAATCCGTAGCACCGCGCGATATGTGCCGGCGTCATCACGTCGCGCGGCGTGCCGTGCGCGACGATCGTGCCGTCGGCGAGCATCGCGATCGTATCCGCGTGCCGCGCGGCGAGGTTCGGATCGTGCACGATCGCGAGCACGCCGAGCTGCCATTCGCGTGCAACGGCGCGTACGGTTTCGAGCAGGCGGTGCTGATGCGAGAGATCGAGCGCGGCGGTCGGCTCGTCGAGCAGCAGGTAGCGCGGGCCGCTTTCCGTCGCTTCGTTGTCCGGCCACAGCTGCGCGAGCACACGGGCGAACTGCACGCGCGCGAGTTCGCCGCCCGACAACGTCGTGACGTCGCGGCCGACGAGTGCATCGGCGCCCGCGCGTTCGAGCGCGTACCACGCGATGTCGCGATCGCGACGTGACGTTGCACCGCTGCGGCGTGCATGCGGATAACGGCCGAGCAGCACGATTTCGTCGACGCTGAACGGAAACGCAGGCTGCGCGGCCTGCGGCAGCACCGCGCGCAGGCACGCAAGTCGCGGCGCGTCGATGCGCGCGAGCGACTCGCCGTTCAGCGTGATGTCGCCGGTCACGCGCACGCCGTTCGGCGCGGTGCCGCCGGTGAGTTCGCCGGCAAAGGTCTTCAGCAGCGTACTCTTGCCCGCGCCGTTGCGGCCGAGCAGCGCGGTCACGCGGCCGGGTTCGATCGACAGCGACAGGTCGCGCAGGATCGCGTTGTGCCGACGGGCGACGTCGAGGTGATGGGCGGTCAGCATGGTCGTCGTGAGAAAAGGGTCAGCCGCCGAGCGCGCCGCGGCTCTTCCACAGCAGCGCCAGAAAGAACGGTGCGCCGAGCAGTGCGGTCAGCACGCCGAGCGGAATTTCCGCGGGCGCGGCAACCGTGCGCGCGGCGAGATCGGCGGCGAGCGTCAGCAGCGCGCCGAGCAACGTGGCGCCGGGCAGCACGACGCGTTGGTCGGGGCCGCATGCGAGCCGCACGCAATGCGGCGCGACGAGCCCGATGAAGCCGATGATGCCCGCGCACGACACCAGCGCGCCGACCGCGAGCGCGACCGCGACGAGCACGCGCCGCTTCAGCCGCTGCACGGGCACGCCGAGGTGCAGCGCCTCGGTTTCGCCGAGTTGCAATGCGTTCAGCGCGTCGCGTTCGCGCGCAAGCAGCAGGCAGCCGATCGCGACGCACGGTGCGACGGCCGCCAGCGCGGGCCATTGCGCGCCGCCGAGGCTGCCGAGGCTCCAGAACGTCAGCGAGCGCAATTGCGCGTCATCGGCGACGAACGTGAGGAGCCCGATCGCCGCGCCGGCCAGCGCGTTGATCGCGATGCCGGCGAGCAGCAGCAGCGGCAGCGCGAGCCGGCCGCGCGATGCGGCGAGCCGGTAGACGAGCGCCGCGACCGCGAGCGCGCCCACGAATGCGGCAACGGGCAACGCGGCGGCGTTCACGTGTGCGGCAAGGAGCGCGGGGCCGAGCACGATCATCGTCGTCGCGCCGAGCGCGGCGCCGCTCGACACGCCGACGAGCCCCGGATCGGCGAGCGGATTGCGGAACAGCGCCTGCATCGCGGCGCCGGTCGCGCCGAAGCCGCCGCCGACCAGCAACGCAAGCGCGACGCGCGGCGCGCGGATGTCGAACAGCACCGCGCGCGCCTGCTGCGCGGCCGCATCGCCGGTCAGCGCGGCCCAGGCTTGCGCGAGCGGAATGCGATACGCGCCGACGCACAGGGCGACGACGGACATCGCGCACACGAGGCAGGCGAGCGCAACCAGCGCGAACGGCGCGAAGCGGCGCGACGTGCCGATGCACGCGGCGCCGGAGCGCGACGCGGGCGACGAGGCGGGGAAAGGCGAAGCGTGAGCGGGCATCGGGGCATTCCGGAATCAGGCGAGCGCATCCGACAGGCGTCGGTGCAGGGTCGTGACGGCGAGCGGCAGGCGCGGGCCGAAACCGAGCAGGAACAGCGCGTCGAGCGATACCACGCGTTGCGCGCGGCCGGCCGGTGTCGCGCCGAAGCCGGGCGTCGCGAGCAGCGCGGCGCGGCCGCCGACGGCCGCGAGCCCTTCGTCGGAGATCAGCACGACGTCGGGCGCGGCGGCTGCCAGCGCCTCGGTCGTCAGCGGCGTGTAGTGATCGAAGCCCTGCATCGCGTTGCGCGCGCCCGCGTAGCGGATCATCGCGTCGGCGGCCGTACGCTGGCCGGCGACGAGCGCCTGGTTGCCGGTGTGGTTCAGCACGAACAGCACACGCGGCGGCTGCGCGCCGCCGGGCGCACGGGCAGCGACCGCATCGCGCGCGGCCTGCCAGTCGCGGTCGAAACGCTGCAGCAGCGCGGCACCCGCGCCACGCACGTCGAGCGCCTGTGCGACGCCCGTGATCTTCGCGCGCACCGAATCGACGTCGTGGCGTTCGTCGAACGTGGTCACCGCGACGCCGGCGCTTTTCACCTGTGCGATCGCGGTGGGCGGGCCGGCTTCCGCCGACGCGAGCACGAGATCGGGCCGCAGCGACAGCAGCCCCTCGGCCGACAGCGCGCGCTGGTAGCCGACCTTCGGCAGCCGCTTTGCGGCGTCGGGGTACGTGCAGGTCGTGTCGGCGCCGACGAGCCGGTAGCGCGGCGTCTCGGCGCCGCCGAGCGCGAAAGCGGTTTCCGCGAGTGCGCCGCCGATCACGACCACGCGTTTCGGCGCGGCCTGCGCACCCTGGGCGAGCACGCTGCCGGGCAGCGCGCCCGCGAGCGCGCCGGCCGCCGCGCTCGCCAGCACCGCGCGGCGGCGCGGATCGAACGGTCGCGCGCTCACCGCGCGCCCCCGCGTGCCGCGGTCGGCAACGTTGCGACGAGCGCGCGCCAGTCGTCGCGCTCCACCTTGCCGGGTTTGCGTTCGCCAAACAGCAGCGCGACGTGGTCGCCCTGCCGGTCGAACAGCTCGAGCGACGTGACGATGCCGTCGCTCGTCGGCTTCTTCACAACCCACGCGGCGGCGATCAAGTCCTCGCGCACGTGCAGGTTGAAGCCCGGGTCGAGCACGTTGATCCATGCGCCGACCTCGCGCACGTTCGCGACGGGGCCCGTATGGATCTGGATCATTCCCGCGTTGCCGACGAATACCATGATCGGTTGGCCGCTCTGCGCCGCCTGCTGGAGCACGTGACGCAGCGCATGCGCGGTTTCGACCGGATACGCGTATTGCGGATCGGCGAGGCGCAGCGCTTGCATGCGGCTCACGCCGAAGCGCTGCGTGATGCCGAAGAACTGGTGCGTGTCGGTCATCGCGTCCCACGCGGCGCGAAAGCCCGCGACGTCGATCTCGGTGTCGGCGCGCTCGGGTGTTTTCGGCCCAGCGGGCGCGACCTCGAGGCCCGGCTCCTGCGTCGCCGCGCGCCAGCGCTCGACGAACGCGTCGTACGCGGCGTGGTCGCTGTGCGCGCGCAGGTAGACCTTGTGGATCGCATGGCCCTGTGCGTCGAAGAACTGCAGGCTCTTCAGCGGGCCGTGCGCGGTTTCGTCGCGCACGGCGAACGCCGACACCCAGTGGCGATAGAAGATGCGCAGGTCGATATCGCCGAGCGCGAGGCCGACGGGGCCGTCATGGCTCATCTGCGCATATTCGCCATCCTTTTCGTGGACGGCCGTGTCGTTGCGCGTGAGCGCCATCACGCGGCCGAGGCGCGGCATTTCCTCGAACATCGCCGGAAAGCGCGCGTCGAGCCGCACGACGTGCTCGCCGACGAACGCGGCGAGCGCCTCGCCTTCGCTGACGCCGAGCGCCTGCGCGACGTCGCGGTTGCGCAGCTGGCGCTCGGTCTTGAGCTTGACGAACGCGTCGCGCAGCGCGGCGGCCGCGCGGGCCGGCGTGGCCGGTTGACCGGGAAGGGCGGATTGCATCATGTCGGACTCCTTCATGTAACGGTTGGGGTGGCAGCGCGGGCGGCGCGCATCAGAAATCCACTTTCATGCTGACGGCGACCGTGCGTCCGGACGACGTATAGGCATCGAGCACCTGCGAATCGGCCGCGATGCCGCGCACGTCCGACCAGTTCCAGTACTTGCGGTCGAACAGGTTGCGGATGCCGATCGTCGCGCTCACGTGCTTGTTGAAGCGGTAGCCGCCGCGCAGGTCGACGACCAACGACGACGGTGGCGAGAAGCACGCCTTGTTCGAGCAGTCGGACTTGTCGATGTCCTTGCCGCGTTTCGCGGCCTGGAACAGCAGGTCGGTCTGCACGTACCAGCGCTCGGTCGGCTCGTAGCGCACGCCGAACACGGCCGAGAACGGGTTGACGGTGTTGAGCGGCTGGCTGGCCGCGCCATCGTTCTGCGTCGAGCCCTTCGTGAACGCCATCGCCGTCTTCAGCGTGACGCCGTTCGGCATCACCCATTCGGCGCGGCCTTCGAGGCCGTGAATGCGCGCGTCGGCGAAGTTCACGTACTGGAACACGGACGGGTCGGTTGGCCGGCCGCTGCCGGCGATCGTCGTGCGCGAGATGAAGTTGCGGTAGCGGCCGGTGAACGCGGCGGCGCTGTAGCGCACGACGCCGTAGCCGGTGCCGGCCTTGCCGCGCAGGCCGGCTTCGAACGTATCGCTCGTCTCGGGCTTCAGGTTCGGATTGCCGATCGACGTATAGCCGTACACCGGGTTCGAGAAGCTGCTGTTCACCTGGTCGGGCGTCGGCGCGCGGAAGCCGTGCGCGTACTGCACGTACGGAATGACCGCGGGTGTGATCTCGTAGAGCACGGCGACGCGCGGCGACAGTTCGTTCGCGCTCGTCGACACGGCCTTGCCGGTGAACAGCGGATCGTTCCCGGTCGGGCTCAGCCGGTACGTGTCGAAGCGCAGGCCCGGCGTGACAAGCAGGCGGCCGTAGCCGATCTGGTCTTGCACGAACGCGCCGAACAGCGTGTAGTCGGTGTCGGGGAACGCCTTGTTCGGGAACGCTTCGCCGACGCCCGGCACCGTGCCGTCGCGCAGGTTCGTCACGCGCGACACGCTGCCGTCGACGCCATACAGCAGCTTGTGCGCGAACGGGCCGGTCGCGAAGCCGCTTTCGGCGAATGCGGAGCCGCCGAACGTGCGCTCCTTGTACTGGTTGTCGCGCGAACGCGAAGCCGCCCTGCCGCGCGTCTCGAACGCGTACTGGTCCTGCTTCGCGTCCTGATAGTAGAACTGAACGTGCGCGGTCTGGAACCAGCGGAATGCGTCGTCGCGGAAATCGTAGTCGACGCTGAAGCGGTTGCGCTCGAGCCGGTCGTAGGTCGTGAGGCCGAGCGTGGTCGGCGGGCTGATCGCCGACAGCACGTCGGTGCTCACGCGGCGCTGCACCGTTTCGGCGGTGAACTTGATCGTATCGCGCGCGGTGGGCGTCAGCACGAGCTTGCCGAGCAGCGATTCCGAATAGACGTCCTGCGGGTTCGACGTGGTGCGCAGCGTGCTCGCCGAGTTGTTGCTGCCGCGCGTGTCGACTTCGTGACCGCGCCGGCCGTCGGCGATGATCATTCCCTGCACGCGATCGTTGCCGCCCGCGGCCGATACCGTCGCGCCGACGCTGCGATCGGCCGAGTCGTAGCTCGGCCGGAACGAGAAGTAGTAGGGCTTGTTGTAGATCGACAGCAGGTCGCGCGGATCCTTCGTGATGAAGTTCACCGCGCCGGTCAGGCCGTCGCTGCCGTAGAGTGCCGAGGCCGGCCCGCGCAGGATCTCGATGCGCTTGAGCGTGTCGAGATCGGCGTAGTCGCCGCGCCCCGCTTCGAGCGGCCCGAATGAAAACGCGTTCGGCAGGCGGATGCCGTCTTCCATCAGCAGCACGCGATTGCCTTCGAGGCCGCGGATGTTGATGCTCGAATCGCCGTCGCGGCCGCCGCCGAGCGCGGCGCTGCCGGGCCGGTACGCGGTGCGGCGCACGGTGATGCCCGGCTCGTAGCGCAATGCGTCCTTGATGTTGGTGGCCTGCTGTTCTTCCAGGTCCTCGTCGGTGATCACCGAGACGGACGCCGCCGTGCGGCTCGCGGCCGTGGCGGTACGGTTGGCCGTGACCGTCACGGGGTCGAGCAGCGCCGCATCGCCGCGCGTGGATGCGGCGACGTGGATGGCGGAAGGCGGGATGGCGCCTTGCGGCGTCGAATCGGCGTGAGCCGAGGCGGCGGACAGGCCGAACGCGCCGAACAGCGCGGCACAGATCGGCCGCCGCGCCAGCGTATAGCAATGCACAGGTGGTCTCCCATTGATGATGACAAGCCCGGAGGCTGGCTGGGTGACGCGTTCACCTGGCTGGCCCGCCCGCGCACGGAAGGCGGCGAGCGGCGAATTGAAAGGAAACTGATAACTTTACCAGTGTAAATGAGAATTATTATCAATACAAGGAAGGAAAGCGGCCTGTGGGGGTGAGCGCTTACCTGCGCGGCTCGGGCGAGCCGCGGCGGGAAATGGGCGAGAAGCGCGCCGGCGCGCCGGCGCTAGGCGAGCGCTTCGATGCGGATCAGCAGGTTGCGCGCATGCGCGATGAACGCATCGTGCGTCGCGCGATCGCTGTGGCTTTCGAGGCCCGCCTGTTCGGCGAACGCGATTTGTTCGGTGTAAAGGTCGACGAGCGCACGGCGTTCGTCAAGGGGAAGCGCGCGGATCATCGACACGAGCAGCAGTTCCTGCGCGCGAAGCATGCCGGACAGCAATTGAACGTTCATGCCGACCTCCTCGGACGATGCGGCGGCGGGCCGCTCTTTCCATACTAGGCGGTCGGCGTACGCAGCGCAGGTGCGGGCCTTGCGAGGATGCGGCGGGAACGCGATTCGATGATGATGCTTCGGCCCGATGCAGCGATGCACCGCGAGCCGAAACGCGCCACGCGCGTCTGCACACCGCGAATCGAAGCGTGCAGGGGAGGGCGAACGGAATCAGCCGGCCGTCGTTGCGGCCTGCGCATCGCGCACGACCTGCGCGACGCGTTCGACGAACTCGACGTCGACGCTCGACAGCGCTTCGCGCTTGCCGTCGGGCATCTCCACCATCAGGCGGTACGTGACATCCTGCGTGGTCCACGCCAGATAGCCGACGACGGCGAGCATCACGCCGACGACGAGCACGGCGCTCGATCCGGCGATGCCGCCTGCGACGGCGGCTGCCACGCCGATCAGCGAGATCAGCGACGGCACGAGGCGGTTCTTCGGAATCTTGACGACATCGACCTGGCGAATGTCACGCAGTGCGAATACCTGGCCGGCGGCCGACAGGCCGTTGCGCGTGATCATCACGCCACGTTCGTTGAATGCGTTTTCCATCGTGTGTTGCGTGGACGAAAACGCGCAGCGTAGCAGGTTTCGTTGCAGCATCAAACGAGACCGACTGCCGCACGATTCGTGCGGCGTGGCCGACATGCGGGAAGCGGGGGGAACGGGAAGGCGTTCAGAACTGCAGGCGGCCGTCGCCGTAAAGCCGGCCCGGCACGTGCGAGGCGACGACTTCGGCGATCTCTTCGTCGGTCGATTCGGCCGGCACGATCTGGCGCCGCGCGGGCGCGTCGAGGTGCATCGTCCATTCGACGAGCCGGTACGGCCGGCCCCACGGGCGCTGCATTTCGACCGACACGCGGCAGCTCTGGACCGGCAGCGAGTGTTGGCACGTCAGAATCGCGTGCAGATGGCTGAAAACGGTATCTTCGATCATCATGGCCTCCGATCCTGTCTTGTGGGCAATCGATGGCGGCGCCGTCGGCGGTTCAAAAAAAAAGCCGCCGATGCTCAGGCGGCCAACAGGGGGGGTGAGAGCATCCTCTCAGCCCAGAATTAAGCGAAACTTAAAAGCACATAAAAAAGCGCCCCGCGTGGAGCGGGGCGCTTCTTGCCGTCGTGATCCGCGAGTTAAGCGGATGCTTTAGAACTTGTGACGGATACCGATACGTGCGGCGATCTGGTTCTTCGAACCCGTGCCCGACGTATTGAAGTAGCTCGTGCTCGAGCCGATCTGCGCTTGCACGCCCTTGCCCGATGCCTGCTGGTACACGACCAGGCCGTACACGTCCGTCCGCTTGCTGAGTGCGTAGTCGGCGATACCGTTGACCTGGTTCCAGTGCCACGAGTTGCCGTTCTGCGTTGCGTTCGTGTACGTGTAGCCGAGGCCGCCCGACAGAGCCGGCGTGAATGCGTACTTCGCGCCTGCTTCATACGCGTTGTAGAACGTGCCGCCCGCGCCCGAAACGGTCGAGAACTGCGTACGCGTCCACAGCAGCCATGCCGTTGCCGGGCCCCAGACGTAGCGGCCGCCGACGCCGTACGTGCGCAGGTCGCGGACGTTGCCCGTGCTCAGGTTCGCGATCGTCGTCGAGAAGGCCGGCGTCGACTGGCTCGGGAAACGGATGTCCGTGTAGGCTGCGCCGACCGACAGCGGGCCGTTCGCGTAGTTCAGGCCGAAGCTGTATGCGCGCGACGAGCCTGCCGTCGTCGTCGTGCCCGACGTCGTGGCCGCTGCGCCTGCGAAGTCCGTCGAGTTCGAGAAGCCGTACAACGCGCCGAACGTGAAGCCCGAGTAGTTCGCGCTCTGGAACTTCACGGCGTTGTTGATGCGGCTCGACGTGAGCTGGTCGATGTCGTTCACGTGGTACGCGTAGTTACCCGCGACGGTGTTGCCGCCCGTCGAGTAGTTCGAGCCGAGGATGTCGGTCGAGAACGAGTACTGGCGGCCGAACGTGACCGTGCCGTATTGCGACTGGCTCAGGCCGACGTAAGCCTGGCGACCGAAGATCGCGCCGCCCTGGCCAAGCGTGCCGTTGCCGCTGTTGAAGCCGTTTTCGAGCACGAAGATCGCCTTCAGGCCGCCACCGAGGTCTTCGGTGCCGCGCAGGCCCCAACGGCTGCCCTGGGCAACGCCGTCGTCGTACTTGAACAGCTTGCCCGTGCCGCCGTTGGCGGTCTTGCTGTGGTTCACGTAGCTGATACCGGCATCGATGACGCCGTACAGGGTCACGCTGCTTTGTGCGTGCGCCGTGCCGGCCGTTGCTGCCAGGGCGGCGATGGTCAACAGTTTCTTGTTCAAAGGATTCTCCGAGCGAATGAATGGCGTGTCCAGTTGCGGTTCCGGCGCTCTCTCTGGGCGCTTTCACGGACCGGCGGCAACTTTATCGAGAGGCCACGTAATGAATATGACAGCGACTGTCATATGAAGAATATGTGGCGTCGATGCGACACTGAATTCTGCCCGGTTGCGCTATCGGGGGTTATACCGAATTCGGCTGAGAATCGATCCGGGGCGGGAATATGCACATGAAATAAGCTTGGTTGGCGGCGTTCCGGCCCCATGCCACGATCCGTGTTCCAACAAACGACACGGGACGAGAGGACACCATGCGACGTTCATTCCTGACCGGCCTCGGCGCACTCGCCGCGGCGCTGGCATTCGCGGCGCCCGGCGCGCACGCCGACCCGCAAACACTGAAGATCGGCACGATGAGCGGCCCCGACGCGCAGATCTGGACCGAGGTGACGAAGGTCGCCGCGCGTGAAGGCCTCGCGATCAAGGTCATCGAGTTCAACGACTACGTGCAGCCGAACGCGGCGCTCGATTCCGGCGATCTCGACGCGAACGGTTTCCAGCACCAGCCGTTCCTCGACAGCCAGATCAAGCAGCGCGGCTACAAGATCGTCAACGTCGGGCTCACGTACACGGCGCCGATGGGCTTCTACTCGAAGAAGCTCAAGTCGCTGAAGGACTTGCCGGCGGGCGCGAAGGTCGGGATCCAGAACGATCCGTCGAACGGCAACCGCGCGCTGCTGCTGTTGCAGAAGTACGGCGTGATCAAGCTGAAGGCGGGCGCCGGCACCAACGGCGTGAACGCGACGCCGCTCGACGTCGCCGAGAACCCGAAGAAGATCAAGATCGTCGAACTCGACGCCGCGCAGCTGCCGCGCGCGCTGCCTGATCTCGATGCCGCGTCGATCAACACCGACTACGCGGTGAAGGCGGGGCTCACGCCGGTGAAGGATGCGATCGCGATCGAGGACCTGCGCGGGCCGTACGCAAACCTGATCGCGGTGCGTGCACAGGACAAGGACAAGCCGTGGGTGAAGAAGCTCGTCGCGGCCTATGAATCGGACGACGTGCGCAAGTTCATCGACCAGAAGTTCGGTGGCGCGATCGTGCCGGCGTTCTGAGCGCTCACGCGTGCCGCCGCCCGGCCGGATGGCTCGCCCGGGTATTCCGGAAAGCAAATCGCCCGCGCAAGCGGGCGATTTCGTTGGTGCGCACGGGTGAGCGCGGTGCGCGCCGTTCTCCGGCGCGCGGGCCGGCCGCTCAGGCCGACAGCAGCGAACCCGTGCGGATCGCGGTTGCGCCGGCAATCCGCGCGACTTCCATGCCGGCCGTCGCGAAGCGCACGATCTGGCGCGCGTACAGCACACCCGACACGCTGCTCTTCAGCGTGACGACGCGATCGGTCAGCGGATCGACGATGTCGGCCACGGCCTGGCCGGCCTCGATCATCGCGCCGACCGGCGTGCGGAACACGATCACGCCCGACACCGGCGCGACGAGCGGATCGGTGCCCGCGAGCGGCGTGGCCGGATGCGCGAGCGGCGGCAGCGGCGCCGGCGTGCCGTCGACGACACCGCGCTCGGTCAGGTATTCGACGATCGCCTGCGCGTCCTTTTCGGCGAACTCGTACGACACGTCGCGCTCGCTGCGCAGCTCGACGGTGACGGAAATCGCGCCGTTCGGGATCGGGAAGCGGTCGCCGAAGCGGCTGCGCAGGTCCGACCAGCAGAAGCTGTGGATCTCGTCGAACGGGTTGCCGACCGAATTCAGCGCGAGCAGCGACGCCTGCGCGTCGAGATAGCGCGACAGCGGCTCGACGTCCGCCCACAGATCAGGATTCGTGTAGAGGTGCATCACCGCGTCGCTGTCGCAGTGCAGGTCGAGCACGATATCGGCGTCGAACGACAGCTTCTGCAGCGCGAGGCGCTGCGAGTCGAGCTCGGTGCGCGGCTTCTGCTCGTCGAGCGCTTCGCGCATCGCGGCGCGCACGGCGACGAGGTTGTGCTGCGCGTCGTGCGTGAGGCGGCTTTCGACGCGCGGCAGCACGAGCGCGGCGAGATCGTAGAAATTGCGGTTGAAGTTCTGCATCGAGCCGAGCTCGAAGCGGCCGAGGTGATCGCCGAACACGTGTTGCGACAG
Source organism: Burkholderia mycopellens (assembly GCF_964265025.1). Taxonomy (NCBI): domain Bacteria; kingdom Pseudomonadati; phylum Pseudomonadota; class Betaproteobacteria; order Burkholderiales; family Burkholderiaceae; genus Burkholderia; species Burkholderia mycopellens. Next base: position 268,204 of record NZ_OZ183803.1, read on the forward strand.
GCCGATCGGGTTCGGCACGGGCACGATGACGACTTCGCCGCGCAGCTTGCCGGCCGTCTCGAGCGCGGCGATCTTGCGGCGCAGCAGCGTGGCGACCAGCATGCCGGGCAGTTCGTCCGCATGCAGCGACGACTGGATATAGACCTTCTTGCCGCCGCGCGGGCCGTAGTGAAAGCTCGTGATGTGGCGTTCGGTACCGACGGCGGGGGAAATCAGCGGATGGGTCTGCGTTTGCATGATGGGGGAGTGCGGCGCAGCCGCGAATGATCCGGTGTGCGTGGAGGATCGATTGTACGTTGCCCCCTCGCCGCCATCAAACCGGCGCCAGAGCACGTCGATTTTCTTTGAGAATCATCAGGTTGGCGCGGAAAAAATAACGCAGCCGGCGCCGCGCGCGCAAAAAAACGGGCTCCTTGCGGAGCCCGTTCGTGCCGAAGCGAAGCGTGCCTTCGCTGGCGGATTACTTGCCGTAGACGTCGAAATCGAAGTACTTCTTCGCGATCTTGTCGTACGTGCCGTCCTTGCGCATGCCGGCGATCGCGCCGTCGATCTTCGCCTTCAGGTCGGTGTCTTCCTTGCGCAGGCCAATGCCGGCGCCGTTGCCGAGCGTCTTCGGATCGTCGATGTCCTTGCCGGCGAAATCGAAGTTCGCGCCGCGCGGGGTCTTCAGGAAGCCGATTTCAGCCTGCACCGCGTCCTGCAGCGCGCCGTCCAGACGGCCCGAGATCAGGTCGGCGTAGACCTGGTCCTGGTTCTGGTAAGGCACGACGTTCACGCCCTTCGAGGCCCAGTACGTCTTCGCATAGGTTTCCTGGATCGTGCCCTGCTCGACGCCGACCGACTTGCCCTTCAGCGATTCGGCCGTCGGCATCAGGCCGGCGCCCTTCTTCGTGACGAGGCGCGTCGGCGTGTTGAACAGTTTCGCCGAGAACGCGATCTGTTCCTCGCGCGCCGGCGTCATCGACATCGACGACAACACGCCGTCGAACTTGCGGGCCTTCAGTGCCGGAATCATCCCGTCGAAGTCGTTTTCGATCCACACGCACTTCGCGTTCATGCGGCGGCAGATTTCGTTGCCGAGGTCGACGTCGAACCCGACCACCTTGCCGTCAGCGCCTTTCGATTCGAAAGGCGGGTAGCTCGCGTCGACGCCGAACCGCACGGTCGTCCAGTCCTTCGCATACGCGCTGCCTGCCGATACGGCGAGCAGGGCTACGGTCACAGCCGCAAGAATCTTTTTCACTCGGTGACTCCTCGTTTTGTTCGATGGGTGCGCGGTTGTGCCGCGCCGTAAGCCTTCGGCCCGGCGCGGCTTCGCGACAGGCTGTCCGTTTCGCCCACCCGATGCGGGCGTGCGACGTGCGCAAGATTATCAAGACAAAATACCGGCAGGGCGCCTAGGACAAGCCCCGATACCGGGCCCGGCGGCGGCGCGCGGGGGCGCCGCCGTTTCAGACACAGGAACGATTCAGCCGAGCGTTTCGTTGACCGCGCGCTGCAGGCACGTGACGAATTGCGTGACGGCGGGCGTGGGCAGCAGGTCGCGCCGCGAGATGATCGACAGGTCGAAGCGCGGCATGCTTTCGTCGAGTTCGGCCGTGCGGATGCCGAGCGGCGCGACCATCGCGGCGAGCGGGCGCGTGAAGCAGCCGATCACGTCCGAGCGCGCGACGAGCCCGAGCGTCACCGCGAACGACATCGGCGATCGCAGCAGGCGCTTCGGCAGCGGCAATCCGCGCGCCTCGAACATCCCGACCATCACGCTGTGCGGAAACTGCTCGGCGCCGACGGTGACGATCCATTCGGCGTCGAGCAATTCCTCTAACCGGCGCGCATGCGCAAGCGGGTGGCCTTCGCGCATCACGATGGAGAATTCGGTCGACAGCAGCGGCGATTGCGTGAAGTCGCGGTCGAGCGCGGGCACATGGTGCATCGCAGCGACGTCGAGCGTGCCGTTGCGCAACTGCGCGAGCGCGTCGGGCACCGTCACTTCCACCAGATGCAGGCTGACGTTCGGCATCGACTGGCGGAATGCCGTCACCGCGCGCGGCAGCGCGGTCAGCGCGATCGACGGCATCGTGCCGACCGCGACGCGCCCCGACATCTCGCCTTTCACCTGCTCGACGGCCTCGACCGTGCGGCGGATGTCGCCGAGCAGCTGCTCGGCGCGCGGCAGCAGCGCCTGGCCGCACGCGGTCAGCTCGACGCCGCGCACGCTGCGCGCGAGCAGCTCCGCGTTGAGCGCGGTTTCGAGCTCGCGGATCGTATGCGTGATCGCGGGCTGCGTGACGCCGAGTTCGCGCGCGGCGGCGCGCAGGCTCTTGAGATGCGCGGCGGAGACAAACGCCTGGAGCTGCGCGATGTTCAGGGGGTTGCGGATGCGGGTCATCGGTCGGGTCTGGTTAGCGTGATTCTGTGGCGGGCGACGGGGTATCGCGGCATTCTGTAGCGATCCTGACGGTTGCGTGCGCATGGTTTGCACCACGGGGGTGACGTATCGCGAGCCGGGGTGTGGTGTGGCTGTCGGTGAAGTTCGCGGTGGTCGCGCTGTCGGTGCTGCACGGGATGCTGGCCGGTACGCCGCGGCGCATGGAACGCGACGATCTCGTCGTCGCGCCGGCGCCCTGGCTCGGGCAGGCGGCAGGTGCGGTCGTGGTCGCGACGGCAATCGTCGTCGGGTTGGTCGTGATCAAGCTGTTTTGATGCGCAGGCCGGTGCGAATCGGCCATCGGCAGGGGCAGTCGCTACGCCAGCGCCATCTCGACCGCCGTCAGCGTGCGGCGTCGAATCCAGCCGCTCGCCATCCGGATCGCGAGCCAGTACGGCGTGAACAGCAGCCGCGTGCGGGCGGTCGGGCAATGCACGAAGGTTTCGGTGCGCAGCAGGTGCGCGCCCGACGCGAGCCCGACGACTTCGAAGCACAGCACCAGCTTCGCATCGCGCGGGTCGTCGTGCTGCACGAACGCCGCCGCGTCGGCGATCTTCAGCACGCCGAGGTCGGGACGCCAGAAGCGGCCGATCAGGCCGAGCGACAGCGACGTTTCGTCGCGATGCAGCGGCGTGAATGCGTGGAGGCCGAAGCGTTCGCGTTCGACTCGCGGGGTGCCGTGGCGCAGCGACGCGGCAACGGTTGCCGGGAATTCGCGGACGTTGAGCAGCGCATCGACGACCGGATCCGTGCGCATGTCGAGCGTGGAGACCGTGTCGATGATGCGCGCCGGCGCGGCATCGATCGGCCTCGATTCGTGCACTTCGTGGAAACCGAACGACGGGATGAACGGCGGCTTGTGCGCCGAAGTCCGGGTGCTCGATTCGGAGACGATGCCGAGCGCGTCCATGGGGGCTCCTGAAGGCAAAGTGCGATCGTAGCACCGGGTGCGGATTCGCGCCGCACCGTTTCCGCAATGCGCGCGCACTGCGCGCAACAACAAAAAAAGCCCGGAAACTTGCGTTCCCAGGCCTGGAGACCATCAACGATGATGGTGGAGGAGACGATGTCGTCCCGATGCGCGCCGTCCTTCTGCCGGCGACGTCGCGCACGATTCGCGGTCAGATCGCCCAGCCGCCGAGATAGAACGTGACGAGCACGGCCGCGATGAGCACGGTGCCGACGTTGAGCTTGCGGAATTCGCCGCTGGCGATGCGGCCGATCACGAGCGTCGAGAAGCCGAGCATGATGCCCGTCACGATGTTCGCGGTCAGCACGATGAACACCGCGCACACGAGGCCCGACATCGCATCGACCATGTCGTCCATGTGCAGCTTGCTCACGCTGCCGAGCATCAGCAGGCCGACGTACATCAGCGCCGGTGCCGTGGCGTACGACGGCACGAGGCCCGCGAGCGGCGAGAAGAACATCACGACGAGGAACAGCAGGCCGACCACGGCCGCCGCGAGGCCCGTCTTCGCGCCGGCGGCCACGCCGACGCTCGACTCGATGTAGGCCGCCGCCGGCGCGCCGCCGAGGAAGCCGGAGAAGATCGAGCTGAGCGAGTCGGCCGTCAGCGCGCGGCCGCCGTTGATGATGCGACCGTTCTCGTCGAGCTGGCCGGCCTGGCCCGCGACTGCGCGGATGGTGCCGGTCGCGTCGAACACGGCGGTCATCACCAGCGCCAGCACGCTCGGCAGCACGGCCATCGACAGCGCGCCCTTGATGTCCATCGCGCCGATCAGCGACGCATGGCCCGGTGCGCTCAGCGACGGCAGCGCGAAGATGCCGTGGTACTTCACGCTCGGATCGAAGATCAGGCCGAACAGCGAAATCGCGATCACGACGAGCAGGATGCCGCCCGGCACGCGACGCTTTTCGAGGCCGAAGATCGCGGCGAGGCCGATGATCGACATGATGACCGGGAACGCGGTGATCTGGCCGAGCGAGACCGGCAGGCCGGCGCCCGGGTTCTTGATCACGAGGCCGACGTCGTTCGATGCGATCAGCAGCAGGAACAGGCCGATGCCGATCCCGGTGCCGTGCGCGACGCCCGCGGGCAGGTTGCGCAAAATCCACGAACGCACGCCGGTGACGGAAATGCCGGTAAACACAAGACCCATCAGGAACACGGCGCCGAGCGCGACCGTCGGCGACAGCCCTTTGCCGAGCACGAGGCCGAACGCGGTGAACGCGGTCAGCGAGATCGCGCAGCCGATCGCGATCGGCAGCTTCGCCCACAGGCCCATCAGCAGCGAACCGAACGCGGTGGTGAGGCAGACCGCGACGAACACGGCACTCGTGTCGAAGCCGGCCTTGCCGAACATGCCGGGAACGACGAACACGGAATAGACCATCGCGAGGAAGGTCGTGACGCCGGCAATGATCTCGCGGCGCTGCGTGCTGCCGCGCGACGAAATGCCGAAGTACCGGTCGATGACTCCCTTGGTGCCAAAGGCAGTTTCTTCCGCGCCGACGCCGACCGTCGGCTGCACCGGGGTATCACTCATGAGCTTGCTCCTTTATCAGCATGCTGAAACGGCCCGTAGCGAACCGTCGTCAGGGTGTCTCGTATCTAGTTGGGATTGTCGGCAACGTCGTGGGGACGAATGACGCGTGATCCGTGTCGTTACGTGCGAATCGAAACGATCGCGAGGGTGTCGCGTCGTGCGACGCGTGATGGTGTTGACCCCGTCACGTGTGCTTTGCCGTAGCGAAGGTTAGGCGAACCACCCATCACGTCCCATTGGGGGAAGAGCATGCAGCGCATGTCTCAGCGCTTATATCGGCGTGCAACGGGGCTCCGTCGTGACGACACGCGTGTATACGCCTAGTTCGAATCCGTTAAGGCGATTATTTGAATGCGGGGTCGACGGGGTGGGGGAAGCGGGGGAGGCATCGAAAATTACAAATGTCTTGCGTTGTGGCCGGGCAGGCTGGTGGAAACGGAGGCTGGCGACGGCGTTCGACGCCGCGCGCAACCTGCATTCGCACGACATCGCCATCGCGCGCGGGCGGTTCTCGTCGTCGCCCCGGCATCAATTGTGCGCGAGATGGTCGAGATAGGCGCAGAACATGTCGGCCATCGCGTTCGAATATGCGTCGATTTCGTCGGGCGAGCGCTCGCTTTCCGAAAACGCCTTGCCGGCCGTGGTGAGCGTGGTGGTGATCAGGTCGCACGCGAGCGTGCGCGTGGCCGCCGGTGCATCGGGCAGCGCCTCCCGCATGAACGCCTGGAAGATGCGGTTGCCGGCCGCCTTGGCTTCCTGCGCCTCGGGCGCGTCGCGATAGAGCGGTGCTGCGTCGTCGAGCGCGATGCGCATCCGCGCCTCGTCGCATTCCGAACGGATGAACGCGTGAACGGCCGTGCGCAACCGCTCGGGCGGCGTCCGGTTCACATCCTCCAGCATCCCGCGCAGCATCTCGGCCGTCTGCCGCCACTCGTCGTGCTGCAGCCGGACCAGCACGGCCGCCTTGTTCGGGAAGTACTGGTACAGCGAGCCGACGCTCACGCCGGCGCGTTCGGCGACCCGCGCCATCGTGAAGCGCTGCGCGCCTTCGCTCGCCAAAACCTGAACAGCGGCCTGCAGGACGTCCTCGACGAGCCGGGTGGAGCGAGCCTGCTGAGGCTGTTTGCGCGTGGCAATCCGGGCGTTCGGGCGGTCGGTCATGAGCGATGTGCCAATGCGAATAGTAAAACCTGAATACTTCGTCATATTCTAATCGGGTGCAACGACGCACTCAACCCGAACCCGGAGATTCGCATGACCACCCTGACGCTCGACCCGCTGGCTTCGCTGCTGGCCCGCCTGTTCGACGAAGCCGACGCCGCGTCGCCCGCGACGAGCCCGGACTTCGCCAGCCTGTCGCGCGACGAGCAAGCGCGGCTGATGCGCAGCAAGACCGACTACACCGATCTGTATGCGCGCCTGAAGGATTATCCGCTTGCCGTGTCCCGCGAGACGGGCGTGCTGCTGTACATGCTCGCGCGCAGCGGCGGCGCGCGGTCGATCGTCGAATTCGGTACGTCGTTCGGCATTTCGACGCTGCATCTCGCGGCCGCGCTGCGCGACAACGGCGGGGGCCGGCTGATCACGAGCGAATTCGAGCCGTCGAAGGTCGTGCGGGCGCGGGCGAACCTGACTGCGGCAGGGCTTGCCGATCTCGTGGAGATTCGCGAGGGCGATGCGCTGCGTACGCTGGCCGCCGACCTACCGGATTCGGTCGACCTGTTGCTGCTCGACGGCGCGAAGGCGCTGTATCCCGAGGTCCTTGCGCTCGTCGAGCGGCGGTTGCGGCCCGGCGCGTTCGTCGTTGCCGACAATGCCGTCTACAGCCCCGACTATCTCGCTTACGTGCGCTCGCTGGAGAACGGCTATCTGTCGGTTCCGTTCGGCGGCGATGTCGAGCTGTCGATGCGGATCGGCTGAGCGCAGCGCGACCTGGATGGCGGTCGAATCCGCTCATCAAGGATAGGATGACTGATCAATCCGTCGCATGTCGGACACCACCGCGACGGTGCCCGGCGCGTCGGGCGCCGTCGTGCGTTATTTCAGGAACACGTAGCGCGCGAAATACGGGAAGCGACCGACTGCATGCTCGGTCGAGCACCCTGCATCCGGCGGTGTGCCGCCCACGGTATCGAGCCGCTGCACGAAGCGCACGCCGGCGAGCGTGCCGGTCGCGCCCGTTGTGGCCGTTGCGGCCGGCGTCGCGGCGAGCAGGAGTTGCGCAATGCTGCCGGCGCGCGCGCTCGGCGCTTCCGCGAGTTTCTTGCCGGTGATGCGGCTGCCGTCGAGCGCTTCCCACGACGGCCCCGCGCCGTGCCGGACGACGAGCGTGCCGCTCGCGTCGAACAGCATCGCCTCCGGGCGCTGGAATGTCCACGCGAGCCGATGGTCGTGATCGTATTCGCACGCATAGATCTGCACGCCGGTCGCGGTGGTCGACAGCACTGCCGTCGCGGGTTCGGGCGGCGTGAGACCGGCGTCGGCATACGCTGGCGCCGTGCAGGCCGCAAATGAAACGCCGGCTACGATGGCCAGCAGCGTGTCGCATGTGGGGGAGCGGCTTGGCATGGCGGGCGTCCTTTCAGGTCAGGGGCACGGGGCGGAGTCGATCCCGTAAAGGCTAGACGCCGATCGTCCAGGCCGCAATCGGGAAATGGCAATCGCGACGATAGCTGCCGCGAATGCGCGCGGTTGCGCGGGCGCATGCTGCGACGCAACCGCGCGCCGTTACGCGCCTGCCGGCGTTGGTGCATGCGCGGCAATCAGGTGCCCGGCCTTCAGCACATCCCACAGTTCGGGCGGGATCGATACCGCCGCGAGACGCAGGTTGTCGTCGATGCGATCGGGCCGGCTCGCGCCGGGGATCGCGGCCGCGACGGCCGGGTGCGCGAGCGAGAATTGCAGCGCCGCCGCGCGGACATCGACGCCGAATCGTTCGCAGATCTGGCGGATGCGCGCAACGCGGTCGAGCATGGCCTGCGTGGCCGGCTGATACTCGTAATGGGTTCCGCCCGCCAGCACGCCGGAGTTGTACGGGCCGCCCACGATGATGCCGAGCCCGCGCGCCGCGCTTTCCGGCATCAGCCGTTCGAGCGCGCCTGCATGGTCGAGCAGCGTGTAGCGCCCGGCGAGCAGGAAGCCGTCGGGGTCCGCGCGTTCGAGCGCGAGTTCGCACGGCTCGACGCGGTTCACGCCGAGGCCCCAGCCGCGGATCACCTTCTCGTCGCGCAGCCGCGTGAGCGCCCGGGCCGCGCCCGACATCGCGACGTCGAACACGTCACGCCACGCGTCGCCGTGAAAATCGACGGCCGGATCATGAATCCACACGGTGTCGAGCCGGTCGGTGCGCAGCCGCTCGAGGCTCGCGTCGATCGAGCGCAGCGTGCCGTCTTCGGTGTAGTCGTAGACGATCCTGTTCGGCAGCCCGTGGCGGAACAGGCCGCCCTTTTCGCCGAGATCGCGTTGCGATGCGTCCTCGTGTTCGTCGAGCACGAGCCGGCCGACCTTGGTGCCGAGCGAATACGCGTCGCGCGGACGGCCCGCAAGCGCTTCGCCGAGACGCAGCTCGGCGAGGCCGGCGCCATACAGTGGCGCGGCGTCGAAGTAGCGGATACCGCTTTCCCACGCCGCATCGACCGTGGCCAGCGCCTCTTCGTGCGGGATGTCCCGGTACATGTTGCCCAGCGGCGCGGTGCCGAAACCCAGGCGGGAAGGGAGCGTGATTCTCATGAGCAGTCTCGGGTATGCCGGCTCAGGCCGCGGCCTGGGCCAGCGTCGGATAGTCGGTCAGGCCGCGCTCGCCGCCGCCGAACAGCGTGGTGCGGTCGTGCGGCGCGAGCGCCGCGCCGGTGCGCAGCCGCTCGGGCAGGTCGGGGTTCGCGACGAACGGGCGGCCAAACGCGACGAGGTCGGCCCAGCCGGCGGCGATCGCGTCGCGCGCGCGCTCGGCGGTGTACGCGCCGGCGTAGATCAGCACGCCCGGGTACGCGGCGCGCAGTTGCTGCTTGAATTCGACCGGCATCAGCGGCGCGTCGTCCCAGTCGGCTTCCGCGATGTGCAGGTAGCCGACGCCGAGTTCGCCGAGCAGCGTCGCAGCGGCGAGGTAGGTTGCTTCCGGATCGTCGTCGACGCAGCCGTTCAGCGTCGTCAATGGCGCGAGGCGGATGCCGACGCGCGATGCGTCGCCCGTGCCTTCGATCAGCGCCTGCGTGACTTCGCGCAGGAAGCGCAGCCGGTTTTCGAGCGAGCCGCCGTACGCGTCGGTGCGCGTGTTCGCATTCGAGTCGATGAACTGGTTCACGAGATAGCCGTTCGCGCCGTGCAGCTCGACGCCGTCGAAGCCGGCCTCGATCGCGTGGCGCGCGGCGGCGCGGTACTGATCGACGATCTCGCGGATCTCGTCGATCGTCAGCGCGCGCGGCTCGGACGCCTGCACGAAGCCCGGCGTGCTGCCGTCTTCACCGGCCACGAACACGTTCACGCCTTTCGCCTGCAGCGGTGACGACGACACCGGCTGTTGGCCGCCGAGCAGGCTCGTGTGGCTCAGCCGGCCGACGTGCCACAGCTGCGCGAAGATGCGGCCGTGCGCGGCATGCACGGCGTCCGTCACCTTGCGCCAGCCGGCCACCTGCGACGGCGTGTGTATGCCGGGCGTCCACGCGTAGCCCTTGCCGAGCGGTGCGATATAGGTGCCTTCGCTGACGATCAGGCCGGCGCTCGCGCGCTGCGCGTAATACGCGGCCATCAGTTCGTTGGCTTCGTCGCCGGGCTGGCTGGCGCGCGAGCGCGTCATCGGCGGCATCACGATGCGGTTCGGCAGCGTCAGCGCGCCGAGTCGCAGCGGTTGAAAAAGCGGGTCCTGGGTCATGGGGATGTCCTGTCGGTGCCGCGGCCTGCGGGCCTCGGCGGATCAAAGGAGGCGTGGCGCATTCAGTCCCACGCCGGTGCGAGGCCGGCCGGATCGACTTCGCGGCCGTTGCGTTCGAGCGCGGCGATCTGCGCCATGTCTTCGTCGGTCAGGCGCAGCGTCTGCGCGAGCAGGTTGCTCGCGAGGTTCTCGCGCTTCGTCGACGACGGGATCACCGAGTAGCCGAGCTGCAAGGCCCACGCGAGCGCAACCTGCGCGGGCGTCGCGTCGTGACGCCGCGCGATCGCACCGATCACCGGATCGCCGAGCACCTTGCCGTACGCGAGCGTCATGTACGACGTCACGTGGATGCCTTCGGCGTTCAGGAACTCGACGAGCTTGCGGTTCTGCAGGTACGGGCTCAGCTCGACCTGGTTCGTCGCGATTGCATCCTTGCCGACGGCCGCGATCGCCTGCTTCGTCAGTGCGATGTTGAAGTTCGAGATGCCGATCCGGCGCGTCAGGCCCTGCGCCTTCGCATCGGCGAGCGCGGTCATGAACGTGTCGAGCGCGACGCCGTTGTCGGGGGCCGGCCAGTGGATCAGCGTCAGGTCGACATGGTCGGTGCGCAGCTTGCGCAGGCTTTCCTCGAGGCTCGGCACGAGCTTGCCCGGCGCGTAGTTGTCGACCCAGATCTTGGTCGTGAGGAACAGGTCTTCGCGGGCCACGCCCGAGGCGGCGATCGCTTCGCCGACTTCGGCTTCGTTGCCGTAGATCTGCGCGGTGTCGATCGCGCGGTAGCCGACTTCGAGGCCGTTGCGGACCGAGTCGATGACAGCCTGGCCTTGCAGGCGGAACGTACCGAGGCCGAATGCGGGAATCTTGCTCATCATGTGCTCCTGGGAGAGTGGAACGGGTTCGATATGAAAGTCATTCTGGCGTTTTGGATTGGTGAGATAAACGCCGTTTCAAGTCAAAAATATTTGATCTGAAATCAAGTATCCGGCGTGGTTTACACGGGCTCTACGCTGCGGAGTCGTACACCGGCACGTCGCGCACCCGGAGCGCACGGAGGTCAAGCGTGTCGGCGCGCTGCGCGAGCGTCGCGTGGTGTGCGCGGTCGGGTACGCCGGAGCGGCGGCCGTCGTGCAGGCGACTTCGCCCTTCGCACCCGAGCAGGGGCCTTCCGTGATCTCGTAGCCCACGGGGCGGCCGTCATCGTCGTACGCGTTGAGCGCGGTGAGGCCGTCGCAGCGCACGTCGAACGTCTTGCCGGCGAACGGCGAACGGCGAACGGCGAACGGCGAACGGCGAACGGCGAGCGCGAGGGCGATGCGGTCATGTGTGCCAACGCCTGCAAAGAGGTGGCGTTCAGTGCGCGAGCTGAACCGGTTCGGCCGTGCGCGCCGGCAGGCCCGCGCTGCGATCGAGCCGGCCGCTCAGCGCGGTGAGCGCGAATGCGCCGAGCGTGACGGCTGCCGCGATCCACGGCGTATGGCCGATGCCGACATGCGCGACGATCACGCCACCGAGTGCCGAGCCGCCCGCGACGCCGAGGTTGAACGCGGCGATGTTGAAACCGGACGCGACGTCGGTGGCGTCGGGCGCGAAGTGCCGCGCCTGCTTGACGACGTACACCTGCAGGCCCGGCACGTTGCCGAACGCCACCGCGCCCCACGCAAGCATCGTCAGCACGGCGAGCCATTTGAAGTGGATCGTGAAGGTGAGGGCGAGCAGCACGATCGCGAGCAGCAGGAAGATCCGCTTGAGCGCCTTCACGGGGCCGGCGCTATCCGCGAGCTTGCCGCCCCACACGTTGCCGAACGCGACCGACACGCCGTAGCCGACGAGTACGAGGCTGACTTGCGACGGCGTGAAGCCGGCGATCTGCTCGAGCAGCGGTGCCATGTACGTGAACGCGATCAGCGAGCCGCCGTAGCCGACGGCCGTCATTGCGTAGACCAGCAGCAGGCGCGGCTGCGCGAGCACGCGGAACTGGCGGGCGAGCGGCGCGGGCGCCGTTTGCCGCAACCCGCGCGGCACGAACGCGACCGCGCCGACGAACGCGACGAGGCCGAACAGCGCGACGACCAGGAAGGTCGCGCGCCAGCCGAAGTGCTGGCCGATGAAGGTGCCGAGCGGAATGCCGGCGACGAACGCGACCGTCATCCCGCTGAACATCGTCGCGATCGCGCTGGCGGCCTTTTCCTTCGGTACGAGCGTGGTCGCGATGATCGAGCCGACCGAGAAGAACACGCCGTGCGCGAGGCCGGTGAGGATGCGCGCGACGATCAGCGATTCGTAGCCGGGCGCCTGCCACGCGACGAGGTTGCCGACGGTGAATAGCGCCATCAGCGCGGCGAGGAGTGTCTTGCGCGGCACGCGGCCGGTGAGCGCGGTGAGGAGCGGCGCGCCGATCGCGACGCTCAGCGCGTAAAGACTGACGAGCAGGCCGGCGGACGGCAGGCTGACGCCGAGGTCGGCGCCGATCGTCGGGATCAGCCCGACGATCACGAATTCGGTGGTACCGATGGCGAATGCGCTGATGGTCAGCGCAAGCAGGGCGAGTGGCATGATGGGTGCTCCAGGGTCCGGTGAGGATGGAGCGCAGTGTGCCGCCTTTACTTTTGCTGAAAAACGGGCTTATAAACCAAATTGTTTTGATTTGAAATCAAGAATGCAGCGATGAAGATTACGCTCGACGAACTCCAGGCCTTTGCCGCCGTGGTCGATTCCGGTTCGATCACGGCGGCCGCGCAGCAGCTCGACCTCACGGTGTCGGCGACGAGCCGCACGCTCGGGCGGCTCGAGGAGAAGCTGAAGACCACGCTATTGCGCCGGACCACGCGCCGGCTCGAACTGACCGAGGAAGGTCGCGCGTTCCTGCAGGACGCGCGCGCGATCATCGAATCGGTCGAGACGGCGGAAGAGCAGATGCTCGCGCGGCGCGAGATGCCGTCGGGGCGGCTGCGCGTGGATGCGGCGACGCCGTTCATGCTGCACGTGATCGTGCCGCTCGTGCGCGGCTACCGCGAACGCTTCCCGAAAGTCGAGCTGGAGCTGAACAGCAACGAGGGCATCATCGACCTGCTGGAGCGGCGCACCGACGTCGCGTTCCGGATCGGCCGGCTGAAGGATTCGACGCTGCACAGCCGGCGCGTCGGCACCAGCCGGATACGCATCCTTGCGAGTCCCGGATATGTTGCCGCGCACGGCCAGCCGCGCAAGGTGGAGGATCTCGACAAGCACACGCTGCTCGGCTTCACGCAGCCCGAATCGCTGAACGTGTGGCCGATCCTCGGCACCGACGGCGAGCCGCGCCGCATCGAGCCGGATATCCGCTCGTCGAGCGGCGAGACGCTGCGGCAGCTCGCGCTCGATGGCGCGGGCGTCGTCTGCCTGTCGGATTTCATGACGGCGCAGGATCGCGAGGCGGGCCGGCTCGTGCAGGTGCTCGCGCGCCAGACGCTCGAGGTCGAGCAGCCGATCCACGCGGTGTACTACCGCAATACCGCGATCTCGTCGCGGATCGCGTCGTTCGTCGACTACCTGATCGAGGCGCTGGGCGGCAGCGGCAACGATGCGCCGGGGCGGCGCAAGGCTGCATCGTGGATGGAGCCGCGGTAGGTGGCGGGAACGACGGGGCGGGTCATGCCCCGTGCGATCTGACGCGCGATCCGGCGTGCCGTACGTCGGATCGCCGTCGCATGGCGGTTACGCCTCTTCGGACCAGGACATCCCGTCGCGCGCGAGCAGCGCCGACGAAGCCGCGGGCCCGAACGTGCCGGCCGTGTACAGGCGCGGCCGGTCGCCGAGCTGCTTCCAGCCGTCGAGGATCGGCTCGACCCACGACCATGCGGCTTCGAGCTCGTCGCGGCGCATGAAGTGCGTGAGGCGGCCGCGGATCACGTCGATCAGCAGCCGTTCGTACGCTTCCGCGCGCCGTTCCGGAATCGCCTGCTGCAGGTCGAGGTTCAGGCTCACGGGCACCATGTTCATGCCGCTGCCCGGTTCCTTCGCGAGCATCTGCAGCTGGATCGACTCTTCCGGCTGGAGCTGGATCACGAGACGGTTGCTGTAGTGGCGCGGGCCGGTCGGGATGATCGAGAACGGCATGTCGGCGAACTCGATCACGATTTCCGACTGGCGGCGCTGCAGCCGCTTGCCGGTGCGCAGGAAGAACGGCACGTTCGCCCAGCGCCAGTTGTTGATGTGCGCGCGCAGCGCGACGAAGGTTTCCGCGCGGCTGTCCGCCGGCACGTTGTCTTCCTCGAGATAGCCCTTCACCGGCTGGCCGTCGACCGCGCCGGCCGTGTACTGGCCGCGCACCGTGTCGCGCGCGACGTCGGCCACCGCCATCGGCCGCAGCGAGCGCAGCACTTTCAGCTTCTCGTCGCGCACTGCGTCCGGGTCGAGCGACACCGGCGGTTCCATCGCGACGATGCACAGCAGCTGCAGCAGGTGGTTCTGCACCATGTCGCGCAGCGCGCCGGTATGGTCGTAGAAGCCCGCGCGGCTGCCGACGCCCACCGTCTCCGCCACCGTGATCTGCACGCTGCGGATGCTCGGCGCCTGCCACAGCGGCCCGAAGATCGGGTTGCCGAAGCGCAGCACCATCAGGTTCTGCACGGTTTCCTTGCCGAGATAGTGGTCGATCCGATAGATCTGCGATTCCTCGAAGTGCTTGCCGACCGCATCGTTGATCGCCTTCGCGGACGCGAGATCGTGGCCGAGCGGCTTTTCGAGGACGACGCGCGAATGCTTGTCGACGAGGTGCGCGGCCGACAGGTTGTCGCAGATGGTGGTGAACAGCTCCGGCGACGTCGACAGGTAGAACACGCGGATCGCATCGCCGCGCGCCGCTTCCGCGAGCCGCAGGTAGTCGTCCGGCGCGTTCACGTCGATCAGCACGTACTTGAACAGGTCGAGGAAACGGCTCCACGCCTGCGGGTCGAACGCCTTTTCGTCGATGAACGGGCGTGACTGCTCGTCCATGAACTTGCGATAGCCGTCGATGCCCCAGTCGCGGCGGCCGACCGCGATGATGCGCGTCTCGGGCGGAAGGTTGCAGTGCAGGTGCGCCATGTACAGCGCGGGCAACAGCTTGCGGGCGGCCAGGTCGCCGCCGCCGCCGAAGATGATCATGTCGACGGGCCGGTCGGCTCCGGTCTGGGTAGGCTGATTCGTCATGGGAGGTTCGCGGTTTGAAACGGTGAACATGAAACGAACGTCGAGGTACCGGGCGCCGATACGAGAACGCACCCGTACGTGAAAACGCTAATAGTGCACGGTTTTGATGGATTGCGTATGGGTTCTCCCGGATGTAACAGCGCTTGCATTCCATAGGATCTCGCCATTATGATTGAGCACTCACTCATTAAAGGTATCGAACGTGGCCCGTCCGCGCAGTCCCGACAAGCACGAAGCCATCCTTGCCGCGGCCGCACGCGCGCTCGCCGAGGACGGCGCCACCGCGACGACCGCGCGCATCGCGCGGCTCGCCGGCGTCGCGGAAGGCACGGTGTTCACGTACTTCGAGACCAAGGACGCGCTGCTGAACGCGCTGTATCTGAGCCTGAAGGCCGGGATGCGCGAAGCGATGATGGCCGGGTTTCCGGAACACGCCCCGGTCGAGCAGGCCGTGCGGCATGCATGGAACGGCTATGTGTCGTGGGGCGTCGCGGATCCGGACGGGCGGCGCGCGCTGCAGCAACTCAACGTGAGCGGGCGCATCGACGATGCGCATCGCGCGGCCGGCGCCGAAGGCTTCGGCGGGATCAATGCGTTGCTGCGCGAGCAGGTCGCCGCTTCGGTCGCGCTGAAACCCGACGAAGCGTATGCGTTCTGCGCAGTGCTGTTTACGTCGATCGCGGAAACGGCGATGGAGTCGATCGCGCGCGATCCGGCGCGGGCCGATGCGTACCGGGAGGCCGGGTTTCGCGCGTTGTGGGCCGTGTTGCACGCGGTATAAGTCAACGGTTGCCGTCGAGGCGGCGTGTGCGGTTTCCGCTCACGTGCCGCGGCGATGACGAGTGGCGGGTTTCAGGCAGGGCGATGGCGGTCATGAACGACCGCTGCATCGTCGTTATTAATGAGTGAGTAATCATTCATTTTTGTGGTTTCACCACGATCAAGGAGTGGAAAATGTCGAAAGTCTGGCTGGTAACAGGGGCCGCGCGCGGCCTGGGGCGAGCAATTTCGGAAGCCGTGCTGGCGGCGGGCGACCGGCTGGTGGCCGGCGCGCGCGATCCCGCGCGGCTGGCCGATCTGGCCGAGCGTCATGGCGATCGATTGCTGCCGGTCGCGCTCGACGTCACCGACGAAGCGGCGGCCGCGCGGGCCGTCGCGGCGGCACGCGACGCGTTCGGCCGCATCGACGTGCTGGTGAACAACGCGGGCTACGGCCATACCGCCCCGTTCGAGCAGATGGGCGCCGACGATTTCCGCGACCAGATCGAAACGAACCTGTTCGGCGTGATCAACCTGACGCGTGCGGTGTTGCCGACGATGCGCGCGCAGCGCGCGGGGCACATCTTCCAGGTTTCGTCGGTCGGCGGGCGCACGTCGACGGCCGGCTTGTCCGCGTATCAGGCCGCGAAGTGGGCGGTCGGCGGGTTCAGCGACGTGCTGTCGAAGGAAGTCGCGCCGTTCGGCGTGCGCGTCTGCACGCTCGAGCCGGGCGGGATGCGCACCGACTGGGCCGCGCAGGCGAAGCGCGGCGTCGACGGTCTGCTGCCCGACTATCGGCCGTCGGTCGGGAAGATTCTCGAACTGCTCGGCGCGTATGGCGGCCACGAAGTCGGCGATCCGGCGCGGATCGCCGCGCTGATCGTCGAACTGTCGCGCCGCGAGGATGTGCCGATGCGCTTGCTGCTCGGCGGCGACGCGCTGTTCGTGTGCGAGCAGGCGGAGAAGCAGCGCGCGGAAGAGGCCGCGCGGTGGCGCGACACGTCGCTGTCGACGCAGTTTCCGGATGCGAAGCTGCCCGACGGGCTCGAGGTGCTGAAGGGGCTGGAGTGAGCGCTGACATTGGCGCTGCTGTCGGGTGCGCGTGAGCAACTGACCGATGCCGGCGCGTGCACCGGCGCGCCGGCATCGGCCGGCCGCGCCGATGCGATCGACGGGCGCTGTCGTGACGTCAATCGGCGCGCGCGACGAGCCGCCGCGTCCCGTCCGCGCGGCGAACGGCGAGGGCGCTCAGCGTCCCAGCGCGTAGAACTCCGCATTCGGCCGCATGTTCGTCACGTTCGCGATGCGGTTGGACATGGCGAAGAACGCCGAGATCGCCATGATGTCCCACACGTCTTCTTCGGCGAAACCATGCGCGTTGAGCGCGTCGAAGTCTGCTTCTCCAACCTGATGCGCGGCCTGCGACACCTTTATCGCGAAGTCGAGCATCGCCTTCTGCCGGGCGGTGATGTCGGCCTTGCGGTAGTTGGTGGCGACCTGGTCGGCGATCAGCGGATCCTTCGCGCGAATGCGCAGGATCGCACCGTGCGCGATCACGCAGTACTGGCACTGGTTCACGCTGCTGGTGGCCACGACGATCATCTCGCGCTCGGCCTTGCTCAGGTTGCCCGGTTTGTCCATCAGCGCGTCGTGGTAAGCCATGAATGCGCGAAACTCGTCGGGGCGATGCGCGAGTGTCAGGAACACGTTCGGGATGAAGCCCGACTTTTCCTGAACGGCCGCGATGCGTTCGCGAATGTCCTCGGGCAGATCGTCGAGCGCGGGCACGGGAAAGCGGCTGATGGCGGCGGTGTTCGGGGCGGTCATGAGGTCTCCTGGATAAAGTGGCGCGGGCGCGCTCGATGCGCGAGCCGCCGGCCTAAAGAAGATACGCCGGTGGTCGTCAGCGGCGTCACGCGTTGACGTCGACGACGATGCGGACGCGAACCTTGCCGTCGATCAATTCCCCTGCAAGCGGGATAACGTCGCCCAGGCCGACCTGGTGACTGATCGCGCCCAGCTTCTCGACGTCGAGGTCGGACGCGAGCCGGCGCCACGCTTCCAGGCGGTCGGCGCGCGGGCACATGACGCTGTCGATCCCGACGAGCGTGACGCCGCGCAGGATGAACGGCATGACGGTCGCGGGGAAATCCATGCCGGCGGCCAGGCCGCAGGCCGTCACGACGCCGCGGTACCGCGTGGTCGCGCACACGTTGGCGAGCACGTGGCTACCTGCCACGTCGACCGCACCGGCCCATCGTTCCTTGCCCAGCGGCCTGCCGGGTTCGCTGAATGTCGACCGCTCCAGGATCTCCGCCGCGCCGAGCTGCCGCAGGTAGTCGGCGTCGGCGGGGCGGCCCGTCACGGCGACGACGCGGTATCCGAGCCTGGCGAGAAGGGCCGTGGCGACGCTGCCCACGCCGCCTGCCGCGCCGGTCACCACGATTTCGCCGTCTTCCGGGCGCACGCCATGCCGCTCCAGCGCCATCACGCACAGCATCGCGGTGTAGCCTGCCGTGCCGATGGCCATCGCCTGTTGCGGCGAAAAGGCGGACGGCAGCGGCACCAGCCAGTCGCTATCGACGCGGGCTTTCTGCGCGAGGCCGCCCCAGTGCGTTTCGCCGACACCCCAGCCGTTGAGCACGACCGGGTCGCCGGGACGATAGTCCGGGTGCGTGCTCGCTTCGACTTCGCCAACGAGATCGATGCCGGGCACCATCGGGAACGTGCGGACCACCGGGCTCTTGCCGGTGATCGCCAGCCCGTCCTTGTAATTCAGCGTCGAATAGCCCACGCGTACCGTGACGTTGCCCGCGGGCAACTGCGCGTCGTCCAGCGTCTGGAGCCGGACCTGCTGGCCGGTTTCATGCCTGTCGATCACGATGCCTTGAAACATGTGTCCTCCTTTCTAGACCGATCGTCTAGTTAATGGCAAAAAAATTCAGCAGCGGGGCAGTCCATCGAAGAAAAACTGCGCGAACAGCGTCAGTGGCCCGTCGCTGCGCTCCAGCTTCGCGCGCAGCACGGCGCCTTCCCAACCGATCCAGAAGAATGCGGCCAGCTCGGCGGGATCGGCCGAACTGGCCAGTTCGCCGGCTTGCTGCGCGGCGGCCAGGCATTCGGCGAGGCGGCGTTGCCAGTCCTCGAACGTGATGCGCAGGCGTGCGCGGAAACTTTCGGGCAGCGCGCCCATTTCCTGCCCGAGGTTGCCGATCAGGCAGCCGCGGCTGTAGGCATAGCGGGCCATGGCGTCCCGGGCATCGTCGACGAACGCGTGCACGCGCTGCAGCGGCGAACGTGCCGGGTCGCTGAAATGACGGTCCAGCTTGCGCGCGAAGAAGTCGGCATAGCGGTCGATCAGTTCGAGACCGAACGCTTCCTTGCTGTCGAAGTAGTGATAGAAGGAACCCTTGGGCACGCCGGCGCGACCGAGGATCTCGTCGAGCCCGCTGGCCGAAAAGCCTTTCTCGGTGAGCATTTCCAGCCCCGTGCGCAGCAGCATGTCCCGCGTGGCGACGAGATCCTCGTGCTGTTTCGGTGGCCTGCCGCGACGGCGAGGCGGATCAGTTCGAACGTCCATGTGCGAATAATAGACCGTTCGTCTCAAAAATCAACGGGTCGCGTATTGAGCGCGCCGGGCATCGCCGATCCGGCAAGCCATACCCGTATTAACCCTGATTAAAAAATCTTATTGCGGTGAAAAATTCAGCATCTTATTGAACCGATATCGGCTCGCTATAGTGGCTCGCTTTCCCGCACGCACCGTCCGCGTGCGGCCGACACGCAGACACACAGCAGGAGCCCCTTGATGACCACCGATACCCGATTCACCGAAGTCGAGGATCTGATGCCCGCCGCCGGCGGGTTGCGCGAGATCCGTCACCACATCCATCACCACCCCGAACTCGCGTACGAAGAGCACGACACGGCCGCGCTCGTCGCCGACAAGCTCGAACAGTGGGGCTGGCAGGTGACGCGCGGGGTCGGCAAGACGGGGGTGGTCGGCACGCTGCGCGTGGGCGACGGCACGCGCAGCATCGGTATCCGCGCCGACATGGACGCGTTGCCGATCGTCGAGGCGACGGGGCTGCCCTATGCGAGCGGCACGCACGGCAAGATGCACGCCTGCGGCCACGACGGCCACACGACGATGCTGCTCGGCGCCGCGCAGCACCTCGCGAAGACACGCAACTTCTCCGGCACCGTGCACCTGTATTTCCAGCCGGCGGAAGAGCATGGCGTCGACAGCGGCGCGAAGAAGATGATCGACGACGGCCTGTTCGAACGCTTCCCGTGCGACGCCGTGTTCGGCATGCACAACCATCCGGGCGCGGCGCCCGGCGTGTTCCTCACGCGGCGCGGCCCGTTCATGTCGGCCGGCGACAAGGCGATCATCACGATCGAAGGCGTCGGCGGCCACGCGGCGCGGCCGCACCTGACGGTCGACCCGGTGGTCGTCGCGGCGAGCATCGTGATGGCGCTGCAGACGATCGTCGCGCGCAACGTCGATCCCGCGCAGCCGGCGGTCGTCACGGTCGGCTCGATGCACGCAGGCACCGCGAACAACGTGATCCCGAACGGCGCGCGCCTTGAACTCAGCGTGCGCTCGTTCAGCCCCGACGTGCGTGCGCTGCTCAAGCGCCGCATCACCGAGCTGGCCGAAACGCAGGCCGCGAGCTATGGCGCGACCGCGAACGTCGAGTACATCGAAGGCTATCCGGTCGTCGTCAATTCGGATGCCGAAACGGATTTCGCCGCGCAGGTCGCGCGCGAGCTCGTGGGCGACGCGCACGTGGTCGAGCAGACCGATCTGCTGATGGGCAGCGAGGATTTCGCGTTCATGCTGCAGCAGCGACCGGGCTCGTTCGTGCGGCTCGGCAACGGCGAAGGCGAGGACGGCTGCATGGTGCACAACCCGAAATACGATTTCAACGATCGCAACCTGCCGATCGGTGCGGCGTACTGGACGCGTCTCGTTGAGCGTTACCTGGGGCGGTGAGGCCGGCGGCGAGGCGAGCGGCCGGCGCTGCCGGCCGCATTGAGAGGAGACGATAACGATGCAGAAAGACCATCTCGCGCTGCCCCCCGCTTCGACGGGGCTGCCGAAACCAGCACGCCGGGCGCGCCGGCCGTCACGCGGCGCGGCGCGATCGCCGCGGCCGTGATCGGCAACTGGCTGGAATTTTTCGATTTCACCGTGTACGGGTTCTTCGCGGTGTTGATCGGCAAGCTGTTCTTCCCGTCGAGCGACCCGACCACGTCGCTGCTGCTGTCGGTCGCGACGTTCGCGGCCGGCTTCTTCACGCGGCCGCTCGGTAGCGTCGTGCTCGGTGTCTACGCGGACCGCAAGGGGCGCAAGGCCGCGCTGAACCTGACGATCATGCTGATGGCGCTCGGCACGGGCCTGATCGCGATCGCGCCGACCTATGCGCAGGTCGGCGTGGCTGCGCCGCTGCTGGTCGTGTTCGCGCGGCTGATGCAGGGCTTCTCGCAGGGCGGCGAATTCGGCGCGGCGACGTCGACGCTGCTCGAACAGGGCGGCACGTCGCGCCGTGCGTTCCGCGCGAGCTGGCAGCTCGCGACGCAGGGCGGCGCCGCGCTGATGGGCTCGGGCTTCGCGGCGCTGTTGTCGAACACGATGACCAAGGACGCGCTGGAGAGCTGGGGCTGGCGGCTGCCGTTCCTCGTCGGCGTGCTGATCGCGCCGGTCGGCATGGTCTTGCGCCGCCGGCTCGCCGACGATGCGCCCGGCGACAGCCATCACGGCATCGAACGCGGCGTGCTGCGCGAGTTGTTCTCGAAGCACGCGCGCACGGTGCTGCTGCTGATGCTCACGGTGATGGGCGGCACGGTGTCGACCTACATCCTGACGTTCTACATGCCGACCTATGCGATCCACACGCTCGGCCTGCCGATGAAGCTGTCGATGTTCGTCGGCGTCGCGTCGGGCTGCGTGATGCTGGTCACGTGCCCGCTGTTCGGCTGGCTGTCGGACAGGCTGGGCAGCCGGCGCCTGCCGATCTTCGTCGGCCGCGGCGTGCTGGTCGCGCTGCTGTTCCCGGCGTTCTGGCTGATGAACCATCACCCGACGTTGTCGGTGATCCTGCCGCTGACCGCGCTGATGCTGCTGTTCTATTCGCTCGGCTCGGCGTCAGAGATGGCGCTGATGTGCGAGTCGCTGCCGCGCCACGTGCGCGCGACGGGCATCTCGATCGCGTATGCGCTCGCGGTGACGATCTTCGGCGGCAGCGCGCAACTGATCGCGACGTGGCTTGTCAAGACGACCGGCAGCAAGCTCGCGCCGGCCGGCTACGTGGCCGCGTGCGTGGTGCTGTCGCTGATCGCGGTGGCGATGCTGCGCGAGACGGCGCGGGATTCGCTCGACTGACGCAAAGCGTGGCGCAGCACGACGGGCGGCAAGCGGTGATACGCGCTTACCGCCCGCGCACCACCCTCAGGTACGACGCGAGCATCGTCGCGAGTTCCTGCGCGGCCGGCGTCAGCGGCACGGCCGCGCGCTGCAGCAGACAGATGTCCTGCGATTCGGCCTGTTCGCGCACGGGCACCTTCGCGAGCGCGCCGGCAAACGGCCCGTGCCGCGTCACGGCTTCGGTTTCGAGCGACAGGCAATCGGTCTGCGTGACGAGCTGCAGCGTCTCGAACATCCCTTCGACGGTGGCGAGGATCTTCGGCGGCGGCAGGCCGTGCAGGTCGAAGTACGCGAGCAGGCGGTTGACGACGGGGTCGGCGCTCAGGTTCGGCGAGCGCGTCGACACCCACGCGTAGTCGGCCAGTTCGGCGAGCGATTGCGCATGCATCGCCGGATGCCCGTTGCGGCACACGACGACCGGCGCCGATGTCCGCAGCGGCGTGACCGCGAGATCGGTCGTGTCGGTCTGCTTCGCCACGAGCGCGATCGCGAAATCGACCGCGCTTTCCCGCAGCCAGCCGATCATCATCCGCGACGTGCCGGTGCGCAGATGCACGTCGACCTTGTCGAAGCGCGCGCGGAACGCGCTCAGCACGGGCGCGAACGCGTCGATCAGCGGCTCGGCCACGAGGCCGAGCGTGACGGTGCCTTCGTACGCGCCGCTCAGTTGCCGGATCTCCCGCTCGACCTGTTCGCATTCGCCGAGGATCGAACCGGAGCGCGCGAGCAGCCGCTGGCCGACGGCCGTCGGCACGATCCCGCGATTGGTGCGCGTGAACAGCGTCGCGCCGAGCGTCGCCTCGAGGCTCTGCAGCTGCTGCGTGACGCCGCTCTGCGCGAGATCGAGCGCGCGCGCGGCGGCGCGCAGGCTGCCGTGCTCGACGACGGCCTGGAAGATGCGGAGCTGGGAGAGCGTGAACGCCATGGGCAAGCGCGAGGCCGGTGATCGGGAAATGTGATCATGATAAGGCAGCGGGCGATTCCGGCGGGGGCGCGGGCGCACTACGATCACAGACAGTCCGGCTCGCGCCGTTTGTCCCTCGTCCCGCCCTTCGTCGACCATGAAACGCACCCTCATTCCGCTCGTTTCCCTGTGCCTTGCGCTTGCGGCCGGCGCCGCGCACGCGCTCGATGCGCGCCCGGTGCGCCTCGGCATCGATCCGACCTATCCGCCGATGGATTCGAAGGCGCCCGACGGCAGCCTGAAGGGCTTCGACGTCGATCTGGGCAACGAGATCTGCCGCCGCGCGCAGTTGCGCTGCCAGTGGGTCGAGCTCGAATTCTCGGGGATGATTCCCGCGCTGCAGGCGCGCAAGATCGACGCGATCCTGTCGTCGATGGCGATCACCGAGAAGCGCGAGAAGCAGATCCTGTTCTCGTCGAAGCTGTTCCGCTTCAAGTCGCGGGTCGTTGCCCGGCCCGGCAGCGGCGTCGACAGCACCACCGCGTCGCTCGCGGGCAAGCACGTCGGCGTGCAGTCGGGCACGCAGTTCGAATCGTGGGCGCTCGCGCACTGGGCGCCGGCCGGCGTCGGCGTGGTGCCGTACAAGAGCCAGGACGACGTGTTCGCCGATCTCGCAAACGGCCGCCTCGATGCGGCGCTGCTCGGCACCGTGGAAGCCGACTACGGCTTCCTGCGTACGCCGAAGGGCAAGGGCTTCTCGTTCGTCGGCGCGCCGCTCGACATGGGCGATCGCGGTGTCGGCATCGGCATGCGGCAGTCGGATACGGCGCTCAAGGCGTCGATCGACGGCGCGATTGCGTCGATGCTGAAGGACGGCACGTACGAGCGGATCGCGAAGAAGTATTTCGACTTCAACCCATACGGCGACTGAGCGCCGCGCTTACCGTCGTTTTCACCCGCTGCCCCGTTTTCATCCGTTCGAGACCATCGATGCAGATTCGCACCACGCCGCTCCTGTCGCCGTCGATCGGCACGCAGCGCACGCTGACGAGCTTTCATTTCGGGCCGGTCGGCACCGGCCGCAAGATCTACCTGCAGGCCGCGCTGCACGCGGACGAGACGCCCGCGATGCTCGCGGCGTTCGTGCTGAAGCAGCGGCTCGCGCAGCTCGATGCCGAAGGCCGGCTCGCGGCCGAGATCGTGCTCGTGCCGGTCGCGAACCCGGTCGGCCTCAATCATCATCTGCTCGGGCAGTTCATCGGCCGTTTCGATCTTGCGAGCGGCCGCAACTTCAATCGCGGCTTCCTGCCGCTCGCGGAGATCGCCGCTCGTGCGCGCGACCGCCTCGGCGACGACGGCGAACGCAATCGCGCGATCGTGCGCGAATGCGTGGGCGCGGCGCTCGACCAGATCGCGCCGCGCACCGAATTCGATGCGCTGCAGCTGGCGCTGCTGAAACTGTCGCTCGACGCCGATGTGGTGATCGACCTGCATTGTTCGCTGGAAGCGGTGATGCACGTGTACACGAGCGACACCGCATGGCCGGAAGTCGAGCCGCTCGCGCGCTATCTCGGCGCGGAGGTGTCGCTGCTCGCCGAAGATTCGGGCGGGCACGCGTTCGACGATGCGCATCACCTGCTGTGGTCGCAATTGCGGCAGCACTTGCCGGCAGGCACGCCGATGGCGGCCGGCGCCGTGGCCGTGACGGTCGAGTGCCGCGGCCAGCGCGACGTGACGTACGAACATGCGGAACGTGACGCGGATGCGCTCGTCGACTATCTCGTGTGGCGCGGCGCGGTGCACGGCGCGCGCGCGCCGCTGCCGCCGCTTGCCGCGCCGGCCACGCCGCTCGCGGGCAGCGAGCAGTTCTACGCGCCGGTGAGCGGGATACTCGTGCACCGCGCCGCGATCGGCGCGACGATCCGCGCCGGCGATCCGCTGTTCGACATCGTCGATCCGTTGACGGACGCGATCACGACGATCTCGAGCGGCACCGACGGCGTGTTCTACATGCGCCGCGCGATCCGATTCGTGACGGCGGGTGCACCGCTCGGCCGCGTGACGGGCACGGTGCCGGTGCGCAAGGGAATGTTGCTCGGTGCATGAGCGGCGCGGTGTCCTACCGGTGTGCGACGTAATTTCGTTCTTGTCAAATTGACCGGGTTTGCGCGCATCACTAAATTGTGTCGCGCGGAGTTTGCTCCGTGTTCCGTGAGAAGAACGTTGCAACAGAGTCAGAGTATTGAGCGGGCGGCCCGGTGCCGCCCGTCTTTTTTCGAGAATCGCGGCGTCGCCGATACGGCCATCGAGCCGGACGTTGGCCGGGTTCGCGGGGGAAGCGCCGTGCAGGCGCGGCCAACCTCGCGTGCCCCTTCGCTCACCCGCGCCGCGCGACCAGCTCCGACACCGTCTGCGCGGCCTGCTGCAGCGGCCCGAGAAACTCCTTCACCATCTGCTTCGCGGTATGCCGCTGCGCATTGCCGCTGATGTTCATCGCCGCGATGATCTGCCCGCGCCGGTTGCGGATCGGCGCGGACAGCGACATCAGTCCCACTTCGAGTTCCTGGTCGACCACGGCCCAGCCCTGCTGGCGCACCTGTGCGATCGCCGCCTTCAGTTCGCCGAGGTCGGTGATCGTGCGCGGCGTATGCGCGCGGATGCCGCTTTGCGCGAGCGTTTCGTCGAGCGCGGCGTCGTCGAGCGCGGACAGCAGCACGCGGCCCATCGACGTGCAGTACGCGGGCAGCCGGCTGCCGATCGACAGGTTGATCGTCATGATCTTGCGGGTCGGCACCCGCAGCACGTAGACGATCTCGGTGCGGTCGAGCACGGCCGCCGAGCAGCTCTCGTGGATCTGCGCGGACAACTGCTCCATCACCGGATCGGCGAGATTCCAGAACGGCATCGACGTGAGGTACGCGAAGCCGAGCTCGAGGATCTTCGGCGTGAGCCGGAACAGCCGGCCGTCGGCTTCGACGTAGCCGAGCGTCTGCAGCGTGAGCAGGATCCGGCGCGCGCCCGCACGCGTCAGGCCGGTGGCCGACGCGACCTCGGTGAGCGTCTGCTCCGGGCGTGCCGCATCGAAAGCGCGGATCACCGCGAGGCCGCGCGCGAACGACTGCACATAGGAGTCGCCGGGTTTCGTCTGGGTGTCTTCGGTTGTCATGAGCGGGTGGAATATCGTGCAGCCGAGAAGATAGCGCATGGGGCCCGACACGCCAACCGCACGGCGGAGCGGGCGCTTGACAGGTCGTCCCCGCACTCCCTATGATGCGTTGAACGTTCGATACACGATCTTATGTTCGTATATAGAACATTTAAGCGCATCCCGGCGGGCAATGCAAGGGGCGCGCCCTGTTCATTCCCCAGCCTGCCCTGGGACCGGAGACACTGATGACCGAAGCTTTTCTGTGTGATGCGATCCGTACGCCGATCGGGCGTTACGGCGGTGCACTGTCCGGCGTGCGCGCCGACGATCTGGGCGCGGTGCCGCTCAAGGCGCTCGTCGAGCGCAACCGCGACGTCGACTGGACGGCGATCGACGACGTGATCTACGGCTGCGCGAATCAGGCCGGCGAGGACAACCGCAACGTCGCGCGCATGTCGGCGCTGCTCGCGGGGCTGCCGCAAGGCGTGCCGGGTTCCACGATCAACCGCTTGTGCGGTTCCGGGATGGATGCGGTCGGCGTGGCCGCGCGTGCGATCAAGTCCGGCGAGGCCGCGCTGATGGTCGCGGGCGGCGTCGAGAGCATGACGCGCGCGCCGTTCGTGATGGGCAAGGCCGCGAGTGCATTCGCGCGCCAGGCCGACATCTACGATACGACGATCGGCTGGCGCTTCGTCAATCCGCTGATGAAACAGCTGCATGGCGTCGATTCGATGCCGGAGACGGCCGAGAACGTCGCGGTCGACTACAACATCAGCCGCGCCGACCAGGATCTGTTCGCGCTGCGCAGCCAGCAGAAGGCCGCGCGTGCGCAGCAGGACGGCACGCTCGCCGAGGAAATCGTTGCGGTCACGATTCCGCAGAAGAAGGGCGATCCGGTGGTGGTGTCGCGCGACGAGCATCCGCGCGAGACGTCGCTCGAAACGCTGGCGAAGCTGAAGGGCGTCGTGCGCCCGGACGGCTCGGTGACGGCCGGCAACGCATCGGGCGTCAACGACGGCGCCGCCGCGTTGCTGCTCGCGAACGAAGCCACCGCGAAGCGCTTCGGCCTGACGCCGCGCGCACGCGTGCTCGGGATCGCGACGGCCGGCGTCGCGCCGCGCGTGATGGGCATCGGCCCCGCGCCGGCCACGCAGAAGCTGCTCGCCCGGCTCGGGATGACGATCGACCAGTTCGACGTGATCGAACTGAACGAGGCGTTCGCATCGCAAGGTCTCGCGGTGCTGCGCATGCTCGGCGTGGCCGATGACGATCCGCGCGTGAACCCGAACGGCGGCGCGATCGCACTGGGTCATCCGCTCGGCGCGTCGGGCGCGCGTCTCGTGACGACCGCGATGTATCAGCTGCATCGCACGAACGGCCGCTTCGCGCTGTGCACGATGTGCATCGGCGTCGGCCAGGGCATCGCGATCGCGATCGAACGCGTCTGACCCGCGTCTCGTGGCGAAGCGGCCGGGTACGGCCTGCTTCGCTGCTTGACCGCGTTACCGTTTCCGAATCGATGGGCGGCACGAGCATCCTCATGCCGCCCATCGTCTTAACCGGCCGGCGACAACCGCATGAGGCGCGCATCGCGCGCGTCGATCCCGGTGTCCGCGAACACTTCTTCACCCGCGTGCCGGTGCGTCAGGCGGTCGGTCCTTCCAGATGAATGTCTTCCGGCTCGAGCGCGTACAGCGCCGGGTCGGGCGATGCGCTGACCGTGAAGCCGAGCCGCAGGTAGAAGTCGATCGTGTTCTGCGATGGCGTGGCGGACACATACAGGCGTGCAGCGCCCATCGCGCGCGCCTGCTCGCGGGCCGCGCGGTAGAGCTGCTCGCCGAGCCCGCAGCCGCGCCAGTCGCGGCTCACGTGCAGGAACTTCAGCTGCAGCATGTCGCGGTGCGGGCCGAGCGGCTCGCTGTCGACGACGACCGCCGCGACGAGCCGTGCACCGTCGAACATGCCGAGGCACCAGCCGCCGCGATCGTGGCAGTCGAGCAGGATCGGCGTGTAGTGGTCGGCTTCGCCGTCGGGCCAGCCCGCGACGTCGTAGAAGTCGGGAACGAGATGGAGCGCGCCGTCGCGCAGCACGTACAGGTGTTCGATGATCTCGCGCCGGTCGATGGTCCACACGAGCGGCACATCGTCGCGCGTGAGCAGGCGGGCGGAAAGCGCGTCGCGTTCGGCGGCGGTGCGGCGCGTCATGCGGCCTCCCGATGCGCGGCGATCGCATACATCAGCGGCAGGCGCGGCATGCCGTCGGGCGGCACCATCCGGCGGCCGTCCAGCTCGCGCATGCCGTCGAAGCCCTTCCAGCCGTTCGCATACGGATATTCGGTCAGGCGGTCGATCGCGAGCCCGGCCGATAAGAGCGCGTTCACGACTTCGCCGATACCCCACATGAACTCGTAGCTCGGATGCGGGTTCGCGAAGTCGACGACGCCCGGATGGTCGTGCAGCGCGCCGAGCCCCGTGCCGGATGCGGCGACGTAATCACCGACACCTGTCGGCTCTTCGGTCGCGTCGCCGTTGAAATAGTCGTAGTGCGGCTTCCAGTGTTCGTCGAAAACCAGCGCAAACGGATGGAACTCGACCATCGCGAAACGGCCGCCCGGCGCGAGCAGTGCGGCGATCCCGCGTGCCCACGCGTTCAGGTCGGACAGCCAGCAGAGCGCGCCGTACGACGTGAACACGCGATCGAAGCGCTCGCCGCGCGCGGCGGCCTCGGGCATCCAGTCGAGCACGTCGGCGCGCTCGAAACGCGCGGGCAGGCCCGCGTCGGTCGACAGTTGCCGTGCGAACGCGATGGCTTCGTCGGAGATGTCGACTCCCGTCGCATCCGCGCCGTCGCGCACGAGGCTCAGCGTGTCCTGCCCCGCGTTGCACTGCAGGTGCAGGAGCCGCAGCCCGCGGATGTCGCCGAGCAGTTCGCGTTCCTCCGGAAAGAGTGTCGAGCCGCCGTCGCGGAAAAACGCGGCCTGATCGCCCTTGTGACTGTTATGTGCGACTGTCGCCGTATTCCAGGACAGCCGATTCAGTTCGTGCAATGCCTTTTTCATCGAATTCGAATGCCGATTGAATGGAGCAGGATAGACGGAATCGTTTCGCCGCGTGCAACGGCTGACGGCAATGACATGCCGTGCAGCGTGGCGTGACATGCGGATGGACACGCGCCGCGATTATTTCCGGATTATTTGATCGAAATCATGGCGGCCGCCGAATTGAATATTTTATGCGAAGAAAGGGTAAGGTTTTTCCCCAATATGCCGACAGTACGATGAAGACTGTCGTAAAGCGATAAACCGTTTTTCGGCTACTGAGCGTGAAGTCAGCGCGGCGCGGACGACAGATCCGCTTTTCGGAGCCTTGCATGCGCAATAACCAGCCCGTTACCCAACAGGAATTCGATTTTTCCGACGACGTCACGCTGATGTCGACGACCGACGCAGACAGCATCATCACCTACGCCAACACGACGTTCGCGCAGGTGAGCGGCTTCACGAACGAGGAACTCGTCGGCCAGCCGCACAACGTGGTGCGCCACCCGGACATGCCGCGCGAAGCGTTTGCCGACATGTGGGCGACGCTCAGGCGCGGCGAGCCGTGGACCGCGCTCGTGAAGAACCGCCGCAAGAACGGCGATCACTACTGGGTGCGTGCGAACGCGATTCCGGTGATGCGCAACGGCGAGCCGCAGGGCTACATGTCGGTACGCACGAAGGCGCCGCACGACGAATCCGAGGCCGCCGATGCGCTGTATCGCGCGTTCCGCGAAGGCAAGGCCGGCCAGCGCCGGTTCCACAAGGGGCTGGTGATCCGCACGGGCCTGCTGCGCATCGCGTCGCTGTCGCAAACGATGTCGGTGCGCGCGCGCGTGCATTCGGCGCTGTGCGTGCTCGCGCCGGCGGTCGTCGGCGCGGGCTGGGTGTGCGGGCTGGCCGGCGGTGGGCTCGCGGCGTTTGCCGGCGTGACGGTCGGCGTGGCGGCGGCGGCCGGCTTGTGGCTCGATGCGCAGATCGTGCGTCCGCTGAAGCGGCTGCACGAGCAGGCGCTGAACGTCGCGACCGGTGAAAGCCGGCGCGGGGTGCGGATGAACCGCGTCGACGAGATCGGCATGACGCTGCGCACGATCAACCAGCTCGGGCTGATGTTCCGCTGGCTCGTCGACGACGTCAGCGAGCAGGTGCTGAACGTGCAGCGCGCGAGCAACGAGATCGCGCAGGGTAACAACGACCTGAGCGCGCGCACCGAGCAGGCGGCGTCGAGCGTGCAGGAGACGGCTGCATCGATGGCCGAGATGACGGCGACGGTCGACAGCAACGCGGAGACCGCGCTGCAGGCGAACCGGCTCGCGATGTCGGCCAGCGAGGCGGCGGGGCGCGGCGGGCAGGCGGTGGGTGAGGTCGTCACGACGATGAGCGACATCACCGCCAGCTCGCGCAAGATCGCCGACATCATCGGCGTGATCGACGGCATCGCGTTCCAGACCAACATCCTTGCGCTGAACGCGGCCGTGGAAGCGGCACGCGCAGGCGAACAGGGGCGCGGCTTCGCGGTGGTCGCCGGCGAGGTGCGGGCGCTCGCGCAGCGCAGCGCGAATGCGGCGAAAGAGATCAAGACGCTGATCGGCGCGAGCGTCGAGCGCGTCGAATCGGGCGCGCGGCGGGTGGACGAGGCGGGCAAGACGATGGAGGACATCGTTGCGCAGGTGAAGCGCGTGTCGGATCTGATCGCGGAGATCAGCTCGTCAACGGCCGAGCAGAGCACCGGCGTGTCGCAGGTCGACCAGGCGGTGGTGCATCTGGACAACATCACGCAGCAGAACGCGGCGCTGGTCGAGCAGAGCACGGCGGCGTCGGAGAGCCTGAAGCAGCAGGCGACGCGTCTCGTGGATGCGGTGAACGTGTTCCGCTGATCGTCGCGGCGCGCACGCGATGTGCGCGCCCGATCCATGCATCGTGATTGACGCGTGCAATACGCGTTCAGGTTTTTCCATTCAATCAAAATGCACAAAACGAGAAATATTCGTATTGAATATTTTGCGTTTATGCGTCGTCCTGATATTGGGTAAATTGCGCTTAATGATCAGACGAATGGCCGTCAAACCGTTTCCTGGTCTGGTGTTTAGTTTCATCCATAAACAAATTGTTTGGTAAAAGAAAGATTATGCATTTTTAATGCATATTTTCCCGAATACACCATCATGTTTTCGTGGAATGTGCCGAAAGCGCAGGTGTCAGATCTACGCGCATGCGGATAGACCGAAATGCGCGGGGTCGCGAATCAATCGACAAGCGGACGCAAGATCCGTTACCCGGAGCTCCACACCATGCGCAACAACCAGCCCGTCACGCAACGCGAATTCGATTTTCCTGATGACGCGACGCTGATGTCGACCACCGACGCGAACAGCTACATTACCTACGCGAACGCGGCATTCATCCAGGTCAGCGGATTTTCCCCCGAAGAGATCGAAGGTCAGCCGCACAACGTGGTGCGCCACCCGGACATGCCGAAGGAGGCGTTCGCCGACATGTGGGCGACGCTCAAGGGCGGCGAGCCGTGGACCGCGCTCGTGAAGAACCGCCGCAAGAACGGCGATCACTACTGGGTGCGCGCGAACGCGATTCCGGTGATGCGCAACGGCGAGCCGAAGGGCTACATGTCGGTGCGCACGAAGGCGACGCGCGACGAGATCGCGGCTGCGGAGGCGCTCTACAAGGAATTCCGCGAAGGGCAGGCCGGCAACCGGCATTTTCACAAGGGGCTGATCGTCCGCAAGGGCGTGGCCGGTTTCACGTCGCTGTTCCAGACGATGTCGGTGCGCGCGCGGCTTCATCTGTCGTTGTGCGTGCTCGCGCCGGTCGTGGTGGCCGGCGGGTGGGCGTGCGGGCTGGCCGGCGGTGGGCTCGGGGCGTTCGCGGCGGTGACGGCCGGCGCTGCGGCTGCTGCGGGGCTGTGGCTCGATGCGCAGATTGCGCGTCCGCTCATGCAGTTGCGCGACGAGGCGTTGCGCGTGGCGACCGGCGAGAGCCGTAGCGGCGTGCGGATGAACCGCGTCGACGAGATCGGCATGACGCTGCGCACGATCAACCAGCTCGGGCTGATGTTCCGCTGGCTCGTCGACGACGTCAGTGAACAGGTGCTGAACGTGCAGCGCGCGAGCAACGAGATCGCGCAGGGCAACAACGACCTGAGTGCGCGCACCGAGCAGGCATCGACGAGCGTGCAGCAGACGGCCGCGTCGATGGCCGAGATGACGGCGACCGTGTCGAGCAATGCGGAAACCGCGCTGCAGGCGAATCAGTTGTCGGTGTCCGCGAGCGAAGCGGCGGGGCGTGGTGGGGAGGCGGTGAGCGAGGTGGTCGCGACGATGAACGAGATCACGGCCAGCTCGCGGAAGATCTCGGACATCATCGGCGTGATCGACGGCATCGCGTTCCAGACCAACATCCTTGCGCTGAACGCGGCGGTCGAAGCCGCGCGGGCCGGCGATCAGGGGCGCGGCTTCGCGGTGGTTGCCGGTGAGGTGCGAGCGCTCGCGCAGCGCAGCGCGAATGCGGCAAAGGAGATCAAGACGCTGATCGGTGCGAGCGTCGAGCGCGTCGAATCGGGCGCACGGATCGTCGACGGCGCGGGCAAGACGATGGAGGATATCGTCACGCAGGTGAAGCGCGTGTCGGATCTGATTGCGGAGATCAGTTCGTCGACGGCTGAACAGAGCACGGGGGTTGCGCAGGTCGACCAGGCGGTGGTGCATCTGGACAACATCACGCAGCAGAACGCGGCGCTGGTCGAGCAGAGCACGGCAGCATCGGAGAGCCTGAAGCAGCAGGCAACGCGGCTGGTGGAGGCGGTGAACGTGTTTCGGTGAGCGCGGCGGAAGAGATGACGCGGGCACGACGGAGAGGGGCGCCGGCCCGCGTCGGACCGCCCGGTTCCGGCCGGGCGGTCAGGGCCCGTCGCCGAAGCGGCAGGCCCTGAACCGTTACGTCAGACGGCGAGGCAGAGGTACTTGATCACGACGTAGTCGTCGATGCCGTAGTGCGAGCCTTCGCGGCCGAGGCCCGATTGCTTCACGCCGCCGAACGGTGCGACTTCGTTCGAGATCAGGCCCGTGTTCACGCCGACCATCCCGTATTCGAGCGCTTCGGCGACCTTCCACACGCGGCCGATGTCGCGGCTGTAGAAGTACGCGGCGAGGCCGAACTCGGTGTCGTTCGCGAGGCGGATCACTTCATCGTCGCTGCCGAACTTGAACAGCGGCGCGAGCGGCCCGAACGTCTCCTCCTTCGCGACCTTCATCGCCGGCGTGACACCTGTCAGCACGGTCGGCTCGAAGAAGCCGTGGCCGAGCGCGTGGCGCTTGCCGCCCGTCACGACGGTCGCACCCTTCGCGAGCGCGTCCTCGATGTGCGTCTCGACCTTCAACACGGCCGCTTCGTTGATCAGCGGACCCTGCGTGACGCCCGGCTCCGTGCCGCGGCCCACCTTCAGCTGGCCGACGGCTGCCGCGAGCTTCTGCGCGAACTGGTCGTACACGGCTTCATGGACGTAGAAGCGGTTCGTGCACACGCAGGTCTGGCCGCTGTTGCGGTACTTCGACGCGATCGCGCCCTGCACGGCGGCGTCGAGGTCGGCATCGTCGAACACGATGAACGGGGCATTGCCGCCGAGCTCCAGCGACACCTTCTTGACCGTCGCCGCGCATTGCGACATCAGCAGGCGGCCAACCGGCGTCGAGCCGGTGAACGACAGCTTGCGCACGATCGGGTTCGACGTCAGTTCGCCGCCGATCGCCTTCGGGTCGCCCGTGACGACGCTGAACACGCCGGCCGGCACGCCCGCGCGCTCGGCCAGCACGGCCATCGCGAGCGCGGAGAAGGGCGTCGCCTCGGCCGGCTTCACGACGATCGGGCAGCCTGCGGCAAGTGCCGGGCCGACCTTGCGCGTGATCATCGCGGCCGGGAAGTTCCACGGCGTGATCGCCGCGCACACGCCGATCGCTTCCTTCGTCACGACGATGCGCTTGTCGCTCGCCGGCGTCGGGATCGTGTCGCCGTACACGCGCTTGCCTTCTTCCGCGAACCACTCGAGGAACGATGCGGCATAGCCGATCTCGCCTTTCGCTTCAGCCAGCGACTTGCCCTGCTCGGTGGTGAGGATCAGCGCGAGGTCGTCGGCGTTTTCCATCATCAGGTCGTGCCACTTGCGCAGGACGACCGCGCGTTCCTTCGCGGTCTTCTTGCGCCATGCCGGCCACGCGGCGTTCGCGGCTTCGATCGCGTGACGCGTCTCGGCCGCGCCCATCGCCGGCACCGTGCCGAGCAGGCCACCCGTTGCCGGGTTGCGGACCTCGAACGTCTCGCCGTTCGTCGCGCCTTGCCATTCGCCGTTGACGTACGCCTGCTGGCGGAACAGCGACGGGTCTTTCAGTGCCAGGGTTTCCTGAACCGTGTTCATGTGAATCACCTGCTTCGAAAAGGACGGATGAAACGGCCGCCGCCGTCGTAAAGACGGCGGCGGCGCATTCAATGGAGAAGTCGACGGAAACTCAGGCCGGCACGCCGACCGTTTCCTTCAGCACTTCCTCGAGGATCACGAGCGCTTCGTCGAACACGGCTTGCGGGATCGTCAGCGGGAACAGGAAGCGCACGACGTTCGAGTACACGCCGCACACGAGCAGCAGCAGGCCGCGCTCGAGCGCACGCGCCTGCACGCGCTTCGTGAATTCCGCATCCGGCTCGCCCGAGCCCGGCTTCAGGAACTCGACCGCGATCATCGCGCCCGGGCCGCGCACGTCGGCGATCTGCGGCACGTCGGCCTGCAGCGCGTTCAGCTTCGCCTTCAGCACGTCGCCGAGTTGCGTCGCGCGTTCGCACAGCTTCTCTTCGTCGATGATCTCGAGTACCGCGTGTGCCGAGGCGACGGCCAGCGGGTTGCCCGCGTACGTGCCGCCGAGGCCGCCGGGCGCTGCCGCGTCCATCACGTCCGCACGGCCGACGACGCCCGACAGCGGCATGCCGCCCGCGAGGCTCTTCGCCATCGTGATCAGGTCGGCCAGCACGTCGTAGTGCTGCATCGCGAACAGCTTGCCGGTACGCGCGAAGCCCGTCTGCACTTCGTCGGCGATCAGCAGGATGCCGTGTTCGTTACAGATCTTGCGCAGCGCACGCACGAATTCGGCCGGCGCCGGGTTGAAGCCGCCTTCGCCCTGGACCGGTTCGAAGATGATCGCGGCGACGCGCTTCGGATCGATGTCGGCCTTGAACAGCATCTCGATCGCCTTGATCGAGTCGGCGGTCGTCACGCCGTGCACGGCGTTCGGGTACGGGGCGTGGAACACGTCGCCCGGGAACGGGCCGAAGTTCAGCTTGTACGGGGCGACCTTGCCGGTCAGCGCCATGCCCATCATCGTGCGGCCGTGGAAGCCGCCCGAGAACGCGATGACGCCCGGGCGGCCGGTGGCGGCGCGCGCGATCTTGATCGCGTTCTCGACGGCTTCGGCGCCGGTCGTGAAGAACGCGGTCTTCTTCGGGAAATCGCCCGGCGCACGTTCGTTGATCCTCTCGGCCAGCTCGACGTACGACGCGTACGGGACGATCTGGTAAGCGGTGTGCGTGAAGTTGTTCAGCTGATCCGCGATCGCCTTGACGATCTTCGGGTGGCGGTGGCCGGTGTTCAGCACCGCGATGCCGGCGGCGAAATCGATGAAACGGCGGCCTTCGACATCCCACAGCTCCGCGTTCTCGGCGCGGGCTGCGTAGAAATCGCACATCACGCCGACGCCGCGCGGGGTGGCGGCGTTCTTGCGGGCCTGCAGGTCGGCATTCTTCACGGTCATCTCCTTGATGTTCTGTCCGGTGAGTAGAAAATCGGGCGCTTCGACAGCCCATGGAGGCGACTATAATCACATTTGGCTCTGGCAATCAGAGCCATTTCAATAAATATTCAGGAGCCAATCATGCGCGCGAGCGTGTTGTCGGACTGGCTCGCGCAGCGCCTCGTGCGCGGCGGCGAGCAGCCGATCTACCGGCAGCTTCACCGGCTGCTGCAACAGGCGATCCTGTCGCGCGAACTGCCGGCCGGCACGCGCGTGCCGTCGTCGCGGCTGCTGGCCGCCGAGCTCGGGATCGCGCGCAACACGGTCACGCAGGTTTACGAACAGCTTGCGCTCGAAGGCTATGTGAACTCGGCGACCGGCCGCGGCACGTTCGTCGCCGACAGCGCGCCGGACGAGATCGTCGGCGCGCCGCCCGACGCGGCCACGACTCGCCCGGCGTTCGTGCAGCCGTCCGTGCGGCGGCTGTCCGCGCGCGGCACGCGGCTCGTCGAAGGGGCCGGCGTGTCGAAACGGCAGGGCGGCGCGTTCATGCCGGGCGTGCCCGATGTGTCGCGATTTCCGGCGCGTGTGTGGACGCGGCTGCACAACAAATACTGGCGGCGGCTGCGCCCCGACCTGCTGACCTACGCGCCGGGCGGCGGCCTCGCACTGCTGCGCGAGGCGCTGGCCGACTACCTGCGCACGTCGCGCTCGGTGCGCTGCACGCCCGAGCAGATCGTGATCACGACCGGCATCCACCAGTCGATCGACCTGGCGGTGCGGCTGCTGACCGATCCGGGCGACGCGATCTGGACCGAGGATCCGTGCTACTGGGGCGTGCGCAGCGTGCTGAACGTGTCGGGGCTGACGACGCGGCCGATTCCGGTCGACGACGAAGGGATCGCGCCGAGCGCCGCCGATCTCGCCGAGCCGCCGAAGTTGATGCTCGTCACGCCGTCGCACCAGTATCCGCTCGGGATGGTGATGAGTCTCGCGCGGCGGCGGATGCTGCTCGAATACGCGCGCCAGCACGGCTGTTGGATCATCGAGGACGACTACGACAGCGAATTCCGCTACGGCAGCCGGCCGCTCGCGTCGCTGCAGGGGCTCGATACCGCCGGGCAGGTGATCTATGTCGGCAGCTTCGGCAAGACGCTGTTCCCGGGGCTGCGGGTCGGTTACCTGGTCGCGCCCGAGCCGCTCGCGGAAAGCTTCGCGACCGCGAGCGCCGAACTGTATCGCGAAGGGCAGCTGCTGCAGCAGGCGGTGCTCGCCGAATTCATCGCGGAAGGGCACTTCGTGTCGCATATCCGCAAGATGCGCACGCTGTACGGGCAGCGCCGCGAGGTGCTGCTCGACGCGGTCGCGCAACGCTACGGTGACACGCTGCACGCGCTCGGCAGCGATGCGGGGCTGCATCTGGTCACGCAGTTGCCGGAAGGCGTCGACGATCGCGCGGTCGCGCAGGCCGCGCTCGAACGCAATATCGTCGTGCGGCCGTTGTCGGGGTATTACGCGGACCGCGAACGTGCGGCACCGGGGTTGCTGCTCGGCTATGCGTGCGTGCCGGAGGACGAGATCGCGACCGCGTTCGCGACGCTCGCCGAGGCGATCGACGAGCGGGCGTTTGGCAAGGCGGTCGAGGTGGCCTGAACGGCGCCTGCGGTTGCGGCATTGCGTGGCGATGGTCGCCGCCGCCATCGAGGCCGGACGGCGTCATGCTCGCTCGATGGCCGGGAGAGCATGCGCGTCCTGCACTGCCTGCCGCGAATCTCAATACCCGATCCACACCGCGAACGTCAGCACGACGCACGACAGCGCGAGCAGCGTCAGGAACAGCGGCAGCACGAAGCGGATCCACGCGCCGAAATCGACGCGCGCCGTGGCCAGGTACGCGAGCAGCATTCCGGACGTCGGCGTGACGAGGTTCGTCAATCCGCCGCCCAGCACGAACGCGAGCACCGACGTCTGGCCGCTCACGCCCGAGAGCTGCGCGATCGGCCCGATGATCGGCATGCTGACCGCGGCCTTGCCCGACACCGACGGAATGAACACGTCGAGCACCATCTGCACGCCCATCAGCCCGTTCGCGACCCACACCGGCGACTGCCCGTCCGCGAGCCGCGTGAAGAAGTGGATCAGCGTGTCGAGCACGAGGCTGTTCTGCAGCAGCAGTTCGACGGAAGCGGCGAGCCCCATCAGCAGCGCGGCGAGCATCATGTTCTTCATCCCGTCGACGAACGCGTCGGCCGCGCTGCGCGAATCGAGCCCGCCGATGATGGCCGTCGCGATGCTCACGGCCGTGTAGAACGCCGCCAGCTCGACGTTGCCCCACTTCAGCTCGCGCGTGCCGTAGATCAGCATCGCGACGGCGGCGGCGAACACGGCCAGCGTCGCCTTGTGGCGCAGCGACAGCTTCGCGGCCGCGTGCGCGGCATGGCCCGCGGCGGTCTGCCCGGCCCGATAGCCGGTGTTGCGCACGTAGCGCAGCAGGTACAGGATGCCGATCGTCAGGAATACGACGAATACGACCGCGCGCAGCGCGACGCCGCTGAACAGCGGCACGCCGACGAGCGGCTGCGCGACGGCCAGCGCGAGCGGGTTCGTGACCGACGCGATATAGCCGATCTTCGCGGCGAGCGCGACGAGTGCGACCGCGAACAGGTCCGGGAGACCCAGGCGCCGCGCGATCACGACCACCATCGGAATGATCACGAGGTACTCGGAGATGAAGCCGAGCAGCGTACTGCCGAGCCCGATCAGGATCATCAGCATCGGTGTCAGCAGGTATGCGTTGTTGCCGGTGAGCAGCAGCAGCCGGTCGATGCCCGCGTCGACCACGCCGGTGCGGCGCATCACCCCGAACATCCCGCCGACGAACATCACCATCACGATCAGCGGCGCGTTCTTCAGCAGCCCTTGCGGCACCGCGACGAACGCCGAAACGAGGCTTGCCGGCAGCGCTTGAGCGGAGGTGCTGTGACTGACGGCCGGCGCGACGAGCGTCGCGGGGGCGGTGGTCTTCGGCACCACGTGATAGGTGCCCGGCACGACGAGCCGGCCGTCGCGCGCGAACTGGCCCGAGTCGACGACCCACGTGAGCGCAATCGCCGCGGCGAGCACCCACAGCATCATCACGACGGGATGCAGCATCTTGCCGTGCGGATGCGGCGCGTGACCGGCGGGCGCGGCCGGAACGCCGGCCGCCGGATCGTCAGCCGCGAGTGCGGGGGTGTCGGCGCCGTGCGCGCCGGCCGGGTTCGGGGAAGGGGCGGACATCGAATCCTCGTCGAAGAAGAAGCGGGCCGTCAGGCCGGTTGCAGCGCGGCGCGCGCCGGGACGTAGCCGAGTTCGGCGGAAATGGCGAGGCTGCATGCCTGCAGGCGTTCGAGATAGTCGGGAATGTCGGCGTGGCTCACGCGCACCTCGGGCCCCGTCACGCTGACGGAGGCGACCGTCGCGCCTGTCAGGTCGCGCACCGGCACGGCGATCCCGACCGCGCCGGGCGTCACTTCGCCGCTGCTCACCGCGTAGCCCTTGCGCGCGACCGCGTCGAGTTCGCCGGCGAGCTTCGCCGGGTCGTCGGCCTGCCCGTCCCGGCGCAGTTGCGCGAGATATTCGTCGCGCACCGCGTCGGGCGCGAATGCGAGCAGCACCTTGCCCGATGCGCCGAAATGGATCGGCCGGCGATTGCCGACCGCGCCGACGGTGCGCACTGCGTGCGTCGTTTCGCAGCGCGCGACGCACACCGATTCGAGCCCTTCGCGCACGCGCAGCACGATGGTCTCGTTGATCGCCTGGTTGAGCGCGAGCATGTGCCGGTGCGCGGCGCGCACGAGCGCGTTCTGCTGCGACGCGGCCACGCCGATCACGAACGCCTGCGGGCCGAGCGCATAGGTGGACGTGCGCGGGTCCTGCACGACGAAGCGATGCAGTTCAAGCGTGCACAGCATCCGGTACGTGCGCGACTTGTTGATGCCGAGCTGCGATGCGAGCTCGGTCACGCCGAGGTTCGGATGCTCGGCCACGTAGGTCAGCAGCTTCAGCGCGCTGTCGACGGCGTCGACGATGTAGGTCGTCATGCGGGGCCTCCCTGCGGTGCGATGCGCGCGCGGACGTAATCGGCGAGTGCGTCGAGGTACGCGTCGACCGAGCGCTTCAGCGTGGCGAAGCCTGCATGTTTCGCGAATGCGGCCTCGTCCATGTACAGCGCGCGGTTGAATTCGATCTGGATGCCGTGGCGCTGCCGTGCGGGATCGGCGAGTGCGGTCAGCAGGTCGCCGCCCTGATACGGGTCGTTGACCTGCACGCGATAGCCGGCGCCGGCGAACCATTGCGCGGTCCACTCGGTGAACGCCGGATCGGCGGTCGTGCCGCGCCGGTCGCTGACGACGACGTCCGGCCGCAACGCACCCGCGTCGACGTTCATCGCGTTGCCGCGCGACTTCATCGAATGGCAGTCGATGTGCCACAGCGCGCCGTGCGCCGCATGCAGCGGCTCGGCGATGCCGGCGAGCGCGCGGCGGTACGGCAGGTAGTACGCGTCGATCCGGTGGCGTACCTCCGCGAGCGACAGCTTGCGGTCGTACAGCGGCACGCCGGGCAGCGCGTCGCGCCGGATCAGCCCCATCCCGCGCTGCGTGTACGGCTGCGGCGACAGCGGCTCGGGCCACGGCTCGGCGAGCAGCGTCGCGTCGATATCGGTTTCCGCACGGTTCGGATCGATGTACGCGCGCGGAAACGTCGCGCCGAGCAGCGTGCCGCCGCGCGCAGGGGCGCCGGCCCACAGTTCGTCGATGTACGCGTCCCACGTCGTGCGGATCGCGTCGTCGGGTGCGACGGTTGCGAAGTCCGGCGGATACGCGATGCCGCTGTGCGGCGAGTCGACGACGATCGGCAGCGCCGGCACCGTCGGCGTCGCGACGAAATAGGCAGGCGATGCGCCGGCAGTCGCGTTGTTGCAATTAAACGTCAGCATGGGGATCAGGTTCTTTACCTAGTTTCTCGAGGCGTCTCGTTCGAATGTTTTAATCATTAAAACAACGTATCAATATTTCACAACGACTGAAAATCGCGGTCAAGGGCTTTTTGCAGTACCGGGATTGCGCGCCTTGATCGGCCTGTCATGCCCGTGATTATTGGGCTTGTTTCATTCCTTGAAACGCCTTGCGATTCAGGTGAATTCGACCCCCGCGTACGATTTTTGACGTCGCTTGACGCTTCAAATCACAAAATCCAACAATAAATAAGACGATGTTTTATTCAATAAAACTCGTTTCGAGCGAAATAAATCGCTCTCCATATTCAACCGATAAAAGGGGTCGGAGATGAAGCGAAAAGGGATGGTGGTTGCGCTGGCGGGTATCGCAACGGCGGCCGGTGCGATGCACGCGCACGCACAGTCGAGCGTGACGCTGTACGGCGTGGTCGATTCGGGGATCACGTACACGAACAACCAGAACGGCCACGCCGCGTGGCAGGCGACCGGCGGCAACGAGCAGGGCACGCGCTTCGGGCTGCTCGGCAAGGAGGACCTCGGCGGCGGCACGCGCGCGGTGTTCCGGCTCGAGAACGGCTTCAACATCGAGAGCGGCGCCGCGAGCCAGGGCGGCCGGCTGTTCGGTCGCCGGGCATACGTCGGGCTGGAGAACGACCGCTGGGGCACGCTGACGATGGGCCGCCAGTACAACGCGGCGCAGGAAGTGCTGGAGCCGCTGCAGATCGGCGCGACCACCGCGCTCACGCAGTACGCGCTGCATCCGTTCGATACCGACGACCTGAACAACACGTTCCGCACCAACAACTCGGTGCAGTACCAGACGCCCACCTGGTACGGGCTGCGCGCGGTCGGCCTGTACGGCTTCTCGAACTCGACGTCGTTCGCGCAAAACCGCGTGTGGAGTATCGGCACGAGCTACGAGAACGGGCCGCTGCAGCTCGGCGCGGCCTACGTGCGCGTCGATCACCCGGCGCTCGACACCACCGGCGCGGCGGCATCCGACAACTACTACACGTTCATCAAGGGCGTGACGCGCCAGCAGATCTGGGGCGCGGGTGGCGCGTATGCGTGGGGGGCCGCGACGTTCGGGCTGCTGTACACGAGCTCGCTGTTCAACCTGCAGACGGGCGGCGCGATGCGCTTCAACAACTACGAGGGCAGCGTGCGCTACCTGATGACGCCCGCGCTGCAGTTCGCGCTCGGCGAAACCTATACGCAGGTGCTTGCGTCGCAGGGGCCGAAGCCGAGCTCGCACTACCTGCAGACTAGCGTCGGTGCGCAGTATTTCCTGTCGAAGCGCACCGATATCTACGTGAACGCGTTCTACCAGCGTGCGTCGTCGAACACGGTGGCCGCGATCGAAGGGATCTCGAATCCGTCGAGCACGCGCACGCAGATCGTCGCGGTGACGGGGATCCGCCACAAGTTCTGACGCGGCAGCAGCCTGCGGGCGGGGCGCTTTCCGCTTACAACCGGATCAGCGCCGCGCCGGCGACCACCAGCGCGCACGCGGCGAGCCGCTGCGCGCCGGGACGCTCGCGCATCACGAGCCAGCCGATCGCGACGGCAAAGATCGAACTCGTTTCGCGCAGCGCCGACACCGTCCCGACCGGCAAGTACCGGTACGCGAGGATCACGATCCCGTACGCCGCGAGCGAGATCGTGCCGGCGATCGCGCCCTGCGCGAGTGCGGTGCGCGAGCCGAGTACCGCGCGCGGGCCGCCTCGCACGGCGCAGACCAGCACGAACTGCGGCACGCTCCACAGCACGTACACCCACGCGATGTAGCCGAGCGCGCTGCCGGACACGCGCGAGCCGATGCCGTCGCAGATCGAATACGCGGCGATGAACACGCCCGTGAGCAGCGCAAACGGCACGCCTTCGCCGGAGAACCGGAAGCCGCGCCGCAGCGCGAGCGACATGATGCCGAACGACACGAGCGCGATACCTGCGAAGCCGAACGGCGTTGGCTGTTCGTGGAGGAATACGAGCGCCAGCATCGACACGAGCAGCGGCGAGATCCCGCGCGCAATCGGGTAGATCTGCCCGAACTCGCCGCTGCGGTAGGCGCGCGCCAGCGTGAAGCAGTACGCAACCTCGAGCGCGGCCGACCCGGCGATATACGGCCATGCGGCGGGCGCCGGTGCGGGCAGCAGGGCGGCGCCGGCGACGCCGAACACGAAATACGGCAGGGACATCGTGCCGAGCTGGACGAGCCGGTCTTCGCTGACGTGGAGGAAGGCGTTCCAGATGGCGTGCAGCAATGCGGAGCACAGCACGAGGCCGATGAAGAGGTGGTCCATGAACGAAGGTGCGGACAGGGGCGGGAGCGGAGGGGCGCCGTCATTATGTGGGTATCGGGCGCGCTCGCATGGAATTGTCGATAATGGAGTGCTGTTATTCACCGGATGCCGACAATGACCGAAGCCACTCAAGCCCAGCCTGCCGTTCCGCGCCTCACGAGCCTGTCGCATGGCGGCGGCTGCGGCTGCAAGATTGCACCGGGCGTGCTGTCCGAGCTGCTGAAGCGCGCGACGCCGCCCGCGCTGTTCCCGGATCTGCTGGTCGGCACCGAGACGTCCGATGATGCGGCCGTCTACCGCCTCAACGACGAGCAGGCGATCGTCGCGACCACCGACTTCTTCATGCCGATCGTCGACGATCCGTTCGACTTCGGCCGCATCGCCGCGACCAACGCGCTGTCCGACGTCTATGCGATGGGCGGCAAGCCGATCCTCGCGCTCGCATTGGTCGGCATGCCGATCAACGTGCTGCCGCACGAGACGATCGCGGCCGTGCTGCGCGGCGGCGAATCGGTGTGCGCGGACGCCGGCATTCCGGTCGCCGGCGGCCATTCGATCGATTCGGTCGAGCCGATCTACGGGCTCGCGGCGATCGGCGTCGTGCATCCGTCGCGCGTGAAGCGCAATGCGGCGGCGCGCGCGGGCGACGTGCTGGTGCTCGGCAAGCCGCTCGGCGTCGGCGTGCTGTCGGCCGCGCTGAAAAAGAACCAGCTCGATGCCGCGGGTTATGCGCAGATGGTCGCGACGACCACCAAGCTGAACCGGCCGGGCGCCGAGCTTGCCGCACTGCCGGGCGTGCATGCGCTGACCGACGTCACGGGCTTCGGGCTGCTCGGCCATACGCTCGAACTGGCGCGCGGCGCGCACCTCACCGCGCGCGTGCACTATGCGTCGCTGCCGTGGCTCGCGGGCGTCGAGGCGTTCGTCGCGGATGGCGTGTTCACCGGCGCGTCGGGTCGCAACTGGGCCGCGTACGGCGCGGACGTGCGATTGGCCGCGACGCTGCCGCCTGTCGCGCAGGCGCTGCTGACC
Organism: Burkholderia mycopellens; assembly: GCF_964265025.1. Lineage (NCBI taxonomy): Bacteria > Pseudomonadati > Pseudomonadota > Betaproteobacteria > Burkholderiales > Burkholderiaceae > Burkholderia > Burkholderia mycopellens. The sequence goes on from NZ_OZ183803.1 coordinate 312,576, forward strand.
GATCCGCAGACGTCGGGCGGTTTGCTGGTCGCGTGCGCGCCCGATGCCGTCGACGACGTGCTCGCATGCTTTCGTGCCGACGGCTTCGACCGCGCGGGCGTGATCGGCGAGATGGTGGACGGGCCGGCGCGCGTCGATGTCGCGTAACGCCGAAGCGCCACGCCGGATCATTTTTCGGTCGCTGGAATCGATGCCTTTCATCGAAGACATCGACGACCGATGAACGACTTCCTGTTCGGGCTGATGATCGCGCTGTCGGTCGGGCCCGTTGCACTGATGATCGCGAACTACGGGATGCGCGCCGGCACCGCGAGCGGCGTGCGCGCGGCGGTGGGTGTCGCGACGGCCGACGGCTGCTATGCGGTCGTCGCGTTCACGCTCGGCGCGATGCTCGCGAGCACGCTCGCCGCGCATCTGTCGCTGTTTCGTCTGGCCGGTGCGCTCGTGCTGCTCGCGATGGGGGCACGGATGCTGTGGCAGGCGCTGCGGGATCGTCGCCGCACGCTCGATGGCGACGCTCGACCGCCGGGCAGCCGCCCGTTCGCATCGATGTTCTTCGTCACGCTGGCGAACCCGCTCACGATCCTGTTGTTCTATGGCTATGCAACGGCTGCCGCCGGTGCGCATCGGCACTGGCTGCTCGGTGCCGCGTGCGTGTTTGCGGGCAGTCTCGCGGGGCAACTCGTGTTCGCATTCGGCGGCGGCGTGATCGGCCGGATCGTGAAGTCGCCGGGGCTCCTCGCGGCGAGCCATGTGGTCGCGGCGCTGGTCGTGCTGGGTTACGGGGTGGCGGGGCTGGCGCGGTTGTAGCGGTCCGCCGGGCGATGCGCATGCAGGGGCGATCGGCGTGCCGGTGTCGATAAACCGGATAGTATTCCTGACGGTATGTCGTCGTGCGGAGAGCATGTCCGCCACGATTTCCGCGCACACCACACCCGCACCCACGCACCGGCGCCGTTTCGTAGTCGGGTTCCGCATCGGGCACGCGCGTTCTATACTCCGTCGCGCAGTCTACGAGAGCCGTTCTCACCCAACATCCTCGAAACAAGGAACGCCGATGCTGACTCGCTCCATTCTTTCCGCCGCCGCATTCTCGCTCGCAGCCTGCGCAACCGCGCCGTCGATCGCGCAGGACAACCAGGGCAACAACGCGGGCAACACTGCATTGTCCGAGACCGGTGCACAGGGCCGCCCGGTCAAGGTCATGATCATCACGATGTTCGGTCCGGAGGGCCAGGCCTGGCTCGACCGGCTCGGCCCGTGGCGCGACATTGCCGTGCCCGGTCTGTCGCCCGACTACCCGAACGTGCATTGCAACAAGCAGGACGTGTGCGTGGTCACGACCGGCATGGGCTATGCGAACGCGTCGGCGACGATCATGGCGCTCACGTTCTCGCAGCGTTTCGATCTGCGCCGCACGTACTTCCTGATCTCCGGCATCGCGGGCGTCGACCCCGCGCAAGGCACGGTCGGTTCGGCCGCGTGGTCGAAGTACCTCGTCGATTTCAGCCTGCAGTGGGAACTCGATGCACGCGAGATTCCGGCCGGCTGGAATACCGGCTTCCTGGGCATCAACACGAAGAGCCCGAACGACAAGCCGCCGCTCGACTATCGCACCGAAGTGTTCCAGTTGAATCCGCAACTGACCGACGCCGCGGTCGCGCTGTCGCGCAACGTCGTGCTCGCCGACAGCGCGCAGGCGCAGGCCGCACGCGCGAAGTTCAACTACGCGCCGGCGAACCGGCCGCCGACGGTGATCCAGTGCGACACGTCGTCGGGCAACACGTGGTTCTCGGGCACACTGATCGGCGAACGCGCGCGCCAGTGGACGAAGATCCTGACCGACGGCAAGGGGACGTACTGCATGACCGCGCAGGAAGACAACGCGACGTATGAAGCGCTCAAGCGCGCGGCGAGCGTGAAGCGGGTCGACCTGTCGCGCGTCGCGGTGCTGCGTACCGGGTCGGATTTCGACCGGCCGTATGCGGGGCAGACGAGTGCCGACAACCTGCTCAACTACGCGGACCAGGGCGGCTTCGCCCCGGCGACCGAAAACCTGTACCGCGCGGGCAATCCGCTCGTTCAGGACATCGTGACGCACTGGGGCGAATGGCGCGACGGGGTGCCGCGCCGGTAAGTTGACCGAGCGACGCGTGGGAACAGCTCGATCGTCCGCGCGTGGCAGAACTCCGGGTGACGCTGTGTCGCCCGGAGCGACCGGACGCAGGAAATCACCGTGTGGGCCGGGCGAGCTTGAGTTCGATTCGCGTATATTCAGGCCCCAATAGCTGCATGGTTGCAGTTTGACCGCGCTCATCCGTCATTCCGATGTATTGCGTTGCACTGGTGCTGATCCGATAGCAGATGCGTGCCAGCGGCTTCTTGTCGCCATCCAGTAAAAACAACGTTTGGTTCCGTGTTCGAGCGGTCCAGCGCTCGGACGTCACGAAACGTGCCTGTGCAGGTTCTCTGTCGTCATCGCATGTAAAGCGGTTCGAGCCGGGCGGGGGGCCGGGTGTCTCGGGTGTCACTGCATAACTGGCGACGCCCGGTGTGCCAGGTGAATTGCAGAGGCTCTGGCACCCTGCGGGCGGGCACTTGGGAACGAACTGGACCCAAAGCTGCTTTGCGTCGTCGGGATCGAGCTTGCCGTTCCGGCGCGACACGATTCGCTCGCCGACATGGATGTCGTCGGGCACCATGCCGAGTTGCACGAGGAATGATTTCATCTGTGCGCCGCGTTGTCGTGCGAGTTGAACCGGTTGTTTTTCCCAATCGTAGGCTGTCGCCTCAATCGATACTGAGGTGCCCTCGCGCGTCCACTCCTTGGCGGACAGGTAGTGTCTGACGACGGAGAGTCTGTCGCTGTTGCCGATTTCCACCGAATTCACCGGTAACTGCATGCTGTCGGTCAACATGATCTTGCATGCATCGGCTTGTATCGGGAGTGACAGGACGGCAGTCAGTGTGGCAATGGCATATCGCATGAGTCGCTCCGATCTAACGCGCCAGAATGAACCAGGCGATGTTGTCTGCGTTGCTGATCGCCATGTCCGGATAATGTCTCGCGAACTGGGCACAGGCCGTGCGGCCGTATGCCCCTGGATGGTCGCCCGCACCGAACGTGTCAGCAAAATGGGCGCATTCGTGAACGATGGTCAGTTGCTGCGAGGAGAGATTGCCGGCCGATCGCTCGGGTAGCGAGCAGAACGGGAGATTGATGGCAATGGTATGTGTCGCGGTGTCCGGACGGCAAACATGCGCAACCTCGGCGTCAAGATGCTTCATGTTCGGAAGGCATCCTGTCGCGCGGTCGGCATCGGAGCCGGTGCGAACGAAGTTTTCCGGGCCGAGGCCGGCCATCACGCTGGCAAGCGCGTCGAGTCCCGACGCCAGCCTGCGTCGAACATCGACATGGGATGAGCCGAACCATTCGATCACGCGTGCTTCCGTGGACGGCCACCATCGCGTCATTTCCAATTGGCGCTGCCGGGTGATCGCAACCGCATCGTCTCGCAATTCAAGCATCCGCTTCCGGAACGCTGAATCCGTCATGTTCGGACATATCGGCGGTCCGTCGAGTGATAGTGAGGTGGGGGCGCGGGAATCGGTTTTCGTATTGGTCGGTACGGTTGCGACTCGGATCCATTCCTCGTCATTCGCGGGATCGGAATTTCTAGGCGGCATCGGTTTTCCTGATGTAGGCGGGATGGCGTGGCGTGTGGCGGGGTGCATGCCCGGGCGCACGAGATTCAACGTGCCTGGATGTCCAGATGCAGCTTTCCGTAGCCAAAGGTGGTGACGCGTCGCGTCAGCCCGGCGTCGTCGGTCATGCCCTGGATGGTTGAGTGAGGGTTGGTGTCCGAAGTAATGCGATAGCGGACGTTTGCTAACGGGCGCCCGGTGATCTGGTCGATCAATTGAAACTGCTCGTCGTAGACCTCACCGGTGGAGGAAACTGCTTGGGAGGCCGTGGACAGATGGCTGGAGCCGAGGCCGTGTGCAAGAAAAATGCTTGAATCCTGCCCGGCCATGACACGGTTGCTTCCGCATGGGCACATCACCAGGTCGCCGTCGACGACGGCATCCCGTCCGTTCCCGAACAATCCTTTGCCAGTCCCGAAAATGCTGAAGCTTCCCTCGCAGTTGCCGCATGTCGCGCGATCTCCGTTGAGCGCGACATGCTTGCCATGGTCGAATATCGTGGAAGAGTGGGCAACGACGCGGCCACGAGTCGTCGTTCGATCACCGTCTCGAACGGCCGCTCGGTGTGTGTGGACGTTCCGTTCGCCGCTTTTGGATGACGCAGTCATATGAGCTCTCCATATGAACATCATTGGGAGTGCTCATGCTAAGTACCCGGTGCGGACAATGGAGTTGCCGAAAAGAATCGGGGCGACGGAGGAAGCTTGGGAAGTGTGAATAAAGGCGCGACAAGCCCCACACTTCCTCCAGCCAATAGGCATTTCTTTGCGAAACACGCGGTCTGGCGGAAGTCGAGATCGAGACGGCCTCGCATTGCCCGGAACGGTTGATCGGGGTCCCGCGAATACGTAAAACGCGATCAAACAGGCAACTTTTCCTGTGTCAATCGACGCGCCTCGCATGGCCAAGGTCAAGTCGCTGGAATTCGCTTGTTTAACGTCACAAATTGTGTCGCAGCGATCGCGGCTGCGGCTGTGTGTCTCAAGCGTTCGCGGGCCCCAGGCACTGCTCGGAGACGGCTTCGCCCCGGCGACCGAAAACCTGTATCGCGCGGGCAATCCGCTCGTTCAGGACATCGTGACGCACTGGGGCGAATGGCGCGACGGGGTGCCGCGCTGGTAAAGGCCGGGTGACGACCCAGCCGGCGATCAGTGTGCGTGCGGGGCCGAACGGAACGGCGTCCACACCGGCGTGGTGTCGTCCCAGTGATCGAGCGGCGAAGGAAGTTGATCGTTCATCATGTGCTCCTGCAATTCACTATCCAACTGACTGACTCGGCGAGTCGTCGATAGGGGAATCGCGACGCCGCGCACGGGGCAACCCGTTGCGCGGCGTTGCGCGTTTACCGGCCTCCGCCGGCGAGCTGGTTGCTTTCGGGCATCGAGCGATACGCCCCTTGTGCCAGTTCGAGCCCTTGCGGATACGAATTGGCCTTGCGCAGATACGCGAGCGTGCCGTCCTTGCGTGCTTGCTCGACTTCCGCGCTGACTTCGGCGCGCGTGCGCGGGCCGTAGTGCTGCGAGTACCACGACGTATTGCCGTAGTCGCCGGCATGCGGCGTACCCGAATCGGCGAAGGCCGGTGCGGACACGGCGAGCGTGAGGGCGAGGGCGGAGAGAAGATGGCGGCGGTTCATGGCGAAACTCCTGTGTCGATGTGAGTGAGCGCTTCAGCGCTGACTCGGATCCCGTGCAAGGCATTTCGGAGCTGGCGCCAGCGCGCTGACTCCGGTCCCATCAAGCGGGATCCGTTCGATGCGCAACGAGGTGCGCGACAGGGTTTACTCTAGGTATCTGTTCCGTCGCGATAAATGCGGCGGAGGCGAATTGAATTGTCGCGTCAGTGGAACAATCGACATCCGTACACCCGGCAGGGTTATGCGGAAATCGCTCGAACCCGCTTGCAGCGGGCCTCGCACGGGAGCGACGACGGTGCGCGGCGACGCACGCGGACGATTGCGTCGCATCGCACAAAGGTTCGCTGCGGATTCGGGAAGGATCGGGTGCGCCGGGCGGGAAACGGGGCACGGAGGCAGGGCAACGCGCGGGCCTCGCAGCCCGCGCGTGTCGTTCAGGTGCGCGATTCAGTCGCGCGGGTCGGACGTTACGCGACCCACTCGTTGATGACCGGCGTGTCGAGCGCCGGTGCGCGCTCGGCTTCCTCGAACGTGCGCTTGCTGCACGTCGCGTCGAGGCTGCCCTTGCCGCTCAGCAGCGGGCAGCGGTCGAACACTTCGGCGACCCAGTCGACAAACACGCGCACTTTCGGTGACAGATGACGGCTGTGCGGATACACGACCGAGATCGGCATCGGCAGCGGCTTGACGCCGGGCAGCACTTCCTTGAGCCGGCCTTCGCGCAGATGCGGCAGCACCATGAAGAGCGGCGGCTGGATCAGCCCGAAGCCTTCGAGCCCGCAGGTCACGTACGCATCCGCGTCGTTCACCGACACGATGCCTTCCATCTTCATCTCGACTTCCTTGCCTTCGATCAGGAACGTCCAGTCGATCGTGCGGCCGGTGCGGCTCGAGAAGTAGTTGACGGCCTTGTGCTGGTTCAGGTCGTCGATCGTCTGCGGCTCGCCGTGGCGCTCGAGATAGTCGGGCGACGCGACCGTCACGCATTCGAACAGGCCGACCCGGCGCGCGACGAGCGACGAGTCCTGCAGTGCGCCGACGCGGATCACGCAATCGACCCCTTCCTGCAGCAGGTCGACCGGCCGGTCGGACAGGCCGAGCTGCAGGTCGATGTCCGGATAGCGCGTATGAAATTCGCACAGCGACGGAATCACGAGCAGCCGTCCGATCGAACCCGGCATGTCGATACGCAACTTTCCGTGCGGCTTCCGGTTGTTCGCCTGGAAGCTCGCCTCGGTTTCCTCGACGTCCGCGAGGATCCGCACGCATCGTTCGTAGTACGCGGCGCCGTCCGGCGTGAGCGACAGCCGGCGGGTGGTCCGGTGCATCAGCCGCACACCGAGGAATGCTTCGAGATTCTGGATGATCGTCGTGACGGACGCTCGCGGCAAGCTGAGCGTTTCTGCTGCCTTGGTGAAGCTGCTTGTATCGACGACGCGAGTAAACACCTGCATGGCCTGAAGCCGGTCCATCACAACCTCCGCAATCTAATGAGCCTCCGGAACGACAAGGCTGCGCTACCTCGTGGGTAAACGCAGCCTCGGATTGTTCGGGGGCGTTGAATTGTGTTGCCGGATTATAGGCATTTATCCCAATGTCTGCCGGACCCAGAATTCGTTCCATCTCGAAATGGATCCTGCATCGTCATGGACGCTTCTGAATTCAGCAAATTCCTGAAAGCCGCTTTGCCCGCGCCAGCCACGGCGGGCGCGGCGCTGACGGTCGCCGAAGTGGAAATTCCCGGCTACGCGCAGGACATCGTGCTGCGCCTGTACCGCCGCCCGGACAAAACCGGGTTGCCGGTAGTGCTTTATTTCCACGGCGGCGGCTTCGTCCGCGGTTCGCTCGAAGACGCCGATTTCGCCGCGCGTTTTTTAGCAGAACGCTTACCAGCGCTCGTCGTGTCGGTCGATTATTCGCTCGCGCCGGCCTTTCCTTTTCCGGCCGCGCCGGAGGATGCGTATCGCGCCGCCGTGTGGGCCGCGACGCGCGCCCGCGCGTTCGGCGGCAACCCGAAGAAGATTGGTGTCGCGGGTCACGATGCGGGCGGCCAGCTCGCGAACTGCCTGGCATTCATCGCACGCGACCGCGGCGAAGTGTCGATCGCCGCGCAGGCGCTGTTCGGGCCGATGCTCGACCCGAGCATGACGCGCATCGGCGACGCCGAGCGCCTTGCATCGGACATCACCGCGCGCGAATGCGCGGCATGTTATCGCGCGTATCTGCCGCAGGCCGCGCAGCGCATGCACCCGTACGCGGCGCCGCTCGAATCGGTGCGCCTCGCGGGGCTGCCGCCGACGCTCGTCGTCACCGCGCAGAACGACGTGCTGCACGTCGAAGCGGAGAAATATGCGGGCTGCCTGATCTCGTCGGGCGTGCTCACGCAGGTGATCCGCTATCCGGACATCACGCACGCCGCGCTCGCGACGCACGAAGCCGCATTCGAGGAAGCCGTGCGCTTCTTCCAGTGCCGCTTCCAGGCGCGCCAGCCGAACCGTTCCGAATAACCAAAACCAATCCACGTTTACTGGAGATCCACATGGCCATCCTACGCACCTCCCGTTCCCGAATCGCGACAGCGGCGATCGTGACGCTCGCCGTCGTCGGCCTCGGAACGTTCGGCGCGATGCGCGTGAACGCAAACGCACCGGAGAAAGCGGCAGCACCGCTGCCCGAAGTCGACGTCGCGACCGTCGTGCCGCAGACCGTGACCGACTGGCAGAGTTATTCGGGCCGCCTCGAAGCGGTCGAGAAAGTCGACGTGCGCCCGCAAGTGTCGGGCACGATCGTCGCGGTGAACTTCAAGGACGGCGCGCTCGTGAAGAAGGGCGAAGTGCTGTTCGTGATCGACCCGCGCCCGTACCAGGCCGAAACCGATCGTGCGGCTGCGCAGCTCGCGGCCGCGCAGGCGCGCAACGGCTACGCGCAGACCGACTGGCAGCGCGCGCAGCGGCTGATCGGCGACAACGCGATCGCGAAACGCGACTACGACGAGAAGCAGAATGCGGCGCGCGAGGCGGCGGCGAACCTGAAGGCTGCCGAAGCGGCGCTGGAAACGGCGCGCATCAACCTCGGCTATACGCGGATCACCGCGCCGGTGTCGGGCCGCGTGTCGCGCGCGGAAATCACGCTCGGCAACGTCGTGTCGGCCGGTGCATCGGCCGCGCCGCTGACGACGCTGGTGTCGGTGTCGCCGATCTACGCATCGTTCGACGCGGACGAGCAGACCTATCTGCAATACATCAGCGGTGCGCGCAGTGGCCGCAAGGTGCCGGTCGAGCTCGGTCTCGCGAACGAAGCGGGCTACTCGCGCAGCGGCGAGATCGACTCGGTCGACAACCGGCTCGATACGTCGTCCGGCACGATCCGCGTGCGCGCGCGCTTCGACAACGCCGACGGCGCGCTCGTCCCGGGCCTCTACGCGCGTGTGAAGGTAGGCGGCAGCGCGCCGCACGAGGCACTGCTCGTCGACGACGCGGCGATCAACACCGACCAGGACAAGAAGTTCGTGTTCGTCGTCGACCAGCAGGGCCGCGTGTCGTACCGCGAAGTGCAGCAGGGGATGCAGCACGGCAACCAGCGCGTGATCGTGAGCGGGCTCTCCGCCGGCGATCGCGTGGTCGTGAACGGTACGCAGCGCGTGCGCCCCGGTGAACAGGTGAAGCCGCACATGGTCCCGATGACGGGCGGTGACGCACCGTCCGCGCCGCTCGCGAGCACCGCGAAGCCGGCCGCACCGGCGAAGGCGGATTCGTAAGCGGCCCGCCGCTTCATATCCGCGTTCAACCAGACAGAGCCACACATGAACATTTCAAAATTCTTTATCGACCGACCGATCTTTGCAGGAGTCCTATCGGTGATCATCCTGCTCGGCGGGGTGATCGCGATGTTCCTGCTGCCGATCTCGGAATATCCGGAAGTCGTGCCGCCTTCGGTGATCGTGAAGGCGCAGTATCCGGGCGCGAACCCGAAAGTGATCGCCGAGACGGTCGCGTCGCCGCTTGAAGAGCAGATCAACGGCGTCGAGGACATGCTCTACATGCAGTCGCAGGCGAACAGCGACGGCAACATGACGATCACCGTCACGTTCAAGCTCGGCACCGATCCGGACAAGGCCACGCAGCTCGTGCAGAACCGCGTGAACCAGGCGCTGCCGCGCCTGCCGGAAGACGTGCAGCGGCTCGGCATCACGACGGTGAAGAGCTCGCCGACGCTGACGATGGTGGTCCACCTGATCTCGCCGGACAACCGCTACGACATGACCTACCTGCGCAACTACGCGCTGATCAACGTGAAGGATCGCCTGTCGCGGATCCAGGGCGTCGGCCAGGTGCAGCTGTGGGGTTCCGGCGACTACGCGATGCGCGTGTGGCTCGATCCGCAGAAGGTCGCGCAGCGCGGGCTGTCGGCCGAGGACGTCGTGCAGGCGATCCGCGAGCAGAACGTGCAGGTCGCGGCCGGCGTGATCGGCGCATCGCCGTCGCTGCCGGGCACGCCGCTGCAGTTGTCGGTGAATGCGCGCGGCCGTCTGCAGACGGAAGACGAGTTCGGCGACATCGTCGTGAAGACGACGCCGGACGGCGGTGTCACGCACCTGCGCGACATCGCGCGGATCCAGCTCGACGCGTCGGAATACGGGCTGCGCTCGCTGCTCGACAACAAGCCGGCCGTCGCGATGGCGATCAACCAGTCGCCGGGCGCGAACTCGCTGCAGATCTCGGACGAAGTGCGCAAGACGATGGCCGAGCTCAAGCAGGACATGCCGGCGGGCGTCGACTACAAGATCGTCTATGACCCGACGCAGTTCGTGCGTTCGTCGATCAAGGCGGTCGTGCACACGCTGCTCGAAGCGATCGCGCTGGTCGTGATCGTCGTGATCGTGTTCCTGCAGACCTGGCGCGCGTCGCTGATTCCGCTGATCGCGGTGCCGGTGTCGATCATCGGCACGTTCTCGCTGCTGCTCGCGTTCGGGTATTCGATCAATGCGTTGTCGTTGTTCGGGATGGTGCTCGCGATCGGGATCGTGGTCGACGATGCGATCGTGGTGGTCGAGAACGTCGAGCGCAACATCGAAAGCGGGATGAACGCGCGGCAGGCGACCTACAAGGCGATGCAGGAAGTGAGCGGGCCGATCATCGCGATCGCGCTGACGCTCGTCGCCGTGTTCGTGCCGCTCGCGTTCATGTCGGGCCTGACCGGCCAGTTCTACAAGCAGTTCGCGATGACCATCGCGATCTCGACGGTGATCTCGGCGTTCAACTCGCTGACGCTGTCGCCGGCGCTGTCCGCGATCCTGCTGAAGGGCCATGGCGACAAGGAAGACTGGCTCACGCGCGTGATGAACCGCGTGCTCGGCGGCTTCTTCCGCGGCTTCAACAAGGTGTTCCATCGCGGTGCGGAGAACTATGGCCGCGGCGTGCGTGGCGTGCTGTCGCGCAAGACGCTGATGCTCGGCGTGTACCTCGTGCTGGTGGGCGCGACCGTGCTGGTGTCGAAGGTCGTGCCGGGCGGCTTCGTGCCCGCGCAGGACAAGGAGTACCTGATCGCGTTCGCGCAGCTGCCGAACGGCGCATCGCTCGACCGTACCGAGAAGGTGATCCGCGACATGGGCTCGATCGCGCTGAAGCAGCCGGGTGTCGAGAGCGCGGTGGCGTTCCCGGGGCTGTCGGTGAACGGCTTCACGAACAGCTCGAGCGCGGGCATCGTGTTCGTCACGCTGAAGCCGTTCTCCGAACGGCACGGCAAGGCGCTGTCGGCCGGTGCGATCGCCGGCGCGCTGAACCAGCAGTACGGCGCGATCAAGGACTCGTTCGTCGCGGTGTTCCCGCCGCCGCCGGTGCTCGGCCTCGGTACGCTCGGCGGTTTCAAGATGCAGATCGAGGATCGCGGCGCGGTCGGCTATGCGCGGCTTGCGGATGCATCCAACGACTTCATCAAGCGCGCGCAGCAGGCGCCTGAACTCGGCCCGTTGTTCACGAGCTACCAGATCAACGTGCCGCAGCTGAACGTCGATCTCGACCGCGTGAAGGCGAAGCAGCTCGGCGTGCCCGTGACCGACGTGTTCAACACGATGCAGGTGTATCTCGGCTCGCTGTACGTGAACGACTTCAACCGCTTCGGGCGCGTGTACCAGGTGCGCGTGCAGGCCGATGCGCCGTTCCGCCAGCGCGCGGACGACATCCTGCAGCTGAAGACGCGCAACGACAAGGGCGAGATGGTGCCGCTGTCGTCGCTCGTCACGGTGACGCCGACGTTCGGCCCGGAAATGGTCGTGCGCTACAACGGCTACACGGCGGCCGACATCAACGGCGGCCCGGCACCGGGCTTCTCGTCGGGCCAGGCGCAGGCCGCGATCGAGCGCATTGCGCACGAGACGCTGCCGCGCGGCGTGCGGTTCGAATGGACCGACCTCACGTACCAGCAGATTCTTGCCGGCGATTCGGCGATGTACGTGTTCCCGATCAGCGTGCTGCTCGTGTTCCTCGTGCTCGCTGCGTTGTACGAAAGCCTGACGCTGCCGCTCGCGGTGATCCTGATCGTGCCGATGAGCATTCTGTCGGCGCTGACGGGCGTGTGGCTCACGCAGGGCGACAACAACATCTTCACGCAGATCGGCCTGATGGTGCTGGTGGGGCTGTCGGCGAAGAACGCGATCCTGATCGTCGAATTCGCGCGTGAACTCGAACACGACGGCAGGACGCCGCTCGAGGCCGCGATCGAGGCAAGCCGGCTGCGGCTGCGCCCGATCCTGATGACGTCGATCGCCTTCATCATGGGCGTGGTGCCGCTCGTCACGTCGACGGGTGCCGGTTCGGAAATGCGCCATGCGATGGGTGTCGCGGTGTTCTTCGGGATGCTCGGCGTGACGCTGTTCGGGCTGATGCTGACGCCGGTGTTCTACGTCGTGCTGCGCACGCTCGCGGGCGGCAAGATTCACGTCGCGGGCAAGGACTCGGCCGGTTACGGCGTGACGGCCCCGGGCGTGCCGGCTTCGGATGCTTGAGGATAAGACGATGGACAACATGCACAACACGAATGGCCTGATGCGCTTCGCGAAGGTGGCGGCCGCGAGCACCCTGCTCGCGACGCTGCTTGCCGCGTGCGCGGTGGGCCCCGACTACAAGCGCCCGGATGCGCCGACGCCCGCCGCGTTCAAGGAAGCGCCGACGCTCGCCGCGGGCGAACAGGCCGGCACGTGGAAGACGGCCGAGCCGTCGGACGCCGAACATCGCGGCGAATGGTGGAAGGTGTTCGGCGACCCGGTGCTCGATTCGCTCGAGACGCAGGCGCTTGCCGCGAACCAGAACCTGAAGGCCGCGGCCGCGCGTGTCGAGGAAGCGCGCGCGGCGACGCGTACGGCGCGCTCGCAGTGGTTCCCGCAAGTCGGCGCCGGTTTCGGGCCGACGCGCGAAGGGCTGTCGTCGGCGTCGCAGTTCCAGCCGCAGGGCACCGGCCCGACCAATGCGACGCTGTGGCGCGCACAGGGCACGGTGTCGTACGAAGCCGACCTGTTCGGCCGAGTCGGCCGCAACGTCGAGGCGTCGCGCGCCGACCAGGCGCAGAGCGAAGCGCTGTTCCGTTCGGTGCAGCTCGCGCTGCAGGCGGACGTCGCGCAGAACTACTTCGAACTGCGTCAGCTCGATGCGGACCAGGACCTGTACCGCCGCACCGTGGATCTGCGCGAGCAGGCACTGAAGCTCGTGCAGCGCCGCTTCAACGAAGGTGACATCAGCGAACTCGACGTGTCGCGCGCGAAGAACGAGCTGGCCAGCGCACAGGCCGATGCGGTCGGCGTCGCGCGCCGGCGTGCGGCGTCCGAGCATGCGCTCGCGATCCTGCTCGGCAAGGCGCCGGCGGATTTCGGGTTCAAGGAGACGCCGATCGTGCCGGTCGCGGTGAAGATTCCGCCGGGCCTGCCGTCCGCACTGCTCGAGCGCCGCCCGGACGTGTCGGCGGCCGAGCGTGCGATGGCGGCCGCGAACGCGCGGATCGGCCTCGCGAAGTCCGCGTATTTCCCGAAGCTCGATATCACGGGCGCGTTCGGGTATGAAGCGTCGACGCTCGGCAACCTGTTCCTGTGGTCGAGCCGCACGTTCCTGCTCGGGCCGTTCGCCGGCACCGCGCTGACGCTGCCGCTGTTCGACGGCGGGCGCCGTGCGGCCGGCGTGCAGCAGGCGCGCGCGCAGTACGACGAACAGGTCGCGAACTACCGGCAGCAGGTGCTCGTCGCGTTCCGCGAGGTCGAGGACAATCTCGCCGACCTGCGCCTGCTCGACGATCAGATCCGCGCGCAGGATGCGGCCGTCAATGCGTCGCGCCGTGCGGCGACGTTGTCGCGCACGCAGTATCAGGAAGGCGAGGTTGCCTATCTCGACGTGATCGACAGCGAGCGCTCGGTGCTCCAGTCGCAACTGCAGGCGAACCAGTTGACCGGTGCGCAGGCCGTATCGACCGTGAACCTGATCCGCGCGTTGGGCGGCGGGTGGGGGGCGGCGCCGACGGCGGTCGGCGATGCGGCGTCCGTCAAGGCGGAGGTGGCCGCGCGTTGACGCGCCGGCCCGAGGCGGGCCGTTGCAACAAGTGGTCGATCGAAGCACCCCGATCCGTGGCGACGCGGATCGGGGTTTTTTGTTGGCGGCTGGTTACTTCTGTTGCTCGGGCTGCACGTCAGTGCGTTCGGCGATCGCCACCGCGTACCGGCCGACCGCATCGGCGATGCGCTGCGCCAGCTCGGGGTCGCGCACCGCGCGCGCGAGCGTGACCCCGCCCGACAGCAGCGCAAGGAGCGCGATCGCGCGGTCGTCGTCGGGTGGGTTGTCCATCCCGGCCGACACTTCGTCGACGATCTGTCGCAACGCGTGCGCGTATGCGTCGCGCGTTTCGTCGTCGGCGCGCATCACCTCCGGGGACAGGCTGGGCAGCGCGCAGCTTTCGCCGAGTTCGCACGTGCGCCGCGGGCCGAGGTAGAACGATACGAACGGGCGCCGCCAGCGCGCACCGTGCTCGGCCTTGAACGTCGCGACACCCTGCCGGAGCTGGTCGAGGCCATCGAGGACGACCTGCCGGAATGCTTCGCCCTTCGTCTTGAAATGGCCGTAGAACGCGCCGTTGGTGACACCCGCTGCCTTCGTCAGCGGACCGATGCCGGAACCGCCATACCCCTCCTGGCGGAACAGGCGGCTCGCGGCATCGAGGATGCGCGTGCGGGTTTCGTGCTTGTGCTCGACGGTATAACGCATGACAGGCTCGCTTCAGAGCGATCACTCTTTATCTTGCAAAGAGAGTGATCAGTGTCTATTGTATAGAGAGTGACTGATATTTATATCACGTCACCCAACCGATGACCTGACCAGGAGAAAGTGCGATGCCGATTACGCTGACAGTATCCGAAGGGGTTTTCACGCCGGACGACGAAGGGCCGGTGTTTGCCGAGTTGACCGATGCGTTGCTGGAAGTCGAGGGGTTGACCGGGAATGCGTTCCTGGCGCCGAACGTGGTGGGCACGCTCAACGTGCTGCCGCGGCACCGGACCTTCGTGCACGGGCGCGCGGAGCCTGCCGCGTTCGTCGAGCTGAAGCTGCCCGCGGTGGCGCTGGCGGCGCCCGACCGGCAGCGCCAATTCGTCGAACGGGCGACCGCGATCGTGCTGCGCCGTGCGGGCGGGCGGCTGACGCCTGCGCAAGTCTGGGTGAACGTCGTCCATGCGGTCGACGGTGGATGGGGCATTGCCGGACGACGCTACGACAACGCGGCGCTCGTCGATTCGATCCAGAGTGCGGCCGTGGCATCGCATTAACCGCAACTAACGGTCAAGCCGGGATGCGTTGACCGACGGCGTGGCGGCGTTCGCCACCACGCCGGTCATTTTCCATCGCCGGCAGACCGCAGCGCGCGGACCAGTTCGCTGGCCGCCTTGCCGAGCCCCGTGTGTTTCGGCCGGCGCAGGTAAACCGGCAGCGGCAGCCCGTTGCGGATGTTCGCGAACACGAGCGGCGCGAGTTCGCCGTCGGCGATGTATCGGCCGATCACGGAGGCCGGCAGGTTCGCCCAGCCATGACCGGCCTTCACCAGTGCGATCGCGGTCGCCATGTCGGTCACCTTCCACGTGCGGTTGCCGATCAGCGGCCGAATGTCGGTCAGCGGCCGCTCCGGATCGGCGATCACGATCTGCCGAAAGCCCGACAGCCGCTCGATCGCCTCGGGTTGCGCGCCTTCGACGATCGCCGGATGGCTCGGCGCGGCGACCGCGACGAGCGTCTCGGTCCACAGCGCATGAATTTGCTCCTGAGGATGAAGGTCGAGCCCGCAGTACGCCACGCAGAGATCGATGGCGGTGCGATGCAGCGCGTCGACGATCGCGTCCTGCGGCGCCGTGACGATGCTGATCGCGAGCGCCGGATACTTCGCGGCGACCGCCATCAGCGCGCGGGCGACGGGCGCCGGGTCGATTTCGGCCGCGACGCCGAGCCGCAGCGTGTCTTCGACGCCTTCCGACAGGTGCTGCGCGTGGGCGCGCAGCACCTGCAACTGCTCGGCGATCGAGCGTGCGTCGGGCAGCAGCGCGGCCATCGCGGCGGTCGGCGTCGGTTCGCGTGTGCCGCGATCGAACAGCACGAGGCCGAGTTCGGCCTCGAGGTTCGCGATCGCCATGCTGACCGCCGACGGCGTGCGGCCGAGTGCGCGCGCGGCTGCCGAGAACGAGCCTTTGTCGATGACGGTCAGCAGCATGTCGATGTGGTCGCTGGTCAGCATGCGAGGGCTTCCTGTCAGAAAAATTGAAAGGACCTGACTTTTGCGGACGTGCTACCCGCTGATAGTCTCGCCACCTTGTTCGATGGAAGGTGGATGGTCATGCAAGGGTGGAAGAGACGCATAGTCTACGTCGTGATGTTCGAGGTGCTCGGCATCCTGATCGCCTCGTCGGTGCTCGGCATGCTGAGCGGCGCGAGCGTGGCGACGAGCGGTGTGATGGGGGTGATGATCTCGACGACGGGCGTCACCGTCAATTTCCTGTACAACCTCGCGTTCGAGGCGTGGGAGCGGCGGCGTGCGGCGACGACGCGCACGGTTGGTCGCCGCGTGCTGCATGCGATCGGCTTCCAGGTCGCGCTCGTGACGTTCCTGATCCCGCTGATCGCGTGGTGGCTCGACGTGTCGCTGCTGCAGGCGTTCCTGTACGACGCCGTGCTGATCGTGTTCTTCCCGATCTTCACGTTCACGTACAACTGGGCGTTCGACAGCGTGTTCGGGTTGCCCGATGCGGTCACGCGCAAGGCGGAGCCGGCGGCGTGATGCGATGCGCCGCGCCGGTGTCCGGCACCCAGACGCGGACGCGGATCGTGCGGAGGTGTCTGGATCCGCGCGGCGGATGCGCCGGTGACGTGCGGCGGGCGACAGGAAAGCGATGCGGGGCGGGCCGCGCCGTTTCCGAATGAAGCAGGAAAACCGGGCGGAACGAACGCCGCCCGGGAAATTACGCGGCGACGAACTCGTGCACGAAGCGGTTGAACACGGCGGGGCTCGCGGCGTTCATCCCGTGCGACGCACCGGCGACGGTCTGCCGTTGCGCGTTGCCGATCCACTGCGACAGCGTGTCGACGTTGTTGCGGAACATCTTCGGGCTGCGCTGGCCGTCGATCAGCAGCGTGCGGCACGCGATGTCGCCGGCCGTGTGCTGCGAATACGCGGGCAGCGGGTCGCGCAACTGCTTCGGCAGCGTGCTCGCGTTGTCGATCGCCATCGTGCGGAAACGCGACGTGCTCTTCTTCCATGCGCCCGGCAGGCTCACGGAATCGACGAACATCTCGAGGCCCGATTCGACGTCGCCTTGCCCGATCAGGTTCACGGCCTTCGTGCGCAGCGCGATCGCGGCGGCCGGCAGCGCGGCTTCGCGCACGCCCGGCTGTTGCAGCGGGCCGCCCGGATCAGCGAGCGTCAGCGACTCGACGAGGTGCGGATGCTGGCGCGCCACGTTGAATGCGACGCTGCCGCCGCGCGAGTGGCCGACCAGGTGCACGGGGCCGAGATCGAGCGCATCGATGAATTCGGCGAGCTCGTCGACGTGGTTCTGCCAGCTGAACTCGTCCTGGATGCCCGCTTCGACGGCCGGCCAGTAATGGCTGAGGCTCGGCGCGATGCAGCGGTAGTGGGCCGACAGCGATGCGAGCTGCGGATCCCAGTAGCGGTAATCGCACAGCGAGCCGTGCACGAACACCATCGGCGCACCGCTGCCGCGCTCGACATACGGCAGGCTGATGCCTGACGAAAGCGTCGCAAATTGCAGGTCGGGGTTCGCGAGCACGGACGGCTCGATTCGCATGTTCATGACTGAAAGACTCAAAGGTGCGTCAACACGACGCAACTATGCATCACGGCGACCTGCAAGGAAAACGCATAATTTTCATCGTGACGATCAATTTTATTGATGGTTCGGCCGGAAACCCTTGTCGGAAGGGGACGGGTGTCGATGCTTTCAATCGTCTAACGGTGAGTCGCAGCGCCGGAATGGCCGAAAAAGGGCGTGCGGCGGCCTGCGCATCGCACCTTTGGAAAACGGGAAGCACGCGAGCCGCGAAAGCGGCCCGCGCGTCAGCGCACTGTCAATGCGGGCGCGCTCTGAAGCTCGACGGGGAGGTCGTTGTCGGCCGCGAACTGCATCGCGAAGTCGAATGCGTCCGCGCAGACGGTGCGCAGTTCGTCCGACACGAACAGGCATTTGACGCCGCCGTCGACGACGGGCATCGCGAGCCGCGACAGCGCGCACGGATAGCCGGGCCGCCGTTCGCCGACGAACAGCGTGATGACACCCGCGAGGCGCTCGGGCCAGTCGCTCGGGCGGAAGGTTTTCCGCGCGCGCGTGACGCCGCGGATCAGGTGGCCGGTGATGCGGCCTTGTTCGGTGACTTCGATGCGATCCATGCTGTGCGTGTCCTCGTTCGCGTCACTCGCCGCCATCGGCCGCCGCGTCGCCGCGCGCGGGAATCCGCAGGTTGCGCAGCTTGTGATAGAGCGTTTTCTTCGGCATCCCGAGCGCTTCGCTCGCCTCCGCGACGTTGCCGTTGTGACGCTGCAGCATGTCCTCGATCAGCATCCGTTCGAAATACGCGAGCTGTTCCGCGAGCGTGCCGCCCGCGGCCGGCGTGCCGCCGGACGACAGCAGGCTGTCGCCGGTCAGCCCGAGCACGAAGCGGTCGGCCACGTTCTGCAGCTCGCGCACGTTGCCGGGCCACGCGTGCGTCATCAGTTCGGATACCTGCGCAGCCGTGACGACCGGCGCCGGCTGCCCGAAGCGCCGCGCGGCCGCGAGCACGAAATGCTCGAACAGCAGCGGCACGTCCTCGCGCCGCTCGCGCAGCGGCGGCAGCTCGATCTGCGCGACGTTGAGGCGATACAGCAAGTCCGCGCGAAAGCGACCGTCGGCCGCGAGCTCGGCGAGATCGGCCTTTGACGCGGTGACCACGCGGCAGTCAACCGGAATCAGCTCGTTCGCGCCGAGCCGCTCGACCACGCGCTCCTGCAGCACGCGCAGCATCTTGACCTGCAGCGGAATCGGCATCGTCTCGATCTCGTCGAGGAACAGCGTGCCGCCGTCCGCCCATTCGATCTTGCCGATGCGCTTCTTGATCGCGCCGGTGAACGCGCCGGCTTCATGGCCGAACAGTTCGCTCTCGAACACCTGCTCGGGCAGGCCGCCGCAGTTCAGCGCGACGAAATGCGCGTCGCGCCGGCTGCCGAAGTCGTGCAGGCTGCGCGCGATCAGTTCCTTGCCGGTGCCCGTTTCGCCGGTGATCAGCACCGACACCGACGTATCGGCGAGGCGCAGGATCTTCTTGCGCACGTCGGCCATCGCGGGCGACTTGCCGAGCACGAACGCCTCGATGCCCTGCCAGTTGTTCAGCGCCGCGCGCAGGCCCTGCACCTCGAGCGTCAGGCGGCGCTTCTCGACCGCGCGCGCGACGCGCCCGGCGATCACGTCCGACGAAAACGGCTTCTCGATGAAGTCGTACGCGCCGACCTGCATCGCGCCGACGGCCGTCGAGATATCGGCATGGCCGCTGATCAGCACGACCGGGATCTGCGCGTCGATGGCCATCACGCGATCGAGCAGCTGCAGCCCGTCGATGCCCGGCATCCGCACGTCCGACACGATCACGACCGGCGCACCGGGCGCGACGTGATGCAGCGCGTCGGCGGCCGACGCGAACGCATCGACCGCGAAGCCGGCAAGCGCGACCGCCTGCTCGACGCCGATCCGGACGTTTTCATCGTCCTCGACGACCAGCACCCGAATCTCATCTTCCATGCTCTGTCCTTTGCAGCGTTGCCGCCGCGAATTCGATACTGAACTGCGCGCCGCCTTCGTCGCGGTTCGTCGCGGCGATCTTCGCGCCGAACGCCTCGACGATGCGCGACGTGATCGCGAGGCCGAGCCCGAGGCCCTGGCCGCGCGGCTTGGTCGTGACGAACGGCTCGAACAGGTGCGGCAGCACCTCGGGCGCGATGCCCGCGCCGCTGTCGGCGACGGTGAAACGCACGCGGCCGGCTTCGTCCGGCCCGGCGGCCTCGATGACGATGCGGCGCACGGGCGCGTCGTGCACCGCGTCGAGCGCGTTGCCGAGCAGGTTGACGATCACCTGCTGCAGCTGGCTCGACTCGGCCGCCACGGCGGTGCCGGGCGCGATGTTCACGTCGAGCCGCACGCCTTCGTCGCGGATCCGCGCGTCGTAGATGAGCCGTGCATGCGCGACGGCCTCGTTCAGCGAGACCGCGACGCGTTCGACGTCGGGCTTGCGCGCGAAGGTCTTCAGCTCGCCGGTGAGCACGGCCATGCTGTCGACGAGCTTGCCGATTCGCTCGAGATTGGCGAGCGCCGGCGCCGGCTGGCCGCGCTCGAAGAACGTGCGCGCGTTGTCGCACAGCGTGCGGATCGCGACGAGCGGCTGGTTCAGTTCGTGCGTGAGGCCGGCGGCCATCTGCCCGAGCACCGCGAGCTTGCCCGCGTGCACGACTTCCTGCTGCGATGCGCGCAGCCGCTGCTCGGTGCGCTCGCGCTCGACGATCTCGCGCTGCATCCGTTCGTTCGCGGCCGTCAGCGCGGCCGTGCGCTGCGCGACGGTCAGCTCGAGCTGGTCGTTCGCGCGCCGCAGCGCGTCCTGCGCGTTCAGCCGCGCGACGATCGCCCGGCGGCGCTGGATCGCGTAGCCGGCGAGCAGCACGGCGATCAGGAACGCGCCGGTGACGAACACGAAGGCCGTCTGCTGCTGGCGCCGCGCGCCCGCGATGTCGAGCAGCACCATCAGCGAATCGCCGGCCTGCGGCGCCGGGCGCGACATCACGAGATAGCGCGTGGTGCGGCCGCTGTGACGCGTATCGGGGAAGGTGCCGAACCACGCGGCCGCGCTGCGGTCGCCGATGCGGCGGTACGGCAGCGCGTCGACCGTGCGGCCCGCGTATTGCCGTGACGCCTGGATGTCATGCTGCTGCTGCGCGGTGATCGGGCGCAGCGCGGTGAATTTCCACGCGGGTTCGGTCGAGATCACGACCACGCCGTTGCTGTCGACGACCATCGCGGCGACGCCCGGCGCACGCCACGCCGATTCGAGCGGATCGACGCTGATCTTGACGGCGGCCACGCCGATCGGCACACCGTCGTCGCGCACCGCGCTGGCGAAGTAGACACCCGGCACGCCGGTGTTGGTGCCGATGCCGAAGAAGCGGCCGCTGCCGCGCGCGAGCGCGTCCTTGAAATACGGCCGGTACGACACGTTGGTGCCGACGAAGCTGAGCGTCTCGTTCCAGTTGCTGGCGGCGATCACGTCGCCCTGCAGGTCGATCACGTCGACCGCGCCGCTGCCCGCGTCGCGGTTCACGGCTTCGAGGTAGGTGTCGACCGTGTGCACGAGCTCGGGGGCGCTGTTCGGCGCGGCTTTCAGCATCGTGCGCACGCCGTCCTGACGCGCGACCAGGCCGGGCAGGATCTCGAAGCGGCCGAGTTCGCTTTTCAGGCTCGACGCATACAGGTCGAGCCGGTGCGCGCCGGCTTCCTCGAGCGCGTCGATCGCGCGTTCCCACGCGAAATCGACGGCCGCGGCTGCGACGCACATATACAGCACGCCGGCCGATGCCCAGCCCCACCACGGGATTCCCTTGAAGCTCTTCTGCACGTTCGCCCTCATCGAAGCCCGCAACCGTCCGCACGGCGGGACGCCCGACACGACGCCCTGAACGACGCGCGCCGCGCGCCGGCTGGGCCGGCGGCGGCGCGTGCGAAGCGGCCTGCGCGACGGTGCGCGCGGCGGCGCGTCATCCGAAGTGTGCGACCAGGATCAGCGTGACCGTGACGACGATCGCGCCGCCGATACGCGTCGCGATCTGCGCGAACGGCATCAGTTGCATCCGGTTCGCGGCAGTCAGGATCGCGACGTCGCCGGTGCCGCCTTGCCCGCTGTGGCAGGCGTTCACGATTGCGGTGTCGATAGGGTACATCTTCAACAGGCGGCCGACCACGAAACCGGTGCCCATCAGCGTCGCGACGGTCGACACGATCGTGACGACGTTGACGATCGTGAACGCGGCGGTCAGCTTGTCCCACGGCGTCATCGCGACGCCGATCGCGAACAGCAGCGGATACGTGACGGCGGTCGAGAAGAACTTGTAGACGACGAACGCGCCTTCCTGCAGCGGCGGCGACACCGCGCGCGCGAGCTTCACGAGCACCGCGAGGAACAGCATCGCGACCGGTGCGGGCAGGCCGAACAGCTTGTGCGCCATCAGGCCGACCAGGTACAGCGTGATGGCCGTGATGCCGGCGCCCGCGATGTGCGTGACGTCGACGTGGCCGCGAATCTCTTCGTTTTCCGGCGTCATGTCGCCGCTTTCGCCAACCTGCAGGCGGCCGTTGCCGGTCAGGTGCGGCAAGCGCTTGCCGAGCATGTCGAGCGCGCCCGACAGGATGATCGCGGTCAGGCTGCCGAGCATCACCGGCGGCAGCACCATCGCGAACATCTCGCCTTGCGGCAGGTGCATCAGTTCCGAATAGCCGATCGACAGCGGAATCGCGCCTTCGCCGACGCCGCCCGCCATGATCGGCACGACGATGTACAGCAGCGTGTGGCGCGCGCCGAGGCCGAGCGCGGTGCCGACCGCCGTGCCGACGATCGCCGCCGCGACCGAGCCGGCCGCGAGCGGGATGAAGATCTTCAGGAAACCCTGGATCAGCACGCGGCGATCCATGCTCAGGATGCTGCCGACGATGATCGACGCGATGAACAGGTACAGGAAGTTGGTCGACTTCGTGAATTCGACGGTGAGGTTCAGCACCGGCTTCGGCAGCACGTGGTAGTACGTGAGCGCCGACGGCACGAAGGTCGCGAAGATCGCGGCCGCGCCGATGTTGCGCAACAGCGGCAGGCGCTTGCCCAGTTCCGCGCAGGTGAAGCCGAAGAACGCAAGCACCGCGATCGCCATCGAGATCTCGCCGGGCACCTTGCCGGTCACCGAGAAGCCGACGATCAGCGCGAGCAGGATGAAGTAGACGGGCAGCGGAATGATGCCGATGCGGATTTCCATCAGTTTCCACCAGCCTTCCGGCCAGAAGCGCTCGCGCGGGGGGGCGACGGCGCCGGAAACCGGCTCCGGATGGGGCGGGGTATGGATAGAGGTCTGCAAGACGTGTCTCCTGATGTTGGAATGCCTGCATCGCTTCGCGGCATCGTGTGCCGTCTATTACGCAACCTCCGTGCCAGAAATTCTGGCCGGCCGGAATATTTTTAATGCATTGATTTGCAAGGGGTTTATTTCGTCTGCTGAATGAGGCGCTCGACCGGCTGGCCGAGATTTCGGAATTCGCCCGGCGCCCAGGCCGAGATTTCGGCCTGGCGCCGGGCCAGGCCCCCGATCCGGTGCGGCCGCCCGCCATATCGCCGCCCGCGATTTTCTTCGCACAATCGCTTCGTAGACCGTCCTCGCGCCGCTCTCTATCATCGGCTGATCCTTTTCCGACGCGTTTGACCTCGGTCCGGAGAACGCCCGTGCGTTCGCCGCGGCGTCGCTCATCCGTCGATACCGTCTTTGGACAGGAGAGTGGTTTCCATGCTGCATGCCGTTTTTTCCGCCCGCTTTTCCGCCGGCCGCGTCGCGCGTCTGCTGGCCGCCGCCCTGCTTGGCGTCGCGCTGCTCGATGGCGCGCACGCCGACACCGCGCCGCTGAAGGTCGGCATCTCGACCAGCCCGCAGATCGAAGCGCTGAAGGTCGCCGCGAAGGAGGCGAAAGCGCAGGGGCTCGACGTGAAGATCGTCGAATTCACCGACTGGAATACGCCGAACGCGGCGCTCGCGAACAAGGATATCGACGTCAACTACTTCCAGCACATCCCGTTCCTCGAGAACGCGAACCGGCAGGGCGGCTACAACTTCGTGTCGATCGCACCCGGCACGATCATGAAGATCGGCCTCTATTCGAAGAAGGTGAAAAGCTTCAGCGAGCTGAAGGACGGCGCGAAGGTCGCGATCGCGAACGATCCGGTGAACGGCGGGCGCGGGCTGTTGCTGCTGCAGCGCGCGGGGCTCATCACGCT
Organism: Burkholderia mycopellens; assembly: GCF_964265025.1. NCBI lineage: Bacteria > Pseudomonadati > Pseudomonadota > Betaproteobacteria > Burkholderiales > Burkholderiaceae > Burkholderia > Burkholderia mycopellens. Next base: position 336,492 of record NZ_OZ183803.1, read on the forward strand.
GAAGCCGGGCGCCGACTACCGCGCGACGACGCACGATATCGTCGCGAACCCGAAGCACCTGAAGATCATCCCGCTCGAGGCGTCGCAGCTCGCGCGCTCGCTCGACGACGTCGATCTCGCGCAGGGCTACCCGAGCTTCATCAAGCTCGCCGGCACGACCGACCCGAACAGCGCGCTGCTGTTCGACGGCACCGAGAACAAGATCTTCGCGATCCAGTGGGTCGTGCGGCCGGACAGCGTGAACGATCCGCGCATCCGCAAGTTCATCGCGATCTACCAGCAGTCGCCGGCCGTGCGCCGTGCGCTCGACAACGCGTTCGGCTCGCTGTACGCGATCGCATGGTGACGGAGGCGGGCATGACGACGGCAAACCGCAAGAAGATCCTGCTCAACGCGTTCAACATGAACTGCGTCGGGCACATCAACCACGGGCTGTGGACGCATCCGCGCGACCGCTCCGCGCACTACACCGATCTCGACTACTGGGCCGACCTCGCGAAGACGCTCGAACGCGGCAAGTTCGACGGGATCTTCCTTGCGGACATCGTCGGCGTGTACGACGTGTTCGGCGGCGGCCCCGATGCCGCGCTGCGCGAATCGGTGCAGGTGCCCGTCAACGACCCGCTGCTGCTGGTGCCCGCGATGGCGCAGGTCACGCGCCATCTCGGCTTCGGCGTGACCGCGAACCTGACCTACGAGCCGCCGTACCTGTTCGCGCGCCGCATGTCGACGCTCGATCACCTGACGAAAGGGCGGGTGGGCTGGAACATCGTCACCGGCTATCTCGACAGTGCCGCGCGCGGGATGGGCCTCGCGCAGCAGATCGGCCACGACGACCGTTACGAGCGCGCGGACGACTACATGGATGTCGTCTACAAGCTGTGGGAACAGAGCTGGGACGACGACGCGGTGATCCGCGACGCGCAGGCGCGCGTGTTCGCGCAGCCGGGCAAGGTGCGGCGCGTGAAGCACGACGGGCCGTTCTATTCGCTCGATGCGATTCACCTGAGCGAGCCGTCGCTGCAGCGCACGCCGGTGCTGTACCAGGCCGGTTCATCCGCGCGCGGCGTCGAGTTCGCCGGCCGTCACGCGGAATGCGTGTTCGTGAACGGGCAAAGCAAGGCCGCCGCGCGCGCGGCGGCGCTCGACATCCGCGCGGCCGCCGCACGACAGGGGCGCGACCCGGCGTCGATCCGGATCTTCGCGGGCGTGAGCGTCGTGACGGCCGAGACCGAGCGGCTCGCGCGCGAGAAATTCGACGAATACCGGCGCTACGCGAGCCCCGAAGCCGGCCTCGCGCATTTCGCGAGCTCGACCGGCATCGACTTCGCGAAGTACGGCCTCGACGAGCCGATCTCGTACGTGAAGACCGATTCGATCCAGTCGGCCGTCGACGCGATCTCGCGCAAGAGCACGACCGGCACGTGGACCGTACGTCGGATGCTCGAGCAGATGTCGCTCGGCGGCCGCTATGCGCCGATCGTCGGCTCGCCGTCGCAGGTCGCGGACGAACTGCAGTCGTGGATCGACGAGACCGGCATCGACGGCTTCAACCTGACGCGCACCGTGATGCCCGAGTCGTTCGAGGATTTCGTCGACTGGGTCGTGCCCGAGCTGCAGAACCGCGGCGTCTACAAGGAAGACTACGATCCCGCGCCGACGCTGCGCGAGAAGCTGTTCGGCGCGGGTGCGCGCCTGCCCGCGTGGCACACCGGTGCACAGCACCGGCCGGCCCGCGCGCGTGACGCCGCCCATCCCGCTGCGCATCCCGCGCATGCGTGAACCTGACGGGGCGAAGTGATGACGCAATTGTTCGATACGTTGGGTTTCATCGACACGTCGGCCGCGCGCGCCGGCGCCGCTGCCGCGACGCATGATGAAGCGGCCGCGTCGGCCGACTTGGCCGGCGCGGCGGCCGTGACGCTGGAGCAGGTCGGCAAGGTGTTCGCGACGCCGCGCGGCCAGGCCGCCGCGTTGCGCGACGTGACGCTCGACGTGCGGCGCGGCGAGGTATTCGGGATCATCGGCCGCAGCGGTGCCGGGAAGTCGACGCTGCTGCGGCTCGTAAACGGGCTCGAGCGGCCGAGTTCGGGCCGTGTGCGCGTGCAGGGCGTCGACGTCGGCGCGCTCGACGAGGACGGGCTCGTCGCGCTGCGGCGCCGTACCGGCATGGTGTTCCAGCATTTCAACCTGCTGTCCGCGAAGACGGTGTTCGAGAACGTCGCGCTGCCGCTGAAGATCGCCGGCGTGCCGAAGGCCGAGCGCGTGCGCAAGGTCGAGGCGCTGCTCGAGCTCGTCGGCCTCGCCGCGAAGCGCGACGCGTATCCGGTCAGCTTGTCGGGCGGCCAGAAGCAGCGCGTCGGCATTGCCCGCGCGCTCGTGCACGATCCGGAGGTGCTGCTGTGCGACGAGGCGACGTCGGCGCTCGATCCGGAGACGACACAGTCGATCCTCGCGCTGCTCGCCGACATCAACCGCCGCCTCGGGCTGACGATCGTGCTGATCACGCACGAGATGGAAGTGATCCGCGCGGTGTGCGACACGGTTGCGGTGATCGAACAGGGCGAAGTCGTCGAAACGGGCCCCGTGTGGCGCGTGTTCGGCGATCCGCGCCACGGCGCGACGCGCGCGCTGCTCAGCACGCTCGTGCACGACCTGCCGGCCGAACTGGCCGCGCGCGTGCAGCCGCTGCCCGAGCGGGCCGCGCTGCCCGACGGCGCGCAGGTCGTGCTCGACGTCCGCTATACGGGCGAGAGTGGCGGCGAGCCGGATGTCGGCGCGCTCGCGGCGGCGCTCGGCGGCTCGGTGCGTTTCCTGCACGGCGGGATCGAGCGCATCCAGGGGCATGCGCAGGGGCGGCTCGTGATCGCGGCAGCGCCGCGCGCGGATGACGCCGGCCAATCGCCGGCTCGCGGCGGCGCGGTTGCCGCGCTGCTCGAACGTGCGCGCCGCCACGCGAATCACGCGGAGGTGCTCGGCTATGTTTGACCTCTGGTGGCCCGAACTGCTCGACGCGATCCGCGACACGCTGTCGATGGTCGCCGCGTCGGCCGCGATTGCCGCGCTGATCGGCATCCCGCTCGCGGTGATCCTCGTGACGACCGCGCCCGGCGGCATCTACGAACGGCGCGGCGTGAATGCGGTGCTCGGCGCGCTCGTCAACGTGTTCCGCTCGACGCCGTTCATGATCCTGCTGGTCGCGCTGCTGCCGTTCACGCGCGTGCTGATCGGCACGACGATCGGCGTCTGGGCGGCCGTCGTGCCGCTGTCGATCGCCGCGATCCCGTTCTTCGCGCGGATCGCCGAGGTGAGCCTGCGCGAAGTCGACCGCGGACTGATCGAGGCCGCGCTCGCGATGGGCGCGAAGCGCCGCCACATCGTCTGGCACGTGCTGCTGCCCGAAGCGCTGCCCGGCATGCTCGGCGGCTTCACCATTACCGTCGTCGCGCTGATCGGCTCGACCGCGATGGCGGGCGCCGTCGGCGCGGGCGGCCTCGGCGATCTCGCGATCCGCTACGGCTACCAGCGTTTCGACACCACCGTCATGGCGACCGTGATCGTGATCCTGATCGCGCTCGTCTCGGCCGTGCAAATCACGGGCGACCGCCTGGTCCGACGTGTGACCCGGCGTACCTGAGCGGCGCCACAAGCGTCCGCTCGCTTCATTCATGATCCTGAGAGAAAGAACCCTATGACCTTGCCCATCGGCGCGCCGCGCGAATGGAACGGACAATTCGAGGAGGCGCTGTTTCTCGACGTGGCGCGACGCCATCGTCCAGACTTCCCGGCCAAGCTCGCCACACCGCCGCGCGAGCCGCGCAATGACGACGAGCTGGCCGCCGTCGCCGACTACTACACGAAGATGGCGTCGCACGACCTGTTCATCGTGCAGGTCGTCGCAAAGGCGATCGATACGCTGTTCCGCGACGACCCGCATTTCCAGCTGATCCTGTCGCGCCAGCTCGGCGATGACGGCGCGCACGCGGTGATCGGCCGCGAACGCGTGACCGAACTGACGGGGCGCGATCCGCTGCCGGAAGTCGACCGGCTCGTCGCCGTGCACTGGGCGCGCATCGGCGACATCGCGGTGCGCGACGTCGCGGGCTTTCTCGCGTTCGAATGGCATTACGAACTGCACATCCTCGCGAAGCTGTGGATTCAGCGAAAGACCGGCCGCATCGGCGATTCCGCGATGCGCGAGCATGGCGAGAACCGGATCCGGCCGGACGAGGAATGGCATCGCGTGCAGATCGTCCAGTGGTGGTTCGATACGTTGAAGGCGCTGCCGGCCGCCGAGCGCGACGCGCTGATCGATCGCGTGATCGCGGCCGACGAGGAAACGCAGGCGCGGCTCGACGGTTATCTGCACGACGAGTACGCGCACACCGCGCACGTGTTCGGCGCGGATATCGCCGAATACCGCGCGATCTACGACGACTGGCGGCGCGAGATCCTGTCGCGGCTGACCGGCCGCAAGCTCGACGCGCTCGTGCCGCTGTCGGGGGAGGCGGTTGCGCAGGAAGCCGTCGCATGAACGATCCCCGTGGCCCGGCGACCTTCGCGCCCGATACCGATGGACCCGCCTTCGACCGCGCCGGGTTGGCCCGGGCGATCGACGCGTTGCGCGCCACTGCCGCCGCGCGCGACCGCGCGGGCGGTCATGCGGCGCAAGAGAAGCAGTGGCTCGCCGATGCGGGGCTGCTGACGCTTGCGGTGCCGCGTGCGTTCGGCGGGCAGGAAGCCGCATGGCCCGGGATCTACGACGCGATCCGGCAGATCGCGCGCGTCGACAGCGCGCTCGCGCATCTCGTCGGATTCCAGTGCCTGCAGGTGGTGAGCGTCGACGTGTGGGGCAACGCCGCGCAGCGCGAGCGCTATCTGCGCGGCACGGTCGAGCAGCGATGGTGGTGGGGCAATGCGGTCAATCCGCTCGACACGCGACTCGTGGCCACGGCGACGCCCGACGGCGGCTACCGGCTCGATGGCGTGAAGGGCTTCTGCTCGGGCACGCGCGGCTCGCAGCGCATGACGGTGTCCGCGCACGATCCGGACACCGGCCGCACGGTGTTCGGCGTCGTGCCGACCGATCGTCCGGGGATCACGGTCAATGAAGACTGGGATCCGATCGGCCAGCGCCAGACCGATAGCGGCAGCGTGCGCTTCGACGGCGTGACGCTCGCGGCGGATGAAGTGCTGCACCGCTCGGAAAACGCGCCGACCCCGCGCGCGACGCTGCGCACGCTCGTGTCGCAGCTCGTGCTGACCAACCTGTTCGTCGGGCTGGCGGAAGGTGCGCTGGCCGAGGCCCGCGACTACGTGCTGAAGCACGGGCGGCCGTGGATTCATGCGAACGTCGAGCGCGCGAGCGACGATCCATATACGTTGCAGCGCTTCGGCGACATGCGCGTGCGGGCGCTCGCCGCCGCGTCGCTCGCCGATCGTGCGGCCGACGCATTGCAGCGCGCATGGACGCAGCACGACGCGCTGACGGCGGACGGGCGCGCCGAAGTCGCGCTGGCCGTATCGGAAGCGAAGATCGTCGCGCAGCGCGCCGCGATCGAGAACGGCGAGGCGCTGTTCGACGCATGCGGCGCACGCGCGACGGCCGCGTCGCTCGGCCTCGACCGCTTCTGGCGGAACGCGCGCACGCATACGCTGCACGACCCGCTCGACTACCGGCTGCGCGACGTGGGCCGGTTCGCACTGGCCGGGGCGTTGCCCCCGGCGTCGCTCTATACGTAAGTGAGCGCGCGCACCGTGACTGGTCGACGGGCGGCGGGGCTGCCGTCGGCACGGCCACGGGTGCGGGTGCGACCGCAGGCCGGCTGGCCAGCGGTGCGCTGCTCTCCACGCCGGCGCGCTTGAACGACACCCGTTCGTTCGAATAGCGCGCGTCGCGTATCCCGCTTGCGTCGAAGTACTCCTCGACCGACTTGACCCCGCAGCCCACTGCCGGCACGGTCCAGAACGCCCTGCCGGTCTGTTCCGCCGTGCCGTTGTTGCGGCTCTGCATCACGATCGCCGACCCGCCCGCGTTGCGCGATACGCCGGACATGATCGATGGCCCCGCCGGGAGCGCGAATCGCCGCCGTGTGACCGGCCTGCTGGACGCCTGAAATGATATGTTATATCGTTGCGATACAATATATCATTCTCTCCTCAATGTCCTCTTCCGGAATCGCCCGATGAGTACTGCACTCCATCCGTCCACGCGGCTTCCCGTGACCGTCCTGTCCGGCTTCCTCGGCGCCGGCAAGACGACGCTGCTCAACCACATCCTCAACAATCGCGAGGGCCGGCGCGTCGCGGTCATCGTCAACGACATGTCCGAGGTCAACATCGACGCCGCGCTCGTGCGCGACGGCGGCGCGGGGCTGTCGCGCACCGACGAGAAACTGGTCGAGATGAGCAACGGCTGCATCTGCTGCACGCTGCGCGAGGATCTGCTGATCGAGGTCGACCGGCTCGCGCGCGAAGGGCGGTTCGACCAGCTCGTGATCGAGTCGACCGGCATCTCGGAGCCGCTGCCGGTGGCCGAGACGTTCACGTTCGAAGGCGAGGACGGCCGCAGCCTCGGCGAAGTCGCGCGGCTCGACACGATGGTGACGGTGGTCGATGCGTTCAATTTCCTGCGCGACTACGCGTCGCGCGACAGCCTGCAGTCGCGCGGCGAATCGATGGGCGACGAGGATGCGCGCACGGTCGTCGATCTGCTGATCGACCAGATCGAGTTCTGCGACGTGATCGTGATCAACAAGATCGACCTGATCGACGCAAGCGCGCGCGAGCGGCTGGTCGCGCTGCTGCGCGGCTTGAACCCGCGCGCACGGATCGAGATCGCCGAATTCGGCAAGGTGCCGCTCGAGCGCGTGCTCGACACGGGCCTGTTCGATTTCGAAGCCGCGTCGCGCGCGCCGGGCTGGCTGCAGGAGATGCGCGGCACGCACACGCCGGAGACCGACGAGTACGGCATCCGAAGCTTCGTCTATCGTGCGCGCCGGCCGTTCCATCCGCAGCGTTTCTTCGATCTCGTGGAAAGCGAATGGCCGGGCGTCGTCCGCTCGAAGGGATTCTTCTGGCTCGCCACCCACCCGACCGTCGCCGGTTCGTGGTCGCAGGCCGGCGCGGTCGCCCGGCACGGGCCGGCCGGCTACTGGTGGGCGGCTGTGCCGCCCGAGCGCTGGCCGCAGGACGCGGAAGCCGTCGCGCAGATCCGCGCACGCTGGGACGAGCACGTCGGCGATGCGCGGCAGGAACTCGTGCTGATCGGCATGGACATGGACGAGCCCGCGCTGCGCGCGCGCTTCGACGCGTGTCTGCTGACCGACGCCGAGATGGCTAGCGGCCCCGAACACTGGACCACGTGGGACAACCCGTTTCACGACTGGCCCTGACCTGAACGCGCTTCCTGCATCGATCCGGATGGAGAAAGCGCTCCACCGGATTCCGAGCATGAACGCACCCCTTCCCGATATTTCCCTGACCGATGCCGCGCCGGGCGGCCGCCCGCTCGAATGGGTCGGCATGCAGGGCATCGACCTGCCCGTTGCGGTGGCCGAGCCCGGCTGCCGTCGCGACGTGCATGCGCGCGTCGACGTGCAGGTCGATCTGCCCGCGCCGCACGTGAAGGGCATCCACATGTCGCGGCTGTACCGGCTGCTCGACGGGTTCGGCGACGGCTCGGCGCTGTCGCCGGCCGGCCTTCAGCGTCTGCTGCAGGCGATGGTCGACAGCCATCGCGACTGCGACACGCGCAGTGCGCGGCTGCGGCTGCGCTTCGACTTGCTGGCGCGTCGTGCGGCGCTCGTGACCGACGGGCTGGCCGGGTGGAAGGCCTATCCGGTCCGCATCGACGCGACGTTGACGGATTCCAGGTTCGCGCTGCGCGCGCAGGTGACGTCCGTCTATTCGTCGACGTGCCCGTGCTCGGCCGCGCTGTCGCGGCACTGGGTCGAGCAGGCATTCCTGGCGGCGTTCGGCCGCGACGATCGCGTGGACCCGGCGGCAGTCGCCGCATGGCTGAAACGGCACGCGACGGCGGCCACGCCGCACAGTCAGCGCAGCGAAGCCGTCGTCAGCGTGGCGCTGCCCGCCGACGGCGCGACGCTGGGGCTGATCGACCTGATCGATCGCATCGAGCACGCGCTCGGCACGCCGGTGCAGACGGCCGTCAAGCGCGCGGACGAGCAGGCGTTCGCGGTGCTGAACGGCGGGAACCTGATGTTCGTCGAGGATGCCGCGCGCCGGGTCCAGGCCGCGCTGGATGGCCACCACCGGAACCCGCGGGTGCACGTGCGCCATCTGGAAAGCCTGCATCCGCACGACGCGGTGGCCTGGGCCGCGCCGGTTCGCGAACACGCCGACGCATGCTGATCCGCAAGCTGTTCCGGTTCGAGAACGCGCATATCGTGCGCGGCTGCAGCACGCGGCGCTGCTCGCATTCGATCCACGGTCATTCGTACCGTGTCGAGCTGGTGCTCGAAGCGCACGCGCTCGATCACGGGCAGATGATCTACGACTTCGGGCTGCTCAAGGGCGACGTGCGCGACCTGATCGACGCGTTCGATCACGCTGTGACGCTGTGGTCGGATGACGAGCCGGACTATCTCGAGAGCATGCGCCGGCATTCCGAGCGCTGGGTGATGCTGCCCGTATCGCCGAGCGCCGAGCAGTTCTCGCGCGTGTTCTTTCGCCTCGTCGATGCGGCGCTGTCGTGCACCCGCATGGTGAACGGCGAAGCCGACGTGCGGCTGCATTCGGTCATCGTTCACGAGACCGAGACCGGCTACGCGCAGTGCTTTCGCGACGATGCGTTCAACCCGCGCATGGGCCGTATCGACCTGGATGACATCGTGTTCGCGCCGGCCATCTCCGCGCAATGGCGCGATCCGGGCCTGTTCGAGCGGCTCAAGCGCGGCCCTCTCCTTTCTCAGCAGGAATCCTCATGATCAGAAAGAACCCGCGCGGCGACCTGCCGCAAATCCACCCGAGCGCGTTCGTCGATCCGACCGCCATCCTGTGCGGGCGCGTGATCGTCGAGGAGAACGTGTTCATCGGCCCGTACGCGGTGATCCGCGCCGACGAAACGGACCCGGACGGACGGATTGCCCCCATCGTGATCGGCGCGCATTCGAACATCCAGGACGGCGTGGTGATTCATTCGAAGTCGGGCGCGAGCGTCACCATCGGCCGGCACACGTCGATCGCGCATCGCGCGATCGTCCACGGGCCGTGCCAGGTCGGCAACGGCGTGTTTGTCGGCTTCAACAGCGTGCTGTTCAACTGCACCATCGACGACGGCTGCGTGGTGCGCTATAACGCGGTCGTCGACGGCTGCCGCCTGCCGCCGGGCTTCTACGTGCGCTCGACCGAGCGCATCGGGCCGGAAACCGACCTTGCCGCGTTGCCGCAGGTGACAGCCGACGCGAGCGACTTCTCCGAGGACGTCGCGCGCACGAACAACGCGCTGGTGCTGGGCTACAAGCACATCCAGAACGAGTTCTGAATCATGGACGAACGCATTCGACCTGAAGGGAGCGACGGGCCGAAGCGTCGCCACGCCGACCTGCTCGTGCACGGCGGCACGGTGATGACGCCCAACGGCGCCGAGCGGATCGACGTCGCGTGCGCGGATGGCCGCGTCGTCGCGCTGGGCGCGTTGCACGGTACCTGGAGCGCCGACGTGCGGCTCGACGCCGGCGAGCTGCATGTGCTGCCGGGCGTCGTCGACAGCCAGGTGCATTTCCGCGAACCGGGCCTCACGCACAAGGAAACCATCGAGGCCGGTACGCGCGGCGCCGTGCTCGGCGGTGTCACGACGATCTTCGAGATGCCCAATACGCATCCGCTGACGCTGGGCGAGCAGGATCTGCAGGCGAAGCTGGATCTCGCGCGCGGCCGTGCGTGGTGCGATTACGCGTTCTACATCGGCGGCTCGGCCGCGAACGCCGAGCGGCTGCCGGTGCTTGAGCGGCTGCCGGGCTGCGCGGGCGTGAAGGTATTCATGGGCAGTTCGTTCGGCGATCTGCTGGCCGACGACGAAACCGTGTTGCGCCGGATCCTGCGCAACGGGCGGCGGCGCATGGCCGTGCATGCGGAGGACGAAGCGCGGCTGCGCGAGCGCCGGGCGCTCGTGGAGGCTAGCGGCGACGTGCGTGATCATCCGCACTGGCGCGACGTGCAAAGCGCGCTGGCCGCGACGCGGCGCATCGTCGGGCTGGCTGCCGAGACGGGCCGGCGGCTGCATGTGCTGCACGTGTCCACCGCAGAGGAAATGGCGTTCCTCGCGCGGCACCGGCATCGCGTGACGGTCGAGGTCACGCCGCATCACCTGAGCCTGTGCGCGCCCGATTGCTACGAGCGGCTCGGCACGTTCGCGCAGATGAATCCGCCGGTGCGCGAGCGGCATCATCAGGATGCACTGTGGCAGGCCGTCCGCGACGGCGTGGTCGACGTGATCGGCAGCGATCACGCGCCGCATACGCGCGACGAAAAGCGCCGGCCCTATCCGCAGTCGCCGAGCGGCATGACCGGCGTGCAGACGCTGCTGCCGCTGATGCTCGATCATGTGCATGCGGGCCGCCTGAGCCTCGAACGGCTGGTCGACCTGACCAGCGCCGGGCCGGCGCGCATTTTCGGCATCGAAGGGAAAGGGCGGATTGCGGTGGGTTACGACGCCGATTTCAGCATCGTCGATTTGCGCGCGCGCCGCATCATCCGCGACGAATGGATCGCCAGCGTGAGCGGCTGGACGCCTTACGACGGATGCGCGGTCACGGGCTGGCCCATGCATACGGTCGTGCGCGGGCAGGTCGTCGTGCGCGACGGCGCGTTGAGCGGGGAGCCGGCGGGGCAGGCTGTCACGTTCCTGGACGCCTAGATCGGCAGGCGCACCGTCTGCTTGATCCGCTTCAGCGGAATCTCGGTTTCGACGTTGCGTACGCCTTCGATCTGGGTGAGCGTTTCCATCTGGAAACGCTGATAGTCGTCGAGATCCCGCGCGATCACGCGCAGCAGGTAATCGTAGCTGCCGGCCATCAGGTGGCATTCGAGGACTTCGGGCGCCTGCTCCATTTCGCGTGCGAAGCGCTCGACCGTCTTCTTGTCCTGGCGCTCCAGCGTGACACGCACGAACGCCGTGAACCTCAGGTCGACGGCGGCGGGGTTCAGCAGCGCGACATAGGCGTCGATCACGCCCTGCTCTTCGAGCAGGTGAACGCGGCGCAGGCAAGGCGTGGCCGAGAGTCCGGCCTGTTGCGCGAGTTCGGCGTTCGTCTGGTTCGAATTCTGTTGCAGCGCGCGCAGAATGCGCCGGTCGATTGCGTCCAGTCTGGTTGGCATTTTTCACTACCATCAATGCGGATGCTAGAGAATAGCGCTAAATTCGGCACTTCGAATAGCCAAATACGCATCCAATCTCCACCGCAACGCGCCGATAATCTGACGACCGGCCGGCCTGTGCGATGCGCGCGATTCCCGTTCCGGTCGCCCCCTTCAGGAGATCTCCCATGCTGCACGTATCCTGGCTGCCGTTCATCGCCACGTCCCTTCTGATCATCGTCACGCCCGGCCAGGACATGGTGCTCGTGATGTCGCGCACGCTGTTCGGCGGCACGCGCGCCGGCCTCGTGACGGCGGCGGGCGTCAGCGTCGGGCTGCTCGTGCACACGATGCTCGCGACGCTCGGGCTGGGCGCGCTTCTTCAGGCATCCGAATGGTTGTTCGCCACGCTGAAGGTGGTCGGTGCGCTGTACCTGCTGTATCTCGGCATCACGCTGCTGCGTGCGTCGGGCGAGCTCGCGCTCTCGAGCAGCCGCGGCGCGCCGGAATCGCGGTGGCGCACGTTCGCGCAAGGCGCGCTGTCCAACATGTCGAATCCGAAGGTCGCGCTCTTCTACCTGGCGTTCCTGCCGCAGTTCGTCCCCGCGGGCGCCGCGCATCCGATGCTGTCGCTGTTCGTGCTGGGCGCGACGTTCGCCGGCCTGACGTTTCTCGTCAAGGGGCCGGTCGCGCTGTTCGCCGGCCTGCTGTCGGCGTCGATTCGCCGTAACCCGCGCATCCTGACCCGCATGCACCGTATCAGCGGTGTGGTTCTGCTGGCACTCGGTGTCAAGCTGGCGTTCGAGCGCCGCTGATGGCCGTCATTGCGCCGGCAACGCGTCCGCCAGCGCCCGCATCGCGTCCACCGTCTCCGGATTCGCCGGAAAGAACGCCTCGATCGCGAGTTCCGACAGCGTCACGTCGACCGGCGTGCCGAACACGGTCGTCGTACTGAAGAACGTCAGTTCGCCGGCCGCCGTGCGCAGCCGCAGCGGCACGGCGATATCCGCGAAGTCGGTGCGCGCATGCGTGTCGTCGGGCTGGCCGGCCGGCGCCGGATACGCGGCGAGTTCGTCGCGCAGCGTGTGCAGCGTGCGGTCGCCGCTCGCATCGATCTGCCGCTGCAGGCGATGCAGGATGTGCGCGCGCCATTCGTGCCAGTTGACGATCTGCGACGCGAGCCCGTCCGGATGCAGGCTCAGGCGCAGCACGTTGACGGGCGGCTGCAGCAGCGCGGGGTCGGCCTGCGCGACCAGCGCGCCGAGCATCCGGTTCGCGGCGAGCAGCGTCCAGTGGCGGTCGACGGCGAGCGCCGGGTAGGGTTCGTGGCCGCGCAGCACGGCTTCGACCGCATGGCGCGCGGCATCCAGTTGCGGATCCGAAAACGGCCGTTCGCGAAACAGCGGCGCGAAGCCGGCCGCGACGAGCAGCGCATTGCGTTCGCGCAGCGGCACGTCGAGACGCTCCGCGAGATGCAGCACCATTTCGCGGCTCGGCTGCGCGCGGCCCGATTCGACGAAGCTCAGGTGGCGCGCGGAGACTTCCGCGTCGAGCGCAAGCGCCATCTGGCTCAGGCGCCGGCGCTGCCGCCAGGTGCGCAGCAGCGGGCCGATGCCGGGCGCGCGGCCGGCGGACGGGGAGGGCGAATGGAGGGCGGCGGTCGGGTTCATGCAGCAGATGATAGGCAATCCCGCGCACCTTGGGCATTACCTGGGACGTAAGCAACGCGCCGTTCCCCGGGCGTGTCGCCGCGCTGCGTTACCATAGCCCCCGTGCCAACTGAGAGACGACGCCTGACCCGCGATTGAAAACGCCTGGGCCGACGCCGTGCATATTGACGACAAGGCATTCCAGGGGAATCCAATAATGAAAAAACTCGCCGTCCGGCTCGCCTGCGTGGCGACGCTTGCATTCGCCGCGACCGCCAGCCACGCGCAGACCGAAGCCGCGCAGGTGGAAATGCGGGCCGCCGCCGCGGCCGCCAACGACGCGGTCGTGAAGGGCCCGACCGACATCGATGTGAAACACGAAGCCGTGCTGAAGCTGAAAGCCGGCGAATCGTTCGTGCCGGCCGCCGAAGCCGGCCGCTACCTGCGCTCGATGGGCAACTCGATCGACGAATCCAGGCTGGTCGGCCTCGTGCTGCCCGACGATCCCGACGCCGACTGGATCTCGGTCGTGTCGTTCGAGCCGAGCGGCTATATCCGCGACGACGATGCGAAGGACTGGAAGCCCGACGAGCTGCTGAAGAGCCTGCAGGCCGGCACCGAGGAAGACAACCCGGGGCGCAAGGAGCGCGGCCTGCCGGAAACCGAGGTGGTCGGCTGGGCGAAGGCGCCCGCCTACGATGCGGCCACGCACCGGCTCGTGTGGTCCGCGATCATCCGCGACAAAGGCGCGGCCCCGAACGCCGGGAACGACGGCGTGAACTACCGGACGCTGGTGCTCGGCCGTGACGGCTACCTGTCGTTGACGATGGCGTCGACGCTCGCCGATCTGCCGAAATACAAGGCGTCGGCCGACGAACTGCTGTCGAACATCAGCTTCAACGACGGCAAGCGCTACGCCGATTTCAACAAGTCGACCGACCACGTCGCCGAGTACGGCCTCGCGGCGCTGATCGTCGGCGTCGGCGCGAAGAAGCTCGGCCTGCTCGCGCTGATCGGCGCGTTCGCGGTGAAGTTCTTCAAGATCGGCGCGGTCGCGCTGCTGGCCGGCGGCGCGGCGGTGAAGCGCTTCTTCGGGCGCAAGCCGAAGCCGGCTGCGGTGCCGGCTGTCGCCGACGCATCCGATGCCTCCGGCACGGAGCGCAAGGAATGACGAAGCTGTTGCTGCTGATCTTCGGCGGCCTCAAGCTCGGCAAGGTGCTCGTGTCGGCGGGCACCATGCTGGCGTCGATCGCGGTCTACGCGCTGTTCTACGGCTGGCGGTTCGCGGCCGGTTTCGTCGCGCTGCTGCTGGTGCACGAGGCGGGCCACTTCGTCGCCGCGCAGCGGCGCGGGCTCGACGTCGGGTTGCCGACCTTCATCCCGTTTGTCGGCGCGTGGATCCAGTTGAAGGAGATGCCGCACGACGCGGAAACCGAGGCGTATGTCGGGCTCGCCGGGCCGTTCGTCGGCACGCTCGGTGCGCTGGCCTGCTACGCGGCCGCGCGCCACTACGACAGCAACCTGCTGCTCGCGCTGTCGTACACGGGCTTCTTCCTGAACCTGTTCAACATGATTCCGCTGTCGCCGTTCGACGGCGGGCGGATCACCGCGGTGCTGTCGCCGCGCATCTGGCTCGCGGGCGTGCCCGTGCTGATCGCGCTGTTCGTCTATCGTCCGAGCCCGTTGCTGATCGTGATGGCGATTCTCGCGCTGCCGCAGCTGAAGCGTGCGTGGCGCTACGATCCCGACGCACCGGAGAACCGCGTGTACTACGCGACGTCGATCGAGACGAAGGTGACCTATGCGCTCTGCTACGTCGGCCTGCTCGCGTTCCTCGCGCTGATGACATCCGGCGTGCACGACATGCTGCGCGTCGCGCATTCGTCGATCTGACAGCGGATCCCTGAGGTCGAATGCAACAGCGGCGGCCGTTTTCACGCGGCCGCCGCTGTTTTGTATCGAAGCCGAACGTCAGGCGTCGCGATGATGCAGTTCGACGCGCCTGATGTCCTTCACGATCACGAGATAGCTGAACACGGTGACGAGCGCGTTCAGCCCGACGAACACGAGCGCGCCGTTGAACGAGCCGCTCGCGCCGACGAGGTAGCCGATCGCGATCGGCGCGACGATGCCGGCCGTGTTGCCGAACATGTTGAACAGGCTGCCCGACAGGCCGATCGCTTCCTTCGGCGCGGTATCCGCGACGACGGCCCAGCCGAGCGAGCCGATCCCCTTGCCGAAGAACGACACGGCCATCAGCACGATCACCAGCACTTCGCTGTCGACGTAGTTGCAGCCGATGATGACCATCGACAGCGCCATCCCGCCGACGATCGGGATCTTGCGCGCGAGCGTGAGCGACACGCCGCGGCGGATCAGCCCGTCCGACAACATCCCGCCGAGCACGCCGCCGAGGAATCCGCAGATCGCGGGCAGCGACGTCATGAAGCCGGCCTTCAGCAACGACATCCCGCGCGCCTGCACGAGGTAGATCGGAAACCACGTGAGGAAGAAATACGTCAGCACGTTCACGCAGTACTGGCCGAGGTACACGCCGATCAGCATCCGGTTCGACAGCAGCTGGCGCACGTAGTACCAGCCGGCGACGCGGCTGCCCTCGGCGCGCGCGCCGCTGCTGCTGCGCGCGGCGGTGCGCACCAGGCCGCCGCCTTGCTCGATGTGCTCGAGTTCCGCGCGGTTCACGCCCGGGTGGTCGGCAGGATCCTTCACGACCCGCAGCCACAGGAACGCGAGCGCGATGCCCGCGAGGCCGAGCCACAGATACACCTGGTGCCAGCCGTACGCATGCGTGAGCCACGCCATCAGCGGCGAGAACACGACCGCCGCGAAATACTGCGCCGAGTTGAACACCGCCGACGCCGTGCCGCGCTCGGCGGTCGGGAACCAGCTCGCGACGACCTTCGCGTTCGCCGGAAACGCGGGCGCTTCGGCGATGCCGACCGCGAAGCGCATCGCGAACAGCGCGGCGACCGCGAACGCGGCGCTGCCGCCGAGGCCGATCGTGCTCTGCAGCAGCGTGAACGCCGACCACAGGAAGATGCTGGCCGCATACACGCGCCGCGCGCCGAAGCGGTCGAGCAGCCAGCCGCTCGGCAGTTGCGCGAGCACGTACGCCCAGCTGAACGCCGAGAAAATGTAGCCCATCGTCACCGGATCGATGCCGAACGCCTTGCGGATCGGCGTGCCGGTGATCGACAGCGTCGCGCGGTCCGCATAGTTGAGCGTCGTGACGACGAACAGCATCGCCAGGATCCAGTAGCGCACGGCGGTCCGGCGCGCGGTGCGCGCGAGGTCGAGCGGAAGGTCGCGAGGGGAGGTCTGATTGGTCACTTTAAACGTACGTCGTCGTATGACATAGCCGAAAGTTTATTGTTAATGCGCGGATTGAGAAACTTCGGGTTTTCCCCTTTGCGGATCGCGTCACAGTGTGGGAATGTCGTGATTTTCTGGCCGGGAAAGGTGGTCGAATGTATCGTCGACGCCTTCGCAGGCGGCGAGAATGATGCGATGTTGTCCGCAGACATCGTATCTGTTGAGCTACAATGAGCCATCTATTCCCGAACCACGGAGCACACCCCATGCAACTGACTGGAGAGATGCTGATCGGCGCCGACGCGGTGGCCGGCTCGGCCGGTACCTTGCACGCATTCGACCCGACGAAGGGCGCGCCGATCGACGCGCCGACGTTCGGCGTCGCGACGCAGGCCGACGTCGAGCGCGCATGCGAACTCGCGCGCGATGCGTTCGACACGTACCGCGCGCAGCCGCTCGCGGCCCGCGCGGCGTTTCTCGAAGCGATCGCCGATGAAATCGTCGCGCTCGGCGATGCGCTGATCGAGCGCGCGCACGCCGAAACGGGCCTGCCCGTCGCACGGTTGCAGGGCGAGCGCGGCCGCACCGTCGGCCAGCTCCGGCTGTTCGCGCGTGTCGTGCGCGACGGGCGTTTCCTCGCCGCGTCGATCGATCCCGCGCAGCCGGCGCGCACGCCGCTGCCGCGTTCGGACCTGCGGCTGCAGAAAGTCGGGCTCGGGCCCGTCGCCGTGTTCGGTGCGAGCAATTTTCCGCTCGCGTTCTCGGTGGCCGGCGGCGATACGGCGTCGGCGCTCGCGGCCGGCTGCCCGGTGATCGTGAAGGCGCACGAGGCGCACCTCGGCACGTCCGAGCTGGTCGGCCGCGCGATTCGCGCAGCCGTCGCGAAAACCGGGATGCCGGCGGGCGTGTTCTCGCTGCTGGTCGGCCCCGGCCGCGTGACCGGCGCGGCGCTCGTCAGCCATCCGGCGGTCCAGGCGGTCGGTTTCACGGGGTCGCGGCAGGGCGGCATGGCGCTCGTGCAACTCGCGAACGCCCGCCCGCAGCCGATTCCCGTCTACGCGGAAATGAGCAGCATCAACCCCGTCGTGCTGTTCCCGGCGGCGCTCGCCGCGCGCGGCGACGCGATCGCGACGGGCTTCGTCGATTCGCTGACGCTCGGCGTCGGCCAGTTCTGTACCAACCCGGGCCTCGTGCTCGCGATCGACGGCCCCGATCTCGACCGCTTCGAAACGGTCGCCGCGCAGGCGCTCGCGAAGAAGCCGGCCGGCGTGATGCTCACGCCCGGCATTGCCGATGCGTATCGCAACGGCCGCGGCAAGCTGGCCGAACTGCCGGGCGTGCGCGAGATCGGCGCGGGCGAGGCGGCGCAGACCGACTGCCAGGCCGGCGGCGCGCTGTACGAAGTCGGCGCACCGGCGTTCCTGGCAGAGCCGGCGTTCAGCCACGAGGTGTTCGGTCCGTCGTCGCTGATCGTGCGTTGCCGCGATCTCGACGAAGTCGCGCGCGTGCTCGAAGCGCTCGAAGGCCAGCTGACGGCCACGCTGCAGATGGACGCCGACGACAAGCCGCTCGCGCGCCGGCTGCTGCCGATCCTCGAACGCAACGCGGGCCGCCTGCTGGTCAACGGCTACCCGACGGGTGTCGAGGTATGCGACGCGATGGTGCACGGCGGGCCGTTCCCGGCCACGTCGAACCCGGCCGTTACGTCGGTGGGCGCGACGGCGATCGAGCGGTTCCTGCGGCCCGTGTGCTACCAGGATTTCCCGGACGATCTGCTGCCGGAAGGGTTGCAGGAGCGCAATCCGCTCGCGATTCCGCGGCTGCGGGACGGGAAGGCGGAGTGATGGCGCGCCTCGACTGAGGGGCGATCCACTGCGACCGGTGAGCCTGGGTGCTTGCCGGTCGCGACAAACGAAAAGGCGGAAGTGGCCGGTGGGCCGCTTCCGCCTTTTTTCATGGCAAGCGTTCGTGCCGCCGATCTTGCCGTCTTCCGCGTCGCCGGAATTTCTCCTACAGTAGCGAAGCTCCGGACCGCGCGGTCCGCGGGCGAGCCTGAGAGACCGACAAAAGACAACGAGGGAACCCTCCGATGAACATCAACAAGCGTGGCGATCACCTGTTCGCGGCCGGATTGTGGAAAGCGATCGGCGATGTCGCGAAATCCGTGCGCACCCAGATCGGCCAGTACAGCGAAGGGCGCGTGCTCGCGAATGCGCTGCTGGAATTCCAGCGTGACCTGGGCGGCAGTGAATTCGACGTGACGATCAACCAGGGGCGGCTCGTCACGGGCGCCGACGCGCATTCGCTCGTGTTCGGGCAGGCCGTCCGACGTTTCCGGCAAGATATGGAAGCGCTGGTGTTCGCGCTCCAATACCGGCGCAGCATCGACGAACGCGACCAAGGCCTGCGCGCCGAAGCGCTGACGCAGGCGAACAGCCAGCTCGCGACCGCGAAGCAGTCGGCGACGATCACGGTCGGCCGGTTCTTCGATGCGGTCGTCGACCGCGACGTGCTCGGGCAGATTCTCGACGGCGAATCGAAGGCGCGTGCGCGTACGGGCGCGCAGGACCAGATCGAGGCGACGCGGGTCAAGCTGGGGAACGTGCGCTACCGGATCGTCGGGATCATCGCGCAGATGTGACGGGGAGGGCCGGCCCGCGAAGCGGGCGGCGTCGGGCGGAGCGTCCCGACGGAGGCGGCACGCTTCGGAGTGGATGCGTGCGCAGTTGCCGATACAAGCGGTGCGACAGGGTCAACCCGGCGCGCGCCGCACAAGCAGCCGGCCGCGGCACCGATGAAGGCGCCGCGCCGGCCATGCTCGCTTACTGCGGGCCCATCTTCTTGATCAGCACGTCGAGCTGCGCGACTTCTTCATCGGTGAGGTCGACGAGCGGCGCACGCACGGGGCCCGCGTCGTGGCCGACGAGCTTCGCGCCCGCCTTCACGATGCTGACCGCATAGCCCGCGCGGCGATTGCGGATCTTCAGGTACGGCAGGAAGAACTCGTCGATCAGGCGGCCGACCGTTGCGTGGTCGTCCTTCGCGATCGCTTCGTAGAATGCCATCGCCGTCTTCGGGATGAAGTTGAACACGGCCGACGAATACACCGGCACGCCGAGCGCCTTGTATGCGGCGGCATAGACTTCGGCCGTCGGCAGGCCGCCGAGGTACGCGAAGCGGTCGCCGAGGCGGCGGCGGATCGTCACCATGCTTTCGATTTCGCCCACGCCGTCCTTGAAGCCGATCAGGTTCGGGCAACGGTCGGCGAGGCGCTCGAGCATGTCGGCGTTCAGTTTCGAATTCGCGCGGTTGTACACCACGACGCCGATCTTCAGCGCGCGGCACACTTGCTCGACGTGGTCGGCGATCCCTTCCTGGCTGGCTTCGGTCAGGTAATGCGGCATCAGCAGCACGCCGCTTGCGCCGAGGCGCTCGGCCTCCTGCGCATATTCGATCGCGACGCGCGTCGCGCCGCCCGCGCCGGCGAGGATCGGCACCTTGCCCTTGCAGGTTTCCGTCGCGACACGGATCACGTCCGAATACTCGCGCTGCGTGAGCGAGAAGAATTCACCGGTGCCGCCGGCCGCGAACAGTGCGCTCGCACCGTACGGCGCGAGCCATTCCAGCCGCTCGGCATAGGTGGACGGGCGGAAGCTGCCGTCGACGTCGAAATCCGTCAGCGGAAACGACAGCAGGCCGTGGGAGATGATCTGTTTGAGTTCTTGCGGTGAGGTCATGGTTGGGTCGTCCGTCTAGCGCGAGTGCTGGGTTCGTCGGGAACGGCATACGGGCCACATTGGCGATGTCGTTGTATGTCATCGTACAACATGCAAAGAGGTGACGCAAGCGGTTTGCTGGCAAGTAAGTAGTAGGGTCTTTCCGGATAAGGGTTTACGCAGCATCGCCGATCAGCGTTGAATGTCGTATGATGACTAACAATATGGCCGATAGTCCCCAGGAATTCCGATGACTGCTTCCCCGCTCTACATCCGCGTGCATCCGGACGACAACGTCGCGATCGTCGTCAACGACGGCGGCTTGCCCGAGGGCGCGACCTTCGCCGACGGGCTGACGCTGCGCGAAGGCGTGCCGCAGGGGCACAAGGTTGCGCTGGTCGACCTCGCGGCCGGCGACCCGATCGTCCGCTACAACGTGGTGATCGGCTACGCGCTGGTCGAGCTGCGACGCGGCAGCTGGGTCAACGAACGCACGATGCGCATGCCCGAGCCGCCGAGCCTCGACGACCTGCCGCTCGCGACACGCGCCGCACCGCCGCTGCCGCCGCTCGAAGGCTATACGTTCGAGGGCTTTCGCAATGCCGACGGCTCGGTCGGCACGCGCAACATCCTCGCGATCACGACGACCGTGCAGTGCGTGTCGGGCGTGGTCGAGCACGCGGTGAAGCGGATCAAGGCCGAGCTGCTGCCGCGCTACCCGAACGTCGACGACGTGGTCGGGCTCGAGCACACGTACGGCTGCGGCGTGGCGATCGACGCGCCCGACGCCGACATCCCGATCCGCACGCTGCGCAACATCAGCCTGAATCCGAATTTCGGCGGCGAGGTGATGACCGTGAGCCTCGGCTGCGAGAAGTTGCAGCCCGAGCGGCTGCTGCCGCCCGGCACGATTCCGGTCGCGGCCGACGGCGCGGCGGGCAACGGCGGCGTGGTGTGCCTGCAGGACGCCGCGCACGTCGGCTTCAACTCGATGATCGACTCGATCATGAAGATGGCCGAATCGCATCTCGAGCGGCTCGACCGCCGCCGCCGCGAGACGTGCCCTGCGTCGGATCTCGTCGTGGGCGTGCAGTGCGGCGGCAGCGATGCGTTCTCGGGGCTCACCGCGAACCCGGCCGTCGGCTTCGCGGCCGACCTGCTGGTGCGCGCGGGCGCGACCATCATGTTCTCCGAGGTGACGGAAGTGCGCGATGGTGTCGCGCAGCTTACGTCGCGCGCGGCGAACGAGGACGTTGCGCGCGAGATCATCCGCGAGATGGACTGGTACGACCGCTACCTGCAGCGCGGTCGCGTCGACCGCAGCGCGAACACGACGCCCGGCAACAAGAAGGGCGGCCTGTCGAACATCGTCGAGAAGGCGATGGGCTCGATCGTGAAGTCGGGCAGCGCGCCGATCTCCGGCGTCGTGCGTCCCGGCGATCGCGCGAAGCAGAAGGGGCTGCTGTACGCGGCGACGCCCGCGAGCGACTTCATCTGCGGCACGCTGCAGCTCGCGGCCGGGATGAACCTGCACATTTTCACGACTGGCCGCGGCACGCCGTACGGCCTCGCGCAGGTGCCGGTGATCAAGGTCGCGACGCGCAGCGACCTCGCGCGCCGCTGGCACGACCTGATGGACCTCGACGCGGGGCAGATCGCGACCGGCGCGGCCACGATCGAGGAGACCGGCTGGGAACTGTTCCGGCTGATGCTCGAGGTCGCGAGCGGCAAGCGCCGCACGTGGGCCGAGCAATGGAAGCTCGCGAATGCGCTGACGCTGTTCAATCCGGCGCCGGTGACCTGACGCGCGCGGCCGTTGCCGCCGGACGAAGCGGGCGCCCTCGGGCGCCCGTTTTCATTTCGATGTGGCGGCAACGGCGATCGAGCGCAACGCGCCGCGCCTCATGTGTCGAATTCCTTACCTCGTACGTAATCGACCGCCCGCGCGAGGCCGGCGACGATGACGGCACGCGAACACGGAACACGCCACGTTCGCGACATCGTCCTCTCATCGACACAAGGAGCTTCGCCATGAACACCGCCCAATCCGCTTCGTCCGTTCACGCCGACCTGATCGACCGCTACATCGACGCCTGGAACGAACCCGACGTCGCGCGCCGCCGCGCGCTGATCGATGCGACCTACGCGAGCGATGCAGCCTATCGCGATCCGCTGATGTCCGGTGACGGCCACGCCGGCATCGACGCGATGATCGAGGCCGTACAGGCGCGCTTCCCCGCGTTCCGCTTCCGCCGCACGACCGACGTCGACGGGTTCGGCCAGCACCTGCGGTTCTCGTGGGCGCTCGTGTCGCCCGACGGCGCGGCGATCGTGAAGGGCTCGGACTTCGGCACCGTCGACGCGTCGGGCCGCCTCGCGTCGGTCACCGGTTTCATCGACGAAATGCCGGCCGCGGCGTCGTGACGCGAGCGACGCATGCGCGGCGGCCGCCGGGATCGGGTAACGTTACGCATTCGTTCCTGATCCCGGAGACAAGCCGACATGCTGAAGAATCTCGACCCGCTGCTGCACGCCGACATCCTGCACACGCTGCGCGCGATGGGCCACGGTGACGAAATCGCGATCTGCGACGCGAATTTCCCGGCGGAATCCGTCGCGGAGCACACGGTGGTCGGCCGCGCGTTGCGGATCGACGGCGCCGATTCGGCGCGCGTCGTGCGCGCGGTGCTGTCCGTGCTGCCGCTCGACACGTTCGTCGACACGCCCGCGTGGCGGATGGAAGTCGTCGGCGATGCGGCGGCCGTGCCGCCCGTGCAGCGCGAGGTGCAGGCCGAGATCGACCGCGCGGAAGAGCGCGCGGTGCCGCTGACGGGCGTCGACCGGTTCGCGTTCTACGAGCGCGCGCAGCAGGCCTACGCGGTGATCGTCACCGGCGAGCTGCGCGGCTACGGCTGCTTCATCTTCAAGAAGGGCGTGTTGTTGAGCGACGCGGGCTAAACGCGTTTTTCAGCGCGCCGGGCTGCCGGTGCCGCCGCGGCAGTGTAAAGATTTGCTACAACCTTTTTCTTGGACACCGCGGAAAGACCCTCTATGCTGGCCCATTTGCCGCAGGCCCAGCAGGGCCGCGCGCCCCTGAGCTTTACGGGCGCGATCCGTGCGGCCGGCCGAATTGCATACGAGGAGAGAGGCATGACGCGTACCGTCGATTCCGGCGTCATTTTTTTCGCGCGCCTGGCGCTGGCGGCGTTGTTCTTGTGGGGCGGCATCATGAAGCTGCTCGGCTACAGCGACTTCGTCGCGTATCTGCACGGGATGAACGTGCCCTATCAACAGGTCGTCGCGCCGATCGTCGTCGCGATCGAAGGGCTGGGCGGCCTGCTGCTGATCGTCGGCTACAAGGTACGGCCGCTCGCGTTGCTGATGGCGGTCTACACGATCGCGACCGCGATGGTCGGGCACAATTTCTGGGACGCGACGAACGCCGCCGTCCAGCACGACATGGTGATTCACTTCTGGAAAAACGTCGCGATCGCCGGCGGTTTCCTGCTGCTGTTTGTCACCGGCGCCGGCGGCGCGAGCATCGACGCGCTGCGCCGGCCGAGTTCGTCGTACGGCGTGCTGCGCTGAATTGAGCCGATCCGCGCGGTTGCGCTGAAAGCAGGCAAAAGGGCCGAACCCGCACGCGGCGGGTCCGGCCCTTCGTTCATCCGGCCGGCGCGTGCGCGCCGACGTTCAGCGTGCGTCCTTCACGTCCTTCGCATCCTTCGAGAACTGCACGGCGATCGCGCCGAGCACGCAGATCGCCGCGACATACACGACCGGCGCGAGCGGATTCGACTTCATCATCAGCGACACGATCACCGGCGTGAGGCCGCCGAAGATCGCATACGCGACGTTGTACGAGAACGAGATGCCCGAGAAGCGCACGACGGCCGGGAAGCTCTTGACCATCACGAACGGCACCGCGCCGATCGTGCCGACCATGAAGCCCGCGATCCCGTAGTAGAGCGGCAGCGTCGACGCGTCGGCCGCGACCTGCGCGAACAGCAGGTAGTAGCACGCGGCCAGCCCGATGCCCCCGATACCGAGCACGCGCTTCGCGCCGATCCAGCCTGCGAGCGAACCCGCGGTGATGCAGCCGGCCGTCAGGCACAGCGTCGCGACGCTGTTCGCGAACAGCGTGGTCGCGGGCGTCAGGTGGAACTGCTTCTGCAGCAGCGCGGGCGTCATCAGGATCACGACGACGATCGCGGCCGACAGCATCCACGTGAGCAGCATCGACACGATCACCGCGCGGCCATGGTCGCGCAGCACGGCTTTCAGCGGAATCTCGGCCGCGAGTGCCTTCTTCGCCTTCATCTCGGCGAACACCGGCGTCTCATGCAGCCAGCGGCGCAGGTACACGGAGAACAGGCCGAACACGCCGCCGAGCAGGAACGGGATGCGCCACGCGAACGCGCCGACTTCGGCGGTCGAGTAGCGGCTGTTGATGCCGGCGGCGACGAGCGAGCCGAGCAGGATGCCGGCGGTCAGCCCCGCGGTCAGCGTGCCGCATGCGTAGCCGATGTGACGCGACGGCACGTGCTCGGACACGAACACCCACGCGCCCGGCACTTCGCCGCCCACTGCCGCGCCCTGCAGCACGCGGAACAGCAGCAGCAACACCGGCGCGAGGATGCCGATCGTGTCGTAGGTCGGCAGCAGGCCCATCAGCAGCGTCGGCACGGACATCATCAGCACGCTCAGCGTGAACATCCGCTTGCGGCCGAACAGGTCGCCGAAGTGCGCCATGATCACGCCGCCGAGCGGGCGCGCGAGATAGCCGGCCGCGAAGATGCCGAACGTCTGCAACTGGCGCAGCCAGTCGGGAATGTCGTGCGGGAAGAACAGTTGCCCAATCGCCGGCGCGAAGAACACGAAGATGATGAAGTCGTAGAACTCGAGGGCGCCGCCGAGTGCGGCAAGGCCAAGGGTCTTGTAATCGCTGCGCGTGAGCGCGCGTTCAGCGGCGCGAGGCACGCCGCTCAATTCGGAAGCTTGCATGGTCAGGACGATCGGTTTTCGAATGTTGTTGTCGGTGCTGCGTCTCCAGGGCCCGCTATCGGCATGGACTGACAAGGCGCGGCTGGCATCGTCGAAGCGTGCCGCGTGCCGGGTGAGGCACGAAACACGCACCGCCGCACCGGGATGGGGCGCGGCGCAGACGAAGCGTCAAAGCGGGTGGGGGGATTCTACAGGAGCGCGAAATGCACGCGCGCGGGTGCGCGCCGAGGAACGCTTCGGACCGCGAAGCCGAAGCGCGCGCGGCGCGGGCGACCGGTGAGCCGCTGACGCGCCGCGCGGGGCAGGGTTTCGCGTATCAGTTGCCGGCGATCGTATCGACCGGCTTGAACGCACCGCGCTCGACCTTGTAGATCGTCACCGGCGCATCCTTCAGGTCGCCCTTCGTGTCGTACGCGATGCTGGGGGCCGACACGCCCTTGACCGACACCTTGCCGAGATACGGCGTGTACACCTTCGGATCGGTCGAGTTCGCGTCCTTCATCGCGGTGAGCAGCGCGATCGTGCCGTCATACGAGTACGGCGAGTAGGTGATCACGTCTTCGTTGAAGCGCGCCTTGTAGCGTGCCGCGTAGCCGGCAAAGCCGGGCATCTTTTCCTTCGGCAGCCCGCCCATGTAGACGATCGCGCCTTCGGCCGCGTCGCCGCCGACCTTCAGGAACGTCGGCGAACGTGACATCTCGCCCGTCACGAACGCCGACTTCATCCCGAGCTGGCGCATCTTGCGGATCATCGGCGACGATTGTGCGTCGCCGCCGCCGTAGAAGATCGCGTCCGGGTTCATCCCCTTGAGGTTGGTCAGGATTGCGGAGAAATCGAGCGCCTTGTCGTTCGTGAAGTCGCGCTTGATGATCGTGCCGCCTGCCGCTTCGACGGCCTTCGCGAATTCGTCGGCGATGCCCTGGCCATAGGCCGTGCGGTCGTCGATGATCGCGATGCGCTTGAAGTGCAGCGTCTTCACCGCATACGTGCCGACGATGCGGCCCGCCTGCGCGTCGCTCGTCAGCAGCCGGTAGGTCGTCTTGTAGCCGCGTGCGGTGTATTGCGGCGACGTCGCCATCGAGATCTGCGGCAGCCCCGCGCGATCGTACAGGTCGGACGCGGGAATGCTCGTACCCGAGTTGAAGTGCCCGATGATCCCGCGGACGTTGTCGTCGATCAGCCGCTGCGCGACGGTCGTGCCCGTGCGCGGGTCGGCCTGGTCGTCCTGCGAGTCGAGCTGGAACGTGACGGGCTTGCCGCCGATCGTCGGATGCGTCGCGTTGAAATCGGCGATCGCGAGCTGCACGCCCTTCTGCATGTCCGTGCCGTAGTTCGACTGCGGGCCGGTCAGCGGTGCGGCGAAACCGATCTTGACGACGTCGGCGGCAATGGCGTGCGCGCCCGACAGTGCGCAGGCAGCGGCCAGCGCGACGTACGATACCTTCAGCTTCACTTTCACTTCCCCTTGATGGCGTGGTTGGGCCGCCGCCGGCTGGCGGGCCGGCGCCGGTAAACCGGGCGAGACGGTTCGGTCGGCAGGCCGATGCGAGGGCCGTTGCGTGCTTGCCGCGTGCTGCCCGGGCTGTGCCGGAATCGGCGCACATGACGGCCGATGCCGCAGGCCATGCATGCCGATTGCTGCCGCGGCGTGAGGTCGTCTCGTGACCGTGAAGCGAAGTCTAGATAGCGAAAATGCGTGCGTCTTGCGCGTTCGATGCGCAGCCGGCGACGATATCGGCATATCGTCGATAACCCTGATATATGCCGAAATCGTCATGCCGAATGCGCAAACGCGCCAAGACGCTGCACGTCCACATTTTTATGCTGCCGAGTTCGGGCGTGCGGTGCGGTATGCGCGTGCGCCGGTACGCGCGCGGCATGTCGGCACCGGCGCACGCATGGTTGCCACGTTGACGCAAGCGGATTCTCGGCCGGCCGCCGCATACTCGGCACAGTGGTTGCGCATGCAACGAACATCGCATGTCGCGTGACGATGCCGGCCGGTCGGCGGCGCGATGCGACGGCTGCCGCCAACTTGCCCGCCTTTGCGATCGGCGCGACACGATCGAAGGGGCGCTCCTATAATCGACGCCATCTGCCACTCGCTTCGCGGTTGCCGGGATGACGACCTTGCTTGCCGTACCGCCCATGAGCCTGTCCGAAACGTTGCGCTACCAGCCCGACAACGCCGATTTCGGCGCGATGCTCGTGCACTTCCGCCTGCTCGAACCGGTGTTCGATGCGCTGCCGGACGTCGCGTTCTTCGTGAAGGATGCGAGCGGCCGCTATGCGATCGTGAATCGCACGCTGGCGATGCGCTGCGGCTACAAGGACAAGCGCGACCTGCTCGGCAAGACGGCCGACGAAGTGTTTCCGCGCCGCTTCGGCCGCAGCTATTTCGAGCAGGACATGGCGACGATCAACGCCGGCCAGCAATTGATGGATCAGCTCGAGCTGCACCTGTATCCGGGGCGCCAGCCGGGCTGGTGCCTGACCTGCAAGGAGCCGCTGCGCGACGCCGCGGGCAGGGTGGTCGGCCTCGCGGGCATCTCGCGCGACCTGAAGGCCCACGAGGGATCGCACCCGGCGTACAGCCGGCTCGCCGACGTGGTCCAGCACATCCAGGATCACTACGTGCAACCGCTGAACCTGAAGCACCTCGCGCAGATGGCCGGGATGTCGGTCGCGCAGCTCGAGCGCTATTTCCATAAGGTGTTCCACCTGACGCCGCGTCAGGTGCTGCTGAAGGCACGGCTCGACGCGGCCACCGCGCTGCTCGTCACGCACGACAAGGTGACCGACGTCGCCGCGCTATGCGGCTACACGGATCACAGCGCCTTCACGCGTCAGTTCAAGGCGACGGTCGGCGTGACGCCGACGGAATACCGGTTGATGCTGCAGGAGCGGGCAGGGTGATGCGACACGCCGAAAGGGCCGGCGAGTCGCTGGGATCGGGGTGATGCGGGAAAACGGGAAAGGGGGGAGAACGGCGGCTCAGCGGTAGCCGAGCCCTTTCAGGACGGCGGTGCCGTCTTCGGTCAGCCGGAAGCTGGGTGCCGTATCGGCGTCGAGCTTGACCATCTCGACGAGACCGGCTTCCTGCAGCGCCGGCAGTTCGGGTTTGGCGTTCGCGCCGATCGGTGCGTGCAGCAGCACGAGCAGCGTCGCGATTTCATGATGGCTGAGCAGGCGGCGCAGCATCGTCTTCTTTGCAGGGGGCGCGGCCTGGCGGCCCGCGGGTGCTTCTACGGCGCTCATCGCTTTCCTCCTTTTCGAGATAACCATCGGGTACTGGTTGCGGATGGTGCCGTCGAAGACTTAAGCGATTCTTAAAACCATGGCGGGCGACGGGATGCTGCGCTGCGGTACGGGTTACCGGATGTAACGCCACAGGGAAGGCGGTTTCCGGCAGGATCGCGGCCCGCCGCGCGGGCGGGTGCGCGATCCCGCGATTCACCACGATGGTGCGCGCGGGATGCGGCCCTTTGAAGCAGCCTCAAAATCCTTGTCAGCTTCCTTCCCTTATTTCCTGCGCTGTGCCTGGGCGGCGAGCCGCACGGCCGCGTTCGCCGCGCCGTAGCCGTCGTATCTGCCGCGCCGCTCGACGATCTCGAGCGAGAAGCGGTTGTCGACCAGTTCCGTGTACGCGTGCAGGAATTCGCCGCCGTGCTCGTCGCGGTCGTACAGCAGGTGGTGCGCGCTCAGCGTGTCGATCAGCTCGTCCGGCAGTGCGTAGCGCGCGGCGAGATCGTCGTAGTAGTTCGGCGGAATGCGCAGGAACGGCACGCCGTCGGCCGCGAACGCGGCGATCGTCTTCACGATGTCGTCCGTGCGGAACGCGACGTGGTTCAGCCCCGTGCCGTGGTAGCGGTCGAGCGATTCGGCAACCGCCGTGTGCCGGTCGACCGACGCGTTCAGCGCGATCCGCACCGAACCGTCGGCGCTGCGCACCGCGCGGCTGCGCACCAGCCCGTACGGATCGGGCACGAGCCAGCTGCGCTCGGCCTCGAAGCCGAATGCCGTCTTGAAGAACAGGATCCACGTATCGAGCGCGTCGGCCGGCAACGCGAGGCACACGTGGTCGATACCGGTCAGCGGGCCGACTTCGCTCGGGCCGTCGATGTCGGTCAGCACGAAGTCCGATTCGTATAGCGTCGGCGCGTTCGGCGCTTCGTCGACGAAGTACTCGAGGCTGCCGTCCGGCGCCTGCACGCTCGGCAGCACGCGCTCGTTCGGCCCGACACGGCCGGAGAACGGCGCATAGCCGAAGCCGGCCGCGCGTTCGAACGCCACTTTCGCATCGTCGACGCGAAATGCCGATGCGCACAGTGACAACCCGTGCTGCTGGAAGAACGCATCGGCGAACGAGTCGCGCTCGGCGTTCAGCACGATCGACGCGGCGCCGTGCTGGAACAGCGTCACGTCCTTCGAGCGATGGCGGCCCGCGAGCCGGAAGCGCATCCGGCCGAGCCATTCGCCGACGGTCGCCGCCGCCTGCGCGTCGACCGCGAATTCGATGAACTGGAACCCGACGTGCGCGGGCGGCGCCGGCGGCGCGAACAGCGGCTGGCTGGCGGCCGGCGCGCGGCCGTCCCGAGCGAGCCGTTCGCGCGTCAGCTCTTCCAGATAGAGCAGCGAACGATGGCCGTCGGCGGCCGTGATCGCGGTCGGCGCCGCGCGGAAGCCGTCGTTGAAGATCTCGAGCGACAGCGGCCCCGTATAGCCCGACTCGATCACGCGCGCGGTGAAGCGGGCGAGGTCGAAGTCGCCCTGGCCCGGGAACGAGCGGTAATGGCGGCTCCATTCGAGCACGTCCATCGCGAGCTTCGGTGCATCGGCGATCTGCACGAACGCGATCCGGTCGCCGGGGATGTCGGCGATCGCGTCCGGCGAATCGTCGAGCGACAGCGTATGGAAGCTGTCGAGCGCAAGGCCGAGGTGCGGGTTGTTCACGGCATTCACGAGTTTCCACGCATGGCCGTACCGCTTCACGACGCGGCCCCACGCGAGCGCTTCGTACGCGGCGACCACGCCGGCCTGCCGCGCGGCTTCGGCGAGCGCGCCGAGTTGGTCGACGAGCAGCCCGTCGTCCGCGATCGTGTCGGCCGACACGTTGCTGCACACCAGGATGCGGTCGGTGCCGAGCGCATGCATCACGTCGAACTTGCGCTTGATCCGGTCGAGGTTGCGGGCGAGCTGGGCCGCGCTCACGCCCTCGAAGTCGCGAAACGGCTGGAACAGCACGATGTCGAGGCCGAGATCGGCGGCCATGCGCCGGACGTCGGCCGGCGATCCATCGAAGTAGACGAGGTCGTTTTCGAAGATTTCGACGCCGTCGAAGCCCGCGGCCTGGATGGCGGCGAGTTTCTCGGCGAGCGTGCCGGACAGTGACACGGTGGCAATTGAGCGCTGCATGGGCGAATCCTGCGGATGAGCGGGGCATGGCGCCGGTCGAACCGGCCCTGAGTGAACCAGTCGTTGAATTCCCGGCGAACGCCATATCCCGAATTTACTAGGCTAGTGATACGTATTGTACAAACTAACTAGTTGGTACAAATTAGCGAAAACCCGAAAAGACAGCCCGGATTCGCGGGCGCACACTAGCGCCAAATTCCGATGGTTTTCGGGGCGGTGCCGGTCGCGGTCTGCCCCTGTTTAAGGAGCAGAATCACCATGAGCAAGCACAAGGTGCTGGTGCTGAACGGCCCGAACCTGAATCTGCTGGGCACGCGCGAGCCCCATATCTACGGCGCGGAAACGCTCGCCGATCTCGAGCAGCGCTGCCGCACGGCGGGAGAGGCGCTCGGGCTGGAAATCGACTTCCGCCAGTCGAACGCCGAGCACCAGCTGATCGACTGGCTGCATGCCGCGCGTCACGACACGCACGGCATCGTGATCAACCCGGCTGCCTATACGCATACGTCGGTGGCGCTGGCCGATGCGCTTTCCGCGATCGCGAAGCCGGTGATCGAAGTGCACATCTCGAACGTGCATCGCCGCGAGGCGTTCCGTCACCATTCCTACGTGTCGGCGATTGCCGAAGCCGTGATCTGCGGCTGTGGCACCGAAGGCTACGTATTCGCGCTGCAGCGTTTTGCGACGCTGTTCGCGCAGGGGGCCGCACGATGAGCCGCCCGTCGTTTCTGATCGGCCTGATCGGCCAGGGCATCGGCGGCTCGCTGTCGCCCGCGATGCACGAGGAAGAAGGATTTCGCCAGGGGTTCGGCTATGTCTACCGGCGCATCGATCTCGACGCGCTCGGCGTGACCGTCGACGCACTGCCGCAATTGCTCGATGCCGCGCAGCGGATGGGCTACAACGGCCTGAACATCACGCACCCGTGCAAGCAGCGCGTGATCGAGCACCTCGACGCGCTGTCGGACGATGCGCGTGCGCTCGGCGCGGTGAATACCGTGCTGTTCAAGGACGGCAAGCGGATCGGTCACAACACCGACTGGTCGGGCTTCGCGAAATCGTTCCGCCGCGGGCTGCCCGGCGCGTCGCTCGAACGCGTCGTCCAGCTCGGCGCGGGCGGTGCGGGCGCGGCCGTGGCGCATGCGGCGTTGCAGATGGGCGCGGCCGCACTGACGATTTTCGACGTCGACGGCGCGCGCGCCGTCGCGCTCGCGGCCGAACTGCAGCAGCGCTTCCCCGCGGCACGGGTCGCGCCAGGCGGTGATCTCGCGGACGCGATGCGCGCCGCGACGGGCCTGATCCACGCGACGCCGACCGGCATGGCCAAGCATCCGGGCCTGCCGCTGCCGGCCGAGCTGCTGCACGCGGGCATGTGGGTGGCCGACATCGTGTATTTCCCGCTCGAAACCGAACTGATCCACGCCGCGCGCGCGGCCGGCTGCGCCACGCTGCCGGGCGGCGGGATGGCCGTCTACCAGGCGGTCGACGCGTTCGAGATCTTCACCGGACGCACGCCTGACGCCGAGCGGATGTTCGATCACTTTCAGTCGCTCGTCGCGCGCTGACCCCCCAAGAAAGAGAGACAAGGAGACGACCATGCAGCACACCACCCATACGAGCGCCGCGCCGGCGCAGGCGGCCGGCACCGTCCGGCGCACCTCGGCGCGCTACAAGATTCTCGCGCTGCTCGCGATCGGCACGATGATCAACTATCTCGACCGTACCGTGCTGGGGGTGGCTGCGCCGCAGCTCACCAAGGAGCTCGGCATCAACGCGGCCGTGATGGGCATCATGTTCTCCGCGTTCTCGTGGACGTACGTCGCGATGCAGGTGCCCGGCGGCCTGTTCCTCGACCGCTTCGGCAGCAAGATCACCTACTACTGGTCGATGACGCTGTGGTCGCTTTGCACGTTCCTGCAAGGTTTCGTGCCCGGCGTCGCGACGCTGCTCGCGTGCCGTCTCGGCCTCGGCGTCACGGAGGCGCCGTGCTTCCCGACCAACAGCCGCGTCGTCGCGACGTGGTTCCCGCAGAGCGAGCGCGCGATGGCGACGGGTACCTACACCGTCGGCGAGTACATCGGCCTCGCGTTCTTCAGCCCGGTGCTGTTCGCGCTGATGGGGGCGTTCGGCTGGCGCTCGCTGTTCTGGGTCGTCGGTGCGGTCGGGATCGTGTTCGGTCTGGTCTGGTGGAAGTTCTATCACGAGCCGCGCAACCATCCGGGCGCGAATTCGGCGGAGCTGGCCTATATCGAGGCGGGCGGTGGCCTGGTGCACGGCGTGCGCAAGGACGGTGACAAAGGCGTCAAGGGCGAGCGCAAGGCATTCAGCTGGTCGATGGCCGGAAAGCTGCTGAAGAAGCGCCAGCTCGCGGGTATCTGCCTCGGCCAGTTCGCCGGCAACTCGACACTCGTGTTTTTCCTGACCTGGTTCCCGACCTACCTCGCCACCGAGCGCCACATGGGCTGGCTGAAGATCGGTTTCTTCGCGGTGATGCCGTTCATCGCCGCATCGGTCGGCGTGATGTTCGGCGGGATCTTCTCCGACTGGCTGCTGCGTCGCGGCAAGTCCGCGAACCTCGCGCGCAAGCTGCCGATCATCGCGGGCCTGTTGCTTGCATCGACGATCATTCTCGCGAACTACGTGCAGAGCAACGAGGCCGTGATCGCGATCATGTCGGTCGCGTTCTTCGCGCAGGGGATGGCCGCACTCGGCTGGACGCTCGTGTCCGACATCGCGCCGGACGGCCTGCTCGGCGTCACGGGCGGCATCTTCAACTTCGCGGCGAACCTTGCCGGGATCATCACGCCGCTCGTGGTCGGCTTCATCGTCGCGTCGACCGGTTCGTTCGTCGGCGCGCTCGTGTTCATCGGCGTGATCGCGCTGATCGGTGCGGCGTCTTACATCTTCGTCGTCGGCGACATCAAGCGAATCGAGCTGTAAGCCCCGACTCCACGCACATCCGGTGCGTTAGCCCGGCAGCCGCAAGGCTGCCGGGCTTTTTTGCTTGCGCGCGCCGGCGGGTGGGCCGGCTGGCGTAGTACAGCGCTTATGCGCGCTGCACCGCGATGCCGAGCGATTCGACCGCCCGCGCGATCGCGGCGACCGCACGGCGGATATCGTTCGAGTCGATCGCGCCGATGCAGCCGACGCGGAACGTCTCGAGCTGCGTGAGCTTGCCCGGATACAGGATGAAGCCCGCGTCGCGCACCGCGTCGTAGAAGCGGCGGAAATCGTAGGCCGGGTGGTCGGGCGCGTGGAACGTGACGATCACCGGCGCCTGCACGCTCGCGTCGAGGAACGGCGTGAAGCCGAGCGCGTGCATCGATTCGACCAGCGTCCGGCAGTTGTCCGCATAGCGCGCGCCGCGTGCCGGCTGGCCGCCTTCGGCGAGATACTGGTCGAGCGCGGCGCGCAGCGCGGCGATCACGTGCGTCGGCGGTGTGAAGCGCCACTGGCCCGTCTTGCTCAGGTACGCGTACTGATCGTGGAGATCGAGCGCGAGCGACGGGGAATTGCCTTCGCTCGCGTCGAGCGCATCGCGCCGCACGATCGCGAACCCCATCCCCGGCACGCCTTCGAGGCATTTGCCGCTCGCCGAGATCAACGCATCGATGCCGCTGCCCGCCAGCCTGATCGGCAGCGCGCCGAACGAGCTCATTGCGTCGACGATCAGCCGCTTGCCGTGGCGCCGGCACACGGCGGCGATGTCGTCGAGCGGGTTCAGGATGCCGGCGCTCGTCTCCAGGTGCACCTGCGCGACGTGCGTGATGCGCGGCTCGCGCGCGAATGCGGCTTCGATCGCGGCCGGATCGACGGCGGCGTCCTCGCCGAACGGCAACGCGATCGCTTCGATCCCGAGCCGGCCGAGAATCTTCAGGATGCGCGCGCAGTACGCGCCGTTGTCGGGCACCAGCACGACGCCGTCGCGCGGCACCAGCGTGCCGAGCGCGGCTTCGACCGAGAACGTGCCGCTACCTTGCATCGGGACGCACACGTACTCGGCGCCGCCGTGCGCGATCGCGACGAGGTCCGCGCAGACGCTGGCCGTCAGCTGATTGAAAGCGGCATCCCACGAGCCCCAGTCGTGTTGCATTGCGTGGCGGGTTGTGGCGGACGTGGTGAGCGGGCCGGGCGTGAGAAGAATCGGATCGGACATGGTTTTCCCTTGCAAAGGACGGAAGAAACGCCGGGCGGCATTTCTTCATGGACTTGCATGATATTGGCAAAATGTGTCATTTTTTGGAAATTGTGGCATTCGTCACGGCTTTGTCATCGAACGCTGTGATCCTTCGCTTGCCGTGCGAAACCTAACCTCAGCACGGCGGCGAGGCAGGCCGTCGATCGGCCCTGCCCGGAGATAACAGGAGAGCCGGATCGTGCCCCGGCCATTTGGTGTTCCGCCTACGGAGAAGTGAGATGACACAGCAGAAACCCTCGCGCGCCGCTGCCGGCGCGTTCCGCAAGCTGGCGCTGGCCGCCAGCGTCGCCGGTCTGATGGGCGCCGCGCTGCCCGCGCACGCGGCGAGCGCGGTCGTGCTGTATACGGCAGACGGTCTCGAGAACCTCTATCGCGATGTGCTGCCGGCCTTCGAGAAGAAGGAAGGCGTCAAGGTCAACATCGTGACGGCGGGCAGCGGCGAAGTCGTCAACCGCGCGAACATCGAGAAGAATTCCCCGAAGGCCGACGTGATCGTCACGCTGCCGCCGTTCATTCAGCAAGCTGGCCAGATGGGCCTGCTGCAGCCGTACCAGAGCGTGAACTACAAGAACGTGCCGGCCATCGCGAAGGCTGAAGACGGTACGTGGGCGACGTTCGTGAACAACTACTTCTCGTTCGCGATCAACCCGGACGTCGTGAAGAACCAGCCGAAGACGTTCGCCGACCTGTTGTCGCCGGCCTACGCCGGCAAGGTCGCGTACTCGAACCCGGCCACGGCCGGCGACGGGATGGCCGTGCTGATCCTGACGACGTCGCTGATGGGCGAAGACAAGGCGTTCGACTACCTCGGGAAGCTGTCGCAGAGCGTGAAGTTCCACACGAAGGGCACGGGCTATCTGAACGTGCTGCTGTCGCGTAACGAAATCAGCGTCGCGAACGGCGACCTGCAGATGGACCTCGACGATGCCGAGCACGGCGCGCTGTCCGTCAAGCCGATCTTCCTGGCCGCAAAGGAAGGCGACCAGCCGACCACGTTCCAGCTCCCGTACGGCATCGGCCTGATCAAGAGCGGCCCGAACCAGGACGCCGGCAAGAAGCTGATCGACTACCTGATGTCGACGGAAGTGCAGTCGAAGGTGCCGGACATGTATGGCATCCCGGGCCGCACGGACGTGCCGCTGGCCGGCAAGAACGGCGAAGCGGTCAAGAAGGCGATCTCGGGCGTGAAGCTGATCCCGGTCGACTGGACCCAGGTGATGGCGAAGAAGCCGGTGTGGATCGAGCGCTGGAAGAAGGATGTGATCGGCAGCTCGGGCAAGCAGCTCGACGTCGTCAAGCCGAAGTGATCGGCGCGCGCCGCCTGTATTTGTGAGCAAGAGGATGAACCCGGTGGAAACCGCCCTGACCCATCCCGGCGCATTCGGCGCCGCCGAACCGCGAGCGACGCTGCGGTCCGGCGCGCCGGGCGGCGTGCAGATCGAACACCTGAGTGTGCGCTACGGCGCACGCACGGTGCTGGAAGATCTGTCGCTGTCGATCGGTGCCGGTGAATTTCTGACCGTGCTCGGCAAGAGCGGCTGCGGCAAGACCACGCTGCTGCGCTTCATCGCCGGGTTCGTGAAGGCCGACGGCCTGACCGGCACGCTGACCGTTGCCGGACGCGACCTGACCTATGCGCCGCCGCACAAGCGCAATCTCGGTCTGCTGTTCCAGAATTACGCGCTGTTTCCGCACCTGACGGTGTTCGAGAACGTGGCATTCGGGCTGCGCGCACGCGGCATGGCGTCGCCGGAAGTGACGCGCCGCGTCGCCGATGCGCTGAAGCTCGTGCAACTCGGCGATGCGGGCCATCACCTGCCCGCACAATTGTCGGGCGGGATGCAGCAGCGCGTCGCGCTGGCGCGCGCGCTCGTGATCGAACCGGACGTGCTGCTGCTCGACGAGCCGCTGTCGGCGCTCGACGCCAACCTGCGCGCGTCGGTGCGCAGCGAATTGAAGGCGCTGCACGAGCGCCTGCCGAACCTGACCGTCGTCTGCGTGACGCACGACCGCGACGACGCGCTCGTGCTGTCCGATCGCGCGCTGCTGATGCGCGATGGCCACATCGCGCAGCTCGGCACGCCGCAGCAACTTTACGACGCGCCGCAGGACGGCTACGTCGCACGCTATCTCGGCCCGGCAAACCTGCTGCCGCCGCACGTGATCTTTCCGCTCGGCGATCCGCGTCACGAAGTGCGCGGCAAGGTCGCGTGCGTGCGCCCCGAGCGCCTGACCGTGATGCCGCTCGCCGCGGGCGGCCTGCACGGCACGGTGTCGTCCGTCGAATGGCAGGGCGCGGACCTGTCGATCGCGGTCGTGATCGACGCGGCGCCCGACGAACCCGTGCGCGTGACGATGCAACGCGGCCGCGGTGCGGCTCCCGAGCGCGGTGCGCGCGTTTCCCTGCATTGCGAGGCAGACGATGTCGTCCTTATCGAGCCCTGAAGGCGGCCTGCCGCCGCACGTGCTCGCGTCGGCCGCCGCGCACGCCGCCGTCGCGCGGCGCCGCAAGCGCATGGGCGACCTGCACCTGGCCGCGCTCGCGATCGTCCTGTTGGGCCCGCTCGTCGTCTATCCGCTGGTGCGGCTCGTGCTGCTGAGCGTGTCGGGCGACCACGGGCTGAGTTTCGCCGCCTACCGTACCTTCTTCGGCAATCCCGACACGCGCAACGTGCTGCTGACGACGCTCGGCGTGCTGTTCGCGAGCGCCGGCACCGCGTCGGTGCTCGGTGTGCTGCTGGCTGCGCTGCTGTTCTTCAAGCCGTTTCCGGGCGCGTCGCTCGTCACGCGTTTCCTTGAACTGTACGTCGCGTTCCCATCGTTCCTCGTCGCGTTCACGTTGATCTTCCTGTATGGCTCGCAAGGCTCGATCAGCATCGCGCTGCAGCACCTGTTCCATCTCGAGAATCCGCCGCTCGATTTCCTGTTCGGCATCGGCGGCGTGATCCTCGCGCAGACCGTGTTCTATACACCGTTCGTCGTGCGGCCGACGCTCGCGTCGTTCGCGACGCTCGACCTGCGGCTGGTCGAGGCCGCGCGCAGCCTCGGTGCGTCCGGCTGGATGCTTGCACGTCGCGTCGTGCTGCCGATCGCGTGGCCGGGCATCGCCGCGGGCACCGTGCTGTGCTTCCTGCTGACGCTGAACGAATTCGGGATTCTGCTCGTGCTCGGCAGCGCGCGGCTCGTGACGCTGCCGGTTGCGATCTACAGCAGCGCGACCGTCGACCTCGACCTCCCGACCGCGTCGGCCGGCGCGGTCGTGATGCTCGCGCTGTCGCTGGCGCTGTATGCGGTTTATCGCCGGGTGAACCGGCGTGCGACGGGAGGGAACGATGTCCGCTGAATTTCGTATCGGGCAAGCCGTGCCGCGCCACCAGATCGGCTGGGGTGACACGGTGCTCAAGCATGCGTCGCGCGCGGCGCTCGCGCTGGCCGCGTTCGCGTGCTTCTGGCTGTTCGTGTTGCCCGTCATCGTCGTCGCGCTGTCGAGCGTGTCGACGCAGTGGTCGGGCACGATTCTGCCGGCTGGCTACAGCCTGCGCTGGTTCGAGCGGCTCGGGTCGCCGGAATACGACGCGCTGCTGACGAGCCTCGAAATCGGCTTCAGCGTGTCTGCGGTTGGCACGATCCTCGGGCTGTGGCTCGCGCTGGCGCTCGAAGGGCGCGATCGGCGCGGCCTCGGCGCGGTGGTCGACGCGCTCGTGATGGTGCCGAACGGCGTGCCGAGCGTCGTGCTCGGGCTCGCGGTGCTGATTGCGTATCACCAGAAGCCGGTCGACCTGTCGAGTTCGGCAGCGATCGTCGTGCTCGTGCAGCTCGCGCTGATTTTGCCGTTCTGCTATCGCTGCGCGGCTGCCGCGCTGCGTCCGGAGCTGACCGTGCTGCGCGAAGCGGCGGCGAGCCTTGGTGCGCCGCCCGCGATGGTGCTGCGCCGCGTGCTGCTGCCGCAGCTCGTGCCGGCGCTGCGCGCGAGCCTCGCACTTGGCTTCGCGCTGTCGCTCGGCGAGCTCGGCGCGACGCTGACGGTGTATCCGCCCGGCTTCGCCACTGTGCCGATCGTCGTGATCGGCCAAGTGGAGCGTGGATATTACCTTCCGGCATCGGCGCTGTCGCTGCTGATGCTCGGCGCGTCGCTCGCGGCGTTGCTGCTGATCGCTGCGCGCGTGCCGCGCGGCAAGCGGGTGGCAGCATGAACGCCGCGTTCGCATTGCGCCAACCCGGTGAAGCGTCGGCAACCGGCGCATCGACGGGTCTCGCAGGGCGCGCCGTCGACGTCAACGGCCGGCACTACCGGCTGCCGGTCGAGCCGACCGTCGTCGTCTGCGTCGACGGCTGCGAGTACGACTATCTCGAACGGGCCGTGGAAGCGGGCGTCGCGCCGTTCATCGGCCGGATGATCACCGAAGGCACGGCGTGGCGCGCCGATTGTGTCGTGCCGACCTTCACCAACCCGAACAACCTGTCGATCGTCTGCGGCGTGCCGCCGTCGGTCCACGGGATCTGCGGCAACTACTTCTGGGATCCGGCCGCCGACGGCGGGCGCGGCGCCGAAGTCATGATGAACGACCCGGCCTACTTGCGGGCCGGCACGCTGCTTGCCGCGGCGTCCGACGCCGGTGCGCGGGTCGCCGTCGTGACGGCGAAGGACAAGCTGCGCCGGTTGCTCGGCTGGCAGCTGAACGGCATCTGCTTTTCGGCCGAGAAGGCCGCGCAGGCGAATCTCGCGGAAAACGGGATCGTCGACGTGCTCGACTGGGTCGGCCTGCCGTCGCCGGACGTCTACAGCGCGGCATTGTCCGAATTCGTGTTCGCAGCCGGCGTGCGGCTTGCGCAGACGCGCCAGGTTGACCTGATGTACCTGTCGACCACCGATTACGTGCAGCACAAGTGCGAGCCGGGCAGTGTCGGTGCGAATGCGTTCTACGCGATGATGGACGGCTACCTCGCGCAGCTCGACGCGCTCGGCTGGGCGATCGGGCTGACCGCCGATCATGGGATGAACGCGAAGCACGATCCCGCGACGGGCCGGCCGAACGTCATCTACCTTCAGGACGCATTCGACGCCTGGTACGGTGCGCAGGCTGCGCGCGTGATCCTGCCGATCACGGATCCGTACGTCGTGCATCACGGCGCGCTCGGCTCGTTTGCAACCCTCTACCTGGCACCGGGCGTCGACCGGGCCGAGGCGATGTGGCGGGTCGGCGGCCTCGACGGCGTCGAGCTCGTGCTCGACAACGCGGAAGCCGCCGCCCGTTTCGAGCTGCCGGCCGACCGGATCGGCGATCTCGTCGTGATTGGCCGCCGCGACATGACGCTCGGCACGCGCGAGCGCGAACACGACCTGTCGGGCCTCACGGTGCCGCTACGTTCGCATGGCGGCGTGTCGGAGCAGGAAGTACCGCTGCTGTTCAACCGGCGTATCGTGCCTGCCGATCCTGCGCGTCGCCCGCGCAACTTCGACGTGTTCGATTTCGTGCTGAACCGGGTCGCGACATGATGGCTCATCCCCGACACGATCACCCGGCGTTTCGTGCAGAGGTGCTGCGCTGGTGCGGCACGCGCGCGACGCGCGAACGCACGCTCGACGTGATGGACCCCTACACGGGCACGCGCGTCGGGACGGCGCCGCTGGCGAGCGTCGACGATGTGCGCGCGGCATTCGATTACGCGATGGCGTATCGGCCGAAGCTCACGCGGTACGAGCGTTCGCAGATCCTCGAGCGTGCGGCCGCGCTGCTGCGCGAGCGCACCGAGGAAGCGTCCGACCTGATTACGCTCGAATCGGGGCTGTCGAAACAGGACTCCCGCTACGAGATCGGCCGCGTTGCCGACGTGTTGAAGTTTGCGGCGGTCGAGGCGCTGCGTGACGACGCGCAGAGTTTCTCGTGCGACCTGACGCCCCACGGCAAGGCGCGCCGCGTGTTCTCGCAGCGGCAGCCGCTCGACGGTGTGATCGTCGCGATCACGCCGTTCAATCATCCGATGAACCAGGTGGCGCACAAGATTGCGCCGGCGATCGCGACCAACAACCGCGTGATCGTGAAGCCGTCTGAGAAGGTGCCGCTGTCGGCGTTCTACCTGGCCGATCTGTTGTACGAGGCCGGACTGCCGGAGCCGATGCTGCAGGTGCTGACCGGCGATCCGCGCGAGATCGCGGACGAACTCGTCACGCACCCGCATGCGGCGTTGATCACCTTTACGGGCGGCGTGGCGATCGGCAAGGCGATTGCCGCACGGGCCGGCTACCGCCGCATCGTGCTGGAACTGGGCGGTAACGATCCGCTGATCGTCCTCGCTGATGCCGATCTCGAACGCGCGACGTCGCTGGCCGTGCTCGGCTCGTACCGGAATTCGGGCCAGCGCTGCACGGCCGTCAAGCGGATACTGGTGCATCGCTCGATCGCACCCGCGTTCACCGAATTGCTCGTCGAGAAGACGCGTGCATGGAAGTACGGCGATCCGTTCGATCCCGCGAATGAAATGGGCACGGTGATCGACGAGGAAGCGGCGCGGCTGTTCGAGGCGCGCGTGGAGGAGGCGGTCGCGCAGGGCGCGCGCCTGCTGACCGGCAACGTGCGGCGCGGCGCGCTGTATGCGCCGACCGTGCTCGACAACGTCGATCCGTCGATGACGATCGTGCGCGAGGAGACCTTCGGCCCGGTATCGCCGGTGATCACGTTCGACACGATCGACGACGCGATCCGGATCAGCAACGGGACGGCGTTCGGGCTGTCGTCGGGCGTGTGTACGGACAGCACGGCCGCGGTCGTGCGGTTCGTGAACGAGCTGAACGTCGGCACGGTGAACGTATGGGAAGTGCCCGGGTACCGGATCGAGCTGTCGCCGTTCGGCGGGATCAAGGATTCGGGGCTCGGTTACAAGGAAGGCGTTCAGGAGGCGATGAAGAGCTTCACGAACCTGAAGACGTTTTCGCTGCCTTGGGAGTGAATGAATGGCATTGACGGTGGAAGAGATCCACGGGCTGTATCGCGAACATGGCCATGTGGCCTATAGCGGGGAGCCGGTCACGCAGCTCGAGCATGCATTGCAGAGCGGATGGCTGGCGGAAGAGGCGGGGGCAGACGAAGCGCTGGTCGCGGCGGCGTTCCTGCATGACCTCGGGCATCTGCTGAATCGTCAGGGTGAGACGCCAAGCGCGCGCGGGATCGACGATCTGCATCAGTATTACGTGCTGCCGTTCCTGCGGCCGCTGTTTTCCGACGCGGTGCTGGAGCCGATCCGGCTGCACGTCGACGCGAAGCGTTGCCTGTGCCGCACGGACGCCGGCTACTTCGAGAGCCTGTCGCCGGACTCGGTGCGCAGCCTCGCGCTGCAGGGCGGCATTTTCAGTGAGGAGGAGGCGGCGGCGTTCCTGCAGCGCCCGTTCGCGGAGGACGCGCTGCGCCTGCGCCGCTGGGACGATACGGCGAAGGAAGAGGGTAAGGTCACGCCGGATCTCGATCACTATATGGAGATCGTGGCGCGCCAGGTGCGCGCGGACTGACGGTTCCGTTGCTTCTATATAAGGCGCCGCGCGCGGCAGCGCGCGGCGCCTTATATTTTTTGAGAAACCCCTTGCATGAATGCAGCGAGCTGCCTACAATCACGCCTCTTTCGCGCTAACGGAAACGCGGCGCGGAAGAGAGAAGCAGGGTTGGTGGTGTGCGGCGGTCTGGCGCGCGCAACTGGCCTGGAAGTTGAGCCCCGCAGTCGCAACGATGTGTTAAAAAGTTGTTGACGAGCTGCGAAACACGGTTCATAATCTCGCTTCTCTGCTGCTGAAAACGCAGCGCTGCCGGGAAACACGAAGTTCCTCGCAGAATGCTCTTTAAAAATTAACAGCCGATAAGTGTGGGCGCTTGATGGAAGCGAGCTGATCCTCGGATCAGATAGCAAAAGTATCAAGAGTCTCACACTAAAGTAAGTCAGGTTTATGAAGCAATTCATATTCCTGTCAGCTTTGAGTGAGCGACCGGTTCGAAAGAACCGAAAACAGTAACAGGTTTAAACTGAAGAGTTTGATCCTGGCTCAGATTGAACGCTGGCGGCATGCCTTACACATGCAAGTCGAACGGCAGCACGGGTGCTTGCACCTGGTGGCGAGTGGCGAACGGGTGAGTAATACATCGGAACATGTCCTGTAGTGGGGGATAGCCCGGCGAAAGCCGGATTAATACCGCATACGATCTACGGATGAAAGCGGGGGACCTTCGGGCCTCGCGCTATAGGGTTGGCCGATGGCTGATTAGCTAGTTGGTGGGGTAAAGGCCTACCAAGGCGACGATCAGTAGCTGGTCTGAGAGGACGACCAGCCACACTGGGACTGAGACACGGCCCAGACTCCTACGGGAGGCAGCAGTGGGGAATTTTGGACAATGGGCGAAAGCCTGATCCAGCAATGCCGCGTGTGTGAAGAAGGCCTTCGGGTTGTAAAGCACTTTTGTCCGGAAAGAAATCCTTGGCTCTAATACAGTCGGGGGATGACGGTACCGGAAGAATAAGCACCGGCTAACTACGTGCCAGCAGCCGCGGTAATACGTAGGGTGCAAGCGTTAATCGGAATTACTGGGCGTAAAGCGTGCGCAGGCGGTTTGCTAAGACCGATGTGAAATCCCCGGGCTCAACCTGGGAACTGCATTGGTGACTGGCAGGCTAGAGTATGGCAGAGGGGGGTAGAATTCCACGTGTAGCAGTGAAATGCGTAGAGATGTGGAGGAATACCGATGGCGAAGGCAGCCCCCTGGGCCAATACTGACGCTCATGCACGAAAGCGTGGGGAGCAAACAGGATTAGATACCCTGGTAGTCCACGCCCTAAACGATGTCAACTAGTTGTTGGGGATTCATTTCCTTAGTAACGTAGCTAACGCGTGAAGTTGACCGCCTGGGGAGTACGGTCGCAAGATTAAAACTCAAAGGAATTGACGGGGACCCGCACAAGCGGTGGATGATGTGGATTAATTCGATGCAACGCGAAAAACCTTACCTACCCTTGACATGGTCGGAATCCCGCTGAGAGGTGGGAGTGCTCGAAAGAGAACCGGCGCACAGGTGCTGCATGGCTGTCGTCAGCTCGTGTCGTGAGATGTT
Organism: Burkholderia mycopellens; assembly: GCF_964265025.1. Lineage (NCBI taxonomy): Bacteria > Pseudomonadati > Pseudomonadota > Betaproteobacteria > Burkholderiales > Burkholderiaceae > Burkholderia > Burkholderia mycopellens. The sequence continues at coordinate 380,215 of NZ_OZ183803.1, forward strand.
GGGTTAAGTCCCGCAACGAGCGCAACCCTTGTCCTTAGTTGCTACGCAAGAGCACTCTAAGGAGACTGCCGGTGACAAACCGGAGGAAGGTGGGGATGACGTCAAGTCCTCATGGCCCTTATGGGTAGGGCTTCACACGTCATACAATGGTCGGAACAGAGGGTTGCCAACCCGCGAGGGGGAGCTAATCCCAGAAAACCGATCGTAGTCCGGATTGCACTCTGCAACTCGAGTGCATGAAGCTGGAATCGCTAGTAATCGCGGATCAGCATGCCGCGGTGAATACGTTCCCGGGTCTTGTACACACCGCCCGTCACACCATGGGAGTGGGTTTTACCAGAAGTGGCTAGTCTAACCGCAAGGAGGACGGTCACCACGGTAGGATTCATGACTGGGGTGAAGTCGTAACAAGGTAGCCGTATCGGAAGGTGCGGCTGGATCACCTCCTTTCCAGAGCTATCTCGCGAAGTTGAGCGCTCACGCTTATCGGCTGTAAATTTAAAGACAGACTCAGGGGTCTGTAGCTCAGTCGGTTAGAGCACCGTCTTGATAAGGCGGGGGTCGTTGGTTCGAATCCAACCAGACCCACCATTGTCTGGCGGTAACACCTGAGGCAATCTGTACTCATGGGGGCATAGCTCAGCTGGGAGAGCACCTGCTTTGCAAGCAGGGGGTCGTCGGTTCGATCCCGTCTGCCTCCACCAATCTTCAATGGGAAGCGTTTGGATCACACGAAAGTGACGTGTGAGACGAGCATTTGCCATTGGCGATTGAGCCAGTCAGAGTGATATGAGTAAAACCATATCGGCTGTCGTTCTTTAACAATCTGGAAGAAGTAAGTAATTTGGATAGCGGAAGCGTCTTGAGATGGACGTGGAAGTTATCCGGGTTGTGATTGTATCGATGTATCTCAAGATGATTCGAACTCTATGTTTGACTCAATTGGAATACGGCACAACGCGAGAACTCAACCTGTAACGAGACAGACTCGTTATAGGGTCAAGCGAACAAGTGCATGTGGTGGATGCCTTGGCGATCACAGGCGATGAAGGACGCGGTAGCCTGCGAAAAGCTACGGGGAGCTGGCAAACGAGCTTTGATCCGTAGATGTCCGAATGGGGAAACCCGGCCCTTTTGGGTCATCCTAGACTGAATACATAGGTCTAGTGAAGCGAACGCGGTGAACTGAAACATCTAAGTAACCGCAGGAAAAGAAATCAACCGAGATTCCCAAAGTAGTGGCGAGCGAAATGGGATGAGCCTTGCACTCTTTATTTGTATTGTTAGCCGAACGCTCTGGAAAGTGCGGCCATAGCAGGTGATAGCCCTGTAGGCGAAAACAGTATGAAAGAACTAGGTGTGCGACAAGTAGGGCGGGACACGTGAAATCCTGTCTGAAGATGGGGGGACCATCCTCCAAGGCTAAATACTCGTGATCGACCGATAGTGAACCAGTACCGTGAGGGAAAGGCGAAAAGAACCCCGGGAGGGGAGTGAAATAGATCCTGAAACCGCATGCATACAAACAGTCGGAGCCTCGAAAGGGGTGACGGCGTACCTTTTGTATAATGGGTCAGCGACTTACGTTCAGTAGCAAGCTTAACCGTATAGGGCAGGCGTAGCGAAAGCGAGTCCGAATAGGGCGTTCAGTTGCTGGGCGTAGACCCGAAACCAAGTGATCTATCCATGGCCAGGATGAAGGTGCGGTAACACGTACTGGAGGTCCGAACCCACTAACGTTGAAAAGTTAGGGGATGAGCTGTGGATAGGGGTGAAAGGCTAAACAAACTTGGAAATAGCTGGTTCTCTCCGAAAACTATTTAGGTAGTGCCTCGTGTCTCACCTTCGGGGGTAGAGCACTGTCATGGTTGGGGGGTCTATTGCAGATTACCCCGCCATAGCAAACTCCGAATACCGAAGAGTGCAATCACGGGAGACAGACATCGGGTGCTAACGTCCGGTGTCAAGAGGGAAACAACCCAGACCGCCAGCTAAGGTCCCCAAATATAGCTAAGTGGGAAACGAAGTGGGAAGGCTAAAACAGTCAGGAGGTTGGCTTAGAAGCAGCCACCCTTTAAAGAAAGCGTAATAGCTCACTGATCGAGTCGTCCTGCGCGGAAGATGTAACGGGGCTAAGCTATATACCGAAGCTGCGGATGCGTGCTTAGCACGCATGGTAGGAGAGCGTTCCGTAAGCCTGCGAAGGTGCGTTGAAAAGCGTGCTGGAGGTATCGGAAGTGCGAATGCTGACATGAGTAGCGATAAAGGGGGTGAAAGGCCCCCTCGCCGTAAGCCCAAGGTTTCCTACGCAACGTTCATCGGCGTAGGGTGAGTCGGCCCCTAAGGCGAGGCAGAAATGCGTAGCTGATGGGAAGCAGGTCAATATTCCTGCACCATTGTTAGATGCGATGGGGGGACGGATCGCGGAAGGTTGTCCGGGTGTTGGAAGTCCCGGTCGCTGCATTGGAGAAGGCGCTTAGGCAAATCCGGGCGCAGGATTCAAGGGTGTGGCGCGAGCTCCCTAGGGAGCGAAGCAATTGGAAGTGGTTCCAAGAAAAGCCTCTAAGCTTCAGTCTAACGATGACCGTACCGCAAACCGACACAGGTGGGCGAGATGAGTATTCTAAGGCGCTTGAGAGAACTCGGGAGAAGGAACTCGGCAAATTGGTACCGTAACTTCGGGATAAGGTACGCCCTTGTAGCTTGATGCGCCTGCGCGCAAAGGGTGAAGGGGTTGCAATAAACTGGTGGCTGCGACTGTTTAATAAAAACACAGCACTCTGCAAACACGAAAGTGGACGTATAGGGTGTGACGCCTGCCCGGTGCCGGAAGATTAAATGATGGGGTGCAAGCTCTTGATTGAAGTCCCGGTAAACGGCGGCCGTAACTATAACGGTCCTAAGGTAGCGAAATTCCTTGTCGGGTAAGTTCCGACCTGCACGAATGGCGTAACGATGGCCACACTGTCTCCTCCCGAGACTCAGCGAAGTTGAAGTGTTTGTGATGATGCAATCTACCCGCGGCTAGACGGAAAGACCCCATGAACCTTTACTGTAGCTTTGCATTGGACTTTGAACCGATCTGTGTAGGATAGGTGGGAGGCTATGAAACCGGAACGCTAGTTTCGGTGGAGCCGTCCTTGAAATACCACCCTGGTTTGTTTGAGGTTCTAACCTTGGCCCGTGATCCGGGTCGGGGACAGTGCATGGTAGGCAGTTTGACTGGGGCGGTCTCCTCCCAAAGCGTAACGGAGGAGTACGAAGGTACGCTAGGTACGGTCGGAAATCGTGCTGATAGTGCAATGGCATAAGCGTGCTTAACTGCGAGACCGACAAGTCGAGCAGGTGCGAAAGCAGGTCATAGTGATCCGGTGGTTCTGTATGGAAGGGCCATCGCTCAACGGATAAAAGGTACTCTGGGGATAACAGGCTGATACCGCCCAAGAGTTCATATCGACGGCGGTGTTTGGCACCTCGATGTCGGCTCATCTCATCCTGGGGCTGTAGCCGGTCCCAAGGGTATGGCTGTTCGCCATTTAAAGAGGTACGTGAGCTGGGTTTAAAACGTCGTGAGACAGTTTGGTCCCTATCTGCCGTGGGCGTTGGATATTTGAAGGGGGCTGCTCCTAGTACGAGAGGACCGGAGTGGACGAACCTCTGGTGTACCGGTTGTCACGCCAGTGGCATCGCCGGGTAGCTATGTTCGGAAGAGATAACCGCTGAAAGCATCTAAGCGGGAAACTCGCCTTAAGATGAGATATCCCTGGGGACTAGATCCCCTTGAAGGGTCGTTCGAGACCAGGACGTTGATAGGTCAGGTGTGTAAGCGCAGTAATGCGTTCAGCTAACTGATACTAATTGCCCGTAAGGCTTGATCCTATAACAAGTCTGTTTCGACAGTCGTTAGCGCTTCAGCGCTTTACGAATGTCGAACGTCGAATGTGAAGCACTCGACGTACTGCGGTTGAACTACCGCGTATGTGTGAGATACAACCTCACAACCCAACGAAATTACTGCTTCTTCCCAGATTGGTTCTGTTGGCCACGCCAGCAGAACGACCCTCTTTGCCTGATGACCATAGCGAGTCGGTCCCACCCCTTCCCATCCCGAACAGGACCGTGAAACGACTCTACGCCGATGATAGTGCGGATTCCCGTGTGAAAGTAGGTAATCGTCAGGCTCCCCTAAGCCAGAAACCCCCGCCCAAAAGGCGGGGGTTTTTGCATTTCAGCGGCGCGAACGGCGTGCGCAGCACATGCCGGACGTGTTGGCGGGCTAACGCCCGTGACCTGCGCGTATCTCAGCCGCAACTCTCCGTCGCGGTTCAGCGAGGAGCAGATTACCGGGGACTGACGGAGGCCGATGCGGGCATGAAACTCGCAGACCTGTATCGCAAGCACGACATATCGGATGCGAGGTTCTTTGTTCGGCAACGCCATCGACCAGATGCTGCTCGAAGGTGAACTCTTGCAGGACATCGCTAACAACCGCCGAGTACGCGCCGCACTGCTGGCTCGTCATCTGTACGATTGTCCCCGGCTGGACTGCCGGCCCATGCGCGTGCGCAGGCACACTCGCCTGCGGGCTTGGCACGCCGACCGGCCCCCCGGTTTCCGCACCTGACCAGCCCGGTCAGCACAAAACTGCAGCAGTTCCTACAATGCCATCCGCTCGCGTAGTTCCCGCGCCTGCCGTCGCGACACTTCCACCTCGCTGCCGTCATCCAGCGTCAGGTCATAGCCATCGCCGATGCTCGGCGTGACCCCACGAATGCGCCGCAGGTTGATCAGCGTATTGCGGTTCGCACGGAAGAACAGTTCCGGCGGTAGCCGCGCCTCCAGCGCGCTCAGGCTGCGCGTCAGCAGCGCATTCTGGTCGCGGAACCACAGTCGCGTGTAGTTGCCGTCCACCACCAACCTGCGGATCTCGGACACCGCCACGAACCAGCAGCGTTCGCCTTCGCGCACGAACACCTGATCCTGCGCGCCCAGCATCGTGCGCGGCATTGGCTCCTCGACTCCCTTTACCTCGTGCTGACGTGCGCGCTGTAACGCTTCCAGCAGGCGAGGCGCTTCCACTGGCTTGACCAGGTAGTCCAGTGCGTTGGCCTGGAACGCGCGCACGGCATAGGTGTCGTAAGCGGTGACGAACACCACGGCGGGCACCGTGTCCACCCCTTCCAGTACATCGAAGCCGCTGCCGGAAGGCATCTGTACATCCAGCAGCACGAGGTCCGGTGCCAGCGTGGCAATTGCATCGCGCGCAGTCGGCACGTCATCGGCCTCACCCACGCATTCCACCCATGGCAGCATCGACAGCAACGTGCGCAGCTCCTGCCGCGCCAATCTCGCATCGTCGACGATCAACACGCGCAGCGGTGCACTCATTGCGGAATCTCCACGATGGCCTGCATACGCTCTTCCACCGACTGCAGGGCAAAGCGCCCGCGCGTGCCTAGCTGTGCGCGCAGGTAGGCGAGGCCGACACCATGACCATGGGTTTCAGGGCTACCCGTGCCGATCGGATTGTCTACTTGCAGGCGCAGCAGGCCATCGTCCAGCGTGGCGCGGATACGCACTTCGCCACCGCCCGGGCGAGTGGCGATGCCATGCTTGATCGCGTTCTCCACCAGCAACTGCAGCGCCATCGCCGGCAACTGGGCCTGCCCGGCCCCGACAGCGATGTCCCTGCGCACCCGCAAGCGCTGCTCGAAGTGAATGGCCTCGATGGCCAGATAGTCGTCCACCACCGCGAGTTCCTCGGCCAGCGTTACCTGTTCGCTGCGGTTGTGGGCCAGCGCATGGCGCAACGTGCGGGACAGACGGGTGGCCATATCGCGCGCACGCTCGGGGTCTTCCAGGATCAGCGCGCGCAGGTTGTTCAAGGCATTGAACATGAAATGCGGGTTAAGCCGAGCGCGCAATGCGTCACGTTCCAGCGCGCTGCGCTCGGCCTCGGCGCGCAGTCGAGCCAGTTCGCTGTGGCGGGCGTGGCGCAGGCCGTGCAGGCCAGCCCACAGACCCGTCCACAGCAGCAGAACCAGCGCGGTGTTCATCCAGTACACCAGTGTCAGCGTCGGATAGATACTCCCCACTTTCGTCGAAGTAATTTTCCCCAGTTTTTTATCTGATGGCGCCGCGGTAGCGGCGCCGTCCTGTCGATCGCCGACCATATCGCCCTGGAGATCCGTCGTGGGGGTGTCGGTGGTCGAGCTGGAGGAAGTGATGACGATTCTGGAATTGCATCGGCAAGGGCTGAGTATTTCGGCCATCGCTACTCGACTGGGTATGGACCGCAAGACCGTTCGTAAATACATCAGGAATGGCGTTCAGGCGCCGCGTTACGGTCCGCGCGCACCGCGACCGTGCGTGGTCGATCCGTTCGTCCACTACGTCACCGAACGTGTGCGCGAGTTTCCCGACCTGAGCGTCGAGCGACTGCTGCGCGAGATTCGGGCCATGGGGTACACCGGTGGCCGCACGGCACTGGGCGACCTGGTTCGGGAGGTCCGGCCGCCCCGCCAACGTGGCTTCGAGGTGCGCTTCGAGACGCCTGCCGGGCATCAAGCGCAGGTGGATTTCGCCCACTTCAATGTCGAGTTCGGCGACGCGCCTGGCCAGCGACGCTCGATCTGGCTATTCTCGATCGTGCTTGGGCACAGCCGCTATCTCTGGGGACGTTTCGTCGAGCATCAGGACCTGCAGACCGTCCTGCGCTGCCACATGGATGCGTTCGAGCACCTCGGCGGCGCTCCGCGCGAGATTCTGTACGACCGGATGAAGGCGGCCGTGCTGGGCGAAGTCGAGAAGCACATCGTCTACAACGCGAAGCTGGTCGCGTTTGCGCAGCACTACGGCTTCGCGCCGCGCGCCTGCAAGGCATATCGCGCCAAGACCAAGGGCAAGGTCGAGCGGCCGTACCGCTATATCCGGCAGGACTTCTTCCTGGCGCGTCGTTTCCAGAATCTCGCCGACTTGAACCGACAGTTGCGCGAGTGGCTCGACACGGTGGCCAATGTGCGCGTGCACGGCACGACGCACCGCGTCGTCGCCCAGCACTTCGGTGAGGAGCGTCCCGCACTGCAGGCGTTGCCGGCCGGCACCTTCAACGGCGTGATCCGGCTCGAGCGTCGCGTGAGTCACGAAGGCCTCGTCTCGGTCGGCGGCAACTACTACAGCGTGCCCGATCGAACACGCAAGCGCACGCTCGACGTCCACAGTCTGGCCCACGAGATCCGCATCTACGAAGACGGTGAACTGCTGGCGGTTCATCCCGTGCTCGAAGGCCGGCGACGAACCTCGCTGTTGCCCGGCCATCGGCGCGCAAATCAGCGCAAGCAGCCAGCACGACACCCATCACCATCGGTAACGGTAGCCGTAGCTCGCCGGCCTCTGTCGTTCTATGACCAGGTCGCAAGACGCCTCGCAGATGCTGGGAGGACCGCATGAGCGGCATGCCTGCCTCGACACTGGAACGCATCCGGCGCTATCTCGTCGGCTTGCGCATGCCGCGCGCGCTCGAAACGCTGGACGCCACCCTGAATCGCTTCGAGCAAGGCGACAGCTCGATGCTGGAAGTGTTGGAAACGCTGCTGGGCGAGGAGTTCACGACGCGCGAGACCCGCCGCATCCGGATGGCGCTGCAGACCGCGCGGCTCGGCACGATCAAGACGCTGGCCGGTTACGACTTCAGCTTCCAGCCGAGCCTCGACCGAGATCGCATCATGACGCTTGCGCAACTTGAGTTCATCGAACGACGGCAGACCGTGCACTTCCTTGGGCCGCCCGGCACGGGCAAATCGCACCTGTCCATTGCGCTGGGCGTGGAAGCCGTGCGCGCCGGCAAGAGCGTCTACTTCGGCTCGCTGGCCGAGATCGTGAACTCGATGGCCAAGGCCGAGCGGGAGGGCAACCTGGCGCAGCGCGTGCGCTTCCTTGCACGCAACAGCCTGCTCATCGTCGACGAGATCGGTTACCTGCCGATCGGCTCCAACGGCGGCAATCTGTTCTTCCAGCTCGTCAACGCCTGCTACGAGCGCTGCGCGATCATCCTGACGTCCAATCGCAGCTTCGGCGAATGGGGCGAAGTGTTCGGCGACAGCGTGGTCGCCGCGGCGCTGCTCGACCGGCTGCTGCACCACGCGATCGTCGTGCAGATTGAAGGCACATCGTACCGCCTACGAGAACACGCCGATCTGCTGCCCGACCATCTGCGCAACCGACCATCTTCCCTGAATCACCCGTCCGCTGAACCGGTTCGTCGGCGCCCGGGCCGTCCGCGAAGGAGCTCATCCGATCACATCGCCGGCTGATCACCGTCCGAACAGGGTGGGGAATTTTACTTCGACACTTCTGGGGAAATTACGTCCGACGTTGACACACCAGCACCGACGACAACTGATAGTCGGCATGTCCGCCTCGCAGTTGCACCCAGCGCAGGGCTAGCGTCGGCAGCAGCAGTGCCGCCGTTACTGCCTGCGCCACGCTGGTGCCGACCACCACGCCGGCGGTCAGCTTCAACACCAAGCTGCCCAGGCTGCCGTTCCACCAGCCCTGGTGCAACGCCATCGAGCGCAGCGCACCGCTGCACAGCCACAACGAAATTGCCAGACTCGAGCTGATCAACACCGCACCGCTGACGACTTCGCCGTCGGTGAAGCGGCTGCCCGCCCACAGTCCGAACAAGCCGTAGGCCGCCCACGCCAGTGCGTTGAGCGACCAGAAGCGGCGGGAGGAAGTCGTTGCGTCCACGGGCATGGCAGGTCTGCGGGTAAAGAGTCGTACAGCGTCAGGGATGTGCGGCCAGGAAGGTACGCACCTGGTCCTGCAGCCAGCGCGGATCATCCCACATCAGGAAATGGTAGCCGTACGCGCTCATCGCGATCTGCACGCCCTGCAGCTTCGCATACTGGGCCTGAAACACCGCCCGGATAGAAGCTTCGGTGCCTCCGAACGGCTGGTAGGCCGCCCAGGCGCCCAGCACCAGCACGGGGGCGTGGATGACGGCGATATCGTCGCGCAGATCGTGCACAAGCATCGAGTACATCGCATCGGCCATTGTCGCGCGGTCGGTGTCGCGGCCCCAGCGCTGCAGTTCGGGCAGGTGATCGGCGCTGCGGGTCAGCGTTCTGGCAGTGGCATCGTTGCGCGTCCGGAAGCTGGCGTCGTCGGCCGTGAGCAGGCCTCGGCGTAGTTGCCCGGCCATCGTCGCTACGTTCTGCGCATTCGCCCGCGGATCCATGACCGCCGCATAGAACGGCAGCGAATCGACGATCACGAGCGGGCCCACAGCCTCGGGCGCCCTCAGTGCCAGTTGCATCGCCAGCACACCACCCAGGCTGTGACCGACCACAGCCACCTTCCGCAAGTGCCGCGCGTGCAGATAAGACAGCAGCTCGTCGCGCATGGCCGACAGAAAATCGGCCGGGCGCGGACCCGCCGCCGCACCGGCAAAGCCCGGCAACTGCACCAGCAGGCATTGCACCTGCGGCTGCAGCGCCTCGCAGGTATCGCGCCAGACCTCGGCGCTGCTGTTCAGGCCGGGGATCATCAACAGAGGGCGGCCACCGCCAACCACCTCGATCTGTATCTTGCCCGGCACCATCGCCGCATCGGTGGCCGCGTGTGCCGGATCCGGGCCGAGCACGGCCGTCGCCATGCCGACCATTGCCAGTCGGGCCAGGGCCTTCATCGCGTTCTTCATCGTCTGTCCTTGCGGATGGGTAACACTGGATGCGGCCAGCGTAGCGCTTGTCGCGAAGCCTCGATTGTGATTTCGGAGCAACGGCCGCTGGCAAGGGCGAGCGGTCGAAAGGCCGGGACCGGAATAGCGTCGAATGCGTCGGCTCGGGCCTCCGTTGTTCTCGAGCGATCTACAGCTCTTTGCTGCCAATATCTCCCGGCACGCGCTCCTTTACCTCACATCAATCGGCACGCCACCGAGTGCTCATTAACGTCAATCCGTCCATAGACAGTGCCGCAACGGCCGACGATGAGCGATGTTTTCAGAAAATGGCTGTCAATTAATACATCTTGGCGAAAGACCTCCTGGGCCATCCACTGATCCGTCAACACGTTGCGCCGATGTGATCATCGGCGCACACAGCGAACTCAGCCACAAATCGTCATGGAAATCTATGCGCATAAAGTCCATTCGCGAGACAGGCCTGACAGAGCGGGGTGCAAGCCCTTCGGGGTAATATCGCCATTCGTCCCGATTCCCGGCGCTTCCAGGCAACCGCGGGTGGTCGGTGTCCCCATATTCCGTCTCCCGCATCGTTCATGACTGACAGCCCTGCCCAAGGTGGTCGGACGACCGACTTCTTGCCGTATCTTGTCGCCGCGACGTTCTTCATGGAGTACCTCGACACGACCGTGATCGCGACCGCGCTGCCGCAAATGGCGCGCTCGTTCGGCGTCGGGCCGAACGCGCTGAGCCTCGGGATGACCGCCTACATGCTGGCGCTGGCTGTGTTCATCCCGATCAGCGGCTGGATCGCGGACCGCTTTGGCTCGCGTACGGTGTTCGCCAGTGCAATCGTCGTCTTTACCGGTGCATCGGTGCTGTGCGGGTTGTCCGAGGGCGTCGTGACGTTCACGGCTGCGCGCCTGCTGCAAGGCGTAGGCGGAGCGATGATGGTGCCGGTCGGGCGCATGATCGTCGTTCGCAGCACCGAGAAGGCGAAGCTAATGCGTGCGATCGCGACGATCACGTGGCCGGGCATCGTCGCGCCCGTCGTCGGGCCGCCGATCGGCGGCTTCATCACGACCTATGCGTCATGGCGATGGATCTTCCTGCTGAACGTCCCGTTCGGGATTGCAGCACTGGTCTGCACCTGGCTGATCGTCCGGAACACGCGGGCCGACGAGCAACGGCCGCTCGACTGGGGCGGCTTCGCGCTCGCTGGGGGCGCGCTGACTTGCTTGCTGATCGGCACCGAAGCAGCCGGCCAGCAGGACGTCCACTTCACGCGTGCGGCCGTCCTGGTGGGCGCGAGCGTGCTGTTCGGCATTGCCGCGTGGTGGCATGCGCGACGTTGCGCACATCCGTTGCTCGACTTCACGACATTGAAAGTGCCGACGTTCTCGGTGACGGTGATCACCGGGTCGATCACACGGATGGCCATCAATGCCGTGCCGTACCTTCTGCCGCTGCTGTTCCAGATCGGTTTCGGGCTGTCGCCGTTCCAGTCCGGCCTGCTGCTGCTCGCGAGTGCGCTCGGCAATCTCGGGATGAAGGCGGGAACGTCGTGGATTCTCGACCGCTTCGGCTTCCGGCGCGTCGCACTCGTCGACGTGACGATAGTCGGCCTCTTCACGATCGCATGCGGCTGGCTGACCGCATCGACACCCTTGGCGATCACGCTGTTCGTCGTATTCGTCTACGGACTGACGCGGTCGATGCAGTTCACGACGCTCGCGACGCTGGCCTATGCGGATATCCCGGCTCAGCAGACAAGCGCGGCCAGCACGCTATGGAGCGCTGCTCAGCAGATGACGATCGGGATGGGCATCGCGTTCGGTGCGTTGTCGCTGCGGCTCGCGGCGTTGGTGCGTGGCGATGCGGTCGGCATGCACTACGTGCTTGACGATTTCCGCTGGGCGTTCGTCGCGGCGGGCGTGCTCGCGTTGCTGACGTTGCCGGGCTACGCACGTCTTGCCTCCGATGCGGGCGACCGGCTGCGGGCAAATGTCGCGCGCGGATAAGCCCGGGTTTCCCGCCGACTTTGTGCTGCGGCAGGTGAGTGTTTCGGCTCGACGTTACTCACCTGAAACGTCGAGCCGTCGCGCGGCGATGCTCCGAAGGAAAGCGAAAACGGTCATCTGTCACAGCGGGTGAATGAACTGATCGCGTCGTGATGCCCATCCGCGAAGCGTCCTGATCGATCGCGCGCGATCGGCACGTCGGATGTGCAGCATTTCCCGCCCGAATCCGCCGCTGTGACGGATGGCATGACAGCGTCGTGCTCGTCCCGATCGCCGTCACTGTGCGTCATGGAAGATGATGCCGACCGTGTGGCGATGGCCGCTCCGAATCCGGCTGACGCCGTGGCGCAGGTTGACGCGATAGACGCCGCGCGTTCCCTGCACGGGCCTGCCGTGCACGGCGAAGATGACGGCGTCGCCTTGCGTCAGCGGCACCACTTCCGCGCGCGACTGCATGCGTGGCCGCTGTTCCGTCAGCACGAATTCCCCGCCGGTGAAATCGAGGCCCGGCGCCGACAACAGGATCGCGATCTGGAGCGGAAAGACGTGCTCGCCATACAGGTCCTGATGGAGGCAGTTGTAGTCGTCGGCGCCGTATTGCAGGATCAGCGGCGTCGGTCGTGTCTGTCCCGCTGCGTGGCAGCGATCGAGGAAGGTCGCGTGGTCTGCCGGATAGCGGATGTCGATCCCGAGCGCCTTGTTCCAGCGATTCGCGATTGGCGCGAGATGCGGGTAGGTCGTCGCACGCAGCTCGGCGATGATCGCCGGGAGCGGGTATGCGAAATACTTGTATTCGCCGCGCCCGAACCCGTGCCGTGCCATCACGACGCGCGAGCGATAGAGCGCATCGCGCGGATAGAGCGACGCGATCGTCGCGCATTCGCTTGCCGAGATCAGGCGCGGCACGCGCGCGCATCCGTGGCGATCGAGATCGGCATCGACAGTCGTCCAGTCGATCGCGTCGACGCGTTGCGCAATATCGAGCGATTCGACGGCAGGTTGCAGGTCGGCAATGTTCACGGGCGTACCTTGTTCGTCAGCAATGGGGCGCCATGCAGTCGCGCGAAATGCTTCGGCAACGTCGTTCGCACGGTTGAGTCCACGGTAAATCCACGGTAAATATTGATGAGCACAGTCTACGGATGTCCATGCACCGACGCGCTCCGGATCTTGCGCTTCAATTCGGGAAAGGCAGAGGGCGAGCGCTCGCGACGGCATGGACGCACCGGGCGCCTCGACGAGTCGAATGGGAGAAGCGGAGAAGCGGAGAAGCGAGGGCCGATTCTTCTGCAGCGGATAGCCGGCTCCTGCCGGCCACCCGCCGAATCACCGTTTACGCCACCGACCGGAACAGCCAATAGAGCCCGCCGGCAAGTACGATCGACGCGGGCAGCGTCAGCACCCACGCCAGCACGAGGCTGCGCACCGTGCCCCATTGCAGGCCCGATCCGTTCGCCGCCATCGTGCCTGCGACGCCCGACGACAGCACGTGCGTCGTCGACACGGGCAATCCGTACACGTCGGCCGCGCCGATCGTGAGCATCGCGACGAGTTCGGCCGATGCGCCCTGTCCGTACGTCAAATGCTGCTTGCCGATTTTCTCGCCGACGGTCACGACGATGCGCTTCCAGCCGACCATCGTGCCGAGGCCGAGTGCGATCGCGACCGCAACCTTCACCCACGTCGGAATGAACTTGGTCGCGTGGTCGAGCTGTTTGCGATAGTTGTCGATTGCGAGCTTGTCGTCGGCAGCGAACGCGGGTTGACCGGACTTCTCGATCAGGCGAATTGCTTCGGACACCAGATACATCGTGTTGCGCACGTTGTCGACGTCACGCTGCGGCACGGCCGCCATCGAGCCCGATGCGCCGACCGCGGTCGCGAGCGACGTGGACAACTGCTGAACGGCGGGGATCACGGCCGGCGTCAGTGCGCGATGCTGGACGTAAAGCTCGACGTCGGCGCGCGGGTTCGCGGACGGTGCGACGCCGTTCGTGTACTTCCCGAACGTCGCGGCTGCCTGGTTCGCGACCGCAACGAAGGTCTGTGTCTCGGCCGGCGTGACGGCCTTGTTCAGCGCGTAGGCGGTCGGCACCGTGCCGATCAGGATCAGCATGATGAGGCCCATCCCTTTCTGCCCGTCGTTCGAGCCGTGCGCGAACGATACGCCGGTGCAGGTCAGGATCAGCAGGCAACGAATCCAGAACGGCGGCGGCTGGTCTTTCGGCGGCTCCTTGTACAGCTCGGGAATCCGCACGAGGGTTTTCAGCACGAGCAGCAGTAGCGCCGCGCACAGGAAGCCGACGATCGGCGAGAACAGCAGCGACTTGCCGACGCCGAGCGCCTGGCCCCAGTCGACGCCGCTCGTGCCGGACGGCCCGTGCATCAGCTGATTCATCAGCCCGACGCCGATGATCGACCCGATCAGCGTATGCGAGCTCGACGACGGCAATCCGAAATACCAGGTCGCGAGGTTCCACACGATCGCGGCGATCAGCAACGCGAACACCATCGCGAAGCCCGCGCCGCTGCCGACCTGCAGGATCAGCTCGACCGGCAGCAGTTGCAGGATGCCGAACGCGACGGCGCCGCTCGAGATCATCACGCCGAGGAAGTTCCACAGGCCGGACCAGATCACCGCGACGTTCGGCGTCAGCGAGTGCGTATAGATCACGGTGGCCACCGCGTTCGCGGTGTCGTGGAAACCGTTGACGAATTCGAAGCCGAGCGCGATCAGCAGCGCGGCGCCGAGCATCAGGTACGGGAACAGCGATCCTTCGCGCATCGGCGACAGATCGTCGATCAGGTGCGTGGCGATATAGATCGCACCGATCGCGAGCACCAGCAGGAAGACGGCCAAGCCGAGCTGCCTGGTGCGCTCGACGGAACCCGAATTGTTCGGGGCAGACGAAGCAGGTTGATTCATGACGGTGTCTCGTAAGGGAACCGCGTCCGATCCTAGCTTCGGCTAGCAGTCAGTTTGATGACAGCAGGGAGTGCGAACGGTGTGTCTTACAGTGACGTAAGGTGAGCGTTGCCATGCAAGTGCGATTGCGACACGACACGTCGGCTTGTGTCGTGGTCGATATCGCGAACGCAACACGGCAGGAGGCTATGTGGCGGTGTCGCGCCGATCGTCGTCGGCGATCAACATCCATCCGTGCGGTGATGCGGCGAATGTCGTGCACGACAGCGGTGCGACGTCGATGCGGGTTGCCGCGTCGGGATCCATCCGCAGCGCATGCGCGATGGCCGCGCGAACGATCGGCGCGTGCGTGATGGCGACGATGTCGCGGTGGTGTTGCAGCGCGTTCAACCATGTGCCGACGCGGCGTATCGCTGCGTCGAACGATTCACCGCCGTGCGGCGACGCGGACGGATTGCCGATCCACGCGCCCAGTTCGTCAGGAAAGTCGCGCGCGAGGTCGTGCAGCCGCTTGCCGCGCCAGTTTCGGTAGTCGATGTCACGCAGTGCGTCATCGATGTCGGCATGCAGGCCGAGCGCATCGGCGGTCTGCACCGCACAGCGGGCCGGGCTGCACAGCACGAGCGCGCCGGTGATGCCTGTCCACCGGTCGCGCCGCGCCGCGGCTTCGGCGAGCCCGTGCGCGTCGAGCGGATCGTCGTCGGGAAACGCGCCGGTACGCATCGCCCGGGTCGATGCGTGTGCGATCAGGCGCAGCGAGGCATGCTGGTTCATGTCGTTTTTCGGATGATCCGGGACGGGGGTGTTCGTTCACCTGGCGCCGCTTCAATACGCGAACGTTCGCGCGTACAATTCGCCCGATACGAAACGCGGAAGCCGGTTCAATTCCGGCGCGGTCGCGCCACTGTAACCGGTGATCCATGATCCCGGAAGCCAGACCTGCCTTCGTACCCATCCAACATTTGTCGGGGCGCGATTCCCCTGAGGTGCATCCATGAGCGAAGCAGTGCTGAAGCCGGCGGTCGTGCCGGCGCCCATCCCCGTCCGTGAACTGTTGCCGTGGGCCGTGTTCGTCGGCCTGATCCTGTTGCTCGCGATTTATTTCGTCGGCGCGGAACAGGGGGCAACGTCGCTCGTGCCGGGCATGTACGTCCACGAGTTCGTCCACGACGGCCGCCATCTGCTCGGCTTCCCCTGCCACTGACGCGGAGTACACGATGGTCGGAAAGCTGCTCATGCGCGGGATGCTCGCAGGCATCGCCGCAGGCCTCCTGACGTTCGGTTTCGCCAAGATCGTCGGCGAACCGCAAGTCGATCAGGCAATCTCCTTTGAAGAAAAACTCGACGCCGCCAAGGGCGACGCGCCGGAACCCGAGCTGGTAAGCCGCCACACGCAGGCCGGCATCGGCTTGCTGACCGGCGTCGTCACGTACGGCGCGGCCTTCGGCGGGCTGTTCTCGCTGGTCTTTGCGTATGCCTATGGCCGAGGCAGCCGCCTCCCGGCGCGGCCGCTGGCCGCGTGGCTCGCGCTGGCGGCGTTCATCGCGCTCGTGATCGTGCCGAACATCAAGTACCCGGCCAATCCGCCGTCGGTCGGCGACCCCGACACGATCGGCTATCGAACGGGCTTGTTTTTCCTGATGATCGCGATCTCGATCGCGACGATGGTGTTCTCGGTCAACGTGCGCCGCCACCTGCTGGCGAAGCTCGGGCAATGGAACGCGTCGATCGTCGCGGGGCTCGTGTTCATCGCGATCATCGCGGCCGTGCAGCTCGGGCTGCCGTCGATCAACGAGGTGCCGGCTGCCTTCCCGGCAGTCGTCCTGTGGAAGTTCCGCGCCGCGGCGATCGGCATGCAGGTGATCATGTGGACGACGATCGGCCTGCTGTTCGGCGCATGGGTCGAGCGCGGCGAACGCTTCGGCATGCGCGCCGCCTGACGCGCATGGCAACGGGGGGCGCCTAGCGCAGCATGCGCGGCGCGCTCTTCGTCGATTCGCGCGCCAGCGCGACGAACGCGGCCAGATAGTCGATCGATTCATCCGCTTCACGGATGCCGAGGAAGATCTGCTTCGCGATCCCCTTCTTGCCAAGCTTGACCGGCACGACCGGCATCCGGTCTGCGTATTCGTCGGCAAGCCATCTCGGCAGCGCGGCCACGCCGCGTTCGCTCGCCACCATCTGCAGCATGATGTCGGTCGTCTCGATCGACTTGTGCCGCTTCGGCACGATTCCCGCCGGCGTCAGGAACTGGGTGTAGATGTCGAGCCGATCGGTTTCGACAGGATAGGTGATCAGGACCTCGTCGTTGAGCTGTTCCGGCGTCACGTATTCGGCGTTCGCAAAACGGTGTGAATCGGCGACCACCAGCACCTGTTCGTAGTCGAACACCGGGTCGAAGCGCAGGCCCGGCTTGTTCAGCGGATCGGGCGTCACAAGCACGTCGATGTCATAGCCGAACAGCGCGCCGATGCCGCCGAACTGGAAGCGCTGCTTCACGTCGACGTCGACGTCGGGCCAGCGCGACAGGTACGGCGACACGACCTTCAGGAGCCACTGGTAGCACGGGTGGCACTCCATCCCGATGCGCAGCGTGCCGCGCTCACCCTTTGCGTACTGCTTCATCCGCTCCTCGGCGAGCTCGAACTGCGGCAGCAGCCGGTTCGCCAGCTTCAGCAGATACTGCCCGCCCTGCGTGAGCCGCAGGCCGCGACCTTCCCGATTCCAGATCGGCGTACCGAGCTGCTGCTCGATTTTCCGGACGGTATGGCTGAGGGCCGATTGCGTGAGGTGCAGCGTATTGGCGGCCGCAGTCAGCGAGCCCTGGCGCTCGACTTCACGAATGACGACAAGATGGAATCGTTCCAGCATGGATTTCGCTCGCGCAACAGAAACATGAATGACTTTAATGGATGAATGAAATAATGCCATTTTATTTCATGATTTGAAATCCCTATCATGGCTACCGGACATTCAATTTCTCTTCTGGACGGAAGCTCATGGTCACGACCCACAACCTTGGTTTTCCGCGCATCGGCGCGAAGCGCGAACTCAAGTTCGGTCTCGAACGCTACTGGAAGGGCGAATCGTCGCGCGACGAGCTGAAGGCACTCGGCGCCGAGCTGCGCCGGCGTCACTGGAACGACCAGCGCGACCTGGGCCTGGCCCCGGTCGGCGACTTCGCGTTCTACGACCAGGTGCTCGACATGAGCTTCACGCTCGGCAACTTGCCGAAGCGCGTGCAAGGCTTCCACGGCGACGTGCTCGACAACTATTTCCGCGTCGCGCGCGGCCGTTCGGCGCAGTCGGCGGAAGAACATGCCGCGTGCTGCGGTGGTGTCGCGGCCGGTGAAATGACGAAGTGGTTCGATACGAACTACCACTACATCGTGCCGGAGTTCCACGCGGACACGAACTTCTCGCTCGACCCGTCGCGCCTGCTGCAGCAACTGGCGGAAGCGCAGGCGCAGGGCGTGGCCGCGAAGCCGGTGATCCTCGGCCCCGTCACGTACCTGTGGCTCGGCAAGGCGAAGGACGATTCCGACCGCCTCGCGCTGCTGCCGAAGCTGCTGCCGGTGTACGGCGCGCTGCTCGACACGCTGACCGCGCAGGGCGTCGAATGGATACAGGTCGACGAACCGATCCTCGTCACCGAACTCGACGACGAATGGCGGCAAGCATTCAAGACCGCGTACGCGGCGCTCGAAACGCGCCGGATCAAGGTGCTGCTCGCGACGTACTTCGGCCAGTTGCAGAGCAATCTGGCGCTCGCGAGCTCGCTGCCGGTCGACGGCCTGCATGTCGATGCGATCAACGCACGCGACGAAGTCGACGCGCTGGTACGTGAACTGCCGGCCGAGCGGGTGCTGTCGGTGGGCGCGATCAACGGCCGCAACATCTGGAAGACGGACCTGAACGCGACGCTCGACTGGCTCGAGCCGCTCGCGAAGCAACTGGGCGATCGCCTGTGGCTTGCGCTGTCGTGCTCGCTGCTGCACGTGCCGGTCGATCTCGCGAGCGAGGAGAAGCTCGACGCGGAAATCCGCTCGTGGCTCGCGTTCGCGCTGCAGAAGCTCGACGAGCTGAAGGTGCTCGCGACCGCACTGAACGAAGGCCGTGACAAGGTGGCCGATGCGCTGGCCGCGAACGCCGCCGCGATCCATTCGCGTCGCAACTCGCCGCGCGTGAACGACCCGGCGGTGAAGGCCGCGATCGCCCGGATGGACGCGCAGCTCGGCAACCGCGTGAGCCCCTATCCGCAGCGCGCGCCGAAGCAGTCGGCACGCCTGAACCTGCCGGCGTTTCCGACGACGACGATCGGCTCGTTCCCGCAGACCGGCGAAATCCGTCAGGCCCGCAGCCGGTTCAAGGCCGGCGCGCTGGATGAAGCCGGCTACCGCAAGGCGATGCAGGCCGAGATCGAACGCAGCGTCCGCGAGCAGGAATCGCTCGAACTCGACGTGCTCGTGCACGGCGAAGCCGAGCGTAACGACATGGTCGAATATTTTGGCGAGCAACTCGACGGCTACGCGTTCAGCCAGTTCGGCTGGGTGCAGTCGTACGGTTCGCGTTGCGTGAAGCCGCCGATCCTGTTCGGCGACATCAGCCGTCCGAAGGCGATGACGGTCGAATGGATCACGTATGCGCAGTCGCTGACGAACAAGCCGATGAAGGGCATGTTGACCGGCCCCGTGACGATCCTGAACTGGTCGTTCGTGCGCGACGACCAGCCGCGCTCGGTGTCGTGCTACCAGCTCGCGCTGGCGATCCGCGAGGAAGTGCTCGATCTCGAGAGGGCCGGCGTGCGCGTGATCCAGATCGACGAGGCTGCGCTGCGCGAAGGGCTGCCGCTGCGCCGCGCCCAGTGGGGCGAGTACCTGAAGTGGGCGGTCGAAGCGTTTCGCGTCGCCGCGAACGGCGTGCAGGACGAAACGCAGATTCATACGCACATGTGCTATTCGGAGTTCAACGACATCATCGCGTCGATCGCCGACATGGATGCGGACGTGATCACGATCGAGACGTCGCGCTCGGACATGGAACTGCTCGACGCATTCGACACCTTCAAGTATCCGAACGAAATCGGGCCGGGCGTGTACGACATTCACTCGCCAAACATCCCGACGCAGGAGCACATCGTCGGCCTGATGAAGAAGGCGGCTGAGCGGATTCCAGCGGAACGGCTATGGGTGAACCCGGACTGCGGCCTGAAGACGCGCCAGTGGGCGGAAGTGATTCCGGCGCTGACGAACATGGTCGCCGCCGCGAAGACGCTGCGCAACCAGGTGCAATAACACGTGCTGCGCGGATCGATGATCCGGCGGCGGATGTCGCACCGGTCGAGAGCGTTCCGGGCAGGCACCGGGACGCGTCGTTTCCACTCCGGTCACCGCGGCATCATGATCCGGCGCGGCGATCGCGGGCGGGCCGGCGCAGGATCGGACGCCGGCCGGCTTGTTCATTCGGATGGGAGAAGCGCATCATGAGCCAGGCCGCGAACGACGCAATCGACCGATTGCTGAAGGCGCTCGAGGACGGCAGCGACGATTGCTGGGCGATTTACGAGGAAATCGGCCGGGTGGTCGTGAGCCGGCTGTTGCGTACCGACCGGGCGATGCTGCGTGACATGGCCAGCGCATGGATCGCGAGCGACGATGCACAAGCGACTCTGATTGATACCGATCGCGATTCACCGGATCTCGGTGCGGCGCAAGCGCGCGCCGAGCAGGCGGACGGCGCGATGCGCGCCGTCATTCTGAATACCGTATTCGGTACGGAGCGAACATGACGACCGTCGACAAACGCAAACCGCTGTCGCGGCCCGGTGGCTACAGCGAGGACGGGGAATACAACTGGCGCACGGGCGGCGGTTCGGCGCGCATGATCGAGATCCGCAAACGCGAGACGTTCTACCGGCAGGCGTACTGCGGATGCACGTATTCGCCACGCGACGCCAACCTGCAGCGCAAGTCGAACGGTTGTGAACCGATCCGGGGCGGCATGATGTATTAGGCGCGGACGCGCCGGAGGGCGGCGAGGAAGGCCGAGCACGGTGTAGCCGGAAAGACGGGCGCGTGGCGGCTGGAGTCGGGCAAAGAAGAAGCGGCCTTCGACGAAGGCCGCTTTTTTGCATGAGACGCGGGCGGGCGACGCGGCCAGCCCGGTGTTTATGTGCGTTACGCGGTGCGAGCTGCGCGCGGCAACGTGTCGGCCGTCTTGCGCGGCGCGCCCGCATCGTCGATGCTCACGCGGCGCGAAATCAGCCACACGCACAGCGACGACAGGATCGCGGCGCTCGTGTACTGGAGCGCGAGCGGCCACCATTGCGGCGCGGTGTTCTGCGCGATGATGGTCGCGACGAGCGGCGTGAGGCCGCCGGCCAGTGCGCCGCACACCTGGTACGCGATCGAGATCGCCGTGTAGCGGATGCGTGCGACGAAGATGCCGCTGACGAAGCCCGCGACCACCGAGTAGTAGCCCGATTCCGCGAGCGTCGCGAGGCCGACGCCGATCGTGATCGACAGCGGCGTGCCCATGTGCACGAGCGGCAGCATGACGAACGGGACGATCGCGGCCCATGCGCCGGTGATCAGCAGCACGCGCGTGGTGCCGAAGCGCTGCGCGAGGAACGCGGCCGCGAGCTGCACGACGAACTGCAGTACGGCGACGATCGTCATGCAATGCAGCACCATCGACCGGTCGAGCGACAGGAACTGCGTCGCATAGCTGATCATGAAGATGTTGCTGAAGTACACGCCGGCGATGCCGTACACGTTCGCACCGATGGCGAGCAGCAGCAGCGGCCAGTACTTGAGCGCTTCTCGCAGCGGTTTTTGCGCGATGTCGCCGCTCTTCTTGACTTCCTCGAACTCGGGCGATTCGGACACGCTCGCGCGGATCACGAAGCCGACGATCAGCAGTACGGAACTCGCGAGGAACGGCACGCGCCAGCCCCAGCTCATCATGTCTTCCTTCGACAGCGTGCTGATCGCGCCGAACGCGAGCATCGACAGGATCAGGCCGCTCGCGCTGCCGAGCTGCGCGAACGACGCGAAGAACGTGCGCTTGCCTTCCGGTGCATGCTCGCCCGCGAGCAGCACCGCGCCGCCCCATTCGCCGCCGACCGCGATGCCTTGCAGCACGCGCATCAGCACGAGCAGGATCGGTGCAATCACGCCGGCTTGCGCATGGGTCGGCAGCAGGCCGATCGCCACCGTCGACACGGCCATCAGCATCAGCGTCGCGAGCAGCGAACGCTTGCGGCCGAAGCGGTCGCCGAGGTAGCCGAACATCACGCCGCCGAGCGGCCGTGCGAAGAAGCCGACCGCGAACGAGCCGAACGATGCGAGCAGGCTGATGAAGCGGTTTTCGCCGGGAAAGAACAGCGGCCCGAACACGATGGCGGCGGCGGTCGCGTAGCTATAGAAGTCGTACCACTCGATCGTGGTGCCGACGAACGACGCGAGCGCCGCCCGCTTGGGTTGCTTGACGGAAGTCCCCATCTTGATTTGTGCTCCTCTGAATCCTTTGATTTGGAATAGGTGGCGGCGCGGGGATCAGTCGCGGTACGCGACGCCCGGCAGCACGCACAGCAGCTCGTACGCGAGGTTCGCGCCGAGCAGCGCCGTGGTGCCGAACGGGTCGTACGGCGGCGCGACTTCGACGAGATCGCAGCCGACGATGTTCAGCCCCTTCGCGCCGCGAATGATCTCGAGCGCCTGCGGCACCGTGAGGCCCGCGATTTCCGGCGTGCCGGTGCCGGGCGCGTAGGCCGGATCGATGCCGTCGATGTCGAAGCTGATGTAGACGGGCGTATCGCCCACGCGCTCGCGCACTTCTTCCATCAGCGGCGCGAGCGACTTGTTCCAGCATTCCTCCGCCTGGACGACGCGGAAGCCCTGCTCGCGGCACCAGTCGAAATCCTCGGCCGCGTAGCCGGTGCCGCGCAGGCCGATCTGCGTGACCTTGTCGCCGTGCAGCAGGCCTTCCTCGACCGCGCGGCGGAACGGCGTGCCGTGCGCGATCTTTTCGCCCATCATCGTGTCGTTCACGTCGGCGTGTGCATCGACGTGGATCAATGCAACCTTGCCGTGCTTGCGATGGATCGCGCGCAGGATCGGCAGCGCGATCGTATGGTCGCCGCCGAGCGTGATCGGCTTGCAGTCGTGCTCGAGGATCGCGTCGTACGCCGCTTCGATGCGTGCGATGGAATCGTGCAGGTTGTACGGATTGATCGCGACGTCGCCGATGTCGGCGATCTGCAGCGAATCGAACGGGGCTGCGCGCGTGGCCATGTTGTACGGGCGCAGCAGCACGGATTCGGTGCGGATCTGGCGCGGGCCGAAGCGTGCGCCGGTGCGGTTGGAGGTGCCGAGATCGAACGGCACGCCGACGAAACAGGCGTCGAGGCCTTCGGCGCTCGCCACGTGCGGCAGGCGCATCATCGTCGCGATGCCGCCGCAGCGCGGCATTTCATTGCCGCCGAGCGGCTGGAAATGGGGGTGGTCGTTCATGGGCTGTCTCTTCCGATGTGGGGTTGCCGTATCATGCGACGCGGCTTGGCGCACAGTTTTACGCGCTCCGCCGGCAAAGAAGAATGCGAAGATATCGACGTAAACATCGATTTTCATCGATGTATGGAAGGGGATGAGTGTGCTGGGGAATCTGTCGACCCTCGATCTGCGGTTGATCCGCGTGTTTCTCGCGGTCACGGACGCAGGCGGCGTATCGGCCGCGCAGGCCGTGCTGAACGTCGGGCAGTCGACGATCAGCGCGCAGCTTTCGTCGCTCGAGACGCGCCTCGGCTACCGGCTCTGCGAGCGCGGCCGCAGCGGTTTCCGGCTCACGCCGAAGGGTGAGCGCTTCCACGCGATGAGCCGCAAGCTGCTCGCGGCGCTCGATGAATTCGGGATGGCCGCGCGGCACATGGATCGTCAGCTGGTCGGCACGCTGAATATCGGCCTGATCGGCCATACGCCGGTGAGCCAGAACGCGCGGATCGCCGAGGCGATCGCCGCGTTCCGCACCCGCGACGAGGCCGTGCGTTTCTCGATCTCCGTGCGCGCGCCGGGCGATCTCGAGGAGAAACTGCTGAGCGACGAGATCCAGATCGCGGTCGGCTATTTCTGGCACCGGGTGCCGTCGCTGCACTACACGCCGCTGTTCATCGAGCGCCAGGTTGCGTACTGCGGCCGCGGCCATCCGCTGTTCGCCGGCGCCGGCGCGCTGACGCCGGCCGACGTCGCGGGCTTCGAATGGGCGTGGCGCTCGTATCCGCTGCCCGAAGCGCAGATGTCGACGACGCCCGACCGTGTGACCGCGACGGCCGACAACATGGAGGCCGTCGCGCTGCTGATCCTGTCCGGCCACCACCTCGGCTACCTGCCGCAGCACTTTGCCGCGCCGTACGTCGCGCAGGGGCTGCTCACGCCGCTCAATCCGGAGCAACTGCGCTACGACGTGACGTTCCACATGGTCGTCGCGCGCAACGGGCGCGGCAATCCGCTCGTGGATGCGTTTCTCGAGGATCTCGAACGCGCGCACCAGCCGCCCGACATCGCGTAGGCCGCCGGTCTCAACACTGTGAACGAGTGTTGCAGCGGCGCGGCCCGACGCGGCCCGCATCGATCGGCGTCGAAGTGATGGATCGGGCGTCGGGTGCGGCTTGCGCGCATCGCCCGCCCGCCGGCATCACGGCACCGGCAACCCCGCGTCGTGCTTGACCTCGCGCAGCGACAGCGCCGATTCGATCGACGTCACGCCCGGCAGCA
Source organism: Burkholderia mycopellens (assembly GCF_964265025.1). Lineage (NCBI taxonomy): Bacteria > Pseudomonadati > Pseudomonadota > Betaproteobacteria > Burkholderiales > Burkholderiaceae > Burkholderia > Burkholderia mycopellens. The sequence continues at coordinate 404,617 of NZ_OZ183803.1, forward strand.
TCCGCAGCGATTCGCGCAGGAACGTGCCGTAGTCGTCGAGGTCGCGCGCCACGACCTGCAACAGATAGTCGGCGGTGCCCGCCACGTTGTGGCACGCCAGGATCCGCTCGATGCCGAGCACCTCCCGCTCGAAGCGGTCGGCGGTCTTGCGGTCGTGCGTCGCGAACCGCACGAGCACGAATGCAACGACGCCGAAACCGAGCGCCTGGCGCGACAGCTGCGCGCGGTAGCGCTCGATGTAGCCGTCGTTTTCGAGGCGCTTCAGGCGCCGTGCGCAAGGGGTCTCGGAGAGGCCCACGGTGTCGGCGAGGCGGGCGATCGGCAGGCGGCCGTCGCGCTGCACCGCGGCAAGGATGGCGCGGTCGGTTTTGTCGAGTTCGGTCATGTTGGCGGATTCCTGGTGCAGATTCGATGATTGTGGCGGATTCCCCTATAGATCGCCAATTATTGACCAAAGATGGCCAATAATCCCTCGCCCGCTGGCGGCAACATATCGCCGTAAGAGGAGGGGGGCAGACCATGATTTCCACGCATTTGCTGTTGATTTATCTCGCCGCGCTGGCGGCCATCTATGCGGTGCCGGGGCCGGACATGGCGCTGGTGCTGCAGACCAGCATCGGCCGCGGCGTGCGGCCGGGGATGGCCGCCGCCGCCGGCCTGTCGCTCGCGCGGACCGCGCACGTGACGCTGTCCGCCTGCGGCGTCGCGGCGCTAATCCGCAGCGCGCCGTGGCTGTACGAAGTGATCCGCTACGGCGGCGCGCTCTATCTCGCGTATGTCGCGATCCAGGTGTTCCGTTCGCCCGTGTTCGCGCTCGGCGACGGCGACGCGGCAGCGACGGCGGGCGAGCTGCGCCAGTCGTTCGTGAAGGGTTTGCTCACCAACCTGCTGAACCCGAAGGCGCTGCTGTTCTGCTCGGTGCTGCTGCCGCAGTTCGTGCGCCCCGAGGCCGGCCCGGTCGTGTTGCAGATGTTCGAGCTGGGCGCGTTGCTGGTGGCGGCCGGCGTGTGCTTCGACCTCGCGTGCGTGTTCGGCGCATCGCGGATCGCCGCGTGGATGCGCGCGCATCCGCTCGCGCAGACGGTGCAGCGCTGGACGTTTTCCGCGGCGCTGATCGGCTTTGCGCTGCGCCTGTCGATGGACTGAGCACCGAGGCGACGTCGCGCCTGCGCAGGTCGCGCGGCGCGTCGCCGCACCCGATGGAAGCCGCGCGCACCGCTGGCCCTGGCTTGCGCCCCGTCGCAGAACGGCGTGCGCGCAAATCGTCCGACTGTTCTAAACTCCCTGTTACTTCGCGTTGAGCGAACCCGACCGAACGAACGGAACCGTCTCCCGCCGGCCCTGTCCGATTTCCTGGCTGTTCCGTGCAACGCGGTACCAAGGAGGGTCTGAACATGGCAAGGCATCTTCACGCCGACCGTGAACCCCGAATCGTCGCCGAGTCCAAGTGCCTCGGCCCGTGCGATCCGGCAGAACGCATCCACGTCACGATCATGTTGCGGCGGCAGGAAGAAGGGCAACTCGATACGCTGCTTCACCAGCTCGCCACCGGCGACGCGCAAGCGAAACCGGTGTCGCGCGAAACCTTCGCGCAACGCTTTTCCGCCAATCCCGACGACATTCGCAAGGCCGAGGACTTCGCACGTCGCCACCAGTTGACGGTCGACCGCGTCGATCCCGTCGAAAGCGTCGTCGTGCTGTCCGGCACGATCCAGCAGTTCGAAGCCGTGTTCGGCGTCAAGCTCGAGCGCTTCGAGCATCAATCGATCGGCCAGTATCGCGGCCGCTCGGGCCCGATCGCGCTGCCCGACGATCTCGGCGATGCCGTCACGGCCGTGCTCGGCCTCGACAGCCGTCCGCAGGCGCGGCCGCACTTCCGGCTGCGACCGCCGTTCAAGCCGGCGCGCGGCGGCGCGGCGGGCGTTACGTTCACCCCGATCCAACTGGCATCGCTGTATGGCTTCCCGGCCGGCGACGGCGCCGGGCAGTGCATCGCGATCATCGAGCTCGGCGGCGGCTACCGTGCGGCCGATATCCAGCAGTATTTCCGCGGGCTCGGCATCACGACGCCGCCGACGCTCGTCGACGTGAACGTCGGCACCGGCCGCAACACGCCGACCGGCGACCCGAGCGGCCCGGACGGCGAAGTCGCGCTCGACATCGAGATTGCCGGCGCGATCGCGCCGGCCGCGAAGATCGCCGTGTACTTCGCGCCGAACAGCGACGCGGGCTTCATCCAGGCCGTCAACGCGGCCGTCAACGATACGACCAACAAGCCGTCGGTGATCTCGATCAGCTGGGGCGGCCCGGAGGCGATCTGGCAGGCGCAGTCCGCTCAGGCGTTCGACCGCGTGTTGCAGGCGGCGGCCGCGCAGGGCATCACGGTGTGCGCGGCGTCCGGCGACAGCGGCTCGGGCGACGGTCTGCAGGACGGCGCCGATCATGTCGACTTCCCGGCATCGAGCCCGTACGTGCTCGGCTGCGGCGGCACGCAGCTCGACGCGCTGCCCGGGCAGGGCATCCGTAGCGAGGTCGCGTGGAACGACGAGGCCGCCGGCGGCGGCGCGGGCGGGGGCGGCGTCAGCACGCTGTTCGACCTGCCGGCGTGGCAGCAGGGGCTCACCGTCACGCGCGCCGACGGCCGCAGCGCACCGCTCGCGAAGCGCGGCGTGCCGGACGTTGCCGGCGACGCGTCGCCGCAGACGGGCTACGAAGTGTCGATCGCGGGCACGGCCACGGTGATGGGCGGCACGAGCGCGGTCGCGCCCCTGTGGGCCGCGCTGATCGCGCGGATCAATGCGGCGGCGAGCGGTGCGACCGCCGGCTGGGTCAACCCGGTGCTCTACAAGAATCCGGGCGCGCTGCGCGACGTCACGCAGGGTTCGAACGGCACGTATGCGGCCGCGCAGGGCTGGGATGCGTGCACGGGCCTCGGCAGCCCGAACGGCGCGCGGCTCGCGGCGGTCCTGACGCGCAAGCCGTCGAGCTGACGGCAGCGGTTCACGTCTTTCCGTATGGCGCGGGCTTCCTGTCCGCGCCTTTTTCTCACCTCCAGGAGCAGCACGATGGGCATCGATTCCGCATCCTCCGGCGGCGTGTATCCGCTGCATCACGGCGACCACAATTCGCATGGCGTGCCGCCGACCGTCAATCCGGTCGCGCTCAGCCACGGGCGCGACCAGCCGTTCTTCGATCCGGTCGCGTACGGCAACGGCCCCGACGATTCGGTGACCGACACGACCGAGGCGGCCGCGATCACGCATCACACGATCCTGATCGACGGGAAGCGCATCGCCTACACGGCGACGGCCGGCCACCTCGTGACGGTCGACCCGAGCAGTTCGCAGCCGGCCGCGAAGATCTTCTACGTCGCGTTCACGGCCGACGGCGCGAAGGAGGAAACGCGGCCCGTGACCTTCTTCTATAACGGCGGGCCGGGCTCGTCGTCGGTGTTCGTGCTGCTGGGTTCGTTCGCGCCGAAGCGCATCAAGACGTCGATGCCGGGCTTCACGCCGCCTGCGCCGTACCAGATGGAGGACAACCCGGACAGCATGATCGACCACAGCGACCTGGTGTTCATCAACCCGGTCGGCACCGGCTATTCGGCGGCCGTCGCGCCGAACAAGAATCGCAATTTCTGGGGCGTCGACCAGGACGCGGATTCGCTGAAGCAGTTCATCAAGCGCTACTTGACGAAGAACAACCGCTGGAATTCGCCGAAGTACCTGTTCGGCGAATCGTACGGCACCGCGCGCAGCTGCGTGCTCGCGTACAAGCTGCATGAGGACGGCGTCGACCTGAACGGCGTCACGCTGCAGTCGTCGATCCTGGACTACCGGCAGGCCGGCAACCCGGTCGGTGCGCTGCCGACCGCGGCGGCCGATGCGTGGTATCACAAGAAACTCGGCGTCACGCCGGCGCCGACGGATCTCGGCGCGTTCGTCGAGGAAGTCGCGCAGTTCGCGCGCACCGACTACCTGAACGCGTTGCGCACGGTCCCGCATGCGGACCCGGCGGCCGTGCAGAAGCTGTCGCAATACACGGGCATCGATACGGCGACGCTGCAATCGTGGAGTCTGAACATCGCCGGCTACGACGCGCGCGGCAATTCGCTGTTCCTGACGACGCTGCTGCATGCGCAGGGGCTCGCGCTCGGCTCGTACGACGGCCGCGTGACCGGGATCTCGTCGGGTATCGCCGGCAAGATCGACCCGAACTCGGGCGGCAACGATCCGACGATGACGGCCGTGACGGGCGTCTATACGGCGATGTGGAACAGCTACCTGAACGAGCAGCTGAAGTTCACGTCGAATTCCGCGTTCACCGACCTGAACGACCAGGCGTTCCAGAACTGGGATTTCAGCCACATCGACCCGACCGGCGCGCAGCAGGGCATCGATGCGCAGGGGAACGTGATCCTCTATACGGCCGGCGATCTCGCGGCGGTGATGGCGCTGAACGTCGACCTGAAGGTGCTGTCGGCGAACGGCTTCTACGATTTCGTCACGCCCTTCTACCAGACCGTGATCGACCTGCAGCAGATGCCGCTCGAGGATCAGAAGGTGCGGCAGAACCTGTCCGCGCGTTTCTATCCGTCGGGGCACATGGTGTATCTCGACGGCGGCTCGCGTACCGCGCTCAAGCGCGATCTCGCGGCGATGTACGACGCGACGGTCAGCGATACGGGTGCGCGGATGCGGATTCGCGCACTGCAGGCGAAGAAGACGGGCGGGCACGCGTAGCGTTGCCCGCCGGTACGACGCCGCGCGCAGCCGTTACGGTGCGCGCGGCGGTATTCTCCAGTCTGGGCGGCCGCTTATGCAGCCGGCCAGTCGAACATCGTGTACGGCAGCGCGCGCTTGTGGCGCGAAGCGTCGTAGAAGCGCAGCACCGTCTCGTACACGTGGTCGCTCACCGGCTTGCCTTCGAGGAAGTCGTCGATCTCGTCGTAGCTCACGCCGTATGCGTGCTCGTCGGGGCGCAGCGGGCGCAGTTCCTCGAGATCGGCAGTCGGCACCTTCATCACGATCAGTTCGTCGCCGCCAAGCGCACGGGCCACCGCGCGCACGCGACGCTTGTTCAGCCCCGCGAGCGGCAGGATGTCCGCGCCGCCGTCACCGAATTTCGTGAAGAACCCCATCAACGATTCGGCCGCGTGATCGGTGCCGATCACGATGCCGCGCCGTGCACCGGCCACCGCGTACTGCGCGATCATGCGCTCGCGCGCCTTGATGTTGCCGTGCACGAAATCCTGCTGCGCCGGCGTCTCGAACGCATGGCCGGACGCGGCCAGCGCGGCGAGCATCGCGTCGGCGGCCGGTTTCACGTTGACGGTCAGCTCCTCGTCCGCGCGGACGAACGCGAGTGCGCGCTGCGCATCGTCTTCGTCGTTCTGCACGCCGTTCGGCAAGCGCATCGCGATGAAACGTGCGTCGTAGTCGTCGGCGCGCAGGCGCTCGACCGCCAGTTGCGCGAGCCGGCCGGCCGTCGACGAATCGACGCCGCCGCTGATGCCGAGCACGTAGGTCCGCAGGCCGGTCGAACGAAGGTATTGCGCGAGGAACTCGACGCGGCGGGCAATCTCGGCCTCGGCGTCGAATTGCGGGGCGACGTTCAGTTCGGCAATGATCGCGCGTTGGCGGCTGGCGAAATCGGCGGATGTCATGAAGGAAGTTCCGGAACAAAATCAAGGCGCCCATCATAAGCGCAATCGCGCCGCGGCGCCGCGCCGGGCATGCGATCCGGCGATGTCGCGTTGCTTCGGCGAGACGGGCTGCATCGCCGTGGTGCACGGTGCGCCGGGCGGGTGCAGGCCGCGGCGTAACGGGCGTTCGCGAGGCTGGTAGTCGATGCGCGTGGCGGCCGGCGTGCAGGCTGCCGTGCGACCGCGCACATGGGCAGTTGCGTCAGCGCCGCGCGAGCACGACGCCCACCAGCGCGAGCGCGAAGCCGGCGAGCTGGATCGCCGCGAGCGTTTCGCCGAACAGCCAGTAGCCTTGCAGCGCGGCCAGCGGCGGCGCGAGGAACAGCAGCGACGTCGCGCGCGCGGCATTGCCGCGCCGCAGCATCCACATCAGCATCGTGACCGCGCCGCCGGACAGGAACACGACACCCCATACGAGCGACACCCACAGCGCCGGCGCGCCGATCCAGCGCGTCTCGTGCAGCACGGCGACGAAGATGGCCGCGACGATCGCCGCGCCGAAGTTCTGGATGGCGACCGCCGTGCGCAGGTCGCTCTGCGCGAGCTTGCCTTTCTGGTACAGCGAGCCGGCGGTGATCGACCCGACCGCGAGTACCGAGACGGCCACGACGAGCCACGCCGGCGCGGCGCCCGGCGGTGGCGCGACACCGCCCGTGACCTTCGGCGCCAGCACGAGCGCGACGCCGGCGAGCCCGAGCGCCATCCCGAACCAGCCGCGGGCAGGCAGGCGCTCGTTGAACAGCGGGACGGCGAGCACGGCGGTGGCGAGCGGCTGCAGCGCGCCGAGCAGCGCCATGACGCCCGCGTTCAACCCTTGCGCGACGGCCCAGTAGCTCGCGCCGAGATAGATGCCCTGCAGCAGTGCGCCCGCGATCAGGTGGCGCGGCCATTCGCGGCGGGCCGGCCACGGTGCGCGCGCGACGAGCGCCACCCCGCCGAACAGCGCGGCCGTGCCCGCGAAACGCGCGAGCAGGAACAGGTTGGGATCGGCGTAGGGTTTGATTGCCCGCGCAACGATGAAGCCGGTGGACCAGAGGGCGACGAAAGCGGCGGCGACGATCGAGGTAAGCATGCGTGGCGGGCCGCGACGCGGCCGGACGGAATCGTGAAGTCGGCCAGTATCGGGGGAAGCGATGCGGGCGTCTTGTCGAATCCTGCACTCATGCCGCGTGCCGCGCATGCGGCCGTCGGTGCCGGGGGAAGGCGGGGCGCCGCCCCGGATGCGGAGCGGGCGAGCGTGACGCCGCGGAGATCAGTCGATCGAGAACGTGTCGAGCGGCTGGTTGGCGCGCGCGTCGTTCGCGAAGCGCGCGGCGAGCTGTTCGTAGAGCCGGCGGGCCTCGTCGAGCGTCAGGTCGATCCAGTACGGATCGCCGGCCGCGTCGTTGAGACGTTCGGGCGGAAACTGGATTTCGATCACACTGCCTTTGCGATACATGGCGCGAGCCCCTTTGCTTGGTCTGTCGTTCGGCGAAGCGCAGAGTGTAGCAACCGGCGCCGCGCCGATTCGCGCGCGTCAGGCAATACAGAATTTCGCTTTCGGGAAACGCGGCCCGGCGGGTTTCCCGACGCAGTCAAATGCCGGTCAAACGGCCGTAATACAATGGGCGGCTTACCCATTACCAGTCGCCTCGGGCGCACACGCGATGCTGGCGGAACAACGTCATCAATTCATCCTGTCGGAACTCGGACGGTCGGGCGCATTGTCGGTCGCGGAGCTCGTCCGCTCGCTCGACGTGTCGCGCGAGACCGTGCGGCGCGACCTGAACGCACTGGCCGCACGCGGCCTGCTCGTGATGACGCATGGCGGCGCGCTGGCCGCGGATCGCCGCGAGCCGAGCCTGTCCGAGCGCGAAGCCGCGAACGCCGAAGCGAAGCGCACGATCGGGCGGCGCGCGGCCGAATTCGTGCCCGACGATGCGTCGGTGCTGATCGATTCGGGCAGCACGCCGCATGCGGTTGCGCTGGCGCTCGCCGATCGGCACCGGCTGTCGGTCTACACGAACGACTGGCGCACCGCGTTCGTGCTCGCGCGGCGCAACGGCAACCGCGTGACGCTGCTCGGCGGCGAACTGTCCGACGACGAGGACGCCACGTTCGGGCTCGACACGATCCAGCAGCTTGCGCAGTACCACGTCGATTTCGCGTTCGTGGGCGCCGGCGGGATCACGCCCGACGGCGAGTGCACCGACTACTCGCGACTCGCGGCCGAAGTGCGCAGCCGGATGATCGCGGCGGCGGGCATGGCGATCATCGTCGCCGATCATTCGAAATTCGGCCGCGTGACGCCGGTGCGCATCAACGGCACGGCTGCTGCCCGCTATCTGGTGACCGAACGCGCACCCGACAAGGCCGTGCGCCGCGCGTTGACCGCGCGCGGGATCGAACTGCTCGTGTGCGACTGACGCGCGTCCGACATACAAGGTTCATCGAACCGTCATCCGCAGGGAAGAACCGGCGTCAAGACTGACTCATTCACCTCGACCGGCCGCAAGGCCAGGGAGCAACGAATGACCGTCAGCGTGCGCAGCTATCTTTCCCCCACCCTGGTCCTGCTGGCTTTCGACTGGCCCGATGCGGCGTCGCGTGCCGATTTCCTCGGCTTCGCGATCCGGCGCACGCCGGGCTTCTGGTCGGCCGACGGCAAGACGCGCGCGCCGGACAGCTGGCTGCCGAACCGCCTGACGTTCGACGGCCCGGCCGCGCACACGCAGGGCGACGCGCCGACCGACCAGGCGCCGATCCAGAAATTCATGTGGTGGGACGCGCGCATCGATCCGCAGGATCGCGGCGCGGCGTTCCGCTATGACGTGTATCCGGTCGTCGGTACGCCGGCGAACCTGCAGGTGCTCGACGCGCAAGCCGGCGTGTGCGACGTCGTGTTGCCCGCGCACATCGAGGACGGCATCGGCACGTGGTTCAACCGCGCGGTGGTCAGCTCGCAGGCCTTCGCGAAGCAGGTGGCGGCGCTGGGCCTCGCGCCGAATGCGGCGCCGAGCGACGCGCAGGCGCTGAAGCTGCGCACGTGGCTCGCGAACGACATGGAGCAGGTGTTCGCGGAGATGCTCGACCCCGCGTCGCGCGCGGCGTCGGCCGTCTATCACCTGACCGACACGCTGTGGGCGCTGCCGGCGTTCGAAGCGTTCGGACGCCGGCACGGCGAAGCGTCGCTCGCGATCGTCTACGACGCGCACACGACGGCGCGCAAGGGCAAGCCGCCGCTGCCTTCGCCGAACCAGCCGGCCGTCGATGCGCTGCAGGGTCTCGCGACGCTCGCGCCGCGCGACAAGACGCACATCATGCACGACAAGTTCATCGTGACCGATGCGTCGTCGAATGCGGTGCCCTCACGCGTGCTGACCGGTTCCGCGAACTTCACGACCGAGGGGCTCACGGAGCAGGCGAACGTGCTGCACGCGTTCGATTCGCCCGCGCTTGCCGCGCTGTACAACGATCGCGCGCATGCGCTGGCCGGGAATCCGTCGATCGCGGAGACGGCGCGGCTGTCGCCGGGCTGGTCGGAACCGATGACGATCGGCAGTGCGCAGGTGCGGCTCGCGTTTTCGCCGGAGCCGGCGGGGCAGCGCACCGAGATCGACACGATCGTCGCCGCGATCGCGGCCGCGAAGCATTCGGTGTCGTTCTGCCTGTTCATGCCGACCGACGCGGCGTTGCGCGATGCGTGTTTCGCCGCCGGCGACCGCGGCCTGATGATGTTCGGGCTGGTGAACAAGATCAACGTCGGCAGCGCGACGAAGGCCGATGCGGAGCAGCAGGCCGGCCAGACGCTCGATGCCGCGACGCTCGCGAACCTCGAGTTGTATCACCGCAGCCGCGACAACCACGACGTGATCGATGCCGCGTATTTCTCGCCGGCCACCGTGCCGCAGGGCTTCGAGCCGGAATTGCGGTTGTTTCCGGGGGAGCCGGCGCCGGCCTTTCCGCCCGTCGTGATCCATCACAAGTTCATCGTGATCGATGCGGAGGGCGCGAATCCGGTCGTCTATACGGGCTCGGCGAACATGAGCCGCAATTCCGAGCAGTACAACGACGAGAACCTGCTCGAGATCCGCGACCAGCGGATCGCGGCGATCTATCTTGCGGAATTCCTGCGGCTGTACGAGCACTATCGCGCGCGGGCGCTGGCGATCGGCGCAAAGCAGCACGGCGCCGGCACGGGCACGCATGCGCGGCTCGCGCTTGCGCCCGATTCGAGCTGGGCGAAGAAGTATTACGTGGCGGGAAGCCCGGAAGAGAAGGCGCGGATCGCGCTGGCGTCGACCGCGCCGACAGACTGACGCACGAGAGAACGACGGGCGCGGTCGAGGCGCGCCCGGCGTGAGACTGGCCGCGAAACCGGCTGACGCCGCCGCTTATGCGGCGACGTAGCGCAGCACGGCGTCGGCGATCGTGTCGCGATGCCGTGCGCGCAGGCGCGGTGCCGACGGGTCGCGGCCGAACGCGGCGCCGAACGTGTAGCGGTTCGATACGCGGTGGAAGCAGAACGAGCTGATCAACAGGTGCAGGTCGAACGCGTCGATGTCCTGGCGGAACGCGCCGCTCGCCGCGCCGCGTTCGACCAGTTCCTCGAGCGTCTTGATGATGCTGACGTTGCGGTTCTTGAACGACTTGAGCTGTTCGAGATACTTCGCGCCGTGGATGTTCTCGATCGACACGAGGCGGACGAAGTCGCGATGCTTGTCGTGATAGTCGAACGTGAATTCGACGAGGCGGCGCATGCCCTCGCGCGGCTCCATGTCACCGACGTGCAGTTCCTGCTCGAGTGCGCGGATGTCGCCGTACACCTTCTCCAGCACGGCCTCGTACAAGCCTTCCTTGCTTTCGAAGTAGTAGTAGAGCATCCGCTTCGTCGTGTTGGTCCGCTCGGCGATGGCATCGACGCGCGCGCCGGCGAGGCCCATCGCGGAGAATTCCTGCGTGGCGACGTCGAGGATGTTGCGCTTGGTTTGCTCGGGATCGTATTTGCGCCGCGCATCGGACGGAAGCGCGCGGGTGTCGGACGTGGCGGCCTTGCTTCCTGCTTTCATGTGACTTTATTGTGGCTTCGGCGGCTTGGAAAAGGCATTCTAGCATGCGGGAAATCCCCGCCCGGCCGACCTGACGCTCTAATCGGCGGGGCGGTTTCGGCCACCGTGGCCCCCGCTCAGCGGCGGCAGGAGGCGAGCGCGTCGCGGGCCTGGTACGCCGTGTACGTGAGCTGCGCGGCGGCGAGGCCGGCCAGCCCGAACGTGCGCGTGAGCCCGAACGCGTTGAAACCTTCCGGCACCGGCCGGCCTTCGGCCAGCGCGGCCGCGAGCGCTTCGCCGGCCACCGTGGTCGGCGCCATCCCGTGGCCGCCGAACGCGATCGCGTGCCACACGCCGTCCGCGTCGCGGCCGATCTGCGGCATCTTGTGCCGCGCGTAGCTCATCAGCCCGCCCCATGCGTACTCGACCTCCACGCCTTCCAGTTGCGGATACACGCGCAGCAGGTCGCGCCGCAGCAGGCGCGCGATTGCGTCGGGGCCGCGGTCGAGCACGGAGATCCGGCCGCCCCACAGGATGCGCGTGTCCTTCAGCGGACGGTAATAGTCGAACGCGAAACGCGTGTCGTAGATCGCGTACGGCGCGTCGATCGCGTCGGGCAGGCGCGCGCCGAGCGGTTCGGTCGCGATCACGTAGGTCGCGATCGGCAGCACCGCGCGCTCGATACGCGGCGACACGCCGCGCGCGTAGCCGCCGCCGGCGAACACGACATCTTTTGCGCGCACCGTGCCCTGCGCCGTGCGCACGATGTACCCGGCGCCTTCGCGCGCGATGCCGAGCGCAGCCGAGCGTTCGTACACGCGCGCGCCGCCGCGCGATGCGGCCGCCGCGACGCCGAGCACGTACTTGAGCGGATGGAAGTGGAAGGCGTTCGGCTCGAACAGGCCGCCGTAATAGCGCCGCGTCTTCAGCCGCTTGCGCAGCGCGTCCGTCGAAACGGGTTCCCAGTCGACGCCGAGTTCATCCTTCATCAGCGTGCGCACGCTGTCGAGCCGGGACGGATCGTCGAACCAGTTCGCGAGCATCACGCCCTGGTCGACGATGTCGCAGTCGATGCCGTAGCGCGCGATCCGCGCGCGGATCAGCTCGACCGCATCGACGGTGAGCCGGTACAGCCGGCGCCCTTCGTCGCGGCCGAGCGTGCGCAGCAGGTCGGCGTTATCGAGGCTGTAGCCGCCGAACACGAAGCCGCCGTTGCGGCCCGACGCGCCGAAGCCGACCCGTTCGCTGTCGAGCACGACGACGTCATGCACGCCGCGCTCGACGAGGCCGAGCGCCGTGCACAGGCCGGCGAGGCCGCCGCCGACGATGCAGACCTGCGTGTCGATCGTGCCGGTCAGTTGCGGGTAGGGCTGGCGGGTAACGGTGGCTTCGTAGAAGTTCTGCATGCGATTTTTCGTTGACTCGTAACGGCGGAAAAACAGGCGGCGCGCGTCGATCTTGCCTGAACGTGCGCGCCGCGTCGAATGGGGGCTGGGCGTCGGCCGCCGCGTTCGGGGGCGGCCGGTGCGATCCGGGCCGATCCGCGCGCTCAGGCGCCCGGCGTCGGGTTGGCCGGGCGGGCGACGTAGCCCGCGTAGCCGGCGTCGGCCTGCGGCGCGGGTGCGGGCGTCGCGTTGCGCTCGATCCACGGCGCGATCTCCATGTCTTCGTAGCGCACGAGGCGGCATTTGCGTACGAGCGCGTAGCCGAGCCAGATCGCGAGGAAGAACGGCAGGCCGATGTAGGTCGCGGCGACGCCGACCCAGTCGATCTTGTCGGAGAGGAACGCCTGGTAATCCTGGCCGAGCGCGACGACCGCGCACAGCGCGAATGCGAACAGCGGGCCGAACGGAAACCACTTCGACCGGTACGGCAGCTGGTCGAGCCGGTAGCCCTGTTTCAGGAAGCCCTTGCGGAACCGGTAGTGGCTGACCGCGATGCCGAGCCACGTGATGAAGCCGGCCATGCCCGACGTGTTCAGCAGCCACAGGTACACGGTCTTGTCGCCGTACAGCGACGTGAGGAAACACAGCGCGCCGACGGCCGTCGTCGCATACAGCGCGTTGCGCGGCACGCCGCCGCGCGACAGCTTCGCGAAGATCTTCGGCGCGCGGCCTTCGACCGCGAGGTTGTAGAGCATCCGCGTCGATGCATACATGCCCGAGTTGCCGGCCGACAGTACGGCCGTCAGGATCACCGCGTTCATCACGCCGGCCGCGAATGCGAGCCCCGCGTGACGGAATACCAGCGTGAACGGGCTCACGCCGATGTCGGTGACGTCGCTCTTCAGCAGGCTCGGGTCGGTATAGGGAATCAGCACGCCGATCACGAAGATCGCCAGCACGTAGAACAGCAGGATGCGCCAGAAAATCTGCTTCACCGCGCGCGGAATCGTCGTGCGCGGGTTTTCCGATTCGCCGGCCGCGACGCCGATCATTTCGGTGCCCTGGAACGAGAAGCCCGCGATCATCGCGACGCCGAGCATCGTCGCCCAGCCGCCGGCGAACGGTGCGTCGCCGATCGTGAAGTTGCCCCAGCCCGCGCTCGGGCCGCCCTGCATGATCCCGAAGATCATCAGCAGGCCGACCCCGACGAACGCGAGCACCGTCAGCACCTTGATCAACGCGAACCAGTATTCGGCTTCGCCGAAGCCGCGCACCGACAGCGCGTTGAGCGCGAAGATCAACGTGAGGAACAGTGCGCTCCACCAGACGCCCGGCACGTGCGGGAACCAGTAATGCATCACGAGCTGCGCGGCGACGAGCTCCACCGCCAGCGTCACGGCCCAGCTGTACCAGTAGTTCCAGCCGAGCGCGAAGCCGAAGCCTTCGTCGACGAACTTCGCGCCATAGGTTGCGAACGAGCCCGACACGGGCATGAACGCGGCCATCTCGCCGAGGCTCGTCATCAGGAAGTACACCATCAGGCCGATCACCATGTACGCGAGCATCGCGCCGCCGGGGCCGGCCTGCGAGATCGACGCGCCGGACGCGACGAACAGGCCCGTGCCGATCGAGCCGCCGATCGCGATCATCCGTAGATGGCGGGCCTGCAGCGCACGGTGGAGGGATGGCTTCGCGGGCGGCGAGCCGGACGGACGGGGCGAATCGGGGCGGGCATCTGAATGCATGGCGGGCGCTGGGCGCTGTCTCCGGGATTGTTTTTCGGTGACGAAGCGCGATGCGTTGCCGGCTGCCGGCCGGGCAGCGGTAATGCGGTGCTGAAACGGGCCGGATGAACCGGGCCGCGATGCGTGTCGCCTTCGTCTGTCGTCCGGCAGCCGTCACGGCGGCCGGCGGCGCGCCGGGTGCATTGCACCTCGACGTCGCAACGATTGTGTGTGCCCGGTGCACGGGCCGGCAAACGATATTTCCGAACAGGGTGATGCAGCTTTGTCATCAACTTGCATCGCGTCGGGATGCGTCCGATGGCCCGGCTGCGGGCGTTGGAAACGTCCCATATCGGCACGAGAATGGATCGGTCCGGCCAGCCGAGGTGTTGCGTTTTGGGAATGAAGTCGTGAGTTAATATCAATAGCGGCCCGACTTGTGGCCGCCGACAATGTGCTTCATGGATCGTGCCGCCGCGAGGCGGGAGCGCGCCGTCCGGCGGGCTCCCGGCGGCGGCGCAGCGCGATGCGCCATGCGGCGCACCGGGCCTGCCGCGCGGCGCATCCGCTTGCACAGGGCGCGCGAACGCGCTCCAATCGAATCACGCGGGCGGCGCTGCCGCCGCACCGATCAATCTGTCCCTGAAGAGGAAGTGATGCAATTCAACGACATTCTTGCCGCGCTCGATATCGATCTCGCCCAGTGGAAAGGCAATGCGCTGACCGCGCGTTCGCCGCTCGACGGCGCGACGCTCGCGACGCTGGCCGTCGACGCGCCCGCCGACGCCGAGCGCAAGATCGACGCCGCGCACGACGCATTCCTCAAGTGGCGCACGGTGCCGGCGCCGGTGCGCGGCGAACTCGTGCGCGTGTTCGGCAACGTGCTGCGTGAGCACAAGGCCGAGCTCGGCCGCCTCGTCACGCTCGAGGCCGGCAAGATCACGTCGGAAGGCCTCGGCGAAGTGCAGGAAATGATCGACATCTGCGATTTCGCGGTCGGCCTGTCGCGTCAGCTTTACGGCCTCACGATCGCCTCCGAGCGCCCCGGCCACCGGATGATGGAAACGTGGCACCCGATCGGCGTGTGCGGCGTGATCTCGGCGTTCAACTTCCCGGTCGCCGTGTGGGCATGGAACGCGGCGCTCGCATTCGTGTGCGGCGATTCGGTCGTGTGGAAGCCGTCCGAGAAGACGCCGCTCACCGCGATCGCGTGCCACGTGCTGCTCCAGAAGGCGATCCGTGAATTCGAGAAGACCCACCCGGGCGTCGCGCCGGCGGAGCTGAGCCAGCTGGTGCTCGGCATGCGCGATGTCGGCGAGGTGCTGACGGCGTCGAAGAAGGTGCCGGTGGTCAGCGCAACGGGCAGCGTGCGGATGGGCCAGGAAGTCGCGAAGGTGCTGAGCCAGCGTCTCGCGCGCGGCATCCTCGAACTCGGCGGCAACAACGGGATGATCGTCGCGCCGAGCGCCGATCTCGATCTCGTCGTGCGCGCGGTCACGTTCGCGGCGGTCGGCACGGCTGGCCAGCGCTGCACGACGCTGCGCCGCCTGTTCGTGCATCGCAGCCTGGTCGAACAGCTGCTGCCGCGTATCGAGAAGGCCTATGCGTCGGTGAAGGTCGGCAACCCGCTCGAGGAAGGCACGCTGGTCGGCCCGCTGGTCGATCGCGCGTCGTTCGACGCGATGCAGAAGGCGCTGGCCGATGCACGCGAGCAGGGCGGCGAAGTGAAGGGCGGTGAGCGCGTCGACGTCGGTCACGCGGATGCGTACTACGTGCGCCCGGCCATCGTACGGATGCCGAAGCAATCGGCGGTGGTCGAGCGCGAGACGTTCGCACCGATCCTGTACGTGATGGTCTACGACAACTTCGACGACGCGATCGAACTGCACAACGCGGTGCCGCAAGGGCTGTCGTCGGCGATCTTCACGAACGACATGCGCGAGGCCGAGCAGTTCATGTCGGCAGCAGGCAGCGACTGCGGGATCGTCAACGTGAACATCGGCACGAGCGGCGCGGAGATCGGCGGTGCGTTCGGCGGCGAGAAGGAAACGGGCGGCGGCCGCGAGTCGGGTTCGGATGCGTGGAAGGCGTATATGCGCCGCGCGACGAACACGATCAACTACAGCCGGCAGTTGCCGCTGGCGCAGGGGGTGAAGTTCGACGTTTGATGCGGAGCGCCCGGGCGGGCGCTGCGTGTAAGTAGAAAGGGCCGGCTGCCGCGTTGCGGTGCCGGCCCTTCGTTCATCTGCGCGACGGCGGGCGTGCGAGTCGCGTCATGCGTCTCCCGCAGCCGGCATGTTCTGCACCACCAGCATCTGCGGGCTCGACAGCGTGATCCCCGCCGCGCGCAACTGCTTCAGGATTTCGAACAGCAGATCGCTCTTCGTCGAACCGGCGATCCGCGGGCTCGATACGTAACCCGTCACGCTCAGCGTGATCCCGTCCGGCGTGAGCTGGCTGAACGTGACCGACGGCGCCGGCTTCTCGAGAATCGCCTCGTGCGAGCGATACGCGTCGAGCAGCAGGTCGCGCACCTGCTCGGGATCGGTGTTCAGCGGGAACGTCAGCACCAGCGTCGCGACGCCCTGCGTGCTGTTGCCCATCGTCACGTTGCGCAGGTTCTGCGAGATCAGTTGCGAGTTCGGCACGATCACGGTCGAGCGGTCGCTGAGCTGGATCTCGGTCGCACGCACGTTGATGCGGCGGATGTCGCCCTCGACGCCCGCGATGCTGATCATGTCGCCGACCTTCACCGGGCGTTCGGTCAGCAGGATCAGCCCCGACACGAAATTCTTCACGATCTCCTGCAGGCCGAAACCGATACCCACCGACAACGCACTGACGATCCACGCGAGGTTGTTCCACCGGACGCCGAGCAGCCCGAGCGTCATCAGCACGAGCAGCACGTAGCCGACGTTGGTGAACAGCGTGATCAGCGACACGCGCATCCCGGTATCCATGCCGAGCGCGGGCATGAACTCGCTGTCGAGCCAGCGGCGCAGCGAGCGCAGCAGGTAGAAGCCGATCGCGAAGCCGATCACGGCGTTCATGATCCGGTCGGGCATGATGTTCAGGCTCTGCAGCCGCTGGCTGCCGATCATCGCGACTGCACTGTCGAGCAGGTCGCCCGGCGTCGTGCCGAAACCGCCCGTCAGCAGCGCAATGGCCGCGATCAGCATCAGCAGGCTCGTGCCGAAACCGGACAGGACCGTGCGGGCCTGGTCGAGGTGCCGGTCTTCGAGCGCGAACAGGTTCTTGATCTGCTGGCCCGTCGACAGGCCCGGCGAGAACAGGCTTTCGCTCGCGTCGCGCGTCAGCTGGATCAGGATGTAGGTGGCGCACAGCACGATCTCGAACCACACGAGCTCGTACGTGATGAAGCGCGCGACCGTGATGTAGCCGATCAGGAGTGCGATCAGCGTCGCGACGATCGCCAGCGTGACGCCGGCGTGGATCAGCCCGGCGAGCGTCGAGCGCTGCTCGGGCGCCTCGCCGGCCGCCGCGAGCCGGCTACGCGCGCGGTTCGAGCGCAGCAGCGACGCGCCGACCGTCACCGCGACGACGAGCGACACGATCCCGCGGCCGAACAGCGTGACCGACAGGCTGGTGTCGACGATCCGGTTGATCGATTCGAGCGTGCCGGACATCAGCAGCAACGCGGCCAGGATGCCGGGGAACGGCTTCATCGCGCGTGCGACGGGATCGGCGAGCGCGGGCAGGCGCCATGACGGATGTTTCGTGCAGAGCAGCGCACGGCCGAGCCCGGCGATCAGTGCGCAGGTTGCGGCGAGCTTCGCGAACTGGTCCCACAGATCGCTCAGCGCCGGCGTGAGGTCGTAATGGCGTGCGACGGCGAGGTAAAAGATCTGGACGGCGATGGCAGTTGCCAGCAGCGTCGAAAACGCGGTCGACAACGCCAGCGCGCTGCGGCGCAAACGGGTGGCCGGCAGGCGGTTCACGCAGAACCACGCGAGCCCGCGCTCGATGAGCCGGCGGCCGCCCATCCATGCCGCGAACGCGGCAACCAGCAGCAGCACGGTGATCGCCTTTTGTCCCGGCACCCACGACGAGCGCAGCATGTCGAGCATTTCGTCGTCGAAATCCCCGAGCCGCTGCGCGTCGTCCGGCGAAAGATGGAACAGCGGCAGCCAGAACTGCGCGCTGAAAATGCCGCCCGAACGGAACGCGAGCTGGTTCTTCAGCAGGCCGCGATGCAGCTTCGCGAACTGCTCGTTCAGGTTCGTGAGGCTGGTCTTCTGGTCGGCGACCTGCTTCAGCGCCGCATCGATCTGTGTCTTGCGCGTGTTCAGCGTGGCCCGTTGCTTCGCGACAGCCGGCGCTTCCGGCGCGGCGCCCTCGGCAGGCGCCGGGCCCAGGACGTCGAGTTGCGCCTGGATTTGCGCGCGCTGCGGGACGAGATCGCTCTGCAGTTTGTCGACGTCGGTGCTCAGTTCCTGCGTCGAGTCGCTGAGCGCGTCCAATTCCTTGCTGTTGGACGTGGTCGAGGTCTGCTGCTTGATGCGGTCCAGTTCGGCCTGCATCTGCTTGAGCTGCGCGACGGCGTCGTTCAGCGAGATGGCCGGGACGGGCGCGCCGACGCCGCTCGCGCTCGGGGTCGATGCGGCCGCCGGAAACGCCGACGCGGTCGCGATCGCGGCGAACTGCAGCAGCGCGATCAGTGCGATCCGGCGAGCGTAGTTGGATAGTCGTTGTATGAACATGGAATGCTTACGATTTGCCGACGATGCCGGTCGCCGAAAGGCGCCCGGAAGCCGGTGGTTGGCCCGGTAGCATGTTACCGGGGTGTGGCGACGAGCGATGTTTGAATCCGCGGGGGCGGAATCGGGGCGCCGTGTGGGGGCGGCGGGCCACGATCTGGCGGCTTGTGCCCGGTCTGCCGGGCTTGCGTTGATCGTGCCCCGCTGGAAAGGTCGCGGTTCGTGGTACTCGGTGACGCTGATCGGCCGGATAGATGGTTACCGAATTTACATACCATTCGGGGCAAGTCGCGCCAAAAAATAGGGCGCGATAGCCCGTTATAGGTGCGGGGTCGGGCGCCGTGACCTTTCATTTTCCAGTCGTCCATTCGTCGGTACAATGCCGCGGTTCGCTGGCATGACGTCCAATATATGAACCGGGGACGGCTTCCGCGAGCCGAAAAACGAACAACGAAAAGAATCCTGAGAGCATGGCAGATCAAAAACTCCCGCCGGGCGCGGAATATGAGCAGGCCACCCCGTGGCTGACCGATGTGCATCCGGACGACGTCGTGGCGTCCGGCGAAGGCTTCAACGCGTGGCTGATCAGCGTGACGAACGGCTACGTGAACGTCGACCGGCTGGCGACGGTGGCCAGCATGATTCCGGTCCTCAACAACCTCATGGCGCTGGCCGATGCGCTCACCGACATCGTCTCGATCATCCGCAAGCGTGGCGGTGAGCTGCTCGACTATCTCGGACTGGCGATCAACCTGATCGGCGTGATTCCGTTTCCACCGGTACTGGCGCCGATGCGCCTCACGGCTCGGCCGCTGCTGGCGCTGATCCGCAATCAGCTTCTGATTCACAAGCGCGACATCGGGGCCGCGATCGTGTCGATCGTCGTCACGCACGTGCAGGCGTCGTTTTCGACCGAGGTCGAGGACTTCCTGACGAAGCTGCAGGCCGTGGTCAACGACCTGATCGATCACTGCGCGGCGAAAGCGCAGGAGATCTTCACGGGTCTGGCCGACGGCATCGACGCGGTGGTGGCGGGCAAACTGTTCGATCCGACGAAGAACGAACAGGAAGCCGCCGAATACCGGCAGTTGATGAAGAAGAGCGGATGGCTCAGCACGGACCAGGTAAAGGGGGCGTGGGGTTACCTGTCCGAGTCCCTGGTGGCGAAGGGCAAGCGCAACGTCAACTCCGTCGGCAGCACGGCGGCCGGGCTCGTTCCCGAGGAGTACGTCGCGCCGATTCGCTCGATTGCGGTGTCGTTGCGCACGTTGGCGCCGGTGGTGGTCGCCAAGATCAACGAACTGAAGGGCAGCGACGAAGGCAAGCTGATGTGGCTGCTGCTGAAGCTGATCAATGCGCTGCGGCACAAGCGTGAAGCGATGCGGGCCGCGTCGATCAAGTCGCAGGGCACGACGGAAGCAGAGGCCCGGCGGGCGCAGGTGCCGATTGCCGCGACGAAGAAGGAGGCGAAAGCGAAGGGTGCCGGCGTCGACCACTGCGAAGAGTGCGGGCTCGGCGCGTCGGGCGGTTCGATCAGCTATTCGTTCGGCGACGAGACGTTTTCCCATGCCGATTTTGAATTGCCGGGTGCGATGCCCGTCGTGTGGATGCGGGTCTATCGGTCCCGGCTGGCCGGATACGATGACGGCGAGCTGGGGGCGCGCTGGCTGTCGCCGTACATGACGCGTATCGATGTTCGGGGCGGCAAGTGGATCTACAGCGATTCAACGGGCCGCAACATCGAATATCCGGCGCTCGCGGCAGGTGCCGTTCACGACGACCGCGTGGAAGGCGTAACGCTGAGCCGGCTCGACGACACGTGGGTGACTGTCGCGTACGGTCACGATTTGCTTCACGTCTACGAGAAGCGCGGCGATTCGTTCCGCCTCGCATTGCAGAAGGACCGCGCGGGAAATACGATCGCGCTCGATTACGACGACGCGAATCGACTGGCGCGGCTCGTCAGCTCGGCCGGGCATACGCTCGCGTTTCGTCACGACAGCCGCGGGCGCATCGCAACGATCGAGCAGATCATCGACGCGAATACGCGCACGACACTCGCGCAGTACCAATACGACGAGCACAGCGATCTGGTTCGGGCAACTGATCGTTACGGTAACGCGCGTCAGTATGCGTACCATCGCCATCTTATTACCCGCTACACGGATCGCACGGGCCGCGGCATGAACCTCGAGTGGGAGGGAGCCGAGCGCGACGACAATACGAATGCAAAGTGCGTGCGTGAATATGCCGATGACGGCAGTCACGACATTCGCCTAATGTGGCATCCGAACATCCGGTTGACCTATGTGACCGACGCGCTGGGCAACGTCACGCGGTACTACTACAACATCCGCGGGTACATGTACCGGATCGCGTATCCGGATGGGACCGAGGAGTGGATGCGGCGCGACCAGGACAACAACCTGGTGATGCACGTTCATCGCGACGGCGGCATCGAGGAGATGGACTACGACGCGCGCGGGAACCTGACGAAGCATTATCGCGTCGACGGGGCGGTTGTCGCGATGGAATACGACGACAAGGATCAGCTCGTTCGACTCAAGGACCCTGAAGGGTATGTGTGGGAACGTTCGTACGATGACGCGGGCAATCTGGTGGGGCAGAAGGATCCGCTCGGGCATGAGACGAAGTACGTGTACAACGCCAGCGGAATGCCGATCAAGACGATCGATGCCAAGGGCGGTGCGACTTCGCTCGTCTACGATGACGCCGGGCAGTTGCTGCAATACACCGACTGCTCCGGCAAGGTGACGAAGTGGAAATACGATGGCGACGGCAGACTTGCGCAGTCGATCGACGCCGCGGGTCATGCCACGGTCTACCAGTACGGCAAGCATGGCGGGTTGAGCGAGATCTCGTCGGCGGCAGGTACCGTTCGATTCACGCATGATGCAGAAGGCCGGTTGCTGTCCCAAACCGATCCGATGGAGCGCGTCACGCGCTATTCGTACGACGTGGCGGGGCGTGTGGCAAGCCGCGTCGATGCGCTCGGCTTTACGCTTTCATATCGCTATGACCGTCTCGGTCGCTTGACTGCATTGACCGACGCAAATCGCGCGACCTATCAGTTTCACTACGATTCTGCGGGGCGCTTGCTGGAGGAGATCGGTTTCGACGGCAAGCGGACGACGTACAGCTACGACGAGGGCACGCTGCAGCCGGTTAAGATCGACGAGGCCGGGCAGGTGACGGAACTTGAATTCGATCAGGCTGGCCGGATCGCACGCCGGATCTCGGGTGCCAGCGAGGAGCGGTTTGCGTACGACGCGAGCGGTCGGCTCATCGAGGCGCGCAACAGTCACAGCCGGATGCAGATGTTCTTCGATCCGGTCGGTAATCTGATTCGCGAGCATCACGCCTACCGGCTGTTTGGCGAATCGCGCAGCTACGTGTGGCATCACGAATACGATGAAATCGGCACGCGGATCAAGACCGTTCGACCCGATGGGCATGTGCTGGATTGGTTGACCTACGGCTCCGGTCACGTGCATGGGCTCGTGCTCGATGGCGAGGAGCGAATCCAGTTCGAGCGTGACGATCTGCACCGTGAAACGGGGCGGACGCTGTCGAGCAAGTTGGCGCAGCAAACGCAATACGATCCGGCCGGCCGGATTACCCGGCAGTCCGTTCGGCGATCAAATGCACCGGCAGCGCTGGCCGAGCGTCGCTATCGGTACGATGCCGTTGGACAACTCGAACATATCGAGGACAGCCGGAAGGGGTTGATCAGTTATCGCTATGACCCGATCGGCCGCCTCATTGCGGCGATCGGGCCGCTCGGCGCGGAGCATTTTGCGTTCGACCCGGCGAGCAATATCGTTGATCAAGGCAGTCCCAGGCACGCGCGTACGCCGGGGCTGGCGAAGGCGAGTCCCGTGGTGCCGGACAGCGTGGACAGCACGTTGCCGCCGGAAGTGCCGAAGGTGCTCGGCAATCTGTTGAAGGAATACGCCGGCACGCACTTCGAATACGATGCGCGCGGGAATTTGATCGGGAAGCGTTCGCCGACGGGTAGGCAGCAATACGAGTGGGATGGATTCAACCGGTTGAGAATCGCGCGCGTCGAGGAGTCTGAGCGGCGGCATGAGGCTCGGTATTTCTACGATCCTTTCGGGCGCCGGATCGGAAAGGACGTCGACGGTGTGCGGACGGTGTTCGGCTGGGATGGTGATCAGCTTGCTTATGAAAGCAGCGAGGGCGGTGCGACGCAGTACGTATACGAGCCTAAATCGTTCGCCCCGCTTGCCCAATATGTGACGGCTCAGCCGGTCGCGGGGATTGAGACGCCGGTGTGGAGCGATGGCGAGCCGTATGTGCCGGAGAACGATCCGCTGCAACGTGTGCCGGAACGGCAGTCGGACGCGCATTTGTTCTACTACCACTGTGACCAGATCGGTACGCCGTTGCTGATGACGGACGAGATCGGCGAGGTAGTGTGGGAGGCGTCGTATCGGGCCTGGGGTGAAGCACGGGAGGTGATTGCGCGGGTATCGCAGCGGGCGGGCATCGCGCCGAGGAACCCGATTCGGTTTCAGGGGCAGCAGGAGGATGCGGAGACGGGGCTGAGGTATAACCGGAATCGATACTATGATCAGGAGACGGGGCGGTTCATCAGCGAGGATCCGATTGGCCTTGCAGGTGGCATCAACCTATTCCAATATGCACCCAATCCTATCCAGTGGACCGACTCCCGGGGACTATGTAGTTCTACTTTGAATTACAACCTTGGTGGGGTGACTGGCGATCACATGCAGGCGCATCATTTGATTCCGGAAGAAATATGGGGGAAGCATCAGACATTTTTCGACGACATTGGAATGAAAGGAAAGCGCGACTCGAAAGAGAATGGTTTGCTCATGCCTGATAGTGAGCAAAAGGCTAAATCGATGAAGCGAAAGTTTTATCATTGTGGTTCGCATGCAATATATTCGGCTGGAATTAATTTGCAGGTCGATCGTATCGAGTCCGCTTTCAAGCGTGGTGCTATTGATGCGACACAGGCGCGCGATAAAATTTCTCAGCTGCAAAATGCAAGTCGGGTTTTGTTAATGTCGCCGGGGGCGAGCCCGGTTCGCTTAAATTGAGGTTTATATGTCGAACTATTACGCATTGCTCGAAAAAAAAGAGCGCGGTTGTCCGGTTGGTGCAATGCAGGGCGTCGTTTACGATAAGTTTGTTGAAAATGTGCTTGCTGTCAATTATGGAGAGAAGCCTTGGTACGACTATCGGGATTTTTCAGGGGAAATATTTTCGGGCGAAATGTTTCTGATATCTCGTGACAAGCTAATTTCTTATGATATTAGGTCGAGTGGGGCCAATTCAAGGTTTCACATTGTCAGTCAGGGATTTTTGGAGATTCTGAATGATTTCTCTGTTCCCATTCGGGAAGAGCGGCCTATAGCTATCGTTGATTCGAAGGGGCGAGATATTTCGGAGAAGAAATATCATATAATATCATTTGGATCCGATGTCTATAAAGAGGATGTGCTGGAGAAATCTTCGATAATTGGATTGAATGAATTTGGGGATTGTTTTGTGGTTGATAAGATCAAATTTAAGGATGGGGTAGGGTTTGATTTTTTTAAAGTGAAAAATTTGGATTTGGCGCAAAATGCAATCTTTTGTTCCGAGGAATTTGCAAGGGAAGCGATAAAAAGGAAGGTTGTTGCTGGTGTCGAATTCAGAGGGGTTGACGAGATTGATTGGGCGTCGGCGTCTCCGGATAATCTTCTTGGTTTTTTGGCAGATGAAAGTGAGCCTTTGCTTTTCATTCAGTAATTCTTGCTTTATGGAATCGCGGATGCGATGTGTGTCGATTATCTGGAGAATTCGACGGCATCGATTGAGGATTTGTTGATTGGCAAGCTTGTCCAACAGGCCAAGTGGCGGTGAATACCTAAATAGTTTGAAAGAAAGCCATCGATGAAACGATCAGAATGCCACCTCCGGTCGTCTGATAGATCGGCAAGCGATGATGAACCAAGCGTCGAAGAGGGAAGCGCGATGTCCGATGAAACCGAATCACTGGATCTGATTCGTGGCGTCGTAGGCCAGTCCGCTCAAGGTCGACAGCCCGGGCCTGAGGATTTCCCCCAGAACGTCCAAATTAACGGAGGACTCTGGGAATGGATTGTGTCGTTGAACGGGGGAGACCTATCAGTTCCGTGGTCTGCTGAAGACCTAAAGTTGTACGGAACACCACAGTCCATCGCACAGGTACAAATCGGGTACAGCGTTGACGCTCAGGGAAAACCGCTCCCTGACTGGCACGCCTCATGGTTCGTCGTCGGCCAACTTAGCGGGGATCCGATCATTGCCATGCAGGGCGATTCAAATTGCAGCGTGCTGTTTGCTCGACATGGATCGGGAAAATGGAGCCCACAAGAACTTGCCTCGACGCCTGAACAGTTCGTGAAATCTATCAAGATATGGTGTGATTTGTTCGTCGTTGAATTCGGTAAAAAAATCTACAACGCTGATTTCTCTATTCGAACTGACTTCCTTGCACGACTCGGACAAGGCCTCGGTCTGATTCTTTCGGAGTCGCAAAGAGCGACATTTATGCGTATGGTCGACGAGTAGTTCTGAATTTTGGAAATTATTAAGAAAACTGATTGTCATTTTGTGCGGCTTGGTGATGGGGCACCCTGATCATGACCCTCATTGCACCCTGACAGACGGTGGTGATGTGGTGCAAATTTCAATCACGGTAACCAAGAATACGCAAAAAAGACAACTCATTACTCTTCCGTGGATGAAGCCTTTAAGGAAAATCCGACGAAAGTTGCGGATTGGTGGTATATCAAATGCTCTGAGGTCCACCTGGCTAGGTTCGGGCTCCAGTTCTTCGATGATGTCGATGACCCTGGTCATTGCAGGCGATCTTCGTTTCTCGGAAAAATGGTGCACTTTTCGTCGTAACGATCGACGATTCGAATGCAGAAGCGGCGAACCACCCTCTTATTGCGCTTGCAGGCTTTGACCTTCAATCTCAAGCCAACAAAAACTATCTCCCAGAGGACTAGAGCCTTCATCCGACTCGTTCGATCCACAATTGGCGCCATCCGAACAATGTAAGCACGGACTTGGCCAGGCAAATGAGTGATGCTGTGACAACAGGAAAGCAGCAGGGCTGGAGCCACGCACAATATAACGAGGCTTTGCGCGGAATCGTAGCGCGAGAACGGATCGAGCTGAAAGCGGGGAACCGGATGCTCAACAAGAGCCATCGACCGTGGGCGTGTCCAAACTGAGCGAGGAAGTATGACGAAAATCTGGACCACTGAGGCGGACTATCCGGAAAGTCGGATGGCACTCTACGACGAGGCAAGAAATGAGGTGGATCGTTTCGAGTTACAGGCGGCAAAGCGCCTCGTAAGCCCGGTTCCCTTGTTATTCGAGCTTCCCAAAAAGGGACTGTCAAAGATTCGAGACTATGGCGTCATCTGGTCAGACATCTTGATTCCGCTAGTAAGTGAAGCGGTGCGTGTTGCGATTGAAGAACTGGTGAATGACGACGATGTTCAGTTCATCCCGGCAGATATTAGATCGAGCGGAGAGGCTATTGATGGCTCGTACTTCCTTCTCAACCCGACGAGGAAGGTTGACGTGGTTGATCACGACGCCTCCGAGCCGATAGTGGTGAAAGTGTCGGGATTTCCTGACGCCAAGGTCGGCTTCAAAAAGATGGTCTTGCGCCCCGAGTTTCCAGCCAATGGCATTGGTCGGCAATACGACTCCCCAACATACATTATCGTCGGGGATCAACTGGCTGATGCTGTACTGCGTGCGACGAAGAAAGGAGTCAGATTCACTACTGGTATCCCACCTGCCGGTTGATGCCAAACTGACCGGCCATGCCTGGAGCAGCAACTCGCTGACCTGCTCCGAGGATTTTCGCGACGAGGCTGACAGGCGTGGCATCAAGGGAGTCGAATTTCCGGATGCGGAGAGCGCAGATTGGCCGGCGGTCAAGCCTGTTTGACGTAGTGCCCCGTTCGCCAGCGATAGTGGAACTGGCCGGACCACAGCCGTTCCGGTGCGCCTGTCGCCCGACCGCTCATCAGCCGGTTGATGTGCTCAGGCCCACGCCTCGCTAAAATGCGCGAAGCCGCTCTCCAACGCCCCACTGGTAGCGCCAAGACAATCAAGAATCCGGAGACTTGCCACCATGGCATCCACCCAGCCCGACCCGCTCGTCGCAGCGGGCGCCGCCCGCCCTGCGGCGATCGACCCCGGCTCCATCTCGGCCCGGCTCGACCGCCTGCCGCCCACCCGCACCGTCTGGAAACTCGTCGTCCTGCTGAGCCTCGGCTTCTTCTTCGAACTCTACGACCTGCTCTATAGCGGCTACGTCGCCCCTGGCCTCGTGAAAAGCGGAATCCTCTCCGCGACGACGCACGGCCTGTTCGGCACCACGGGCGTCGCGAGCTTCATCGCGGCGCTGTTCTCGGGGCTCTTCATCGGCACGATCGCGTGCGGCTTCCTCGCCGACCGCTTCGGCCGCCGCGCGATCTTCACGTGGTCGCTGCTGTGGTACACGGCGGCCAACGTCGTGATGGCGTTCCAGGACACCGCCGCCGGACTGAACTTCTGGCGCTTCGTCGTCGGGCTCGGTCTCGGCGTCGAGATGGTGACGATCGGCACGTACATCTCCGAGCTCGTGCCGAAGCAGATCCGCGGCCGTGCATTCGCGTGCGAGCAGGCGGTCGGGTTCGTCGCGGTGCCGGTGGTCGCGTTCCTCGCATACCTGCTCGTGCCGCATGCCCCGTTCGGCCTCGATGGCTGGCGCTGGGTCGTGCTGATCGGTGCGCACGGCGCGCTGTTCGTGTGGTGGATCCGCCGCGAACTGCCGGAAAGCCCGCGCTGGCTCGCGCAGCAGGGCCGGGTCGACGAAGCCGATCGCATCATGCGCACGCTCGAGGCGAAGGTCGAAGCCGAATACGGCCGGCCGCTGCCGCCGCTCGCGCCCGCCGAGCCGGTGCCGCCGCGCGGCAGCTTCCGCGACATGTGGGTGCAGCCGTATCGCAGCCGCACGATCATGATGACGATCTTCAACGTGTTCCAGACGGTCGGTTTCTACGGCTTCGCGAACTGGGTGCCGACGCTGCTGATCAAGCAGGGCATCACGATCACGTCGAGCCTGATGTATTCGAGCGTGATCGCACTCGCCGCGCCGATCGGCCCGCTGATCGGCCTGGTGATCGCCGACCGCTTCGAGCGCAAGTCGGTGATCGTCGCGATGGCGGCGGCGATCGTCGTCTGCGGGCTGCTGTTCAGCCAGACGACGGTGGGCGCGTTCCTGATCGTGCTCGGCATCGGCCTCACGCTCGCCAGCAACATCATGTCGTACAGCTTCCACGCGTATCAGGCCGAACTGTTCCCGACGTCGATTCGCGCACGGGCCGTCGGCTTCGTCTATTCGTGGAGCCGCTTTTCGGCGATCTTCTCGTCGTTCGTGATCGCGGCCGTGCTGAAGGGTTTCGGCACCTTCGGCGTGTTCGCGTTCATTGCGGGCGCGATGGTGATCGTGATGGCGGCGATCGGGCTCATGGGGCCGCGCACGAAGGGCATTGCGCTCGAAACCATCTCGAAGTGATCGGTGGTCGCGCACGCATGTCGCATGGTTCGTGCGGCATGCGTGCGATGCGATGGTGATTGCATCGCGCGTACGGCGTGTACCGCGTATCGGAAATGATCCGGCATACGAATCGATTTGAAGATGCGGTCGTGCCTTGGTGAAGCACACGGCTCCCTGTATCGATCTCGAGCGCCCAACGCACAAGCCTGCCACGCAATGAAACGGCGAGCGGAAACGAGTTGAAACAAAGCGTGACGAAGCGCAAAACCGCGCCGTTCCCCCCTGCCGATTCTTGCGCGGACGCGTAAAATGAAGGGCCTGACGACTCATTAGCCGCCATCGGGCCGGTCGCGTTGCAACAGCGAACGGCTCCACCGCGAAGAGGCGTCGGCGCCGGGCGCATACGATGCGCCGGATGTGTCGATGGCTCGCGCGGAAGCTGCGCCGCTCGCAACAGCAGCATGCGGCGGCCGGATCGGCCGATGGCTTCGAACGTATGATGCTTTTCAGCCAAGCGCGGCGATTTGCGAAGCCGCGTTGTCTTGCTCGTGTTGCCGCTGCGTGTTTCTGGCTCGTTGCGGCACTGCCGATCTCCGTGCTTGTCGCGCGGCCAGCCTTTGCGGCGTCCGACGCACCGTTGCCCGCTGCTACGTCATCCTCATCAGTCGAGTCGCCCGCATCGGCGGCTTCTCGCGCGCATGCTGCTTCGTCAGCGCGTGCATCGTCGGGTGCGTCGGCGGCCCAGCCCGCGCCTGCGGCATCACACGCACATCCTGCGGAGCCTGCCAGTCCGGCATCGGGCGCATCGGCGCCCTCCGCAGCTTCTGCTGCTTCCGCCGCATCCGCCGCCACACCTGCATCGGCCGCGTCCGCCACGCCCGCCAGCGAGGCAGAGGCACCCGCGCCGACACCGCCGCGCCAGCATCCCCCCTTGTCGGCAGAAGAGGCAAAAAATGCGACGGCACGCGCGGTCGACATGCGCAAGCGCTTCACACAGGAAGTCACGCGGCGCCTGAACGTGCCTGCAAGCGAGCAGCGCGCGTACGGCGAGCGGCTCCAGAAGGCGCTCGCCGAAGCGGACCTCGGCAACCTGGCGGGCGAATACATCGCGATGGTCGACCGCTCACCGAACGTACAGGCGTTGTTCATCTACTTCCGCGCGACGCCGGCCAACGCGTGGATGATGATCGGCGCGTCACCGGTCGGCACCGGGCTGCCGGGCCAGTACGACCATTTCCTGACGCCGCTCGGCGTGTTCCATCACTCGCCGGACAACATGGATTTCCGCGCGGAGGGCACGACGAACGAGAACGGCATTCGCGGCTACGGCCGCCGCGACATGCGCATCTACGACTTCGGCTGGGTGGACGGCGAGCGCGGCTGGGGCAAGGGCGGCGTGTCGCCGATGCGCTTCCAGATGCATGCGACCGATCCCGATCGCCTCGAATCGCTGCTGGGCATACGGCACTCGAAAGGGTGCGTGCGGATTCCCGCGTCGTTGAACACGTTCTTTGACCGTCATGGCCTGCTCGACGACGATTACCAGGCGCGCGTCGAGGCCGGCAAGTCGCTGTGGGTGTTGCGTCGCGACCGCGACATCACGCCGATCGCGGGCCGCTACCTGGTCGTGATCGACAGCGCACGCAAGACGCGGCCGGCGTGGTCGCCGTTGCCGGGGCGCAAGGCGTGGTCGAAGGTGCCGAAGGGCGGCGACACGGCGGACTGACCGCCGATCACGCCGGCGCACGTCGCGCCGTTCCGTGCGCTCGGCAACCGCTGCGGCGCGATCGTCGCCGACATCATGGATGCGGAACTGGCCTACAACAAGAAGCGGCGCGGCGTCGAAGACGCGCCGATGTACGACCCGACCGCGCTCGGCTATCTCGTCGATCCGACGCTGTTCGGTGGACGCAGGGTGAACATGATGGTCGAGACGACCGGGCGGTGGACGCTTGGCGAGATGGTCGTCGACTGGAACGGGCGCAGCGGCCGAGCGGCGAATTCGACGTGGATCAACGAGGTCGACGCGGACCGCATCTACGCGACGCTCGTCGAGCGCATCGCAACGCTGCCCTGAACGCGGGCAGTCACGCGATGCGCGGCTTCGTCGATCTCGATGATCGGAATGTTCACCCCATGCTTCGTGCGCGGTGTGCCGCACGCGTCACGCTGGACGCTTGCGCTGAGCAGTGCGAGCAGTTCATCCGCGCCGATCGTTGGCGCACCTTCCTGCATCTTGATGCGCGCGTGCCGAAACAGCTCGGCGACGCCCGGCAAGTCACCGGTGTCCGGCAGTTCCGCCTAGCGGTAGAGCGGGTTCGCGATCTCGACTGCGCTGTGGGTCACGCGGGCGCCACCGTCGTTGAACGATGACGACGATGGTGCGCGGCGCGCGGCGGCTCTGCTTCGTCCGGGTGGATTAATCTGGCGCGGGGCGCGGTACCAGCAACTGCCTTCGACATCGCGCGCTCCTATAATGAGCGCCGACACGAAAACAGCAACAACAAAGACGAGGGCGACCCTTCCGATGGGCAATCGATCATGGCTGTATCTCCAGGCCGGTGACGGCGACGACGCGCGAACGATCGCGCTCGCGGAATCCAACAATCACTTTCCGCTGCTGTGGCGCGTGCTGCTCGCCGATGGCGGCGCGAGCGATGCGATTACCGATCAGCGCGTGTTCGGCGATGCCGGCACGCCGAATCTCGCCAGCGACGCGCGTGCGGCGCATGCGCGACTCAGCCGGCTCGCGTCGTTCGTCGTCGCGTATCCGCTGCCCGGTGACGATCCGGCGCTCGCGCGTCAGTTCGATGCGCTCGTGCGTCATCTCGGCGAATCGATCGACGCGCTCGGCGATGCGCACGGCGCACCGCGGTTTTCCGCGAATCTCGACGAGTTGTCGTGGTTCGACGGCGGCGATCCGAACGACTACATCGACCAGGAACGCGATGCCTGCACGCGCCTGTGGTGGCGGGTCGCGAACTGCATGGACTTTCGCGACGTGCACGGCGTGCGCGATGCGCTCGAGATCGATACGCCACCCGACTGGCGCGACTGGGCGTGGGGCTTCGGGTTCGGCTGCATGTTGCATCACTATTTCGTCCGTCAGGAGCCGCCGCGCGGTGTGATGTTTGCCGAGATGTTCGATGCCGGCGAGGTGCACGGCAACTGGCTCGGCCACGGCACGTTCAGCTTTCGCGTACGCAACGGCCTGTGGGGCGTGCGGCGTGAAACCGACGACGCGTGGCGCGTGATCGTGCCGCCCGAGTGGACGAGCCTGTGGACGAGCGGCGCGCGCGACGGCCGGTTGCTGTGGGCCGCGCGCGACGGGAAGGTCGGCCTGCTGTTCGCCGATGGCGATGCCGATGGCGACGAGATGCGGATCGTGTGCGAACCGTCGTTCGACGCCGTGTGGGATTTCAGCGGCGACGTCGCATGCGTGCGCGTCGGCGAGCGGTTCGGACTCGTGCGCACGGACGGCACGTGGGCGCTCGAACCGTCGCTCGACGATTTCGGCGATTTCACCGGTGGGCTCGCATCCGCGAGCCTGGACGGCCGCTGGGGCTTCGTCGACACGCACGGTGCATGGGTGATTCCGCCGCGTTTCGACGATGCGCATGAATTCGAGAGCGGCACCGTCGCGGCGGTATCCGAAGGCGAGCGGTGGGGGCTGATCGGGCGCGACGGACAATGGCGCGCGCCGCCCGAGTGGGACGCGCTCGAATGGTCGTCCGAATGCGGTGCCTTCGTCGCGCAGCGCGATGGTCACGTCGGCCTCGTCGATGCGAAGGGCCGGGTCGTCGTCGAACCGCATTACGCGGAAGTCGCCAGGCTGACCGACGACGAACGGACGGACATGCTGACCGAGCTCGGCGCGATCCGCCACATCGTTCGGCGCGACGACGGGCGGTGCGCGATTGTCGACGGGCAGGGCCGCGTGCTGACACCGTTCGACTTCGTCAACATGGGGGCGCTGCCGTGGTTACCCGATGACGAAGCCGTACCGGGCGAACTGTTCACGCGTTACGCGATCGGCGTCCTGCCGGGCGAGCCGGTGCAACTCGCGGTCTGCGATCTCGAGACGGGCGCATCGGTCGCGCAGGGTCGTTACGACGACGTGGCCGGCCTGTTCTGGGGCGCCGATCACGGCTGGCTGGCCTGTGTGGAGAACGAGAGCGGCCACGACGTGCGGGCGACGGTGCTTCGCGCGGACGGTACCGTGCTGCATCCGGCGCGTTATACGCGGATCGGCGACGATGCGCTGTTCGACGACGATCGCAACGCCGGCGCCGGACACGCGATGCTGATGCCGTGGTTCGTCCGCCGTGTCGCGGTCGCGCAGAACTGGAGCCTGGGCGAACCGGTGGCCGCATTGCGCGACGACGGCGTGCCCGTATGGCTGTACGCGGACGGGCACGCGACGACGACGCGTCGATAGGCCGGACTGCTGTCGTGCATGCCGGCATGGCCCGCCGGCATCCAGGTCAGCGGAACAACCTCAGCCAGTCGAACAGGCCCGGGTGCGGCGTGCGTCGTCGCGGCGCCGGCGCGCTGCGCGGCCGGAAGTCCGGCGAGAATTGCGCGTGCGGATCGATCGCCCTCGCGCGCAGCGCCGCATCGTAGAACGTGCCGACGATCGGCAGTGCGCTGTGCGCGCCTGCGCCCCAGTAGTCGCTGCGCAGCGTCACGCTGCCGTCGTCGAAGCCGACCCATGCGCCGGCCACGAGCTGCGGATGCATCAGGATGAACCAGCCGTCCGCGTTGTCCTGCGTCGTGCCCGTCTTGCCGGCGACGTCGACTCGGATTCCGTAGCGCGAACGGATGTCGGCGCCGGTGCCGCGATCGACGACGTCGCGCATCACGTCGACCAGCGTCCGTGCCGCAGGCTCCGGCAATGCACGTTCGGGCGGCGCGCTGCCGAAGGCGGCGAGCACCTTGCCGTCGCGATCCTCGATGCGCGTGATCATCTGCGGCGCGACGTACATGCCGCGGTTCGCGATCGTGCCGTACGCGGACACCATCTCCTTCAGCGTGACGGGGCTCGTGCCGAGTGCGAGCGACGGTACCGCGTCGAGCGGGCTCTCGCGCACGCCCATTGCGCGCGCGAGCTGCGCCACCTTCGCGGCGCCTTCGTGCTGCATCACCTGCGCGGTGATACGGTTGCGCGATAGCGCGAGCGCATCGCGCAGTGTCATCGGCTCGTCGGTGGGCGGCTCGGCATCGGTCGGGCGCCAGACCGCACTACCGTCGATCGGAATCGCGACGGGGCGGTCGACGAACGTATCGCCCGGCCGCATGCCGTCCGCGAACGCGGCGCCATAGACGAACGGCTTGAATGTCGAGCCGGGCTGGCGCCGCGCCTGCGAGACGTGATCGAACGGCTCGCTGCCGAAATCGGGACTGCCGACCCACGCGCGGATCGCGCCGTTGCGCGGATCGATCGCGACGAAACCGGCCTGCACCTGCGTCTTGCGCTCGCACAGCGTGCGCATGAATTCCCGATTGGCGCCGAGCTGCTTCAGCGCCGCGACGTCGGTCAGCCCCGTGTCGCGTGCCTGCCGGTAGTCGGGTGTCTCGCGGAGGAATCCGCGGAACAGGTCGTTGCGCAGCCCGCAGCCTGACGGGCCGCGCCACGCGCTGTCGGCGATCGCCTGCAGCCGTTCGGTCTGCCGCGTCAGCGCCTGCGTCGCCATGTCCTGCAGTCGTGCGTCGAGCGTCGTGCGCACGACGAGTCCGTCGGAGTACAGATCATAGTTGTTGCGATCGGCCCACGCGATCAGCCATTTGCGCAACTGCACCGCGAAGTGCGGGGCGAGGCCGGGCTGCCCCGACTGCGGCTCGAAGTCGACGCGCAGCGGCTGGCGCTGCAGTTTTGCGAGCTGCTGCGGCGTCAGCATGCGCATCTGCGCCATCCGGTCGAGCACGATGTTGCGCCGCTGTACCGCGCGTTCCGGATTCAGCACCGGGTTGTAGTAGCTGTTGCCTTTCAGCATCCCGACGAGCGTCGCGCTTTCGACGATGTCGAGCTGGTCGGCCGACTTGCCGAAATAGGTGCGCGCCGCCATTTCGACGCCGTACGCGTTGTACAGGAACGGCACGGTGTTCAGGTAGGTCTCGAGAATCTCGTCCTTGCTGTACACCGACTCGATCTTGAACGCGGTGATCAGCTCCTTCACCTTGCGCGTGAGCGTCGGCGCGCGGCCGACTTCATCCGGATACAGGTTGCGCGCGAGCTGCTGCGTGATCGTCGAGCCGCCCTGGCGGTCGCCGGAGAACGTATGCAGCCCGGCCGCGATCGTGCGGCGCACGTCGATGCCGTGATGTGCGTAGAAGCGGTGGTCCTCGGTCGCGATCAGCGCGTCGACCATATGCGGCGAGATCTGCTTGAGCGGTACCCATTCGCGGTTGACGGGCCGGAACTCGGCGATCAGCTGGCCGTCGGCGGACAGCACGCGCGCGGGGCGGTCGATGCGCGCCTTGCGGATGTCGCCAATGCTCGGCGTGAACGGGACGAATGCGAGCAGCACCAGCAGGCCCAGCTCCGGGATCGCGGCGAGCGTCAGCGCGACGCCGCGGCGCGTCGGATGACGCAGGCCATGCAGCACATCGGCGCCCAGCGCGCGGATGCGCGCGCGGCAGGCAGCGGCGAACGGTGCGACGCGGGCGCGGCAACGGCGCCACGCGTCTCGAAGAAGCGGCACGAAGCGATTCAAGGCAGCAGGAGCGCGGAGGGAAGAGGCGCGATCCTAGCAAACGGCACCCGTGCGACGCCGGCGAAAACGGCCGTTTGCTTGCAGGATTTACAGACGATTACGTTTGTTGCCTGCCGACAACCAATTACGGCACACGCGGCCGCGATTCCGCTGACGAAACCACATCCGCGAGCCGCTGCGCGGCCGCCTCCATCTGCGCGCGGCCGAACCCGCCGAAGCCCAGCACGAGCCCCGGGCGGGCCGTGCCCGGCGCGAACATCGGCGATACCGCGCGCACCGCGACGCCGGCTTGCGCGGCGCGCTCGACCACGTCGAGATCGTCGATCCCTTCCGCGAGCCACAGCACGACGTGCATCCCCTGGTCGCCCGGCTGCACCCACGCGCGTTCGCGCGGCAGCCGCGCCCCGAGCGTGTCGATCAGCAGCGCGCGCTGTTCCGCATACACGCCGCGCACGCGGCGGATGTGGCGGTCGAGATGACCTTCCACAATGAACGCGGCCAGCACGTGCTGGTCGGCGGTCGGCACATGACGATCCATCAGCACGCGGGCGCCGCAGAATGCGGGCACGAGATCGTCGGGCGCGATCACGTAGCCGAGCCGAAGCGACGGAAACAGGATCTTGCTGAACGTGCCGAGGTAGATCACGCGATCGGGGGCGAGCCCCTGCAGCGACGGGAATGGATGGCCTTCGTAGCGCAGCTCGCTGTCGTAATCGTCCTCGACCACCCATGCGTGCCGTGCGCGCGCCCACGCGAGCAGCGCATTGCGCCGCGCCATGCTGAGCGGCATGCCGAGCGGATACTGATGCGACGGCGTGACGAATGCGACCCGCGCGTGTGGCGCGAGACGGATACCGGCCTCGACGTCGATGCCGTCGGCGTCGACCGGCACCCGCACCATCGCGTCGCGCCGCCCGGTGCTGTCGAGCAGCGCGGTGATGCCGCGATAGGCCGGATTCTCGACCCATGCCTGATCGCCCGCGCCGAGCAGCACCTGGCTTGCGAGATGCAGCCCCTGCTGCGTGCCGCTCGTGATCACGACCTGGCTCGCATCGCAGCGCACCGAGCGCGAGCGGCGCACGTAGTCGGCGATCGCTTCGCGCAGCGGCAGCGCGCCTTGCGGATCGGCATAGCCGGATGGCGCGCCGGGGCCGCGCGCGCGCAGCCGGTTGCCGAGCCGGCGCCAGATGTCGTCGGGTGCGGTGAGCCCGATCGGCACCGAGATCGCGAACGGCATGGCCGGCAGCGGACGGAATTCGCCGGCGATCCGCGCGAACGTGGCGGCAGGCTCGGGCAGGCCGGCGCGCGCCGGGGGGCGGCGCCGGGCGGGCGGCTCGGGGGCGTTGACGGGCGGCTCCGCTAGCGCATGCGCGACCCGCGTGCCCGCGCCGCCGCGCGATTCGAGAAAGCCTTCGGCGATGAGCTGCGCATACGCATCGACGACGGTGCCGCGCGCCACCTGCAGCGACGCGGCGAGCAGCCGTGTGGACGGCAGCGTGTCGCCGGGTCGGACGTCGCCGCGCCGCACGGCTTCGCGCAGCGCCTGCGCGAGCTGGCGGCTCAGGTCGCCGGCCGCACGATCGAGCGTGCCGAGTGACGGGATGTCGACGTTCCGGGCCGTTCTTGCCATGATTCTGGTCTGCTGAAAATGTTTCAAACTGGCTCTACAGCATAAACCAGTTTGGAGCCACAATCGGCGCATGACGGGCCAGCGCCTGATCCATTCCAACCCCCGCATGACCGTGGAGCCGACATGTACGTCCCCGCCGATTTCGCCGAAACCAATCCTGACGCGCTGCGAGAGCTGATCGTGCAGCATCCGTTCGGCAGCCTGATCACGCACGGCAAGAGCGGGCTCGACGCGAACCACATCCCGTTCGAGCTGCTGCCGAGCGACAGTGGCCCCGACGAGCTGCATGCGCACGTCGCGCGCGCGAATCCGGTCTGGCAGGACGTCGCGAACGGCGACGAGGTGCTCGTGATCTTCCGCGCGGGCGACGCATACATCTCGCCGACCTGGTATCCGAGCAAACATGTGGCGCACCGGCAGGTGCCGACGTGGAACTACGTGGTCGTGCATGCGCACGGCCGCATCACGGTGCGCGACGACGAGACGTTCGTGCGCGGAGTGGTCGCCCGGCTGACGCGCACGCACGAGGCGTCGCAGCCGGCGCCGTGGAAGATGGGCGACGCGCCGAAGGATTATCTCGACGCGATGCTGCAGTCGATCGTCGGACTGCAGATCGAGATCACGCGGCTCGTCGGCAAGCGCAAGCTCGGGCAGAACAAGGAGGAGGCCGATATTCGCGGCGCGGGCGACGCGCTGGTCGCGAACGGCAACCTCGCGATCGGCGAGGCGATGATCGAGGCGGCCGACGCGAAGCGCGGGTGAACGCTCGCGACAGGCAGGCGCGCGCGGGCAAGTGCCACGCCCGCGCGCCGGCCCGTCATTGCGTGCGCGTCATGCCCTTCGCGCCTTCACCGGCCTGCGCGAGCGCACCGCGGATCGCCGCCTCGGTCTTGTCGTACCCGCCTTCGCCATCGCGCGTATAGATCACCTTCCCGTTCGCGTCGATCAGGTACAGCGCGGGCCAGTACTGGTTGCCGTACGCGCGCCACGTGTCGTAGCGGTTGTCCTGCGCGACCGGATACCGGATCCCGAAGCGCTTGATCGCATCGGCGACGTTGCCCGCGTCGCGCTCGAACGGAAACTCGGGCGTATGCACGCCGACCACGACGAGCCCCTGGTCGCGATACTTCCGGTCCCACTCCTTCACGTACGGAATCGTATGAATGCAGTTGATGCACGAGTACGTCCAGAAATCGACGAGCACGACCTTGCCGCGCAGCTGGCCGAGCGTCAGCGGCGTGCTGTTGTGCCAGCGGTCGATGCCGGTGAAATCGGGGGCCGCCGTACCGGCCTGCGCGGCCGGCATGTCGGCGTTGTCGCGGGTGCCCGCGAAGGCGGCGAGCCCGGCCGAGGCGGCAAGGGCGATAACGAGGGTGGCGATCTTGAGTCGGGGCAGCATGGCGTTCTCCTGAGCGGGAGGCCGCCGCTCGGGGCGGTGGCCGGGACGGGTTTCGACAGGCCCCATTAGGCGGCGCCGACGTATCTGCGATGTGTCCGGCGGGCCACGCGTGTGCAATGTTGTGTGTCGTCACGGCGGCGCGATACATTGGGATACAAACGCATGCCCGCCGTGCGGTATAAAAGTGGACATCGCCAGCCCGAATCCCTCGACACCGACAACGACTCATGGACAAGATCGACCACGTGCTGATCGTCGACGACGATCGCGCGATCCGCGAACTGCTCGCGGACTACCTGGAGAAGAACGGCATGCGCGTGTCGCTGGCCGCGAACGGCCGTGAGATGCGCAGCGTTCTGGACGACGGTGCCCCCGACCTGATCGTGCTCGACCTGATGCTGCCCGGCGAGGACGGCCTCGCCCTGTGCCGCGACCTGCGCGCGGGCAAGTTCCGTACTGTGCCGGTGCTGATGCTGACCGCACGCGGCGAGGAAACCGACCGCATCATCGGCCTCGAGATGGGCGCCGACGACTACCTGGCCAAGCCGTTCGCGGTGCGCGAGCTGCTCGCGCGGATCCGCTCGGTGCTGCGGCGCGCGCGCATGCTGCCGCCCGGCATGCAGGTGACGGAAACAGCGGAGATGCTCGCGTTCGGCGAATGGCGGCTCGACACGACCGGGCGCCACCTGCTCGACGCGGAAGGCACGCTGGTCGCGCTGAGCGGCGCCGAATACCGGCTGTTGCGCGTGTTCCTCGACAACCCGCAGCGCGTGCTGACGCGCGACCAGTTGCTCAATCTCACGCAGGGGCGGCAGTCCGACCCGTTCGACCGCTCGATCGACCTGCTCGTGAGCCGGCTGCGCCAGCGCCTGCGCGACGGTGCGCGCGAACCGCGCTACATCAAGACGCTGCGCAACGAGGGCTATGTGTTCTCGTCGGCCGTGACTGCCGTCGACGGTACGCCATGAGCGCGCGCATGCCGTGGCACTGGCCGCGCTCGCTGTTCGCGCGGCTCGCGTTGATCCTGTGCGTGGGCCTCGCGCTCGCGCAGACGCTGTCGTTCTGGCTCACGGTGACCGAGCGCGACCAGGCGACCACCAACCTGATGATGGGCTACATCGAGCGCGAGGTCGCGAGCTCGGTCGCGCTGCTCGACCACCTGCCGCCGGCCGAGCGCGCCGCGTGGCTGCCGCGCCTCGCCCGGCGCAGCTATGCGTTCATCCTCGGGCCCGGCGATACGGGCACGCCGCCGGAGGCGCGGCTGTCGGCGCGCGTCGAGCGGTCGATTTCCGATGGCATCGGCGGCGACTACCCGCTGACCGCGAACGCGATCCCCGGCGACCGCGAACACCTGCAGGTGCATCTGCGACTGACCGACGGGTCGCCGCTGACGATCGACATTCGTCCGATGTCGACGGTGCCGCTGTCGGGCTGGCTGCCGGTCGTGCTCGTATTGCAGCTCGCGGTGCTGGCCGCGTGCTGCTGGCTCGCGGTGCGGCTCGCGACGCGGCCGCTCAAGCAGCTCGCGCAGGCCGCCGACGCACTGGGCCCTGACCTGAAGGGCGAGCGGCTGAACGAGGGCGGGCCGTCGGAAGTCGCGCGCGCCGCCCGGGCGTTCAACGCGATGCAGGATCGCATCGCGCAGTACATGGCCGAGCGCATGCAGATCCTCGCGTCGATCTCGCACGACCTGCAGACGCCGATCACGCGGATGCGCTTGCGCGTCGACATGATGGACGACGACACGCAGGGCGCGAAGCTGCGCCAGGACCTGCTCGAGATGGAGCATCTGGTGAAGGAGGGCGTGGCGTACGCGCGGACGCTGCACGGCACCGAGGAGGCCGCGCGCCGCATCGATCTCGACGCGCTGCTCGACAGCATCGTGTGCGACTACACGGATGCGGGGCAGGACGTCGCGCTGCACAGCCGCGCGCCGCTCGCGCTCGTCACGCGGCCGAAGGCGCTGCGCCGTATCGTCGGCAACCTCGTCGACAACGCGCTGAAATTCGCGGGCGCGGCCGAGATCGACGTGCAGGCCGGGCCGGACGGCGGCGCGGTGATCGCCGTGCTCGACCGCGGGCCCGGTATTCCGGACGATCAGCTCGACGCGGTGTTCGAGCCGTTCCGGCGTGTGGAGACGTCGCGCAACCGCGAGACGGGCGGCACGGGGCTCGGCCTCGCGATCGCGCGGCAACTCGCGCTCGCGATGGGCGGCACGCTCACGCTGAACAACCGGACGGACGGCGGCGGGCTCGAGGCGCGGCTCACGCTGAGGAATGCGGGGTGACGGGAGGCGGCGCGTGAGCGGCGCGGTTTCAGGTTGGTGCCGAAGTCGAAGCCTGATCCGAAACCGAGGCTGGCGTTGAAGCAGCAGCGCGCGGCGTCACACGCGCTGAAGATGCGCATCGACGAGCGGCGCGAGCGTAGCCGCATGCACGGCCGCGAGGTCATGCCGGCCGCCGGGCACGACATGCAGCTGCGCATCGGGCAACCGTTCGAGCAGGCGCCGGCCGGCCGCGACGGGGCTGATCGGATCGTCGTCGCCCCACAGCAGCAGCGTCGGCTGCGCGATGCGGCCGATGTCCCGCGACAGGTCGGCATGGAGCGTCAGGAACCAGTCGGGATGCTGCGGGTTGGCTTGCGCGAAACCGGTGCGCCAGTCCTGCGCACCGAGCCCGGCCATGTCGAGTCCGCCGGACGTGACCGTCAGCACGAGGTGCGTGATCAGTGCGGGCTTGTCGAGCGCCGCGCGCATCGCGATCACGCCGCCCATCGATTGGGCAATCACGGCGGTCGGCCGGTCGATCGTTTCCAGAACATGACGCACGAGGCTGTCGAAATCGTCGACGGCCGGATCGCGCGGCGTGTCGCCGAAACCCGGGTAGCCGACGATCCGGCGCTCGGCCGGATGCGTCAGCAGGCCGGCGAGCGGTTGCCAGAAGGCGGTGCTGCCCGATGCGCCGGGCAGGAAGAGCAGTTGCGATGGAGCAGGCATGGCGGTGCGGTTTTCAGGTGAATGAAGTGAAGCGGGAGGGGGAGCCGCGCGCATCAGCATCGGCCGGTGCGCAGCGCGACGGTCCAGTCGTCGCGCCCGCGCGATGCCGCGGTGGCCGCGGCCGTGTGCCAGTCGTATTCGACCGCATGGAACTCGACGTTCCAGCCGGCGGCCGTGCGCGACACCATCGCGTAGCGCGCATGCGGCGAGCCGGTCTCGATGCGGTGCGGATGCGGCAGGTCGTCGGTGTATGCCTGCAGCCCGACGCTGCCCGGGTTGACGATCAGCCGGCCGTCGTCGAGCTTCGCCGTCCGCGGAATGTGCGTATGGCCGCACAGGATCAGCGACGCCGGTTCGTCGCCCGCGCGCTGCGCGATTTCATCGGGCGTGGCCGCACGGCAGCCGTCGGGGGTGACCGTTTCGAGGAAATAGACGAGGTCGCTGTCGGGCGTGCCGTGCACCATCAGCACGTCGTCGCCGAGCGTCATGCGTTCGGGCAGCGCGGCGACCCAGTCGAGATGATCGGCACGCAGCGTGTCGTGCGCCCAGCGATCCGACAGCCGCATCGACTCGCGATCGCCGGTGAGCAGTTGCCGTTCGTGATTGCCCTTGATGGTCGGCAGGTCGAGCGCGATCAGGCGGTCGGCCGTTTCGGCCGGATGGAGTGCGCCGGACAGGATGTCGCCGAGGTTGACGATCACGTCGGCGCCGCGGCGGCGGACGTCGTCGAGCACCGCGTCGAGTGCGGCGAGGTTGCCGTGGATGTCGGACAGCGCGGCGATTTTCATGGCGGATCGTCGAAGAGGGGAACGGCGATTGTCGCCAATTCGGCGCAGGCCGTCCAATGGCGCGCGCGTGCGAAGCGGTGGGTGTTCGGCGTGAAACCGCGGGTTGCGCGTCAGTCGGTCGCGAGGCGCGCGTACATCGCGAAATCGCCCGGCGTGCCACGCACCATCCTGTATGCGCGCAACAGCCCTTCGTAGCGGTAGCCGCACTTCTGCAGCACGCGCGCGGAGCCTTCGTTGCCGGTCAGCACGACGGCCTGCATGCGCATGAAGCCGCCGTCGGCGAATGCCCACTCTGTGACGGCCGTACACAGCGCGCTCGCGATCCCGCGCCCCCAGTGCGACGGCGCGAGATCGTAAGCGATTTCCGCCGAGCGGTTCGCGGTCGATACGGTATGCAGACCGATCGTCCCGGCGAGTGCACCCGATGCGGCGTCGATCACGGCGAGACGGCGGATCGAGTCGGGATCCGTCGATTCGATGCCGTCGAACAGCGGCAACAGGTCGTCGGGCGAGCGCAGGTTCCAGCTCGTATGGCGGAAGACGTCGGGGTTCGACAGGTACGCGTACCACGCGTCGAGGTCCGCGCGTTCGAGCTGGCGGAGCGACAGGCCCGGATAGCCGGAGCGGGGCGGCGTCGCGATTTTCATCGGAATCCGCCCCTACGACGCATGACGTCGGTACAGCGCCAGCGACCCGGCGAGCGCAAGCAGCATCGCGCCGCAGGTGCGTTCGAGCCACAGCGCCCCCGCGCGCTTCAGCAGCCGCACCGCACGCGCGCCGAGCAGCGCGCAGCCGAACATCACGACACCGTCGAGCAGCGCGAACGTGACCGCGAGCGCGACGTATTGCGGCGCGAGCGGTGCGGACGGATCCAGGAACTGCGGCAGGAAGGCGGAGAAGAACAGATAGCCCTTCGGGTTCGTCACCGCGGTGAGGAAACGCTTCGCGAAGATCGACGCGTTGGGCCCGGATGCCGCGCCACCGTGCGCGGCGGCGATGTCGAGCGAACCCTTCGACATCAGCAGCCGGATGCCCACGTACGCGAGGTACGCGGTGCCGAGCCACTTCACCACCGAGAACCAGAACGCCGACGCCGTCAGCAGCGCGCCGAGGCCGAAGGCGACCGCGACGATCAGCGCGAAGTCGGACAGCATCGCACCCGCGAAGCCGCAGGCCGCGCGGCGCACGCCGTAGCGCGAGCCGTTGGTCAGCCCGAGCAGCACGGTCGGGCCGGGTGGCGCGATACCGACGAACGCGACGGCGGCGAAGGTCAGCAGGGTCGTTTCATGCATGAAGGCACTCCCGATGGATGGCGGGCGTTCGATTATTGGCTGCGCACGTCGGGGCTGTACAGGTGCGGCGCGCTGCGCACAAGGCTGCCGTCTCGACTATCTCGATTTTGGCAAGAAACTGTTTTCATCATTGCGCTTTCGATCGAAACCGGTTCCATCTACCATGGCGGCCGCAGTGGGCATGCCCGCCGCGTCGTCGCGCGCGGACGCCGCCGGCCTCGCACCGTCGGCGGATCTTGCCGCCCGCGCGCTACTCGCAACTGACAGCCAGAACAACGGGTTCAACGCCCGGAGACACGACAATCATGAACAAGCAACTGATCGCAGCCCCGCTGCTGCTCTCGCTCGCGGGCATCGCCGCCGCGCAAAGCTCCGTCACGCTGTACGGCATCGTCGATGCGGGCGTGACCTATCGCAGCAACGAACGGGTCGGCTCCGCGGGGGCGTATACCGGCCATTCGAACGTCGGGCTCACGACCGGCAATCTGTCCGGCAGCCGCTGGGGCATCAAGGGTTCCGAGGATCTCGGCGGCGGGATGCGCGCGCTGTTCGTCCTCGAGAACGGCTTCGACATCACGAACGGCACGTCGGGGCAGGGTGGCCGCCAGTTCGGCCGCCAGGCGTTCGTCGGCCTCGGCAGCGACCGCTACGGTACGGTCACGCTCGGCCGCCAGTACACGTCGCTCGACGACTTCGTGAGCCCGGTCGGCCCGTCGTCGTACATCGGCGGCTTCGGCGCGCACCCGGGCGACATCGACGACCTCGACCAGACCGCGCGTGTCGACAGCTCGATCAAGTACACGAGCGCCAACTACTCGGGCTTCACGTTCGGCGCG
Source organism: Burkholderia mycopellens (assembly GCF_964265025.1). NCBI lineage: Bacteria > Pseudomonadati > Pseudomonadota > Betaproteobacteria > Burkholderiales > Burkholderiaceae > Burkholderia > Burkholderia mycopellens. Next base: position 448,432 of record NZ_OZ183803.1, read on the forward strand.
TTGTACGGCTTTGGGAGCCAGCCGGGCAGCATGAAGCAGCGCAACACGTGGAGCGTCGGCGCGGCATACGCGGCGGGCCCGCTGCGCGTCGGCGTCGGTTACGAGCGGTCGGACAACAGCAAGACGGGGGCGACCGACCCGACGGCCGGCAAGTGGCAGAGCACCGATGACGGGCTGTTCAACTCGTCGATCAACGAAGGCTATGCGAGTGCGCAATCGCAGCAGATCATCGCGACCGGCGCGACCTACGATTTCGGCCCGGCCGTCGTCGGCGTGAACTACAGCAACGTGCAGTACCGCAGCGGCGGCCAGTCGCTGTTCACGGGCCACGCGACGTTCAACGTCGCGGGCGTGTTCACGCGCTGGAACGTGCGCCCGCAGACGCAGCTGTTCGCGGGCTACAGCTACACGCGCGGCAGCGATGTCGACGGTGTGGACGACCGCGCGCAGTATCACAACGTCACGCTCGGCGCCGTCTACGACCTGTCGAAGCGCACCAGCGTGTACCTGCTCGGCGCGTACCAGCATGCGTCGGGCATGACGCTCGACGCGCTGGGCCGGCCGGTAGCCGCGACGGCGTCGGTGTCCGACAAGGCGAACGGCCACTCGTCCGATTCGCGCTCGCAGGCCATCGTCAGCCTCGGCCTGCGCCAGAAGTTCTGACGCATCACCATCGTTGCAGGCGCAACGTTGCCAGCAGCCGATGCCGGCGACGTTGCACGCATGCTCCTGTCCTGTCGCCTCCTTTCCTGGAGGAGACGACATGAGCCGATCGCAATCCGCGACGCGCCTGTGCGGAGCCGTCACCGTGACGCTGCGCGGCGGGCAGTTGCCGGGCGACCTGCGGCCGACGATGCACCTGTTCTACCGGCACCGCGAGATCGACGTCGTCGACGCGCTGCCGAAATTCCTCGACGGCTGGGACGGCCGGACGCTCGACGACGCGAGCTGAACGATCGCGGGCCGCGTGCCGGCACGGCCGGCGCGCGGTCCGGTTTTTTTCGCCGTATCCCGCCTTCTTTCCCCTTCCTTCCTCACTTCCTCCCGCTGCGCTGAATCGCGGCAACGCGATTGCGCCGGATATTATTTTTTCTCTTTCATTTAAATTTCGATTTGTAATCATTTGGCTGATTTCCGGAGAATGAAAAAGGCAATGCGGGCGTTTCAGAAAAAATGACGTATTCGCATTGGACGATCCGGAAGAAAATGCCGGGGAAAAGGCACCGAAACCGTGCGACCGGCAGGCCGTAGCGGCCCGGTGTTCGGGTTTGGCCGTCGTTGACGGAACAGCCCCGGACCGCAAAAAGAACGGAGTGAAATAATTCGGGATGAAGGCGAATGCGCTTTAGCTGGAATCATCAATATTTCATGCGCTGCAATTTACAGTATCGACAATTGAACGTTCGGGAGCATTATTCATGTCAATGAAACAAATTCGGGCGGCGTTGCTGGGAATGTGCATGGCAATGCTGGCGCCGGCGAGTCACGCGCAGGTGCAATACTCGACCGACTGGCTCGCGAACACGTACGGTACGCTGGCCCAGCACGTCGGCAATGCGGCGCGCTCGATGTGGGTCGCGCCCGAGGGCGTGATCTACACGGCGTCGCGCTGGGACGAGAATGCGGGCGGCGTCGCGCTCTACCAGAACGGCCAGCCGATGGGCACGATCGGTATCCACGACGAATTCCAGGGCGGCGCGATCACCGGCAACGCGACGTCGATCTTCGTCGCGCTCGGCTACAACCGCACCTTCGGCAGCGGTTCGGTTGGCCGCTACGATCGCAGCACGAACAAACGCGACCTGCGCATCCCGGTCAGCACATGGACGGGCCTCCCGAACCCGGACGTGATCACCGGCCTCGCGACGGCCGGCAACCTGCTGTACGCGAGCGATTTCTACGGCAACCGCGTGCGCGTCTATACGACCGACGGTGTGTGGCAGCGCGACATCGGCGTGACCGGGCCCGGCGCGCTGGCGCTCGATGCGGCGGGCAACCTGTGGGTCGCGCGCATGAGCGCGGGCGCGGTCGTGCAGTACAGCGCGACCGGCACGCTGATGAACACGATCCAGATGGCGGCCGGCGCGCGGCCGTCGGCGTTGTATTTCGATGCGTCGACGGGGCAGTTGCTGGTGGGCGACCAGGGCCCGGACATGAACATCAAGATCTACAGCCTTGCCGGGTCGCCGCAGCAGATCGGCACGTTCGGCGTGCAGGGCGGCTATCTCGACACGACCTCGGGCATCAAGGGGCAGGTCGGCGACAAGCGCTTCACGCGCGTGGTCGGCATCGGCAAGGATTCGGGCGGCAACCTCTACGTGCTCAACAACGCGTGGGGCGGCGGCTGGGATCTCGGGCGCAACGGCAGCACCGACCTTCATTCGTACAGCCCGACGGGCGCGCTGCAATGGAAGCTGCAGGCGCTGAACTTCGAGGCGATTGCCGCGCCCGACCCGGCCACCGACGGCGCGTTCTTCTACAGCGGCAACAACGTCTATACGGGCTCGGCGGGCGGCACGTTCGTCGCGAACACGGTCGATCCGTTCACCTATCCGAAGGACCCGCGCCTCGACATGAACGACTACCAGCGCGGCCAGCACTTCGGCCAGCTCGTGACGGTCGGCGGCAACCGGATTCTCGTCGCGTCGGGCCAGAACCCCGGCAACTTCAACTTCTATTACTTCACGCCGGCGACCGGCTATATCGCCAATCCGGCCGGCTCGCTGCCGGGCAAGCCGTTCAACACGACGCTGCAGGTCACGGCCGGTTTCGACATCGACGGCAACGGCGACGTGTGGGCCGGGCTGAACGGCTCCAACGCGATTGCGCATTACCCGATGACGGGCTTCGACGCGACCGGCAAGCCGTCATGGGGCAAGGCGACCACCACGGCCGTGCCAAGCACCGTGGCGCCGACCACGCGCATCGTCTACCAGTCGGACAGCGACACGATGATCCTCGCGCAGGGCCTCGCGAACAATTGGGACTGGACCGCGATGAACGGACACATCGAGGTCTATCACGGCTGGAAGAGCGGGAATACGACCGCGCCGAACCCGGTGATCAACCTGACCAGCGCGAACCCGAAATCGATCGCGGCGGCCGGCCACTACCTGTTCGTCGGCTACGTGCACACCGTGCCGAACGTCGACGTGTTCGATCTCAATACCGGCGCGCTCGTCACGACGCTGACCAACTCGAACACGTCGGCGATGGACGTCGGCAACGACGTCGACTCGATGTACGGGATCCGCGCGTACCTGCGCTCGACCGGCGAATACGTGATCACGAAGGACAACTACAACGGCACGAGCATGATCGTGTACCGCTGGCATCCGTGAACATGTGGCGGCAAGCAGCGCGGTGCCGGCCGCGCGGCCGAGTGTCTTGAGCGCGCCTCGGCGCGCGTGCCGGTCGGACATGGCGTATCTCCCGGAATCGTTTTGGCGGGGGTGTGTCGCGTTGCCGTGCGGTGCTGCGGCGTCGCGAATGCGTAGCCGGTCTGGCGGCGCGCACTCGATACGGAAAATCGCGCTATCGGAGGGGAGATATTCGAGGCGCTGTTGACTGGACGGCAGGATGCGGGCGGCGCGATCGATGCAACGGTCATCGGGGCGAGCGTTGCATTAGACCTTCTTCGGAGCGCCGGGCCGTGGGGGACATCCGGCGGGCAGCTCCGGTTTCGGCAGAAGAATTGACCGGAATATTGATATGGATGACTGATCATGTGGCACAGGGCGTCGAGGAGCGGCTTGTATAATTGCCCTCGACGAATGCACACACGCTTTACCGAGAGAGAACGTTATCCATGAACTGGGACGATGCCCGCGTTTTTCTGGCAGTTCATCGCACCGGGACGCTGCGCGAAGCCGCGGCCGTGCTCGATGTCGATCAGGCCACCGTGGGGCGACGCCTGGCGGCGCTCGAGAAGGCGCTGGGCGCGAAGCTGTTTCTCAAGACGTCGTCCGGCTATGTCGTGACGCAGGTCGGCGAGCATTCGCTGCAGGCTGCGGAAGCGATGGAGCAAGCGGCGAGTGATTTCGAGCGCCGTGTTCACGGCTCGGACGACCGGCTCGAAGGCGAGGTCCGGGTGACGACGACCGATTCCCTTGCGATGGATTTCGTCGTGCCCGCGATACGGTCGTTGCGACGGAAATGCCCCGCGATACACGTGGTCCTGACGACGTCGGTGCAGGTGCTCAACCTGACCCGGCGTGATGCGGATCTCGCGATTCGAACCGTGATGCCGGAAAACCCCGATCTCGTCCGCCGGAAGCTGGCCGAGTGGGAGGTCGGGTTGTTCGCGAGTCGCGAGTATCTGGATGCACATGGCGCGCCCGCGATCGGGTCCGCTTTCGAAGGGTACGACCTGGTCGTCTACCAACCCGCCATCACGTCGAACCAGGGCGACACGCTCTGCGGCGAATCGATGGAACGCGGGCGCATCGTTGCGCAAGTGAGTTCGAGCCTGATGCTGGCGACGGCGATCCGGTCGGGCATCGGCGTCGGCGAACTGCCGGTGTATATGGCGCAAGAGGATGATTCGCTCGTGCGAATCTGGCCCGACAGGTCGCGAGCCGTGCCGTATCAGGTCTGGCTCGTGTCGCATACGGACCTGAACCGGACGGCGCGCGTTCGGGCCGTCACCGCCGAGATCGCTGCTGCGTTCGACCGCTATCGATAGCGGCCGGGATCCTGCCGGTGCGGGGCCGGGTACTCAACGGGGCTGGGTCTTGCGCATCGAGCGCGGGCGTCGCGCGGCATACCAGCGAGGCACGATCGCAGCCGCCGCGACGATCGCGAAGAACGGGATGGCCGTCGCCAGCACGTGGCTGCCGGTACCGAGCAGGCTGCTGGACACGGTGGCCGCGAGCGACGCGCTGCCGATCTGGAAGAAGCCGACGAGCCCGGACGCGGTGGCCGCGCGCCCGTGCTCGCTCGCGATGGCGCGCGACACGGCGAGCGACAGCGACGATCCGTTCGACAGGCTGACGAGGAACATCGGCAAGACGATCGCGATGATGCCCTTGACGTGCGACGACTCGCACAGGGCGAACGCGAGGCCGCCGGCCACGAAGCAGCCGATGCCGGCCGCGACGATCGCGTCGTAAGACATCCGGTCGAGCATGCGGCGCGAGAGCAGGTTGGCGGAAATGATGCCGGCGGTCAGCGGCAGATAGAGCCAGCCGCTTTGCTGTTCCGACAGGCCGAGGCCGGCGAAGATGAACGGCGATTGCGTCAGGTAGACGAACCACGCGCAATAGATCGCGCAGACGACGAGCGTGTAACGGATGAATGCGCGGTCCCCGAGCACATCGGCGAAGCCGGCCAGCGGCGCGGCGCGATGTTGCCCCGGCGTGACGGCCGGCCGCGTTTCCTTCAGAAGACGCCGGACGAGCACGAGCGCGACCCCGCCAAACGCGGCGACGAAAATGAAATTGCTGCGCCACCCGAACCACGCGGCCAGATATCCGCCGATCGCGGGGGCGATCGCCGGAGACAGCGACACGAGCGGATACACGATGCTGTAGACCTTCGCGGATGCGTGCTTGTCGCACGTGTCGGCGATGATCGCGCGACCGATGACGAGGCCGGACGCCGCGCCGAGCGCTTCGACGACGCGCCATCCGAGAAAGCTCGCGAAGCCGCCTGCGCTTGCGCAGCCGAGCGAGCCCAGGATGTACACGAGGATGCCGACCGTCAGCACCGGCTTGCGTCCCCATCGATCGGAGAGGGGGCCGTAGAACAACTGCGCACAGGCGAGCGCGATCAGGTAGGCCGATACCGTCTGCGGCATCTGCCATGCAGCGATCGAAAACGCATGGGCCATCGACGGCATCGCGGGCAGGTAGACGTCGGACGCGATCAGGCCAAAGGCGCTCAACAGGGAGACGACGAGGATGAGTGAGAAGTTGGACATGTTCGCTGGGTGATTGTGGCGGAGCGCGTGAACGGATGGAGAGGGCGACGCGCTTTGGACAGCCTTGGGAAAAGGCCGGGCCGATCATACGGCGTGCGATGCGGTTCGGGTGCGGGCGGAATTGCATCGCTCGGATGCATTTTTGCGGACGCCGAAGCGGGTGCCGGGGAGGTGTGTGGAGGACTGCGTCGGGTGCCGTGCAGGACGCCGGTCAAGCAGATTCCGGCGCGGGTGTTGGCGGCGAGCAACGACGCGTTTCGCTGCGGCGCCGGGTTCGCCGGATGGTCGGGCGGTGTTTCGCCGCCGCGCTGTCGTCGCGTTGTTGTTCGAGGCACCGCGTGTGCGTTTGCCGCGATCGATCGAGCGATCGTGAAGTGGCCGGGACGCTGCGCTTAGGAGAGGGGGAGCGGTGGAGTGTGGAGCGCGGCCACTGATGCGGGTTTGAGCATGGGCTGCCGCTTGCCGGCAAGCCCATGCACGCATCAGAACATCAGAACGTCAGAGCGTCAGAACGACACCGTCGTCGTCAGCGTGACGAGCCGTGGCTCGCCGACCGCGATGATCAGGTTGTTGTTGCTCGACGGGTAGTAGGTCTTGTCGAGCAGGTTCTTCACGTTGAGCTGCAAGCGCGTCGGGAACTTGCCGATCGTCGTTTCGTAGGCTGCGAATGCGTCGACGGTCACGTAGCCGGGCAGCGTGAAGCTGTTCGCGGTGTCGCCCGGGCGTGCACCGACGAGACGTGCGCCGCCGCCGAAGCGCCAGCGGCCGGGCAGGTTCGCGATCGCCGTGTCGTACACCGCGAAGAGGCTGCCCGTGTGGCTCGCGACGTTGACGAGCGGCGTGTTGCTGTCGCGATCGTTCGCATTCGTATAAGCGTAGCTGCCGATCACGCTCAGATGGCGCGTGATCTGCCCCGCGACGTCGAGCTCGATCCCGCGCGAGCGCGCGGTGCCGATCGTCGACGTCAGATCGTTGACCGTGACCGCGACGTTGCGCTTGTCGATCTGGTAGACCGCGAGCGTGCCGGTGATCGCGGGCTTCAGGCTAAACTTCAGCCCGGCCTCGAGCACGCGGCCGTATTCCGGTGCGAGCGGCGCCGCGACGTTCGTGGCGACGTTCGGCTTGAACGAGCGGCTCACGTTCGCGTAGGCGGTCAGCGCCGGCGTGAGCGCATACGCGAGCCCGAACTGCGGGAGCCATACGTTGCCGCGCGAGCGGTCGGCGAACACGAACGGCCGGCCCATCCCCGATTCCTGCTGCCAGTTTTCCCAGCGTAGTCCGCCCACCGCGGTGAGCCGGTCGGTGAGCTTCACCGAGTCCTGCACGACCAGCGAATACGCATGCACCACCGAGCGCGAATCGCTTTGCTTCGGGTTGGGCGTGCCGCCCGGCGTGAGCAGGTCGTACACGGGATCGTAAAGGTTGAAGCCCTTGGTCGCCTTGCCGCGGATCGTGTCGCCGCGGAAGCTGCGCTGGCGCTCGTATTCGCCGCCGAAGTAGATCGCGTGGTTCATCCCGGCGAGCGCCACGTTGCCGAGCAGGCCGAGCGTCGCGATCTGGTCGGAATCGTTGCGCCCGAGATTCGCATCGGACGAGCGTGCCAGTGCGCCGGTCGTGCCGTTGAACGCGGTGGCGCGGGTAATGTATTGAGCGTAGCGGTCGCGGCCCCAGCCGTAGGTCGCGCGCACGCGCCACGCGTCGGAGAAGCGGTGCTCGATGCGCGCGCGCAGCGTTTCCTGGATGCCGGTGCTCTGCGACCACGCTTCCTCGTAGCGGCGATAGCGCAGCGCATCGTCGAGCTGGCCGTTCACGAGCACGGTACCGCGATCGAACGGCGTCGTGTAGTCGACATACTGATAGCTGACGTCGACCGACGTGTTCGCGTCGTGCCACGACAGCGCGGGCGCGATCAGTGCATCGCGCTGGCGGCCGAAGCTGCGCCAGTAGCGGCTCGTGTCGTATTGGCCGGTCAGCCGGAACGCGAGCGTGCCGCCCGCGACCTGGCCCGGCTTGCCGAGCGGGCCCGTGAGGTCGAACGTCGCGCTGCTGCCGCCGTGGCTCGTGCGCGAGGCCGAGACCGAGCCGCCGAACGTGTCTTCCGGCTTGCGCGTGACGAGGTTGATCACGCCGCCCGGATCCTGCATCCCGTAGAGCAGCGACGCCGGGCCCTTCAGCACTTCGACGCGGTCGATCGTCGCAAGATAGCTGTGCAGCACCGGCGTGCGCACGCCGTCGACGAGCACGGAGCCGTCGTTGTTCGACCCGAAGCCGCGCTTGGTGAACGCGTCGCGCGTGCCGCCGAGCGTGTTGGTCTGGGTGACGCCGCTGATGTTGCCGAGCACGTCGTCGAGCGAGCGCGCCTGCTGGTCCTGCATCACGCTGCTGCTGACCACCGCGACCGATTGCGGAATCTCCTTGATCGAACGGTTGTCGCCGCCCGCGATGCTCGTGGTGCGCGGCTGATAGCCGACCGTTGGATCGGCGGTTGCCGATGCGCTGACGCTGATGGCCGGGAGTGCGCGCGCGGCCGGCGTCGAGGGCGTGGAAGCGGAGGCCGAGGCGGCGGGTTCGGCGGCATCGGCATGCGTGCCGCTCGCGACGCAAAGCGTGATCAGGGCAGGCAGGCTCGTGCGCCACGGACGCAGGGTCCGGGCGCGGTGGGGCGTTCGTCGGGGTGGCATGAATCGATGCAGGATGGAGTGCTAAGGATCGTGGCGCGGGCCGCGGCGTTCCACCGTGACCAGGGGGTGAATAGTATATGTAATGAGAATCATTTGCAATTGTAATGAAAGGATCGGCGGCACGCGGGCCCTGGTTGCCGGGCTGTCGGCCGTCTGCTACCGTAGCGACCAAAATCAGACGCAGTGAAATTCAATGAGAGAGCCGGGGGCCGCACCATGTCATCTTCCAGTCACGTCGCGTTCAGCGCGACGCTGCGCACCGCACATGACCATGCGGGTGGTGAAGTGATCGCAGCCGTGTTCCGCCATTCGAACGACTAAAGCAACGGAAGCGCATTTGTCCGGCGCAAGCGCCGGGCTTCAATCAGTTCAACCACCACGCTAGACGGGAGAGACCACCCATGAAGAAGATTTCCGCGCCGTTCGCGGCGGCCGCGCTGGCGGCTTGCACGCTGCTGGCGGGCGTTCACCAGACCGCCAGCGCCGCATCGGACACCGAGCCCGCGATCGACGCGCGTTACGGCGCCGTCATCGAGGCCTATACGCAGGACATGGCCGCCGCGAAGACGAAGTACGACGGCAAGCGCCTGGTGTTCGTCGGCGCCGTGATCCGGATGGGCAGCGACCCGGGCGGCACCTATTTCGGCGCGCTGACGGCCGACGGCGAGCAGTTCGACACGCATTTCGACGTGGCCGACCAGGATGCGCTGAAGCCGAAATTCCCCGGCGGCGAGATCAAGCCGTTCGTCACGTCGGCCGCATTCCGCTTCAGCTGCGTGAACGAAGGCTATATCGACGCGCCCGTCCTGCCGGGCCTGAAGCTGGCGCACTGCCGCCTCGCCAACTGACCGGCGCGCCGCGGCCATCGTGCCGCGGCGCCGCCATCCGGCCGCCGCGCGTCACCCGCGCGTGCTGTCGCCTTCCAGCCGCCGCGCGTCACCCGCGCGTGCTGTCGCCTTCCAGCCGCCGCACGGCTTCCGCCACGTCGTTCCTGAAGCGCACCAGCGCCGCCTGTTCCGGCGCCGGCGGCTGCACGGCGGCCCACAGCATGTCGACGAGCTGCGTGGCCGTCGTTTCCGTATCGAGCTTGCGGTGCCCGAGGATCGCATCCCACAGCACGTGCTCGATCGGCCCGAACACCATCGAGCGCAACAGGCTCAGCGGCAGGTCGGTGCGCACCTGCCCGGCCGCCTGGCCGCGCGCGAGCACATCCATCAGCGGCGCGGTGTAGCGGCGCTGCAGCGCGGTGAGCTCGTCGCTCAGCGCATGCTGCTTCGCGCGGCCTTCCGACAGCACCAGCGCGCACAGGCCCGTGCCGTTCACCAGCATCAGCCGCAGGTGGGTGCGCACGATGAACGCGAACTGCTGCTGCACCGACGCGTCCTGCGGCATCCCGTGCTCGAACGCGGCGATGTTTTCGTCGTACCAATCCGCGATGACGCGCGCGCACAGCTCGCGCTTGCCGCGGAAATAGCTGAACACAGTCGCCTCCGAGACGCCCACGCGCTGCGCGATCTCGGCGGCCGTCGCATGCTCGTAACCTTTTTCGGCGAACACTTCCCGGCCGGCGCGCAGAATGTCCTGCACGCGTTGCTGGGATTTGCGCCCGGCGGGCGCGCGCGACGTGTCGGCGCGGTCGGCTTTGACGGTGGCGGTCATGGTGTCGGCGGTAGCGGCTGTCATCTCGGCATGATATCTGAGTGTCACTCAAAAAACTATTGACGCCCAACCCGGCGAGGCGCGAAACTGTGCAAAATTTACGCTGTATTGGTCAATGAATATGAGCATTCATTCGATTTGAGCGAAACTCAGAAATCGGTGGGTGCCACACACTTTCTGGAGACGGAGGAGACATGATCAACCTGCCCGGTGTGCAATTCATGCTCGGTGAAGACATCGAGATGCTGCGCGACGCCGTCGCGACGTTCGCGGCGAAGGAAATCACGCCGCGCGCGGCGGAGGTCGACCGCACCGACCAGTTTCCGATGGATCTGTGGAAGAAGTTCGGCGATCTCGGCGTGCTCGGCATGACGGTCGCCGAGGAATACGGCGGCGCGAACATGGGCTACACCGCGCACATGGTCGCGATGGAAGAGATCTCGCGCGCATCGGCGTCGATCGGCCTGTCGTACGGCGCGCACTCGAACCTGTGCGTGAACCAGATCCACCGCAACGGCACCGAGGCGCAGAAACAGAAATACCTGCCGAAGCTCGTGTCGGGCGAACACATCGGCGCGCTCGCGATGAGCGAGCCGAACGCCGGCTCCGACGTCGTCAGCATGAAGCTGCGCGCCGACAAGCGCGGCGATCGCTACGTGCTGAACGGCACGAAGATGTGGATCACCAATGGCCCCGATTGCGACACGCTGGTGGTCTACGCGAAGACCGACCTCGAAGCCGGCCCGCGCGGCATCACCGCGTTCATCGTCGAGAAGGGGATGAAGGGCTTCTCGGTCGCGCAGAAGCTCGACAAGCTCGGCATGCGCGGCTCGCACACGGGCGAGCTGGTGTTCCAGGACGTCGAGGTGCCGGAGGAGAACATCCTCGGCCAGCTCAACGGCGGCGTGAAGGTGCTGATGAGCGGCCTCGACTACGAGCGCGCCGTGCTGTCGGGCGGCCCGACGGGCATCATGGCCGCGTGTCTCGACGCGGTGGTGCCGTATATCCACGACCGCAAGCAGTTCGGCCAGGCGATCGGCGAATTCCAGCTGATCCAGGGCAAGGTCGCCGACATGTACACCACGTTCCAGGCGTGCCGCGCGTATCTGTACGCGGTCGGCCGCCACCTCGATTCGGCGGGCAGCGACCACATTCGCCAGGTGCGCAAGGACTGCGCGGGCGTGATCCTCTACACGGCCGAGAAGGCGACATGGATGGCCGGCGAGGCGATCCAGATCCTCGGCGGCAACGGCTACATCAACGAATACCCGGTCGGGCGCCTGTGGCGCGATGCGAAGCTGTACGAGATCGGCGCCGGCACGAGCGAGATCCGCCGGATGCTGATCGGCCGCGAGCTGTTCGCGGAAACGATGTAACGCCCCACGTCACGCGAACGGAGCCCCGTCGATGCCGATCATCGAATCGAAACTGAACCCGCGCTCGGAAGACTTCCGCGCGAATACCGCCGCGCTCGAGGCGGTCGTCGCCGACCTGCGTGCGAAGATCGAACAGCTCGCGCAGGGCGGCGGCCAGGCCGCGCGCGACAAGCACCTGTCGCGCGGCAAGCTGCTGCCGCGCGAGCGCATCGCGCAACTGCTCGATCCGGGCGCGCCGTTCCTCGAGTTCTCGCAGCTCGCGGCGAACGGCATGTACAACGACGACGCACCGGGCGCGGGCATCATCACCGGGATCGGCCGGATCGCCGGCCGCGAATGCGTGATCGTGTGCAACGACGCGACGGTCAAGGGCGGCACCTACTACCCGGTTACCGTGAAGAAGCACGTGCGCGCGCAGGAGATCGCCGCGGAAAACCGGCTGCCGTGCGTGTACCTCGTCGATTCGGGCGGCGCGAACCTGCCGAACCAGGACGACGTGTTTCCCGATCGCGACCACTTCGGCCGCATCTTCTTCAACCAGGCGACGATGTCCGCCGCGGGGATCGCGCAGATCGCCGTCGTGATGGGTTCGTGCACGGCGGGCGGCGCGTACGTGCCGGCGATGAGCGACGAGTCGATCATCGTGAAGGAGCAGGGCACGATTTTCCTCGGCGGCCCGCCGCTCGTGAAGGCCGCGACCGGCGAGGAAGTGAGCGCCGAGGATCTCGGCGGCGGCGACGTGCATACGCGCCTGTCGGGCGTGGCCGATCATCTCGCGCAGAACGACGCGCATGCGCTGTCGATCGCGCGCAGCATCGTCGATCACCTCGCGCCGAAGATCGCGCCGCCGGTGGCGCTGCGCGAGCCGAAGCCGCCGCGCCACGACGCAAAGAGCCTGTACGGCGTGATTCCGGTCGATACGCGCAAGCCGTTCGACGTGCGCGAGGTGATCGCGCGCATCGTCGACGATTCCGAGTTCGACGAATTCAAGGCGCGCTTCGGCACGACGCTCGTCACGGGCTTCGCGCACATCTGGGGCCACCCGGTCGGGATCGTCGCGAACAACGGCATCCTGTTCTCCGAATCGGCCGTGAAGGGCGCGCATTTCATTGAGCTGTGCTGCCAGCGCAAGATTCCGCTCGTGTTCCTGCAGAACATCACGGGCTTCATGGTCGGGCGCAAGTACGAGAACGAAGGTATCGCGCGGCACGGCGCGAAGATGGTGACGGCCGTGTCGAATGCGAAGGTGCCGAAGTTCACGGTGATCATCGGCGGCTCGTTCGGCGCCGGCAACTACGGGATGTGCGGCCGCGCATTCGGCCCGCGCTTCCTGTGGATGTGGCCGAACGCGCGGATCTCGGTGATGGGCGGCGAGCAGGCCGCGTCGGTGCTCGCGACGGTGCGCCGCGACGGCATCGAGGCGAAGGGCGGTTCGTGGTCCGCCGAGGAAGAGGATGCGTTCAAGCAGCCGATCCGCGACCAGTACGAGCGCCAGGGCCATCCGTATTACGCGAGCGCGCGGCTGTGGGATGACGGCGTGATCGACCCCGCGCAGACGCGTGACGTGCTCGGGCTCGGCCTCGCTGCTTCGATGAACGCGCCGATCGACGAGACGCGCTTCGGCGTGTTCCGCATGTAACGGCCGGGAGGGCTGAACGATGCGATACGAAACGATCAAGGTCAGTGAAGCCGGCCGGGTGGCGACCGTCACGCTCGCGCGTCCCGACGTGCGCAATGCGTTCAACGAGACGACGATCGCCGAGCTCACCACCGCGTTCGAATGGCTCGACGCGCACGCAGGCGTGCGCGCGATCGTGCTCGCCGCGGAAGGGGCGGCGTTCTGCGCGGGTGCGGACCTGAACTGGATGAAGAGGATGGCCGGTTACTCGGACGACGAGAACCGTGCCGATGCGCGCAAGCTCGCGCGGATGCTCGAGGCGATCCATCGCTGCGGCAAGCCGGTGATCGCACGCGTGCATGGCGATGCATACGCGGGCGGCGTGGGCCTGGTGGCGGCGGCCGACATCGCGATTGCCGCCGACGGCGTGAAGTTCTGCCTGTCGGAAGCGCGACTCGGGCTGATCCCCGCGACGATCGCGCCGTACGTCGTGCGTGCGATGGGCGAGCGCGCGGCGCGCCGCTACTTCACGACGGCCGAGGTGTTCGACAGCGCGCGCGCGGCGTCGCTCGGTTTCATTCACGACGCGGTGCCGGCCGATGCGCTCGACGAAACGGTCGCGAAGCTGGCCGCGACGCTCGTCGCGAACGGCCCCGACGCGGTGAAGGCGTGCAAGCGGCTCGTCGCCGATGTGGCCGGCCGCCCGCTCGACGCGACGCTGATCGAGCAGACCGCCGACTGGATCGCCCGAACCCGCGCCGGCGCGGAAGCGCGCGAAGGGATCGCGTCCTTCCTCGAAAAGCGCACGCCGTCGTGGCGTGAATGATTGCGCAGCGCGCGTGACCCACTCTATCCGGACGACACCGAAGCCATGTTCGACAAGATTCTGATCGCCAACCGAGGCGAAATCGCGTGCCGCGTCGCCGCGACGTGCAAACGTCTCGGGATTGCGAGCGTCGCCGTCTATTCCGACGCGGACGCGAACGCGAAACACGTGGCCGCGTGCGACGAAGCCGTGCACATCGGCGGCTCGGCCGCGGCCGACAGCTACCTGCGCATCGAGCGCATCATCGAAGCGGCGCGCGCCACCGGCGCGCAGGCGATCCACCCCGGCTACGGCTTCCTGTCGGAGAACGAAGATTTCGCGCATGCGTGCGAAGCGGCCGGCATCGTCTTCATCGGGCCGCCGGTCGACGCAATCGCGGCGATGGGTTCGAAGGCCGCCGCGAAGGCGCTGATGCACGCGGCCGCCGTGCCGCTCGTGCCCGGCTATCACGGCGACGACCAGGACGCGGCCAACCTGCATCGCGAAGCCGACGCGATCGGCTATCCGGTGCTGCTGAAAGCCAGCGCGGGTGGCGGCGGCAAGGGCATGCGCGTGGTCGAGCGCTCCGACGATTTCCCGGCGGCGCTCGCGTCGTGCCAGCGCGAAGCCGCGAGCAGTTTCGGCAACGATCGCGTGCTGATCGAGAAATACCTGACGCGCCCGCGCCACGTCGAGGTGCAGGTGTTCGGCGACACGCACGGCAATACCGTGTACCTGTTCGACCGCGACTGCTCGGTGCAGCGCCGTCACCAGAAGGTGCTCGAAGAAGCGCCGGCGCCAGGGCTGCCGGACGACGTGCGCCGCGCGATGGGCGAAGCGGCCGTCGCGGCCGCGCGCGCGGTCGGCTATGTCGGCGCGGGCACCGTCGAATTCATCATGACGGGCGACGCGTTCTACTTCATGGAAATGAACACGCGGCTGCAGGTCGAGCATCCGGTCACCGAGATGGTCACGGGGCTCGATCTCGTCGAATGGCAACTGCGCGTCGCATCCGGCGAGCCGCTGCCGCTGAAGCAGGACGAACTACACGTGCAGGGCCACGCGCTCGAGGCGCGTCTCTATGCGGAGAACCCGGCGCGCGGCTTCCTGCCGTCGACGGGCACGTTGAAGCACCTGCGGTTGCCGGCAGGCGTCGAGTTCGCGATCGGTGCATCGGTGCGCGTCGACAGCGGCGTGCGCGAAGGCGATGCGATCACGCCGTTCTACGATCCGATGATCGCGAAGCTGATCGTCCATGGCGCGGACCGTGCCGAAGCGCTGAGCCTGATGCTGCGCGCGCTGCGTGCATGTGAAGTGGTCGGCCTGCACACGAACGCCGCGTTCCTGCAGCGGATCGTTGCGTGCGAACCGTTCGCGACGGCCAATCTCGATACGGGCCTGATCGAGCGCAACCACGACGCGCTGTTCGCGCCGCAAGAGCCGCCGCGCGCGACGCTCGCGCTCGCCTGCGCGGCGTTGCTCGCACGCGAACGCGGCGCGGCCGCGCAGGGTTCATCGCCGTGGGACGCGCTGCCCAACTGGCGACTGAACGGCGGCTATCGCCGCACGCTCGAATGGCATGCGGCCGAGCGCGAAGCGGACGTCACGGTCACCTACGAGGACGACGGTGCGGTTGCGCGCCTCGCGACCGGCGGTGCAGCTGCGCAACCGTTCGCGTGGACGCGTGGCGCCACGCCGCTCGATTTCGACGTGACGCTCGGCGGCGTGCGCAGCAGCGGCCGCGTGTATGCGGACGGCGATACGTTCCATGTGTTTACGCAGGGCGCCGCCGAGACGTTCGAATGGCGCAACCTGCTCGCGCATGCGGGTGACGCGGAGCAGGGCGGTGGCCGCCTGACCGCGCCGATGCCCGGCAAGGTGATCGCGGTGCTGGTCGAGCCCGGCCAGAAGGTCGAAGCCGGCACGCCGCTGATCGTGATGGAAGCGATGAAGATGGAGCACACGATCGGCGCGCCGAGCGCGGGCGTCGTCGCGGAAGTGCTGTACGGCGTCGGCGACCAGGTCTCGGATGGCGCGCAGTTGCTGATGATGGCGGAAGGCTGAGCGTCGCCTGTTTCGCTGGTTGCGGGCCGGCTGTCGCGGCTGCCGGCCCGTCAAAGACGTTTCGCGATTCGTTGCACGGCCAGTACTGCGCCAGGCCTGCTTCGATCGCTCGGCAAAAACGAAGCAATGCGAATCTTTCGATTGCATTACGTTGCTTGCTCATCTTTCCGTCCTGACACGTGCCGCCATCTGCGAGCACGCAGCTCGCCTCCTTACGCGACACTGTCGTGTAACACGCTGAAATTAGCATCTCGCCGTCGACATGACCGGTGCGCACCCGCGCCCGTGTCGCGTCCTCACATCCACGGAGAGACGTTATGCGAAACTCGGCCCTACGGCCCTTCGCGGTCGCTGGCCTGATCGCGCTGACAGCACTCCTCGGCGCCTGCAACGACGACCTGACCGCACCCGCCGCACCCGTCGCGCAGCAGAAGGCCGCATGCGGCGGCGGCGTGGTCGCCACCGCGCAGATGCACTGCCCGCCCGGTTTCACCGCACCTGCCTCCTCGCCCGCTTCCTGATCCCGGTCGTTTCCACCAGAAATCCAATCAAGAGCAACCAGCATGGCCACTCATTCGCGACGCGATTTTCTGAAGTTCTCGGCCGGCCTCGCCGGCGCGACCGCCGCCACCGCACTGCTTCCCGAATCGATCCGCAAGGCGCTGGCGATTGAGCCGAATACCGTGACGGGCACGATCCAGGATGTCCAGCACATCGTCGTGTTCATGCAGGAAAACCGCTCGTTCGACCACTACCTCGGTCACCTGAGCGGCGTGCGCGGCTATAACGACCGCTTCCCGGTCACGCTGCCGAACGGCAAGCCGGTGTGGTTCCAGCCGCGGCAGGAAGACAAGACGAGCGTGATTGCGCCGTTCCGCTACGACACGACCAACCCGGGCGTCAACGCGCAGTGCATCGGCGGCCTGCCGCATACGTGGGCGACGACGCACGGCGCGATCGACAACGGCCGCGCGGATCAATGGGCGGTGCAGAAGTCCAACATGACGATGGGCTATCACGTCCGCGACGACATCCCGTTCCATTACGCGCTCGCGGATGCGTTCACGGTGTGCGACAACTACTTCTGCTCGATCCCCGGCAACACGCATCCGAACCGCATGTACCTGATGACGGGCATGGTCGATCCGCTCGGCACGGGCGGCGGCCCGCTGCTCGACAACACCGACTACATCGACAACCAGTTCGACAAGATCCAGTTGCCGCCCTTCAGCTGGAAGACCTACCCGGAGCGGCTCGAACAGGCCGGCATCTCGTGGCAGATCTACCAGCAGGGCACCGGGTTCGACAATTTCACCGGCAACTACGGCACGAACATGCTGGCGTGCTTCGAGAACTTCGTGAATGCGCCGGCCGGTTCGTCGCTGCAGACACGCGGGATGAGCACACGCTCGATCACGCAACTGAAAGCCGACGTGCAGGCGAACGCGCTGCCGCAGGTATCGTGGCTGCTGCCGCCCGCCGCGTATTCGGAACATCCGAAGTTCACGCCGCTGTACGGCGCTTACTACCTGTCGAACATCCTCGATGCGCTGACGTCCAATCCGGACGTGTGGAGCAAGACCGTCCTGCTCGTCATGTACGACGAGAACGACGGCTTCTTCGACCATGTCGTGCCGCCGCAGGCGCCGACGCTGCCGGGCTCCGGCATGAGCACCGTCGACGTGTCGCTCGAGCGGCACAACGTCGTGACCAAGACGCAGACCGGCACGTATACCGCCGACAACCTGCCGTACGGTCTCGGCCCGCGCGTGCCGATGTTCGTCGTCTCGCCGTGGTCGAAGGGCGGCTTCGTCTGCTCGCAGGTCTTCGATCACACGTCGGTGCTGCAATTCATCGAGAAGCGTTTCGGCGTGATGGAAACGAACATCTCGCCGTGGCGCCGCGCGATCTGCGGCGACCTGACGTCGGCGCTCGACTTCTCGAAATCGGATGCCACGGTGCCGACCTTGCCGAGCACGCAGGCGTATGTCGCGCAGGCGGACCTGCAATGCTCGCGGGCGTCGTCGCAGACCGCGCCGGCCAGCACCGCGCAGCAGGTCGTGACGGCGCAGGAACCCGGCACGCGGCCGGCTCGTGCGCTGCCGTACGAATTGCATGTCACCGGCCAGCTCGGGGCGCAAGGCTACGCACTGACGTTCGCGAATACCGGCACGCAAGGCGCGCACTTCTGGGTTTATACCGGCGACGCCACCGCGATGCCGCGCCGCTACACGGTCGAAGCGGGCAAGCAACTGACCGATACGTGGGCGCTCGACGCGAACGGCAACTACCTGGTGAGCGTCTGGGGCCCGAACGGCTATTTCCGGCGCTTCGCGGGGGCCGCCGCCGCGGATGCGGCTGCGAAGCCGGAAATCACGCCGTGCTATGACGTCGCCAACGGCGACATCTACGTGACGCTTGCCAATGCCGGCACCAGCGCGCTCACGGTCACGGCGACCGATGTCGCGTACGGCGGGGCGGCGCGCACGCTGACGATTCCGCCGGGGCAGCGCGTCGAAGCGCACTGGGATCTGTCGTGCAGCAGCCACTGGTATGACTTGCAGTTCACGGTGGCGGGGAACGCGGGCTGGATGCGCCGCATCGCGGGGCATGTCGAAACCGGCAAGGCGAGTATCACCGACCCGGCCGCCGTGGCGCCGACGATTACGGCGATCTGACCGTAGCCGACACGTGCCGCCGGCCGGTTGAATCCGGCCGGCGGCACGCGCTTGCGATATCGATGTCGAGGTGGTGGCGTCAAGGCAGCAGCCCGTCGTCGTGCGCCATCATCAGCGCGCGCATCGCGGACCACATCCCGTAGTAATGCACGATTTAGCTGTCCGCGCGGCGAAACAGCCATGGCGTGTCGAAGCCGACGAGATCGGCCACCCCTTCGCCATGCAACTGCCCGTCGCGCTCCATCGCGCGGATGAAATGCAGTTGGTCGCCATCGCTGGCATGGACGCTCTACCTGTCCTGCAGCGCGGCGATCGCGGCGATCATGTCGCGCAGCATTGCGTCGTTGCGTTCGGTGCGCCGGAGCGCCATCACGCCCGAGTTGAACGCCCACTGGCCGATATCCTGCACGAGCATCCAGTCGCGCCCTTCGAGCAGCGGCTCCAGCACTTGCGTCTGGTCCGCGGTCAGTACGTCGGCGTCGGGCCACACGACCCATTCATGATGCTGCAGGTACGCATGCCGCAGCCACGGCTTGGCCGGTTGCCGGTTGGGTTCAGTCCGATCTCGGCGGGGATGTCGCGATGCACGTAAAGCGTGTAGCCGTGCGCGTCGCAGTAGTGCCGGAAATTCCGTTTGGCGATGCGTGCATAGCTGCCGATGTTCGGCGTGTAGAGCGTCACCAGTGCAATCGGGCGGCCGGGATTGCAGGCGCTGCGCTTGGCGGATTCGTCCGGCGTTTCGGCTGCGTCGTGATCAAACGAGAACATTGGCCGGCCGGCGGCGCGGCATCGATCGACGTATACGACGAGCGTGTCGCGGAAACGGGGCGTCGCGCCTTTTCGTTCGGGATCGTGCGGCTGTCGTCGATGCTGATCGAGAACGTCGGTTCGCGGCTCCACATCGGATCGAGGTTGGGGCTGGTCGGTATGGCCGGATACAGCCCGTCGATCCGCGCATGTAGTGATGCGTGTCGAGATCCGCGACCAGCGCGGGTTCCGACGGCAGCTGCGGGTCGCTGCCAAGCTTGTACCGCTGCACGAGCCGCATCACGATCGCGCGCACGGCCGCCGCGTTGCGTCACATCTTCACATCAACTTGCGGCAGCGGCGGCGCGAACGCGTCGACGAACAGCATGTCGCGCCCGTTCATCAGGCGGTCCAGCGCGATGGGTTCGACGATCGCCGCGTCTTCGCTGAGCAGCGGCCCGAGTTCGTCGGGTTGCGCGCCGCGCAACACATGGAGCAGGGACTCGTAGCGATGCAGCGGCCGCAATGGCAGCGCCCGTGGCATCGCGGACGCGTCGACGAACTCGTGACGATACCCATGCGCCTACTGCCGGTGATTCTCGAGGCTGGCGGGCGCGTCGTGATTGAAATGGCTGAGGACGATCATCGTGTGCTCCGACGCTTGGGCCGTGGGTGACGACACGTGATACACGGGGTGCTTTTCAGCGCCGAATCGCGGCCGGGCACGCTTTTCCGTGCGTGCTGTTTCGGTTCGTCATGGATTGCCCGGAACGCTTGCGCGGTATCGCGTTCCATTCTGCCGGCCTCTTTTCCAACAGCGTTGCGGTGGGGTCGTTGCTTGTCCGTTTGAGTGCCGATACCCCGACAATTCCGGTGGTGCGGCTGGTCGCCGGAGTATCACATAACCGCTTCGCGGATTTTATTTTTGTTATAGACGAATTTCGTATTCGTCTCATGGATTTTGTTATGACGATTTGCTTAACTCGGGAAAATTTGCCGGCATCGTATTCCTGAGGTTATAGCGAATGGGCGTGCCGATGTATGTAACCCATCATGCGACGGTGACCATGCAAACCATTCAGGATGTGCTCAAACACCCGAGCGGGATCGTTACCCAGTCTCTTCATCTCGAGATCGCGACGCTTGCCTCTGCGCTCTCCGTGTTCGAATTCACGCTCACGGAGGAGATGAACAGGCCATTTCTAGCCGACATCACGGTTACGTCTGCGGACAAGCATATCGAGGGCGCAGCCTGCGTTGGGCGGCCGGCGATCTTCATGATCGACGAGCATGCATCGGTGCCGTCCCTGCCGGGGTTGATCGACCCCGTGCGTCATACCGCACGCACTGTGCACGGTATCGTCACGCAGTGGACGCGGATCAAGACCACGCGTGACGAGGCAACCTATCGACTGCATCTGAAGCCGCGCTTCGCGCTGCTCGAGTCAGTACATGACTCGGCCGTGTTTCTCGACCGGTCCTTGCGTGAGTTGCTCGCCGATGTGATCGTCGATCGCGATCTGTTCGAGTCCTTCGATATCGAGTTCGAACTGGAAGGGCTTGACGGGAAGTTCGAACAAACCGTGATGTACGAAGAGACGGTGGCGAACTTTATCGATCGGCATTGCCGGCGCGCCGGGGTCTACTACTACTTCAAACAGGCGAGCACAGAAGACGGCCCGCAACGCGATACGCTGGTGTTCGGCAATACGGCGCGAGGCTATGTGCGTGCGCTCGAAGTGCCGTTGCTGCCGCACTCGGGTCTGATGGGGTGGCACGAGGCGATCCTGACGTTGGAAGCCACGCGCGCGCTGGTGCCGCAGGCGATACGCGAATGGGATCACAACTATCGCACCCCCGACGATCCGTTGCAGGTCGAATCGGTCGTGGCCCACGACGACCGCTCAGTTTATGGGAGCGTGAACCGCAGCATCGAGCACTTCCATTCGGTCGAAGAGGGGCAGGCGCTGGCTGACGTGCGGCGTGATGAACTGCTCACGCGGCAGGTGCGGCTCGCGGGCACGAGTAACGTGATTGGCATGATGCCCGGCATGGTGGTACGGATCACCAATGACGTGGTGCCCGAGGCGCCGCACGGGATTGTGATCACGAAGCTTGTCACGACCGGCAGTCGCAGCCAGTCGGTAGCCAACACGTTCGAAGCGATCCCCGCGCACCAGACCTACCGGCCGGAATATGTGCCCGAAAAGCACTGGCGATGGATCACCGGCATGCTGACCGGCGTGATCGAGTCGGGCGATGATGAACCGTACGCGTGGATGGACGAATACGGCCGCTACCGCGTCAAGTTCCTGTTCTCCCGGCACAGCGGCAAGCGTGGAACGAACAGCATGCCGTTGCGCCTGCTGCGTACGTCTGCGTCGTATGAGGGCGGCCTGCATATACCGCTATTGCCCGGAACGGAGGTGCGCGTCGTCCCGACACACGGTAATTGCGATCGATTACTGATTGCCGGGGCGGTTCATGACTACGCCCGCCGGGACCCGGTGCATGGCAAGGAGGGTTGGTATAGCCGCGCCGTGTTCCGGTCCCCGTTGCTTGGCAACAAACTGCGCTTCGAAGACTTGAAAAATCACGAGGGCATTCGGTTGGCAACGGTGTTCGGTCGGTCGTCGCTCAACCTCGGCTATCTGGTCGACAGGGGGAAGAACAAGCGCGGCGATGGCTTCGAACTGACCACGCGGCACTTGGGCACGGTGCGCGCGCCGAGGGGGTTGTTTTTCTCGGCGGATGCAGCGGCTGGGTCTGAGACGCCGCACCTCGATATGCCTGCCGCTATCGCGCAGCTCAAGGCAGCTTTGCAGCGCGTAACGGACCTCGCGGCAGCGACGACGCAAGCCAAGGCCGACCCTGCGGACCGTGCGGCGCAGGCGGTACTGTTCGATGGCCTGAATCAGCTTCGCAATGCGGGGCTGCTTGCGAGCGCTCCCGGCGGCATGGCTTTCGTCACACCGAAATCGACGCAGCACTCGGCGGGCGAGAACGTGATCGTCACTGCGGGCCAGGACATGGACGTGAGCATCGTCAAGCGACTGCGGATGGCGGCGGGTGATCTGATCTCGCTGTGCGCCCACAGGCTGGGCATCAAGATTTTTTCAAAAGGGAAAATCGAGTTGCAGGCACAAGGCGCACCCATGGATATCTTTTCCGATCAGCAATTGCATGTGTCGAGCGCCAGCGCGAATGTGCTCGTGAACGCCAAGACAAGGGCGATGGTGGCCAGCGGCGGTGCATCGATGACCATCGAGAACGGCAGCGTTGTCTTCAATTGTCCCGGCGAATTCCGCATCAGGGCGGCCTCATTCACGTTCGAGGGCCCCCGCCACACGTCCGTCAATCTTCCGCAACTGCCGGTGAGCGACTACCAGCCCAACGACAGATACAGCCATACACAGTAACGATAATGATCATCAGCCCGCCATTTTTGCCCGAAGCAGGTTTCGTGGCCCCGACCGGGGCGAATCCGGATCCGATGATGGACGCAGTAGACAAGTTCGAATGCGCTCACGGCATCTATCCGATCGCCTTCGATCGGCGCTGGCACTGTGGTGTGCATCTTCGGCCCGATACGAAGGGCGAGGTGTATGCGATCGCCGATGGCGAGGTGGTTGCCTATCGGGTGTGTCAGCACGGGGTTGACAGCGGCAAGAGCCATACGGGTTTTGTGTTGCTCAAACATACAACCGAGACTGGCGACTGCCGTGCGCTGACGTTTTATTCTCTTTACATGCATTTATTGCCGCTGGCGGAATATCAGGAGCACGGTTCGGATTCCAAGGATTTGCCTTACGAGTTCCTACGCATGCCGACTGGCCCGGTGAGCAAGGGACAGGTGACGCCGGCGGTCTCGGGTGAGGGCAAGAAGGTCCGGCGCAAGGACGTGCTGGGTTGGCTTGGAAAATATGAAGGCATGCCGCATTTGCATTTCGAAATCTTCATGCTGCCGGAAGATTTCGATGCGTATTTCGGGCATACGCAACTGGGTAACAGCACGCCTACCCCTCCTGCTTCTACTGAAACGGACTGGTGGGGGCATGCGTATTTCGTTATTCCAGCGGGCAGCCAGTTTCGCCGTCTGCCTGAAAAAGCCGATGCCCACAACAAGTTACATGGAATCCCGTTCAAGCCAGGTCATGAGGGTTCGAATACCCTGCCGTTGCTTGTCGAGACGTACTTCAGCCTCGGTTCGAAATACACCAACGTCTGGAGTGTCGCGCAGGACGGCACGCGCACGCTGCTCACGCCGCGTCCCGTCGAGGAAAAGGACTACGAATACGATCTATACAAGCGTGCTACGGCGCTCTATTCGTCATGTCCGAGCGACGGCTACGAACTGCTTCGGTTTGGACGCATCCTGTCTCCGTCCCCAACCCTTGGGGCCGATGCCCGTGTGACATGGATGCGGGTCAACTGGGCAGCAGACAAGGCAGGCTACGTTGATATCAATGATTCAAGTATCCAGAAATTCTCCGATGCGGACTTTCTGTCTTTTATGGGGTGGCAGAAGGTCAGCGAGGGCAATACTCCGTTCAGCAGCGATGGGCTGTGCGACGTAGAGGCGCTGAAGAGGCTGCTGAAGGATGGCGCTGACCATGAAACGCCAGCGGCGGAAGGAGAAATGCCGGAAGCCCACAAAGCGAAGGCACTCTCGGCCTACGTAAAAGGTAACGCGTTGGTGCGGCAGCAATTGTGTGGCCTGGTCTGCAATGCGCCGAGTGAATGGGATAGTACAGGCAATGAGGAACGCTTTGCGAGACTGCTCGACGAGGGCGGCTTCTACCACGGCAATGACAAGGGCTACAACGATTTCATGAAGTATCTGAAGGAAGTTCAGTTTTGGAACAAAACGGGGCTTCCGGCAGGGCAGAAGCTGTGGTTTTTTCATCCGCTGGCGTTTATTCGACACTTCAGAAAAGCCACTTGGTTCAGCAAAGAGGAATTCGCATTGCTTTACTCGGACATTCACATGTCTGGCAACGCGGGCGCAATTCGAGAAAAGTATAGAAAACCACTGAATTTCTCTCTGAGAAAATATGGTATTGAGAGTTATCTGAAGCAATCGCATTTCTTGGGGCAGGGGGCGGTGGAGTCTGGTTTTCTCTGTACTATGCAGGAGTCAAGCATGGTAGGTAAGGTAACTGAATTCGCAATTTACGGGGTTCGTGTAAATCCTATTTCGGTGCGGTCCGAAAAAGACCTTGGCCATTGGTATGGAGAAATTCCTGGAGAGGATGATCCATACTTCAGGTTGACTAAGTACAATTCAATAGGTGGCGTCATCGCCTCATCCTATGATTGGAGATTCGGGAACTGTGATAGAGAGGATGCTCAAAAATTTCGCGGTCGCGGATTTAAGCAGCTTACATTTCGCAGCAATTACTCCGACTATTGGTTGTATCGAGGATGGATTCGGCAATCGAGTTTTACTGCCTCATGGTGGAGTGATTCACAATATAAAGAAAAGAATCGTGCATTGATGAAAAAAATACCGGCCCGCATCGACGATCCTCAAATTGTTGCCACTGAACCAGAGAACTGCTTGGATTCCGGGGCTTGGTATATAACCTGCCTTAGACCAAAGGTTGTTCGTGCTATAGATCGGGATGGTTTTTGTATACCAAAAACAGCGGCAGAGCTCGAGAGGGAGGTCGAGATAATAAAGGATGTTACTATGGCAATTAATGGTTGGTTAAATGGAATTGATAAAAGAATCAAATATACGCGAATGATTAAAGAGGTTCTCCTTTGAGCGTAAAAATAGTCGTATTTATTGGCCTTCTGATGACTTTGGTTCAAGGTTTTTGCCAAACTGCCGGCACGCCGGGCGCGGCGAAATCTTTCAAGTTATCTATGCAAACGATGGTTGGCGGTCTTCATTGCCTGATTGACAAAGAACCCATAGATGCGACGCTTAGTTCAGATGGTGAGGCCATTATAGTGTCGGGTACTGATTACGTTCTTGTCAGAGAGTTAAGCCGTTGCAAAGCTGGTGTGCCGGTTCATGTCCGGCGCGCCGCTCCAAACGTGGGCTTTCTGATGGATATAAACGTTAAAGCGGGAATTTATGCCTCAATGGTGCCGGTTGCTGTTTCTCCTTTGAGTTTTGTGGCAGTTGTTGGGAAGGTCGGAAGTGATGTGAATTTGATTGAAATGCCGGGATTCTATCGGACTACGGTAAGTGACTCTAAGTTGAAAGAGGAGGCATCACCGGATATGAAGCCCGTCATATCATTGGATGGGAAATATGTATCGTTGGATCGGCATCGGTGTGGAGAGGATTCAAAGCTTGATGTGGTTGAAATAAAAACAAAAAAAATTGTCGAAATTGATATTAAGTTGTGCGAGAGGTTGTTTAATTTCGGTGAGTAATCTTGGTTGATTTTTTTGATCGATATGAGGGGCTGTCTGGAGTGCGAGAATATTGTGGTGTGTGGTGGTATATGTGATTGTATGATTGGTTTTGGTGATGGATCGATATTCGTTTTTGGTCTCTTTTATTTTGATGTTTTCGATATAGACGAGATGAAAGATAAGTCGTTCGACCCAGTGTCGGATCCGCAGTTCTCGAGGTAGCAATGTAAGAATTAACAACTGATTGTGAGGTGATTATGAAATCTCCCATCCGTAAAGGCGACAAACTCGAACACGGTGGCGAAGTCACTGGCGGCTCGCCTTGGACCAAATTCATGGGCAGGCCGCTTGCCCGCAAGGGCGATGACGCGACCTGCGATCTGCACGGCCAGACCGTCATTGACGAGGGTGCCGGCAAGTTTCCGGATCGCGACCGCAAGCTGTTCGCGCTGGACGGTCATCGCTGCGCATGTGGTTGTCGGTTGATCTCGTCGTTGCCGAACGTCCACTTCGACTGATGCCAGTCGATCTTTCCCGGGCAGGGCGCCCGAGCGCGTATCCACGCCGGCCCCGCTTCTGGCCATGGTGGTTCTGTATCTGGCTGGCCTGCGCGATGGCAGGCGTGGCCATTGTCCTACCGATATGGCCGAAGGGTGAACGCGCGGGCGGCCCGTGGTTCTGGTTCTGTATTGTCGGTATCCCGAACGGTTTTTTCGGTTTGCTCTTCGCAATGGAGCGTGCACGCTATGAGGCCATGTGGTTTCGCGCATATCACCGCAATCTCCATCGCGACCGATGGCTGGCGGAGCGCCTCCGTTTTGCGCAGCGGACGCTTCGAGTGCTCGGCGTCGGCTACTGCCTGCCCTTGAACGACCGGACGCTTGCCCAGGCCATCCATGCTGGCGTGCGTTTGCCGCGGCAACAGCAGCCCCGCTCGGGCTCGGGTGTCATCGAGCATTGCCGCTTCGACGACCCGCCGGAAACATTCGACGAACCTGACTTGGCCGATGTGGTTGAGGAGAGCGAGGTCAGTGCCGTGGTCGATACGGCTCCAAAGCGACCCATTACTCAGCTTGCGCTCAGGATTGCCGAAGCGCTTGAACCGCTCACTGCGAGTCTGCACGCGCTCACGCACTATGAGTCGGCTTACTGGCCAAAGGTGCGCGTGCTGGCCGAGCCTGGCGAGGAAGTTTTGCGCGAACAGGAAGTGCGTGACGCGGTGCAATTGGCCGGGCTATCACCGCTTACCGTGTTGGCGGTACCTGCCTCGCACGGACTGCTGGTGGCTGACGCATGGCTCGACGCCCGCGACGCATGCCCGCTGCTCGTGATTGCAACGGCATGGCACGAAAAACATCCGCCGACCGGCAGTACGGAGGGATGTGTCGCGATGCTGCTCGATGCGGGCTTCTATCGACTGCCCGACGATGTGCCCGTGATGGCAACCCTGCATAGGCCCGTCGAGGGGCGGGCCGATGAAATTGAGTACGGGCTCGCGAATGCCGTGATATGGGGCAACGCGGATTTTTCTGCCATGACGCGTGCATGGGTCACGCGTGCGGTCAAGCGTTGTAATCAGGGGCTGCGCATCGCGAACCTGGATGCGCTTGCGAATAGCGACTGCCAATGCGACCTCGCCCACATCGTCGGCGACTTTGGTAGCGCCAGCGGCTGGCTCTCCGTTGCAGCCGCTACCGAATGTGGTGCGGCGGACGCGCCGCAACTAATCATCGATGGCGTGCAGTCCGCCATTGTTCACGTTCTTCCCGGTGCACACGGGAATGAACCTTCGTTGCCGGAACACGCTCAGCATGACCGATCCGAAACTGACCTTGCGACCGCTTGACTCCGCTCCCGCTGCCCAGTCTCCGCCCTCTGGACGCGTCCCGCTCTGGGGGACGATCGTCGCGGCGCTGATCGTCGCCGCATTCGCGATCGGCCTCGTGTGGGGCCGAGGCGATCTGTTCGATCTTGCGCCTGGGGTGGCGCGTATGCAGGTGGTGGTCATCATCGTCATCACTCTGGTTATCTTCATTGCGATTCACCTCTGCCTGTTTTTCATCGGTGCATACGCCGTCGCCGGACGGATGTTTCGCAAGGAGACCGGCGACACGGCGGAGGCGCAAACACCGCTCAAACGCGACACACGTCTGCAACGCATGTTCGACGAATTACGTGCGTCGCAAGGCTGGCGCTGGCGATACCGATCATCGTGGCTGTTGGTGAGCGGGACGGACGCGTTGATCGATAAAGTCGCGCCGGGCCTCAAGCGCATGGGTGCGATGTCGATCGGCAACGCGATTCTCGTACACGCGGCACCGGACGGCATCGACGCGAGCGAGTGGCGCCGCCAAATCCGGACGCTGCGGCGCCGACGGCCGGTCGATAGCGTTGTGCTGGTCACGGATACTGACGAGCGCGATACCGAGCTGCCGCGTACGCTCGCTGCATTTGCGAGCGATCTGGGTTGGGCCGCGCCGATTACCTTCTTGCATGCGGTGCCTGCGCACGGCGGGAGCCCTGAGACGTTCGAAGCGATCGGGGCAATTCCGGAGCGGGCGTGCAAGGAGGCGCCGGCGGCGATGGCTTTACACAACCAGCTTGCGACTATCGAGCGTGGCACGGCAGATGCCGGCGTGCGACTGTGTGCCGCTTCCGCGCACGTCACTTATCTCGCGGAAATCTCGCGATACATCGGCGAACAGCGCGAACCTATCGTCACGAACTGGCAAGTGCTGCTTGCTTCGCACTGGCTGCGAGCGCAACTGGTGGGTGTGATGTTCGCGCCCGTATTCGCGACGACGGTGACCATGCCGACGCCAGTGCCGATTGCCGAGGGCGGGAGTGCGACGCCGAATGCTGCAATTGTTCCCAACGGAACGGTCGCGTGCCCGCCGCAGCCCGCCGCGTTGTTGCCTGCGTGGCTCGAAATCGCCACTCGGCGATGTAACGGTCGGCGCGTGGGGTTCTACTGGGCCAACGCGCTGGCGATGTGCGCGACCCTCGCCGCGATGGCTTGGTGCGTATGGATGACCACGTCGTTCATCGGCAACCGGCAACTCATGCGTGAGGCGCGGGCGACGGCAAACGCTGCCGTCGGCGCCCCGCCACGGACGGCAGTTGCCTGGCGCGCGCAGCTCGCGCTACAGCAACTGATGGAAAAGCTCGAATACCGGCAGCGGCACGGTGCACCGTGGTATCTGCGCGCGGGACTGTCGCGCAATGACGATATCCTGAGTGATCTCTGGCAACCATACCGAATCGCGGCGACCCGTAACTTGCAGATACCCGTCGTGCAAACGATCGGCGGCCTGCTGAAAGCCGCGGACCAGGCACGTGCCGACAGCCTTCAGTCGCAGGACATACGCAGCAGTACCTACAATGCGCTCAAGACTTACATGATGCTGGGCGACCCGTCGCGCGCCGATCCGGCGTTTCTGAAGCGCCTGCTGGTCGCGTTGTGGTCGCGACCCGTCGAGATGCCGCCAGGCGAGCGCGACGATACCGGCCGGCGGCTCGCGGCGTTTTACGCGGATCATCTTAAGGCGCATCCAGAATGGCGGATTGCGATGGACGATAGTGTGGTGACGTCGACCCGTAGCATGCTGATTACCCAAATGGGACTCGCATCGGCCGACGACAGGGTGTACCAAAGTATTCTCGACGACGTCAAGAATAAATACGCCGACGCGTCGCTCGAAACCCTTTTGAACGGTGCCGATGCCTCCGGGATGTTCACGGCGTCGCAGACTGTACCGGGAATCTATACACGCGCGGCATGGGACGGGATGATCGCCACGGCGATCGACAAAGCATCCCGTGAACGCCAGGTGAGCAGTGACTGGGTATTGGCCGGGCCGCAGGCGATCGGCAATGCGCTCGCACCGGGGGTGATCCAAACCAACGCGATCGTTGACGAGAAGCGTGCAGCGGAAGAACTGAAGCAGCGGTTGACGGCGCGCTATTTTGGCGAGTACACGGCCGCGTGGCAGCGCATGCTCAACAGTATGCAGTGGCAGCCGGCATCCAATCTCGGGGGGGCGGTCGCACAACTGTCCCGACTTGCCGATGCGCAGACGTCGCCGTTGATCGCGCTGATGAAATCCGTGCAATATCAGGCGCAGGCGGGGCGCCCGTCGCAGGCGCTGGCCGACACGCTGGTGCGCAAGGCGCAAGATCTGATCGGCACGGACGAGCAGTCGGGGGCGGCCGCTGTCAATCCTCTCGACAAGCCGTTTGGCCCACTGCTCGCGCTGATGGGCGACACGGGCTCACCGCCGGCCGCTGAAAAGGGGACGAGCGCCGCGCCGGCCGGTATCGCGCTGAACGGCGTGAGCCTGTCGCGCTACCTGACGGCAGTGACGACGATGCGGCTGAAGTTGCAGCAGATTTCGGGTAGTTCCGATGCGCAGACGATGGCGCGTTCGCTTGCGCAGGCAGTGTTCCAGGGGAGGTTGTCGGAGTTGTCGCAAGCACGCGACGACGCGGCGCTGACGGCCGCAAGCCTCGGTACGGCGTGGGCGGGCTTTGGCGCCGGAGTGTTCAAGCAACCGCTCGAGTCCGCGTGGCAGACGATCCTGCAACCGGCTGCAGCGAGCCTGAACGACGCTTGGCGAGCCAGCGTTGCCGCGCCCTTCACCGCGGCGACGAGCGGCCGCTACCCGTTCTTCGATACGCAGGCCGATGCGTCCTTCGCTGAGCTTGGCCGCTATGTGCGGCCGGATACCGGATTGATTTCGCGTTTCATCATCACGCAACTGGCCGGTGTGATGAAGCTGGAGGGCGATCAGTGGATGCCGAGCGAGTTTGCGCCGCAAGCATTGCAGTTCGACCCGAAATTCCTGAGCGCCGTCCGGATGCTGTCTACGATTGGCGCGCAGCTTTATTTGCAGGGCGATGCGGGAGAGAAATTCGAAATGATGGCGCTCCCTACACCGGGGATAACGCGTTCGGAACTGTCGGTCGACGGCCAGCAGATCGTCCATTTCAATCAGCAGGAGCGCTGGACGCCGCTGGCATGGCCGGGCAATGGCCTGAACGGGCACGCGGGGCTCACGTGGCAGACGCTCGACGCTGGGCTACGGCAGGCCTTCGATTCGACCGGCGATTGGGCGTTCCTGCGTCTGTTGAGCAAGGCGGACGTCAAGCAGCTCGACAGCACGCGCTATCGGCTCACGTGGAACACCGGGAACGGTGAGCCGCTTTCGTACGTGCTGCGCACGCAGGTCGGCGCCGGGCCGATCGACCTGCTGAAACTGCGCGGATTCCGAATGCCCGATCGTATTTTCGTCGTCGGCAACGCGGGTGTCGTGTCCGCACCGCCGCTCCTGCCGCCGCTGCCACCGGA
Organism: Burkholderia mycopellens; assembly: GCF_964265025.1. Taxonomy (NCBI): domain Bacteria; kingdom Pseudomonadati; phylum Pseudomonadota; class Betaproteobacteria; order Burkholderiales; family Burkholderiaceae; genus Burkholderia; species Burkholderia mycopellens. The sequence continues at coordinate 479,699 of NZ_OZ183803.1, forward strand.
TCTCCAGCCATGAGTGAAGACAAAAACACCCCGTCGATGCCTGAAGAGGGCGGCTTCGGCGCGGAGGACGATCCATACCTGCGCTACTTCGACGCCGAAATGCGCTATCTGCGCGAAGCAGGGCGGGAATTCGCGAAGAACCACCCGCAAGCTGCCCGTCGTGTGGGAATGACGATGATGCAGGGCGCGCGCCACGACAGTGTCGAACAGACTTACGAGGGCTTCGCGTTCCTCATGAGCCGGTTGCGCATGAAACTCGACGACGTGCTTCCGGAAATCACCGATCCGTTGATCGACCACCTGTGGCCGCATGCAGGTCGCACGATTCCGTCGCTGGCGATCCTCGAATGCGTGCCCCGCGCCGGCGAGGCGCGGATTCTCGATACGTTGCCGACCGGGTTGCAGGTTCGTTCGACACCGGTCGGGCCGGACGGGACGATATGCGTTTATCGAACCACTCAGCCGGTAAAGCTGTTGCCGCTCAACGTGCGCGAGGCGGGCGCACGCATGCGCGAGGACGGTCGTACGGTGATTCGGCTCGCGTTCGACCTGCTGCACCGCGAGCAGCGGCTGAGGGACGACCTGTCGCGTATCCGGCTTTACCTGCATGGCGACCGGCCGACTGCATCCGCGCTGTACGCGGTGTTCACGCGCCAGGTCGAGTCGATCGGCGTGCGCATGCCGCGCATGCTCGACGGGCAACTGCAGCCGCATCAGTCGATGAGATTCGAGCCGGCCGGCTTTGGCGTAAAGACGCGATTGTGGCCAGTCGATCACGACACTCGCGACGCCGACCTCGATAGCGAGCAGACGATGCTCGAATATTTCGCATTCCCCGAGAAGTTCCACTTCGTCGACATGTGCGGTTTCGACGCCGCGAGTGTGCCGCCGGGCGAAACGTGTGTCGAATTCGAAATCGTGATCCGGGATCGGCTACCCGGTGACGCCACGCTCGGCGTGGACAATATCCGGTTGTTCTGCACGCCGGTGATCAACCTGTTCGAGCTGGATGCACAGGCAATCCGGCCCAACCGACACGATCGCGACTATCCAGTGCTCCCTCCCGCGTCGGCAGGCGAGCACGTCGAGCCCTACGACGCGCTGTCGGTCGTGGCGACCGATCCGCGTACCGCCAGTCGATACGCGTATCGGTCGATCAAGGAATTTCGACATCGTGGCGGAATGATGCGGCACGAGTCGCCGGATCGCTACTACCACGCGTCGATTCGGTACGGCGTGACCGGCCAGCCCGAGATGGTCGTAACGTTGGGAGGGCAGCCGTGGGACGAGCCGGGCAGTTCGCTGGACCGGGATGTGGCGGTTCGGGTGCTGGCGAACAATGGCCGGTTGCCGCGCATGGCCCTGCGTGAATCGATGATCGCCACGCCTGCTTCGACCTTTAACGGTGTCGAGCGCGTACGCAACCTGACGGCTCCGACGATGCCGCTGTATCCCCCACGCGGCGGCGACTATGGCTGGCAGGTGATCTCGCACTTCAATGCGGCCGGTGCGAGCGAACTGAACATGCTGGACGCGAACGGGCTACGCGGCGCGCTGTCGTTGTACGACTGGACGCGACAGGACGATAACCGGCGACGTATCGAGGCGATTCATTACGTGTGGCTCGACGAGGAAACGGAACGGGTGGGTGCGAGCGTCGACCGCATCGTGAACGTGAACGTCGGGATCGAGCCGTCGGGGTTTGTCGGACCGGGCGACGTCGCGCTGTTCGGCGACGTACTCGGCCGCTTCGTAGGCCGCTACGCGTGTAGCCATTTTTCGGTGCGGCTCGTTCTTTACGAAGGCGTGGGCGGTCCGATCCGGCGCTATCCGTCCACGAGCAAGACGGGAGACTGGTTGTGATGCCTGGAGCATATCGGATGATGCGCAGCATTCGGCGGGTAGTGGTCGGTGTGCTGACGGTCGCGTCGATGTCCGGCTGCGGCATGTGGCAGTCGGTGAAGGATACGACGGTCGATACGGCGCGCGCGGTATTCGTCGCGAAAGTGAAGCAGATGAATCTGGTGATCGAAAGCCGTTCCGCCCTCAACGAAAACGAGCAAGACCAATCGTTACCGGTGGTGGTGCGCGTCTACCAGTTGAAGGATGCAAAGGTCTTCGAAAATGCGGGCTACGCGCAGTTGCTCGATGACGATAGAGCGTTGCCGAAGGCCGATCTGCTTGGCAGCATGGAGGCCACGCTCGGGCCCGGCGCCACGGTGAAGCTGTCTGCGCCAATGGCGGACGATGCGCACGTTGTCGGTGTCGCCGGATTCTTTCGTGACCTGGCGGGCGCCGAGTGGCAGCTGGTGATCCCGAAATCGCAGTGGAAGAAGACCGATCCCGTCAAGCTGGTCGTGACGGGCAATCGGATCGAGTTGGCGCCATGAAGGGAGCGTGGTTTCGGGGGCTTGATCGTCGGCACTGGAATGCCTGACGGCGATCGGCTCGACAGCGGAAACCCGCTTCGCGTTACCGCTCACCGGCCGTCAACATCGCCTGTGCCTCGGCGGCCGCGTGCTCATTCCTCCGCGGGAAACGCATGCGGGATCGGCGCTGGATCGCCCGACCAGGCCCATCCGCCCTTGGAAGCGCCATTGCATGCGCCAGCCGCGCGCTGACCATCCATGACAGTGTCCGGGCCGGCGGTCCGCTAGAATGCCCGATTGCCGCCGACGTGCGCCGCCGCTTGACGCGGGCGGCGCTTCGCGCGCTACACTGCTTCATTCCACTTCCATCCAACCTCCCATCCCGCCGACGATGACGTCTCCTGTCCTGAACGGCCTGCGCATCGGTATCACGATCGGACTGCGTGCGCCCGACGAAAGCCTGTGGATCAACGGCATCAAGCAGAACGCGCTGTTTCTCGCGAAGCTGCTGATGGCGTCGCCGCACGGCTACCGCGTGACGCTGGTCAACACCACCGATGTGCCGCTCACCGATGCGTTGCCGTGGGATCGCAGCGTATTCGACACGCGCACGTTCGACGACATGAAGGATTCCCTCGACGTGCTGATCGAGCTCGGCGGCCAGATCAACGGGGAGCAAACGGCCCACCTGAAGGCGCGCGGCGCGAAGCTCGTCAGCTACTGCTGCGGCGTCGAGTACATCAACGTGATGGAGTCGATGCTGTTCGGCCGCCGGCTATGGGATTCGTTGTTCATCAACCGCGGCTACGACGAGGTGTGGGCGATTCCGCAGATCGCGCCCTCGTCGCTGCCGTTCCTGCAGTCGCTGCGCCGCTGCCCGGGGCGCGTCGTGCCGTTCGTGTGGGATCCGATGTTCCTGAGTGCGCGCGCGCAGCCGCTGCCCGAGCGCGGCGAGTACCGGCCGCGCAGCGAGCCCGGCAAGCGTCTGACGGTGATGGAGCCGAACCACGACGTGGTGAAGTTCTGCGTGTATCCGATGCTGATCATCGACGAAGCGTATCGCCGCGATCCCGACGCGATCTGCTTCACGCACGTGACGAACGCCGACCGTCTCGCGCACGACAGCCCCGAGTTCGTGATGCTGATGAACTACCTCGACATCGTGCGCGCGGGCAAGGCGAGCTTCGTCGGACGCTTCGATACGCCGCTGTTCCTGGCCGACCTGACCGATATCGTCGTGTCGCACCAATGGTCGAACCCGCTCAACTATTTCTATTTCGACGTGTGCTGGCAGGGCTATCCGCTCGTGCACAACGCGAGCCTCGCGCCCGATCTCGGCTACTACTATCCGGACAACGATGTGCAGCAGGGCGCCGATGCGCTGCTGCGCGCGCTGCATACGCACGATGACGACTGGGAAGCGTACACGCGGCGCCAGCGCGAGATCCTCGGCCGCTATACGTCGGCGAATCCGGCGCTCGTTGCCGAATACGACGCACTGCTCGCGAATCTGATCGGCGCATCGGCCGTATAAGGCCCGATTTTTCGCGCGGCGCACACCGTCGCGCCGAATCCCGCTATCGGGATTGTCCCGCCCTAATGTCTGACGAAATAATGCCGTTAAAAAAGAAACCGCCGAACCCGATCGGTTCGACGGTTTTTGAAGGCACGAATCTGACGGCTCCGAGGGAAGTCCGTCAGAAATTATTTTATAGGTTAACAAGTCTTTAAGATTGTTAAACATGTTTCAATTGATAATCATCATATGAATTAACTTGATATTATTGATTCAAGGTGGCTTGATTCCCGTTTGGAAATCCAGTAATTCGTTTGAAACGATAAAATTGAATGCTGCGGTGATCGAATGACGCGCGGCGGCCGTTTTTCGGTGAAAAGCAAACCGGGTGATAGGCTTCCGCGGCGGGCCTGTCAGTGGGCGCGGACAATGCTTCGCGGGCCGGTATTTATCTGATCAATTGAGATTTTTCCGATTTCGAGGTCCGCAAATTTCGGAAGAATTGAGTTGAGTGCGGTTGTTTAGACGAAAAAGAATAAACGATATCTGAATCGGGGGTCCGAAATTTGCGTTAGTGTGGCCTGTCGCACAGTCGGTGTCGTGCATGCATGGTGTATTCCCAGTAACTGAATATCGTTGAAAAATATCGAATTTGACGGCGCGCCGAAGCGAAAAGTACGCTCCCGGAAAAGATCGACATAACAGGATGGGCCGGGTAGGCAGCGGAGCGCGTCATGGTCGGCTTGCTCCGCATGTTTCTTGAGGTCGAGCCGCGACACGCGGCTCGCCATTTGCCGGAGCGCCGGATGAATGCGGTCGAAGCTCGCCTGGAGGCGAATCGGGAAGCGAATCGTGACGAAATCGATCTCGTGTTCGGCGCCCCCGACGATCATCCCGACCTCGCGTCGGTACGCAGTTTCGTGGAAAGCCGGCTCGGGTTCGCGCAAGAGCCCGTGTGCCGGGCCGATCTGTCGGGTGGGGTGCTGTACCAGGAATGCCTGGCGCGATTGCGGTGGGGGGAGCGCGATGCGCTGCCGCCGCTCGCGTTCCTGCCACGCCTCGAGGCGCTCGGGCTGATGCGGTGGTTCGACCGGCTCGTGGTCGGCCGGACGATCGACGCGCTGCGCGCGGATCCGGCTGCCGTCTACGGCTGCAATGTGGCGGCGGCGAGCGCGGTGGTCGACGACGCGTGGCTGGCCATCTTCAGGCGGCTCGAGCGCGAGCCGTCGGTCGCCGCGCGGCTGGTGATCGAGATCACGGAGACGGGGCCGTTGAATCCCGTCGCGGGGCGATCGTTCGTGAACCGCTTCCGGCAAGCCGGGTGCCGCATCGCGATCGACGATTTCGGTGTCGGCTTCAGCGCGTTGAACAACCTGGTGGTCGGCAATCCCGACATCGTGAAGCTCGACCGGTCGATCCTGTCGATGATCAAGCGCAACGCGATCGGGCGCTACCAGTTCCGCCGGCTGATCGCGTTCGCGCATGAAGGCGCGCGACACGTCGTCGTTGAAGGCGTGGAGAGCGAGGTCGACCGGCAGATCATCGTGGATGCCGGCGTCGCCTGGGCGCAGGGCATTCGTTTTTCATGGCGGTCGCCGGCCGCCGCGTGACGGTGCGGGAACAGGCGAGGTGGCGTGCATGATGCACGCCGATGTCGGGCGAGACCGGCGCGTGGCCGGGACGAATCGCAAAGGGGCGCGAGCATGGCAGGGACGAAGGCCGGAGCCGGAACGGGCACGCAGGCGAACGGTGCGCGCGACCTCGTCGCGATCGCCGAGCTGGCCGACATGCTGTGGCAACTGGGCGCCGAATCGACCGATGTGCCGATCGACGTCGCGCCGTATCTCGACGGCCTGAAAGCCGTTGCGCGTCGCATTCAGCGAATGAAGCCGTTCGACGCCGACGGCCGCGAGCTGGCGGCGCGCCACTATTACGCGGGCGTCATCGCGGGCGCGTGCGGCGACGATTCGGCAATCGCGCGTGGCGTTTCCGACAGCCTCGTCAAGCAATCCGGCGGCGCCAGCCGGCGGGTGGCGCATTGCTTCGCGGTGCTCGCGCGGATAGGGCGGCGGCATGGCCGTACGTTCGCCGCGCAGAGCGGCGACCGGGTGCTGGTCTAGCGCCCGTTCGCGCCAGTCGCGGGCCCTCGTACAGCGCGAGATGCGCGGCCCGCGCCGACATCATCCGCATGCAGCGGCCCCGATCCGCATCCCATCGATCAATCCTTGCCGAATCCGCCGAGCACGAACGCCATCGCGCGGTCGACCGCGTCGTCCCATTGCCCGACGTGCGCGGCGCGCACGATCCGGATGCCCGGATAGAGCGCGGTGCGCGAGCCCGTTTCCCAGCGCGCATCGGCTTTCGGGCTGAGCAGCAGCACGGCCGGCACGCCGAGCGCGCCGGCGAGGTGGATGTGTGCGGTGCAGGTGGTCACCACGGCATCCAGCGTGAGCATCAGTGCCGCCAGGTCGCTGAAGTCAGCGATCGCGTGATGCGGGAACGTCACCGGCAGCGCCGATTGCTCGGACTGCGCGGACAGGTCGCGATTGATGCAGTACGCGGCGTGGCCATGCATCCGCGTGAGCGGCGCGAGGTCGAGCAGGCTGGCCGCGCGATGGAAGCGCGTGTCGCTTTCTTCGCGCCCGCGCCAGTTGAGCCCGATGCGGCGCGTGCCGGCGGCATGGCCGTCGCGCTGCACGCGCTCGCGCCACGCGGCCGCGTGCTCGGGCGGGCAAGACAGGTACGCGGCCGCCGCGCCTGCGGGCGCCGGCGCGTAGCCGAACTGCGCGGCGAGCATCAGAAACGAACACCAGTAGTCGTGCGCGAGTTGCGACGTGTCGACCCAGGCGCCGTGTGCGCCGATGAATTCGATGTGGGGGAACGTGTGACGCAGCAGGCCCGTCAGCGCGTCAGGCACGACGACGGTCACGCTCGTGCAGCCGAGCGTGTCGAGCGCATGCAGGTAGCGCGCGTACTGGAGCTGGTCGCCGACGCCGCCGTAGCTGAGCACCAGCAGCCGCTTGCCCTGCAGCGGCTGGCCCTGGTAGAGCCGGTCCGTCGGCAGCCCGAACTGCGCGGCCGTCAGCACGTTTTCGCTGGCGATGGTGGCACGGGCGGCCTCGTCGCGCCGGCCGGCGCGCAGCAGCAGCGCCGCGCGCGCGAGTTCGATGCGCCCGCGTGTCGCGTCGGGCAGTGCGGCAGGATCGCCGAAGCGTTCGAGCGCCGCGAGCCCGGCTTCGGGTGCGCCGGCGAAGCCGTAGCACGACGCGAGCTGCAGCGCGATCGCATCGTCGTCGAGCCCGCGGCCGCGCGCACGCTGCCAGCGTTCGATTGCATGGCCCCATTCGCAGCGCGACTCGTGGTCGAGTGCGAGATTCCAGCTCGTTTCGGGCGCATCGGCGTCGGCGGCTGCGGCTGCGGCTGCGGCTGTCGCGGCCGGGGGCGCCGTATCGTGTTCCGCCTGCGCCGCGACGGCGAGCGGTTCGCCCGAGATGATCAGCTTCTGCCGGTCCCAGCGCGGGTTCGGCACACACAGCATGTTCAGGCCGTCGATGCGGTAGAACGTGTAGTCGAGGCCGGCGAACGTGGCGATGATCGGCGCCTCGCCGACTTTCCAGTATTCGATCCAGCACCACGGCAGATGCGTCTCGATCAGCCGGCGCGAGCCGCGCAGCGCGTCGATCTCCATCCCTTCGATGTCGAGCTTCAGGAAATCCAGCCGAGGCAGCCCGAGCGAGTCGAGCCGCACGACGGGGGTCGGCGTGCCGCCCTCGGCCTGCCCGTCGACGAGCGAGACCTGGCCGAAGTCGGCGTCCTGTCCGTAGTCGACGTCGGGCACTTTCATCGTCCCGTTGGCGCTGGCGAGCCCCATGTTCAGCAGGTGAACGTTGTCGAGCTGGTTGAGCGCGACGGTGCCGCCGAGCGCATGGAACAGCGTGCGCTGCGGCTCGAACGCATACACGCGGCCGCCGCGCGCATGCAGCCGGTGCGCGATCGGCACGCACACGAGCCCCGCATTTGCGCCGCCGTCCACCGCGATCGCATCGTCCGGCAACTGGTCGATCACGTGCAGGATCATGTCTAGCTCGCCCTGGATATGCGGTCGACCGGTCTTGATCAGTGCTTCGGCCTGAAACGCGCAGTGCCGGTTGATGACGAACGGGCCGTGGATCGAATCGATCACGACAAAATTGCGGACGGTCTGATTCATGGGCGGGGTGCGAGCGAAGAAGGCGATCAGCCGAGCGCGCGGCCGGCGAACAGCTGCCGGATCTGCGCGGAATACGCGTGGACGTTGTGCTCGGCGAGCGCGTCGACCTGGTGCAGGCAGCGGCGGGCCGCGGCCGCATAGTCGTCGAGCCGCCCGTCGTGCGTCTGCGCGGCGGTCGCGATCGCGCGCGCCGCATCGAAGATCTCGAAGTCCGGGTAGTAGTAGCCGACGTCGCGCAGGAACGGCGAGTTGTGCACGAGCGGGTAGTTGCCGTAAAGCGCGTCGTACAGCAGGTAGTTCAGGCCGTTTTCCCAGTGATGGGACACGACGATGTCGGTGTGATGCGCGGCCCATGCGACGAACGGCGCGCGCACGTCGGCGGTGGCCTTGCCGTCGCGCACCATCTCGAGCCCGAGCGCGAGATGCTTGAAGGCGACGTTTTCCTTCTTGTCGAACGTGTTGGTCATGAACACGTGCTCGACGAGCTCCGGATGCTCGACGTAGCACGCATTCGCGGCGAGCATCGGCACGATCGAACTCTTCACGACGTTCAGGTTCGGTTCGAAGAAGGCGATGCGCTTCGCGGTGCCGTGGTTGCGGTAGCCGAAGCGTGCCTTCAGGTCAGGATCGGCGTCGAGGCTGCGTTCGATGAAATACGGCGACCAGATGTGCGGCAGCTCGATCACCGGCGCGCGATAGACGGCCCGGAAATACGCCGCGCACGTATGCATGTGCTGCGGGTTGGTCCAGATCTCGTCGAACTGCACGCGGTTCGGGTTCGGCCGCCACGGGTTCTTCTCGAAGTTGATCGTCTCGACGGCGATCACGTAGTCGTTGCCGAAGCGGTACGACACGCACTTGCCGCCGCGCCGGCGCACGGCGTCCGTGTGGGTCGAATCGATGAACGCGTTCATCTCGATCAGCAGGTCGGTCTGGTGGACCACGGCCGACAGCGGCCGCAGCGCGTCGCCGAACGCGTCCATCATCAGCGCTTGCGGATAGTCGGTGATGCCGTCGTCGTGCGCGAGCCAGACCTCGCCGATCAGCGGCGACTGCTTCAGCAGCATGTACAGGTACACGCAGTGCTGGTTCGCGCCGTTGTACCAGATCGACTGGGTCGCGTCGCGCTGCACGTTCATCGTTATCGCGACATTGAGTTTCATCGGGTGCTCCGTGGTGCGGACGAGGCGCGGATTACGGCGTGCCGCTCGGCGACTTGTACGGCACGTAGCCGGTCAGGTGCCACTGGCCGTCGTCGAGGCGAAAGCTCAGCTTCTCGAACATGGTTTCGCCACTCGTCAGCGTCGTGGTGTACGCGACGTTCGCATAGAAACCGTCGGGCGTCGTCGCGGCATTCACGGAGTGGATGCGCGTGATCTGCATCCAGTCGCGGTGGCTGACCGAGCCGACGCTCTGGCGCGCACGCTGCGTGTCGGCCACGAACTGGTCCTGCTTGATGCGCGCCTTCACGAAGGGGGCGGCGTTGGTCCACACCGCGCCGAACTGGCCGGCGTCGAGCTGCGTGAGCACCGCGGCCGAGTCGCTGAGCAGCGCATCGGCCGACGGGCCGGTAGATTGCGCGTGCGCGCCGATCGCGATCGAGGCGACGGCGCAGCCGATCAGCCATTTGGCGCGGGTGAGGGTCGGGCGTGCGTTCATGTCGGAGTCCGGAATGGGCGGCGCGTCAGGCGTCGCGATAGAGGGTGGCGATCGCGTCCGTATAGGCGGCGACGTTCTCGGGGTTGTAGATGCTGACGGAACTGAGCACGTGCTTCGACTGCTCGCGATAGGCGTCGAGGTTGGCGTCGTGCTCGGCGAATGCCTTCAGCAGCGCGCGGCCGCCGGCCTGGCAGTCGAAGTCCGGATAGAAATACCCGGCCTTGCCGAGGAACGGCGAGTTGTGGACCAGCGGATAGTCGCCGTACAGCAGCTCGTAGTACAGGTAGTTCTGCGCGTTTTCCCAGGTGTGCGACACCACCGCATCGCCGTACGCGGCCATGAACTCGTACACCGCATAGCGGCTTTCGAACGTCGTGATCCCGTGGTTCACGATGTCGAGGCTCTTCGCGAAATGGACGAACGTCGCATGTTCCTTCAGGTGCAGCGTGTTGCACACGCGCACGAACTCGAGGAAATCAGGCTTGGCCCGATACGCTTCCTCGGCCACCAGCATCGGGATGACGCTCGTCTTCACCATGCAGATGTTCGGCTCGAACATCGTCACGCGCCAGCGCGGCTTGCCGGGCTGATAGCCGTACGACAGCCCCGCGCCGAGCGTCGCGCGCGCCTTGTCGAACAGCATCGGGTGCCAGATGTGCGGGACGATCGTGACGGGCGCGCGCAGGCCCGTCTGGTAATAGTGCAGGCACGAGCGCTCGAATTCGGGAATCGTCCACACGGCGTCGTACGGCGCGCCCGAGAACAGGAAACCCGACGGCTTGTCGAACATCGCGCGTTCGATGTCGATCACGTAGTCGTTGCCGACCCGCATCGTGACGACCTTGCCGCCGCGCTCGCGGAACGCGCGCAGGTAGTCGGCGCCGAACTGCGCGCTCATTTCGATCAGCACGTCGCAGCGCTGCAGCGCTTCGTCCATCGACAGCAGCGGCACGTCCCATTCGCCGAGCATCATCTGCGGATCGGCGACCTGTTCGCCGCCGTTCACCATCACGGCTTCCGCGACGAGCGGCGACTGGCGCAGCAGCAGGATCAGCAGCAGGCAGTTCTGGAAGATGCCGTTTTCCCACAGCGACTGGCCGGCGCCGCGCACGAACAGCGACACGCCGACGACGAGACGCTTGCCCTCGCCGGGCGCTTGACGGGCATTGGAGTCCGACATGCGTATGCTCCGGTTCAGGCGACCAGACGCGAGACGAACGCGTCGAGGTTCGCGGGGTTGTCGATCGAGACCGACTGCAGCAGCCGGTCGGCTTTCGCGCGGTAGTCATCGAGCCGTTCGTCGTGGTGCAGCCACGCATCGAGCAGCGCCCGGCCGCCCGCGGCGGAATCGAAGTCCGGGTAGTAGTAGCCGGCGTCGCCGATCAGCGTCGAGTTGTGGATCAGCGGGTAGCCACCGTACAGCACGTCGTAATACAGGTAGTTCTGCCCGTTTTCCCAGTGGTGCGACACGACTGCGTCCGCATGGCGCGCCATGAAGCCCGGCAGGTCGAGACGCGGCTCGAAGGTTGCCTTGTGCTGGCGCACGAGATCGAGGCTGTTCGCGAAGTGCACGAAGGTCGGATGCTCCTTCATGTGCAGCGAGTTCACGACGAACATGTGCTGAACCGCGTCCGGGCGCGCCCGGTAGAACTCGTCGCACGCGAGCATCGGGTAATGGCAGGACTTGGCGACCGAGATGTTCGGTTCGAGCGTCGCCAGGTGCCACGGGCGGCGGCCCGGCCGATAGCCGAACGTCGCGCCTTCCGCGGCGAGCGCGGCGATGCGGCGCTCGAGGAAGTAGGGCGACCAGATGTGCGGCATCAGGTGGACCGGCGCGCGCAGGATGGTCTGCAGCATCGGCGCCGCGGTCTTGTCGTATTGCGGCAGCAGCCACACTTCGTCGAACGGCGCGCCGTTGAAGATGTGCCCCGACGGCTTGCCGAAGATCGGGGTTTCGCATAGGCCGGCGTACACGTGCCCGCAGAAGAATGCGGCGATTTTCTTGCCGAGCGCCTTCATGTGCCGGAGCCACTCGACCGGCAGCTGTGCGCCCATTTCGATCACGACGTCGAGTTCGTGCGTGACGTCGGAGGGCTTCACGAGCGGGATGTCGAGGCCGTCGAGTTCGAGGCCGGCCGGCAGCGCGCTGGCGTCGCCGCCGTTCAGGAAGTAGACGGGGCCGACACGATCCGAGCGTTTGAGCATCATCGCGAGGAACGCGATGTTCTGGTGGATGCCGTTTTCCCAGATCGCCTGGCCGTCGCGCGCAAACAGCGAGATGCCGACCGCCGGCCGTTGCCTGCGGGTGCCGCCCGAGGCGGCTTCATTGATGTCCGTCACCGGTTGGTTTCCTCTGCGGCGTCGTGCGTCCGGGCATCGCGTCGAGCGTCTGGCCTGGAAGCGGCGCGCCGTGGATTGTCATGGTTGCATGTGCGCCGGTACGCCGCGGCGGGCGAATCGGGCGACCTGGTTCGCGAGGGCGGCAGCCGGTTTCCGGCGTGTCGTCGGGCACGCCTGGCACGGCGTGCGATTCGGGCAGGCTGCCCCGGCGACTGTCTGCGGCGATTGTGGCACGGAAACCACCGGTTTTGGCAGGACGTGACGAACTTTGACATAGCCGCCGGCCAACGGAAACGGACGCCGGCGAAGCGGCGCCCGGGCGGTCCGGCGCAGGTCGGGTGCGAGCCCGGCGCGGCGCTGGCGGCCGGCCGGATCGGGCCGCCGCGCGCGGCGGCGCCCCGCTCAGTGCTGCAGGCGGATTTCGACGCGGCGGTTGCTGGCGCGGCCTTCCGGCGTCGCGTTGGACGCGACCGGATCGGCCTTGCCGCGACCCGTGACCGTCAGCGAGTCGGTCTTCAGGCCGTGCGCCTTCAGGTACGCCGCGACGGCTTCGGCGCGGCGCTTCGACAGCGCGAGGTTGTAGTCGTCGCTGCCCACCGAATCCGTAAAGCCGGTGACGCTCACCTGCGAGTACGTGCGGTCTGCGCGCTCGCTCAGCAACCGGTCGAGCGATTCGCGCGCGGTCGGGGCGAGTGTCGCGTGGTCGGTCGCGAACAGCGCGTCGCCCGACAGGTTCACCTGTTCGACGACGGCGGCTGCCGGCGCGGCGGCCGACGCCGCTTCGGCCGGCGCGGCGCCGCACTGGAACACGAGCGTCGCGGGATCGGATTTGTCGCGCAGCGCACGGGCCGAGTCGACGGCGCGCACCGGCTCTTCGCCGCAAATCTTGCGGGCGGCCTTCATGCAGGTCTGCGGGCCCGACAGCAGGCCGTGGCAGTCCACCTGGAAGGTACGCACGCCGTCGCGTGGTTGCAGTTCGGAGGCGCTGAAGGTCGGGCCGGATGCGGTCGAGCACGCGGCGAGGGCCGTTGCGGAGAGTGCGAGCGCAAGAGCGAGTTTGTTCACGGTTACATCCTCAATGCTTGGGTTGACTGAAGCCCGCCACGGGTGGCGCGGCGGGCCCGTCCGGCCGTCGAGGCCGCCGCGGGCCGGCCGGCTGGCGAGCCGGGCGGCCTGGCGGCGCGACGCGTTACTTCCACTGGTACAGCATGCCGGCGCCGATCACCTTCTGACCGCCGCTGAAACCGCCGTTGATCGACGCCTTCAGGTTCTCCGTGATGCGAGCCTGCATGTTGACCGCCATCGCCTTCTGGCCGAGGAAGGTCGACGTGCCCACGCCCATCCCGAAGTTGGCGTCGCGATCGATCTGCGGGATCGACGCCATCGCGCCGACGGCCGCGATACCCTGCTTCGCCATCTGGTCGGTCTGCTGCAGTTGCGAACCCAGCGAGTTGATCTGCGCCTGCTGGCCCGACAGTGCCGTCGACAGCGTCGTCTGCACCTGCGTCAGCTGGTTCACGTTCACCGCGTCGGTGCCTTGCGTACCCGGCGCGACGTTCGTGATCTGGCGCTGCTGCGTGTCGCTGCCGACCGACACCACGTTCGAGCGGCCGCCGTCCGTCGAGTTCGCGCCGATCGCCACCGAGTTCGAACCCGCGGTGACGGTCGGGTGATCGCTGCCCGTGCCGTTCATGTCGGCCGCGATGCCGTTGTTGTTGGCGGTGCGCGTCGTGTTGTTGTTGATCGTCGTCGACAACTGGTTCAACTGGTTGTTGATGTTGGTTACGCCGGTCGACAGCGACGCCACGTTGCTGTTCGTCGTGCTCAGGCCGGTGGACAGCGAGCCGATGCCGGTCGAGGTCGACGTCGACAGCGAATTGACGTTGCTGTTCGTCGTGCTCAGGCCGGTCGACAGCGAGTTGATCGCGGTCGAGGTCGACGTGGACAGCGACGTGAGGTTGCTGTTCGTTGAGCTGAGACCCGTGGACAGCGAGTTGATGCCCGTCGACAGCGACGCGACGTTCGACGCGGTCGACGTCGACAGCGCATTCACCGCGTTGTTCGTCGCGTTGAGCTGGCTGCCGTTGATCGCGTCCGTGCTCGTGGCCGAGATCTGGCCGGCGGCGACGTTCGTGATCTGGCGTTCCTGGCCCGGTGCGCCGACGCTCACCACGCCGACCGGCGAGCTGCCCGCGAAGAAGTACGTGACACCGCCGATCGTGGCGCTCGACGTCGGGTTCGCGGTGCTCGTGACCGAGTTCGCGCCCAGTGCGACCGAGTTGGCGACGTTGGCCTGTGCGTTCGTGCCGAAGGCGAGTGCGTCGGCGGCGGTTGCCTTCGCGGCCGAGCCGTAAGCCTGTGCGCCGACGGCGCCGGCCGTCGCCTGGTTGCCGAGCGCGATCGTGTTGTCGGCGGTGGCCTGGTTCGAGCTGCCGAGTGCGAGCGCGCTGGCGCCGTTGGCCGTGTTCGCGTTGCCGAGCGCCACTGCGCCGTTGCCGGTCGCCGTGTCGTTCGCGCCCATCGCCACCGCGCCGGTACCCGTTGCGATGCTCGGGTCGCCGATCGCGACTGCGCCGTCGCCGCTTGCCGTGTTGCCGGAACCGATCGACACGGCCTTGCCGCCCGTTGCCGATGCGTTCTGGCCGATGGCGACCGCGCCTGCCGACTGCGCGTTCGAGCCGTCGCCGACCGCGACGCTGCTGGCGCCTGCCGCGCTGGCGTTCACGCCGGCCGCGAGGGCGTTGGTGCCCGTTGCGCCGTCGTTGGCGTAGTTGCCTTGCTGCACGCCGTTGTCGTTGACGCTGTAGTAGTGCGTCTTCGCGGCGTTGATTGCGGTCGAGGTCGAGGTCGACAGCGACGTCACCGAGCTGTTCGTGCTGCTCAGGCCGGTGGACAGCGAGCCGATGCCGGTCGAGGTCGACGTGGACAGCGACAGGATCGTGCTGTTCGTGCTGCTCAGGCCGGTGGACAGCGAGTTGATGCCGGTCGAGGTCGACGTGGACAGCGACGTGATCGAGCTGTTGGCCGACGAGAGGCCGGTCGAGGTCGAAGTCGACAGCGAGCTGATCGAGCTGTTCGCCGAGGACAGGCCGGTCGAGGTCGAAGTCGACAGCGACGTGATCGAGCTGGTGGCCGACGAGAGGCCTGTCGAGGTCGAGGTCGACAGTGACGTGATCGAGCTGTTGGCCGACGACAGGCCCGTCGAGGTCGAGGTAGACAGCGAGGTGATCGAGCTGGTGGCCGACGAGAGGCCCGTCGAGGTCGAGGTGGACAGCGAGGTGATCGAGCTATTCGCCGACGAGAGGCCCGTCGATGTGGAAGTCGACAACGAGGTCACCGTGCTGTCGGTCGAGCTGAGGCCCGTGGACAGCGAATTGATGCCGGTCGAGGTCGAGGTGGACAGCGAGGTGATCGAGCTGGCGGCCGACGACAGACCGGTCGACGTGGAAGTCGACAGCGAGGTCACCGAGCTATCGGTCGAGCTCAGGCCCGTGGACAACGAATTGATCCCCGTCGAGGTCGAGGTCGACAGTGACGTGATCGAGCTGGTGGCCGATGACAGGCCGGTCGACGTGGAGGTTGACAGCGAGGTCACCGAGCTATCGGTCGAGCTCAGGCCGGTGGACAGCGAGCTGATTCCGGTCGAGGTCGAGGTCGACAGCGAGGTGATCGAGCTGGTGGCCGACGAGAGGCCAGTCGACGTGGAGGTCGACAGCGACGTCACCGAGCTGTCGGTCGAGCTCAGGCCGGTGGACAACGAATTGATCCCCGTCGAGGTCGAGGTCGACAGCGATGTGATCGAGCTGGTGGCCGACGACAGGCCAGTCGAGGTTGAAGTCGACAGCGACGTCACCGAGCTATCGGTCGAGCTGAGGCCCGTGGACAGCGAATTGATCCCCGTCGAGGTCGAGGTCGACAGTGACGTGATCGAGCTGGTGGCCGACGAGAGGCCCGTCGACGTGGAGGTCGAAAGCGAGGTCACCGAGCTGTCGGTCGAGCTCAGGCCCGTGGACAACGAATTGATCCCCGTCGAGGTCGACGTCGACAGTGACGTGATCGAGCTAGTCGCCGACGAGAGGCCAGTCGACGTGGAAGTCGACAGCGAGGTCACCGAGCTATCGGTCGAGCTGAGGCCGGTGGACAGCGAGCTGATTCCGGTCGAGGTCGAGGTCGACAGTGACGTGATCGAGCTAGTCGCCGACGAGAGGCCAGTCGACGTGGAAGTCGACAGCGAGGTCACCGAGCTATCGGTCGAGCTCAGGCCCGTGGACAGCGAGTTGATGCCGGTCGAGGTCGAGGTCGACAGCGAGGTGATCGAGCTGGTGGCCGACGAGAGGCCCGTCGACGTGGAGGTCGACAGCGATGTCACCGAGCTATCGGTCGAGCTCAGGCCGGTGGACAGCGAGTTGATGCCGGTCGAGGTCGAGGTCGACAGCGACGTGATCGAGCTAGTCGCCGACGAGAGGCCCGTCGACGTGGAAGTCGAAAGCGAGGTCACCGAGCTGTCGGTCGAGCTGAGGCCCGTGGACAGCGAGCTGATGCCCGTCGAAGTCGACGTGGACAGCGACGTGATGGAGCTGTTGGCCGACGACAAACCTGTCGACGTGGAAGTCGACAGCGAGGTCACCGAGCTGTCGGTCGAGCTCAGGCCGGTGGACAGCGAGCTGATTCCGGTCGAGGTCGAGGTCGACAGCGACGTGATCGAGCTAGTCGCCGACGAGAGGCCCGTCGACGTGGAGGTCGACAGCGAGGTCACCGAGCTGTCGGTCGAGCTCAGGCCGGTGGACAACGAATTGATCCCCGTCGAGGTCGACGTCGACAGCGACGTGATCGAGCTGGTGGCCGACGAGAGACCCGTCGACGTGGAAGTCGACAACGAGGTCACCGAGCTGTCGGTCGAGCTCAGGCCGGTGGACAGCGAGTTGATGCCGGTCGAGGTCGAGGTCGACAGCGAGGTGATCGAGCTGTTGGCCGACGACAGACCCGTCGACGTGGAAGTCGACAGCGAGGTCACCGAGCTATCGGTCGAGCTGAGGCCGGTGGACAGCGAGCTGATTCCGGTCGAGGTCGAGGTCGACAGTGACGTGATCGAACTGTTAGCCGACGACAGGCCAGTCGACGTGGAGGTCGACAGCGAGGTGATCGAGCTATTCGCCGACGACAGGCCGGTCGACGTGGACGTCGACAGCGAGGTCACCGAGCTGTCGGTCGAGCTCAGGCCGGTGGACAGCGAGTTGATGCCGGTCGAAGTCGAGGTCGACAGCGAGGTGATCGAACTGGTGGCCGACGACAGACCCGTCGACGTGGAAGTCGACAGCGAGGTCACCGAGCTATCGGTCGAGCTGAGGCCGGTGGACAGCGAGCTGATTCCGGTCGAGGTCGAGGTCGACAGTGACGTGATCGAACTGTTAGCCGACGACAGGCCAGTCGACGTGGAGGTCGACAGCGAGGTGATCGAGCTATTCGCCGACGACAGGCCGGTCGACGTGGACGTCGACAGCGAGGTCACCGAGCTGTCGGTCGAGCTGAGGCCGGTGGACAGCGAGCTGATGCCCGTCGAAGTCGACGTGGACAGCGACGTGATCGAGCTGTTGGCCGACGACAGACCCGTCGACGTGGAAGTCGACAGCGAGGTCACCGAGCTATCGGTCGAGCTGAGGCCGGTGGACAGCGAATTGATCCCCGTCGAGGTCGACGTGGACAGCGACGTGATCGAGCTGTTAGCCGACGACAGACCCGTCGACGTGGAAGTCGACAGCGAGGTCACCGAGCTGTCGGTCGAGCTGAGGCCCGTGGACAGCGAGCTGATGCCCGTCGAAGTCGACGTGGACAGCGACGTGATGGAGCTGTTGGCCGACGACAGACCCGTCGACGTGGAAGTCGACAGCGAGGTCACCGAGCTGTCGGTCGAGCTGAGGCCCGTGGACAGCGAGCTGATGCCCGTCGAAGTCGACGTGGACAGCGACGTGATGGAGCTGTTGGCCGACGACAAACCTGTCGACGTGGAAGTCGACAGCGACGTCACCGAGCTATCGGTCGAGCTGAGGCCCGTGGACAGCGAATTGATACCCGTCGAGGTCGACGTCGACAATGAGGTGATCGAACTGTTGGCCGACGACAGGCCAGTCGACGTGGAAGTCGACAGCGACGTCACCGAACTGTCGGTCGAGCTCAGGCCCGTGGACAGCGAGCTGATGCCGGTCGAGGTCGACGTGGACAGCGACGTGATCGAGCTGTTAGCCGACGACAGGCCGGTCGACGTGGAGGTCGACAGCGAATCGATCGAGCTATTGGCCGACGAGAGACCCGTCGACGTCGAAGTCGACAGCGAGGTCACTGAACTGTTGGTCGAGCTCAAGCCCGTCGACAGCGACGAAATGGCGCTGGTCGCGGTACCGACCTGTTGGGCGACCGAATAGAGCTGGCTGC
Organism: Burkholderia mycopellens; assembly: GCF_964265025.1. Taxonomy (NCBI): domain Bacteria; kingdom Pseudomonadati; phylum Pseudomonadota; class Betaproteobacteria; order Burkholderiales; family Burkholderiaceae; genus Burkholderia; species Burkholderia mycopellens. The sequence goes on from NZ_OZ183803.1 coordinate 498,222, forward strand.
CGTTGATCGCGTCGGTACTGGTCTGCGTTACCTGGCCAGCGGCGACGTTGGTGATTTGTCGCTCGTTGTTGGGGCTGCCGACGCTAACGGTGCCAACCGGCGAGGCGCCTGCGAATCCGCCGAACGTGACGCCGCCGACGGTTGCGCTGCTCGTACCAACGGCAGGGGCGGTCTGCGATTTTGCGCCGAGCGCCACGGAATTGTCGGTGCCGGCGACGGCGCCGGTGCCGATGGCGACGGCGTCGGCACCGGTCGCGGTGCTGTCGGCGCCGGTCGAGTTCGCGTGGAAGTACTTGATGCCCTGGCTGTTGATGTTGTTGATCGCCGAGCCGACGCTGTTGGCGGTCGACGTCGTGCCGTTCGCGTTGTAGGTCGTGTATGCCGGCGCGGAAACCGTCCCGGTCGTCGGGTCGTACGTGGACCCGCCGCCGAGTGCCGACGCCGTGCTGGTGCCAAGGTTGTTCGTCTTGGTCGTAATCGTGCTCAGGCCGGTGGACAGCGAGCCGATCGAGCTGGTGGCCGATGACAGACCGGTCGACGTGGAAGTCGACAGCGAGATGACCGAGCTGTTCGTCGACGAGAGACCGGTCGACAGCGAGCCGATCGAACTGGTGGCCGACGACAGACCGGTCGACGTGGAAGTCGACAGCGAGATGACCGAGCTATTCGTCGACGAGAGACCGGTCGACAGCGAGCCGATCGAGCTAGTGGCCGACGAGAGACCGGTCGACGTGGAAGTCGACAGCGAAGTGACCGAGCTGTTGGTCGACGAGAGACCGGTGGACAGCGAGCCGATCGAGCTGGTGGCCGACGAGAGACCCGTCGACGTGGAAGTCGACAGCGAGATGACCGAGCTGTTGGTCGACGAAAGGCCGGTCGACAGCGAGCCGATCGAGCTGGTGGCCGACGAGAGACCCGTCGACGTGGAAGTCGACAGCGAAGTGACCGAGCTATTGGTCGACGAAAGACCCGTCGAGAGCGATCCGATCGAGCTGGTGGCCGACGACAGACCCGTCGACGTCGAAGTCGACAGCGAAGTGACCGAGCTATTGGTCGACGAGAGACCGGTCGACAGCGAGCCGATCGAGCTGGTGGCCGACGAGAGACCGGTCGACGTGGAAGTCGACAGCGAAGTGACCGAGCTGTTGGTCGACGAGAGACCGGTCGACAGCGAGCCGATCGAGCTGGTGGCCGACGACAGACCGGTCGACGTGGAAGTCGACAGCGAAGTGACCGAGCTGTTGGTCGACGAAAGGCCGGTCGACAGCGATCCGATCGAGCTGGTGGCCGACGACAGGCCCGTCGACGTGGAAGTCGACAGCGAGGTAACCGAGCTGTTGGTCGACGAGAGACCGGTGGACAGCGAGCCGATCGAGCTAGTGGCCGACGACAGACCGGTCGACGTCGAAGTCGACAGCGAAGTGACCGAGCTATTGGTCGACGAGAGACCGGTCGACAGCGAGCCGATCGAGCTGGTGGCCGACGACAGACCGGTCGACGTCGAAGTCGACAGCGAAGTGACCGAGCTATTCGTCGACGAGAGACCGGTGGACAACGAGCCGATCGAGCTGGTGGCCGACGACAGACCGGTCGACGTCGAAGTCGACAGCGAAGTGACCGAGCTGTTGGTCGACGAAAGGCCGGTCGACAGCGATCCGATCGAGCTGGTGGCCGACGACAGGCCCGTCGACGTGGAAGTCGACAGCGAGGTAACCGAGCTGTTGGTCGACGAGAGACCGGTGGACAGCGAGCCGATCGAGCTAGTGGCCGACGACAGACCGGTCGACGTCGAAGTCGACAGCGAAGTGACCGAGCTGTTGGTCGACGAAAGGCCGGTCGACAGCGAGCCGATCGAGCTGGTGGCCGACGAGAGACCCGTCGACGTGGAAGTCGAAAGCGAAGTAACCGAGCTGTTGGTCGACGAAAGGCCAGTCGAGAGCGAGCCGATCGAGCTAGTGGCCGACGACAAACCCGTCGACGTGGAAGTCGAGAGCGAAGTAACCGAACTATTGGTCGACGAGAGACCGGTCGACAGCGAGCCGATCGAGCTGGTGGCCGACGACAGACCGGTCGACGTGGAAGTCGACAGCGAAGTGACCGAGCTGTTGGTCGACGAAAGGCCGGTCGACAGCGATCCGATCGAGCTGGTGGCCGACGACAGGCCCGTCGACGTGGAAGTCGACAGCGAGGTAACCGAGCTGTTGGTCGACGAGAGACCGGTGGACAGCGAGCCGATCGAGCTAGTGGCCGACGACAGACCGGTCGACGTCGAAGTCGACAGCGAAGTGACCGAGCTATTGGTCGACGAGAGACCGGTCGACAGCGAGCCGATCGAGCTGGTGGCCGACGACAGACCGGTCGACGTCGAAGTCGACAGCGAAGTGACCGAGCTATTCGTCGACGAGAGACCGGTGGACAACGAGCCGATCGAGCTGGTGGCCGACGACAGACCGGTCGACGTCGAAGTCGACAGCGAAGTGACCGAGCTGTTGGTCGACGAAAGGCCGGTCGACAGCGATCCGATCGAGCTGGTGGCCGACGACAGGCCCGTCGACGTGGAAGTCGACAGCGAGGTAACCGAGCTGTTGGTCGACGAGAGACCGGTGGACAGCGATCCGATCGAGCTGGTGGCCGACGAGAGACCCGTCGACGTCGAAGTCGACAGCGAAGTAACCGAGCTGTTGGTCGACGAGAGACCGGTGGACAGCGAGCCGATCGAGCTAGTGGCCGACGACAAACCCGTCGACGTGGAAGTCGACAGCGAAGTAACCGAGCTATTGGTCGACGAGAGACCGGTCGACAGCGAGCCGATCGAGCTAGTGGCCGACGACAAACCCGTCGACGTGGAAGTCGACAGCGAAGTAACCGAGCTATTGGTCGACGAGAGACCGGTGGACAGCGAGCCGATCGAGCTGTTTGCCGACGACAGACCCGTCGACGTCGAAGTCGACAGCGACGAGATCGCGCTGTTCGCCGACGACAAACCGGTCGAAGCCGACGTCGACAGGCTCGTGATGCTCGACGTCGTCGTGCTTGCGACCGAGTAGAGCTGGCTGCCGTTGATCGCATCGGTGCTGGTCGCCGTGACGAGACCCGCGGCAACGTTCTGGATGCGACGCTCGTTGCCAGCCGTACCGACGCTGACGACGCCGCCTGCCGCGCCGGAGCCAGCGAAGTTGCCGAACGTTTGGCCACCGATCGTGGCGCTGCTGACGGTGGTGGTGCCGCCGGACGTCGTTGTCGCCGCGCTGGTTGTCAGGGAGTTGTAGCCGAGGGCTACCGATTTTGCGACGCTTGCCGTCGAATTGGAACCGATTGCCGTGCCGTACGTACCGGACGCCACGGCTGCGGCACCTACGGCGACCGCACCGGCGGCGCCGCTGGCCGTCGAGCCGTTGCCGAGTGCGAGTGCGTCTGTGCCGCTCGCGATCGAGTTGGCGGCGAAGCTGCCGGAGTTGCCGAGCGAGATCGCGCCGGTGCCATTTGCTGTCGACGCATTGCCGATGGCGATCGAGCCGTTGGTGCCCGTTGCCGACGCCGAGCTGCCGAGCGCCACGGAGCTATTGGTTGCCGTGCTGCTGTTACCGAGCGCAACCGCGCCCGTACCGTTCGCCGAGTTGCCGTTGCCGAGCGTGACAGCGCCGGTGCCGCTTGCCGAGTTGCTGGTGCCGAGCGCGACCGCGCCGTCGCCGCTGGCGGTCTGCGAGCGACCGATCGCCACGGCGCCGCCGTTCGCGGAACCGCTGTTGGCGGTCGTGCCCGACGAGCCGATCGCGACGTTCTGGCCGGTTGCACCGGACACGACGCCATCGCCCTGCGCGATGCCGTATGCGCCGTTCGTCGTCGCACCGCGGCCGATCGCGATGCCGGACGTTGCGCTCGAGGTCACCGACGATTGGCCGCCGATCGAAATCGAATCCTGCGCGGCCGCTTGTGCGCCCGCGGTGGAGTTGCTGCCGAGCGCGGTCGAGCCTGCGCCGGACGCGATAGTCGGGGTACCGTTGACCGCGCTGGTGCTACCCATCGCAGTCGCATAGTTGCCGGTTGCCTTCGTGCCGCTGCCGACGGCCGTGGCGAACTGACCGGTTGCCGACGTACCTTGGCCGAATGCGGAAGACGCGGTGTTGGTGGCCGATGAGCCCGTACCGAATGCCGTCGAGTTCGTCCCGCTGGCGACCGTGTTGGTCGACGAGTTTGCGCCGATGGCGATCGCGCCGCCGGCGGACGCGGTCGGGCTTTGGCCCGGGACACAGGTCCCGAAGGAGCCGGAGCCGACGGCGATCGACGTCGAGCTGGTCGAATTACCGCCCCCGGCGCTATACCCCGAGGTCGAACACTGCGCATAGGCGACGTTGCCGCCGGCCGCCCCCGCGACGAGGACCGCGGCCGCAACGGCCTTTACGACGGCCGACTTGTTCGGCTTGCCCCGTGCCGAGTCATGTTCCGATGCGGCGACCCACGCGCCGAGGGATTCGTTCCAGATCGAGCGGTATGTGCGGTTCATGTCCAGCTACCTCCAAATATGCACGCCACACACCGGTCTCTTTCGTTAGAGGAATACTCCGTGCGCTCGCGCGAATCTCAAAATTGATGGGCGGAGTTTATTGGAGGAGGGTTTTTTAGATTGATAAAAAGTGATAAATGGAGTGTTTTGAAAGTTAAAGAATGGTTAATACGTCGACTTTTGACACATTGACTCGGAATGCATTTGAAAGTTGTAAGAATGTTTAATGTATGGTTTGTGGTCTACCGGCTCATTGCATATTTCTTCATAAAAATCATATGGTTGCGGCAGTTTTGTGCGGTGGTCTACACATCTGGATCCCTTATTCGTAAGACTAATGAAATAGCAAACGTTTGCGAGATAATCAATTCTTTCACTCGCGTAATATTGGACGGTGTGCTGATGGATAATGTTGTTGCCGCCTTGTTAATTTGTTAATTATGAATTTTAGTGTTGATTTTATATTGATTTTAATGATTATCCGTAAATCAATTTAATTCAAAACATCGAACATCGGTCTGTGCTGATTTGCGCATCTCGTCCGCAGCGATGGTGCGTGTGGCGGGCATTCCGGGCCGGTTGGCCCGCCGAATGTGTAAAAAAGTGCTACGGGGCGGTAGGTCGGACCGTCGTCATTCATCTTTCAAACTTGTCCTATTGACTATTTCGGCGATGTGGATAATCGCAAGGGGTGCGAAAACGGAATGAATCCGTCAGGCAGGCGTGACCTGCGTCGGCGGTGCGCCTGTTCGCGACAGGTTGTTAAAGAGGCTGTCCGGCGTCGGCGACGACGTTCCGGAATCGTCAAATCCCGGGTGCGACAATCTGTCCGCGCGCGCCAAAGTACCGAAGAAAAAAGGGCGGGAATGAGTGCGTCAGGTGCGCCGCATTCGGCGGCTCGATGGCGGTCGGTGAGGTTCCACACCGCATGCGACGGGGAAATCTCGAGCGGGCGGCGGGCAGGGCAGCCCCGGTGTTTCGATCGTCGCGGGGCGTTACCCGGTTGCCCGACCGGACAACCAGGAACCGGATTTTTGCCCCGACGCAGTTGCCTTACTTCGTCAGAAACCGCAGGGCAAACCGCGCCATGCGCGGCACGAACGTCGGGCGCAGCAGACGCTTGTCGTAGCCGGCCATCCGCCGGTCGTTCTCGGCGAGACACAGTTCGATCAGCTCGCGCGGATTGAGCGTGTCGCCGATGTCGGCGGTGCCGGTCGCCGGGAAGTTCGCGTCACGTGCGACGCCGTCGGAATCGATGCCGCGCGCGATGCCGATGCGCTCCCGGATCAAATGCACCCACACGGCCGCGACCCGCGCGAAGAACCACGGCCGGCGCCACCACGGGAGCGAGCGCCAGTACCACGCATACCAGTTCACGAAGAACAGGATGTGGCGGCCTTCTTCCTGGATCACGGGCTCGAAGGTGTCGACGAGTTCGGGCGGGAAATAGCCGGAGCGCTGTGCGGAACGGAACAGGCCGAACGCGAAGAAGCTGTCGATGCATTCGCTGAAGCCCGTGACGATCCACCACCACTCGGGATCCTTCGGCGCAGGGTACGCCGGCTCGGGGGCGAGCCGGATGCCGTATGCGTCGACGAGCTTCGACAGCACGACCTTGTGGCGCGCTTCCTCGCCGCCGTCCATCTCGAGCGCGCGGCGCAGCAGCGGATCGTCGATTGTCGCCGCATACGTTGCCACGCGGATCGATGCGCGGCCTTCGGTCTGCACCGCGATGTCCCAGATCGGCAGCGACGTGAGTCGTTTGAGCTCGGCGGGCGTGAGCGCCGGCCAGTCGATCACCGCCGGCTTGTACGGATTGTGTGTGTCGAGCAGCATGCGGCAGAACATCTGCATGTGCGCATCGGAACCAATCCGGACCGGACCTTGCCTCTCGAAGGTCCAGTTGCGCATTGCGTGATCTGCCGCTGCATGCTTTTCCTGCAGCGTGTCACTCATGGCTGTTGTCATGCGATTACGGACCGAAAGATTCTTGCATAGCTTCCGTAAACGCGTATTTTCGAGCGGCCATGCGCACGCCGGCCACGCGCGCGTCACGCGTGCGTGTCGACCCAGAGGCGGCCCCAGCGGGACGCGTAGGCCAGCGCGTGCTCTTCCTCGAAGAAGAAATCAATCGCGTCGAACGAAACGGCGCGCGGCGACGGGCCGCCGCTCGCCTTTTCGATCGTCAGGTTGGCGGCGAACAGCCCGTTCGGCAACCGGGCGGCGGCGGGGGCGACTTCGTAGCCCTTGTAGCGGATCGTACGGTTCATGTCGTGCGCGGAGAAAGTTCGGAGGTTCAGCGTACGAAAACCCGTCCGCGGCGTGAACCAATCTTTCGGCCAATGCAAATCACGCAGCGGGCCGAATCGTTATCGGTACGGGGTACGGGGCACGGGGAAGGGCAGGCGGGGAGAGGCGTCGGCGTGCACGGCGCCGGGCCGTTCGTCCGAATGTGCACCGCCCGCGCCGGCGAACGGGGTCGGCCGGGCGCGGGCGGTGGAAGGCGGGGATTACTGGTTGGCGATCTTCAGCACGGGCGCGAGTGCATCGACCGATGCCGCATGCGAGGCCGCGCGATGCGATGCGAACGCGAGCGCGAACTCGGCCGCCTGCGTGCCGACCGTCTCGAGCTGCGCGACGACCTTCGGATCCGAGCAGCTGTCGGCGCTGTCGAAGCGCGTTTCGAGCGTGTTCACGGTCGCGCCGAACGGCGTCGGCCAGCCGCGCAGCGCATGCACGATCGAACGCAGCGACGTCAGCACGGTGCCGGCCGCCTGCCAGCCGTAGGCGGTGACGATCAGGCCGACCGCACGGCCGTCGAGATACGGGCGATCGTCCGCGCGCAGTTCCTCGAGCGTGTCGAGCGCGTTCTTCACGAGGCCGGAGACCCCGCCGTGATAGCCGGGCGTCGCGATGATGATCGCGTCGGCCTGGCGCACGGCGTCGATCAGTTCGCGCTGCGCGTCGGTCAGCGTTTTGTGTTCGGGGGCGTAGTGCGGCAGCGTATGCAGGAACGGGCCGTCGAACAGCCGCGTGCGTGCGCCGGCCGCCTGCGCGCCGCGCAACGCGAACGACAGCGCGCGTTCGGTCGACGACGCTGCCCGGGTGGTACCGCCAATGCCGACGACGAACGGGCGGCGGTGTTGATCGAATGCAGTCAAGGGGCGCTCCTTGGGGATGGCTTGCCCGGCTAAGCACAGGCTTAAAACCAGATGGTAACGACCCCGTCACCACTCTGAAAACGACTTTTCGTTCTATCGATATGCCGGGCAGCAGGGGCAATCGTGTGCGCGGCCGCCCAGATCGATAGCAGAAATGCTTGGTTGGGGCGGCGGGCCGTGGTCGATAAGATGGGCCCGTCTCCTCCATGATGTCTCTACTGACATGGGTTGGCCCCGCCGCGCGGATGCAGGCGGGGCTTTTTTTCGTCCCGGCCAGGAAAAGGGGCGCGATGTGCCGGGACGTAGCCGGTTACGCGAACACCGGCCGGAAGAAGCTGCGTTCGTAGCTGACGATGCAGCGTGTTTCCTCGGCGTAGCGGAACGCGGCCTGGCAGGCCGGATCGTCCATCGAGCGTTCGCGGTAGCGCTCGTATTCGGCGAGGCTCGGGAACGAGAACATGGCGAGCGCGATGTCGTTCGCCCCTTCGGACGGCAGGAAGTAGCCGTGATGCGTGCCGCCGAACTTTTCGACGAGCGGAATCCACATCTTGCCGTACGCTTCGAACTGGTCGAGCTTGTACGGATCGATGACGTAGCGAAGGAAGCAGGTGACCATGAGCGCGCTCGGTGAGGGAAGGAATCCGAGAGTCTGGAAGGCGCCGCCGCCGGTGTCAACGGCGCTCGCCGACGCGTGATCCGGCCGCTGCGCGCATTGCTTGCGCAAACAACGATCGGTGCGCTTTCATGCGCTCGCCGCGGCGCACACGGCGGCGTGGCACGCACGGTCGCGACCGTCTCTCCCGCACGTATTTCCCCGAACTTTTACGACATTTTTTCTTGCGAGGGCGGCCGGCGCGCTCATAGACTTCGGGCATCCCAACCACGGAGCAAGGCAATGTCGATACCCTGGAACGCGATCGCCGAACACACACCTGCCGCGCCGCCTTCCGTGTGCGCCGATCGGGTGATCGTGCGGCGTTTCGATCCGGCCTTCGACAGCTATGCGCAACTCACGCCGATGCTGCATCGCGCGTTCGCGCGGCTCGGTGCGATGGGACTCAACTGCACGTGCGTCGACCAGAGCGAGGACGTCACGCGTCGCCGCGCGGAAGCGGGCGAGTGCTACGTCGCCGTGTGCGGCGGGCGCGTGATCGGCACGGCCACGCTGTATGCGACCGATCCGTCGTCGGCGTGCTCGCTGTACCGGCGCGAAGGCGTTGCGAGCGTGCGGCAGGTGGCGGTGGACCCCGATTGCCAGAGCCGCGGGATCGGCGCGTTGCTGCTGGCGTTCGCCGAACAGTGGGCCGCGCTGCGCGGCTACACGCTGCTCGCGCTCGATACGCCGCATCCCGCTTCGCACCTGCTCGCGTTCTACGGCGCACAGGGTTTCGACGTCGTCGACGTGATGCGCTTCGACGGCAAGCGCTATGACAGCGCGATCCTCTGCAAGCGGCCCGGCGCACAGGCCGCGCGCCGCGTGTTGCCGGCATCGCCGGCGTCGCGCATGGCCGCGCGCGTGGCGGCCGTGCGGCGTCTCGCGCATGCGTTGCCGGCGCGGGTGGCCGCACTGGCCCGGCGCGACCTGCACGGGCGGCGTGGCGCAGGCTGGGCGGCACGACGCGCGGCCGGCGCCGCGAGTTGCCGCTCGTCGCCGTGGCGTCCGCGTCAGCACGGGCGCTACACGGTCGGCTGAACGCCGCGCCCCCGGTTCGTTTTCCTGCTTTGCCGCGTAAACGCCGGATGAGCGGAGTGTGGCGCTCCCGCTCGTGTAAGGCCCTTGAGACACCCCCGCCGCGCCGCGGCGAAACGGACGTTTACGCGCTTTTTATACCCTGACGCGATCCTTTGCCGCGATCTTCACGCGAACCTTCATAAGATGGTTGCGTGGAAACGGAAGCCGCACGCGAGCATGCGCGGCGGTAAAGGAAACCCGCCATGTCTCTCTCGCCCGTGACAGGCCCGCGCCCCGAGCATCCGGGCCATGCGCGCACGCCCGCGCGCTCGATGTTCGATCCCGCGCTCGTGCGTCCGGCGATCGCCGATTCGTTCCGCAAGCTCACGCCGCGCACGCAGTTCCGCAACCCGGTGATGTTCTGCGTGTACGTCGGCAGCATCCTGACCACGATCCTGTGGATCGCCGCGTTGTTCGGCCAGGCCGAAGCGCCCGCCGGCTTCATCGTCGCGATCGCGCTGTGGCTGTGGTTCACGGTGCTGTTCGCGAACTTCGCCGAAGCGCTCGCGGAAGGGCGCTCGAAGGCGCAGGCCGCGTCGTTGCGCAGTGCGAAACACAACGTGGTCGCGAAAAAGCTCGCGGCGGCGCGTGCGAAGGCGGCCGTCGAAGTGATGGCATCGACCGACCTGCGCAAAGGCGACGTCGTGCTCGTCGAAACCGGCGACACGATCCCGGCCGACGGTGACGTGATCGAAGGTGTCGCGTCGGTCGACGAATCGGCGATCACCGGCGAATCCGCGCCGGTGATCCGCGAGGCGGGCGGCGATTTCTCGTCGGTGACGGGCGGCACGCGCGTGCTGTCCGACTGGATCGTCGTCAAGGTCACCGCGAACCCGGGCGAGGCGTTCCTCGACCGGATGATCGCGATGGTCGAGGGCGCGAAGCGCAAGAAGACGCCGAACGAAATCGCGCTGACGATCCTGCTCGTTGCGTTGACGATCGTGATGCTGCTCGCAACCGCCACCTTGCTGCCGTTCTCGACGTTCGCGGTCGACGCGGTGAAGGCCGGCCACGTGGTGACGATCACCGCACTGGTTGCGCTGCTCGTGTGCCTGATCCCGACGACGATCGGCGGCCTCCTGTCCGCGATCGGCGTGGCCGGGATGAGCCGGATGATGCAGGCGAACGTGATCGCGACGTCGGGCCGTGCGGTCGAAGCGGCCGGCGACGTCGACGTGCTGCTGCTCGACAAGACCGGCACGATCACGCTCGGCAACCGCCAGGCATCGACGTTCGTGCCCGCGCCGTTCGTGACCGAGGAAGCGCTGGCCGATGCCGCGCAGCTGTCGTCGCTCGCCGATGAAACACCGGAAGGCCGCAGCATCGTCGTGCTTGCGAAGCAGCGTTTCAACCTGCGCGAGCGCGACTTGCAGGCGCTGCATCCGGTGTTCCTGTCGTTCAGCGCGCAGACGCGGATGAGCGGCGTCGACTTGCCCGGCCGCGAGATCCGCAAGGGTGCGGCCGATGCGATCAGGCATTACGTCGAGTCCCACGGTGGCCGCGTCACGCGCGAAGTCGACGCGGTCGTGACCGACATCGCGCGTCGCGGCAGCACGCCGCTCGCGGTGGCGGAGTGCATCGACGGTGTCGCTCGCGTGCTCGGCGTGATCGAGCTGAAGGACATCGTGAAGGGCGGGATCAAGGAGCGCTTCGCGGAACTGCGCAAGATGGGCATCAAGACCGTGATGGTGACGGGCGACAACCGGCTGACGGCGGCGGCGATCGCGGCGGAAGCAGGGGTCGACGATTTCCTCGCGGAAGCGACGCCGGAAACCAAGCTCGCGACGATCCGCGAGCACCAGGCGGCCGGGCGTCTCGTCGCGATGACGGGCGACGGCACCAACGACGCGCCGGCGCTCGCGCAGGCCGACGTGGCGGTCGCGATGAACACCGGGACGCAGGCGGCAAAGGAAGCCGGCAACATGGTCGACCTCGACTCGAACCCGACGAAGCTGATCGAGATCGTCGAGATCGGCAAGCAGATGCTGATGACGCGCGGTTCGCTGACGACGTTCTCGATCGCGAACGACATCGCGAAGTATTTCGCGATCATCCCGGCCGCGTTCGCGACGACCTATCCGCAACTGCGTGTGCTCGACGTGATGCATCTCGCGTCGCCGGCGTCGGCGATCCTGTCGGCGGTGATCTTCAACGCGCTGATCATCGTCGCGCTGATCCCGCTCGCGTTGAAGGGCGTGCGCTATCGCCCGCTCGGCGCCGCGCCGCTGCTGCGCAGGAACCTGTTGCTGTACGGCCTGGGCGGCGTGCTGCTGCCGTTCCCGTTCATCAAGCTGATCGACGTGGTGCTGGTGGCATGCGGATGGGCCTGAGCATGGACGCGCACCGTGCGGCGTGCGCGAGCGCGCATGACGCGCCGGACGAAGGCACTGCCGGATGAGCGAACCGACCGTCGTCATCGCGATCGTCGACGAAGACAGGTTCATCCGGCATTTCGTCCGTGTCGCGCTGAAGGCCGAACACATGCACGTCTGCGAGGCCGCGACCGGTGCGGCGGGCGTGACGGTGGTCGGCGCGCGCCGCCCCGACCTGATCGTCGCGGACACGAACCTGCGCGACATGGGCGGCACCGCGCTGATCCGTGCGCTGCGCGCGTGCTCGGCCGCGCCGCTGATCGTGCTGTCGGCGTCGAGTGCGGAAAGCGTCAAGGTGGCCGCGCTCGACGCCGGCGCGGACGACTATCTGACGAAGCCGTTCGGCGCGGCCGAATTGATCGCGCGAATTCGCGCGCACCTGCGGCGGCAGGCCGGCGGCGGGCGCCTCGATGCGGTCCGCGTGCGTTTCGGCGACGTGACCGTCGATCTCGGCGATCGCCAGGTGTTGCGTGGCGGGGCGCGCGTGCATCTCAGTCCGATCGAATTCCGCTTGCTGGCCGTGCTCGCGCATCATGCGGGCCAGCCGCTCACGCACGAGCGCCTGCTGAACGAGGTATGGGGCGCGACGCACGGCAGGGATCCGCACTACCTGCGCGTGTATGTCGGCCACCTGCGGCGCAAGCTGGAGCCGGATCCGAGGCGGCCCGCGTACATCGTGACGGAGACAGGCGTCGGCTACCGGCTGGCCGGTGCGCGGTAGCGACGCGCTCAGGGGGGAGTGTCCGTCCGCGGTTCGTCGCTCGCCATGTCGTTCGAACGGCGCAGCTGCGCATCGAATTGCTGCACGCGCAGCGCGACGCGCCGTGCATAGCGCGTCGTGCCGCCGTTGTAGCGCACGAGCGCGGTTTCGACGTCGCCGTCCGCATCGTCGAGATAGCCGCGGAAGATGGCTGCGCCGATTCGCACGTTGGTGGCCGGATCGGACAGGTCCTTGACATGCGCGACGAGATCGCGATGGGCGGTGGGCAGCACCTGCATCAACCCGCGCGCGCCGGCGACACTGACCGCGTGGCGATCGAAGCCCGACTCGACCGCGATGATTGCGAGCAGCAGCGCCGGTGCAAGCCCGTAGCGATCCGATTCGGTCTGCACTGCGCGCGCGATCGTGCGCGCGTCGGCATACGCGACGTGAAAGCGGTTGCGCAGCGCCGTGACGATCGTGTCGAGGGTGGGAGGGAGCGACGCTTCGGTGGGGCTACTGGCGGCGACCGGCGCCGCCGGCGTGTCGTCGGCATGGGCGGGCACGGCGATCGACAGCGACAGTGCGATCGGGCATAGCAGCAGAAGCCGCTTCAGCGGCCGGGCCGCGCGCAGTCGCGGTGCCGGCGGGTCATACGATGGATAGGTTTCCTGCATGTCGTCGCATCGTGGTTGCGATGCGACGACTGTACGCAGTTATGCGTTGCGACCGTCGAAAGAAACCGGCACGCGGGATAAACGGCGCGTAAAGACGGGCGACGGGGTGCGCATGACCGCGCGTCGTTACTCGTCGCGGCCGCGTGCATCGCCACCGCCTTTCGCGAGGCGCCATGCAATCGTACCGAGCACACCGACCGCGACGACCAGCGCGCCCCACAGCACGTAGCGGCGCGGTGCGTCCGTATCGGCCGCCGACGCCGGCGCGACCGCCGATACCGGCAACGCCGGGCCGACGCGCGCCGGCCGCACTTCGGGCGCCATGCCGACCAGCAACGCGTCGCGGCTCACGGCCGACGATGCGAGCGACGCGTCACCGACGCCGAGCGTAAACGGCGGCGTGCCGCGCGCGACGAACGTCAGCGAGGCCGGATGCCAGCCGATCGCGACGGCCGGCTGGCCACCGCCGAATCCGCCGTTGCGCATGTCGACGACGATCCGCCACGCGCGATCCGTATTCGCCGCGAATTCGAGCGGCGGATTGCGCTGCTCGCCGGCCTTGCCCTGCAGCCGGAACAGCACGGCGCCCGCGACGTCGCGCCACGGCGCCTGTGCGTCGGCGCGGCTCTGCAGTGTCGCCCGCGCGACGGTGTTCGGCTGCGGCAGGTCGATCCGCACGCGGTCGACCGGATACGCGCCATCGGTGTCGAACAGGTATTCGCCGGGCGAGCCGCCGGCCCGCACCCGCACGGCGTCGCGCCATTGGCGCGGGACGGACGCGGTGTCGGTCCCGCGCGCATCGCTAGGGTGCGTCTCGACGTCGATCGACGTCACCGCGGGCGCGCCGTCGAGCCAGTCGAGCCGCAGGTAGCGCGGCGACGCGCCTTCGAGTGCGATGCGTTCCTGCACCAGCATGGCGTCGCCGTGGCCGACCTTCAGCAACTGCGTGCTGCCGAGCGATCGCCAGCTACGCAGGTCGTCGCTGGCTTCGACGGCCACACGCCCCTGGTAGCTGTCGTCGCCCACGTGCACCAGCAGTGCGTCGAGGTCGCCGTCCGCATGCGACAGGTCGACGAGATCCGCGCCGTGCTTCGCGCGCACCGGCGCGGCGACGCCTGCGCGCAGCGCGCCGTCCGGGCCGACCGTCACGCCGAGCGCCGCGTTGCCGTTGTCGGTGCGGGCGGGCGGCAGCGGAAACCAGTGCACCGGCGTGCGTTTCGGCGGGACGGTGGGCGCGGCCGCCGCGGGTGCGTCGAGCGAATACGGCACCGGCTCGCCCGCGCCGTTGAAGATGCGCACGTCGCCGAGATCGTCGCGCCGGCTCGCCGCGTAGACGGGCTGCGGCAGGGTGAGCTGGTAATAAGCGGCGGCGCCGTCGAGGTCGAGCGAGAAGCGCTGCGCGACGTGCCCGGCGCCCGGCGTGCCGTCGGCGGCCGCGAACGACGCGAGCAGGCTCAATCCGAGCAGGGCGGCGAGTCGTTTCATGCGTTGTTGTCCTGCTGCGCGGTGGCCTTCGGCGGCAGCGGCGAGAAATAGCCGATCAACAGCAGCAGCACGCCGATGCCGATGAACGACACGATGCGCTCGATGCCGGTGACGTGCGACAGGTCGAACAGGAACAGCTTGACGACCGTGAGCGCGAGCAGCGCGGCGCCGACGAACCACAGCGGACGCAGCCCGCGGCGTGTGGCCCAGATCGTGATCGCGAGCGCGCAGAGCGTCCAGTACACGGACACCGACGCCTGCACGAGCGTCGATTCCGCCATCGCGCCGAGTTCATAAGGGACGCCGGCCCAGTGATGCAGCGTGCGCAGCAGGATCGCGTTCAGCCACAGGAACGCGGTCGCACCGGCCGCACTCAGCAGCTCGACGCGATATTTGCCGAACGACCAGCCGAGCTTGCGTGCGCGCACGAACCACGACGCGGCGAGCGCGTAGACCACCACCAGCACGAGGTCGAGCGGGTTGAAGAGCGGCACGCGCGCCCAGCTTCCGCCGTCCTGCGTGAAGTTCGCGTAGAAGGTCCACACCCACATCACGACGATGAGCGGCAGCGACGCGAGCGCGCACACGCGGGCGATGCCGTCGCGACGCGTCAGCCACATCCCGGCGAACGCAAACAGGCTCCAGCCGACCATGAACACCTGCTGGATGCCGAACGACGACAGCACGGTATCGATGTCGTAGACCAGGTGGAAGCGCTGATGCAGCGTGCGCAGCATCAGTGCGTTGAACCACAGGAACACGGTGGCGATGGCCGCGTAGTCGACGACGCGCGGATGCCACGCGATGCCGAGCGTCCGCAGCCGGCGCAGCCACACGGCGAACGCAACGAACACCAGGCACTGCGCGATGTCGAGCGGGTTGAGCAGCGGCAGCCAGAAAAGCGGCGCCGCGTTGCCGTCGCTGATCACGCTGGCGAGGCTCCACAGCCACAGCAGCGCGGCGAGCGGTGCCGCGCCCCACACCTGGTACGCACGCGGAAACGCCGCGACGGGCCAGCGCAGCCGCGCGCCGGGGCCCGACACCAGCAGGAGCAGCGCGCCGAAGCCGTAGGCCCACGCGCTCCAGCTCCACGCGCCTTCGGGCACGTACGCGCGCAGGCGCCAGAAGCCTTCGAGCGACAGCAGCCCGCACACGGTCCAGAACATCAGCGTATGCAGCGGCGCGATGATGCCTGCCGAGAGGGATTGCGCGACGCCGGGCGCCGTGCCGGTCGCGGAATCGGCGCCTGTCGTGCCGCGCGACTGGCGCCACAGCAGCGCAAGGCCCGCGCCGACGGCGACCGGCCACGCGAACGCGCCCATCCCCGACAGCGGCGCTTCGTGTGCATCGAACGCACGCAGCGCGAGCAGCGCCAGCACCGGCGTCAGCGCGAGTGCGGGCCATTCGGCGAGCGGCCACGCGAGCCGGCGGCGCGCGACATGCGCGAGCCACGCGGTGCCGGCCGCGAACAGCGCAGTCGTATCGACGACGAAGCGGTCGGCATGCAGGTCGACGTGACGGCTCGCGTACACGAGGATCTCGTGCAGGCCGCCGCTCACCCACCACAGCAGCCCCCACGCGGCGGCGGCGGCACCGATCTCGGGCATCCATGCATGCCACGCGCGCGCTTCGCCGCGCCCGTGCAGCCACCAGCCGGTGAACAGGCCGGCGAGCGCGATCAGCAGCATCGCGATGTACGGGCTGTTGAGGACCGGCAGCGCGGCGGCGTCGGCCGGCCCGAGCAGGCTCGTGAAGAACGCGCCGGCCGCGGCAACCTGCATCAGCAGGCCGAAGCCGAACCGCAGCATGCGCTTCTCGCGCACGCCGAGCCAGACGACGGCCGCGCCTTCGATCGCCCACGCTGCGCTGGTCGTCGGGCCCGAGAACGCGAGCGGCACCGCCAGCGTCGCGAAGATCACCGCGAGCGCGAGCGTGGATTCGAACAGCAGCGCGAGGCGGTCGCGGCGCCGCGCGAGCCACGCGGTGACCGCGACGTAGAACGCCGACAGCGCGACGGCGCTCCACGCGAGCCCGAACGGCATGTCCTTCACGAGCGACGCCTGCAGCGCGGTCGCGACGATCGGCGTGCCGAACACGAGCGTGCCGTCCACGTAGTGCCGCAGCGCGAGCTCGCGCTTCACCGCATACAGCAGCGCGATGCCGACATACATCAGGAAGAACAGGATGAGGAACGGCTCGGTGCTCGCGAACAGCGCGGGGCGGTAGGCCGTCACGCCCCACGCCGAGCCGATCGTGAACGTGAACACGAAGCCGAGCAGGTTCAGCGGACGCCACGCCTTGAACCAGGCGATCGCGAAGATGCCCGCGTTCAGCAGTGCGTAGTAGCTGAACAGCGCGACATGGTTCCCCTGGCCGGTCGACAACAGCACCGGCGCGAGAAAGCCGCCCGCGGTGCCCATGAACGCGAGCGGCAGCGCGTTCTGCCGCACCGCGAGGAACGCGCTCAGCGCGCACACCGCGACCATCAGCGGGAACGCGGCGCCGACGGGCAGCAGCGCGTACAGCTTGGTCGCGGCGAAGATCGTCAGGTACAGGATGCCGACACCGCCTCCCTGCAGCACGAGCCCGTACGCCGCGCGGCGCGCACGCACGCGCCAGCCGATCGCGAGCAGCGCGGCCGCGGCAAGCGCGGTACCCGCGAGGCGGAATTCGATCGGCAGCATGTTGTTGTCGGCCGCGTACTTGAGCAGGAACGCGACGCCGAAGAACAGCACGATGATCCCGACGCGCACGACCGTGTTGCCGCCGAGCAGCCAGTCGCGCGCGGCGCGGAATGCGCGCTCGGCGATGTCGGGTTCGCGCGGCTTGGGCGGTGAGGGGGGCGCCGACGGTGCGGGAGCCGGGGCGGCCGGCATTTCGCTCGCGCGGATCGCGGCGGCCGGTGTCGGCGCAGGCGTGGCGGCGCGAACCGGCGCGGGAACCGGCGCCGATGCGGTCGCCGGTGCGGCGGTGCGTGCGGCGGCCGGCTGGGCAGGCGCGCGCGGCGGCAGGGCGGCCGCAGGCGTGGCGGGTGCGGATGGCGGGACAGATGCAGCGGCCGTGCCGGTGGGTGTGTGCACTGCCGCGTCAGTCGTGGCCGAACCGGCCTTCGCGCCGGCGAGCTGGCCGCGCAGCGACGCGACTTCGCGCGTCAGCGTCTCGACGGTCGCTTCGAGGCGCGCGACGCGCTCGGCCAGCGGAACCGGCGGCTGGGCGGGAGGTGCCTGCATCGCGAACGTGTCGGGTGTCGCGCCCTTGGCCTTGCGCTTGCGCTGTTGCCGCGTGTTGTCGAGGCAGAACCCGATCGCGGCGCCGAGCAGTGCGCCGTAGACGGCGGAGAAATTCCCGATCAATGCGGCAATCCCGCCCACGATGAAGCCGATTGCGGTAAAAGCCCAGTTCATTTCGCCTTGCTCCCTCTCTCGTATCGTTATCGGCCTGCGATCGGATGTGTGCCGATCGAGGCGGTATCGGCATGGCCGGCAGGCGAACCGGCATGCGCGGCTGACCACGGTGGCCGCGTGGCGGCCTGCGTCGCGATCAGCCTGTTGGCGGGGAATGTATCACAGCGGTCGTCGCGGATTTTCCGGGTTGACGCGGTATCGCGGCATGCGCCGTCCGGTGTCGTCGCGCGGCTTTTTGCACGGTCATGCTTTTTACGGGTGGAGGCGATGCGCTTTCGTCTGAGCAGATCGGCGCGCGATCGGACGTGAAATTGTCGTAAAGCGACGCGTGCCCGATGCGAATTGGCGCAAGGCGCGACGCGATATGCGCCGCGCTGCTGCGCACAAGTCAGGCGCGCGATGCCCGCCGTTGTTGGCCTTGCGCGTATTGCGCCGCCGCAATCGGGTGCCGCCGCGTGCTGCGGCCCGCCCGGCGGGGCTGGAGGCCGTGTCGTATTTGCGCAAGCGTTTGTCGTAATTCGTCGGCAGGTCGGGGTTTTTTCTGGCAACTATGTAGGCACGTTGAGTGACACGCGTGAGTCCCCGCTACACGAGGAGAAGGTTTCGATGGATGCCCCCAAGGTCGTAGTCGAAGGTCTGTGCAAGGTATTTGGAAGTAACCCCCAGCAGGCGCTCGACATGCTCGCCGCCGGTGCGACGAAGGATGACGTGCTCAAGCGCACCGGCCAGGTCGTCGGCGTGCACAACGTTTCCTTCGATGTGCAGGAAGGCGAAATTTTCGTGCTGATGGGCCTGTCCGGCTCCGGCAAATCCACGCTGATCCGCCTCGTGAACCGCCTCGTCGACCCGAGCGCGGGCAAAGTGATGATCGACGGGCTCGACGTTGCGTCGGCGCGCCGCTCGGCGCTCACCGCGCTGCGCCGCAAGGACATGAGCATGGTGTTCCAGTCGTTCGCGCTGATGCCGCACCGCTCCGTGGTGTCGAATGCCGCATTCGGCCTGGAAGTCGCGGGCGTCAGCAGGAAGGAACGCGAGCGCCGCGCGATGGAAGTGCTCGAGCAGGTCGGCCTCGCGCCGTTTTCGCAGAAGCTGCCGTCCGAGCTGTCGGGCGGCATGCAGCAGCGCGTCGGCCTCGCCCGCGCGCTGGCCGTGAACCCGTCGCTGATGATCATGGACGAGGCGTTCTCCGCACTCGATCCGCTCAAGCGCCGGGAAATGCAGGATGTGCTGCTGCAACTGCAGAAGGAACAGCGCCGCACGATCATGTTCGTGTCGCACGATCTGGAGGAAGCACTGCGCATCGGCAACCGCATCGCGATCATGGAGGGCGGCCGTCTCGTGCAGGTCGGCACGCCGCAGGACATCATCGCGAACCCGGCCGACGATTACGTGCGCGCGTTCTTCGACGGCATCGACACCAGCCGCTACCTGACGGCCGGCGACCTGATGCAGACGGGCGCCGTGCCGACCATGTCGAAGTGCGATGCCGCGAACGTCGCGGCATCGCTGAACGGCAGCGCCGAATACGCGTTCGTGCTCGACGGCGAACGCAAGATCCGCGGCTTCGTCACGCGCGATGCGATCGGTCAGGCCACGCCGTCCGTGCGGCCGATCGAAAGCATCCGGCGCGATGCGTCGCTCGAACATGTCGTCGCGCGTGTGGTCGCGAGCCCGAATGCACTGCCGGTCGTCGACGACGACGGCTGCTACTGCGGCTCGGTCGATCGTGCGCTCATCCTGAAGGCCATCACGCGTTCGCGAGGTTCCCATGTCTGAAATGATTCCGCTCGGTACCTGGGTCGACCAGTCCGTTCACTATCTGCTCGACCACGACGCCAAGACGTTCGACACGATCGGCCAGGCGATCGAGGGGCTCGCGGCATTCGTCGAGCACGGCCTGCAGGCGATCCCGATGTGGATGATGATGGCCATCTTCATCGGCGTCGGGTTGTGGCGGGTGGGCTGGCGCTTCGCGCTGTTCACCACCGCGTCGCTGCTGCTGATCTTCGCGACCGGCTTCTGGGACCAGACGGTCATCACGCTCGGCCTCACGCTGTCGTCGACGATCATCAGCCTCGTGCTCGGCATTCCGCTGGGCATCTGGGCCGCGAAGAGCAAGTGGGTCGCCGCGATCGTGCGCCCGATCCTCGACCTGATGCAGACGATGCCCGCGTTCGTCTACCTGATTCCGGCTGCCATGCTGTTCGGTCTCGGCCGCGTGCCGGGGATCCTGTCGACGGTGATCTTCGCGATGCCGCCTGCGGTGCGGCTGACGAGCCTCGGTATCCGCCACGTGAACCGCGAGATCGTCGAAGCCGGCCAGGCCTTCGGCTGCACGCCGTGGCAGCTGCTGTACAAGGTGCAGTTCCCGAATGCGCTGCCGTCGATCATGCAGGGCGTGAACCAGACGATCATGATGGCGCTGTCGATGGTGATCATCGCGTCGATGGTCGGCGCGGGCGGCCTCGGCAACGACGTGCTCGCCAGTATCCAGCGCCTCGACATCGGCCTAGGTTTCGAAAGCGGTCTGTCGGTCGTGCTGCTCGCGATCATTCTCGACCGCATCACCGAAAGCTTCGGCCGTGCCCCGGGCACCGTGAAGGCGCCGCTGTTCTCGGGCCTCAAGCAGCTGTTTCGCGTGAAGGCCGCCCCCGCACAGGCCTGACCTCCGGCGGCCGGTGCCCCCGGCCGCTCACCCAACAATGAACAACGGCTTCCGCGGCATATGCCGCGGGGCTGGCCCCCTGCAACCTCCTCGCCAGGAGACCGATGTGACGTCCGCCGTCGCTGCCGCGCCCGCCGCCTGCGTTTCACCGGTTTCGTCCCTCGCCCATTTCGGCTTCCTGACGCTGCCGCACTTCTCGATGATCGCGTTCTCGAGCGCCGTCGAAGTGCTTCGGATGGCGAACTACGTCGGGCGAGCCGATCACTACCAGTGGTCGATCTACTCGCTCGACGGCAGTCCGGTGCGCGCCAGCAACGGCATCGCGGTACGGCCCACGCAGGCGCTCGACTACACGAACCTGCCCGACGTGATGATCGTGTGCGGCGGCATCCACATCCGCGACGTGGTCGACGAAGGCGCGCGCGATACGCTCGCGGCGCTCGCCGAACGCGGCCTGCCGCTCGGCGGCATCTGCACGGGCGCGTATGCGCTGATGTCGAGCGGGCTGCTCGACGGCTATCGCTGCACCGTGCACTGGGAGAACCTCTCCGCGCTACATGCCGAGTTTCCGCAAGTCGGCTTCGCCGACGAATTGTTCGTCGTCGACCGCGACCGGCTCACCTGCACCGGTGGCACCGCGCCGCTCGACCTGATGCTGAACCTGGTCGGCACGCGGTTCGGGCAGCAGCTGGCCGCGCAGGTTTCCGAGCAGTTCATCCTCGAGCGCATCCGCAGCTCGACCGATACGCAGCCGATTCCGGTCGATGCGCGCGTCGGCTTCTCGCGGGCGGAGCTGATCGAGGTCGTGCGGTTGATGGAGGCGAACATCGAGGAGCCGCTGTCGCTCGAGGAGCTCGCGCGGCTCGTGCGGTTGTCGCAGCGGCATCTGCAGCGCATGTTCAAGGTGTACCTGAACGTGTCGCCCACCCACTATTACCTGACGCTGCGCCTGAAGCGCGCGCGCGACCTGCTGCGCACGACCGACGCGTCGATCGCGCGCGTGACGACGGTCTGCGGTTTTCATTCGCCATGCCATTTCAGCAAGGCCTACCGCGCGCAGTTCGGCCACGCGCCGAGCTACGAGCGCCGGTTGCCGGGGCGCTGACCGAATCGATGGTCCGCGCCGCCGCCGGGATCGCGGCGCGCGGCTTCAATAAACGATCCCGCATTCAAGCAAACGACATCACTTTGAGGAGAAGCAAGATGAAGCGCCTATTGATCGCAGCCGTGTGCGGGATCGGGGTAACCGCGCCGATGTCGGCCGTGTATGCGGCCGATCCGCCCGTGTGCAAGAACGTGCGCTTCGCGGACGTCGGCTGGTCCGACATCGCGGCGACCACGGGCCTCGCGTCGACGATGCTGGAGGGGCTCGGCTACAGCCCGACGAAGACGATCGCCTCGGTGCCGATCACGTTCGCCGGCATCAAGAGCAAGCAGATCGACGTGTTCCTCGGCTACTGGTCGCCGACGATGGACCCGATCATCCAGCCGTTCACGAAGGCCGGCACGATCAAGGTGCTCTCGACGCCGAACCTGACCGGCGCGAAATACACGCTCGCGGTGCCCGACTACGTGTACCAGGGCGGCCTGAAGTCGTTCGCGGATATTCAAAAGTACGCGGACAAGCTGAACGGCAAGCTCTACGGGATCGAACCGGGTAACGACGGCAATGCGCTGATCAAGAAGATGATCGACGGCAACCAGTTCGGCCTCGGCAAGTTCAAGCTGGTCGAGTCGAGCGAGGCCGGGATGCTGGTCGAGGTGAATCGCGCGATCCGCAACAAGCAGTGGATCGTGTTCCTCGGCTGGGAGCCGCATCCGATGAACGTGCAGATGAAGATCGACTACCTGACCGGCGGCGACGACGTGTTCGGCCCGAACTACGGCGAAGCGAAGGTGCTGACGGCGACGCCGCCCGACTACTCGCAGCGCTGCCCGAACGTCGCGAAGTTCGTGTCGAACCTGCAGTTCACGACGTCGATCGAGAACCATGTGATGGTGCCGATCATGAACAAGGAAGATCCGAACAAGGCGGCGGCCGAGTGGCTGAAGGCGAACCCGCAGGCGCTCGACAAGTGGCTCGCGGGCGTGACGACGCTCGACGGCAAGCCGGGCCTGCCGGCGGTGAAGGCTTATCTCGGCGTGCATTGAGCGAGGTGCGCCGGGCTTCGCGGTCCTGATCGGAAGCCCGGCGAGCTTTCGAGCCGGGGGAAGCAGGGTGCACATCCTGCTTCCCCCGGCTTTTTGCGTTTGGCTTCACGCGCGACCCGTCGGTAAGCGGCCGATGCGCTAGACTGCTCGATCCCGATCGAGGAGGCGGCCATGATCCGCAACACGCGTGATGTATCCGGATGGCGACAGGAAGACGACAGGCGGCTGAACGACACGTCCGCTTGTGTCGACACAGGCCGCCGCCACCGAACGACGCAGCACCCCGACGGCGCTTTCGCATGAAGCGCATCGAGCAAGTGGTGCTTGCCGCCGATCTCGCGGGCACGGTGGTGTTCGCGATCGAGGGCGCCAATGCGGCGATCGGTGCCGGACTCGACCTGTTCGGGGTCATGGTGTTGTCGCTCGTCGTCGCGCTCGGCGGCGGCGTAATCCGCGATCTGCTGATCGGCGCACGGCCGCCGAGCGCTGTGAGCGACTGGCGCTATCCGGCGCTCGCGTTCGCTTCAGGTCTGTTCGCGTTCGTGTTTCATGAGCGGGTCGCCGCGTTTTCTCCGTCGCTGCTCACGACGCTCGATGCGGCCGGCCTCGCGTTGTTCGCGGTCGCGGGCGCGGTGAAGGCGCTCGAATTCCGGGTTCACCCGTTCATCGCGACGCTGATGGGCGCCGTGACCGGCTGTGGCGGCGGGGTCGTTCGCGATGTCCTGCTCGCGCGGGTGCCGGTCGTCCTGGTCACGGATATTTATGCGAGCGCGGCGCTGCTCGGCGCGGTGTGCGTCGTGTCGTGCAGGCGGCTCGGTTGTCCGCCGATCGTCGCGGCCGTGCTGGGCGGTGTTGCATGCTTTGCGGTGCGGATGGCGGCGGTGCGCTTCGGCTGGCAATTGCCGAAAATCGCCACTGGTGCGTGAGCGTTCGGCTCCTTCGCCGTCGCCGGCACATCGAACGCGCGTTTTCCTCGTGTTCAGGGCTCTTCCGACGCGGAATTCAGAAGGCTGATGATGCAACTGTGCGACGAGGGCGCCGACCTGGTGAAGGAGCGGCTCGAGAGGTTGGTCGAGTGGTCGCCGGAAGAGCGTAGGCGTGTCTGGACGTGGTTCGGCGCGAGCGACCACGGGATTCGCCACCGCCTTGTCACGGGATTGACGGCTACCCTTGCAGTTATGCGGTCGCTAGGCCCGGGAAACTTTCTGAGAGCTCACCCCGATCTGGATCGATCGCTTGGATGCTTGCCGACCAACAAGAATGTTGGCACCGTTGCACACGTATGTGGTCCAGACACTGCAACGCGCGCAATCAGCATCCACGAAGAATTTTGCACGATTCGTGACCGAAGCCGGGCAGCGACTTCCAAGTTGTCGACAATCATCCACGAGTGTACTCACTTCACGGATACGTTCGGGGCAGGCGACCCAAAGTACGGAATCACGCGCTTTCTGCCCGAATGGGGCCAAAATAACCCGGATATGGCAATTGAAAATGCAGACAGCATCTCGGCATATGTTATCTGGCTTGATTAGCGGAGCATTCTTATTGTTTGTGGCTGGACCTTCGTATGCTTGCGATGGGGTTGAGAGCTTGCCAGGACAAAATTTCGATCTTATGTTCGGGCAGAATTCTGCAGCGGTGAGTGTAGAGCAAGTGAAGAGACTGGAAAGCTGGGTATCGAAAATGCTGTCGCAGTTTCCCATTCGAGAAGGTGTGGCCGTGAGCGGCGTAGCCGAGTCTGCAGAAATCGAACCCGACGAACTGTCTGTCAGACGAGCCGAGTCCGCTCAACGGTTGCTGGTGCATTTTGGATTGAAACAGGAACGCTACGCTGTTCATGGTTATGTCTATCAACGCATGAGTATTCAGGACAATGAGAACGCAAAACGTGCCGAAATAACATTGCTCCCTGGCTGTCCCAACCACTGTTGTATCAGCAGGTGATGCGTTTCGTGGCGCGGCAGCGCATATCCAGGCCCTTTCCTTGCAATATGAGCCGCGTTACTCATTGCCCCTTCGTCGCCGCCGGTACGTCGAACACCCGATCGAACATCCACTGGAATACGAACGCGTAACAGAAGAAGAACGCGAACAGCCCGATGTCGACGACGAACGCGTCGAGCCACGAGATGCCGAGCCACCACGACACGACGGGCACCAGGATGAAGATCAGACCACCTTCGAATCCGGTCGCGTGCAGGATCCGCCGCCCGAGCGTGCGTGACGGCTGCCGGCGCGACGCTTCCCAGCGCTCGAACAGCGCGTTGAAGATCATGTTCCACAGCATCGCGATCGCCGACATCGTCGCCGACAGCGCTCCCGAATAGACGAGGTCCTGCTTGAAGATCGCCGCGATCACGGGCGAGATGCAGGAAATCGCGATCGCTTCGTAGAGCACCGCCTGCGTGATCCTGCGCGGTAGGCCTTGCACGTTGTTGCTCCGGTTGGACGCCACTCGCCGCGGCACCGTGCCGCGACGTCCCGCAAGGCTATTCGCGTTGCACGCCCGCTTCAATTCACCTAATCTCACCCGGATTCAATTGAATTCAACCCGGCCCGATCCGGCCCGCGAGGCCCCGTGTTCTCGAAAATCCCCCTGACTGCATTGCGTGTATTCGAGTCGTCGGCGCGGCTCGGCGCGTTCAAGGCCGCCGCGGACGAACTGTCCGTGACGCCGGCCGCCGTGTCGCACCAGATCAAGTCGCTCGAAAGCCGGCTCGGCGTGCTGCTGTTCGAGCGCGGTGCGAGCGGTGTGAGGCTCACTGACGAAGGCGAGCGCCTGTTTCGCGCGAGTCACGATGCACTGCTCGCATTGAGTCGCGGGCTCGACGCGGTGCGCCCCGAGGCGACCGGCGAGCGCATGCTCGTGCTGACCACCACGCCCGCGTTCGCCGCGATGTGGCTGATTCCGCGTCTCGGCCGGTTTCGTCGTGTCGATCCGCAACTGCACATCAAGGTTGAAACCGGCAATACGCTCGCCGATCTCGAGCGCGATGCGCGGATCGATCTCGCGATTCGCGCGACGTCGCGCACGTTTCCGGCGCTGCACGAGATTGCGCTGATCGACGAGTATTTCGGCGCGTATGCGGCCGCCGGGTTCGACGCGCATCGCACGGATGAGCCGCTCGACCTGATCGAGACCGTGTGGGATACGCCGCTGCCGGTGTCGGTCGACTGGGCGTCGTGGTGTCGCGCGGCTGGACGCGAAGCGTGGCTCGAGCGCGCGGTGTTTCGCCACTACGACGACGAGCATTACGCGTTGCAGGCGGTACTGCATGGGCAGGGCATCGCGCTGCTCAGCTCCGTGCTGGCTGCCGAACATGTCGCGCACGGGGCATTGGCGCCGATCGAGCCGTCGGTGCGGATGGCGGGCGCGCGTTTTGTCGCGCTGTGCCGGCCCGGGCGGGAGCGCGAACCGCGGGTCAGGTCGTTTCTGGACTGGCTCGAGGCGGAGATTGCGCAGACGCGGGAGGCGGTGGGGCGGATGGGGGGAGGGGGCTGAGCGGGAACGCAAGCTCGCACCGCGCATCACGCGCAGGCGGGTGCCGCACCGGTCATTTCACGATGCGTATCGGCTTCGCGAGCGTCGCGTCGCAATCCCAGCTTCGGTCGCGTATCGTCGCGACCTGCGCGACGGCCGGGCTGCGCCATACGCCGGGCAGCTTGCAGGTGCGGCGGGCTGCGCGTTTCGTGGGCGCTTCGTCGCCAGGGAGCGGCGCGTCGCTGTTATGTACGTCTCCCGTCAACGCGTTGACGCTCGTATGGGATTCGCTGCCGCCGCCGCCGTCCCAGCGGAAGTTCCAACTGTCCTCGTCCCATCCCGCGACGATCCATTGGCCGTTGCGCGTCGTCACGCGCCAGGTTTCGCCCCAGCGTAAGGGGCCGCCGCCGCCATTGTTCCGCACGATCAGCGAACCGTGGCTGACGTCGAGCCCCTGAAAAGGATCGCCCATCACGCCGCCGTCGCCCGGCCCCATCGCGATCGCGTCGTTCGTCAGCACGCGCTTGCCGTCGACGAAGATACGCAGGCGCCGCGGGCCGTCGGGCTGCCCGCGCAGCACGTCGACGCAGGCGGTCACGGGCTGGGTCGAGCCGAACGCACCCTGTATGCTGTCGTCGAGTTCGTAGCCGGCGTCGACCTTGCCGCACGGCTCGTCGTCGGTGTGTGGCACGGCGCCCTGTGCAGCGGCGGAGGTGGCGAGGACGGCGAACGCAAGCAGCGCACGCAGGCTGCGCGGCGCCGCGTCGAAACGCTCGGGAAACGACCGGAGAAATCGCATGGCGACAGGGTGATGAAAGGCCGGGCGTGCAGTGTAAGCGATTCGGCGACCCGATCGGACTGCTTGTGGATGCGCCGTTCCGCGACGAACGGGCCACTGCACTTTGAATCGGCTTCGACGCCCCGAAGTGGGCTGTCGCCCCCCGTCACCCGAACCTGACGCAATAAACCGGTGGCAAATGCGCCGACACCAACTGCCAGTTTTCGCCGCCGTCACCGGACGTCCATAACCCGCCAGTGGTCGATCCCATCGCGAGGTGCGTGCCGGTGTCATCGATCGCGAGCCCGTGCCGATACACGAGATCGTACGCCGGCGCGCTCGGCAACCCGTTCGTGAATTGCTCGAAACTGCGCCCGCCGTCGCGCGTGCGGGTGACGACGAATCGCCCGTCCACCGGAATCCGGCACGCGTCCTTCACGGCGGGCACGAACCACGCGGTGTCCGGTTCGTGCGGGTGCACGGCTGCCGCGAAGCCGAAGCTCGACGGTTGCGCGTCGATCCGCCTCCAGTGTTCGGCGCCGTCGGTCGAGCGGAAGATCGCGCAGTGATGCTGCGTCCACAGCACGTCCGGGTTGGCCGCGCACTGCACGACGCGGTGCGGGTCCTGCATGTTCGGTTCGCCGCGCCGCTCGGGCGGCATGTAGTCGGCTTCCATGCCGTCGGCGGTCACGCGCCATGTCGCGCCGCCGTCGGTGGTTTGCCACACGCCGCCGCACGAGATGCCGATCGTCACGTGCCGGCTGTCGCGCGGATCGACCATCACCGAATGGATGCCCGGCGCATCGTATCCGCCGCCGCCCCATTCGGCGCGCTCCGGGCGATCCCACAATGCCCGGTTGAGCGCCCAGGAACGGCCGCAATCGTCGGAGCGGAACAGCCCGCCGGGAATCGTGCCGGCCCACAGCACGCCCGGCTCGTCGGCGCCGCCGGCTTCGAGCGACCAGATCTGCTGAAGCGACCACGGGGAGCGCGGCGGCGCGGGCGGCGCATCGTCCTCGTCGTTCGTGGCCGCGCCGGTATCGTTGCGCCCTGGCGCGTCGTCGGCCGGTTGCGGCGGGTAGACGGGCACGGCGCACTCTTCCCAGTCGGACGCGCCCGCCCGCCGGCGATGCAGCTTCACGCCGAAATGGCCGAGATTGAGCGCGGCGTACAGCGTGCCGTCGCGCGGATCGGCCAGCGTCATGCTGACCGGTTCGCCGGCGAAGTGCGGCGCGTCGAGCGACCAGCCGCCGTGGCCATCGTGCTGCAGAACGAACAGTCCCTTGCGGGTTGCGACTAGCAATCGATCGCTCATGTCTCGTGTCCTTGGCCGTGCCATGCAAAACCCGAATGCAGATCCGTCCTTCCTACCCGCCCGAAAGCGCCTGCACGACATAAACGCGGCTGGCGTCCCCGAGCGAGTCGGACAGACGTTGCCGGTCGCGTATCGGCTGGCCGTCGACGAAGACCGACAGGTGCTTTCGCAGCGAACCCTGGTCGTCGAGGATATAGCCGCGCAGGCGCGGCAGCTCGCTGAAAACGGTGTCGAATGCCTCACCGACCGTGCGGGCATCGACGTCGCGCTCGGGCGTTTCGATATGCCGCTGGATCGACGCGGCGAAGAAGAGGTGCGCCATGACGGGGGCGGAAGAGAGGCGAGGGGACGGTCTGTAGTTTAGGCGATCCGCCGGGCGTTTCAGGGCCGCGCCAAATGTCGGCGGCAGGCCGTGGGCGATATAACGGGGTCGAAAGACAGCGGCCGGGACAACGCGATCGCCGTGCCCGTCGACAGGATTCGGCGAATCCGCAACAATCGTGCCCCGACCGTGGCTGCACGCCTGTCCTGACCGAGAGGTCGCCTGACGGCCACGCAACGAATGCCAATTGACTGCAGGAAATATCCGTCATGCCACGACTGGCCCTGTCGATCGTCACGCCCGCCGTCGACGACATTCTCGCGGGACGCAAGCAGGTCGAAATCCGCTCCTGGGCGCCGCCGGCCATCCCGTTGACCGACCTCGTGCTGGTACAGAACACGATCTATCTGCGCCAGGACGGGCAGGAAGATCCGGACGGCGTTGCGCTCGCGTTGGTCGACGTCGTGGGCGTGCACGACTGGACGCCCGACGAAGCACGCTCGCAAGGCAAGCAATGGTGTGCCGGATACGTGTGCTGGGAGTTGACGAACATACGGGCGATCGACCCGCCGTTCCGGTGCGCGGCGAAACGCGGCGTCTATCGGCTGGATGTCGCGCAGTGTCATGTGTCGTGACACCGCGTCCTCTTCCGGGAGCGACAGAGCCGACGCACAGGTGCGTCACCCAGCTATCGGGCAGTTGTACTACGCATATTTGTCGCCAACCGTTTCCCTGATCGGATGCGTGTCGTACACGATGATCATGCGCTCGACGAGCCCGTTGATGTCGAACTCGAACACGTCGACGCACTCGAATTGCACGGCGGTGCCGTCCTTCAGCCCCCAGTCGTAGACGAAGTAACCGGTTGCCCGTCGTGCACCGGTCGCGCTGACGCAGATGTCGATCGCCGTGATCCGGCTTTGTCCGGATGCCGCAACGACCTTGTCGAAGAACGGCTTCGGCTGCATCCAGCCGAGAAACGGAGAAAAAATCCGTGCATCCGGCGTGAACAGCGCGCAGATCGACTCGACGTCGCCGCGCTCGAGCGCCTTCAGGTAGGTGTCGACCTGCTGCGTGTATAGTGCCTTCGACGACGAGACCATTCTCTTTCTCCGCTGATTGTTGACGAGCCGGGCCGCGACAAGCGATGCGGACCGGGCGCAACCACGATAGCGATGCAGCGATGTCCGAACAATCGAAAAATCCGCAACCCGGGCATGCGGCCCGTGCATACCCGCTTGCCGAACTCACGCGAGCGCTGCCGCCATTGACGGCGTTCCAGGCATTCGTCGCCGCTGCCGAACTGGGCAGCTTCAGCCGGGCCGCCGATCACCTGTGCAGGACACAGGGCGCGGTGAGCCGTCAGGTGCAGCAACTGGAAGTGCATTACAGGTGCGCGCTGTTCGTGCGACAAGCGTCGGGGCTGGCGCTCACCGCGGACGGCGGCGCGTTGCTGACGGTGGCCGTCGACGTCCTGACGCGACTGGCACGTCACGCGGAGGCGCATAGCGGCGTCGCGCCGGTTCTCACGCTGCGGTTGCCGTCGACCTTCGCGATTCGCTGGCTGCTGCCGCGTCTCCCGGCGATCAATCGCGCGCTCCCGCGGACCGAACTGCGTATCCAGACGTCGGCGGACGACACGCCGGATTTCGCCGGAACCGACGTCGACGCGATCGTCGTGCGCGGGGCCGGGCACTGGGCCGGCATGGTGTCGGTTCCGCTGTTTGCAGAGCGGCTGACGCCGATGTGTACGGGCACGCTGGCCGCTTCGTTGAAATCGATCGCCGACCTTGCGCAGGCCACCTTGCTGCATCCCGCCCGCGGGCATGAAGAGTGGCGCTGCTGGCTCGCTGCCGTCGGCGCGACGGAGGTCGATCCGGAAGCCGGGCTCGTGCTGGACACGCTCGAGTTGACGCTCACTGCCGCCGAGCAGGGGCACGGCGTGGCGATCGGCGACCCGCGCATGGCCCGGGACCGGCTCGCGGCCGGGACGCTGGTGGCCCCCTTCGGCGACGTCGTGGACAACGGTCTCGGCTATTTTCTCGTGTACCCGTCGCCGCGCGCGACGCAACCCAGGATTCGCGCGCTGACGTCGATCCTGACGGAGCTGGCGCAGGACGATTCGCCGCGCATGGCGTGACGGGAATCCTTGGCGCTCACACGCACTAGACCGGAATCGACCGCCCGCGAATCCTGATCCCGAGCCGCACGACGCCGATCACCGCATTCGACAGCCACGTGAGCAGGCGCGGCATCCCGCGCCGGCGGATATCGAGCAGCAGCACGATCCGCACGGCGTCGCTGTCATTCCACACCTCGTGCGTGAACGTGTCGTCCCACAGCAGGAAACGTCCTTCCTCGAGCCGGTATTCGTGGCCGTCGATTTTCAGCACGGCGGCCGGCGTGCCGTCCGCGCGCGTCGGCATCGACAGCACGAGATAGCCGCGCAGGATGCCGCGAAACGGCCCGCGATGCGGTGGAACGTGCTTGCCGGGCGCAAGGAACGACAGCGATGCGGACAGCACGTCAGGCGACGCCGCAACGATCGATGCGATGGTCGGGCAGCGCGACAGGTTGCGCGGGAACGGCTGGCCGTACGCCTGCATGATGAACATCCGCCAGTCGCGTGCGTCGTTGGCCGAGATGTCGTACTGCTCGCGCATGATCTCGTGAAAGCGCGGGATGCGCGGCATGTCGCGCGCCACGGCGAATGCCTCTGCCTGGATGTCGGTCCAGGCTCGGACGAAACGCTCGGCGTCGGGAAACGCGGCCGTGTCGAGCACTGCGCCGCCGTCGATATGGCGGTCGTACAGCGTGCGCA
The DNA here is from genome assembly GCF_964265025.1 of Burkholderia mycopellens. Lineage (NCBI taxonomy): Bacteria > Pseudomonadati > Pseudomonadota > Betaproteobacteria > Burkholderiales > Burkholderiaceae > Burkholderia > Burkholderia mycopellens. The sequence continues at coordinate 529,793 of NZ_OZ183803.1, forward strand.
GCAGGCTGGCTGCATAGTCGTAAGCGACGGACATGGTCGATCGAGGGGCGATCCGTAAAGGGCGACGTCAGTCTGCCCGAAGCGCGGCGGGCGCTGCGTTACGTCAGGTTACGCCGGCTGACGAAAGAATGACAGTTTCATGAACGTCCATCCCGGGCATGCCCGGCGCCGGAGAAGCCGCGTGATCCGGGCTGCGCGACGCGCGGGAATAAACGCACACGCTCCGTCGTCATACGGGTGTAGCACATCGTCTCGTTGACTTCTCAAGGAGTGGAACATGAACACGCATTGGCTGGTGGCCGCCGCGGTGGCGGCGATTTCGCTTGCGGGTATCGCGACGCAAGCATCCGCACAGGAATTGACGCGCGCGCAGGTCAGGCAGGAACTGATCGATGCCGAACACAACGGGCTGCGCTTCGTGACCGATACGTCGTATCCGGACGTGAGCCCGCTGTTCCAGCGGCAGGTCGAACAGATGCCGCAGCATCAGGCCAGCACGGCGGTCGGCAGCGATCCGGCCGCGTCATCCGAAGCGGGCAAGCCGGCGACGATGTCGCCGCGCCAAGGGTCTGCCGCCTGTGTTGGCCCCGCGAGCTTCTGCACGATCTATTTCGGAAGCTGACGCAACCGCCTGCGTTTGCAGGTCGGGCATTCAACAAGGTTGATCGATACGGAACATTGAAGGAGTTCATGATGAAAACCTATATCGCAGTACTGATGATGATTGGCGCGATCGTCGGTCAGTCGGCCTTCGCGCAATCGGCCGCGCCGCTGACGCGCGCGCAGGTGCGCGACGAATTGATGCGTCTGGAAGCAGCCGGGTACGACCCGGCGAAGGGTGACGAAGGCGAGTATCCGGCGGACATCCAGGCGGCGCAAGCGAAGCTTGCCGAGCAGGACCGGGCCCGGATGGCGGCTGCCGCAGCGCATGCACCGGCCGCCGATACGCCGGCGCAGACCAGCAACTAGGTGTCGATATGGTCTTGTGCGACTTCAGGCCGTCGTGTTCGCGGCACGGCAGGACGGCAGCCGTTGGTGCCGCTCGACGCGGAAAAAGGGCGCCGGTGGCGCTGCCCGTCATCGCGCGCCGCTTCGCGCGGCGCCGCGATCATCTCGTCAGCCGCATGCGAGCGTCGGGCGCGTCGTTCGCGCGATGAAGCGCAACGAAGACGGTATCGGCCTCGGCGGCAACCCGGCTCATGCGCGCGATGGCATGCCGTGCCGTCAGCGTGGCAATCACCAGGGCATCATGCGCTGCACGACCTGATCGCGCAGCACGAAGCGATGCGCCAGCGCGGCTGCGACGTGCAGGCAAATGCCGCCGAATAGCACCCATGCGAGGACGCCGTGCACGTCGCCCATCGCGTGGCCGAATCCGGAGCCGGCCGCCGACAGCGCGGGCAACGGCACGATCCCGAACAGCGTCACGCCCCATGCGCGCGACGACGCGTTGATCCAGCCGAGCAGCGGCACCGCGATCAGCAGCGCGTAGAGCGCGACATGCGTGACACCCGACAGCGCGCGCATTGCGGGCGGCAGGTCGCTCGCGGGCGGGCGATGCGTCGCGCGCCACAGCACGCGACAAGCCATCGCGGCGAGCAGCGCGGTTCCCACGAGGAGGTGCGCGGCGATCAGGCCGATGGGCTGCGTATCGCGATGCACGTCGGGCATCGTCCAGCCGATCGCATACTGCGCGACGACGAGTGCGACGATCAGCCAGTGAAGCAAGCGTGCAACGGTGTCATATCGGGCGGGCGTGGGCATGAAGACTCCTGGCGGACGACGGGGGCGGTATGGGTCGGGTGGATTCTACTGCCGCATCCTTAACGAAACGTTAAGCGCGCGGCATCGCGCGCGACGATCCGTCGTCGGGTGTGCCGGCCGGCACCGATCCGCCCGCGTCCGCCGACGGCAGCGCAATCGCGACGCCGAGGCCCTGGCCGCCGATGCCGGTTCCGAAGTGCACGGTGCCGCCGAAGTACTGTGCGATGCGCGTAACGATCGATAGCCCGAGTCCGCTGCCGGGCGACTGCGCGCCGCTGCCGCGATAGAAGCGGTCGCCGAGCCGCTCGTGCTCGTCGAGCGCGACGCCCGGGCCGTCGTCGCGCACGACGATGCGTTGCAGCGCGCCGTCGTCATGCACGGCGAGTTCGATGCGGCCGCCTTGACGGCCGTACTTGATGGCGTTGTCGACGAGGTTGTCGAGCAGGATGCCGATCAGGATCGGATCGGCCTCGATCGCCCGTCCGGACACGGTGCCGGCCACGAGGTCGATGGCCTTGTCCGATGCCTTCGCGAGATGGCGATCGACGGCGGCATCGACGAGTTCGCGAACGACGACGGCGTGCGTCGGAATGCACTCGTACTCGTCGAGCCGCGCGAGCAGCAGCAACTGCTCGGCGAGCCGCGCGCTGCGGTCGACGCCTTGAACGACCCGCTGCATCGCCAGTTGCTTGCAAGCCGGATCGTCGGTCGCGATCGCCACCTGGGCCTGGACCTTGATCGCGGCCAGCGGTGTCTTGAGTTCGTGCGCGGCGTCGGACGTGAACGCGCGCTCGCGCACGATCGATTGCCGCAGCCTGGCCAGCAGGCGGTCGATCGCGTCGACCAGCGTGCGCACCTCGTCCGGCACGGTGGCGATGCCGAGCGGCTCGAGCGATCGCGCGTCGCGCGCGCCGATCAGCGCAGACAGCGTTTTCAACGGCGCGAGACCGCGCCCGATCAGGTACCAGAGGAGGAGCGCCAGCACCGGGAGTGCGGCGACCAGCGGCAGGACGATGCCGCGCGCGATGCCGGTCGCCAGATCGCTGCGCGTATTGGTGATCTCCATCACGCGTATCCAGCGCCCCGACGCGTTGTCGCGCAACGTGTGCGTGCGCCAGCGCGCATCGTGAATGACGATCGTTTCCGGGATCCCGCGCGGGTTGCGGATATCCGGCAATCCGGCCGCTTCGGCCGGGAGGCTCGACGCGACCACGTTACCTCGCGCGTCGCGCACCTCGAACAGGACGTCGCGCGGCAGGCGATCGCCATCGGTTTCAGGGCCGGATCTTGCGTTGCCGCGATCCAGTTCGACGCGTGCGTCCGGCGGAACACGGGCGAGGCGCTCGAGGTCGGCGGGCGACAGATCGACCAGCAGCGACGCATATTCGACGAGGCGGGCGTCTTCCCATTCGCCGATCTCGCGTGTCGCGTAGCGGAAGCTGCCGAATACGGCGACGAGCCATACGACGGTCACGCAGCCGAGCGCCATCGATGAAACTCTGCGCCGTATCGACCGGGAGATCATGCGAGGTCGACAACGTAGCCGATGCCGCGGACGGTGCGGATCAGTTCCGCGCCGAGCTTCTTGCGCAGATTCGAAATATGGACCTCGATTACATTGCTTTCGATGCCTTCCTGCCAGCCGTACAGGGTGTCTTCGAGACGCGCGCGCGACTGCGGCGCGCCCGGGTGGCTGACGAGCTGAACCAGAATGGCCCACTCGCGCGAGGTCAGTGCGATGCGCGATGCGTCGCGTGTCACCGTGTGGGCGGTCAGGTCGATCGTGATGTCGCGCCACACGATTTCGTCGCCGGCGCGGCCCTGCGACCGGCGCACAAGCGCACGGCAGCGGGCGAGCACCTCGGTCAGCTCGAACGGTTTCGCGAGATAGTCGTCCGCGCCGTCGTCGAGGCCGCGAACCCGGTCGGCCACCGTGCCGCGCGCGGTCAGCACCAGCACGGGGACCGTGTCGCCCGCGTTTCGCAGCGCACGCAGCAGTTCCGTGCCCGATTTTCCCGGCAGGCCGAGATCGAGCACGACGAGCGCGAAGCGCGTCGTCGCGAGCGCCGCGGCGGCCGCGTGACCGTCGCGCAACCAGTCGACGTGATAGCCGGCCTGGCTCAGGCTGATCTCGAGACCGCTGCCGATCAGGTCGTCGTCTTCAACAAGGAGGAGTCGCATGGTCGATTCGGGTGCAGGTGGGTGCGATTGTACGAGTGCAACCGTGCATGCCGTGCAACGGATTGTAATTGTGCTGCATCAAGCTTCCCGCGATTCTGAAGAAGGCTTAAGGTTTGCCGCAGTCAATCCCGCTACCATCGGCCACAACAGTTCTCGGGTTGTTTTCCGCTTCCCCGGATCCCGAACCGGGTCACGCATGTCCGGCACAAGTCGCACGTGCTTGCCCGTCAATCCGCGACCTTCCAATCGATCGCCGATCGACGCGAGTCGTCCGTACGGGAGATTCATTCCTCATGACATCCTCGACGATCGAGCGATGGCGCGCCCACTTGCTGATCGCCGCGCTGGCCGGCCTGTTCATTCAGTGTTTCGTGCTGGTGTCGTGGCTTGCCTGGCGCATACCCGAAGCATTTTTCACGACGATGACGTTTCGCATCTGGGTCGTCATCGCGGTCGCCACCGCGATCCTTTCGGCCCGCAAGCTTGCCGATGTCGCGTTCCGGGCCGCGCTCGCGTGCGGCTACGTGTGTGTGACAGGAATCGATCGCCGCACGGTAGTTGTGTCATCTGATTGCGCGTATCGTCGCTTGGTCGTCCTTCACATCCGGCTCCACGGGAATCGATACGGCGGCGCGCACGGGTGAACCCGCGTGCGCGCGGCGGCTACCGGATGCCATGGTCGTATGGGTCACCACTGGGGAGAAGCATGGTTTTGCTGCATGTGCTGCACGCGCTGGCCGGGGCAATGTCGATCGTCTGCGGGCTGGGCGTGCTACTGGGCATTGCATACACGATGACGGCCAGCGTGCTGGTCGGCCGGTTCTTTTCCCGGGCGGCGGCCGAGCCGCGCGATTATCCGGGCGTCACCGTCGCGAAGCCGCTGCACGGCGACGAGTGGCAGCTCGTACAGCATCTCGAAAGCTTCTTCGTGCAGAATTATCCGGGGCCGGTCCAGCACCTGTTCGGCGTGCACGATGCGAACGACAAGGCCCTCGCGGCCGTCGAGACGCTGCGTGCGCGCTACCCTGACGCGAACATCAAGGTCATCGCCGATGCGCGGCTGTACGGGCCGAACCGCAAGATCGCCAATCTCGTGAACATGCTCGAACACGCGGAGTATTCGGTGCTCTGTCTCGCCGACAGCGACGTGCTGGTCGAGCGCGATTATTTGCGCGCCGTCGTCGGCGCGCTGCAGCAGCCGGATGTCGGCATCGTGACGAGCGTGTATCGCGGTATCGCATCGCCGGGCTTCTGGCCCGGTATCGCCGTCGCGATGACGAACTACCATTTCCTGCCGGGCGTCATTACCGGGCTCTTCATCGGGCGCGCACGGCCATGCTTTGGCCAGACGATTGCGATCACGCGCGCGACGCTCGAACGCATCGGCGGGCTCACGCGTTTCGCGCATCACCTTGCCGAGGATCATGCGCTGGGCGAGGCGGTGCGGCAGGCGGGCGCGCAGGTCGTCATTCCGCCGTTCGTCGTCGGGCATGCGTGCGTCGAGGAGACCTTCGCGAAGCTGTACGCACACGAGTTGCGCTGGAGCTGCACGATCCGCGCGGCGGACCGGCTCGGTCACGCCGGCTCGGTGTTGATGCACCCGGTGCCGCTGGCGCTGCTGGCGCTGTTGTTCTCCGGCGGCACGACCGCCACGTGCGGGCTGATGGCCTCGGCGCTCGGCGCGCGGGCGCTGCTGATGCTGAGAACGAGCCGGGCGACCGGCGCGGGCCTGCGCGGCGCGCTGTGGCTGCCGTTCGTCGATCTCCTGCAGTTCTTCGTGTTCGTGTCGAGCTTCTTCTCGTCGCATGTCGTGTGGCGCGGCACGCGCTTTCGCGTCGACCGGGAAGGCCTGCTGTCGCCCGCGAGCGAATCATGACGGCACGGACGAACCCCGGCGTGGATGCTGCGGAGCGAAACGCCGCGCGAGGCGACGCCCGCCTGCGCCATGTGGGACAGGTGGCGGCGCTGGGCGGCCTCGCGCTCGCCGTCTGGCTGATCTGGCACGAGCATCCGCTGGCAATCCTGCATCGCCTGCAGGTCGCCGGCGCGGGGCTGTTGCTCGCGGCACTGGCCCACATCCTGCCGATGCTGGCGAATGCGTGGGACTGGCGGATGCTGATCCGCGGCCCGCGCCGGCCGTCGTTCGCGACGATGCTGAAGCTCGTATGGATTCGCGAATCGATCAACGGCTTGCTGCCGGTCGCGCGGATCGGCGGCGAGATCGTGTCGTTCGGCCTGCTGCGGCAGGCGGGCGTGCGGCCGGCAACCGCCGTCGCCAGCCTCGTCGCCGACATGCAGCTGACGCTGATCAGTCAGCTCGTGTTCGCGCTGGTTGCGATCGGCTACGTGCTCGAGCATGTGTCGTCCGACGCCGCGCGGGTGGCCGCGAATCTCGCGATCGGCATGGCCGCGCTGGTGCCGGTGCTGCTGCTGTTCGCGCTGGTGCAGCATGCGCGGCCGTTCGAACGCGCGATGCGCGTGCTCAACCGCGTCACGAGCGGCAAGGTGGTGGCGCTGGTCGGCGAATCGGCGCGCACTGATCAGTCGATCCGGATGATCTGGAGAAAGACCGGCATCGTCGTGCGCTATCTCGCGATCTGGCAGACGCTGCAGTTCGTGGGCTACGCGCTGGAAATCTGGCTGGCGCTGTATTTCCTCGGTGCGGAGCCGACCTTTGCGCAGGCGCTCGCGATCGAGGCGCTGATCCAGCTCGTGAGCAGCATCGCGTTCCTGATGCCGGGCGGCCTCGGCGTACAGGAGGGCGGGTTCGTGCTGATCGGCGGGCTGCTCGGGTTCGACCCGCCGACCTGTCTCGCGCTGGCCGGCGCCCGCCGCGTGCGCGACCTGCTGTTTTATCTGCCGGGCCTGCTGGCGTGGCAGTGGGCGGCCGGTTCGGCGAACCGGTCGGGCGGAACGCAACGCGCGCCGTTGCCCATCGGGGAATCCGCCCGGCCGCGTTGACGCGACCGGGGCGCCGGCGGCGCGGGCATCAGCGCCGTTCGTCGGCGAGATGGCTGCGGATCACGTCCGCGAACGACGTATCGCCCGTCAGCCCGAGCGCTTCCGCACGCGACGTATCCCAGCGGCCCGGCCAGCTGCCGACGATCTTCTCGACGCGCTCGTCCGGCACATGGCGGATCAGCTTCACGACGTCGTCGCCCGCGACTTCGCGCAGGGCCGCGATCATTTCGTCGACCGATACCGACAGGCCGGGCAGGTTGATCACGCGTTTGTTGCCGAGCTTCGCGCTATCGATCTCGCAGCCCGCGACGAGCGCTTCGATCGCGCCGCGCGGCGACAGCAGCCACAGCCGCGTCGAACCCGGCACCGGGCACACGCTTTCCTCACCGTTCAGCGGCTCGCGGATGATGCCGCTCGCGAACGACGACGCAGCCGCGTTCGGGCGGCCCGGCCGCACGCTGATCGTCGGCAACCGCAGCACACGGCCATCGACGAAGCCGCGCCGCGCGTAGTCGCACAGCAGCAGTTCGGCGATCGCCTTCTCGGCGCCGTACGACGATTGCGGGTTCAGCGCGGTGTCGTCCTGCACGATGTCCGGCAGCGTGCCGCCATAGACCGCGACGGAGCTCGTGAACACGACGCGCGGCTGGTGGCCGCGCGCGCGGCACACTTCGAGCAGCGTGCGCGACGCGTCGAGATTGATCCGCATGCCGAGATCGAAATCGGCTTCGGCCTGCCCGCTGACGATCGCCGCGAGGTGGAAGATCGCGCCGGTGTGCGTGTCGATCGCGCTTTCGAGCACCGCGCGATCGGCGATGTCGCCGACGATCGACGTCACGCGTGCGTCGCGGAAATCGCTGCCAGCGACGACGTCGAGCAGCACCAGCTCGTCGATCTTCTCGCGGCGGCCGTCGGGGCCGGCCAGTTCGCCGCGCTCGAGCAGCTTGCGCGCGAGACGCTGGCCGAGAAAGCCGGCGCCGCCGGTGATCAGTACTTTCATGTTCTTTATCCTCGTGGGAATGCAGGAATCACAGGTACGGCTTGAGCCAGCCGAGGCCGGCCGACGTGCCGGCCTTCGGGCGGTATTCGCAGCCGATCCAGCCGTCGTAGCCGAGCGCGTCGATCAGCTCGAACAGGTACGGGTAGTTGAGTTCGCCGATATCCGGCTCGTGGCGCTCGGGCACGCCCGCGATCTGGATGTGGCCGATGCCCGCGAAATCGCGCTTGAGCTTCATCGCCAGATCGCCTTCGACGATCTGGCAGTGGTAACAGTCGAACTGGATCTTCAGGTTCGGCGCGCCGACTTCCGCGCAGATCGCCTGCGCGTCATCCTGGCGGCTCAGGAAATAGCCGGGCATGTCGCGCTGATTGATCGGCTCGATCAGGATCGTGACGCCGTGTGCGGCGGCGGCCTGCGCCGCATGCCGCAGGTTCGACAGGTAGGTGTCGCGATGGCGTGCACGGTCGGCGCCCGGCGCGACCATGCCGGCCATCACGTGCAGCTTCTTGTTGCCGAGCACGCGTGCATAGTCGAGCGCCTGGTCGATACCGCGCCGGAACTCGTCCTCGCGGCCCGGCAGCGACGCGATGCCGCGTTCGCCCGCGGCCCAGTCGCCCGGCGGCGCGTTGAACAGCGCCTGTTCGAGGTTGTGCGTGTCGAGGCGCGCGCGGATATCCTCGGCGGCGAAGTCGTACGGGAACAGGTACTCGACGGCCTTGAAGCCGTCGTAGGCGGCAGCGGCGAAGCGTTCGAGGAACGCGTGCTCGGTGTACATCATCGAGAGGTTGGCGGCGAAGCGTGGCATGGCAGCGGGTCCTGTGAATGAATGGGGCGGGGCGTGCGGCGCCCCGCTTCGAATGGCGGCTCGGCGGCTCAGCGGTTCACGAGTTTCGCGGGCGTGAGCCACACGGCGATCGCGCCGAGCACGAGCATGGCCGCCAGCACGTACATGCCGGACGCCATGCTGTGCGTGACGTCCTTCAGGTAACCGATCACGTACGGGCTCGCGAAACCGGCGAGGTTGCCGACCGAGTTGATGATCGCGATCCCGGCCGCGGCCGCGGAGCCCGCGAGGAACGCGGTCGGCAGCGACCAGAACAGCGGTGCGCAGGTCAGCACGCCGCCGGCCGCGAGCGACAGGAACACGATCGACACCGCCGTATTGTGCGAGTACGACGCGGCGACCGCAAACCCGAGCGCGCCCATCAGTGCCGGCACGATCAGGTGCCAGCGGCGTTCGCGGCGCTTGTCCGAGCTGTGGCCGAACAGGTTCATCACGACGATCGCGACGAGGAACGGAATCGCCGACAGCAGGCCGATCTGCAGCGTATCGGTGATGCCGGTCGATTTGACGAGCGTCGGCATCCAGAACGTGAGGCCGTACTGGCCCGTGACGAACGCGAAGTAGATCAGCGACATCCACCACATGCGCGGGTCCGAGAACACGGCCTTCAGCGAATGGCCGTGCTGCTGCCGTTCCTGCGGCTGCGCGGCGATCTCGTCCTCCAGCAACTGCTTCTCGCGCCCGTCGAGCCACTTCGCGCCGCGGATGCCGTTGTCGAGATACAGGATCGTCGCGATGCCGACGAGTACGGCCGGCACGGCTTCGATCATGAACATCCATTGCCACCCGTGAAAGCCCGAGCCGCCGTGGAAGCGCTCCATGATCCAGCCCGACAGCGGGTTGCCGAAGATGCCCGACACGGGAATCGCGGACATGAACACCGCGATGATCTTCGCGCGGCGATGCGACGGGAACCAGTAGGTGAGGTACAGGATCACGCCGGGATAGAAGCCGGCTTCCGCGAGGCCGAGCAGGAAGCGCAGCACGTAGAACTGCGTCGGCGTCTGCACGAAGGCGAACAGCGCGGACAGCAGGCCCCACGTGATCATGATTCGCGCGATCCAGATACGCGCGCCGATGCGGTGCATCAGCAGGTTGCTTGGCAGTTCGAACAGAAAATAGCCCAGAAAGAAAATGCCGGCGCCGAGCCCGAACACGGTTTCGCTGAACGCGAGATCCTGCGACATCTGCAGCTTCGCAAAGCCGACGTTCACGCGGTCGAGATATGCGACCACGTAGCAGAGCATCAGGAACGGCACGATGCGCCAGAACACTTTCTTGTAGGTGCGGTCGAGTTCCGCGGCATGGGCGGGCGCGGCGGGCGAGCGGCCAGCGGCCGCGTCGAGAGCAGTCATCGTCGTCTCCTGTATCGTGTGCCGGCGGCGCGACCGCCGCCGGATCGTTTGTGTGTGCTGACGGAAGGGCCCGCGCACACGGCGGGCATGGGAATCGGTACGTGACGTGCCGCGTTACCAGCGTGCGCCGAAGGTCTCGCGCAGTTCGTCGAGTGCCGCGTCGGTAAGCGGCTCGGGCTTCGGGTGCGTCATCAGCCACAGCCGCGCCGTTTCCTCGAGCTCCTCGAGCGCATATGACGCCTGCGACACCGACGGCCCCCACATCACCGGGCCGAGGCGGTCGAGCAACACGCCGCGCACCTGGTCGGCGAGCGCCGAGACTTCGGCCGCGACGCCAGGATCGCCGGGGCGGCGGTAGCGGATCAGCGGAATGTGGCCGACCTTCATCACGTAGTACGGCGTGATCGGCGGCAGCACGTCGGTGTCGCGCCACACGCCCGCGAGCGTCAGCGCGACGAGATGCGTCGAATGCGTGTGGACGACGCCGTTCGCTTCGGCATTGCGCGCGTAGATGCCGCGATGCAGTGCGAGCGTCTTCGACGGCTTGCCGCCCGATACGGGCTGGCCGTCGAGGCCGACTTTCGCGATGTCGTTCGGGTCGAGCCGGCCGAGGCATGCATCGGTCGGCGTGATCAGCCAGCCGTCGGGCAGGCGCGCGCTGATGTTGCCGGCGCTGCCCACTGCATGGCCGCGCGCATACAGGCTCGCGCCCACCACGCAGATCTCTTCGCGCAGTTTCGCTTCATCGCTCATCATGCGGCTCCGTCCAGCGCGCGCAGCGCCTTGTCGAAAAAGTCCGTGGTGCCGAAGTTGCCGGATTTGAGCGCGAGGCCGAGCGGCTGCGCGTCGATGGTGGCCGTAGCCGGCACGCCCGGGTCGATCTGCGCGCCGATCTGCAGCGACTTCACGCCGAGCGCCTGCACGACCGCGCCGGACGTTTCGCCGCCGGCGACGACGAACTTGCGCACGCCGAGTTCGCGCAGGCCCCGCGCGATCGCCGCGAGCGTGGCTTCGACGAGCTGGCTGGCCGCGTCGACGCCGAGCGCCTGCTGTACGGCCTTCACTTCGTCGGGCGTCGCGGTCGCGTAGATCAGCACCGGCTGCGGCAGGTGTGCGCGTGCGAACGCGAGCGCTTCTTCGACGACAGGCTCGCCGCGCGAAGCCGCGAGCGGATCGACGCGGAAGCTCGGCCGCGTCGCGCGCCACGCGGCGACCTGCGCGTTGGTTGCTTTCGATGCACTGCCGGCGAGCACGGCCGACAGCCCGTCGATGCGCGGCAGCGACGCCGCGTTGTCGCGCTCGGGCAGTTGCTCCGCGCGACGGAAATTCGCCGGCAGGCCGAGCGCGATGCCCGAGCCGCCGGTGACGAGCGGCAGGGCCGCACACGCTTCGCCGAGCACGTAGAGATCGCGGTCCGACAGCGCGTCGGCGATTGCGAAGCGCACGCCTTCCGCGCGCAGTTGCTCGATCCGCGTGCGCACGGCGGCCGCGCCCAGCGCGATCGTGTCGTAGCGGATCAGGCCGACCGGCGCCTTCGTCTGCCGCTGCAGCACGCGCACGAGGTTCGCGTCCTTCATGGGCGTGAGCGGATGGTTCTCCATCCCCGATTCGTTCAGCAGCGCGTCGCCGACGAACAGGTGGCCGCGATAGATCGTGCGGCCGTTCTCGGGGAACGCCGGGCATGCGATCGTGAAGCCGCCGCCGGCCGCGTCGAGCAGCGCATCGGCGACGGGCCCGATGTTGCCCGCGTCGGTTGAGTCGAACGTCGAGCAGTACTTGAAGAAGAACTGCCGGCAGCCTTGTGCGCGCAGCCATGCGTACGCGGCGAGCGATTGCGCGACGGCGTCGGCCGCGGGGATCGTGCGCGACTTCAGCGCGACGACGATCGCGTCGGCGTCGAGCGTGGTGTCTGCGGTGCCGTCGGCAGGCACGCCGATCGTCTGCACGGTGCGCATGCCGCTCTTGACGAGCATGTTCGCGAGATCGGTCGCGCCGGTGAAATCGTCGGCGATGCAGCCGAGCAGGGGACGGGAAGCGGAAGCAGTCATGGCAGGGGCGTCGTACGAATCAGCGGGCGGGCGGCAGCGTGATGCCGGGGAACGTCTTGATCACGGCGGCATCGTCCTCGCCGCCGTGGCCGGCGCTCGACGCGCTCATGAACATCTGGTGCGCGGTGGCCGACAGCGGCAGCGGGAACTTGCTGCGGCGCGCGGTATCCAGCACGAGGCCGAGATCCTTCACGAAGATGTCGACCGCCGACAGCGGCGTGTAGTCGCCGTTCAGGATGTGCGGCACGCGGTTCTCGAACATCCACGAATTGCCGGCGCTGTGCGTGATCACGTCGTACAGCGCATCGGCATCGACGCCTTCGCGCAGGCCGAGCGCCATCGCCTCGGCCGCTGCCGCGATGTGCACGCCGGCCAGCAGCTGGTTGATGATCTTCACTTTCGAGCCGATGCCGTGCGCATCGCCGAGGCGATAGACCTTGCCGGCGATCGCCGCGAGCACGTCCTCGCAGCCCGCGTACGCGGCGGCCGGGCCCGACGTCATCATCGTCATCTCTCCGGACGCCGCGCGCGCGGCGCCGCCCGACACGGGCGCGTCGAGCATCTGCAGGCCGGCGGCTTCGATGCGCGCGCCGAGCGCGACCGCGAATTCGGGCGCGACCGTCGCGCTCGCGATCACGACGCTGCCGGGCTTCATCGCCGCGACCGCGCCGCGCTCGCCGAACAGTACCGTTTCGGTCTGCGCGGCATTGACGACGAGCGTGACGACGACGTCGCACTGCGCGCCGAGTTCGGCCGGCGTCGCGCAGGCGATGCCGCCTTCGGCGGCGAACGCCTGCAGCACGGTGTCGCGCACGTCACAGGCGTGCACGCGCAGGCCGGCGCGCAGCAGCGAGCGGGCGACGCCGAGGCCCATCGCGCCGAGGCCGATGACTCCAACATTTCGTGACATGGTCAACCTTGATCGATTCGGGAGAGGTTCGGGACAACGACGGCGGCAGGCGCCGCCGGCTTCAGCAGATGCCGGCTTCCGCGAGACGGCGGGCGGCGTTGTACATGTGCGTGCGCGCCGCGTTGCGTGCGGCCATCGGGTCGCGCGCGCGGATCGCGTCGGCGATCGCCGCGTGTTCCTCGCGTACCTGGCGCGAAAAGTCCTCGCGCGTCGCTTCGTTGCGCCGCGTGACCTTCACGCCGGCTTCGAGGTACTGGTTCAGGAACTGCAGCGTCTTCAGGAAATACGGGTTGCCGGTGACGGCCGCGATCGTGCGGTGGAACGCGACGTCTTCCGCGACGCCGTCGCGCCCTTCGGCCACCGCATCGTCGATCTTGCGCAGTGCGTCGTCGATGTCGGCCATGTCTTCATCGGTGTGATTCAACGCGGCTTCGGCCGCGACCTCGGCCTCGATCGCGCGGCGTACCGCGAGCAGGTGCGGCAGCGAGGTGGCTTCGACTGCCTCCGCGTAGTCGATCCGCAGCGGCCGGATCGCGCCGTGCTGGTTCACGAACACGCCGCTGCCCTGGCGCGGCTCGACCACGCCTTCGTTCTTCAGCCGCGAGATCGCCTCGCGAATCACGGTGCGGCTCACGCCGAATTCCTGCGCGAGCACGGCCTCCGTCGGCAGCTTGCCGGTGGCGGAGAAACTGCCGACTTCGATCTGCTTGAGCAGTTGCTGCGCGACATGGTCGCTCATCGCACGGGCGGGAATTTTCTCGAACATGGTGCTCTGGTTTGTCAGGTTATGTGGTCATCATACAAATTTGGGCGCAACGCAGCATCCGGGATAACCCTCAATCAATGTTGTTCAACGTCGGTCAAGTTGATTGAAACCGGTTCCAATCGAATTGAAACCGGCGCGAGCGGATGTCGCTTTGCAGTTTGTCGGCTGGCTTGGAAAGTGAAGTGCGGGTGCCTTCGGCCGTCAATCGGCGATGTCCTCGACGGGGTCGACCGTCGCATCCGGCGCCGCGCCGACTTCCGCCGCTTCGCCGCCGCGCTCCCGATAAGTCGCCGGCGGCACGCCGAACTGCTTGCGGAACTCGCGCCCGAGGTGCGACGCATCGGCGAATCCGCAGCTCGACGCGATATCGGCCACCGTGCGGTCCGAACTCGTCAGCAGCCACGCGGCGGTGCGCAGCCGCACCTGCTTCGCGAACACCTGCGGGCTCTTGCCCGTCTCGGCCTTGAACAGGCGCTCGAGCTGCCGTGTCGACAAATCGAGCTTGCTCGCGAGCTCGTCGAGCGACAGCGCACGCCCGACATGCTGTTCCATCAGGAGAATCGCGCGCTTGACCTTCGGATGCGTCGCCGGCTCGAGCCCCGGCGGATGCGGCTGCGGCGCGTTGCCCTTCTGCATCTCGCCGACCAGCAGGATGCGCAGCGCCTTCTGCACGGTTGCATGATCGAAATGGCGCAGCAGGATCGCGGCGGCGACGTCGATCGACGCGCGGCCGCCCGAACAGGTGATGCGGCGGCGGTCGATCACGAACAGCCGGTCGGCGATCAGGAGGTCGGGATCCGCGTTCGGAAAGCGTTCGATGAAATCCCAGTAGTGGAACCAGCTCACGCAGGTGCGGTAGCCGTCGAGCACGCCGGCGCGCATCAGCGTAAACACGCCGGTGCAGATCCCGACGACCGTCGCGCCGCCCTTCGCCGTGCGGCGGATGAAGTCGAGCGTTTCGGGGCCGGCTTGCGGCCCCGAATGCAGCAGCCCGCCGACCACCACCACGTAGTCGAACGGCTCGGCCGCGTCGAACGTCTCCCACGGCGTGATCTGGATCCCGCAACTCGCGCGCACCGGCGCGAGGGTCTCGCCGATCACGCTCCACGCGCAGCGCACGGGCTTGCTGTAGTCGCCGTCGTCGGCCGAGAGCCGCAGCATGTCGACGAAGCCCGAAAAGGCCGTCAGCGTGAAGTTCGGCAGCAGCACGATGCCGAAGCGGATGCGCCGCGGCGCGGGTTCTGCGAGGGGGGAAGCGGGTACGTCGGGTGTCATCGCGGCCAATCTCGTCACGCCGGGCAGGCGGTCTCACTCGTTTCACTCGGGTTGCGGGTACGGCTGCCGGGGCGGCGCGGATGTAGCCAGCGTCGCCGATCGGCTTCGGCCGGACTTGTGGTTTTCCGTCGCGAACCATCGCCAAAACGCATTTTCGGGGCCGCCGAAGCGGCGCTTGGCGGCGGTATCCCACGCCGATGCCGTTTTTGTTCTATCGGCCGATTTTACGCTTTGATGTACTGGCGCCAACGTCATTTCACGTGTGTCCCACCCAGAGGAAGCCAGATGAACGTCAGCGCGTTCGACCTGTTCAAGATCGGTATCGGCCCGTCCAGTTCGCATACGGTCGGCCCGATGATCGCCGCGTGTCGCTTCGCGTCGCACGTGGAGGACGCGAACCTGCTCGGCTTCGTGCGCCGCGTGCGCGTCGAGCTGTACGGCTCGCTCGGCGCGACCGGCAAGGGCCACGGCACCGACAAGGCCGTGCTGCTCGGTCTCGAGGGCCACCTGCCCGACACGATCGATCCGGACCTGATCGAGCCGCGGCTCGCCGCGATCCGCGCGGAGAAATCGCTGTCGCTGCTCGGCAAGCAGACCGTCCGCTTCGAGGAAAAGGAGCACATCGGCTTCTATCGCAAGCTGATGAGCGGCACGAGCATCGTGCACCCGAACGGCATGCGCTTCCAGGCCTTCGACGAGCACGGCCAGTTGCTCGTCGAGAAAGAGTATTACTCGGTCGGCGGCGGCTTCGTCGTGAACCGCGACGGCGATCGCGTGAACGGCGTGCGCGCGGCGGTCGAGGTGCCGTATCCGTTCCGCACCGGCGACGACCTGATGCGCCAGTGCCGCGAACACGGGCTGTCGATCGCCGAGCTGATGATGCGCAACGAATCCGCACTGCGTCCCGCCGACGAAGTGCGCGCCGGGCTGCTTGCGATCTGGCGCACGATGGCCGCGTGCGTCGAGCGCGGCTGCAAGGTCGAGGGCGACCTGCCGGGCCCGATGCGCGTGAAGCGCCGCGCGGCCGAGCTGAATGCCCGCCTGCGCGCGCGCTCGGAAGAGTCGCTGCGCGACCCGCTGTCGATGCTCGACTGGGTCAACCTGTACGCGATGGCCGTCAACGAGGAGAACGCGGCGGGCGGGCGCGTCGTCACCGCGCCGACCAACGGCGCGGCCGGCGTGATTCCCGCGGTGCTGCACTACTACGTGAAGTTCGTGCCGGGCTCGAACGAAGCCGGCATCGTCGAATTCCTGATGACGGCTGCGGCGATCGGGATCATCTACAAGGAAACCGCGTCGATCTCCGGCGCGGAAGTCGGTTGCCAGGGCGAAGTGGGCGTCGCGTGCTCGATGGCCGCCGCCGCGCTTGCCGCGGTGATGGGCGGCACGCCCGACCAGGTCGAGAACGCGGCCGAGATCGGCATGGAGCACAACCTCGGGATGACCTGCGACCCGGTCGGCGGGCTCGTGCAGATCCCGTGCATCGAGCGCAACGCGATGGGCGCGATCAAGGCGCTGAACGCATCGCGCATGGCGCTCAAGGGCAACGGCCAGCACTACGTGTCGCTCGATTCGGTCATCAAGACGATGCGCGAGACGGGCGCCGACATGAAGACGAAATACAAGGAAACGTCGCGCGGCGGACTGGCCGTGAACGTCATCGAATGCTAAACGAAGGATCACCAACATGAGCCGCTACTCGATATTCAGCCTGTTCCGCAACGGCCTCTCGTATCACGAGAACTGGGAAAAGCAGTGGAAGAGCCCGGAACCGAAGAAGGAATACGACGTCGTGATCGTCGGCGGCGGCGGCCACGGCCTCGCGACCGCGTACTACCTCGCGAAGGAGCACGGGATCACGAACGTCGCGATCCTCGAGAAGGGCTGGATCGGCGGCGGCAACACCGCGCGCAACACGACGATCGTGCGCTCGAACTATCTGTGGGACGAATCGGCCGCGCTGTACGAGAAGGCGATGAAGCTGTGGGAAGGGCTGTCGCAGGACCTGAACTACAACGTGATGTTCAGCCAGCGCGGCGTGATGAACCTGGCCCACACGCTTCAGGACGTGCGTGACACCGAGCGCCGCGTGAACGCGAACCGGCTCAACGGCGTCGACGCCGAATTCCTGACGCCCGCGCAGATCAAGGAAATCGAACCGACCATCAACCTGAACAGCCGCTACCCGGTGCTCGGCGCATCGATCCAGCGCCGCGCGGGCGTTGCACGCCACGACGCGGTGGCCTGGGGCTTCGCGCGCGGCGCGGACCGCGCGGGTGTCGACATCATCCAGAACTGCCAGGTAACGGGCATTCGCCGCGAAGGCGGTGCGGTGGTCGGCGTCGATACGGTGAAGGGTTTCATCAAGGCGAAGAAGGTCGCGGTAGTGGCAGCCGGCAACACGACGACGCTCGCCGACATGGCCGGCGTGCGCCTGCCGATCGAAAGCCACCCGCTGCAGGCGCTGGTGTCCGAGCCGATCAAGCCGGTCGTCAACTCGGTGATCATGTCGAACGCGGTGCACGCGTACATCAGCCAGTCCGACAAGGGCGACCTCGTGATCGGCGCAGGCATCGACCAGTACACGGGCTTCGGCCAGCGCGGCAGCTTCCACATCATCGAAAGCACGCTGCAGGCGATCGTCGAGATGTTCCCGGTGTTCTCGCGCGTGCGGATGAACCGCCAGTGGGGCGGCATCGTCGACGTGTCGCCGGACGCGTGCCCGATCATCACCAAGACCGACGTGAAAGGCCTCTACTTCAACTGCGGCTGGGGCACCGGCGGCTTCAAGGCGACGCCCGGCTCGGGCTGGGTGTTCGCGCACACGATCGCCCGCGACGAACCGCATCCGCTGAACGCGCCGTTCGCGCTCGACCGTTTCTATACGGGCCACCTGATCGACGAGCACGGCGCTGCCGCCGTCGCGCACTGAACGAGGAGAAAAACATGTTGCTGATCGAATGTCCGTGGTGCGGGCCGCGCGCCGAATCCGAGTTCTCGTGCGGCGGTGAAGCCGACATCGTGCGCCCGGTGAACAACGAGAACATGACCGACCGCGAATGGGGCGAGTACGTGTTCATGCGCGAGAACAAGCGCGGGCTGCACAAGGAGCAATGGCTGCATGCGCAGGGCTGCCGCCGCTGGTTCAAGGCCACGCGCGACACGGTGACCTACGATATCAAGGGCTACGAAAAGTTCGGCGGTGAAGCTGCCGCCAACGCACACGAAGAGGGCACGAGCAAATGAGCCAGAAAGACCGCCTCGGCACCGGTGGCCGCATCAATCGCGCGATTCCGTTGACGTTCACGTTCAACGGCCGCACGTATCAGGGCTTCCAGGGCGACACGCTCGCGTCCGCGCTGCTCGCGAACGGCGTGCACTTCGTCGCGCGCAGCTTCAAGTACCACCGTCCGCGCGGGATCGTGACGGCCGACGTCGCGGAACCGAACGCCGTCGTGCAGCTCGAATCGGGCCCGTACACGGTGCCGAACGCACGCGCGACCGAGATCGAGCTGTACCAGGGGCTCGTCGCGTCCAGCGTGAACGCGGAGCCGACACTGGAGAACGACAAGTACGCGATCAACCAGAAGCTCTCGCGCTTCCTGCCGGCCGGCTTCTACTACAAGACATTCATGTGGCCGCGCAAGATGTGGCCGAAGTACGAAGAGAAGATCCGCGAAGCAGCCGGCCTCGGCAAGGCGCCGGAAGCGCTCGACGCCGATCGCTACGACAAGTGCTACGCGCACTGCGACGTGCTCGTGGTCGGCGGTGGCCCGTCGGGCCTCGCGGCCGCGCATGCGGCGGCCACGGCCGGCGCGCGCGTGATTCTCGTCGACGACCAGCGCGAGCTCGGCGGCAGCCTGCTGTCGTGCCGTGCGGAGATCGACGCGAAGCCCGCGCTGCAGTGGGTCGAGAAGATCGAGGCCGAGCTGCGCAGGCTGCCCGACGTGACGATCCTGTCGCGCAGCACCGCGTTCGGCTACCAGGACCACAACCTCGTGACGGTCACGCAGCGTTTGACCGATCATCTGCCGGTGTCGATGCGCAAGGGGACGCGCGAGCTGCTGTGGAAGGTCCGCGCGAAGCGCGTGATCCTCGCGACCGGCGCGCACGAGCGTCCGATCGTGTTCGGCAACAACGACCTGCCCGGCGTGATGCTCGCCGGCGCGGTGTCCACCTACGTGCATCGCTTCGGCGTGCTGCCGGGCCGCAACGCGGTCGTGTTCACGAACAACGATCGCGCCTACCAGGCCGCGCTCGACCTGAAGGCGTGCGGCGCGAAGGTGACGGTCGTCGATTCGCGCGCATCGTCGAACGGCGCGCTGCCGGTCGCCGCGAAGCGGCAGGGCGTGACGGTGATGAGCGGCGCGGTCGTGACGAGCGCATCGGGCAAGTGGCGCGTATCGTCGGTCGACGTCGCGTCGCTCTCGAACGGCCAGGTGGGCGGCAAGCTGCAGACGCTGCCGTGCGACCTCGTCGCGATGTCGGGCGGCTTCAGCCCGGTGCTGCACCTGTTCGCGCAATCGGGCGGCAAGGCCTGCTGGAGCGACGAGAAGGCGTGCTTCCTGCCGGGCAAGCCCGTGCAGGCGGAGGCGAGCATCGGCGCGGCGGCCGGCGAATTCGGCCTGGCGCGTGCGCTGCGGCTCGCGGTCGATGCGGGTGTGGAAGCCGCGAAGGCGGCAGGCTTTACGGCTGCGCAGCGCGCGGTCGCGCCGCAGGTCGCGGAAACGGTCGAAGGCGCCCTGCAGCCGCTGTGGCTCGTCGGCAGCCGCGAAGCCGCGGCGCGCGGCCCGAAGCAGTTCGTCGACTTCCAGAACGACGTGTCGGCCGCCGACATCCTGCTGGCCGCGCGCGAAGGCTTCGAGTCGGTCGAGCACGTGAAGCGCTATACGGCGATGGGCTTCGGCACCGACCAGGGCAAGCTCGGCAACATCAACGGGATGGCGATCCTCGCGCAGGCGCTCGGCAAGACGATTCCGGAAACGGGCACGACGACGTTCCGCCCGAACTACACGCCGGTGTCGTTCGGCACGTTCGCGGGCCGCGAGCTCGGCGATTTCCTCGATCCGATCCGCAAGACCTGCGTGCACGAGTGGCACGTCGAGCACGGCGCGCTGTTCGAGGACGTCGGCAACTGGAAGCGGCCGTGGTACTTCCCGAAGAACGGCGAGGATCTCCATGCGGCCGTGAAGCGCGAATGCCTCGCGGTGCGCAACAGCGTCGGCATCCTCGACGCGTCGACACTCGGCAAGATCGACATCCAGGGCCCGGACGCAGTGAAGCTGCTGAACTGGATGTACACGAACCCGTGGAACAAGCTCGAAGTGGGCAAGTGCCGCTACGGGCTGATGCTCGACGAGAACGGGATGGTGTTCGACGACGGCGTGACGGTGCGCCTCGCCGACCAGCATTTCATGATGACGACCACGACGGGCGGCGCGGCGCGCGTGCTCACGTGGCTCGAGCGCTGGCTGCAGACCGAATGGCCCGACATGAAGGTGCGGCTCTCGTCGGTTACCGACCACTGGGCGACGTTCGCGGTGGTCGGCCCGAAGAGCCGCAAGGTCGTGCAGAAGGTGTGCCAGGACATCGACTTCGGCAACGAGGCGTTCCCGTTCATGAGCTACCGGAACGGCACCGTCGCGGGTGCGAAGGCGCGCGTGATGCGGATCAGCTTCTCGGGCGAGCTCGCCTATGAAGTGAACGTGCCGGCGAATGCGGGCCGCGCGGTATGGGAAGCGTTGATGGCGGCCGGCGCCGAGTTCGACATCACGCCGTACGGCACCGAGACGATGCACGTGCTGCGCGCGGAGAAGGGCTACATCATCGTCGGTCAGGATACCGACGGTTCGGTCACGCCGTACGACCTCGGGATGGGCGGGCTCGTCGCGAAGTCGAAGGATTTCCTCGGCAAGCGTTCGCTCACGCGTTCGGACACTGCGAAGGAAGGCCGCAAGCAGTTCGTCGGGCTGCTGACCGAGGACGAACAGTTCGTGCTGCCGGAAGGCGCGCAGATCGTCGCGAAGGACACGCAGGTGTCGGCGGTCGATCCGACGCCGATGATCGGCCACGTGACGTCGAGCTACTACAGCCCGATCCTGAAGCGCTCGATCGCGCTCGCGGTGGTGAAGGGCGGCCTGAACAAGATGGGCGAGAGCGTCGTGATTCCGCTGGCCAATGGCAAGCGCATCACCGCGAAGATCTCGAGCCCGGTTTTCTACGATACCGAAGGGGTGCGCCAGCATGTGGAATGAAACCAGAAACCAGACGCAGGTGGCGGGCGCGGGCGGCGTGACGCTTGAATCGCCGCTCGTCGGCGCGGCCGACGTGCTGAAGCCGCACCAGGCGCGCGCCTCGAAGAAGTTCACGCTGCGCGAGCGGCCGTTCCTCGATCTCGTCAACGTGCGCGGCGAGTTGAGCGATCCGGCGTTCGTGAGCGCGTTCGAGCGCGTAGTCGGCTGCCGGCCGCCCGCGCAGCCGAACACGGTCGCGCGCGGCGCCGAGTACGACGTGCTGTGGCTCGGCCCCGACGAGTGGCTCGTGCGCTCGCACGGGCCCGTGCCGGCCGGTGTGCTCGAAGCGAAGCTCGCGGAGGCCGTGCAGGGTTCGTATGCGGCGGCCGTCGACGTCGGTAGCGGCTATACGGTTGTCGAGATCAGCGGCGAATGCGTGCGCGACGTGCTCGCACGCGGCTGCCCGCTCGATCTCCATCCGCGTGCGTTCAAGCCGGGCCAGTGCGCGCAGTCGCACTACTTCAAGTCGTCGATCGTGCTGATCCCGACCGGTGACGATGCGTTCGAGATCGTCTTGCGCCGCAGCTTCGCCGACTACTTCGTGCGCATCATGCTCGACGCGGCCGCGCCGCTGGCATCATGAAGCCGTTCGACGAACCGTTCGTGGCGATCGACGCGCCGCGCCTGCGCGGGCGCGGCTGGAGCGTGTTCGTCGACGAACTGAAGGTGCCCGCGCGGATCGGCATTCATGCGCACGAGCATGAAGCGCCGCAGCCGATCGTGATCGATGCAAGGCTCGGCTATCGGTGCGAGCCGAGCGAGCAGGGCGAGTGGATCGATTACGACGGCTATTGCGCGCGTGTTGCCGCGTTCCTGGCGCACAAGCCGCATACGCGGTTGCTCGAGACGCTCGTCGCCGATCTCGCGGTGCTGTCGTTCCGCGAGTGGCCGGCGCTCGAGTCGCTGACGCTGTCGGTGTACAAGCCGAAGATCCGGCCCGGCACCAAACGGGTCGGCGTGTCGCTCGACTGGACGCGCGGGGATTATTTGAGGTGGACGGGCGCGGCGGGGCAGTTTTGATGCGGAAAGAGGCGGTTGGCGGGGTGATGGAGGTCGGCACGCGGGGGGGCTCACGCGTTTGCATAGTTCCTGAAATATGCGAACTATGCATCCAAGGGGAGCACGACAATCTTTGTTCCTGAGATATGCGAACAATTGATTGCCTCCGGCGTTCTGACCTATAACTCCGATATTTCCGTAACAATGCTGCCGGTGCGTATTTGGCAGCGTTTTGTTCCTGGTATCCCGGAATTATGGCTCGTACCTTGCCCCGCCCGATTGCATCCCCTGATCCGCTGGCACAGGATCTTGCGGCGCTGGGGGCGCTCGTCCGCAACCGGCGGGCGCAGAACCAGATGCGGATCGATGACGCGGCCGATATGCTCGGCGTCTCCAAGGACGTGCTGTCGCGTCTCGAAAACGGCCGGGCAGTGGGCGTCGACAAACTGTTCAAGGTGCTCGACGGCCTGGGGCTTAATGTGCTCGTCGTGCCGAAACGCGAAGTGCCCGTGGCGCGCAAGGCGCTGCATGAATTGGCCGAGCCGCCCGATCCGACCGTGTCGCGAGAGGGTGCCTGATGGTTCATCGCCTGCGCATCGCGCCGATGGTGCCCAAGGTGAACACCGCGCTGCTTTGACGTCGAGCGTTCCGCGGGCGATCGCCGCGGCACCCGTTCCAGCGTGTCGCAGCGATCGCCCCGATCGGTCGCGTCAAGCCGCAGCCGCCCCATCCAGCGTCGGATAGTCCAGATACCCGCGCGCATCGCCGCCGAAGAACGTCTCGTGCTGCGCATCGTTCATCGGCGCGCCCGTCTTCAGCCGCGTCACGAAATCCGGATTCGCGAGCACCATCTGGCCGTACGCTTCGAGATCGGCAAGGCCCGACTTCAGGTCGTCGCCGATCGCGTCGCGCGGGCGGCCCGGCCGGTTCAGGATCAGCATGCCGCTCCAGCGCTTGCGCAGGTCGGCCAGCAGCGCTTCATTACCGTGATACATCACGTGCAGGTAAGCGAGGCCGAGACGGTCGAGTTCGGTCGCCAGATAGCGGTTCAGGTCCGGCCCTTGCTCGCCTTCGTCCACGCCGCCGAGCTTGGCGCCGGGCGACAGGCGGATCGCGGTGCGGTCGGCGCCGATCTCGTCGGCGATCGCCGTCGCGACCTCGATCGCGAAGCGGGCGCGGTTCTCGATCGAGCCGCCATACGCGTCGGTGCGCGTGTTCGTATTCGGCGCGAAGAACTGCTGGACGAGATACCCGTTCGCACCGTGGATCTCGACGCCGTCGGCGCCGGCCTCGATCGCGCGGCGCGCCGCGATGCGGAAGTCCTCGACGGTCGCGCGCACTTCCTCGGTCGTCAACGCGCGCGGCACGGGGACGTCCTGCATGCCCTTTACCGTGAAAATCTGCACGCCCGGTGCGATCGCCGAGGGCGCGACACCCTGCCGGTGATGCGGCGTATTGTCCGGATGGGACATGCGCCCGACGTGCATCAGCTGGATGAACAGCCGGCTGCCGCGCGCATGCACGGCGTCGCTGATGGTCTTCCAGCCGGCGACGTGCGCGTCGGTATAGATGCCGGGCGTGGTGAGATAGCCCTGCCCGTCGTCGGAAGGCTGCGTGCCTTCGGTGACGATCAGGCCCAGGCTCGCGCGCTGCGCGTAGTATTCGGCGGCCCATTGGCCGGGCGTGCCGTCGACGGCCGCGCGGCTGCGCGTCATCGGTGCCATGACGAGGCGGTTTTGCAGTGTGTAGCGGCCCACGCGGGCCGGGGTGAACAGTTGGCTCATGATGCGTTGCTCCTCGAAGTTCGGGACGGCGGCATCGGGACGATGCCGGTTCAGGCGCCGGCCGCGCATCGTTGCGCAGGCCTTGCCTCCACGCAGCTATCATCCATTGCTTCCTTTTCGGGATAAACCGGGTAATCTGGATAACATTGATCCATTGGCGGGGCAATGAGCATGGAACTGCTGAACGACATGGCGCTGTTCGTCGAAGTCGTGAAGGCGAAGGGCTTTCGCAGCGCGGCCGAGACGCTGGGGATGCCGAACTCGACGCTGTCGCGGCGTATCGGCGCGCTGGAGAAGGCGATCGGGCTGCGGCTGCTGCATCGCACGACGCGCCGGATCGAGCTGACCGAGGCCGGCCGGCTGTACTTCGAGCGCTGCAAGCGCATCGTCGACGAGGCGCGACTCGCGCACGAGCAGCTCGGCGATCTGCTGGCCGAACCGACGGGCGTGCTGCGCGCATCGTTTCCGGTCGATTTCGCGGTGACCTACCTGGCGCCGCTGATCGTCGAGTTCTCGAATCGCTACCCGAAGCTGACGTTTGATTTCGAGCTGACGTCGCGGCGTGTCGATCTGGTGAGCGAACCGTTCGACGTGGCGATCCGCATGGGCGAATCCGACGATTCCCAACTGATTGCACGGCGGCTGGCTACGCTCGGGAACTACCTGTATGCGTCGCCCGGCTATCTCGCGCGCGAGGGCGAGCCGCACACGCCGGACGACCTGGCGCGGCACGCGTGCCTCGGCCTGGCGAGGGCCGGCACGTGGACGCTGCATGACGGCACGCGCACCGTCGCGGTACCGGTGAGCAGCCGTTTCGCGGTAAACAGCGTCGGCATGCTGCGGCGCCTGGCCGCGCTCGACGCGGGCATCATCGTGCTGTCGGAAGAGGTCGTCGCGGATGATCTGGCCGCCGGCCGGTTGCGCCGCGTGATGCCCGCATGGGAGGGCGAGCCGATTCCCGTCTATGCGATGACGGAAACGCGGCTGCTGCCCGCGAAGACGCAGCATTTCATCGAGTTTTTGCGGGAGCGTTTCGCGCAGGCGTGACGGGCGGTTGCGCGCGCATCCTTCCGTCGATCACTGCTGCGCAGGTTGCGGCGCGTCCAGCTGCGCTTCCCATTTCTTCAGGATGCGCACGCGTGCCTGGCTGAAATCGATCCAGCAATTCATTCGCGCATCTTCCGGGAGCATTTGCTGCAGATTGGCGGCTTTCACGTAGTCGCAAGTGTCGTCGGCGAAGCGGGTCCAGCTTGCCTGCGACTTCGCGAGCGCGCTGGCGGCATCGGGGTTGCGCTGCTTGAGCTTGCGCTCGAGCGACTGGTACGCGCGCTCGACGGCCTGATCGTTCTGGCCGAGTACGCAGGTCCGCACGTCGTTCATCGTCAGCGCGTGTTTCTCGCAGTCGACGGCGGCGAATGCGGAGGAGTGGCCGATCGCCAGCGCGGCGACGGCAAGGATGCGGGTGGCGTGGCGCATGCGGATCCGGCGTAGAGCGGGCTAGTTGCCGCGGACCGACGTCGGGCTCGACTTTTCGCTGACCGGCATCATGCGGCCCTTCGCATCATTCGCGGGATTCGCGGCTTTCGCGTCGTCGTCGGGTTCGAGCACGAACCGGAACGAATCGACCCGCTGCATCACCTTCGCCGCATACGCGTTCGACCCGCCGTAGCTCTTCAGCCCGGCCTGCACGTTGCCGCCTGCCGCCCTCACATAGCCCGACAGGATGGCCGACCCGGCTTCGACGTTCGCGTTCGGCTCGGTCAGGTCCTTCACGTTGCGCAGCAGGCCGCGGTGCGCGGCCGGCACGACCTGCATCAGCCCGGTCGCGCCATGCTGGCCGCGTGCCTTTTCCTGGAAGCGCGATTCGATCGAAATGATGGCGTAAACGAGTGCGGGAGGCAGCGAATATTTCGTCGCCGTCACGCTCACGATATCGGCGAGCTTCGCGGCCCGTTCCTTGGCGACGCCGAACTTCTTCGTCAGGTAGGACGTGATGCGGCGGTTTGCTTCGTTCGGCTGATCGTTGGCGTCGGCGAGCGGCGCGGATGCGACGGACAGCGCCGATGCAATCGCTTCGGGCGCGGACGCGGGCAGCGCGGGCGCTTGCTGCGCCGATGCCTGTTGCGCGATGCCGAACGAAAGCACGATTAGCGAGAGAAACCGTCGCATGGTGAAGTGCGGGGAAATGAGAGGCGCATAGTATATCGGCCAATCTCCAAGGGTTGTCGAACGCCGGCTCGAATGAAAGCGACATGTAGGCTTGTTTCGGTGCGCAACGAATCGATAGGGCGATCGTTGCGCGGACACGCATCGTAGTCCAGATAAACGCCGCGCAATCTCGCGCTGACGTTTTTTAACACACGCATAAAGCGTGCTGCGCCGTAGACCTTACGCGCGCCGTGCGGCCGCCACCCGTGCAATCGCGCCGATCGCATCGCTGACGAGCACCGCGAGCAACCCGACGATTACGCCGCCCTGCAGCACGAATGCGGTATTCGACGTCTGCAACCCCGCGATGATCACGTCGCCGAGCCCGCGCGCGGCGACTGTCGAGCCGATCGTCGCGGTGCCGAGATTGATCACGACCGCGAGCCGGACCCCGTTGACGATCACCGGAAACGCGAGCGGCAGCTCGACCGACACAAGTTGCTGCCAGCCGCTCATCCCCATTCCGCGCGCGGCGTCGACGACGTCGCGCGGCACGTCCTCGAGCCCCGCGATCGTGCTTTCGAACACGGGCAGGAGGCCATACAGCACGAGCGCAATCAGCACGGGTTTCAATCCGAAGCCGACGGCCGGCACCGCGAGCGCGAGCACCGCGACGGGCGGGAAGGTCTGGCCGATATCGACGACGCTGCGCGCCACCGGCAGGAAATCCGCGCCCCACGGCCGCGTGACCGCGATGCCGGCCGCGACCGCGACGATCGTGCCGATCAGGCTGGACAGCGCGACCGTGCCGAGATGCGCGAGCGTGAGGTCGAGCAGGCTCGCGCGATCGTAGATCACCGGCGCGCCGTTGTCCGCGAACGGTGCGAACAAGCCTTGCAGCCACGCGGGGCGCAACAGCAGCACGAGCAGCAGTGCGAGCGCGGCCGCGCGGGCCGCATAGGCCGGCAGCCGCCGGGGCAGCGCCGCACGCGCAGGCCGCACGCCGTGCGTCGTCATGCGGGCTTCCTCGCGTGCGCGCGGATCGCATCGAGCGTGATGCGGCGCGTGTTGTGGCCGTCGCCATCTCCGACCGGCAGCACATCGACACCGCGCCACAGCAGCTCGGACACCGCATCGCGCAGCGTGCGTGTCGCGGCGATCGGTTCGCCGTCGGCATGACCGGGTTCGGCCACCGCGTCGATCGGTGTCAGCGCGAGCAGGCGCAGCGGCCGGTCGACGCCCGCGACGAGCTGCTCGACGACGCCGGCCGCCGGCTTGCCGAGAATCTCGGCCGGCGAAGCGACCTGCAAGAGCCGGCCGGCGTCCATCACCGCGATCGTGTCGCCGAGCTTCAGCGCTTCCTCGATATCGTGCGTGACGATCACGACCGTGATGCCGAGGCGGCGCTGCAGCGCGAACAGGTCGTCCTGCGCCTTGTTGCGGATGATCGGATCGAGCGCGCCGAACGGCTCGTCCATCAGCAGCATCGCGGGCTCGGCCGCGAGCGCACGCGCCACGCCGACGCGTTGTTGCTGGCCGCCCGACAGTTCGTGCGGCAGCTTGTCCGCGAACTCGGCCGGCGCGAGATGGAACAGGTCCAGTAATTCGTTCACGCGCGCATCGATGCGATCGGCCGGCCAGCCGAGCAGGCGCGGCACGGTCGCGATGTTGCGCGCGACGCTCCAGTGCGGAAACAGTCCGTGCCCCTGGATCGCATAGCCGATGCCGCGGCGAAGCTGTTCGGGCGCAACGGTGGCCGTATCGACACCGTCGATGCGGATCGTGCCGCTGGTGGGCGCGATCAGTCGGTTGATCATGCGCAGCAGCGTCGACTTGCCGCTGCCCGATG
The DNA here is from genome assembly GCF_964265025.1 of Burkholderia mycopellens. Lineage (NCBI taxonomy): Bacteria > Pseudomonadati > Pseudomonadota > Betaproteobacteria > Burkholderiales > Burkholderiaceae > Burkholderia > Burkholderia mycopellens. The sequence goes on from NZ_OZ183803.1 coordinate 557,970, forward strand.
CGCCGACGAGCGCGGTGATGGTGCCGCGCTGCATCGTCAGCGATACGTCGTCGACGGCGACGATATCGCCGAAGCGTTTGCCCGCGCGTTCGATCTCGATCATCCTGCACGCCCCTTCGCGAGCGTGGTCGCGGCTTCGAACATGACGGCGGCCACCAGCGCGAGCGCGATCGTCGGGATCGCGCCCAGCAGCACGAGATCGGCGGCCGATTGCCCGATCCCCTGGAAAATGAAGGTGCCGAATCCGCCGCCCCCGATCAGCGCGGCGACCGCGGTCAGCCCGATGTTCTGCACGAGCACGATGCGCACGCCGCTCAGGATCACCGGCAGCGCGAGCGCGAGATCGACGCGCAGCAACCGCTGCGCGCGCGTCATGCCCATCGCGCGCGCCGCTTCCGTGACGTGCGGCGGCACCTGGCCGAGCCCGACCGCGACGCTCGACGCAATCGGCAGCAGCGAATACAGGAACAGCGCGAGCACGGCCGGCGCGACGCCGATGCCGCGGATGCCCAGCGCGGCCGCGAGCGGCACGTGCGCGGCGAGCAAGCCGAGCGGCGCCATCATCAGCCCGTACATCGCGATGCTGGGGATCGTCTGCACGACATTGAGCACGGGCATCGCGACGGTACGCACCGCCGCGATGCGCGCGCAGGCGATGCCGAGCGGCACGCCCGCGATGAGCGCGGCGGCCACCGAGCCGCCCGCGAGCGACACGTGCCGGATCGCCTCGCGCCAGAAATCGTCGCTGCGCACCGCGTATTCGCGCATCACCGAGAGGCCGTCCCACCAGCCGCTCGCGAGCGGCACCGAAATCGCAGCTATCGCGACGACGAGCGCGGCGAGACGCCGCCACGGGCCGAATGCGAGCCGCGCGAGTGCGTCGGCGACGAGCACCGCCCACGCGAACAGCAACAGCCAGACGCCGGAGGAGGGCGACACGCGGGCGAGCGTGTCGTCAGGTGCGACGACGTGCGTCGCGGCCGCGCCGACCGCGTACGCGAGCGTGGCGAGCCACGCGCAGCCGGCCACGAGCCGCCAGGCGGGGCGGCTTGCCGTCATTGCCCACAGCGCGCCGGCGATCCACAGTGCGGCGAGTACGGCGCCTTGCAGGGCGGGCAGCGCGGCGAACACCGACAGGTCGGCGCCGGCCGCGATCCGGTTCGGCCGCAGCACCGCGAACGGCAGGCCGAGCACGGCGACGATCGTCAGTATTCCGATCAGGATGCCGACCTTGTCGGGTGTCACGCGCCGCGCGGACGCCGCCGCGCGATCCGTCATTTAACGAAGCCCTTCGATTTCAGATAGCTTTTCGCGACGCCGGCCGCCGGCTCGCCGTTGATCTGGATACGCGCGTTCAGCGACTGCAGCGTCTTCAGGTCGAGGCTCGCGAACACGGGCTTCAGGTAGTCGGCGATCTGCGGATGGGCTTTCAGCACGGCTTCGCGGATCACGGGCGTCGGCGCATAGACGGGCTGCACGTGCTTGTCGTCGTCGAGCACCGCGAGGCCGCTTGATGCGATGCCGCCGTCGGTGCCGTAGACCATCGCGGCGTTCACGCCGTCGGTCTGGTTCGCGGCGGCCTTGATCGTCGCGGCCGTGTCGCCGCCGGACAGCACGACGAGCTGCTCGGGCTTCAGCTTGAAGCCGTACGCCTTCTCGAATGAAGGCAACGCGGACGCGCTGTTCACGAATTCGGCCGACGCGGCGAGTTTCAGCTTCCCGCCGCCCGCGACCCACTTGCCGAAATCGGAGAAGGTCTTCAGATGCTGCGACTGAGCGACCGGCGCGAGCACGGCGACGCCCCATGTGTTGTTCGCGGGCGCCGGGGCGAGCCACACGAGATGGTTCGCCGCGTAGTCGAGCTTCTTCGCGGTGTCGTAGCCCTGGCTTGCGCTCTTCCACACGGGATCGTCGGCCTTGTTGAAGAAGAACGCGGCGTTGCCCGTGTATTCGGGGTAGATGTCGATCTCGCCGCTCGTGAGCGCCTTGCGCACGATCGGCGTCGTGCCGAGCGCGATCTTTTCGGTGACCGGAATGCCGTGGGCCTTCAGCACCTGCGCAATGAGGTTGCCGAGCAGGTTGCCTTCGGTGTCGATCTTCGACGACACCACGACGGGCGTGTCGGCGTGCGCGTCGGGCGCGACGAGCGCGGCGGCGAATGCGAGGCCCAGGATCCGGGCGGGCAGGGCGAGCTTCATGAGCCAATCTCCAGGACGGGGGCGTACGCCGAAAGTTACTTGACTGAGCCGGCTTTGGCAAACCGTGCGCGGCGGCGTGCCCACAGCCCGCGTGGGGATAACCCGCATCCGTCACGCGGGCTTGTTACACTGAAATCCATTCCCGCCTGCGGACACTTCCTGCCATGAAGCCCGAGCTGCTGGTCCTCATCGCATTGCGCGGCGACGCGCATCGCGAGATCGCCGCGTCGTTCGACGTGCGCTATGCCCCGACTGCCGAAGAACGCGAACGCGCGATCGCCGAATACGGCGGCACGATACGCGCGGTGCTGACCAACGGCAGCACGGGGCTCACCGCCGCCGAGATCGATCGTCTTCCGCAACTCACGTTCGTCAGCGCGCTCGGCGCCGGCTACGAGCACATCGACGTTGCGCATGCGAAGGCGCGCGGCGTCACGGTCGTGACGGGCGCCGGCACCAACGACGATTGCGTCGCCGATCACGCGTTCGCGCTGCTGCTCGCGGCGGTGCGCGGCGTCGTGCGGCTCGATGCGAAAACCCGCGCGGGCGTGTGGCGCGAAGGGCTGCCGATGCCGCCGAACGTATCGGGCAAGAAGCTCGGCATCGTCGGGCTCGGCAAGATCGGCGAGAAGTGCGCGCGCCGCGCGGCGGGCTTCGATATCGAGATCGGTTATCACAACCGGTCGGAGAAGAACGTTCCCTACCGCTATTTCGACCGCGTCGACGCGCTCGCGCAGTGGGCCGATTTCCTGATCGTCGCGACGCCGGGCGGCGCGGGCACGCGGCACCTGATCGATCGCGCGGTGCTCGATGCGCTCGGCCCGGGCGGGTTCGTCGTCAACGTGTCGCGCGGCAGCGTTGTCGATACCGCTGCTTTGGCGGAAGCGTTGCGCGAAGGGCGCATCGCGGGCGCGGGGCTCGACGTGTACGAAGGCGAACCCGAGCCGCCGCGTGCGCTGACGGATCTCGACAGCGTCGTGCTGACGCCGCACATGGGCGGCTGGTCGCCCGAGGCGCTCGATCGGTCGGTGCGGCAGTTTCTCGACAACGCCGCGCGGCATTTCGCGGGGCAGCCGGTGCTGACGCCGGTTTAAGTCACGTTTGAGTCAGGTTTTCCGGATATAAGACAGTGCGGACGGCGGCCGACGTCGCAACGACATCGGCCTCCGTCCGCTGTGCGTCACTGGCGCCCGATCAGGACGAAGCCGAAGCCAGCGGCACCGTCACCGACGTACCGGCCGGGTCAAGCGTCAGCCCGGTGCCCGGCGTCGGCCGCAGCGTGGCCTCGTTGTCGCTGGACAGGACGACGAGCCCCAGCCGGTGGCCGGCTTCCAGCTTGTAGTCACGCGGCATGAACGTCAGCTTCAGGTCGTACGGCATGCCGGGCAGCACGGGCTCCGAGCGCCACTCGGACCACCGGTTGCGCGGGTCGGTCCACGCACGCGTGACGATCGTGGCCGTGCCGTCCGGCGCGCGATCGACCAGCAGGGCCGTCACGTTGGCTACCGCCGTGAAGGTCAGCCTCACGCGTGCGGTCGCGGCGCCGGACAGGCGTGTCGCGGCCGCGAGCGGCGCGGTTTCGAAACGGCTGCGGTTCTCGCCCGTCGGCGCGTTCGCCAGCGTGAGCGCGGTGATGCGTGCATCGTCGGTGAAACGGGCGAGCGGGCCACCGGTCGGCAGTCGCAGCAGCGTGCCCGTGCCCGCGCCGTCGCCGCCCGCGAAATACGTGACCGGCGTGGCGTGGCGTGCGGCCCAGTCCGCTTCCTTCAGCAGCGTGCCGTCCGCCTGCTCGATCACCGCGCGCGGATCGCGTTCGACGCCGTTGTCGAAACCGATCAGGTAGCGCGTAAACCAGCGGTTCACTTCGGCGGTCCACGCATCGGCCATCGCCGGCACGCGGGTCGGGTCGGTGTGCTTCAGGCGATGCAGCCACAGCTGCGTCGGTACGCCCTGGCGTCGCATCGCGAGATGCCACGACGTCGACTGATCGACGCGCACGTTGTCGTCGGTCAGCCCCTGCGCGACGAGCGCCGGCGCGACCGCGTATGCGGTGGGAATGTCGCGCGCGGCCCAGAACGGCGAATAGTCGCCGGTCTTGCGGTCTTCCTGCTGCAATGCTTCGTCGATCAGGTGCGTGCAGCGCTCCGGATGCGCGTTCGTCAGCAGCGCCTTGATGTACACGTCGACGTCCTCGCCCTGATAGCCTTCCGGCGCACGCACGAGCCCGCCCGAGCGGTAGTAGCCGTACATGTTCGTCAGCCCGGCGACCGGCACGATCGCGTCGAGCCCGCGCGTGCGCAGGCTCGCGACCATCTTCGGCAGCGTGCCGTCGTACGACACGCCGTACATGCCGACGTGGCCCGTCGACCAGTTCGCGACGACCGTCTTGCCGTTCGCGTCCTTCGCGGTCGCGTCGCGGCCGAGCCAGCGGATCACCGATGCCATCGCGACCGATTCGTCGCGCGTGAGGATCGTCGGGCAACCGTCCGAGCCGGCGGTGCCGAGCGAATCCGCGTAGACGATCGTGAAGCCGCGTGGGATGAAGTAGCTCTCGATCCACGAGCGCCCGGCGGCGGCCGCTTCGACCTGCTGCTGCAGCCGCACCTGCGGCGCGGCGGCCATGATGCGCGCGGACGTCGATGCGGCCGCGGCGGCCGGTGCGTTGGCGGCGGGGTGCGGCGTGCCGTCGAGTTCGACGTCGACGTTGTGGTCGGGGCTGTCGGCGAGGCCCGCGTAGTACGGGCTGGCGAGCACGATGACGGGCGTGCGCGCGCCGTTCGCGGTTTCGCTTGGGCGCACGATGCGCACGTGGATGCGGTCGCGCGTGCCGTCGCCGTCGGAATCGACCGGCGTGTCGACCCACGCGTTCTCCTCGATCGTGCCGCCCGACAGCGACGGCTGCACCTGGCCGTTCGCGATCACGGGCCGGTAGCGGCCGCCGCTGGCCGGATTGGCGTACGGCACGCCGGACGGCGAAATGCGTGATGCCAGCGATTGCTTGTCGGCCGCCGAGGCGGCGGCCCCCTCCTGTTGGCCCTGCGCGAGCGCGGAGACGCCCGCCACGCTGCCGCCGTCGTCGCCGCCGCATGCGGCGAGCGTCGCGGCTGCAACGAGCGCGGGAAGCCACGCGCGACGCAATCCGGTTCGATGAATGTCCATTGTCGACCTCTTGTTGTGATTGTCTGGAACCGGACGGCCCGCGATATGCCCCCTGCGGCCCGGCCGGGTGCTGCATCGGATGAAACGGAACGGCACCTACGAAAGCGCCGGGCGCGATGCCCGGGTGTCACGGCCGGCGTCGACGCGCGTCACGCATCGCACAAACCGGCGGGTGTCGGGGCGACGGCATCGCCCCGAACGGAAAGCGTCAGCGCGGCGGCTGGTTCGTGCCGCACGGTCGATGCGAGGCAGGCGGTACGAAATGAACGCAGGAGTGCGAATCAAATGCGGGCATACCCGATCTTCCTTCAGGTTTCAGATGAAACGGAACGGCGCGATGCGATGAGGCGGGGATGTTGCGAACGGCGGTGCTGCAACGGCAGGAAAGCGCGACGCGAGTCGGCGACGCTGACCGGAATGCTTTCCGGAAGCTTGCGCAAAACTTATCTCAGTGAAATCTCGGTGTCAAACTTTTTTAGTTTGAGTCAAACAAAGTTTCCAGGCGCGCCGGGCGATCGACATGCGATCGGTCTAAATTTCCGGGAAATCTGTCCGTAAACGGTAAAAAACAGATTGAAAGGAGAGAGAGGGCATGACGATTTCAGTCACGGCAGCGAGCGGCCTTTCGCTCGTGCAGATGGCGCAGGATGCGGCGCTCGACGGGCGCCCACAGACGGACGCGACCACCGGGAAACCGCCGGACACGCCGATGACCATCCGGGCGCTGGACCAGGAAGCGATGCAGGCGGCGCGCATGAAGCAGATGTCGATGCTGGGCGACCTGTCGACGAAGCTGCGCGGCGTCACCAGCCAGCTCGCGACGAGCATGCACGAGATCATCGCGAAGCGCCCGGACCTGGCGGACGCGCAGTTCGACTTCAAGACCGACGACGGCCGGATCAAGGTCGTGTCGAAGACGATGACGGAAAGCGATCGCGCGTGGGTGGAGTCGACGCTGAACGCGAACGCGGGCCTCGTGCTCGCGACGCGCGAGTTTCACCAGCAGGCCGTCGACTTTGCCGGGCAGGGCGCGGCCGCCGTGGGCGAGACGTTCACGGACGACGATCGCAAGGTGGCCAGCCAGCGCGCCGACGCGGACTTCCTCTTCATGAAGGAGATCAACGCGTCCGTCGCGCGCAACCAGAAGATCGAAGAGGTCGGTGGGCATTTCACCACGCAGGACGGCACGCCGCTGAAGTTCGACCCGTCGGCCGGCAGCGCGCGCGGCACGCTTGCGCTGCTGGATACCGACCGTCAGTTGTCGTCGGGCGCGGCGATCTTCGTCGACGACTCGGGGCAGAAGACCGACGGCAGGCGCGCGGGCCTGATCGACGTCGGCTTCGGGGCGGCGTTCGAGGACATCCTGAACGGCCGCAACAGCATCGGTTTCCACGAGATCGCATGACGACGCGCCCCGCAGCGCCGGGCACCGGCCGCTGCGCGCCTATTCGTCGCGCAACGCCTCGGCCGGCCGCACCCGCGCGGCGCGCCAGCTCGGGTAGAGCGTCGCGACGCACGACATCAGGAACGCGGCCGCGGCGATCTCGATCACGTCGGTCGCCGCGAGCTTCGACGGCAGCGAACTGAGGAAGTACACCGACGGCGTCAGGAAGCGGATGCCGAGCAACTGCTCGATCGCCGGCAGCACCCACGGGATGCTCACCGCGATCGCGCAGCCTAGCGCGACACCCGCGAGCGTGCCGGCGAGGCCGATCGTCATCCCCTGGATCGCGAAGATCTTCATGATCGACCCGGGCGGCGCGCCGAGCGTGCGCAGGATCGCGATGTCGCCCTGCTTCTGCGTGACGGTCATCACGAGCGACGACACGAGGTTGAACGCGGCGACCGCGACGATCAGCATCAGGATCAGCGACAGCATGCGCTTTTGCAGCCGCTCGGCTTCGAACCACGTGCGGTTCTGTCGCGTCCAGTCGCGGATATAGAGGTCGCCCGACAGCGTGCGCGACAGCGCCAGCGCGATCTCCGGCGCGCGCTGCAGATCGTCGAGGCGCAGCCGGATGCCGGTCGGTGCGCGCACGTTGAACAGCGTCTGCGCGTCGCGGAGATGGATGTACGCGAGCGCGCTGTCGTACTGGTAGTGGCCCGACTCGAACGTGCCGACCACGTTGAACTGACGAAACCGCGGCAGCGCGTCGTCGATGCGCGCGGTGTTGCCGGGCGCGAAGAACGTGATGCGGTCGCCGATCTTCACGTGCAGCGCGTCGGCCAGCGCCGAGCCGAGCACGATGCCCATCTCGCCCGGCACGAGTGCGTCGAGCCGCCCGGTCTTCAGCTTGCGCGCGATCTCGGATACGCGTGGCTCCAGCACCGGATCAATGCCGCGCAGCGCGACGCCCGTCACGCTGCCCGCGTTCGTCAGCAGCGCCTGCGCGTCGACATAGGGCGCGACGGCGCGCACCGCCGGATTCTGCAGCGATTCGTGCGCGGTGAGCCGCCAGTCGGGCATCGCGCCGGTCGGCGAGAAGATTTCAACATGCGCGAGCACCGACAGCATTCGGTCGCGCACTTCGGTGCGAAAGCCGTTCATTACCGACAAGACGACGATCAGTGCGGCGACGCCGAGCGCGATGCCGGCCATCGCGGCGCCCGCGATGAACGACACGAAGCCGTCGCCGGCCGAGCGCCGGCCGCCGCGCGCATAGCGCAGCCCGATCTGCCATTCGAACGGGAGTTTCAAGCGGTTTCCTTTCATTTCGATTCGAATCATGCCGGGTCGCGCATTTTAGCGAACGCGGCGCGAGCGCGCGCAGCGGTCGGCCGGCGAGCCGAAATCCGCCCGACCGGCCGGTCATTCGGCCGCGTTGCGCGCCGGCACGGCGATGTTTCCATCGTTTCGGGTCTGATCGATAATGGCGCCCAGCATCCGGTCGAACATACCAAGCAATTACGGCGCAACCGGGCCGCGCCGTCACAAGACCCATAACAACTCGGGGAAGGTTGCCGCATCAGGCAGCATGTCCTTGACAAGGAAATAACAATGGATTTGCTGCGCTTCCTGTTGCTCCTGCCGATTCGCGTGGCGGGCTTCGTCTGGTGGCTGCTCGGCTGCGCGTTGCGGCCGCTGGTCGGCGACGTGTCGTGGACGGCGCCCGCGTGGATGGGCATCACCGTCGCGGCCGTGCGCCGCCGCCCGTGGCATGCCGGCGGCCTCGTGTTGCTCGCGGCCGCGCTCGGCTACGGCGGGTACTGGCTCAAGCATCGCCCGAAGCCGCCCGAGCCCGAAACCGTCAGCTTCACCGTGAAGGCGCCGGCGATCACCACCTACGAGGTGGACGACACCGACAAGCCGAAGATCACCGTGCATCCGCTCGAAGTCGTGTTCGCGCAATCGGCGGCGCCGATCGAACGGGTCGGCAAGCCGGCCGGCGACGGCATCGAGATGACGCCCGCGCTGAAGGGCGCATGGGAGTGGGTCGACGACAAGACGCTGCGCTTCACGCCGGCGGCCGACTGGCCGGTCGGCGCGCACGTCGAGGTGCGTTTCGCGGTGCACCGGGTGTTCGCGCCGCAGGTGACGATGCACGACGACCGTTTCGCATTCGACCTGCCGGCGTTCGCCGCAACGGTCGGCAACAATGAGTTCTACCAGAACCCCGACAATCCGGCGGAGAAGCAGGCGCTGCTGCAGCTGCGCTTCAACTACCCGGTCGATCCGGCCGAGTTCGAGAAGCGCATCGGCCTCGTGCTGGTCGGCCGCGACGGCAAGAATTCGACGCCGCTGCGCTATACGGTCAACTACGACAAGATGAAGACGAGCGCGTGGGTCTACTCGCAGCCGCTCGAGATTCCGCGCGATCCGCTGGTGGCGCGGCTCGACGTCGACAAGGGTGTGAAGAGTTCGCGCGGCGGCAACGGCACGCCGGACGTGCTGCATGCTTCGGTCGACGTGCCGGGGCTCTACAGCCTGTCCATCGACAACATCGCGCCGACGCTCGTCGACAACGAGCGCTACGAACCCGAGCAGGTGCTCGTCGCGGAAGCGTCCGACGGCGTGCGTAGCGCCGACCTGGCCGCGCGCGCCAAGGCGTGGGTGCTGCCGAAGCGCAAGCCGGGCGTCGATCAGTCGGACGACGATCCGCCGTACGAATGGAACGTGGCCGACATCAGCGATGCGGTGCTGAAGCAGTCGAAGCCGCTGCCGCTCGACGCCGTGCCGACCGAGAACGACTACGCCACGCTGCAAAGCTTCAAGTATCACGCGACGCCGGGCGATCGCGTCGTCGTGCGTTTCGCGGGCGACCTGAAATCGGCGGGCGGCTACCTGCTCGGCGAGCCGGTGACGACCGCGTTCACGGTGCCCGACTATCCGAAGCTGCTGCGCTTCATGGCCGACGGTTCGCTGCTGTCGATGAGCGGCAGCAAGCGGCTGTCGGTCGTGTCGCGCAACCTGCCGGGGATGAAGGTCGAGATCGGCCGCGTGCTGCCCGACCAGCTCCAGCATCTCGTGAGCTTCAACAACGGCACGTACGCGCGGCCCGAGCTGTCGTATTCGTTCAGTGAGGATCACATCGTCGAGCGCTTCGTGCAGACGCGCGCGTTCCCGGCGGGCGACCCCGGCAAGGCGCATTACGAAGGCATCGATCTCGGCCAGTACCTGAAGGGCGGCAAGCGCGGCGTGTTCCTGCTGCACCTGACGAAGTACGATCCGGCGGCCGAGAAGAAGAAAGCCGACGATGCGAAGGACAGCGACGCATCGTCCGGCGACGGCAGCCAGGATCAGTCGGACAACGCCGATTCGGGCGACAGCAACGGCAACGGCGACGACAGCGACAACGCGCTCGGCGACACGCGCCTGATCGTCGTGACCGATCTCGGGATGCTGGTCAAGAAGGCGCTGGACGGCAGCCAGGACGTGTTCGTCCAGTCGATCCGCAACGGCCGCCCGGTTGCGGGCGCAACCGTGTCGGTGCTCGCGGTGAACGGCCAGGCGCTGTTCACGCAGACGACCGGCGCCGACGGCATCGTGCATTTCCCCGCGTTCAAGGGGCTCGACCGCGAGAAGCGCCCGCAGCTGTATGTCGTGAAGAAGGACACCGACCTGTCGTTCCTGCCGGTGGCCGGCCGCGATCGCCAGCTCGACTTCTCGCGTTTCGACGTCGACGGCGAGCGCAATGCGACGGGCCAGGGGCAACTGTCCGCGTACCTGTTCTCGGATCGCGGCCTGTATCGGCCCGGCGACCCGTTCCATATCGGCCTGATCGTGCGCGCGGCGAGCTGGGCGCGCAGCCCGGCCGGCGTGCCGCTGCAGGCGGAGATCGTCGATCCGCGCGGGATCACCGTCGAGCGCAAGCCGGTGACGGTCGATGCGACGGGTTTCACCGAGCTCGGCTATACGACGGCCGAAACGGCGCCGACCGGCACGTGGACGGTCAACCTCTACATCGTCAAGGACGGCCAGCCGGGTGCCGAGCCGATCGGTAGCACGACGGTGCGGGTGAAGGAGTTCCTGCCCGACCGGATGAAGGTCGACGCGAAGCTGTCGCAGCAGGTCGTCGAAGGATGGGTGAAGCCGAAGGGGCTGAAGGGGATCGTCGATGCGCAGAACCTGTTCGGCACGCCGGCCGAGAAGCGCCGCGTCGCGGCGACGCTGACGCTGCGCCCGGTGTGGCCGTCGTTCCGCAGCTGGCAGGGCTACCGCTTCTTCGATGCCCGCCGCGCGAAGGAGGGCTATACGACCACGCTGCAGGACGGCGCGACCGACGACAAGGGCCATGCCGAGTTCGATCTCGATCTCGACAAGTACGCGGACGCGACCTACCAGCTCTACTTCCAGGCGAAGGCCTATGAAGCGGAAGGCGGCCGCAGCGTCGCCGCGAACGCGCAGACGCTCGTGTCGAACAACGACTGGCTCGTCGGCTACAAGTCGGTCGACGATCTCGGCTACGTGAAGCGTGGCAGCCCGCGCACGGTGCGGCTCGTCGCGATCGATCCGAACGCGAAGGCGATCGACGTGAAGGACCTGCGCGCACAGCTCGTCGAGGAGCGCTACGTGTCGGTGCTGACCAAGCAGGATTCCGGCGCGTACAAATACGATTCGCGGCTGAAGGAAGTGCCGGTCGACGAGAAGCCGCTGACGATTCCGGCGGGCGGGCTCGACTTCACGCTGCGCACCGACAAGCCGGGCAGCTACGCGCTCGTGATCCGCGGCGCGGACGGCGCGGCGGTGAACCGGATCGAGTATTCGGTCACGGGCGATGCGAACGTCACGCGCTCGCTCGACCGCAACGCGGAGCTGCAGGTGACCCTCGCGAAGCACGACTACAAGCCGGGCGAGCAGGTCGAGATCGCGATCCGCGCGCCTTACGCGGGCAGCGGCCTGATCACGATCGAGCGCGACAAGGTATATGCGCACGCGTGGTTCCATGCGGACACGACGAGCTCGATCCAGCACATCACGGTGCCGGCCGGCTTCGAGGGCAACGGCTACATCAACGTGCAATACATCCGCGATCCGTCGTCCGATGAAATCTTCATGAGCCCGCTGAGCTACGGCGTCGTGCCGTTCTCCGTGAACCTCGATGCGCGCCGCAACGCGGTGTCGGTCGATGCGCCCGCGCTCGTGAAGCCCGGCGACACGGTGAATTTCACCGTGCATTCGGCGAAGCCCGCGAAGGTCGTCGTGTTCGCGGTCGACGAGGGCATCCTGCAGGTCGCGCGCTACAAGCTCGGCGATCCGCTGAAGTTCTTCTTCCGCAAGCGGATGCTCGAAGTCGGCACGTCGCAGATCCTCGACCTGATCCTGCCGGACTTCGAGAAGCTGATGGCGATGGCCGCGCCCGGCGGCGACGCCGACGATGCGATCGGCCGCCAGCTGAACCCGTTCAAGCGCAAGCGCGACAAACCGGTCGTCTACTGGTCGGGGATCGTCGACGTGAACGGCGACACGCGCCTGAGCTACACCGTGCCCGACTATTTCAACGGCAAGCTGCGCGTGATGGCGGTATCGGTGTCGCCGGACCTGGTCGGCACGTTCGAAGGCGCGACGACGGTGCGCGGCGATTTCGTGCTGTCGCCGAACGTGCCGACGACGCTCGCGCCGGGCGACGAGGCCGACGTCAGTGTCGGCGTCGCGAACAACCTGACGGGCGCCGGCAACCAGCCGGTGCCGGTCGCGGTCACGCTGAAGACAGGCCCGCAGTTGCAGGTGATCGGGCCGGTCACGCAGAACGTCGCGCTCGCGCCGCAGCACGAGGGTGTCGCAATGTTCCGCGTGAAGGCGACCGATACGCTCGGCTCGGGTTCGCTGTCGTTCGGCGCGCGCTATGGCGCGAAGGGCGCGCAGCAGCGTGTCGACGTATCGGTGCGGCCGGCCGCCGCGTTCCGCACGCAGCTCGACATCGCGCGCCTCGATCCAGGCAAGAAGGCAAGCGTGCCGAACCTGCGGTCGATGTACGACGCGTATGCATCGCGCGACGCGAGCATCTCGACCGCGCCGCTCGTGCTTTCCGAAGGGTTGTCGTCGTATCTCGTCAACTTCGAGCACTACTGCAGCGAGCAATTGGTGAGCGCGGCCGTGCCGCGCGTGTTCGCAGCGAAGTGGCTGTCGGTGCGCGCGCTGACGAGCGCGATGCATGCGACCGACGCCAGCGCCGACGCGACGAACGCGGCGGCGATCGCGCAGTTTCTCGGCGTGCTGCGCAGCCGACAGAACGCGCAGGGCGGGTTCGGCCTGTGGAGCGCGACGCCCGACGCCGATCCGTTCGTGTCCGCATACGCGATGCACGTGCTGCTCGACGCGCGCGAGCGCGGCATCGCGGTGCCGAAGGACATGCTCGACGCGGGGAACGCGTATCTGCAGAAGCTTGCAGCGAACGATTCGCTCGGTTCGCTCGACCTGCTGCGGCAGCGCGCGTACGCGGTGTATCTGCTGACGCGCCAGGGCAACGTGACGACCAACAGTCTCGCGGCCGTGCAGAAGCGGCTGCAGGATGCGTATCCGAACGACTGGAAGAACGATCTCGCGGCTGCTTGGCTCGCCGCGTCGTACCAGCTGCTGAAGCAGGACAAGGAGGCCGCGGCGCTGATCGCGGGCCCGCAGGCGCTGCTCGAGCGCAAGCGCGCCTCCGACGGCGGCTACGTGACCGGCTACTACCTCGATCCGCTGACGCGCGACGCGAGCGTGCTGTACCTGATCGCGAAGCACTTCCCCGACCGCGTGCGCAAGCTGTCGCCGCGCGCGATGGACAACCTCGCCGCGCCGCTCGTCGACAACCGCTACAACACGCTGTCGTCGGCGATGACGATCCTCGCGCTCGATGCGTACGCGGCATCGAGCGCGGGCCAGCTCGACCAGCTCTCGATCGACGAGGTCCGCGCGGGCGCCGCGCCGAAGGACGTGTCGTCGATCCAGGCGAACCTCGTGCGCTCGGGCACATGGTCGGCCGGTGCGTCGCGCGTCGATTTCGTGAACGGCAGCTCGCTGCCCGCGTGGTGGATCACGAGCCAGTCGGGCTACGACCGCGGCACGTCGACGAAGGCGATCAAGAACGGGCTGGAGATCGTGCGCGACTACACCGGCACGGACGGCAAGCCGCTCGACAAGATCACGGTCGGCCAGGAGATCGACGTGCACCTGAAGATCCGCGCGACGGGCAACGCGAGCGTCGGCAACGTCGCGATCGTCGACCTGTTGCCGGGCGGCTTCGATCCGGTGATCGCACCGCCGCCCGTCACCGACACACCGGATGGCGACAGCAGTGGCGATGGTGGCGCGTCGGCGCCGGTGGCCGACGCACCGTGGCGTTCGCCGATCGGCGTGAAGGGTTCCACGTGGCAGCCGCAGTTCGCGGACGTGCGCGAGGATCGCGTGGTGATCTACGGCACTGCGACGACCGACGTGCGCGAGTTCGTCTACCGGATCAAGGCGAGCAACGCGGGCCGCTTCATCGCGCCGCCAGCATACGGCGAGTCGATGTACGACCGCCGCTTGCAGGCACAGGCGCCCGGCGGTACGACGCTGACGGTGGAGCGCGTGCGATGACGATGAGGTTGCAATGGCGTTACCGGCCGCGCCGGGTGCGAGGAGCGCCCGCGCGTGGCTGACGACGTTTCGGTGCTCCGGCGCGTGCTGCACGGCGCCGGCCGCTGGTTGCATCGCTGGCAGAACTGGATCGCCGGCGCGCTGCTCGTGGTCGTCGTGCTGGCCGCGTGCCGGCTGTGGCCGCATCCGCCGCTGCGGGACTGGAAACCGTCGTCGGTCGCGGTGGTCGACGCACAGGGCCGCTTGCTGCGGCTCACGCTCGCGAAGGACGACCGCTACCGGCTGTGGGTGCCGCTCGAGCGGATGTCGCCGCAACTCGTCGAAGCCGTGATGCTGCACGAGGACCGCTGGTTCTGGTGGCATCCCGGTTTCAATCCGTACGGGCTCGCGCGCGGCGCGTGGATCACCTACGTGCGCGGCGGCAATCCGCAGGGCGGCTCGACGCTGACGATGCAGCTCGCGCGCTCGCTGTGGCGGCTGAATACGCGCACGCCGGCCGGCAAGCTCGAGCAGGTTGCGCGCGCGGTGCAGCTCGAGCTTTTCTATTCGAAACGGCAGATCCTCGAAGCGTATCTGAACGATGCGCCGTACGGCCGCAACGTCGAAGGCGCGGGCACCGCGAGCGTCGTCTATTTCGACCGGATGCCCGACGCGCTGACGCTGCCCGAGGCGCTCGCGCTCGCGGTGATTCCGCAGGACCCGGCGCGGCGGGTGCGCGGCGGGCAGGATGCAATCAACCGCGCGCTGGCCGCATCGCGCAACCGGCTGTATGCGCGCTGGCTGACGAAGCATCCGGGCGATGCATCGTTCAAGCCGCTGTTCGCGTTGCCGCTGGCAATGCGGCCGCTGTCCGCGCTGCCGTTCGATGCGCCGCATGCGGTCGACCAGGCGCTCGCCGCACGCAGCGCGTGGCGCACGGCCGCGAGCGCGGCGGCGCACGACAGCGATGCCGACGCGCGGCTCGTGACGACACTCGATCTCGACCTGCAGCACACGCTCGAACGGCAGATCGCACGCTATGTCGCGCGCAACGACACGCGCGGCGTGCGCAACGCGGCGGCGATTCTCGTCGATACGCGCGACATGGGCGTGAAGGCACTCGTCGGCTCCGCGAACTTCTTCGACCGCACGATCGACGGGCAGGTGAACGGCACGCTCGCGCGGCGTTCACCGGGCTCGACGCTCAAGCCGTTCATCTACGCGCTCGGCTTCGACCAGGGCGTGCTGCACCCGCAGACCGTGCTGCGCGACGTGCCGACCGCGTTCGGCCCGTATGCGCCGGAGAATTTCGACGGCCATTTTCTCGGGCCGATCACCGCGACCGATGCGCTGAACCGCAGCCGCAACGTGCCGGCCGTGTGGGTCGCATCGCAGCTCAAGTCGCCTGATTTGTACCGGTTCCTGCAGGAAGCCGGCGTGCGCCGGCTCGCGAGCGCGCAGCACTACGGGCTCGCGCTCGTCCTGGGCGGCGGCGAAGTGACGATGCAGGATCTCGCGGCGCTCTACGCGATGCTCGCGAATCGCGGCGAGTTCCGGCCGCTGCGGCTGCGCGCGGACCAACCGGCGTTGCCCGGCCGACGCCTGCTCAGCGCCGAGGCGAGCTACATGACGATGGATATGCTGCGCCAGCATCTGCGCCCCGACGAGACCAGCGGCGCGCAGCCATCGAGCGTGCCGGTTTACTGGAAGACCGGCACGTCATGGTCGTTCCGCGATGCGTGGACGGCCGGCGTGTTCGGCCCGTACGTGCTGGTCGTGTGGGTCGGCAACTTCGACAACTCGACCAATACGGCGTTCGTCGGCGTCGATGCGGCGGCACCGCTGTTCTTCCAGGTCGTCGATGCGCTGAATGCCGAGCGCACGCTCGTCGAGCCGCCGCGCGCGGTGCCGCCGAAGCTGAAGCGCGTGCGGATCTGCCTGGCGAGCGGCGATTTGCCGAACGAGTGGTGCCCGCAGCAGGGCTGGACGTGGTTCATTCCGGGCACGTCGCCGATTCGCGTGAGTACCGTGCACCGGCCGGTCGTGATCGACGACGCGACAGGGAAGGCCGCGTGCCCGCCGTACGACGGCAAGCGCACGCATACGGAGATCTTCGAGTTCTGGCCGTCGGATCTGCAGCAGGTGTTCACGCAGGCCGGCATTCCGCGCCGGCGGCCGCCGCAGAACGCGGACTGCCGCGACGCGGGGCAGGTGGAGGGCGACCCGCCGCGCATCACGTCGCCGCTGCGCGGCAGTACGTATGCGATGCGCGTGAAGCGCACCGAGGAGACGCGCATCGCATTCAACGCGACGGCCGATGCGAGCGCGCATGCGCTGTACTGGTTCGTCAACGACGCGTTTGTCGGGCGCAGTGCGCCGGGCGATGCGCTGTTCTGGCAGCCGGGTACGGCCGGTAGTTATACGGTGCGGGTGGTCGACGATCACGGGCGTAGCGATCAGCGGCCGCTGGTGGTGGGGCTGGAGCAGTAGGTGCTTTATCTGTACCCGTATCGCGCGTTCGCGGTCAGCGTGCCGCGATCTGCGCGTTTTCGCAGCGAAGACTCGTGTGGGTGAGCGTCAGCAAGTTGACGACGATGACGGCGATCATCCAGTTCACGCCGGCGTGGGTCACCACTACGCCGGCTGCGTACGGAAATCCGAACAGCCCCGTGAAGTAGGCAATCATGAAGACCTGAGAGCTCGCCGAAGCGGACAATCCCTTTTCGCTGGCCAGATTGACTGCCATGCCGTTCAACGTGGATTCTTCTGCACAGTACATGTCGTTGCCGATGCGCTTAGGCCCGGAAACTTGAAGCCGGCCAAGATGACGTTGGATGGTTTCGAAACACGATCAACTGCCAGCCTGAATCATTCCGATGTTGCCACCCCTCATTTTTCTACCAGCAATGCCGTGCGACGGCCGCATGTATGCCGATCAGATCGAAGCGCTGAAGGATCTTGCTTCATCGACCGTGAAGATATTCGCGCATGCAACATTCGCCGAGAGTGCCGAGCAGCTCCTGGCATCGACCAGCGGTACGTTCATTCTTGCCGGTACGGCATACGGTGGATGTCTCGCGATGGAGGTGCTCGCGAGAGCGCCGGACCGCGTTCGGGGGCTTTGGCTGATGAACTGTCAGCCGAGCGTTCATCCGGATCCGGACGCCGCTCGCGCCACCAGCCGGCGAATACGCGCTGGAGAGTGCGAGCGGGTCATTGCAGCGTTCGCCGAGCAGGCGATTCCGGTACACGACAGCACGTCGCGTGCCGCGTTCGTGCAGATGGCCCGCGATGCCGGGGCGGATTTGTTTGCCCGACAGTGCGATGCCACGGTGACACGCTCGGATCATTGGTCGACGCTTGCGTCGAGCCGGGTTCCAACGTTGCTCATCTGGGGTGCCGCTGACCGTTTCGTACCCGTCGACGTCGGCCGTCGAATAGCCGGCTTGATGCCGCACGCCCGATTCGAAGCGATTGACGGATGTGGTCATTTCCCGACTCTGGAGCGGGCGTCGCTATGTACGGCGATTGCGCGTGAGTGGTTGATGGAGACGGTGCGCGGTTGAGTCGGGCGTGGGAAATGGTCACCACGACCGTTCTGGCATGCGTGCACGTGGCAGGATGTTGCGTTGTCATCCGCGCACGGGCGCTGGCTTTTGCACTTCGGGATCAGCGACTAGCAGATAGCCGCTGCCGATCGCAATCGCAGCGGCGGACACCCAGCGTCCCGCACACCCCCATCACCCATCATCCGCCTTCGCCTGTAGCCCCTTCAACCCCTGAATCACGACCAGCAGCGCGCGCCCATGCTCGTCCGACCCATCCCATGCGTCGACGATCGCGTCGCGCAGCAGGTCGTTGTACTGTCGGCGCGACGGCCCGGTATCGACTCCGTAGAAACTGCATAGCTTATTGAATGGCGCGCTGCGGCGCAGCCGGTGCCCGTTCGACAACCTCAGGCGCGATACGGTCGGCTGGCTGACCCCGGAGAGTCGCGCTATTTCGCTGGACGAGCGTGTATCTGCCATCAGGCGGCGCAACAGGTCTTGAACGGGAAAATCTTGGTCCGGGGCTTCCATGTGATGCATTATACCTATACAGTTACGGCTGTTGAATGGGCTTGCTGTCACCAGCGAGGCTGTATCCCGAGAAAGTTGATGACACTGAAACACCTCCCCCCCACGTTCTGCTGGACCAAGATCGGTGCCGAGTCCGGCGAGGAACTGCCGACCGTCGTGCTCCGCAAGGAATGGGAGCGCCGGCTCGGGGGCGGGCGATTTCTGTGGGGCATCAACCAGCCGCTCGGCAGCAGCGCGCAAGTCGCCGCGCATCGCACCGGCTCGCTGCTCGCGCTGTTTTCGCCGGTCGCATCGCGCCCGCGCGCAGGCGAGCGGAAAGACATGCTGCTGTGGAATGCATGGGTCGACGCGAGCGGGCAGGTGCGGCCGTTGCCGCCACACACGTTCATCGCCAGTCGCTCGACGTTGCCGTCGGGCCGGCGCCGCGAACAGCACTACGCGCTCGTGTGCGCGTCATCCACCGCGCTGACGGTCGGCACGCAATTGCGCGTGTTTCCCGATCACCTGCGCAGCGTGAGCACCGGCAAGTCGCTCGGCGCCGCACAGGGGGCGGCCGTGGTCGATTGCGTCGGGCGCGCGAAGGAGCAGACGGGCAAGAGCTATCCGCTCGCGCTGTCGGTCGAGCTCGAAGCACCGTATTTCGTGCGGCTCGCGCAGCCGTGCGTGTTGAAGGCGCGCGATCTCGCGGAGGTGAACAAGGCCACGCGCGCGGGCGATTTCGATCGCTTCGTCGAACTCGTCGCGCGCTTGCGCGGCCGTTCGCCGACCGACGCCGTGCGCGGCGTCACGCGCGATCTGTTCGATGTGCCGCCGATCGAAACGGCGGCCGCGTATGTTGCGCCCACGCACGCGGCGCGCTTGCGCAATCGGCCGGCGGCCGAGCATCCGCGCGATCTCACCGGCGACCTGTTCGACCTGTCGCCGGGTGAGGCGGCCGCGTTCGCGGGCCTCGCGCATCCGCGCATCGGGCGCGCGTGACGAAACGCGTGCAGCAGGTCGCGCAAGAATGTGTTGCAATCTCGCCATAGCGGAGCGGCGAGCGCAGAGAGACAATCGGCACGAAGCGCGCTGCGCGGCGGCCGATGCGTCGACAATCGATGGGTCGTGGTTCACGCCGCCGACATGCGCACCACGCACACTGAGCGTCGGCGTGCTTCACACTGCAATCCTGAGGGAGAAGTGTCGATGTCGACCCACATCTGTTCGCGGGAAGCCCGGGCCGCGCAACGCTTCGTCGAAGCCACGCGCAACGTCGATCAGGCCTTTCGCGCCGTGCGCGGCGAAAGCGACGACGACGTTTCGTCGGCCGAATATGCACGCGCGATGTCGCGCCTCGATCGCGCACTCGACGAGTTGGCGCGTGCACAGGAGTGCTTCGATCGCATCGTCAGCGCCGACACGACGCACGACAACTGATCGAGCAGCATCAACGTGAATGCGCGTCGGGCGACGCGCGTTCATCTTCATGCCGGGCATCGCGCCCGGCATGTCATTCAATCATCCCGTTCCGACTTCAGACCTTGCGGCCTTCGACCGGGTAGCCGGGATCGGTATAGCCGTGCGTCGATGCATGCCCGGGCGGCACGAGCGAATCGACGAACCGTTCGTCGTCCGGGCCGAGTTCGAGTGTGAGCGCATCGATGTAGCTGTCCCAGTGCGCTTCCGTGCGCGGCCCCGCGATCGTCGAACTGACGATGCGGTTCTTCATGACCCACGCGAGTGCGAACGCAACCGACGTCGTGCCGCGCGCGGCCGCATGCGCGGCCACCTGCTGTGCGATGTGCAACGATTCGGGCCGCCATTCCGTTTGCTGGATACGCCGGTCGCCGCGGCCGGCGCGCGAATCGGCGGGCGGCTGCGCATTCACCGCATATTTGCCGGTCAGCACGCCGCGCGCGAGCGGGCTGTACGGCACGACGCCGATCCCGTAGTGCGCGGCGGCCGGAAGCTGTTCGACCTCGGCCGTGCGATCGACGAGGTTGTACAGCGGTTCGCTTGCGACCGGGCGATCGATGCCGAGCTGGTCGGCGAGCCGCACGACCTCGGCGATGCGCCAGCCCTTGAAGTTCGACAACCCGAAGTAGCGCACCTTGCCTTGCCGGATCAGGTCGGCGATCGCGCGCATGCCTTCATCGAGCGGCGCATCGGTCAGCGCGCGATGGAAATAGAGGATGTCGATGTAGTCGGTGCCGAGCCGCTTCAGGCTCGCATCGACCGATTCGACGATCCATTTGCGCGACTGGCCCTGCCGGTTCGGCCCGGCGTCCGGCCCGGCCGGATAGCCGAACTTCGTCGCGACGACCCAGCTGTCGCGACGCGGCGCAATCGCGCGGCCGACGACTTCTTCCGAGCGGCCGGCGTGATAGACGTCGGCCGTGTCGATGAAATTGACGCCCTGGTCGAACGCCTTGTCGATGATCCGTGACGACGTCGCTTCGTCGGTCTCGCCGCCGAACATCATTGCGCCGAGACATAGCGGCGACACCTTGAGCGCGCTGCGCCCGAGATAGCGGTAATCCATGCAGGCTCCATGCGGGCGCATGCCCGCCGGTTGAATGAGGGGCGGCCGAGCTTACGCGCCGGCTTCGTCGAACACGCGCTGCGCGATCGTCAGCGCCGAGCTTGCGGTCGGCCAGCCCGAGTAGAACGCGAGGTGCGTGATCGTTTCGACCAGCTCGTCGCGCGTGAGGCCGTTGTCGAGCGCCTTCTTCAGATGGAACGGCAGTTCGTTGACGCGATACAGCGACACGAGGCTTGCGACCGTGACGAGGCTGCGATCGCGCGGCGACAGGCCGGGGCGCTGCCAGACATCGCCGAACAGCACGTTGTCGGTGTAGTCGGCGAGGGCGGGGGCGATGGCGCCGAACGCTTTGCGCGCGGCGGAAGTCGGTTCGGACATCGAGGGCTCCGGGGAACGTGGGGAACACCGACGATGGTAGCCACCGATGCGCCTATCGATAATCCCCGGCAATCCGCATGCACTTATCGATCCGGTTCATGAATCGCGGCGCAGCGGCGGCGCGTCGTCGACTCATGTGCGATAGCGCAGCGCATCGACGATCACCGCGCGCGCGCGTGACGACTGCCGCCGGCTCGCGTACGACAAGTGATGGCCGGAAAAGTCGGGCACTCGTCTTCAAGCACGCTGTCGAGTCGGCCGGCGGCGACTTGCGGCGCGGCGATACAGCGCGCGTCAGCCCGCGCGCGTCATGCCCGGCGCACGGGGCGCGGGATGGTATGCATAGCCGCCGTGCTGGAACGACGTCGCGAAGAACCGCATCTGGTAGCGGATCGCATTCCCCCAGTAATCCCACGTGTGGCCGCCAGGCCGCTCCGCATAGTCGTGCGGCACGCCGAGCGCGACGAGCCGTTCGTGCAGCGTGCGGTTCGAGCCGACGAACGTGTCGTCGCGGCCGCAATCGATCGTCAGGTCGAGATGCGCGCGCACGAACGCGCCGGCGTTGGCGGCGATCACGTTGCGGTTCCAGAACGACGGATGGCGGCCGGGGTCGCCGAATACATGGTCGATGCCCGGCTCGTCCTCGCAGCAGCGCGGATCGACCGCGCCGCTGATGCTGCCGACCGCGCCGAACGTGTCGGGCCGGTCGAGCGCAATGCGCAGCGCGCCGAAGCCGCCCATGCTGAGCCCGGTGATCGCGCGGGCGCGTTGCGTCGCGATCGTGCGGAAGTGCGAATCGACGTAGGACACGACTTCGTCGCCGATGAAGGTTTCGTAGCGGCTGCCCGAATCGAACGGGCTGTCGATGTACCAGCTCTCGTGCCCGCCGTCGGGCATCACGAGGATCACGTGATAGCGGTCGGCCAGCGCGGCGATGCGCGTGTTCGACGTCCAGTCGGTGTGGTCGCCGCCCGAGCCGTGCAGCAGATAGACGACCGGATAGCGGTCGCCGTCGCGGGCGCCGCGCGCATAAGCGTCGGGCAGCACGACGGTGGCCTTGAGCGTCTCGTTCATCGCGGCGCTGGGAATCGCGACGACTCGCGCATGGAATGCGAGGGCAGGGCTTGAAATGGCAACCAGCAGAAGCAGCCAGAAGGCGCGTGCCAGGTTCATCGATCCTCGCATGTGTCGACCCCGTTCGGCGCCGGGCGCCGGGAAACCCTGTTCGGGCGACTCTAGCAACCGCGCCTTTCAACCATATTTCGGCGAATCCTACGGGTTGTCAGGCGGCCGGCGCGGACACGATGCGCTCGAGTGCCGTGCGAAACGCATCGGGCCGTTCGGCCGGGATCAGGTGTCCGCAGCGTTCGATCGTGTCGAAGCCGGCGCAGCGGGCGAGTGCCCAGTCGGGCACGTGCCAGCCCGCGCGCGAGCGTTCGCCGGCCATCAGCCAGACCGGGTGACGCTCGAATACCTGTGCGAGCCGCCGCAGATAGCCGGGCTCGCCTGTCGTCGCGACGACCGAGCGGCCCATCGCGCGCAGCGTCGATGCCGGCTGATGCGCGAGCCAGCGGCGGGCGTCGTCGAGCAGGCCCGGCGATGGCGCGTCGATCGCGCCGCGCAGCCAGCCGGGCGGATCGGCGCGCAGGCCGTCGAGCATCGCGTCGGCTTCGGCGGGCGTCATGCGGCCGACCGACGCCGACCAGAACGCATCGTCGAGCGTGAAGTTGCCTTCGACGTTGACGATCCGCCGCACGCGTTCGGGGTGCGCGTGCGCGAACAGCATCGCGATCGCGCCGCCGACCGAGTGGCCGACTATATCGACCGGCTGCGCGCCGAAGTGCGTATCGATGGTGTGTCGCACATGCTCGACCTGCGCGGCGAGCGTGATCGCGTCGAACGGTACCGCGCGATGCGCGCCGTAGCCGAGCAGGTCGGGGGCGAGATGCGGGCCGCTCCATCCGCGCACGTCGAGCGTGCCGATGAAACCGTGGATGAAGACGACGGGCGTGGGCTGGGTCATGGGGCGGGCGTGGAAGGAAGGGGCGGCAATCCGAGTTCGGCGAGCAGTTCGTCGAGTTCGAGCACATGCGTGCGGTCGTGGTCGAGCAGCTCGCGCACGAGTTCGTCGAGCGACATGCGGCGGATGCCGTCGCGCAGCCCGCAGCGTGCGAGTTGCGACGGCGCCAGCGCAGCCGCGGTTTCACATAGCGCGGCCCGCCCCGTGCGGAATGCTGCGACGGCAGCATCAAGCCGCTGTGAGAGATAGTCGCGTTGCGCGGCGAGCGCGGTGCCGTCGACGGATGCGATCACCGGCAGTTCGAGCGTGCGCACGGCGTCGATGCGCTCGGCGAACACCGCGTCGAGATCGCGCAGGTGGCACGCGTGCTCGACGAGCGAGAAGCCCGTGCCGTCGGGGCGGCGTGTCCACAGCGCGGCCGGCACGTGTGCGGCATACGCGGCGAGCCGATCAGGCAGGCGCGCCAGCGCGGCGACCACATCAGCGAATGGCAGCGCCTGCGGATACGCGCTGAACACCGCGCCATAGCTGAACAGCGTGCCGCCGAGCCGTCCGCGTGCCTGCACGACGTCGTGGCCGTGACGGCGCATGATTTCCGCGACCATCGCGCCGCAGAACTGGCGGGCGGTCGTGTCGGTTTCGATTTCGGGGAATTTGTGCGCGATCTCGTGCTGAACCGCGCCGATCGCGGCGACGCCCACGCGCGACAGTGCCGCGAATTCGGCGTAGCGCTCGGGTTGCGCGATCAACGCTTCGAGCTGGGCGCCGAGCGCGGTGGTGCGGAAACGGTCGAAGCGGGAATGCATGACGGAGGGATCTCGCCGAGTAACGTATCAAAACGATACGTTACTCGGCGGGCAGCGTCAACGGCGGGATTCGGGCGATGGGCTGCCTCACTCCTTGCCGGCCCCCTTGGCAGCCTGTTCGATCAGCTTCGCGACTTCGGCCGGGTGCGAGAGGTAGGCGACGTGGCTCGACTTGAGTTCGATCGTCTTGCTGCCGGCGCGTTGCGTCATGAAGCGTTCGAGCTCGGGGTTGATCGCGCGGTCGGCCGTGGCGACCACGGCCCAGCTCGGCTTCGTCCGCCAGGCGGCGTGCGTGATCGGCACGCCGAACGACTGCGCGGCCGGCGTCACTTGCGAGATCGCCATGAATTTCGCTTCGGCGGCCGGCACGTCGGCTGCGAAGTCGGCGTGGAACGACGCTTCGTCGAACACCAGATGGCCGTCTTCGGTGGCCTTGATCGCCTTCGTCGCGGGCGGCGTCTTCTTGGTCAGGTCGAGCGGGCTTTCGCCGGTGTCGGGCTGGAACGCGGCCACGTAGACGAGGCCCGCGACCTTGTCGTCGTTGCCGGCCTCGGTGATCACCGCGCCGCCGTAGCTGTGGCCGACGAGGATGCTCGGGCCGTCCTGCGCGTCGACCACGCGGCGGGTCGCCTTCACGTCGTCGTCGAACGACGTTTCCGGCTGTTGCACGACGGCAACCTTGTAGCCGTCGCGCGTCAGGATGTTCGAGACGGCTTGCCAGCCCGAGCCGTCGGCGAAGTAGCCGTGGACCAGCACGACGTTCTTGACGGGGGCGGCGACCGCCGCATGAGAGCCGAGTGCGGCGGCGGACAACGCGACAGCGGCCGCGATCTGGCGGACTTGGGACAAGCGCTTCATTTTCATTCTCCAGAAGAAAGACAAGGTAGGGAACCGTCGGATATCGACAGGCGTCTTGTTTGTCGATGGAGTCATCCTACTAGTAGGTAGGGCGGCGGAGCAAGGAGAAATTGCGGCTGGAAAAGACTATCTCAGGGCGGTAAACTATCCCTGTTTTTCGTCCGACTAGATGGTAGGCAAATATGACGGTAACGGGTGACAGCACGGCGGCCCGCATTCTCGAAGCCGGGCGGCAACTGATCATGCGGCGCGGCTACAGCGGATTCAGCTATGCGGACATTGCGGACGCGATCGACATCCGGAAGGCGAGCATTCACCACCACTTTCCGACGAAGGCGGATCTGGCGGTCGCCGTGCTGCAGCAGTCGCAGGCGAACTTCGATGCCGACATGGCGCTGCTCGAATCGAGCGGCGCCGACGCGCTGGTGCAGATGCGCGCATACCTCGGCTACTGGGAACGCTGTATCACGGACGACAGCGCGCCGTTCTGCGTCGCCGGCATGCTCGGCGCAGAACTGCCGGCGCTGCCTGACGAAGTCGCGCGGGCGGTGAAGGCGCATTTCGATGACCTTGCCGCGTGGCTGGTGCGCGTGCTCGAGGCAGGGATGAAGGACGGCATCGTGCAGCCGGGCGTGTCGGTGCAGACCGAGGCCGCGACGTTCGTGTCGCTGGTCTATGGCGCGATGCTCGCCGCGCGGGCGTACGGCAATGCCGGAATGTTCAGGGACGTGACCGGCGGCGCGGTCGAGCGGCTCGCGGTGCTGCGCAAACGCGCGTGAGGCGCGCACGCACCAGCGGGTAGACGCGGCGCCCGACGGTCGTGCGAAACCGTCGAGCGTCGCCCGGCTTATGCGTGTTTCCCGGCCTCGGCTTGCGCGCGCTGCCGCGCTTTCTGCTCCTGCAACTCGGCCGTGAAGGCCGGGCTGAAGTCTTCAGCCTCGAACAGCGGGCGGATCTCGATGTCGGAGTCGCCCGGCATCGGGTTCGGGCAGCGCTTCACCCATTCGACCGCTTCTTCCATCGATTTCACCTGCCACAGCCAGAAGCCGGCGACGAGTTCCTTCGTCTCGGCGAACGGGCCGTCGATGACGGTGCGGTTCTTGCCGGCGAAGTGCACGCGCTTGCCGCGCATGCTCGGATGCAACCCGTCGGCGGCAAGCAGGATGCCGGCTTGCGCCAGTTCCTCGTTGAACCGGCCCATCGCGGCGATCATTTCAGGGTCGGGCATCCGGCCGGATTCGGAATCGGCGGTGGCCTTGACGATTACCAGGACGCGCATGGCAGACTCTCCTTGAATGGAATGAGGGGAGGGGGCGCCGCCGGCCGTGCCGACGGCAAGACGATCGGTTACGACAACACGACGCGCGACGGCGACGCGAATCGACATCGGGTCCGATGAATTTTCGCTGACTGCGCTCCGGCGGGCCTTGCAGCGGAGCCTGTCGCCAAAACTGGTATGCTGATCCTCACCACGTTCACGCGGAGGACGCCATGGCTGCTAAGGAAGTCTCGAAGAAGAAGTACCTGAAAATCCTGAACAAGCGCTTGCGCGCCGAGCCGGCGGCTCCGGCCGGAGCGTCGTTTGTCTTTTTCCCGCTGGGTGCGAAGGCGAAGAACGCAACGGGTGTCGTGTCCGGCGACGCGCGCAGCAAGCGCGAACTGGCGGTGATGGCCGCGGTGCAGCGCAAGGCGGCCGAAGAGTTCGTCGTCGCCGGCGCCTGACCGGGACCTGCTCGAAACCTGCTGCGCCGCCGTCGGATTGCCGACTCCGCGGCTTATGCGGCGGCGGCGTCGCAATGCGCGATCGCGCCGCCGAGCACGCGCGGGATGTCGTGCGTGATCACCGGGCTGTGCATCGGCAGGATGACGTCGAGATCGAGCGCCTGGGTCCGGCGCACCGCACTCGCCAGGTGTGCGAGCGACGGCAGGTAGTCCGAGCGCCGGATCGAATCGAGGAACGCCGGCAGCGGGTCGGCGGCGGCTTCGTCGCCGAAGCGCATCAGGATGTCCGACGACAGCAGCGCCTGGTACGCCGGCAGATACACGACCAGCGCATCCCATTGATGGACATGCTTCGTGAAGATCGGCACGGGCTGGCCGCGAATCCTGTCAGTTCAAGCAGCGGCCAGCCGGGCACGGCACTGAACGCCGTCCCGGCCACCAAGAACACCCAGGCTGACCGGGCGCTCAGGACACCTTGTCCGCCGCGGCCGCGTACCGGCCGCCGCCACCCGCTTCATCGCCCGCAGCGAGCTGTTCCAGCG
Source organism: Burkholderia mycopellens (assembly GCF_964265025.1). Classification (NCBI taxonomy): domain Bacteria; kingdom Pseudomonadati; phylum Pseudomonadota; class Betaproteobacteria; order Burkholderiales; family Burkholderiaceae; genus Burkholderia; species Burkholderia mycopellens. Next base: position 585,233 of record NZ_OZ183803.1, read on the forward strand.
CGAGCCCCTTCGTTTCGATCCCGAGCGTCCACACGGCGAGTGCGGCCGCGACGAACGACAGCGCGCCGAGCGTGAACACGCCGCCCTGGCCGAACACGGGCAGCACGACACCGACCACGTAAGGCCCGATCAGCGAGCCGACCCGCCCGATCGCCGATGCGAATCCCGAGCCCGTCGCGCGCGCGCCGGTGCCGTACAGCTCCGGCGTGTACGTGTACAGCGCGGCCCACATCCCGAACAGGAAGAACTGCATCGCGAGGCCGGTGCCGATCAGCAGCGCCATGCTGCCGCCGTACAGCGCGCTCTGGCCGTATGCGTATGCCATCGCGCCACCGCCGAGCAGCGACGCGATGCAGGTCGGCTTGCGCCCCCAGCGCTCGACGAGCCACGCCGCGCACAGGAAGCCCGGCACGCCGCCGAGCGAGATCAGCACCGTGTAGAACACCGATTTCGTGACTTCGAAGCCGGCCTGCTGCAGCAGCGCGCCGAGCCACGACGTGAGGCCGTAGAAGCCGAGCAGCGCGAAGAACCACAGCAGCCACACCATCACCGTGCGGCGCCGGTACACGCCGCTCCAGATCTCGCGCAGCGCGCCGCGCCCGCGGGCGGCGACCGGCTCGGCAAGCCGCGACGGCGGCGGCAGCGTGGTGACGCCGGCCGAGCGCATCACCTTCGCCTCGATCGTGTGCATCACCGTGTCGGCTTCCGCGTGCCGGCCCGCATGCTCGAGCCAGCGCGGCGATTCCGGCACGATGCGGCGCACGACGAGCACGAACACGGCGGGAATCGCGAGCAGCGCGAACACGGTGCGCCAGCCGAACTGTGGCAGCACGAAGTACGCGACGATGCCGGCCGTGATGAAGCCGAGCGGCCAGAAGCCGTCCATCAGCGCGATCAGGCGGCCGCGCTTCTCGGTCGGCACGAATTCGGACAGCAAGGTCTGCGCGACCGGGAATTCCATCCCCATCCCGATCCCGAGCAGCACGCGGTAGACGATCAGCGCGTCGACGCTCTGCGCGGTCGAGCAGAGATAGGAGGCCGCGCCCCACAGCACCATGCTCCACTGGAACACGGGCCGGCGGCCGAAGCGGTCGGCGAGCAGGCCGGCGACGGCCGCGCCGAGCACCATCCCGAAGAAGCTCGCGCTCGCGACGAGGCCGGCGGCCGCGGTCGACAGGCCGAACTCCTTGCGGATCGAGCCGAGCACGAAGGTCATCGTGCCGAGGTCGACCGAGTCGAAGAAGAACGCGATCGCGATGATGAAGAAGATCCGCTTGTGATAGCCGGAGAACGGCAGGCGTTCGAGCCGGGCGGCGGCGGAGGCGGGAGCGGTGGCGGCGGGCATGGCGTCCTCTGAAATGAAAAGGGGCCGCGAAGCGCGTGCTTCGCGGCCCCGATGCTTCATCTTCAGTAGACGCGACCACAAAATGCCATATCAGAGGAAAAGCGCCGCCTGCTTGCCCAAATGCGTCATCGGCGGCGGCGCGGGGGGGCGCCGTATTGCGTCAGTTCTTCAGCTTGTAGCCGGTGCGGAACATCCACGCGACGATCGCCAGCAGGATGACGAGGAACAGCGACGTCGCGCCGAGGCTGACGCCCACGTGCACGTCGGCGATGCCGTAGAACGACCAGCGGAAGCCGCTGACCAGGTAGACGATCGGGTTGAACAGCGTGACGACGCGCCACGCGGGCGGCAGCATGTCGACCGAATAGAAGCTGCCGCCGAGGAACGTGAGCGGCGTGATGATCAGCAGCGGCACGAGTTGCAGCTTCTCGAAGCTGTCGGCCCAGATGCCGATCACGAAGCCGAACAGGCTGAACGTGATCGCCGTCAGCACGAGGAACAGCACCATCCAGAACGGATGCAGGATGTGCAGCGGCACGAACAGGCCGGCCGTGGCGAGGATGATCACGCCGAGCAGGATCGACTTCGACGCGGCCGCGCCCACATACGCGATCACGATCTCCCAGTACGACACGGGTGCGGAGAGAATCTCGTAGATCGTGCCCGTGAAGCGCGGGAAGTAGATGCCGAACGACGCGTTCGAGATGCTCTGCGACAGCAGCGACAGCATCACGAGGCCCGGCACGATGAACGAGCCGTAGCCGATGCCGTTCACGTCGCTGATGCGCGAGCCGATCGCGGAGCCGAACACCACGAAATACAGCGACGTCGAGATCACCGGCGCGATGATGCTCTGCATCAGCGTGCGGCGGGTGCGGGCCATTTCTGCGCGGTAGATCGCGCGGATGCCATGCAGGTTCATGCGTCAGGCTCCTTGCATGCCGTTGCGGCGGTTGTCGATCAGGCTGACGAAAATATCCTCGAGCGAGCTCTGCGTCGTGTGCAGGTCGCGGAAGCCGATGCCGGCCGAGCCGAGCGCGTTGATCAGTTTCGCGATGCTCGCGTCGTCGCGCTGCGAGTCGTACGTGTAGACGAGCGCGGCGCCGTCGTCCGCGCGTTCGAGCCCGAACGGCGCGAGCGTGGGCGGTACGTCGGCGAGCGGGTGCTCGAGCTGCACGGTGAGCTGCTTCTTGCCGAGCTTGCGCATCAGCTCATGCTTTTCCTCGACGAGCACGAGCTCGCCGCCGAGGATGATGCCGATCCGGTCGGCCATTTCCTCGGCTTCCTCGATGTAGTGCGTGGTCAGCAGGATCGTCACGCCGCTCTCGCGCAGCGAATCGACGAGCTTCCACATGTCGCGGCGCAGCTCGACGTCGACGCCGGCCGTCGGTTCGTCGAGGAACAGGATGCGCGGCTCGTGCGACAGCGCCTTCGCGATCATCACGCGGCGCTTCATGCCGCCCGACAGCGTCATCAGCTTGTTGTCGCGCTTGTCCCACAGCGACAGCGCCTTCAGCGTCTTCTCGATATGCGCGGGATTGGGCGCCTTGCCGAACAGGCCGCGGCTGAACGACACGGTCGCCCAGACGGTTTCGAACGCGTCGGTCGTCAGTTCCTGCGGCACGAGGCCGATCATTTCACGGGCCGCGCGGTATTGATCGCGGATGTCGTGGCCGCCGACCGTCACGCGCCCTTCGGTCGGCGTGACGATGCCGCAGATCGAGCCGATCAGCGTCGTCTTGCCGGCGCCGTTCGGGCCGAGCAGCGCGAAGATCTCGCCGGGGCGGATGTCGAGGGTCACGTGCTTCAGCGCCTGGAAGCCGGACGCGTAGGTCTTGGAAAGATCGGAGACGGAAAGGATCGGTTGCATGCTCACGGATGGCATGGCCGGCCGGCGCGACGGTGTGTGCCGCGCGTGCCCGGCATCGCCGCCGCTCGCGAAGCGGCCGGGATCGGGGACGGCATGGCGAACGGGCGTCATGTCGAACGGCGTTGTAGTGCGGGATCGCGGGACCGCCATATTAGCAATCGGTAGATAGAAATGCATGCTCGTGGAAAGGGCGTGCGTTGCCGGTGCCGGATTTGCACGAATTGACCGTGTGTTGCTGAATAACGCGGCGCTTTATTTGCGATGCGCGAACAATTTACGCCGTTTTCGGCGAATCGGGCAGCGATCGGGTCTCGGCTCGGCCGCCGCGCGACCGGCCGGCCGACTGTGCCGCCCGAAGGCCGCCGCGCCGTACCGGGACGGCATGCGCGGCGCTCGCGATAATGCGTCCCTCTCATCGTTCGCGGAGCGGGGCACATGGCTTTGATCGATTTCAAAACCGTGGCGGCGGCGCAGGCCGTCGCGTGGACATCCACGATCGTCGGCGAGGTCGGGCCGGCCAGGATCAAGGTGCTGCGCATGGATGCGCAGGCTTATGAAGCGGAAGTGCACGACTACAACGAGGGATTGCTGGTGCTGGACGGCCGGATGATGCTCGAGGTCGGGGGCGAGACGGTCGTGGTCGAGGCCGGGCAGATGTACCTGGCGCTTGCCGGAACCCTTCACGCGGTGCTGCCGGGCAGCCACGGCACGCTCGCGATCATCGATGTGTAAGGTTGCGCCGCAACATGCATGCGAGCGGCTCAGGCCCGACTGGCTTGGCCAAGCGCGGATTGGCAGGCGCCGTTCAAACGCGTGTTATACAGCTTGGGTATTTGTCTGAGCAAATAAAATGAAGGCTGTTTGAAAATCTGTCAAATACCGTATGAACGCTAGGATTGCGCGGTTTCGGTCGTTTGGAACTCTGCATCCATTTACTTGTGGGTATCGTCCGCTCATAGTCTCCACAAACGACGCATCACGATAACGAATCAAGCGTACGGATGGAGACCCATAGATGAGACGCGTATCCGCGGGGCCAGTCGGACTGCCGTTTCCCGCTTTTTCGCTGAATGCAGGCGCGATGCAGATCGCATGCCTGCGTTGCCCTATCGCCGTGTAGCGGCGAACCACTTCCCGTTTCGATCGTTCCGACGGCGCCGTGCCGCATGACGGCGCCGCGGGAGAGCGCTTGCCTGCCGCCGCGGCGCGTGCCGCATTTGCCTGACCGGCATCGCGGCCGTCTTGCGCGCATCGTCATGCGCCGCGCGTTCGTGCTGCGGCGCGATACCAACCGGCGGGCCATGCAGCCTGTCCGGACGAGACTTGTCGTACCTGAAAAGGAGGGGTTGATGATTTGCATTCCTGAATGGCGGAAGGCGATCCTGTCGTGCGCGGTAGCCGCTTTGCCGTTCGTCGCCGGTTGCGGCGGCGGCGACGATCCGGGGCCGATCAATGTGCCGCAATGTTCGGGCAGCGCATGCGGGCCGAGCGGCGCTGAAACGACGCCGCCGGTCGTGACGAAGCTGTGTCCGGACGCGCTCGATTACACGACGACGTATACGGGCGGTTCGGGCAGCGGCGAGTACGTGAAGGTGAAGTTCGACACGACGAAGCTCACCTATCAGATGCAGTTCCTCGACTCGTCGGTGCCGACGTCGGCGGGGCAGATCAACAACACGCGCGCCGGCCTGACGATCAACGGCGCATTCCATCATCCGACCAATCTTCCGACGGCCGAGCAGAACCGCTGCGCATTCGTGCTCGACAGCGGCGCGACGAGCGACGGCACGTATTCGGTGACGATCAATCGCGCGGATCCGCCGATGCTGTTCGTCGGCAATGGTGTGGTGGGCGGCGGGATTCCGGGTGCGACGATCGCGTTCCAGGGGATCGAGGTCGTGCCGGGCTACTTCCTCGGTACTGTACCGTCGCGCACGTTCGACTTCTATCCGTTCATCGGCTTTACCGACACGGAAACGGATTTCACGAAGGTGGCCGGCGCATACAACGAAGTCGGCATTCACCTGTCGCCGACCGGCACCGGCTTCCAGACCACCACGCCGCAGGGCTGGCAGCCGGACGTCGTGAACTGGAACCAGACGCTCAATGCGGACGGCTCGTGCACGATCACGCAAGGCAGCGACTACTCGTGTCAGACGACCGGCACGCCGTGGACGTTGCGCAAGAACGCGGACGGCACGTCCGACAACGTATTCGTCAGCAATGCGCAGACGGGGCAGCCGTATCCGTCGGCCGGCCAAGGGCAGCCGATCGTGCTTCTCGTGCCGAGCCAGGCCCATGGCGTGATGATCGTCGGCAAGCTGAACGGTGCACTGGTGCCGGTGGTGATCCGTGTAGGGTACGCGTATGCCCCGCCGGGCAATCCGTTCGGTTCGGTGGCCGATGCGGAAGTCGGCATCTCGATGCTCGCGCCTTCCAAACCGGTTGCGGCCAACGTGCTGAAGGGCGGGTTCATCGGTGCGACGAGCGCGTCCGCGTGCGGTGTGGTGACGAACAACGGGCCGTCGAGCAACGCGGCTGCTGCGCGACCGAGCTTCGACCCGATGATCCCGCATCCGGACCTGCCGGGCGTGTTCAACACCAGTTTCAATTACTTCACGCCGTCTGCCGGCAACTGTACCGATGGCACCGCCGTATCGACCATCGCGGCGAACTACACGTCGACGCTCTTCCAGGGCAATACCGCGGCATTCATCGATCCGCAGACGTCGTCGGAGACGGCTCAGTTCGGGCTGGACTATACGCAGGCATCGCCCGGCAAGATCGCGGTCACGGCCAACAGCGACTTCAACGCGAAGGGCGCCAGCGGCAACGTGGCGATCTTCAAGAAGGGCGACAAGGGCTGGATCGTGACGGCCGGCAACGTCTACGCGATGGTCGTCAACAACAGCCAGGTCAACCCGTTCTTCACGGTCGGCGCGTTCGTCCAGTGACCCTGCACTGAACACGTAACACCGGCGGCGCACGCGTCGCCGCCGGCGAATCGAATTTCAAGAGGATTCCTATGAATTTGAAACAATGGATGGCCGCGGCGTCGCTCGCGCCCGTGCTGGCCGCCTGCGGCGGAGACGGCGACCCGCCGCCCGCGCCGGTGGTCCGGCTGTGCCCGCAGACGATCGACTACAACACGGTGTTCATCGGCGGATCGGGGTCGGGCGAGCTCGTGAAGGTGCAGCTCGATACGACGAAGATGACGTACCGGATGACGTATCTCGCATCGCCGGTGCCGAGCACCACGGGTACCGTGCAGCCGACCCGCGACACGGCGCCGGCCAACGTGGTCGACGGCACGCTCGGCGACGAAACGGGGCTGCCGACGGTGAAGCTGAACCAGTGCACGTTCCGGATGCAGAACGCGAGCCTCGACCCGAACCGGCCCGCGCGGCTGTTCCTCGGCGAAGGCGTGCTGGGCGGCGCGATTCCCGGCGCGACGATCCAGTTCAACGGCGTGATCGGCGTCGGCAAGATTGCGCAGACGACGTTCCCGTACTACCCGTTCATCAGCTTCTCGTCGCTGGAAACCGACCTGACGAAGATCGCCGGCAAGTACAACCAGCTCGGCTATCACCAGGTGCCGTCGCAGAACTTCCAGCCGGTGGCGCTCGACCAGCAGGTGACGATCAATGCGGACGGCAGCTACGTCGAAACCGACAACTTCGGCAAGAAGAACGGCGGGCAGCCGCTCGCGTCGAGCGCGACCGTGAACCAGCCGTTCACGCTGCGGCCCGATGCGCCGGCGTTCCAGTCGCTCAACTACCTGCCGCAGATTCCGCCGACGCTCGCCGCGGCCGATCCGGCGAAGGCCGGCAAGGGGATCCTGATCGTCGGCAAGCTGCGCAACCAGCTCGTGCCGATCTTCATCCGCACCGGTGCTGCCAACGCGGACCTCACGCAAGGCCCGCCGAGCGCGGACGACGAATCGGGCATCTCGTTCCTGAGCCCGCAGACGGCGATCGCGCAAGGCTCGCAGAACGGCGAGTACACGGGTGTCGACAGCGCATTCAACTACCGCGCGACCGCGCTCGTCGGCGCGCAGGCCACGCTGCTCGATCCGTTCAATGCGTCGCAGGCCGCACTCACGCGCGCGCTGAACCTCGACTACACGCAGAAGGTGCCCGGTGTCGTCACGACCGTGCATGCGGACGCGGCGTCGGGGCCGGCGACCGGCAAGTTCGTGTTCACCGGCGGCGTATTCGGGTTCCTCGACATGAACGATACGAGCAACCCGTACTTCACGGTCGGCGCATTCGTGCAGTGACGCACGCCAGGATGGAGACACGGTGGCGCCGCGCGCAGGTGCGCGGCGCCCGGACAGAATGAGGGGAGACTTCATGAAGAAGCTGATTGTCGCGGGTGTCGTCGCAGGCGTGTCGACGCTCGCATCGGCCCAGCAGGCGGGCGACAACGTCGCGACGCTGGGCTGGCTGCACATCATGCCGCAGGATTCGACCAACGGGCTGACGACGAATCTCGCGAGCATGCCGATCAACGGGCCGCTGCGCCTGCCCGGGTCGTTCACGTCGCCGGGCACGAGCCTGACGGTCAACAACGCCGATACGGTCGGCCTCACGCTCACGCACTTCTTCACCGACCATATCGCGGTCACGTCGGTGCTCGGCGTGCCGCCCGAGTTCACGCTGACCGGGCACGGCACGATCCGGCCGCCCGGCCCGGCCGGCGCGCTCGGCAGCGTCAACATGGACGATCCGGCGAACCAGCCGGCGGTGAAGAACGCGCGGCAGTGGAGCCCGACGGTCATTCTGCAGTACTACTTCAATTCGCCGACGGCGCGGTTCCGGCCGTTCGTCGGGATCGGCGTGGCCTACAGCTGGTTCAGCAACATCGAGCTGAATGGCAACTTCGCGAAGGACATCAACGAGAACCTCGGCAGCGTACTCGCGGCCGGCGCAGGCAAGCCGGGGCCGACGTCAGTGGAGGGCAAGGCGTCGTCGTCGTTCACGCCGGTCTACAACGTCGGCGCGAGCTATGCAATCGACAAGCACTGGGGGCTCACGGCAACGCTGACGTACATGCCGTTGAAGACCTACTCGTCGCTCGTGATCAAGGCGGCCGACGGCTCGACGCTCGCCACCACGCGCACGCGGCTGAAGGCCGATCCGCTGATCACGTTCGTCGGGATTTCCTACAAGTTCTGAGCCGTCCGGCGCGCATGACGCGCGCCGGCGGCTTCCTGCGACCGGTTGGCCGGACCCTTCCGGCCGGGAGGTCGCGTTCCTGGCGGCATGCCGCCATTTGTGAAGAGAGGGGGCAGTTCAAATGAGCATTCGCAAAATCGTATCGCTTGTTGCTGCAGTGGCTTTCACCGCGGTTTCGGCCGCGCCTGCTTTCGCCGTTACCGTTTCGCGTGCCGACGGCCAGCCGATGAACCCGAATGGCGAGCCGTTCTCGGCGTCGGGGATCACGAATCTCAGCAAGGGATCGATCAGCGCTTCCTGTACCGCGACCTTCAACGGCACGATCACGTCGACCGGCATCGTCAACATCACGTCGACGCAGTTCACCGGCGGCGGGACCTGCGGCCTCATCGCCGGAAGCGCGAGCAGCGCGTCGCCGTGGACGGGGCAGGCTGACAGCACGACACAGCTGTCGATCAATAACGCGAAGGTGACCGTGACGCTGCTCGGCACTTGCGGGCCGAGCAAGGTCGTGACGGCGTGGAGCGATTCGAACTCGTCGCTGACGTTCAACAACGCTGTGCTGACGCCGGATTGCACGGTGGGCGGCACGGTCCTGACGTCGCCGAAGTTCCACGTGCAGTAAGCGTCGCGGATCGAAGCAGGATGCCCGCCGCGCGCGAGGGCCGTGCGGTAGGTGCGGCGGGTATTCGCGGTTTCGATGGGTCCGTGCCGTCGCGTGTATCGGCGCGACGGCCGGATTCAATGGGCAGAGCGGTCGCGTTTCTCGTGTAAGGCCGCCATACATCAAGAGAGAGGGCCGGACAGATGAAGATTCGTCCAACTGCATCGCTGGTTGCCGTAGTCGCATTTACCGCGATTTCGGCCGCACCCGCATTCGCAGTGAGCGTTTCGCGAGCAGATGGCTTGCCGATGAATCCGAACGGAGAACCGTTTTCGGCGACGGGCATCACGTCGCTCCAGAAGGGGGCGGTCGGTCCGATCAACTGTATGGCGACGTTCAACCACGCCGTGCTGACGCCGGATTGCACGGTGAACGGCACGGTCATCATGTCGCCGAAGTCCCACGTTCAGTAAGCGCCGCCGATCGAAGCGGCGTGCTTGCCGCGCACGAAGGCGGCGCGGGATGGACGCGGATTTCCGCTTCTTAGACGTTTTCGAGCCGTCGCCCGGATCAGCGTGGCGACAGGCTGACCACACGTGTCGCGATCCGACGCGTGGGGTCTTGCGGGTCGGCACGGCGTACCGCGCCAGCCGATTCGACCGAATTAACCCTATTCCAATTGGCCAGAATACTCCCGGAAGACCCATGCTTACCGATCCAGCAAAGTATGGAGATGCCCGCGGCGCGACGCCTGACCGGCTGCGCACGGCCGCGTGGTTGCAGTACCTGATCGACCGACTCGACGCTGCCGCGTGCGCGACGAAGGCGGGTGACGCTGACGACACGACCGTCATCACGTCTCACGCGATACGCATGCGGGCTGGCGCGAGCCTGTCCCGAGAAGCGACGGCGATGCTTCACCGGCTCGCGCCGTGGATCGCCTCGGACGGCGGCATCTGCGCATGCGACCTGACCGACCCGCGCGGCGCGTGCTCGCATGTGCCTTCGATGCAGCAACTCGCCGAAGCCGAACGCAGCTGCCCCGGCTCGCGCGCCGTGTTCGACACCGCGCACGGCGCGATCGATGCCTGCGCATTCGACGACCCCGATATCGGTTGGGCCGCGCTCGAGCGAATTGCCGGCGGTGTCGAAGGCAACGGGGGCGATGACGGCGAAAGCACTGAACATGAAAAGGGCGCGCAGGACGGCTTGCCGCCTGTGAAGAACCTGAGAGACAGGCTGGCCGCCGTCGCGGCGGCGAGTGGAGAAACGTCGGCGCTGCCTGGCGCCGTCATCGACGCGATCGTGCTGCGCGCGTGCGGGCCGCGCGACGATGCATCGCGCATCGACGAGATGGCTGCGCTCGCGACGTTCTCGGCCGTGCTCGCCGCCGGCAACGGAACGTCCGTTGCCGCGTATGGCGGTCAGCACAACCTCGTGGCGCGGGCGATACGCACGCATCGTGCCGATCTCGCGTCGGTGGACGGGCTGCTCGCGGCGTTATCCGTGTGCAGGCTCGATCAGCTCGTCGGCGCGGGCAGCTTCTGGGCTTACTCCCTGCTGGCGGGCATCGTGATCGCAGCACCGGACGCCGTCCGGGAAATCGGTCGCCGCTTTCATGGCGACGAGTGGCAGGCGTGGCTCGATCACGTGCTTGCATGGCCGGCGGTCAGCCGATTCGGGCCGAAGGAGGACGTCGCGTTCGAACGCCTGCAAGGCGCGATGAGCCTGACGTCGCGATGGAACCCGATCATTCGTGGGAAGCGGATGCGCAAGCAGGGTGGTGGGATGGTTCGGCTCGGTGGGGTTGAAAGGAAGCCCGAGTGACACGCAGATTCTGTCCGACTTCCAGTTCTTCGTTTAATTGAATTTTCGAACAGGTTCTATTTGATTTTTTAGTTTCGTAGATTAAGGTCTTGCCGGGATCAATTCAAAAATGTTTGACTACGAGAAAAATCCTTGGCCACGAGCAATGTCCTTGTCGATGCCGGCGTGCGTGGCGGTATCGACGTTCACCAGTTCTACCGTCTCGATATGCCTCAGGCAAAGCGTGCCGCGCTCGCGGATATCTTTGCGTTTGATGGTACGTCCGGCATAGGTGAGCCGACGAAATTCACGATCCAGTTTACGGATCCCGAACACGATCTGTCACGGATCGAATTCTTGAACAGGCCGTGCAGGTTCGTCATTCAGCCTCCTCCTCGCGACCGCTGGAGTGAGCCTGAGTCGGCACGGTCCGTCCACGGCATCGTGACGAGCTTTGCACACTTGAGTAGCAACCGGAATCAATCCACTTACCGCGGACCTGCGGGCGGCGAACGCATGGTTGAAAGACGAATTGACGGGATTGAAGAAAGCCGTCATTGCGTTGTCGGCGCCACATGGCATCGGTATGGCGACACCGGACCGCGTGATGGTTTCTGCAGGCAAGGATGTGAGCGTGGCCACGTCGGCCAGGTTCAGCGTGAATGCGATCGGAAATGTTGCGATCGCGGCTGGAGGCGTCCTGTCGCTGTTTGCTCACAAGATGGGTGCGAGGCTCCATGCGGCGCGAGGGAAGGTGCAGATTTAGGCGCAGTCGGATGCGATGGAATTGGTCGCCCAGAAGGACATGCGTATCACGAGCGCCGATGGCACCGCGACCATGAATGCTGCCAATGGCGTCGTTCTGAGCGGAGGCGGGTCGGCCTACGTCAAGGTGCAGGGAGACAATGTGGAGATTGGCGGGGCCGGCTGCCTGATCCTGAAGATCATCGAGATTCAGAAGGAAGGGCCGGGTGCGCTGTCGCTCCCGCTGCCGAAATTCGGGCAGGTCGGCATTCCAAACGACGAGCGCTTCATTCTGACCGATCACATCACCGGCCGGCCGGTGGCGAACCGGGCATACCGGATACGGCTTGCGGATGGGCAGATCGTCGAGGGCGTTACCGACGAGAAAGGCGAAACCTCGCTGAGTCGACAGGATGTCGCGCAGGGTCTCAAGCTGCTGCTGAAGAAAGACGAGGGGCTTGATACATGACCGAACGGAACATTTCGTCTGACGATAACGCGGCAGCCGACAATGCCGCTGCTCCGGAGGCGTTTCGGCTTCATACCGCCACCCGGATCGTGCCGATGCAGCGTGATCATCTTGGGCAACCTTTTTGGGAGTCCTATCACACGCCGACCAGCTTCGAGGTGCGGGCGGAGTGCCGGATTCCGCCGCATATGCCGGGGGTGATCATTTTCGTGCATGGCGTCAATTCGACGGGGGAGTGGTATAACGAGGCCGAGAAGGCACTGTGTGAAGGATTGAACGAACGATTGAATCGCCCAGAAGGTACGAAACTAAAAGAAAATAAATATATCGCTTTCGATAAAGCGACGGATCGATCTATCCCGCGACGGATTGACCCGAAGTGGGTTGGACATTCTCCTGTAATCCGGTTCTTCTGGGGCTACAGTGCAACCTCTGGAAACGAGCGCAAATGGCGTGTCCCGTTGCGCAATCAGAACGATGCCGATTTCTGGGCGCGCCACTGTACAGATGAAAACGGTTCATGGTTAGGGAGTAATGCCCCGCCGGGACCGTGGTTTTGGGGAGGCGGCCCATTTCAGAACGGTACGAACAACCTCCAGCAGTTGTGGAGCGACGCTGGCTTCAAACGCCATGTCCTCGGTTTTGATATGGAAACCCTGAATACCGAGGCAGATCGTCAGCTTCAGGACGCACCACCGCGCAGCTACTATGCACACGCGGCACAACGGTTGGCGAAACTGATCGACAGGATCAGAGACAAATGCCCGCGCGATACCGTGACGGTCATGTCGCACAGCCAGGGCACCATGATCGCGATGGCGGCCACTGCACTATGTACGACGCGCGCGCCGGATGCCCTGTTCGTGATGAACTCGCCTTATGCACTTGACGACAAGATCACCGACGCCCTTTCATGCGGCCCCGATCGTCCGACTGAGGCGGCTCGTGTCAATACGTTTCGGAACATTGCGTTGCGCATAAAGCGGGACAAACGTGTCATGACCGAAGCGCAGATGCAGCAGCTTCAATGTGGCGCGTCCGAAGACATGGACTTCTGGCGGCCCGATAACAAGCGTCGGTCCGGCATACACGAACGTGACAATCATGGCCGACTGTACGTGTACTTCACGCCGCATGATCGGGTGATGGGGGCTGCACCGCTGAAGAGTATCGGCTGGCAAGGTGTGGATGACGAACTGCTCAAGGATTTGGGAGATACCGTCAAGCAGCGCATGCTGGCGCGCGGTACGCCGGTCGGCGATGAGCCAGGCGTAAAGAAGTTCGGCACGCTGCCGCCAACGCCAGAGGATAAGCTGGTTCCAGGTGCAAAGCCGAGCGACTTCTGGAACGGCAACCGGAACATCATTCCCCCTCTCTTGACGCTTTGGGCGGTTCCGCATCCCGACAAGACGGTCACGATCAATGCCGAGCGGGTACCGCAGCCGGTCACGGCCGACGAGATGAAGAACTTTGAAGAGTCTCGTGCAGATGCTCCTCAAATGGGAGAGTGGAAAGTGAATCCGAATGACCCAGACACCGGTAGCTATGCCGACAAGGACTACCGCTTCAATCGATCAATCTATGAACCGAAGCTGAACGTGACGACGGAGGATATTTATACGTCCAGGCGTGGGGTCCGGCTTGAAAGTCAGGATGAAATGCTTGAGCGACGTGACACCTACAAGGCCGAGCCAACCAATCACAGCACGCTGCCTCAGCATCAGGCATTCATGGCGCGTGTGGTGGCCTACGATCTTCCCGTCGGATTCTGTGATTCCTATGAGATGCCGTCCTTCTGGACGTCCTTGATGAAACTGGCTGACTGGACCCAGGGTACGGATCCGTACCTCGAGAGCGGTGTGCCAGACACTGTCGTCAGGCCGACTCTCATCGATTGGGACACGGTGGCCGAGGAGCAAAGCAGGCTGGACGGTGAGCGTCTCGTTCGGCAGCAGTATGGGGGATCGGCATGAAGTCCTTCTCGGTTGTGATAGCGCTGGTCGTATTGACATCGGGATGCGCAACGCAGCCGCCGCAGCGCCCGACCTTCAAACTGAGCGATTTCAGGAGTTCGACGCTCAAGGAATTGCCATACGACTCACCGCCGCAGACCATCTATCGGATCGACGATCACCGGTTTGTGACACTTGAACGCTATCGGGACTGCAATCACGGAGAGAGCTACTACAACGACACGCGTATGGGTATCCGAAAGTACCTGGGGCGAGGTCGCTTCGAGAATTTTCAAGGCCGCATCATCAACGCAGATCCAACGGGAATGAACATCGTTTTGCCGCTGGCGTATCCGCCGCGAGCATTTTGCGGTAATGGTGAGAAAGGTTGTGTGGTTCCTTTTTGGTACTCAACAGATGGTGGGCGGACGTTTCTCGTCGGGGATTACGCAGATCATAGCTTTAGACCGTTCGATGATTCAAAAAACTATACATTCGCCGTAACAAAAGAAAAGTTATATATCGCGGAAAAATCCGCCGGAAATGATGTGTATGTCTTGGAATATCCAATGATTAATGGTATTGATTTGAGTCGACCATACCCGGCTGGCGTTAAGGGAGATAGCTTTGCTGAGTCGAAACGACCTCAGTTCCTTCGAGGAATTTTCACACCTTCCGGACAAGATCGAATCACGTGCGATTCGTCGCTCAAACCGACGAATCCCGATGCACCGTTGGTGCAATAGGACGAATGGATCAGAAGACATTCGCGAAGCCAGTTACGGTGATATACCGCGTGACGGTGATTGCCTCGATTGTGCTGATGCAGGGCCGCGCAACGCAGCAGCCGCAGCGACCGACCTTCAAACTGAGCGATTTCAGGAGTTCGACGCTCAAGGAATTGCCATACGACTCACCGCCGCAGACCGATCTACCGGATCGACGATCACCGGTTTTTAACACTTGAACGCTATCGGGACTGCAATCACGGAGAGAGCTACTACAACGACACGCGTATGGGTATCCGAAAGTACCTGGGGCGAGGTCGCTTCGAGAATTTTCAAGGCCGCATCCTCAACGCAGATCATAGCGTTAGACCGTTCGATGATTCGAAGCGGTATACATTCGCAGTCTTGAATGTAAGGCTTTTTGTTGCGAAAAACGACTACGCTGACGAGTCGGAAGCATATGTGCGCGAGTACCCAATGGTTTATGGAATCGATCTCAGCAAGCCTTATCCTCCAGGAATCAGAGGATCCAGTTTTGCGGAATCCAAGCGCCCGAACTACCTTCGGGGAGCCTCGACACCCTCCGGCCAAGATCGAATCACCTGCGATTCTTCGCTCAAACCTACAAATCCCGACGCGCCTCCGACACCGTGAAGCGCATGACTACCATTCAGCGAAGGAGAAAATTAAATGAGAAAAATAGGACTGCAAATCTTGTACTCGATGCTTGTCTTGACGTTCGTGACGGGTTGTGCGGTTCCACTTGGCTTCTACCCATGACCGCTGCGCGAGAGTCGGAGGCCGTCGATCGCCGTCGGAAATTCCGGTCTCGCCGTGGGGCGCGTGCAACCGTATCCACGCATGCATTTAACCCACGGATCCCCTGCTGATGAAAATCCCCGTTCGCCTTGGCGACCCCACCACACACGGAGGCGTCGTCAAAAACCGCCTCGTTGACCTTCACCCTCGACGGCTGCAAGGTGCGCCCTGCATCACGATATCGTGTCGTGCCCCGAGCACGGCGACAACCGTATCGTCGAATCCGGCGAAGGCTACAGCGAAGGCGGCCGCCCTTGGGCACTCAACCGCTGCCGCACCGAATGTGGCAGTGAGGTCATCGCCAGCGGAACCGGAATGACAATCTCATGAGCATGAACTGGAGTGTCCCAGATGTTGCCGAATACCAGTATGGCAAGCCGCCGTCGATCTGATGGTACGTCATCGCGTTCGTCGTCATTCAGGTAGCTCAAGCCGCAAGCCTGCCTGTTTCGCCCGATTTCGACACCATCAGACTCCGTCGCGGACACACTGGAAAGACTGCTGTCGGCCGAACAGACAACCGGTGCACGCATCCGGCACGGCTGGTCGAGCGGGTTGTCGCGACAGAGCCGCCACGCGACGAGCGGGGCGATCGAGGATGCCGGTCTCAACCTGGTCGAACACGATCTGGACGGTGCAATCGGTGAGCCCGGCCTGGTGAGTGCTTGGCTACTCCAGGCGCTCTGCCGAATATAACGGGAGCGGCGACTGCGAATGTCCCGAACATGAAAAGGGCGCGCAGGACGGCTTGCCGCCTGCGAAGAGCCTGAGAGAAAGGCTGGCCGTCGTCGCGGCGGCGAGTGGAGCAACGTCGGCCTTGCCTGGCGCCGTCATCGACGCGATCGTGCTGCGCGCGTGCGGGCCGCGCGACGATGCATCGCGCATCGACGAGATGGCTGCGCTCGTGACGTTCTCGGCCGTGCTCGCCGCCGGCAACGGAACGTCCATTGCCGCGTATGGCGGTCAGCACAACCTCGTGGCGCGGGCGATCCGCACGCATCGCGCCGATCTCGCGTCGGTGGACGGGCTGCTCGCGGCGTTACCCGTGTGCAGGCTCGATCAGCTCGTCGGTGCGGGCAGCTTCTGGGCCTACTCCCTGCTGGCGGGCGTCGTGATCGCGGCACCGGACGCCGTCCGAGAAGTCGGTCGCCGCTTTCACGGTGACGAGTGGCAGGCGTGGCTCGATCACGTGCTTGCATGGCCGGCGGTCAGCCGATTCGGGCCGAAAGAGGACGTCGCGTTCGAACGCCTGCAAGGCGCGATGAGCCTGACGTCGCGATGGAACCCGATCATTCGTGGGAAGCGGATGCGCAAGCAGGGTGGCGCAACACCCTGATTCGGGAGCACGTGGGACACGGCCGGCCGATGCATCGCCTTTGCCGAACCGACATGTGAGGATGCCAAACCAATCGCGCACGAGCACGTGGCTCGCGCCGAATGCCGAGCCCCGTTCGCACGCGTGAGCGGGCGTCAGCCGGTGACGCGCCGAGCCGCCATGCCGGCCACTGGTCGCATGCCACGCCATCCATCTTTCCTGGCCGCCTGACTGCCTGACTGCCTCCCCGATCCAGGCGCCATCGACCGAACGCAGTATGATTCCGCAGTCGATGCGGGCGATCGCTTCGCTGTAACCGCCCGCCCGCACCGCCGAAGATCGGCCAGGCTTGTTGCACACCGGACGCAAACCGCCGCCGCGTGAGCGCGCCGCTGCGAACCCGCCTCCGGACCCCCTTCATCGAAACGGTCAGTCAGATGTCAAAGCCAAGCAAGAAGATCCTCCTCCTGAGCGTCAGCGCCGGCGCCGGCCATACTCGCGCGGCCGAAGCGATCCGCGCGTTCGCCGACCACCATCCCGCCGGCATCGAAGCCACCCACCTGGACGTGATGGATTTCGTGTCCACCGGCTTTCGCAAGCTTTACACCGATCTCTACATCAAGCTCGTCAGCAGCCAGCCGGCGCTGTGGGGCTACCTGTACCAGAAGACCGACGAAGTCGATCCCGCCGCGCCGTCGCAGAAGATCCGGCGCGCGATCGAGCGGCTCAATTGCCGGACCCTGCTCGCGGAGATCGAACGGCAGCGCCCGGACGCGATCATCTGCACGCACTTCCTGCCGGCTGAACTGCTGTCGCGCGAGATCCGCAAGGGGCGCGTCGACACGCCGGTGTGGGTGCAGGTCACCGATTTCGACCTGCACAGCATGTGGGTCGTGCCGAACATGCGCGGCTATTTCGCTGCCAACGACGAGATCGCGTGGCGCATGCATGCGCGCGGCATGGCGCCGGAATCGGTGCACGTCAGCGGCATTCCGATCATGCCGGCGTTCGGCCAGCCGCTCGATCGCGCGGCCTGCGCGGCCGAATTCGGCCTCGATCCCGCGCGCCCGACGTTCCTGATGATGTCCGGCGGCGCCGGCCTCGGCGGCCTCGACGTACTGGCCGCGCGCCTGCTGGAGATGGATGCCGACTTCCAGCTGATCGCGCTGGCGGGCAAGAACAAGGCGATGCTGGCGTCGTTGCAGGCACTGGCCGCGCGGTATCCGGGCCGGCTGTTTCCGCAGGGCTTCACGCAGCAGGTCGAACGCCTGATGGCCTGTGCCGACCTCGTGATCACGAAGCCGGGCGGGCTGACGACGTCGGAATGTCTCGCGATGCAGTTGCCGATGATCGTCAACTCGCCGATTCCGGGCCAGGAAGAGCGCAATGCGGATTTCCTGCTCGAACAGGGTGTCGCGCTGAAGGCGATCGACGACGATGCGCTCGTCTACCGGATCCGTGCGTTGCTGCAGACGCCGGAGCGTCTCGCCGACATGCGCCGCCGTCTCGCGCCGCTCGGGCGGCCGCTCGCCGGCCGCTTCGTGCTCGATCGCGTGCTGGGCCTGGAGCCGGCCGCATGAGCGGCGCGCGTTTTGTGCCGACGCGCCATACGGTGTTCGTCGTCGCGTGGGTCATGTTGCTCGCGTACTTCTTCGCGAACGTGGAGATCCAGATCGAAGGCAGCGCGGGCTGGGCCGCCAACCTGCCGACGTGGCGCATCGAGCATCACTGGCTGCTCGACATCTTCTGGGGCGGGCGCCCGATGACCGGCTACCACGCATGGGTGTTCCCGTTCGTCGCGCTGTTCTTTCACCTGCCGGCCGTGTTCAATGGACGATGGTCGTGGCGCATCGAAGCCCGCATCATCGCGTGCATCATGGTGTTCTGGCTGACCGAGGATTTCCTGTGGTTCGTGCTGAATCCGGCTTACGGCCTGGCCCGCTTCAATCCGGCCAACGTGCCATGGCATATCCACTGGCTGGGCGTGGCCCCGACGGACTACTGGACGATGAGCGCCGCCGCGATCGTGCTGTTCATGCTTTCCCGCGAGCGCAAGCGCGCATTTTACTGAGCCCTGACCCGACATGAAAATCGCCGTCATTGCCGCGATCGCCGCCACGCTTGCCGGACTCGTGCAGCCGGCCGAGGCGGACCCGGCTTCCGAGGTGTCCGCCCGGCCGATCAAGTGGGCGCAGGGCGTGACCGATGCGCATGTGAACAACCTGCACCGCATCACGCCGACGCTGTATCGCAGTGCCCAGCTGTCGCGCTCGGACGTGCCGGAGCTGCAGAAGCTCGGCATCCGCAAGGTCATCAGCTTCCGTTCGTTTCACGCGGACGACAGCATCCTGGCCGGCACGCAGATCAAGATGCAGCGCATCCGGATCAACACATGGGACATTCGCGACGAAGACATGGTCACCGCGCTGAAGGCGCTGCGCACGGCGGACCAGGACGGCCCGGTGCTGATCCACTGCCAGCACGGCGCCGATCGTACCGGCCTCGTGTCGGCGTTGTACCGGATGGTGTACCAGGGCTGGACGCGCGAGCAGGCGCTCGATGAACTGCAGCACGGCGGCTACGGGTTCCATCCGATCTGGAAGAACATCACGAACTACCTGATGCACGTGGACGTCGAGCGTTTGAAGCGAGAAGTGAACAGCGGCTGACGAACGCATGAAAAACGCCGCCGATAATCGCTGCCGGCGGCGTTTCGTCAGTATCGGTGAGCGGGCGGCACGCCCGCCGTCGTCAAACCGTCTCCGGCTGCCGCACCGCCTTCGCGACATTCCTCGCCATCGCCCCGTTCGCCACGAAGTAAGGCACCTCCACCCGCGCCAGCGCCTTGCGCCCGCGAATCCTGTCGGCGATTTTCTCGGCGATCATGATCGTCGGCGCATTGAGGTTGCCGGTCGTGATGATCGGCATGATCGACGCATCGACGACGCGCAGGCCGTCGAGCCCGTGCACGCGCCCTTCTTCATCGACCACGGCCATATCGTCGTAACCCATCTTGCACGAGCACGACGGATGGAACGCGGTCTCCGCGCGGGCGCGCACGAACGCGTCGAGTTCCTTGTCGGACTTGCAGTCGGCGCCCGGATTCAGCTCGCGGCCGCGATAGCGGTCGAGCGCGGGCTGCCGCATGATCTCGCGCGTCGCGCGGATCGCATCGCGGAACTCGCGCCAGTCGAGTGCTTCGGCCATGTAGTTGAACAGGATGCTCGGGTGCGCGTTCGGATCGCGCGAGCGCAGCTTCACGCGACCGCGGCTCGGCGAGCGCATCGAGCCGACGTGTGCCTGGAAGCCGTGCATCTCGATCGCGTTCGAGCCGTTGTAGTTGATCGCCACGGGCAGGAAGTGATACTGGATGTTCGGCCACAGATCGTCGTCGCGCGTGCGGATGAAGCCGCCCGCCTCGAAGTGGTTGCTCGCGCCGAGGCCGGTGCCGTTCAGCATCCATTCGAGGCCGATCTTCGGCTGGTTCCACCACTTGAGTGCCGGGTACAGCGATACCGGCTCCTTGCACTCGTACTGGATGTACATCTCCAGGTGATCCTGCAGGTTCTGGCCGACACCGGGCAGGTCGAGCACGACGGGAATGTCGAGTTCCTTCAGCCACGCGCCGGGGCCGACGCCCGAGCGCTGCAGCAGTTGCGGCGATGCGATCGCGCCGCTGCACACGAGCACTTCGCGGCGCGCCTGCGCGGTCGCGCGTTCGCTGCCGCGCAGGTACGTGACGCCCGACGCGCGCTTGCCGTCGAACAGGATGCGGTCGGCGAGCGCGTGCGTGACGATCTCGAGGTTCGGCCGCGCCTTCGCCTGGTCGAGGTAGCCGCGCGCGGTGCTGGCACGGCGGCCCTTCGGCGTGACGGTGCGATCCATCGGGCCGAAGCCTTCCTGCTGATAGCCGTTCAGGTCGTCGGTGCGCGGATAGCCGGCCTGCACGCCGGCATCGACCATCGCTTCGAACAGCGGGTTCACGCCCGGCTTGCTGGTCGTGACCGACACGGGGCCGTTGCCGCCGTGATAGTCGTTCGGGCCGACGTCGCGCGTTTCGGCTTTCTTGAAGTACGGCAGGCAGTCGAGGTAGGTCCAGTTCTCGAGGCCCTTGTGCGTCGACCAGTTGTCGTAGTCGAGCGCGTTGCCGCGGATGTAGCACATCCCGTTGATCAGCGACGAGCCGCCGAGCCCCTTGCCGCGGCCGCATTCCATCCGGCGGTTGTCCATGTGCGGCTCGGGGTCGGTTTCGTACGCCCAGTTGTAGCGGCGGCCCTGCAGCGGATAGGCGAGGGCGGCCGGCATCTGCGTGCGGAAGTCGAAGCGGTAGTCGGGGCCACCCGCTTCGAGCAGCAGCACCGTGACGTCCGGATCTTCCGTCAGGCGCGTGGCGAGCACGTTGCCCGCGGAACCGGCGCCGCAGATGATGTAGTCGTATTCGCGTGTCGTCATGACGGATTCTCCTTCTTTAAAACACCGGGTTGTAGCGGCCGAGCTCGACCTGCACCGACTTGATTCGAGTGTAGTGCTCGAGCGTGGTGATGCCGTTCTCGCGCCCGACACCGGATTGCTTGTATCCGCCAACCGGCATCTCGGCCGGCGATTCGCCCCACGTGTTGATCCAGCAGATGCCGGCTTCGAGACGATGGATCGTGCGGTGCGCGCGCGACAGGTTCTCGGTCACGACGCCGGCGGCCAGGCCGTAGTGCGTGTCGTTCGCGCGGGCGATCACTTCGTCCTCCGATTCGAAATCGAGGATGCTCATTACCGGCCCGAAAATTTCCTCGCGGACGATCTTCATGTCGTCGCGGCAATCCCCGAACACGGTCGGTGCGACGTACTGGCCGCTGCCGAAGTGGCCGTCGGTCAGGCGCGTGCCGCCCGCGAGCAGCTTCGCGCCCTCGGCCTTGCCGCTCTCGATGAAGCCGAGCACCTTGTCGAGCTGCGCGGCCGACACGAGCGGGCCGAAGTTGGTGTCGGCATCGGTCGGCTTGCCGACGCGGATGCGCTTCACGCGTTCGAGCACGCGCTGCGTGAACGCATCCTTGATCGAGCGGTGCACGAACACGCGCGTGCCGTTCGTGCAGACCTGGCCCGAGCTGAAGAAGTTGGCGGTCACCGCGATGTCGGCCGCGCGGTCGAGATCCGCATCGTCGAACACGATCAGCGGCGACTTGCCGCCGAGTTCCATCGTCACTTCCTTCAGCGACGACGCGCCGGCCAGCGACATCACCTTCTTGCCGGTTTCGACGCCGCCGGTGAACGACACCTTCGCGATATCCGGGTGGCCGGTGAGCAGCGCGCCGACTGAGCCGTCGCCCTGCACGACGTTGAACACGCCGGCCGGCACGCCGGCTTCCGTATAGATTTCCGCGAGCTTCAGCGCGGTGAGCGGCGTGACTTCGCTCGGCTTGAACACCATCGCGTTGCCGGCCGCGAGCGCGGGCGCCGTTTTCCAGCACGCGATCTGGATCGGGTAGTTCCACGCGCCGATGCCCGCGCACACGCCGAGCGGCTCGCGGCGCGTGTAGACGAACGACTCGGCGCGCAGCGGCACCTGCAGCCCTTCGATCGCGGTCGCGAGGCCCGCGTAGTACTCGATCACGTCCGCGCCGGTGACGATGTCGACCGCGAGCGTCTCGGCGATCGGCTTGCCGGTGTCGCGCGTTTCGAGCGCCGCGAGTTCGTCGTTGCGCTCGCGCAGCAGGTCGACCGCGCGGCGCAGGATGCGCGAGCGCTGCATCGCGGTCATCGCGGCCCATTCACGCTGGCCTTCCTGTGCGGACGCCACCGCGCGGTCGACGTCGGCCGCGCTGGCCTGCTGCACCTGCGCGAGCAACTCGCCGGTGGCGGGATCGAAGGTGTCGAAAGTCTTGCCGCTCGTGGCGTCGACGTAACCGCCGCCGATGTAGAGGCGCTGCAAACCGAATACGGACATGAGGATCTCCTTGAGGGCGACTGCGTGACGCGTCAGTCGGACGCGAGCAGCAGGTCGATGTAATCGTGGGCGAGCTTCAATGCAGCCCGGGTGTCGATCGGGCCGCCGGCGAGTGCGCCGCGCAGCCACAGGCCGTCGATCAGCGCGGCGAGGCCGCTGGCGGCTTCGCGCGCTTGCTTGCGCGGCAACGCCTTCGCGAATTCGGCGCACAGGTTCGAGTGGAGGCGCCGTGTGTTGACGTGCTGCAGACGCTTGAGCATCGGGTCGTGCATGCTCTGCGACCAGAACGCGAGCCACGTCTTCATCACGGGCGCGCTGACCTGCGTGTCGTCGAAGTTTGCGGCGACGACCGCGCGCAGCCGCGAGCGCGGATCCTTGCGTGCCGCCACGCGGCGCCGCGTGGTGGCCGACCACAGGTCGCGCAGCACGTGCCGCATCGTCGCTTCGAGCAGGCCGTCCTTGTCGCCGAAGTAGTGGCTGACGATGCCCGTCGAGATGTTCGCGCGCTGCGCGACCGATGCGAGCGTCGTGCCGGGCAGCCCCGTTTCGTCGATCGACCGCAGCGTGGCGTCGATCAACTGTGCGCGGCGAATCTCCCGCATTCCGACTTTCGGCATCACGACTCCCTTCACCCGGACGGGCCGTTCATGGAAGTCGAGAGCTTAGCGGTTTTTTATTGAACGTTCAATCAACAAAAAAATCGGGGTCTGACGGTTTCAGCGGGTGTCCGGCAGGCGAGCGAGACCCCCGATCGCGGGTTGTGCAGGTGCGGAAAAATAATTGAAAGATGATTAAAAAAGCTGGAGTTTGTTTAAAACGCTTTGTGAAGTGAGCGATCAATCCGGCTAATCGTTGCAGGTGTCGAAGCGATTACGGAGTGAAAGAATATTGAGTTATGTGATATTCGGTCCGGCATGGAAGTCGGCTCGCAAGCCGACGTCACGACTTATTCATGAAAATCCGTTTTAAATGAGTGAGTGAAAATTTATAACACATTGATTTAAAATGAATATATTTCGATTGACCAGGGATTTGCCATCTCCTCGCAAACGATTGCGATCGCCCTCGGGTGAATTCCGCTTACCATAAAAAATGAGGGAATAATTTGAATTTGCCGAATTTCCTAATGGAGTAGAGGGTATCGTTGGACTGACTTGAGTCAGTAATATTGTCCGTATTAGTATGGCGCCGCACCATGAGGAATGAATCGATGCCGCCGGTATGGGCGCGGTGCATTGGCCAACAGCGCGATTCGGAGTGCGCGCGAACACCCGGCGCAGTCATTGCGCACCTGCAGCATGCCGCGACGTCGAGACGCCGCATCCACCGGAGAACGACGATGCTGACCGAAAAACACGTGGTCCCGCTGCCGAATGGTCTGAAGGTCTACGTCGAACGGAACGTGTTCGACCCGGCGTTCGACACGGCGATGCTCGTCAACGGCGCCCTCGCGACGACCGCGTCGTTCGGGCAGACCGTCCAGTATCTCGGCGAGCGGATGAACACGATCTGCTTCGACCTGCCGTATGCGGGGCAGTCGCGCCAGCACAACCCGGGCTGCTTCATCCTGACGAAGGACGACGAGGCCGCGATCCTGCAGTACCTGGTCGAGCGTTTCGCGCCGGCGTACCTCGTGTCGGTGTCATGGGGCGGCGTCGCGTCACTGTTCGCGCTCGCACGCGGCTGCCCGAGCGTGCGGCGCGCGGCGATCTGCTCGTTCTCGCCGTTCCTGAACGATGCGATGGTCGACTACGTGACGCGTGCCCGCGATCACATCGCGGCCGGCGAGAACCTGAAGGCCGCGCAGTTGCTGAACGACACCGTCGGCCGCTATCTGCCGCGCATCATGAAGCTGTACAACTACCGGTATCTCACGCGCCTGCCGCGCGACGAGCAGGACCAGGTCGCGTTCCACGTCGACCAGATCCTGTCGCTGCAACCCGAGCGCTACTTCAGCGAGTTCTCGAACATCGGCTGCGAGCTGCTGTTCCTGAACGGCGAGCGTGACGAATACACGACGCCTGCCGACGTGCGCCAGCTCGGCGCGCACGTGCCGCGCGCGCGGTTCGCGACGGTGCCGGACGCCGGCCACTTCCTCGACATCGAAGGCCGCGCGCAGCGCGAATACACGCGTTCGGCGCTGCTCGACTTTTTCTGCGGCGAGTCGTCGCGCGCCGCCGGCATCGCGCTTGCGGCCGCGCAGGCGTGCGTGCCCGCATCGATGCACGCGCTGTCGTCGTGACGCAAAACGCCGTGCGTCCGGTACGCGCGGCGCTCCCGAATTCCCATCCCAACGAGGCAGGCCCGCCGTGAATATCGTTCAGACCATCGCCATCGTCGTTCCGTGGGCCGCGTGGCTCGCCTACTGGATCGCCTCTTCGCAAGGCGTGAAGACGACCGTGCGCAAGGAAGCGTCGCGCTCGCGCACGCTGCAGTCGATTCCGCTGATCGTCGGCGGCGCGCTGATCATCCTGCCCGATCCGTCGTGGCAGGCGCTCGTGCCGGACTGGCAGCGCTTCGGCCTGCAGGCACAGTGCGGGCTCGCGGTGCTGGTGGCCGGCCTGCTGTTCTCGGTGTGGGCGCGGCTGCACCTCGGCACGAACTGGAGCGTGTCGGTCACGCTGAAGGAAAACCATGAACTCGTCCGCACCGGGCCGTACGGGCTCGTGCGTCACCCGATCTACACGGGCTGCCTGGTCGCGCTCGTCGGCGCGGCGCTGATCGGCGGCGAATGGCGTGGCGCGATCGGCGTACTGCTCGTGTTCGCGTCGCTCGCGTACAAGGTGCGCGTCGAGGAAAGCTGGCTGACCGGGTATTTCGGGCCGGCGTACACGCAGTACCGTCGCGAAGTCGCGGCGCTGATTCCCGGCTTCTATTGAACCCCGCGAGGCGCGCGATGGCGAAGATGATCGTGACCGCGATCGGTTCGGCGGGCGACGTGCATCCGCTGCTCGGCGTTGCGCGTACGCTCGCGTCGCGCGGTCACGACATGGTGTTCTGTACGCACGCGCCGTTCGAGGCGGCCGTGCGCCGTTGCGGGTTCACATTCGTGCCGATCGGCACGCAGGCCGACTACGAAGCCGCGATGGCGAACCCCGCGCTGTGGGATCCGCGCACGTCGTTTCGCACGCTGTGGCAGGTGATCGCGCCGACGCTGCGCCCGCATTACGACGCGCTGCGTGCGCTGACCGACCGCGATACGGTGCTCGTCGGCACGCTGTGGGCGTTCTCCGCGCGCTTCATGCAGGAACTGCACGGCACGCCGTACGTGTCGGTGCAGGTGTCGCCGTCGACGCTGTTGTCCGCGCATGCGCCGCCGACGCACCCGCGCCTGACGATTCCCGCGCGCTGGCCGCTGCCCGTGAAGGCGGCGCTGATGACGCTGATCGAGCGCCAGGTGCTCGATCGCACCTGCGGCCCCGCACTCAACGCGGTGCGCCGCGATCTCGGGCTCGCGCCCGTGCGCCGCGTGCTGGGCCGCTGGCTGCATTCGACCGACGGCGTGCTGTGCCTGTTTCCCGGCTGGTTCGCGCCGCCGCAGCGCGACTGGCCCGCGAATCATCTGCAAAGCGGCTTTCCGTTGTTCAACGATGTCGCGGCGCCGGCCCATGACGTCGAACTCGACGCATTTCTGTCGGCCGGCGAGCCGCCGGTCGCTTTTACGGCCGGTTCGACACTTGTCGATCACGCGGCTTATGCGCGCGCGGTGGCGGACGCGCTGCGTGCGACCGGCGCGCGCGGCATCCTGCTGACGCCGGATGATGCGGCACGGAGCAGCGAGCGGTTGCTCGTGCGTCACTTCGTGCCGATGCGCACGCTGCTGCCGCTTTGCCGTGCGCTCGTGCATCACGGCGGGATCGGCACCGCGGCGCTCGCGTTCGAAGCCGGGATCGCGCAGGTCGTCACGCCGTTCGCGCACGACCAGTTCGACAACGCGCAGCGGGTTGCCGTGAGCGGGTGCGGCGTGCGCGTCGACGGCCCGATCGACGGCGCGCGCCTCGGCGCGGCGCTCGCGCGCGTGCTCGGTGAACCTTCGTTCGCGGCCCACGCGGCGCGCACGCGCGCGCTGCTTGCGGCCGAGCGGGACGGCTGCGATGCCGCCGCCGATTTCATCGAACGGTTCGCACCGGCGCACGGGCCGTCAGCCATGCGGCCCGACGTCGCGGTGGCCGGCGCATGAGCACCGCGTCGCCGCTTCACGACGGGCCCGTCGCGCCGTCCGCGTTCGACGCGCCGGCCCCCCAGCCGGCCGCGCAGCCGGTGCGCGGCATCCGGCTGGCGCTGCTGACCTTCGCGCTGTCGCTCGCGACCTTCATCGAGGTGCTCGACTCGACCGTGACGAACGTCGCGGTGCCGGCGATCTCCGGCAGTCTCGGCGTATCGAACAGCCAGGGCACCTGGGTGATCAGCTCGTATTCGGTCGCGGCCGCTATCGCGGTGCCGTTGACGGGCTGGCTCGCACGCCGCGTCGGCGAGTTGCGGCTGTTCGTCGGCGCGGTGCTGCTGTTCACGCTGACGTCGCTGTTGTGCGGGCTCGCGCGCGACCTGCACGTGCTGGTGATCTGTCGCGCGCTGCAGGGGCTGTGCTCGGGGCCGATGGTGCCGCTGTCGCAGACGATCCTGTTGCGCACGTTCCCGCCGGACAAGCGCACGATCGCGCTCGCGCTGTGGGCGATGACGGTGCTGCTCGCGCCGATCTTCGGGCCGGTGGTCGGCGGCTGGATCGTCGACAATTTCTCGTGGCCGTGGATTTTCCTGATCAATTTGCCGATCGGGCTGTTCTCGTTCGCGGTCTGCACCGCGATGCTGCGGCCTGATGCGCAACGCGGCGAGGCCGGCCCGATCGACGTGCCGGGCATCGTGCTGCTCGTGATCGGCGTCGGCTCGCTGCAGGCGATGCTCGATCTCGGCCACGATCGCGGCTGGTTCGGCTCGCCGCTGATCGTCGCGCTGGCGGTGATCGCGGGGCTCTCGATCGTGTCGCTGCTGATCTGGGAGGCGGGCGAGGCGCATCCCGTCGTCGATCTCGGCCTGTTCCGCGATCGCACGTTCTCGTTCTGCGTGCTGATCATCTCGCTCGGGATGATGAGCTTCTCGGTGGTCGGCGTCGTGTTCCCGCTGTGGATGCAGGCCGTGATGGGCTACAACGCGTTCCACGCGGGGCTCGCCACCGCATCGCTCGGCGTGCTCGCGCTGGTGTTCTCGATCCTCGTCGGGCTGCATGCGCATCGCTTCGACGCGCGCGTGCTCGCGACCTTCGGCTTCCTCGTGTTCGCGGCCGTGCTCGCGTGGGATGCGCATTTCACGCTGAAGATGACGTTCGCGCAGATCGCCGCGCCGGGGCTGATCCAGGGGATCGGGCTGCCGTGCTTCTTCATCCCGCTGACCGCCGCGACGCTGTCGCGCATTCCGGACGACCGGCTCGCCGCCGCGTCGAGCCTGTCGAACTTCCTGCGCACGCTGTCGGCCGCGTTCGGCACCGCGATGAGCGTGACGCTGTGGGACAACCGCGCGACGTATCACTACGACGTCGTGTCGCAATCCGTCACGCATGCGTCGGCGAACACGCAGCGCTTCGTGCACACGCTGAACGCGATGGGCGTGGACGGCGTGCGCGAGCTGACGACGCTGCACCAGGTCGTGATGCAGCAGGCCTACATGATGGCGACCAACGACATGTTCTGGATGGCGAGCATGACGTGTCTCGCACTCGCGGCAATGATGTGGCTGACGCGGCCGAAACGCGGCGCGGCGGCGTCGTTCGGGCATTGAGGAGAGGAGCATGACGACACTTGGCGCACTCGTGATCCTGTATCACCCGAGCGATGCGCAGCTCGACGCACTCGGCGCATGGCGGCACGCGTGCGACGCGCTGCTCGTCGTCGACAACACGCCGCAGCCCGATGTACGGGCCCGCGAGCTGTGCGCGCGCGAAGGCATCACGCTGCTGCATCACGGCAATCGCGGCGGGATCGCGGGCGCGTACAACGCGGGGCTTGCGGTGCTGTTTCGCGATCGCATCGATGCCGTCGCGCTGTTCGACCAGGATTCGTCGGTGCCGGCTGCGTATTTCCCCGCGATGCGCGATGTCTGCGCAGGGCTTGCGGGGCGCGCGTTCCTGGCCGGCCCGCGCATCTTCGACGAGAATGCGCGCAGCTTCCTGCCCGAACTGTCGACCAACGGGATCGGGCTGCGCCGCTTGCGGATCGAGCCGGGCGCGCCGTTGCAGCGCTGCGCGTTCCTGATTTCCTCGGGGTGCGTCGTGTCGCGCGACGCATTCGACGTGCTCGGCCGGTTCGACGAGACGCTGTTCATCGATCACGTCGATACCGAGTACAGTTTCCGCGCGCTGTCGCGCAACGTGCCGCTCTATGTCGTGCCGTCGCTGGTGCTGCCGCACCGGATCGGCGCAAAGCAGCGTCACGCGATCGGCCCTTTCGAAATGACGTCGATGAATCACTCGTGGCAACGGCGCTACTACAGCGCGCGCAACGCGGTGCAGCTCGGGATGCAGTACGGGCTGCGCTTTCCGGTGGCGATCGTGCCGAACCTGCTGACCGTGTGGCAGGTCGTGCAGATCGCGCTCGTCGAGCGCGACAAGCGCGCGAAGCTCGCCGGCATCCTGTTCGGCGTCGCGGACGGCCTGTTCGGCCGGCTCGGCCCGCTCGAACGCGCGCGCCCGCGTCTGGCCGCGCGGGCGCAGCGCGTTCAGCAGGGATGAGGGGCACAATGCGGCGTGTGAATGGAAACGCGGATCCGGCGCGCGGCGCGAAGGGCGGCTCGAGGATGATCGTCGCCGCGGCGGTGTCGCTGGCGTTGAGCGGATGCGTGCCGTCGGGCTTCCTGCCGTCGCTGTCGTTGCACGCGCCGGCCGACGATGCACTCGCGCACACGGCCGGCCCCGGCGTGAACGGCGCATGGCCCGCGCCCGACTGGGTGAAGCAGTTGCAGGATCCGCAGCTCGACGCGCTGGTCGCCGAGGCGTCGCAAAACAACCCCGATCTGCAGGTCGCGCAGGCGCGGCTCAGGATCGCGCAGGCACAGCTTCAGCAGTTCGATTCGTTGACGGGGTTGACGGGCACGGCCGGCGCAACGGTCAGCCGTGCGCGGATGCCGAAGCCGGGCAACGACGTCGCCGACGTATCGGTTAGCGGCTACCGCGTACCTGTGGAGATCTTCGGCGATCCGAACACTTCGCCGTCGTCGGTATTCGTCGGGCTGACCTACCAGCTCGACCTGTGGGGCAAGAACCGCGCCGCGACGAAAAGCCTGATATCGCTGCGCGAAGCGGCGCGGGTCGAGGCCGAGCAGGTGCGGCTCACGCTGGCGGTCGCGATCGTCACCGTGTACTGCCAGCTCGACCAGGCGTATGCGACGCAGGATCTATTGCAGCAGAAGCTGAAGGTCAGCCAGCGCGTGACGGCCGTGCTGCGCGAGCGCACCGCGCGCGGGCTCGACAACGCGTACGACGCGAGCGACGCATCGATCAAGCGCAGCAAGCTGCTCGCGCAGATCGCGCTGAACGACGAGCAGATCAAGCTCGCGCAACTTCAGCTCGGCGTGCTGTCGGGCCGTGGCCCCGAGCGTGGGCTCGCGCTGCAGCGGCCGCGGGTCGGCGCGTTCGCGGGCGGTGCGCTGCCGGCGCGGCTGCCGGCTGATCTCCTGGGGCGCCGGCCCGACATCGTCGCCGCGCGGTTGCGCGTCGAAGCCGCGTTCGCGAATGCCGATTCGACGCGCGCCCAGTTTTATCCGGATGTGAACCTCGTCGCGCTCGGCGGCGTGTTCGCGCTGACGCCCGCGTCGCTGTTCTCGCGCGACGCGCTCGCCGGCTCCATCGGTCCGGCGATCTCGCTGCCGATCTTCGATCGCGGCCGGCTGAAGGCGAAGCTCGGCGCGGATGTCGCGCAGGCCGATGTCGCGATCGGGCTGTACAACAAGACCGTCGACGATGCGCTCGGGCAGGTCGCGCAGTTCGTCACGTCGCTGCAGACGTCGCAGACGCTCGTCGCGCAGCAGCAGGACGCGGTCGCGGCCGCGCAGAAGATCGTGGAGATCGCGACCGACCGTCACCGGCGCGGCGTACTGATGCAGAAGGATGTCGACGTCGCGGATCTCACGCTGATCGACGAGCGCGCGCAGTTGATCGCGTTGCTCGGCCGGCAGCGGACGCTGCGCGTCGGGCTGATCGGCGCGCTGGGCGGCGGGTTCGATGCAGGGGCAACGGTCGCACAGGCGCCGGCCGTGCATCGGGCGCGTAGCGGGGCGGCGAAGCGAGGCGCTTCTGCTGCTCCGCCCACGGCGGCTGCCGTGGCTGCTGCGACCACACCCATCGCGAGCCGGCCGGTGCCGGGGCCGTCGGCGGATACCCGTGCGGAGCGCGCGGCCGTGTCGCCGAGCGTCGCTGCATCGAATCCGGGTTCCGCACGGCGCGACGACGCGGCGCACATGCCAGCCGTCGGCGCGACGCCTCGCGGTGCGCCCGTTCTCGCGCACACCGCAGTGGCGAATCCGGTGCCGAGCCCGTCGGTCATGCCGCCGATTCCCCTGTTCCAGCACGATCGTCTGATCGTTACGCAAAGCGACTGATGCACCACGACAACCTCCATACCGCCGCGCCGCCGGCCGCATTGAACGACCCGGCACTCGACGCGCGCCGCGCGACGCGCCGCAAGCGCTTCGCCGTGTTCTTCGCGGTCGTGCTGCTGGCCGCGCTCGCGTGGATCGCATACTGGCTGTTGAGCGACCGCTACTACGAAGATACCGACGACGCGTATGTCGCGGGCAGCATCGTGCAGGTCGCCGCGCAGGTTCCGGGCACCGTCACCGACGTGCTGGTTGCCGATACGCAGGCGGTGCGCGCCGGGCAGACGCTCGTGCGGCTCGACGACACCGAGGCGTCCGTCGCATTCGCGCAGGCGAAGGCGCAGCTCGCGCAGGCCGTGCGGCAGGTCGCGAACGCGAAGATCTCGAACACGATGTACGTCGAGGCCGTGAACGCGCGGCGCGCCGACCTGTCGCTCGCGCAGCGCGCGCTCGCGGCGCGCTCGGGCGCATCGGTCGAGATCGTCGCGCCCGAGGAACTCGCGCGTGCGCGCGCGGCGGTGGCCGGCGCGCAGGCGAATCTCGCGGCCGCGCAGGCGCAGCTCGATGCGGCACGTGCGCTCGGCACCAAACTGCCCGTCGACGAAAGCCCGGCTGTCGTGCAGGCGGCCGCGCAGTTCAAGCTTGCTTACCGGAACCTGAGGCGCACGACGATCGTCGCGCCCGTCGACGGCACGATCGGGCAGCGCTCGGTGCAGGTCGGCCAGCAGGTCGGGCCCGGCGTGCCGCTGATGTCGGTCGTGCAGCTCAACCAGCTGTGGATCGAGGCGAATTTCAAGGAAGGGCAGATCCGCCACATGCGCATCGGGCAGCCCGTCGAAGTCGTGTCGGATCTGTACGGCTCGCGCGTGACCTACCGCGGCCGCGTGCAGGGCTTCTCGGCGGGCACCGGCAGCGCGTTCTCGATGCTGCCGTCGCAGAACGCGGCCGGCAACTGGATCAAGGTCGTGCAGCGCGTGCCGGTCGTGATCGCGCTCGACGCGCGCGATCTCGCCGCGCATCCGCTGCGCGTCGGGTTGTCGATGCGCGCGACGGTCGACACGCACGACCGCAACGGCCACGCGCTCGACAGCGAGCCGCCGACGCCGGCCGTCAGCACGCGCGTGCACGACGGCGTCGCGAGCGAGGCCGATGCGGCCGCCGCGGCGATCATCCGCGAGAATGCCGGCGGTTGATCGTCCGCCGCTGTGCGATGCGCCGCGGGCACCGGTCGGCCGATGTCCGAAAGATTCGAAAAAAGCATGATTCACGGCAGAAAATATCGTGCTTCGTACCGGCGCAACGCCGTGTCGCGCAGGGCTATGCTGTCGCGCTATCGGGACAGCAACGCGAATCGGAGGCACGTGTGTTCGATCTTTCAGGCAAGGTGGCCGTCATTACCGGAGGGGCGAGCGGCATCGGGCTCGGCATCGCGCGCGGCATGGTCGAGGCCGGCGCGCGCGTCGTTCTCGTCGGCCGCGATCCCGTCAAGGGCGACGCGGCGCTGGCGTCGCTGCCGGCAGGCGCCGAGCGGGGCCTGTTCGTCCAGGCGGACGTCACGCGGCGCGACGCGTGCGTGGCGGCCGTCGAGCAGGCGGAACAGCATTTCGGCAGGCTGGACATTCTCGTGAACAACGCGGGAATGAATATCCGCAAGCCAGGGCATGAACTGAGCGCCGACGAGTGGCACCGCATCATCGATACGAACCTGAGCGGCGCCCATTTCTGCGCGCAGGCCATTCATCCCGCATTCCGGCGCGCCGGCGGCGGCAAGATCGTCAATATCGGCTCGATGCTGTCGCTGTTCGGCACCACTTACGGTGCGGCCTACGCGGCCAGCAAGGGCGGAATCGTTCAGTTGGGCCGGGCGTGGGCCGTCGAATGGGCGCCGGACAACATCCAGGTCAACACGCTGCTGCCCGGATGGATCGAAACCGAACTGATTGCCGAGGCCAAACGGCTGTTTCCGGATCTCGAGCGCAGTGTCCTGGCGCGCACCCCTTTACGGCGCTGGGGCAAGCCGCGGGACCTGGCCGGCATCGCCGTCGCGTTGTGCTCCCCCGAGTGCGACTTCGTGACGGGCGCGGTGATTCCCGTGGACGGCGGCTATTCGGTTCAGGGATGACGGTTGCCCGAAGGCTTCCCGCGCGACTTTCGCATTTCCGCCATCGATGTCGGCGTTGTTCAAACGCGTGTCGCGTTTGAGACGTCGGTGGCCCTGTCTCCCGGACTACTCTCGAACAGCACGTTGCGCGTGTGCCGCATGATCCGGCGCGCCGCAGCGCCAGCCAACGAGACATGGAGACAATACGATGAGCAGCAATCGAGGTGTCGTCTATCTTGGACCGGGTCAGGTCGAAGTCCAGAAAATCGATTATCCGAAGATGGTCGATCCGAGCGGCCGCGCGATCGGCCACGGCGTGATCCTGAAAGTGGTCAGCACGAACATCTGCGGCTCCGACCAGCACATGGTGCGCGGCCGCACGACTGCGCCGGTCGGCCTCGTGCTCGGTCACGAGATCACGGGCGAGGTGGTCGAGATCGGTCGCGACGTCGAGACGCTGAAGCTCGGCGATCTCGTGTCGGTGCCGTTCAACGTGGCCTGCGGCCGCTGCGCGATGTGCAAGGACACGCATACGGGCGTGTGCCTGAACGTGAACCCGTCGCGTGCGGGCGGCGCGTACGGCTACGTCGACATGGGCGGCTGGATCGGTGGCCAGGCCGAGTACGTGCTCGTGCCGTATGCGGATTTCAACCTGCTGAAATTCCCCGATCGTGATCAGGCGATGGCGAAGATCCGCGATCTGACCTGCCTGTCCGATATTTTGCCGACCGGTTATCACGGTGCGGTGAGCGCGGGCGTGAAGCCGGGCTCGACAGTCTATATCGCGGGTGCGGGCCCGGTCGGGATGGCGGCGGCCGCCTCGGCGCGCCTGCTCGGCGCGGCCGTGACGATCGTCGGCGACATGAACGCGGAACGCCTCGCGCACGCGCGGGCGATGGGCTTCGAGACGGTCGACCTGTCGAAGGACGCATCGCTCGGCGAGCAGATCGAGCAGATCCTCGGCGTGCCCGAGATCGACTGCGCGGTCGACTGCGTCGGCTTCGAGGCGCACGGCCACGGTTCGTCGGGCCATGCGGAGGAAGCGCCCGCGACGGTGCTGAACTCGCTGATGGAAATCACGCGGCCGGCCGGCGCGATCGGCATCCCGGGCCTGTACGTGACGGACGATCCGGGCGCGAAGGACAAGGCTGCGCAGCACGGCAGCCTGAGCATCCGCTTCGGCCTCGGCTGGGCGAAGTCGCACTCGTTCTTCACGGGCCAGACGCCGGTGCTGAAGTACAACCGCAACCTGATGCAGGCGATCCTGTTCGACCGGCTGCCGATCGCGAAGATCGTCAACGTCGAAGTGATTTCGCTCGACCAGGCGCCGGAAGGCTACAAGAAGTTCGACGGCGGTGCGCCGCGCAAATTCGTCATCGACCCGCACGGGTTGCTGGCAGCGTGATGCGCTAGCGTTCGACGCGCGCGACGCGTCATGCGAGACGGGCGGTGCCGGAAACGGGCCGCCCGTTTCTACTGGGGAGGCGCGGAGCAGGGCGGGCCGCGCTCAGTGGCCGCGATAGAGCTGCGCGATTTGCGTATTGCCGGCGGTGTTGCGTCGCGCATGCGCGGTGTGCCCGCTCACACGGTGGAATGCGCGGGCGCGATGCGCGGCACCGGCGCCACGCCTGGCATTCAAGTCCACCAGGCGAACCGTGCCGGTGCCGTGCGACCGGGCGGATGCACGCATGGCCGGCGAGGCTTGCGCGACTGTCGTCCGTTCGCCGGCTTGGCTGACATCCAGGCTGCCCTGTCGGGTGGTTGGCGCCTGCGTGCCGTCGGTCGAATGAAACGGATAGACGGGCGCCGGCAGGACCGGCAGCACGGGATCGTTCGATGCGTACGGGCCGGCATGGCTCGCCCTCGCGCCCGACTCATTCGACCCGCGACAAACGGGATCGGCCTTGCATGTCCGGTCGACCGTCACGTAGCCGCCGACCAGCAGAACGAGTGTCAGGAGGCTCAGGATCGGCGCGGTCGATGCGTGCGGCCGTCGGAATGCCGCGTTGCGAAGCGCCCGCGCGATGCGCGATGACCACGTGTGAAAGGAGTGCGCCGCATGCGTGCCGTTCGATGCGGCGCGGATCGAATCGAACGGCCCGTTCCAGCGGCCGCAGACGGGGCAGTGCTCGAGCGCGCGGAAGGCCACGAAGCCGCATTCCCTGCAGCGGAAGCCGGCAGCGCGCCGCGCTTCGGCTCGCACGCTCAGGATCGCGCGCCACGCATCTCGCGCGCGAATTGTGCGGTTCGGCAGGACTCGCATCGCGGCAAGCGGACGGGCGCTGTCAACGACGCGCACGGTCGCCAGTCGTCATGATCGTTTCAGGCAAGGCAACCGATCGGCTGGCGCAGGCATCCGGCGGAGCGTGCGTCGTCGACGGTCGTTCGCATGCGGTGCTCATGAGGTTCTCCGTGACGTCGGGTGCGCGGAACACGTTCGTCCGTGGCGGCCTACCGCTTCATTCTTGGTCGTCGGCGCGTGAAACGCAAGGCGCGGGCGGGCCGTCGCGATTCGTCGGATCCGACCTATCCGTCCTGCCGCTGCCGCGCTGCGAGCGTCCCGATGGTCTGCATCGCGTGCTCGACGGCCGGCGTCCACGGCCGGCCGTAATTGAGCCGAAGATAACGGCGGAATCCGCCGGTCGCGGAAAAGAGCGGCCCCGGCGCAATGCTGACGCCGCTTTCCATCGCATCGCCGAACAGGTGCATCGCATCCACGCGCGGAGGCAGTTCGATCCACAGGAAATACCCGCCGGGCGGCGCGAACACCTCGGTACCCGCGGGAAAATAGGCGCGCACGGCCGCCAGCATCTGCGCCTGGTGCGCAGCGAGATTGCGGCGCAGCTTGCGCAGGAAGCGGTCGTAGCCGCCGTCGCGCAGGTAGCTCGAAATCGCCATCTGCGCAGGCACGTCGGCCGCCGGCGCGCTCGCGCCTTTTGCCTGACGGATTTGCCGCACGTAGCGTCCGGCCGCGACCCAGCCGATCCGGAACCCGGGCGCGAGGCATTTCGAGAACGAACCGCAATGCAGGACGAGCCCGCTGTCGTCGTACAGTTTGGCGGGGCGCGTGGGGACCGTCCCGAAATGCAGCTCGCCATACACGTCGTCCTCGATCAGCGGCACGTTGCGTGCCGCGAGCAGGTCGATCAGCGCGCGCTTGCGCTCGTCGGTCAGCGTCGCGCCGGTCGGGTTGTGGAACGACGTCATGAACCAGCAAGCGCGCACCGGATGCGTGTCGAGCGCTTTCTCGAGCGCGTCGAGATCGAGGCCGGTGCGCGGGTCGACCGGAATCTCGACGGCCTTCAGGTGCAGGCGCTGCACGGCCTCCAGGACTGCGTGGAATGCCGGTCGCTCGATCGCGACGATATCGCCCGGGCGCGTC
This sequence comes from Burkholderia mycopellens, assembly GCF_964265025.1. NCBI lineage: Bacteria > Pseudomonadati > Pseudomonadota > Betaproteobacteria > Burkholderiales > Burkholderiaceae > Burkholderia > Burkholderia mycopellens. The sequence goes on from NZ_OZ183803.1 coordinate 622,066, forward strand.
AGCGCCTGCAGGCAGAGCGTCAGCGCTTCGAGCGCGCCGGTCGTGATGACGATCTCGTCCATCGGCAACGCCCCGCCCGCATTCAGGTAGCGCAGCGCGATCTGGCGGCGCAGCCCGTCGTGGCCGGGCGGCGCGCCGGACAGCAGGGCCGTGCGATCCATGTTGCGGGCCGCCGACGCCATCGCGCGCCACAGGCTGCTCATCGGGAACAGCGAATAGCTGGCGAAGGCCGAGCCGAGCGGAACGATGTCGTCGTATTTGAGGGAGTCGAGCAGGCGGAACAGCGTATCGTCGTTGCCGGTAGGCGGGGCGGCCGGCTTGCGCGGCGGTTCATGGCCGAACCGCACGTGCTTGTCCTCGAGGTTCGCAACGAAATAACCGGACCGTGCACGCGCGACGATCAGACCCTCGCTTTCGAGCGTGTAGTACGCGCGAAACACGGTGGACGGGCTCACGCCGTACGCGCGACAGGCCGCGCGCACGGTGGGGATGCGCGCACCGGCCGCCAGATCGCCGCGCCGGATGGCTTCGGCGATCGTCTGTGCCAGCGCCGCATATCGCTTCATGACGGCCCTCCGGGCGCGTGGGGCGTCGCTGAAAAAAGAGTAGCACGGCACCCGTCGCGCGCAATCCCGTCGACGCGCTGATCCGCATGTTTTGCGTGGCCTCTGATCCTTTTCTTTCGTCTGACGAGCGGGCATCCTAGAGCAAGCTTCATTCCCGATGTCCGATCGATACGGAGACCCCGCTGCCACGCGGCGGATCCGTAGCGCCCGCGCATCCGGTGCGGGACTTTTCCGCGGCGTCCTCCTTACCTTTCCCGGAATCAACCAGCGTGAAATCGACGACCCTCATCGCGGGCCTGATGGCCGGCCTCGCCCTCGGTATGTCCGGCGGCGCGGCACAAGCCGCCTGCATCAGCAATCCCGCCGCCCAGCCGAACACGACGTTTCCCGCCGCCCTGACCGGCAAGCTCGTCTATCACAGCTACGTCAAATACGGCGACGGCACGAGCCAGCTGTTCCTGTACGACTTCTCGGCTCATACGCTGACGCAACTGAGCAAGAGCACGTGGGGCATCACCGATCCGATGAACGGCGTGTTCAGCCCCGACGGCAAGTGGCTCGCATTCATGGGCATCAGCAACGGCGCGTGGAACGTGTTCATGCTGCAGCTTGGCGCCGGCACGCCGCCGGTCAACCTGACCAACAGCACGGGTGCCACGCGCAACGAGGACCCGAAATTCAGCGCGGACGGCAAGACGCTCGTGTTCAAGCAGAACGGCGACGTCAAGCAGGCCACGCTGTCGTACACGAGCGCCGGCCCGGTGTTCACGTCGGTCGTGAGCCTGACGAATGCGCCGGCCGGCGCCGAATACTCGATGCCGTACCTTTCGCCTGATGCGAGCGCCGTGTACTACGCGACCGGCACGGGCGCGAACATGGGGCTGATGAAGCGCACGCTCGCGACCGGCGCCACCGCCACGTTCGATCACCCGGCCGGACTGCAGACGTACTACCCGATCGTGCGTGGGGACGGCATGGTGTTCTACGCACGCTGGAAAGACAGCGGCCAGGCCGACCAGATCTATACGAAGACCGCGGACCCGGCATCGACGCCGAACGCGTTGCCGATCAACGATTGCGTGAGCAACAACTCGGATCCGGCGCCGGTGACCGGCACCAACTATGTGTTCTTCTCGTCGACGACGGCGGGTGGCTATCAGCTCTACGTCGGCGACGTGACGACCGGCCAGCGCTGGAGCCTGTCGCAGTTCGGCGTGAACGCCGACACGACGAAGGCCAAGCTCGGTTCGAGCTACTACGGCGGCCCGGCCGCCGCACAGCCGACGCTGCTGTCGCAGGGACATCCGGCGGCTGCGTCGGCGAGCTACAACGCGTCGCTCACCCCCGACAAGGCGTTCGACGGCAACACCACGAGCACGCGCTGGGATTCGCCGGAAGGGGCGGGCGTCGATCCGCAATGGATCTCCGTGGATCTCGGCGCGACGAAGCATATCGATCACGTCGATCTCTACTGGGACGCGGGCGCGCTCGTCTACCAGATCCAGACGTCGAACGACAACGTCAACTGGACGACGATCTACTCGACGAGCAACGGCGTTTCATATAACCACGTCACGCTGCCGAATCTCAACGGAAGCGGCCGCTACGTGCGGATGCTCGGCACGAAGCGCGCGACGCAGTGGGGTTACTCGCTTTACGAAATGCAGGTGTGGGGGTCGTAAGTGCGCGCTGGAAGCGGTGGCCAGGGTCGCTGCATAGTGTCGGCACTGCTGGAGCGGTCGCCGATACGTTGCAGATTCCGGAATCTTGATGTTTTCGGAAAACGCTGGGCGTGCGGTGTGTCAATCGCGGGCGATGGGCTGACCGGACGAGGGAAGGCGAAGGTGCTGGAAAGGTTAGAAGAAGACGGACCGCTTCGCGCGGGCAAGTCCGAACGCTTCGTGTTACGTCAACGCGTCCTGGGTATCGGGTTTAGGTTCGGGCAGCAGTGATTCGGACACCCGGGCCCGAACGTGATCTCGACGCGTCGCCCGGTATCGTCAAACTTGCTGGAGGGAAACGGCAATTTGTAGATTCGTGCGATAACGGAATTTCGTTCGCCTCGAACCGAAAATTGATCCAATGCGGCTTTGACATTCGCTGCACGTCGTCGAGCAAGGGCTTTCGGGTCTCTCTCCGTCGGTTCCGCCAAACCGACAACCGAGACCACATCGACAATAGGAAAGCGATTGCGCATATCGGCTGACCACACTGACAGCCTCGCCAGCTCGGCGATAGATAGGTCGCTTGAGTCATTGTCGAATCGAACGTCAAAATCCCAGCCGGGCAAGTTCGACGGACCATCGCACGCGAATGCCATATGTGCGCAACTCAACGCGAGCGCGGCGGCAGTCAGCAATTTAGCCAATGTCAACGACGTACCCCGCGATGCTGTCGGCGTCAGAATAAGAGCGTTTGCATACGCTGACGCTCCGTTCCATGGTCGTCAATTGATGGCTTTGCTTCGTGGTGTAACGCGGGGATCGTTGCACATCCATGCACAGCTGCCTTTACATATCGGTGTGAATTCCACGATTACCTGATGAATATTGACTGTTCCGTCGGGTAGTTTCTCCATCATTTTATCGGTAAATGTCTTTTTGTCGACGAAAATATTTTCCGCGATGATGCCAAGTTTTTGCAGATAAGATATCGTATTCTCGGCGCGTGCATCCTTTAGCTTCTCAATGTCTTTTTCGTGGATATAAGCACCGGCAATTACGATTGCTTTAATTTTCACATCAGGCCACTTTTTAGCCTCAATGGCGCTATTCGCTATCATCACTCTATCTGCATTGGATAATGTGGTTTTGTTGAATGGAAATTGCACCAGCGCTTCTTCGCTTATTGTACATGCAGTCGCAGCGCCAGACAGCATTGACGACAGCGCGAGAAGGTAGGCTGCAAAGCCGGATTTCAGTGAATTTCTGTTCATTATTTGATTGTCTTGTCAAATTTTGCAATGTAGCCGGTGATGCTGTCCGCGTTCGTGATGGCGAGATCTGGAATATCATGTATGGACGAGTTATCGAAGATCGCTGGTAATGATTGGTTTGTATATTGGACAAGTATGATTTTTATTAGTAATCCAATGGAAACGTAAATGCTTCGAAGTCGCGCAATAAAGAGGGGAGGGATGAAAGCGCAATCGAGCGCTGAACTTCGCAAACCGAGCGGGAAGATGCGCTGCGATCCAGGACTTGGTCGTTTGCTGTCGACGCTGCTTGTCTACAAGCGGATGCAACTTGATTGATAGGTCGCCGACGAAACGCACTGGGGGTTCAACATAAAGCGTGTACGGCCGAATGGAGCGACAGCGACTGCAACGGCAGAGAAATGGCCGTGCCGCGCCGCGTCGACGAATCATTCGTGGCAGACGGTGCTTACAACGCGGTCGTGATGGCGTCTCGAACCTGTTCGCTCAATCGCGGCTCGCGCCGCGCTCGGCGGCCGAAAGGCGGTAACTCCAAGTGGACCGCGAACGCATGGCAGACGTGATTGCGCTTGTTGTCGCGCTGGGTGGCAGCGGACGAGATCACGTGTTGGAAGCGGCGTTTCTACTCCGGGAAAATTCCGGGCTCGGACGAACGGTACTGTCTGGCGCGACATCGGCCCCGATCCTCGGCGACTGACCCCAGCGAACCAGGAGGGCGGGGAATCGTCCTACAGCGGTAATGCGGTCAGGTGAAGTGCCTCAGAAGCGTCGCGCAGAAAGTTACAACCGCTGCATGGCGGTTGCGACCACGCTTCTACAATCCGTCGGCATCGGTCTTCACGGCCGCATGATTATTTACCGCGCAGCGCGCGTGTCACGCATGGACCGCATGCACCGGAAACACCGGCCCGGCACTGGCCGCGCCCTGCGCGAGCGGCGCGACCTGCTTGCGGCGCTCCCGCGTCGGCGCGACGCCGAATGCGTCGCGATAACTCTTGCTGAAGTGGCAAGCCGACTGGAAGCCGCACGCCATCGTGATGTGCATGATCGACATGTCGGTCTGCAGCAGCAGCTCGCGCGCGCGGCGCAGCCGCAGCGTCAGGTAGTAGTGCGTCGGCGTCATGCCGAGGTGTTCGCGGAACAGGCGCTGCAGTTGCCGCTGCGACATGTTCGCGAGCCGCGCGAGCTCCTCGCGCGACAGCGGCTCCTCGATGTTGTTCTCCATCAGCGAGATCACTTCGAACAGCGACTTGTTCGCGGAGCCCAGGCGCGCGACGAGCGGCATGCGTTGCTGCGCGCTCGTATCGCGCACGTGTTCGACGATGAACTGCTCGGCGATCTGCGTGACGCGCGCGGTGCCCACGCGCGCGGCGATCAGGTTCAGCATCATGTCGAGCGGCGCGACGCCGCCCGTGCACGTGATGCGGTCGCGGTCGATCACGAACAGTTCCTTCAGGAAGCGCGTTTCCGGAAACTCTTCCTTCAGCGCCGACATGTTCTCCCAGTGGATCGCGCACGCGTAGCCCGCGAGCAGCCCCGATTTAGCGAGCGCATAGGTGCCGGTGCACAGGCTGCCGAGCGGGATGCCTGCGCGCGCGAAGCGGCGCAGCGTCGACAGATGGGCGGGCGTGGTCGCGCGCTGCACGTCGACGCCGCCGCACACGAACACGATGTCGGGCTGCCCGACGCATTCGGCCGGGCCGGTATCGACCGTCAGGCCGTTGCTCGCGGTGACCGGGCCGCCATCCGGGCTGATGATCGACCAGCGGTAGAGCGGCTGGCCGCTCAGGTAGTTCGCCATCCGAAGCACCTCGATCGCATTGGTGAACGCGATCATCGTGAAGTTCGGTAATGGCATGAACGCGAAGTGGGACAGCGACGCTGTGCGGTCGGGCGACATGGGGAGCGTTCCTTGAATCTCTAATAGCTTTTCGCCCGGGGGGCACGGGTCGGGCAGCGGTATTGTGTGAGCCAGCGCAACAAGCGTGCCATACGGCTAAACCCTAGCTCCATACGTTGTCTGGCTCAAAGCAGCATGTTGCACTGCACCGAATGCGTGACGTGCTGCACCCCGACCGGGCGGCAATCGCACCGCCGGCGTGCCTGTTCATAGGTGAACTGCTGGGGGCCGTTTGCTCGGCCATCCAAAAAAGCACGACCGGTTACTTGTATAAAACGGACGCGCATGGCGGAAAAGGCAAAGAACGCGTCTAAATTCATCAATCCGCCGAAAATCCGAACGACAAGAATAGAGCCGTCGGCAGCCTTGTACGGGACGAGCGGGAAACCCAGGCAGGGCGGGCCTTGAGCTTCGGTTTCAGCCCCTTATTCTTCGTCACGGACGCACTATGTCGAACACCCAGCCTTTCTTCTCGCAGCCCCTTGCCGAGCGCGACGCGCCGGTGCGCAGCGCCATCCTGAAGGAACTCGAGCGCCAGCAGTCGCAGGTCGAACTGATCGCGTCGGAAAACATCGTGTCGCGCGCCGTGCTCGAGGCGCAGGGCTCGGTGCTGACCAACAAGTACGCGGAAGGCTATCCCGGCAAGCGCTACTACGGCGGCTGCGAGTTCGCGGACGAAGTCGAGGCGCTGGCGATCGAGCGCGTGAAGCAGATCTTCAACGCCGGCTATGCGAACGTGCAGCCGCACTCGGGCGCGCAGGCGAACGGCTCGGTGATGCTCGCGCTGGCCAAACCGGGCGACACGGTGCTCGGCATGTCGCTCGACGCGGGCGGCCACCTGACGCACGGTGCGAAGCCGGCGCTGTCGGGCAAGTGGTTCAACGCCGTTCAGTACGGCGTGAACCGCGACACGATGCTGATCGACTATGACCAGGTCGAAGCACTGGCGCACGAGCACAAGCCGAACCTGATCATCGCCGGCTTCTCGGCGTACCCGCGTGCGCTCGACTTCGCGCGCTTCCGTGCGATCGCCGACAGCGTCGGCGCGAAGCTGATGGTCGACATGGCGCATATCGCCGGCGTGATCGCCGCGGGCCGCCACGCGAACCCGGTCGAGCATGCGCACGTCGTCACGTCGACCACCCACAAGACGCTGCGCGGCCCGCGCGGCGGCTTCGTGCTGACCAACGACGAGGAGATCGCGAAGAAGATCAACTCGGCCGTGTTCCCCGGACTGCAGGGCGGCCCGTTGATGCACGTGATCGCCGGCAAGGCGGTCGCGTTCGGCGAAGTGCTGCATGCGGACTTCAAGACCTACATCGACAATGTGCTCGCGAACGCGCAGGCGCTCGGCGAAGTGCTGAAGGCGGGCGGCGTCGATCTCGTCACGGGCGGCACCGACAACCACCTGCTGCTGGTCGACCTGCGCCCGAAGGGCCTGAAGGGCGCGCCGGTCGAACAGGCGCTGGAGCGTGCGGGCATCACCTGCAACAAGAACGGCATTCCGTTCGACACCGAGAAGCCGACCGTCACGTCGGGCATCCGTCTCGGCACGCCGGCCGGCACGACACGCGGCTTTGGCGTCGCGGAATTCCGCGAGGTGGGCCGCCTGATCCTGGAAGTGTTCGATGCGCTGCGCGCGAACCCGGAAGGCGACCCCGCGACCGAACAGCGTGTGCGCCGCGAGATCTTCGCATTGTGCGAACGCTTCCCGATCTATTGATCCCACCGACCCGACAAGACTGGAGTAACACATGAGCACGCTGCATCAAGACAGCATCATCATCGACGGGCTGAACATCTCGAAGTTCGAGAAGCCGGTGTTCGAAGACATGCGCAAGGGCGGCATCACCGCCGCGAACTGCACGGTGTCGGTCTGGGAGAACTTCACGAAGACCGTCGACAACATCGGCGTGATGAAGAAGAAGATCCGCGACAACAGCGAACTGCTGACGCTGGTGCGCACGACGGAAGACATCTTCCGCGCGAAGAAGGAAGACAAGACCGGCGTGATCCTCGGCTTCCAGAACGCGCACGCGTTCGAGGACAACCTCGGCTACATCGAGGCGTTCCACGACATGGGCGTGCGCGTCGTGCAGCTCTGCTACAACACGCAGAACCTGGTCGGCACCGGTTGCTACGAGCGCGACGGCGGGCTGTCGGACTTCGGCCGCGAAGTGATCACCGAGATGAACCGTGTGGGCATCATGGTCGACCTGTCGCACGTGGGCGGCAACACGTCGTCGGAAGCGATCGCGTTCTCGAAGAAGCCGGTCTGCTATTCGCACTGCCTGCCGTCGGGCCTGAAGGAACATCCGCGCAACAAGAGCGACGAACAGCTGAAGGAGATCGCCGATGCGGGCGGCTTCGTCGGCGTGACGATGTTCGCGCCGTTCCTCAAGCGCGGGATCGAAGCGAACATCGACGACTACATCGAGGCGATCGACTACGTCGTGAACCTGATCGGCGAGGATGCGGTCGGCATCGGCACGGATTTCACGCAGGATTTCGCGAAGGAATTCTTCGACATGCTGACGCATGACAAGGGCCGCTATCGCCAGCTGACGAACTTCGGCAAGGTGATCAACCCGGACGGCATCCGCACGATCGGCGAATTCCCGAACCTGACGGCCGCGATGGAACGCCACGGCTGGAAGGAGTCGCGTATCCGCAAGATCATGGGCGAGAACTGGGTGCGCGTGTTCAAGGACGTGTGGGGCGCATAAGCGCCGCGAACGCCGAACCGCCGCCAGCGATTCAACATTAAAAGAAATCGGGACGTGCCCGCGCAAGCCGCGCGGGCACGCGGACGATGTCGTGCCTGCGCGCCGAGACGCGCGGCCAATTTCCTCACGGAGTCACCACGATGCAACCGCAACTGCCGATCAACGTCGATCCCGATACCGGCGTCTGGACCACCGACGCGCTGCCGATGCTGTACGTGCCGCGTCATTTCTTCACGAACAACCACGTCGCCGTCGAGGAAGCGCTCGGCGTCGAAGCGTATGCCGAGATTCTCTACAAGGCCGGCTACAAGTCCGCCTACCACTGGTGCGACAAGGAAGCCAAGCTGCACGGCCTGACCGGCATGGCCGTATTCGAGCACTACCTGAAGCGCCTGTCGCAGCGCGGTTGGGGCCTGTTCTCGATCATCGAGGCCGATCCCGCCGGCGCGCGCGCCAGGATCGAGTTGCGCCACTCGTCGTTCGTGCTTCAGCAGCCGGGCAAGGAAGGCAAGCTCTGCTACATGTTCGCGGGCTGGTTCGCCGGCGCGATGGACTGGGTCAACGACACGACGCCGGAAGGCAAGGGCGCGCCGCGCGCGCAATCGAAGGAAGTGCAGTGCGCGGCCGAGCATCACGACCACTGCGTCTTCGAAGTGTCGCCGATCGCGCACTGATGCACTGATTCACCGCTACACCACAACACCCGCAACACGAGACATTCGAACGCCAGAGGTCGCCAGCGATGCGTTATCCCCACCTGTTCAAACCCATGCAGCTTAACCAGCTGACGCTGCGCAACCGGATCGTCAGCACCGCGCATGCGGAGGTGTATGCCGAGCCGGGCGGCCTGCCGGGCGACCGCTATATCCGCTACTACGAAGAAAAGGCGAAGGGCGGCGTGGGCCTTGCGATCTGCGGCGGGTCGAGCCCGGTGTCGATCGACAGCCCGCAGGGCTGGTGGAAATCGGTGAACCTGTCGACCGACAAGATCATCGATCCGCTCACGCGCCTCGCCGACACGATGCACAAGCACGGCGCGAAGATCATGATCCAGGCGACCCACATGGGCCGTCGCTCGTCGTTCCACGGCGAGCACTGGCCGCACCTGATGTCGCCGTCGGGCGTGCGCGAACCGGTGCACCGCGGCAACGCGAAGATCATCGAGATCGAGGAAATCCGCCGCATCATCGGCGATTTCGCGGCAGCGGCGAAACGCGTGAAAGCGGCCGGCATGGACGGCATCGAAATCTCGGCCGCGCACCAGCACCTGATCGACCAGTTCTGGAGCAAGCGTTCGAACCACCGCACCGACGAATGGGGCGGCAGCCTGGAGAACCGGCTGCGTTTCGGCATCGAAGTGCTGACGGCCGTGCGCGAGGCGGTCGGCAAGGATTTCTGCGTCGGCCTGCGCATGTGCGGCGACGAATTCCACGAGGACGGCCTCGATCACGAAGCGCTGAAGGAAATCGCGCAGGCGATGTCGGAGACGGGCCTGATCGACTACCTGAGCGTGGTCGGCTCGGGGGGCGACACGCACAACACGATCGCCAACTGCATGCCGCCGATGGCACTGCCGCCGGAGCCGTTCGTGCACCTCGCGGCGGGCATCAAGTCGGTCGTGAAGATTCCGGTGATGCACGCGCAGAGCATTCGCGATGCGGGCCAGGCCGAGCGCCTGCTCGCGACCGGCATGATCGACCTGGTCGGCATGACGCGCGCGCAGATCGCCGATCCGCACATGGTGATCAAGATCCGCGATGGCCGCGAGGATGAAATCAAGCAGTGCGTCGGCGCGAACTACTGCATTGACCGCCAGTACAACGGCCTCGACGTGCTGTGTATCCAGAACGCGGCGACCTCGCGCGAAGCGACGATGCCGCACATCATCGAGAAGTCGCGCGGCCCGAAGCGCAAGGTGGTGGTGGTCGGCGCCGGCCCGGCGGGCCTCGAGGCGGCGCGTGTCGCGAAGCTGCGCGGCCACGACGTCGTGCTATTCGAAAAGAACGCCGAAGTGGGCGGGCAGGTGATGATCGCCGCGAAGGCGCCGCAGCGCGAACAGATGTCGGGGATCATCCGCTGGTTCGACATGGAAACGAAGCGCCTGGGTGTCGACCGCCGTCTCGGCGTGGCCGCCGACGAGAAGATGATCATGGCCGAGAAGCCGGACATCGTCGTGCTCGCGACGGGCGGTTCGAGCTTCACGTGGCAGGTGCCGGGCTGGGGCGTGGCCGAGGGGCTCGCCGTCAGTTCGTGGGACATCCTGACCGGCAAGGTCGAGCCGAAGCAGAACGTGCTGCTGTTCGACGGCGTGAGCACGCATGCGGGCGCCGGCGTGGCCGACTTCATGGCGAGCCGCGGCTCGAAGGTCGAGGTCGTCACGCCGGACGTGAAGGTCGCCGACGATTGCGGCGGCACGACGTTCCCGATCTTCTATCGTCGCCTGTACGCATTCGGCGTGATCCCGACGCCGAACACGATGCTCGATCGCGTCTATGAAGAGGACGGCAAGCTGATCGCCGTGCTGCGCAACGAGTACACGGAAGAACTGGAAGAGCGCGCGGTCGACCAGGTCGTGATCGAGAACGGTTCGTCGCCGAACGACGAGCTGTACTGGAAGCTCAAGCCGGAATCGGTGAACCGCGGCCAGATCGATCCGCACACGCTGTTCGCGGCCGAGCCGCAGCCGTGCCTGTCGGAAGAACTCGGCAACGGCCGTTTCCTGCTGTTCCGTGTCGGCGATTGCATCTCGATGCACAACGTCCACGGCGCGATCTACGACTCGCTGCGTCTCGTGAAGGATTTCTAAACGATGAATCCGTCCTTCCTCATTACCGCCCTGTTGTGGCTGTCGGTGGCGGGGCTCGCGTTCGCGGTCGCGAAGCGTTCGTCCTACTGGCGTCTTGGCCGGGCCACCGCGCCCGGCACGTTTGGCGTCGCGAACCTGTTCGCGATCCCGAAGCGCTACTTCGTCGACCTGCACCATGTGGTCGCCCGTGATCCGTATATCGCGAAGACGCACGTCGCGACGGCGGGCGGCGCGATCGGCGCACTCGCGCTGGTGTTCGTCAACTACGGCCTCGCGATCTATTCGCCGTGGCTCGACAAGCTGATCTTCCTCGCGGCGCTCGCGATGCTGGTCGGCGCGGTGTTCGTGTGGCGCCGGCGCGCGGCCAGGGACGTGCCGGCCCGCCTGTCGCGCGGCCCGTGGAATACGCTGCCCTGGCTGCTCGGCTCGTTCGCGCTCGGCCTCGTGCTGTTCATGCTGGTGCCGACCGGCGCGATGTCGGGTGCGTTCGCGGTGCTCTGCGCAGTGCTGATCGGTGTCGGTGCATTCACGATGACGGTCGGCGCTGCCAAGGGCGGCCCGATGAAGCATGCGATCGCCGGCTTGCTGCACCTGGCGTTCCACCCGCGCCAGGAGCGCTTCGCGGCCACCCGCGAATCGTTCACGGGCAACGGCACGGCCACGCCGCCGACCGCGCTGAAGCTGCCGGACATCGAGCATCAGGAGTACGGCGTCGAGAAGCCGGTCGAATTCCGCTGGAACCAGTTGCTGAGCTTCGATGCGTGCGTGCAGTGCGGCAAGTGCGAAGCCGCGTGCCCCGCGTTCGCGTCGGGCCAGCCGCTGAATCCGAAGAAGCTGATCCAGGATCTCGTCGTCGGGATGGCCGGTGGCACCGATGCCGCGTACGCGGGCAGCCCGTCGCCGGGCCTCGCGGTCGGCCAGCATCGCGGCGAGCCGAACGGCCCGATCGTGTCGGGCCTGATCGAAGAGCAGACGCTGTGGTCGTGCACGACCTGCCGCGCGTGCGTGCAGGAATGCCCGATGCTGATCGAGCACGTCGACGCGATCGTCGACATGCGCCGCAACCGCACGCTCGTGCATGGCTCGGTGCCGGGCAAGGGCCAGGAAGTGCTCGCGAACCTGCGCGAGACGGGCACGATGGGCGGCTACGACACGGCTGCGCGCTACGACTGGTCGGTCGACCTGAGCGCGCCCGTCGCGCAGCCCGGCAAGCCGGTCGACGTGCTGTTCGTCGCGGGCGAAGGCGCGTTCGACATGCGCTACCAGCGCACGCTGCGCGCGTTCGTCAAGGTGCTGAACAAGGCGGGCGTCGACTACGCGGTGCTCGGCTCGACCGAAACCGATACGGGCGACGTTGCACGCCGGCTCGGCGACGAAGCGACGTTCCAGCAGATGGCGAAGCGCCTGATCGGCACGCTCGGCACGCTGTCGTACCGGCAGATCGTGACGGCCGATCCGCACGTGATGCACAGCCTGCGCAACGAATACCGCGCGCTCGGGCTGCGCGTGACGGTCAAGCACCACACGACCTATCTCGCCGAACTGGCCGACAGCGGCAAGATCGCGCCGAAGGCCGTCGAAGCGCTGCGCGAGAAGCGCACCACGTATCACGACCCGTGCTATCTCGGCCGCTACAACGGCGAGACGGAAGCGCCGCGCAAGCTGCTGAAGACGATCGGCATCCAGGTCGTCGAGATGGAGCGCAACGGCATGCGCGGCCGCTGCTGCGGCGGTGGCGGCGGTGCGCCGCTGACCGACATCCCCGGCAAGCAGCGCATTCCCGACATCCGCATCGCGGACGCACGCACGATCGGTGCGGACGTGGTCGCGGTTGCCTGCCCGAACTGCACGGCGATGCTCGAAGGCGTCGTGGGCCCGCGCCCCGACGTGCTCGACGTGGCCGAACTCGTCGCCGCCTCGCTGGAGTGAATCGATGAATACGATCAAACGAATCGATCCGCGCCGGCCGTTCATCATCACGGCCGCCGGCCTGAAGCGCATCACGCTCGGCGAGGAAGGCAGCGCCGATGCGAACGCCGTGCACGGGTCCGCACATGGTCATGGCGCAGCGGCTGCGAAGCCGCGCCGCGCGGTGCAGGATCCGAAGCACGTGATGCTGGTGGTCGCGCACAGTGAACGTGGCGCGCTCGACGATCATTCGCGGCAGGCGATCGCTGCCGCCGCATTGCTCGCCGATGCGCAGACCGAAGTCGCGCTGCTCGCGTTTGGCGAGCTGAAGGATGACGTGGCCGAGTTGGGCGTCGACAAGCTGCTTGAACTCTCCGGTTTCGATCGACGCACGTTCGACCCTGAAAGCGAATTGCAAGCGCTGCAGGCCTGCGTTGCCGCACTCGCACCGAAACACGTGTTCGTGCCCGACAACGCGACGGGCGACGGCGATCTCGGCCGGCGTTACGCGGCGGCCGCCGGCGCGAGCGTCGCGACGCACGTCGTCGAGATCGACGCGAAGCATGTCGGTGCGTATGCGCAGGCCGGGCGCGCGTTTGCCACCCGTGCGCTGCCCGACGTGATCCTGCTCGCGCAGAACGTGGTCGACGCGAAGCTGCCGTTCCTCGGCGCGGGCGAACGCCTGGCCGCCGACTTCATCCGCCCGGCGCATGACGCCGCGCAGCCGTACCGCGATCTCGGTCTCGACGAGATCGACGCGGCCCAGGTCGCGCTCGAGGAAGCCGATTTCATCGTGTCGGCCGGCAACGGCGTGTCCGACATCGGCGCATTCGAGCGGCTGGCCGGCGCGTTCGGCGCGGCGATCGGCGCGAGCCGCGTCGCGGTCGACAACGGCCACTTCACGCGCGACAAGCAGGTCGGTGCGACCGGCAAGACGGTCGAGGCGAGCGTGTACATCGCGTTCGGCATCTCGGGCGCGGTGCAGCACTTGCAGGGGATCAAGGATTGCCGTCACGTGATCGCCGTGAACCTCGACGGCAGTGCGCCGATCGCGAAGCGCGCGAACCTGACGGTCGTCGGCGACGCACAGGGCACGATCGCCGCGCTGATCGAACAGGTGCAGGCCGCGCGCGCCGCGCGTGGCGAATCGCCGGCTGCAGTCGGCACCCGTGAACCGGAAGGAGTTGCCGCATGAACGCCCCCCGCCCGTTGCAACGCATTGCGGTGCTCGTGTCCGTCGGCCGCCATCCGGTCAGCGGCGTCGCGCGCTATAGCCGCAACGACGCCGCCGCGCTCGAAACCGGTCGCCAGCTCGCGGAGCGGCATCGCGCGCAGCTCGACGTGATCCATGCGGGCGACCCCGCGAATGCGGCGCTTGCCGAATATCTGGCGCTCGGCGCCCGGGAGGTCGAGGTGCTGGCCTGTCGAGACGGCGACGACGCCGTGCATGCGCTCGCCGCACGCGTCGAAGACTACGACCTCGTGCTGACCGGCACGCGCGCCGAAGGCGCGTACGACACCGGGATGCTCCCGTACCGCATCGCCGCAGCGCTGGGTTATCCGCTGGTCGGCTCGGCCGTCGACGTGACGGTCGAAGGCGGCCGCGTGGCCGTCCGGCAATTTTTGCCGAAAGGGCTGAGGCGGCGCGTCGACGCGGCGCTGCCGGCCGTCGTCGCCGTTCATCCGCTCGCCAATGCCGAGCCGCGCTATGCGTATGCGCGGCTGCGCGCCGGCGCGATCCGGCCCGCGCTCGCGGCACCCGGCACGGACACCGACGCGGCCGCGTGGACGGTCGGCCCGGTCGAGCGTAAACCCGTAAAGCTGGTCGCCGCCGAGAAGCGCTCCGGGCATGCCCGGATGCTGTCCGCGACGACGACCGAAAGCCGTGGCGGCAACGTCGTAAATGAAGGGAGTTCGGTCGAAAAAGCACAAGTGATCCTCGCGTATTTGCGCGAGCATCAGCTCATCGACTACTGATTTTGATGCCTGTCGGCAAGAACCCAGGGATGCAAGGAATCCGGAGCAAACGATGAAAGTAACGGCAGACATTCGTGCATTGATCGAGCGGCGCAAGGAAGGGTACAGCCTCGAAGCGCCGTTCTACACGAGCGAGGACATCTTCGCGCTCGACATGGAGGCGATTTTCCGCCAGCACTGGATCCAGGTGGCGATCGAGCCGGATATTCCGGAGCCGGGCGACTACGTGACCGTGGAACTGGGGAGCGATTCGATCCTGATCGTGCGCGACGACGACATGGCGATCCGCGCGTTCCACAACGTGTGCCGTCACCGCGGCGCGCGCCTGTGCAACGAAGACAAGGGCTCGGTCGGCAACATCGTGTGCCCGTACCACAGCTGGACCTACAACCTGACGGGCCAGCTGATGTTCGCCGAGCACATGGGCGAGAAGTTCGACCGCTGCAAGCACAGCCTGAAGTCGGTGCACGTCGAGAACCTGGCGGGCCTGATCTTCATCTGCCTCGCCGACGAGCCGCCCGCCGACTTCGCGCAGCTGCGCGCCGAGATGGAGCCGTACCTGCTGCCGCACGATCTGCCGAACACGAAGATCGCCGCGCAGATCGACATCATCGAGGAAGGCAACTGGAAGCTCACGATGGAGAACAACCGCGAGTGCTATCACTGCGTCGCGAACCATCCGGAGCTCACCATCTCGCTGTACGAATACGGCTTCGGCTACCAGCGTTCCGACGCCAACGCCGAAGGCATGGACGCGTTCGCGGAAACATGCGTGCGGCGCGGCAAGGAGTGGGCCGAAATGGGCCTGCCGTCCGCCGAGATCGAGAAGCTGCTCGACGTCACGGGTTTCCGCACGCAGCGCCTGCCGCTCGATCGCCATGGCGAATCGCAGACGCTCGATGCGAAGGTCGCGTCGAAGAAGCTGCTCGGCGGTTTCGACAAGGCCGATCTCGGCGGGCTGTCGTTCTGGACGCAGCCGAACTCGTGGCATCACTTCATGAGCGATCACATCGTGACGTTCTCGGTGATCCCGCTGTCGGCAGGCAAGACGCTCGTGCGCACGAAGTGGCTCGTGAACAAGGATGCGAAGGAAGGCATCGACTACGACGTGAAGAACCTCACGGCCGTGTGGAACGCGACCAACGACCAGGATCGCGCGCTCGTCGAATTCTCGCAGCGCGGCGCGACCAGCAGCGCGTACGAGCCGGGTCCGTATTCGCCGTACACGGAAGGTCTCGTCGAAAAATTCTCGGCCTGGTACATCGGCCGGCTCGCCGAAAAAACCGGCGCGTAGTCGTCAGCGGAACAGCAAGCGGAGTTACACATGATGCGAGATGCGGCCCAATTCGAGCCGGTGGACAGCCGGGTCACGCGCCCGGCGTTCTGGAACGCCCTTCCCGAGCGCTGGACGAGCGACGTCGAGGAAACGCTGGTGTGCTGCCACGTGCGGCAGGAAACGCACGACGTGAAGAGTTTCTTCTTCCGTTCGCCGCAGGGCCGCTCGTTCTCGTTCGAACCCGGGCAGTTCCTGACGCTCGAGCTCGACATCGACGGCGAAACGATCAACCGCTGCTACACGATCTCGTCGTCTCCCGCGCGCCCGCACACGGTGTCGATCACGGTCAAGCGCGTGCCGGGCGGCAAGGTGTCGAACTGGCTGCACGACAACCTGCAGCCGGGCGCATCGGTGCGCGTGCTCGGCCCGGCCGGCGAATTCACGTGCGCGCGGCACCCGGCGCGCAAATACCTGTTCCTGTCGGCCGGCTCGGGCGTCACGCCGCTGATGTCGATGAGCCGCGCGCACCATGATCTCGCCGAGGATCGAGACATCCTGTTCGTGCACAGCGCGCGCACGCCGGACGACATCATCTTCGCGCGCGAGCTCGACCTGATCGCGTCGAATCATACGAACTTCCGCACGTCGTTCGTCGTCGAGCGCTTGGGCGCGCGCACCAACTGGCCGGGCGTCACGGGTTTCCTGACGCTGCCGCTGCTGAAGCTGATCGCACCGGATTTCATGGAGCGCGAAATCTTCACGTGCGGCCCCGCGCCGTACATGAAGGCCGTGCGCGACCTGCTCGACGAAGCCGGCTTCGATCGCAAGCAGTATCACGAGGAGAGCTTCTCGTTCGAAACGCTCGCGCAGACCGCGAGCGACGAGCTGCTCGCCGATCTCGCGCCGCCGGCCGAAGGTACGGACACCGACACGAAGCAGTACACGGTCAGCTTCGCAAAGAGCAATCGCGAGATTTCGTGCGGCTCGGAGCAGCACGTGCTGGATGCGGCGCGCCAGTCGGGCGTGCGGCTGCCGGCCTCGTGCACGCAGGGCATGTGCGGCACCTGCAAGGTGAAGCTCGTGTCGGGGCAGGTTGAAATGAAGCACAACGGCGGCATCCGCCAGCGCGAGATCGACCAGGGGATGGTGCTGCTGTGCTGCAGTAAGCCGCTGTCCGATCTCGTGATCGACAAGTAGTCAAATCGCGCCATCGGCTGTCCGGGCGCGTCGCGTCCGGACAAGCATCCGTCGGAAAACAACGATACCGTGGATTTGTGGTTGAAGAACCTAGAGAGGCAACGCGCGCAGGCGCATATCAAGGAGATCGACCATGAAGCTGTTCGGAAAAATGTTGTGGACCGGCGCACTGTCGGCAATGGTGGCGCTGAGCGCGTCGGCGCTCGCCGATACGAAGCCCACGCTGAAGATCGGCTACGTCGAAGGCTGGGACGACAGCGTGGCGACGTCGAACGTTGCAGCGCGCGTGATCGAGAAGAAGCTCGGTTACCAGGTTCAGCTCGTGCCGGTCGCCGCCGGGATCATGTGGCAGGGCGTTGCGCGCGGCGATCTCGATGCAACGCTGTCCGCGTGGTTGCCGGTCACGCACGGCTCGTACTGGGACGAGTACAAGGCGAAGGTCGTCGACCTCGGTGCCAATTTTCCCGATGCGAAGATCGGCCTGATCGTGCCCGCGTACGTGAAGGCGAAGAGCATCGACGACCTGAACGCGGAGAAGGGCAGCTTCGGCGGCCGGATCGTTGGCATCGATGCCGGCGCCGGCGTGATGCGCAAGACCGACGACGCGATCAAGAGCTACGGGCTGAACTACACGCTGATGCCGAGCTCGGGCAGCGCGATGACGGCCGAACTGTCGCGTTCGGTCAATGCGAACAAGCCGGTCATCGTGACGGGCTGGGCGCCGCACTGGATGTTCGCGAAGTGGAAGCTGCGCTTCCTCGAGGATCCGAAAAAGGTGTTCGGCGGCGCGGAGCACGTCGACAGCGTCGTGAATCCGGGGCTCGAAACGAAGGCGAAGCCGGTGGTGGCCTTCCTGAAGAAATTCCAGTGGAAGCCGGGTGAAATCGACAGCGTGATGCTGGCGATCCAGAACGGCTCGAAGCCCGATGCGGCCGCCGATGCATGGATTGCTGCGCATGCCGACCGCGTGAATGCGTGGACGGAAGGCGTGCAATAAGCCGCGACGATACGACGCAATAAAACAACGACGAGACAGTCCGGGATTGATCGGAAGGATATCGAAATAATCGCACTGCGATGCGGTCATATCCCGGAATTATTTTCTTGATTCTGCAGAAAACCCCGTAAATTGTTACACTACGGCCCTTGTGCGGAATCATCTGCTTTGCATCGGACCAGAGTAAGCGCTGAAGCGCTCACGCTGATCGAGAGGAGGAATTGGATGAGTCAGGCAGGACTGCGTGCGAACAGCACCAGTGATGTGGAAGCAACCATCTCACATGATTCGACAGGCCACACGCTGCATCGTGGCCTGACTTGGAAAGACGCTTTTTGGGTGACGAGCGGCGTGCCGGCAGGCGTGCTGTTCACGATCGGTGGCGTATGCGCGACGATCGGCCAGCCCGCGTGGGCGATCTGGATCGCCGCGATCACGATGGGGCTGATTCAAAGCGCGACTTATGCGGAAATATCCGGGCTATTTCCCCATAAATCGGGCGGCGCGTCGGTGTACGGCGCGATTGGCTGGGTCCGTTACAGCAAGCTGATTGCCCCGGTTTCCGTGTGGTGCAACTGGCTCGCGTGGTCGCCGATGCTCGCGCTCGGCTGCGGCCTCGCGGCGAGCTATGCGCTCACGAGTCTCTTTCCCGCCGACGCGGCGGTGCTGCACTGGCAGCTCAAGGTTGCGGATCTGGGGTTCATCAAGCCGGGTCTATCCCTGCGGATCAATGCGACGTTCATCATCGCGACGATCCTGCTTCTCATTACCTTCAAGCTTCAGCACAGCGGTGCATCGAAGGCTGCGCGCACGCAGCGCATTCTCGGCATCGCGTCGCTCACGCCGCTGTTGATCGTCGGCATCGTGCCGTTCGTCACGGGCGACGTGCCGATGTCGAACCTGCTCCCGCTGCTGCCGCTCGGTCACGACGCGCACGGCAATCTCACGGCCGCGACGTTCGGTTCGTGGAACGGCCAGGGCGTCACGATGGCGCTCGGCGCGATGTTCATGGCCGGCTGGGCGTCGTACGGCTTCGAGACGGCCGTCTGCTACACGCGCGAATTCCGCGATCCGCGTCGCGACACCGCTAAGGCGATCTTCTGGTCGGGCGCGCTCTGTCTCGTCGTGATGACGCTCGTGCCGCTGGCGTTCCAGGGTGCGCTCGGCACGCAGGCGATGCTCGATCCGGCGATCGGCGACGGCACCGGCGTCGCGGCCGCGATGGCGAAGATCGTCGGCGGCGGTGCGTGGGTCGCGAATGCGGTCGTCGTGATGCTGATGCTGTCGATCCTGCTGATCGTGATGACGTCGATGATGGGCTCGTCGCGCACGCTGTACCAGGCATCGGTCGACGGCTGGCTGCCGAAGTACCTGTCGCACGTGAACGAGCACGGCTCGCCCACGCGCGCGATGTGGACCGATCTCGGCTTCAACCTCGTGTTGCTGATGATGTCGGACTACATGACGGTGCTGTCGATCTCGAACGTCTGCTACATGCTGTTCGTATTCCTGAATCTTCAGTCGGGCTGGATCCACCGGATGGATCGCGGCAACTGGGATCGGCCGTTCCGCTGCCCGACGTGGCTGCTCGTCGGCGGCGCGATCTGCGGCTACGCGAACCTCGTCTATGTCGGCGCGGGTGCGAACCTGCAGGGTGAAGGCACGCTGCGCAACGGGCTGATCGCGATGCTGCTGATCGTGCCGGTGTTCCTGTTCCGCCACTACTGGCAGGATCGCGGCCGCTTCCCCGCGCAGATGCAGCGCGACATGGAGCTCGAGGTGCCGAAGCGCGCGATGTGGCTGAACCTGATGCCTTACGCGGCGCTGGTCGGCGCGGGGCTGACGATCTGGCTGTCGTATTACTTTGCATGGGTGAAGTGACGCACCAGGCCGTGTAACGGCGCGCAGCGTCCGGAAACCGCACACGGACGCTGCGATCGATGTCACGGCAACCAATGAAGAAAGCCCGACCGGCTGGCAAGCGGTCGGGCTTTCGTCATTCATGCCGGCGTGCGCGACACATTCACGGAGCGCGTGACCGCTTGATTTTGAGAACGATCGGTTCTAATATCGACATCCATGAGCCCGACTTCGACATCTTCCGGCGCCCGTGACAGGGGGCGCCCACGTGAATTCGACACCGACGAGGTGATCGACGCCGCTGCACGCGTGTTCTGGGAGCAGGGGTATCACGCGACGTCGATCGACGCGTTGTGCGAGGCGACCGGCGTTTTCCGCGGCAGCCTGTACCGCACGTTCGGCGACAAGCACGGGCTGCTGGTCGCCGCGTTCGACCGCTATGCGGAAGGCGCGATCGCACGGCTCAAGGAGCGGCTCTCGGCCGATCTGCCGCCGCGGCAGGCACTCCGGGAGGCGCTCCTGTACTACACGGAAATCGGTGCGCGGCTGTCGGAGCGGCGCGGCTGCTTCATCACGAATTCGGCCGTCGAACTCCTGCCCGGCGACGACGCACTGCGCCCGTACATCGAGTCGACCCTGCTGCGCATCGGCACGCAATTCAGTCTGGCCGTCGCGCGCGGCCAGCAGGCCGGCGATTTCGATCGGCATCTCGATCCGGAAGAGGTCGGCCGATTCCTGCTGTGCCTGATCCAGGGTATGCGCGTGCTGGGCAAGTCGAGTGCGTCGGAGGCGGAGCTGGCATCGATCGTCGATATCGCGATGCGGGCGCTCGCCTGATTTTTTTGACGATTTTGAGAATGATCGATTTCAAATTCGGGATATTCCGAATGCTCGCATCGCAACCGTGAAGGGTAGGCAAGGATAGCAAGGACGTTGACACGACACTGCCGCTGCGCGCAGCCGCACCGGCATCATTTTTCAATTAATTTGGGAATGATCGGTCATGAATAACCCAACACTCGCAGTGCCCGGCGTGAACGCGTACGGGAAAGGCGTCGTGGCCTGTATGGCCGCGACGATCCTGATGGGCGTGATGTTTCCGGTGATGACCGATGCGTTGCGGTACATCGATCCCTTTACGTTCACGTCGCTGCGCTATCTGATTGCGGGCACGGGCTTCGTCGCGTTGCTGCGGATCGTCGAAGGGCCCGGTGCGTTCCGGTCGGCCGGCGAGCCCGTGGCGCTCGCGTGGCTGCTCGGGTCGATCGGCTTTTGCGGATTCGGATCGTTCGTATTCCTGGGGCAGCAACTGGCCGGCGACGAAGGCGCGCTGACCGCGTCGATCATGATGGCCACGCAGCCGATGATGGGGCTCCTGCTCAATGCCCTGTTGCGGCGTGTCGCGCCCGCACCGGTGTCGATCCTGTTCGTCGTGCTGTCCTTTACCGGCGTGGCCCTCGTCATCACGCGCGGCGACGTGATCGCCGCGCTGCACGAACCGCGGCACTATGCGGCCAATGCGCTGATCGTCGTCGGCGCGTTGTGTTGGGTCGTCTATACGTTCGGCGCGGCGCGCTTTACCCGCTGGTCGGCGCTGAAATACACGACCTTCACGACGTGGCTCGGGCTGACCACGATCGTCGCGGTCAACCTGGCGCTGATCGTCATGCACCGGATTGCGGCGCCATCTCTCGCCGCCGTGCACGCGGTGCTGCCGCATCTCGTGTACATGGGGCCGGTGGCCGGTTTCGGCGCGATCCTGCTCTGGATGACGGGCAACCGGATTCTCGGGCCGATGAACGGCGTGCTGTTCATGGACATCGTACCCATCACGGCATTCGCCGTTTCCGCATTCACGGGCGTCGTGCCCAATCATGCACAGATCGCGGGCGCGGCCCTGACGGGCACGGCGCTGATCCTGAACAACCTGTACCTGCGGCGCAGGGCGCGTCGCATCGGCACGACGCCCGCGCGCGTGCCGTCGGTCACCCCATGAGCGTCGCGTCCTTCGCGCGTTACGAAAACACCACCGTCCGGTCACCGTTCAGAAACACCCGCCGCTCGATGAACGCCTTCACCGCGCGCGCGAGCGTGAGCGATTCGACGTCGCGCCCCACCGCGAGCAGTTGCTCGGGGCGCAGCGCATGATCGACGCGTTCGACCACCTGCTCGATGATCGGGCCTTCGTCGAGATCGTCGGTGACGAAGTGCGCGGTCGCGCCGATCAGCTTCACGCCGCGCGCATGCGCCTGGTGATACGGCTTCGCGCCCTTGAAGCCCGGCAGGAACGAATGATGGATGTTGATCGCGCGGTTCGCGAGCTTTGCGCTCGTCTCCCGCGACAGCACCTGCATGTAGCGGGCGAGGATCACGAGTTCGGCGCCGCTCGACTCGAAGAAGTCGAGCCACTGCGCTTCCTGCTGCGCCTTCGTATCGGCGGTGATCGGAAAGTGACGGAACGGCAGCCCGTGCTGCACGGCGAGCGGCTCGAAGTCGGGATGGTTCGACACGATGCCGACGATGTCCATCTTCAGCTCGCCCATGCGCCAGCGGAACAGCAAGTCCGCGAGGCAGTGCTCGAGCTTCGACACCATGATCAGCACCTTGGGCCGTGCGTTCACGTCGTGGATGGCCCACTGCATGTCGCCCTGCTCGCCGCCGAGGCCGGCCGCGATCGGCGCGAATTCGTGGCGCAGCGCGTCGATCTGCAGCGTTTCATCCGTCGGATGAAAGACGCAGCGCACGAAGAAGCGGTTGCTGAGATCGTCGTCGAACACGTTCAGCGCATCGACGTAGCAGCGATGGCGATCGAGAAAGCCGACGACGGCGGCGACCTGGCCGGCCGCGCTCGGGCACGACAGTGTCAGGACGAATTGATCGGGGCGGTGCTCGGCGGTCATGAGACTCCTCGGGTGGCATGGGCGCACGGCCGTGCGGCGGCGCACGAAAGCGCCGCGCCGCGCGGGTAGCGGGAGGCTCAAGTAAATCAGGACGATTTCGGGGCGGATAGAACCAACGCGCCGTGTGGCTGGTATCGGCGCGCCAGCGCGCGGGGGCGGGCAGGGCCCGTCACGCGCTCGCGCATGCGTCGAGCAGCCAGCGCCGGAACACGTGGGTTGCGTCCGGCTCGGGCCGCTGCGGCGGCCGCACCAGGAAGTAGCCGCGCGATGTGACGACCGGCGCGTCGACGAGCTCCACGAGTTGCCCGGACGCGACGAGTTCGTCGACGAGCGGCGACCAGCCGAGCGCGACGCCTTCGCCGAGCAGCGCCGCGTGGATCACGAGCGCGTAGCTGTTGAAGGTCACGCCGCGCGCGGCCGCCGCCGTATCGAGGCCGTGCGCGTCGAACCAGCCGGACCACGACAGCCAGCGCTCGGGGCGCGTCGGCTGCACGTGCAGCAGCGGTAGGGCGAGCAGGTGCTCGGCCCGCGCGACGTGCGGGTGCGCGTCACGGAACGCGGGTGAGCACACGGGCGTGACCGATTCCGGAAAGAGTCGTGCGGCGGTGCACGACGGCCAGTGGCCGTCGCCGAACAGGATTGCGATGTCGCCATGGTCGCGCTGCGCGTCGTAATCCTGTGACGTGACGACACGCACGTCGACATCCGGCATCACGCGCTTCAGCCCGGCCAGGCGCGGCATCAGCCAGTAAGTCGCGAAGCCGAAGTCGGTGACGATCGTGAGTGCGCCGTGCTCGCGGCGCGCACGCAGGGTCGCGGTCGCGCCGCGCAGCGTGTCGAGGCTCAGCCGCACGGCTTCGTACAGGCACTGGCCGTCGGCCGTCAGCGTGACGCCGCGCGGGCTGCGTTCGAACAGCGGCACGCCCAGTTCGGCTTCGAGCTGGAACACTTGCTGGCTCACGGCCGGCTGGGTGGAGCCGAGCTCGCGCGCGGCGGCCGTGAAGCTCGCGAGCCGGGCGGCCGATTCGAACGCGCGCAGCGCCTGCATCGACGGTAACGGTTCGGATTTCGACATAAGTCTCTCTAATGGCCCCATAAGGGCCGGACGCCTACCCGCGCGAATTCGGGCGGGCGATAGTGCTTCGGACGGTGCGGCATGCGTGCTTTACGGCGCGCTTCACGGCGCGCTTTGCAGCCCGCGTCACGGGCGGCACGCATCGTATTCCGCGATTCTAGCCAGCGCGGCCCGCCCGTGCGGCACTTTCGTCGAGCCGCTTCCGTCATGCCGGACGCCTCGCTGCGCGAGCGGCGCGCCGTTCCATTCGAACACCGTTTTCCCCACGACTGCCGATGACGAACCCGACACCCAACATCCTGATCCTGATGGCCGACCAGCTCACGCCGTTCGCGCTGCCGGCCTACGGCAATCGCGTCGCGCGCACGCCGACGCTGGACCGTCTCGCCGCGCAAGGCGTCGTCTTCGACGCCGCATACTGCGCGAGCCCGCTGTGCGCGCCGTCGCGTTTCTCGCTGCTGACGGGCAAGCTGCCGTCGGGGATCGGCGCCTACGATAACGCCGCCGAATTGCCGGCGCAAACGCTGACGTTCGCGCACTACCTGCGCGCGGGCGGCTACCGGACGATGCTGTCCGGCAAGATGCATTTCTGCGGGCCCGACCAGTTGCACGGCTTCGAGGAGCGGCTCACGACCGACATCTATCCGGCCGATTTCGGTTGGGTGCCCGACTGGGACAGGCCGGCCGAGCGGCCGAGCTGGTATCACAACATGAGTTCGGTGCTGGAGGCCGGCCCGTGCGTGCGTACGAACCAGCTCGATTTCGATGACGAAGTCACGTTCGCGGCGAAGCAGAAGCTATACGACGTCGCGCGCGAGCGGGCGGCCGGGCACGATGCGCGGCCGTTCTGCATGGTCGTGTCGCTGACCCATCCGCACGACCCGTATGCGATCACCCGGGAATACTGGGATCAATACAGCGACGACGAGATCGACATGCCGGCCGTGCGGCTCGATGCAGCCGACAGCGACCCGCATTCGCAGCGGCTGCGCTTCGTCTGCGAGAACGACCGCACGCCGCCGACCGACGCGCAGATCCGCGCCGCGCGCCGCGCCTACTACGGTGCGACGTCCTACGTCGATGCGCAGTTCGGCAGCGTGCTGGCCGCGCTCGAACAGTGCGGATTCGCCGACGATACGATCGTGATCGTCACGTCCGACCACGGCGACATGCTTGGCGAACGCGGGCTCTGGTACAAGATGACGTTCTTCGAAGGCGGCTGCCGCGTGCCGCTGATCGTCCATGCGCCGGGCCGCTTCGGCGCCGCGCGCGTGCGCGGGCCCGTGTCGCACGTGGACCTGCTGCCGACGCTCGTCGACCTGGCCGGCGTCGCGCCGGCCGGCGGCTGGCCCGACCCGGTCGATGGCGCGAGCCTCGTGCCGCACCTGCACGGCGCGCCGGCGCACGACGTCGCGCTCGGCGAATACCTCGCGGAAGGCGCGGTTGCGCCGGTCGTGATGATCCGCAGCGGCGACTGGAAGTACGTGCATTGCCCGGCCGATCCCGACCAGCTCTACCACCTCTGCGACGACCCGCGTGAGCTGACGAACCTCGCCGGCACGCCGGAAGCGGCCGACGTGCTCGCCGCGTTTCGCGCGCAAGCCGCGCAGCGCTGGAACCTGCCCGAGCTGGACCGGCAGGTGCGCGCGAGCCAGCGGCGCCGGCGCTTCCATTACGCGGCGACGACACAGGGCCGTATCCAGGCGTGGGACTGGCAGCCGTTCACCGACGCGAGCCAGCGTTACATGCGCAATCACATCGAACTCGACACGCTCGAGGCGATGGCGCGTTTTCCGCGCGTCGGGCGCTGAGCGTCCCGCATCGCGATCACTGACGAAAGACGGAGGAAGCGGACGATGGAACGGCAATGCAATGCAGCAATCCGGATCGGCACGGCGCTCGCCGCGGCCGCGTGCCTGATGACGACGCAGGCCGCGCACGCGGCCGACCCGCAGACGTGCAGCGACGTGAAGATGGCGGCGCCCGGCTGGACCGACATCGATGCGACGAACGCGATGGCGGGCGTCGTGCTGAAGGCGCTCGGCTACCGGCAGGACGTGGCGAACCTGTCGGTGCCGATCACGTACCAGGGGCTCAAGAAAGGGCAGGTCGACGTGTTCCTCGGCAACTGGATGCCCGCTCAGGCGCCGCTCGTGAAGCCGTTCGTCGACGAGAAATCGATCGATGTGCTGCACGCGAACCTGAGCGGCGCGAAGTTCACGCTCGCGGTGCCCGATTACGTGGCGGCCGCCGGCGTGCATACGTTCGCCGATCTCGCGCGCTACGCGGACCGCTTCGGCGGCAAGATCTACGGGATCGAGCCCGGCGCGCCCGCGAACCAGAACATCAAGCGGCTGCTGTCCGACCATGCGCTCGGCCCGGCGAACTGGTCGCTCGTCGAATCGAGCGAGACGGGCATGCTCACGCAGGTCGAGCGCGCGGTGCGCGACAAGCGCTGGATCGTGTTCCTCGCGTGGGAGCCGCACCTGATGAACACGAAGTTCCACCTGACCTACCTGTCGGGCGGTGATGCGTATTTCGGCCCGAACTACGGCGGCGCGACGGTCAACACCGTCACGCGCGCCGGATTCGCCGGCCAGTGCGCGAACCTCGCGCGGCTGTTCCGGCAGATGACGTTCTCCGTCGACGTCGAGAACCGGATGATCGCCGACATGCTCGACCACAAGACATCGCCCGCGCTCGCGGCGCAGCATGCGCTGAAGGCCGACCCGGCGCTGGTTGCCGGCTGGCTGGACGGCGTGACGACGGCGGCCGGCGCACCGGGCCTGCCGGCCGTGCGCGCGGCCCTCGACGGTCACTGATTCGCTCCCTCCGGGCGGCCGGTTTTTACCGCGCCGCCGTCTACGTGTTTTCCCGACCGGTCGCATCGTGACCATTTGGTGTCGCCTTCAGACGGGTGACGCGAAATATGGGTTTGTATTTTTCGCCAATGGCTGCGTTATTGCGGAAAACGAAATTCCGAAGCCATCAGGCGTACCGAATTCGAATCCACCGGCGCATCGCGGCGCGCGCCGGAACGAGGTTCGTTCCATCGAACGGTTCAGGGAGGGTGGTCGATAATGAAGCATACGAAAGTTGCCGTAGCCGCCGCGCTTGCATGCGCGGCCTGTGTACCCGCCATCGGGCATGCGCAGAGCAGTGTGACGCTGTACGGGATTCTCGACGCGGGCATCACGTACGTGAACAACACGGGCGGCTCGCACGTGGTCAAGTTCGACGACGGCGTCGCGTACGGGAACCGTTTCGGCCTCAAGGGCACGGAAGATCTCGGCGGCGGCCTGAAGGCCGTGTTCACCCTCGAGAGCGGCTTCCATCTCGGCAACGGGCAGCTCGGCTTCGGCGGCGCGGAGTTCGGCCGGCAGGCGTATGTCGGCCTGCAGAACGACTGGGGCACGCTGTCGTTCGGCAACCAGCTCGACATCACGAACGAACTCGTGTCGATCTACAACATCTCCGCGTGGGGCAGCGGCTATGCGATCCACCAGGGCGACTTCGACCGCTTCAACGGCGACCGCCTGCCGAACTCGGTGAAGTTCCTGTCGAACGATCTCAGCGGCTTCAAGTTCGGCGCGATGTACTCGTTCGGCAACGTCGCGGGCAACTTCCATCGCAACAGCGCATGGAGCGCGGGCGCGAGCTTCACGAAGGGCGACTTCTCGATCGGCGCCGCGTACACGCGCCTGAACAACCCGAACGGCATCTATGCGTTCGACCCGTACGCGATGATCGGCACGCACACGTTCCTCGGCCAGCAGACCGTCACCGTCGATCCGGCGACCGGCGCACGCACCGACCTGTTCGCGAACACGCCGATGGACATCGACAGCCAGGGCACGTTCGGCATCGGCTCGAGCTACACGATCGGCAAGCTGACGCTCGACGCCAACTTCTCGTACACGACAATCAAGGGCTTTGGCCAGTCGTCGCACATGCAGGTGTATGAAGGCGGCGGCTCGTACCAGTTCACGCCGGCGCTGAGCCTGATTGCCGGCTACCAGCACACGCGCTTCGAAGGCCATCACTGGAACCAGGGTACGGCGGGCCTGCATTACCTGCTGTCGAAGCGCACGGACGTGTACATCTCCGGCGATTACCTGCGCGCGTCGCAAGGCGTCGATGCGGTGGTCGGCTACAGCTTCACGCCGTCGACGACGCAGACGCAGGCCGACGTGCGGATCGGGATGCGGCATTCGTTCTGAGCGAGGTGGTGTGGGACGGCGACGTCTTCAGCGAGAGGTCTCTCTTTGGCGCGAACCGAGGTTCGCGCTTTTTTTTGACGGGTGAAACCGTGCATCGGATCCGCATGGGTCGGTGCCGGCCGCGTGGCGACTGCCGCGGGGTCGTCATCGGGAGCGGCTGTCCGATGGTATTGACCATTGCCGTATATAGGCGCTAGCATCGTCCGCATGCTTGATCGCGCCATTTCCCCCTCCTCTCTGATCCGCGCATGTTGTCAGAACATGCCAGGGGGACATTGCGTCCAGCGAACTCGCTGAACGTTCAAGCAATCGCCTTCCGGCCGCCTGTGATGCAAAACAGGCGGCCTTTTTGTTTTTGGGCCGACACTTTCGGGACGGAGAAACTCGATGCCGCTTGCGCTGTATGACACCTGGTCGCGTACTGTGCGCCCCTTCACGCCAATCCGGGCCGGGCAGGTCGGCATGTACTGCTGCGGCCCCACGGTCTACGACGATGCCCACATCGGCAACCTGAGAACCTACGTGTTCGAGGACCTCCTGCGCCGCGTCCTGGAGCGCAACGGATATGCGGTCCGGCATGTCGTCAACATCACCGACGTTGGCCACCTGACTTCGGATGCGGACGAAGGCGAAGACAAGATGGAGAAGGGGAGCCGTCGGACCGGCGAATCGGCGTGGGCCATCGCCCGGCGCTACACCGAGGCTTTCGTCCGGGACTGGCGCGCGCTCCACCTGCTCGAGCCGACGGTCTGGTGCCGCGCCACCGATCACATCGCCGAACAGATCGCGTTCATCGATACGCTCGACCGGGCCGGCTACGTCTATCGGACGAGCGACGGCCTCTACTTCGACACCAGCCGGCAGGACGACTACGGTTATCTCGCGCGGCTGGATCGCGCGGGGCTGCAGGCGGGCAAGCGCGTGGCGCTGGGCGAGAAGCGGAGCATCACGGATTTTGCGTTGTGGAAGTTCAGCCCGGCCGGCGTCAAGCGGCAAATGGAATGGGACAGCCCGTGGGGGCGCGGCTTTCCGGGCTGGCATATCGAATGCTCGGCGATGTCGGCGAAGTATCTCGGGACGTTGTTCGATATCCATTGCGGCGGCGAGGATCATATCGCCGTGCATCACAGCAACGAGATTGCGCAGACGCGGGCGGCCCACGGCACGCATCTCGCGAACTACTGGATGCACGGGCACTTCCTGACGCTCGACGCCGATACGAAGATGTCGAAGTCGAGCGGCGATTTCGTCCGTCTGCAGACCTTGCAGAGCCGCAATGTCGATCCGCTCGCGTACCGCTACCTGTGCCTGACAGCCCATTACCGAAGCAAGCTGCATTTCACGTGGGCGTCGCTCGACGCGGCGCATACCGCGCTGAATCGAATGCGGCACCTCTATGCCGGCTGGCCGGACGGCGGGCGCATCGATGCAGATTTCGTCGCGCGATTCGATGCCGAAGTGAACGACGACTTGAACCTGCCCAGGGCGCTTGCGGTGCTGTGGGATCTGGTCAGGAGCAACCTGCCGCCCGCGACCCTGAAAGCGACCGTGGACAGCTTCGACACCGTGCTTGGCCTCGATTTGCGCGAATGGAGGCCGGTTGGGCTCGACGTTCCGGAATACGTCCGTGCGTGGCTTGGTGAGCGTGAGCGCGCGAGGGCGGACCAGGACTGGGCGCAAGCCGACCGAATCCGGGAAGCGTTGAGCGCCGAGGGCTGGCGGGTCGAGGACACGCCGGAAGGCCAACGTCTGTTCGGCGTTGTCATGGGCTCGAGCGACACGGGCGTTGCGCCGCGATGAAGCTCGCGGGCCGCCTGCGTCAGAGGATCCTTTAACCGGGCCACTGCCCGGCGGCCGTGGTCAACACGGCCGCCGGAATCGCCGGCAACCGTGCCCGCGGCCCGTTCTCCGCGGTTGGCATATCATCGCGCTTTGGCCGCGTCCGTACCGTTGTCGCGCGCACGCAGCGGCGCGCGCGGTCGTTTCCCGAACGGTACCGGCGCGCAGCGCCGCCCGCCGAAACCTCGATGACCGACTCCGTGCCCGACTCCAGCCCCTTGTCCCCGTTACCCGCCAACCTGTTCCGTCACGTCCCGTTCCAGCGCTTCTGGGGCACGCGCGTGATGTCTTCCCTGGCTTTCCAGATCCTGTCGGTCGCCGTCGGCTGGTATGTCTACGCGCTCACGCATAGCGCGTTCGCACTCGGGCTCGTCGGCCTCGCGCAGTTCGTGCCGATGTTCGCGCTGACGCTCGTCGTCGGGCAGGTGGCCGACCGCTACGATCGCCGGCGCATCGCGACGATCTGCCAGAGCGTCGAGGCGCTGGCCGCCGGCGTGTTCCTGCTCGGTGCTGCCCAAGGATGGCTGGCCGCGCCGGCCGTGTATGCGCTCGCCGCGATCGTCGGCACGGCCCGCGCGTTCGAGTCGCCGTCGGTGTCGTCGCTGCTGCCGGCTGTCGTGCCGCGCACCGACCTGCCGCGTGCGACCGCGCTGTCGACGTCCGCCAACCAGGCTGCGCAGATCCTCGGGCCTGCGTTCGGCGGGCTGCTCTATGGTGTCGGTGCGCCCGCCGCGTTCGGCACGAGCGTCGCGGCGTTCGCGATCGCGGCGATGCTGAGCGGCACGATTCCGCTGCGCAGTGCGCCGCCCGCACGCGAGCCGGTCACGCTGCGCT
Source organism: Burkholderia mycopellens (assembly GCF_964265025.1). NCBI lineage: Bacteria > Pseudomonadati > Pseudomonadota > Betaproteobacteria > Burkholderiales > Burkholderiaceae > Burkholderia > Burkholderia mycopellens. Next base: position 653,082 of record NZ_OZ183803.1, read on the forward strand.
CGGTATTCTCCGGGATCGCATTCATCCGGCGCGAACCGGCGATCCTTGGCGCACTGTCGCTCGACCTGTTCGCGGTGCTGTTCGGCGGCGCGACCGCGCTGCTGCCGATCTACGCGCGCGACATCCTGCAGGTCGGGCCATGGGGGCTCGGTGCACTGCGTGCGGCGCCCGCGGTCGGTGCGCTCGCGGGCACGCTGTGGCTCACGCGTTTCCCGCTGAAAGGGCGGCCGGGCCGTGCGATGTTCGGCGGCGTGATCGCGTTCGGCATCGCGACGATCGTGTTCGGCGTGTCGCGGCACTTCGCGCTGTCGCTCGTCGCGCTGGCGGCACTCGGCGCATCGGACGTGGTCAGCGTCGTCGTGCGCCTGTCGCTCGTGCAGCTTCGCACGCCCGACGACATGCTCGGACGCGTGAGCGCGGTCAATTCGCTGTTCATCGGCACGTCGAATCAGCTCGGCGAATTCGAATCGGGCGTGACGGCCGCGTGGTGGGGCGCGCCGACGGCGATCGTCGTCGGCGGCGCCGCGACGATCGCGGTTGCGCTCGCCTGGATGCGGCTGTTTCCGCAGCTCACGAACATGAAGTCGCTCGAGCGCGACGTCTGACGCGCATCAGGCGTCACGCGTCCTGCATCACGCGCACGGCCGTGCCGTAGCAGATGACTTCCGTCACGCCCGCGCCGATCTCGGTCGAGTCGTAGCGCATCGCGACGATCGCGTTCGCGCCGAGCTTGCGCGCATCGTCGAGCATCTTGTCGAATGCCTGCTGGCGAGCCTTCTCGCACAGCGACGTATACAGCGTGATATTGCCGCCGAAGATCGTCTGCAGCGATGCCCCGAACGAGCCGACGATCGAGCGCGAGCGCACGATGATGCCCTGTGCGACGCCGAGCGAGCGAACGGTCGTATGGCCGGGCAGGTCGAAGGCGGTCGTGACGCGAGCGGGCGACAGGTCGTCGATGGAGCGGGAGGTGTCGGTCATGGCGGGAGGCGTGTAGCGGAGTGGTCGAGTGACGATTCTATCCGGATGCGCGCGCGTGTCCGGTTCGATCGAGTCGATCGCGCGGCACGTTACGCGCCGTGACGCTTCCGTAGCGGTCGTTTTTGCATGCGTCTCCACGAGGCGCCGACCGGCATCATCGGGAAGGAAGCGTGTGCGAACGACGCGCACGCGCTTCCTTCATTTCCGCACCGATCGACGGACGAACGAGCGGCAACGCGCCGTCAGGGTTTCGCGACCGTACCGCCATCCCCGCCGAGATCGACCGCATAGGCGAGCGCCAGCTTGCCGAACTTCAGCGCGTGGTTCGCCTGGCGATCCGAATTCTCCAGCGTGTCGTTCACGGTATGGATATACGGGCTGTCGTTCTGGTCGGCCTCGAACGGGAACGACGCCGGATACCCTTGCGCATTCCACGATGCGTGATCCGAGCACGCATACCCGCACTGCGACGTGCCGATCGCGAGTTCCGGCAGGTAGGTCTTCGCCAGATTCGTCAGGTAGGTGTTCTGCGCCGCATTCGTGTAGTCGGTGATCAGGTAGATGTCCTTCGGATCGCCCTTGTAGTTCGTCATGTCGAGCTGCAGCACGCCGACCACGTTCGCATTCTGCGCGCGGAACTGCTTCGCGATCGCCTTCGAGCCGAGCAGCCCGGCTTCCTCGGCCGCGTATCCGACGAACTTGATCGTCCGCTTCGGCTTGTAGTTGTTCGCCAGCAGCACGCGCAGCGCTTCGGTCAGGCTCGCGATACCCGACGCATCGTCATCCGCGCCGGGCGAGCGCGTGTTCTCCGTCGTGCGGCCGACCGTCGAATCGAGGTGGCCGCCCAGCACGATGGTGCCCGCGGCCGGATCGCTGCCACGGATCGTCAGGATTACGGATTTCTGCGGAAAGCCCGTGTGCGCGAACTGCTCGACGGTGACGTCGGCGCGCGAACCCGCCAGCTGCTTCCACTGCAGTGCGAGCCAGTCCGATGCGGCGACACCGTGCGACGTCGTGTAGTAGCGGTTCGTGAAGCCGGACAGCGACGTGATCGTGCCGACGATGTTGCTGGCTTGCAGCTGCTGGATCCACGTGCCGATCTGCGGCGCGTTCGATACCTTGTACACGGCGGCGGTGGCCTGTTTCGCGAGCGTCGGCGGCAACGGCTGCAGTGCCTGGCGCGCTTCGTCGAACGAGTCGTGCACGACATAGCCGGGCCCGTGGCCGCGGGTATGGTGAACGGCGTGGGCGAGCTCGCCGAGTCGTGAATCGTCGATTTCGACGACGTGAACGGTTTCGCGGCGCGCCGCGCCGTCAGCCGTCTTGCCGGCGTCGAGGGTCGTGCTGGTTTGCGCGGCGGCGCCGGCGTCGATCCGCTGCAGCTGGCGGAACGCGGCGTCACCGAGTGTGATCCACACCGGCGTCGCATGTGCGGCGGCGGTCAGCAGCATGCCGCCCAGTGCGACGCTCAGGCGGCTCAGTTTCAGAGTAGGCATGTTCGATCTCGTGAGGATGGCGATGTCGGGGAAGAGGGCGTGCCGCAGGCCGTGCGATGCGCCCCCGCCTGCTGCGGAATTACGACTTCTTCGGTACGGTCACGCCGTACGTGCAACTCTGGTTGTACGCATTGCCGATCGCGGTGAGTTGCGCGTTGCTGTAGCCGAGCGCGGATGCGGCGGTCAGCACGGCCTGCGCGGCGGCCTTCTGGTTGGTCGAGCTGTTGGTCATCGACAACCCTTTCAGGAACGCCTTGTCCATCGCCTGCGCACCGATCGCGTCGCGTGCGACGAGGTTGCACGAGGCCCAGTACTGGCCGGCCGTATGGATCTCAGCGCCGCGCGCCTGCGCATAGGTGCGCCCGACGTTCCAGTTGGTCACGCGGCCGCCCCAGAACTCGTTGTGGCCGTCCCAGTTGTAGACCCAGTGGTACTGCGCATCCGTCGGGCTCCACTGGTTGAAGTCGCGGCTGTAAGCGGCGGCGAGATAGTCGCCGGTGCCTTCGGACAACCCTTCCTGCTGCGACAGCCCGCCGTTCGTCACCCAGTCGTGGATGCCGTGGCCGAGTTCGTGGATCACGACGTCCGCATCCTCCGCATCGTCGACGCCGCCTTGACCGAAGGTCAGTCGGCCGCTGCTCGACGAGTACGACGAGTTGTCGTCGCCCGATTCGCCGTGCGGGTCGTACTGCACGCCACCCGTGTACTGGTACGGCAGCGCCTTGATACCGAGCGTCTGGTTCACGTAACGCAGGAACGTGTCGATGTGGTAGTACGCGTTCACGGCCTCGAAAAACAGGTTGCCGCGCGTGAACTCGAATGCGGGCGTCGACTGCACGGGGCACGCCTTGTCGAGCGGCGCATCGAAATCGACGCATACCGCGTACGGGCCCGACAGCGAGTAGCGTGCGCCCGACTGCGCGAGATCCTTCAGCGTCACGCGTACGCGCGCCGCGGTGAGTTGCGACGAATCGGCGTCGTTGCTGTCCTTGTAGCCGGTGCTGCCGTAGCTGCTCCTGGTCGGCGATAGCGGATCGGGCCGGAACACGAAGCCCGTGCCGTCGGTCGCGTAGAACGCCTTGTCCTCGGCGCGCAGCACTTCGCCGCTGCCCGAGTCGATCAGCAGTTCCCAGTCGCCTTTCGGACCGTCGTTCGGGCGGCCGCGCACCTTCCATGCGGTATGCGTGCCCGTCTTGTCGACGAACGCGACGAGCTGCGCATCGAGGTTCGTGAAGCCGCTCACGCCGAGATACGCGCGTGCGCGGTCGAGCGCCTGCTGCTGGTCGACGGCCTGCGACTTGCGCGACGTCGCCACCACGCCGTTGATCGTGTTGCTCGCGACGTACAGGATGCGGCCATCCTTCGCGACCGTCACCGCGATGTCGCTGCCGTACACGGGCAATCCGGCCGCCTGCTGCTGCAGGCGCACGACGGTGAAGTCGGCATCGTTGCGCTCCGACGTGACGACGAGGCTCGCGAGCGCTGTCGTGTCGAGCCCGAGCTGCGTGGCCTGCGACGCGACGAAGTCGCGCGCGGTGGCGGCAGGCGTCGTGGCGGCTTTCTTCGCGCGATATGCGGGGTTGTACAGCGTGACGGCGACGCCGTCGGGGCGAAACTGCCCGGCGGCCGTATCGGCCTTGGCGGCCGGCGGCGCGACGCCGCGCGTCAGGCTTTCGCGCAGGCTCGTTGCTTGCGGATTCGAGACTTTCGTATCGGCCGCGGTGCCGCCGACGATGCCGAAACCGAGCGCGAGACCCAGGGCGAGCGGCAGTGCTTTGCGTGATGTCTGCATACGTGATCCTCATCTCAACGGTTGGACACGCCCGCGCGTTCGTGGCGCGCAGGCACGACACGGCCCGCGCGCCGATTCGATGGAACCGGCGCGGCGCAGCGGTGTTGGGGTGTCGACTGACTAAGGAATGCTAAATGTCAGGTCGAAAAGAAACAGGCGGGCGAAGAGCGGGGGGAGCGGACGAAGAAGCGAACGGCAGGCAGGTGCGGCGACGGCGAATCGAGCATCGTCATGTCATACCCCTCGGATCGGATCGATATCGGTTGATAGCCCGCGTAGTGCGATGCGCGTCTGGACGCAGCATGCATGTCGTTAGGCTACCTATCTAACTTTTTTTAGTATGTTACAGAATATTTTCAGCGACATTCCAATTTATTTTCGATGACCGCTTCGGTTCGTCGATCAATCGCCTGAATTGTTCAGCGAGCGGCGGGAAACGCTGCCGGAACGTGCAATACCGCGCTGGATTGTGCTTGAAACCGGCGACGATCAGCGTGTCGCGCGCCGGTCGTTGCGCGGGCTCAACCCGAATCGCGTGCGATACGTGCGCGAGAAATGCGACGGCGATTCGAACCCGCACGCGACGCAAACCGATGTGATGCTCATGTCGGTCTGCTGCAGCAGTTCGCGTGCGCGATCGAGGCGCAGGTTCAGGTAGAAATGCGTCGGCGTGTCGTTCAGCGTCGCGCTGAACAGCCGTTCGAGCTGGCGGCGCGTAATCGATACCTCTTGTGCGAGCGCATCGGACCCGAGCGGGTTTTCCATGTGCCGCTGCATCGTGCCGATCACCTGGATCAGCTTGCGGTTGTGCACGCCGTAGCGCGCGGCGATCTCGAGCCGCTGGCTGTCGGAGCGCTGCCGGATCCGGCTGACGACGAACTGCTCGGAGATCGCTGCTGCGAGATCGGCGCCGTGCCGCCGCCCGATCAGGTCGAGCATCATGTCGATCGACGCGGTGCCGCCCGCGCACGTGATGCGCCGGTCGTCGATCTCGAACAGCTCCTGCGTCGCGTTCAGGCCGGGGTAGCGTTCGCGGAATGCGGCCAGCGCTTCCCAGTGCAGCGTGAGCGGTTGCGACGCGTCGAACACCCCGGCTTCCGCGAGCACGAAGCTGCCCGTGTCGATGCCGCCGAGCGTTGCACCATGACGGTGCTGGCGGCGCAGCCAGTCGCCGATCGCGCGCGTGTAGCACACGAGCGGATCGAAGCCCGCGACGACGAACACCGTATCGACGTTGCCGACCTCCGCGCACGCGGCTTCGGCGGCGACCGGAATGCCGTTGCTCGCGGCGACGGGCGCGCCGTCGGCGCTGATCACGTGCCAGCGATAGAGCTCGGCGCGAAAGCGGTTCGCGACGCGCAGCGGTTCGACCGCGGACATGAAGCCGAGCGCGGAGAAGCCGGGCAGCAGCAGGAAGTGGAAATCCTCGGGCATCGGGGCAGGGGATGGGATCCGGTGGTCGTCGCGCATCGTGCGGGGCGGCGAGCGGACAGGTAGGCGCCGTGGCCGGCTCGCGCGCGCCGAACGGTCAGCGGGAGATTATCGCGGGTTTTGCGCGCCTTCAGCGCGTTTTTGCGCCGCGCACGGCCCGGCGCGCGGTGGTCGACGGCAACTCGCCGAACTGCGCCTTGTACGCGTTCGCGAAATGCCCGAGGTGGATGAAGCCCCAGCGCGCGGCCGCGTCGCTGATCGGCAGCTCGGCCTGCCTCGTATCGAGCAGCATCCGCCGCACTTGCGACAGGCGCAGCGAGCGCACGTAGTGCAGCGGGCTCGTCTGCACGACCGACTGGAAGCTGTTCTGCATCGTGCGCCGGCTCACGCGCAACTGTGCGCACAGGCTCAGCACGTCGACCGGCGCTTCGGGATGGCCGATCACGTAGTCGTGCACGCGGCGCACGATGTCGGCGCGGCACGCGTGCGTGAGGCGGTTCGACGGTTCTGGAATCCTGTACGTAAGGAGATCGATGAGCACGTTGCCGATCTCGCCGCGCAGTTCGCGCTGCGCGCGCGCGTCACGGTACGTATCGGGCGCCGACAGCACATGTTCGAGTTGCGTGGCGATCTGCACGCTCGCGCGCATCAGCACGGCGGTGGGCATGTCGACGACTCCACGCCGCAATGTGGCTTCGTCGACGTGGACGTCGGCCGCGTCCTCGACCTGCAGGATCAGTTCGCGATCGGCGACGACACCGATCAGCGACATGTCGTCGGGCGAATGTAGCTCGAACGGCGCACCGCCGCGCGCCATCACCATCGTGCCGCGTTCGATGCGCATGCCGCCGAATGCGAACGCCCCCGAACCCGTGAGCGGCATGCCGAACACCGTATGGTCGTGCGGCAATCTTCCGCGCTGGGTGATGCGAACGTTGGCGGCTTCCTGGAACAACTGCACGCCGTCCAGCACCGCATGCTTGACCGTGCTGCGATACACGCCGGCGCCGATCTGGTCGTAGCGCTGGTTCCAGCCGCGCAGTGCCTCGGCATGCCGGTCCGCGTTGTCGAACCTTTCGTGAAACACGAACACAGCGCCTCCAGGTGCGTCGATCAGAACCGCGCAAGATTAAACCGACCGCGTGGTCGGCGCAACAAGGGGGCGCTATTCCGCGCGCATTTTTCAGAGGGTCGGAAGCCTCCGGCCGACGCGGCTTTCAGGCGGGTTTCCAATATCCCGAATCGGCACGCACGCGGTGCCGGTCCGGGTGCTGAGCGGATTTATTGTCGACCTACAGTCGCTCCACATAACGTGATTCCCCCACAGGAGGCGACATGAGGACAAGGCGACGAACCGCGGTGCTTGCGGCGACGCTGGCGTTCGCGGCGGCATGGGCCGGCAGCGCGACCGCGACGGAAAAACCCGAGGAACTGGTCGTGCAGAAGATGTCGCCGTGGCATCCGCACGAGGTCTACATCGTCGACATCTCGATGCCGTCGATGACCGACGGGCGCATCTACGTGTACGACGCCGATGCGAAGAAGCTGCTCGGCCAGATCGACGGCGGCTTCGGCCCCGGCTTCGCGATTTCGCCCGACCACCGGACGAGCTTCGTTGCGACGACCTACTTCTCGCGCGGCTCGCACGGCACGCGCACCGATGTCGTTGAATTGACCGACAACACGACGCTCGATCACGCGGGCGAGATCGTGATTCCGGCGAAGCATGCGCAGCACGTGCCGTCGCCGTACAACACCGCGTTCAGCGCGGACGGCAAGCGGTTGTACGTCGCGAACATCACGCCGGCCGCGTCGGTGACGGTGATCGACACGGTGTCGAACAAGGTGCTGTCGGAGATCGACACGGCGGCCTGCGTGCTCGCATATCCGTCGGGCAACGACCGCTTCACCGCGTTGTGCGAAAGCGGCAAGGCGCTGACCGTCACGCTCGACGCGAACGGCAAGGAAACGAAGCGCACGATGTCGGATGCGTTCATCGACGTCGACAAGGATCCGGCCTTCGTGAATGCGTCGCGCTACCAGGGCGGCTATCTGTTCACGACGTACGGCGGCAACGTGCGCGGCGCGGATTTCAGCGGCGACAAGCCCGCGTTCGGCAAGCCGTGGCCGCTCTTGACGGATGCTGAGCGCGCCGAAGGCTGGCGCCCGGGCGGCATGCAGCAGACGGCCGTGCAGGCCAGGCAGAACCGCTATTACGTGCTGATGCACAAGGACGGCGACGGCTCGCACAAGGATCCCGGCACGCAGGTGTGGGTGTACGACCTGAAGTCGAAGCAGCGTGTCGCGCGCTGGGATCTCGCGCAGCAGAAGGTCGATCCGCTCGTGTCGATCCAGGTCAGCGAGGACGACAAGCCGCTGTTCTACGGGCTGACGGCGACGTCCGACCTCGTCGTGATGGATGCGCGCACCGGCAAGCTGCGGAACATCGAGAAGCAGATCGGCAACACGTCGTCGCTGCTCGTCAACCCGTGAGGCCGCGATGACGCTCGATCCCGTACTTGCCACCAGCGCGCAGGCCGGCGCTGCCGTCGTCGTGCTGCTCGGCGCGTTCGCGAAGATGCGCCGGCCCGCCGCGTTCGGTCAGGCGCTCGCCGGCTACCGGCTGCTGCCCGATACGCTGACCGCGCCCGTCGCGTTCGCGATTCCGCTCGCGGAAGCCATCGGCGCCGCGGCGCTGCTGTTTCCCGATACGCGCACGGCCGGCGCGATCGGCCTGATCGCGTTGCTCGCGGCCTTCGCCGCAGCGATTGCGATCAATCTCCTGCGCGGTCACACCGACATCGACTGCGGCTGTTCCGGCTTTGCGGCGGCGCGCGCGGACGCACCGCTCGGCATCGGCTGGCTGCACGTCGGGCGTGCGCTGCTGCTCGCCGCGCTGGCTTCGACCGCGCTCGTCGAACCGGGCGCACGCGCGGTCGTGTGGTTCGACTACCTGACGCTGTTCTTCTCCGTGCTGCTGATCGTCTGCGCGCTGCTCACCGTCGACGTGCTGCTCGCCAATGTACCGCGCCTTTCCCACCTGAGGAATTCATGATGCAAACCGCTCTCACCGTTTCCACCGCCCTGCTGTGGGTGGCCGTCCTCGCGCTCGGCGCGATCTGCCTCGCGCTGGTGCGCCAGATCGGCATCCTGTACGAACGCATCATGCCGGCCGGCGCATTGATGATCGACAAGGGGCCGGCGGTCGGCGCGATCGCGCCGACGTTCGAACTGACCGACATTCGCGGCTCGCAGGTGAAGGTCGGCGGTATCGATGCGTCAGGCAAGGCAACGCTGCTGTTCTTCCTGTCGCCGACGTGTCCCGTCTGCAAGAAGCTGCTGCCACTGCTGCCGTCACTGCAGGCGAGCGAAGCGACGCCGATGAACATCGTGCTCGCGAGCGACGGCGATGTCGACGAACACACGCGCTTCGCGCGCAAGCACGATCTCGGGCGCTTCCCGTACGTGCTGTCCCAGGAGCTCGGCCTCGCATACCAGATCGGCAAGCTGCCGTATGCGGTGCTGCTCGACGAAACCGGCACGGTGCGCGCGAAGGGGCTCGTCAACACGCGCGAGCATCTCGAGAGCCTGTTCGAAGCGAAGGAGCGCGGCGTCGCATCGCTGCAGCAGTTCGTGCACGGCGATCACCGCCACGACCCGCATGCGCAGCACGCATGACCGGCCGAACCTCTATCAACGTCAACGGAGAACAGCGACATGGGCCTGTTTGATTCATGGTTCGAGCGGTCGGCGCGCGGCGTCGCGCAGCACAGTTCGCGGCGCAGCGCGATGGCGAAGCTCGGCAAGGTGCTGGTGGGATCGGCGATGCTGCCGCTGCTGCCCGTCGATCGCACCGCCTATGCGGCCGATGCGGCATCGGGTGCGTCGGCGGCGTCCGGCGGCGCGGCATCGGGGGCAAGCGACGATCCGATGAGCTGCGACTACTGGAAATACTGCGCGATCGACGGCTGGCTGTGCAGTTGCTGCGGCGGCACGTCGAGCAGTTGCCCGCCGGGCACGACGCCTTCGCCGATCACGTGGATCGGCACGTGCCGCAACCCCCACGACGGTTCGGACTACATCGTGTCGTACAACGATTGCTGCGGCAAGACGTCGTGCGGCAAGTGCTTCTGCAACCGCAACGAGCGCGAGAAGCCGCTGTACAAGCTGTCGCTGAACAACGACATCAACTGGTGCATGGCCAACGACAATTCGAACTACCACTGTTCGGTTTCGGTTCTGCTGGGAGCGGCAAAGCAATGAAAGGGAAGCAAGCAGGCACGTTCATCGGCGCGTGCGTGACGGCCGTGGCGGCATTCGCGGTGGCAGGCGCCGCCGGCGCGCAGGAAACCGTGCATTACCCGGCGGGCAAGAGCCTGTTCGACGCGCAGTGCGCAGTGTGTCACCAGGCGGGCGGCAAGGGGCAGGACGGCCTCGCGCCGCCGCTGACCGAGTATCCGGGCAAATACGCGACGGCCGAGCCGGGGCGTGCGCAACTGGTCGCGACGCTGCTGCACGGGATGTTCGGCGAGATCCAGGTGCGCGACAAGCACTACAACTTCAAGATGCCGTCGTTTGCGAGCGTGAGCGATGACGATATCGCGCACGTACTCAACTACGTCGTGTTCGATCTCAACGTGCAGCACGGCGATGCGAAACCGTTCACGGCGGCGGATATTCGCGTGGCGCGCGCGAAGGCGATGGATGGCACGGCCGTTCATGCGCAACGCGAAGTGGTCGTCAAGGGGCTTGGCCTGTGATGCCCGCGTGCGCGTTCCGTGTTGGCGATGCCGCGCCGCGCACGCGGCGCGCGGTGTCATCGTGGCTCGGTAGCGCGTCGCATCGCCTGTCGTCGCTGCTGATGCTGGCCGGGATGGTCGCCGGTTTGGCCGCGGCGCCTGCACATGCCGACGGCGCGGCCGACGCGGCGCTCGCGCGGCAGCACTGGGTGCTCAACTGCATGGGCTGCCACACGGCGACGGGCGGTGGTATCCCCGGCAAGGTTCCGCCGCTCGCCAATTCGCTCGGCTATTTCACGCATCTGCCGGCCGGGCGCGAGTACGTGATGCGCGTGCCCGGCGCGTCGAACTCGGCGCTATCGGACCAGGATCTGGCCGACGTGCTCAACTGGGTACTCGCGACCATGAACCGCGATGCGCTGCCGCGCGACTTCAAGCCTTATACGGCCGCCGAAGTCGCCGCGCACCGCCGCCCCGCCTTGTCCGACGTCGCGACCGTGCGCGCCGGCCTCGTTCGCGCGTTGCAGGCACGCGGGATCGACGGCGTCGCGGATCGCTACTGACTGACCCATTCAGCAAATCGAGGAGGATCGAAGATGGAGACGAACGACAATTTCCCGCTGCTCGACGCCACGCGCGCGTTTCTCGCGAAGCCGAAGAAGATGCTGATCGGCGCCGAGTGGCGCGACGCGGCGTCGGGCCGTCAGCTCGACGTCGTGAATCCGGCCGACGGCACTGTGCTGGCGCGCGTGCCCGAGGCAGACGAGCACGACGTGCAGCAGGCCGTCGCCGCCGCGCGGCGCGCATTCGACGCGGGGCCGTGGCGCACCGCGAAGACCACCGACCGTGAGCGCCTGCTGCTGGCGCTCGCCGACCTGATCGAAGCGAACGCGCGCGAGCTGGCCGAGATCGAGTCGCTCGACAACGGCAAGCCCGTGATGGTGGCGCAGGGGCTCGATGTCGCGATGGCCGCGCAGTGCTTCCGTTACATGGCCGGCTGGACGACGAAGATCGAGGGCAGCGTGATCGACGCCGGCATGCCGTACATGCCGGACAGCGAGATCTTCACCTATACGCGCAAGGAACCCGTCGGCGTGGTCGGCGCGATCATTCCGTGGAACTTCCCGCTGCTGATGGCCGCGTGGAAGCTTGCTCCCGCGCTGGCCACGGGCTGCACCGTGGTGTTGAAACCTGCGGAAGATACGCCGCTCAGCGCGTTGCGGCTGGGCGAGCTGATTCAGGCGGCCGGGTTTCCTGACGGCGTCGTCAATATCGTGACCGGTTACGGTCACACGGCCGGCGCCGCGCTGTCGCGCGATCCGCGCATCGACAAGATCGCGTTTACGGGCTCGACGCAGACGGGCAAGACGATCGGCCACGCGGCGCTCGACAACATGACGCGGATGTCGCTCGAACTCGGCGGCAAGTCGCCGGTGATCGTGCTGCCCGACGCCGATCCCGACAAGGCCGCCCTGGGTGTGGCGAACGCGATCTTCTTCAACCAGGGGCAGGTGTGCACGGCCGGGTCGCGCGCGTACGTCCATGCGAAGGTGTTCGACGACGTGATCGAGCGCGTCGCGAAGATCGCCGCGAGCCTGAAGATCGGCCCGGGGATGGATCCGTCGACGCAGATCGGCCCGCTCGTCTCGGCGAAGCAGCGCCAGCGCGTGTGCGGCTATATCGACTCGGGCTTCGGCGAGGGCGCCCGTGCTGCCGCGGGCGGCCGCGCGATCGACGGCCCCGGCTTCTTCGTCGAACCGACCGTGCTGGTCGACACGACGCAGGCGATGCGCGTCGTGCGCGAGGAGATCTTCGGGCCGGTGCTCGTCGCGATGCCGTTCGACGACATCGAGACGGCCGTGCAACTCGCCAACGACACGCCTTATGGCCTTGGCGCGAGCATCTGGTCGAACGATCTTTCCGCGATTCACAAGCTGATCCCGCGTATCGAGGCCGGCACGGTGTGGGTCAACTGCCACTCGCTGCTCGACAACGCGATGCCGTTCGGCGGGATGAAGCAGTCGGGCTTCGGTCGCGAACTCGGCCGCGCGGTGATCGACCAGTACACGGAAAGCAAGTCGGTGATGATCAACTACGCATGAGCGTCGCGGCGGGTGCGCGCGCTGCCGGTGGTGCGGCATTGCGCGCATCCGGCGGCGGCATGCGAACACGTCACGCACGAACCAACACCACCCCGAGAATGAAGCACGCCGCAAGTTGTGCCGCCGGACAAAAAAAACGCCAACCCGGCCGGGTTGGCGTTTCGCTTCGGCGATGACCGGTATCAGAACTGGTTCATCGTGTTGTCCTTGCCTGCCGCCTTCAGCGCTGCTTCGCCGCTGAAGTATTCCTTGTGATCGTCACCGATGTCCGAGCCGGACATGTTCTGGTGCTTCACGCAGGCGATACCCTGACGGATTTCCTTGCGCTGCACGCCGGCCACGTAGCCCAGCATGCCTTGGTCGCCGAAGTATTCCTTGGCCAGGTTGTCGGTCGACAGCGCGGCGGTGTGGTACGTCGGCAGCGTGATCAGGTGATGGAAGATGCCTGCTTCACGCGATGCATCGGCCTGGAACGTGCGGATCTTCTCGTCGGCCAGCTTGGCCAGTTCCGTCTCGTCGTATTCCACGCTCATCAGCTGCGCACGGTCGTAGGCGGACACGTCCTTGCCCTCGGCCTTCATCGCGTCGTACGCCTGCTGACGGAAGTTCAGCGTCCAGTTGAACGACGGGCTGTTGTTGTACACCAGCTTCGCGTTCGGGATGACCTTGCGGATCTCGCTGACCATGCCGCCGATCTGTGCGATATGCGGTTTTTCGGTTTCGATCCACAGCAGGTCGGCGCCGTTTTGCAGCGCGGTGACGCAATCCAGCACGCAGCGCGCTTCGCCCGTGCCGGCGCGGAACTGGAACAGGTTGCTCGGCAGGCGTTTCGGACGCAGCAGCTTGCCGTCGCGCTTGATGACGACGTCACCGTTGCCCAGTTGGTCGGCCGACAGTTCTTCGCAGTCGAGGAAGGAATTGTATTGGTCGCCCAGGTCGCCCGGCGTGTTGGTCACGGCGATCTGCTTGGTCAGGCCGGCGCCCAGCGAGTCGGTACGGGCCACGATGATGCCGTCGTCCACGCCCAGTTCCAGGAACGCGTAGCGGATCGCGCGGATCTTCGCGAGGAAATCCTCGTGCGGCACGGTGACCTTGCCGTCCTGGTGGCCGCACTGCTTCTCGTCGGACACCTGGTTTTCGATCTGGATGCAGCACGCGCCTGCTTCGATGAATTGCTTGGCCAGCAGGTACGTGGCTTCCGCGTTGCCGAAACCGGCGTCGATGTCGGCGATGATCGGCACGACGTGCGTGACGTGGTTGTCGATCTTGTCCTGGATCGCGGCCTTCGCGGCAGCATCCTTGGCGGCGTCCAGCTCGCGGAACAGGCCGCCCAGTTCACGGGCGTCGGCCTGGCGCAGGAACGTGTACAGCTCGCGGATCAGCGCGCTGACCGAGGTCTTTTCGTGCATCGACTGGTCCGGCAGCGGGCCGAACTCCGAGCGCAGCGCGGCAACCATCCAGCCGGACAGGTACAGGTAGCGGCGTTCGGTGCTGTTGAAGTGCTTCTTGATCGAGATCATCTTCTGCTGGCCGATGAAGCCGTGCCAGCAACCCAGCGACTGCGTGTACTTGGTCGGGTCGGCGTCGTAGGCGGCCATGTCGGCGCGCATGATCTTCGCGGTGTACTTGGCGATGTCCAGGCCCGTCTTGAACTTGTTCTGGGCACGCATGCGGGCGGCGTACTCAGGGTTGATCGCATTCCACGCGCTGCCGTGGTTTTCTTTCAAACCGGCAACTGCCTTGATGTCATCTTGATACTGGGCCATGTCAATCTCCTGGGAGCAAAGCGCGTTTGAGTAACTGGTTGAGCGTGCCCGCTACGTCTGTCGAAGCGAACTGCATGGACAAATAGTAACGCCGCCCGTCGAGCTTTTGGCGATGTCTTATATAAGACATAAGACATTATTTTCTCTTGTTTTTCAATGAGATACGTTGCGGTTTTTGCGATGTAAAACATGTTTTCAAGCGACGAAAAGGCTGCGGCGCGAGAATTCGGCGTAGATTCCGCAATGCGAAATGCCCTTTCGGCTGCTGGAGACCGGGCCAGCTTCACACGTGCCCGTGACACCCGTTCGTCGGGGCGGCGCGAGCGCCTCGGGGCCGAAGCCGCACCGGCCCGCCGTTTCGTCCGGGCCGAGTCGAAAATATCGCGCCGCATGTGGACAAGCTGAATCCATCTGTCTTTCCCACGAAAACCCCGCCCACCAAGCATCTCGGGAAACCTAGTGGTTTCCACTCATAGTCGCAAACAGTCAAGAACAGGTCGCCGCCGGTCTTCTCGCGGCCAATATGGCTCGTTACTTTTACTCCCACGATGCAGGCCGGGCACACCCCGCGCACCGGCTGCCGCGAGTCCCACCGGGAGGAAACGAACCATGAAGTCGACGAAGATCGCCGCGCTTGCCGCGGCCGTGCTGGCGACCGGCGCGTTCACACACGCCGCGCTTGCCGAAACGGATGCCGCGACCTGCCGCACCGTGCGTTTCGCGGATATCGGCTGGACCGACATCACGTCGACCACGGCGCTCGCGTCGACCGTGTTCGAGGCGCTCGGCTACAAGCCGACCACGACGATCGCGTCGGTGCCGATCTCGTTCGCCGGCCTGAAGAGCAAGCAGCTCGACATATCGCTCGGCTACTGGTGGCCCGTGCAGCAGAAACAACTCCAGCCGTTCCTCGACAGCAAGTCGATCAACGTCGTCGAGCCGCCTAACCTGTCGGGCGCGAAGGCGACGCTCGCGGTGCCGAGCTACGAATACCAGGCCGGCCTGAAGACCTTCGAGGACATCGCGAAGCACCGCGCGGAACTCGACGGCAAGATCTACGGGATCGAGCCGGGCAGCAGCGCGAACGCGACGATCCAGAAGATGATCGACACGAACCAGTACGGGCTCGGCGGCTTCAAGCTCGTCGAATCGAGCGAGGCCGGCATGCTGGTGACGGTCGAGCGCGCGATCCGCGAGAAGAAGTGGGTCGTCTTCCTCGGGTGGGAGCCGCATCCGATGAACATCCAGCTCAGCATGAACTATCTCTCCGGCGGCGATGCGTCGTTCGGGCCCAACTACGGCGAGGCGCGCGTGTACACGCTCACCGCGCCCGACTTCATTTCACGCTGCCCGAATGCCGGCAAGCTCGTCACGAACCTGCGCTTCTCGACGCAGCTCGAGAACCAGTTGATGCAGTCGGTGATGAACAAGACGAAGCCGGCCGAAGCCGCGAAGGCGTACCTGAAGAAGAATCCGCAGGTGCTCGATCCGTGGCTCGCGGGCGTCAAGACGTTCGACGGCAAGGACGGGCTGCCGGCCGTGAAGGCGTATCTCGGCCTGTGACGACCCGCGCGCATCCACTGGTGCGCCCCGACGAAACCCCCGCAATGCGACACAACCCGATTCAAGCGAGGCAACCAGCATGAACCACGAAGTCATCATCACCTGCGCCGTCACCGGCGCGGGCGATACGGTCGGCAAGCATCCGGCGATTCCGGTCACGCCGAAGGAGATCGCGGCCGCCGCGATCGAGGCCGCGAAGGCCGGTGCGACGGTGGCGCACTGCCACGTGCGCGATCCGCAGACGGGGCGCGGCAGCCGCGACCCGAACCTGTATCGCGAAGTGGTCGACCGCATCCGCTCGGCCGACGTCGACGTGATCATCAACCTGACGGCCGGCATGGGCGGCGATCTCGAGATCGGCCCCGGCGAGGACCCGATGCGTTTCGGCAAGGGCACCGACCTGGTCGGCGGCCTCACGCGCCTCGCGCACGTCGAGGAACTGCTGCCCGAAATCTGCACGCTCGACTGCGGCACGCTGAATTTCGGCGATGGCGACTACATCTACGTGTCGACGCCCGCGCAGTTGCGCGCCGGCGCGAAGCGCATCCAGGAACTCGGCGTGAAGCCGGAACTGGAGATCTTCGACACGGGCCATCTGTGGTTCGCGAAGCAGTTGCTGAAGGAAGGGCTGCTCGACGATCCGCCGCTGTTCCAGCTGTGCCTCGGCATTCCGTGGGGCGCGCCGGCCGACACGGGCACGATGAAGGCAATGGTCGACAACCTGCCGCCGGGCGCGCACTGGGCCGGCTTCGGAATCGGCCGCATGCAGATGCCGATGGTCGCGCAGGCGATGCTGCTCGGCGGCCACGTGCGCGTCGGCCTCGAAGACAACATCTGGCTCGATCGCGGCGTGCATGCGACCAACGGCACGCTCGTCGAACGCGCGCGCGAGATCGTCGAGCGGCTCGGCGCCCGCGTGCTGACGCCGGCCGAAGGCCGCCGCAAGCTCGGCTTGCCCGCACGCGGCGAGCGTCCGCTCGAACGCCGTGCGCTCGCCGAGTTTGCGTGAGTTTTTCCCCGACTGATTGATACGACGCGGCGGCACGCACAGGCGCGGCCGCCCGCCGATTTCCCCTGATTTGAAGGATGCATTGACATGGCTGTGAAGACCGACATCAAGACGTTCGCCGCCATCGGCACCGGCGTGATCGGCAGCGGATGGATTTCCCGCGCGCTCGCGCACGGTCTCGACGTGGTCGTGTGGGACCCCGCGCCGGGTGCGGAAGAACGGTTGCGCGCGAACGTCGCGAACGCGTGGCCTGCGCTCGAACGCGTCGGCCTCGCGCCGGGCGCCGATCCCGCGCGGCTGCGTTTCGTGGCGACGATCGAGGAATGCGTCGCCGATGCGGATTTCATCCAGGAAAGTGCGCCCGAGCGCGAGGCGCTGAAGCTCGAACTGCACGAGCAGATCAGCCGCGCGGCGAAGCCCGACGCGATCATCGCGTCGTCGACGTCGGGGCTGCTGCCGACGGATTTCTACGCGCGGGCGACGCATCCGGAGCGCTGCGTGGTCGGCCATCCTTTCAATCCCGTCTACCTGCTGCCGCTCGTCGAGGTGCTCGGCGGCGCGCGCACGTCGCCGGAAGCGGTCGAAGGCGCGATGGAGATCTATCGCACGCTCGGCATGCGGCCGCTGCACGTGCGCAAGGAAGTGCCGGGCTTCATCGCCGACCGGCTGCTCGAAGCGTTGTGGCGCGAGGCGCTGCACCTCGTCAACGAAGGCGTCGCGACGACCGGCGAGATCGACGACGCGATCCGCTTCGGCGCGGGCATCCGCTGGTCGTTCATGGGCACGTTCCTGACCTACACGCTCGCGGGCGGCGACGCGGGCATGCGACACTTCATGCAGCAGTTCGGCCCCGCGCTCGAATTGCCGTGGACGAAGCTGGTTGCGCCTACGCTGACCGATGCGCTGATCGACAGCGTCGTCGAAGGCACGACCGAACAGCAGGGCACGCGCAGCATCAAGGAACTCGAACGCTATCGCGACGAGTGCATCACCGAGGTGCTGAAGTCGATCGCCGCGGTGAAGGCGCGGCACGGGATGCGATTCGAAGACTGAGGACGAGAGACGATGACCGGCGATACCCCGCTGACGATTTACCGCGACGCGGTGCGGCCCGAATGGGTCGACTACAACGGCCACCTGCGCGATGCGTTCTATCTGCTGATCTTCAGCTTCGCGACCGATGCGCTACTGGATCGCATCGGCCTCGATGACGCCGCGCGCCGCGAGCGGGGCCGCTCGGTCTATACGCTCGAAGCGCACGTGAACTACCTGCACGAGATCAAGGAGGGCACGCAGGTGCGCGTCGACGCGCGCGTGCTCGCGCACGACGCGAAGCGGCTGCACCTGTATCTCGAGCTGTTCGCGGCCGGGCACGACGATGCGGTCGCGGCGAGCGAGCAGATGCTGCTGCACGTCGATACGCGCGATGGCGCGAAATCGGCGCCGTTCGACGACGACGTGGCTGCACGCGTGGCCGAGCTGCATGCGTTGCAGCGCGATTGCGCGGCGCCCGCGTATGCGGGCCGCGTGATCGCGCTGCCGCCGCGCCGTTAGCCGGCGCGAATCGTCAATCACGGAGCGCACACGATGCTCGAACCGGAAATCGCGACGTTCGTTGCAGCCGTCGACGCGTGGTATCCGGCCGATGCGGCCGCGCGCTCGCCCGGCGAGCAGCGCCGCCTGTACGACCGCTTCGCGGCCGAATGGACCCCGGCTGCGCTACCGGCCGACATCGTGCAGCAGGACGCCGTCTGGCAGGCGCCCGACGGCCGCGCGATCGGGTTGCGGCGCTACACGTCCGCGCACGGCGCGCCGCGCGGCACGGTGCTGTTCTTTCATGGCGGCGGCTTCGTCGTCGGCTCGCTCGACAGTCACGCGCTGATCACCGCGCAACTGGCGGCCGATACGGGGCTCGACGTGATCGCGGTCGACTACCGGCTCGCGCCCGAGCATCGCGCGCCGGCCGCGCTTGAAGATTGTCTGGAGGTCACGCGCGCCGCGCGCGATGCACGCTGGCCGTTCGGGCCGTGCGTGCATCCGCTGACGCTCGCGGGCGACAGCGCGGGCGGCATGCTTGCGGCGGCCGCGGCCACCGCGTTGCGCGATGCGGGCGAAGGCGGTGTCGACGGCATCGCGCTCGTCTATCCGATGCTCGGATTCGAACCGCAATCGCCCGCGCGCGAAACGGAGGCGCACGCGCCGATGCTGACGCTCGACGACGTCCATCGCTATCGCGCGCTGTACTGGGAAGGCGGCCTGTCCGATGCGCTGCGAGACGGCAACCCGCTGCTGCGCGCATCGGTGCCGCTCGCGGCTTCGCGTTTCGACGGCCTGCCGCCCGTGCTCGCGGTCGGCGCGGAGCACGATCCGCTGCGTGACGATGCGCGCGTGTACGTCGAACGGATTCGCGCGGCCGGCGGCGTCGCGCACTACTGGATGGGAGAGGGGCTGGTGCACGGCTGCTGGCGCGCGCTCGGAACGAGTCCGCAGGCGGCGCGGCTGCACCGGACGGTCGGCGGGTTTCTGCTCGCACCACACGCGTAGCGGGCGTTTCCGGGAGGCAACGATGCAGGCAGCGCAACAGCGTATCGAGGACTGGCGGACGTTTTCGGCGGACGCGGCCATTGCGGCGGCGGCGATTGGTGACGGCGCGGTGGACATCGAATGGAGCGACGCGCGACGATCGCCGTTTCATTTCGACTGGCTGCGCGACAACTGCGCGTGTTCCGCGTGCGTGCACGCCGTCACGCGTGAACAGGTGTTCGAGATCGCCGATGCGCGCGACGATCTCTCCGCGCTCGCGGTGCACGTCGAAACCGACGGTGCGCTGCATGTCGAGTGGAACGACGGACATCGCAGCGCGTGGTCGCCGGGCTGGTTGCGCGCGCATGCATACGACGACGCGTCGCGCGCGGAGCGCCAGGCCGCGCACGGTCGGCACGTGTGGGCCGGCGACGATGCGACGGCCATCGGCGTGTTCGCGTGGCGCGACGTGATGGAGGACGACGGCGCATTGCTCGCGTGGCTTGCCGCGTTGCAACGCACGGGGCTGACGCTCGTCGAAGGCGTGCCGGCCGAGCGTGGCCGTGTCGACCCGATCGCTCGCCGTGTCGGCCTGATCCGGGAGAGCAATTTCGGCGTGCTGTTCGACGTCGAATCGAAGCCGCGCCCGGACAGCAATGCGTATACGTCGCTGAACCTGCCGCCGCATACCGATCTGCCGACCCGCGAATTGCAGCCGGGCGTGCAGTTCCTGCATTGCCTCGCGAACGACGCAACCGGCGGCGACAGCGTGTTCCTCGACGGCTTCGCGCTTGCCGATGCGTTGCGGCGCGAGCATCCGGACGATTTTGAACAACTCGCGTCGACGCCGTTCGAGTTCTGGAACAAGAGCGCGAACAGCGACTACCGCTGCTCGGCGCCGGTGATCGGGCTCGATGCGCGCGGCAATGTCACCGAGGTGCGCGTCGCGAACTTCCTGCGCGGGCCGCTCGATGCGCCGGCCGGCTCGGTCGCGGCCGTCTATCGCGCGTACCGGCGGTTCCTCGCGCTGGCGCGCGAGCCGCGTTTTCGCGTGCAGCGCCGGCTGCGGGCGGGCGACATGTGGGCGTTCGACAACCGGCGCGTGCTGCATGCGCGTACCGAGTTCGATCCGTCGACGGGCCGCCGGCACCTGCAGGGCTGTTACGTCGATCGCGATGAGCTGCTGTCGCGGTGGCGGGTGTTGTCGCGGTCGGCGGTCGCTGCGGCCGCTGTGCCGCGTTGACGGGCGCGCCCGGCTTCATCATGCCCGCACGCCTACCTCGCAGATGAAAAAGCGCCCGGCCGCAAGGCGCCCGGGCGAAGCCACCCGTTGCCGGGCGGCGGAGGTATGCGTTTCATAAAAAAGGACGAGCCCCGCAAGGGGGCTCGTCCGGATTTTCCTGCTTCATCGCGCGACGCGCGGCGCCCGCCGGGGGCGCATCGGCTTACTGGCCGAAGAAGATCGAATCGCGTGCGTTCGACGATGCTGCCGGGGCGCCCGAGTGGACGGCCGGAGCCGGTTGCGCGCCGTAGCCGCTGGTGTCGGCACCATGAACACGCGCTTCTGCGCTCTGGATGTCGTTCGGGTAGTACGGGCTCGACAGGCCCGGCTTGTAGCCGGCTTGTTCGAGCTGGACCAGTTCGTTCTTCACTTGCGCGCGGGTCACGGTGCTTTGGGCGAATGCGCCAAACGAAGCGGACAGGGCGGCAGCGGCAACGACTGCGGAAACGAGCGATTTCATGATGACCTCCGGTGTTTTATTGAGTTCGCTCTCGACACCATGTCTTAAGCGATTGATCAAATCTTAGTCATCGGAAGGTTCAGGGTAAACGCTGATTTTGACGATAGATTGTTTCCTGGGCGGTAACAGTAACGCGCCGAATTAGTCTTTCAACCAGCTTTCTTCTCGGTTGGCGCAACAAGTGGGAAGACTATTGCGGACGGCGATGGGCGTTTCAGCGCGCCTCGGCCGCCGTGTCGAACGGCCGGTCCGGCGAGCGTCCGGCCGGCGCGCCCGAACTGAGGAAGCGCACGCCTGTCGCGGCTTCCGATGCTTCCCACAGCAGTGCCGCCGAGGCCACGTCGCGCGCCGCACGCGGCACGCTCGCGGGCGCCGGCAGCCCGCGCGACTCGAACCAGCCGGACGGTCCGATATAGGCGCCGCCGGCGAGATCGGGCGAGGTCGCGGCATGGATCGCGGGCAGCGCGCCCTGGTCGGCCGGTTGCGCGAGATAACGGTTCGCGGCACGCATCAGCGCGGCACGGGCGGGCGAGCTGTCCATCGCCGGGCCGGCGAACTGCAGGTTGGTCGCCGCGTAGCCCGGGTGCGCGGCCACGCTGATCCCGGCGAACGCCGCGCGCTCGAAACGGCGCTGCAGTTCGATCGCGAATACGAGATTCGCGAGCTTGCTGTCGCAATAGGCGAGATAACGGTTGTAGCGGTGCTCGGCGCGCAGGTCGTCGACGCGGATCCGGCCGCCGCGGTTGAGGCCGCTCGACATCGTCACGACCCGCGCGCGGCGCGCGGCGCGCAGCGCGGGCAGCAGGTGGCCGGTCAGTGCGAAATGGCCGAGGTGGTTGGTGCCGAACTGCATCTCGAAGCCGTCGTGCGTATGGCGCAGCGGCAGGAACATCACGCCGGCGTTGTTGCAGAGGATATCGACGCGGCCGTGGCGTTCGGCCACCTCGGCCGCGAAGCGTGCGATCGACGCGAGATCGGCGAGGTCGAGCGCGTCGACTTCGACGCGGGCATCGGGATGGAGCTGGCGGATCGCATCGGCCGCCTGTGCGGCGCGGGCCGCATCGCGGCAGCCCATCACGACCGTCGCGCCTTTCGCGGCCAGCGTTTCCGCCAGCTGCCAGCCGAGCCCGCTGTTGGCGCCGGTCACGACTGCGACCTTGCCGCCTTGCGCCGGGACGTGGCGCGCGCTCCATGCATGCATGTCTGCCTCCATCGGCGCGACCAGGCGGCCGCGGCGCGTAATCATTACATTGAATGGTGTAACGATAGTGCGCGCAGGCGTGGCAGACAAGCGGGGGAATTAGGCCGGTGCTTCTAGGGCCGGCGCATCGTGTGGCGGCGCGTGCCGCGACGCGCGGCCGGCAGGATTTACCTGCCGCCGGCCAGCGCGAGCACTTCGGCGGCGGAAATCATCGCGGCCGCGTTCGCGGGCGCCGGGCGTTCGGCCGGCCGGAAGACTTCGTCGCCGCGGTGGATGACCTGGCGCGACAGCGCGCAGGTGCCGGTGCGTTGCGCGAAGCGGCGGCGCCAGCGCTGTTCACCATAGTGACAGCGGCCAGGTTCGACCCAGCGGACGACGAGCAGCGTATCGGACTGTTCGAGGATTTCGACGTGGACGTCGGCGGGATCGAGCGCAGGCAGGGATTTGGAGGCCTTCATTTGCCGTTTCCTAAAGCTCGTGCGGTTTCGGCCTTGGCAGTGGATGTCACTACCCGATGGCGAATCCGTAGCGGTTTCCATGAGTGGTGCGCTAAATGTAAGCGTCTGTGACCGGAAAAAACATCCTGTCTGGCTCAAATTACCTTTTGCCGATTTAGAAACAATCCACGCTTATTTTCTTGGAAACCACAGACAAAAACGCCCCGGACGTGAAGTCCGGGGCGGGAAATCGGCCTGCGCGCCGTGTCTGCTCGCCCAGTCACGGAGCCCATCGCCGGGGGACGGAGGTGCCCGCAGGGATCGGACGCGGGCGGGGTGGCGATGGACCGGAAGCGCAGTCCGGTCGCCATGATGACGCGCGCATCCCGTTGAGACCCTGACGTGAACATGACTTTTTTGTCAGTTTGACGAGGTGCCGCGCTGGGATGTGTGCGGTAAACCGTCCGGAAGGCCCGCCGTATCGAGGCTGTGCGGGTCGCTGGACATGCCCCCTGGCGCCATCGAGCACCGAATCCTTGCTCAACCGCCCGATTTTGCCGCTCGGGTAAATACTGAATCCCGATTCCGTGACAAACACGCCATCCCTTCCTATGATTGGTTGGACCTTTAGTCCTTTGTGCCAATCGGCCGACGGGTGGCCGGATTTTTCGGGAGGTGCTCATGAGATTGCAGGGCAAACGCGCGCTGGTGACGGCGGCCGGGCAGGGCATCGGCCGCGCGACCGCGCTGCGGTTCGCGAGCGAGGGCGCCGACGTGCTGGCGACCGACATCAACGAAGCCGCGCTCGTGCGGTTGGAGGCCGACGCCGAACGCGCGGGCGGCCGGCTCGCCACGCGGCGGCTCGACGTCACCGATGCGCAGGACGTCGCGGCGCTCGCCGCGCGCGAGCGTGCGTTCGACGTGCTGTTCAACTGCGCGGGCTTCGTGCACCACGGCTCGATCCTCGACTGCGACGACGAAGCCTGGGCGTTCTCGCTGAACCTGAACGTCACGTCGATGTACCGGCTGATCCGCGCGCTGTTGCCCGCGATGCTCGAGGCTGGCGGCGCGTCGATCATCAACATGGCGTCGGCCGCGTCGAGCGTGAAGGGTGTGCCCAACCGCTTCGTCTACGGCACGACCAAGGCGGCCGTGATCGGGCTGACCAAGGCGGTGGCCGCCGATTTCGTCGAGCGGGGCATCCGCTGCAACGCGATCTGCCCGGGCACGATCGAATCGCCGTCGCTGGAGCAGCGGATCGCGGACCAGGCGCGCACGCGCCACGTGTCGACCGACGAGGTGCGCCAGGCATTCGTCGCGCGCCAGCCGATCGGCCGCATCGGCCGCGCGGAAGAAGTGGCCGCGCTCGCGCTGTACCTCGCGTCCGACGAAGCGTCGTTTACGACCGGCGCGATTCACCTGATCGACGGCGGCTGGTCGAACTGACCGCGCGTTCCCCTTCACGTTCCGTTTCCGCTCAAGACGACATGAAACTGCTGAGATTTGGCGACAAGCACCATGAAAAACCGGGCCTGCTCGATGCGCAGGGCCACATTCGCGACCTGTCCGGCGTGATCGACGATATCGCCGGCGATGTGCTGGCGCCGGCGTCGCTTGCGCGGCTGCGCGACATTCCGCCGTCGTCGCTGCCGCTCGTCGAAGGCACGCCGCGGCTTGGCGCGTGCGTCGGTCGCGTCGGCAAGTTCATCTGCATCGGGCTCAACTATTCCGACCACGCGGCCGAATCGGGGATGGACGTGCCGAAGGAGCCCGTCGTGTTCGGCAAGTGGACGAGTGCGATTTCGGGGCCGAACGACGACGTCGAGATTCCGCGCGGCTCGGAGAAGACCGACTGGGAAGTCGAGCTCGGCGTGGTGATCGGCCAGGGCGGCCGCTATATCGCGGAAGCCGATGCGCTGTCGCACGTCGCCGGCTACTGCGTCGTGAACGACGTGTCGGAACGTGAATTCCAGCTCGAACGCGGCGGCACGTGGGACAAGGGCAAGGGCAACGACACGTTCGGGCCGCTCGGCCCGTGGCTCGTGACGGCCGACGAAGTGCCCGATCCGCATGCGCTGCGGCTGTGGCTCGACGTCGACGGCCATCGCTACCAGAACGGCACGACCGCGACGATGGTGTTCCGCGTGCCGCACCTGATCAGCTACCTGAGCCGTTTCATGAGCCTGCAGCCGGGCGACGTGATCTCGACCGGCACGCCGCCGGGTGTCGGTCTCGGGCAGAAACCGCCCGTCTATCTGCGCGCCGGGCAGGTGATCACGCTCGGCATCGACGGGCTCGGCGAGCAACGCCAGCGCACCGTGCAGGCCTGATTTCCTTTCGCGGACGATTCGTCATGCCTATCATTCGATCGATGCGCGTCCTCGACGTGCGCTTCCCGACCTCGCGCCAGCTCGACGGCTCCGATGCGATGAATCCGGACCCCGATTATTCGGCAGCCTACGTCGTGCTCGAAACCGACCGCGACGGGCTCGAAGGTCACGGGCTCACGTTCACCATCGGGCGCGGCAACGAGATCTGCTGCGCGGCGATCGACGCGATGCGTCACCTCGTCGTCGGCCTCGACCTCGACTGGATTCGCGCCGACATGGGCCGCTTCTGGCGGCACGTCACGTCGGACAGCCAGTTGCGCTGGATCGGCCCCGACAAGGGCGCGATTCACCTGGCGACGGGGGCCGTCGTCAATGCGGTATGGGATCTGTGGGCGAAAGCCGAACGCAAGCCGCTGTGGCGGCTCGTCGCCGACATGAGCCCGGAGGAACTGGTGCGTGCGATCGACTTCCGCTACCTGACCGATTGCCTGACGCCGGATGAAGCGCTCGACCTGCTGCGCCGGCAGGTGCCTGGCAAGGCAGAACGGATCGCACTGCTCGAGCGCGACGGCTACCCGTGCTACACGACGTCGGCCGGCTGGCTCGGCTACAGCGACGACAAGCTGCGGCGGCTGTGCCGCGAAGCCGTCGAGGCCGGGTTCGAGTACGTGAAGCTGAAGGTCGGCGCGAACCTGGAAGACGACATCCGCCGCGTGACGATCGCGCGCGAGGTGATCGGCCCGGACCGCCAACTGATGATCGACGCGAACCAGGTGTGGGAAGTCGACGAGGCGATCGACTGGGTGCGCGAGCTGGCGTTCGCGCGGCCGTGGTTCATCGAGGAGCCGACGAGCCCCGACGACGTCGAAGGGCATCGCAAGATCCGCGAGGCGATCGCGCCCGTGCAGGTCGCGACCGGCGAGATGTGCCAGAACCGCGTGCTGTTCAAGCAGTTCATCGCGCGCGGCGCGATCGACGTCGTGCAGATCGATGCGTGCCGGCTCGGCGGCGTGAACGAGATTCTCGCGGTGATGCTGATGGCCGCGAAGTACGGGTTGCCCGTGTGCCCGCATGCGGGCGGCGTCGGGTTGTGCGAGTACGTGCAGCATCTGTCGATGATCGACTACATCTGCATTGCCGGCACGAAGGAAGGGCGCGTGACCGAGTACGTCGATCATCTGCACGAGCATTTCGTCGAACCGTGCGTCGTGCGCGGCGCGGCGTACATGCCGCCGACAGCGCCCGGATTCTCGATCGAGATGAAGCCCGAATCGCTGGAGCAATACCGGTTCCGCGGCTGACACGCGTCGAGCGTGCCGACAACATGAACGACGGAGACGCGAAGTGGATTTGAATCTGCAACACAAGGTCGTGATCGTGACCGGCGGCGCGTCGGGCATCGGCGCCGCGATTTCGATGCGGCTTGCCGAAGAAGGCGCAATTCCGGTGGTGTTCGCGCGCCACGCGCCCGACGAAGCGTTCTGGCGCGCACTCGTGCGCAAGCAGTCGCGTGCCGCGTGCATCTCGGTCGAATTGCAGGACGATGCGCAATGCCGCGACGCGGTTGCGGAAACGATCGCGCGCTTCGGCCGACTCGACGGCCTGGTCAACAACGCGGGCGTCAACGACAGCATCGGCCTCGATGCCGGTCGCGACGCGTTCGTCGCGTCGCTCGAACGCAACCTGATCCACTACTACGTGATGGCGCACTACTGCGTGCCGCACCTGAAGGCGACGCGCGGCGCGATCGTCAACATTGCGTCGAAGACGGCCGTCACCGGGCAGGGCAACACGAGCGGTTATTGCGCATCGAAGGGCGCTCAGCTCGCCTTGACACGCGAATGGGCCGTCGCGCTGCGCGACGACGGCGTGCGCGTGAACGCGGTGATCCCGGCCGAGGTGATGACGCCGCTTTACCGGAGCTGGCTTGCCGGCTTCGACGACCCCGACGCGAAGCTGGCCGGCATCGCGGGCAAGGTGCCGCTCGGCAAACGCTTCACGACGGCCGACGAAATCGCCGATACGGCCGTGTTCCTGCTGTCGGCGCGCGCATCGCACACGACGGGCCAGTGGCTGTTCGTCGACGGCGGCTATACGCATCTCGATCGTGCGATCAGCTGAGGGCGGTGCGCCATGCAACCGGACCTGAACCCGAACACCGCGCCGCCGTTGATCGCATTGACCGGTATCGGCAAGCGCTTCCCGGGCGTGCAGGCGCTCGACGATTGCCGTTTCGACCTGCGTGCCGGTGAAGTGCATGCGCTGATGGGCGAGAACGGCGCCGGCAAGTCGACGCTGATGAAGATTCTCGCGGGCGTCTACCCGCGCGACGACGGCGAGATCCGGATGGATGGCCGCGCGGTGGAGATCGCCGATCCGCGCGCCGCGCAGGCGCTCGGGATCGGCATCATCCATCAGGAGCTGAACCTGATGAATCACCTGAGCGTCGCGCAGAACATCTTCATCGGCCGCGAGCCGCGCGGCCGCTTCGGCGTGTTCGTCGACGAAGCGGCACTCAACCGCGACGCGGCCGCGATCTTCGCGCGGATGCGGCTCGATCTCGACCCGCGTACGCCGGTCGGACGGCTGACGGTGGCGAAGCAGCAGATGGTCGAGATCGCGAAGGCGCTGTCGTTCGACTCGCGCGTGCTGATCATGGACGAGCCGACCGCCGCGCTCAACAACGCGGAAATCGCCGAGCTGTTCCGCATCATCGGCGACCTGCGCGCGCACGGCGTCGGCATCGTCTACATCTCGCACAAGATGGACGAGCTGCGCCAGATCGCCGATCGCGTGACCGTGATGCGCGACGGCAAGTATGTCGCGACCGTGCCGATGGCGGACACGTCGATGGACGCGATCATCGCGATGATGGTCGGACGCCAGCTTGCAACCGAATTGCGCACGCCGCCCGATACGTCCGCGAACGACGTCGCGCTCGAAGTGCGTGGGCTGTCGCGCGGCCGTGCGATTCGCGATGTCGGTTTCACGCTGCGGCGCGGCGAGATTCTCGGCTTCGCCGGGTTGATGGGGGCGGGCCGCACCGAGGTCGCGCGCGCGGTGTTCGGCGCGGACCCGGTCGACGCGGGCGAGATCCGCGTGCACGGAAAGACCGTGACGATCCGCGCGCCGGCCGATGCGGTGAAGCACGGCATCGGCTACCTGTCCGAGGATCGCAAGCACTTCGGGCTTGCGGTCGGGATGGACGTGCAGAACAACATCGCGCTGGCGAGCATGCGCCGCTTCGTGCGCCGCGGCGTGTTTCTCGACGCGCGTGCGCTGCGCGACACCGCACAGGCGTATGTGCGGCAGCTCGCGATCCGCACGCCGTCGGTGACGCAGCCGGCGCGGCTGCTGTCGGGCGGCAACCAGCAGAAGATCGTGATCGCGAAGTGGCTGCTGCGCGACTGCGACATCCTGTTCTTCGACGAGCCGACGCGCGGCATCGACGTCGGCGCGAAAAGCGAGATCTACAAGCTGCTCGACGCGCTCGCCGCCGACGGCAAGGCGATCGTGATGATCTCGTCGGAGTTGCCGGAAGTACTGCGCATGAGCCACCGGATTCTCGTGATGTGCGAAGGGCGCGTGACCGGCGAATTGCGCGCGGCCGACGCCACGCAGGAAAAGATCATGCAGCTCGCGACGCAGCGCGAGTCGACCGTATTGTCCTGATTCAGCCCCTACGATCATGTCCAACGATACGCATCCCGTTCCGCCTATCGCTTCCGGCGACACGCCGGCCGGCGCATCCGGCTTCCGAGCCCGCTTCTTCAACCCGGCCGCGCGCCAGAAGCTGCTCGCGTTCGCGAGTCTCGTGCTGCTGATCGTGTTCTTCAGCATCGCGTCGCCGAACTTCCTCGAGGTCGACAACCTCGTCGCGATCCTGCAGGCCACCGCGGTGAACGGCGTGCTGGCTGTCGCCTGTACCTACGTGATCATCACGTCGGGCATCGACCTGTCGGTCGGCACGCTGATGACGTTTTGCGCGGTGATGGCCGGCGTCGTGCTGACGAACTGGGGCATGCCGCTGCCGCTCGGGATCCTGGCCGCGCTGTTCTTCGGCGCGCTGTCGGGCTGCGTATCGGGCTTCGTGATCGCGAAGATGAAGGTGCCGCCGTTCATCGCGACGCTAGGCATGATGATGCTGCTCAAGGGGTTGTCGCTCGTGATCTCGGGCACGCGGCCGATCTACTTCAACGACACGCCGGGCTTCACGTCGATCGCGCAGGATTCGCTGATCGGCAGCCTGATCCCGGCGCTGCCGATTCCGAACGCGGTGCTGATCCTGTTCCTCGTCGCGATCGGCGCGTCGATCGTGCTGAACCGCACGATCTTCGGCCGCTATACGTTCGCGCTCGGCAGCAACGAGGAGGCGCTGCGGCTGTCGGGTGTGAACGTCGATGCGTGGAAGATCGCGGTCTACACGTTCAGCGGCGCGGTGTGCGGGATCGCCGGGTTGCTGATCGCATCGCGGCTGAATTCCGCGCAGCCCGCGCTCGGGCAGGGCTACGAGCTCGATGCGATCGCGGCCGTCGTGATCGGCGGCACGTCGCTGTCGGGTGGCGCGGGCAGCATCGTCGGCACGATCATCGGCGCGTTCATCATGAGCGTGCTGACGAACGGCCTGCGCATCATGTCGGTCGCGCAGGAATGGCAGACGGTCGTGACGGGCGTGATCATCATCCTCGCCGTCTACGTCGATATCCTGCGCCGGCGGCGCCGCTGAACGGACGCATTCGAGCAGGCATGTGCTTCATCGCCGGTTCCGGCCGGCGTCCCAGTCGTTCCAGTCGATACGAAAAAAGGAGACGCGAAGTGATCAGGAGCAAGGTGTTGAACGCGATCGTCGGGCTGACGTTCGCCGTCGGCGTCACGGCCGGCGCGCAGGCGCAGGAAACCTACATCCCGCTGATCTCGAAGGGCTTCCAGCATCAGTTCTGGCAGGCCGTGAAAGCGGGCGCGATGCAGGCCGCGAAGGACTACAAGGTGAAGGTAACGTTCGAAGGCCCCGAAACCGAAGCGATGGTCGACAAGCAGATCGACATGCTGTCGGCCGCGATCGCGAAGAAGCCGGCCGCGCTCGGTTTCGCGGCGCTCGACAGCAAGGCCGCGCTGCCGCTGCTGAAGAAGGCGCAGGCCGAGAAGATCCCGGTGATCGCGTTCGACTCGGGCGTGGACAGCGACATTCCGGTGACGACGGCCGCGACCAACAACAAGGCCGCGGCGTCGCTCGCGGCCGACAAGCTTGCCGCGCTGATCGGCGACGAAGGCGAGGTGGCCGTGGTCGCGCACGACCAGACGAGCCGCACCGGCATCGACCGTCGCGACGGCTTTCTCGAACGCATGAAGTCGGCGCATCCGAAGGTGCAGGTCGTGACCGTTCAGTACGGCGAAGGCGACCAGCTGAAGTCGACCGAGGTGACGAAGTCGATCCTGCAGGCGTATCCGAAGCTCAAGGGGCTGTTCGGCACCAACGAAGGCTCGGCGATCGGCGTGGTCAACGGCGTGCGCGAGATGAAGCGCAAGGTCGTGATCGTCGGGTACGATTCCGGCAAGCAGCAGAAGGACGCGATCCGCAGCGGGCTGATGGCCGGCGCGATCACGCAGAACCCGATCGGAATCGGCTACAAGACGGTCGAGGCAGCCGTGAAGGCGATCAAGGGCGAGAAGCTGCCGAAGGTCATCGATACCGGTTTCTACTGGTACGACAAGACCAATATCGACGATCCGAAGATCGCGGCGGTGTTGTACGACTGAGCGTTGCGTCGGGCGGCGGTGGCGCGCGCCGCCGCCGCGCCGACCGAACACGAGGGCATCATGGGCGCAGTGCGTATCGATTCCCATCAGCACTTCTGGCGCTATCGCGCCGCCGACTACCCGTGGATCGGCGCCGGGATGGAGGTGCTCGCGCGCGACTACCTGCCCGATGCGCTGTGGCCGCTGATGCACGCGCAGGCAATCGGTGCGTCGATCGCGGTGCAGGCGCGCGCCGGGCGCGACGAGACGGCGTTCCTGCTCGATCTCGCGCGCGACGATGCGCGCATCGCGGCGGTGGTCGGCTGGGAGGATCTCGCCGCGCCGGAGCTTGCCGAGCGTGTCGCCGAATGGCGCAGCCCGAAGCTGCGCGGCTTCCGTCACCAGGTGCAGGACGAAGCCGATGCCGGCGCGTTCGTCGCGGAGCCGGGCTTCAATCGCGGCGTCGCCTGGCTGCAGGCGAACGGCTACGTGTACGACGTGCTCGTGTTCGAGCGCCAGTTGCCGGACGTGCATGCGTTCTGCGCGCGGCACGACGCGCACTGGCTCGTGCTCGATCACGTCGGCAAGCCCGCGCTCGCCGACTTCGAGCGCGACGACACCGCGCTCGCGCGCTGGCGCGCCGCGTTGCGCGAGCTGGGCGCGCTGCCGCATGTCGCGTGCAAGCTGTCGGGGCTCGTGACCGAAGCTGACTGGAAGCGCGGCCTGCGCGGGAAGGACGTCCGGCATATCGAGCAGTGTCTCGACGCGGCGCTCGACGCGTTCGGCCCGCAGCGGCTCATGTTCGGGTCGGACTGGCCCGTGTGCCTGCTGGCCGCGTCGTACGACGAAGTCGCGTCGATCGTCGAGCGCTGGGCCGAATCGCGGCTGTCGGCGGCCGAGCGCAACGCGCTGTGGGGCGGCACCGCCGCGCGTTGCTATGCGGTGCCGGGCGTGGCGAAGCGCGGCATATAGAATAGGCGCGAACGGTCTGTTCGATTCGTCAGACCGTCCGGAACGAAACCGATCACCAGCCTCAACGTATGTCCATCCAGCCGATTCAGAACCGCCGCCTCTACCAGCAGATCGCCGACAAGCTCAGTGCGATGATCGCGTCCGGCGATTTTCCGCCGGGCAGCTATCTGCCGCCCGAGCGCGAACTCGCCGAACAGTTCGGCGTATCGCGCACGTCGGTGCGCGAGGCGCTGATCGCGCTCGAAGTGAGCGGGCTCGTGAGCGTGCGCGTCGGCGATGGCGTGAAGGTGCGCCACCCCGAAGCCACAGCGGCACCCGAACCCGATACGAAAGCCGCGCCGTTCACGATCGTCGAGATCGATCCCGAACTCGGCATCGCACTCGACCTCGATACCGAAATCCCGCCGTTCGCGCTGCTGCAGGCGCGCCGGCTGATCGAGCCGGAAGCGGCGTCGCTGGCCGCGAAGCACGGCTCGGACGAGCAGATCGAAGGGATCCACGAGGCGTTCCTGCGTAACCAGGAAGACAACCGCAGCGGTTCGCTCACGCATCCGGGCGACCGGCTGTTTCATATTCGCATCGCGGAGGCGAGCGACAACGCCGCGTATGCGCTGATGATCAAGCAGTTGCTCGCGCACAAGTACGACCTGATGTTCCAGCGGCTGCAGTCGCTGTACATGCCGGACGACATGCCGCACCGCTCAGAACTGGAGCACCGCGCGATCCTCGATGCGATCCGCGCACGCGATCCGGACGCCGCACGCCGCGCGATGGCCGAGCATCTTGACGAAGTGATCCGCATCTTCGGGCGCGCGCTCGATTGAGCGCGCCGTGATGCCCTACATGGTCAGAAGCGATCCACGCGATACGGCGCCGGATCTGTGAACGGCGCTTCGCCCGTCATCATCTCGGCCAGCAGGCGGCCCGTGACGGGGCCGAGCGTCAGCCCGTGATGGTTGTGCCCGAACGCGAACCATAGCCCGCGATGCGCGGGCGCGGGGCCGATCACCGGACGCATGTCGGGCGTGCACGGCCGGAAGCCGAGCCACGGTTGCGGGTCGAGCCGTTCGCCGAAACCGAACACGGGGCGCGCGATGCGTTCCGCGCGTTCGAGCTGCACGCCGGTCGGCGGCACGCCGCGCCGCGCGATCTCGACGCCGGTCGTCAGCCGCAGCCCGCGCTTCATCGGTGCGATCACGTAACCGTATTCGCGATCGACGATCGGCGCCGACGGCACGCCGCGCGCGGACGGCGCGTAGTGCATGTGATAGCCGCGCTTCTCGCGCAGCGGGATCTTGTAGCCGAACTTGCCGAACACCGTGTCGGACCACGGCCCGAGCGCGACGACCACGGCCGGCGCGGCGGCCATGCCGTCCTGCGTCCTGACCTGCCAGCCGGGCGACAACGCATCGAGGCTTGCCGCGTCGCCGGTCAGCAGCGTGCCGCCGCCTTGCACGAACAGGTGTGCGTACGCTTTGACGAGCGCGGACGGATCGACGACGCTTTTCGGGTCGAGCCAGTGCAGCGCGCCACAGAAGCCCGGCGCGAGGCTCGGTTCGTGCGCGAGCAGCGCGGCCGCATCGAGCGGCGTGATGCCGAGCCCGTGGCGGCGGGCGGTGAGTCCGGCCTCTGCCACGCCGCGTTCGAATGCGGCCGGCGTGCGGAACGCTTCCAGCCAGCCGTTCGCGCGGATGAGTTCGCCGGCGCCGGCCCGCGCGATCAGCGCGTCGTGTTCGACGATGCAGCGCTCGATCAGCGGCAGCATGTCGCGCGACGCCGCCGCGTGACGCAGCGGCGCCGATTCCCACCAGAAACGTGCAAGCCATGGCGCGAACGCCGGCAGCGACGCGCTGTGCCAGTAGAGATCGGTCGAGCGGTTCAGCGCATAGCGCATCAGCGTGAACGGGCTGCGCGGGAACGGATACGGTTCGACCGACGAGCGCTCGATCAGCCCCGCGTTGCCGAAGCTCGTGCCTTCGCCGGGCGCGCCGCGATCGACGAGGGCGACCTTGCGCCCGCGATCCTGCAGGTGGAGTGCTGCGCAGACGCCGACGATGCCTGCGCCGAGAACGATGACGTCGAAATCCATCGAGGGTGGTGAATGACGGTTGGCGGAGCATCGGTGTCGTGTTCGCCGTGCCGCCGCGTGTTGGAGTTGGAGAGCGTTCGAAGCACAAGCATACTCGCGGCGGGCACGGCGCGCATCAATTCATCGAGAACAGCGCGCCCCACTGTGCCGGCACGCGTGTATCGACGGCCGCCATTCTCGGCGTTTTCCACACGACGATCGACACCGTGTCGTCAGCGGCGATCCCGGTCGCCTGTTACTCGATCATCACGACGACCATCGTCAGCACCGGCACGATCTCGAACGCCGACGTGACGAGTGCGGCTCGCACCCCCACGCTTGCGCGGCGCGCAGTACGATCACGCCGTGCAAACTCTGCGGCACGTAGTGCTGCGCGCGGCCCCGCACGGCGAGCATGCCCTTCATCCGGAACAGGTTCGCGGTATCGGTGCGGCGCAGTTCGCCGAGCCACGTTTCGAGCGCGTCGAGATCGACGTCCGCATCGACTTCGATACCGACCGACGACACGCTGTCGTCGTGTTCGTGATGGTCGTGACCGTCGTCGCGTGCGTGTGTTTCGTGAGCGCGGCCGTCGTGCTCATGCTCGTGCGCAAACGGCGCGCACTGAAAAACGATCCCGCACGCCGCTGAAGAACGTATGAAGTTTGATGTGCACGCGCGTCCAATCCGCTGATCAATCCACCGGCGTCGAGGCTGCATCGACACCCGCTGACGCGAGTACCGATTCCGCATACTTTCAGACCGTTCTCGCGGGTGTTTCCCACTGGTTGGTGATGCGAATTTTTACCTAAGATGAAGCAATCGTGCGCGTGATACGGTGCCTGCTCGCGCACGGAGGGAGGCAGGAGGCAGCGCCGGAGCAACGCCAGCGGATGTTGCCATCATGGATGCGAAAGTGTGCGCGGCGGCGGGTAGTCTTGCGACTGCAACGATGCCGATGGGTGCGGCGCTCATCGCCGCACGGAAGGCGGTACGATCCGGCCGTACCGCTTGGCTGCGCCACGCGCTGTTGGCAATCGTTTGCGCATTGGGTGCGGCCCCGGCGGTACTCGCCGGGGCGCAGGCAGACGCGGAAGATGCGGCCGACACCGTGCGTATCGTCGCCGCCGCGAGCCCTGCCGATCCTCCCGATTCCGCCGTTTCGTCACATGACTCCGCCGTGCGTCAGGTCGTGCTGGGCATCATCAGCTTCACGCGCTGGCCGACGACGCCGGTGCGCCTGCATTTGTGCGTGACGGGCCGGCCCGACTACGCGCGCGGCCTGACCGATACGCTGCAGGCAGGCTCGACGCTCCTCGACGTGCAGCGCGTTCGCTTCGACGATCCGTCGCTCGGCATCGCCTGCGACGTCGTCTATCTCGGCGCCCTGGGCAACGACGAGAGAACGCGTGTGAGGGCCGCGGTGGCCGGCCATCCGGTCCTGACGATCGCGGAACACGATCCGTCCTGCACCGCAGGCAGCATGTTCTGCCTCAATATCGACGGCGAACGCGTGTCGTTCGACATCAATCTCGACGCCGTGGCGCGCAGCGGTGTGCGCGTGCATCCGAACGTACTCAATCTCGCGCGACGGCAGGGGGCGCCATGACACGGTTTGCGCCTCACTTTTCCCCTTCGCGCGTGGCGCGCCCGACGCTGCAAAGCGTGTTGCGTCGCGCGCACCTGCGCCTTGCGTTCGTTGCCGTCACGATGGCCGCCGTGTCGTTGATCGTCGTCGCCGTGATCGCATTGCGTGCGTATGCCGGCAACAACCTGAACCTGCTGGCGCGCTCGCTCGGTTATACGGTCGAGGCGGCGCTCGTGTTCGGCGACCACGATGCGGCGAGCGAGGCGATCGGGTTGATCGCCGGCGACGAGGACGTCGCGCAGGTGGTGGTCACGGACAGCAAGGGCCAACCGTTCGCGACGTGGCAACTGCCCGCCGGAAACGGGGTCGCCCGGCTCGAGCGCGGCGTCGCCGACCTTGCGCTGCCCGGGCCCGTGACGGTTCCGGTGATGCATGACGGCATCGTCGTCGGCCACGTCGTCGTGCGCGGCCGCGGGCATCAGTTCTTCGGCTTCCTGCTCGGTGGCGTCGGCGGTATTCTCGGTTGCCTGGCGGTCAGCGTGCTCGGCGCGTACGTCAGCTCGAAGCGCTTGTTGCGCAACATCGTTTCACCGCTGCGCGCGCTGGCCAGCGTGGCACACGCCGTGCGGCGCGAGCGTGCGTTCGCGCAGCGGGTCGAGCCCGTTGCAATCGCCGAACTGAACCAGCTCGGCGACGATTTCAATGCGTTGCTCGACGAGTTCGAAGGCTGGCAGAACACGCTGCGTGACGAGAACGCGTCGCTCGAACACAAGGCGACGCACGATGCGCTCACGGGCCTGCCCAACCGAACGCAGTTCGAGTCGCGCCTCGCGCTGGCGCTTCGCGAAGCCGGAGTGACGGGCCAGCGCGTCGCCATCCTGTATCTCGACTGTGACCGCTTCAAGGAGATCAACGACTGTCTCGGTCACGACGCCGGCGATGCGGTGCTGATCGGCGTCGCGGCGCGGCTGCGCAAGCAGGTGCGCGAGACCGATCTGGTCGCGCGCCTGGGCGGCGACGAATTCGCGGTGATGCTGCCGGCGGTGCGCGAAGCGGGCAGCGTGTGTCGTGTCGCCGACGAGATTCTGTCCGGCATGGCGCCGTCGATCGAGCTGTCCGACGGCCGCATGGTGGCCACCATGATGAGTGCCGGCGTTGCGCTGTATCCCGATCACGCGTCGGACGCAGGCGGCCTGCTGCGTGCGGCGGATGCCGCGATGTACCGCGCCAAGCGTGCGCGGCCGGGGTCGTGGCAGTTGGCTGAAGGGGTGGTCGGGTCGGCCTGATGGTTGTCGATTCCCGCTGCGGGCGAGGCCGCGGCGGTTCAATGAAAAAATGCGCTCGCAATGCGGGCGCCCTCGAAGGGGGCGATGATGAAAAACGCGTTTCCTGTGAGCATGGGGCGGATAGGCATCGGCAGCACGCTGTTGCTGTGCATGCTGCTCGCGGGCTGCAAGGCGCCGCCGCTTCACCGCGGCCTGACGCAGACGCAGGTCACGGTGCTCAAGTCGGCCGGTTTCCAGGAAACCGGAGCAGGGTTCGAGTTCGGTTCGACCGGGCCGATTTTGTTCGACTTCGATCGGTATAACCTCAAGCCCGACGTGCGGCGGATCGTGGAAAGGATCGGGCGGACGCTCAGGTCGGCGGGGATTAACGGGGTACGGGTCTATGGGTACTCGGATCAGGAGGGGGCGGTTGATTATGACCTCGAACTGTCGAGACGGCGGGCCGAGGTCGTGGCGATCGAGCTTGTCGATGTCGGGCTGGATCCGAAGCGCATTGCGATCGCCGGGAAAGGGAAGAGCGATCCGGTAGGGGATAACCGGACGCCGGCCGGACGGGCGCAGAATCGGCGGGCGGCGATCGTGGTTTCGCCGCGGTGAGGGGGCGTGCGTCGTCCGCCGACAAGCGAACTGCTCACCCTGTCGCTGAAAACACCGATACCGGGATGTCACGCTACGGTCGGTTGTCAGTGTCGACACGGTTCGTCAGACGTCCGACGCGGACCTGTTCCGTAGCGTCGGACCGGGACTGATCCAACTGACGCGGCTTTGCGCCCGCCGGGCGGAATCCTCGGTCGACGCCGGGCGGTGCTTCGATGCGCTCGTCTCGTTGTCGGCTGCGCGCGTTCGGCGCTGGATGCCCCGCAAGCCTGCGTCGGCGTTCGTGCAGGGGCTCGAAGTGCGATGGGTGGTCGACGAGCCGCATTTCGCCGGCTTCAGTCTCGGCGGACTCGCGCACGTGCTCGAGAGATGCTTCGCCCCCTACGTTCCTGTCACAAGTTTCGTGCAGATTGTGCTGTTTTCAGCGCAAACCGGCGCGCCGCTGCGCCGTGGCCAACCGTGCCCCGGCGTCCAGCCGCTGCCCCGGTTTTTTCGATTTTCGGGGCGCGAACGGAAACGTTTGCTGGGTGCCTTTCGCGCGGTCGGAAATTGTCCTACATTAACGGGGCTTCGGGCCGGCCAGCCGGCCCACGGAACCTGAGATCACACGCAAGGAACAAGAATGAGTTTCGCTCCGAACGGGGGTATTCCCAATGGTTTGGGCGGCGGCGCGCTCGGCTCCTTGAGCGCGCTCGGCGGCCTGGCAGGCCCGGTCGCCTCGAGTGTTGCCGGAAGCGTCGGGCCGCTCGCGGGCCTGGCCGGGCACGTCGACACCGTCCAGCGTGCGCTGCAACTCGCGCAAACCGGCTTCTCGCTGATGGACAAGACGCCCGGCGCGGTAGCCGAAGCAATCAACGGCGCCGCCAACCCCGCGCGCCTGACCCAGCTCAATCGCTACGTCACGCTCGACACGCCGCTCGGCCCGGACGTGCTGCTGGTCAGCGCCGCCGTGGTCGACGAATACGTGAACCGGTTGCCGGAAATCCACCTCGACCTGCTGTCGCACCGCCACGACCTGCGCCCCGACGACCTGATCGGCCAGCAGGTCAAGATCCGGTTCG
Source organism: Burkholderia mycopellens (assembly GCF_964265025.1). Taxonomy (NCBI): domain Bacteria; kingdom Pseudomonadati; phylum Pseudomonadota; class Betaproteobacteria; order Burkholderiales; family Burkholderiaceae; genus Burkholderia; species Burkholderia mycopellens. Next base: position 691,502 of record NZ_OZ183803.1, read on the forward strand.
ATCAGCAGGCGCGCTTGTCGACGCTCGAACGCGTCGTTGCATCGGGTGCCGGCGACAACGACCGCTATTTCGACGGCTACGTCGCGTCGTTCGACCGGGCCGGCAATCCCGGCAATGTCACGCAGTACCACCTGACGGCCGTGCCGTGGTTCTGGTTCCTGACGCGCTCGACCGACTGCCGGATTTTCCAGAACAAGACCGCGCAGGACATCCTCACCGAGATTTTCCAGGAGCACGGATTTTCCGATTTCGTGTTCGACATCCGGACGAGCCAGAAGCCGCTCGAATACGTGGTGATGTACCAGGAGTCCTACTACAACTTCTGCGCGCGGTTGATGGAGCAGGAAGGGCTGGTCTGGACGCATCGCTACGAGAAGGACAAGCATGTTCTCGTGATCGGCGACACGAATTTGCTGTTCCGCCCGATCGACGGGCTGGCAACTGTGCCGTTCGCCGCCACCGAGGCGAGCGAAGACAGCGGCATCGACCAGCTGCACGAAGGCCGGCGCTTCGGCGTGGGGAAGGTCACGTTCCGCGATTTCAATCATCAGAACCCGTCGTCGCCGCTGATGCTGGTGGAAGCCGGCCCGCAGAACCTCAAGCACGCGCGGCTCGACTCGACCGAGCGGTTCGAGCACCAGTCGCTGTACGACCACGGCGACGACGGCAACCGCTACGCGCGTTTTGCGATGGAGGCCGAGGAGGCGCAGGCCCATCGCTATACCGGCGGCGGCTACGCGTGGCGCATGACTACTGCCGGCGCCGTCAACGTGGCGAATCACCCGGTCCTCGAGAACAACCAGGAATACGTGATCCTGCACGTGCGTCACGAGGCGGTGAACGACTACACGCAGCACAGCGCGAAATTGCCGTACCGCAACAGCTTCGCGTTGCTGCCGAAGAAGATTCCGTATCGTGCGCCGCGTGCTACGCCGAAACCGGTGATTCATGGCACGCAGTCGGCGATTGTCGTCGGTCCCAAGGGCGAGGAAATCTACACCAACGGGAGCGCCGTGAAGGTGAACTTCCCGTGGGACCGGCGTGGCAAGAAGGACGGCTCCGACTCGATGTGGGTGCGCGTGTCGCAGCCGTGGGCGGGTGACGGTTGGGGGGCGGCTGCCATTCCGCGGATCAAGCAGGAAGTGCTCGTCGCGTTCAATCAGGGCGATCCGGACAATCCCGTGATCGTGGGCCGCGTGTTCAACGGTGAGCAGGGCAACCCGTACCACGGGGCCGCCGGCCAGACGATGGGGATCAAGAGCCAGACGCACAAGGGGCAGGGGTCGAACGAGATCCGCATGACCGACACGAACGGCGCGCAGGAATTCTTCATGCACGCGCAGAAGGACATGAACACCGTCGTCGAGAACAACGAGACGCACAAGGTGCTCGGGCCGATGCGTACCGTCCTGGTGGCGACCGGGAGCGAAGAAAAGCAGATTCCGCAGGGCAACCTGACCGAGACGATCGCCGAGAAACGCAGTACGACCGCCACCACCGTCGAGGTGACGACGCCTGCCAAGGACGGGGGCGGCGGCACGCAGGTCTACGTGGCCGAGCGCGGCATCCTGCTGAAGGTGCAGGACAGCTCGATTTCGCTCGCGCCCGAAGGCATTCGCCTCGAGCACAAGGGCTCCGTGATCCTGATGACCGACGACGGCGTGATGGTCAACGGCCAGCGCATCGATCTCAACAAATAACACGAAAAAAACCATGCACTACGCTATCCACGAAGGCACGTTCGAACTGCCGGACGCGGCGCTCGACCGCACCGTCAACATCCTCGTGATGAACGCCGGCCCCGGCGGCCTCAACCTCGTGATCGCCCGTGGGCGGCTGCGCGACGGGGAAGGTATCGATGCGTTCGTCGCGCGTGAATGGGAAGTAGCGTCGCGCGACGCGAAGATGCTGACCGAGAAGGCGCGCCGGGCTGTGACGGTGGCGGGCCGGTCGGGCGTCCAGATCGATTCCACGCTCGAGCGGGATGGCCGGCTCTGGCATCAACTGCAGACCATGTTTCCGTCGGACGACGCCGGCCGCGTGCTGGTGATGACGTTGACCAGCGCGGCACCGCTGACCGACGAGCAGCAGGCGATCGCCGATCGCATGCTCGCCAGTTTCCAGCCGCGCGCGGCTCGACCGACCCTGCTCGGCCCGGGTGATGCGTCGTGAGCGCGGAACACTTCGCGGCCGCGCGCTTCGAAGACCCGATCCAGCACACGTCGTTCTGGGGTGAGCTTGCAGGCACGGTCGGGTCGGTGATCGGCGGCGCCGTTGTCGGCGCATTGGTGGCGGAGGCGATGGAGGGGCTCGTGTTCGTCGGCCTGGCCGCGCTCGAAATCGGCACGGCAGGGCTGGCGACGCCGCTGGTGATCGCGATCGGCGTGGGCGTGGCGGTCGGCTCGGGCGCGTTGATGGAAGCGAGCGGCATGAACGAAGCCATCGACGACGGCGCCAAGGCACTGGCCAATTCGATCGCGCCGCCCGAGATCAAAGGCAAGATCGCCAGCGGTTCGGGCAACGTTTATGTCAATAACAAGGCGGCTGCGCGCGCGGCGCGGCCGGGGGATCTCGATACCGTCGCGTGTACGGATCATCCCGGGCCGCAGATGATTGCCGACGGGTCGGGGAGCGTTTACATCAACGATCACCCGGCCGCGCGGGTCGGCGACAAGACGACTTGCGACGGGACGATTGCCGAAGGTTCCGACAACGTTTTCATCGGCGGCGGCACGCAGCGGGTCAGGGACGTCAAGTCGGCGAGCCGGCTCGGGTGGTTGGGTGCGGCGCTCGGGATTGCGCTGGCGGTGTGTGGCCGCGGGAAGATGAGCTGGGGGCAGTTTCTGAAAGGCAAGCTGCCTTGTCTCGCGATCAATTTTGCGGCCGGCGCCTTCGGTACTTGGCTAGGCAGTTTGGCGAGGCCGTCGGCCGGTCACCCGGTCAACGTCATTACCGGCGGCAAGTTTCTCGATGGCACGGACGATACCGACTTCACATTGCCCGGCCCGCTGCCGATCGTGTGGCGACGTTTTTACAGCAGTCACGATGATCGTGCTGACAGCCTGTTCGGGCCGGGCTGGAGCGTGCCGATCAGCGTTGAGCTGCGGCTTGCGCGTGAGCATGGTGAGGTCACGTCGATCACGTATTGGGACGAGCAGGGCCGCGACATCGTGTTCCCGGCCGTGTCGCCGGGCGAGAGCCATTTCAGCGTTCCCGAAGGCATTTACCTGATCTGTACTGCCGGCGGGCACTACGTGGTCGAGACGGTCGACGGGCTGTATCGTGATTTCGGCCGTGCCCGCACCGATGCGGACAGCGAGACGCTCAAGCTGTGGCGTCTCGAGGATCGCAACGGCAACTGGATTGAGGTGGAGCAAGAGGCGGCTGGTGAGGTTGCGCGGCCTGCGCGGCTCCACGACAGCGCCGGGCGCATGCTGACGCTGGCCTACGATAAATCGCACCCTCGACGCATTGCCGCGATCGAGCTGACGCGTGGCGTGGACGGTGAGCAACCCGACACGCTGGTGCGTTATGCGTACAACGATGCCGGCGAGCTGGTGGCCGTTACCGATCGCAGTGGCCACACCGGGCGACGCTTCGCCTACGAACACGGGCTGATGATCCAGCACACATTGCGCGGCGGCCTGCAGTGCTTTTATGCGTGGCAGGGCGTCGGCCGCGACGCGCGTGTCGTGCGCCACTGGACCGATGACGGCGAGGCGTACACGTTCAATGCGGATCTTGCGCAGCGTACGGTGACGATCACCGACCAGATCGGCCGCGTGACGCAGTGGACGTGGAACGAGGATCAGCAGCCGACGAGCCATACGGATGCGGAAGGCCACGTTTGGCAACTCGAGTGGAATGCGATGCGGCAGTTGGTCAGTACGACCGATCCGGCCGGGCATACGACGCGCTTCGAATATGACGAGCGGGGGCGCCAGACGCAGCGTATCGACGCGCTCGGGCAGGTTGAGCGGACCGAGTGGAACGCTTACTACGACCTGCCTGTCGCGGAAACCGATCCGGCCAATTCGCGCTGGATCTACCGCTACGACGATCGCGGCAACCTGACGATGACGCGCGATCCGGCGGGATTTGCGACCGAATATCACCGGGACGAGCGCGGGCTGGTGCATACGATCCGCGATGCGCGGGGTGGTTACAAGTTCCTCGAGTGGAATGGTCGTGCGCAGCTGACTTCGTATACCGATTGTTCCGGCAAGGTCACGCGGTTTGGGTATGACGCACGTGGCGCGCTTGCGCGTGTGACCGATGCGGCGGGCCAGTCCACCGTGTACGAAGCGGATGCGATGGGGCGGGTCACGGGGATCGGAACGGCCGATGGCGCGCGTCAGATGTTCCGATACGATGCGGCCGGGCGTCTGGTCGAGGTCGTTGACGCGAATCAGCGCAGCACGCGTTACGAACTCAATCCGCGCGGCTTGCTGCTGTCACGGACGGACGCGGCTAATCGTGTCGTGCGGTTCGGTTACGACGCTGCGTTCAGGCTCGCGAGTTTGACCAACGAAAATCGCGAGGCGTATCGCTTTCAGTATGACCGTCGCGATCTGGTTTCTGCGCAGATCGGCCTCGATGGCCACAAGCGCACGTACGAATACGATGTGTGCGGCCAAGGCACGATCGTACGAGATGGACAGATCGAGACGCGATACGAGCGCGACGCGATCGGGCGACTGACGGCGAAGCAAGCTGCGCGTGAACGTTGTGAGTACCTGTACGACAAGGCGAGCCGAATCGCATCTGCCGAGTTGTACACGCTGGCCGCTCGTGGCCCGTCGCTGAAGAATCGGGTCAGCTCGAAATACGACGCGCGCGGAGCGGTTCTCGAGGAATACACGCCGACCGGCTGGCTCGCGCATACGTACGACGAGCTTGGCAACCGTGTCAGCACCACAATCTCGGGCGAGCGCACGATCGATTGGCTGCATTACGGCTCGGGACACGTGCACCAGATCCGTTTTGACGGTGCTGCCGTTGCCGACATCGAGCGCGATGATCTGCATCGGGAAGTGCTGCGAACGCAGGGCAAGCTGACCAGTCATTTCGGATATGACGCGGTTGGGCGTCGTGCGCGGCACGCTGCGCAGCGCGGACGGGCGGCTGACAATCTGCTTGCTAAGCAGTGGCAATACGATGCGGCGGGCGACGTGATCCAGAAGCGAGATCAGCGTCACGGCACGACGAGCTATCAATATGATCCGACTGGTCGGATTGAACAGGCGGCGGGGCCGGGATTGCCGTCGGAAGTGTTTCGCTGGGACGCGGCGGCCAACCTGGTGTCGAGCGATTACCCGGGCGGCTACGTCGAGCACAACCGGCTCAAGATGTTCGAGGACAAGCGCTTCGAGTACGACTCGTATGGACGGCTGGTTCGCAAGCTGAGCGGTCACGGGCCTGCGAAAGAGCTGGTTCTTGAATACGACGATTGGAGTCAGTTGAAGACCGTCGTGACGAAGGACCGTCTCGGCATCGCGACGACGCATTTCGAATACGACGCGTTCGGCCGTCGGATTCGTAAGCTCAATGGCGGCTATGCGAGTACGGATTTCCTGTGGGACGGCATGCGGCTCGTGCAGGAGACGTATCACGATCGCCAGGGTGAGGAAGCGCTGACGTACTTGTACGAGGCCAATAGTTATGTGCCGCTTGCGCGGATCGATCAGGGCAAGCCGGCGGCTAACGATGCCGATGCACGGGATGCGGTCTACTATTTCCACAACGATGTGTCAGGGTTGCCGGAGGAGCTGACTGACGCGGACGGAGAGTTGATCTGGCAGGCCCGCTACAAGGTTTGGGGTAACGCGGTGCAGGAGGAGTGGATCGCGCGGGCGCCGCAGTTGCCAACACCGGAGTGGGGAAATGTGCAAGCGTTGGCGCCGGCACCAACTCACGTGCCGCGACCACAGAATCTGCGTTTCCAGGGGCAGTATCTGGATCGTGAAACCGGGCTGCACTACAACACCTTTCGATTCTACGATCCGGACATCGGTCGGTTTATCACACCGGACCCGATCGGGTTGGCGGGCGGGTTGAATCAGTATCGATATGGGCCGAATCCGCTGGCTTGGATTGATCCATGGGGTTTGACGTGCGGTCCGACGGCAGGGACATCGAAAGATCCAATTGCGCGAATTGCCCCGGGATCGTTGCCGGCAGCTGAAGAGTCAGCGTTGTTGAATACCTTGAGCCACATCGACACTGGCACAGTGCCCACTGGACCTTTGTCGAAGAAATGGGGCACGCAGTTTAAGAATTGGGCTGGGGACTTACCTGGAGATCAAGGCCCCACGTCTCCATACAAGGAATATCGGGTTGCACCATCACCTGGCACTACAGGTGCGGGTACTAATCGTATCGTGGTAAACGGTCAAACAGGAGAGATGTATTACACATGGACACACTATGGCGATACAGGAAATCCTGCTTTTGTTCAGATCAGGTGATTCATGATGAAGGATAAGCCAGGACTTTATGTGGTCGATTCGGTCGAAGCGAAACATATTGCCGAAGAGTGCAGTCATGGTGGTTGGCGAGTTATTTTTTTGCCTTCAGAAATTGCATCCAAGGATCAGTTTTACGATGCGATTCGTAGCAATTGCCCGCTAGATCCACCATTGCAAAGCAATCGGAGTTGGGATGCTCTGGCTGATTCACTTTGGTCGGGTTTGGATGAATTGGAGGATGAGAAAATCGCAATATTCTGGCCAAATTCAGATCGTATGAAAACAGCGGAACCCAACGCTTTTGCTATTGCGACTAATATACTTGCCGATTTATGTATTTCATTGGGAGATCGGAATGTGACGGCATCTGGAACGAAGACGCTGTTGGTTTTTCAAACTAAAAGTTAAGCTCGAACAAGGGACGGGCATGCGGGCTTTTACGTCTCTATTGGCAATAGCGGTCAACTGTCTGCGCTTTGCGGCAGTTCTAACACGCTGTCATGGTCTGATTTCCGCGCGCTCGATCCATCTCGCGCGTAACAGCAGAACTTCGAATATGACGACTGGCATCAACTCAAGACCGTTGTGACGAAGAACCGGCTCGGCGTCGCGACGACGTTCGAGTACGACGCGTTTGGTCGGCGGATCCGCAAGCTAAACGGAGGCCGCTAGCGTATCGATCAAGGGACGCCAGCGGCAAACGACGCTGACGCAGGGGACAAGGTCTACTACTTTCACAACGATGTGTCGGGAATGCCGGAGGAATTGACCGACGCTGGCGGCGAGTTGATCTGGCAAGCCCGCTATAAGGTGTGGGGCAACGCGGTAACGGAGGAATGGATTGCACGGAGGCGGAATCAACCGATGCCTGCATGGGGCGAGGTCCAGGCAACCGTGCCGACGCGCGCTCACGTCCCGCGGCCGCAAAATTTGCGTTTCCAAGGGCAGTACCTGGACCGCGAAACTGGCCTGCACTACAACACCTTCCGGTTCTATGATCCGGATATCGGACGGTTTATCAATCCGGATCCGATCGGGCTGAACGGTGGGCACAATCTATATCGCTATACACCGAGTCCGATCACGTGGATCGACCCATGGGGATGGGCTGGCTGTACCCTAGCCAAAGCTAAAGCAAAGAACTATGACTACACCCTCCGTTTGAGACGATCCGAATATCCGCAGACATTCGGACATATCTCCGATGCCATCGGCAACGGTCACGCAGATATCGTGACCGTTCAGAGAGGTAGCGCAAAGCTTAATCGGAAGCTCAGTCTGTCTGGCGTCAAAACAAAAACAGGTATGGATCGCGACGAGTGGCCAATGGCGATGTTCAAGGAGGGGGGTAACGGTGCTAGCGTGAGATATATTGACCCGAGCGACAACCGGGGTGCCGGATCCAGTATCGGTAATGCGTTGTCTGATTTACCAGACGGAACAAGAGTTAAGGTGGAAACTTACGATGAGTGACAATCTCGGCCAAACGGTTGATCTGTTGATCTCCCATAGTCAAATTTTGGTTCGGTCTAGACCGTACGATGAGGGTTTGAGCCAATGGGGAACGGGTAACATCGATCAAGGTGCGGTGCTGTATGCCGACTACCTCATTTTCGACCCGCTCCCCGACGATGCCTTTGGTGCAAAGGTGTACTTGCAGGTGGTAGACAAGTTCGAGATGGATGAACGAGCCGCACGGTGCATCGTTGCGCCTTTTCGTATTGAGGATCGCAATTCGCTCGAAGTTGCCTCGGCGATAGAGAAATTTAAGATCACGGTGCCATTACCACTTGATTGTTACGATGTGTATTACGAAGTCTGTGAAGGAGAAGAGGTTTTCTACAAATTCACGTTTGCCTCAGAAGCGGTTCATCGGCAAGCAATGTATTTGCGTGATGACCCTTGGGGGGGCAAGAAAGACAAGCTGCTTGTAGCAGGGAGGTTTGACAGATAACTTAGATTCGGTTGCTCCTTGGGCTAACTGGACCAAATTCGCAGTGATCTTGCCGGAGCGACTGACAGCAAAAGAGTCCGGGTACGAGCGCTGCGAATACGTGAGCACGGATTGTCTGTGGGATGGCGTGCGGCTTGTACAGGAGATGTAACACGACAGGAGCGGCGAAGAGGCGCTGACCTACTGGTACGAGTCGGGCAGTTACGTATGGCTGGCGCGGATCGACCAGAATGCACCAGATGCCAATGATTTGGTTCAACACGGAATTCTGGGCAACGCGGTTCAGGAGGTATGGGTCGCGCTGGCTTCACAGCGGGCAACGCCGTCTTGGGGCGAAGTGTCGGTGGTACACGAGTACGCATTTCCGGTGGGACGGCTGCAGCTCGTGCAGGAGACGTATCACGATCGTCAGGGTGAGGAAGCGCTGACGTACTTGTATGAGGCCAATAGCTATGTGCCGCTTGCGCGGATCGATCAGGGCAAGCCGGCGGCTAACGATGCCAATACACGGGATGCGGTCTACTATTTCCACAACGATGTGTCGGGGTTGCCGGAGGAACTGACCGACGCGGGTGGAGATCTGGTCTGGCAGGCCCGCTACAAGGTTTGGGGCAATGCGGTGCCGGAGGAGTGGATCGCGCGGGCGCCGCAGCGGTCGACGCCGGCATGGGGCGAAGTTCAGGGGACTGCATCTGGACCGGCTCCTGTGCCGAGGCCACAGAATCTACGTTTCCAGGGGCAATATTTAGATCGCGAGACGGGGCTGCATTACAACCTGTTCCGGTACTATGATCCTGATATTGGGCGTTACATCAGCCCGGACCCGATCGACCTGTCCGGTGGGACTAATCTATATCAATACTCCAATGGGAATCCGATAAGCTGGATTGATCCGCTTGGATTGTTTGGATGTGATCCAAAAGCAAGTAAACACATCCTTCATGGTGATAGCCCTACGAGTGGTGGGCATATGTGGCCCGGCAACCCCGGGAAAACCATATTCCCAGAATCGTGGGATGCAAAAAAGATTATTTCTGAGGTTGGTGGTATTGTTAATTCTCCGAGCACTAAATGGCATGCCCAGACAGGAACTGGCGGGCTCTTACTAAGGCGGGAGAACCAGCCACGGGGGTGTCTTGGGAAGTGAGGGATGGTGTTAAAATTCGCACAGTTTATCAGCCCGCTATCGGTCGGGTGGTGACGGCATCCCCAGGCAGTGGACCTATTCCGATTTTGCCGGAGGCGAAATAAATGGAAAATTTAGAGAGATTGCGGTTGCTTGGAGAAGGATTTAATAACCGCCTCTCGGAGAATGAAATAAAATTTGCTTTGAGTTATATTGATTTTAATGAAGTACCTTTGGCTTTAGATATTTTGTGCAATTATATTTGTGAGCATGATGTTAGTGTGTCGAGGGAGGAGTATGGTGAAATTGTTTTCTTGAACGAAAATTTCGGATCTCCTCTCGGGAGAAAAATTCTATCCTATTTGCGAAATTTAATTTCGAATGACCAGTGACGACTGGTAGCTGCAATCCGGGCGTGAGCGCTGCAAATACGCAGGTACGGATTTCCAGTGGGGCGGCATGCGGCTCGTGCAGGAGACGTATCACGATCGCCAGGGTGAGGAAGCGCTGACGTACTTGTACGAGGCCAATAGTTATGTGCCGCTTGCGCGGATCGATCAGGGCAAGCCGGCGGCTAACGATGCCGATGCACGGGATGCGGTCTACTATTTCCACAACGATGTGTCGGGGTTGCCGGAGGAACTGACTGACGCGGGTGGAGAGTTGATCTGGCAGGCCCGCTACAAGGTTTGGGGTAACGCCGTGCAGGAGGAGTGGATCGCGCGGGCGCCGCAGCGGTCGACGCCGGCATGGGGCGCGGTGCAGGAGGCGACGCCGACATCTGTCCATATACCAAGGCCGCAGAACCTGCGTTTCCAAGGGGAGTATCTGGATCGGGAGACAGGGCTGCATTACAACCTGTTTCGGTACTACGATCCCGATATCGGGCGGTTCATTAGTCCAGATCCGATTGGGTTGGTCGGCGGGATCCATTTCTATCAATACGCACCGAATCCCATCTCTTGGATCGATCCTTGGGGATTGTCATGTGGACCCACAAAGGCTGCACGCCCGCAGAAAGTCGTCAACGATTTGAAATATTTCAGAAGACGAAATTTCCGTCTTGGCTCAGAGACTTTCAAGTTGGAGAAGAGCGGAATGAAACATATACTGGAGCGTCATCATCCAGAGTATTGGGATGGATCGGTTAAAGTTAAGAAAAGTTTCTTCGATTCGAAGATATCTATTGGTGATGTCAGTGATGCTATTGGTAGTGTCATGAAGAAAAATAGCGGCTTGCTAGAAGCGAAGGGTGCTCTCAGGGTATGTATCAGATAAAAGGTACATGCGATGGTGCCGATTATGTGCTTGGTTTGAATAACGGCAGAGTTGGCCAATTCTATAAAGAGTAGATGGAATGATAGTTGCAAAGACGTATCTCAAGATTAAGAGGAAGTTTGTCAATTTTTATGATTTCAGTGGGAAGATTCCTGATCCGGACTACATTGAGGGTGCTATTGAGATTTCGATAAATGGGGTTGAGATTTTTAATAAGGAGATGTGGGATTGTGTTGATCAGTTGTGGGCGTATTTGGCAGAAGGTATAGTGTGCGTTGCTAGAGGGGAGGGGTTTAAAACTTATTTTCAGGATCAGCCTATTGAGGTGAGTTTTGATATTCAGGGAAGTAAGGTGATTGTTGCTGTAACCGTTCATGAAACGGTGAAGGTGGTTGTAGATCGGTCAGAGTTTGTTTCTGAAATGAAGCGGCTTGCAGTTGAGTTTTTTGAAGGTATGAAGGGTAGGGGTGACAGGTATAAAGGTAATTCGGATTTTTACTTGAATAAGTTGAATTCGTTATAATTGATGGGTGGTAAACTTGAGCGTCTGTTGCACGCGCGAGGAGAATGAGGTGATGGCGTGGGGGAGTCGAGGTGTAAGCGTCCGGTGGGGTTTTCAACTTACCTCTCCAGATAAGGCGTGAGGTCGATTAAGGAACTATATGCCGTTCTCGCCGGAAGACATCCCCAGAAACAGTTACGAATACACCCACAAATTAGGGGATTGGGCTGGCCAGAACGGCTATGATGGAATCCTCGCACCGTCGGCACGTAATCCGGATGGTGCCAATCTGATTTCCTTTGGAGGATTCTGAGTTGATTCGGCTCGAACAGTACTACGCGGGTGACGATGGCTGGAAGGAGTTCTCTGATCTTTTTGTAAAATTCAAGGATTTTCAGGAGGTCCAAGATCTCGCCAAGGATCTAAATGGGCAACTTGATCTTGCCTATACGATCTATTGGGTTGCTGGTCCGAAGTCTGCCAAAAAGTGGATAAACTCTAATGTCCCGGCACTCGACAATATTCGTCCCGTTGATTGCGTTGACAACCGAGAGTTGCTTAAGCGTCTGCGCGAATGTCTAATGCGTATGCCATCTTGACGATCGAGGCGAGTAATAGACGGTTGTCAACGTACTTGTCAGGTAGATACGCTGCATTTGTCAACGACAATTCGACACGTTTTCGGCTGCGTAGAAATGAATCCAGACTCCGCTAACCTGATAATTTATTGCTATGCCTCACTGTATTCACGCAATCCTTGGACAGGAAGTGATTTTATCCGACTTCGCAATTCAGTATCGCGAGGCTCGCGTAGTGCGGATGTTGCAGGGTCTCGCGCTAATTCCTCTGACTGATTTGCTGTATGACTCGATTGTTGCCGGAAAAACCACAAGCCATGTCCAGCCGTTCGAACGACTATCTACTTTGGTGGCAGATGCGCTTTCCACCTTTTCGAAGGCCGGAAAAATAGCGTATGTCGAAACGGACTATTTCGGAGGAGAGGGTGCTCAATCATCAGCCGTTTGGGAGCGAGGGGAGCTAATACTACCTCCCCGTCAATCCTCAACAGATGATCCGGGGCTCGCGCTTGGGGAACGAGCAATCAATGCAGCACTCAGAAAGCTAGGTGCTGTTTCAGTGGAGGGGGCCGTCGATCTATTTGACTCCATTGGCCTGGGGAACTTCAGAAGCACCGAATTTTTGGCTCGCAACGCGACTCAAGTCTGAGGTTCGGTGTCGCGTACTCGGAGATCGCAATTCAGTTTCAGTCCGGAGCTCGGGAAGCCAGTTCGGCAGAGTCCAAAGGGGCTAAAAGGCTTCACTTCAAGAAGCGGCAGCAGGAATCGGAAGCCGCTATGTAACAGAGGCGTGGGGCCCTTGGCTACAGCAGACCTGCCGGAAGTTCGCCGTGCCCCTTTGTCCTCGCTCTGCCCCAGTTCGGCCATGAGGCGACATTCGGCCGTCGCGACGAGTGGACGTTCAAACGTCGGCTCGCCCGCTAAACAGTCACTCGATTTGTGAAGGTGAATGTTGTTTCTCGGCCATTACGGTCACTTGAGTATCGGCTTCGTCAACCGTCCGAAGGACTATGTCGACGATAATCGTTGCAATTTTTCGGCCCGCATCAGAAGATATGCGCCTTCTGCACTCTCAAGCTCAGCAGCCTTCCTCGAATGCTTGGCGACGAGATCCGAAAGCTCCCGAATGTAAGGCGCTTCAAGTGCTTCCATGCCATGAATACGCCAAATAAATGAACTGTGCCGGAAAAGACGAAGGAGATTCTCAACGTCGACACTGTCCATAAAATACTTCCATAGACCTTCGTGGCATTCCTTGAAAAGCGAACTTATCCTCTCGTTATAGAGGTAATGGTATGCTTCGATCAGTCCAGATAGCTCGTCACGGCTCAACGTGGATTTCTGGCCCGAAGCGTGCAATCCAAGCGAAACAATTGCACGTGCCGCGCTGTACGGGTCACCATTCTGCTTCGCGCTTGCCGCAATTGCTCGCAACTCCGTGCGTTTCTCGCTCGCGGAGGCTCTACCGCTGGTGGCGATGAAGAAGGCAATGTTGTTGGCAACAACAACTGCCTTTTTCGATCGAGCGCGTCGCTCAAGCGTGCGGAGCTGCTCGAATCGATTTTCAACCTCAGGGCTGAGTTGAAGGAGAAGCGCTTGTGCGTGAAGGCCTGCAAGCGTTGCCTTTCCCAACGCGACCGTCTGCGCAGCGAGGTCTTTTGCTTTAATGGGATCGCTGTGTTGCGTAGTAAGAGCCCAGTTGAGCAGGATTCGCTGGCGCGTGCGTCGCTCAAATTTCGTCGTTTCTAGGCCCTCAAAGATCCGCATGGCAGCGTCGCGCTTACCGAGCATCCGGTGACACCGCGCTAGATTCCATTGAAAATAACTCATGTCATCCTCGTATGTACCCTCCAGCGGTATTAGTTTCAAAAAATCCTGACAGGCTGTGACACTGCTCCGATAATTATCTCCACTTCCCATATTTGCTATAAAGAGCCTGGCAAGCTGGACGACGCGCTTGATCCGATTCGCATCCTGGGCTTCCACGGCTCGCCGTAGCAAAGAATTGATTACCGCGTGAGGGTTACCAAGTCCTCCATCTCCACCCAGCGCCTTGGCCAGATCTTCCGTGCGGATGCTCTTCGGTTCGCCAATCAGCCATCGATCGCCGAAGTACAACGACGCAGCCCGAATATCTCTTTGGTCAAGCGCGGAAGAAATAAGGGAGGCCTCAACAGCCTCCCGAACGACCTTCTTTGCTACTAGCTTCGGACTTGGCGTATCAGTTGCCGCGCGAATCTTAAGTGCCGGCAGTTGAGCGATCGACTCGATAAGACCCCGGTCGGCGAGAATGGCTGCCTGAGATGGATAGAAAGGTCGTTGGGAATCGAACCGCTTAATGCGAGCCAAGGTCTCGCCATAAGGGAAAGCAGACAGCGCAACAAGAAGATCAAACGCGCGAGCAATATCTGGATCGGCGGCGCCCTTCAGTGCGTTAATGACCGGCACCAAACCTTCGGATCCTGAGCCCGAGGCCGAGTCTGACGTTGGCGCGGTCAGCCGGAGTTCGATAAGTTCGGGTAGGGAAATGAACTCCAGTTCTCTTAGGATGCCATCTATTTCTACCGGTAAGCCGCCGGTTAGACGCAGGATATCCGCTACGTCATCGGGCCCAGAGCGGCTGTTTCCGCCCAAAGGATGATTCGCGATGTAGCTCTGAACATCCGGTTCATCGAGAGGTTTCAGGTCCAGCGGCGAAAAATCACCACGGCTAGGCAGTTGTCGGGAGACCAGGATGACAATGCTATTAGGGCAGTATTCCCTGATTGCATCGACAATCGTCGCGACCTCCAGTTCCCACGACGCACTCTCAGGAGCGCTCGGTCGTGAAACTGGCGCATCGTCGAGTACGAGAAGCACGCGTTCGACGCCGGATATCGACTTACAAAATTCTTGGAAACTGCAACCTATTTCTGTGGCGAATTTTGACAAGAACGTTTCGCGATCCCGGTAGTCATTGAGATTGATCCGATGTATCTGCGTGATTGGTGATGTTAGCGTCGACATTACAGTCGCGATAAACTCATCTACGGCGTAGCCCCAATCGGCCGATATCCATGCTACTCGATGGCTGTCGAGCGCGGTTCGTAGCTTTCCTTGCTCAAGTCGGCGCACGTGATGGTGCTGGGGGGAAGACTTCAGTACCTGGTTCGCGATAGTGAAGACAGTGCTACTCGCAGCAAGGGCCGCTTCCTGCTCTGCTGTACCGAAACTGACAGGCTCTGAAACGACCTCAAGGCTTGTGGGTCCGGCGACTCGTCCCAGAGGCAGCGTGAAATTGTTTTGTTCTGAAAGATCAAATGAATTATCGGGAACGAACTTGCGCGAACCTGAAGCTATGGTTGTTCCGATCCGCGGCCATATCAGGATGCGACCGTCGTCCTCTCCGACTTCAAGGCGCGCACCACTATACCCGTGAATTCGATCGTGTTTGCCGTTGTCGTATTTGCGGAGACCGTAGAGTGAAGCAGCCTGAATCATTTTGCGATCGGCGCTACCTCCTTTCCCAAGAGCTTCGAAATCCGGGGTATGCATGTGCCCGAAAAGGTGCGCCGTGAACCGCGTAGGAGGGTAAATTTCGGCCCGCAGATGCTGAATAGCTGATTCCGACAGCCAACTTGCCGGATGATGAGTGACCAGCAGATTGACATGGTTTGAACGGCACCACATGTCTGGGTCGTTATCTGTTACCGCGAGAAGCTGACGAACGTCCAGATCAAGCTTTGAATCTCCGCCAAGTTGCAAGAATGTCGAGTTGAGCCCAACCAGACCAAGCCGCAATCCATCCTTCACAAATACATGAGAGCAGTCGCCCGGAAGTAATCCATCGTTGGTAGGGCACAGCGGAAATCCGTCACGCAAAAGCTCCTGACGAAATGAGGTATAACCTGCGAAGGTCTTGTCGATGAACTTTCTGTAGACGTTGTCAGTAGATTTCCAGAACGCATCCTTCACATTTGCGTTCTCCCACCAAGTTTGCAATGCAACCGCCACTGGGTCTGCGCTATCCGGCCGTACCAGATCGTGATTGCCCGGTACCATGAAAAGTTGCGGCTGGCAGCCGATCGCGTCGAACTTCTTCCATATTCGGTCGAGCATCAGACGCAGGGTACTAAAGTCCTTCTCGGATCCACGTTGAGTAAGGTCGCCTGAAAATAGGACCAAATCGAGACCACCCATCGCGGGGATTAGTCGTTCGAGGTCGTCAAAGAAGTGTGTTTGTAAGCCTGGCCACAGCCAGTCTTGCGTGTCCTGCCCCGCGTGAAGGTCGCTAATGTGAAGCCAGCGCAATTGCATAAGAGTTTTCGTCTATTGAAAATTTTTATGGTGACTCGGCGAAGCGGCTTCCGATCGCGAACATCTGGCGTCCTTGGCTACCACCGTCCGGCCTATAGGGCCGGTAGGTAACCCGCCGAGTTGCATTTTAACCGCTCCGCCTCGATTCGCGGCTTTTTCGCCGGTTGCGACCGGAGCCTATTAATTGCGGTTGATGAACCAAAGCAGCCAGCAGGGAGATCTGTTCTCATATTCGATACGGTCACGGGCGGCGATGGAGAGAGGTGTGCGAACGCGCAGATGACGAACGCGTCGACAAGACCCCATACAATCCCCTGATGTTGGAACGCCGTTATTTCCACTCACAGCTGCCTCAGTCGGCGGATGCCACCTTGTCGAGAGCGTCCGCTGTAGCTTCCGGAACCGCCTTGCGCCCAAGGACCGGTTTGGGTTGATAGCAGTCTGAGCGAGATGCCGAAATCGGACATCACCCGCAGCAATTTCCGGTGCCCCGAACGACAATAAAGATTGGGTAGCAGTCGCATCCGTATCGAGCCGAACTTATACATTGCGCCCGATCCAATCAAACTGTTTCGAAGCGTCAAGTTCTGATCAATCGCTCACTGTGACAGATCGACGTTCGCCATCAGCGCTCGCAATGGCCATGAGCACTGACCTCGTTGCATGCCTATAACCAACGGCTAACGTGCGCCCAAGCAACGAACACTGTCTAATAGGCAATGTCCAGCGATGATGATCGCGCGCGTGGATGGATACGTCGCACGTCCTGATCCACACGTCGAAGCCCCATTCCCACCGAACCACCAACAAAGGAGGAATCCGAACCATCAAAACGCCGCGGTAAACGAGCGCGGGCCGCAAGTGCTACCAACACTCACGACCCGCTAACCACAGCCAACTATCCGAGAGTTGCCCATGGCTAAGCCGAATCATAAAGCACGACCACCGAAGACGGAACGTTTCGTAACGATCCAGGAAATGTGGGGTACGCCGAAAACGTACGTAAAGCCGGAGAAGTTTTACCCGTACATGAAGATTGGTGGAATGTGGCTGATCAGCGATGCGTGTTTTGTTCCGGGCCGAAAGGCGCGAATCGATATTGAGCCTGGCAGGCTGATCATCACGCAGTTGTAAGAGCGACGCCGCAGGATGCGGCCGCGCTGCGCGACGTCGCGCAGCGCGCCGGGTAGGGCAACGGCTATCAGCTGTATCACCCACCCCAGCGCATCACCACGCGATATTGCAAGACGACCGCGAAGTACCCGCACCGCCCGTTGCCGTGCAATGCGTGCCCGCGCCGTTGTCGTAGAACGTGCGCGTCTCCGGCTGCGGCACCGACGGATCGAACGGATTAGGCGCACCATGCGGGCCACGTGCAGCATCGTACGGACGAGCCGGCGCATACGAGCCGCCACTTCCGGCCGGTCGCGATCCGTTAGCCCGCAGATACTCATTCCAGTTCTGCTCGCGCTGCTCGTATCCGGGCAACGCGCGACCAAGACTATCGCTGCCACCCGCACCGAGCGCGACGCGATTCGCGGGCAAGACCCAATCGGGTTCGTGTTCCGACGAAGGCTGCGGTGCCACAAGCGTATCGCCCGACACACGCAGCGGCCGCGTATCCGGCGTATCGAACGGACTGCGTTCCACGGGCGCGGCATACTGCACGCGGCGTCGGCTCATACGTGCCGCATGCCCATCATCACGAGCAGCAGCACGCCGCTCCGAGCGAAACACATTGGCACCCGCCGACCGATCGACGAGCGTATCTCGACCCGACGCATCGGCGGCAGAAACAGAAAGCGCACACGCAAACGCGGCGGCGGAAGAAAGACGGAAGGGATGATTCATCAGCGATCCGAATCAGGTGATGTGCATTGAAAAAAAACGGCAGATCACTGGCTGGCGGCTGGGCAACGGACGGCCGTCGAAGCGGCCCTGAAGCGACTACGAAGCGCGGCGGACGCGGCTCGGAGGAAGGCTGGCTGGATTGCAGAGGCGAATTCGTATTATTTCATATTAATAACGACAGCCTTTCTAATCGACGAAAATCGTCGGCAAACAGAAGGCGTGAGCCGCTCAGCCCAACGCACTGCAATGGTGCCCACTAACCCAATCATCAGTTGATTGAGGCGAGAGGATGCGACCCTTTACCCACCTCGACACAAGCCGTGCAAGATCGCCTATCACCCGATCTCAATCCCGACAAGGAGCGGCGCCAGAAAGACCACCCCGATAGCAACCAAATTGCACCACCAGCAAACGTTCTCGACCCCTCAAGGTTGCGCCGTCATCGCTACCGACCGCCACCCGATCCCTACGTGTTTTCCCTCACTCGACCGGCATTTTTGACAGACGATTTAAAAACGCCCATATAATTTCGACTGCCTTGCCAATGGCTGTCGGACCATCCCTCCGATCAAGCGATTTGGCAAGCGGGGCAGGCGAAACGCTTGCGCAATGCAAGACGCATCACGATGTCTTTCCGAACCAGACGTCCCCTTCGGGGACTGCAAGAGCCGGGCCCCGCTACGCAACATTCCGCTGGAGTTCCGTCTTCTATGTGTCTCGGGCGTGTCCCATGTCCTCGCCCCGGGTGCTGTTCGATTGCGCAAGTCATGCCGCCTTTGCCCGTATGACTAAACAACATCGAGGAGCTCCCAGATGACGCTGTCCCGTCTTACGTCCATTTCCGTCGCCGCCGTGCTGTTCGCCGCGGGCGCTGCCGCCGCGCAAGCGGAAACCGTGAAGATCGCCATCGCTGGTCCGATGAGCGGCTCGGTCGCCCAGTATGGCGACATGGTGAAGGCCGGCGCGCTGACCGCGATCGAGCAGATCAACGCGGCAGGCGGCGCGGGCGGCAACAAGTTCGAAGTGGTGATGATGGACGACGCATGCGAGCCGAAGCAGGCCGTCGCCGTCGCCAACAAGATCGTCAGCCAGAAGATCAAGTACGTGATCGGCCACGTGTGCTCGGGTTCGACGATTCCCGCGTCCGACATCTACGAGAACGAAGGCATCGTGATGGTCACGCCGTCGGCCACCGCGCCGCAGCTGACCGAAGGCAAGAAACGCCACTTCATCTTCCGCACGATCGGCCGCGACGACCAGCAAGGCCCGGCCGCCGCGCATTACATCATCAACAACGTGAAGCCGAAGAAGGTCGCCGTCCTGCACGACAAGCAGTCGTACGGCCAGGGCATCGCGTCGTCGGTGAAGAAGGACCTCGAAGCCGCGAAGATCCCGGTCGTGCTGTTCGAAGGCATCAACGCCGGCGATTCCGACTACTCGGCGATCATCACGAAGCTGAAGTCGCAAGGCGTCGATTTCGTCTACTTCGGCGGCTATCACCCGGAAATGGGCCTGCTGATGCGCCAGGCGCGCGAGCAGGGCGTGAAGGCCACGTTCATGGGCCCTGAAGGCGTGGGCAACAAGGACGTGACGGCGATCGCCGGCCCGGCTTCGGAAGGCATGCTCGTCACGCTGCCGGCCGACTTCTCGGCCGATCCGGCCAACGCGGCGCTCGTGAAGGCGTTCGCGGACAAGAAGCGCGACCCGAACGGCCCGTTCCAGATGCCGTCGTACGCAGCGGTGAAGATCATCGCCGACGCGATCGCGGGCGCGAAGACGACCGATCCGACCAAGGTTGCCGCGTACATGCACAAGACGACGTTCGACACGCCGATCGGCAAGGTCGCGTATGACGCACAGGGCGACCTGAAGGCGTTCAAGTTCGTCGTCTACACGTGGCACAAGGACGCGACGAAGACCGCCGCCAAGTAACACGGAGTACCCGCCCGCGCAATCCGCCCCGTCCGAGACCCGGACGGGGCGGGTGCGTATTGGCCGCGCATCCGCCCGGTGCGCGGCCAGCGGGCGGCCCGAGACGACACCGTGCGTTGCGCGCGGCCGAACGCCGTGATCCGGCGGCGGCATGCGACCCAGCGCCAACGGGAGCTTCCCGCACATGACTGACTTCTTTCCGCAATTCGCCCAGCAACTGGTCAACGGCCTGACGCTGGGTGCGATCTATGCGTTGATCGCCATCGGCTATTCGATGGTCTACGGCATCATCGGCATGATCAACTTCGCCCACGGCGAGATCTACATGATCGGCGCGTACGTGGGCCTCGTGACCCTGACCGCGATCGGCGTTTCCGCCGGTTATCCGCTGCCGCTCGTGCTCGGCGCCGCCCTGATCGTGTCGGTGATCGTCACCGGCCTGTACGGCTTCGCAGTCGAGCGCGTCGCGTATCGGCCGCTGCGCGGCGGCCCGCGCCTGGTGCCGCTGATCTCCGCGATCGGCATGTCGATCTTCCTGCAGAACTACGTGCAGATCGGCCAGGGCGCGCGCGACGTGTCCGTGCCGGTGCTGATCTCCGGCGCGTTCGACATCCACCTCGGCGGCGACTTCGACGTGACGATTCCGTATTCGCGGCTGATGATCGTCTGCGTGACGGTCGTGCTGATGATCGCGCTCACGCTGTTCATCTCGCATTCGCGGATGGGCCGGGCGTGCCGCGCGTGCGCCGAGGACATGAAGATGGCGAACCTGCTCGGCATCGACACGAACCGCGTGATCTCGTTCACGTTCGTGCTCGGCGCGATGCTGGCCGCCGTCGGCGGCGTGCTGATCGGGCTGACGATCGGCAAGCTGAATCCGTATATCGGCTTCGTCGCGGGCATCAAGGCGTTTACCGCCGCGGTGCTCGGCGGGATCGGCAGCATCCCGGGCGCG
Source organism: Burkholderia mycopellens (assembly GCF_964265025.1). Lineage (NCBI taxonomy): Bacteria > Pseudomonadati > Pseudomonadota > Betaproteobacteria > Burkholderiales > Burkholderiaceae > Burkholderia > Burkholderia mycopellens. The sequence goes on from NZ_OZ183803.1 coordinate 712,441, forward strand.
ATGCTCGGCGGCGTGCTGCTCGGCCTCGCGGAAACCTTCGCCGCAGGCTACATGCCGGCCGAGTACAAGGACGTCGTCGCGTTCGGCCTGCTCGTGCTGATCCTGCTCTTCCGCCCGACCGGCCTGCTCGGCAAGTCGGACATCGAAAAGGTTTAAGGGAGACGCAGATGAGTACAGTCATTTCCGTTCGCCGCCCGGCCGCCGACGCATCGTTCGGCCAGGCGCTGAAAAATGCCGTGGCCGCCGCGTTCCTGACGGCGATCCTCACGATCCCCGTGCTCGGGCTGCAGTTGAAGCTCGACGGCTACCAGGTCGTGCTCACGCCGCACTGGCGGCCGGTGTGGATCGCGGTCGCGGCCGTGTTCCTGTTCCAGTTGTTCAAGCCGTGGCTCGTGCGCGCGAAATCGGCGGTGAAGCTGCCGGCGCTGCCCGCGATGGGCGCGCAGCAGCAGCGCGTGGTCGTGTGGGTGCTGCTCGCGGTCGGGCTCGTGTGGCCGTTCTTCGGTTCGCGCGGCGCGGTGGACGTCGCGACGCTCGCGCTGATCTACGTGATCCTCGGCCTCGGGCTGAACATCGTGGTCGGTTTCGCGGGGCTGCTCGATCTCGGCTATGTCGGGTTCTACGCGGTCGGCGGCTATACGTACGCGATGCTCAACCAGTATTTCGGGCTGTCGTTCTGGGAATGCCTGCCGCTCGCCGCGATCGCGGCGGCGACGTTCGGCTTCCTGCTCGGCTTCCCGGTGCTGCGCCTGCGCGGCGACTATCTCGCGATCGTCACGCTCGGATTCGGCGAAATCATCCGCCTGCTCGCGAACAACCTGACCGACCTCACCGGCGGCCCGGACGGCATCTCGGGCATCGCGAAGCCGACGGTGTTCGGCTTCGAGATGGCGCGCTCGGCGAGCGTCGAAGGCGCGAAGACCTTCCATGAACTGATCGGGCTGGAATACAGCGGCGAGCACATGGTGATCTTCCTGTACCTGATCGCGCTGCTGCTGGTGGGCTTCACGCTGTTCGTGACGAGCCGCCTGATCCGCATGCCGATGGGCCGCGCGTGGGAAGCGCTGCGCGACGACGAGATCGCGTGCCGGTCGCTGGGCCTGAACCCGACGCGTATCAAGCTGTCGGCGTTCACGCTCGGCGCGGCGTTCGCGGGTATCGGCGGCGCGTTCTTCGCGGCGCGCCAGGGCCTCGTGAATCCTGAATCGTTCACCTTCATCGAATCGGCGCTGATCCTCGCGATCGTCGTGCTCGGCGGGATGGGTTCGCAGCTCGGCGTGATTCTCGCGGCGATCCTGCTGACCGTGCTGCCGGAAGTCGCACGCGGCTTCGCCGAGTACCGGATGCTGATCTTCGGTCTCGTGATGGTGTTGATGATGATGTGGCGTCCGCAGGGCCTGCTGCCCGCGAGCCGTCCCCACGTGGAGCTGCCGCAATGAGCGCGAATGCAGAACTGTTGAAGGTCGCCGGGCTGCAGATGCGCTTCGGCGGGTTGCTCGCGGTGGACGGCATCGATTTCGACGTGCGCCGCGACGAGGTGTTCGCGATCATCGGGCCGAACGGCGCGGGCAAGACCACGGTGTTCAACTGCGTCGGCGGGTTCTACAAGCCGACGGGCGGCGCGGTCGAACTCGACGGTCACCCGATCGCGGGGCTGCCGAGCCACAAGATCGCGGTGAAGGGTTTGGTGCGCACGTTCCAGAACATTCGCTTGTTCAAGTCGCTGACCGTCGTCGAGAACCTGCTCGTCGCGCAGCACCGCAAGGTGAAGTCGGGGCTGCTGCCCGGCCTGTTCGCGACGCCCGCGTATCGCCGCGCCGAGAAGGAAGCGCTCGAACGCGCGGCCGTGTGGCTCGACCGGATGGGGTTGAAGGCGGTCGCCAACCGGCCGGCCGGCACGCTGTCGTACGGGCATCAGCGGCGTCTGGAAATCGCGCGCTGCATGATCACCGAGCCGCGCCTCTTGATGCTCGACGAGCCGGCGGCCGGCCTCAACCCGCAGGAGAAGATCGAACTCCAGCACCTGATCGACAAGCTGCGCCGCGAGTTCGGCGTATCGGTGCTGCTGATCGAGCACGACATGAGCCTCGTGATGGGTGTGTCCGACCGCATCCTCGTGATGGAGCACGGCCGGCCGATCGTGATCGGCACGCCGGAAGCGGTCCGCAACGACCCGCGCGTGATCAAGGCGTATCTGGGGGAAGAGTGATGCTGAAGCTGGAACAGGTCCATACGCACTACGGCGCGGTCGAGGCGCTCGCGGGCGTGTCGATCGAGGTGAACAAGGGCGAGATCGTCACGCTGATCGGCAGCAACGGCGCCGGCAAGACGACGCTGATGATGACCGTGTGCGGCACGCCGCGCGCGTCGTCGGGCCGCGTGCTGTTCGAGGGCAAGGACATCACCGCGATGTCGACGCACCAGATCATGCGGCAGGGGATGGCGATCTCGCCGGAAGGGCGGCGCGTGTTCCCGAGCCTGACGGTGCTCGAGAACCTGAAGATGGGCGGCTTCTTCGCGAGCCGTCACGAGATCGACGACGGCATCGAGCACGTGTTCAAGCTGTTTCCGCGCCTGAAGGAGCGCGCGACGCAGCGTGCCGGCACGATGTCGGGCGGCGAGCAGCAGATGCTCGCGATCGGCCGCGCGCTGATGAGCAAGCCGCGCTTGCTGCTGCTCGACGAGCCGACGCTCGGCCTCGCGCCGCTCGTGATCGCGCAGATCTTCGACATCATCCGCACGATCCGCGACGAAGGCGTCACGGTGTTCCTCGTCGAGCAGAACGCGAACAAGGCGCTGGGTGTGGCCGATCGCGGGTATGTGCTCGAAACGGGGCGCGTGGTGCTTGCGGATACGGGCGCGAACCTGCTCGCGAACGACCGGATCAAGCAGGCTTACCTCGGCGGCTGACGCCGGATGCCGCCGGCCTGCAACGGGCCGGCGGCGCTTCTTCTTTCGCTTGCTCGTGCCGGGCCGGTTCGCGGCCTGGCCTTCACAGTCCGATCCTGAACGTGCTTTTCAGTACGTCGCGCAGATGCAGCGCGGCGCGATTGCTGTCGTCCGTCAGGATGGTGATCAGGTGCGGCGGAAGATCGGGCAGCACGATCCCGGCGACGTGGCTTGTCAGGTTGCCGGAGACGCGATCGTGTTCGATGAGGCCGACCGCGAGGCCGTTGGCGATACACGCTTCGACCGCCGGCGAACTGGCGCTTTCGAGCAGCATCCGGTGCGCGATCTTCGCCTTCTTCAGCGCGTTCAGCGCGGTGTCGCGGTACGGGCAGCCCTGCAATTGCACGGCGATCGGCAGCGGCGCTTCGGGATTGAACTTGAAGGTCCGCGCGGCCACCCACACCGGATGCGTCTTGCTGAGCAGCTCGCCGTGCGGCGGCACTTTCTGCACCACGGCGATCGTGATGTCCAGCTGGCCGCGCGCGAACAGCGACTGCAGCTCTTCGCTGGAGCGCGCCTCGACGGTCAGCTCGAGCAGCGGGCGGTCGGCGGCGAAGCGCGGCAGGAATTCCGCCATGAAGTGCGCGGCGTACGAATCGGGGATGCCGAGCCGCAGCTTGCCGGTCAGCATCTGCGGCGACAGCGATTCGACGAGCCGGTCGTGGCTCAGCAGAAACTCGGTGGTGTCGCTCAGCAGCTTGTGGCCGTACTGCGTGAGTTCGACGGCCTGGTTGTTTCGCGTAAACAGGCGCTGCGCGACCATTTCCTCGAGCTTCTGAATCTGCGCCGTGACCGACGACGGGCTGCGATTCACATGAGCGGCCGCATCCTTGAAGCGGCCGAGCTTCGCGACGGCGTGGAAGGTACGCAGCAGGTCGACGTCCAGGGTGCGCGGCATGATTTGGTTTTTCCGAATCAGTGATTCAGGTAATGTCGATTGACGGAATTATTGGGCATCCCATATTCTCGGTCAACAGGCAGACAACGGCAGGCAGCCGGTCGCGCGTTGCACGTATCCGGGGAACGATTCATGTCGATCAATGATTTCGTTGTAGATGCATTGGTGCGGGACAGGAAGTTGAAGGCCGAGTCGGTATGGACGGTCGAGAATCACGAAAAGTATTCGACGCTGAAGCGCAGCGACGATGATGCGAGGAGAAAGGAAGCCGGGCGCGAGGTGTTTTCGCTGATGCGGAACCTGAACGAGCTGGGCGTGCGCAGTCCCGCGCTGTGCGCGGACCGCGACGGCAACGGTTCGTTGCGCGAAGCGATCGGCAAGTTGAGCGAGCGGCTCGCGACGCTGTCGCGCGGCCGCGATGTGCATTACATCGAGCTCGGGCCGGAGCCGGTCAAGACGACCGAACTCATGAAGGCCGTCAGCGGTGGCGGCCCGGACCATCTGCGCTACACGGCCGTCGACATCAACGAGTCGTCGGAAGATGCGATGCGGCACGCGATCATGCCGTTCCTGAAAACGCCCGGCTGCTTCAACTACATCGCCGACGATTACCGGAACGTGCAATGGAACCGCATCGACGCGGGCCAGGACGTGACGTTCATCACGATGCTCGGCTTCCAGGAGGGCAACGAGCTGCCCGTGACGATCGGCCGGCTCATCCGCAATCTCGGCGGCAAGTCGACCTACGTCGTGTCGGAGATGCAGTTGCTGGTCGAGGGGCGGGAAGAGCCCATCTACAACTTCTACCGGAACGAGAACATGGTGCGGTTTTCGGAAGTCGTCAGCCGGCAGCAGGGCTTCGAGCCGCTCGGCGAGCACCATGTGTCGATCGTCCGGCTCAATCTGCTCGGCGACCAGTTCCATGTGGCGGTCACGCTGCAACCTGTATCGAAAGCCGGGGCCGACGGACATCTGATCACCAACGTCTGCCTGAAATACACGCCGGAGCAATTCCGCCATGTCCGCCACAGCCACGCCAATTGCCGCGTGATCGACGAACTGCACAGCGGCGACGGCAGCGTCGTGTACCAGATCGCCCAGTTCAAGGGCTGAATGCCGCAACGACGACAGCGAGGCACGCGATGAACAAGGGAAATGCATTGCCGGTGTTTGCGCGAGGGTTCGATCGGGTGAGGCTTGCGCTGCAGACGTCCCTGTCCGGCGGCGCGAACGTCGACGGCACGCTGGACGCCGCGACGGAACCGATGCGCTGGACCCGCGCATGCCTGCGCGACGGTTACGAGGTGCGATACCGGCGCAATCTCGACGATCTCGGCTATCGTGATGTGCCGATGCGCGGCACGCGCTCGGATGCGCTCAACGCGGTGTGCCATCTTCGCGGATTGTTTTCCGGCGAAGCGGTTCATGCGTTGCGCGAGATCGGTCGCGCGCTGGAGCGCAGCGCGTCGAGCAGCAACTGGATCATCTCGAAGCGCGTGCGTGCGGTGACGGAGCGCTCGCGGTTCGTCGACGACATGATGCGCGACCGCGCGTTCCTGCTGAGGGTGTCGCGTTTGGCCGGCGTGCCGCTGATTCCGTATCCGATGGTCAATGCGCGGTCGCAGTTCAACTACTACTATCCGACGGACCGGCGCGACGGCAAGGAACAACTGGGGATGTGGCACACCGACGGCACCAGCTTCGTGCTGAACATCGTGCTGTCGGATCGATCCGACTACGAGGGCGGAAACTTTCTGTTCTACGAATCGACCGCGGAGACGTTCGACCGCCACGATCGCGAGCGCCGGCATGTGAAGGCCGCGAATCTGGACAACGCGGGCGACGCATTGCTCATCTATGGCAGCAAGCTGTTCCATGGCGTCGAACCGGTCGAGTCGGGGCGCCGCATGTCGCTGGTGCTGTCGTTTCATTGCCCGTACACGCGGGAGGACGACAACGGGTTCTGGCATCTCGCGTCGGACGACGGCATCCCGCGCACGGTCGTCAACTGGCTGGCGCTGCAGCGCGCGCTCAGGGACGACGCCGAACTGCAGTACCGCCGCCTCGGCCTCGAACCGATTCGCCCCGAGGACCTGGAAGACCAGCGCCAGTCCCCGGCAACTTTCTGAGAGCCGTCGCCCCATGCCGCTATTCCTGCTCCAGCTCGTCTTCGTGTTGTCGTGGAGTTCCGGTTTCATCGGCGCCAAGCTCGGCGCGGAGACGGCTGGCGCGTTCAACCTGCTGTTCTGGCGGTTCCTGCTCGTCACGCTTTGTCTCGCGATCGTCCTCAACCGGCAGCTCGGGCGCCTGACGTGGGAGAAGCTTCGCTATCACGCGGTGATCGGCTTCCTGTCGCAGTTTCTCTATCTGGCCTGCGTGTACGTGGCGATTCAGCATGGCCTGCCGCCCGGCATCGCCGCGATCGTCGCCGCGTTGCAGCCGCTCATGACGGCCGCGATGACGTCGCTCGGAGGCAGCGAGCGCAGCGGGGCGCGACAGTGGGCCGGGCTCGTCGTCGGTTTCGTCGGCGTGGGGATCGTGATCGGCGGGCAATATGCGCTGCCGGCCGGGTCGGTCGGGCTCGTCATGTACCTGCTGCCGCTGGTGTCCGCGCTGGGGCTGTCGATCGCGACGATCTATCAGCGGCGCCGTGCGCTGACGGCCGCGCGCAGCAACGAGGACGGGCTGTTCCTGCCGCTGTTCGTGCAGGGCTGCGTGAGCCTCGTGCTGTTCGCGGCGTGCGGGGTCGTCACGGGCGACCTGCACGTGCCGACCCAGCCGAACGTGTGGGTCTCCGTCGTGTGGCTGACGGTGTTCTCGACCTTCGTCGCCTACCTGTCGTTGTGGGCGCTGCTCAAGCGCATGCCCGCGACGCGCGTGGCGACCCTCGTCTATCTCGAACCGCCCGTGACGCTGGTGTGGGCCGCGTGGATGTTCGGCGACCGCATCGTCTTGACGACCTATCTCGGCATCGTGGTCGTCGCGATTGGCGTGTGGCTGGCCGGCAAGCCGGTCGAGCGGCCCCCCGCGCGGGCGCGGCGGGCGAACATGGAGGCGGCCGGCCGCTGACGCACACTGGTTGCGCGCGCGATTCCGGTGTAGCGTCGCGGGATTGTCATGCCCCGCGAAGGAACCCGATGAAAGTCAAACGGATCGTCGCCAATATCGACACCCGGTCAGTCGACGACGCAAAACGCTTCTACCAGCGGATCTTCGGCCTCGACCTGCTGATGGATCACGGCTGGATCGCGACCTACGGCAATGCCGAGCAGATGGACGTGCAGATCAGCTTCGCATCGCAGGGCGGATCGGGCACGCCGACGCCCGATCTGTCGATCGAGGTCGACGACGTCGATGAAGCGCTCGCACGCGTCAATGCGGCCGGGATTCCGGTCGAATACGGCCCGGCCGACGAGCCGTGGGGTGTCCGGCGTTTCTACGTGCGCGATCCGTTCGGCAAGCTCGTCAACGTGCTCGCACATCGCTGATACGGAACGGCGGGGCGGCTGAGGCGGCGTTCACGCATGCAGCGCCAGCCCCTTCACGGCCTTGTCGACGGCCTTCTTCGGCCCGTGCAGCGCCAGCCCGACGAAGTCGAGATTCTCCGCATCGCCGGCCCGAAATACGTCGCGGTTGGCTGCGTCGTGCCCGGTCGAAAACATCGCGTGCACGTAGGGCACGATCGTGAGCTCGCGCGACAGCGCCTGCCGGTGCGCGGCCTGCAGGCCGTTCAGGTCGGCCGCGAACACCAGCATCGGCTGGCCCAGCATGCGGCCGTAGCGGCGTCCCGCCGCATCCTCGTAAGGCTCGCCGAGCGCTTCGGGCGCTTCGGCCGCGACGCCTGTCGCGAGAAATGCGACGACATTGAGTTTCTGCCATGCCGCGAGATCGTCGCGCACGATCAGTGCCACCTTGGTATCGAACATGCTTGCTCCTCATTGGGGCACTCATGATCGGATGCCGCGCGCGATCAGTCTGGAACGTTTGTGCACAGTTGCCGGTACGCGGCCGGGGTGATCCGGTACGCGCGACGAAACCAGCGACCCAGATGGCTCTGGTCGGCGAAGCCGACGTCAGCGGCCGCCTGCGCGGGCGTACGCCCGGCCGCCAGCAGCCGCCGCGCGGCACGTAACCTCAAGCGCACCAGGTACGCGTGCGGCGACGTGCCGAATGCACGCTGGAACAGCCGGGTCAGCCGGAACCGGTCGATCCCGGCGACGCTGGCGAGTTCGTCGAGCCCGATGTTGCCGTCCATCTGCGCATGCAGCAGGTCGCGCACGCGCGCGATCGCGGGCGGCACGACTGCGCTTTCCAGCACGAGCGGGCCGCGCAGTTCGCCGCCGAGCCGCATCAGCAGGCGGTCGAGCGTCTGGTCGCGCGCGAGCTTGCCTTCGTTGCCGTGGATTGCGAGAAACGCGTGGCGGATCGCGTCGACGAGGCCGCGATCGTCGACGAGCGTATGGCCGAACGAGGCCTCGACACCGCCGAGGCCCGGCAGGTCGAGCCGCCGCGCCGCGCGCTCGACCCACGCTTGCGGCAGGTACAGCATCCCGTAGGTGAAGCCGCCCGCTTCGGGCGCATGGCCGTCGTGCAGCGCGCCGGGCTCGATCAGGATCGCGCGGCCCGGCACGCTCGTATGCACCGACCGATGGCACTGGAATTGCTGCACGCCCTGTTCGGTGAAGCCGACCAGCACGTCGTCGTGATCGTGCGCATCGTACGCATGGCCGTTGAAATGCGCGTGCAGGCTTTCGATGCCGGTTTCCTGATCGCGCCGAGCGACGAGCCAGTGGTCGGGCGTGTCGATGTCCTTTGCCGTTTTCGTCATCGGATACCTCGCGCGTCGTTGTGGCATGCCCGATAGTTTACGCAAGTCGCGTGATGCAGGCGGCAGGGGCCGCCCTTTGATCCGGCGACCCGGCGGGCCGCGGCGCGAGTCCCTTGCATGCAGCGCGTGACGCGCAATGGCGTGCGTGCGCGGTTCATTCCCCGTTCGCCACCGCCTGCTCGTCACGCGCATATTGCGCGGGCGGCCGCCCGACATGCCGCGTGAACGCGACGCTGAACGTGCTCGCGGAACTGTAGCCGACGCGCCCCGCGATCTCGGCGATGCGGCCTTCGTTGCGGCGAAGCAGGTCCTTCGCGAGCGCCATGCGCCACGTGAGCAGATATTCCATCGGCGCGACGCCGACCGCGCGGCTGAAGCGTTCGAAGAACGTCGAGCGCGACAGCGCCGCTTCCTTCGCGAGTTCGACGACCGTCCACGGATAGGCGGGACGCGCGTGCATGCCACGGATCGCGGCGGCGAGTCGGTTATCGGCGAGCCCGCGCACGAGGCCGGGCGATGCGTTCGTGCCGGCCGTGAACCGCAATGCCTCGATCAGCAGCACTTCCAGCAGGCGTGCCAGCACGATCTCGCGCGCGGGGCGATGCGCGCGCGACTCGTCGCGCACCAGTTGCACGAGCGTGGTCAGCCGCGGTTCGCCGCGCACGTGCACGAATTGCGGCAGCAGCGACACCAGCAGTGCTGCATCTGGCGAACCGAAGCTGCAGTTGCCGGCCATCATCCGCGTGTCGACCGGGTTGCCCGGATCGCCGATCCGGTATTCGCCGTTGCCGATCGCGACCGGCGGCGCGGTTTCGACGCCCGGCGGCGGCGGTTCGAGGCTCGACATCGCGACGCCGTAGGCCGCCGGAATCAGCACGAAATCGCCCGGCAGCAGCTCGATCGGCGCGTGTCCGTCGATCGCGATCCGGCACCCGCCGTCGAGAATCGCACAATAGAACGGCTCGCCTGCGACCGCGCGGTTGATATACCAGGGGCTCGCGCCATGAACGGACTTGGAGTGCTGCGCGCCCGGTTGCAGCAGCGTCACGACTTCGGTCAACGGGTCGATCATCGCCGGACTCTCGCAAAAGAAAAGCGGATTTTCGATTGTAGCGAATACGGACCCGGCCATCTATCGTACGGACACGTGCCCCACCCACCTCAGGAGTTCGCATGAAGACCGTACTGATCACCGGCTGTTCCTCCGGCTTCGGCCTCGAGATTGCCCGCCATTTCCTGGCCCGCGACTGGCAGGTCGTCGCGACGATGCGCACGCCGCGCGAGGACGTGCTGCCGCCGTCGGAACGCCTGCGCGTGCTGGCGCTCGACGTGACGAACGCGGACAGCATTCGCTCCGCGATCGACGCGGCCGGCCCGATCGACGTGCTCGTCAACAACGCGGGCTTCGGCGCGGCCGCGCCGGCCGAGCTGATGCCGCTCGACACGGTGCGCGCGCTGCTCGAGACCAACACGATCGGCACGATTGCGGTTACGCAGGCCGTGCTGCCGCAGTTTCGCCAGCGCGGGGCCGGCGTGATCGTGAACGTTACGTCGAGCGTCACGCTGAAGGCACTGCCGCTGGTCGGCGCATATCGGGCCAGCAAGGCGGCGGTCAATGCGTACACCGAATCGATGGCGGTCGAACTCGAACCGTTCGGCGTACGTGCGCATCTCGTGCTGCCGGGCCGGGCGCCCGACACGCGTTTCGGCGACAACGCGCGTGCGCACATGCACGGCTTCGAGCACGAGGCTTATGCGGCGTTCGTCGGAAAGGCCGTCGCGAGGATGCTCGATGCGTCGGGGCCGATCACCCATGCGCGGGACGTGGCCGACGCCGTGTGGCGCGCGGCGACGGATCCGTCGAGCCCGATGCGTATTCCGGCCGGCGCCGATGCCGTAGCGTGGGCGGCCGAAACGCGCTGATCGATCGGGAATCCGTCGCGCCGGCCGGTCGCACCGGTGCGCCGGATCGTGTGATGCGGGGAACGGCGTTACCGCACGCCGTTACAGCGCACGTTCGATCGCCTGACCGAGCAGCGACACGCCGAGATCGATCTCTTCGTCGCTGACGGTCAGCGGCGGCGCGATCCGGAACACGCCGCCCATGCCGGGCAACTGCACGATGTTCATGCTGAGCCCGAGATGCATGCATTCGCGCGTGATCTTCGCGCCGAGCCCGTCCGCCGGCTCCTTCGTGCGGCGATCCTTGACGATTTCGACGCCGAGCAGCAGCCCGCGTCCGCGCACGTCGCCGATGCAGTCGAAGCGTTCCATCAGGTCGAGCAGGCCGCGCCGCAGCCGGTCGCCCATCACGTTCGCCCGGGCGACGAGCCCGTCGCGCTGCACGACGTCCAGCACGCGCAGGCCGACGGCCGCGGGCAGCGGATCCGACACGTGCGTCGTGTAGAACAGGTAGCCGAGTTCGTGCGCGCGTTCCTCGATCGCCGCGGACGTCACGATCGCCGCGAGCGGCAGCCCGGCGCCGAGCGTTTTCGACAGCGTCAGGATGTCGGGCGTCACGCCGTCGCGCTGGCACGCGAACATCGTGCCGGTGCGGCCGATGCCCGTCTGCGCCTCGTCGAGGATCAGCAGCATCCCGCGTTCCTCGCACTTGCGCTTGAGCGCCGCCATATAGCCTTCCGGCAACTCGATGATCCCGCCCGAACTGAGGATCGGCTCCGCGATGAAGGCCGCGAGGTTGCCGCTCGACTGGCGATCGATCAGGTCGAATGCGTAGTCGAGTTCGGCGAGGAAGTCATCGGTGCCGTTGCGCTCGAAGCGCGGCCGGTACGCGAACGGCGCCGGAATCGCGAACGAGCCGACGGCGGCCGGGCCGACACCCTTGCGGCCGGCGCTGTACGTGGCCGACGCGGCCGCGCCCGTCATCCCGTGCCACGACTGCGCGAAGCCGACGATCTCGTACTTGCCGGTGACGAGCTTCGCCATCCGGATCGCCGCTTCGTTCGATTCCGCGCCGGTGCTGAGCAACAGCGCACGATCGAGCCCGTCGGGAGTGATGTCGGCGAGGCGAGTCGCGAGGTCGACGACCGGCCGCGACAGCATCCCGCTGAACAGATGGTCGAGCTTGCCCGCGTATTCGCCGATCACGGACACGATCTCCGGATGGCTGTGGCCGAGCACCGCGCTCATCTGGCCCGACGTGAAATCGAGGATTGCGCGGCCGTCCGCGTCGTACACGAAGCTGCCTTTCGCGCGCTCGATGATCATCGGCTCGAACGTGCCGCCGTAGCGGACCAGGTGCTGCCTGGCGTTGCGCCAGAAGGTCGGGTCGTCGTTCAGGGACATCGGGCGTCTCCAGGCAAGAGGCAAGGGGCAGGGGGCAGAGGGCAGGGGTCGCTTGCAGTCTAGGCGCGCGTCTGGTTTGATGGAAACGAATAGTGCTTATGCAAGGTAGAAAAGGAGCTAATACCTTGGCGCTTTCGCTCGAAATCGACCTGCTGCGCTCGTTCGTCGTGATCGCCGAGGTGCGCGCGCTCAGCCGCGCGGCCGTGCGTGTCGGCCGGACCCAGTCCGCGCTCAGCCAGCAGATGAAGCGGCTCGAGGAGATCGTCGACCAGCCGCTGTTTCAGCGCACCGGGCGCGGCGTGGTGCTGACCCATCCGGGCGAGCGGCTGCTCGTGCATGCGCACCGCATCCTGCGGCTGCACGACGAGGCGATGGCCGACCTGTGCGGCACGGGGCTGTCGGGAACGATCCGCTTCGGGTGCCCGGACGATTACGCGCAGGCCTGGCTGCCTGCGCTGCTGCGGCAGTTTTCGAGCCAGCATCCACAGGCGATCGTCGAAGTCGTATGCGGGCCGACGCCGCGTCTGATGGAACAGCTGGAGAAACGCGCAGTCGACCTGGCGATGATTTCATTGCCGGACGACGGCGCGAACGACGACATCATTCGTCGCGAGCAACTGGTCTGGATCGGCTATCCGGGGCTCGAGCCCGCGCATTTCGATCCGTTGCCGCTGGCGCTGTCCGATCACGACACGCTCGATCACATCGCGGCCTGCGAGGCGCTGGATCGGGCCGGCCGCGACTATCGCGTCGCGTATGCGAGCAGCAGCCTCGCGGGGCTGGTCGCGCTGGTGCGTTCGGGGCAGGCGTTCGCGGTGATGACGCAGACGGCGGTGCCGGCCGACCTGGCGATCGTCACCGGCGATCCGCGCCTGCCGCCGTTGCCGGCGGTGGGCATTGCGCTGAAGTTCGATCGCAAGCGGCCGTCGCATCTGACGGTGGCGTTCGCCGAGCATATCCGGCTCACGCTGCCGCTGTTGTGATGCGCGCGGCCGTCGCGCCGAAGCATCACGCGAGCGTCGACGAGGCCGACACCTTGGCCGAGTCACCGGCATTGGCATTCGCCGTCGCATCGCGCACGCGGATCGCCGCCTGCATGCCCGACAACTTGAGTTCGGTTTCCTGATATTCGTTGGCCGGCTCGGAATCGGCGACGATGCCGCAGCCCGCGAACAACCGGCAGGCGCCCCCGTCGACCAGCGCTGAACGTAGCGCGACGATGAAGTCGCCGTTGCCGTGCGCGTCGATCCAGCCGACGGGCGCCGCATACCAGCCGCGATCGAAGCCTTCGTGCGCACGGATGTGGTCGAGCGCCGCGGCGCGCGGATGGCCGGCCACCGCCGGCGTCGGATGCAGCGCCGCGACGACCTGCAGCAGCGTCGCATCCGCCTTCAGCGTCGCGCGGATCGGCGTGCTCAGGTGCTGCAGCCTCGGCAGCCGGTGCAGCGACGGCTGCTCGGGCACGTCGAGCGCGCGTGACAGCGGCGTGAGCGCGGCGCGGATCGCATCGACGACGAGCGCGTGTTCGAGCCGTTCCTTGGCGGAATCCATCAGGGCCGCGCCGAGTGCGCGATCGTCGTCGGGCGTGGCGCCGCGCCGGATCGTCCCGGCCAGCGCATGGGTGCGCACGTCGCCGGCCGCGACACGCGCGAGCCGTTCCGGCGTGGCGCCGACGAAGCAGGCCCCTTCGCGGCGGACCGCGAACAGGTGCGCATGCGCGTCGCGCTTGCGCAACCGGCGCAGCAGCGGCGCGACGGCAACGGGCCGCGCGTATTGTTCGAGCACGTCGCGCGCGAGCACGACCTTGCCGAACGCGCCGCCGTGGATCGCGTCCACCGCGCGCCGGACTTCGTGCTGCCATTCGCTGGCCTGCAACGCCTGCGTGTGCAGCAGGTGCGGGGCATCGTCGTCATGGGTGGCGGCGAGCGTGCCGAGCGACTCGATGCGCGCGAGGCACGCATGCGCGAGCGCGGCCGGATCGTCGTGCGCGGCGACGACGTGCTGGCAGACGGCCCAGTGGGCATCGCCTTCGCACACGATCAGCAGCTTCGCCACCGTCATGCTGGCGTCGGGAAACGGCGCCCAGTGCGCGCTGCGCGCGCCGTGCGGATCGAACCGGAAGCCGCCGACGAGGCGCGGCGGTTGCGGGCCGGCCGTCACGGCATCGCGAACGAGCGTGCGCCAGCGCGCATCGATCTGCGCGAAGCGCGTGTCGCCGGTGGCGCTCAGTTCGAGCGCGCAATCCCAGCCGAACAGCGTGACGGACGTATCGCCGGCTGCGTGGAAGAACCACGGCGTGGCGCCGTCGTCCCACGCGGCGATCAGGTCGAAGAAGTCGAGCGGGCGCAGCGGCACCGACACCGACGCGAGCGTCGGCGTGCCGGTGTCGGCGGCGCGGCGGGCCGCACGGGCGAACGTGTCGTGCAGCAGCGGGAGGCCGGCGTTCATGCGAGCCCCCGTTGTTGCCGCCAATAGTGCGTTTGCTGCGCGATGTACCACGCGATCAGGCCCGAGAACAGCGTCTCGACGTAGTCGGCGTCGAGGCCCGCCTGCTCGGCCCAGCGGCGCCGGTCGGGCAGCATCGCGGCCACCCGTTCGGGCGCGGCGATGCTCGCTTCGTCGGGCTTGAAGCGCGAGGCAGCCTTCACGTACTGCATGCGCCGGCCGAGCGTTTCGATGATGTCGGCGTCCAGGCGATCGATGGCTTCGCGAATGTCGGGCAGCCCCGTGCAGGCGTCCGGTTTCTTCATGTGTACTCCTTTCCGTAACGAAGGGATTGGCCGATCCGTTCGACCAGATGCGCGATCACCGCCGGGTATTGGTGGCGCAGGTAGAAGTGGTCGCCGCTGAACGTCTCGATGCGGATCGGGCGCGACGCGACGTCCTGCCACGCGTGCGCTTCGTCGTTGTCGAGCTCGGAATCGGCGAGCGGCAGCATCACGCCGAGCGGCGTGTCGATCCGCGGCGGCCGGTCGCGGCGATACGTCTCGATCGCGCGGTAGTCGCTGCGGATCATCGGCAGGTAGATCGCGCGCATCTCCGGATCGGCGAGCAGCGCGGCGTGCTCGCCGGACAGCCGCGCGACATCGGCCACGAGCGCTTCGTCGGATTGCAGGTGCAGATCCGACAGGCGCTGACGATGCGGCGGCGGCAGCGCGGACACGGCCAGGTAAAGCGGCGCCGTGCCGCGCGCCTCGAGCCGCACCGCCACCTCGTACGCGAGCGCCGCGCCGAGGCTGTGCCCGAACAGCACGAGCGGCGCGTGGGCATAGCGTTGCAGCGCGTCGGCGGCGGGGCCGGCGAGTGCGTCGATCGTCGCCAGGCACGGCTCGCCGAAGCGTTCCTCGCGGCCCGGATACTGCAGCGCGAGCAGATCGATGTCCCACGGCAGCGCGCGACGCCAGCCGCGAAAGAAATTCGCGGTGCCGCCCGCATGCGGGAAGCAGACGAGCTGCGCGCGCGGGCACGGCGACAGGCGCAGTTCGCGGATCCAGATCGAATCGGTCGGTCGTGCGCTCATGCGGCCGCCGCCTCCAACTGGCGGCGCAGCAGGTCGCGCAGCGATTTCTTGCTGGTCTTGCCGATGCCCGTTTCCGGGAAGCGCGGCATGAACTCGATGCGATCGGGAATCTTGAACGCCGCGAGCCCGCAGTCGCGCAGGTAGCGCTTCAGCACCAGCCTGGACGGCGCGGGCGCGCGGGCGACGACGAACGCGCAGGTGCGCTCGCCGAGCAGCGGGTCGGGCATCGCGACCACCGCCGCGTCGTGCACCTGCGGATGCGCGAGCAACAGGTTCTCCACTTCCTCGGCGGAGACCTTCTCGCCGCCGCGATTGATCTGGTCCTTGTCACGGCCTTCGACGACGAGATCGCCGTCCGCGGTGCGCCGCACGCGGTCGCCGCTGCGATAGAAGCCGTCGGCGGTGAACGCGGTCGCGTTGTGCTCGGCGAGCCGGTAGTAGCCCCGTATCGTGTACGGGCCGCGCACCTGCAGTTCGCCGATTTCACCGGGCGCGACCGGTTCGCCGGCTTCGTCGACGATGCGCACTTCGTCGCCGTCCGACACCGGGCGGCCCTGGGTCTGCGCGATCCGTTCGGGCGAATCGTCGAGCCGCGTGCAGCAGATGAGCCCTTCGGCCATGCCGAACACCTGCTGCAGCTGGCAGCCGAGCACGGGCGTCACGCGCGCGGCCGCGTGGTCCATCAATCGGGCGCCGCCGACCTGCAGCACGCGCAGGCTCGACAGGTCCGCCTGCCGTTGCGGCTGTTCGTCGAGCCACAGCAGCGCGAGCGGCGGCACGAGCGCGGTATGCGTGACGCGCTCCTGCGCGATCAGCGCGAAGCTCTGTTCGGGCTCGGGCCGCCCGGTCGCGACCACGCGGCCGCCCGCGAGCAGCGCGCCGATCGTGCCGGGGCAGCACAGCGTGAAGTTGTGCGCCATCGGCAGCGCGGCGAGATACACGGTGCCGGCGTCGAAGCCGCTCGCGGCGCTGCACGCGCGCACGTTGTACAGGTATTCGCGATGGCGGCGCGGGATCAGCTTCGGCGTACCGGTCGTGCCGCCGGACAGTTGGAAGCATGCGATGTCGTCGGCACGTGCCGCGCATTCGCGCAGCGGCGGCGCGTCGTACAGCGCGTCGAATGGGGTGAACGCGTGATTGTCGCCGGCCATCACGATGTGCTCGAGCGTCGGGCAGTCGGCCTGCAACGCGGCCGCGAGCGGCCGGCAGTCGAACTCGCCGAGTCGTGCCGCGCCCAGATACGCACGCGCGCCGGCAAAGCGGCAGAACGCGCCGATCTCGTAGTGCCGGTGAGCGGGTAGGGCGAGCACCGGCCGCACGCCGAGCTGGAACAGCGCGAAGCACGTCTCGATGAAGCGCGCGCCGTTCGGCAGGTGGACGACGACCGCGTCGCCACGCGCCAGGCCGAGACGCGCGAGGCCGCCCGCAAGCTGGCGGATGCGAGAGAGCAGGTCGCGGTAGCTGAGCCGGCAGGCGCCGTCGACGATGGCGAGCGCATCGGGATCGCGCTGCGCTTGCGCGTCGAGCGCATCGAAGAAAGTCGTGTCTTGCCAATAGCCGGCGTCGCGATAACGGCGCGCGAAGTCGTCGGGCCAGTCGGGCGCGTCGGCCGGGAGGGCCGGCGCCACGGGGGGAAGGGAGGGTTGCATGGGCGGACCTTGGGTTCCGGCAAGTTGTCAACAAATGTAAATGAGAGGTATTATCATTTGTAACAAGTGCCGCGATAGCGTCGTTTCTTTCGATATCGCGGCAATTTCATTCGATCGGGCGCCTGTCGCGCGGCGCCCGCCCGGCCCGGCCGGACAATCGGCCGGTTGCCGCCGGCGCGCGCCGGGCCGCGCGTGCCGCCTAACCAACGGACCTCCGATGAGCTCGACCTCCTTCGCATCGTCACGACGTCACCCGCCGGTGCTCGTGCCCGGCAATCATCCGGGCGTGGTGCACATCGACGCGGGCATGAAACTCATGAGCGGCACGCTGTGCTCGGACAGCCGCGACTGGTACGAGGAGCCGCTCGAAAAAGGGCTGAAGCTCGTGCTCGTGCAGAGCGGCCAGTTGCGCTGCCGCGTGCCGGGCCAACCCGAGCAATGCATCAAGGGGCCGGGCCTGTGCGTGATCGCCAACGATGGCGAATTCACGACGCACCAGATCTACGACCGCGACACGCCGCTGCGCTACACGATCGTGCAGCTCGGCCTCGATGCGCTCGACCGCAACCTGAGCCTGTTGCCGGAGAAGATGCTCGCGCCGGCGGGCGGCGATCCGCGCATCGTCAGCTGCCCGGCGTCGAAGGCGCTGCAGGCGCTCGCGGTGCAGATCGCGACCTGCCCGTTCGAGGGGGCGGTGCGTGAGTACTTCCTGAAGGCCAAGGCGTTCGAGCTGACCGCGCTGAGCGCGCAGCTGCTGGCAACGCAGCGGCAGTTCGCGCCGGCCGACGTGCGCGTCACGTCGTCGGATGTCGAGCGCGTGTATGCGGCGAGCGACATCCTGACGCGCGAGCTCCAGCAGCCGCCGACGCTCGACGCGCTCGCGGGCCGGGTGGGGATGAATTCGCGCAAGCTGACGGCCGGCTTCCGCAAGGTGTTCGGCACGAGCGTGTATGCCTACCTGCAGGAATACCGGCTGCGGACCGCGCACGCGATGCTGTGCGCGGAGGACGCGAACGTGTCGACCGTGGCGTACCGCGTGGGCTACAGCCCCGCGCATTTCTCGATCGCGTTCCGCAAGCGCTACGGCATTTCGCCGAGCGATATTCGTGCGTCCTCGAACGCGATCGACGACGTCGGGACGGCGCGCGCGGCAATCTAAAACAACTGACCGGCAGCCTAAAGCAATCGACCGGACTCATGGGGGTGAATGAGATAGATTCTCATTCACGGGTGGCCGCCGCCGCGCGGATCCGCCATCGAACGACCCATACAAGGCGTGCCCATGAGCCAGACCGCTGTCGATTCCAGCATCGATCATTCCGATCCTTCCCGTTTTTCTCCCATAGCCTTTCGCTCGCAGCTCGTCGCGATGATCGCCGAGCTGCTCGACGAACCCGTCGGCGAAATCGCGTCGCTCGACGATGACGAGGACCTGCTGAGCTGCGGCCTCGATTCAATCCGGCTGATGTATCTGCAGACGCGGGTGAACCGCCTCGGCTACGCGCTGACGTTCGATGCGCTCGCGCGCACGCCGACGCTCGGCGCGTGGGCCGAGCTGCTCGCGAATGCGCCGCGCGTCGCACCCGCGGCGCCCGACGTCGGGGCGGCCGAGGTTGCCGAGGTCGACGTGCATGCGCCGTTCGACTTGTCCGCGGTCCAGCAGGCGTACTGGCTTGGCCGCAGCGACGAAGAAGTGCTCGGCGGCGTGAGCTGTCACGCGTTCCTCGAGTTTCGCAGCCGCGCGATCGATCCCGTTCGTCTCGATGCGGCGTGCCAACTTGTGCGTGCGCGCCATCCGATGCTGCGCGCGCGCTTCAGCGGTGGTCGCCAGCAGATCGTCGCGGCGCCGGACGCGCCGGTGTTCGCGCATGCGGACTGGCGTGACAGGACGGCCGCCGATGCGCAAGCCGAATGGGTGTTGCTGCGCGCGCGCCGGTCGCACGAATGTCTCGACGTCGAGCACGCGCAGGTCTTCATGATGGGGCTCGTGCAGATGCCCGGCGGCGAGGATCGCGTGTGGCTGAGCGTCGACCTGCTCGCGGCCGACGTGGACAGCGTGCGGCTGCTGATGCAGGAGATCGGCGCCGCGTATGCCGAGCCTTCGGCGTTGCCCGATGCGCCGTCGACGTGGTTCCCGGCCTGGCTCGCGCGTCGCGCGGCCGATACGCGCGCCGCGCGGGCCGCGGCGCGCGACGCCTGGCAGGCGCGGCTTGCCGCGTTGCCGGAAGGGCCGGCATTGCCGCTTGCCCGTGCGCCGGAAACGATCCGTGCGCCGCGTTTCAGCCGCGTCGCGCATACGCTGAGCACGGCCGAACTCGCGCGCCTGCAGGCGCGGGCCGCGCAGCATGGCGTCACGCTGTCGTCGGTGTTCGGCGCGGCGTTCGCCGCGGTGCTCGCGCGCTGGAGCGGCCGGCAGGCGTTCCTGCTCAACGTGCCGCTGTTCGACCGGCACGGCGATGCGCCCGATCTCGGCCGCGTGATCGCCGATTTCACGACGCTGCTGCTCGTCGAATGCGACATGCGCGCCGACGCGAGCGCGGCCGACACGGTGCGCGCGTTCCAGCAGCGGCTGCACGGCGCGATCGCACAGGCTGCCTATCCGGCGCTCGAAGTGCTGCGCGACGCGCGCCGGCAGGGCGCGCCGCGCGCAGCGCCCGTCGTGTTCTCGTGCAATCTCGGCGACGCGCCGTTCGTGCCCGACGCGTTCGCGCGCGTGTTCGGCGATCTGCACGACATGATTTCGCAGACGCCGCAGGTGTGGCTCGATCATCAGCTCTATCGCGTGCCGGACGGCGCGCTGCTCGCGTGGGACAGCGTCGACGGCCTGTTTCCCGACGGCATGATCGATGCGATGTTCGGCGCATATGTCGCGCTCGTGCAGGCGCTGTGCGATCGCGACTGGCGGCTGCCGATCGCGGTCGAGCTGCCGTCCGCGCAGCGGCGCGTGCGCGATGCGCTCAACGCGGTGCCCGCGCCCGCGCGGCCGCGCACGCTGCATGCCGACTTCTTCGCATCGGCCGCGCGCGAGCCGGAGGCCGTCGCATTGCGCTGCGGCGAGCAGGTGGTGACGCGCGGCGAACTGGCTGCGCAGGCGCTGGCGATCGCGGGCGGCCTGCGGGCGGCCGGCATCGGTCGCGGCGACGCCGTCGAGATCAGCCTGCCGCGCGGGCCCGCACAGGTGGCCGCGGTGTTCGGCGTGCTGGCCGCCGGCGCGTGCTACGTGCCGCTCGATATCGCTCAGCCACCCGCGCGCAAGGCGCTGATCGAGCGCGCGGCCGGTGTCAAGGCCGCGATCGGCGACGCGACGCTCGCCGATGCGCCGCTGCCGCATTTCGGCATCGCGGCGCTGATGCGGCACGAACCGCTGGCCGCGCCGCTCGCTGTGGCGCCGCAGGCGACCGCTTACGTGATCTACACGTCCGGCTCGACGGGCGTGCCGAAGGGTGTCGAGATGACGCACGCGGCGGCGCTCAACACGATCGATGCGATCGATGCGCTGCTCGGCGTGCATCCGCAAGACCGTTTGCTCGCGGTATCGGCGCTCGATTTCGACCTGTCGGTGTACGACCTGTTCGGCGTGCTCGGCGCCGGCGCCGAGCTCGTGCTGCCGACCCAGGATGACGCGCGCGACGCGGCGCGCTGGATCGAGCTGATCGCGCAGCATCGCGTGACGCTGTGGAATTCGGCGCCCGCGCTGCTGGAAATGGCGCTGGCGGTGCCCGCTGCGGCCGACGCGTGCCGCAGCGTGCGCGCGGCGCTGCTGTCGGGCGACTGGATCGCGCTCGACCTGCCGGCGCGCCTGCGCGAACGGTGCGGCGACGCCTGCGCTTTCCATGCGCTCGGCGGTGCGACCGAGGCCGGCATCTGGTCGAACGTGCAGACGGTGCGCGACGTGCCGCCGCACTGGCGTTCGATTCCGTATGGCCGGCCGTTGCCGGGGCAGGCCTATCGTGTCGTCGACGCCGATGGCCGCGATGTACCGGATTACGTGCCGGGCGAACTGCTGATTGGCGGCGACAGTCTCGCGCGCGGCTACCGGAACGATCCCGAGCTGACCGCGCAGCGTTTCGTGCAGCAGGCGTCGGGCCGTTGGTATCGCACGGGCGACCGTGGCCGCTACTGGCCCGACGGCACGCTCGAATTCCTGGGGCGCGAGGATCGCCAGGTGAAGGTGCGCGGGCACCGGATCGAACTGGGCGAGATCGAGGCGGCGCTGGCCGCGCATCCGCAGATCGACGGTGCGTGCGCGAGCGTCGTCGGCGGCGAAGCCGCGCGTATCGCGGCTGCGTTCGTGCCGGCCGATCGCGCAGCGGATGCCACGTCGTCATCGCCCGCGCTCGCGGAAGCGGACCTTCCCGATACCGTGCACGCGGAAGCAGCCGTCGCGCGCGCGGTCGCCGATCGGCTGCTCGACGGCGATACGGGCTGGCCGCCGTCGTTGCGCGCGCATGGGCATGCAAAGGATGACGTAGCGATTTCGATCGACGGCGCGCTCGATCTGCTCGGCTGGCATGCCGCCGATCTCGACGACCTGACCGGCTCGCTGCGCGTGCTCGCCGCAGACCCTGAAGGCGCCGCGCGGCGTGTGCCGCTCGATCCGCGGATCGCGCCGCTCGCGTTCGCGGCGCGTCTGCCGGATGGCGCACGCGCGCTGCGCCAGTTCGGCGATGCGCTGCAGGCCCTGGCCGCCGCACACACCGAGCCGGTGCGGGTCGCGGTGCTCGACGCGCGTGCCGGGCAATGGTTCGATGCGGGGCTCGGCGTGCTTGACGATCCGCGCTTCGACGTGACGCTGTTCGACGCGTCGCCAGGCCTGCTGCACAACGCGCAGGCGTACTTCGTGCACACGACGCCGACGCTGCAGGCGATGCAGGACGGCCTGCTGCCCGAGCGCCATCTCGGCCGGTTCGATTACGCGATCAGCTTCGCGGCGGCCCACCTGCGTGACGATCCGCGCGACACGTTCCGGATCGCAGCAGCGTTGCTGGCGCAGCATGGCCACTTGCTGCTCGCCGACGTGCTGCGCGATTCGCCGCTGCGTGAGCTCGTCGCGGGGGTGACGGGCGATGCGTCGCTGCCGCGGCCGCTTGCGCACGATGCGCTGGCGTCGGCGGCACACGCATGCGGCTTTGCGCTGGACGATTCCCGGAGCTGGCGCTCGACCGCCTTTGCGTGCATCGACGCGCGCCGTGTCGGCGAAGCGGCCCCGCAAGCGGCGCTGGCCGACTGGCTGCGCGACCGGCTGCCCGACGCGATGCGTCCCGATGCGCTGTGGTGCATCGCGCGCTGGCCGCTCAACGCGAACGGCAAGATCGATCGACGGGCGGTAGGCGACGCGCTTGCGCGAGCGCTCGGCGATGCGCCGGCCGCCCACGATGCGTTCGTGCCGGCCGACGAACGGCAGGCGACGCTGCTTGCGTGTTGGGAGCACGCGCTTGGCCGCCCGGCGAACGCGCGCGACGCGACGTTCTTCGCGCTCGGCGGCGACAGCCTGCTCGCGACGCGCCTGCTTGCGCAACTGCGCGAGCGGCTCGGCGTGCGGATCGGGATGGCGGCATTCTACCGGCAGCCGACGCTCGCGGGTCTCGCCGCGCAGCTCGACGAGGCGGCATCGGCGGCGCCTGCGTCGAAGGCCGACGGCGGCGCGCCGGTCGCCGCGATCGAGGAGGGCGTGCTGTGAGCTTCGATGACGTGCTCGATCTTTGCCGCGAACGCCAGATCGAACTGTGGTGCGACGACGGCGGCCAGTTGCGCTATCGCGCGCCGGCCGGCGCGCTCGATGCGGAGCTGGCCGCGCGCATCAAGGCCGAACGCGACGCGTTCGTCCGCTTCCTGCAGGGCGGCGCGTGGCGCAGCGATCCAGCGCGCCGGCACGAGCGGTTCGCGCTGACGCCGGTGCAGGCCGCGTATGTGCTTGGCCGGCATGAATCGTTCGAGTTCGGCGGCAATGCGTGCCATCTGTACGTCGAATACGGCGAGCCCGCGAATCTCGACTGCGTGCGCTTCGAGGCGGCGTGGAATGCGTGCGTCGCGCGGCATCCGATGCTGCGCGCGATCGTCGAGGACAACGCATGGCAGCGCGTGCTGCCCGACGTGCCGTGGCAGCCGCTCACGGTGCACGACCTGCGCGATGCCGATGCGAACGCATTCGACGCGCATGTAGGCAGCGTGCGCGAGCGCCTCGACCATGCGGTGCACGCGCTCGATCGCTGGCCGGTGCTGCAGCCGGAAGTGAGCCTCGGGCCGGAAGGCGCGGTGCTGCACCTGTCCGTCGATTTCACGCTGATCGACTACGCGAGCCTGCAATTGCTGCTCGCCGAATGGCGGCGCCGTTACGACGATCCGCAATGGCAGCCCGCGCCGCTCGACGCGACGTTCCGCGACTATGTCGTCAATGAAGCTCATGCCGGCACGCGCGCCGATCAGGCGCGCGACAAGGCGTGGTGGCTGGCGCGCATCGACGATCTGCCGGCGCGCCCCGATCTGCCGGTGGTGCCCGCGAGGCGTGCCGACGCGCGGCCGCGTTTCACGCACCGGCATGCGCGGCTCGATCGTGCGCAATGGGCCGCGCTGAGCGGCCACGCGAGCCGCTTCGGGCTGAGCGCGACAAGTGTCGCGCTGGCCGCGTTCGCCGAGGTCGTCGGCCGCTGGAGCCAGTCGCCCGCGTTTTGCCTGAACCTGACGGTGCTGAACCGTCCGCCCGTGCATCCGCGCATCGACGCGGTGCTCGGCGATTTCACCGCCCTGAGCCTGCTCGCGGTCGACGCGACGCAAGGGCGCGATTTCGTCGAGCGCGCCCGCACGATCGGCGCGCGGATGTTCGACGATCTCGACCATCGCGCGTTTACCGGCGTCGACGTGATGCGCGAACTCGCGCGGCGGCGCGGCAAGGATGCGGCGCTGATGCCGGTGGTGTTCACGAGCGGCATCGGCAGTGTGGGCCGCCTGCTCGGCGAGCACCCGTCTCGCGCCGAGCTGCCGCGCTACATGATCAGTCAGACGCCGCAGGTCTGGCTCGACTGCCAGGTGACCGACCAGTTCGGCGGGCTCGAAATCGGCTGGGACGTGCGCGACGACCTGTTTCCGGACCGGATGCCCGCGGCGATGTTCGATGCGTACGTCGCGCTGCTGGGCCGGCTCGCCGCCGATGCCGAATGGTGGTTGCGCGCGGGCGACATCGTGCTGCCGTCCGACGCACCCGTTGCCGATGTCCACCCGGATGCGGACACGCATATCGCGGCCGGCTTCGCCGCGCAGGCGTTGCGTACGCCCGATGCGCCGGTGGTGATCGATGCGCAGGGGGCGCGTACGTATCGCGACGTCGCGCAACACGCCGCGGCGCTGCGGTCCGCACTCGAACAGGCCGGCGTCGGCCTGGGCGACACCGTTGCCGTGCTGATGCCGAAGTGCGCGAACCAGCTCGCGGCCGTGCTCGCGATCGTCCAGGCGGGTGCCGCGTACGTGCCGGTCGACTGCCGCCAGCCGGCGCTGCGGCAACAGGCGATCCTGCGCAATGCTCGGGTGCGTGCGGTTGTCAGCGTGCAGGCGCTCGACTTCGAACATGATGGTTGCGTGCGCATCGATATCGACGCGTTGCCGGTCGATCCGCAATGGCCACCGCGCGCTGCGCGCGATATCGACGGCGATGCGCTCGCGTACGTGATCTATACGTCGGGTTCCACCGGCGAGCCGAAGGGCGTGATGCTGAGCCACGCGGCCGTGTGCAACACGCTTGCCGACATCAGCGCGCGCCATCGAGTCGGCGACGGCGACGTGGTGCTCGGCCTGGCCGAACTGAGCTTCGACCTGTCCGTCTACGACTTCTTCGGCGCGACCGCGCGCGGCGCATGCGTCGTGCTGCCCGATCCGGCGCGCGGCAACGATCCGTCGCACTGGGCCGAACTGATCGTGCGCCACCGCGTGACGCTGTGGAACTCGGTGCCCGCGCAAGGGCAGATGCTGATCGACTACCTCGAAGGCGAACCGGCGCTCGAGGTGCCGGGCCCGCGCCGCGTGCTGTGGTCGGGCGACTGGATTCCGGTGACGCTGCCCACGCGCTGGTGGCGGCGCTGGCCCGACAGCGCGCTGTTCAGCCTGGGTGGCGCGACCGAGGCATCGATCTGGTCGATCGAGCATCCGATTTGTCCGGCGGACACGCAGCTTGCCAGCATTCCGTACGGCCGCGCGCTGACCGGGCAGACGATGGAAGTGCTCGACGCGCTCGGCCGGCCATGCCCGCCCGGCGTACGGGGCGAGATTCATATCGGCGGTGTGGGGCTTGCAACGGGTTACGCGAACGATCCCGTGCGAACGGCTGAACGCTTCATCCGTCATCGCGACGGGCGCAGGCTTTATCGCACCGGCGATCTTGGCCGCGTGCGCGCTGACGGTTCGCTCGAATTCCTCGGGCGGCAGGACGATCAGGTGAAGATCCGCGGCTACCGGATCGAACTAGCCGAGATCGATGCGGCGCTGACCGCGCATCCGCTCGTCGGCGCGGCCGCGACGATCGTGCTCGGCGAAGGCGCGGAGCGCAGGCTCGCGAGCTTCGCGTCGCTGCACGGTGCGGAGCCGTCGACGTTGGCGCAGGACGACGCGCTGCACGAGATCGCGCAGCACGTGCGCATGGCGTTCGACGCCGCGCGCTGGCCTGCACATATGGACGTGGCGCGGTCGGTCGCCCAGCTCGAAGCGGCCTGCGTGGCGTCGCTGGCCGCGTGGATCGTGACGGCGGGCGCGCTGACCGAGGATGCCGCGACGGATTTTGCGACGTTGTGCGAACGGTTGCGCGTGCCGGCGGCTCGGCAGCATCTGCTGCGCCACTGGCTCGCGATGCTCGACAGGCACGGCGTGCTGCATGCGGATGCCGAAGCTGGCGGCTGGCGTCTGCGGCCCGATGCCCGCCACGCCGATGCGCACGCATGCTGGGACGCGTTTGCGAAGGAGGCGCCGCCCGATCTGTGGCCCGCCGTCCTCGTCGACTACTTCCGCGACAGCGCGGGATGCATCGACGTGCAGGTGGACGGCAGCGTGTCGCCTGCCGGCCTGATGTTCCCGGAGGGCGCATCGTATATCGCCGACGCGATGTACAGCGACGGCGAACATGCGCACGCACTGCACGACGGGATGGCGCAGGCCGTCCGCGCGATCGTCGCACGCGAGCCGCAGCGGCCATGGCGAATCCTCGAGATCGGCGCGGGAACGGCTGCGGCGACGCGGACGATCGTCGACGCGCTCGCGCCGCTGGTCGAAGCGGGCGTGCGGATCGACTACCTGTTCAGCGACGTGTCGAGCTATTTCCTCGCGGCGGCGCGCGAGCGCTTCGCCGCGTATCCGTGGATGCGGTTCGTGCGGTTCGACATGAATGCGCCGCTCGACGCGCAGGGCATCGCGCCGCATTCGATCGACGTCATGATCAGCTCCGGCGCGCTGAACAATGCGCGCGACACGGTCGCGCTGGTCGCCGGGCTGCGTGCGCTGTCGGCGGCCGATGCATGGTGGGTGATCCAGGAGCTGACGACCGAGCATCCGGAGATCAGCATCAGCCAGGGGCTGATGATGGAAACGCCGAGCGACGCGCGCGCCGAGTCGGCGCGGTTGTTCGTGCCGCGCGCGCAGTGGCTCGAATGGTTGCAGTCGGACGGGGGCGATCGTGCGCTGGGTTGCGTGGCGCCCGGCACGCCGCTCGACGTGCTCGGTTACGACATCCTGCTCGCGCACGTGAAGCGCGGCGCGGCGCGCATCGCGCCGGAAGCGCTGCTGGCGTTCGTCGCCGAGCGCGTGCCCGGCTACATGCTGCCGTCGCAATTGCGTGTGCTCGACCGTCTGCCCGTGACCGCGAACGGCAAGGTCGACCGCCGTACGCTGGCCGGCATCGCCGACATCCGCGAGCCGGAGCCGGCGGCCGCTCGACCGGCACGCGCGCAGACTGCCGCCGATCCGCTGCTGGCGCGGCTGATCGGCTTGTGGGAAGCCGTGCTCGATACGCGCAACGTCACGCCGGACCAGGACTTCTTCGCCGCGGGCGGCGATTCGCTGTTGATCGCGCAGCTCGTGTCGAGACTGCGTGGCGAGGAACCGCTTGCACAAGCGCATCCGTTCGACCGGCTGCTGCGCTGGGTGCTCGCGCAACCGACGCCGGCTGCGTTCGCGCAATGCCTGCGCGATGCGGGCGAGCCGCAGGCGGGCGCACCGTCGCCGGCCGTCCCGCGCGCGACTCACGCATCGGCGGTGATCCACGCGCCTGCGCCCCGCGTGCGCGCCGGCGTGCGCCCGATTCCGCTGGCGCCGGGCGACGGCGTGCCGCGCGTCATCGTGCACGAAGGGCTCGGCACCGTGCATGCGTATCGTCCGGTCATGCCGGCGCTCGCGCGGCTCGGCCCGGTGCTCGGCTTCGCGGTGCGCGACGCGCAGGACTATCTCGATGTGCCGGCGCGCCACCTGAACGCGACGCTCGGCCGGCGTTATGCCGATGCGTTGTGGCGCACCGGCGTGCGCGAGGTCGACGTGCTCGGCTACTGCTCGGGCGGGCTGGTCGCGCTCGAAATGGCGAAGTCGCTGGTGCAGCTTGGCGTCGAAGTGCGCACGCTCGACATCGTGTCGAGCTACCGGATTCCGTACCTGATCGAAGACGAACGGCTCGTGCTGTTCAACTTCGCGGCGACGCTCGGGCTGCCGCTCGACGCGCTCGGGTTTCCGGAAACGTATGTGCTGGCCGACGCGCTCGCCGACGCATTGAAGGCCGACCCCGCGCGTCTCGCGCCCGGCAGCCTGCAGGCGCAGCTGGAGATTTTCGGCGATCGCTGCGAGCCGCTCGACGCATTGCGCCGCCGCGTGCTGCGCGCGGCCGCCGGATTGTCGATGCAGGACGAGGTCGCGCATCCGCTGCTCGACGAACGCGAACGGCTGTACCGGCTCTTCATGCATTCGGTGCAGGCGAGCCACTGGGCGGGCGACGCGCCTTACGCGGGTGCGCTGCGGCTGTTCGTGCCGGAGCGCTGCAACCCGCTGATTCCGCAGCAGCGCGCGGCGCTCACCGAATACTGGACGGCGCAGGCGCTCGGCGGCATCACGCCCGTCGATATCCCCGGCGGTCATTTCGACTGCCTGAATGCCGCGTTCGTCGACACCCGCCTGAAGGAGGCGCAATGAAGGTCCATCCGCTGCCGGTCGTCGTGGCCGGCTCCCGCTTCGGCCAGTTCTATGCGGCGGGCATCGCCGCGTCCGATGCGTATTGCGTCGCGGGCATCCTGGGGCAAGGCAGTGCGCGCACCGCCGCGCTGGCCGCGCGCGTCGGCGCGCCCGTGTTCGACAGCCCGGAAGCGCTGCCCGACGACGTCCGCGTTGCATGCGTCGCGGTCGGTGGCGCGGCGCGCGGCGCCGACGGGGCCGCGCTCGCGTGCCGGCTGCTCGAACGCGGGATCGATGTCGTGATCGAGCATCCGCTGCTGCCCGGCGAATGGGATCGCGTGCTGCGCACCGCGTCGCGTCATGGCCGCCGCTGCCTGCTCAACAGCTTCTATCCGAACCTGCCGGTCGTCTCCCGCTTCATCGCCGTCGCGCGGCGGCTGCGCGAGACGAGTGCGCCGGTGCATGCGGATGTCGTGTGCTCGGTGCAGGCCAGTTTCGCGGCGCTCGACGTGCTCGCGGCCGCGCTGCAGGGCGTGGGCCCGTGGTCGGTCGAACCGATCGGGCCGGCCCTGTCGTCGATGCGCGAATGTGCGATGGTGCTGGCCGAAACGCCGGTCTCGCTGCGCGTGCACAACGAGATGGCGGCCGCCGACGACGGCCGCATGAGCATGCTGTTCGGCATCACGCTGACGACCGATGCCGGCACGTGGACACTCGCGTCGCCGCATGGCCCATTGTGGTGGGCGCCGGCGCTGCGCGAACCGGAGATCGACGAAAACGGGCTGTTCCCGATCTTCGGCGACGCGGCGGGCAGCGACATGCCGAGCATCCAGATCTGCGACGATGCGCGCGACACGTGGGGCGCGATTCATGCGCGCGGCTGGCCGCAGGCGGCCGTGCGCGCGGTCGATCGGCTCGTGTCGGGCGAAGGGCTGCAGGCGTGCAACCAGCGCAGCATCGACGTGACGCGCGTCTGGCAGCAACTGACGATGCAGCTCGGTTTTCCGGAGCCGCCGCCGGGCGACGCGTGCGCGTCCACGCTCGGCATGCTGCTGGAGCGTGCCGCATGAAGGGGCCGTTGCTGTCGATGTTGCGGCCGTTCGCGGCGCCGCTCGTGGCGGCGGTCGTGCTGCAGGCGCTGGCGGGTGTCGCATCGCTCGTGCCGTGGCTCGCGCTCGGCCGGATCGCCGACGCGTGGCGCGCGGCGGCGCAGCTCGACGCATCGGCGCGCGGCTGGCTCGTCGCGGCCGTGGTGGCCGGCGGGTGCTGGCTGGGTGGCCAGACGGTCGCGCTGCACCTGACGCACCGTGTCGACGCCGATCTCGCCGATCGCTTGCGCAGGCGCCTCGCCGATCATCTGCAACGCTTGCCGCTGGGCTGGTTCGCGCGTGCGGGCAGCGATCGCGTCGCGCGTCACGTCGACCAGGACGTGCGTGCGCTGCACCAGCTCGTCGCGCATGCGCCGGCCGACGTCACGCAGCTGATCGTCGTGCCGTGCGCGGCGCTCGCGTGCCTGCGTTACCTGAATCCCGCGCTGCTCGCGTTCGCGCTCGTGCCGCTCGTCGCGGGCGTCGCCCTGTTTCGCTGGATGCGTTCGGCGCGGTTCGCACCGGCCGTCGCGGCGCGCAACGCGGCGCTCGAAGGGCTGATGGGCGACTACGCGCAGCTCGCGCAGAACCCGGCGCTCGTGCGGCAGTACCCGGGCGCCGGCATCGAGGCGGCCGCGCTGGAGTCGACCGGGCGCTTCGAACAGGCGTTTTCGGCGTGGGTCGGCCGTGTCGGCGGGCCCGGTGCGTGCACGCAGGTGCTGCTCGGCACGCCGTTCCTGCTCGCGTGGGTGATGCTCGGTGCGATGGGGCTGACGGCAGGCCGCTTGCCGGTCGGTGAACTGTGCGCGTTCGCGCTGCTGATCTGGGCGGTTGCCGCGCCGGTGCGCGCGCTCGGCCACGGCGCCGACGCATTGCGCGAAGCGCGAGCGGCCGCTGCACGCCTTGATGCGTTGCTCGCCCAGCCGGGCCTGCCCGAGCCGGCCGATGGCGCCGCACAGGTGCCGCGCGACGCGTCGATCGAGCTGCGCGGTGTGCGTGTCGACATCGACGGTACGTCGATCCTGCGCGACATCGATGCGACGATCGCGGCGGGCACGACCACCGCGATCGTCGGGCCGTCGGGCGCGGGCAAGAGCACGCTGCTGATGCTGCTCGCGCGCTTCATGGATCCGGACCACGGCACGGTGCGGCTCGGCGGCGCCGATCTGCGGCTGCTCGCGTCGGATACGCGGCGCGAACAGGTGGCGATGGTGTTCCAGCAGGCCGCCGCGCTCGACGTGTCGATTGCCGCGAACATTGCGCTTTACCGGCCGGATGCCGATCGCGACGCGATTCGCGCGGCCGCACGCGCGGCCTGCCTCGACGAACGCATCGACGCGTTGCCGGGCGGCTACGACTGCGTGTGCGGGCGCGACGTGCGGTTGTCCGGCGGCGAACTGCAGCGGCTGGCGATCGCGCGCGCGTGGTTGTCGCCGGCGCCGTTGCTGCTGCTCGACGAACCGGCCTCGGCGCTCGATCCGCAAACCGGGCGTGCGTTGCGCAATGCGCTGCGCGGCGACGCGCGCACGCGCGTGATCGTCAGCCATGATCTCGACGCGATCCGGCATGCGGACCAGATTCTCGTGATGGATCGCGGCCGCATCGTCGAGCGCGGCACGCATGCGGCGCTGCTGGCCGCGCGCGGGTTGTATGCGCGGCTATGGCGCGAACGCGGTGCCGCAGGCGGGGAGGCCGCATGATGACGAAGACGCTCAAACGTTTGCAGTGCCTGCCCTCCGAAACCCGCCGCGCGCTGTGGCGCGGGGTCGGCTGGGCGGTGGCCGCCGCGTTGCTCGACGGCGCCTGCGGGTTGCTGCTCGTGCCGTTGATCCGCGCATGGTTCGCCGGCGCGCCTGCGGCCGTGCTGCACTGGACGATCGCGCTCGGCGCGCTGACCCTTTGCCACGCCTTCGTGCTGTATGTCGCGCAGCGCGGCGGCTATCGCGCGGGCGGCGCGCTCGCGGCCGGTCTCGTCGAACGCCTCGTGCGGCACCTGCCGCGCATCGCGTCGTGGCAGACGGTGCGCGACAGTCATCCGGCCGGGCTGCTGCGCGGGCCGGTCATGCAGGCGATGGGGATGCCGGCGCACCTGCTCGGGCCGCTGATCGGCGCGGTCGTGACGCCGCTCGCGGTCGTCGCGGGGCTCGTGTGGATCGACTGGCGCATCGCGCTGTGCCTCGCGGCCGCCGCCGTGTTGTTGTTCACGCTGCTCGAACGCGGCGGGACACGGACGCTCGCCTTCGAACAGGCCCGCGCGTCCGGCGATCGCGACATGGCCGTGCAGCTTCAGGCCTTCGCCGCGCATCAGGGGCTGTTGCGCTTCGCGGGCCAGGAAGGTGACGCGCGCGCGGCGCTGCAGCGCGCGTTCGACGAGCAGCATCGCCGCACCCGTGCGCTGATGCGACGCTCGCTGCCGATCGAGCTCGGTTTCGCGGGCGCGGTGCAGGGCGTGTTCGTCGCGATGCTGGTCGGCGGCGCGTGGGCCGTCTCGGCCGGCCGGCTCGACGCCGCGACGGCCGTGGCGGTGCTCGTGCTGCTCGTTCGCTTCATCGAGCCGCTCGCGCAGCTCACCCAGCTCGACCAGGCGCTGCGCGGCGGCTGGCGCGCGCTCGACACCGTGCTCGCGGTACTGCATGCGCCGCGTTTCGACAGCCCGGAGCGCGGCACGCCGGTACACGATGCGAGCGTCGACGCGGTGCGCGTCGGCTACCGGTCGGCCAGCGGCGCGACGCTGCTCGACGGCGTCGACCTGCATTGCCCGGCGGGCGGCTTCGTCGCGATCGTCGGCCCGACGGGCGCGGGCAAGAGCACGCTGCTGGGCCTGCTTGCACGGCTCGACGATCCCGTCGCCGGGCGCGTGCTGCTCGGCCGCTCCGATGTGCGGCACCTGAGCGAGGCGACGCTCGCCGCGACGCGCAACCTCGTGTTCCAGGACAACGGGCTGTTCCGCGGCAGCCTCGCGTGGAATGTGCGGATGGGCCGCCCGGACGCGACCGACGCCGAACTGCGCGCCGCGCTCGACGCGGTCGGCCTGCTGCGCGACGCCGAGCGCTTGCCGGACGGGCTCGAGTCCGACGTGGGGCCGGGCGGCCAGTTGCTGTCGGGCGGGCAGCGCCAGCGTGCGTGCCTCGCGCGCGCGCTGCTGGCGCGTGCGCCGGTGCTGATGTTCGACGAGCCGACCGCGAGCCTCGACGAGCTGAGCGCGCGGCGCGTGCGCGACAGTCTCGTCGCGCTGCGCGGGCAGCGCACGCGCATCGTCGTCACGCACCAGCCGGCGCTCGCGGCCGCCGCCGACACGATCGTCGTGCTCGACGCGGGCCGGGTGCGGGCGACCGGCACGCACGCGCAACTGGTCGAGACCGATGCCTGGTACGCGACGTTCGCCCGCGCCGGACGGCCGTCCGACGCGCCACCGGCCGCCGAAGCGGACGTGGACGTGGACGTGGACGCGCAAGCGCGACCGGCCGAATCCGAACACTGACGTGAACAATGCGATCCGGCATGCCCGGGATCGATAGGAAAAGCCCCTCGATCGAAAAAGCGCCCGCCGGTTCTATTTGATAATGAGAATGATTATCAAATACGGGGGCGTGAATGCGGTACGAGGTGCTGGAACCTGGGAGATCAAGGACGAAGGGCGCGCGCGTCGCCCGTTTGCGGCGAGGGTGCTGGCGCCAGTCGCTGTATCTGGGCCTGCTGATCGCCGCGCATCCGGCGGCGGCGTTCGCGGATGCGGCGCCGGCGGCCGACGCGGAAGTCCGGAAGGAGGAAACGACCGCCGTGAAGCCCGCCGCGGGCGAGCTGAAGGCGATTTCGGTGACCGCGTCGCGCGGCGTGGCCGACGATCCGTCGGTCGCGACGGTCGGCAAGATGCCGCTTGCGCTGAGGGAGATTCCGCAGTCGGTCAGCGTGACGACGCGTGAGCGGATCGACCAGCAGAACCTGTACTCGCTCGACGAAGTGATGCAGCAGTCGGCGGGCGTGACGGTGCAGCCTTACGTGCTGCTCACCACCGCGTATTTCGTGCGCGGCTTCAAGGTCGATTCGTTCGAATTCGACGGCGTGCCGGTCGTGATCGGCGACATGGCGAGCGCGCCGCAGGACATCTCCGTGTACGAGCGCGTGGAAATCCTGCGCGGCGCGAACGGCCTGCTGCACGGCTCGGGCAACCCGGCCGCGACGGTCAACCTCGTGCGCAAGCGGCCGCAGTACCAGTTCTCCGCGAACGCGAGCGTGAGCGTCGGCAGCTGGGACCGCTATCGCGCGGAAGCCGACATCGGCGGGCCGCTCAATGCGGCCGGCACCGTGCGCAGCCGGCTCGTCGCCGCCTACGAGGATCGCCATTTCTTCTACGACCACGCCAAGCAGGACACGCGGTCGATCTACGGCATCACGGAAGTCGACGTGACGCGCGACACGCTGCTCACGTTCGGCGCGCAATACCAGACGACCCGGTCGGTGCCCGACATGTCCGGCGTGCCGATGGCGCGCGACGGGTCGAGCCTCGGCCTGTCGCGCTCGACGTTCCTCGACACCGCGTGGGGCCACTTCGACTGGGACACGACGCGCGCGTTCGCGTCGCTCGAGCAGAAGCTCGGCGCCGGCTGGAAGGCGAAGGTCAGCGGCGAATACCAGAGCGTGCGCTCGGACCTGAAATACGCGGGCTCGTATGGCGCGATCGACCCGGCGACCGGCGCGGGCGGCGCGCTGACGGGCGGCGCGTACCAGTTCAGCAGCTACAGCCGCAGCCTCGATGCGAACGTGCAGGGCCCGGTGCATGCATTCGGACTCACGCACGACCTGTTGTTCGGCGTGACCTACGCGAACAGCAGCAGCGGGCAGATGTCGGCGCAACTCCTGGGCAACGTGGCCGGCACGCCGGTGAACGTGTACCGCTGGAACCCGAGCAGCGTGCCCGAGCCGGACGTTGGCCCGTACCAGCAGTCGCAGCAGAACGACGTTTCGCAGAAGGGCGTGTACGGGCTCGGCCGCATCAAGCTCGCGGAACCCGTCACGCTCGTGCTCGGCGGCCGCATGAGCTGGTGGAACCAGGACAGCCTCGGCGCGCACTACAACACCGGCCACCAGTTCACGCCGTACGGCGGGCTGATCTGGGATTTCGCGCGCGACTGGTCGTGGTACGCGAGCTACGCGGAGGTGTTCCAGCCGCAGACCAAGTCGATGTGGGGCGGCGGCATCCTGACGCCGGTGAAGGGGCGCACCTACGAGACGGGCGTGAAGGGTGAACTGGCGGGCGGCAAGCTCAACGTGTCGCTCGCGGCGTTCCGCATCGATCTCGACAACAACCCGCAGGTCGATCTCGCGCATCCGTGCGCGGGGCCGAACTGCTACTACGTGAACGGCGGCAGCGTGCGCAGCCAGGGCTTCGAGTTCGAGGCGAACGGCCGCATCACGCCGTGGTGGAGCGTGTGGGCGAGCTACACGTACGACACGATGCGCTATGCGGACAACCTCGCGAACGCGGGCGCGTCGTTCGCGCCGCTGCTGAACCCGCGCCACCTGTTCCGGCTGTGGACCAACTACGACCTGCCGTGGCAGGAGCGGCGCTGGAGCATCGGCGGCGGCGTGCAGGTGCAGAGCAATTACTCGGCGCAGGCGAACGGCGTCACGATGAGCCAGGGCGGCTACGCGCTCGCGAGCGTGCGGCTCGGCTACCGCTACGACAAGCACTGGAGCGCGGCGGTCAACGTCAACAACCTGTTCGACCGCAAGTACTACCTGAGCCTGAGCAACCCGGGCTGGAACAACCGTTACGGGGAACCGCGCAACGTGATGCTGACCGTGCGCGGGCAGTTCTGATGGCGGGCGGCTGGGGTACGCGGGCGGCGCTCGCGATCGGCGGCGTGCTGCCGGGCTCGGTCGCGCTGGCGGTCACGCTGGCCCGTCATTACCCGGCCGACGGATTGAACCGGCTCTACGCGGCCGTGCTGCTGTCGCTCGCCGCGGGCGTCGCCGCGCTGCTGTGGGTGCTCGTCGCGCCCGGGCGGCGGCAGGCTGCGTGGCGCGCGGGGGCATGGCTCGCGGTGCTCGTGCCCTGCGCGATGCTCTGGGGAGGGCGCTGACATGGACGCTTCGTCGCGTTCGCGCTGGCGCGCGCAGCACCGCGGCGCCGGTGCGCTGTTCGGCGTGGTGCTGTTCGTCGTGCTGTTCAGCGGCACGTGGAGTCTCGCATTCGATTCGATGCAGGGCTGGTGGCGGCCGCCGCCGGTCGCCGTTGCG
Source organism: Burkholderia mycopellens (assembly GCF_964265025.1). Taxonomy (NCBI): domain Bacteria; kingdom Pseudomonadati; phylum Pseudomonadota; class Betaproteobacteria; order Burkholderiales; family Burkholderiaceae; genus Burkholderia; species Burkholderia mycopellens. The sequence goes on from NZ_OZ183803.1 coordinate 748,049, forward strand.
CGGCCGTCGCTGCCGCTCGATGCGCTCGTCGCGCGTGCCGCGGCGCTCGGCGTTTCGTTGCGCGATGCGCGCATCGTGCTGCCGCAACCTGACGATCCGGCGATCCGCTTCTGCGACGCGCGCCAGGCGTGCACGCTGGCGCTCGACCCGGCGACGGGCGAGCGGCTGGTCGACGGCGCACGCGCGGCGTTGCTCGTCACGCTGCACAAGACGCTGTTCGCGGGCTTTCCCGGGCGCATCTTCGTGAGCCTGTGGGGCATCGTGCTGCTCGTGCTCATCGTCGCGGGCCTGGTCGTGCATCACCGGCGCTGGCCCGACGCGGCGCGTATCCGGCGCGATAAAGGGCTGCGCGCCGCGCTGTTCGACCTGCACGCGTGGATCGGCCTGTGGGGCTCCCCGTGGCTCGTGTTGTTCGCGTTCACGGGCGCGTTGTCGGGGCTCGGCGCGCTCGGCACGGTGTCGCTCGCGGGCGTCGCCTATCCGGGGCAGCCGCAGCGCGCATTCGCCGAACTGCTCGGCGGGCCGCCGCCCGCCGCAACTGGCGACGCGTGGCGACGCCCGCCCGATCTCGATGCGCTGCTGCGGCGCGACGCGGCGCGCATCGCGGATTTCCGACCCGAAGCGGTCGTGCTGCATGGCTGGGGCGACGCGAACGCGCGCGTCGAGATTGCCGGTACGACCGCCGGCCTGCCGAGTACGGCGGTGTTCGAGCGGCACCTGTATCGCGCGGCGGACGGGCAATGGCTCGCGGATGCCACGTCGCGCGGCCGCGGCTTCTGGCTGCGTACGTTCATCGCGGTGCAGCCGCTGCATTTCGCGCAATACGGCTGGGTGGGGGCGATGGACGGCGTGCTGCGCGTCGTGCATTTCCTGATGGGGCTCGCCGCGTGCGCGCTGTGCGCGACGGGGCTGCATCTGTGGATCGAGCGGCGGCGGGCGCAGCAGGATCGCGCCGCGAACGTGCTGGCGGCGATCGCCGTCGGCATATGCGGCGGGCTCGTGCTCGCGGGCGGCGTGCTGCTGTTCGCAGGGCGCGCGTTACCCGACGGCGTGCACGTCGACCATGCGCTCGCGATGCTGTTCTGGGCCGTGTGGGGCGGTGCGGTCGCGCTTGCGGCCGGTGTGGCCGATCGCGCGGCATGGCTGCGCAGGCTGATGCGCGCGGCCGGCGCCGCGTACGGGCTGGCCGGCGTGACGCACTGCGCGATCGCGCTGCTCGGCGCGGGCGAACCCGTGTACTGGCCGATCGACGCGGCACTCGTCGCATTCGGCGCATTGCTGTTGCGTGCCGCGCGTCGTCCGCGCCGCGGCGCGATGCGGACCGCGCGCGTGCCGGCCCGCGTCGAACCTTTTTAATGTCATGCAACTGGAGACTCCGATGCGCGATCTGCTCGAACATCGCCGCCTGGTCATCACGATCACGCTGCTTTACCTGTCACAGGGAATCCCGATCGGCATTGCGATGGACGCGATGCCGACCCTGCTGCGCCACGACGGCGCGCCGCTTCACGCACTGGCGTTCCTGCCGCTCGTCGGCTTGCCGTGGGTCGTGAAATTCCTGTGGGCGCCCGTCGTCGACAACCGCTGGTCGCCGCGCATCGGCCGGCGGCGCAGCTGGATGCTGCCGATGCAGACGCTCGTCGTGCTGTGCCTCGGCAGCCTCGCGCAGATCGGCATGACGGTCGCGACGGCCGGATGGGCGGTCGGCCTGCTGGCCGTCGCGTCGCTCGCGAGCGCGACGCAGGACATCGCGAACGACGGGATGGCCGCCGAGCACTTCCGCGGCGACACGCTCGCGAAGATCAACGCGATCCAGATCGCGGGCGTGATGATCGGCTTCTTCGGCGGCGGCGCCGGCACGTTGACGCTGATCGGCCTGTTCGGGCAGCGCGCCGCGTTTCTCGCGCTGGCCGCCGTGCCGCTCGCAAGCCTTGCGTGCGTACTGTGGGTGCTGCCGCGCGATGCGGATCGCGCACGCGTGCACGCCGAACACAACGCAAGCCTCGTGCGCTTCGCGAAGCGGCCGCGTTCGTGGTCGCTGCTGTCGCTCGCGCTGCTGTCGGCGATGACGGCCGTATCGGGCTTCGGCCTGTCGAAGCTGTTTCTCAACGACGCGGGCTGGTCGCTCGACGCGATCGGGAAGCTCGGGATGGCCGGCGGCATCGTGACGGTCGTGCTTGGTTGCGGCGGCGGCGCGTGGCTCGTCCGGTGGCTCGGATTGTGGCGTGCGTTTACGGCCGGCGTGAGCTGTGCGGGCGCGGCCGCGCTGCTGTGGTTCGCACAGGCGAGCGGGTGGCTGCCGGTGTCGCCGTCGTGGGCATGGCTGTGCACGGTACTCGGCTCGCTGGCGACCGGCATCACGTCGGTGTCGATCATGACGGCCGGCATGCGCTTCGCGGGCGGCAGCGACCAGGCCGGCACCGACGTGACGGCCGTGCAGAGCACGCGCGATCTCGGCGAGCTGATCGCGTCGTCGACGATCCTGTCGCTCACCGCGAAGGTCGGTTATACGGGCGGGTTTCTGGCCAGTGTGGCGCTGGCGGTGCTGGCCGCGTTGATCGCGCTGCGGTTGCGGCGGCGGGAGGCGGCGTATGCGGTGAAGGTCGACGATGCGCTGGCGTCGTGATCGTCGTCATGCATTCCGTGCCGCGCGATTCACGCGCGCACGGTTTTTTTTCAGCATGTCGAGCGCTTCATCGACCATCGGATGATGACGTTGGGTGTTCCATACGGCTGCTGCCGTCACGACCATGACCTTTTCCTTCAGCGGGCGAACGATCACGTTCTCCGGCGCCAGCTTGCGCATTGAAGCAGGCACGAGCGCCACGCCCTGACCGCAACCGACGTACGCAATTTGCGACGTCACCGATCGAACTTCATGCACGACGCGCGGCGTCAGGCCATGCGTGCGGCAGACCGATATCAGCATGTCGAAGTAGACGGGGCTGACTTGCCGCGCCGACATGATCAGTTGCTCGCCCATCAGCGATCGGAGCCGTATGCTGGGCATCGCGGCAAGAGGATGTTTCTTCGGTAGCGCCACGGCGAGGCGATCCTCCGCGAGCGGCAGCGTCGCGATGCCGTTCGCCACTTCGCCGTCGACGCGCGCGAAGGCGAGATCGAGCTCGCCGGCTTCCAGTGCGGGAATCGCGTCGACACTGTCGATCTCGTTGACGAACACGGTCAAATCCGGATGCGCGCGCTTGAGCGCATCCAGCAACGGCGGGACCGTATCGAGCATCGCGGACGTAATCGCACCCACGTGCAGCACGCCCGACTGACCGGCCGCGACCTCACGCACCACGCGTTGCAGCCGCTCGGCCTGCTCTGCGAATTGCCTGACGGCCGGCAGGATCGCCGCACCCGCGGGGCTGAGCTGCGTTCCCTGCCGCGAGCGATGGAACAACTGCATCTTCAGCGACTGTTCCAGCACCTTGATCTGCTCGGTCAGTGGCGGTTGCGACATGTTCAGCCGCTTCGCCGCCCGTCCGAAATGCTGCTCCTCGGCGACGGCGAGGAACATCCAGAGCTGCCGGATCAGCCGGTAGTCGATCGTATTGCTCATGGCGGGTGCGTCCAGGGTGAAATGATGCCGATGCCGTCACCGGAGCAGCCTCCGTGACGACGGCATTATCGCCGCCGCCAGCCGGCGACGGCGTACCTTCCGTATTCCTGAAATCGTATCAGGCAGATACGAAATACGAAATTTACATACCACGCTGCCGAGGCGACGATTGCCCCACTTGATAACGGGGACCCGCGTGATGGATCAGCCTTCCTTTCTCGATCGCCTTGCCGCGCTCGACACGAACACCGTGTCGGATGCGCTGGACTTTCTGGGCCTGCCCGGTGCGACGGTCGGTTTGCGCCCGCTGTGGGCATGCCCAAAAGTCGTCGGGCGGGCCAGCACCATTCAACTCGGTCCGAAGACGGATGCCAGGCCGACCGTGCATCTCATTTCGCCGGTCGTCGACGCCGTTGTCACGGACGACCGCGTGCTCGTGATCGCCGGCGGCGCGGACGGCATTTCCTGCTGGGGCGACATCCTGGCCAACGCGGCGACCGCGAGGCGGATCCGCGGTTCGGTGATCGACGGATCGAGCCGCGACATCGAAGGCAGCGAATCGATCGGCTACCCGGTTTACGGGCGCGGCGTCACGATGATCAGCGCGCGCAACCGTGTGGTTCAGGTCGATTCCGGCACGCCGGTGCAGATGGCCGGTGTGACCGTGCACCAGGACGATTACGTGATCGCCGACCGCTGTGGCACGGTCTTCGTGCCGGCGATGCACATCGAGGACGTACTCGATCTGGGCGAGCGTATCGCGAAGCGGCAGGACGGCATGGTGGCCGCCGTGCGCGCCGGCCGCCCGGTCGCGGAAGTGATGCACGACAAGGAATTCGAAGCAATTGCGGTGCGCTGAGCGCCGATCTTTTATCTGGAGCATTGGATATGACGAATCCGAGCAAGGCTCGAGCGGAAGACCGGGAACTGGCCGCGTTGTTCGCGGGCCTCGATACGCCCGGTGTGTCGGACGCGATGGACAAGCTGGGTCTGCACGGGCAGGCACTGGGCGTCATGCCGCTGACCGACTATCCGCAAGTCGTCGTCGGCCCCGCGTTCACGGTCAAGTACGTGCCGGCCGGCGTGCCGCCCGGCACCGTCGGCGACTTTATCGACGACGTTGCGGAAGGCGATATCGTCGTGATCGATAACGACGGCCGCACCGACTGCACCGTATGGGGCGACATCATGACCCAGTACGCGGGGCTGCGCGGCATCGCGGGCACCGTGATCGACGGTGTCTGTCGCGACGTGAACAAAGCGTTGCGCGACAAATATCCGCTGTTCACGGCGGGGCGTTTCATGCGTACCGGCAAGGATCGCGTGCAGGTCGAAGCGGTGAACGCCACCGTCGGGATCGGCACCGTGCGCGTGGCGGCGCGCGACATCGTCGTCGCGGATGCCAACGGCGTCGTCATCGTGCCGCGCGGCCGTGCGCGCGAAGTGGCCGAAGTCGCTCGGCAGATCGAAGCAACCGAATCGCGCATTCGCGAACAGCTGGCACTCGGCAAGACGCTCCGTGAAGCGCGCGCCGCGCTGGGCTACCACACGCTGCAAAGGAAAGCCTGATGTCCACGATCAACCCCTACGGCGCAGACCTGCTCGACCAGGCCCGTGCGCTCGGGACCTCGACGCTTCACGAGGCGTCGGGGCTCGCGACCAGTTCGGTCGATCCCGCCATTCGCACGGTATGGCCGGGCGCGTCGGTCGCAGGTCCGGCCTATCCGCTCGAATGTTCGCCGGGCGACAACCTGTCGATCCACATCGCGATGGAGCAGGTCCCGCGGGGCAGTGTGCTCGTCGTATCGACCGGCGGCTTCGTGTCGGGCTACTGGGGCGAAGTATTGACCGTGGCAGCCGAGGCGGCCGGCGTCGCGGGGCTGGTTATCGACGGTGGCGTGCGCGACATCGCGGCGCTGGTTGCGCGGCGCTTTCCGGTATTCACGCGCGGCATATCGATGCGCGGCACGATCAAGGCGAGCGCGCCTTCGGTCGGGCAGCCGCTCAGCTTTGCCGGCACGCCGGTCGCGGCCGGCGATCTGGTCGTCGCGGACGATGACGGCGTCCTCGTGATCCCGATGGCCCATGTCGAACGGACGCTGACCCAGGGGCAGGCGCGCGCCGACAAGGAAGCGCGGATGATGGACGCGTTGCGCGCAGGCCGCAGCACGCTGGACCTGATGGGCCTGACGAACTGGAGGGCTGCGCAATGAACGCGCCGATCGACACGCTGAACCGCTTCCTGGCCGCGGCCCGCCCGTCGGCTACCTACAAGGTGATGGACCGCGTGGCCGCACGGCGCGCCAGCGGTGCCGCGGTGATTTCGCTGAGCGCCGGCGAGCCGGACTTCGACACGCCCGAGCACGTGCGCGAGGCCGGCATCGCGGCGATTCGTGCGGGCCACACGCGCTATACGCAGGTGGCAGGGCTGCGCGCGTTGCGCGAAGCGATCGCCGGCAAGTTTCGGCGCGAGAACGGGCTCGACGTGGAATGGCGCGACACGCTCGTCTGCAGCGGCGGCAAGCAGGTGATTTTCAATGCGCTGGCCGCGACCCTGAACGAAGGCGACGAAGTCATCGTTCCGGCGCCTTACTGGGTCAGCTATCCGGAGATCGTGCAGCTTTGCGGCGGCCGATCCGTTGCCGTCGCCTGCGGCGCGGAAAGCGGCTTCAAGCTCACGCCGGATGCACTGCAGGCGGCAATCACGCCGCGTACGCGGTGGCTGATCCTGAACTCTCCGTCCAATCCGACGGGGGCCGTGTACAGCCGCGCGGAACTGCAGGCGCTTGCCGGTGTTCTGCTCGCGCATCCGCATGTGCTGGTGCTGTCCGACGATATCTACGAGCACCTGATTTTCGACGGCATCGAGTTCTTCACGATCGCGCAGGTCGAGCCGCGCCTGCGCGAACGTGTGCTGACGATGAACGGCGTGTCCAAGGCTTACGCGATGACGGGCTGGCGCATCGGTTTCGGTGCCGGGCCGCGCTGGCTGATCGATGCGATGGAGAAGCTTCAGGGGCAGCAGACGTCCGGCGCGTCGACGATTTCGCAGCACGCCGCATTGGCCGCGCTGACCGGGCCGCAGGATTTCATCGCGCACTCCCGCGCTGCATGCCAGCGCCGTCGCAATCTCGTCGTCGAACAGCTCGACCAGGCGCCGGGATTGCGGTGCGACGTCCCGCAGGGTGCGTTCTATGCGTTCGCGTCGTGCGCAGCGCTGATCGGCAGGACGACACACGCCGGCACGCGCCTGGCGAGCGACGAGGACGTGGTGAATGCATTGCTCGATGAAGCCGGCGTCGCGACCGTGCACGGCAGTGCGTTCGGGCTGGGCCCGTACATCCGTATCGCGTACGCACTGGACGACCCGTCGTTGCTGCGCGCGTGCGCGGCCATCAAGGATTTCTGCCGGACGCTGTCGGTCTGAGCGTCGTTGTCCGGGGCTGGCTGTTCGGCATCGATCGACCGCATTGCATCGACGCCGACGCAACCTCGTCTTTACTCGGGAATCAAGACGATGAGTGATGAATTTTCCCGGTCGCGGTTCTCGTTCTCGATTGACGACACCGCACTGGATGTTTCGGCCATCTATCGCGGCGGCGACAAGACGCCGATCGTGTTCCTTCACGGCTTCGGCTCGACGAAGGAAGACTACGCGGATATCGTCCGCCACCGCGCATTCGACGAGCGGCCTTTCGTTGCTTATGACGCGCCGGGCTGCGGGGAAACGCAGTGCGCGGATCTGTCGAGGATCACGATTCCGTTCCTGGTCGAAACGGCGTTGAACGTGATCGGCCGCATGGGCTTCGAGCGATTCCATCTGGTCGGACATTCGATGGGCGGGCTGACGGCGCTGATGCTCGCGCACCGATATCCGGCGCGCGTGCTCAGCTTTGTCGATATCGAAGGGAACATCGCGCCCGAGGACTGCTTCCTGAGCCGTCAGATCATCGACCATCCGCGCGACAGCGCCGAACGCTTCTTCGACGATTTCATCGAGCGAACCTGTCGTGCACCTGCGTATGCGAGCGCGCTGTACGCGGCCAGCTTGCGTCACAAGGTGCGCGCGGAAGCCGCCGGTGGGATCTTCCGCTCGATGGTCGAACTGTCCGACAACGGCGACCTGATGCGCAAATTCCTCGCGCTGCCGTTTCCGCGGATGTTCATGTACGGCGAACAGAACGCAGCGCTGTCGTACTTGAAAACCATCGAGGCGCAGGGTGTCGTGCTGTCTGAAATCCCGGATTGCGGGCATTTCCCGATGTATTCGAATCCGGTATTGATGTGGAAAGCCATCGCCGAATTCCATGCGAACGGAGGTTGACGCGAGCTCGCGCTCGGCCGGAGAAGGGAGGATGCGCAGACGCGCCGCACGATGCTCGAGCCGACGATTCCGTCGGTTGTGCTCACGCAGAACGTGCTCGAATCCGGCGGCGATTGACTGGAAAACGCGGGGTGCCCGCCGCGTCCATTACGCGCGGGCCAATCGCCGCGCAGCCATCAGTCCGAGGACGAGCAACACCGCGACATACGCGGCGACGCTTGCCCACGCGCCGTGCTGCCAGAACGACCCGCCGACCGAGCCGAGCACGCTCGATCCGAGATAGTACGCGAGCAGGTACAGCGAGGCAGCGTGCCCCTTCGCGGATCCCGCGAGGTAGCCGACCCAGCCGCTCGCCACCGCATGGGCGACGAAGAAGCCGATCGTGACGAGCACGATGCCGACGACGATCGCAGCGAGCGAGTGCGACAGCGTCAGCGCGAGGCCCGCCGCGAATACGAGAATGCCGCCGACAAGCACCGGTGCGCGCCCGAGACGGTCGGCCAGCGCGCCGGCGCTCGATGACGACACCATCCCGAACAGGTAGGCGCCGAAGATCAGGCCGCACTCGGTCGAGCTCAGGTTGAAAGGGGCCGCCGTGAGCCGGAACCCCGCGTAGTTGTAGATCGTCACGAACGCGCCCATCACCAGGAAGCCGATCGCGAACACGAACGGGAGCCGGGCATGATGCAGTTGCGCGTTCCACAGCCGAAGATGATGACGCAGCGTCAGATCGGTGCGCTTCACGAAGCGCCGCGATTGCGGCAGCAGCATCACGAAGGCAATGGCCGCGACGAGATCGATGACGCCGATCGTCAGCATCGCCGTCCGCCACGAGAAATGTTCTTCCAGCGCGCTCATGCCGATCCGACCGATCATGCCGCCGAACGCGGTCCCGCCGACATAGAGACCCATCGAGAAACCGAGCCCCTCGGACGCGATTTCTTCCGCGAGATAGGCCATCGCGACCGCCGGGACGCCGCCCAGCGCGAAACCTTCGAGCGCACGCCAGACCAGCAGCAGGTTCCAGTTGGGCGACAGCGCGGCGAGCACATTGAACAGCGCGGCCAGCGTCATCGACGCGAACATCAGCCCGCGTCGTCCGACGCGTTCGGACAGTGCGCCGGCGCACAGGATGGAGACCGCCAGCATCCCGGTCGACAGCGACAGCGAGAGCGAACTCGATGCCGCGCCCAGCCGGAACTCCCGTGCGAACGCGGGAAGCAGCGGCTGGACGCAGTACAGCAGCGAGAAGGTGGAAAAACCGGCAAGGAACAGCGCCAGCGCGATGCGCTTGTACGCGGCCGAGCGCGGGGACACGCCTGCAGGCAGCGCATCGGACGCGGCGTTCTGCGGGCCGGGCGTGGATCGGGGAATCGAAGCGGAGGACATGGGTGCACTCGATGTGCGACGGAATGCCTGAATTCTTGCGCACCGTCATGTATATGTCCAATATATGAAAGAAACCGTATCAATATGTTTTACCACTGGCTGAAGAGCCGGTCCGACTCACCGTGAGGTCACCTGGCGAATGGAACTCCGACATCTCCGATACTTTCTGGCCGTGGCGGCCACGTCGAATTTCACCAAGGCTGCCGAAACGCTCGGCATCGGGCAGCCGCCGTTGAGCCAGCAGATCAAGGCGCTCGAGAGCGAACTCGGCGTGGAACTGTTCAAGCGGACCGCGCGCGGTGCCGAGCTGACGCTGGCGGGCGAGGTCTTCGCGCAAGAGGCGCGCCGCGTGCTCGACGATGCCGAGCGGGCGGCGCGGGCGGCAAGGCGGGCCGCACGCGGGGAAACCGGGCATCTGCGGGTGGGCTTCACCGGGACGGCGGCGTTCAATTCGAAAGTGTCGGATCTGATCCGCCGCTTCAGGGAGGCGTTTCCGGAGGCCGAGCTGACGTTGCAGGAGGCGACGTCGCGCGTCCTGCTGGAGGCGCTGGACGCCGGGCATCTCGACGTCGCGATCGTGCGGCCGGAACGCCGTGCCGCCGCGACGTTGCGGGTGTCGGACTGGGACGAGGAACCGATGTTCGTCGCGCTGCCCGTGGCGCACCGGCTGGCGCGGCGTCGGCGCATCGATCTGGCCGAGCTGGCCGACGAGTCGTTCGTGCAGGTGCCGCGGGAAGCCGGCAGCGCGCTGTTCGACGACATCGTCGCCGCATGCAACGCCGCCGGATTCGAGCCGCGGATGGCGCAACCCGCACCGCAAATCGCGTCCGCGGTGACGCTGGTCGCTGCCGGGCTCGGCGTGTCTGTCGTGCCGAAGGCGATTACGCAGGTGCAGGTTGCCGGTGTCGTCTATCGGCCGTTCGCCGGTAATGCGCTTCGTGCAAGGCTGGCCATTGCGTCGCGATGCGACGAGCCGTCGGCGGTCGTTCGCAATTTTCTGTTGCTGGCCTAGCGGGGGGCGCCGAGATGCTTGCGGCGGATCCGTCCCGCGCTTGAATCTCCCGGTGCGCGCCGGGCTTGCATCGGCATCGTGTCGTCGAACGCGATAAAAACAAAAAACCCGCGAGGCCATGCGCTGTCGCGGGTTTTTGAAAATGCTGGAAACGCGGAGAAACCGCATCTGGTGCCGACGGCGAGACTCGAACTCGCACAGCTTTCGCCACTACCCCCTCAAGATAGCGTGTCTACCAATTTCACCACGTCGGCACTGCACTGCAAGGGGCGCAATTCTAGCGCCACATTGCGCGTTTGTGAAGGGGGTATGACAGGGTTTCGATGTGCGCGAAAGCGATCCCGGTAGAATTCGGACGATCGGTCCGACGACCATCGCTACTGCCATCCGCTTTCTCCCCGTGACTACCACCCTCGAACAACTGCAGGCCGGACAACTGTCGGGCGCCCGGCAACTCAAGCTCGCGTGCGGGCTGACCGAGTTTCCGCGCGAGATTTTCGATCTGGCCGACACGCTCGAAGTGCTCGACCTGTCCGGTAACGCACTCACCGCGCTGCCGGACGACTTGCCGCTGCTGCATCGCCTGCGCATCCTGTTCGCGTCCGGCAACCGCTTCACCGCCTTCCCCGACGTGCTCGGCGCGTGCGCTCAACTCGACATGATCGGCTTCAAGGCGAACCGGATCCGCACGGTGCCGCGCGGATCGCTGCCGCGTGCGCTGCGCTGGCTGATCCTGACCGACAACGAGATCGACGCGCTACCCGCCGGGATCGGCGACTGCTCGCGATTGCAGAAGCTGATGCTCGCGGGCAACCGGCTGCGCGCGCTGCCTGCCGAAATGGCCGCGTGCCGTGCGCTCGAACTGGTGCGCCTGTCGGCGAACCGGCTGGACCAACTGCCCGACTGGTTGCCGCGCCTGCCGCGCCTCGCGTGGCTCGCATACTCCGGCAATCCGCTCAGCGCCGCGCCGGAAGCCGCGGCGTCGGCCGGGCCGGAGGTCGCGGACGTCGACTGGGCGTCGCTCTCATGCGAACAGAAGCTGGGCGAAGGCGCGTCGGGCGTCATTTACCGCGCGCAATGGCGCGCGGACGATCATGCGTCGCGAGCGGTCGCGGTCAAGCTGTTCAAGGGCGCGGTGACGAGCGACGGGCTGCCCGACTGTGAAATGGCCGCGTGCCTGCATGCCGGCCGCCACCCGAACGTGATCCCGGTGATCGGCAAGGTGCGCGGTCATCCGGACGGTACGCACGGGTTCGTGATGGAACTGGTCGATCCGGCGCTCGCGAACCTTGCCGGGCCGCCGAGCTTTGCAACCTGCACGCGCGACGTGTATGCGGCCGACGCGCGATTCGAGCCGGAAGAGACCGTGCGGATCGCGCACGGCATCGCATCGGCCGCACGCCATCTGCACGCGCGCGGCATCATGCATGGCGACCTGTATGCGCACAACATCCTGCACGACGGCGAGGGCGGTGCGCTGCTGGGCGACTTCGGTGCGGCATCGTTCTACGACACGAGCGACGTACGGCATGGCGCCCGGCTCGAACGGCTGGAAGTTCGCGCGTTCGGCCATCTGCTCGGCGAATTGCTCGCACATTGCGCACCGCACACGCGGGCCGGGGTGCGTGAGCTGGAAGCGCTCGCGGCGGCTTGCGTGAGCGAGGAGATCGACACCCGGCCGTCGTTCGACGAGATCGTGGGCGCGCTGGCCGCGTGGAAGGTCTGAGGAGAATGAGCTGCCTGCCGGGCGATCCGTCGACTGACGTGCGTACGCTTGTTAAACCTGCCGCGCGGTCAGCAGCTTGATCCCGAGCCCGACGAACAGCAGCCCGCTGGCGCGCTTGAGCGCATGCACCGCGCGGCTCATGCCGAAGCCGCGATGGAAGCGGCGCACGCCGGCCGAATAGATGCTGTGAACGACCACGACGGTGCCCGCGATCGTCGCGTACATCACGACGAACTGCAGCGCGAGCGGGCGGTCGTGCACGATGAACTGCGGCATGAACGCCGACAGGAAGATCATCGTCTTCGGATTGCTGCCCGATACGAACAGCGCTTCGCGGAACAGTTTCCCGCGGTCGGGCACGGCGATCTCCGCCGCTCCGGGCGAAGCGGCGGCCTTGCGGTCGCCGCGCAGTTGCCGGACACCGACGAACATCAGGTACGCGGCGCCGACCACTTTCATCGCGACGAACAGCGGCGGCATCGCGGCCAGCACCGCGCCGACGCCGAGCGCGACGAGTACCACGACCACGCCTTGCGCCGCGAGGTTGCCCGCGATCGTCGCGGCCGTGCCGCGCGAGCCGTAGCGCACCGTGTTGCGGATGACGAGCAGCACGTTGGGCCCCGGCGACAGCGTCGTGGCGAGATAGGCTGCGGCAAACAGCATCGAGGTCTGAATGGACATGCGGCGCTCCAGGAGGCGGTTCCGGCGGTCGGGATGAAGCGATGATGCCACGCCAATAAGTGACGCAGGCTTGCGCCGGAACCGTGCCGTCGTGCGCGTCAGCTTGCGTCGCGCCCGCAGTACGCGGGGATCGACGGCGGCGTATCGATCGCGGCGGGCCGCGTCATCCACGCGATCCACCCGGCCCAGATCCCGCAGACGATCATCACGGCGACGTTCAGCGGCGTCCGGTAGCGGACGATCAGGTCGGCCAGCGGCAGGCGATGTTTCATGTGCATCTCCTTCGATCGAGGGTGGGTGGCGTTACTGGCCGGCGTAGTTCGGCGCCTTGGCGTCGCAGGTCACGGACACCGTCGAGCCGTCCGCGAAATGCAGCCGGAACGGCACCTTCGCGCCGGGCGCGACGGCTTCGCGTGGTTGTTCCAGCATCACGTGATAGCTCTTCGGCTTGAAGGTCACCGTGCCGTGCGCGGGCACTTCGACGGCGTCGACGTGAACCATCTTCGCGGTGCTGCCGTTCGTCTGCGTTTCGTGCAGCATGGCCATCCCGTATGCGGGCGTGTCGAGGCCCGTCAGCGTGACGGGCGCGTCGCCGTCGTTCTTCAGCGTGAAATAGCCGGACGACGGCACGGTTGCCGGCATCGCGCGGATCCAGCAGTTTTCTGCCTGTACGGCCGGCGCGGCGAACGTGGCGGGAGCTTGCAGTGCCAGCAGCGCGAACAGCAGGCCGGTCGGAATCGAGCGTTTCATGGTTGGTTATCCTTATGGATGGAAGCAGAGGGTAAGAGGGGCGACGCGGCCGGCGCGAACGTGCGCGACCGGACATTCGCCTGCGAGCAAATGCCGGCGCGACAGTGCGAACCGGAGGCAGCCAGCCGCGCGCACGGCACGACGCCGCGCGCAATACGGTGAGACATGATCGTCCTTCGAAACGTGACACGTCGCGCGCGCCGGGGGCGTGCGCGAACCACGCGATGCGCGACGGCATCACGGGCGTCGACGACGGATCAGGACGCGATCGGAGGGGCGCGCGGCTGCGCGGCCGTGAGCGGCAGCGCGCGGCGCAGGCTTTCGAAGCGGGTCGCTTCGCGGTGCTGAATGACGTGCACGCTGGCCTCGAACGTCAGTTCGGGCGCGGGCAGTGCAGGTGTGTGAGCCAGGAGGCTGCAATAGCCGCATGCCTGGAGGTGGGCCTGCAGGCTCTTCTGCGACGAGTCGGCGGCGCGCTCGCCGGTGGCCGGCGCGGCCGTGCAGTAGCCGGCCAGCAGCGTATCGACGCGCTGCTGCGTCGTCAGTGCCTGCGAGATCGTCGGCGCGAGCGCCGACATCAGGATGGCGAGCATCCCGATCAGACTGCCGATCTTCCGGAGGCGACGACTCAGCATGCGATGCGCGGCGGCGGTTGGACGACGATGGAGCGGATTATGCCACGCACGCCGATTCGCATGTCGGCGCGGACCTGCGGCGTGGCGGCGCGCTATGCGTGTTTCGCCAGGTATTTCGTGATCAGCGCCATCTGCGCGGCCCAGCCCTGATCGTTCATCTCGCGCGCCTTCGCGCGGCGCGTTTCGATCAACTGGTCGAAGCCCGTTTCGGTCACCGTGAGCAGCGTGCCGCCGGCCTGTGCGGCGAGTGCGAACGTGACGAGCGTCATCGGCTCGGACGTGTAGTCATAATTCGGGTCGATCGCGAACGGGTGCCAGCGAAACGAAAACAACTGCTTCGGCTCGAGGCGGTCGACGACGATCTCGAACACCGTGCCCGCATAGGGCTCCTGCGCCTTGGCGACGTCGTCGTCGACGCGTGTCGGCGTAATGCGGCCGAACAGCGGCTGGCCGGCCGCGAACGGCCCGTCGAACGTGACGCCGAACCATTGGCCGAATTCACCGGAATTGCTGACGGCTTCCCACACGCGGTCGGGCGATGCGTTGAGCACGGCCTGTTTTTCGATGCGATCGGTTTGCTGGGTCATGATGTTCTCCACACAGGATCACTTTCCCTAGTCGAGCATGACCGCGTCGGGCACGTCGAGTACGAGGTCCGACGTCGCGACGGCCACGCACGGCAGCGTATAGCCGTCGGCCTTTTCCTCGCGGCTCAGCCCCGGCCATTCGATCGTGTAGCGTACGCTGCCGCTGACGATCCGGCAAAGGCAGCTTCGGCACGTGCCGTTGCGGCACGAACGCGGCAGCGACACGTGCGCGAACGCGGCGGCTTCGAGCAGCGTGAGCGAATCGGGCGCGTCGAAGGTCGCGCCGAGCGGCTCGATGCGCACGAGGGGGAGGTGTTCCGGATCGGTCATGGCGGAGGCAGAGGCGGGCGGCGGTTCGGCGACAACGCGCCAAGCATACCCGAACGTGCGGGCGGCCGGCGCCGGCCGGCCGCTGGCGTCAATGCCGGCGCAGGTGCCGGTACACGGTATTGCGGGCGAGCCCGAGTTCGCGCGCGGCGGCCGACACGTTGCCGCCATGTCGCGCGAGCACGGCATCGATCACCGCGGCCTGATGGCTTTGCAGCGTCGTTCCTTCGCGCGTGCCGGCCGATGCGGCCGGCAATGTGGCGGCCGGCGCAGCCGGTGCGTCGTCGCAGTCGAGCCAGAAATCGTCGGGCAAATGGGCAAGCGTGATTTCCGCTTCGTCTTCGGCGAGCATGCCGGCCGTGCGCAGCACGTTGGTCATCTGGCGCAGGTTGCCGGGCCAGCGATGGCGCGTGAACGCGTCGAGCACGTCGGCCGCGATGCGGCGCGGCATCGGTTCGCTGCGCGCGAGCCGCGCGAGAATCCGCTCGACGAGCGCGGGCAGGTCGGTGCGTGCGGCAAGCGCCGGCAGCGTGACCGCGAGCCCGTTGATCCGGTAGAACAGGTCTTCGCGGAACGTGCCTTCCGCGATCATCGCGCGCAGGTCGCGATGGGTCGCGCAGACCACGCGCACGTCGACCGGCACCGCGCGCGCCCCGCCGAGCGGCATCACCGCGCGTTCCTGCAGCACGCGCATCAGCCGGACCTGCTGCGCGAGCGGCATGTCGCCGATTTCGTCGAGAAACAGCGTGCCGCCGTCGGCCTGCACGATCTTGCCGGGGCTGCCGCGCTTGCGCGCGCCGGTGAACGCGCCGTCTTCGTAGCCGAACAACTCGGCCTCGATCAGCGAATCGGGCAGCGCTGCGCAGTTGACCGCGACGAACGGGCCGTCCGCGCGCGGCGATGCCTGGTGCAGGGCGCGGGCGAGCCATTCCTTGCCGGTGCCGGTCTGGCCGAGGATCAGCAGCGGCAGGTCGCGCCCGCGGATCTTCGCGACACGTTCGAGCACGGCGGCCATGCGCGCGTCGCCGGTGTCGAGCGTCGCGAACGTGATCGCGTCGGGGTCCGGCGTGCGCACGCGCGCGGCGGGCGCGGGCGGCGTGACGGCGACGGTGGTCTTGTGTGCTTCCGCGAATTCGCAGCGCGCCAGCACGCGTACGCCGGTCGACAGCGTGAGGCGGAACATCGCACCGGGCGCGCGTGCCGCCTGCTGCGCGAGCTGGCCGAAGCGCAGGCCGAACAGCGCGTCGCTGGCCTGGTGTTGCAGTGCGTCGAACGATGCGCCGAGCTGGAATTGCGCGCTGCGGTTCGCGGCGATCAGCCCGCCGTCGGGGCCGAATGCGACGAGCCCGGCGAACAGCGAATCGACGCATTCCTCGTGCGCATGGAAGCGCAGCCGCAAGGCTTCCGAGCACTGGTTCGCGAACAAGTGGTTCTCGATCAGTTGCGCGGACATCCGCACGAGCGCGAGCGTATGCGGGCTCGAGCCGCGCGGATCGCCGCTGACGTCGAGCGTGCCGAGCGTGCGGCCGAACGGGTCGAAGATCGGCGCGCACGAGCAGGTGAGGATGTGGTTGGCGCGCAGGAAGTGTTCGGAGCCGTGCACCGCGACGGCCTGGCCCGATGCGAGCGCGGTGCCGATCGCGTTGGTGCCGCGCGCGCCTTCCGCCCACGAGACGCCGGTACACAGCGCGACGCGGTTGGCTTTCTCGATGAAGTCCGCGTCGCCGATGCTGTGCAGGATCACGCCGTCGGCGTCTGTCAGCAGCACGAGGCTTTGCGTGTCGGCGATTTGCGCGTGGAGGTTCTCCATCACCGGGCGGGCGTGCGAGAACAGCGTGTGGTTCGTGTCGAGCAATTCGCGCAGCGCGATGTGCGACAGTGGCGAGAAATCCGGGCGTTCGTGCGCGCGCAGGCCGACTGCGGTCGAACGCGCATGCGCCTGCGCGAGCAGGTCGTTGCGACCCGCGGTGGCGGGCAGCACGAAGTGTTGCGGCATGACTTGTCTCCTGTCGGCAGCAGTTAGCGCTTCAGCGCTTACTGATGCCCCATGCTTCGCGGTCGGCAGCAATTAGCGCTTCAGCGCCTACTGATGCCCCATGCTCCGCAATCGGCCCCAGCGAGCGCTTGAGCGTCTACTTGGGCTCCATGTTTCTTGAAATTGACGGTCTCCCGGCGCACGCACACGCGCCGAAACACCCCCACGGATTCCCGTCGCCACGTGCGGCGCACCATCGATGTGCGAACGGCAACCATCCGGGTACGCATCATCATACAAGCGTCGCGTACGCCGCGCGACCGCGAACAAAATCCTCTTGCTTTTAAATGCCCGCCTGCAATGATGGAAATGGAGCACGCACGCGCCGTGTTCCGCATTGCAACATGCATGCGACGCGACATGCATCCGTTCGGGAGACGCATCATGGTTCGGACGGAACTGAGGGTCGTGCTGGCGGCCATCGCCACTTTTATCATGCTGGGCGGCATCGCCGTGGCGATCCACGGGCTGCTGTTCGATCTGACCGATGCGGTGCGATACGGGGCGGCCGCGATTGCAGTGGGCGCCACGACGGCTGCAATCGCGCTCAACGTCTGGCCGACCGATCCTCACTGACGCCGGTTTCCGAAACGGTGCCGGATGCCGCGCTGATCAGATGAAATGCGCGTCGGAACGACGCACGCCGTAAAATTTGTCTCCTGCGCGAAACCGTCTAAAGTGGAAAGCAACCGGCATGCATTGTCCGCGCCTATCCCCGCGAGCCGTGCCTCCGCCGGCGAGCCCGCGTACACTTCGTCCGGCAGGTAGCGGACGACGGACGCGGTCATCCGTTTTCTACCGGTCGAGGCGGCTCCCATGCAGATCCATTTCACGAACGAGAAACCTGAGTATTCGGGGCGCGACCTGATGCTTGCGTTCACGGCGTTGGTCAATGGCGAGCGCGTCCAATGCCAGATCACCGCCGAGGCGCTGGAAGATCACTTCGGCGCGGCATCGCCGCGCTTCGAGGACATGGTCGGCGCATTCGACCAGCATCGCGACCGTATCGAGGCGGCCGCACGGCGCCTGCTGTCGGAGACGCGCGCGCAGTGCGTGACGCTGCGCAGCGGCTACGTCCGTTTCTACGAGGCCAACTGGCGCTGATGACACGACGCTCGTCTTGCGGCGCGCATCGCTGAGCGTTGCGCACGCGAAGGCGTTGCCCCTCACGCGATGCCGTTCGGCGGGGCCGGGCGGCATTTTCGTATGCGGGCCGCACCGGATTGTGGCTGCACCGGACCGGCTGCGGGTGTGCCGCCACGAACCGGCATCTCGATTCGTCAGGATCGCAGAGAAAATTATTCGAATTCCGACACAATAAAAAGACGGTGCCGCATGTGGAGAATCGTTCGGGATGGGGGAAGGCGCGCCGTCTGCCGGCAGGCGCATGGTTGCTCGCAGCCGGCATGTCGATGGCCGACGGGGCGGCTCGATCGGATGACGACGCGATCGGTCAGGGCGCGCCAGGTGAAGTCGATATCGTCGCGGCGCCGGGTCGCGTCGCGACACCGTAGTCCGCACGGACCAGGCGGCACGGCACGCACAACAAAAACGCCACCCGAAGGTGGCGTTTTTTCATCATGCATCGCGCCGAAGCGCCACCGTCACTCGCTGCCGAGATAGAAGAAGCGGAACAGGAACACGGCCGCGATGATCCACACGATCGGCTTGACCGAGCGGGCCTGGCCCGTCAGCAGCTTGAGGCCGCCGTAAGCGATGAAGCCGAACGCGACGCCGTTCGCGATCGAGTACGTGAACGGCATCAGCAGCGCGGTCAGCGCGGCCGGCACGGCTTCCGTCGCATCGTCCCACGGCACCTCGACCATCTCGCGCAGCATCAGGCACGACACGTACAGCAGCGCCGGTGCCGTTGCATAGGCCGGCACGACGCCGGCGAGCGGCGCGATGAACAGGCACGCGAGAAACAGCACCGCGACGGTGATCGCCGTCACGCCCGTGCGGCCGCCGGCCTGCACGCCCGACGCGCTTTCGATGTACGCGGTGGTCGACGACGTGCCGAGCACCGAGCCCGCGACGATCGCCGTGCTGTCGGCGAGCAGCGCCTTGTTCAGGCGGTTCATCTTGCCTTCGACGAGCAGGCCCGCGCGGTTCGCGACACCCATCAGCGTGCCCGTCGCGTCGAACAGCTCGACGAGGAAGAACACGAGGATCACGTTGATGATGCCGGTCGACAGGGCGGCGCGGATGTCGAGCTTGAACAGCGTCGCGTCGATCGACGGCGGCGCCGAGAACACGCCGTGGAACTGGTTGTCGCCGAAGAAGAACGACAGGATCGTGACGCCGATGATGCCGATCAGGATTGCGCCGCGCACGCGCAGGTGGTCGAGCGTGACGATCGTGAAGAAGCCGATGATCGCGAGGATCGTGTCGTGCTTGTGCAGGTCGCCCAGCGTGACGAGCGTGGCCGGGTTGCCGACGATCACGCCCGAGGTCTTCAGCGAGATGATGCCGAGGAACAGGCCGATGCCCGCGGTGATCGAGATCCGCAGCGATTTCGGAATGCCGTTGACGATCGCCTCGCGCACGCGGAACAGCGTGACGAGCAGGAACAGGCAGCCGGAGATGAACACCGCGCCGAGCGCGGCCTGCCACGTGAAGCCCATCCCCTTGACGACCGTATACGCGAAATACGCGTTCAGGCCCATGCCGGGCGCACACGCGATCGGGTAGTTCGCGTACAGCCCCATGATGAGCGACGCCAGCGCCGCGACGAGGCAGGTCGCGACGAATACGGATTCCTTCGGCATGCCGGCATCGCCGAGGATCGCGGGGTTGACGAAGATGATGTAGGCCATCGTCAGGAACGTGGTGACGCCCGCGAGTATTTCGGTGCGGAAGTCGGTGCCGGCTTCAGCGAAGCCGAAATACCGCTTGATGGATTCCATGAAGGCGTTTCTCCGGTCGGGTTGTCGTGTTGCTTGTTGTGCCGAATTGTTGTAAAGGCAGTGCGCGGCGGGCTTACTGTAACCAGCCACTATTGCCCGGCTATCGGCGGATTGTAATAGCGCGGATAGCTCGGACGATATAGTTGGAGGGCACGATCGAAAGATCGATCGGCTGCCTGCGCGCGAACGGTCAGGCAGCCCGGCCGCGCGACGAAGGCGCGCATTTTACCGGTTCGGGCGGAACGAGCCGGAAGAAATGGCTGAAGCGGGAGCGGGATGCGCGAACGACGCCGGCCGATGCGCGCGCAACGGCGTGCACGACGACATGCGCGGCGTATCGCGCGGGAGGGGGACGGGTGCGGGATGACATCCGGCTGAAACGGAGCGCCCGCCTAATGCACGAACGCGGGGCGGGCGGCGCGTGCGCGGGAACGCACGTGCTCGGCCGGTACGAATGCCCGGCCGCGGCGTGCGGCGGCCATTCGTCAGTCCAGGCGGTTGCAGATATCGGGCTATCGTGCGCCGAAGCCGTCCCGCCCGCAACTGTCATGTCGTGATGCGGGGGCGACTGTGGTTTCTGTGTAAAAGATTGCAAGACCCCATCGCATAAACCGGCAAGTCTTTCTAGGATAGATACACCGCACATGCACACGCCGGTCGGTAATTGCCGACGCGGGGGAGTCGCAGTCCGTGCAGGCCGGGCGGTGAGGTGCGGTCAAGGCCGTTGCGTGTTCGGGCAGGCACGGCCGCTTGCGATTGCCCGATGCGGGTTCGTCCGTAATCACGGAGGTCAGCATGTTGAACTGGATCAGCCGTTGGGCGATGCGACACGCCCCGACGCCGGAAAAAACCGCTGCGTCGATGCTCGTGACGGCGCGCATGGAATTGTTCGCTGCCGAACAGCGCGTCATCGATGCGAAATTACAAGCGGATTACTGGCGTACACGTGTGTCATTCCTCGAGGAGGTGCAGAAGCAGGGCATCGATCCGTGGGTGACCTCGCAGGCAGCGCAACGTCCCGACCTCGATTCCACTCCCCGGAGCACGGGCCCGCGTCTCGCCGCCAGCACCTGATGCACCTGCTGCATCCCGTCGCTGCGCACGGCGCGCGATCGCGCGCGGCACGCACCGGCGTGCCGCGTCATTCGATGCGCACCTGCGGCGCGTTACGCCGCGGGTGCGTCCGTTTCCGGTCGCGGCCGTTCCGCGCCTCGCGTGCCTGACGGCGCGTCACTCATCCGCTCGTTCTCCCTGCCCCGAAGAGCAAACGTTGCATTTGCGCGAGCGTGCGCCTGAAGCGCTCGCCGCGACGCACGTATGCGGTCGTGAGCGTCGCTTCCGCCGACCGGCCGGCATCGGTGCCGAGCCAGATGCGCTCGCCGCGTGCGATGCGCAGCACGTCGCCGGGCTGCACCCAATAGTCGTCGACGCTCGGCGGGCGCGTGACCCACAGCGCGGCACCATGCGCGCGGAGCTCCGCGTCCTGCGGCGCGCGCCACGTCAGCGTCGTACGCGGCGCGACCGCGAAACGGATCACGACAGTCGGTAACGCGATCGCGCCGGCGCGGCGCCGATCGGGACGGTCAAACAGCGGGCTTGCCTGGTCCATCGTCTTCTCCATTCAGTGAGCCGGACGGATGACGCGCACCAGAACAAAAAGGCCTCATCCGTTTCCGGTGAGGCCTGGTGTGACATGCGGTACTGCTCGATTGCTAACGCACACGCGCCTCCCGTGAACCATTCTTTCGAATGTTCATCGAGAAATGAATCGCGACGGCGATGAGCGTATACGTAGGCATGCGAACGAGTTTGTCTGCGTGGAACGATGTTGTCAACGATAATTTTCGAGATAGTCGAGCGTGATGCATCGACGTGCGCGCCGCGCATCGCGTGACGCGGGCTGCATCTCCGTAGCGAGTGCGCAGCAGCGCTTTCGTCATGTATGACTTCGACATCGCTCGCGCAGCAAGCTGCGCATTCGCGCGAGCGCATGCGCCAGCCACGCGCCGCGTCGCATCGCGTAGGCGGTCGTGATCGATGCTTCGGCCGGACGGTCGTCGTCGGTGCTCATCCAGATGCGATCGCCGCGCCGCACGCGCAGCACGTCGCCGGTTCGGATCCAGTAATCGTCGACGCTGCCGAGCCGCGTGACCCACAGCGTCGCGTCGTGCACGCGGATCTCGGCATCGTTTTGCGCGCACCATGTCAGCGTCTTGCGCGGCGCGACCGTGAATTGCATCACGACCCGCGGCAGTGCGATCGCATCGGTGCGGCACCGATCGGGGCAGACAACCAGCCGGCTTGCTTGGTCCATCGTCATCTCCATCCGTTGAGCCGGGCGGGATGACGCGCACCAAAACAAAAAGGCCTCATCCGTTTCCGGCGAGGCCTTGTGACATGCGCAACTGAATCTCGATGCTAACGCACAAGCGCCTCCGGTGATCGCCGCGGGTGGGCGTTCACTCGGTTTTTATGCGCGATGGCGGCGGGCTTGAGCGTAGGCATGCGAACGAGTGTGTCGTGGCAGCGCAGCAATGTCAACGGAAATTTCGAGACACGTGGCGGTCACGCGTCGCGTTGCGCGAGCCCGTTCACGAGCAGCTCGGACAGCAGGCCCGTCATCCCTTTCGGGTGCGTGGCCGCGCGGGCCTTGAGCTGTTCGACGAGTTCGGCGTTGAGCTTGCAGGCGAACGGCACGAGGCCCTGTTCCTGGTCGAGCTTGCGCTGCGCGCGGCGGTCGAGCTTGACCGCTTCTTCGGCGCCCTTGCCGAAACGCGCGGTGTTCGACTGCTTCATCGCGTGCGTCAGCTTGAGCGCCTTGTTCTTTTCGAGATCGGTTTTCTTCATGGCCATCGCGGCACCTCCGGGAAATGAAGCCGCGATTGTACGCATTTCGGCGGGCGCCGCCCGCCGAACCGGCAGGAAACCCGTTCAGGCGCCCTTCGTCGTGCCCCAGTTGCCGCCGTGCGCGGCCGCCTGCGCGGCCGGCGAGCGGGCGAGGTAGGCTAGCGCCTGTTCGGTCGAGCCTTCCTGGTGCGGCGTATAGCTCGGCTTGAAATAGCGCAGCGCCGCGCCGATCACCTTCCAGAACGACGGCAGGTGCCCGCGCCGCGAGCCGTGCCGCCACGCGAGCACGAAACCCGGGTAGCGGCCGGCGGCCGGGTCGCGCCGGTACATGAACTTCGCGCCCGTCGTGATGTAGTAGAGCAGCAGCAGGATCACGAACGCCATGTGCACGCAGCGCTCCGGATAGGTGCCGCCCATGTGCCGGTAGATGTCGAACGCGACCGTGCGGTGCTCGACTTCCTCCGCACCGTGCCAGCGCAGCAAGTCGACCATCGTCGGGTCGGCCTTTCCTTCGTCGAGCCCGTGCGCGTTGAGCACCCAGTTGCCGAGATAGCCGAAGAAATGCTCGAGCGACGCGATCACCGCGAGCTGCTGGCGCAGCCAGAAACGCGTGTGGCCGATCTTCAGCCCGAGCGGCTGTTCGCCGAGCACGCGCGTGAAGAGGCGGTTGAGCTTCTGCGTGAACGGCTTCGTGTCGATCCCGTGCCGGTCGTAGTAGTGCTTGAGCACGCCGCCGTGCGAACGCGAATGCACGGCTTCCTGCCGCAGGAAGCCTTCGGCCTCGTCACGCAGGCGCGCATCGGTGATCAGCGGCAATGCCTTGTTGTACACGCGGCAGAACCACAGCTCGCCTTCCGGGAATAGCAGGTTCAGCGTGTTGATGATGTGGGTGCTGCCCGGGTCGTTCGGCACCCAGGTGATCGGCGTGTCGCTGAAGTCGAACTTCACGTGCCGGGCCTTGATCTTGTGATAGTCGGCGGTATCGGTCATCTGTGTCTCCCTGTGCGGCGTCGTGCGCCGTCAATGCGATGCCATGCTGACGCGGGCGATCATCCGGCCGAGCCACGGCATGAAGCGGCCGACGAAGCGCATCGCGTGCGCCTCGCCGCCGACCGCGACGACGGGGCGGTTGCGCAGCACGCCGTCGACCATTGCCTGCGCAACGGTTTCGGGTTTCAGGCCGCGCATCTGGTACAGCTTCGTCGCGCGCTTGCGCAGCCGCGCTTCGTCCTGTGCATTGGCGCCCGCGTATTGCGTCGACGCCATGATGCCGGTCTCCGCGAAGCCGGGGCACACGGCCGTCACGCCAATGCCTTGTGCCGCAAGTTCCGCGCGCATGCATTCGCTGAGCATCAGCACGGCGGCTTTCGTCGTTGCATACGCGGGCAGGTCGCGCGACGGACCGAACGCGGCGGCCGATGCGGTGTTGACGATGTGGCCGCCGGTGCCGCGTGCGGCCATCTGCTGCGCGAACAGCCGCGAGCCGTGGATCACGCCCCACAGGTTCACGTGCAGGATGCGTTCCCAGTGGCGCGTGCTCGTGTCGAGGATGCCGCCGGCCATGCCGATGCCCGCGTTGTTGACCACGACGTCCGCGCCGCCGAGTTCGCTGCCGACCCACGTCGCCAGCGCTTCCATTTCGTCGGCGGACCCGACATCGACGCGCTTCGCGTGCGCTTGCGCGCCGGTCAACCCGATCAGCAGCGCGGTGCGTTCGGCGCTCGCGAGATCGATGTCGCACGCAACGATCGTCGCGCCTTCGCGGGCGAACGCGAGCGCCGCGCAGCGGCCGATGCCGCTGCCCGCGCCCGTCACCACCGCGACCTTGCCGCTGAAGCGGCCGCTCGTTGCGCGGCGGCGTGCCTTCGCGAGCGCGGGCGGTTCGTTGCCCGATTCGACCGCGTCGATCAGTTGCCCGGCGAGATCCGCGAAGCGTGCCGGATCGGCGAGCGGCAGCCAGTGGCCGGCCGCGACCTCGCGGCGGTAGTACTGCGGGACCCAGCGCGACAGGTTCTCGGACAGCGCGGGGCTCACGTATTTGTCGCCGAGCGGCACGATCGTCTGCACCGGCGCATGCGCGTAGCGTTCGCGCGGCGTGAACAGGCAGCGGATGAAGTTCGCGCGATAGAGGCGTACGCCGCGCGCGCCGTCGTCGGCCTGCGTCGGGCGCGGCGCGGCAGGTGTTTTCTCGAGCCGGCGCAGCAGGCGCGGCCACGCGCGGCCGAGCCACAGCCGCCAGCCGAGCTCGGGGATGAACGGCAGGTGGAACAGGTACACGTACCACGAGCGCACGAGCTGGCCGCCGAGCTTGGCGAGCGACGCCGGTGTCGGGTGCAGCACGCGCTCGCGCAGCCAGAAGCCGACGTGGTCGAGGCACGGCCCCGAGCACGACGTGTACGACGCGATCCGGCCGGCGAGGCGCGAATCGGTGACGAACTCCCAGCCCTGGATCGAGCCCCAGTCGTGCGCGATCAGGTGCACGGCGCGTCCGGGGCAGAGCGCGTCGATCACCGCGACGAAGTCGTCGGTCAGCTTCGCGAGGTGGTAGTCGGCCGTGCGCGTCGGCACGCCGGACAGGCCCGCACCGCGCACGTCGTACGCGATCACGTAGTGCTTGCGTGCGAGCAGCGGCGCGACGTGCTGCCAGACGCTGCTGTCGTCGGGATAGCCGTGCACGAGCACGACCGGCGAGCGGGCCGGGTCGCCCCAGGTCCTGACCGCGAGCGTCAGGTCGCCGGAGGCGACCGCCGTTTCGCTATGGACCGATTCGAACAGGGCCAGCGGCGCTTCGTCGGAAAGAGGCTGCATCGTGAGTCCGTCGTTCAGGGATTCGGGAGGAAGGGCGCGTTCGGGTCGGGCGTCAGGCGGCGGCCTGCACGGTCGCGACGGCCTGCGCACGCTCGGCCTGGCGGCGCTGCCGGCGGCGCACGTGCGGCAGGTCTTCGTCGAGCCAGTACGCGTCGTCGTCGGTGATCACGAGCAGCTCCTCGAATTTCGCGCCGACGCCGGCGAAGCCGAGGTGCGGCTCGACCGCCCACAGGCCCGGCACGGGCGCATGCTCGGAGCGGCGGTCGATCGACCACAGCGGCGACCAGCCTTGCTGTTTCGCCGCGCGGCCCTGGTCGAGCAGCAGGTTGCGCGTCGCGTTCAGCCCGAAGCGTGCGACGAAGCGCGGTTTCGACAGCTTGTGGATCTTCGCGACGCGATGCGCGAGCACCTTGAACGGATAGGCCTTGTGGCGCGGCTCGACACCCTGGCGGCGGCACAGCGCATCGACCTCCTGCGCGACCTCGGCCATCGACCGGCGCTCCTTCACGAGCCGCACGATCATGTCGCGGTGGTCCATCAGGTCGTCCTGCAACTGTTCGAGGATCGGGTTGCGGCCGAGGCAGTGCGCGTAGCCGACGTCGGCGACGATGCCGTCGAGCACCGGTGCGACGTCGAGGATCACCGGCATGTCGGTCTCGAGCTGCCGGTTGCTCGGGAAGAACGCGAGATTGAAGCCGCCCATGTGCTTGAGGCCCGAGAAGCCCTCGAATGCGGTGCGGTCGCCGAACCACGCGAACGGCTTGTGCAGCCAGTCGTGCACGCCGTTGTCCTGCAGCCATTCGGTCAGCAGGCGCGCGGCTTCCTTTTCGGTGATGCCGGGGTAGAGCATCGCGCCGACCGTTTCGACGCAGCGGTACGCAAGCTGCTGGACCGCGCGGAATTGCGGCAGCTCGTCGAGGTGGACTTCCGGCAGCGGATGGTCGGTCATGATGCGTCTCCCTATGTCGGCCGGAGTGGGCGCTGCAGCGCTTGTCGACCGGTGTTGGTGCTTCGGCACTGACGCCGGTCCCGCGCAAAGCGCGCTCCGGTCCTGTGCAAAGCGGGGTGCTGATCCGGAATGCATCCGCCGGTGTTCCCGGTGCGAATTATTCAGTCAGCATTTAATGTGCCATTGAATGATGTAACGATAATAGCTGGTTCGGCGTGGCGCGCCAGCCTCCGGGGGTGAGGATTTGTCCTAATGAAGGGCCGAAATGGAGGGAATACTCTAGGTTTCCTGAGGTCCTGGCCGGACGGCCGCAGGCGCGCACGCGCACGGATCGGGGTGCCGGTCGGAGGTGGGGTCGGACAGGCGGGCCCAGCGTCGACCCGGATGGCCACGCGTGCGGCCGCCTTGCGACGGCCCGGCATGTCGCGCCGGATCAAGTCCCCGTCGTGTCGCGATGTGACGTTGTCAAATTGCCGAAATAATTTCGTCACATCATTCGCCCCCGGTTCGAAGCCGCCCCGGCTTCGCCGCGCCGATGAGCCGCCGGCACGCGGTGCGCCGCGCGGGGTAGCGACCGAAGCCGATTCGAGATTCGACATTTCCAGGGAGAGAGACCATGCAACGCCGCAAGTTCATGAACACCCTTGTCGCGGCGACCGCCGCGACGTCGCTGATGCTCAAGGCAGGCACGGCCGACGCGAAGCGCGCAACCGCGCCGGATGCGCTGGACCCGGGCCGCTGGTCGCCGTTCAACGCCGCACGCCTGCAGGCGGTACTCGACCAGCATGGCGTCGCGAGCGCGCACTACGACGAAAAGCGCCGCCCGTACGCGGTGTTCGACTGGGACAACACGTGCATCATGAACGACTGCGAAGAGGCGCTGCTGATGTACCAGATCAACCATCTGCAGTACAAGCTGACGCCGGGCGAATTCGTCGACGTGATGTGGAAGGACGTGCCGAAGGGCGCGTTCATGAAGGACTACACGACGATCGACGGCAAGCCGGTGACGATGGAAGACCTCGCCGCCGACGTCGAATCCGACTATCGCTGGCTCTACGCGAACTACAAGGGATTCGGCGGCGACATGAGCCTCGACGAGATTCGCGAGACCGATCAGTTCAAGGATTTCCGCGCGAAGCTGTACTTCATGTACGACGCGATCTGCGATACGCACCCGCTCGAGATCGGCTACAAGTGGATCATCTATTTCTACAAGAACATGACGACCGCCGAGCTGCAGGCGATGGCGGAAGCGTCGAACAACTACGGTATCGGCGACGCGCTGCGCAAGGTCCGCTACGAAAGCCCGAAGACGCTGCCGGGGAAGGCCGGCGTGGTGGCCGACACGCATTTCCACGGCATCCGCATTCATGAGGAAATCCGCGCGGTGATGCACACGCTGCGCGCGAACGGCATCGACGTGTACGTGAGCACCGCGTCGCTCGACGATGTCGTGCGCGTGTTCGCCGGCAATCCGAACTATGGCTACGGCGTGCCGCCCGGGAACGTGATCGGCCTGCGCCTCGGCATGCAGGACGGCAAGTACACGAGCACGTATCCGGCCGGCTGGCATTTCAACTGGGGGCCCGGCAAGACGGTGGGCATCCGCAACGTCCTCGAGTCGAAGAAGGGCTACGGCCCGCTGCTGGTGTTCGGCGACAGCGACGGCGACGCGTGGATGCTGCGCGACTTCAAGGACACCGCGGCCGGCGTGATCGTCAACCGGATGAAGAAGGGCGAGATCGGCGCGGACAGCAAGCTCGCGGCCGAGCAGATCGGCAAGCCGGATGCGCGCTTCCTGCTGCAGGGCCGCGACGAGCACACGGGCCTGATGATTCCGGACGAGAAGTCGATCAAGTACGGCAAGACCGAGCGCAAGCTGCTCGCTTGACGTGCGCCGGACGCCGGGCCGTCGCGGCCCGGCGTCGATCGGGATCGACGGCGGCGTCGCGCCGGCCGGAAAACGCGCGTCTCAGCGCGCGCGCGGCGGGCCCAACCGATCCAGCAACGCCCCCAGCAGATCGATCGGCAGCGGAAACACGATCGTCGAGTTCTTGTCCGCGGCGATCGTCGTCAGCGTCTGCAGGTAGCGCAGCTGCATCGCCTGGGGTTCCTGCGCGAGCCGCTGCGCGGCCTGCAGCAGTTTCTCCGACGCCTGCAGTTCGCCTTCCGCATGAATCACCTTCGCGCGCCGTTCGCGCTCGGCCTCGGCCTGCCGCGCGATCGCGCGCACCATCGTCTCGTTCAGGTCGACATGCTTGATCTCGACCGTCGACACCTTGATCCCCCACGCATCCGTTTGTGCATCGAGCGTCTTCTGGATGTCGGCGTTCAGTTGCTCGCGCTCGGCGAGCAACGCGTCGAGCTCGTGCTTGCCGAGCACCGAACGCAGCGTCGTCTGCGAGAGCTGGCTGGTCGCGTCGAAGAAGCGCGCGACCTGGATCACCGCCTTCTCCGGATCGACCACGCGGAAATACACGACCGCATTCACCTTCACCGACACGTTGTCGCGCGTGATCACGTCCTGCGGCGGCACGTCGAACACGACGGTGCGCAGGTCCATCCGCACGGCCTGCTGGACGATCGGGATGATCAGCACGAGCCCCGGCCCCTTCACCTTCCAGAAGCGGCCGAGCATGAACACGACGCCGCGCTCGTACTCGCGGAAGATGCGGATCGACGACGCGACCAGCACGACGAAGAAGACGATCAGGACACTGCTGAAGCCGAACGTATAACCGATCATGACGGGACTCCCTGGTGTTGTTCTTGCGTCGGCACGTCGTACAGCGGGGCGACGGTGAGCAGCAGCCCCTGGCGTCCGGTGACCCGCACGCGGCAACCGGCGGCGAGCGGCACGCTGCTCGCGACGCGCCAGCGCTCGCCGTGCACGCGAGCCCAGCCCGCGGCCGACGGTGCGGGCCCGGCCGCGCCGTGCGGCTGGTCGGCCAGCAGGCCGTCGTCGAGCACTTCGCCGATGCTGCCGACCATCGCCTCGGCACCCGTTACGACCGGGCGGCGGCGCGCGCGCAGCGCGACGCTCGATACGCCCGCGACGAGCAGCCCGCCGCCGAGCGCGAGGCTCGCGATCACGGGCCACGGAATCCCGTAGCCGGGCACGTCGGTATCGATCAGCATCAGCGCGCCGATCGTGAACGACACGATGCCGCCGAACCCGAGCACGCCGAAGGTCGGCAGGAACGCCTCGGCGACCAGGCAGCCGAGACCGAGCAGCACGAGGCCGAGGCCCGCATAGCTGATCGGCAGCAACTGCATCGCGAACAGCCCGACCAGCAGGCAGATCGTGCCGACGACGCCCGGCAGCACGAAGCCGGGGTTCGCGAACTCGAAGAAGAGGCCGTAGATGCCGATCGTCAGCAGGATCAACGCGACGTTCGGGTCGGCGATGATCGCCAGGAAGCGGCTGCGCCAGTCGGGCTCGACCACGACGAGCGGCGCATGCGCGGTTGCGAGCCGCACCGTGCCGGCGGTGGTCGTCGCGCTATGGCCGTCGAGCTGGCGAGCGAGGTCGGCCGGGTCCTGTGCGATCAGGTCGATCACATGCTGCGCACGCGCCTCGTTCGCCGACAGGCTCACTGCCTCGCGCACCGCGCGCTCGGCCCATTCGACATTGCGCCCGCGCAACTGCGCGAGGCCGCGGATATAGGCGGAGGCGTCCTGCGTTGCCTTGCGGATCTCGGTCGATTGGGTATCGGTCGGCAGCGCGGCGGCCGCATCGGACGCCCCCGACGCCCCCGGGGTGCCGGCCGGCGCCCGCGGTGCCGCAGGGTTCCCGCCAGGCGGCGTGGCGCCGCCGATGCCGAACTGCACGGGCGACGCCGCGCCGAGATTGGTGCCGGGCGCCATTGCCGCGAAGTGGCTGGCATAGACGATATAGGTGCCCGCGCTTGCGGCCCGCGCGCCGCCTGGTGCGACGAACGCGGCGACCGGCACGGGCGAGCCCAGGATGGCCTTGATGATCTGCCGCATCGACGTGTCGAGGCCGCCGGGCGTGTCGAGCTGCAGGATCGCGAGCGGTGCATGCTGGCGGGCCGCGCGGTCGAGCGAGCGCACGATGAAATCGGCGCTGGCGGGCCCGATCGCGCCGTTGATGGGGATCACGACCACCGGGCGGGCGACGGGCGCTTCGGCGGGCGATGGCGCGGCGACCGCGGCACATACGACGAGCAGCGCCGCGAACAGCGCGGCGCGCGCGACCCGCGCGGACAGCGGGTGACGTGGGTGGCCGCCGGGCGTGGCAGGCGCCGGCGACGGCCCGTGACGGTGAAAGTGCATCGAGACGTCCGGGCGGCGCGCGGCCGCGTGCCGTCCGGCTGGCGGAAAGGGCGTGAGCCCGACACTTAAAGAGTAGGCGGTTTCGACACAAAGCGCGAAACGACGGCCGGCCGGCTTCAGCTCGCGCCGCCGCCCCGCGCGAGCACTTCGTCGCGATAGTCGGCCGGGCTGCGCCCGCTCCATTTGCGGAACGCGCGGTAGAACGCGCTCGGCTCCGCGAAACCGGTCGCGGCCGCGACGTCGGCGATCGTGCGCGCGGGGTCGGCCAGCGCCTCGAACGCGAGATCGCGCCGCAGCGTGTCCTTGATCGACTGGTATGCGTGGCCTTCCTGGTGCAGCTTGCGGCGCAGCGTGGCCTCGGCCACGTGCAGCCGCGCGGCCATCCCGCCGGCGCCCGGCCAGGCAGCCGGCGGCATCCCGCGCAGCACCGCGCGCACGCGCTGCGCGAGCGCGTTCGGGTTGCGGTACTTGACGATGAAGCTCGCCGGCGCGTTGCGCAGGAACGTCTTCAGCGTCTTCGCGTTCTGCACGACCGGCAGCGTCGCGAATTCGGGATCGAAATCGACATACGAATCGGGCTCGTTGAAACGCATGTCGTCACAGAACATCGACGGGTATTCGTGGTCGGCGGGCGGCGTGTCGCAGCGGAAGCTCGCGTGCAGCAGCGGGATGCGCCGCCCGATCAGCCAGCAGGTGAGCCCGTAGACGATGATGAAATAGGTTGCGTACGTGAACATCGCGGGCGTCGCGCCGTTGTTGCGGTGCACGAAGCGCAGCCGCACGCGCTGCGGGTTCACGTCGAGCTCCGCGTGCAGGTCGTCGAGCACGCAGTGCATGAAATTCACCGCGCGCGCCATCGCATGCAGGCCGTCGCGCGCGGACAGCGCCGCCTGGCTCATCGCGATGAAGCTGCCGCTGCGCATCGGGTGGCGATCCTGCCCGAAAAACTCGTCGTCGAGCGCGCGCGCGATCGCGTTCCACAGCGCGCCGTATTGCTGCGCGGACACGCGTGCACGCGGCTGCCCGAGCAGCGCGGGTGCGATGCCGGCTTGCGCGAGCAGCGGCTCGGCCGCGACGCCGCGCCGGGTCGCGAGCGCGACGCTGTAAGCGACGAGGCTGATCGCGACGGTTCCCTTGTCTTCCTGCTTCATCCGTGCCGCCGGTATGGCAAAAACGCTCAGTGTAAATGAGCGACGCGAGCATCGAACAGTTGCGCCTGCTTGCCTACACTTGTTGCATCGAAACGCAAGGACGGTCGCGCCCGGCGGCCGCGGGAGACAGCAGCACCATGGACGAGCTTTACACCGAAGACCAGCGGATGATCCGCGACGCCGCGCGCGCGTTTGCCACCGAGATGCTGGCGCCGAACGCGGCGCAATGGGACCACGATGCGCACCTGCCCGACGCGATCGTCGCGCAGCTCGGCGAACTCGGCCTGCTTGGGATGATCGTGCCGCAGGAGCTGGGCGGCTCGTATACGGATTACGTGGCCTATGCGCTGGCGATGGAAGAGGTCGCCGCCGGCGACGCCGCGTGCGCGACGATGATGAGCGTGCACAACTCGGTCGGCTGCGGGCCGATCCTCGGCTTCGGCACGCCGGCGCAGAAGGATCGCTGGCTGGCCGAGATGGCGTCCGGCCGCGTGATCGGCGCGTTCTGCCTGACCGAGCCGCAGGCCGGCTCCGAGGCGAACAACCTGCGCACGCGTGCGGAACTGCGCGACGGCAAATGGGTGCTGAACGGCGCGAAGCAGTTCGTGACCAACGGCCAGCGCGCCGGCGTCGCGATCGTTTTTGCCATGACCGACCCGGAAGCCGGCAAGCGCGGCATTTCCGCGTTCCTGGTGCCGACCGACACGCCGGGCTTCATCGTCGGCAAACCCGAGAAGAAGATGGGCATCCGCGCGTCGGATACGTGCCCGATCACGTTCGAGAACTGCGCGATTCCGGAAGAAAACCTGCTCGGCAATCGCGGCGAAGGGCTGAAGATCGCGCTGTCGAATCTCGAAGGCGGCCGCATCGGCATCGCCGCGCAGGCGCTCGGCATCGCGCGCGCCGCGTTCGACAAGGCGCGCCGCTATGCGGGCGAGCGGGTGCAGTTCGGCAAGCCGATCGCCGAGCACCAGGCGATCCAGCAGAAGCTCGCCGACATGGCCGTGCAGATCAACGCCGCGCGCCTGCTCGTGCATCACGCGGCGAAGCTGCGCACGGCCGGGCTGCCGTGCCTGTCGGAAGCATCGCAGGCGAAGCTGTTCGCATCGGAGATGGCCGAGCGCGTGTGCTCGGACGCGATCCAGATCCACGGCGGCTACGGCTACCTGGTCGATTACGAAGTCGAGCGTCACTATCGCGACGCGCGCATCACGCAGATTTACGAAGGCACCAGCGAAGTGCAGCGGATGGTGATCGCGCGGCAGCTTTGAGCCGCGACGATTGCGTCGACAGAAGCATCACGCAGGGCACGAGGGCTGGGCGGTGAACGCGGCACGCAACGACGTGACCGTGCGCCGCAACGGAGACAACCGGGCATGGGCTGCGGCGCATGCGCGGTTCGACGCATGGAGACTTGCCACGGCATGGGACGAGCGTGCGCGCCAAAGCGCTGACGCTCGTCGACAGGAGACAACGATGACGGTACAGGCATTCCTGGACGCACGCGACTTTCTGCTGCGCCATCGCACCGACTACGACACCGCGTATCGCGAGTTCGAGTGGCCGGTGCTCGACGCGTTCAACTGGGCGCTCGACTACTTCGACCCGATGGCGCGCGGCAACGACCAGCCCGCGCTGTGGATCGTCGACGCCGCGACCGGCACGGGTGATCCGTATTCGTTCGCGCAGATGTCCGAGCGTTCGTCGCGGATCGCGAACTGGCTGCGCTCGATCGGCGTCGTGCGCGGCGACCGGATCCTGCTGATGCTGCCGAACCGCGTCGAGCTGTGGGACGCGATGCTCGCCGCGATGAAGCTCGGCGCGATCGTGCTGCCTGCCACCACGCAACTGTCGCCCGACGACGTACGCGACCGCGTGCGAATCGGCGGCGCGAAATACGCGATCGTCGACGAGAACGAAACCGCGAAATTCGAACAGGCTGATCTCGGCCTCGCGCAGAGGATCGTCGCCGGCGCGCCGCGCGCGGGCTGGCTCGCGATGAACGACGGCTACGCGGCGAGCGCCGCATTCAGCCCCGACGCCGTCACGCAGTCGAACGAAGCAATGCTGCTGTACTTCACGTCGGGCACGACGTCGAAGCCGAAGCTCGTCGAGCATACGCACCGCACCTATCCGGTCGGCCATCTGTCGACGATGTACTGGGTCGGCCTGCAGCCGGGCGACATCCACTGGAACATCAGCTCGCCGGGCTGGGCGAAGCACGCGTGGAGCTGCTTCTTCGCGCCGTGGAACGCGCAGGCGTGCGTGTTCGCGTTCAACTACGCGCGCTTCGAGCCGAAGGTGGTGCTCGATGCGCTCGTCAAATACCAGGTGACGACACTGTGCGCGCCGCCGACGGTGTGGCGCATGCTCGTGCAGCAGCCGCTCGCATCGTTCGACGTGAAGCTGCGCGAGATCGTCGGCGCGGGCGAGCCGCTGAATCCCGAGATCATCGAGCGTGTGAAGAGGGCGTGGGGTATCACGATTCGCGACGGCTACGGCCAGACCGAGACGACCTGCCTGATCGGCAACTCGCCGGGCCAGCCGGTCGTCGCGGGCTCGATGGGCCGGCCGCTGCCCGGCTACCGGATCGAATTGCTCGACCCGGACGGCGCACCCGTGACCGAAGGCGAGGTCGCGCTGCCGATCGGCGCCGACGTGACGCGCCCGGTGGGGCTGATGACAGGCTATGCGAACAATCCGGACGCGACGGCCTACGCGATGCGCGACGGCCACTACCGCACGTCGGACATCGCGATGCGCCGCGATGACGGTTACTACGTCTATATCGGCCGCGCGGACGACGTGTTCAAGTCGTCCGACTACCGGCTGAGCCCGTTCGAACTCGAGAGCGTGCTGATCGAGCATCCGGCGATCGCCGAGGCGGCCGTCGTGCCGAGCCCCGACCCCGTCCGGCTGTCGGTGCCGAAGACCTTCGTCGCGCTGCGGCAGGGCTACGAGGAAAGCCCGGAACTCGCGCTGGAGATTTTCCGCTTCTCGCGCGAGAAGCTCGCGCCGTACAAGCGGATTCGCCGCCTGCAGTTCGCGGAGCTGCCGAAGACGATCTCGGGGAAGATCCGCCGCGTCGAGCTGCGCCGCCGCGAGATCGAGCGCGGCGACGACGCAAGCGAACGGATGCCCGGCGAATACTGGGAAGAGGATTTCGCCGCCGAACTGAAGTGACGTGAGCGCGGGCCGCGCACGCCGCAATTCGCGGCGGCCGCCCGCAGCCGAATTGAACCGGCCGCGCGGCGATATCGCGCTTCGCGGCCCTCTGCAAGGAGATGGGATCGATGAACGCGAATTCGAAAGACGTGCCGATGGTCAAGCTGCTGATCGACGGCGCCTTCGTCGAGTCCGCCACGAACGAGTGGCGTGACATCGTCAACCCGGCGACGCAGCAGGTGCTCGCACGCGTGCCGTTCGCGACCGTCGCGGAAGTCGACGCGGCCGTGCAGGCCGCGCACACCGCGTATGCGACCTGGAAGAACACGCCGATCGCCGCGCGCATGCGCATCATGCTGAAGTTCCAGGATCTCGTGCGCACGAACCAGCAGCGCATCGCGAAGACGCTGACGGCCGAGCAGGGCAAGACGATTCCCGATGCCGAAGGCGACATCTTCCGCGGCCTGGAAGTGGTCGAGCACGCCTGCTCGATCGGTTCGCTGCAGCTCGGCGAATTCGCGGAGAACGTCGCGGGTGGTGTGGATACCTACACGCTGCGCCAGCCGCTCGGCGTGTGCGCAGGCATCACGCCGTTCAACTTCCCCGCGATGATTCCGCTGTGGATGTTCCCGATGGCGATCGTGTGCGGCAACACGTTCGTGCTGAAGCCGTCGGAACAGGATCCGCTGTCGACGATGGAGCTCGTCGAGCTCGCGATCGAGGCCGGCGTGCCGAAAGGGGTGCTGAACGTCGTGCACGGCGGCAAGGAAGTCGTCGATGCGATCTGCACGCATCCGCTCGTGAAGGCGATCTCGTTCGTCGGCTCGACTGCCGTCGGCACGCACGTGTACAACCTCGGCAGCGCGCACGGCAAGCGCGTGCAGTCGATGATGGGCGCGAAGAACCACGCGGTCGTGCTGCCCGATGCGAACCGCGAGCAGGCGATCAACGCGCTCGTCGGCGCGGGCTTCGGCGCGGCCGGCCAGCGCTGCATGGCGACGTCGGTCGCGGTGCTCGTCGGCAACGCGCGCGACTGGCTGCCGGACATCGTCGCGAAGGCGAAGGCGCTGAAGGTGAATGCGGGCGCGGAAGCCGGCACGGACGTCGGGCCGGTCGTGTCGAAGGCGGCGAAGGAGCGCATCCTGTCGCTGATCGACGCAGGCGTGAAGGAAGGCGCGAAGCTCGAACTCGACGGCCGCGATGTGAAGGTGCCCGGCTACGAGCAGGGCAACTTCGTCGGCCCGACGATCTTCTCGGGCGTGAAGACGAACATGTCGGTCTACACGCATGAAATCTTCGGGCCGGTGCTCGTCGTGATGGAAGCCGACACGCTCGACGACGCGATCGCGCTCGTCAACGCGAACCCGTTCGGCAACGGCGTGGGGCTGTTCACGCAGAGCGGCGCGGCTGCACGCAAGTTCCAGAGCGAAATCGACATCGGCCAGGTCGGCATCAACATCCCGATTCCGGTGCCCGTGCCGTTCTTCAGCTTCACGGGTTCGCGCGGCTCGAAGCTCGGCGATCTCGGCCCGTACGGCAAGCAGGTCGTGCAGTTCTACACGCAGACCAAGACCGTCACCGCGCGCTGGTTCGACGACGACACGACGGCCGCCCCGGTGAATACGACGATCCGGCTGCACTGAGCGGCGGAGGACACGAACATGAAAATCGGTTTTATTGGCCTCGGCCACATGGGCGCGCCGATGGCGCTGAACCTGCTGAAAGCGGGCCACGAAGTGCACGCGTTCGACCTGAGCGCCGACGCATTGCGCGCGCTGCAGGACGCCGGCGCACAGGTGGCCGCGTCGCCGCGCGATGCGGCATCGGGTGCGACGTTCGTCATCACGATGCTGCCGGCCGCGCCGCACGTGCGCTCGGTGCTGTCCGGCGAGAACGGCGTGCTCGCCGGCCTCGGCGCGGGCGCGACCGTGATCGATTCGAGCACGATCGACCCGGCGAGCGCACAGGCGTTCGGCGCGCTCGTGCGCGAGCACGGCGGCGCGTTCGTCGATGCGCCCGTGTCGGGCGGCACGGGCGGCGCGGCGGCCGGCACGCTGACCTTCATGGTCGGCGGCAGCGATGCGGATTTCGAGCGCGTGAAGCCGGTGCTCGCGGGCATGGGCAAGAACATCGTCCACTGCGGCGCGACGGGGATGGGGCAGGTCGCGAAGGTCTGCAACAACCTCGTGCTCGGCATCTCGATGGCGGCCGTGTCGGAGGCGATGTCGCTCGGCGTTGCGCTCGGCATCGACCCGAAGGTGCTGGCCGGCATCGTCAACACGTCGACGGGCCGCTGCTGGAGTTCCGATACGTACAACCCGTATCCGGGCGTGATCGATACCGCGCCGTCGTCGCGCGGCTACTCGGGCGGCTTCGGCACCGACCTGATGCTGAAGGATCTCGGCCTCGCGAACGACGCGGCGAAGCAGGCCCGCCAGCCTGTCTATCTCGGCGCGCTCGCGCAGCAGCTGTACCAGACGATGAGCAGCCGCGGCGACGGCCAGCTGGATTTCTCGGCGGTGATCCGCCTGTACCAACCGGCAACGAAGAAGGACGCGTGATGATCGAACTGGACTACGTCGACGATGGCGCGATCGCGTGCGCGACGCTCAAGCGTCCGCCCGCGAACGCCTTTACCGCCGACGGGCTTCGGCAACTGCAGGACACCGTCGCCGAACTGAATGCGAGCCCGCGCGTGCGCGCGCTGGTGATCACCGGTGACGGCCCGAAGTTCTTCAGCGCGGGCGCCGACCTGAACACGTTCGCCGAAGGCGACCGCGCGATTGCGCGCGCGATGGCGTCGCGCTTCGGCGCGGCGTTCGAGGCGCTGCACGACGCGCGCGTCGTGACGATCGCGGCGATCAACGGCTATGCGATGGGCGGCGGGCTCGAATGCGCGCTCGCGTGCGACCTGCGGATCGCGGAGACGCATGCGCAGATGGCGCTGCCCGAGCCGTCGGTCGGCCTGCTGCCGTGCGGCCTTGGCACGCAGACGCTGCCCTGGCTGGTCGGCGAAGGCTGGGCGAAGAAGATCATCCTGACCGGCGCGCGTGTCGATGCGGCTACGGCGCTGCGGATCGGCCTCGTCGAGGACGTCGTGGAGTCGGGCGCGTCGCGCGATGCGGCGCTGGCGCTCGCGCGCAACGTCGTGCGGCAGAGCCCGCACGCGGTCGCGTACAGCAAGGAGCTGATCGGCCTCGCGCGTCGCGGCGTGCCGCGCGGCGCGGCGCTCGCGGTCGAACGGGAGCGCTTCGTCGACCTGTTCGATACGAACGATCCGCGCGAGGGCGTGGCGGCGTTTCTCGGCAAGCGCGCGCCGCAGTGGCGTACCGACGGAGAGTCGCAACGATGAGCGCGCCGGTGACGAATCACGACGCGTTCGCGGAGCGCGCATCCGAGGTGCAGTTCCGCGTGGTGAATCGCGTGGCGCTGATCACGCTGAACCGGCCGGTCGCGCTCAACGCGCTGTCGTACGCGATGATCGGCGAGCTGGCCGCACTCCTCGAGCGCTGCCGCGACGACGACCAGATCGTCGCGGTCGTGCTGCGCGGCGCCGGCGAGAAGGGCTTCTGCGCGGGTGGCGACGTGCGCGCGCTGTACAGGATGGTCGCGCAGCGCGAAACCTGGCTGCCGTTCTTCGTCGACGAATATCGTCTCGACTACGCGATTCATACGTTCCCGAAGCCGGTGGTCGCGCTGATGGACGGCGTGACGATGGGCGGCGGCATGGGCCTCGCGCAGGGCGCGGCGCTGCGCGTCGCGACCGAGCGCAGCAAGATCGCGATGCCGGAGACGCGCATCGGCCTCGTGCCCGACGTCGGCGCGACGCATTTCCTGTCGCGCATGCCGGTCGAACTCGAGCTGTACGTCGGGCTGACCGGCGCGATGCTGTCGGGCGCCGACGCGCTGACCGCGAAGCTCGCCGATCTGTGCGTGCCGTCCGCATGGCTCGACACGTTCGAGACGCGCATCGAAAGCGTCAAGTGGGAAGGCGATGTGCTGGCGTTGCTGCGCAAGGTGTTCGAGCCGCCGTGCAACGTCGTGCCGCACGCGGCGCTCGACAGCCAGATGCCGTGGATCGTGCGTCACTTCGACAAGCGTTCGACCGTCGAGCGGATCGTCGCGACGCTGACGCAGGATCTTGCGCGCGAGGAGCTGTCGCGCGAGCACCGCCAATGGCTGCAGGCGACGCTCGAAGCGCTTACTGGCCACTCGCCGACGATGCTGTGCGTGACACGCGAGGCGTTGCTGCGCGGCCGCCAGATGACGCTGGCCGAATCGTTCCGGATGGAGCTCGGCATCGTCGCGCGCGCGATCGAGGAAGGCGACTTCTGCGAAGGCGTGCGCGCGCATCTCGTCGACAAGGATCGCAAGCCGCGCTGGGCGCCCGCGTCGCTCGTCGAACTGCGCGCCGAACGCGTACGGCATTTCCTGACGTCGCCGTGGAAGCTGTTCGCGCATCCGCTGGCCGATCTCGGCGCTGCGTGACGGCCCGACGCGCCGCGCGGCGCGTCGGTTTCATTTCATCTCGTTGACCTCATCCCGGCGCTCGATCATCGGCGGAATCGCCTGCGCGAGCGCGTCTATCACGCAACGCGTCTTGCGCGGCAGGTAGCGCGTCTTCGGCCAGATCGCGTGGATGTCGCCTTCGCAGACGAAGCAGCGATCGAGCACGACCGTCATCTCGCCGCGCTTCACGTAGTGATCGAGCAGCCAGCTCGGCAGCCAGGCGATCCCGAACCCCGATGCGCCGGCCGCCGCAATCGCCTGCACGTCGTCGAAACTGAGCTGGTGCGGCATGTCGACACGCACCGTCGAGCCGTCCGGCGCGCGCAAGTCCCACGGTTGAATCACGCCCGAACGTGAATACGCGATCGTCCGGTGGTCTTTCAGATCGTCGAGTGTCTTCGGCATCCCGTAGCGGGCGAGATACGACGGCGCCGCGCCCAGGCTGCCGTACTGCGTGCCGAGCCGCCGCACCGCGAGGCTCGTGCTGTCCGCAAGCGTGCCGATGCGCACCGCGAGGTCGATGCCTTCCTCGACGAGATCGACGAAACGGTCGGTGATCGACACGTCGATCCGCAAATGCGGATAGGTGCGCGCGAGATCGAGCACGATGGGCGTCACGCAGTGGTGCCCGAACGCAAGCGGCACGCTCAGGCGCAGCTTGCCGCGCGGCTCGTTGCGGCCGCAGTCGAGGTCGGCTTCGGCCGCTTCCAGTTCCGCGAGCGCACGCACGCAGCGGTCGTAGTACGCCTGGCCGTCGTCGGTCAGGCTCTGGCTGCGCGTCGTGCGCTGCAGCAGCCGTGCGCCGAGCCGCTTCTCGAGCCGCGCGATCGCCTTGCCGACGGCCGAGCGCGCCATGTCGAGCCGCTCCGCGGCGAGTGCAAAGCTGCCCGATTCCACTACCTGGACGAAGGTCGTCACGCCGTCGAGTCTGTCGGTCATGGGAGGAGGTGATTGAGTCCTGCAGTTCCCCAGTCTGGAGAAATGCGTGCGTCAATGGGGATGAAAATTCTCACTATAGTACCGATTCCCGCCCAGCGTGCGTCGCCGGCCGCACGCGGCGAATCCTTCTCACCTGGAGGCGCGCGGCCCGTTCCCGGGCCGTGGCGCAATACGCATGACGCTATCCGACTCCCGCAGGAATGCGGTCGCACTCGCGGCCGTCTGTCTCACGTCGCTGATGTTCGGCCTTGAAATCTCGAGCGTGCCGGTGATCCTGCCGACGCTCGAACACGTGTTGCATGGCGATTTCAACGG
Source organism: Burkholderia mycopellens (assembly GCF_964265025.1). Classification (NCBI taxonomy): domain Bacteria; kingdom Pseudomonadati; phylum Pseudomonadota; class Betaproteobacteria; order Burkholderiales; family Burkholderiaceae; genus Burkholderia; species Burkholderia mycopellens. The sequence goes on from NZ_OZ183803.1 coordinate 788,968, forward strand.
CATGCAGTGGATCATGAATGCGTACACGATCGCGTGCACGACCGTGCTGATGGCGGCCGGCACGCTCGCCGACCGGTTCGGCCGCAAGCGCGTGTACGTGATCGGCACCGTGCTGTTCGGCGCGACATCGCTGCTGTGCGGGCTCGCGCCGAACGTGCCGGTGCTCGTCGCGGGCCGGCTGCTGCAGGGCGCCAGCGGCGGCGCGATGCTGATCTGCCAGATTGCGGTGCTGTCGCACCAGTTTCGCGAGGGCCGCGAGCGTGGCCGCGCATTCGGGATCTGGGGGATCGTGTTCGGCATCGGGCTCGGTTTCGGGCCGATCGTCGGCGGCGCGATCGTCGCGCTGGCAAGCTGGCCGTGGGTGTTCCTCGTTCATGCGCCGCTCGCGGCCATCGCGCTCGTGCTGATCGGCGGCGCGGTGCGGGAGTCGCGCGATCCGCATGCGGGCCGGCTCGACGTGGCAGGCATCGTCACGCTGTCGCTCGCGGTGTTCGGCCTGGCGTTCAGCATCACGCAAAGCGCGGAACTCGGGCTGACCAGCCCCGCCGGCCTCGGCGTGCTCGGCGCGACCATGCTGGCGCTGGCCGGCTTCTTCATCGCGGAACGCGCCAGCGCGCGGCCGATGTTCGACTTCTCGGTATTCCGGATTCGCGCGTTCACCGGCGCGATCTTCGGTTCGATGGGGATGAACTTCAGCTTCTGGCCGTTCATGATCTACCTGCCGATCTGGTTCCAGGTCGCGCTCGGCTACGACAGCGTGACGGCCGGCCTCGCGTTGCTCGCGTACACGTTGCCGACGCTGGTCGCGCCGCCGCTCGGCGAACGGCTCGCGTTGCGCTACGGGCCGGGCGTCGTGATCCCGGGTGGCCTGTTCACGATCGCGGCGGGCTTCGCGCTGATGCGGATCGGCAGCGCGGCCGACCCTGCAAGCTGGATCACGATGCTGCCCGGCTGCGTGATCGCCGGCATCGGGCTCGGGCTCACGAACACGCCCGTGACCAATACCACCACGGGTGCGGTGCCGAGCTCGCGTGCCGGAATGGCGTCGGGTATCGACATGAGCGCGCGGATGATCTCGCTCGCGCTGAACATCGCGGCGATGGGCTTCGTGCTGGTCGCGGGAATCGTCGCGAGCCTGAAGGCCGGTATCGCGGGCACGATCGGCGACGCGGCGCTGCGCCGGCTCGCGCAGGAAATCGCATCCGGCCGTACCGACGCGCTGCACGAGATCGCACCGGCGCTCGCGCAGGCCGACCCGACCGGCGCGGCGCTGCACGCGGCGCTCGTGCACGGGTTCGGCTGGGTGATGATGTACGGCGCCGCGGGCGTGGCCGTGCTCGCGACGGCGAGCGCGGTGGCGTTCGCACCGGCGCGGCGCGGGGCGCCCGTGTGCGAATGATGCCGCGCGCGGCTGGTACGGCTGGCGCGGCCGGCCCGGTGCGCGCCGCGGTCAGGACGTCCCGCCGCCGAGCGCGCGGTACAGCGTCATCTGGTTGTTGAGCCGGTTCAGGCGCGTTTGCGCGTCGGCGCTTTGTGCGTCCCGTAGCAGCCGCTGCTGGTCGAGCCATGGCTGCACGGCGGTCGCGCCGGCCGCGAAGCGCGCGGCGGCAAGCCGCTCGGCGCGCTGCGCCTGGGCCAGCGACAGCGCGCGCTGTTCGGCTTCGCGTTCGAGCTGCACGCGCGCCGACAGCGCGTTCTCGACTTCCGCGAGCGCCGTGTAGAGCTTCTGGCGGAATCCGACCACGGCTTCCTCGTACTGTGTCTTCGATACCTTGATCTGCAACTGCATCGTGTTCCACTGGATGAACGGCAGTGCCAGGCCGAGCCCGAGCGTGCCGACCGGATTCGCGAGCACGCGCTCGAGGCTCGTGCTCGACGTGCCGGCCTGGCCGGTCAGCGTGAAGGTCGGGTAGAAGCTCGTGCGTGTCGCGTCGACCTGCGCGAGCGACTCGCGCAGCCGGAATTCCGCCGCGCGCAGGTCGGGGCGCCGGCCGAGCAGGCTCGCCGGCAGGCCGGCCGCCACGTCCGGCGGTGCCGCATCGGGCAGTGCCGACGGCTCCGCCGCGCGTTGCTGAGGCGGCCGGTCGAACAGGATCGCGAGCGCGTGGCGGTTCTCGGTGCGCTGCTGGATCAGTTGCGTCTGCGCGGCGCGTTGCGCGGCGAGGCTCTGTTCGGCCTGCGCAAGGTCGAGCCCTGACACCGCACCGGCCGCGTGCCGCGACCGGACGATCGCGAGCGTGCGGACCGCATCCGCGATGTTCGCGTCGCCGAGCGCGATCTGCCGGTTCAGATAGCCGATCTGCCAGTACAGCGACGCGGTCGTGCCGATCAGCGACAGCCGCGCGGCCTCGAGATCGGCGGCCGTCGCGTCGGCCTCCCAGCGTGCGGCGTCGCGCAGCGCGGCCAGCCGGCCCCACAGGTCGATTTCATAGCTGAGCGAGCCGGTCACGCCGCTCGTCCGGCTCATCCGGTGCGTATCGAGCGTGCGCGACACGGCGCCGTTCGCGCCGAGCGATACGGTGGGCGTCAGGTTCGTATCCGCGAGCCCGGCCTGCAGTTGCGCGCGGTACACGCGGATCGCCGCGATCGCGAGGTCGTTGTTGGCGCGCAGCGCGTCGTCGATCAGCGCGTCGAGTTGCGGATCGCCGAAGCTGCGCCACCAGTCGCGCGTCGTGGCCGGCGCGCCAGCCGCGACCGGTGCTGCCCAGTTCGCGGGCATCGCGACGGCGGGCAGCGGTTCATGGCGCGCACCCGCGCAGCCGGCGAGCAGCGCGGCCGCGCACGCGAATGCGCCCAGGCGGTGAAGCGGTGAGGAATGCGTCATGGCAGGCCTTGCGTCAGTCGCGCGCGAGCGCATCGATCGGATCGAGCCGCGACGCGTTGCGCGCGGGCATGAAGCCGAAGATCACACCGGTGAGCGTCGAGCAGACGAACGCGGTCACGATCGCGCCGGCCGAGAACACCATCTTCCACTGCGCGACGAACATCGAGAACAGCGCGCCGAGCCCGAACGACAGCACGATGCCGATCGTGCCGCCGAGCAGGCAGACGAGCACGGCTTCGACGAGGAACTGCTGCAGGATGTCGGACTGGCGCGCGCCGACCGCCATCCGGATGCCGATTTCGCGCGTGCGCTCGGTGACCGACACCAGCATGATGTTCATCACGCCGATCCCGCCGACGACGAGCGAAATCACGGCGATCAGCGACAACAGCAAGGTGAGCGACTGGCCGGTCTTCTCGACGGTCTTCACCACGCTGTCCATGTTGTACGTGAAGAAGTCCTTGCGGCCGTGGCGCTGCGTCATCAGCTTTTCGAGGCTTTTCTCGGCGGCGGCGCTCGGCTGCCCGTCACGCACGCGCACGGTGATGCTGTCGAGATAGCGCTGCCCGAAGAGACGCCCGCTCGCGGTCGTGTACGGCACCCACACGTTCAGGCTTTTCACGCTGCCGAACGCGCTCTTCTTGTCGGCCGTCACGCCGATCACGACGCAAGGCACGTTGTCGACCAGGATCACTTCGCCGATCGGGTTGCGCATCGCGCCGAACAGCTTGCGGCGCGTGTTCTGGTCGATCACGGCCACCTGCGCCTGGCGGCGTACCACGTCCTCGTCGAACGCGACACCCAGCGCGAAACGCATCCCGCGCGCCTGGAAGAAGCGGTCGCCGACGCCGCTCACGAGCGCGTTCACGTCGACGTTGCGGTAGCGCAGCAGCAGCGTGCGCGACGTTTCGGGCGTCGCGCTGTCGACGTACGGCTGCTCGGCGAGCGCGGCGACATCGGCGGGCACGAGCGTCTGGATCGTGTCGGCGCGGCTGTCGCCCCAGTCGGTGCCCGGATAGAGGTTGATCGTGTTCGTGCCGATGCTGCCGATCTCGTCGAGCATGTAGCGCTTCGCGCCTTCGCCGATCGCGACGATCGACACGACCGACGTGATGCCGATGATGATGCCGAGCATCGTCAGCAGCGTGCGCAACCGATGCGACACGAGTGCGATCCACGCCATCCGGCAGGCCTCGGCGAAGCGGCCGGAGCCGGCCGCGAAGCGTCGTGTGCGGGTGCCGGTATCGGCGTCGTTGTCGGTGCCGGCGCGCGCATCGGTGTCGACGGCTGCGGGCGGCGGCGTGTCGTGGCGACCGCGTGCGGGTGATTCGCCGGCTGCAGCTTCGGTCGCTTCCTCAGCGTCTGCTGCGTCCGCGCCCGCTTCCGCGAGGGCTTCCGCATAGTGCCGGTTCGGCCGGTCGGCGACGATCTCGCCGTCGCTGATCTCGATGATGCGCTTCGCATGGCGCGCGACGGCCTTGTCGTGCGTGACGATGACGATCGTATGGCCGAGCGCGTTCAGCTCGTGCAGGATGCGGATCACGTCCTGGCCGCTTTTCGTGTCGAGCGCGCCGGTCGGTTCGTCGGCGAGGATCACCTGGCCACCGTTCATCAGCGCACGCGCGATGCTCACGCGCTGCTGCTGGCCGCCGGACAGTTGGCCGGGGCGATGGTGCGCGCGATCCGCGAGCCCGAGGCGCGCGAGCAGTTCGCGGGCGCGTGCGTGCCGCTCGGCGCGCGGCGTGCCGGCATAGATCGCGGGCATTTCGAGGTTCGCGACCGCGTCGACGTGCGGCAGCAGGTGATAGCGCTGGAACACGAAGCCGAAGTGCTCGCGGCGCAGCTGCGCGAGCTCGTCGCTGTCGAGCATGTGCGTGTCGCGACCGCCGACCGTGTAGGTGCCTTCGCTCGGGTGATCGAGGCAGCCGAGGATGTTCATCAGCGTCGACTTCCCGGAACCCGACGCGCCGACGATCGCGACGATCTCGCCCGCGTGGATCGACAGGTTGACATTGTTCAGGACAACGACATCCTTGTCGCCGGCCGGAAATCGTCGGGTGACGGCCGCGAGTTTCAGCAGGGACTGGCTCATCGTCACACCACGTCCGACAGCGGCGCATGGTCGTCCCCGGCCGCTTCGCCGATCACGACGCGCTCGCCGTCCTTCAGGCCGGCCAGCACTTCGACGCGCACGTTGTTGTTGATACCGATGCGGACGTTGCGCGTTTCCGTGCTGCCGTCGGCGCGCAGCACGCGCACCGCGTAGGTGCCGTCCTTGCGTTTTTCGCCGAGCGCGGCCGCCGGAATGCTGAGCGCATTGCGCGCGTTGCCGAGCACGATGTTGACTTGCGCGGTCATCGAGATGCGCAGCCGATGCTCGGGATTCGGCACTTCGAACAGCGCGTTGTAGAACACGGCCGAGTTCGGCTTCGTGCCGCCGCCCACGCCGCCGCCGAGCGCGCTCTGTGCTTCGGCGTAGTTTTGCGGCGCCGGCTCGATCGCGCGCAGCTTGCCATAGTGGCGCTTGTCCGGTTCGCCGAGGATCGTGAAATACGCGGTCTGGCCGGCGCTCACGCGGATCACGTCGGCTTCCGACACCTGCGCCTTCACGGTCATCGTGTCGAGATCGGCGAGCTTCAGGATCACCGGCGCCTGTTGCTGCGCGATCACGGTCTGGCCTTCCTGCGTGACGACCGCGACGACCTCTCCGTCGATCGGTGCGACGATGCGCGTGTAGCCGAGGTTGGCCTGCGCGGTCTCGATCTGGATGCGGGCCGAGCGGATCTGCGCGGCGAGGGACGCGAGCGTCGCGCGCTGCACGTCGAGCGTCGCGCGGGCGGCCTCGAACGATTCGCGCGACGTCGCATCGTCAGGCAGCATCGCCTGCTGGCGCCGGAACGCGAGTTCCGCTTGCGTGAGTTGCGCGGCGGTCGATTGCTGTTGCGCGCGCAGGCTATCCTCGCTGGCGCGCGCCTGACGCAGCGCGTTTTCCGAGATCACGGGATCGATCTCGGCGAGCCACTGGCCCTTCTTGACCTTGTCGCCGAGCTTGACCTTCAGCGACTTCAACTGCCCCGATACCTGCGCACCGACGTCGACCTGCTTGAACGCCTGCAGCGCGCCGGTTGCCAGCACCGCGTTCTCGAGATCGCCGCGCGTGACGGGCGCGGACAGGTATTGCGGATGCTTGTCGGGTGCGCACGCCTTCAGCGTGACGCCGGCGGCGATGGTGATGATGGCAAGGGAAGCCAGCACGATGCGCCGGCGGCGATGGGTCTTCTGAGTCATGAGCGTGCGGCGAGGATCAAGCGGTGCCGGCGATGCGTACGGCCGGGCGGGACGATTCGGTTGGCGTCGCATGTCGGGCGGGTTGCCCGCGACGGAATCCGCGTACGCATCGCGCGGGCGTGCCGAGTCGAATCAGGCGCTCATGGTAAGCGAGGAAATCACGCCAAATCGTGTGGAAATTGTGCCGAATTGTGCCGACGACATTGCCGGATCGAATACTGAGCGCTGTCATCGGTGCAATCAGTGAAATTGGTGAGCAAGCTCAAGTGCGTGGAGACGGTGGTTGCGCGCTTTAGCTCGTCGACTACGAGCGATAGGAAAAACGGTTTTCGAGCTTTTTTGCGACGAAGAATAGCTCGGAAAATGGATGTCGTTACATTCGATCAATTCTGGCAGTTAATTCTTTTCCGGAAATAAATCCTTCGACTCTTTCGCCGGATGGCAGGAACGTGGTTGGTGTTCCCTTGATGTTTAGTTTCTTTCCCAACGAGATAAGCTCATTGATGACGTTCGATCGACATGGTGTGCGAGGTACAGCGATTTTTCCTCTTTGTGCCCACTGTTTCCATGCCAGTGACGGGTTTTCAGAACAAAGAATCATCTCGGATTTTGTAACGGAGTCGGCGGAAAGGGTGGGGTGCAGGAAAATATAAATGGTTGTGTTTGGGATGCTGTCTAGCGTGGGGCTCATTTTTTTACAAAATGAACAATCCGGATCGAAGAAGGTGGCGATTATTCGCTTGCCATTTCCATTTTTTATTTTTATTGCATAATTAAATGGAAGATCGGCGACGACTATGCTGTTGATTTCATTGAATCGAGTTTCTGTAAGGTTTTCTTGGTTGGAAGTGTTGATTATATTTCCAATGACGACATACGCGCCCGTCGGATTGCTGTAGAAAACCCGAGAGCTAGCGACTACCTCGTATAGACCGACGATTGGAGATTCGCTGACGGCCTCTATTTTCAATTCTGGAATTTTCGCTTGCAGGATTTTCTTCAATTTTTCTTCTTCTTGAGCGGCGAATGAATTGCTATGTATGGCGGCCAGGATGGCGGCCAGGAGCAACGCCGCCTGCAATTTCGAATTTCCGGACATAGTGGTTGAGTTTCGTAGTCTGAATGATTGTGCAAAAGAGTGGTCTATGGGGTTACTAATCGTATCTGGGTTTGTGTAATGTCCGAGTCAGTCTGTTTTGCTATGACGCCGTCCACGACGAGTTTCTCAAGTTGATGGTAAAGAAAAATGTCACCCGGAAATTGCTGATGTTCGGCACGGAGATTTTCCATTATCCGAAGTACCGGTAACGGAGAGGGCTCCCAGTCGGCCGTCACGGAATCGATGATGTATTTGTCAAAGCTTGATGACGTGAAGGACTGAATTTTTCCGATTGGGTTGATTAATCTGAAGTCTGAATTCTCATTGACCAATATATTCCATTCTTGAATGTAAAGGTCGATTTCGCTTGACGCTTTTATAACTGCGTTACCGAGGGATTCGATAAAATTCTCGGAATTTGAGGGTGCAGAATGAATGTCGTGAATGTTGCGCGAAATCATTGAAAATTGTCGTGGCCTGCTTACGCTTATCCAGTGCAGGAAATTCGCATACTCGTCGGATGAAAGCACATCTACCCACGTGTAAATTTCATTGAACTCGTCGGTTGCGGTAAAGGCTTCATCGATTTGTATATTTTTTGGTGTATAACCAAAGTGCTCGATAAACCATGCGGAGAGCGTTTGAATGCTACGGTTCTTGAGTGGCCCGAAGTGCCAGTCCCCATTAATAAAAATGCATGAACCTGTAATGTTTTCGCTTGCTGCTGCAGATGAAACGGCATCAAAGGCAGCCTCGGAGAATGTTACATGGAGCACTTTTGTGTGATTTGTCTCGGAACTCATGGAGATGCCTCGGTGTAAGGTTTGGATTTTAAGGATGCTATGTGATTTTTAACAAAATGGCAAACTCGCCGCGAGTGATTGGTGTTTGTCGAATGATATTTTGTCGTTGCTGGAGTGGGGCACCCGCGACGAGAGACTTGGTGTTTATACGGTGCAGCCGTTTATCATCGGCCACCACCCATTTGAACGATTGCATCTATTTAGACAATCCGCACATTTCGTCATGCCGGAGTTGCTGCCGGGTCTGCTGCCGTATCGTTGGATGCACATCGTGTAAGAGATCGAGCAGTTTGTAAATGCTCGTTGATTGGAGCTATTTGGCCCCTCCAGAATTCTATTGGCAAGCCCATCCGCAGTGGCAATGCCGGAATGGAGCAGAGTAAGGGCGGTGACTGAGGCAGCCACGGTCGATCGGATGATCTTCCTTGTCAAGATTCGCAGCTTGATATTCATCAAAATCTCCTTCATGGAGGGTTGTGGAAAATTTCAAGGCTTTCTAGTGCAAAGGAAATTTGAATTAAGGATTTGTTATGTCCCTTCATTTTCTAGTTTGTGTGTTTGCTAGATTAGGTTGAGATTGATGGTTTTTCAACTAATTACTTTTTCGAGATTAATAAATTGTTTCTGATTGTTAAAGTGTTAATTTTGTGAAATTAAATTGAGATTGGGTTTGTGTTCTTTGTTTTTCTTTCAATGATTTGAGAGGGGGCGTTGACTCAGGGGCGTCGCAGAGCTTGATGGAGCGGGACGAAGTCTTTCAAGCGTCTGGACAGCGAATGAAGGGGCCGGCTTCAAGTGCCGTGCGTCGGCTTGTCATCGGTTGGCGTTTCTAGAGACCAATATGCACGTCGGCCAACAGACATGTGCGAGAGTCGCTGTCGCAATGTCGACCATTGGCACAAAAGGAGCGATTTCGCGTTTGGTATGGTGAGTGCAGCGGCACCGCGATTCTGGATGGCAGCGTAGGAGTCAGGCAGACGGTATTCGCTTGATTGCGCGAGGGTTACCTGCGAAGTGCATCGATCCTGCATTGCGTATCCGCGTCGACGATCTCGCGGATCGCGCTGAATAGCGGCGCGGCGTCGGTATAGCGGCGACCATAGCCGAGATTGAACGCGTAGTCGAAATCGGGCGGATTGCAGCCCTGGTTGTGCTGCAGGATCGTTTCGAGCTTGTCGAACGCCTTTGCCGCGCGCGCTTCCGGCGTAGCCGCCGCCTCGTATTCATCCCACAGTGCGACGATCTCGTCGCGCGGTGCGGCGTCGAGCGGCGCGGTCAGCGTCAGCAGATCGTCGCGTTCGTGCGCGCTTTTGTTGGGGTGCGCGGCCTGTTCGATCGCGGGGATGTCGCCGTGCAGCGCCTCGCCGAGATCGTGGACGACGCATAGCTTCAGCAGCTTCAGCGTGTCGATGCCGGGCAGCGCGTCCGCGAACACGAGCGCCATCAGGCACAGCCGCCAGCTGTGCTCGGCCGTGCTTTCCGCTCGCCCGGACGACGTGTAGCCGCTGCGCAGCACATCCTTCAGGCGTTCGGCTTCGCGCAGGAAAGCGAGCCGCGCGTGGATCGTATCGGGGGTCATGGTCGGCGTCCTTGCGATGAGCCGCCAAGCGTAGTGCGGGTGGGCGCGGTTCGTCCACGCATGAAATATGCGTGGTGCGTGCGGGATCGGGGCGCTTCGTCGCGCGCCTACCTCGCGAAAAGCCCGGCCCAGCAGAACAGGGCGAAGAAGCCCGTCTGTACAACGACGATCAGGGTGAACAGGTAGGGGCGGCTGCGGCGCGCCACGCGCCTGCCACCGGCGTTCGCCACCCCCGAGCGAAGCGCGACCAGCACGGCGGCGCCCGTATAGACAATGAACGCGACGATCACGAGTTCTCGCATGACATCCGTCGGCATGTGGCATGTCCCCTGGGCGTGCCGCCCTTTACGTTCGCATCTTTTGCGTTGCGTGCCGGACACGTCGAAGCAGCCGTGCCGTTGCCGGCGTGCGGTTCTTCATCGCGACCCCGCAATCACGCATCCTGGAGCGTCTCGACGAGCCGCGCGGCCGACCCGTCCGACAGCATCATCCGTGTCCATCGGCACACGCTGCCGCGGATCGGCACGACATGCGACGCATTCGCGCCGGTGTCGAATTCGACGCTCGGCGGCCCTGCATGGTCGTGCCAGCCGAGCGTGTCGAGCTCGGCTTCCATGCGGACGATCTCCGGCGTCGCGTAGCGCCACAGCGACGCGCCGAGCAGCATCGACAGCGGCTGCGAGAATTCGGCCGCGCGCGCGGGCGAACAAGCGAGCAGGCGGTGCGTGAGGTCGCACACGAGATGCATGCGGCCCGCGCTGCCCGCGATGAGCCGCGCGAGCGCGTGGTCGCCCGCGGAATCGAGGCGCGCGGCGAGCAACCGCTCGGCGGTCGCGCGCTCGTCGGGCGACATCTGCTGAATGCCGGCTTCCCAGCGCGAGATCGTCGATTGCGCGACGCCGAACAGTTCGGCCGCATGGCTTTGCTTGACGCGATGCAGCGCGCGCCAGCGCTTGAGTTGCGGGCCGAGCGGGGGCGTGTGAAGCAGTGATGCGGTCATGGCGATGCTCCGGTTGCGGTCGTTGTGTGCGCTCGCGTGCCGCGGGCTGTCGACGTCGGTACGGTAGGAGCACCGCGCGCCGTTACATGATCCGAAGGCCGCCGTTTGCGTGGATCGCGATGGCCGCGAACGGCACGAGCACGATGCCGCCCAGCACGAGCACGCCGTCGGCCGCAACGGTGATCGGCGTGGCGAGAATTCGCAGGCCCATGCCGACGACGGACGGCGATTCCTGGATGTACACCGAGTACTGCTTGTTGAACGGCTGCGTGACGCCTTTGTCTTTCGCGGCGAAGCCTTCCGTCGAGTAGCGTTTGCCGTCGATGTCGCCTTCGAGCACGAGACCGGCTGGTTCGGCGACGAATCCGTCGGCGGCGGCCGCCTGTCGATCGTCGTCCGACGCGTCCTTCGGCAACACGATCCGGTAGTGGCCGGTGACGCTGCCGCCGGTCGCATGAAAGCCGGCGAACGTCGTGTGCAGCGATTTCCGGTAGCCGGACAGCAGTACCGGCCGCAATTGGGCCGGCAGATCGAAGATGTAGTGGTAGCGCATGCCGAGCACGACCAGTTTCTTGCCGTCCTCGGAAATCATGAATCCGGATACGTATTCGCTGTATGCGTCGTCCTTGTACAGCTTCGGCGTGAAGCAGCCCGACAGCGCAAGGCTGCTCGCGGCGACGCCGGCGGCCAGCAGGCGCCGGCGCGTGATCGATGTGCTCATTGTTGTTGTCCCGTCTGGTGCGGCTCGGTTCAGTGGCTTTCGCCCTCGGAAGCCGGATTCTCGCGTATCCGCCGCGCGTTGTCGAACGGGATATCTGCCATGGCAGCGGTCGGCGACCGCTGCCCGCGCGGTGCCGATAACCGTACCGTCGCGCTTTCAAGCGTCTTCGCCATATCTTATTATTCGGCCAGTGCGGGGGCTCCCGGCCGCCAACGGTCATGTAGACGCATGACGCGCCGGTACGAATTACCGCCTTTCGGCTTGCGCGTCGCACGATGCGCGGTCGAAACGACAGGAAACGCGTGACCAGCGCGTTTCCCGAAAAAATGACGAGAGGGCGCGATGGTACGGCTGGTCTTGCTGCTGCTGGGCATCGAATACTTGCGCACCCGCTGGCGCGGGCTGACCGTGCTCGGCTGGGTATGGGTCGTCGCGGGCGTCGTGATCTTCGTCGATGCGCTCGACGGCGCGCTGCATTTCCCGATCCAGATCTTTGCGTGGCTGTTCCTGATCGAGGGGCTCGCAACGCTCGCGGTGGCCGGCAGCGGCGTCGGCGGGCAGCGCATCCTGCGCTACGTGAAGGGGATCGTGGTCGTGGTTGCCGCCGGGCTCGTGTTCGCGGGGCATCACCACGGCCATTTCCTGCTGTCGATGATCTTCGGCACGCTATTTCTCGTCGACGGGCTGCTGCAGTGCACGGCAGCGTGGATGGTGCGCTATCGCCGCTGGAACGTCGCATTCGCATGGGGCGTCGTCGAGATCCTGCTGGCGATCTTCTTCTATCAGCCATACCCGACGCACTACGTGGGCACCGTGCCGTACTGCCTCGGCCTGCTGCTGATGTTCGGCGGGATGCACATGCTGAGCCTCGCCGCGCGCGTGCGGCGGCTGACGCGCAATCCGGCGTTCGCGGCATCGCCGGCGCCGGCGCTCGCGCCGGATCTCGACGATACGCGCGACCGGCCGCATGTCGCGCAGTCCGAATGGGACGGCCCGCCGGCCGACGGCGAGCATGCGCTCACCGTGCACGTGTGGACGCCGACCGGCACGTCGAAGGCCGAAGCGCAGCGCTATCCGGTGATCGACCGCTATATCGCGGCCGTGGACGTGAACGGCGTGATCTCGACCGGGCACGCGGCGCTGGAGGCACCCGAGGGCATCTATATCAGCCTGTATCCGGGTGTCGAAATCGATCGTTCTCCGGACGAATTCACGCGCATCCTGCGCGCGACACCCGAAAACGACGTGCCGGGCCTGTTCCAGCCCGACTACGCGACCGAGTCGAAGGCGTGGTGCCCGTCGACCGTGCGCGTGCGGATCCGCAACTACGATCCGGCGAAGCTGGACGCTTTCTGGTCGTCGTACCGGCAGGACGCGACGTACAACCTCACGCACCGCAACTGTTCGAGCACGGTATCGAACGCGCTCGAAGCCGCGCTCGACGGTGCGGTGTGGCGGTTGAAGGGCGCGCATGCCGGGTGGGGCGCGTTCGTGCGGTTGCTGCTCACGCCGGAGCTGTGGGTCGCCGCGCAGATCCGCAAGCGCGCGGTGACGATGGCATGGACCCCCGGGCTCACGCTCGACTATGCACGCGCGCTCAGCATGCTCGCCGATCCGCGGCCGTTCGCGTGGTGGAAGGTCGCGCGCTCAGCCGTGAAGGCGATCATGGTGTCGCGCCGCACGTGGCGCGAGCAGGACAACGCGGCGCTGTCGCCCGGCGGATCGGAGGCTGCGTCGATGAAGTGATCGCGTGCCGCCGGGCGCGGGCCCGGCGTCACTGCGGCTGCCACCGCGCGGTCGCGCGATGTTGCCCGCCACGAGAACCCCCATACGCAAACAACAATGAACAAGACGAGCGCATTCCGCATCCTGATTCCCACCGCGCTGGCGCTGACGAGCGCCGGCTTCGCGCAGGCGAGCGTGGACGAAGTGCCGCGCATGAGCGACGACGTGTACCGGACGTCGGTGTCGTTCTGCTCGAACGTCGCGGCCGCCGAGAAGATCGAGTGCCAGGGCGACATGATCGCCGCAGGCAGCCGGATCGTCGCGGCGATCGGCGGCCTGCCGCCGGCATCCGCCACGTCGATCGACGAAGGCGCGCGCAACAAGCTGCCGGCCGCGGAGCGCAAGGGGCTCGCACCGGTCGTGCCGGGTGCGATCGACAAGGACGACGACCTTGCCGGCCTCGCCGGCATGGTGCGCCTGTGCGACGTGTACGAATCGGAACCGGCGTCGCGCGCGCGACATCACGCGGCGCTGAAGCAGCAGGCGCCGGACGCCGCACCGCGCGTCGAGGCGTTGCTGGCCGATGCGTCGACGGCGGCGCGCCAGCGCGTCAGCATCGGCGTGTGGCAGATCCTCGCGCTCGAAGGCCCCGAATCGATCACACGCGCGTGCACGCAGCTGGGCGCCGGATCGTGAGGGGCGGCGTGCCGCATGCGTACGCGAGCCGGTGTCGATAGTGCGGCGTCCGCGGCGGTGCCGGCCGGTCAGTCGCTCACGATCGTGGCCGGCCTGATCCGCACCGGCTTGCCCAGCGTGCGGGCGACCGGCGAGGCCTGCGTCGCGTCGCGCGTTCTTTCGTCCACCTTCACATTCGTGCCACGTTGCGTCGGCAACAATCGCGGACAGACATTCGACAACCTTGCGGCGCATCCCGCGACCGCAGGCCTTTTCCGAGGAAACGCCATGCTCAAGACGCTCGCCCGCGCCGCTGCCGCACTCGCCGTCGCTTCCGTTTCACTGCACGCCGCCGCGCAGACCAGCTACGACTACCTGTTGCTCGCCGCGTCGTGGGAGCCCGGCTTCTGCGCGTCGCACGACACGCCCGAATGCACGAACCTCGCCGGCACGTACGCGGCGACGAGCCTGTCGCTGCACGGCCTGTGGCCGAACAACTACGACGGCAACCAGCCGTTCTACTGCGGCGTGCCGCAGAACGACATCGACCTCGACAACGCGCACCAGTGGTGCAGCATGGATGCGTATCCGATCAGCAGCGCGACCCGCAACACGCTGTCGACGTACATGCCGGGCGTCGCGTCGTGCCTCGACAAGCACGAGTGGTTCAAGCACGGCACCTGCTCGAACTCGGCGACGCCCGATGCGTACTGGAACCAGGCGTCCGGCATGATCAGCCGGCTCGGCAACACGTCGTTCAACACGTTCCTGCAGGCGAATGCGGGCAAGACGGTCACGCGTAACCAGCTGCTGTCGGCGTTCGAAGGCGCATTCGGCAGCAATACGCGCAGCGCAGTGTCGCTGAAGTGCACGAAGACGAATGGCGTCAGCTACTTCACCGAAGCGTGGATCGCGGTGAAGACCAATGCGACCGCGCAATTCCCGAGCGCCGCGTCGCTCGTGACGGACGGCAATACGCAGGGCACGTGCCCGACGTCGGGCGTGTATATCGCGAAGTAACGGGGCAGGGGGGGCGACGGCGCGCGATATCGTGCACGCCGTCGCCGGTCACGGCTTCGGCGGGATGCCCGACCACAGCAGCCGGGCCAGTTCCGGTGCGTCGAGCTGCGGCTCGTGTTCGTCGATAACGTCGGGCAGCGCGTGCCACGGCACCGCCGGATTCCGGTGATGCTGCAGATGAAGGTTGATGTGATACGGCCACACGAACACGCGGCCGATCCAGCCCGTGCGCCACGAATACGTCCAGTCGGCCCAGCCGGGCGTGGCCTGCGGGCCGCCGCTGTGCTCGGCCATGCTGCGGATCTTCTGCAGCAGCACCGACAGCGTGAGCAGCGGCGCGAACCATAGCGCCGCGACCAGCAGGATCGTTCGCGCGGAACAGGCCCACACGAGCAGCGCGACGATCACCGCCCATACGGCCAGGGCCGCCTGGAACGGCGGGCCGAGCCGCGTGTTCTGCCCGCCCGCGCGCCGGAATGCCGCCATGTTGCGCACCATGTTCAGCACGAACAGATCGCCGAGCAATTGCCGCGCGAGCGGCCATGCGTCGAGCGGCCGGAACCGCCACGGCTGGCCGTGATAGAGAAACCGGCGCTCCGGGTCCTGCGCGGTGCCGAGATGCCGGTGATGCGCGAGATGCAGCGGCCGGTAGAACTCGACGGGTACGAGCCCCGGCACGCCGATTGCGACGTTGATCAGGAAGTCGTTGAAACCGCGACGGCGCGTGAGGTGATAGTGGGTCGCGTCGTGATACAGGATGAACAGCGCATGCTGCCGCGTCGCGACGACGAGCACCGCGAGCGCATACAGGTACCAAGCGCCGAGCGTGACGGCCACGCGGATCGCGACGACGATGCACGCCCATTCGAGCAGCGCGGCCGCAATCGTGCGCAGGTCGACCTCGATGCGCAGCAACGCGAGCGTGAACGTGCCGGCCGCGATACCGGTCGTGCAGCCCCATGCGACATCGGCGGTGCGATGCTGGCCGGTGGTCAGTACCGTCACCATCAGCAGCACGCTCCACGCGGCGAACAGCGCGGCTGAGCGTTGCCGCAGCGCCAGCAGCACGATCGCGATCGCGACCGGCAGCGCGACGTGCCCGCTCGGCGATGCGGCAAGCGGCGTATCGATTCGCTGCAGCCACGCGATCCAGCCGTCGTGAGCGGGCGGCCACGCGACGGCGGTCGGATGCAGCAGATGGCACACGAGGCAAACGCCGGCCGCGAGCGCGCCGGCGAAGAACGCCGGCAGCAGCCATGCACGGCCGTGCCCGAGCCAGACGAGCGCGGGCATCGCGAGCAGGTAGCTGAGGTAGAGCGGCACGGTGCCGGGCAGCAGCGGAACCGCGCGATCGAGCGCGCTCGCCGGAATGAGCGTGACCGGCCCGAGCGGCAGGTGCGTGACGAATGCGTAGAACGCGCCCGTCACGACGAGATAGGCGGCGAGCAGCCGCCATGGCCGGGCGATCGGCGCGTCGTTCGCATCCTGGCGGAAAACGGCGTGGGACATGGCGGGAGCGGGCGGGTGACGGGCTATCATAGCAAGCTGTTCAGTCTTGCAGGAGGAGCCGATGGAGTTGCGTGCCACCGCCGTCGAACGAACGGCCCTGGGCCCGGACGACATCGACCGGATGTTCTCGTTGTATGCGGCGTCCTATTGCGACACGGCCCGTGCGCAGTTCGACCGCGACCTCGGCGACAAGACACACTGCATCGTGCTGCGCGACGGCGGCGGCGCGATCCAGGGCTTCTCGACGCTCAGGCAGTACGAGACACGCTGGCGCGACGCATCGATCCGCGTGATCTTTTCCGGCGATACGATCATCGATCCCGCGCATTGGGGCACGCAGCATCTCGCGTTCGCGTGGCTCCGCCACGCGGGCGACGTGTGGCGGCAGGCGCCCGCCGTGCCACTGTACTGGTTCCTGATCTGCAAGGGGCATCGCACCTATCGCTACCTGCGCGCGTTCGCGCGCGACTACGCGCCGCGTGCCGACAACCTGACCGCACCGGCCACGCAGGACCTGATGGATTACCTGGCCGCGAGCCGCTACGGGCACGCGTACGATGCCGCTACCGGCCTGCTGTCGTTCGACACGCCGCAGGGCCGGCTCACGCCCGCGCTCGCGGAGGTGCCGGCCCCGCACCGGCGGCTGGCCGACGTCGACTATTTCCTCGCACGCAACCCCGGCTATGCGCAGGGCGACGAGCTCGTGTGCCTGTGCGAACTGTCGGCGTCGAACCTGCGGCCGCTCGCGCGCCGGCTGTTCGACGGCAGGTGAGCCGCGCATGCGGATCCGACTCGCGCAACCGGCCGACAACGCGCGCATCCTCGATTTCCAGTCCCGCCATGCGATGCAGGGAAGCCTGCCGCTGCGCTTCGATCGCGCGCCCGACTACTTCGCGCTGCATCGCTGCCACGCGCCGCATCACGAGGTCTGGCTCGCGGAGGACGAGCGCGCGTCGTTGAAGGGGCTCGCGAGCCTCGTCGTGCGCGACGGCTATCTCGGCGAACGCGCGCAGCCGGTCGCCTATCTCGGCGACCTGCGGCTGATGCCCGACCGGCGGCTGTCGCGCGAGTGGACCGACTCGGTGCGCGAACGCCTCGCGACGCTGCGCGCCGACGCCGGCGTGCAGCATGCGTATTGCTGCATGATCCGCGACAACCGGCTCGCGGTGCAGTCGTTGGCACGATCGCGGCGCGAGAACCGGCTGCGTTTCGCGCACTGGCACGGCTACGAGAACGTGTCGATCTATGCGCAGCGCGGGCTGTCGGCGGCGCCGCGCAGCGTACCGGGCGTGCGGATCGTCGAGGCGCAGCCGCATCATGCGGACGCACTGCGCGCGTTTCTCGATGCCGAATCGTGCTGCCAGCCGTTTGGCGGCGTATTCTCCGCGGACGAATTCGCGCGGCGGCTCGACACGTGGCCGTCGTTCGGCATCGGCGCGTTCCTGCTGGCGCTCGATGCGCACGACAACCTGCTCGGCTGCGTCGCGCCGTGGGACGCCGGCGATATCAAACGGATCGTGCTCGAACGGCTGCCGTTGCCGCTGCAGGCGGTCCGTGCCGCATTCAATGCGCTCGCGCCCGCATTGCGCCGCCCGCGTATCGCCGCGCCCGGCGAGCCGTTGCGCGACGTCTACCTGACGCACCTGCAGGTGCGCGACCGCGATCCGTCCGTGTTCGCGGCGCTGCTCGATGCCGCGTGGCTGCGCGTGCGCAACAGTCACGCGCTGATGCAGTTGTGCCTGTACGACGGCGATCCGCTCCGGCCGGCGCTTGCGCGCTACTACGCGGCGCGTACGCCGATGGATCTCTATACGCTGTCGACCGGCGAGCCGGCCGCACCGATCGACGGCCTGCTGGCCGGCCGCGTGCCGGGCTTCGAGATCTACCTGGTCTGAGCGCGCGTGACGTGCAGCAGGTCGGCGAGTGCGAGCCAGAAGCGCCCGGCGTCGAAGCCGAGCCCGCCGAGCACGGGCTGGCCGTGGTCGAGCCGCGGCAGGCAGACCTGCGGGATGCCGGCCATCACCTGGTGTTCGAGGTAGAACTGTCCGTCGTGCGCGCAGCCGGGACGATGCCCGTTCAGCCGCCCGTGATGCGAATCGAAGCGCGTGGATGCCTCGACGGACCAGCTCACGCCATGCACGAGATGCAGGTCGCGCGGCAGCGCGGCAAGCATGGCGCCGACGCGCGGATCGCGCCGGCTGCTGATGTCGCGCGTGCCCGCGTCGGCCCAGCGCGTGCGCAGCATGCGGCGTGCGATGCGGTCAGGCCACGGCGCGGCCGCATGCGGCGCGATGCCGTGTCGGAAGATCGTATCGACGATCGCGGACGGGCCGCACGGCGGCTGCATGAGTGCGAGGCCCGCGCAACGCGCGGCCAGCGCCGGATCGCCGACGAGTGCGGCGAGCGTGTCGATGCCGCCCTTGCTGTGCGCGAGCGCGACGAATTCGCCGCCGGTCGGCAGGTGCGTGCGCAGGTACGAACCGATATGCGCGCCCTGATCGAACACGCCGCGCGCGGAGCGCACCGGCACCGTCAGCACGCGATAGCCGGCCGCGCCGAGCGTCTGCCGCGCGCCGCGATTGCAGCCGGGCAGCCATTCCGAATACAGCCCGGCGACGAGCACGACCGTCGTCGTCAGCGGCAGGCGGGCGGTGCGCCGCGTCCAGCCGTCGATGAACGCATCGGTCCGGTCGAGGTTCGCCGCGGCCCGCGCGAACGGCGTTGCCGGATAGTGGCGCCGCCAGTCGTCGAACCCGTCGGGCGTCCACGGCGCGCGCGTCATGCGTGCGACTCCGGTTCGCGTTCGGCGCCGGCCAGGTACGGTGCGAGCGCGGCGCGTGCCGCGCGCAGCGCCGCGTCGCTGTCGAGGCGATCGGGATGGAAGCGCGGCGAGAACCAGCACAGCCACATCGGCATCACGCGCGTGAAGATGCCCGGCGCGACGAACAGCCAGCGCAGCAGTTGCAGCCAGCCGCGCAGGTTCCAGGTCTGCCTGTCGGCGGCGACGAGGCGGTGCACGAAATAGATCAGGTCGATCACGAAGTAGACGGAGATCCCGAGCATGGCCGCGCAGCGCACGACATAGCGCCGCGCCGCGTTCGGCATGGCCGCCGCGAACACGTCGAACGCGACCGTCTTGTGCTCGGTTTCCTCGATGGCATGCCAGCGCCACACGGCCGCCATCGTCGGATCGGCGCCGTCGAGGATCGCCGGGTCGCTCAGCAGCCGGTGCGCGAGGATCGTCGTGTAGTGCTCGAGGCACGCGGTCAGCGCGAGCCGCGTGACGGGCGATACCTGCCGCGCGGCATTGCGCTGGCGTTTTTCGAGCAGCGCTTCGAGCGCGTCGACCGGCACCCGCTGCGACGCGAGGCGCGCGTTGTAGAGCCGGTGCACGCGGATATGCGATGCTTCCTGCCGCACGAACGCATCGACGTCGGCCGCGAGCGCAGTGTCACCGCCAACCTGGTCGCGAAACGGCCGCACGCTTTCGATGAAGAAGCGCTCGCCGAGCGGAAACATCACGGAAAACGCGTCGAAGAAGCGCGTGACATGGCACGCGCCGCGATACCAGAAGCGCGGAATGCGTGCGTCGATCGCGAAGCGCACGTCGCGGGTCGGCATGCGCGACGCGGTGTGGTCGGCGGGCGCGCGGCGAAACGGCCGCATGCTAGTTCCGCCCCGTCGGGGACGGGGCGCGGGCCGTTACCGGCGGCTGACGCATCTGTTGTATCCTCCCGTGCAAACAACCGCCATTCCGAGCCATGAACCGACCGAGCGCGCCAGCCGCTGCCGTGCAGACCCGACGTTACGATCGTGCGAACCTGCTCGTGCTCGCGCTGCAGAGCGCGGTGTGGGCCGGCACGCTCACCTGGCTCTCGCATACCGGCATTGGCGCAATCAAGTGGCTCGCGCTCGTGCCGTTCTGCCTCGTGATGCAGGGCGTGTTCTCGATGATGCACGAAACCTTCCACGGGTTCGGGCATCGCCGGCCGATCGCGAATTATATGATGATGTGGTGGGCGTCCACGATGTTCGGCGCGGCCGCGACGCTCATTCACGTGAACCATCTCGGCCATCACGTGCGCAACCGCACGCGCGCCGAGCGGGCGGATTTCGCGACCGCGGACGAATCGCTGCTGCGCAAGTGCATCGAATACTACGCCGCGATCCTCGGCGGCATCTGGCTCGGCGGTTTCGTCGGCAGCTTCGTGCTCGCACTGGTGCCCGGCCGAACGATGCAGCGGCTCGCCGCGCGCGGCGACGACAACACCTACGCGGCCGCCTTCAAGGAATTCACGACGGCCGACTTCCGACGGATCCGCTACGAAGCGCTCGCGGCAGTCGGTGCATGGCTGCTGGCCGGCTGGCTGCTCGACTGGTCGGTGTCGGCGGTGCTGGTCGCGTATGTCGCGTTCGCGTTCTCGTGGTCGTCGCTGCAGTGGGTGTACCACATGCGCACGCCGCTCGACGTCGTCGAAGGCACGTACAACATGCGCGCGCCGACGCCGGTGCGCTGGCTGTTGCTGAACTTCAACTACAACCTCACGCATCATCGCCGCCCCGCGCTGCGCTGGCAGGACATGCACGCGGTGTCGGACCTGCGCGAGACGCGGCCGCTGTGGTACGGCTGGCTCACGATCTTCGTGCCGCCGCGCCGGCTGCCCGACGATCTCGCGCAACTCGACAAGACCTATTTCTGATGGACGCTTCGGTACGCAGCCCGGTCGACGCATGGCGCACGTTCGCGCGCGCCGCGCGGCCGGACCTCGATCGCTGGCAGGCCGGCCTCGAAGCGCCGGGCGACGCGCAGGCGCGGCGGCTCATGGCGCTGCTCGCCGCGAACCGCGATACGGCGTTCGGCCGCCGGTTCGGCTTCGACCGGATCGATGGCCCCGCGCAGTTCCGTGAGCGCGTGCCCGTGCAGGCGGCCGCCGATTTCCTGCCGTGGCTCGATCGCGTGTCGCACGAAACGGAACCGGTGCTGACCGCCGAGCGCCCGGTGTTCCTCGAACGGACCAGCGGCAGCACCGCGCACCAGAAGCGGATTCCTTATACGCCCGCGTTCCTGCGCGAACTGCAGGCCGCGATGATCGTATGGCTGGCCGACATGTATCGCGCTTGTCCGGCGCTCGGCGAGGGGCGGGCGTACTGGTCGATGTCGCCGCCGCTGCAGGCGCCCGGCGTCGCGCCCAATGGGATTCCGGTCGGCTCGGCGAGCGATCTCGACTACCTCGGCGACAGCAGCGCGGCCGCGCTCGCGTCGACGCTGCTCGTGCCGCCGCTGACCGGCAACGCGGCGACGTGGCGGCGCGAGACGCTGCGCGCGCTCGTCGCGGACGAAGCGCTCGCGTTCATCAGCGTATGGAGCCCGACCTTCCTGACGAGCGTGCTGCGCCCGCTGTTCGATCGCGACGATGCCGACGGCGCATGCGATCTCGCATGGGTCGAGGCGGCGTTGCCGGCCGACCGCCGCTCGGCGCTGCGCGGTGCGATCGGGAATGGCGATTGCCGTGCACTGTGGCCGCGCCTGGCCGCCGTGAGCTGCTGGCTGGACGGCCCGAGCAAGCATTACGCCGACGCGTTGCGCGTGCGGTTTCCGCAGGTGCAATGGCTGCCGAAGGGGCTGTTCGCGACGGAAGGCGTCGCGAGCATTCCGTTCGGCGCCGGTGACGGTTGCCCGCTCGCGATCGGCAGCCACTACCTCGAGTTCGTGCGCGACGACGGCAGCGTGTGCGACGTCGAAGGGCTGCGACCCGGCGACGACGCACAGGTGCTGCTGACCACCGGCGGCGGGCTGTATCGCTATGCGCTCGGCGATCGCGTGCGCGTGGTCGGCATGACCGCGCGCACGCCGCGCATTGCGTTCGTCGGGCGCGCGGCGGCGAGCGCCGATCTCGTCGGCGAGAAGCTCGATGAACGGATTGCGGCCGATGCGCTGAATCGCGCGCGCGGGCAGTACGGCGAAGTCGGCGCGTGCATCGTGCCGTGTGTCGCGAAAGAAGGGCTGCCGCATTACGTGCTGTGCGTCGCTGGCGAAATCGGCGACGACGCGGCCGGCGCCATGTGTGCAGCCGTCGAGACCGGACTGGTGCAGGCGTTCCACTATGCGCACGCACGCCGCCTCGGCCAACTCGGCACGCTGCGCGTGCGACGGCTGGGCCGATCGCCGGAGCGGCTCGGCGACCTGCTGCAACAGGCGGCCGAACGGGCCGGCATCCGTGCGGGCGACGTGAAGCCGTGCGCACTCGTGACGCGGCTGCCGGTGGCCGATGCGCTGCTTGCGATGACGAATGAATGACGCGATGAACGACATGATCGAACCACGCGGATGCGGGCAGGATTGCCCGTCGCGCGATGCGGCGGGCTCGCGCGAGCCTGCACCGCCGGCCGACGGCCTGCACGAGCAATGGTTCGTCGCCTGCACCGAACGCGAACTCCCGCGTGACAAGCCGCTCGGCGTGCGGATCCTCGATACCGGCATCGTGCTGTTCCGGCAACGCGACGGCCGCGTCGCCGCGCTGATCGACCAGTGCGTGCATCGCGGCACGCGGCTATCGGCCGGCAAGGTCGACCGCGACACGCTCGTGTGCCCATATCACGGCTGGCGCTACGACGGCGAAGGTCAGGTCGTCCACGTGCCGAGCATCGACGGCACGCAGCCGATCGGCGCGCCCGGCCGCTATCCGTTCCGGCAGCGCACGCTGCCCGTGCAGTTGCTCGACGGGCTCGTGTGGGTGTATCTCGGCGCGGGCGATCCGTCGGCGCGCGCGATTTTCCGGATGCCGTTTTGCGACGTTGCGCCGTGGCAGTCGTACTTCATGGTGAACACGTTCGACGGCGACATCGCGATGCTCGCGCAGAACTTCATGGACGTGCCGCATACGGTATTCGTGCACGACGGGATCTTCCGCAGCAGCCGTGGCCACGCGATGGAAGCGACGGTCGCGACGACACCGGACAGCGTCGCCGTCACGTATCACGACGGCGACGACAAGATCGGCTTCTGTCTCGACTGGCTCACGAACCCCGATCGCGTGCCGCTCGCGCACGTCGACCGCTTCATCGCGCCGAACGTGACGCGCTGCGACTATCTGTGGGGCGAACGTTCCGGTTTCCTGATCGTCAGCCAGATCACGCCGATCGATGCGCGCCGCTCGCGCGTCTACACGTACATCGCGTATCGCTTCCGGCTGCCGCGCTGGATGTTGCGCGCGCTGCGTCCGCTGCTGAACCTGTACACGCATCTCGTGATCCAGCAGGATGTGCGGATCATGCGCGCGCACCGGCAGGGCCTCGACAACGCGCCGGGCTTCCGTCCGCATAACGTGCGCGCCGACATCGTGCACGTCGCGATCGACCGGCTGCTCGATGCGGTGAAGCGCGACGAGCCGCTGCCGGCCGCGCAGTGCGGCGAAAAGGTGATGCGCTTCGAGCTGTAGGCGCGACGCAGGACGGCTAGCGTGTGGAGCCGGCCTGGCCGGGTGCGGGCGGCGCGAATGCGGCGCCGTCCGTCAGGTAGCGGTGCACGGCCGGCAGATGTTCGAGCGCGAGCGCCGGATACGCGTGATGCACCTGGTGATAGCCGATGTTGCGCGGATACAGCACGAGCTTGCCGATCCAGCCGAACGTCATCGTGCGTGTCATCTGCCAGATCGATTCCGGCGCGCGTTCGTCGATCTCGACGTGCTGGTGTTCGAGCAGCACGCGGTTCGCGTTCATGATGCCGCCGACGATCCACGGCAGTCCGTAGTAAGTGAAGAACGGTAGCTCCCAGTGCACGACGGCCGCAATCGCGAGCAGATAGCCCGCACAATGCGGCAGGTCGGCGCGCGCGCATGCGATGACTTCAGGGTGACGGCGCAGATCCTGGCGCGAGCGGTCCTGCATGAAGCCGCGCGCATACCACGGCCGGAACGCGGGCCACGCGAGCGCAAGCGGCGCCATCAGCGCGCGCAGCGGCCACCAGACCGGTAGCAGCGCGCCGCGCAGCATCATCACGCGCTGCACCCAGCCGCCGCGCGCGGCCAGCCGGTGCAGGTACGGGTCCTCGGCGGTGCCGACCGCACGGTGATGGCGCAGGTGGTGATAGCGCATCGCGGCGATCGACGAACCGATCGTCCAGCCGGCGAGCGCTTCGACGAGCGCAAGCGGCAGCGTCATGCGCCGCATCGGGAGATGGCAGGCATCGTGCAGGATCACGCCGAATGCCTGCAGCCGGCCCGCGATCAGCAACACGGCCGCGACATGGACGAACGGATTCGGCACGAAGCGGATCGCGGCCCAGCACAGCAGGATGCCGAGCCAGTCGATGCACGCATAGCGGACGAGCCGCCACGGCCGCGCGCCGGCTGCGAACGGCAGCGTGCGGTTCAGTTCGGCAGGGGTCGGCAGGGCGGATGGCGTTGGCATTCGATGAGGTCGGGCACACCGGCGACGGCGCGCATGCAGGCGTATCGGTCGGCAATATACACCGGATTCCTCAGACGACGAGCGGCCGCATTCAACGCGCGGCGCAGGGCTTGCCGAACCATCGCGCTGCAGCGTGAGCGGCTTCGTCGGCGTTTGCAGCATCGTCACCGGCCCACGCGACGACACCGTCGGGCCGCACGAGCACGGCGCGCAATCCCAACCGGTCTTTCGCATCGCAGGCGAGATAGGCGATCCGGTCGCGCCAGCGATTGGCGAGCGCCTGAAACGGCCTTCCGCCATCGAAGTCCAGCAGCACACCTTTGCCGTGCGTGACGTGTTCGCCGAGCCGGGTTCCGTCGGCCAGTTCGAAGTCGGGAACGCTGCGCCCCACGAGCGGATGGCCGCCGCCGAGATCGTACACAACGGACATCCCCCATACACGCTCGGCGAAGTAAGTCGCGCCGTCGCGGGTGTCGACCAGGTCGCGGACGATCGCCTCGAGCGCGCGCGAACTCCGGGCCGGCCGCATCAACGCGACCTGCGCGCGCGACCAGTCGAGTACGCTGGCACCCACCGGATGCCGCTCGTCCGTATAGCTGTCGAGCAGGCTGGCCGGCGCGTCGCCGCGAATCGTGGCGGCCAGCTTCCAGCCGAGATTCATCGCGTCGCCGATCCCAAGGTTGAGCCCCTGGCCGCCGAGCGGCGAGTGGATGTGCGCGGCGTCGCCCGCGAGCAGCACGCGGCCGTTGCGATAGGTGCGCGCCTGGTGCGCGCGGTCCGTCCACGTGGTGGCGAGCCGCAGCGCCGTCAGCGTGACGCCGGTGCCGGACACGCGACGCAACACCGCCTGCGCATGGTCGAGCGCGACCGGCCCGCGCCGGTGGAACGCGCCGCCGTCGAATTCGACCATCGAGATGGTGCCGGGCGGCGTATACGTGTACATGCCGGTGGCGGTGTAGTGACGGCCGGGCGCCAGCGTGCCGGGATCGGCGAGTTCGACCTCGATCGTGTAGCCGGTGAATTCGGGATCGGTGCCGGCGAACGTGAAGCCGCCGGCCTTGCGGACCGTGCTGCGGCCGCCGTCGCAGCCGACGAGCCAGCGTCCGCGCCACGCGTTGCCGCTTGCGTGCAGCGTGACCGCATCGTCATCGTCCGACTGGTCGAAGCCGTCGACGCGGATGCCGCGCCGGATCTCGACGCCCGTCGCGCTCGCGCGGGCGGCCAACGCGGTTTCGACGCGTTCGAGTTCGGTCGGCATGGTGGTGCCGGCCGGGCCGGGCAGGCGGTACGGCCATCGGGATGTATCGATGCGGTCATGGAAGAACGGGATGCCGGCGAAATGGCCGCCCGGACGGCGCGATTGCTTCATCCAGTGCGCGGTGTCGAATGTACCGGGCGGCATCGTGATGTCGTCGAGCAGGCCACGACGATAGAACGCTTCGAGGGTGGGCGCCGACAAGCCGCGCATGCCGAACGGCAGCCGCTTCAGCGGAGAGGCCGGATCGCCGGCCTGCTCGACCACCAGTACCGACAGGCCGGCAACGCGCAACTCGCACGCGAGAAAGAGGCCGACAGGGCCGGCGCCGGCAATCAGGACATCATGGGTGACGGGCTGGGTCATCGAGGGCTCGGTTTCCGGCCAGGGCGGGCCGATGTCGGTAAGAACGGCGGCACCTGACAGCGGGCGTGCGCCAGGAATGGGAATAGTGTGGAACGCCGTTCCATTGCGAGATATTGGAACGTTGTTCCAGGTGTGTCAAGCTACCGCGCATGACAACCCGGAACCGAACCGAGCGACGCGCCGACGCGCTGTCGAAAGAGCGGATCGTCGATGCCGCGATCGACATCCTGGACAACGACGGCGAAGGCGCACTGACGTTTCGCACGCTTGCCGCGCACCTGGCGACCGGAAGCGGCGCGATCTACTGGCATGTCGCCGACAAGCACGACCTGCTCGCGGCGGCCGCGGATCGGGTGATCGCGGACGCGATGGCGGACGAGTCGACGACGCCTGACGGCGATGCGGCGGAGGCGATCCGTCGCGTCGCGTTGCGTCTGTTCGATGCGTTCCGCGCACATCCGTGGGTGGGCGCGCAGTTGTTCCGCGCGCCGTGGCAGGACGCGGTGCTGCGGATTCTCGAAAGCGTCGGCGGACACCTGCAGGCGCTGGGCGTGCCGGAGCCCGCGCAATTCAACGCGGCATCCGCGCTGATGCACTACATCTTCGGGCTGGCCGGCCAGTACGCGGCCGGCGCCCGCCTGCATCCGCGCGATCCGGCGCAGCCGGAGATCGTTGCGGCCGTCGCCGACCGGTGGACGCAACTCGATCCCGCGGACTATCCGTTCGTGCGCAAGGTGGCGGCGCAACTGGCCGCGCACGACGAGCGCGAGCAGTTCGTGGCCGGCGTCGACCTCATCCTGAAAGGGATCGGAACGGCCCGGTAGGTGTTATGCCGCGGGCCGATTTGCGTCAAGCCGCCGGCCTGTCACGCTCGCGCGTACGCTGGTTTACTCGATCAGCCGCAGCGCGTCCGCGAGCGACAGCACCGTCGTGCGCGATTCGAAAGCGGTGGAGAACAGGTGCTCGTGGACCACCGGGTCCGGGTCGTAACAGCAGTCCTTGACCGTGTACAGGCGGAAGTCCGCGTCGCTCGCGTGGGCGAGCGACGACAGCATGACGCCCGTCGACGCGATGCCGACCATGATCAGCGAATCGACACCCTGTTCAACTAGCCGCGCCTGCAGATCGGTGCCGAAGAACA
This sequence comes from Burkholderia mycopellens, assembly GCF_964265025.1. Classification (NCBI taxonomy): domain Bacteria; kingdom Pseudomonadati; phylum Pseudomonadota; class Betaproteobacteria; order Burkholderiales; family Burkholderiaceae; genus Burkholderia; species Burkholderia mycopellens. The sequence goes on from NZ_OZ183803.1 coordinate 816,382, forward strand.
CGCTGGCGCGGTGCGCAACGATCAGCGGCTCGTCGGGCTGCCGGCCGAGTTCCGGCGACGGGCCGTCGTCGACGAAGAGGCCGAGCTGCTTGATGCCCTGGCCGTTCTTGTTGCGCGGGCTGATTTCCGGATAGCCGGGGCTGAACCGGAGGTTCGCGAACCAGACGCCGATGCCGCTTGCCCGGGCCGCATCGCAGAGCCGGCGCGTATTGGCGAGCAACCCGGGCGCGACGGACGGGAAGAGGCCGAGGATGTCGGTCTGGTAATGCATGACGAGCAGCGCGGTGCTTGACGGCACGATGGCGGGAATCGGCGCGGCTGGGTTGTCGCCAGGAGTCGTGCGGGTTGCCGTTGCGATATCCGGTGCGTTTTGCCGAGTCATGAACGAGAGTCTCCGATTGCGCGCGGGGAATTTCAGCGTTCCCGATTTGTACCGGAAAATCGGGGTGCTTGCCGATGCGATTTTCGTAGGGGCGTTTTGCCGCGTCGCGCGGCCATCCCCGCCAAACCGGCGCCACGTCCCTGCGCCGCCGCAATATACTGGCGTGCGCTTTATCGACCCACGGTCGTTCGCGGTCGTGCGATGCCCATGTCGATGGTCGGCCGCGATTGGTCGCCAGTGCCGACCTGCCGTTTTCGTGCGGAGCGTGCCCGAAGCGGCAATGCCCGGCGCGATGCCATTTCCTGTCACGTTGCGCCAACACGAGCTACACGTCATGCCAGTTACCGGATTCAGTCACTACAATTTGCAGGCGGATCGGCAGACACTCGATTCGCTTCGCGATTTCTACGTCGACATCGTCGGCTTGCGGGAAGGGTTTCGTCCGCCGTTCGAGCGCTTCGGGTATTGGTTGTATGCGGGCACGCAGGCCGTGCTGCATCTGTCGGAAGCGCGGCCGGGCGAGTCGCGCCCGTCAAACGTTGCCAATACGTTCGATCATGCTGCGTTCTCCTGTGCGGACGCCGACGAAATGGCGCGTCATCTGACCGACGCCAACGTGGCGTTCACGCGTGCCCACGTTCCGCTCACCGGCCAGATCCAGATTTTCTTCCGCGATCCGGCAGGCAATGGCGTCGAGCTGAATTTCGCGCCGGCCGAGTGAGCGAGCCGAGAACCATGACAAGGCGCCACGACGGCGCTCGACGTCGAGGAAGGGGATTTCATGGCAGTGGTACCTATCGTTTTCGGGCCGCAAGGCGCCGGCAAGTCGACTTACGCGCGGACGCTCGCGGCCTCGTCCGATGCGACGCGTTTCTCGATCGACGAGTGGATGGCGCAGCTGTACGGCCCGGACCTTCCGAGCCCGATCGAATTGAACTGGCTCATGGCGCGCGTGCAGCGTTGCGAGCGTCAAATCTGGGGCACGGCCGAACAGATCGCGAAAAATGGCGGGAACGTCGTTCTGGATCTCGGTTTCATGAAGGCGCGAAATCGTTCGGCGTTTGCCGAACGCGCCCGGGACGCCGGCATTTCGAGTGAACTGCACTTTGTCACCGCGCCGCATGACATTCGTCGCGGTCGTGTCCTGACCAGGAATACGGAACAGGGCGAAACGTTTTCGTTCGAGGTATCGCCTGCCATGTTCGACTTCATGGAAAAGGAATTCGAAGTGCCGACGGATATCGAACTCGCGTCCGCAACCGTGTTCCATTCTCACGGCACGGCTGCATGATCGTGCGATCGGGTCGGCGCTTGCGGGTCGGTGCAGGCCGCTGAGCGGCAAGGGCCAGAGCCGGCGGAACGTGCCGATTCCCAGTGCGCGAAATCGGCAGCGGGCAAAACCGGGCCCGGATGCTCGCGGCTCGTGGCCTCGTGTCAGGATCAGGGTGATCCCGGCGGCATTCCGGCAATACCAACTCGCATCACGGTATTCATTTATTTAAAATCAATCCGCTCATGTATTGATTCAAATCGCGAAAATCCTTGACTGTCCAGGGGTGCGGTGGCAGTTTTACGCCATTTTCTCGCAACGTTTTTGGAATCAGGTCCCCGTTTGGACGAAGTATTACTGACGAGACAATAACGCCCGGATAATCGTTGAGTCGTTTTTTGAAGGCGGGCGTCGTAAGATCGGGCGTGGGCGGGTTGCTTTTATTGGCCAATGGTCCTGTTCCTCTGGCATCTGCTCCGTGGCACATGGCGCATCTCGCCAGGAAGATCTTTTTCCCGTTGTCGCTGTCCGCGAAGGCGGGTGATGTTTGCGCAAGCAATGACATTCCTAATAATGAAGCGACGAGGACTATTTTCATTTTTCGTGGTCTCGTTGTGTGAACCGGTGCATGTCTCGGTGGGGTCGATTGCTGCCGAATGGCGAGTTCTCCATTGAGCGCGCCGATATTCACCTGCCGGCATTGCGCCAGATGAGGCACGCCCAACTCTGCCGCCTCAAAAAAACGACCTTCCCGAATAAGTCGTCAACCATTCCAGCGCCAGCGTGCCTGCGCTACGACTATATGAACGCGCATGGGATGCCTTCGGTATCACCGGGACGGGTGGGTGGTACGCGATCGTCGACGCGGCGGATCGGCCAGATTCGGTCATCCGGCTCCCATTCGAGGATCAATATACAATCGTGGCATCCGTTGATGTACCGCCGGAAACAAGCAATGAATTTCACGCCGGATTTCCTTTCGTTGGTGACCCGATGCGGGACCGCTACCCGATACTACGCGATTTGCGCCGAGCATCCTTTGCGACTCGAAGCGCATCTGTCGCCTGTGCGAGCCGCTGAAATCGTCGCGGCAGCGCGCGGCCGAATGCACCTTTCCAAGCTCCCGGGCCCCGGTACGGTCTTGCAATTGCATGACCTGTCGCCCGGCGTGATGCTTCGATTCATCCTCCAGGGGCGACGCAGCGTCGAAACCGACTTCTCCATTCAATTCGATGCAGGAATGGAGCGAGGAACGCTTGCCGTGCTGGCGCACGCGGCAGCATTGCATTCGGGCGCAGAGCCGCACCGACCACCCTATCCGCGTCCCGAATTTCATTCAACGGACGAACTTCTCGCTATTTTCCAGAAGTTGGGAATGCTCGTGAACGACCTTGCCAGACAGCAACGATGACTAACAACTCGACCTCTCCGCATAGCCCGCCAACCATCTAAACGCCAGCGTGCAGTCGCTCCGACGATACGAACTGACATGGGGGCGTTTGCACCATCCTTAATGTCTGCCATAGAGCTTAAGACTTCCATCCTGCTCCCGTGACACCATAATCTCTTCCCCGCGCGGCAGTTCGTAGTGGCCCACAAGTTGGTCGACTGCCGAGATACAGGTAAATCGCTGGAACGTGTCGAATTCAAATGGCCCTGCGTCACATTCAATGCCGAAAATCTTCCACGAGCGGGGCAACTCTCCTGAAATCGACTCCGCGACAGTGCCGTCGATAGCGAGTGCTTTGACGTGGGTTCCAGCAGGCAGATCAAGCTCGCGGTGCCGGAATCTGGAGGCGAGCGTACACTCCACGGTGTCCAAAAGCTTTTCGTAGTCGAAGGGAGCGTGTTTCTTGTCCTGTGTAAATGGGCCGGGAGCACATTCGATTCCTCCGAGCAAGGCTGGTTTGGCAAGCGTCCCCCGAGCAAGGTAGCTCGTATTGTCGTCGGCACGGGACACGTCGAAGTCCCCGCTCGCGGTCAGACCCAGAAGCGGCGTGTTCGACGGGACGGTGCCGCTTCGGACCGGATGTGGCGCATTGACATCCAGGACAACTGTTGAGCCCGGTGGGAACGTCATCCCGTCAAATACTGTTGCTCGTGTGACGTGGTGGGTGTACCAGGCGCTTATCGCATGGTCATAGCCGTCGGAAATTGCACGATTGTTCAAAAGCGCGACAACTTGCACGAACACCAGGCTGCAGAGAAAGACGACGCCGCGTCTCCAGACTTTGCGCGCGCGGAAGCTACCCTTCAACCCGAAGGCCATTACGATCAGTGTGAGCGGTGCGGTGACGGCAAGCGTCAACAAAAGCAGAATCGCCAACGGCGATATTCCGTACAACGCCATTCGTGAGTCTCCGTTTGGTCAGTTTCCGCCGCGGTCTGCGTATCTACGTCGCTTGGAATGCCGACGGCGCGACTTATGCGATCGAATCAGTCAATTCTGACTTCGCCATCTAAAAAATCGATCGCCCCGAATAAGTCGTCAACCATTCCAGCGCCAGCGTCCCCGCCAGCGAGTTCCCGTTCGCATCGAGCCCCGGCGCCCACACGCACACGGCCATCTCGCCGGGCAGCACCGCGACGATCCCGCCGCCGACGCCGCTTTTCGCGGGCAGCCCGACGCGATACACGAAATCGCCGGCCGCATCGTAGGTGCCGCAGGTCAGCATCAGCGCCGACAGCCTTTTCGCGGAACTCGAATCGACGATCCGCTCGCCGGTGACCGGCGCGACGCCGCCGTTCGCAAGGAACAGCGCGGCGCGCGCCAGCTCGACGCAGTTCATCGTGATCGCGCACTGGCGGCAGTACGCGTCGATCACCGTGTCGGGCGGCATCTGCATGTTGCCGAAGCTCGCCATGAAGTGCGCCATCGCGCGGTTGCGCTCCGCGTGCTGCAGCTCCGATTGCGCGACGCGCGAATCGTAGTCGATGTCGTTCGTGCCGATCAGCCGCCGCACGAATTCGACGAGCGCCGTTTCGGCCCGCACGAAGCGGCGGCACAGCACGTCGGTGACGACCAGCGCGCCGGCGTTGATGAACGGGTTGCGCGGCTTGCCGCGCTCGCTTTCGAGCTGCACCAGCGAATTGAACGCGGTGCCGGACGGCTCGCGGCCGACCCGCTCCCACAGCGCGTCGCCCAGCAGCTGGAACGCGAGCGTGCACGCGAACAGCTTCGAGATGCTCTGGATCGAGAAGCGCTCGTATGCGTCGCCCACCGTGCAAACGTTTCCGTCCAGCGTCACGACGGCCATCCCGAACTTGTCGGCGGGCACTTTCGCGAGCTCGGGAATGTAGTCGGCAACCCGTCCCCGGCCAATCCAGGGGGTGAGTTCGGTGTGGATGCGTTCGAGGATAGTCTGGTAATTCATCGAGTCAGGCGGGTAGGTAAGCGGCCAGGATTCAAGCGAGCCCGTATGGAACCGTCCCGGCGCCGATTCGTCAAGCGCGGACGATATCGCGCCCTTATTCTCAAGACCTCTGAACAGGCAGTCTGCGGGCGCAGTATCATGCGGTACGTTTCGGCCAATGGCCGGCGTCCGGCACCGGCCGGCGCCGCCGCGGCTTCCCCGATGACCCGACCGCTGCCCATGTCTTTTCGCATCCTGCTCGTCGAAGACGACACCCGCCTGTCCACGCTGATCGCCGGCTACCTGCGCAAGAACGACTATGAAGTCGACACTGTGCTGCATGGTGACGCCGCGGTGCCGGCGATCCTGTCCATTCGTCCCGATCTCGTCATTCTCGACGTGAACCTGCCGGGCAAGGACGGCTTCGAAATCTGCCGCGAGGCGCGCAAGCAGTACGACGGCGTGATCATCATGGTGACGGCGCGCGACGAGCCGTTCGACGAACTGCTCGGCCTCGAGTTCGGCGCGGACGACTACGTCCACAAGCCGGTCGAGCCGCGCATCCTGCTCGCGCGGATCAAGGCCCAACTGCGCCGTGCGCCCGCGCGCGCGGCCGAGAGCACCGCGCCGCAGCCCGAGCGCTATGCGTTCGGCAAGTTCTCGATCGACCGCACCGACCGCTCCGTCGTGCTGCCCGACGGCAGCACGCCCGACCTGACGTCGGCCGAATTCGACCTGTTGTGGGCGCTCGTGTGCCACGCGGGCGAAGTCGTCAGCCGCGACGACCTGATGCTGCAGTTGCGCGGCGTCGAGTTCGACGGCCTCGACCGCACGATCGACGGGCGCATCTCGAAGCTGCGCCGCAAGCTGCGCGACGACGCGAGCAACCCGCAGCGGATCAAGACGATCCGCAGCAAGGGCTATCAATTCAGCAAGCACGCGTGGGAATGACGCGGCGTTCGTACGACGCCGTCACGTTTCGCGCGGGCATTCCACCCGCCGGCCGGGAGCCGAGATGATCCGACGAACCCGTTCGCACCCCGATGCGCCGCCGCTGCCGACGCTGCGCTACGTCAAATGGCGCTGGCTGCATTTCCGCCGCGCGTGGACCGATACGCGCGCCGATCGCATCCCGAGCTGGTCGCGCCTTTACGTGCGCACCTACCTGCATCTGCTGGGCCTCGTGCTGCTGACCGCGCTCGTGCCGGCGCTCGCGCTGTGCGTCGAATTGTCGCCGCAGGTCGTGTGGCATGCGTTCGATTCGCTGCCCGGCGACATCTGGATCGTGCTCGTGTTCGTGTTCGCTGCACCCGCGCTCGCGGCGTACCGGTGGATGCGGCCCGTGTGGTCGGATCTCGTGATGGTGCGCGAGCGCGCGATCGATTTCACGGGCGGGCGCTTCAACACGCGCGCGCGCGAATCGCACAGCGTGATCATCGGCCCGCTCGCGCGGACGCTGAATGCGCTCGCGATGCGCATGGAACGGCTGATCGCCGCGCAGCGCGATCTGACGAACGGCATCTCGCACGAGCTGCGCACGCCGCTCGCGCGCGTGCGTTTCGCGCTCGAAATGCTGCGCGAACCGGGTTCCGCGGCCGAATACCAGGGCGCGCTCGAGAGCATCGCGCAGGACGTGACCGAGCTTGAAGAGCTGATCGACATGAGCCTCACGTATGCGCGGCTCGAATACAGCTCGCTGCAGTCGAACCTCGAGATGACGGCCCCCGTCGCGTGGTTCGAGCATCAGGTCAACGATGCGCAGCTGCTGTATCCGGAGCGCGCGATCGAATCGCGCATCGCGATCGCGTCGGATCTGCGCGTGAAGATGGACCGGCGGCTGATGTCGTATGCGATGCGCAACCTGTTGCGCAACGCGAGCAAGTACGCGAAATCGCGGATCGTCGTCGGGATCTCGCTGGTGCACGGCAATATCGGGATCTTCGTCGAGGACGACGGCCCCGGCGTGCCGGAGAGCGAACGCGAGCGGATCTTCGACGCATTCGTACGCCTCGACCGCCGCACCGGCGGCTATGGCCTCGGCCTGTCGATCACGCGGCAGGTGCTCCATGCGCACAACGGCCGGATCGCGGTCGTCGATCCCGTCGAACTCGGCGGCGCGCGCTTCGAGATCAGCTGGCCGGTCTAGCGAGACGCCGCACGGGCGTCGAGCCTCGACAGTCACGACAGCACGACGGCGCCCAGCCGCGCGCGCCGGATTCGAGCGCGTCGCCGGCCATTCACGCCGTACCTTTCCCGTATCGACTCCTTCCCGCACGGCAATCGCGTGACGATTCGTTTGCCGCGCGTGCGCGCTTTGCATTACGATTGCAATTGCAACTATATGGGCGGGCCGATCCATGACAATGAAGACGTGCGGCCCGCGACGCAGCAGTGAAGCCGGGGCCGCCACGCCGGCTGCCCCGTTGATCATGCAGTCCTGTCCGGGTTACCCATCATGCGGCTTTTGAATATCGTGTCTTCTCCTCGCGGCGCCAGGTCGGCTTCGATCGCGGTTGCCAATGCCTTTGTCGATGCGTACCGGGAGACGGGCGCCGCGATCGACGTCGATACGCTGAATGTCTGGGAAGAAGACTTGCCGGATTTTGGCAGCGACGCGATCGGCGCCAAGTACAAGGGCGTCGCAAACGCGCCGATGGATGAGGCCGAGCAGTCGATCTGGCGGCGAATCCAGTCGCTCGTGAAGCGTTTTCAGGAGGCGGACCGGATCGTCGTCGGCGTGCCGATGTGGAATTTCGGCTATCCATACAAGCTCAAGCAACTGATCGATCTCGTCAGCCAGCGGAACATGCTGTTTTCGTTCGACGGCAACGCATACGCGCCGCTGCTGGAGATTCCGCGCGCGCTGGTGATCCATGTTCGCGGGCAAAGCCGCGAAACCGGCGCGGGCGCCGACAACCCCGGGTTCCGGCATCAGGCCGACTACATCGAATTCTGGTTGAGGTTCATCGGCGTGCGCGAGGTCAGAAGCCTGACCGTCGAACACACGTGGAGTGCGCGGGCAAGCGACAGCATCGAGCGGGCGCAAGCCCGCGCGGTCGCGATGGCGGCGGAGTTCTGATCCGGGCGGGCGGCGCGACGCAGACGCGGATGCCGCCGAAACGGCATCCGCGCACGCTCAGTACGTGCGGCCGAGCTGCAGGTAGAAGTTGCGGCGGCCGCTGGGCGCGAGCGCTACGCCGATGTAGACGGGCCCGAATGCGGTCGACAGGCTCGTGAAGAACGTGTAGCTCTGCTTGAGCGCGCCGCCGCCGATCTGCTGGCCGCTCGACCAGACGTTGCCGACTTCCGCGCTGGCGCCCACCGACAGCGCCTTGATCGGCGACGCGTTGAACGTCATCAGCTGGTTCATGTAGGTCACCTGCGCATACGCGAGCTCGTTGCCGTTCAGCTGGTCGGCCGCATACGCGGACAGATGCTGAAAGCCGCCGAGCGTGAAGTTGAACGCGTTGATCAGGTTGGTGCCGCCGATGCTCTTGCCGCCTTCGATCGTCGCGCTGACGCTGTGCCGGCCGAACTGCTGCGCAACCATCGCCTTGCCGTAGATCTCGGTGTAGGGCGCGTTGTTGATGCCGTCGTCGAACTCCGACGCCGACCCCCCGTTGTGCGACACCAGCGAGCGCTCGACGCGCAGTTCGGTGAAATAGCCCTTGCGCGGGAACAGCGGATCGTCGAGCTGATCGATGACGAGCCGCGCGCGCGCGGTCAGCGCCTGCGACGTGAAGCTTGGCCACAGCAGCGTCTGGCCGCTGCCGTCATCGAACGGCAGGTTGTAGGTCGGCGAGCCGTGCCCGGTCACATAACCGATACCGATGCGGAAATCGCCGAGCCGCGCAATCGGCAGGCCGAGATCGAGCCCGGCGCGCGCGGTCTGCATCAGGTACTGCGTGATCTTCACGTTGCCGCTGTCGTCGTACAGGTTCGCGTAGCGGCGCTGGTATTCGGCGTACGGCGACAGATAGACGCCGTATGCCATCGACAGCGGCTGGCGGAACTCGATGCGCGCCGATTGCAGGTCGCTGCCGATCGTGGTGTCCGCGCGGAATTCGAGCCCCGATTCGGTGAGCCACGGCCGCCGGTAGCCGACGTGCAGGCGGAAGCCGCCCTCGTCGGTCGAACTGCTCGACATGCCGAGCCCGAACAGCAGGAAATTCGGCCCCCAGTATTTTTCGCGCGCGTTGATCTCGAGCACGTTTTCGTCGCCGTGGCTCACGATCTGCTGCGTGACACTCTCGAAGTTGCCGCCCGTCGTGAGCCCGAGCAGATCCTGGCTGACTGTGTCCGGATCGTAGGTGTCGCCGGGCTTCACGTGCAGCGCGTTGCTGACGACCCGCTTCGGCACGCCGCCGCTGGTCTTGATGTCGATGCGCGTGATCCGGATCGGCGGCGGCAGCGGCTGCGCGTGCGCCGACCGGTAGGCCGCGTACTGTTCCGGCGTGAGCGCGAAGCGTCGCAGCCTTGGCAGCGCCGCGGTCGCGGCGGCCGCGCCGGCGGCGATCGCCTGCTTCGCGTTCTGGAAATCGGTGAACGCGAGCGAGCCGAGGTCCGGCGTGAGCAGCACGTCCTGCGCGTCGAGCTGCTTGCGCTGCGCGGTCACGTTCTGGCGGATCAGGATGCCGACCATCTGCTGCATCACGTCGGCGGGCGACGCGAGCGCGTCGAGCGGGCGCAGTTGCGAGCCGATGTCGACCGCGATCACGACGTTCGCGCCCATCTGCCGCGCGGTGTCGACGGGCAGGTTGCTGACGAGCCCGCCGTCCACGAGCGCGCGCCCGTTGATCTCGGCCGGCGCGAACAGGCCCGGCATCGCCATGCTCGCGCGGATCGCGAGCGGCAGCGAGCCGTGGTCGAGCACCACCATCTGGCCCGTCTGCAGGTCGGTCGCGACCGCGTGGAACGGGATCGGCAGGCGGTCGAACGGCTGGTTGGTCGGCACGGCGGCCGTCCATCTCGCGAGCAGCGCCTGCAGCCGGTTGCCCTGCACGAGGCCGACCGGCGCCTTCACGCCTTTCTTGCCGAAACCGAGCGTCAGCCCGTTGATGTACAGGCGCTCGTCCTCCCGGCTGGTTTGCGGCAGGTCCGCGCGCTCCGTCACGTCGAACGCGATGTCCGCGAGATTGACCTCCGACAGCCGCTGCTGCATCTCGCCGGCGGCCATCCCGCTCGCGTACAGGCCGCCGACCACGGCGCCCATGCTGGTGCCGGCGATGCAGTCGATCGGGATGCGGTTGTCCTCCAGCACCTTGAGGACCCCGAGGTGCGCATAGCCGCGTGCGCCGCCGCCGGACAGCACGAGGCCGATCGACGGGCGGCCGGCCGGGCCGCCGTCGGCTTCGCAGGTGTGCCCGGCTGCGGCGGGCGCCGCAGCCGGCGCGCTGGCGGCAGCGACCGGGGCCGCGGCGGCGGAGCCGGTGGCCGGCAGCGGTTGCGCGGCGACCGTGCAGCACCAGAAGGCGACGAGCGTCGTGCAAAGCGGGCGCAACCGCGCCCAGCGGAAGGAAACGGTCGCTGTCATGGTGGAAATACCTGGCGTGATCGGGCGTCTGAGGCCTGCCGGGAGCAGGCAAGACCGAGAGATTACCGTGTTTTACAGGCGCAATGCGAGAGGCTGTTGCGTAGCCGGATGCGTCCGGAACGGCATTTTTGACAATTCAGTCGCGAAAAAATCATCGGAATTGCCTAAAGTATCGGAACGATTTGCCGCTAAGTTCGTGATGGGGCGGCATGGACGGGCCGCGGAAATGCGGCCCGGCTGCCCTGGCCTGTTCGATTACAAAGGTTTGATATGTCGACACCGCTGTTCGGAAAGTTGTTTGCGCAACCCGTTGCGATCGATCCTGGAACGGCGAGTACGCGGATTTACACGCATGAACGCGGGGTGGTGCTGAACCAGCCGTCGGTCGTCTGCTTCCGCAAGGCCGGCGCCGGTGCGACCGACGCGCGGCCGACGCTCGAGGCCGTCGGCGAGCTTGCGAAGGCGCTGCTCGGCCGCGAACCGGGGCATCTCGAAGCCGTGCGGCCGATGCGGCACGGCGTGATCGCCGACGCGCACGCAGCCGAGCAGATGATCCGCAGCTTCATCGACATGTCGCGCACGCGTTCGCGCTTCGGCCGCCGCGTCGAGGTCACGTTGTGCGTGCCGTCCGACGCGACGGCCGTCGAGCGCCGCGCGCTCCGCGAGGCCGCGTTCGCCGCGGGTGTATCGGAGGTCGAACTGATCGAGGAATCGCTCGCGGCCGGGCTCGGCGCGGGCCTGCCGGTGACCGAGCCGGTGGGCTCGATGGTCGTCGATATCGGCGGCGGGACGACCGAAGTCGCGGTGATCGCGCTCGGCGGCATCGTCTACCGTGAAGCGATTCGCGTGGGCGGCAACCAGTTCGACGCGGCGATCGTCAACCATGTGCGCAACCTGTATGGCGTGCTGCTCGGCGAACAGACGGCCGAGCACGTCAAGCAGACGATCGGCTCGGCCACCAGCGCGGTGCCGCGCAGGTCGACGCGCGCGGTCGGGCGGGGTGTCGGCGACGGCCTGCCGCGCTCGATCGAGCTGTCCAACCACGACGTGGCGGACGCGCTGGCCGCGCCGCTCAAGCAAGTGATCGGCGCGGTGAAGTCGGTGCTGGAGAACGCGCCGGCCGAGCTCGTGACCGACATCGCGAATCGTGGCGTGGTGCTGACGGGCGGCGGTGCGCTGCTCGCGGATTTCGAGCGCCTGCTGTACGACGAGACGGGGCTCGTCGCCCGGATCGCCGACGAGCCGGCCACCTGCGCCGTGCGCGGCGCGGGCGAGGCGATGGGGCGGCTCACGATGTGCCAGGTCGATTGATCCGGGCCGTGCCGGGCGGGCGTCGCCGAGCGGCGCACGCATCGACATTCTTTCGATCTCCCTGTTGCGTACCCGCGTCGCCGGGCACGCTTCTCCGGTCGACTTGCCGGTAGGCCGGCCGTCGTCCGGCATCGGTTCGTCGCGTGGACACCCGAGCGCGCCACGTGCTAGCGTTACGCGCCCGTCCGGGGTCGGGCCAGCCGATACGCCCGACGACCTGAGAGATCGAAAACCTTGAGAAACCACACCAAACGGGGCTTGTTTGCCCGCCTGGGCCGCTTGCTGGCCGTCGTCGCTTGCGTCTGGATCGTCGCGGCCGTTGCGCTCGTCGCGTACGGGATGCGGATGCCGAGCGAGGCGGCCGATGTCGCCGTGATCTTCGGCAACGCGCTCGACGAGACCGGCGCGCCGAAGCCCGTGCTTGCCGCCAGGCTCGACGTCGGCGTGCGCTGCTACCGCGCCGGGCAGTGCCCGGCGTTGCTCGTCAGCGGCGCGATCGACGGCCCCGGGCTAAACGAGGCGACCGCGATGCGCGACTATCTCGTGGCGCGCGGCGTGCCGGCCGACCGGATCACGGTCGACGACCAGGGCGACAACACCCTCGCGACCGCGCAGCACACGCTCGCGTACCTGCAGGCGCACCGCGTGTCGCGCGTGCTGATCGTCAGCCAGTACTACCACCTCGCGCGGGCGCGCCTCGCGTTCGAGCGCGTCGGCATCGCGCGGGCGGACATCTCCGCCGCGTATCCGCGCCGTTTCCAGTTGCGCGACGTCTACTCGAGCTGGCGCGAAGTGCCGGCGTACGCGGTGTATGCGGTGCGACTGTGGGCGAATCCCGATGCGCGGCCGGTTTCGTTCCGGCCGATGCTTTATCTGATGCGCCTGTTTTCGTAGCAGGGCGCGCTTTTCCCGTGACCGTGTCGACGCTTTCGCTGCGAAGCAATCGATGGCGGCACGGGTTGTCCGATCGAGGCGCGGCGGAAATTGCCGCGATCCGCCGAATCCGGGGCATACCGATTCCGGTCTGGCGAGTGATCGGGTGCGAATTATATTGCCACGGTGCTTGACGGGGGCGTAAGTATTGCGTCGCGAGAAATTATCGTGATAATCGTCGCGCAATATCATTTTCTCGCTGATGTGGAGATTGTGTTTATTCGGGAAATTAAAATTTCCCGGCAGATGGTATGCAAAATTTCACGTATTAAGCGCTCCAATAAGTAAAAAATGCGCGCCAATTTTCCCCTGATCCAAAAAGAAAAAGATCGACTGGAAAACCCTGTTTTTTTGATATAGCCTTGTCTGACAAAAGCGGGGCGGGAATCAAATCAACCAGAAAGTCGCTGCGTAAAAAAACAGGGGCCATCGTCATGTCGTCAACCTAGTTTCACACCTGCCTTCAAGGGCCAATTAAAGACTGATCCGAGAATCAACCGACGTCGCGTCGCGACGGCCGGGGCGAATCCTTTCGTCCGTGATTTTCTGCTGCCGGCCGTTCGATTTCATTGCAATGCCAATTCCAATAACGAGGAAAAGCATGAATCTTGCGCGTTCGAAAAAAGCCGGCGAGCCGTTTCCGAGATTGCTGTTGCCGACCGGGGTGTTCCTGGCGCTGTCCGGCGCGGGCATCGTCCCGGCGTATGCGGCCTGTAGTGCGGCGGGGTCCACCGTGTCCTGCTCGGGCGTCGCGAATCCGCTTGCGCCCAGCTATTCGAACAGCGGCAACAACCTGAACGTGACGGTCAACGCCGGCGCGAGCCTCGGCGTGCTGCTCGGCGTTGGCGGCACCGCGCTATCGCTGCAGGGCAGCGGCACCACGCTGACCAACAATGGCACCATCGATCCGTCCGCGCTCGGCACCGGGCTCGGCGTGCTGTCGAGCGGCGCGCTGGTCGGCAACAACCTGGCGAGCACGACCACCATCACCAACAACGGCACGATGAAAGGCTCGACGGGCGTCGCGCTGTCCGGCGTGACCGGGATGGCGCTCGCCGCGCAGAACGGCACGGGCGGCACCACCAACATCACCAACACCGGCACCATCAGCTCGAACGGCCTGATCGGCGCGACCCTGATCGGCTCGGACGCGCCGGTCGTGGTCGCCTACGGCGGCGCGCAGGTCAACTTCAACAACAGTGGAACGATCAACGGCCGCGTCGCGTTCGAGGCATCCGGCACGCCGGGGGCCGGCAATACCTTCACCAACTCGGGCACCATCAACGGCAGCGTCTCGATGGGGGGGAACAGCGTCAATACCTTCACCGCGACCACCGGCTCGTCGGTCAATGCGAACGGCGGCACCGGGGTTGCGCTGAACCTCGGGGTCGGCGCGGTCACGATCGGCATCGCGGCCACCGGCACGGTGGACGGCGGCGCGGGCGGCAACAACACGCTGGTGCTGCGGCAGAACGGCGGCGGCCCGGCGACCGGCTCGATCAACAACAACAACTACATCAACTTCCAGAACCTGCAGGTCAACAGCGGCAACTGGACCACGACCGGCGCGTCGAGTGCGCAGAACGCCACGCTGAATGGCGGCGTGGTGAGCATCGACAACAATGCGGGGCTCGGCACCGGCACCATCACGAGCAACGGCGGCGGGATCGAGAGCGCGAATTCCGGCGTCAACCTGAGCAACGACGTGACGCTCGGCGCGGGCGGGCTGACGGTGCAGGGCGGCAACAATCTCGCGCTGTCGGGGGCGATCAGCGGCAGCGGCGGCCTCACGCAGAACGGTACGGGCACGCTCACGCTGTCGGGCGCGAACACCTATTCGGGCGGCACCGGGCTGAACAGCGGCGAGATCGTGCTGGGCAACGGCGGCGCGCTGGGCTCGGGCACCCTGACCGTCGGCGGGGCGGGCACGCTCGACACGACCGCGAACATGACGGTCGCCAACAACGTCGTGATCAACGGCGGCACGACCCTGACGCTCGGCGGCAGCAACAATCTCGGGCTGTCGGGCGCGATCTCGGGCGGGGGCGGAATGGTGCAGAACGGCCCGGGCACGACCACCCTGACCGGCGCGAACACCTATACGGGCGGCACGACGATCAACAGCGGGATCGTGTCGATTGGCGCCGGCGGCAGCCTCGCGGCGACGGGCGCGGTCAACGTGGCGGGCGCGGGCGCGGCCTTCGATATCAGCGGCGCGGGGACGAACCAGACCATCGGCGCGTTGAGCGGGGTGGCCGGCTCGACGGTGACCCTCGGCGGCAACGGGCTGACGTTCGGCGACGGCACGAACCAGACCTTCGGCGGCGCGATCACGGGTACGGGCGGGATCACGAAAGCGGGCACGGGCACGGAAACGCTGACGGGGGCGAACACCTATACGGGCGGCACGACGATCGCGAACGGCACGCTGGCGATCGGCGTGGGCGGCAGTCTCGCGGCAACGGGCGCGGTCAACGTGGCGGGCGCGGGCGCGACCTTCGATATCAGCGGCGCGGGGACCAATCAGATCATCGGTGCGTTGAGCGGCGGGGCCGGCTCGACGGTGTCGCTGGGCGGTAACGGCCTGACGTTCGGCGACGGCACGAACCAGACCTTCGGCGGCGCGATCACCGGTACGGGCGGGGTCACGAAGCAGGGCAGCGGCACGGAAACGCTGACGGGCGCGAACACCTACACGGGTGGCACGACCATCAACGCGGGCACGCTGTCGATCGTCGGGGGCGGCAGTCTCGCGGCGACGGGTACGGTGACGCTCGCGAACTCGGGTACGACGCTCGACATCAGCGGCGCGAATGGGAACCAGACGATCGGCGCGTTGAGCGGCGCGGGCGGGTCGAACGTAACCCTGGGCGGCAACGGGCTGACATTCGGCGACGGCACGAACCAGACCTTCGGCGGTGCGATCACCGGTACGGGCGGGATCACGAAGGCGGGCACGGGCACGGAAACGCTGACGGGGGCGAACACCTACACGGGCGGGACGACGATCAACGCGGGCACGCTGTCGATCGTCGGGGACGGCAGTCTCGCGGCGACGGGTACGGTGACGCTCGCGAACTCGGGTACGACGTTCGACGTCAGCGGCGCGAATGGGAACCAGACGATCGGCGCGCTGAACGGCGTGGGCGGATCGAACGTGAGTCTCGGCGGCAAATCGCTGACCCTCGGCGGGACGACGAACGGCACGTTTGGCGGCGTGATCGCGGGCTCGGGCGGCATCACGAAGCAGGGCAGCGGCACGGAGACGCTGACGGGCGCGAACACCTATACGGGCGGCACGACGATCGCGAACGGCACGCTGGCGCTCAGCGGCGGCGGCAGTCTTGCGTCGACGGGTGCGGTGAGCCTGACGGGCAACGGCGCGACGCTCGACCTGAGCGGCGCGAACGGGAATCAGACGATCGGCGCATTGAGCGGCGTGAGCGAGTCGAACGTGACGCTGGGCGGCAACGGGCTGACGTTCGGCGACGGCACGAACCAGACCTTCGGCGGCGCGATCACGGGTACGGGCGGGATCACGAAGCAGGGCAGCGGCACGGAAACGCTAACGGGCGCGAACACCTACACGGGCGGCACGACGATCGCGAACGGCACGCTGGCGCTCAGCGGGAGCGGCAGCCTTGCGTCGACGGGGGCGGTGAGCCTGACGGGCAACGGCGCGACGCTCGACCTGAGCGGCGCGAACGGGAACCAGACGATCGGCGCGTTGAGCGGCGCGGGCGGGTCGAACGTGACCCTGGGCGGCAACGGCCTGACGTTCGGCGACGGGACGAACCAGACCTTCGGCGGCGCGATTACGGGTACGGGCGGGATCACGAAGCAGGGCACAGGTACGGAAACGCTGACGGGCGCGAACACCTACACGGGCGGGACGACGATCGCGAACGGCACGCTGGCGCTCAGCGGCAGCGGCAGCCTTGCGTCGACGGGCGCGGTGAGCCTGACGGGCATCGGCGCGACGCTCGACCTGAGCGGCGCGAACGGGAACCAGACGATTGGCGCATTGAGCGGCGCGGGCGGGTCGAACGTGACCCTGGGCGGCAACGGGCTGACGTTCGGCGACGGCACGAACCAGACCTTCGGCGGCGCGATTGCGGGCACGGGCGGAATCACGAAGCAGGGCACCGGCACGGAAACGCTGACGGGCGCGAACACCTACACGGGCGGCACGACGATCGCGAACGGCACGTTGGCGCTCAGCGGCAGCGGCAGTCTCGCGTCGACGGGTGCGGTGAGCCTGACGGGCAACGGCGCGACGCTCGACCTGAGCGGCGCGAACGGGAACCAGACGATCGGCGCGTTGAGCGGCGCGGGCGGGTCGAACGTGAGCCTGGGCGGTAACGGGCTGACGTTCGGCGACGGCACGAACCAGACCTTCGGCGGCGCGATCGCGGGCACGGGCGGGATCACGAAGGCGGGCACGGGCACGGAAACGCTGACGGGGGCGAACACGTACACGGGTGGCACGACCATCAACGCGGGCACGCTGTCGATCGTCGGCAGCGGCAGTCTCGCAGCGACGGGTACGGTGACGCTCGCGAACTCGGGTACGACGTTCGACGTCAGCGGCGCGAACGGGAACCAGACGATCGGCGTGCTGAACGGCGTGGGCGGATCGAACGTGAGTCTCGGCGGCAAGTCGCTGACCCTCGGCGGGACGACGAACGGCACGTTCGGCGGCGTGATCGCAGGCTCGGGCGGGATCACGAAGCAAGGCGGCGGCACGGAAACGCTGACGGGGGCGAACACCTACACGGGTGGGACGACGATCAACGCGGGCACGCTGGCGATCGTCGGCAGCGGCAGCCTCGCGGCGACGGGTACGGTGACGCTCGCGAACTCGGGTACGACGTTCGACATCAGCGGCGCGAATGGGAACCAGACGATCGGCGCATTGAGCGGCGTGGGCGAGTCGAATGTGACCCTGGGCGGCAACGGCCTGACGTTCGGCGACGGCACGAACCAGACCTTCGGCGGCGCGATCACGGGCTCGGGCGGGATCACGAAGCAGGGCACGGGCACGGAAACGCTGACGGGCACGAACACCTATACGGGCGGCACGACGATCGCGAACGGCACGCTGGCGATCGGCGGCAACGGCAGCCTTGCGTCGACCGGCACGGTGACGCTCGCGAACCTGGGCACGACCTTCGACATCAGCGGGGCCAGTGGCGCGCAGACAATCGGCGCGCTGAACGGCGTGGGCGGGTCGAACCTGAACCTGGGCGGCAACTCGCTGACTTTGGGCGGGACCACGAACGGCACGTTCGGTGGCGCAATCGGCGGCTCGGGCGGCATCACGAAGGCGGGCGCGGGCACGGAGACGTTGACGGGCGCGAATACCTACACGGGCGGGACGACGATCGCGGGCGGCACGCTGGCGATCGGCGGGAGCGGCAGTCTCGCGGCGACGGGTGCGGTGAACCTCACCGGCAACGGTTCGACGCTCGACCTGAGCGGCGCCGGCGGGGCGCAGATGATCGGCGCGCTGTCCGGCACGGGCGGTACGACGGTCGATCTCGGCGCGAACGCGCTGGCGCTCGGCAACGGCGGCGGCAGCGCGACCTTCGGCGGCACGCTGACGGGCAACGGCTCGCTGACGAAGGTCGGCGCGGGCACGCAGACGCTGACGGGGACCAACAGCTATACCGGCGGCACGACGATCGACGCCGGTAAGCTGGTGATCGGCGCGGGCGGCAGTCTCGCGGCGACGGGCGCGGTGAACCTGGCCGGCTCGGGCGCGTCGCTCGACATCGGCGCGTCGGGGGCGAACCAGACGATCGGCTCGCTGTCCGGCATCGGCGGCACGAACGTCACGCTTGGGAGCAACACGCTCACGTTCGGCGACAGCACGAACGCGACTTTCGGCGGCGCGCTCGGCGGCACGGGCGGGATCGTGAAGCAGGGCAGCGGCACTGAGACGCTGACGGGCGCGAACACCTATACCGGCGCGACGACGATCAACGCGGGCAATCTGGTGATCGGCTCGGGCGGCAGCCTGTCGAACGCGACCACCGTCAATCTCGGCGCGGCGGGCACGGGATTCACGCTCGGCAACGGCGCCGGCGCGCAGACGATCGGCGGGCTGGCCGGCGTCGCGGGCAGCAACGTTTCGCTCGGGACGAATACGCTGACGCTCGCGGGTTCGGGCAACACGTCGTTCGGCGGCACGCTCGGCGGCGCCGGCGGCCTCGTGAAGAGCGGCACCGGCACGCAGACGCTGTCGGGCAACAACACGTATGCGGGCGGCACCACGGTCACGGGCGGCACGCTCGTGCTCGGCAGCAACGGCGCGCTCGGCACCGGCGGGTTGACGGTCGGCGCGTCGAGCACGATCGACACGACGACCGCGGTGACCGTCGCGAACCCGGTGACGCTGAATGCCGGCGCGACGATCGGCGGCACCGCGGACCTGACGCTGTCGGGCGTGGTATCGGGCGCGGGCGGTCTTGTCAAGAACGGCCAGAGCACGCTGACGCTGAACAACAGCAACACCTTCCAGGGCGGCACGGTGCTCAACAGCGGCTCGCTGGTGCTCGGCAACGGCAGTGCGCTCGGCACGGGCGGGCTCACGCTGAACGGCGGCAGCATCGCACTCGGCAATACCCAGTTGACGTTGCCCACGCTGAGCGGGGCAGCGGGCGGCACGCTCGACACCGGCACGGGCGGCCTCACGGTCACGGGCAGCGGCGCCTACGGCGGCACGCTGGCGGGCGGCGGCTCGCTGACCAAGAGCGGCAGCGGCACGCTGATCCTGTCCGGCGCGAACACGTATGCCGGCGGCACGACCATCAGCGGCGGCGCGCTGCAGATCGGCAGCGGCGGTACCACGGGCAGCCTCGCGGGCAACATCGCGGATGCGGGGGCGCTGATCTTCAACCGTTCGGACAACACGTCGTTCGGCGGTGCGATCTCGGGCGCCGGTTCGCTGACGCAGGCCGGCAGCGGGCAACTGACGTTGACGGGCACCAGCACGCTGAGCGGCCCGACCACGGTCAGCGCGGGCACGCTCGCCGTCAACGGTTCGCTCGGCCAGTCGACCGTGACCGTGCAGAGCGGCGCGACGGTCACGGGCACCGGCACGATCGGCGGCCTCGTGGTGCAGGGCGGCGCGACGGCGGCCGCGTCGCAGCCGGGCGCGGCGCTGAACGTGGGCGGCAACGTCACGTTCCAGCCGGGTTCGACGTTCCAGGTCGCGGCCACGCCGCAGCAAAGCGGCAGCCTCGCGGCGGGCGGCACGGCGACGCTGAACGGCGGCAACGTGCAAGTGCTCGCGAACCAGGGCAGCTACCAGCCGAGCACGACCTACACGATCCTGACCGCCGCGTCGGGCGTGCAGGGTGCGTTCAGCCAGGTGAGCGCGAACTACGCGTTCCTGATGCCGAAGCTCAGCTACGATCCGAACCACGTTTACCTGCAATTGGTCGCGAACGGCACGTCGCTGCCCGACGTCGCGACGACGCCGAACCAGCGCTCCGTCGCGGCCGCGCTCGGCGGGCTCGGCGCGGGCAACCCGCTGTACGACGCCGTGGTGACGACCGACGCGGCGACCGCGCGCCGCGCCTACGGGCTGCTCGACGGCGAACTGCAGGCAAGCCTGAAGAGCATGCTGCTGCTCGACAGCCGCTATGTGCGCGACGCAGTGACCGATCGTGTCCGCCAGGGCCTCGCGCCCGGATCCGGCCCGCTCGCCGCGCTGTCGTCGGGCGGCGCGGCCTTGTGCGGCGACAACACGGCTGGTGCGGTCGACCCGACGCTGCCGCCGGAACGCCGGATCGGCTCGCGCGACGGCTGCTACGGCGGCACACCTTACCAGCCGGTCGTTTGGGGGCAGGCGTTCGGCGGCCGCAGCCGGCTCACCGGCGACGGCAACGCGTCGACGATCAACCGCAGCATGACGGGCTTCATCGCCGGCGCCGACATGGCGCTCAACGACAAGTGGCGTGCGGGCCTGGCCGCCGGTGTCACGCACAGCTCGCTCGACAACGACCAGAGTTCGTCGGCGTCGGTGAACAGCTACTACCTGTCGCTGTACGGCGGTGCGCAGTACGGCGCACTCGGCGTGCGCGGCGGCGCGTCGTACACGTGGTACCGGATCAACAGCGACCGTTCGCCGGGCTTCGCGGGCTTCTCCGACCACGATTCGGCCGGCTACGACGCGAATTCGGCGCAGGTGTTCGGCGAAATCGGCTACGCGCTGCCGGTCGGGCCCGTGGCGATCGAACCGTTCGCGGGCCTCGCGTATGTGAACCTGCATACCGACGGCTATACGGAAACCGGGGGCGCGGCCGCGCTGCGCGCCGGCGGCGAGACGACGCACGTCGGCTTCTCGACCCTCGGCTTGCGCGCGGCGTCGCAACTCGGCTCGATCGCGAGCGGCACGTTCACCGCGCGCGGGACGGTCGGCTGGCGGCATGCGTTCGGCAACGTGAGTCCGTCGTCGGCGTTCACGTTCGCGAATGGCGGCACGTCGTTCCAGGTATCGGGCGTGCCGATTGCCCGCGACAGCGCCGTGCTCGAGGCCGGCATCGACGCGAACATCACGAAGCGCCTGACGCTCGGCCTCACGTACAGCGGCCAGTACGGCAGCGGCGTGCGCGACAACGCGATTCTCGGCAACATCCTGTGGAAGTTCTGACCGGCGCCTGACGTGCGCGCGATGGCATGCGGCGACGACAAGGTCGCAGGCCATCGCGTCTGCCTCGTCGCTGCGCGCGTCCCCCGTTCTGTCCTATCCTGTGCGAAACACGCGACGCGCCGCGCGTTGCGACCCGACACAGGAGCATCGATGCCGAATCACGCTGAAGCCACGACGACCCAGGCGCCGCAAGTCGCGCCTGTTGCCCCGAACCCGACGTCGGGCCCCGCATTCATCGCGCCCGAAGCCGATCCGCAGGGACTGGCGCGCAACAACCAGTACGTCCTGAAATCCGGTGATGCGTTCGTGGTCAGCGACGCGCTCGGCGACATCGGCGGTCATGACGACGGCCTGTTCGTCGACGACATGCGCGTGCTGTCGAAGTGGCGCCTGACCTTCGGCGGCCGTGCGCCGTCGCTGCTGTCGGGCGCGACGAGCGCCGACAACGCGTCGTTCACCGCGCACCTGACGAACCGCCCGCTGCCGCCGCTCGGGGGCCGCGAAACGCCGGAGGGCGTGATCCATATCGAGCGGATGCGTGTGCTCGCGGGCGACGTGCTTTACGAAGCGCTGACGCTGACGAACTACGGCGCGAGCGAAGCCGAGGTGCCGCTGTCGCTGTCGTTCGCGGCCGATTTCAAGGACATGTTCGAAGTGCGCGGCACGCAGCGCCCGAAGCGGGGCACCGCGGCGGCGCCGCGCGTCGACGCGGGCGCGGTGCGGTTGCGCTATGACGGCCTCGACGGCGTCGAGCGCAACGTGACCGTGCATTTCTCGCCGGCGCCCGATGCGCTGTCGGTCGATCGTGCCGACTACACGCTGACGATCGCCGCGCAGGCCTGCGTGTCGATCTACCTGACCGTCGATGCGACGCTCGGCCCGGCGCATGCGGAAGGGCCGGGATGTGGCCGCGTCGTGCTGCGCACCGCGCTCGTCGGCGTGCACCGCGAGATGCGCGCGCGGCGCGAATCGATGGCGCGCGTGAACACCGGCAATCCGCTGTTCGACGCGTGGCTCGACCGCTCGCTCGCGGATCTCGGGCTGCTCACGACGCAGCTCGACACGGGGCCGTACCCGTATGCGGGCATTCCATGGTTCTCGACGCCGTTCGGCCGCGACGCGGTGATCACGTCGCTGCAGATGCTGTGGCTGCAGCCGTCGCTTGCGCGCGGCGTGCTGCGCTTCCTGGCCGAGCATCAGGCGCGCGAGACCTCCGCGTTCCGCGATGCCGAGCCCGGCAAGATCATGCACGAGTTCCGCCGCAGCGAGATGGCCGCGACGGGTGAAGTGCCGTTCGCGCTGTACTACGGCGGGGTCGACACGACGCCGCTGTTCATCGTGCTCGCGGGCGCGTATGTCGAGCGCACCGGCGACGATGCGCTGATCGACGAGCTGTGGCCCGCGCTCGAGCGCGCCGCGCAATGGGTGATCGACAAGTGCGACCGCAATCCTTACGGACTGCTTGATTATCAGCGCACGTCGGAGCGCGGCCTCGCGAACCAGGGCTGGAAGGACAGCCACGATTCGGTGTTCCACGCGGACGGCCGCTTCCCGGATGGGCCGATCGCGCTCGTCGAAGTGCAGGCGTATGCGTGCGCGGCGCTCGATGCGATGTCGGTGTGCTCGCACCGGCGTGGCCACGCGGCCGATGCGACCCGCTATGCGTTGCGCGCGAAGACGCTGCGCGAGCAGGTCGACGCGCTGTTCTGGATGCCGGAAGGCGATTTCTACGGCATCGCGCTCGATGGTCACGGCGACCTCTGCCGCGTGTTCGCGTCGAACGCGGGCCACCTGCTCGCGTTCGGGCTGCCCGACGCCGAGCGCGGCGCGGCGGTCGCCGGCGTGCTCGGCTCGACGCTGTTCCAGACGGGCTGGGGCATCCGCACGCTGGCGGCCGGCCAGCCGCGCTTCAACCCGATGGCGTATCACAACGGTTCGGTGTGGCCGCACGACAATGCGCTGATCGCGCGCGGGCTGGCGCGCTACGGGGACAAGACCGCCGCGGTGAACCTGTTGCGCGCGCTGTTCGAGGCGGCGGTGAGCTTCGAGATGCGCCTGCCCGAACTGTTCTGCGGGTTCCCGCGCCGGCGCGGCGAACCGCCGACCGCGTATCCGGTGGCTTGCCTGCCGCAGGCGTGGGCGGCCGGTGCGCCGTTCATGATGCTGCAGGCCTGCCTCGGCGTGAGCATCGATGCGTCGCGCCACGAGGTGCGCGTCGAGCGCCCGGCGCTGCCGGAAGGCGTCGACTGGCTGCGGATCGACGCGTTGCGCGTCGGCGACGAAACCGTGTCGCTCACGTTCCGCCGCGTCGACGGCCAGGTCGTCGCGTCGGCGGAGCAGCCGGGCGGGGTGAAGGTGGTCGCGGTGCTGTAGCGCGGCGCGGCGCGAATGTTGCGCGATGTCGCGCCACGTTCGCGCGCAGCGGCATAGAATCGTGACATGACCCTTGAACAATGGCGGAGGTAGACGATGACGACCGACAACCGGCCCGACGACAGCGAGCACAAGCTCGAGAATCTGGAAGCGGCGGTCGACCACCTGCACAAGTCGATCGAATCGCAGAGCATCGCGGTCGGCGCGGCGAAGGGCATCCTGTTCAGCCTGATCGAAACGCTCGGCGCGCTGATCGGCGATCCCGACCTGCCCGAGCATGCGCGCTCGGGCTACGAGGCGCTGCGCGACAAGGCGAGCGAATTGCGCGGCGGGCTCGACCGGCATTGATCCCCGGATGGCGCCGGCGCTCGCCGCACGGGCCGCGCCGGCGCTGCCCGATTCTGCAGACGAAGCACAAAACCCCGTGCGCTCAATGAGTTAGGCGGCCGATACGCAGGATATCCACAAGCTTGCCAACACAATCTGTGGAGAACCGTCCGGCCCTGGGCCCGGTGCGGCGAGGCCCGTGCGAAAGCACCGGCGCTGCCACAGGCTTGACCTCGCAAGGTCCGTGAATTGAATCCCCTTTTGCATCAGGGCGTTACGCGCCGCATCTGAGGGATATCCACAGGCTTGCCAACATATTCTGTGGACAACTTGCAATCGATTGCGTCGCGACAGTTGAGGATCGGGCCGTCCGGGGCCGGCGCGTGAAGCCCGTGAATACAGGCTGCCCGATGTCTAAGTCGTCACGCTAATTCGTGCGCGATCAAGGGCTTAGGTCCCGGGTACCCAGGATATCCACATCCTTGCCAACACTTTCTGTGGACAAGCAGGGCCGCGTCATTCGGCCGGCGCCGTGGCGGCCGCTTCGGCCACGATCCAGTCGCGAAAGAGTGTCATCGCCGGCGTGAGCGGCTTCGACTTCAGCGAGGTGAGCCAGTAGCCGCCGGCGCGCACGTCGATGTCGAGCGGTCGCACGAGCAGGCCGAGCTGCAGTTCGCGCGCGAACATGCACGCCGGCGCAAGCGCGATGCCCGCGCCCTGCATCGCAGCCTCGACCATCAGCCGCGACGAATCGAACACGGGCCCGTTGACCGCCCACGGCGCGAGCTGCGCGGCATCGAACCAGCCGTGCCATTCGTCGGTGCGGTACGAGCGCAGCAGCGTTTCGTTCGCGAGATCGGCCGGTTGTGCGAGGCGCCGCGCGATGTCCGGCGCGCACAGCGCGGTCAGCGGCGCATCGAGCAGGCGCTCGTTGCGCGTGGTCGGCCAGTTGCCTTCTCCGAAGCGGATCGCGAAGTCGAGGCCCTCGGCGGCGAGATCGACGACGTTGTTGTTGGTCCGCATCCGCAACTCGACGAACGGGTGCGTATCGCTGAACTGTTTCAGGCGCGGCATTAGCCAGCCTATGGCAAAGGTGCCGACCACGCCAAGCGTCAGCACCTCGCGGAAGCGCCCGCCGTCGAACTGCTTGAGCACCGTCTCGATGCGGCTGAATGCGTCGCTCAGCACGGGCAGCAGCGCGCGCCCCTCGTCGGTGAGCCCGAGGCCGCGCGGCAGCCGCGTGAACAGCGTGCAGCCGAGCCGCTCCTCCAGCGAACGCACCTGCTGGCTGACCGCGGCCTGGGTCACGCTCAGCTCGAGGCCGGCGCGTGTGAAGTTCAGGTGGCGCGCCGACGATTCGAACGCGCGCAGCGCATTGAGCGGAAGATGAGGGCGGAGCTTAGTCATAAGGATTTCTTTTGTCAGCGCTCAATTATCGTTGCTTGTCAGGCAACCGTAAAGTCCCGATAGTGCTGTCTCGCCGGCCGGGCGCGTTCAACCCCCTTTCGCTCACATTCCTCCACGAGACAACCGACATGACCCACTCATCGAAACGTCGAACCTTGTTGCTGGCCGCTGCGACAGCGCCGCTCGCCCTGACCGTCGCCGCGTGCGCGTCGCGGCAGACTGCTACGCCGGACCCGTCGTCGAGCGAGGCCGCCGCCGCGGTCGGGGCGGCCCCGCTCGACGCGGCGACGGTTGATGCGCTGGCGGCGCTCGAACGCAGCGCGGGCGGCCGCCTCGGCGTGTGCGCGATCGACATCGCAAGCGGCCGGCGCGTAGCACATCGCCAGAACGAGCGCTTCCCGTTCTGCAGCACGTTCAAGGCGATGCTGAGCGCGGCGGTGCTGGCGCAGAGCGTCGAGCGCCCCGCGTTGCTGCAACAGCGCGTGACGTATATCCAGGCCGACCTCGTCAACTATTCGCCGGTGTCGAAACAGCATGTCGGTGAGGGCATGACGGTTGCCGCGCTGTGCGAGGCCGCGATCCAGTACAGCGACAACTCGGCCGCGAACCTGCTGATGAAGCTGCTCGGCGGCCCGCAGGCGGTGACGGCCTACGCGCGCTCGATCGGCGACGACACGTTCCGGCTCGATCGATGGGAGACCGAACTGAATACCGCGCTGCCCGGCGACCCGCGCGACACGACGACGCCGGCCGCGATGGCCGCGAGCATGCGCGTGCTGATGGTTGGCGACGCGCTGCCGGCCGCGCAGCGTGCGCAGCTCGTCGCGTGGATGCGCGGCAACAAGGTCGGCGACAAGCGACTCCGTGCGGGCGTGCCGGCCGGGTGGACGGTCGGCGACAAGACGGGCACCGGCGACTACGGGACCACCAACGACGCGGGTGTCGCGTGGTCGCCGTCGGGTGCGCCGATCGCGCTGGCCGTGTACTACACGCAGGCGCGTGCCGATGCGCGCGCGAAGGACGACGTGATCGCGTCGGTCGCACGCATCGTGGTCCGCGCATTCGGTTGAGGCGGGCGGCGCGGCGTGCGTGTGTGATCCGCATGCATGCCGTGCCTCGGCCGTGACCTGCGTGATCAAACGTTGTGCGATCAACGACTTAGGTCATGCATGCTCAGGATATCCACACGCTTGCCAACAAAAAGTGTGGACAAGCCCGCGCGTGGCCGCCTCCGGCGTGGCGCGGGCCGCCGTGCCGCGTTTGAAGCGGCGCGGACAAAGTCTTTCGGATCAAGCGCTTGGCCTCGGTATGCGCAGGCTATCCACACGCTTGCCAACACAATCTGTGGACAAGCCGGTTCGCACGCGCGGAAGGCGCCCCGTCACGTGGCGAACGGGCGTGCGAGCGGCGCTTTCCCGGCCGCGTGCCGCATTTGAAGCGGCACGGACAAAGTCTTTCGGATCAAGCGCTTGGTCGCGGTATGCGCAGGCTATCCACATGCTTGCCAACAAAATCTGTGGACAAGCCGCGCAGCCGTGGTGGCGACGATCAGGGCTGCCGATCGTCGACGGTGGGCCAGCGTGCGAACGCGAACACCCACAACATGACGAAGTTCAGGATCGGGACGAACATCGTCAGGATCCACCAGCCCGAATGCCCGGTACGCCGAACGATGCGGACGTACGGATAGATGACGACGGCGACGAGCACGATTGAGACGACCAGTTGCCACGCGGTGAAGTGTTCCATGGTCTTCCTCGGAGTGAAGTGTCGTGGTGCGGCGCCGGCGGAACGGCCGGGCCGTCGAGCCGGCGCGCGAAGTCGGCGATGCGCGTCCGCGTGCGGCTCGCGTGATCTTGACGCGAGGCAGGCGCGAGCGTCAAGGCGACGGCGATGCGCTGCTGTTGCGGAGGATCGTCCGCCTGTGCGCGTGCGCGGGCCGCACGGTGCCGCAACCGTGACGCCGCGCATGAACCGTAGTCCGATCAACGGGTTAGCGCAGGCTTGCGCAGGATATCCACAAGCTTGCCAACAAAATCTGTGGGTAAGTGCGCCGCGCATGGCGGGCACGTGCGAGAACCGACTGCGGCGTGCATCGTCGTGGCGTTGTGATGCGTCGTGCGGCGACGCGGGGGATGCGATGGCCATCCCCGGGGGCTTGTCTGCATCACGCGTGCCAAAGTCCATCGGATCAAGGGCTTAGGGTTGCGGTGCGCAGGATATCCACAAGCTTGCCAACATTTTCTGTGGAGAACTTTGGCGGTGGCAGCGAACTCTTGTCTGGCGGGCAAGATAGACGATGTGGCGAAACGGGGTGTGGCTGCTTCAGGCCATTCCCACACGATCCCCCATCCCGCATGACGAATTGACATGACACCCCGCTGGAGTTGCCCCTGTAATACCGGACGCGGCATCACACTAAGGATTGCTGAATCCATCGAGCGCCGGAACTCGCGAGGCGGGCGATGTTTCAGCGCGCTATGGGAATGCTTCTCGTTGTAATGCTCGAACGCGATGGCCAAATCGCGTGCAGCAGTCGCTGCGTCCGGCGTCGGCATGAAGGCGACGTAGTCGCGCTTCATCGTCTTCACGAAGCTCTCGGCCATCCCGTTACTTTGCGGGCCGCACACCGGCGTGGTCAATGGCTTCAGGCCGATGGGCACTGCGAACCGGCGCGTGTCGTCAGCCGTGTAGCCCGAACCGTTGTCGCTCAGCCACTCGATTTCGGACGGGATATGCAAGTCGTTGCCAAACCGATTTTCCACTGCAGCCAGCATCACGTCGCGCACAATGTCACCGCTGTGGCCTGCCGTCGTGGCCGCCCAGCTCATCGCCTCACGGCCACAGCAATCCAGCGCGAACGTTACGTGCAGTGGCTCGCCATTGTCGCAGCGGAACTCAAAGCCGTCCGAGCACCACCGCTGATTGCTGCGCGCGACGACCACCTTGCCGTCGTGTCGACGTTGGGGGCGGGGCGGAATCGGTCGGCGCTGCATCAGCAACCCATGCGTGCGCATGACACGATAGATGCGCTTGGCGTTGAACGGCACTAGCCCAATCGCGACGCGCTCGTTGCGCAATATGCCCCAAACCCGGCGATAGCCATAGCTGGGCAAATCGCCGACGACCCGGCGGATTTCCTCGACAGCGACCGCGTCGTCAGTCTGCCTCGATTGACGGCCATCGAGCCACGTCGCCGCACGCGCCAGTCGTGCCGATACGTTCGAGCGCGACACGCCGAGAACTTCACAAACCAGTTTCACTGGTCGTCCTCCGGCAGCGAGGGCGAGTGCGCTATCCATTTTTTGCCCGGCCGTACTCGACTGCTTCGCGGAGAATCTCGTTCCCCATGGTCTTCTTGCCGAGCATCCGTTGCAGCTCACGAATCTGCTTGAGCGCGTCGGCCAGTTCCGAGGCCGGAACCACTTCCTCGCCGGCTTTGACCGCTGACAGGCTCCCATCCTGATACAGCTTGCGCCAGTGGAACAGCTGGTTCGGATTCACGCCGTGCTGGCGCGCGACCATCGAAACCGATTTCCCCGGCTCGAAACTCTCGCGAACCATCGCCAGCTTCTGCTCCGCCGTCCGGCGCCGCCGGCGCTCCGGGCCCGTCAACACTTCCATCACTTCCTGCCAGGTGTTAGTCAAAGACACAGTCTTATGCCTGCCCGTTATTGTAAGTGGGTGACTGTGTCCGGCGTTTCAGGGGGCTGCTCCAGGCGTCCAGCACTGAATCCGATGTGCTGGCAGTGTGTCTTGTTATCTCAAGAAGTGAGGATACCTATTGATATGGGTAGTATTTATATCGAATTGTCGTGTAGTTGATTCGGTCTGCTGGTTGTTGTTCTGCTGGTGTGAATTTGCTTCGGCAGACGGCGCAAGCCATGATGGAGGAGCGTCCAGAAGGTTGCAATATGTCCGAGTCGCCCGATTGGGTTCGTGTGAGGCAGCAAGTCACTTGCCGTTGTCCGCTTGAGCCAGCCTCGGCTGTAAAGACGTTGTGTGTGCAACTTATACGCGGGGCATGTCCATTGTCTCAACAAAAAATCACACCCTGTGATTTTTGCCAGGTTTTGTCAATTTCGGACGCGTCTTATGTGATTTTCATGATGTGTTCGGTAAATTCGACGCAGGAGAAATTCCGTTCAACGGAGATGAATCGTGAAAGACAATACCTCAGACAAGGATGTCGCTCGCTTTGGCGATTCAACGGATCACGGCGGCACGGTTGTTCACGTCGCAGACAATGTTATGCGCGGGGGATTTCGGGCGCTGTCCACTGGTGACGAATGCGGCGGTGGGGCAGTATTTGGCCTGCTTGGATCATCAGCGCCCCTTCGTGGCAGCGGGGCCCTTCGCGAGCTCGATGACAATAACGTTGCTGTAGAGGACGCAAATATTATTGCGTCACTGTACAGTCAATACCTTGGATTTCTCGATGATCCGCTTTCATTGGCCGAGCGGGCAATCTCTTATACACAGGAAGCCACTCCATCTGCGTTGCCCGTGCAGGCTGAACCGGGATTGGGTTTGCTCACTATGGTGGAGTTGCCACCGCAACCGGTTACGCCGGTTGCCAAGCCCGAGGGGATCATGGAGCTACTCAGGCCTCCGGTCAAACTTGAACAGCTGTTCGGCGACCTCAGTGGGGCACCGGACCTCTGTGAACCGGAGCAATGGAACGACGTGCTGGGTCTGTTCGCGCCTGCCGAATTCCTTGCTGCCGCATCACTCCGTGCTGCCCAGCGGCCACCCGAACTGACGCGACGTGAACATCATATGGTCGCAATGGATAGCCCCGTGTCCCTGCCGGTCGGGTTGTTGCCTGATAGCGAAACATCCTGACGGGGCAGTCTGCATACGTTCGCCGAGTAGCCCAATACGATCCATCTTATTGTCGGAATCGCCATGTCCAACGCGTTTGATGTTCAGCAGCTATATCCGGTCATGCAGAAATTCAGCCGGCCCCGAACGCTCTCTATCAGTGGGGCTGCCGTTCCGTTATCGCCCAATGGCGAACCTGTATTGCAACTGGTTGCGATCGAAGGCGAGGAAGAACTTTCCAAAATCTACACCTACGATTTGGAGGTTAAAACCTCGCTCGACGCGGGATTGAGTGACGAAGAGGCGGCGAATCTCAATACACTCGACATGATTGGGAAGGAACTGACCGTCACCATCCAGCTTGACGGCATGGGCACTTTTGTCCGTGGAATGCCAGGGGCGACCGGTGCAGCAAACATCGGACGCGGGTTACGCGAAATCAGCGGGATTATCACGGCAGTGAGTTTTTCCGGGCAGTCAAACCGCCAGAGTAGGTATCGACTTAAATTGCAACCGTGGATCGCGCTGGCTGAGAAACGCTCGGATTACAGGATTTTCCAGAATAAGTCTGTTATTGAAATCATTCACGAAGTGCTGAGCGACCACTGCCTCTACTCGTGGGACATGCGGCTAAGCGAGTCCTATCCGAAGCTGGTCTATCAGGTCCAGTATGGCGAAACCGACTTTCATTTTATCCAGCGTCTAATGGAAGAAAACGGGATTTATTGGTTCTTCGAGCATTCAGATACCGTGCATCGCATGGTCCTGGTGGACCAGTTAGGGGCGCACAAGCCGGTTGACAGTGAAGCCTATCAGACGCTGTCGTACTATCCGCCAGGCCGCAGGGTTGACATGGAGCACATCGACAACTTTGATACGACTGCGCGTATCCAGTCAGGTCAGTGGACCACGAACGATTTCGACTTTACCCGGCCAAGGGCAAATCTCGAGGCACAGATTCAGTTGCCGCAGAACACCTCGCACAATACGCTTGAACGTTACGAGTGGCCCGGCGACTACACCGAACTGAAGGCCGGTGAGCAGTTTGCACGGATACGCATGCAGGAAATGCGTGCCCTGGGCGAGCGGGGTACGGGCGGTGGGAATGTGCGGAACGTCGTGTGTGGGACGACTTTTACGCTGGCGGGTTTTCCGCAAGCCGATGCAAACCGCGAATTCCTTGTTATCCGGGCTCGGCTGGATGCGGCTGATCTCGACGAGGCAACCGATACCGGCGAATACCGGATTCGGACACAGTTTGAAGTGCAGCCGGCCACGACCGTTTTCCGTCCACCGCGCACGGTCAGCAAGCCGCGTACAACCGGCCCGCAGACGGCCATTGTTACGGGGGCCGACGGGAGCGAAATCTACACGGACCAGTACGGCCGGGTGAAGGTGAAGTTCCACTGGGACCGCTCGCCAGTACATGATCAGACATCATCCTGCTGGCTGCGGGTCTCCTATCCGTGGGCAGGCAACAACTACGGAACCATCAGCATTCCGCGGGTGGGCTCGGAAGTGATAGTGGACTTCGAGAACGGCGACCCTGACCGGCCATTTGTGACGGGGCGGCACTACAACGCGCACAACATGCCGCCGTGGGAGTTGCCCGCCAATGCGACCCAGAGCGGCACGCTGACGCGCTCCGCCGATAAAGGCGGCTACGAAACCGCCAACGCGCTGCGGTTCGAGGACAGGAAAGGCAGGGAGGAAATATGGTTCCATGCCGAAAGGGATATGCGAACCGAAGTTGAAAACGATGAATCGCTTACGGTTGGACATGATCGCGCGAAGACGGTCGGACATGACGAATCGGTGACGATTGACAACGATCGTACGGAAAAAGTCGGCCGAGGCGAACAGGTCGAGATTGGTGTCGATCGTCGTCACACCATAGGCCAGGATGCGTTTCTTTCGGTTGGACGCGATCACCGCATCCAGATCGGCAAGGATCGAATCGAGGAAACCGGCAACAATCGCAAGGACACTATTGCGGCCAACTTCCAGGTCACGACTGGCGGCAACGCCGAACACAAGGTGCAGGGGCGTCACCAGATCGAAGCGGGACAGGCTATTGAGCGCAAGACCCGCATCTACCAGCTACACGCGGGCGACAAGGCTGAAATCATTGGCCCGGCCGGAAAGATCACGCTCGACGGTGAGGGCGTCACGATTGAAGGAGTCCGGATCAAGCTGAAGGGGCCGGTCCAGACCGATACCGGCTGGGTCAAGAATGCCCTGGACATGCGCTCAGACGTGAACAAGGGCGACCCGTTCACACCGGACTACTTCCCGATTTCAGGCTGACGCCTGCCGTTTATTCCACCAAGGAACCGTGCCTCGTGATTGTGACTTTCCCATTTGAAGACGATCCCTATTACAGCGCCCCGCAGCCAGCGTCTTACCCGCGATCAGCCAGTGCCGCGCTGAGTACGCCAGCACTTGCCCGCAAATATATTGATCTCGCGAAGCACGTCGCGGGAGGGGTATTCCCGGTAGGGCGCAACCGCTTCTGGCACGGCGGCGTACACCTGAGCGGAAAAAAGCCGGTGCGCGCGGTCGCAGACGGCACCATCGTCGCATTCCGACTGGATCGGGACTATATCGACAGCGAACTCGACCGGCAGATCAAGGCGGCCGCACCCGTGAAGGCGTCAGCGTCGAAAGCCAAGCCGCAGCCGTCACCGCCCCGGCAGTTCAGCAGCAGCTTTGTACTGATACGGCACGAGTGCGAGGTCAATAGAGGAGGCGGTGAAATGCAGCCCGTGGCGGGCGTTTCGCAGGGTGTCAGCGCGAGCATCCCCAGATACATCGGAGCGCACTTCTACTCGCTCTACGCGAATCTGCTGCCGCAGAAGCAGTTGCAGAACAAGGCAGTCCTGCCGCCGTTTCTCACGACCACCAATACAATTGTTCCGGTTGCCGCGTTGCGCGGCGACGAAGTAACGGTAAGCGCGGTGATTGATGATGCGCACCACATGGTCAAGATCAGGATTACTGACATCAATACCCGCAACAGTGGCGAAGGATGGATCGAGCGCATGTATCTGGACGTGGAGCCAGGCGCTCCACTGAGGCCCGAGCAGAAAATCCGGCTGGGCTACCCCATTTCATTCATGTATTGCTGTCATCCGACGGAAAAGCGGTGGATGCCGTTGGACCGCACCTTCTCAATGGAATATCCGGTCAGGGCCGGACAGGTGATCGGTTACGCCGGGATAACGGACGGCGATCTTGGCCCGGTGGCGGACAGCTTCCACTTCGAGATTTTTACGGGTGAGAATAAGTTGGTGAGGCAGATGAAGCCGCTTGTTCCGCTGAACATTATCAACCCAAGTTCGTCGTACCAGGAATATGCGGATGGACAGAGAAGCGATGGTATGGGGAAGGTGTGGTTGACGCGGAATGCGACGCTGGCAACAGATGTTTTTTCAAGGGAAGGCAGATTATCCGCATCAAGCATGCAAGTGTTTCCAGCCGGCTCCTGCTTTTTTGGAGCGATCCCCTGCGGGGTGGATGGAACGGTGCCAACTCAAGTTGAGGAATTGATATGTTTCAAACTCTTTGGCATGGATGGAAGCACCTACTACGCGTACGCCGATCAAGTGAGCGCAGCAGCCGATGGGCGGGAATTTGTCCGCGACGCGTGGGTGATGCTGACTACCGATAGCGACTGGGTAGCGCGGGGATGGCAGGCCTATGAGGATAGCGAACTGAACACGACAGACGACGGCTTCGTTGAGGACGACGATGCGGTCATGCAGAAAATCCTGTCCGCCGCACACAAGTCTTCTGCGAGCCTGAGTCTCGAGGATCTTCACGCGGATGGCGTTGACGCGATCTTGCGCACCGCCGCTGTCCGGTTCCACACTGAATGGGACAGCAGTAACAACGGCAAGCGATACGACAAACTTCAGCAAGGTGGCCATCCGCCGCTTCCGCAATTATCCGACAGCCAGCTCAAGGCGTTCTTGCAGGATATTCAGCGTCAGCAGTTCTGGAGCGACGCGAAGGTACAGCAGGACGGTGTGAACAATGCCATGAAGCCGCTATCCACGCCGATGGATACGAAGAACTGGCATTTCCACCCAGTGGGCTTTCTGGCCCAGATGCGGGAATGTCTCGCAACGGACGCAACGCTGTCCGAGGAGGCGTTCGAACTGGAAATCCGGCAGAGCTGGATAACCTGCCTGAAGCTGATCGAGAAGCGCCTCAAACAACTCGAACCCTGGGCGGACGCCAATGCCGCCATGCCTGATGCGCCCTCGGCGCGGGCGCCAGTCGTCAGGGAATATGCGACTCTGCAAACGATTCACAATGTTGCCCATCACGATCTCTGGTCAAACTTCGAATACTGGTTTGGCGTAACGCCCAATGACATCGCTGCCCCGGAGACGTTGCACGGCCAGCTTGCGGCCGCGCCTGCCGGGCATCACGTCCATAACTACCTGAAAGGCATGCGGGAGTTCTTCCGCCATATATCCATGCAACGGGTGGTCAAGGGCGCACTGGGTTTTGAAGCAGGTGCCTATGTGCAGCCGGGGGTGTATCCGGCCAAGGCACTCAAGCCCGCCCAATCAGGCTTCCGGATGGAATACGTCAATATCGCTTGCCAGTATGGTCCATTCTTTCGAAGCTTTAATAACAGGGATCCGGTCGATCAGAACCGTATGGAAATCCAGTTGCACGAGGTGGCGCATTTGCAGAATACCGCTCATGCCAAGGACCAGAAGGTCGATGTTAACGGGGCACATGACCCTGACGGATACAACGGAAAGACTGCCTATGGAGCACGCGCGGCACGGGTGCTCGCCGAGTTCACGCCCAACAGGGCGTTAGCTAATGCCGAAAGTATTGCATTTTTTATCGAGAGTGCGAAGGATGAAGCCTGACCGTCTGACAATGAACGGCGTTCGCGCCATTATTTTGATTGGAGGGATGGTGGCGCTGCTCGGCTGCTCGTCCCTTGCGGAACAGCACGCGGCGCCGCCTTCGAACCAAACTACGAAAAGTTCTATGACCGACAAGCAAAGTGGAAACCAGACGGGTGTCGTGCCGGATGAGCGGGTAACCTGGGTCAAGAGTCCGCTGATTACGCAGATTAGTTTTCATGACGCCATCGTACGTGCCAGCAGCATCAAGATACGGTACGGATTTTCATGCATCAATCCAAGTGAGAAAGATGCTAAATGGACTGACATGCCGACACCGGATGATCCTGTCATTCGGTTGTATTCAGAAGGCAAGCGCATTAATCCCGAGCCCCTGCGTAAGGATGACGGCATTATAGCTCTCAAGGCTCCCCCCAGAGATGACGAGATAAAGGCGAACGCTAGCGTAGTAAAAGCAAAAAGCAAATGGACTTCAGATGGGCCGGGTGAATTTGTAATCGCGAATAGCCAGTTTCTCACCGGCACGCACGTCTACGAGATGGTCTACTGGCATACGCAACTCGACTGGATCGACGTGCGCGAGGTTCTGGACCGTACCGATACGGGCAAAGGCAGGATGATGTATCCGATCACGGATAACGCGCCGTCGAACCGCCTCTATTTCAGGGTCTACAAGCCGACCGATGAAGAAGCGCGTGAGGGGCGGCACATTGAATTCCTCGGCGAAGTGGATGCCAGTACGCAGGTCCCCGCGCTGCCGTACGCCCGTCCGGGCGACTACGCGCCAAAGACCGGCTATTGGGCTGCGACGGGCAAGAGCATCGAACGGCTCGGAGGCTATTACGAAGTGTTCGTCAAGGAAGGAGATTCACTGCCGAACCTGCCGGGGGACCGGGGCGTGGACCCCTTCAGCTTCCAGTGGAAGTACGTGGGCGAACAGAGTGCCGCCGCTGGAAAGTAACGGGTACTCGCCGAGTTCACGCCCAACAGGGCGTTAGCTAATGCCGAAAGTATTGCATTTTTATCGAGAGCGCGAAGGATGAAGCTTGACCGTCTGACAATGAACGGCGTTCGCGCCATTATTTCGATTGGAGGGATGATCGCACTGGTCGGCTGCTCGTCCCTTGCGGAACAGCAAGCGACGCCGCCTTCGAACCAAACTACGAAAATTTCTATGACCGACAAGCAAAGTGAAAACCAGACGGGTGTCGTGCCGAATGAGCGGGTAACCTGGGTCAAGAATCCGCTGATCACGCAGATCAGGTTTCATGACGCAATTGTGCGTAATAACAGTGTAAAAATACGGTACTACACCACATACATAAATCCGAGCGATGGGGACGTTAAGACAACAGGCAAGCCTACGCCGGATGGCCCTGCAATGCGGCTGTATTCGGGGGGCAAGGAGATTAAGCCTGCCCCGCCTAAGTACAGTGGCATTGAGCCTTATGTCGCCGCTCCCCGGGACGAAGATATAAAGCGATCTACCTATGTGATGAAGGCAAAGGAGAAATGGGTAGGCGAGGTTGCAGACGAATTTGTAATCGCGAATAGCCAGTTTCTCACCGGCACGCACGTCTACGAGATGGTCTACTGGCATACGCAACTCGACTGGATCGACGTGCGCGAGGTTCTGGACCGTACCGATACGGGCAAAGGCAGGATGATGTATCCGATCACCGATAACGCGCCGTCGAACCGCCTCTATTTCAGGGTCTATAAGCCGACCGATGAAGAGGCGCGTGAGGGGCGGCACATTGAATTCCTTGGCGAGGTGGATGCCAGTACGCAAGTCCCCGCGCTGCCGTACGCCCGTCCGGGCGACTACGCGCCAAAGACCGGCTATTGGGCCGCGACGGGCAAGAGCATCGAACGGCTCGGAGGCTATTACGAAGTGTTCGTCAAGGAAGGGGATTCACTGCCGAACCTGCCGGGGGACCGGGGCGTGGACCCCTTCAGCTTCCAGTGGAAGTACGTGGGCGAACAGAGTGCCGCCGTCGGAAAGTAACGGCTGATCATTATCACCATCCAGGCTTCCGGATGGAATACGTCAATATCGCTTGCCAGTATGGTTCATTCTTCCGAAGCTTTAATAACAGGGATCCGGTCGATCAGAACTGTATGGAAATCCGGTTGCACGAGGTGGCGCATTTGCAGAATACCGCTCATGCCAAGGACCAGAAGGTCGATGTTAACGGGGCACATGACCCTGATAGATACAACGGACAGACTACCTATGGGGCACGCGCGGCACGGGTACTCGCCGAGTTCACGCCCAACAAGGCATTAACTAATACCGAAAGTATTGCATTTTTTATCGAGAGCGCGAAGGATGAAGCCTGACCGTCTGACAATGAACGGTGCCCGTCTCGTTGTTTCGATCTGGGGGATGGTGGCGCTGCTCGGCTGCTCGTCCCTTGCGGAACAGCACGCGGTGCCGCCTTCGAACCAAACTACGAAAATTTCTATGACCGACAAGCAAAGTGGAAACCAGACGGGCGTCGTGCCGAATGAGCGGGTAACCTGGGTCAAGAATCCGCTGATCACGCAGATCAGATTCCATGACGCAATCGTACGTGACGACAGTATTAAAATGCGGTACTACCTTTCCTATATCAATCCAAGTAAACAGGACGTTAAGTGGACCGGTAAACCGACACCTGATGGTCCTGCAATGCGGCTGTATTCAGGGGGCAAGGAGATTAAGCCTGCCCCGCCTAAGCATCGTGACATTGAACCTTATGTCGCCGCTCCCCGGGATGAGGAAATAAAACTGTACGCCAACAAGGTTAAGGCTGAAAGCAAATGGACTTCAGATGGCCCCGGTGAATTTGTGATTATGAACAGCCAGTTCCTTCCTGGCACACACGTCTACGAGATGGTCTACTGGCATACGCAACTCGACTGGATCGACGTGCGCGAGGTTCTGGACCGTACCGATACGGGCAAAGGCAGGATGATGTATCCGATCACGGATAACGCGCCGTCGAACCGCCTCCATTTCAGGGTCTACAAGCCGACCGATGAAGAAGCGCGTGAGGGGCGGCACATTGAATTCCTTGGCGAAGTGGATGCCCGTACGCAGGTCCCCGCGCTGCCGTACGCCCGTCCGGGCGACTACGCGCCAAAGACCGGCTATTGGGCCGCGACGGGCAAGAGCATCGAAAGGCTCGGCGGCTATCACGAAGTGTTCGCCAAGGAAGGGGATTCACTGCCGAACCTGCCGGGGGACCGGGGCGTGGACCCCTTCAGCTTCCAGTGGAAGTACGTGGGCGACCACAGTCAGGCTAGCGGGCAATGACAGCAGATTACTTCCAGGATGTATTCATGCCCAATCGTGAACCGGTGTATACCAAAGAAATCGCATTTCTATTAAGAGCACGAAAGATGAGACATCACCATCGGACGATGCGCGGTACCGGAGTGGTTGTTCTGACAGCGGGGCTTGTAGCGGCGTCGGCCTGCTTTGCCTCGCCAGTATCGCAAGCCTTTCCGTTACCGACCAGTCCCTTGACTGACAAGCAAAGTGCCAACCAGACCGACGTCGTCCCGGATGAGCGCGTTGGTTGGGTCAAGAATCCGCTGATTACGCAGATCAGGTTTCGTGACGGAAAGCTTGGCAGCAACTACGTCGAAATCCATTATTACCTGTCTTACATCAATTCGAGCGACAGGGACTTTAAATGGACTGATGGGCCAGCACCGAATGTTCCCCGAATACAATTGTATTCAGAAGGCAAGCGCATCGATCCCGCTCCACCACCCAAGGATGACGGCATTATGACTATCAGGCCGGCCCCTAGGGATGAAGAGAGAGAGGCGAATCCTCGTGTCCTAAAAGCAAAAAGCCAATGGATTTCAGATATACCTAGTGAGTTTGTGATCGTGAACACCCAGTTCCTTCCAGGCAATCACGTTTATGAAATCGTCTACTGGCATCCGAAGCACGACTGGGCTGAGATCCGCAAGGCTCAGGAACGTCCGGATTCGCAGGGCAGGGGCAGGATGAGGTACTCGATCACGGATAACGCACCGTCGAACCGCCTCTATTTCAGGGTCTATAAGCCGACCGATGAAGAAGCGCGTGAGGGGCGGCACATTGAATTCCTCGGCGAAGTGGATGCCAGTACGCAGGTCCCCGCGCTGCCGTACGCCCGTCCGGGCGACTACGCGACAAAGACCGGCTATTGGGCCGCGACGGGCAAGAGCATCGAACGGCTCGGAGGCTATTACGAAGTGTTCGTCAAGGAAGGAGATTCACTGCCGAACCTGCCGGGGGACCGGGGCGTGGACCCCTTCAGCTTCCAGTGGAAGTACGTGGGCGAACAGAGTGCCGCCGCTGGAAAGTAACGGCTGATCAATATCACCATCGGAGATTTTCATGCGACCCGTTGTGCTTGTCGGCCATCGCCATGTCTGTCCATTGCACGGACCTGGGACTGTTATCAGCGGCACGGACGGCGTGACAGTCGGGGGGAGAAAAGCGGCCTGTGTCGGTGACTCTACGAGTTGCGGTGCTGTCATCGTCACCGGGGGCGTAACCACGTTTGGTGGCCGGGCGGTCGCCCGCGAGGGTGACACTACCAGCCACGGCGGCACGCTGGTCGAGGGTGATAACGGCTGGTTGCTTGATTGAGCGGAACAGGGAAAGCACGCCATGATTCAACTTCCAAGCAGACATGCACCGGGCGACGCATCGGCGTCCGCCGAGTCACCGCAGTTTGTCGCTGTTCGCATGCCTCTCTATAGTAGACAGGGCGGGGGGCTACCGTTTGTGTGGCGGCAGGCAAAGTTCTTCACGCTTTCGCGTCTTACTTTGACGCGATGATCAGAGCAACGCACTTGGCTACGCCGAACAGCCGCATCGGTGTTTGGGGATAGGGCATTTGCCGCCGGGGACGATCCAGCCATCCAACCGGGATGGGTACAACGTGCTTCTGCAAACGGGTCGGGCCGCCCGCCAGGGACGATTGATTACTGGACCGGACAACCAGCCGCCAGGACGTTTTCTTAAGCTTCGCCGGGCAGGTCATGCCCTCACGCCGTGCAGATACCGGCGACGCCGACTTTCTGGAACAGGTGCGGGCTTGCGACGGCGGACGACGGATAGGCCGACAGCTTGGCGACGAACTCCGGATGCGTGAAGGCCGCGCGAAACGCTTCGGTCGATTCCCAGATCGCGCAGTTCAGATAAGTCGGACTGTCGCCGAGCGCGCGATGCAACTGGGTCGAGATGAATCCCGGCTGCCGCTTCATGAATTCGGCGTCGTCCTTCCACACGGCGAGAAAGTCCGCTTCGTCGGCGGCGGCCAACGTGAACACGTTGACGAGGACAACCGGCTCCGCGTCGATGGCGATCTGTTGCTGGATCGGAAACGCCGGATCCAGCGGCTTGAAATGAGGCATGGGAACTCCTGCGGGTGAGGGTGAGGGGGGGCTGAGCGCTCACGTCGGTGCATCGGCACCATGTGCGCGGGACATCGCCGACAGCACGCGGATCGCCGCATCCAGGTCAGCCGAACTGAAGTCGCCGGCGATCTCGCGGACATGCTGTTGCCACTGCCCGACCACGGCCTGGTAGGCCGCCTCGCCGCGAGGCGTCAGCGCATACAAGGGCGAGCGCTTGTGCGCCGGGTTGGGCAGCGACTGAACCAGCCCTTCGTCGGTCAGCACGTTGATCTGTTTCAGCACCGCCTGCCGCGTGATGCCCATCGCGTCGGCGATCTGCGGGATGTTCGGGGCTTCCGGCGCCAGCGAGATGGCGCCCAGCACCTGCCAGCGCGCGCTGGTCAGGCCGTGCGGCCCGGCAAAGGTGTTGCCCCATTCGATCAGCAGGCCGTTCAAGCGGAATACGGACAGCGCGACGGCGGTCAACTTCGCGGATTTCGTCATGTTCGATACGCGGGATGAATTGACAACTACTTTACGTATTGGACAACTGGTTGTCAATTTGGCGAATGCATCTTCCTGAACGAGAGCGGTTCGGTAAACTGGCGACGCGATCCGGCACCGGTAACATTTGCCGCGCCGGATGGCGGTCCGACAATAAAGAACCTGGAGAGAAATCAGTGAGAACGATCCGGAAAGCGATCGCCGTGCCGTTGGTGGCGGTGGCATGCGGCACGAGTGCGCATGCCTGTACGCCGCCCTACCATCACACCGAGTATTTCGGCGAAAGCACCTACCTGAGTGACGAAGTTCGCGACAAGGTGCTCGACGACATCCGTGCCAATCACTACACCGTCATCGAACCGCAAATCGGCTTGCTGTTCTATGCGATCGTCAGGAAGGGCGACGGGATCTATCTGGGCACTGACCGGATCGCGACGGGGAACGATTCGTTCTGGTACCTCGGGAATGGCTATTACCAGTTGAACGGCCAGATCTATTTCCTGGGTGAACACGTCGGTGCGTATCCGCTCAACGGAACCGTGGTCGTGCACACCGAGGATCGGACCCGGCAAAAGCCGGATGACTATCCCAAGGGCCGGCTGTTTTGCGTCGTGACGCGTCACGCCAGCATCCTCGAAACCTCGACCGGCCTGCGGATCGAGCGAATCGTCAACGACAGCTGAGCGGGATGCGTGATTGACCCGCGCTGGCGCATTTGCCGCGCACGCCTGGCAAACCCTTTCCGATCAATGGCTTGGTGCTGTTAATGGACGGTTGTCCACAAGCTTGCCAACACAATCTGTGGACAAGCCGCGCGATGCGCGCGGGTCAGGCCGGCAGCGGAAAGCGCACCGTGACGGTCAGCCCGTGCCCGCCGCGCGTGGTGCCGAGCGCAACCGTTGCGCAATGCTGTTCGGCGATCCGCTTGACGATCGACAGCCCGAGCCCGCTGCCCGACGACGTGACGGCCTGCGCGCCCGCGCCGCGATAGAAGCGCTCCCACACGTCGGTGCGTTCGGCCTCCGGAATCCCCGGGCCGTCGTCGGCGACTTCGAGCACGGGCGTCGCGCCGTCGATGCGTGCAGACACATCGACACGCGCGCCGTCGCCCGCATAGCGGATCGCGTTGTCGACGAGGTTGTTCAGCAGTACGCGCAGCGTGTCCGCATTGCCCGACGTCATCACCGGCGTCGACACGATCGCGCCGAGATCGATCCGGTGTGCGTCGGCGACGCGCGTGCGATCCGAAACTACGGACCGGCACAGCGCGGCGAGATCGACGGGGGCCGACACGGCGGCGGCCGCCTGCGCATCGGGTTCGAGGCGAGCGAGCGTCAGCAACTGCTCGGCGAGGTGGCCGAGGCGCGTCGTGCCTGCATGGATCTGCGCGAGGATCTGCTCGCGTTCTTCGGCGGTCGCCGCGCGCCGCAGCAATTGCGACTGGATCGACAGGCCCATGATCGGCGTGCGCAACTCGTGTGCGGCATCGGCGATGAAGTGACGCTGCAGCGTGAACGAGCG
The DNA here is from genome assembly GCF_964265025.1 of Burkholderia mycopellens. Lineage (NCBI taxonomy): Bacteria > Pseudomonadati > Pseudomonadota > Betaproteobacteria > Burkholderiales > Burkholderiaceae > Burkholderia > Burkholderia mycopellens. The sequence continues at coordinate 859,059 of NZ_OZ183803.1, forward strand.
GTCGAGGCGCGCGAGCAGGTCGTTGATCGCTTCGGCGAGCGGTCGGACTTCGTTCGGCATCGAGCCGACGTCGACCGGTTCCAGATTGTTCGCATTCCTGCGCTTGAGGCCGGATGCAATCGTACGCAGCGGCCGCAACCCGGCGCCGATGCCGAACCACAGGCCGATCGCGAGCAGCGGCAGCATCGAGAACACGGGCCACAGCAGGTGCACGGCGATGCCCGCGATCGCTTCCCATCGGGCATGGCGTGCCTGCGCGAGCCGGATCGTCGTGCCGCCGCGCTGGGTCACATAGGTGCGCCATGGCTGGCCGGCAACGTCGACACTTGCGATGCCCTTCTGCTCGGGCGGCGGCAGTTTCGAATCGCGGTCGGTCGAATACACGAGCGTGCCGTTGCGCCAGACCTGCAGCAGTACGGCGTCGGGGTCGCTCGCTTCGAAACCGTGCTTGCCATTGGCGTGGTTGCTGAACGACAGCTCGCCGTTCGGACCGACGACGATCTGCTTCGACATGCTGCGCATCTGGTCGTCGAGCAGGTCGTCGAGCTCGCGCAGCGCGCCCCAGTAGGTGCCCGCGCTCGCGACGAGGCCGATCACGCATGCGGCCGGCAGCAGCCACGTCAGCAGGCGCCGCCGCAGCGATGCGTTGCGCCAGCGCGCGATCGCGCGTTGCATGCGCGTCACGGGCCGTCACCGATCCGGTAGCCGACGCCGCGCACCGTGCGGATCGTGTCGTGGCCGAGTTTCTTGCGCAGGTTGTGGATGTGCACTTGCACGGCGTTGCTCTCGATTTCCTCGCCCCAGCTGTACAGCCGCTCCTCGAACTGCTCGCGCGAAATCACCGCACCCGGGTCGCGCATCAGCTCGTGCAGCAGCACGAACTCCTTCGGCGACAGCGGCACTTCGTCGTCGTTGAGCCAGACGAGGTGCTTGACGGGGTCGAGCCGCAGCGGGCCGATCGCGAGCGTCGTCTGCGCGCGGCCCGCGTGGCGGCGGTTTACGGCGCGGATACGGGCGAGCAGTTCGTCGAGCTCGAACGGCTTGACGAGATAGTCGTCCGCACCGCTGTCGAGGCCTGCGATGCGGTCGGGCACGCCGTCGCGCGCGGTGATGATGATCGCGGGGAGGTTTTCGTCGCGGCGGCGCAGCGCGGCGAGCACCGACAGGCCGTCGCGGTTCGGCAGCCCGAGATCGAGCAGCAGCAGGCCGTAGCCGGTCGCGCGCAGCGCGAGCGACGCGGCGTCGCCGTCCTTCACCCAGTCGACCGCGAAGCCCTCCTGTTTGAGGCCCTGTTCGAGCCCGCTGCCGATCAGCGGATCGTCCTCGACGAGCAATACGCGCATGAATTGGTGTCTCTTCAACGGGGCGCCGTGGCACCCGGGGTTCCCATGATAAGCGCCCGTGTCTTAGGCGCACCTTAAATGCGGGCGGCGCGCGGCGGGCGTTGGCGGGCGTTCGATGCGGCACCGTGTCGCTTCGGTGCGGCCTTCAGGTTTGCTTAATCTTACGGTCCGTAATCTGGGGCCGTCGCGTTCAACGGGGCGCGGCGCCACATCGAAGAAGAGGACCACGATCATGAAACACCTGGCCAGAATCCTGACGGTTGCGCTCGCCACGCTGCCCGCCGCCGTCTACGCGCAATACACGGGGCCGTCCACGCTGACCCCGACGACCGTGAAGGAACTGCTCGCGAACGGCAAGGACGACCAGCACGTGCAGTTGCAGGGCCGCATCGTCAAGCATGTCGGCGGCGAGGACTACGAATTCGCCGATGCGACCGGCACGATCCGCGTCGAGATCGACCACAAGCTGTGGGCGGCCGGCCAGCCCGTCAGCGACAAGAACGAAGTGAAGGTGACCGGCGAATTCGAGCGCAAATGGTCGGGTAGCGTGAAGGTCGACGCCGATCACGTCGAAGTGCTGCGCTGACCGGTGCGCGCGGGGCCGGTGATACCATGGACGACCGGTTCCCGTACCCACCAAGATGGCCGCCAATTTCGACGAACTCGCGTCCCGGATCCGGGCGCAATTTTCCGAGCTGAGCCCGCAATTCCAGGCGGGCGCCGCCTTCCTGCTCGATCATCCCGACGAGGTTGCCACCTCGTCGATGCGCAAGGTCGCACAGCGCGCACAGGTGCAGCCCGCATCGCTCGTGCGGCTCGCGCAGCAATTCGGCTTCCCCGGCTGGAACGAGCTGCGCGACCTGTGCGTCGCACGCGTGCGCACGCGCCCCGAGCCGCTCACGCAGCGGGCGCGCTCGCTCGTGCGGCCCGACGCGAAGGCGTCGCTCGCGCACGACCTGCTCGCCGCGCAACAACACAATCTGTCGGCCACCGCCGCGCAGAACGAGCACGCGCTCGCCGATGCCGCGAAACTGATCCGCAAGGCGTCGCACGTGCATGTCGCGGGGTTTCGCTCGTGCTACCCGGTTGCGTTCGGCTTCGTGTACGGCTATCGGCTGTTCCGTCCGACCGTGTCGCTGCTCAACGGCGTCGCCGGTTCGCTCGAAATGGAGCTGCGGACGATCGCGAAGCAGAGCGTGACCGTCGTCGTCAGCTTTGCACCGTATTCGGCGGAAGCGACGCGCGTCGCACAGGCCGCGAAGGCGCAGGGCAGCCGGATCGTCGCGATCACCGACAGCGCGGTGTCGCCGATCGCACTGCACGCGGATGCGCAACTGATCTTCACGCACGACAGCCCGTCGTTCTTCCCGTCACTGGTGGCCGCGCACGCGATCGCCGAAACGCTGGTCGCGCAGTTGCTGGCGCTCGAAGGCAGCGATGCGGTCGCCGCGCTCGAGCGCACGGAAGCGGAACTGCACGCGAAGGGTGCTTACGTCGTTTGACGCGGTACGCACGGCTTCAACCGTTTCTTGTTTTCGATTCAGGCGAACTCAACCGATGACGTTCACATACGAGGTGACGGACGCGGGCGACGCGAACGTGCGCAAGCAGATCGTCGCGCCGCTCGTCCGGTTCAACGAAAGCCAGGCTGGCCCGAACGATGCCCGTCCGCTGGCCGTGGTCGTGACCGATGGCGACGGCGCGGTGGTGGGCGGCCTGTGGGGCAGCACGGCGTACGGCTGGCTGCATGTCGACCTGCTCGTGGTGCCCGAGGCCGCGCGCGGCCAGGGCGCGGGCACGCGCATCATGGATCTGGCCGAGGCGGAAGCCGCCGCGCGCGGCTGCCATAGCGCGTGGCTCGACACCTTCGACTTCCAGGCGCGGCCGTTCTACGAGAAGCGCGGCTATGTCCGCTTCGGCGAGTTGCCGGATTATCCGGTCGGACATACGCGCATTTTCCTGATGAAGCAGCTCGCGGGCTGAGCCTCGCCGCGGCGTGGCGTGGCGTGGCGCGGTTGACGAGGTCGCCGGCGCTCGCCTAGGATACCGGGCAGCGATGCAGGTCGCTTCCGGGTCCGCGGAAAGGGTTGAACCCACCTGTCGCGGCAAATTCACTTTCCCCTGTCCTTTGTGCTGGCGGTATTGCGGACCTTCGGCCATGACTGCACGAGGATTCGCATGAAAAAGCTGCCGCCCAAGGCCAATCCCGATCATCTGAAAAAGCAGGCCAAGGCATTGTTGCGCCTGTACCGGCAAGGCGACGCCGATGCCGTCGCGCGCTTTGTCCGGTTTCTCCCCGCCGCCGCGAACCGCACGCACGACGAAGCGCTCGCGCTCGGGCTTCGCCTGCATGACGCGCAATCCTGCATTGCGCGCGAGTACGGCTTTGCCTCATGGGCCGATCTCGGCGCATTCGTCGAAACGCATGCGCTGGCGGGGCAACCGCGGTCGCAGCTGATCCGGCGCTGGCTCGACCTGGCGTACGGCGGCGACGTGACCGGCGGCTTCGACGCACCCCGGCCGCGCGTCGCCGCACAATTGCTGCTCGACCATCCCGATCTCGTTGCGGCCGATCCGACCGTCGCATGCGCGGCCGGCGATCTCGACGCGGTGAAGGCGGCACTGGCCGCCGATCCCGGCTGGATCGCGCGCGCCGGCGGCGTGCTGAAGCTGCCGCCGCTGGTCGCCGTCACGCATTCGCGGCTCGGGCAACTTCCCGGGTTTGCCGCCAGGCTGCGCGCCTGCGCGCGCCTTCTGCTCGACGCCGGCGCCGATCCGAACCAGCGGATCGGCAACCGCTTTCCGCCGGCTTCGCTCGCCGAGCCCGACGAAGCGGGGCCATTGTCGGCCCTGTACGGCGCAGCGGGCGTCAATCGCGATCCGGTTCTCACCGCCATGCTGCTGGAAGCCGGCGCCGATCCGAACGACGGCGAATCGCTGTATCACTCGGTGGAGAACCCGGCCTGTACGCGCCTGCTGCTCGAACACGGCGCGCGGGTGGGCGGGACGAATGCGTTGCGGCGTGCATTCGACATGCGTGACGCAGAGGCGCTCGAACTGCTGCTCGCGCATGGCGGCGACCCGAACGAGCCGCCCGGAGCAGGGCTGGCGCAAACCTGGGGCGCGCCGTTGTTGCGGGCGATCGGCGTGCGCTGCTCGGCGCGCCACATCGCCGCGCTGCTGGCGGCCGGCGCCGATCCCGGCGCGCGGACCCCGGCAGGCGTCAGTGCGTACCGGCTGGCGATGCAGACCGGGCTGCCCGACGTCGCGGCGTTGTTGCGTGCGGCCGGCGCGGAAGAGGCGCTCGATGCGCAGGACGCGTTCGTGGCGGCCTGCGCGCGCGCCGACGCCGACGAAGCGCGGCGCATCCAGGCGCGCCATCCCGACCTGCCCGGTGCGCTGCCGGGCGAGCGGCTGCGGTTGCTGCCGGACGCCGCCGCGTGGGGTTCGGGCGACGCCGTGAAGGTCATGGTCGAACTGGGCTGGCCGATCGCCGCGCGGGGCGGCGACTGGGATGCGAGCGCGCTGAATCACGCGGTGTTCCGCGGCGATGCGGACTTGCTCGCGTTCCTGCTCGCGCACGGCGCGAGCTGGCGCGACATGCACGGGTTCGGGAGCGACGCGCTCGGCACGTTGTCCTGGGCGTCCGTCAACGAACCGGAGCATGCCGGTGCGTCCGACTGGGAGGCTTGCGCGCGGGTGCTGCTCGCGCACGGCGTGCCGCAAGCCGTGCGGGATCCGTCGAATCCGGACGGCGTGCTGATCGACGGTCGCGCGATGCGCTTCTCGGAGGCCGTGACCGACGTGTTGCTCGGCATCGACGACGGGCCGAGCGCATCGATCTGAACGACCGTGGGCCGGCGACGGGTAGGCGACGGCGGCCCGCTCGTTGGCGGCTGCCGGCGTACAGTCGGCGTGCCGGGTTTTCCAGTCACACGACGACATTTCGGCGAACGCTGAAACGTCGCGTGCACGAGCGGCGTAAGCTCGGTCGTCAACTTCCCTCCGGAGTCCGCGATGACCCTTTCCGACCTGCAAGCCCGCCAAGCCGAAGCCTTCCGCGCACTGCATGCGCGCCCCGGCGCCTTCATCATCCCGAACCCGTGGGACGCCGGCACCGCGCGCCTGCTCGCGATGGCCGGCTTCGAGGCGCTCGCGACCACGAGTGCCGGCTACGCGTTTTCGAAGGGGCAGCCCGACAATGCGATCGACCGCGACGCGATGCTCGATCACATCGTCGAGATCGTCGCCGCGGGCGGCCTGCCCGTGAGCGCCGATCTGGAGAACGGCTTCGGCGACGCGCCCGACACGGTGGCCGAAACGATCCGGCTCGCGGCCGAGGCCGGCGCGGTCGGCGGCTCGATCGAGGATGCGACGGGCCGCGCCGACGCGCCGATCTATGCGCGCGAAGCGGCGATCGAGCGTATCGCGGCCGCCGTCGACGCGGCACGCGCGCTGCCGTTCCCGTTCACGCTGACTGCGCGATGCGAAAACTACCTGCATGGCCGTCACGACCTCGCCGACACGATCGCGCGGCTCGTCGCCTATCGCGACGCGGGCGCCGACGTGCTGTACGCGCCGGGTATCACCGATGCGGACGAAATCGCGGCGGTGACGCAGGCGGTCGGCGCGCCCGTGAACGTCGTGATGGGGCTGCAGGGCGGCTTGTTGAGCCTCGACGCGCTGGCGGCGCTCGGCGTGAAGCGCGTGAGCGTCGGCGGCGCGCTGGCGCGGGCCGCGCTCGGCGCATTCCTGCGCGCGGCGAAGGAGATGGCGCAGGACGGCACGTTTACGTTTTCGCAAGCTGCCGTACCGGGGCGCGATATCAACCGCTGGTTTGCATCACCCGATAATTCACCGGTTTTGTTCGGAGAATAAGTGTAAATAAACCGTGGGATCGTTTCCAGCTGAAACTTTCAATTGACTATAATCAACCGATTTCGCGTCAAGATTAAACATCGGTGACGGCGTAAAATACATCGTCTATTCTCCGCATTCATCCCGTTCGACCTTCGCCGGCGCGCAAGCCGCGCCGGATCGGGCGATCGGGCGCCCGCCGTGCGGGTCGATGCCGCGCATTGTTGCATTTCCCCGTTCAGGATGTTTTTTGAACGCGGGAGTTGCCGGCTGGTTTTTTGATTGATAATCTGCGGCACGTTCGAATGAACGATTGGTAAGCCGCCGGTAATATCGATATATAAGAATGTTGAGAGAGCGATGACGAACCGAGAAAATCAACGCATCAGGTTTCGTGTCGGCGATGTCGTGACGCTGAAGACGGGCGGGCCGCGCATGACCATCACCTATGCCGGGCCGGTCGTATTCGACGACGGCGACTGGCTGATCTGCCAGTGGTTCGACGAAAACGGCGAATTCCGGCAGGAAATGTTCCCTCACGACACGGTGGTGCCCGAGCCGCGCGCGATTTCGGCCGGGCGCGTACGCATGCGCATGCAGTCGCATCGCTGCCGCTCGGCTGCCTGACAAGCACCTGTCGTCGCGATGCAGCCGCGCCCGGTACCCGCGCCGCGACATTTCACGTCGGCCCGAAACATGCGGCGGTGCGCTGCGCCGATACTGTCCGCATGAACCCGACCGATCCTATCGCAGCGGTCACGCACCGCGATCCCTATTCCTACTATGCGGCGCTCGTCGACGGGCCGCCGCTCGCGTTCGACGCCACGCTCGGCCTGTGGGTCGCGAGCCGCGCGGCTGCCGTGACGGCCGTGCTGGGCCATCCGGCCTGCCGTGTTCGCCCGCTGGACGCACCCGTGCCGCCCGCGTTGCGCGGCACGACGGCCGGCGCGCTGTTCGGCGAGCTCGTGCGCATGAACGACGGCGCGTTGCGGCACGACGTGCCGAAGCAGGCGCTGCGCACGGCGTTCGCGCCGATCGACACGGCTGCATTGGGCGACCGTGCCGCGCGGATTGCCGCGCGGCGCTTGCCGGCGCCGGGCGATGCCGGCGAACTGAACGCGTGGTGCATGACGGTGCCCGTCTGCGCGGTCGCCGATCTGCTCGGCTTCGACGAGACGCAGCTCGACGATATCGCGGCGCGGGTCGTCGACTTCGTCGCCGCGCTTTCGCCGTTGTCGGATGCCCCAGCACTGGCTCGCGCGAGCGACGCTGCGCGGCAACTGCTCGACCGGATGACGGAGCGCGTCGCGCACACGCAGGCCCATGACGGCACGCTCGTGGCCGCGGTGCAGCAGGCGGCCCGTGCGTCGGGCTGGCACGCGAGCGGCGCGCTGGTCGCGAATCTGGTCGGGCTGCTGTCGCAGACCTGCGAGGCGACCGCCGCGTGGCTCGGCAATACCCTGGTGGCGTGGAACGGGGACGCGGGAGCGAGCGCGGCGCGCGGCGTTCCGGACGATGCCGCGCTCGACGCATTCGTTGCCGAAGTCGGGCGCTTCGATTCCCCGGTGCAGAACACGCGCCGCTTCGTCGCATCGCGCACGACGATCGAAGGCGTGACCGTCGAAGCCGGTGACGCGATTCTCGTCGTGCTTGCCGCGGCGAATCGCGACCCGGCCGTGCATCGCGATCCGCACCGGTTCATGCCTGACCGCGCGGCCGGGCCGAATTTCGGCTTCGGCACGGGGCCGCATGGTTGCCCGGGCGAGCGGATCGCACGGGCGGTGACGGCGGGGGCGTTCGGGGCGTGGCTGCGTGCGGGCGGCGGAGCGCCGCACGACGGGCTGGCGTGGCATTACCGTGCGTCGACCAACGTCAGGATGCCGAAGTTCGACGCGGCACGGTGAAGGGGAAAGAGGGACTTAACGGCAGCCTTGCTTCTCCGCCCATCGTTCCTGGGCGGCGACGCGGCGTTGCACGCGTTCGACGAGACCGGTCGAGAAGGTTCGCATGCTGATACCGCGGCGCTTCGCGAGGATCGTCTGCGCGACATCGGTGCGCGGGTTCGGCTGGCAGGCCCAGTACAGCGTCATCAGCCAGCCGATGCCGGTCCACCCGAACAGCGCGTTGAACATCGCAACCGTCAGCTTGTCGTGCCGGCCACGCCGGTCGGCAATGACCGCCGGCAGGAAATAGATCGCGATCGCGGCGACCGAACCGGCCACTTGAATCAGGACTGCGTTCTGCATGTTGCTGCTCCATCCGAACTGCAATGGGACTGATTGTCGCGCTTTTTCCGTCTGCGTGCAGGCCGCGCCCAGGCAATTGATTGTTGCGCTTTTAATGACGATCAGCCGGCTTCGGCGTCTGCCGGCTGCACTTCGTTGCTCAGCTCGAAACCTTCGTCGAGCCAGCCCGTTACGCCGCCGATCATCAGCTTGACCGGCCGGCCGAGGCGCGCGAGCCGGATCGCCGCGCGCGCGGCGCCGTTGCAGTGCGGGCCCGCGCAATAGACGACGAACAGCGTGCCGGCCGGATAGCCGGCGAGCTTGCTCTCGATGATCTTGCGGCGCGGCAGGTTGCGCGCGCCGGGTACGTGGCCGGCGGCGAACTGGTCGGGGCCGCGTACGTCGAGCAGCACGAAATCGGGCGTACCCGACGCGAGCGCGTCGTGCACGTCCCAGCAATCGGTCTCGAAGCGCAGCGATGCCTCGAAATGCGCGAGGGCGGCGGGGCTGTCGGCGGCGGGCACGTCGGTAACGTAGGACATGGGAAAGTTCTCCTGAAGGTTGCGCAAAACGCGGTGGAATGAGGGGCAGTATCGCGGTTCCTCAGGTTTCGCGGCAGTGGCGCGATCGACAAGTTCCGGTAACATCACGCCATGCACAATCATCTCGTCGTCGCGCTCGCCTACGACCGCCTCTGCACGTTCGAATTCGGCTGCGTGGTCGAACTGTTCGCCCTCGAACGCCCCGAGCTCGGGGTCGACTGGTATCGCTTCGCGGTCTGCGCGAGCGAGCCGGGGCCCGTGCGCGCGGCGGGCGGCATCACGGTCGCCGCGCCGTATCGGCTCGCGACGCTCGATCGCGCCGATACCATCGTGATTCCCGGCTGGCGTGATCCGGACGAACCGCCGCCGGAACCGCTGCTGAAGAAACTGCGGGCCGCGCATCGCCGCGGCGCGCGGCTCTGCTCGATCTGCTCGGGCGTGTTCGTGCTGGCCGCGGCCGGCGTGCTCGACGGCCTCACGGTGACGACCCACTGGCGTTATGCGGAGAAACTGCAGGCGCGCTATCCGGCGCTGCGCGTGAATCCCGATGCGCTGTACGTCGACGAAGGGCAGGTGATCACATCGGCCGGATCGGCGGCGGGGCTCGACATGCTGCTGCATCTCGTGCGCCGCGATCACGGCGGCGCGATCGCGAACCGGGTCGCGCAGCGCCTCGTGCTGCCGCCGCATCGTGACGGCGGCCAGGCGCAGTTCGTGCCGCGCCCGGTCGCGCCGGGCGGCACCGACCGGCTCGCGAAGCTGATCGACTGGATGCGCGCGCACGCGGCCGAGCCGCACACGCTCGCGTCGCTTGCCGCGCAGGCCGCGATGAGCACGCGCACGCTGCAGCGTCAGTTCGCGGATGCGACGGGAATGTCGCCGCTCGCGTGGCTGATCCGCGAACGCGTGAACGTCGCGAAGGACATGCTCGAAGCCCATCCCGGGTTGTCGCTCGCGCAGGTTGCGGCGCGAGCGGGGTTCGGTTCCGAGGAATCGCTGCGCCGGCATTTCCGGCGCGTCGCGGCGACGAGCCCGGCCGCGTACCGGCGCGGGATGAGTCGCGGCGAAGGCACGCGGGACGCTTGAGCGCGGTACCGGTTCCTGTCGACGCTTTCCTCGGGTGACGCCGCGGTGGCGTAAGATCGCGCATCACTGAGAGAAGCCGGTCGCGTGGTCACCGGCTTGCGCCGTTCACGCGGCACGACGAAAACGACAAGGACACCATCATGGGCCTGCTGGGAAAGCTGTTCGGAAAGAAACCGCGCGCGGAAGCGTCGTCGCCTGCGCCGTTGACGCAAGACGCTGGCGAACCGGGCGAACCGGGCGAACCGGGCGAACCGGGCGCGTCGCGCGAGCCCGACATCGCCCCCGAACTCGCCCCCGCGCTGGCCGCGTTCCAGGCGGGCCGGCCCAAGGACGCGATCGCGGGCGCCATGCCGCACGTGGCGCGGCTGGCCGATGCGGCGCGCTTGTGCGCGCTCGCGTACTCGGAGATGGCGCGCTACCCGGAAGCCTTCCCGTACTGGCTCAAGCTGTTCGAGCAGGAGCCGAGCGCGCACAACGCGCTGCAGCTCGCGACGACGTCGGTGATGTGCGGCGAAGTGGAGCGCGGCGAAGCGTGGCTGCTGAAGGCTGCCCAGGTCAATCACGACACGCACGAGCAGTCCGACGTCGCCGCGTGCGTGAATTTCATTTCCGCATTGATGCAGAGCGGCCACCTGCGCGAGGCGCTGCCGCATCTCGTCTGGATGCGCGACGTCTACGCGCAGGTGCGCATCACCGATTCGACCTTCCTCTCCATGCGCGGCATTCCGTTCTTCTCGTCGTTCCTGGAGAAGAGCCTCGAGATCCTGAAGGCCACGCAGCCGGCCGACGCGATCGCGTCGTGGTACGGCGAACTCGATGGCAAGCTCGACGAAGAGGGGGCGGCGCAACTCGCCGAGTGGGTCGGCCAACTGAAGGGGCAGCCGGCGGCCTGAACGGCCGACGCCGGCTGCGAGCGACGACGCCCGCCGCCGGGCGGCGGCGCGGCGTCGCCGTGCACACTCGGTGCACTCAGCGCGTGCGGGTATCGCGCGGCTTCTGCTTGATGCACGCGATCCGGTACACGCCATCCTCGACTTCGACACCGTGCGTGTCGTGCGTGAAGCCCGGGAAGCGCAGGTCATACTGCTCGAGCGCCTTCAGGTAGCCGAGCAGCGGGCCGTCGGCCGGCCCCGCGTTCTCGCCGGGCATCAGCAGGGGAATGCCGGGCGGATAAGGCACGACGCCCGTCGCGACGGTGCGGCCTTCCATCTCCGAGAGCTCCAGCATCTCGATGTCGTTGTGCACCAGGTGCTCGAACGCCTCGGCCGGGCTGTAATCGGGCTTCGGCAGCGTGGAGAAGCCGCGCGACATCATCTCGGTCGTCTTCAGGTCGCTCATCGCGCTGAACATCAGGTCGCACAGGTCGCGCAGGCCGAGCTTGCCGTAGCGTTGCGGATAGCGCGCGACGAGTTCGGGCAATGCCTGTTCGAGCGGCGCGTTCGCATCGTAGTCGCGCTTGAAGTCGAGCAGCGTGTTGACGAGCGTGCCCCACTTGCCCTTCGTCACGCCGAGCGAGAACAGGAACAGGATCGTGAAGTCGGTCGTCTTCTCGACGACGATCCCGTGCCGGTCGAGATACGCGGTGACGACCGACGCCGGAATGCCGACCGGCATCAACCCGCCGTGCGATGCGACGCCCGGCGTGACGATCGACACCTTGATCGGGTCGAGCATGCAGTAGTCGTCCTCGATATCGCCGAAGCCGTGCCACGTGTCGCCCGGATGCAGCACCCAGCACGACGGGTCGGTGGCGAGCAGCGTCTCGTCCGCTTCGTGAAAGCGCACGCGTCGGCCCGTCTTGCGATCGACGACGCTATCGGGCTGCCAGCCATTGAAGAACCAGTCGTTGTTCTCCGCGCATTCCGCATGCAGGCGCGCCAGCATCTGGCGGAACGCGACGGCCTCGCGGATCGCGTCGGTCGTCAGCGCCTCGCCGCCGGGGCCGTCCATCATCGCGGCGCTCACGTCGTTCGACGCGATGATCGCGTAGTTCGGCGACGTCGACGCATGCATCATGTACGCCTCGTTGAAGCGTGCGTGCTCGATCGGGTTGCGGCCGTCGCGGACATGAATGAACGAGGCCTGCGACAGCGCGGCGAGCAGCTTGTGCGTCGATTGCGTCGCGAACACGGTCGGCTTGCTCGCGTCGTGTTGCGCGGGATCGCCGTGCATCGCGTGACGGTCGCGGTAGATCGGGTTGAAGCGCGCGTAGCCGTACCACGCCTCGTCGAAATGCAATCGATCGACGCTCTGGCCGAGCAGCTCCTCGACGCGCGCGACGTTGTAGCAGAGGCCGTCGTACGTCGAGTTCGTGATCAGCGCATGCACGGGCGTCGGGTCGATGCCGTCGCGGCCGCGCACGAGCGGGTTCGCGTCGATCGCGAGGCGCACGGCGGCGGCCGTCAGCCGCTCGGGCATGATCGGGCCGATGATCCCGTAGTGGTTGCGCGACGGAATCAGGTAGGTCGGAATCGCGCCCGACATCGTCATCGCGTGCTCGGCCGACTTGTGGCAGTTGCGGTCGCACAGCGCGACCTGGTTGCGCGTGACGCTCGCCATCAGGATCACGCGGTTCGACATCGACGAGCCGTTCGTCACGTGATACGTGCGATGCGCGCCGAACACGCGCGCCGCGTAGCGTTCGCTTTCGCCGATCGGGCCCGAGTGGTCGAGCAGCGAGCCGAGTTCGCCGACCGAGATCGACAGGTCGGAGCGGAACAGCGATTCGCCGAAGAATTCGAAGTACGCGCGGCCGACCGGCGATTTCAGGAACGCGGTGCCGCCGGTGTGGCCGGGCGTGTGCCACGAATATTCGTACACGCGCGAGAACTGTGCGAGCGCGCGGAACATCGGCGGCAGCACGGTCTCGCGGTAGCGCTCGATCGCGGCGACGATCCGGCCGCCGATGAACGCGGTGGTGTCCTCCAGCATCCAGATGAAGTCGTCGGCCTTGCGCATCGCGTCGACCGGAATCGCGGACGCGCTCGCGCGGCTCGCCAGCAGGAACACGGGCACGGTCGCGTTGCGCGCGCGCATCGCGTCGAGCACGGCCTGCGCGGGTGCGTGCCCGGCATCGTTGCCGAGTTCCCAGTTGAGCAGCAGGCACTGGATCGCCGGATCGGCGGCGACCACCGCGCACGCATCGTCGGCGGACGTCGCGATCACGACGTCGACGAGCCGCGTGCGCAGCTCCTCGGCAAGCGCCGTTGCGGCGCGCCCGGTGGCCGTGCGTTCATCGATGTCGTGCTGCACGAGCAGCGCCTTCATGCCGAGGCGGCGGAAGGCCGGTTGGGTCAAGGAAGCGGTCATGTGTCATTCCCCCGTTTGCTGGGTTGCCTGGACGCTCGCGGCAACGGCCGGCGAGCGCGCGTGAAGGGTGTCGGCCTGGTGACGGCCCACGGAGATCCAGAAGGTGGCGGCGAGCGCGGCGATGGTCACGCCGAGCGCGAGATAGCGAACCCAGCGCGGCGAGCGGCCGCCCGGATGGATATGGGTTTCCTCGATCTCGCGCTGGCGGTTGATCGACAGCTCGTAGAAGACGATCGTCGCGACGACGAAGATCAGCGACCAGCGCGTTTGCTGGCCGTCGGAGCCGACCATCGCCCACAGCGCGTAGACGGCGCCGATCAGGCCGACGATCGTGTAGAACGTGAACTGATGCGACGGCATCTTGCCGTAGCCGAGCACCTTGATCGCGATGCACGAGTAGATGTACGGCAGCAGCGTCATGATCACGGCGATCGACGCGATCTTGCCGAACTGCTCGCTGGCGCTCGGCGACATCGTCGCGAGCACCTGCACCGACATGATCAGCGCGACGATGGCAAGGCCGGCCGACGGCACGTTCTTCGAGTTCACGCGGGCGAACACGCTGGCGAACAGGCCGTCGTCGGCGGCCGCCTTCGCGGTCTGCCCGACCAGCAGCGTCCAGCCCGCGAGCGAGCCGAGGCAGCCCAGTGCGGCGCACAGCGCGACCGCGTTCGCGGCGGTGTCGCCGAGCGCGAGCCGCGCGGCATCCGCGAACGGCGCGCTCGATGCGAGCAGCGCCTTGTTCGGGATCATCCCCATGATCACGGTCGAGCTGAGCACGTAGCAGACGGCCGCGAGCACGACGCCGCCGACGGTCGCGATCGGCACGTTGCGCGACGGGTTCTCGACGACGCCGGCCGATACCGATGCGCTCTCGACGCCGATGAACGCCCACAGCGTGAAGTTCAGCGTCGCGCCGATCGCGCTGAAGCTGTTGGTGCCGGACACGTTCCAGCCGGCGAAATACACATCCTTGCTGAACCAGAACCAGCCGAACACGGCCATCCCGAGGATCGGCACCAGCGCGAAGACCGTCGTGACCGACTGCACGCGGCCGACGACGTTCGGCCCGAGGATGTTCGCGTACGTGAACAGCCAGATCACGAAGATCTGCGCGAGCGCGAACACGAGCGGGTCCTTCAGGACCGGGAAGAAATGCGTGAGGTAGCCGAGGCCCGCGACGGCGAGGCCGACGTTGCCGAGCACGTTCGCGAGCCAGTAGATCAGGTTGGTCTGGTAGCCCATGTACGGGCCGAACGACTTGCGCGCATACGCATACGGGCCGCCGGCGGCCGGGTCGATCGCCGCGAGCTTCGCGAACACCAGCGCGAGCGACACGGCGCCGACGACGGTGATCAGCCAGCCGAAGATCGCGATGCCGCCGGTGGCGGCGAGGTTCGCCGGCAGCATGAAGACGCCGGAGCCCATCATGTTGCCTGCGACCATCAGCGTGGCGGGAATGACGCCGATTTTCGGCGCGGAAGTCGCTGCCGGCGTGGCGGCGGAGCGGGAGGAGGACGAGCTGGCATCGGACATGCGACGCTCCTTGACGAGACGTGTTGCGGTTGAGGTGGCGCGGCGGGGCGCCGGTCGGCGATTCCGGTGCGGATCGTCGATTTAATTAACGTGTTCATGTTATCGCCTGGATGGTTTCGAATAAGGGTAAACGCCGGTATTTAATAAATTGAAGATTGATGAATGTCATTGAAACCGGTAAATCGGCGTTTGAAGGCGGGGGGAGGTGGTCCGTGCGGCAACGCTGGAAGGCGTTTCTGTCGGTCTCGAATCCGGACGCCGGGATCACGGCGCCGAAGCTGCCGTGAATAATCGTTTCTCCGAATCGATTGAATCGATTTGTGATGTAAATGGCGCAGCAATGGGGTGCGGGTTTGTCGGTTAATATCGAGCGCAATTGATGCGCGCTGCCTGCGCGCGCACGCTTCGCTTCTTCCCCGAGGACGATTCCGATGACGACGCTGCCTTCCCGCTTGCCGCTGATCCAGGCCCCGATGGTCGGTTCGCTGAGCCCGCTCGCGATCGCGGTGTGCGAAGCCGGCGGGCTCGGCTCGCTCGCATGCGCGGCGCTCGGCCCGCAGCAACTGCGCGACGAGATCGCGGCGATCCGCGCGCGCACGGCCGCGCCGTTCAACGTGAACTTCTTCTGCCATACGCCGCCGGCGCCCGATGCCGAGGTTGACGCGCGCTGGCGCGCGGCGCTCGCCGGCTACTACGCGCAAGCCGGGCTCGATCCGGCCGACGTGAAGGGCGGCCCCGGCCGCGCGCCGTTCGACGACGCGATGTGCGCGGTCGTCGAGGCATTGCGGCCGGCCGTCGTCAGCTTCCATTTCGGGTTGCCGCACGACACGCTGCTCGAGCGCGTGCGGCGCACGGGCGCGCAGGTGGTGTCGTCCGCGACGACCGTCGAGGAAGCGCGCTGGCTGGATGCGCGCGGCGTCGACGCGATCGTTGCGCAGGGCGCGGAGGCCGGCGGCCATCGCGGGATGTTCCTGACCGACGACATCCACGCGCAGCCGGGCCTGTTCGCGTTGCTGCCGCAGATCGTCGACGCGGTGCGCGCCCCGGTGATCGCGGCCGGCGCGATCGTCGACGGGCGCGGCATCGCGGCAGCGTTCGCGCTCGGCGCGCGCGCCGTGCAGATCGGCACGGGCTACCTGCTGACGCCGCAAGCGGGCCGTTCGGCGCTGCATCGCGCGGCGGTGCGCGCCGCGCGCGACGACGGCACGCGCATGACCAACCTGTACACGGGCCGCCCCGCGCGCGGGCTGCTGACGCGCTTCATGCGCGAGCAGGGGCCGATGAGCGCGCTCGCGCCGGCGTTCCCGCTCGCGACGGCGGTGGTCGATCCGCTGCGCGGCGCGTTCGAGCGGCAAGGCCGCGACGACTTCTCGCTGCTGTGGGCGGGCGAGGCCGCGGCGCTTGCGCGTGAAGAGGATGCGGGCGAACTGACGCAACGCCTGTGGCGCGACGCACTCGCGTGCGCGGCGGGGCTGCGCGACGCGTTCCCGCAGGCGGTCTGAACCACCGGGAAGGGGGCGCTGGCGCGGGAGCATCGGCGTATCATCTGGGTTTTCGTCAGCCCGATCCAGGCACCCCCACCATGACCTCCGTCGACACTACCCCCGTCCTCGACCATGACAAGCTCGTTACCTTCATCGAGCGCAAGTGGAACGATGAAATCCTCCACGCCCTGACCGACTACATCGCGATCCCCGCGAAGAGCCCCGCATTCGACCCCGACTGGGCGAAACGCGGCTATCTCGAGCGCGTCGTCACCGATGCCGCGCAGTGGGCCGAGCGTCAGCCCGTGAAGGGCCTGAAGCTCGAGGTCGTGCGTTTGCCCGGCCGCACGCCGGTGATCTTCTTCGAATCGCCCGCCACGCGTTCGGGCAGCACCGACACGATCCTGCTGTACGGCCACCTCGACAAGCAGCCCGAATTCGACGGCTGGCGCGCGGACCTCGGCCCGTGGACGCCGAAGTACGAGAACGGCAAGCTGTACGGCCGCGGCGGCGCGGACGACGGCTATGCGATCTACGCGAGCCTCGCGGCGCTCGGTGCGCTCGACGAGCAGGGCATCGAGCGGCCGCGCTGCGTCGGCCTGATCGAGACCTGCGAGGAATCGGGCAGCTACGACCTGCTGCCGTACGTCGATGCGCTGCGCGACCGGCTCGGCCAGGTGTCGCTCGTCGTCTGCCTCGATTCGGGCGCCGGCAACTACGACCAGATGTGGCTCACCACGTCGCTGCGCGGGCTCGTGTCCGGCGACCTGCAGGTCGAGGTGCTCGAGGAAGGTGTGCACTCGGGCGTGTTCGGCGGCATCGCGCCGTCGAGCTTCCGCGTGATGCGCCAGCTGTTCGAGCGCCTCGAGGATGCGAAGAACGGCAACCTGCTGCCGGGCGTGTTCCATTGCGAGATTCCCGACAGCCGCGTGCGCGAAGCCGACGCGGCCGCCGCGATTCTCGGCGACGCCGTGTGGAAGGGGCTGCCGTGGGCTTGCGGCGCGGATGGCAAGCCGGTGCTGCCGACCACGACCGATCCGCGCGAGGCGCTGCTGAATTCGACGTGGCGTCCGTCGCTGTCGGTCACCGGCGCGGCCGGCCTGCCGGCGCTCGCCGATGCGGGCAACGTGCTGCGTCCGCGCACCGCGTTCAAGCTGTCGCTGCGCCTGCCGCCGCTCGTCGACGCCGCGCAGGCCGTGCAGCAATTGAAGGCACTGCTCGAACTCGATCCGCCGTACAACGCGAAGGTCACGTTCAAGCCGGACGCGGGCGCCGCGACCGGGTGGAGCGCGCCGGATCTCGCGCCGTGGCTCGCATCGTCGCTCGATGCCGCGTCGCGCCGCCACTTCGGCGCCGACTGCGCGTACATGGGCCTCGGCGGCACGATCCCGCTGATGAACGTGCTGCAGGAAGGTTTCCCGTCCGCCCAGTTCATGGTGTGCGGCGTGCTCGGGCCGAAGTCGAACGCGCACGGCCCGAACGAATTCCTGCACGTGCCGTATGCGAAGAAGCTGACGGCGGCGGTCGCGGACGTGATCGCGACCGCGCGCTGATCGCCTGGTGCCGAGTGTTTAGCGCTTAGCGTGACAACTGCCCGACCCGACCTGACGGAGCCTTGCCGATGACCGCACTGCCGACGCCCGATACCGAACCGCTGCGCATGCGGGCCGAACCGCTGCATGCATTCGTCGCGGCGCTCTGGGAACAGGCCGGCAGCAGCGAGCGGGAGGCAAGGCTCGTCGCCGATCACCTGGTCGGCGCGAATCTCGCGGGCCACGATTCGCACGGGATCGGGATGATTCCGAACTACGTCGCGTCGTGGCGGGAAGGGCAGTTGCAATTGAACGGGCACGCGTCGATCGTTCGCGACGGCGGCGCGGTGCTGACGATCGACGGCGGGCGCGGCTTCGGCCAGGTGATCGCGTTCGAGGCGATGGTCGAAGGGATCGACCGCGCGCGACGCATGGGCATCTGCGCGATCGGGCTGCGCGACGTGCATCATCTCGGCCGTATCGGGCACTGGGCCGAGCAGTGCGCGCGCGCGGGGCTCGTATCGTTCCATTTCGTCAACGTGCCGGGCGACCTGCTGGTCGCGCCGCTGCACGGTACCGATCCGCGCTTCGGCACGAACCCGTTCTGCGCCGCGTATCCGCGTGCGGGCAGGCCGCCGCTGCTGCTCGATTTTGCGACCAGCGCGATCGCGTACGGCAAGACGCGCGTCGCGTACAACCAGGGCAAGCGCGTGCCGGCCGGCTCGCTGATCGACCATCGCGGCCAGCCGACCGACGATCCGGCCGTGATGCACGAGCAGCCGTTCGGTGCGCTGCTGCCGTTCGGGATGCATAAAGGGTACGCGCTGGCGGCGATGTGCGAGATTTTCGGCGGCGCGCTCGTCGGCGGGCACACGACCTACGGCGACACGTTGCAGAAGACGAGCGCGATCGTGAACGGAATGCTGTCGGTGCTGATCGATCCGAACGCGTTCGATGCGGCCGACGCGGAACGCGAAGCCGATGCGTTCGTCGCATGGGCGAAGGCGTCGCCGCAGGCCGGCGACGCGCCGGTGCAGGTGCCGGGCGAGCCGGAAGAGGCCAGCCGCGCGGCACGCGGTGCCGGCGGCATTCCGGTCGATCGCGCGACGTGGCGGCAGATTCGCGAGAGCGCGGCGGCGGTCGGCTTCGACGTAGCCGAGCTCGATGCGTGGACGCAGCGCTGCACGGCATCCGCATGAGCTGGCAATCGGAAAAGGCGCGCGGTGAGGAGATCGCGTATCAGCTCGCGCCGCTCGGCAACGTGACGGTCGTGCGGTTCTTCAGCGGTGCGGCGATGCGGCTCGACGGCGTGATGTTCGGCTTCATGTCGCGCGGGTCGCTGTTCCTGCGTGTGGATGACGTGAACCGTCCGGCGTTCGTCGCGGCGGGGATGGGGTCATTCTTGTACGAGCGGCCCACGCGCACGGTGTCGCTCGAAGGCTATTACGAAACGCCGGCCGACGTGCTCGAGGACGCAGGCGCGCTGTTCGACTGGTGCCGCAGTGCGTATCGCGCGGCGTTGCTGGCGGGGCCGCCGAAGCGCAAGGCACGGGCGGTGGCGAGGCCGGTGGCGGAAGGGAAAGCGGCGGCGAAGCGAACAGCGAAACCGGTAGCGAAACTAGCAGCGAAACCGGCAGCGAAACCGGCAGCGAAACCGGCAGCGAAACCGGCAGCGAAACCGACGGCGAAACCGACGGCGAAACCGACGGCGAAACCGACGGCGAAACCGACGGCGAAACCGACGGCGAAACCGGCAGCGAAACCAGCGGCGAAACCAGCGGCGAAACCAGCGGCGAAACCAGCGGCAAAGCGCAAGCGAACTTGATACCGATCGAGCGACGCGAAAACTTCGGGAATTTCGCTTTCCTTTCTTTCGATCTCGGCCGTGTCGAGGCGATTCGCGTCGCGCGTGGCGGGTGGTGGGCACCCGGCGGCGCGCCCACACGGGTGCGCAAAATCATCCGCGTTGCCGCACCGCACATCCCCCATGCTTCACAACGGCGGCCTCGGCGTTTATGATCGGCGCGGGTTGCACCCGTGCCTGGTGCGACCCGCGCCGGCCTCGCCGCCGGCCCCGCGAACGGCGCATCGTACGCCGCGCGGGACGCTTCCCCACTCATCATTCCAGACGGAGACAGCCGATGCTCGTCCTGATTCTCGGTTTAGCGATCTTCCTCGGTGTGCACTCGATCCGGATCGTCGCGGACGGCTGGCGGTCAGCGACGATCGAGCGGATCGGCGAGAAAGGCTGGAAGGGCCTCTATTCGATCGCGTCGATCATCGGCTTCGTGCTGATCGTCTGGGGTTACGGCATCGCGCGCCAGGGCGCGACGCTACTGTGGGTGTCGCCGGTCGGCGTGCGCCACCTCACCGGCATGCTGACCGCGATCGCATTCGTGCTGATCGCCGCGTCCTACGTGCCCGGCAACCGCATCAAGACGCTCGTCGGCCATCCGATGGTGGCCGGCGTCGCGGTATGGGCGATCGCGCACCTGCTCGCGAACGGCACGCTGCATGCCGTCGTGTTGTTCGGCGCGTTCTTCGTGTGGTCGCTCGTCGATTTCGTCGTGTGGCGCGCGCGTGACCGCCGTGACGGCGTTCGCTATCCGGCGGGCAAGCTGTCGGGCGACGTCGTGGCGATCGTGGCCGGGCTCGTCGTGTGGGCCGTCTTCGCGCGGTTCCTGCACGGCTGGCTGATCGGCGTGCGGCCGTTCGGCTGAGCGGTCAAGCCGAGCAGGATCGCCTCGACGGTGATCGTCATCATCGACTTGAACCAGTACAGCCAGCCGACCGCGAAGCCGGCCCATTCGCCGAGATAGCTGCTTGCGTAGGTGGAGAACGACCCGCTGTCGGGATTGCGCGACGCCATTTCGCCGAGCATGAACATGACCAGCGTGACGATCACGCCGCCGATCAGGTACGACAGGATCGCCGCGGGGCCGGCGGTCGCGATGATGGCGCCGGAGCCGACGAACAGGCCCGCGCCGATCACGCCGCCAAGCGCGATCATCGTGATGTGCCGCTGCTTGAGGCTTTGCCTCAATGAGTTGTCCTGCATCTCCTGCCGCTAGTTATTGTTGGCC
Organism: Burkholderia mycopellens; assembly: GCF_964265025.1. Lineage (NCBI taxonomy): Bacteria > Pseudomonadati > Pseudomonadota > Betaproteobacteria > Burkholderiales > Burkholderiaceae > Burkholderia > Burkholderia mycopellens. The sequence goes on from NZ_OZ183803.1 coordinate 880,056, forward strand.
CGTTGGCCGTTAGCGCATCGGGCGGCGCGGCGGCAAGCGTGCTGCCGCCGCAAAGGGCGCCGATGTCGAGGGAGCGTGTGTGACGCGATGTGCCGGGCCGCCGGCGGTGAATCGGAATGGCGGCCGCGAAGTGCCGGTCGGCGCCCGCGAGAGAGCGATGACGACGACAACCCCGGATTGTGGGCGGACACCGTCGTCACGGCAAACGAGATATGCGAAAGACGCCTTGCCGTTTGCTCATCAATTGCCGCAGCGGCGGCAGGCGCGTTCGCGTCAGATCGGTTTGACGAACAACCCGACGGTCAGCGCCGCGCCGATGCAGACGATCCCGATCCGCAGCACGCGTTCGTTCACGCGATGCAGCGCCCATGTGCCGAGCAGCCCGCCGACGATCGCGCCGCCGCCGAGCGCGAGCGCCTTGCCCCAGTGCAGGTGCGGCGACGTGAGGAACAGCACGACGGCCGATGCGTTCATCACGCCCGCGAGCGCGTTTTTCGTCGACATCGCGTGACGTGGCGAGAGCCCGGCCATCGTCAGCACGGCCATCATCAGGAAGCCGAGCCCGCCGCCGAAGTAGCCGCCGTAGATCGCGATCATGAACTGCGAGAGCGCGGCGGGGACGGTGCCGAGGTGGGCCGTGCCTTCGCTCGGCTTGCGGAAGAAGCTGCCCCACGCGAACACGATCGTCGCGAACAGCACGAGCCACGGTATGAGGCGCGAGAAGATCGACGACGGGGTCTTCAGCAACAGCAACCCGCCGAGCGCACCGCCGACCACGCTGATGAAGAACATCGCGCGAAACGACAGCTTGCCGACGCCGCGCACCATGTTGCGGCTCGCCCAGCCGGTCGTGACCTGCGCGGGAAACAGCGCGACCGTCGACGTGATGTTTGCCGAGAGCGGCGACATGCCCGACACGATCAGCGCGGGCAGCGTGACGAACGAGCCGCCGCCCGCGAGGGTGTTCTGCAGTCCGGCCCACAGGCCGGCGAGGATGACGAGAGCGAGCATCGGAGCGAGAGCGGAAGCGGAAGGTGACGGCCTCGCCTGCCGGAAGCGGGCAGGTTCGGGCGAACGCACGATGGTAATGCAGGACCGGAGGCGGCGTGAACCTTTGCGATTGCGGTGTCGTTGCGGGCCTTCCTGGCCGGCGCGGGCGACGGTGCCGGACCGCCCATGACCAAGGTCGATGACGGCTCGGGCGGGTGGACGGGCGGCCTTACGACGTCGCGCGGCCAATGTCGGGTTGTCGAACGATGCGCGCGAAATAGACTGGTTGATGAGCAGCGGGAAAGTACCGGCAGGGTTGGGGGCAGCCGGCGCCCGGGGGCTCGGGGACGCGGCTCCTGTTGACGGGGTCGATTCCGGCCACGCGGTGCCGGCGCGTCGGAATCGGAGCGCCTTTTCCTGGGGGACACACATGTGCGCCGGCGGGCGAACAGGCGACCGGGTGTCGATCGCAGCCACGCGACCGCGCTTCGTTGCCGTTGCTCCGCCGTATCGGCGGAGCAAATGAATGTCGCAGTCGGGGTGCGTGTGTCGCGCACCGTACGGTCATGCATGTTGGAAGGCAGCGCCGAAATCGGCTAACAGGAGCGTAACTTTAGTTCGTCGAACATTCAACGTCAGGGGTGCGGTTTACCCGCTTGCCTCCGTGAAATTGCCGTGCTAATTTTTCATGAAATTTCACGGCGTAATTTTCACGGAAGTCCGCATGTTCGTGCAGTCCGACCGTCACGTCGCAAGCTACTACGCCGGCACCTACCCGGCGCCGATCCCGCATCGTCCGGAACTGGACGAACGCATCGACACCGACGTGCTCGTCGTCGGCGCGGGTTTCAGCGGGCTGCATACGGCGTTGCGCCTGGCGCTGGCCGGCAAGCGCGTCGTCGTGCTCGAAGCGAGCCGCGTCGCGTGGGCCGCATCGGGCCGCAATGGCGGGCAGGCGCTGCTCGGCTGGTCGTGCGACATGCAGCCGCTCGAGGATTCGCTCGGCCGCGACGGCGCGCGCCTACTGTGGGACAGCATGCGCTGGGCCGCGGCCGAGGTGCGCGAACTGCCGGCCAGGCACGGTTTCGATATCGACTACCGGCCCGGCAGCCTGTGGGCAGCGGTGCGGCCACGGCGTGTCGCGATGCTCGCGCAGGCCCGCGACGAAGCGGCCGAGCGCTGGGGCTACGACCGGCTGCGCGTGATCGGCCAGGCTGAAATGCCCGAATGGATCGGCGGCACGCGTTATCTTGCGGCGCTCTACGATCCCGAGGCCGGCCACCTGAATCCGCTGAAGCTCGCGCTCGGCCTCGCGCAGACGATCGAGCGCGCGGGTGGCCGCATCTTCGAGCAGAGTCGCGTGCTCGAGTGCCGCGAGACGGCCGGCGGTCACGTTGCCCGCACGGCGCGCGGCGAAGTGCGCGCTGACGTACTGGTGCTGGCCTGCAACGCGTATGTCGACCGGCTCGATCGCGATCTCGCGCGCCGGTTGCTGCCGGTCGGCACGTACCAGGTCGCGACCGCGCCGCTCGCGCCCGATGTCGCCCGTTCGCTGCTGCCGCGGAACAGTTGCGTGATCGACAACCAGTTCGTGCCCGACTATTTCCGCCTGAGCCCCGACAACCGGCTGCTGTTCGGCGGCGGCTGCACGTATCTCGGCGGCATTCCGGCCGATATCGCGGCGGCGACGCGCCCGCACCTCGAACGCGTGTTTCCGCAACTGGTCGGCGTGCCGCTCGATTACGCGTGGGGCGGCCATATCGACATCAGCATGCGCCGCACGCCGGACATCGGCCGCCACGGGCAGCGTTTCTGGCTGCAGGGGTTCTCGGGGCACGGCGTGCTGCCGACGCTCGCCGGTGCGCGCGCGGTGGCCGACGCGGTGCTCGGCGACGAACGCCTGCTCGCACAGTACCAGCGCATCCGCAACCCGCGCTTCCCCGGCGGCGGCCGGCTCGCCGCGCCGCTGGAAGCGATCGGCAAGGCCTGGTACCGTCTGCGCGATACCGTCTGACTGCATCGGAACCCACCATGAATGAACAGGAAGAGATAGAAAGCCTGGCGATCCTGATCCGCGACCTGCGCAAGCATCGCAAGGTCACGCTCAACGATCTCGCGGAACGGATCGGCCGCTCGGTCGGCTTTCTGTCACAGGTCGAGCGCGGGCTGTCGCGCCCGACGGTTGCGGATCTCACCGCGATCGGCGAGGCGCTCGGCGTGCCGACCACCTATTTCTACAGCCTGAGCAAGCCGCGCAGCGTGCCGTGGGTGACGCGGCCCGACGAGCGGCGCACCGTGTATTACGCGGCCGGCATTACCGACATCCTCGTGTCGCCGAACATGCGCTCGCGCTTCTCGGTCCTCGAAAGCCATCTCGCGCCGGGCGCGAGCAGCGGCGAGCGGCCCGTCGACGACAGCGACGAGCAGGGCGGTTTCGTGCTCGAAGGAGAACTGACGATCTGGATCGACGGCGACGATACGCCCGTCACGCTCGGCCCGAACGACGCATTCCAGCTTCCCGCGCACAAGCGCTTTCGCTATGCCAACCTGACCGATGCGCCGACGCGCGTGATCTGGGTATTCACCTGAGTTGTCGGCGGGGCGGGCGGTGCTGCAGGCCGCCGCGCCACGCAGCCTGTTTGCAGTACTGATTTAAATGCGGCGTTCGTTGCCGAATGCGCCGCGTGAATCCGGTTCGCCGCGCTGCGGCACCGCCATACAAGACATGGAAAGGACGAGACATGGCTGACGTCGTTCCCGCGCTGGTCGCTGAAGTCCGCGCATTCCGGCAGGCGCACCCGGAGATCCGTTATGTCGACCTGATCTGCCTCGACCTGCCCGGACATTTCTACGGCAAGCGCTACCCGGTCGATGCGCTCGAAAAGGTGGCGGCCGGCGCGCTGCTGAAGCTGCCGCAGAACTGCATCCTGCTCGGCACGCAGGGCGGCCTCTACAAGATCGGCGACTACTGTTTCAACGACGGCGACCCGGACGCCGTGCGCCGGCTGGTCCCCGGCACACTGAAGCCGGTGACCTGGGAGAAGCAGCCGCTCGGCCAGATGCTGATCACGACGGACGGCACCGACGCGCCGGTCGAGTTCGAGCCGCGCGAGGTGCTCGCGCGCGTGCTGAGGCGGTTCGCGCGGCGCGGCATCCGGCCGGTCGTCGCGTTCGAGCTCGAGTTCTACCTGTTCGACGCGCAGCTCGAAGAGGGGATGCCGACGTATCCGCGCGACCGCCTGTCCGATGATCGCGACGATCAGCCGAACATGCATATCGAGCGCCTGTCGCGCTTCTCCGACGTGTTGCACGAGATGGTCGACGTCGCGTGCATGCAGGGAATCGACGCGACCGTGATCACTGCCGAACTCGGGCCGGGCCAGTTCGAGATCAACTTCGGCCATTGCGACGACGGGCTGCGCGCGGCCGACTGGTCGGCGATGTTCTGCCGCAGCACGCGCGGCGTCGCCTTGCAGCACGGTTATCGCGCGAGCTTCATGGGCAAGCCGTACCTGCATGCGCCGGGCAGCGGGATGCACGTGCACGTGAGCCTCTACGACGATGCGGGGCGCAACCTGCTCGCGGCGGACGCGCAGCGGCCGCTGCGGCATGCGGTGGCCGGATGCCTCGCACTGCTGCCGCATTGCATGCCCGTGTTCGCGCCGAATCACAACGCGTTCCGGCGTTACGGGTCGATGGTGAACGCGGCGAGCCGCGCGAGCTGGGGCTTCGAGGATCGCGACGCATGCATCCGGATTCCCGAGTCGGATGCGCGCAACCTGCGGATCGAACACCGGCTCGCCAGCGCGGATGCGAACCCGTACCTCGTGCTCGCGGCGATTCTCGCCGGGATGGAGCACGGGCTCGAGGCGAAGCTCGAGCCGATCGCGCCGCTCAACGAGGATCGCGGCAGCGGGATCGACTTTCCGAAGGAGATGCTGTCGGCCGTCGCGTCGATGCGGGATCATGCGGCCGTGTGCGAAGGGCTCGGCAGCGAGTTCGTGATGGTGTATTGCGAGAACAAGCGGCAGGAGGAACTGGATTTTCGCAACGAGATTGGCGCGCGGGAGTATCGGTGGTTCTTGTGATCGGATGCCATCGCTTGCGGGGCTTGTCAGTCCCGTGCCTGCATCATCGGCAGTCCCGCTCCCCACGCGTTCGCGAGCGCTTCGATCTCGGCGACCGGATCGGCTTGTCGGGCAGCTTCATGCGTGTCGTTGCCGAACAGCCGGTGAGCGAACTCGCGAGCGCGCAGCGTGATCGCTGCGGTTTTCCGGCTGCGTCGCACCGTGAACGACACGAGCGCGGCATTGAGGTCGCTGCCTTTTCCATGCTCGTCGAGGCAACGCGCGAAATGCCATGCGTCCTCGAGCGCCTGGCATGCACCCTGTCCGGAGGTGGGGAGTGGCGCGTGCGCGGCATCGCCGATCAACAGCACATTTCCGCGATGCCATACATCGACCGGATCGAGATCGTGCACGCGGATCTTCGCGATCGTGTGCGGCGGCGTCGCACGCATCACGTCTGCGATGGGCGCCGGCCAGCCGTCAAAGAGCCGTTCCAGCAGTGGGCCTGGATCATCCGGCGCCGCAGCGTCGCTGTTGCTGTCGTTGTCGTCGTCGATATCGGCCTCGGCCCGGGCCGCCGCCCAGTACATGCGATGCCGGTCCACCGCGACGATGCCGAATCGCTCGCGCTGGCCCCAGTAGTCGAATATCGACACTTCGTCGACCAGCGGCACGTCGCTCTGCGCCACGCCGATCCAGTTGACGAAACCCTGGTAGACGGGGGTGGCGTCGCCGACCACATGGCGTCGCGCGACGGAGTTCATGCGGCCGTCCGCGCCGATCACGAGATCGGGGGCGATCGTCGCGCCGTTGTCGAAGCGAACGACGGTGCGGCCGTCGGTGCCCGTGTCGATGGCCGTCGCGCAGTAGTCGAAGCAGACTTCGATGTCGTGCGCGGCGACATGCCGGGCCAGCACGGCATGCAGGTCGCGCCGCAGGATCGAGCGCGTCGGGAAACCCATGTGGCGGTCGAGTTCGCCGATATCGAAACGTTTGAAGGGGGTGCCGTGCCGGTCCATGCACCGCATCGCGTGCAGATGGCCGCTGACCGCGGCGATGTCCGGCAGGAGGCCGAGTTGCTCGAGCACGAAGCCGGCATTCGGCCATAACACGACACCGGCGCCCATCGTCGTCCCGGACGGCCTGCGTTCGTAGAGCCGTATCCGGTGTCCCTGCCCGGCAAGGGCAAGCGCGGTGCTCATGCCGGCCACGCCGGCGCCGAGAATGGCGATATCCATGTTGATGCTCCCGTAGGTTCGTGCGTGTGCTTGCGTCGTCGCGGGTTCGTGCGTCGGCGGCCACGCCTTGACTGGATCCGCATCGTAAATTACGGTCGCGGACGGGATAAGCCGTGAAAAGCGGCGATCTTTGATACCTGAAACGGGATAATGATGCGCAGCAAGCTGGATCTGAACGCGGTGCGCGTGTTCGTGTCGGTCGTCGACGAAGGCAGCTTTGCCGGCGCTGCGCGTGTGCTGTCGATACCCGGTTCCAACGTGAGCCGCCATGTGGCGCAACTGGAGTCGAGGCTCGGTGTGCGCTTGCTGGAACGCAGCACGCGGCACCTGCGCATGACGGAGGCCGGGCGCCTGCTGCACGAGCGCGCGAAACCGATGCTCGATGCGCTGACGCTCGCCGAGTTCGAACTGACCTCGCAGCAGACGGAACTGCGCGGCGTGCTGAAGCTCTGCGTGCCCGGCGAAATCGGGCCGCGCATGCTCGGGCCGATCGTCGCGGAATTCGCCCGCCGCCATCCGCGTGTCGAAATCGACTGCGATACGAGCTTCGCAGGGGTCTCGACACTGCGCGACGATATCGACCTGTCGATCATCGTCAATCGAGGCAAGCTGGACGACAGTGCGTTCGTCGTCAGGCCGCTCGTGAGCCTGCCGAGCGTCGTCGTGGCGGCGCCGTCGCTGATCGAACGCACGGGCATGCCGACCCGGACGGAGCAGCTCAGGCAATTGCCGTGCATCACGACGTTGAGCACGCTGAAAGGGCAGCCGTGGCAGTTCGCCGACGGCGACGGGCGGATTCACAAGATACCGGTCGCCAGCCGGTATCGCGTCAATAGCGGCGAGATGGCGGGGCTGGCGGCGGTGAACGGGATCGGCTTCGCGATTCTCGTTGAACGAAGATGCGCGGCCGAGCTGGCCGCCGGGCGGCTCGTGCGCGTGCCGCTGGAGATGACGCCGGCGCCGCTCGAACTGCTGGCCGCCTATTCGAGCCGCAATTCGGTCAACGCGAAGATCCGCGCGTTGCTGCAGTTGATGCAGGCGCGCCTTGCGGTGGAGGAAGCGATGCCGTCATGACGTTCGTTTCGGCAACGCGCGCCAGTAACGCACTTCTTCGATCGGCGCACCGTCGATCTCGAACGTCTTGATGTCGTCTTCGGCAACGAAACCCTCGCGTTCATAAAACGCCCGTGCACGATGGTTCTTGACCAGCACCCAGAGCGACACCCACGCATGGCCCATGTCATGCAGTGCATCGCATGCATGGTCGACCAGCGCCGCGCCGACGCGTTGCCCGCAATGCGCCGGATGCAGGTAGATCGCTTCGATTTCGCCCCAGGCGCGATCCTTGTCGGTGTCGCGCGTCGGACCGTAGGCGATCCAGCCGGTCGGGCCGCTTTCCGCGAACGCGAGCGCAACGCGCGGCCGGCCGGCGTCGAGCGCATGGCGCCACGAAGCGGTGCGCTTTTCGACCGACAGGCCGGCGAGGAACGGGGCCGGCATGATGCCCGGGTAGGTGGCCTGCCACGATGCGACGTGGATGGCGGCGATGGCCGGGGCATCGGCGGGCGTGGCAGGGCGGATGTCGATGTTCATCGTGTTCGATGTCCTGTGTGCTCCGTCTGATCGGTTGCCGTGTGCCGCGCCGTCGCGCGCGGGTTTCAATTCGCCGGATCCAGGCTGCCGTCGATCGCAAAACGGTAGTGGATATCCACCTGCGATGCGTCGCCCGGCACGTCGGTTTTCTTCAGCACGAATTCGAACGCAGGCTCGAACCAGCCGTTGCGCGGCACTTCGCCCCCGAGGATCTCGACGCCATACCAGCCGTTGTCGGTTTCAATCACGGGCCTGCCCGGTTCGCGGTAACGCGCGAGCAGCGCATCGACCGTTGCGTCGTTGAAGCGTTCGAGAATCCGCCACGTATAGAGCATGACCGAACGATGTTCGACGCGCAGCACGTACCCGCCGCGCCGATGCTGCAGGCGGCTTCCCGTCTTCAGCAGTTCGGGTGTCGCGTCATCCAGCGTGAAGATGATCGTATACGGATGATTCTCGATGCCGGCCAGCGGAATGACGACGCCTTCGAGCACGGCGCGATCGCCGCAGTCGCTCGTCGTGAACGCCGTCGCGACATCGTCCGGCAGCCCCTGCCGTTCCTTGAAGCGCTTCAGCAGCAGGAGATCGCCGACGAGAAAGTAGTCGACCAGATCGTTGAGGACTTCAGGGAATGCTTGTCGCATCGCCGCTCCTTTCGCGGTGCCGAGGCGGAGGGTTCGCAACGGCATGAAGCGCCGCGCCGCGAAACGCGTCGCGGCGCGGCTCGCGCGAAGCCCTTACTCGCCGAGCTTCGACGTCGCGCAACCGGTGCTCGTGCACTCGCGTTCACGCTCGCGCAGGAACGACAGCCGCAACTGCGTCATGTCGGTCGCGCACTGGAGATCCACGAGATAGCCGTTGTTGCGCGTCTCGCTGCACTGTGCGTCGCGTTGCTTCAGCCATGCGAGCTGGCCGGCCTTCAGCGTCGCTTGCTGGTCGATGCTTAGTTGCTTGCGCAGGCGACTGTACTCGTCGTTGAGGTCACGGTCGGTCTGCGAGAACTGGGTGCTGCTGCAGTACACCTGGTCGAACGCGCTGTGCGGCTTCGCGCAGCCGGCTGCGTGCGCGGCGAACGGAACGGCAAGCGCGAGCAGCGCGCAGGATGCGAGCAGATTCTTCATTTTCATGGTGATGCTCCTGACTGGGTGAAAACCGTTGAGTCCGACGGGGGACGCCGTCATTCATTTCGGCGCGGTGCACGCGTCGACGCCGCCCGCGATCGCAGTGGACAGCGTCTGGATCGTCTCGCGTCGCGCAAGCCGCGCTTCCTCGTCCGGATTGACGATCACGCCGGCTTCGACGAGCACGGCCGGAATCGGCGCGGTGCGCAACACGACGAGATCGTCGAAGCGATGGATGCCGAGTTGCGGGTCGATCAGCGGGCGATTCTCGCCGCGGATCGGCTGCGCGTGATACAGCGACGGCCGCTCGCCGGACGCGACCAGCCGCTCGGCGATCGCCTTCGCGCAACGCAGGCTTTCCGCATAGTGCGGATTGCGTTCCGACACGAACACCGAGAAGCCGCGGAATTCGCGCTGGCGGCCTGCGTCGATGAACTGCTGCTGCATCGAGTCGTGATGGATCGACACGAACAGGTTCGCGTCGGGCGCCTGCGTCGATCGCTGGTCGAGCGCGATCTCGCGGCCGTCGGCCGACGTGCGCAGCACGCGGTCGCCATGCGCGACGAGTTTCTCGGCGACCGCCGCGGACAGGTCGAGGTTGTACAGGTATTCGACGCGGCCACTCGCGCCGGTGGAACCCGGGTGAGCCGGCGTATGGCCGGTGTCGACGACGATGTAGCGCCCGGAGGCGGGTGCGGTGTCGGTGCCGGCCGCATGGAGCGCCAGCGGCGCGCCGAGCAGCGGGGCGCAGGCGAGCACGCGCGCGGCGGCGCGCACGAACGGGTGAAGGCGTCGGATGGTTCGGTTCGTCATTGTTGTTGTCGAGGAGGGCATACGGCGCGTCAGGCGGTGCGGCACCGTCGGCCTGCTCAAGGCAGTCGGAATGTCGGGCGATTATAGCGGGTGGCGGTGGCGCCGCAATGACGGACGACGACCGTCAGGCCAGCGCGCGCCGGGCGGCGAGCATGCCCCAGTACGACGCTTCCTCGAACAGCGACAGCCCCGACAGATCGGCATGCGCGAACACGACCGGGCCGTCGGCATCGCGCAGCGCGAGCAGCCCCGGCCGGCTCAGGAAGCCGACATCGGGCGTCGCCATCGCGTGACCACGCACGGTGATCTCGAGCGCCGTCGCGTGTTTCCACAGATCGCGCCCGTAGACGGCCTGCAAGTCGATCGCCGCCTGTTCGCGTAACGCGTCGGGTTGGGCCTGCGCGAGCCAGCGGCGCGTGTCGTCCGGTGTTTGCGTGCTCAACGCCTGGTACGCGGAGAACACCGAGCGCGTCGGCGGCGACATGCGAATCAGCTGGTGCGTCGACACGACATAGCCGAGCCCTGGGCCGTCGTAGACGACGTTGTCCCACGCGAGCGGCACGCCGGCTGCTTCGGCCGGCATGCCGTCGAGCAGGAAGTTGGACACGAGCCACGGCGCGCGCGGCGGCAGGTCGCGCGCGGGATCGAAGCCGTACGCGGCAAGCTGCGGAAATACGCGCGCCGCGACGAACAGCGGCATCGCGCTGACGACGCGCCGCGCCTTCAGCACGAACGTCGACAGCGCGCCGTCGTTGCCGATTCGCGCGCATAGCACGTCGACGCCGCTTGCGCGTTCGGTCGCGTGCACGGCGAAGCCGTCGCGCGACCATGCGTTCGAGCCGGTGCGCGCGGTGATCGAATCGCTCAGCTTCGTCACCATCGTGTGCAGCCCGTCGGGCCAGGTCAGCACCGCGCCGTCGCTCGCATCGCCGGCGTGACCGCCGCGCGACGAGAAATAATGCAGGCCTGCCCACGCAGACACGTGCTCGTATCCCGCGCCGTAGTCGTCGCGGCAGCAATAATTCAGGTACCAGTGCAGCGCCTTCGCGGTGTAGCCCTCGTCGAGCAGCCACTGGCGGAACGAGCGCCGGTCCAGCGCGCGCCAGTGCGCGTCGCGCGACGATTCCGCGATCGGGATGCAGAACACCTTGCGGCCATCGGCGCCGCGCGCGCTGCGCAGCCCGTCCGTATACGCGAAGAAGCGTGCCTGTTGCGCGAGTTCGTCGGCGCCGAGGCCGGCCGTCGGCACGAGGCCGTCCTGCCACTGCCCGGCGATGAAGAGCCGTTCGTCGGGCGCGTGGACGAGCACGCGCTCGTCGTACACGGGGCGCGCGGAGAACGGCGCCGATTCGATCACGCCGAGATCGGCGAGCATGTCGCGCAGATGCGCGGATTCGAGTGATGGCAGCGGCAGGTAGTGCGCGCCTTTCGGATAGCCGAGATCGCCGAAGCGGCCGCCGGCCGCGTTGCCGCCGAATTCGGGGCCCGCGAGCACCGTGAAGCGCTTGTGTCCCGCACGCGCGAGCTGCCACGCGCATGACAGCCCGGCAGCGCCCGCGCCGAGGATCGCGATGTCGGTCTCGATCGAGCCGGACGGCGGCGGCAGCGTCGCATGGTCGCGCAGCGCATGGCCTTCGCGCATGCCCGGGTAGTCGACATGCGGCGTCGTCTCGATCCAGCCGGTGCGCCCGCAGGCGGCGAGCGACGCGGCCGCCGACGCGACGAGGAACGTGCGGCGGTCCATCAGCGCAGCACGTGTTTCCAGTCGTCGTCGAAACGGCGCACGAGCGGCTGGTCGTTGAGTTCGTTCGGCGACATCGGCAGCGCCGGCATGTCGGCCGGGAAGTGGAACATCTCGACGGCCGTCTGCGCGTCGAGCCAGCGCGTTGGCACCGAGTAGTGCGTCGGCACCGTGAAGTCGCGGCGCTTGCCAGCGATCACGAAGCCCCAGTCGCCGAACGACGGCACGTAGCAGTGGTACGGCCACGTGTTGAGCCCGGCTTCATGCAGCGTCGCGATGATGGTCCAGTACGCGTGCGGCGCGAAATACGGCGACGTCGACTGGATCACCGCGTAGCCGTTCTCCGACAGGTGGCGGGCGAGCAACCGGAACACGGGCACCGAATACAGCCGGCCGAGCCCGAAGTTGGTCGGGTCGGGGAAGTCGACGACGATCGCGTCGTACACGTCGGCATTCGATTCGAGCCAGCGCACCGCATCGTCGTTGATCACGTGTACGCGCGGGTCCTTCAGCGAGCCCTGGTTCAGCTTGACGAGCGGTGCGGACGTCGAGAACAGCTTCGTCATCGCGGGATCGAGATCGACGAGCGTGATCTGTTCGAGGTTGCGGTGCTTCAGCAGTTCACGCACCGCGAGGCCGTCGCCGCCGCCGAGTACGAGCACGCGCTTAGCCCACGGCAGCGCCTCGATCGTCGGGTGGATCAGCGCCTCGTGATAGCGATGCTCGTCGCGCGACGAGAACTGCAGGTTGCCGTTCAGGTACAGCCGCATGTCGTCGTGCCACTGCGTGAGCACGATGCGCTGGTACGGCGTGGTTTCCGAATAGATCGTCTCGTCGCCGTACACGCCGTGCTCGGCCCAGTGCGTGATGCGGTCCGACAGCGCGAAGCCGGCGACGAGCAGGCCGATCACGAGCGACGCGCGCATCAGCTTGCCGCGCACGTTGCGGATCTCGTCGCGGAACAGGTGCGTCGTCCACAGCGCGACGAACGCGTTCAGGAGCCCGAACAGAAAGCTGGTGCGCAACAGGCCGAGACGCGGCGCGAGTACCAGCGGGAAGATCAGCGACACGGCGAGCGAGCCGAGATAGTCGAAGGTCAGCACTTCGCTGACGGTATGGCGGAACGCCTGGCGCCGCTGCTGAAACGCGCGCATCACGAGCGGGATCTCCATCCCGATCAGCAGGCCGAGCGCCAGCACCAGGGCATAGAGCGCCGCGCGGAACGGCGCGGCGAGCCACGCGAACACGGCAAACAGCAGCGCGGCCGACACGCCGCCGAGCAGGCCGACGAGCAGCTCGATGTCGACGAAGCGGTCGAGCACGTCGTCGTCCTCGATGAACTTCGCGAGCCACGAGCCGATCCCCATCGCGAACAGGTAGCAGCCGATCACCGACGAGAACTGCAGGATCGAATCGCCGAGCAGGTAGCTGGACAGCGCGCTGCTGATCAGTTCGTAGCCGAGCCCGCACGACGCGAGCACGAGAATCGACAGGACGAGCGCGCGCTTATGCAGCATGGTGCGTCCGTTGTGCAGCGGTCGGCAATGTGGATATACTGGCGCGGACTTTTGCGGGGCGGCCGTCCGTCCGCTCGCCCCGCTCAAGCCGGCTGGCGACGGGGCGGCGAACCGAGCACAAGATCCGAGGGAAAGAATGAATAGTGCCTATCTCTATGCGGTTCATTTATTGTCGGCGTTCGTGCTGCTGCTCGTGTTCGCGGCAGTGTACCTGAAGGTCACCCCGTTCGACGAACTGGCGCTGATCCGCGACGGCAACGCGGCCGCGACGCTGTCGTTCGGCGGTGCGCTGATCGGCTTCTGCCTGACGCTCGCATCCAGCATCGCGCACAATTCCACGCTCGGAGAAGTCGTGATCTGGGCCGTCGGCGCGATGGCCGTGCAACTGATCACCTATGCGGCGCTGACGCGCCTGATGCCCGGCATGAATCATGCAATCGAGGATCGCAACGTCGCGATGGGCGGCCTGATGGGCACCGCGTCGCTCGTCGTCGGCATCATCAATGCCGCCTGCCTGACCTGACGCGCCACGCGTTTCGAGGAGACCGACATGAGTCTGGGATCGTTTATCCGCAAGCAGTTCGTCGACGTCCTGCAATGGACCGAAGACACCGACGGCGTGCTGGCCTGGCGCTATCCGATGGAGGACATGGAAATCCGCTACGGCGGCAAGCTGACCGTGCGCGAAACGCAGGTCGCGATCTTCGTTAATGAAGGCAAGGTCGCCGACATCTTCCAGGCGGGGCTGTACACGCTGGAAACGAACACACTGCCGGTGCTCACGTACCTGAAGAACTGGGACAAACTCTTTCAATCGCCTTTCAAGTCGGACGTCTATTTCTTCAGCACGCGGCTGCAGCTCGGCCGGCGCTGGGGCACCGCGCAGCCGGTGACGATCCGCGACCGCGAATTCGGCTTCGTGCAGGTGCGTGCGTTCGGCATCTACTCGTACCGGATCGTCGACGCGGGCGCGTTCTATCGCGAGGTCAGCGGCACGCGCGCGCAGTACACGGTCGACGAACTCGAACAGCAACTGCGCAACCTGGTGGTCACCGCGATGAGCACCACGTTCGGCTCGGCCGACGTACCGTTCGTCGACATGGCCGCGAACCAGTCGCTACTGTCGCAGCGCGTCGCCGAGGCGCTGGCGCCGGTGTTTACGCGCTACGGCCTGGCGCTCGACGCGTTCGCGGTCGAGAACGTGTCGCTGCCGGCGGAGTTGCAGAAGGCGCTCGACCTGCGGATCGGCGCGGGGATGGCCGGGGATCTTGCCCGCGCCACGCAATACCAGACCGCGCAGGCGATTCCGCTCGCCGCGCAGAACCCGGGCGGCATCGCCGGGATCGGCGCGGGGCTCGCCGCGGGTGCGGCGATCGGGCAGGCGATGGCCGGCCAGATGGCGGGTGCCGCGCAAGCGGCGCCGGCTGCACCGCCCGCGCCCCCGGCCGCCGCGCCGGTGGCTGCCGCGCCGGCGGAGGGCACTGATTACGTGCAGCGGCTCGAACAGTTGAAGGCGCTGTTCGACAAGGGCCTCGTGACCGAAGACGAATATTCGCGCGCGAAGGCTGAGATCCTCGCGAAGCTGACCCGGTAAGCGTCGCGCATGTTCAGTACCTCGTGCCCCCAGTGCGGCGCGCCGGTCGAGTTTCGCTCGGCGGCGGCGGTGATGGCCGTCTGCGCGTCCTGTCGCAGCACGCTGCTCAAGCGCGGCACCGACGTCGAACGTATCGGCGAACTGGCCACGGTGCTCGACGATGCGTCGCCGATCCAGATCGGCACGGCCGGCCGCTACGGCAAGCGTGCGTTCACGGTGCTCGGGCGCATCCAGATGACCTACGACGCCGGCGCGTGGAGCGAATGGTATGTCGTGTTCGACGACGGCACGTTCGGCTGGCTGTCGGATGCGTCCGGCCAGTATGCGATCACGGTGCGCGAGCCCGACGATGCGTCCGGCGGCGCGTGGCCTGCGTTCGGCACGCTGGAACCGGGCATGCGGATCGACCACGGCGGCCGCGCGTTCCTCGTGTCGGACGTGCGCACCGCGCGCTGCACGGGCGGCGACGGCGAGCTGCCGTTCCGCGTCGATGCCGGCTGGGAGGCGCGCGTCGTCGACCTGCGCACCGGCAACGCATTCGCGACCTACGACTATTCCGACGCCGATTCGAACGGCGGGAGTCCGACCGTCTACACGGGCGAAGCGCTCGAATTCGATGCGCTCGCATTCACCGGGCTGCGCGATACCGAGAACGATACGCGCGAGAAGCGCGGCGCGGAGATGGTGCCGTTCGCGTGCCCGAGCTGCGGCGCGCCGCTGTCGTATGCGCCGAACGTCGCCGACTACGTGGTGTGCGGCAGTTGCCATGCGGGCGTGCAGTGCACGGCCGAGCAGCAGACCGTGTTCGCGGCGCAGCGCAAGCTCGACGCGGTGAAGGGTGCGCTGGAGCTCGGCGCGATCGGCACGTTCGACGGCGTGAAGTACACGGTGATCGGGATGATGCGTTGCCGCGTGCCGGACGACGAAGAGACATGGGACGAATACCTGTTGCTGAACCCGAAGCGCGGGTTCCTGTGGCTCGTGCAGAGCGAAGGGCGCTGGGAACGCGTGCAGGTGCTCGACCAATGGCCGACGATCGGTAGCGAGTCCGACGTGACCGACGGCGGCAAGACCTACCGCCTGCGCGAGGAATACGATTCGGAGGTCGTCTACGTGGTCGGTGCGTTCAACTGGCGCGTGCAGGTGGGCGATCGCACGTCGATCATCGACTACGGCTGGCAGAAGGACAAGCTGACGCGCGAGCGCAGCGACGCGGAGATCGTCTGGTCGCGCGCGCGGCCGCTGTCGGGCAGCACGCTTGCCGAACGCTTCGGCGCGCCGGCGCTCGCGACGGCCGCGGCGGCAACGGGCACCGCTGCGTCGACGGGCCTGTTCGGCCGGAACGGCCCGCACAGTTTCGCGCCGCTGCCGCTCGTGTTCAGCGCGCTGCTCGTGATCCTGAACATGGGCTCGCTGTTCTCGTTCAGCGGCCGCTCCGTCTACGTGCTGGTCGGCCTGCTGGTGCTGTGGCTGCCTGAATGGCTGTGGAAGAGCTTTGCGTCGGACGGGGGCAGCGCGTGATCCGGTACATCCTCTATGGCATCTACGGCCTGATCGTCGTCACGCTGTTCAGCTGCGCATCGATCGGCGGCAGCGGTTCGGGCGGCAGCGGCTGGGGCAGTTCGTCGGCCCGCAGCGGCTACTCGTCGTACGGGTCGCACAAATGACCGTGCGCGACGCGATCGCACCACCGCGCGCGACGTTCGGTGCGCACGTGCTGGCCGACCTGGCCGGCATCGACGCGGCGCTGCTGCGCGACGCCGCGCGCCTCGAGGCGCTTCTCGTCGAAGCGGCACGGCAGGCGGGCGCACGCGTGATCGGCGCGCATTTCCATCATTTCGGCGGTGAGCATGGCGTGACGGGCGTCGTGCTGCTCGCCGAATCGCACATCACGATCCATACGTGGCCCGAGCATCGCTTCGCGGCCGTCGACGCGTTCATGTGCGGCGCGGCGCGTGCGGCCGATGCCGTCGACGCGATCGCCGCCGCGCTCGGCACGCAGGCGCAAGTCCGGCAGCAGGTTGCGCGCGGCGGCGCGCCGACGTGAGCGGGCATTTCACTCTCTTGACCGATATGCGTAACGGAATCCGATTTGCCGCGTTGCTCGGCTGGGCGCTGCTGGCGGGCAATGCCGCCGCCGATGTGCCGCCGAAGCCGCCCGGCCCGGTCGTGATGGTTCACTTCGATTACTACGACAAGGACAACGCGCGCCTTCACGCGCTGGAGCAACGGCTGGATCGCGCGGTGAAGCAGGCAGGCGCCGGCGAACTGGGCGAGACCGAAGTGCATCGCGACGGCAACGACGGTTACCTGTACTTCTACGGTACGAGCGCCGACCGCCTGTACGCGATCGCGCGCCCGATCCTGAAATCGTCAGGATGGCTGACCGGTACGGAGGTCACGTTGCGCCGCGATGCGGGGGCGGAAACGTTCCCGTTGCGCGGGGTCGGCGCACGTTAGGGCCGGGCCGCCGCGAACGTCGCGCCGCCGTCAGATCATGCAGCGGCGCACGCGGTTCGCGAAGTCTTGAATCCGTGCGCCGTGCAGCAAGATGCGACGGGGCGAAATCAGCGATTGATTTCGTCCGCCGAAATCAGCTCGGCCACCAGGACGGGCGCCGGCCCCTGCAGGTAGTACTCGTGCTCGAGCGGTTCACGCAGCTTCATGAACGTTTCCGTGCCGATCTGCATCGTTTCGCCTGCCTGCATGCGCGCGCCGCTTTCCAGCAGGTAATGCATCACGTTGTTGAAGATGCCCGAGTAACGTTCGCCCTCGTGATGGCCTTCCGCGAGCGCGGCGAAATCGGGCAGGCCGAACACGTCGGCGCCATAGGTGCGCATCCACACGCCGTCGACGCCTTCGACTTCGTATTTCACGAAGCCGCAGAAGAACAGGTTCAGCGGGATATCCCGCAGCACTTCGAGGCTTTCCTCGCCGAGTTCCTTCGCATTGAAGACGCCGGCCGGCAGCGACGTGTGCGCGTGCTCGTTCAGCACCGCGAGGCCGTTCTGTTCGGCGAGCGCGCCGGCGACGGCCGCCAGCGCGACATACTGGTCGAGCGGATTCGCTTCGTGCCCGGCGTAGTAGAGGATCACGTGGCTGCGACTTGCCCGCACCTGCTGCTTCAGGTCCTGCCCGTAGTGGGCCGGTGCGACACACGTTTCCAGCGCCTCGGACGGATAGGGCGCGTCGAAGCCGACGAGCCGGACGACATGGTTGCCCCAGCCGGCGAGCCCGAATACCTGCTCCAGCGTCGGCTCGGTCTCGACGCGCGCTTGCTCCATGCTCGGGTGGTACGCGCGCAGCGCGGCCGTCAGTGCGGCGATGTCAACTTTCAGCGGGCCATCGAAGACGACCGTCACGCTCAGCGGATTCTCGACGTCGGGTGCCGCGACCAGCGCTACGGGGTTTTCGGGTACTTCGTTGCGGCCAAAGAATCGGGATATCAGGCTCATCGGATTAAGTTCGTGTCGTAGCCGTTTCAGGGAGGAGTGCCCCGTTCTCTCGGTCGGGGCGCGCCGTCAGGGTGACGGCCGCCCGTAGTTTCCCCGGGTTCGGCGAATCTGGCAAATGCGCGGTGAATGTCCGGCGGCGCGGCGGTGGCGCGGTTGAAAACCGTGGGGAGGAGGTGGCGCGGACACGCCGCGTGGCCCGCGGCAGCGATGATCAGTGCGGCAGCGCTTCGGCTTCGGCCCAGCGCTTGAACGAGTCGAGACGCCGGCGCGTCTGCACGAGATAGAACGCGCCGATCAGCGGTTCGAGCAGCCAGCGCAGCCAGGCCGGCTGGGCGCGGAAGTGGTACGTGAATTTCACCTCGGTCGTGCCGGGCGTGTGCTCGGTGAAGTTCCAGCTGCCGCTGAAGCGCTCGAGCACTTTCGGCCCGTCGACCATCTCGACGGCGGCGACCTGCGGCGGACGGTACGAGATGTAGCGTGACACCATCGTCGCGCCCGACTGGCTGCGGCAGAACGCGTCGACGCCGACGCCGGCCGTCGTGCCGTCGAGCAGATACGCGTCGGTGAGGAAGCTGTCCCACACGAGCCGCCGCGCGTAATCCTGCGACCACGTGAAGAGGCGTCTGCGATCGACGCCGACGGTCCGGCTGACTGAGATCCTCATGATGGCGGGCGCCATGGCGCGGATTGGGATGAAATCGAGTGTAACCCGCCAATAACGCGCATTGCTTCAGACTTCGTCAAGTCGAGGATGGGTTCGATTGACGCACCCCGGGATTTCCCCTAGGATTCGTTTCAACCCTTCGGGAAAGACCCGAAGCGTTTCACTCTCTTGAGGGAGCCTCATGAGTACGCAACAGAACCGGCGCTTCGACGCGCTCGTTTTCATTGGTCGTTTCCAGCCTCCGCATCGTGGTCACCTGAACGTGCTGAAGTCGGCACTGAGCCGGGCCGAGCGCGTGTGCGTGCTGATCGGATCGACCGACAAGCCCCGCACCATCAAGGATCCGTTCTCGTTCGACGAGCGTCGCCAGATGCTGGCTTCGCTGCTCGATGCGTCCGAGCGCGACCGCGTCACGATCGCGCCGTTGCAGGATTCGACCTACAACGACGGCGACTGGGTGCGCTGGGTGCAGGACGCGGTCGCGTCCGCGCTCGGCGATATCGCGCAGCGCAAGGTCGGGCTGATCGGCCACGAGAAGGACGCCACGTCGTATTACCTGCGGATGTTCCCGCAATGGGAGCTCGTCGATGTCGACGCGACGGAAGACATTTCCGCCACCGAGATCCGCGACCAGTATTTCGCCGAACGCCCGAACAGCTTCGTGCAGTGGGCCGTGCCGGAACCCGTGTTCGGCTGGCTCGAGCGTTTTCGCACGCAGCCGGAATTCGCGCAGCTGAAGTCGGAAGCCGAATTCATCGCCGGATATCGCAAGGCGTGGGCGGCCGCGCCTTATCCCGTCACGTTCGTGACGGTCGACGCGGTGGTCGTGCATTCGGGCCATATCCTGCTCGTGCGCCGCCGCAGCGAACCGGGCCGCGGCCTGTGGGCGCTGCCGGGCGGGTTCGTGAACCAGGACGAGCGGCTCGACGCGGCCTGTATCCGCGAGCTGCGTGAAGAAACCGGCCTGAAGCTGCCGGAGCCCGTGCTGCGCGGCTCGATCAAGGATCGCCAGGTATTCGACCACCCGACGCGTTCGCTGCGCGGCCGCACGATCACGCACGCGTGCCTGTTCAACTTCCCGACCGGCGAGCTGCCGCGCGTGAAGGGCAGCGACGACGCCGACAAGGCGCGCTGGGTGCCGCTCAACGAATTCGCGCAGATGCGCAACGTGATGTTCGAGGATCACTTCGACATCGCGTATCACTTCCTGGGGAAGCTGTGATCCGCTGATTCCCCGCATTCCGTCCGCCGCGACAGACGCGGCGGCACTTCAACGGCCTAGAGGAGCTCTAGCCATGCAAAACGATCTCGGCGGCTTTGCCGCGGTTCTCGCCAATCCGATCCTCAACACGGATTCGTACAAGGCGTCCCACTTCCTGCAATATCCGCCCGACGCGTCGGCGATGTTCTCGTACGTCGAATCGCGCGGCGGCCGCTACGACCGCACGGTGTTCTTCGGCCTGCAGATGCTGCTGAAGGAATATCTGTGCAAGCCGATCACGCACGCGATGATCGACGAGGCGCGCGACTTCTTCACGGTGCACGGCGAGCCGTTCAACGAAGCGGGGTGGCGCTACATCGTCGAACGCTACGATGGCTACCTGCCGGTGAAGATCCGCGCGGTGCCCGAGGGCTCGGTCGTGCCGGTGCACAACGTGCTGATGACGGTCGAATGCGACGACCCGCAGGTGTTCTGGCTCGCGTCGTATCTCGAGACGATGCTGCTGCGCGTGTGGTATCCGGTGACGGTCGCGACGCGCAGCTGGCACCTGCGGCAGACGATCCGCCGCTTCCTCGAAAAGACCGACGACGATCTCGCGCAACTGCCGTTCAAGCTGCACGACTTCGGCGCGCGCGGCGTATCGAGTGCGGAGTCGGCCGCGATCGGCGGCGCGGCGCACCTCGTGAACTTCATGGGTTCGGACACGGTGCTCGGCGTGCTGGCCGCGAACCGCTTCTATCGCGAGCCGATGGCCGCGTACTCGGTGCCGGCGGCCGAGCACAGCACGATCACGTCGTGGGGCCGCGAGCATGAAGCCGATGCGTACCGGAACATGATTCGCCGCTTTGGCCTGCCCGGTGCGATCGTGTCGGTCGTGTCGGACTCCTATGATCTGTTCGCCGCGCTCGATCTGTGGGGCGGCGAGCTTCGGCAGGCCGTGCTCGATTCGGGCGCGACACTGGTCGTGCGTCCCGATTCGGGCGACCCCGTGTCGATCGTGCTGCAGACCGTGCGCGCGCTCGACGAATCGTTCGGCTCGACCGTGAACGGCAAGGGGCGGCGTGTGCTGAATCGCGTGCGGGTGATCCAGGGCGATGGTGTCGACGAGTTGTCGATCGATGCGATTCTTTCCGCGCTCGACGACGCCGGTTATGCGGCCGGCAACGTCGTGTTCGGCATGGGCGGCGCGCTGCTGCAGCAGGTGAACCGCGATACGCAGCGTTTCGCGATGAAGTGCTCGGCGATCCGGCGCGGCGGCGTGTGGCACGACGTCCGCAAGGATCCGGTCACCGATCAGGGCAAGCGCTCGAAGAAGGGGCGGCTCACGCTGCTGCGCAGTTTCCGCACCGGCGAGTATCGGACGACGACGTTGCCCGCCGCGTGGGACGACCGGATGCTGGAGGGCGAATGGGAGGACGCGCTCGAAACGGTGTTCGATACGGGACGGCTGCTCGTCGATACGTCGTTCGCGGAAGTGCGGGCGAGGGCGCACGCGGGGGAGGTGTGATGCGGGAGGCGGAGGCGGAGCGAGAGGCTCGGGTCACGCCGTCGCTGATACGACGCGATTGCGAGGTCTTTTAGCGGCGGGCTGCCTCAGCGAAGTGCTCTGGATGTCGGCGTGATGCGCGGATCGCCGCACAAGTGCCGACATCCATCGTTGCAAAGCGGCACCAGTGTCAGACCGATCTGAAGATAGCCTTCGTAACCGGCGCTGTCTTTCGGATACGGTTTCGAGATGATGTGGGTATCCGACCAGATGTTCTCACTCTTGACACCGAGTTGTATCAGGAATTCCTTCAGGTGTGCCGCTCGCCGCAGCGCCAGCCCCTGTGGATTGACTTCCCCGATGTAGGCTCCGGCGGTGACGATGCCTCGAATTTCGGCGCCGGGCCATTGGCGCGCGCGAATGACCATCTCTGTAATCTTGACGCGATCCTCGTTAGGGATCGCGTCGGAATTGAGCGGGACGCTGTCAAGCATGTCTTCGGAAACCGTACAAGCCGTGGATGGCATCGAAAACGCGAGGCAGGACCAGATCGCGATGCATATCGCGCGTGCAAGAAATGTCACCACGGAATCCTGTCGTCGAAAAATGTACCGATCCATTTCGTAATTGTTTGCCTAATTGCTGGGTTTCAGTGTTCCCGAGCGGGGACACGTCCGCCCGCATCCGCCTGCATGCCACTGCATTCTTCGACACGCACGACCTCCATCGCCCGCGCCATCGCATCGAACACCGCCGGCCCCTTGCAGCGCGACACGTTGAAACGCAGGTACGACGTCGCGCCGTGCGACGCGCTGAACACGTTGCCGGGCGCGAGCACCACATCGTGGTCCAGCGCATGGCGCGCGACACGCGCGGCGTCGAGCCCGTCGGGCAACTCCGCCCATACGAACAGGCCGCCGCGCGGCTCCGTCCAGATCTTCAGCCCGGCGCGGGTGAGGCGTCGGAGCGTTTCGCCCATCGCGTCCGCGAGGCGCGTGCGCAGGCTGTCGACGTGGCGCCGGTACGTGCCGTCGACGAGCAGCCGGTGTACGACGTTCGCGCCGATCTGCCCATGGCCGAACGACGTTGCGAGCTTCAGGTCGACGAGCGCCTCGATCCATTCCGGGCGCGCGGCGACGTAGCCGCAGCGGATCGCGGCCGACAGCGTCTTCGAGAAGCTGCCGATCGACACGACCCGCGACAGCCCGTCGAAGGCCGCGAGGCGAGGCGCGGGCGTGCTCTCGAAATCCGCGAAGATGTCGTCCTCGACGATCAGCAGACCGTGCTCGGCCGCAAGCGTCAGCAGCCGGTGCGCGACGGGCGCCGCGAGCGTCGCGCCGGTCGGGTTGTGCAGCGCCGCGTTGGTGATGTACAGGCGCGGCCGGTGCTCGGCGAGCACCTGCTCGAAGCGCGCGAGATCGGGGCCGTTCGGCGTGTACGGGACGCTGACGATCCGCGCACGGTGCGCGCGCAGCAGCGCCTGGAAGTTGAAGTAGCACGGGTCGTCGAGCACGACCGTGTCGCCCGGCTCCAGCAGCAGGCGGCAGACGAGATCGAGCGCGTGCGAGCCGCCGTCGGTCAGCATGATCTGCGCGGGTTCGGCCTGGATGCCGTGCTGCGCGAGCCGCCACGCGAGCTGCTGGCGCATCGCGGGCAGGCCGAGCGGCGTCGCGTAGTCGGTCAGCGCGTCGGATTCGTCGCGCGACGCGGCGCGCAGCGCGCGGCGCAGGCTCTCGTCCGGCAGCCACGACGGCGGCAGCCATCCGCAACCGGGCTTCACCGAGGTGGGCGCTGCCTCGAGCGACTGGCGCGACAGCCACAGCGGATCGAGCCCGCGATCGAGCCGCGGGCCGAGATCGGCGAGCGCGAGCGGTGGCGCGTGTCCCGACACATAGAAACCCGAGCCGCGCCGCGAGACCAGCACGCCTTCGCTCGCGAGCCGCTCGTATGCATCGACGACGGTCGATTTCGACACGCCAAGCGCGTCCGCCATCATCCGGATCGACGGTACGCGCGCGCCGGGCACCAGCGCGCGGCTCGCGATTCGTGCGCGCAACGTATCCATCACGGTTTCCACGCGCGTGCGCGACTGAATGGGCGGAACGGGAAGCGCGGTGGTCTGGCTCATGACGAAGAGTGAACTGTACGGCCGGTTGTCCAGTACAGTTTGTCCGAATTGTATTGGGCCGTAGCTTACGCGCTTTTCACGGGCGGCGGATCATCGGTGATCCCCTTTCCCCGTTCAGGATTTCCCGTGCAAAAGACGACCGACGGATGGCTCAGCGGCCTGCTGGGCGTGATCATCTTCAGTGGCTCGCTGCCTGCGACGCGTGTCGCGGTGCAGGGGCTCGACCCGCTGTTCCTCACCTTTGCGCGCGCGACGATCGCCGGCGCGCTCGGCCTGCTGCTGCTCGTCGTGCTGAAGCAACGGCGGCCGACGCGTGCCGAGGCCGTGTCGCTCGCGATCGTCGCGCTCGGGGTCGTGGTCGGTTTCCCGTTGCTGACGGCGCTCGCGCTGAAGCATGTGACGTCTGCGCACGCGATCGTGTTCGTCGGGTTGCTGCCGCTCGCGACGGCGTTGTTCGGCGTATGGCGCGGCGGCGAACGGCCGCGGCCGCCGTTCTGGATCTTCTCGATCATCGGCAGCGGCGCGGTGGCCGCGTTTGCGCTGCGCAACGGCGGCCACGCGTCGGTGGCCGGCGATGCGCTGATGCTGGCCGCGATCGTCGCGTGTGGGCTCGGCTATGCGGAAGGCGCGCGCCTGTCGCGCGATCTCGGCGGCTGGCAGGTGATTTCGTGGGCGCTCGTGCTGTCGCTGCCGCTGATGCTGCCGCTCACGTGGTTCACCCGGCCCGCGTCGTTCGACGGCGTCGATGCCGCCGCGCTGTGGGGGCTCGCGTACGTGTCGCTGTTCAGCATGCTGATCGGCTTCGTATTCTGGTATCGCGGGCTCGCGCTCGGCGGGATCGCGGGCGTCGGCCAGTTGCAGTTGCTGCAGCCGTTCTTCGGCTTCCTGCTGGCGGCCGGGCTGCTGCACGAGACGGTACCACCGTCGATGGTCGTCGTGACGGCCGTCGTGGTCGGCTGCGTGGCGGGCGCGAAGTACTTTTCGAAGATGGCGCCCGTGCAGCGGGCGAGCTGACGCGTCGGTGCACATGCCGCCATATGGCTGGCCGTGCGCCGAAAGGCAAAACGGCCAGGCTGCCGGTAGCGGCAAGCCTGGCCGTTGGCTTTCGTCTCGACGAAAGCGCGTTACTCGAACGTTTCGAGCGCGAGCAATTCGTCGATCGTCTGCCGGCGGCGGATCAGCCGCGGCACACCGCGATCGACGAGCACTTCCGGCGCGAGCGGCCGGCTGTTGTAGTTCGACGACATCGACGCGCCGTACGCGCCAGCATCATGCAGGAACAGCAGGTCGCCGATCTGCGGCTGCGCCAGCTTGCGGTGCGTGACCACGCCGCCCGCGTCCTGCGTGAACACGTCGCCCGATTCGCACAGCGGCCCCGCGATCGCGAGATCGACGAGCGGCCGGCCGGCCGGCAGTGCGCCTTCGTGCGTGTGCACCGACACCGCGTGGTAACTGCCGTACATCGACGGGCGCATCAGGTCGTTGAAGCCCGCGTCGATCAGCACGAAATCGTGCTTCGGCCGGCGGTTGACGGCCTGCACTTCGGTGACGAGCGTGCCGGCTTCGGCGACGAGGAAGCGGCCCGGCTCGATCTCGATGCGCACCGGGTGGCCGAGATGCCGTTCGATCCGCTTGCGCGCGGCGTCCCACTGGCTGAAGTAGTGACCGACGTCGACGCGCGGCTCGCCGTCGCGATACGGAATCGACAGGCCGCCGCCGGCCGAGATCGCGTCGATGTCATGGCCGAGCGACGTGACGAGATCGACCATCGCATCGCACACCTGCGACAGGTGGCCGTAGTCGACGCCGGAGCCGATATGCATGTGGATGCCGACGAGCTTCAGCCCGTACCGGCGCACGATCTCGATCGCGCGCGGCACGTCGTCGATCCAGATGCCGTGCTTGCTCTGCGGGCCGCCGGTGTTGGTCTTGTTGCTGTGGCCGTGGCCGAACCCGGGGTTGACGCGCAGCCATACGCGGTGGCCGGGCGCGTGCTCGCCGATGCGCGCGAGCATGTCGAGCGAACCGGCGTTCACGGTCACGCCGTGCTTCAGCACGGCCGCGAGCGTCGGGCGGTCGATCAGGTCGGCCGTGAACACGACGCCTTCCGGCTCGCCGGCAGGGCTGAACCCGGCCGCGAGGCTGCGCTCGATCTCGCCGAGCGACACGGCATCGACACATGCGCCTTCTTCGCGCATCAGCTTCAGGATATGGACGTTCGAGTTCGCCTTCTGCGCATAGCGGATCACGTCGAACTGACGCAGTTGGGCGATGCGGTCGCGGATGACGTCGGCGTCGTACACCCACAGCGGGGTGCCGTATTGCTGCGCGAGCGTCGCGAGCTGGCGGGAATCGAGGGACATGGCGGATGAATCGGGTCGAATGAACGGATAGGGTGAATGATGCGCCTGATTGCCTATACAGTAAAATGCCTGTTTATCAACATTCGATTCATATCTGATATAGAAGATCATGCTCACGCACCGCCATATCGAGGTCTTTCGCGCGCTGATGGTCACCGGCAGCACGACGCGCGCGGCCGAGATGCTCTATACGTCGCAACCGACGATCAGCCGCGAGCTTGCGCGCATGGAACAGGTCGTCGGCTTCGCGCTGTTCGAGCGCGCGCATGGCCGGCTGCGGCCGACGATGGCCGCGCTCACGCTGTTCGACGATGTGCGGCTTGCGTATGTGGGGCTTGAACGCGTCGCGGCAACCGCCGCGCGCCTGCGCGAGTTTCGTGACGGTCAGCTGTCGGTGATTGCGCTGCCGGCGTTCTCGCACGCGATCCTGCCCGGCGCGTGCCGGCGTTTTCACGAGGCCCACGCGGGCGTCAGCGTGTCGGTCGCGACGCAGGAATCGCCGGTGCTCGAAGAGTGGCTGACCGCGCAGCGTTACGACCTCGGGCTGACCGAGCACGACGTCGCGCCGGCCGGCACCGTGCTCACGCCGCTGCTCGAGGTCGACGAAGTGTGCGTGCTGCCCGACGGCCATCCGCTGCTCGCGCAGGATGCGATCGATCTGCCGGATCTCGCCGATCGCCCGTTCGTGAGCCTGTCGCTGAACGATCCGTACCGCATTCTGATCGACGAGGCGTTCGCGCAACTCGGCGTGGCGCCGCGCTCGGTCGTCGAAACACCGTCGGCCGTGTCGGTGTGCGCGTTCGTGCGGCAGGGGCTCGGTGCGGCGATCGTCAATCCGCTGACGGCGCTCGATTTCGTCGGGCGCGACCTGCACGTGCGGCCGCTTACGCGCTCGTTTCCGTACCGGGTCAGCGTGATCGTGCCCGCGCACCGGCCGAAGAGCCTGCTCGTCGATGCGTTTGCCGACGCACTGCGCAGTGAGGCGAAGACGATCCGCCGCCGGTTGGCCGCGCTCCTCGGTTGAACTGCGCCGTATGATGGGCGTTTCGCCGCCATCGGCCTCACTTTCCGGAAACCCGTCATGACCGACGCTTCATCTTCCGTCGAACAACCGATCCTCACCGGCGAGCGCGTCGAACTGCGGCCGCTCGAAGCATCCGACCGGCAGGCGCTGCTCGATGCCGCCGCGGACGGCCAGTTGTGGAACCTGAAGGTCACGGTCGTGCCGGATGCGGAGACGATCGACGCGTACATCGACACGGCATTGCAGGGCCGCGCGGCCGGCACCGTGATGCCGTTCACGATCGTCGATCGTGCATCGGGCCGCGTGATCGGCAGCACGCGTTTCTGGAAGATCGACCGCAAGAATCGCAAGCTCGAGATCGGTCATACGTGGCTTAGCGAATCGGCGCAGCGCACGCGTGCGAATACCGAAGCGAAGTGGTTGTTGCTGGGCCATGCGTTCGACGTGCTGCAATGCGTGCGCGTGCAGTTCACGACCGACGAGCTGAACGAGAAATCACGCGCGGCGATTCTGCGGCTTGGCGCGAAGCAGGAGGGGATCGTGCGTCACGAACGGATCATGCCGGACGGCCGCAAGCGCAATTCGGTGCGCTTCAGCATCATCGACGAAGAATGGCCTGACGTGCGTACCGGGTTGAAGGCGAAGCTCGCGACGTAACGTGTAACGCGTGATGTGTGGCGCGTGTTTGCGGATCGGGCGGTCAGACGTGCATCGCGCAGCCGGCAGGGGGGCGACTGCGCGACCGCACGAGAAAGTGGTGCGCCGCGTACGAGACGCGGCGCTGCATCGTTACTGCGCCGATGCGAGGTGGTGGCGTTCCGCGAGCTTCTGCGCGTCGGCGTAGTGCTTCTGCAGGATCGGCAGCGACTGGCGGGCCACTTCCTTCAGCTTCGTGTCGCGGCCAGACGCGATTTCGGCCTGGAATGCCGAGATGGCCTTCTGCTGTCCGGCGAGCGCGACCTGCTCGATATACGCCTTGTCGAACTCGGCGCCGCGCAGGTTCTTGATGCTGCCCAGCACGGCAGTGTCGGGGTCGTTGGCCGGCACGTCGACGCCGCGCGGGCTTGCCGCGCGCATGGCCTGGATGATCTTTTCATCGTCGGTCGACACGCGTTGCGCGAACGCCTTGACCTGGCTGTCCGACGTGCGCGAATCGGCGATGCGCGCCGCGTCGTGCTGCGTCGACACGGTTTTCGTGCCGTCCGTGATGAAGGCCTGGTCGGCTTCGTGGATGCGCGTCGCGGCGGCGGCCGGTGCGTTCGGTGCCGGTTGTGCGGTTTGCGCGGTCGCCGTCACGGCGACGAGAAGCAGGCCAGCGGCAGACAAGGCAAGGCGCGAGATGTGGGGAAAGCGGTTCATGGGACCTCCTTTCGATCGGGGCTCGGGTTGAAAAACGGATCATGTGATCCGTCGCTGTGCGAGAGACCGGGCGCGCCCGGGCCGGATTCGACCGCCGCTCTGCCGCGGCGCCGGTCGAAGTGTTGCCCGGCCCGACCGATTCTAGGAGAGCGATACGGTCGCAGGTGCAACCGCGCTGTGGTTTGTGTAACGGTTGGTAAGACGAATCGCCGAGCAAGCGTGACGACCGGTATTGCGTACCTGTTGCGTGTGCGACGGCGGCAATTCTTGCGTGCATGGGATGTGCTGAATGCACGTGGGTGTCGTCCGCATTTCGTCGTCGTGCCGAGGTGTCGTGCGCGTCGAGCGGCGGATCGAGCCGTGCGCACGAAGCGCACGAAGCACCGGGTGCGTCACACGCGATCGAGCAATGCGTCGAGGCGGGGCAGCAACGGTGTCGCGCAATGCGCCTGCAACGCGTCCGGCGCGGTGTAGCCCCACGCGACACCCTGGAATGCGATGCGCGCGCGTCGTGCCGCATCGGCGTCGCGGATTTCATCGCCGACGTACAGCACTTCATCGGCGCGCACGCCGGCCTCACGAACGAGCGCGCGCAGGCGACGCGCCTTGCCGAACAGTGGAATGCCGCATGCGAAATACTCGACGCGGCTGCTGGCACGCGGGCCGAGCCGGTCACGCACGATCTCCTCGGTATTCGACGTGGCGATCGCGATGCGGATGCCGCGCGCGGCGAGCGCGTCGAACGTTTCGCCGACGCCGGGGAACAACGCCACTTGGGCGACGCGCGGCCGCATCAGGCGGCGCATGTCGACCGTGACGCGCGGCACTTTCCACATCGGCACGTCGAGCGCGCGAATGATGTCGCGCGCCGACATGCCGCGCAGCGCCGGGCGCAACTCGGGCGTGGCGTCGCGAAAGCCGTGCATGCGCGACGCTTCCGACAGCGCCGCGAGAAAGCTGTCGAGCGAATCGGCGAGCGTGCCGTCGAAGTCGAATGCGATGAGGCGATAGGGCATGAAGCGGCGTGGCGGGTTCATTGGGCAGGCGACATTGTCACCGAATCGAGGCCCGTTGGCCGCACGGTCGGTTGCGCATGCCTCGACCTGGAAATCGACCCGCGCACGCGCGAGGTCACGCGGATCGTGGCGGCCCGGCCGCTGCCGATGAAACGTTGCAACGCAGATCGCGCGTTGCGGGCTCCGTGAGCCGGGCGAGCAGGTGCCCGTCCGTCGGGATGTAGTCGATACGTGTCACGCTTGTAGCCCCTCGCGCCGCGCGGTATCGTCGGCACTTCGCCTTCCACCACGCCAACCGGAGACCGACGTGCCCGCTGCCGCCCCCGCTACGCTGAGATTTTCCACCGACAAGCGCGAACTCGACGTCGACGCGATCTTCGACTTCCTGCATCGCGACGCGTACTGGTCGCAGGGCATTCCGCGCGATGTGGTCGAGCGTGCGATCGAGGGCTCGTTGTGCTTCGGCGCCTACGTGGGCGACCGGCTCGTCGGGTTCGCGCGGCTCGTGACCGATCACGCGACGTTCGCGTACCTGTGCGACGTGTTCGTGCTGCCGGCCGAACGCGGCAACGGCTACGGTCGCGCGCTGATCGACCACGTGTTCGCGCAGGAGATGGTGCAGGGGCTGCGTCGCATCATGCTCGTGACGTCCGATGCGCACGCGCTGTACCGGCCGGTCGGCTTCGGGCCGTCGGCGAACCCCGAGCGGGTGATGGAGATCCGCCGCCCGGACATCTACGCGAAACGCTGACGCACGGCGCAGCGCATACAATACGCGCTTTCCGTTTTTGCCGAAGAGAAGCCCATCATGACCGAACAGGAAGCCGAACAGCTCGCGACGCATCGCCATTACAAGGGCGGGCGGTATCGCTACATCGGCGTTGCCCGCCATTCCGAAACCGAGGAATCGGTGGTCGTGTACGAACACCTGTGGCCGCATGCACGCGGTCTGTGGGTACGGCCGGAAGCGATGTTCAACGGGAACCTCGAAGACGGCACGCCGCGTTTCCGCAAGCTGCGCGACTGATGGACGGCCGGCGGCGCGCGCCGCCGCCGTGCCAGCCGGCGGGGCGGACGTCTACGCGCCGGCCAGCGCCTTTACCAGCTCCGGCGGGGCCTGCTGCCCGACCGTGACTTCCGGCGTGCCGTGCCACGCCGCGAGCTTCTTCACCGCCTTCGCGACATCGGCCGCGAGCCCCGTGCCGAACCGCACGCCCGGCTCGACATGCACGGCCTTCAGTTCGAACGTGCCGAGCGTGCGATGCGCCTTCGCGTCGATGCGCCCGACCAGCCGCCCGCGATGCAGCACCGGCAGGCAGAAATAGCCGTAACGCCGCTTGTGCCCGGGCGTATAGCATTCGATCGTGTAATCGAAACCGAACAGCGTCGATGCACGCCGCCGGTCCCAGACGACCGGGTCGAACGGCGACAGCAGCGTCGTGACCGTCGAGCGCAGCGTGTCGGCCTCCGCGGCGGGCAGCCACGCTTCGAGCGAGCGATGCACGTAGGCCGGCTCCTTCCAGTCGTCGATCGCCACCGGGATCAGCTCGCCCGCGCTCGCGAGCTGCTCGAGTTCCGCGCGGTACGAACGGCGCGGCAGCCGATAGTAGTCGGCCACCCAGTCCGCGCGCACGACGCCGAGCGCGCGGCACGTGTAGTCGAGCAGCGCGGGCAGCACGGCGTGGCGCGGCGGCAGGTCGCGCGCGTCGTCCCAGTCGGGCAGCACGCGCTCGCGCACGTCGTACACGCGCTGGAAATTACGGCGTTCCGACACCATCAGGTCGCCCGTCGTGAACAGCACTTCCAGGTGACGCTTCTCGGGCTTGCGATCCCACCAGCCGTTGCCTTTCACGCCATCCTCGCGGGCGAAATCGGCCGACCGTACCGGGCCTTCGGCGCGAATCCGCGCGAGCAGCCGCTCGATATCGGGACGATTCTGCGCATGCCACTCGGCCGCGTACTTCCAGCCCATTCCGGACGGATCGAGCATCTTGTAGCGCATCAGGCCGAACTGCTCGATCGGCAGGAAGCACGCTTCGTGCGACCAGTATTCGAACAGGCGTGCCTCGGCGAGATGCTCGTCGAGCCACTGCGGCGAGAAATCGCCGAGACGGCTGAACAGCACGAGATACGGGCTGCGCGCGACGACGTGGATGGTGTCGATCTGCAACTGCGCCATCCGGCGGATCGTGTCGAGCACGTCGGATTTGGTGGCCTTGCGGCGGGGCGGCGTCAGCAAGCCCTGCGCGGCGAGATGCAGCGCGCGGGCGGCGGCGGGCGAGAGCGTAAGCATCGGAAGGGCGGACGGGAGTGATGGTCGGGAACCACTTTAGCGCGAAAGCGGCGCGCGCGTGAGACGTGCCCATGCAACGTGTCTGACAATGGTTGACAGATACGTTTCGCAAGTTTCCCTATAGTGCAGTTCATGGCGCGACGACAAAGGCGCGCAACGATTTTGCTTCCGACGCACATATGTCCATGGCACGCAGGAAGCGAATCCGGGATTCTCAACCCCCATCGGGAGACCCGGAGCCCTGAGCGGACATCCATGCGGCTGTGCACCGGCCCCGTGTGGATGTCCGCTGATTTTTTTGTATTGCCCGGTTTGCTTCGCGAGCCGCGTTCCCTTCCGTCTTTTCCCGTTCGTCTGTCGGCGCGTTATTGCCGCTTGCCGCGCGCGACTTCGTCGCCGGCGCCGGGCGGCAGCCGCCGCGTGATCGGAATCGACGCGAACGAGCACAGCCCGACCACGACGAACGCGGGCCAGAAATCCGACCACACCATCTTCTGATGACCTTGCAGCCAGTGCGAAATGTGCAGCACGAGGCCGGCGACCGTCACGCCCAGGCCGAGCGACATCTGCTGCACGACGCTGCCGAGGCTCGTCGCGCGGCCGGCGTCCCGCGGCGAGATGTCCGCGTAGATCATCGAATTCAGGCTCGTGAACTGCAGCGCGGGGAAGATGCCGCCGACGAGCACGATCAGCCAGATCGCCCAGGTCGCCATGCCGGGATGGAACACGCCGTACGCGGCGATCGCGAGGCCCGCGAATGCCGCGTTGTAGATCAGCACCGTGCGGAAACCGAAGCGGCGCAGCGTGTGGGTGGCCGTCGAGCGGCTCATGGCGCCGCCGAACGCGGACGCGCACGTGATGAGCCCCGAATGGAACGCGCTCATGCCGAGCCCTTCCTGCAGCGCGAGCGGCAGCAGGAACGGCACCGCGCCGAGGCCGATACGGAACAGCGACCCGCCGACGACACTCGCGTGATAGGTGGGGATCTTGAGGAAGCTGAGGTCGAGCACCGGGCGCTCCTTGCGGCGCGCATACGGCACGTAGAGCGCGAGCAGGGCGATGCCGGTCACGCACATGACGAGCGCGTTCGAGCGCGACGTGAGCGAGCCGTCGATCAGCGTGAGCCCCATCAGCAGCAGCGCGGCGCCGCTGGCCGACAGCACGAAGCCGAACCAGTCGAGCGGGCCCGGATCGGGCTCGCGCGTGTTCGCGATGTGCTTGCTCGCGAGGTAGATTCCGTAGATGCCGATCGGCACGTTGATGAAGAAGATCATCCGCCAGTGCAGGTAGGTCGTGATGAAGCCGCCGACGAGCGGCCCGACCGTGGGCCCGAACAGTGCGGGAATCGCGAGGTAGTTCATCGCGCGCACGAGATCCGAGCGCGGCACGGCGCGGAAGATGATGATGCGGCCGACGGGCACCATCATCGCGCCGCCGACGCCCTGGATGAAGCGCGCGAACGTGAGCACGCCGAGGGAATTGGATGCCGCGCACATCAGCGAGCCGACGACGAAGATGCCGATCGCGGTGCGGAACACGGAGCGTGCGCTGAAGCGGTCGGCCAGCCAGCCGCAGATCGGAATGAACACGCCGAGCCCGACCACGTAGGCCGTGATCGCAATGTTCAATGTGACGGGGTTGTGCCCGAAATCCCTCGCCATCGCGGGGAGGGCGGTGACGATGATGTTCGCGTCGACGCTTTCCATGAACAACGCACAGGCAACGATGAGCGGTGCTAGAAAGACGGGCGACATGGGCTGGGCGCGCGGTAAAGACGCCATTATGCCCACATTGTGACCGTTGAGTCACGTACGACAACAGGTGTTCCGCATGTTGCAACAGTCGTCTTTGTTAGCGGACGCCAAGAAAAGAACGACTGTAGAAACGCGGCGCTTGCATCGCGCCGGGATCCCGCATGCACCTGGACGGCAGACGGTGCGACCGCGTCGCCGTTGGCCGCATGTGCGTTCTCGACACCCGGCAGGATCTCGGCGATGTCGAAGCACCGATCCCGGCGCGTCGTCTCTCGACGCGCCGGGATCGCGCGTTCCCATGCGCGGTGATCCTGCTCGGCTCCGATACACCTATCGATCACGCGTGCCGCGTAGAACGCGGCGGCGTAGCGACGCGTGTTCGCCTCGCGTTTCGCGGATCGGCGCGCTGTATTCGCGCAGCGGCCGCAAGCGCTCCGGCATGGGGACGCCGAGCCATTCGGGGCGCGTCTTCACGGCGATGAACAAGGGTGGGCGAGGTTGCGGTTTGCCGGGGCGGAAGGGTGTTTCTAGAATATGAGCGTTTGCTCATATTCGAAACTCGCATTCCGACCATGGCCGAATCGTCTTCACGAATCCCGCTGTCGCCTCGCAAGGCGCCGCGCCAGCGTCGCTCGCTGGCCACCGTCGACGCGATCGTCGAGGCCGCCGCTCGCATTCTGGAGCGCGACGGCTTCGACGGCTACACGACGAACGCGGTCGCGGCGCTGGCCGGCGTGAGCATCGGTTCGCTCTATCAGTACTTCCCGAATCGCGATGCGCTGACGGCCGCGCTCGTCGAGCGCGAGAGCGCGCATCTGCTCGACGACGTCGACCGGGCTGGCGCGCTGTCGTCATGCGACGACGTGCTGCGCGCACTGGTACGCGCGGCCGTCGCGCACCAGATGCGCCGTCCCGTGCTCGCGCGGCTGATCGATTTCGAGGAGGCGCGGCTGCCGCTCGGCGCGCGCACCGCACGCGTCACGGATCGTATCCACGCGACGCTGCTGCATGCGCTCGGGCTGCGCGATGCGCCGCGCGTCGCGGCGCCCGACGTCGTCGCGCACGATCTGCTCGCGATCGTGAAAGGGATCGTCGATGCGGCGGGCGTGCGCGGCGAGACCGATGCGGATGCGCTCGACGCGCGCGTGTGGCGGGCCATGCGCGGTTATTTGCGCGAGTCGCGCGAATCGAAACTTGCTTGATGTGCACGTTTCGTGCGACATTCCGACCTACTCGCACCACAAAACGACGCGCATCGATCGAGGGCCATTCAGACGAGCGCGCGCGCGAACGAGACCTCGTGCCGACCCACTCACCATCGAAAGGAGGGGACACGTCATGACGTCACGTCGTGCCGCATCGATCGCATCGCGCTTTTCAGCCTGCTTCTCGGCCCGCATCCCGGCCCGCTTCTCTACGCATTTACCGCCCCGTCGCTCACCGCCGCCCTTGCCGCGTCTTCGCTGGGCCGCCGCATTGGCCGTCGCGTATCTTGCCGTTGCGGGCTGCGCAGCACAGGCCGACAACACGAACCAGGCCGCCGCGCAGGCAACTGCCCAGTCGGCTCCGCCTGCCGCGACCGCGGTTGCCGTCCCCGCATCGGGCACGCTGCTACCGCCGCCGAGCCAGCTCTATGGCGACCTGTTCGTCGCGGTGCAGACCGCGCAGATCTATCCCGACCAGAAGACCTTCGTCGACGCGACGCCCGATAGCGATCCGGCGACGATCGTACAGTTGTATCAGCAACAGAAATCGCAGCCGGGCTTCTCGCTGAAGGCGTTCGTCGGCCAGCATTTCACGCCGCCACCCGAAAGCGGCGTGACGCCGCCGCCGAACCAGACGCTGCGCCAGCACATCGACTGGCTGTGGCCGCAGCTCACGCGCACGAGCACGACGGTGCCGCCCTACAGTTCGCTGATCCCGCTGCCGAAGCCGTATGTCGTGCCGGGTGGCCGTTTCCGCGAAGGCTACTACTGGGATACCTATTTCACGATGCTCGGGCTGCAGGTGTCGGGTCGCGAGGATCTCGTCGACAACATGCTCGACAACTTCGCCCATCTGATCGACACGATGGGGCACATCCCGAACGGCAACCGCACGTACTACGCGAGCCGCTCGCAACCGCCGTTCTTCGCGTACATGGTGACGCTCGCCGCGCAGGCCGAAGGCGACAACGTCTATCGGAAATACCTGCCGGAACTGCGCAAGGAACATGCGTACTGGATGCAGGGCGAAACCACGACGCCGCGCGGGCAGGCCGCGCGCCATGTGGTCACGATGCCCGACGGCGCGGTGCTGAACCGCTACTGGGACGCGAGCGATACCCCGCGCGACGAGTCGTATCTCGAGGATGTGACGACCGCGAAGTCGGCGCCGGCGCGTCCGGCGAACGAGGTCTACCGCGACCTGCGCGCGGGCGCCGAAAGTGGCTGGGACTACAGCTCGCGCTGGTTCGGCGACGGCAAGACGCTCGCGACGATCCGCACGACGTCGATCGTGCCGGTCGACCTGAACAGCCTGATGTTCCATCTCGAAACCACGATCGTGAAGGGCTGCGCGGTCACGCGCGATGTCGCATGCGTGACCGATTTTTCAGCGCGCGCGGCTCGGCGTGCGGCCGCGATCAACCGCTATCTGTGGAACCGCCGCGGCTACTACGGCGACTACGACTGGCAGCAGCGCAAGCCGCGCGACGCCGTGACGGCCGCCGCGCTGTATCCGTTGTTCGCGGGTGTTGCGTGGCCCGAGCGCGCGAAGGCGACCGCACGCGAGGTGCGCAAGACGCTGCTGCAGCCGGGCGGCCTCGCGACGACCACCGAGAACACGGGGCAGCAGTGGGATGCGCCGAACGGCTGGGCGCCGCTGCAGTGGATCGCGATCGACGGGCTGCGGCGCTACGGCGAACCGGCGCTCGCGAAGGACATCGGCACGCGCTTCCTGTCCGACGTGAAGCATGTGTATGCGACCGAAGGCAAGCTCGTCGAGAAGTACGTGGTCGAAGGCGCCGGCACGGGCGGCGGCGGGGGCGGCGAATATCCGCTGCAGGACGGTTTCGGCTGGACCAACGGCGTCACGCTGAAACTGCTCGGGCTGTACGGCGAGTGAAGCGCGGCGCGGGCCGCGCGCCTGCGTCGCGCGAGAACGCACGGGCCGGACTGCCGCGCAAGCGGCCGTCCCGCCCGGGTTTGCATCAGGCTTGCGTTAGAACGTGATCGTCGTGCGCACGCCGACCACCGTTTCGTCGCCGATGCGCGCACCGGCCGCGTTCGGGTTCGGGATGCCGCCGCCCGGACGGAAGAAGTGCTGCAGGTCGGCCTGCAGTTGCCACCACGGCGTGACCTGGTACTGGTAGGTCGCCTCGACGACCGTTTCCGCACGGCGTACCGGATAGCCGGGCGTCGTGTAGACACCGGTGTCGCCGTCGAGGCCGCGCGCATGCGAGCCGATCTTCGCGTAGCCGACGGCGATGCCTGCGACGTCGTTGTCGCGTCCCTTGAACGGCGCCTTCAGCGTCACGCCGGCGTTGGCGGCGAAATCGACGATATTGCGATCGCCCGGCGCGCCCATCACGCGCGCGAACACGCCGACCGAGCGCGGGCTGTCGGCCGACGGCCGCCACACCATCTGGTCCGCGACCGCATAAAAGCCGTAGTTGCCGCGATGGGTGGCGGCGATGCCGTTGCTCTCCGGATTCGCGAGCGACAGGCCGTCGGTGCCGTCGCGCGGGTCGTTCGCATGCTGCGACTGATACCAGAAGCCAAGCTTGTACGTGCCCGGCAGGCCGGCCGGCTGCGGCGCCTTCGGATCGTCGGGCGGCGCGTTCAGCGCGTACTGCACTTCGCCGATCACGAACGCGCCGCTGCGCAGGTTGAAGTTGGTGCCGTGCGCGTTCAGCACCTGCGCATCGCCGTCGCTGCGTCCGGCCGTGTTGCCGTCGAACACGCCGACCATCGCGGTCCACGCGTCGGCCGGCTTCACGCGCAGCCGCACGCCGAGCGACGACAGCGGATACGCGGGGCCGCCGGCCGGCAGGTCGGTCGACGGCAGCACGGGCCAGCCGAACGTCGCGTTCATGAACGTCGCCGCGTTCTGGCTCACCATGAATTCCTGGTCGGCGCTCTGCTGGCCGACCTTCACGTCGACCATGCCGTCGAGCAGCGACTGCTGGTACCAGAGTTCCCACAGGCGCGTGGTCGAATTCGCCTCGATGCCGGTCGCGGTCTGCAGCGTCTGCAGGTAGCGCTGTGTGAGGTTGGTGCCGTGAATCTGCAGCGCCGACACGTTGAACGTGCCGCCCGGCAGGCCGACCGCCTTGCCCGTGTCGACGTTGAAACCGAATTGCGTGAGCCCCTGGTACGCGCCGCCGCGATGCGTGCCGCCCGACGTGTTGTACAGATACTCGCTGGTTTCCTGCAGGCTCAGCGTGATACCGCGATCGCCGAGCCTGTCGCGCAGGCCGCCCATGTTGCCGAGCAGGTTCGAGCGCTC
Organism: Burkholderia mycopellens; assembly: GCF_964265025.1. Classification (NCBI taxonomy): domain Bacteria; kingdom Pseudomonadati; phylum Pseudomonadota; class Betaproteobacteria; order Burkholderiales; family Burkholderiaceae; genus Burkholderia; species Burkholderia mycopellens. Next base: position 917,982 of record NZ_OZ183803.1, read on the forward strand.
CCGGAAGCCGGTGGGGGCGGGCGTGGCGGCATCGGCGGCCTGTTGTGCGGGCGCGGCGGCGTCGCCGGCGCCGGCCGTCGGTTCGGCTGCTGCCGGCGGCGCCGATTGCGCGAACGCGGGCGCGGCGGCGAGCGACAGCAGCAGCGTGGCGAGTGCATGGACGCGGAATTGGCGCGGGACGGGTTCGAGGTAGTGCTTCATGTGGGTTCCGTTGTCGGTTTGATTAATTAGGCTGACGAAACGAAAAGGTGATGCGGGATGCGTGGCGAGACGATCGCGCGGTGGCACCTGGCGCGTGGCACGGCGGCGCAATGGGGATTTACGGCAGCCAGCCGCCGATGCGCCACACCTGTGCGAAGCCGAGGCGTGACGCGGCCGAGCACAGCAGCGCGACGAGCGCGACCGCGGCGGCCATCGCGGCGAACAGCAGGCAGTCGAGCGGGCGAGGCGCTGCCGGCACGTGGGCGAGCGCCGCACCGCGCCAGTTGCTGAACGCGTGGGCGAGCGGCGAGAGGCCGGAAACGAATGAGCGGTTGCATGCGAGATGCACGATGCGCTTGAGTCTGACCGCGAACGATTGAAGAAACATGACGCTGCCTCCGTCCGGTCCGGCTCGGGCCGGACGACGTGATCGAGCGCGGGCGCGTGACGCGGCCTGCGATCGGAGGGTGGAACGTAATGGAGCGTGCAACGGACGAACCGGCGATGGCCGGCCCGGGAGGAAGCGCGCTAACCCGACGAATGCGAGCGAGCGGCGTAAGACATGCGTCTGGCTGCTATCTCGCGATGGCTTGGCCGGCCTGGACCGGCATCGAACTGCAACTAGAGCATGTGTCCACGGAGGGACTCCTGTGATGAATTGCGGCGGATTGTATTCGGGTCGTTTGCTGCAGCGCAAGTAAAAAACGCGCAAAAGGCGCCGTGTGTGGCGTGCGTGTCGCTATGCGCGCGGCGGGGCGCGGCAGCGGCGCGAGGGCGGGACGACGAGACGGTGACGGGGCGCCACGCCGTTGTTCGGACACATCGGATCCTGGACCGTATCGTGATGCGCTGAAAGGTTTCGGCGCGTCGTTTCAAGGGCAAATCTTTCAGCGCCGCAAGGTGGGAAATTTATTTCGGGAAATGGGGTTGGGAGGGGTTGACTTCGCTTTCGGGCCGTCCATAGAATCCGCCATCTTCACTCTTGGGGCCGCCGCCTTGGACGCCTGCAGTAGTCGATCTTCGAACGAAATTTCCGCCTGAGCGACCGACGTCCGCGCCTCATCGAAGCCGCCGTTTGTCTCCCAGGCAAACGGTGCGCGCAGCAGTATTCCGCAGCAAATTCCTACGTGCACCCTGATTCGCGCCGGTTAGCGTGATGCGTCTTCGCATGCGCCGTCCGGTTTCACCGCCGCCCGGCAGGCGGCCGCGTTCGCGCACGCCTTTGCGGGGCCCGCGCGTGCCGGCCCGCACGCCTGACGGCGGTCAACCGTGTTCTCCGGAACACCGCACAGGAGTCGCCATGAACGACAGTGACAGTTGTCCCTTATGCCCGTTGTACGCACAGACCCTTTTGAACCCGGGTCGCAGGGGCAATCCGGCCGACTAGCCTGACACGCCGTTCAGGCCCCGGACTGGCCCCGCGCCCAACACGCGGCCGGCAGCCTGCCGTCGCCGCACGGAGCCAGATCATGAACTTCGGCCTTCTGCTGTCGAATCTCCCGCACGTCACGGAATCGCGCAACCACTACGACGCGATGCTGACGCTCGATGCCCGTCCACGGGTGTTCTCCCGCCTGTTGAACCAGCTGAAATCGTTGATCCGCTGAACGCCGCACCGAGCGCGTCTCGGCATGCGCACACGCGGCCGCCGTCGAGCGGTCGCCCCGCGCGCATTCCAAGATTGCCTGCTCACCAGATAACCATTCGCTGTACGGAACACATCATGTCCACGCCATCCAACGTTTCTTCACCGATCGCCGCCGAACGCAGCGCCGTGCTCGACGAAGCCCACCTGGGCGACATCCGCGGTGCGCTCGGCACGATCGCGCATCACGACACCGGCTCGCGCGGCACGTGGTGGGCTCGCCTGCGCACGCTGCTCGCGATCATCGGCCCGGGCCTCATCGTGATGGTCGGCGACAACGACGCCGGCGCATTCGGCACCTACACGCAGGCCGGCCAGAACTACGGCACGACGCTGCTGTGGACGCTGCTGCTGCTCGTACCCGTGCTGTACGTGAACCAGGAAATGGTGCTGCGCCTCGGCGCGGTCACGGGCGTCGGCCACGCACGCCTGATCTTCGAGCGCTTCGGCAAGTTCTGGGGCGCGTTCAGCGTGATCGACCTGTTCCTGCTCAATGCGCTCACCATCGTCACCGAGTTCATCGGCATCACGTTCGTGCTGGATTTCTTCGGGCTGCCAAAGGTGGCCGGCGTGTGCGTGGCCGCGGCGCTGACCATGGCCGCGGTGAGTACTGGCGATTTCCGGCGCTTCGAGCGGTTCGCGATCGGGCTGTGCGTGCTGAGCCTGCTGCTGGTGCCGGTGCTCGTGTCGATCCACCCGCCCGTCGCACAGATGACGCGCGATTTCTTCGTGCCGAACTGGCCCGCGCACGCGAAGCTGTCTGACGTGATGCTGCTCGTGATCGGCATCGTCGGCACGACCGTCGCGCCGTGGCAGTTGTTCTTCCAGCAGAGCTACGTGATCGACAAGCGCATCACGCCGCGCTTCATGAAATATGAAAAGGCCGACCTGTGGATCGGTATCGTGTTCGTGCTGGTCGGTGCGGTCGCCATGATCGGTTTCAGCGCCGCGCTGTTCAACGGGCATCCGGAAGCCGGCAACTTTACCGATGCGGGCGGCATCATCGTGGGCCTCGAGAGGTATGCGGGCCGCACGAGCGCGACGCTGTTCGCGGTGGCGCTGCTCGACGCGTGCATCATCGGCGCGGCGGCCGTCTCGCTGTCGACGGCCTATGCCATCGGCGACGTGTTCAAGATCCGCCACTCGCTGCACCGCGGCGTGTCCGATGCGAAGGGTTTCTATCTCGTGTATTTCGGCATCGTCGCGGCCGCGGCCACGCTCGTGCTGATTCCGGGCAGCCCGCTCGGCCTGCTGACCGAAGCCGTGCAGACGCTCGCGGGCGTGCTGCTGCCGAGCGCGACGGTGTTCCTGCTGGTGCTGTGCAATGACCGCCAGGTGCTTGGGCCCTGGGTCAACTCGACGAAGCTCAACGTGTTCACGGGCGCGGTGATCTGGGTGCTCGTGCTGCTGTCGATCATCCTCACGGCGTCGGTGATGTATCCGGATATCAGCGGCGAAGCGATCGTCGACGTGCTGGTCGGCGGCACCGTGCTCGCGATCACGGGCTATCTCGCCACGGTATTGATCCGCCGCAACAAGCGCGTGGTCGAGCCGGCCGTCGATCGCGCGTTGCGCGACACGTGGCGCATGCCGCCGCTCGACACGCTCGAGCCGCAGAACATGACGCTCGCGACGCGGGTCTGGATGGCCGTGCTGCGCGGCTATCTCGTGATCGCGGTCGGTCTCGTGATCGTCAAGGTGGTGCAGATGACGCTGCTGAAGTAACGCAGGCCGCCTTCACGAAGCGGCGCCGAACCCGGCGCCGCGCTGCAATCCGCACATGCCGGCCTCCGTGGCCGGCATGTGCGTTTACACGTCCGTTCGCGGCACGCCGCACGGGCGGTGTGGTGGTCAGATCAGCTCGAGCTTCGACGTCAGGTACGTGAGCTGGATCCGGTTCGCGACGCCGAAGCGCTTGCGCAGCTTGCGCAGGTGATAGTCGACGTTGTGCGCGCTGGTGTCGAGGCGCCGGCCGATTTCCTTGTCGGAGGCACCTTCGGCGATGCCGAGCAGCAGTTCCTGCTCGAACGGCGTGAGCCCGTTGACCGCGCGCTCGCGCGACGTCGAGATCAACTGCGGGGACGCGAACTTGTGCACCGACAGCCCGATCGACAGCGCCTGCTCGATCGTCGCCGGCGTGATCCATTCGCGCGTGCGGCGCGGTGCGGTGAAGCTCATGAATGCGTGCAGCCGCGTGCCGGGCACGGCCATCGAATACATGATGCCGCTGCACATCCCGTCGTCCTGCATCGTCTGCAGGAAGCCGTCGAGCGCGGCCGGCGTCACGCGCGGGCCGTCGCCGCGCTCGCGATGTTCGCGGCGCAACTGCTGCAGGTCCCACACGATCGGCATGTTGCATACGCGCGCGCCGAGCGTGCGCGGATCGATGTCGTGATGGTTGTGCCGCACGTAGTCGCCGCGATAGGTGGCCGGCGTGAAGGCTTCGTGCAGGTAGAGACTTTCGACTTGCTCGTGCGCGAATTCGAGCGCGAAGTACGCGAACGTCGCGAAGCCCGTCAGATGCAGCAGGCTGGTAACGATGCGGCTGCGCTCGGCCGTGCTCTGCGCGTGCGCGAGCGTATCGGCGACGCCGAGCTTCGGCGCGTGCGGCTGCATGATGTCGCCGCGCTTCACGTCGTCGCACCAGACGACCTGCACGGGGGGGCGTTCCCGCGGCACGTCCGGGCACGCGTTCAGCCCGTGCGACGGGCGGGGCAAGGTTGAGGCGACCGCTTCTTCATGCAATGCAATGTCGGACATGTGCCATCCTCGGAATCGACGCGCATCGCCTGGCGGCGGCCGTATCGTGTACGGCATTCGCGGCGATGCGCGTCGAGCATCGGTGTGATATGCGCCGATCGTCATCCCTGACGAAACGCGAGGGCATTGTACAAAAATGCTTGTGTCCGCGTAATATGCCGTAATACTAATGGCGGCGGAAGATTCCTATTCGCACGCATAGAACGAAGACCAGACAATCCATCAGGCAAAGACCAGATCGTGACGGGGCGCAGTTTCACATATTGGGAAAGGGCGGGCTCCTCATGACCTATGCTGACGGCGCACCACGCGTCGAGTGGTTTTCGCAGGCCGATATCGCAACGGCTGCGGCTTATTCGAATGAATATCAGGCAATCGGGCACGACGTTTTTACCGGCACTCAAATTGAATCCGGTAAAACCGACCTGGCTCCAGTCGATTTCGCGCAATGCCACGCGCGATTGCGGCAAATCGGTTTCAGTACACTCGGTTATGGCGCTTTCGAAATGATCGGGCGGCGCATCCTGTGCGCGCATCTGCTGCGCGACCTCGCGCCCGCAACGTTCATGCAGCCGTTTGTCGAAGGGATGCTCTACGACAGCGACCCGCGGTTCGCGCAGGTTCGGCAGAGCGGCTTTCCGGTCGCGTGGCGGCTCGACGAGATCGAGGCGACCGCGCAGGGCAGCGGCGACCGCAAGTTGCTGGCGCTCGCCGGCCATCTGCGCGCGCATGCGATGAACAGCGGCGTGCTGTTCGGCCTGTCGGCGCCGCGTCTCGATTTGCGTGTCACGGTGAACGTGACGTCGGAGACGCACGGCACCGAATGGATCGACGATCGCGTGATCGGCGGTGCGCTGTCGGTCAGTCTCGCGGTGCATCGTGTCGCGTTGCCGTTCCTCGAGGCGCGCATCGCACGCATGCGCGGCTTCGCGCTCGGCGACGAGCAACAGCAGGTGCTCGACCGTCTCGTACACGGGTTGTCCGACCAGGAGATCGCGAGCGCGCTGCGCACGTCGCTGCACAAGGTCGGCCACCACATCCGCTCGCTCGAAAAACTCTTCAACGTGCAGAACCGCGCGCAGCTTGCGTATCTGGCGGCGCGCCGGATGCCGTCCTGACGCTATCAGCCCCCCCGTTTTCTCCGCGTGACCCGATGATCGTCGCCGGCCCGACGGGCCGTTGCGCCCGCGGCGCCGTCGCGATGCGCACACGATGCTTGACAGCGTTTTTTTCGAGTGATTGCGACATTCACCTATGAATTATTGCTGAATTATTTCTTCGTAAGATGGCTCGACCGTCACGCCGGACGGCGGGCCGCGAGGTTACGCCATGCGTGACGAAAATGGTCAACAGGGGCGGACAAATCAATGTGCGGAATCGACGGCTTTCTGAATAGCGTCGCCTTCGATGAGGAGACAGCGCGCGGCACGCTCGCGCGCATGACGGCAAGCCTCGCGCATCGCGGGCCGGACGGGCAGGGGATCTGGGTCGATCCGGAAGCCGGCATTGCGCTCGGCCACCGGCGGCTCGCGATCGTCGACCTGTCGGTGCACGGCCGACAGCCGATGGCATCGGCGTGCGGCCGCTACGTCATGGTCTTCAACGGCGAAATCTACAACCATCGCGAACTGCGCGCCGAACTCGAGCGCGCGGGTCGCGCACCGGCGTGGCGTGGCCATTCCGACAGCGAGGTGCTGGTCGCGGCGATCGTCGCGTGGGGCGTCGAAGGGACGTTGCGGCGCGCAACCGGCATGTTCTCGATCGCGCTGTGGAATCGCGAATCGCGGGTGCTGACGCTCGCACGCGACCGGATCGGCGAGAAGCCGCTCTATTACGGCCGGATCGGCGACGCGCTCGTGTTCGCGTCCGAGCTGAAGGCGCTGCGCGGCTATCCGGGTTTCGACGGCACGATCGATCGCGACGCGCTGTGCCTGTACCTGCGCCAGTCGAGCGTGCCCGCGCCGCACACGATCTATCGCGGCATCCGCAAGCTGCCGCCCGGCACGTATATCCAGTTCGAGCACGCGCGCGACACGCCGCGCCTGCGTGCGTACTGGACGCTCGAACAGGCGATCGAGGACGGTCGCGCGCAGCCGTTCGAGGGCAACGCGGACGAGGCCGTCAGCCAGCTCGACGTGGTGCTGCGCCAGGCCGTCGCGCGGCAGATGGAGGCCGACGTGCCGCTCGGCGCGTTCCTGTCGGGCGGCGTCGATTCGTCGACGATCGTCGCGCTGATGCAGGCGCAATCGTCGACGCCGGTCGACACGTTCACGATCGGCTTCCATGAAGCCGGCTACGACGAGGCCGGTTACGCGAAGGCCGTCGCGCGTCATCTCGGCACGCGCCATACCGAGCTCTATGTCACGGCCGACCACGCGCTCGGCGTCGTGCCGAAGCTGCCGTCGATCTACGACGAGCCGTTCTCCGATGCTTCGCAGATCCCGACCTTTCTCGTGTCGGAACTGACGCGCCGGCACGTGAAGGTGAGCCTGTCCGGCGACGGCGGCGACGAGCTGTTCGGCGGCTATACGCGCTACTTCCTGACGCCGCGGCTATGGCGCAAGCTGCATCGCGTACCCGGCGCCGTGCGCGCGCGGATCGCTGCCGCGCTGCATGCGTTGCGGCCCGATCACGCGGACCAGCTCGCGGCGGTCGCACAGGGGGCGTGGGGCGGCGTGGAGGCACGCGAATCGGCGACGCGCATCGGCGATCGCCTGCACAAGCTCGGCCACGTGATGACGGCCGAAAGCCGCATCGGGCTGTACCGGTTGCTGATGTCGTCGGTGCATCATCCCGAGCGCCTCGCGCTGTCGGGGCAGGAGCCGGCGACGCCGCTCGATACCGTATCCGCGTGGCCCGCGCACCTGAGCTTCGCCGAGCAGGCGATGGCGATCGATACGCTCACGTACCTGCCGACCGACATCCTCGCGAAAGTCGATCGCGCGGCGATGGCCGTGAGCCTCGAAACGCGCATGCCGTTCCTCGACCATCACGTCGTCGAATTCGCGTGGCGCGTGCCTGCGGCGGTGCGTTTGCCGGAAGGGCAGTCGAAGGCGCTGCTGCGTCGACTGCTCGACCGGTATGTGCCGTCCGCGCTGATCGACCGGCCGAAACAGGGCTTCTGCGCGCCCGTCGATCACTGGCTGCGTGGCTCGCTGCGCGACTGGGCCGAAGCGCTGCTGCGGCCGTCGCGGTTGCGCGACGAAGGCTTCTTCGATGCGGCCGCGGTCGAGCGGCTGTGGCGCCAGCACGTGACCGGCCGGATGAACTGGCAGCATCAGTTATGGACGGTGCTGATGTTCCAGGCGTGGCTGGAGGCGCAGCGCGCCGCGTAAGCGGGCACGCTGCGCGGCATCACGGGTCGAGGCAGCGCATGCAGTGCCGCTTCGCGTCGCTCGATTGCAGGCCCCGGCACATCGTCATCACGGGCCGGGCATGACAGGAAGGCGGATCGGCGGACGCTGCCGGCGACGCTTGCCGGCGCGCGCGATCGGGCGGCGTGGTTGCGACGGCATCCACGCGTCGCTGGCGTGCGGGCGGCGTGTCGCGCCCGGTGCCGCGTTCATCCGGATTGCCCGGCGCTATCGACGCGACGTGCAGCGCGTCGTCGTTCGCCGCGTGGGTGACGGACGGCACGGCGCACGCGAGCGCCGCCAGTGCGGACAGGCACGCGACAACGGTTCGCGGATCGCGCATCTTCAGGGTCATTCCGTTCGCTCCAGGGCCGTCGGCGCGGAGGGCGCGCGGCTGCTGGGTCGATTGTAGGGATGGCAATGGTCGTGTGTCACGCCGGAATCCGTCGTCGCGGGCATCGACGGCGGTGGCCGGGGCGGAAGCGACGAAGCGTGACGGACGAGGATGCACGAGGATGCGCGGACGCCGGCATCCAAAAGCGACCGCCGCCCGGAGGCGGCGGTCGGGTCGCGACTGGCTGGCGGGCCGGGCGGCATGCAGGCCGCGCCCGACGGGCGGGCCGCGAGGCGCTGCGGATCGGCGCAGCGCGGTGGGGGGAGCGTGGCCGGCGGGCCGGCGAATCGTCAGGCGTAGTCGGCGGCCATCACGGCCTGCGGCGCCGTGCGCAGGATCGGCGCTGCGTCGTGACGCTCGACGTGCGTCATCGCCGCACCGAACAGCACCAGACGATAGCCGACCGCGTAGATCGGGATGATCCGCAGGTTCTTGTCGTGATCGAGTTGCAGCTTCGAGCGGATACGCGAGATATGGGTGTCGAGCGTGCGCGACGACACGCCGAGTTCACGGCCCCACACGGCTTCCTGGATTGCCTGCCGCGGCACGATCTTGTTCATGTTGTCGAGCAGGAATTCGACGACGTCGAATTCACGCGGCGTGACATCAATGATCTTGTTATCGATTTCGATCGTGCGGCGCACGAAGTTGATTTTTATGTTGTCGATGTACAGGTATTTGCAATCCATGGTGGCCCTCGCATGTCCATAAAGGAGTGTTTGCGGGTCCTGTGCTGCAACTTCCGGGCCAGGGACAGGATCGCCAGGGATCGGCAGGAGGCGGCATCGCTGCAGGCGGCGCGCAGCCTTGAATTTAAAAGAATTTTTAACGGGAGACGCGAGGCGGAGAGAAAAGGGGGCGGGACAACCGTGAAGGATTGTTACGTAGCATCGGCGGGTGACGTTACGGGCGTTACGTCCGCCGTAACGTGGCGGGCGACGCGGGAACCGGAGCCGGTGGAACGTCGCCACGGCTGGGTGTGGAACCCGACATGGAACCCTACATTCAACCCGACACGAAAATGTAAAAAGCTTATAAAAATCAGTAACATAAGTGGTTATAATTGCCGGCATGGAACCCTACATTGAACCCGACAGGGAAGCATGACCACAGTCGCTACCTTCGAACCGCTGTTTCCCGAGGATCGCGTACTCGATCCGCTGCTTGAGCAGGCCGCCGAGCTCGTCGACTCATCACATCGGTTGCTTGCCGTACGCGATACCCCGCTGGCCGTCGCGCTCGTGCCGCAGTTGCGTGCCATGAATTCGTACTACACGAACAAGATCGAAGGACAGCACACGACGCCTGCCAAGATCGAGGCTGCGCTGCATCGGGATTATTCGACCGATATTGTCGAGCGCAAGAAACAGCGCTTCGCGGTCGCGCATATCGCGACGGAAGCGGCACTCGAGGAGGAGTGGCGAACGCTTCCGGTTGCCGCGCTCTTTGAGCCGACGCGAATTTCGGCCATTCACGATCGCTTCTTCTCTGGTTTGCCTGTCGATGAACGACTTACCGATGAAGGGAAAGCAATCGTTCCGGGCGAATTTCGCCGCTCGGATGTGACGGTGAGGCGTCATTTGGCACCGGAGCCTGAGATGATCGAGACGTTGCTTCAGGCCTGGGCGACACGTTATAGCCGCATTCGTGCGAAGGAATATCAACTGATCGGTATTGCCTGTTCGCATCATCGGTTGACCTGGGTGCACCCGTTCATGGACGGCAACGGCCGGGTGGCACGTCTGCATTCACATCTCGGACTGCGCGCCGCAGACCTGACTCATGGTCTTTGGTCGCCGCTTCGGGGGCTGGCGCGAGAACATGAGCAGTATTACGCCAGGCTGAGCGAGGCCGACCAGACGAGGCGCAACGATCTGGACGGCCGGGGCAATCTATCCCAAGAGGGGCTGGTCAAATTTGCCCGGTTCTTTCTCGATTGCTGTCAGGACCAGGTTGGTTTCATGGTGCATATGACGGAGTTCGAAGGGGTGACCGGGCGATTGCTGGATCTGCTGCGATACCTGGAGGCCAATCCGTGGACCATCCGTTCGGAAAAATCTGTCATCAAACCGGAAGCCGCGGCGCTGGCCATGGAGTTCGTGGCACTGCGCCGAACGGTCACGCGAGCGGAGTTTGCCCAGATGCTGGGTGTGAGCGATGTACTGGCTCGCCGAATCGTCCGTTCGCTGCTGGATTTCGGACTGCTGACTTCGCCGTCGCATCGCGGTGAGCTGTCTTTCGGATTGCCGCTGAGCGGCCTTCGTTTTCTATTTCCGAGACTCTGGCCTGAAGTCGAGCTGGACTGAGCGTTCCCTTGGGGGCGCCATTGTGCCTCGACTCCAGTCGGCGTTACCTCTTCCGCGAGGTGATCACAAACGCCGGCCGCAAGGCGTCTGCGCCTCGCCGCCGACGTTCCGGCCTACCCTCAAGCCTTCGCGCTATCCGCCGAATCGAACGGCAGCACGTAATGCCGCTTGCCCGTCGCCGCGAAGATCGCGTTCGCGACCGCCGGCCCGACCGGCGCGACGCCCGGCTCGCCGACCCCGGTCGGTGCTTCGGCCGACGGCACGATATGCACCTCGACTTTCGGCATCTCGGCCATCCGCAGCACGTGGTAGCCGTCGAAGTTGCGCTGCTCGACCTGGCCGTCCTTCAACGTGATCGCGCTGTGCATCACCGCGCCGAGCCCGAAGCCGATGCCGCCCTCCATCTGCGCGGCGACGATGTCCGGATTGATCGCGATGCCGCAATCGACCGCACACACCACGCGCTCGACCTTCACCTTGCCGTCCGCATCGACCGACACCTCGGCGACCTGCGCGACATAGCTCTTGAACGCCTCGGCGACCGCGATCCCGCGCCCGCGCCCCTTCGGCAGCGGCTTGGCCGGATCCCAGCCGGCCTTCTGCGCGGCCAGGTCCAGCACCGCGCGCATGCGCGGCTCCTTCGCGAGCAGGTCGCGGCGGAACGCGTACGGATCCTTGCCTGCCGTGTGCGCGGCTTCGTCGATGAACGCCTCGACCGCGTAGGCCGTATGCGAACTGCCGACCACGCGCCACCACAGCACGGGCACGCCGACCTTGGCGGTGGTGAGCTCGACCGACACGTTCGGCACCGCGTACGGCAGGTTCGCCGCGCCCTCGACCGAGGTGGCATCCACGCCGTTCTTCACCATGAATGCCTCGAACGGCGTGCCGGCGAGGATCGACTGGCCGACGATCCGGTGGCGCCAGCCGACCAGCTTGCCGTCCGCGGTCAGCCCCGCGTCGAGCTTGTGGAAGTACATCGGCCGATAGAAGCCGCCCTGGATGTCGTCCTCGCGCGTCCATTGCAGCTTGACGGGCTTGCCGTCCGCGCCGAGCGCCTTCGCGATCGACACGGCCTCGACCACGTAGTCCGACCACGCGTTCGCGCGCCGGCCGAAGCTGCCGCCCGCGTACAGCGTATGGATCTGCACCTGCTCGGGCGTCAGGCCTGCCGTCCGGGCCGCGTTGGCCTGGTCGACCGTCTGGAACTGGTCGCCGGCCCAGATTTCGCAGCTGTTCGCCGTCAGCTTGACGACCGCGTCGAGCGGCTCCATCGGCGCGTGCGCGAGATACGGGAATTCGTACGTCGCGCTGATCTTGCGCGCCGCGCCCGTGATCGCCGCATCGGCATCGCCGTCCTTGCGCGCCGACGTGCCCGGCTTGTCGGCGAGCTGCCGGTATTCGCGCATGATCTCGTCCGAGCTGCGCTTTTCGGCGTTCGTTTCGTCCCATTCGATCTTCAGCGCGTCGCGGCCCTGCTTCGCGGCCCAGAAACCGGTCCCGACGACCGCGACGCCACCGGGCACCTGTACGACCGAGACGACGCCCGGCACGGCCTTGGCCGCCGTCGCGTCGAACGACTTCACCGTCGCGCCGAAGCGCGGCGGGCGCTGCAGCAGCGCGACGCGCATGCCGGGGAAGGTGGTATCGAGCGTGAAATGCGCGGTGCCGTTCGATTTGGCCGACGCATCGACGCGCGGAATCCGGTGACCGATGAGCTTGAAATCGGCCGGCTGCTTCAGCGCGACCTTGTCGGGCACCGGCAGCTTCGACGCATCGGCGACGAGCGTGCCGTACGCGGCCGTCTTGCCGCTCTTCGCATGCGTGACGACGCCATTGGCCGTCGTCAGCTCGCCGGCCGGCACCTTCCAGCGGGCCGCCGCGGCCGATACCAGCATCGCGCGCGCCTTGCCGCCCGCTTCGCGCAGTTGCTGCCACGAGTTCGCCATCGCCGAGCTGCCGCCCGTGCCCTGCATCGTGCCGAACGCGAGGTTCGCGTAGCGTTTCGCGTCGGCCGGCGCGCTTTCGACGCGCACGTGCGACCAGTCGGCGTCGAGCTCCTCGGCGACGATCGTCGCGATGCCCGTATAGGCGCCCTGGCCCAGTTCGACGTGCTTTGCAATGACCGTGACGGTGCCGTCGGGCGTGATGCGCAGGAACGCGTTCGGCGCGAAGTCGGCGGCAGGTGCCGTCGCCGCAAGCGCGCGGCGGCCGAGGCCGGCCCATTCGAAGCCGATGGTCAGGCTGACGGCGGCCGCGGTGCCGGCGGCTTTCAGGAACGTGCGGCGCGACGGACGCACCGAACCGGGGTTGTCGAGTTCGATCGTCATGGTCAGGCTCCCAGCGTCGCGGCCGCGTCGTGGATCGCCGCCCGGATGCGGGCGTAGGTCGCACAGCGGCACAGGTTGCCGTTCATCGCGGCGTCGATGTCCGCGTCGGTCGGCTTCGGGTTCTGTTCGAGCAGCGCGGTGGCCGACATGATCTGGCCGGACTGGCAGTAGCCGCATTGCGGCACCTGCAGCTTGACCCAGGCGGCCTGCACGGCCTGCGCGGGCTTGCTCTGCAGGCCTTCGATCGTCGTGACGTGCTTGCCCGCGATGCCGGCGAGCGGCAGCACGCACGAGCGGACGGCCTGTCCTTCGAGATGCACGGTGCACGCGCCGCACTGCGCCATGCCGCAGCCGAATTTCGTGCCGGTCAGTCCCGCGTGTTCGCGAATGGCCCAGAGGACGGGCATCGACGGATCGGCGTCGAGCGTGACGCTCTTGCCGTTCAGGACAAACGAGGTAGGCATTTTGATTGTCTCCGTGGGGAAAACCCGGCATGCGCCCGGTTAGCGGGGAGTGTGCGCGAGCAGCCGGTTTTTGCGTCTACCCAATCCTGCAAATTTATTGAACAATCCTGCAAATCCCCGGCAGGTTCCGGGTGGTTTCGCTATGCTCCCGCGACATGCGGAAATCTACCGAGGAAGCGTCATGGACATGACCGATATCGTGGCGTCGCGCGAATCCGGGCGGCGCGAGCTGGCGATGCTGATCAGCCGTTTCGCGCCGGCGGACGGCTCCCATTCGACGGCCGTGCCGGGCCTGATGCTGCATCGGCATACGCGTCCGGTCGATCTCGGCTGCGCCGTGTCGTGTGCCGCGCTCGTGATCGCGGGCCAGGGCGCGAAGCGCGTGATCGTGGCCGGCCACGCTTACGAATACGACACGCAGAATTGCCTGATTACGTCGATCGACTTGCCGATCCTCTCGCGCGTGACGCGCGCGTCGCCGGAGGAACCATACCTGTGCCTGTCGCTGAGGCTCGATCCGCAGCGCATCGTCGAGCTCGCGGCCGAGATGCGGCTGCCCGAGCCCGACGCGGGCCCCGAAGGCGAGGGGATCGCGCTTGCCGAGCTGACGCCGCCGCTGCTCGATGCCGCGCTGCGGCTGCTGCGGCTGCTCGATACGCCGGCCGACATTCCGGTCGTCGCGCCGCTGATCGAAAAGGAATTGCTGTACCGGCTGATGACGAGCGGGCAGGGCACGCGGTTGCGGCACATGGCGATCGCGGGCAGCCAGACACACCGGATCGCGCGCGCGATCGAATGGATCCGCGATCACTACGCGGAGCCGATGCGCGTCGAGTCGCTCGCGCAGGCAGTCAACATGAGCGTGTCGTCGCTGCACCACCATTTCAAGCACGTGACGACGCTCAGCCCGCTGCAGTACCAGAAGCAGCTGCGGCTGCACGAGGCGCGCCGGCTGCTGCTGCGGCAGGGCGGCGATGTCGGGTCGGTGGCCGCGGTCGTCGGCTACGAAAGCGCGTCGCAGTTCAGCCGCGAATACAGCCGGCTGTTCGGCGCGCCGCCGATGCGCGACGTCGTGCAGTTGCGCAAGAAGGAGCTGCTCGGCTGACGGCACACGGCTGACGCGCCGTCGCTCCCGGCGCGTTTCACCGGGCGACCACCGTCGTCTGCAGGAATGCGGGGGCGATCCGCCAGTCCGGCACGTAGTGCGCCGGCCACGCGCCGGGCGTATCGACCGCGTTGAAATACACCACGGCCTTCAGCAGCGGATAGCGCCACAGCGATCGCTGGAATTCATCGAGCTCCTCGCGCTTGCGCGCATTCGACCCGTCGATGCCGAGCTCCGTCACCATCACCGGCAGCCCGTAGTCGGTCACCCGCTCGTACTTGGTCCGCAGGATGCTCGCGGCGGACGCGTGGCCGCCGGCCGGCCAGATCGCGCAGCGCGGGCAGTCGAACACGGACAGGCCGACGTCGTCCACATAGCCGCGGCCCGGGAAATAGTCGTCAAGGTTCCGGTTGCCGGCCGGCGACCACACGAAGCGGATCTGGTCGGTCATCGTGCGGCAGGTGGTCACGACCCGCCGGTACGCATCCACGTAGGCGGACGGATCGCCGATGGCCCACGGATAGCGTCCGGTGTCGGCCTCCATCTCGTGACCCCAGCGCACGAACACCGGGCCCTTCAACGCGGCGAGTGCCGAGCAGGTGGCCGCGATCTGCGCGTCGTAGCGCCCGTGCACGATATCCTTGAGCAGCGCGCCTGGCCGCGTGTTGCCGGCTGCCCAGGGCTCGACGGTCAGCATCAGCGAGCGGTTGCGCGCCTGCGCGCTCCGGTACGCAGCGTCGATTTCCGCGCGGATGTCGGGCGCGTTCCACGACACGAACACATGGTCGAAAGCGAGATCCCGGTCGCCCGCGAGCGTGTTTTCGGGATCGTATGCGCCGAGTTCGGGCTGCTTCACCGGTTCGCCCGGCACGGGCGCGACCACGGCCGGCAAACCCGAGCGCCACATCATCGCCTGCCAGCCTTTCGGCGCGCGCAGCCCGATGCCGGCCAGCACCATCGCGAGCGCGATCACGAACAGCGCGTTGCGCACGGGCAGGCGGCTGAAGAACATCTGCCTGAACGCCGACCACGCGAGCCCTTGCTCCCTGCCGTGATTCACCGTGACGACGGCGGCGATCACGAGATACAGGATGCTCGTCAGCGTCGAGAACAGATAGAAGCCGGCGGCGTTGCGCGGATTCTCGACCGTGACGACGGGCAGGCTGCAGAACAGCGAGATCAGCAGATACGGGGCGACCACGCGCAGCGGCGCGTCCTGTTCGATCGTGCCGCCCTTCGGCGTGACCTTGAACGGAAATTCCTTGCCGCGCACGCAGTCGAACACCGCCGACGCGCAGCCGAGCACGACCCACGGCCAGCGCGCGAACACGAACGACAGCCCTTCCCACGACAGCAGCTTCGTGTTCAGCGGGCGGCACGACCGGGTCGAACGCGTGACCCAGGTCACCACGCACAGGATCAGCACGGACAGCGGCAGCGCGTAGGTGAAATACGTGAGGAAGTCGACATGCGCCCACACGCGGCCGGTGAGCAGCGCGACGACCGGGATCACGACGCTGGCGGCCATCGCGAGCGCGCACAGCGGATACCACAGCTGGCAGAACAGGAACTGCGCCTTCAGCTTCAGCGGCAGCCCCATGAAATAGTGGCGCGTGTAGCGCAGCATGATGATCATCACGCTCTTGGACCACTGGAATTCCTGCGTGGCCAGATCGCCGAACGTGCGCGGCCCCTCGCCGTGCGCGATCGCGTTCAGCGCATGCATGCCGCGCCAGCCCTTCGAATTGAAGATCATCGTGGTCGAGTGATCCTCGGCGAGCTCGGGCCCGAGCCCGCCGATCTCGCGCAGCGCGCGGCAGCGCACCGCGTAGTGCGAGCCGATGCACAGCGGCGCGAGGCCGCCCGCATAGCCGGCCTGCATCGTGCCGTGCAGCGGCCCCTCGACGTTCACGCGCCCGCGTGCGCTCCAGCTCTCGGCCGCGTTGCTGTCGCAGATGCTCGGCGCCGACACGTAGCCGACTTCCGGGTCGACGAACGGCCGCAGCATCTCCTCGAGATAGGTGCGGGTCGGCACGTGGTCGGCGTCGAGCTGGGACACGAAATCGTAGTGGTCGTAGCCGACCATGTCATAGAAGTACGCGAGATTGCCTTCCTTGCACCGGGTCCGGCGCGGCCAGCTCGTCCGGTGGTACGCGGCAATGCCGCGCCGCGTCGACACGAATACGCCGTGCTCGCGGCACCAGTCGAGCGTCTCGGGCGACGGGTCTTCATCGGCGAGCCACGTATCGTGCGGGTAGGTCTGGTCGAGCATCGCGAGCAGCGTCGTGCGGACGATGTCGAACGGCTCGGACGGCGCCTTGGTGACGACCATCGCGACGCGCCAGTCGCGCGGCACCGGCAGCGCGGGATTCGGCATGACCGCCGAGCGGATGATGAAGATGAAGTAGCCCGGGATGAAGGTGGTCCAGAACAGCACGAAGCAGTTGACGCCGAAGCGGAATGCGTCGACGTAGTGCTCGTCGCGCAACCACCAGCGCCAGAAGATGCCCAGCGCGACGAACCAGCCCAGCGCGAGGAGGTGGAATACGATCCGGGTCCCGCCGTCCATCAGCGGGACGAGGAGCGGGACGTCCGCATGCAGCGATGCGGTGCGATCCGCGTCGGCGTCGGTAGTGTCGGTGTCGGCGGTATCCGGCTCAGGGCCGCCCGCAAGCGACGCAACCAGCTTCTTCATGGTGTTCTCCCGTCGAGGTCAGACCATCAGTCTTGAAGCAGGCCGCGCTGCGGCCGGGGGTCCTCGCTGGCGTGCTGGTGTTCCGGGGCCGGGTCGGCCGGCGTGCGTTCGCCGCACGAGCGGCCCACGCGTTCGTAGCGGCGAAAGCCGCTGTCGACGGCCAGCCGTTCGCTGAACAGGTTGCGCATGTCGAGCATCACGGGATCGGCCATGTGATCCGCGAGGTCGGCGAGATCGAGCGCCTCGAACGCTTTCCATTCGGTCATCACGACGACGGCGTCCGCGCTGCGCACCGCGTCGATCGCGGAGCCCTCCATGAACACCTGCGGCAGCAGCCGCGATGCTTCGTGCGGACGCGCTGGGTCGTATGCGCGGATATGCGCGCCCGCGCCCACGAGCAACTGGATCACGTCGATGCTCGGGCTTTCGCGCACGTCGTCGGTCTGGCCTTTGAACGTGAGGCCGAGCACCGCGATGCGCTTGTCCTTGATCGAGCCGCCGCAGGCTTTCTCGATGCGGCGCAGGATCTGTTCCTTGCGCAGCGTGTTCGATTCGATCGCCGCACTGACGATGCGCAGCGGCACCGCATGTTCGGACGCCGTCGCCTTCAGTGCGCGCGTGTCCTTCGGAAAGCACGAGCCGCCCCAGCCGGGGCCGGCCTTCAGGAACGACGCGCCGATGCGGTGGTCGAGGCCCATGCCGTTCGCGACCAGTTCGACATCGGCGCCGACGGCTTCGCACAGGTCCGAGATCTCGTTGATGTAACTGATCTTCACCGCGAGGAACGCATTCGCCGCGTACTTCACGAGTTCGGCCGTTTCGATCTCGGTTGCGAGCACCAGATGGCCGGCCGCTTCAAGCGGCGCATAGATGGCCTTCATGATCTCGATCGCACGCGGGTGTTCGGCGCCGAACACGATGCGGTCCGGGTGCATGAAATCGTCGATCGCCGAGCCTTCGCGCAGGAACTCCGGATTCGATGCGATGGCCGCGTCGATGCCGTGCGGCGCGCAGCGTTCGATGATCTGCTTGACGATCCGGTTGGTGCCGACCGGCACCGTCGACTTCGTCACGACGACCGCGAAACCGGTGAGGTTCGACGCGATCGCGCGCGCGGCCGCCTCGACGTACTGCAGGTCCGCCTGGTCGGTGCCCGGCAGCGTCGGCGTGCCGACCGCGATGAATACTGCGTCGCGATCGCACACGCTCGCCGCGAGGTCGCTGCTGAAGCGCAGCGTACCGCGTTCGACGTTGCGTGCGACGACGGCGTCGAGGCCCGGTTCGTAGATCGGCATGCGGCCGTCGTTCAGCGCGTCGATCTTGCCGCGATTGTTGTCGATGCAGACGACCTCATGCCCGAGATCCGCAAAGCACGCGCCGCTGACCAGCCCGACGTAGCCCGTGCCAACGATGGCGATCCGTACCTTCATGATGATTCCCCTGAGTGACGTACAAGGAAACTGGCTCACTTGCCGGATGCGAATTGCAGTTCTTTCTGAAACCATGCCGCGGCGTGTTCGACCATCGGTTCGATCGCGGTGAAACGCGGCCGCCAGCCGAGCACGCGCGCGGCCTGCGTGGCGTCGGCGTACAGCTCGGGCGGGTCGCCCGGGCGGCGCGCGGCCGTGACCGTCGGCACGCGGCGGCCCGTCACGGCTTCGACGGCGCGCAGCGCGTCGAGCACCGACGTTCCTTTGCCGGTACCGAGATTCAGTGCGACGCTGAGGCCGCCGCCGCACAGATAGGCGGTCGCTTTCAGATGCGCGTCGGCGAGGTCGCTGACGTGCACGTAGTCGCGAATCGCCGAACCGTCGGGCGTCGGGTAGTCGGTGCCCATCACCTGGAACGCATTGCCGGTACCGAGCGCCGCGTGGATCGCGAGCGGCAGCGCGTGCGTTTCCGGTTCGTGGCATTCGCCGATCTCGCCGTCGGGATCCGCCCCTGCCGCGTTGAAGTAGCGCAGCGCGACCCACTTCAGCCCGTATGCGCGCTCGAAATCGGCGGCCATCCGTTCCATCGCGTATTTCGTGAAGCCGTACGGATTGATCGGCCGTTGCGGCGTGCGCTCCGAGATCGGCAGCACGTCCGGAATGCCGTACGTCGCGCACGACGACGACATCACGATCCGGCCGATGCCGGCCGCGTGCATCGCGCTCAGCAGCATGCAGGTGCCCGTGACGTTGACCGTGTAATAGCGCTCGGGCGCGAGCACCGAATCGCCGACGTAGGCGAGTGCGGCGAAATGGATCACGACGTCGGGCCGATGCGCGGCGAACGCCTTCGACAGCGCGTCGCGGTCGAGAATGTCGGCCGTGACGAGTGGTCCCCATCGAACCGCGTCGCGATGGCCGGTCGACAGATTGTCATAGGCGACCGGTTCGTGTCCCGCTGCCGCGAGCGCCTTGCAGGTATGGCTGCCGATATAGCCTGCTCCGCCGGTCACGAGTACTTTCATGTCGTGACCCCGGTCAGGCGCAACACCGGCTCGAGCCACAGTTCGCGGCTGAAATAGTCGACGGTCCGACGCAGGCCTTCGTCGAGATCCACGGCCGGCCGCCAGCCGAGTTCGGCGGACGCGACCGAGATGTCGGGCTTGCGCTGGTGCGGATCGTCGATCGGCAGCGGCCGGAACACGATGTCCGATTTCGAGCCCGTCATCGCGAGCACTTTTTCCGCGAGCTCGATCATCGTGAATTCGCCGGGATTGCCGAGGTTGACCGGCGTGCCGATATTGCGCTCGGCGCTCATCAGGCAGAAGAAGCCGTCGATCAGGTCGCTGGCGAAGCAGAACGAGCGCGTCTGCCTGCCGTCGCCGTAGATCTCAAGCGGCGTGCCGTTGAGTGCGCTGACGATGAAGTTCGACACGACGCGGCCATCGCGCGGCGACATCCGCGGGCCGTAGGTATTGAAGATGCGCGCGACGCGCACGTCGATGCCGTGCGTGCGGTAGTAGTCGTAGCACAGCGCCTCGGCCGCGCGCTTGCCTTCGTCGTAGCACGCGCGCGGGCCGATCGTGTTCACGTTGCCGCGATAGGTTTCCGTCTGCGGATGCACGTCCGGGTCGCCGTAGATCTCGCTGGTCGACGCCTGGAACACGCGTGCGCCCGTCTTGCGCGCGAGCGCGAGGCAGTGGTTCATGCCGAGCACGTTGGTCAGCATCGTATGGACGGGATCGATCTGGTAAGTGGGCGGCGATGCCGCGCACGCGAGATTCCAGATTTCGTCCACCTGCAGTTGCGGCAGGCCGAGCGAGACGTCGCCCTTCACGAACGCGAAGCGGCCGGACGCTTTCAGGTCGGCCACGTTGAGCTTGCGTCCCGTCAGCAGGCTGTCGATGCACGTGACGGACGCGCCTTCCATGACCAGGCGTTCGCATACGTAGCTGCCGAGAAAGCCGGCGCCGCCCGTCACCAGGACGCGCTGACCGGCGCGCGTCTCGAGCGCGACCCTGTCATTCATGGCTTTCCCCCTCGTCGTTCAGCTCCGGGAACCCCACGTCGATCAGTTCGACGGCGGCGCGCACGCGTTCCATCCCGCTGCATGGGGAGCGTGTCGGCAAGCGCCGGTTCGCACGTGCTGAGGTCGACGAAGCGCCGCGACAGGCGCTCCGGTTTCGCTGACTACCCCGTTGATGCTTGAACGACGCACGCGTCGATCGATCGGTGGTGATCTTCATCGCCTGTTCCCCGACATGCTGACTGACGAGCGGGCCGCCGCCTTGATCTTGTGCCCTGGCGTGCCGCTCGGTGAGAGTCGGACATCAGGCAATCGGCATGCCATGAACGATGCCGTCACGATGCGCACGGGCGCGATGGCGCGATGGCCGCGCGATTCGCGCGCTTCTGTTTCATGTGTGTATCGTGGGGACAGGAAAGCGGGCGGACCCGTTGCCGGATCGGTGCGATTCGATACGACGAAACGCGCGATAAATCAGGCTTTTGCGGCAGTGGCTTCATCAAAATGGTGTTGATCGGAAATGTTTCATCAATGAGAAATGCTTCGATAAAAGATTGAATACGTTTCCCGAGTGCGCTGCTTATCGGGTGATTCGGTGCGTGAAAGGTGTAGCGAATGAAAATGAAAAAGTGATGTGCCGGATCCGGAGGGGCACGAGTTTTCATTTGTTTTAATTATTACGCCGGCATGCGAGTTTTCTTTTTCATGGCCCATTTCGACGCTTGGGCGGCGTCTGATCCTGTCGGTATTTTCACGGATGAATCAAATTCGTCCGGGTCGTCGGAGGAAACGCGCGCAGACGGCTTGCCGGACGTTGCGGTGTCGGGCTCCCGAGGCCAGGTGTCGGGCGAATCGATTCTCGTTTGTGATGGCCCGGGAGGGGGGCGCATACGCCGCGATCCACGGTTTGCAAGCGGAAATGCCTGCGCTGCCCGCCCCGCGCGGATGTGCGCTTCTCAAGTTTGAAACACGCGTTCATCCGGCCGTCCCGCGCAGGCCTGCGGGCCGGATTCGTCCGTCAAATCCGGCCATTGCATCGCGGCGCTCAACGATCGCCGAGGGCGTCAAACTGTTATTGCGATACATTCCTGAAACAAAAAATGTCGTTCCAGGCGCTGCATGCCGCCGTGGCGGTCGTTTGCCGAGCCCAATATGCGGTGGAATATCACGTGGCACGCTGCTTGCGGTATTGGACGCACCGGCGGGCGGTCGACACGAAGTAACGAAGAGGTGGGGCGGCCAACTCGTCAATAAGCAGTCGGGGAAACGGCGATGAAGACCATAAGCAGTAGCTCGATCAGCGCATACTTTGCGCATCAGTGGGGTAGTCGGAAAGGCCGGGGTGACGCTCGCGACGCTGTGCCAGCTTCGCGGGTTGCGCTGTCCCGGTTTCTTGCCCTCCGCGCGCTTCGCGTGCTGGCGCGGTTGTCGCGCCGCACGACAGTCGGGCGACAGCGGTACTCGCTTTCATTCAGTTCACCCGGATGGATCATGCTGCTCGTGCCGGACAGCGTGATGCCGATTCGTCCTCGGCCGTGCAAGGTCGCTTCGATCGCGCCTGGCCCATGCCGGCGCCGGCCGGATTAGATCGAACGCCCGTCGGCCGGATTATCCGGAAGACCTTTCGTCGATAGCTCAGGGAGAAGACATGCCACCTGGCTGCAATGCAGGCCCGTTGTCGCCCGGGTAACGGGGGTATTTTCAACGGCGCTGCATTTTGCGGTGGTTAATATATTCGCGAATTTCGATTCCGGAATGGGATGTCGATTTACGGCATGCCGTCCGGCGAGCTATCGAATATCGCAAGCCGGAAAGATGTAAGCATCGCTTTGGTATGTCGGGTAATGGTGTTTTCTGTGTAAGTCAAATGTTCATAAAAATAATAGAAAACACCTACCAAAAAATTGCGATAACTAAAAATCTCGAGGCTAAGCTTCGTATTGAAAAAATAGCAGGAAGCCGAATTTAAAAGGCATCGTGATTTATTGATTGGATAGTGATCCTTAATTGTTTGGATTGCTCAAGTCAGGAAGGTTGATGGCGTGCGATCTTCCTGACTCATTCCGTCCACGCCGTTTTGGAGTCGACCATGAAGAAGCTTCTGATTGCAGCAGCAGTTCTGGCGGTTTCGGGTGCAGCGTTCGCTGGCAGCGGCACTGTTTCGAGCAGCAGCTCGTCGAGCGGCGGCCAAACGATGGCAGGCGTTGCCGGCTTCGGCCATTTCACCGCAACCGATTCGGGCTCGGCACTCGGTGCAGCCGGCGCAGTGGCCGGTGGCCCGGGCAGCGGTTCGATCTCGTACACGAACCACACCCAATCGTCGTCGGTTAGCGGCTTCGGCTTCGGTGGCGCGCAAGCGGGTGGCGACAGCGGCGCGAATGCCGGTTCGATCGGCTGGACGACGCACCACTAAGCCGCGACGCGTAGCGTTCGTCATTGGCTGGCGGTACGGATGCCGGGTTCCGCTCGATGGGGGTTGACCCGGCTCCGCCACCGCCGAACTTACTCACAGCAAGGAATTGCTATGAAAGCCAAAGTCATTTTCGCGACAGCGCTCACCGTCTTATCGTCGGCTGCATTGGCAGCGGGTTCCTCCACGACCAACCAGACGCAATCCGTTGCGGCGGGTGTTTCCGGTTCGGTCCTGGTCGGCTCCGGCAGCTATACCAGCAATTCGACTTCGACGGCGGGCGCGAACGCGGGCAGTACGGTGACACCCGCTGGTTCCGCCGGCACGGCATCCGCCTTCCACAACACGACCTCGACGGCCAGCGGTTCGGGCACGAACGGGGGCGCGTTCGCGGCAGGCGGCGGTATCGGTGCCGCAGGCTCGTACGGTGGAAACAGCAGCACGAACGAGAACGCGAATGCGTTGTCGGGCGGGGTGAGCGCCACGATCGTCCTTGGTGCCAATCATTACACGGCTTCGAGTGCGAACGACCAGGGCGTTGCCAACGCGGGTGCCGCTGGGCTGACCGGCAGTGGTGGGTCAGGCGCGATCACGGGTTCGAATCACTACAACTCGTCGACCGTTTGGAGTACCGGTTCGGCCGGCTCACCGTCCGCATCGGGCGGAAGCCAGGGCAGTGCAAGTGCGACCGGAAGCAGTCATTAGTCAGGTGTGGGGGGACCAGTTTCACAGCGACGCTGGTCTCTTTTCCCCACATCGTTGTCACGTAAGGAGTTGGCATGAAGCAGAAACTGATTGCCGCCGCTCTGATGCTCGCGTCTCTGACGGCGTATGGCGCTGACCGTATTGCCAACGACGTGCAATCGAATTTGCAGACGTCAAACAACCCTGACCAGACAACCAAACCGTCAGAACAACAAACGCTTTCTTCGGGCAGTGCCATCGGCGGACCAGGCGCCCAGCAGTGGCAGGGCATGTCGGCCGGCTCATGGTCCCAGCTGGGTAACGGCTGGAAACAGTTCGGGGAAGCAGGCAAAGCTGAAGGGAATCAGGGGAATTAGTACGGTTGCCTGGGTGGGAGGTCAAACCTCGTCCGGAGAGTGAAATGAACAGCAACAAGATCAAGGTGGCATGCGCAGCGATGTTCGCGATGACCACGATCGGCGCCCAAGCGCAAACCGCCGATTCGACTTCGAGCGCACAGTCCTCGACGTCGTCGACGGCAGTCAGCCAGGGGGGCGGCTCGAGCATGAGCTCGAACACGAACACCACGAGCTCGCGCGGCGGCAACGCTACCAGCTCCAGCGGGGTTCACAGCAGCGGCAATTCAAGCGTGAACGTGAACGTGACGACGCCGTCCAGCACGAGTGGCGGCACGAACGTGACGCCGCAGTCGCTGCAGTCATCCGGCGCGCCCGGCACCAACCCGTACAACACCCAGTCGGCGGAAAACGTCAATTACTCGGGTACGCAGACGATCAAGACCAACCCCGCGATCCAGGCGCCGGGCCTCACGACCACGCTGTCCGATACCTGCATGGGGTCGGTGAGCGTCGGCGTGTCGTTCCCGGGGTTCGGCGCGACGGGCGGCACGACGCTGGTCGACCAGGCCTGCGTCCGGCGTCTCGATGCACGTGAATTCCGTGCGATGGGCCTGACCGACGTGGCGCTCGCGCTGCTCTGCCAGAGCGACGCGAACCGGCGTGCGGTGGAAGCGACCGGCCACCTGTGCCCGGGCACGACCGCGCCGCTCGCCCGTTCGAACGTGGCGCCGAGCGCAGAAGCGACGGTTGCCGACGACGTGAAGTATCGCGATCCGATCGTGCGCGACCGCATGGGCTTGCCGCCGCTGGGCGCTGCCGCGCCGGCGCCGGCGCAACCCCGTCCGGTGGCGACGACCTCGGTGCAGGCGGCACCCGTGTCGGTGCCGGTACCGGTGCCCGTGCCGTCGATGGCGCCGGTTGCCGCAGCACCGGCCGTCGCCGCACCGGCTGTCGCAGCTGCCGCACCGGCAGTGGCGGCGCCGGCTGTCGCAGCCGCACCGGCCGTCGCAGCCCCCGCCGTTGCAGCCGCGGCACCGGCCGCAGCAGCCGCGCCCGCGGTGGCTGCCGTGCCTGCTGTCGCCGCCGCGCCCGCGGCATCGGTCGTACCGGCGGCTGCGATCGCGGCCGTACCGGCTGCCGCCGTGATCGCCGCACCGGCAGTTGCGGACAAGGCATCGCCCGCACCTGCCGAGCCGGTCGCCGACACGAAGGCACCGGAGCTCGTGCCGCTAGTGGCCGACAAGGCGCCGGAGCCTGCACCGGCAGTCGCCGACAAGGCACCGGAGCCTGCGCCGGCAGTGGCCGACAAGGCCCCCGAGCCCGTGCAGCCCGTCGCCGACAAGGCGCCGGAGCCGATGCCGGCCGCGACTGACGACGCAGCGCAGGCCGCTGCCGCGCCGGCTGCGGACACGACGCCGGCCGCCGCCGTCGTCGCGGCGCCCGCGGCCGAGACCGCGATGCCCGCACCGGCAGCCGATGCGAAGGCTGTCGAACCGGCTCCGGTCGCCGCCGAAGCGCCCGCGCCGGAAGCCGCGCAGCCCGCCGCAGCCGCGGCGCCTGCCGACATGCCGGCTGCCGACGCGAAGGTGCCGGACGAAGCCGCTGCGCAGCCCGCCGCCATGCCGGCGTTGTCCGATCCGGCGCAAGGATTGCCGCCGGCACCGGTCGACCAGCAGGCTGCCCCGGCTGCCCCGGTCGTGCCGGCGCCGGCGGTCATTTCGACGAGCACGTCGTCGTAAGCACGCGGGTCGGACGCCCGTGCGACCGGAGCGCAGGTCGCACGGGCGTCGTTCGAACCCGAAGCCCGACGGTCGTTTCCTGTTTGACGGGTGTTGATCCCATCCCCGAGGTCAACACCTCTTTTTGCCTGACGAGGATGCAAGGAGGCCTCAATCATGAGGATCTTTTTCGTCGCTCTGTTGTTGTACAGCGCGCAAGCCGCCGCGCAGGCGGTATTCCAGAACCCGGCGGTCTTCGTGATCCTGGGCGAGCAGACCGCCGCGAACGCAGTGAGCGTCGAGCAGGCGCTGACGACACTCGGTCGTGCCGACAACACGGCGTGCGCGCCGATGGTGATGATCGGCGATCCGCAGATGATCTACATGATGCCGGAGGAAGGTCACGCACCGTCGTGGCGATCGCCGGTGTACGGCCGCGGCGCGCCGTTCGAAGCGCAGAACGGGCCGACGCCGACCGGCAAGACGATCGGCGCGATGCAGCATGCCGAGGATATGCAGACGCAGCCATGGAGCGACGGCAGCGCGATCACGCAGAAGATCGCCGGCGAGTCGAGCGTGACCGCGGCGGATCAGGTGAGCGGGTGGCAGCGCAACGGGCTCAACTCGATCGAGACGGCCCGTGCGGCGGAAGTGACGGTGAACGGCAAGACCTACCGGGCCTATCGTGACGATCTCAACGGTTCCACGAAGCCGGTCGTCGAGCCGCAAATCTACACGCAGCGCGTCGTTTTCTGCCGATAAGGAAACGTCAATCCGAGGACGGCCCGGCGCCGCGGGACCACGATGCCCCGCCCTGCGCGATCAGGCAACGGCCGTTTCGACCACCCATCCAAGCGACGAGGCCATCGTGAACTATTGCTGCCAGATCAGGGTGTCGGGCCCGCAGGATCTCGAACGCGAGGCGGGTATGGCGCCGTTCGTTGCCGTCCGGCGCAACCCTGTCGTACCGTCGCGGCCACTCGTCTATCTGTCGCAGCAGCACGATGCGGCGCTCGTCGACTGTCTCGCGTCGCGCGGCTGGGACGTGTGGCGCGCGAAAACCGTTGCGGACGCACTGAATCTCGTCAGGGCGAACCGTCAGCATGCAGGCATCATCGATTTCGGCAGCTTCGCGTCGCCCGACGCTATGTCGTTCGAGACGCTGCTGCGCGATCCGCGCGTCAGCTGGGTCGCGCTCGCCGACCATGAGCGGCTGCGGGATCTCACCATCGCGCGCCTGATTCGCCATTGCTGCTTCGACTACGTGCGCAGTGCGACCGCCTATACGACGATCGGCTATCTGGTCGGCCATGCATACGGGATGTTGAAACTCGCGGACGGCTGCCCGGACGGCGATGCGGCGCCCCTCGGCGGCACGATGATCGGCGCGTGCGACGCCATGCGCCGGCTGTTCGCGACGATCCGCAAGGTCGCGAACACGGACGCCACCGTATTCATCGCCGGCGAATCCGGCACAGGCAAGGAGCTGACGGCGGCGGCGATCCACCAGCAGTCGTCGCGCGCCGAGGCGCCATTCGTCGCCGTGAACTGCGCGGCCATTCCGTCGACGCTGCTGCAGGCCGAACTGTTCGGCCACGAGCGCGGCGCGTTCACGGGCGCGCACCAGCGCAAGATCGGCCGGATCGAGGCCGCGCACGGCGGCACGCTGTTTCTCGACGAGATCGGCGACATGCCGTTCGAAAGCCAGGCGAGCCTGCTGCGCTTCCTGCAGGAAGGCGCGATCGAGCGGCTCGGCGGGCACGCGTCGATTCCGGTGGACGTGCGGATCGTGTCGGCGACCCACGTCGATCTCGAGGCCGCGATGCAGGCGGGGCGGTTCCGTGCCGACCTGTACTACCGCCTGTGCGTGCTGCGCATCGACGAGCCGCCGCTGCGCGTGCGCGGCCGCGACATCATGCTGCTCGCCGACCACGTGCTGCGGCGCTATCGCGGTGACAGTTCGCACCGGATTCGCGGTTTCATGCCGTGCGCGATCGAAGCGATCTACAACTATCCGTGGCCCGGCAACGTGCGCGAGCTCATCAACCGGATCCGGTTCGCGGTCGTGATGACGAACGGTCCGATGATCTCGGCCGCCGATCTCGAACTGCACCCGTACACGTCGCGGCGGCCGCCGACGCTCGCGGAAGCGCGCCGGCAGGCCGAGCGGCACGCGATCGAGGAAACGCTGATGCGCCACCGCCACCAGCATGCGGACGTGGCGGCCGAGCTGGGCATCTCGCGCGCGACGCTGTATCGGCTGATGACCGCGCACGGGCTGCACGGCTGACGCGCCGCGGCGCACAGCCGCTCAAGACTGCGCGACGCCGGCCGTTAAGACAGGAAACGGCCCGTCCGGATCGCCGGTGCAGCAATGCACGCGCGGCCGGCACGCGGCGCATCACGCTTATCCGAGGTTACCGTGGCAGAGTGCAGTCACTGCGGCAGGACGTTCCTGGTCGGCGGGCGGTCGATCGACGGCCACCGCTATTGCCGTCCGGCGTGCGCGCAAGCGCATCCGATCGTCGTCGAGGCGCAACGGGTGCCCGACGCGAAGGTCTGGGAGTACGTGCACGACTGGCGTTACGGGCCGTGCCCGATCTGCCGTCGCGACGACCAGCCGGTCGATGTCCATGCGTCGCATCGCGTCGTGTCGCTGCTGTTCGTCACGCGCTGGGCGACGCGGCGCCATGTGTGCTGCCGGCGTTGCGGCCGCAGGAAGCAGGCGGTCGCGCTGCTTGCCTCGGCCGCGTTCGGCTGGTGGGGCGTGCCGTGGGGCCTCGTGCTGACGCCGATCCAGCTTGTGCGCAACGCGCTCGGGCTGGCCGCGCGCGATCCGGCGGTCGCGACGCAGCAGTTCGAGCAGCTCGTGCGGCGCAAGCTGGCGGCGCGCCGGCTGCGGCGCGCACGGCAGGGCGCCGGCGCCTGAGCGCGCGGCCCGGCGCGCCGGGCGCGATCAGGAGGCCGGCCGCTCGAAGCCCGAGGCGACCCAGCGCTCGGCGCCGGCCTTGCTGAGCTTGAATCCGGCCGACACCTTCGCTTCGGCCAGCAGCTCGCCATACGGATCGAATGCCTTGAGCTGCGCGTACGGCTCGAACTCGTCCGGCACGATGTCGAGCGTCACCGACACATCCTGGCCGTCGTCGCCCTGAACCGTCACCTCCTTGTGCAGCATCGCGCGCCGCTGCTGCTCGTGCCGCATCAGCACTTCGGTCGCGGTCTTCACGAGCGTGCGGAACGCGTTCGCGTCCATCGGCTTCGGGTTCTTCTTGTCGCGGCCCATGGTCCACGGCCCGACGAGCGCGGGCTCGGACTCGCCGTCCTTGATCATCTCGACGGCCCAGCCGTCGTCGTCTTCGTTCTTGATGATGCGGGCCGTCCAGCCGCTGTCGCGCCAGAGGCCGTCTTCGTGGATGGAGGTGTCGTCGGATTGCAGGTCGGAGTCGGTCATGAGGAAAGCGGGGGAGGTCGGGCAGCCGGCAAACGGGCGGTGGCGCGCGGCCGGCATCGGCGCGTCGCTCGCCGACGGTGGCCCGGCGCAGTATGCAAAGGCGTCGATTTTACCTGCTGGCCGGCCGCTTGGCCCACATGGCCCGCTACGCTGGCCATCCGGCCGATGTCCGCAGAGGCGGGCCGTCCGGTGTCGGGCGCTCGAACCGGCGCAAATATCAAACTCGTATTACGTCCCGGACGGCCGATCCCGATGCCGTCCGATATCCCGTTCGTGCGTGGCTTCATAGAATCGACGTTCGGGCTAAAAATAGCCTGAACGTTCTTTCAACGCCAAACCGGCCGTGCGCGT
This sequence comes from Burkholderia mycopellens, assembly GCF_964265025.1. Lineage (NCBI taxonomy): Bacteria > Pseudomonadati > Pseudomonadota > Betaproteobacteria > Burkholderiales > Burkholderiaceae > Burkholderia > Burkholderia mycopellens. The sequence goes on from NZ_OZ183803.1 coordinate 947,664, forward strand.
TCCGCGTCGCGCGGCCGATGAACCACCTGGAACTGCGCATGAGGAAATTCAATGTTCGCGTCGTTGTCGCATACGACTGGCCGTTGACGCTGGCCGGCATCGAGCAGGTCGCGGGGAGCGGCTGCTCGATCGAGATCGTCGCGGTCTACCGGAGCGTGGCCGAACTGGTCGCGACGCTCGGCAGCGTCGACTGCGATGTCGTGCTGGTCGACTATGCGATCCGAGGAGACGCGCAAATGGACAGCCTCGCGCTGTTCGGCTGGCTGCGGCGCACGCGTCCGAACGTCGGGATCGTCGCGCTGGTCGCGAACGAGAACCCGCTGATCTTCGGATCGATCCTCGCGATCGGCGGGGTGAGCATCGTCAGCAAGTTCGACGAGGTCGGCCATATCGTCACGTCCATTCATTCGAGCTATAGCGGCGGGTGCTACCGGTCGCCGCTCGTCAGGCGCGCGGTCGACGCATTCGGCGAGCGCGGCGACGCGCCCGTGAGGCTGTCGGCGCGCGAGATCGAGGTCATTCGCCTGTACCTGGCGGGGGTGCCGATCAAGACGATCGCGCAGCGCCTGAGCAAGGGCAAGCAGACGGTCAGCGCGCAGAAGATCAGTGCGATGAAGAAGCTCGGCGTGAGCAACGACGTCGAGCTGATCCAGCGAGCGGCGGGGCTGGGGCTGGGTGGGGCGTCGGGCATGTCGAGGGACGCTTGATGAACATTGCGTGATCACATATTGAGTCGGAGTGCGAATAAATATCGTACTGATCCTATAGACAAGAAAATTCTTACCGGCGAATGTCTACGGTCAGTCGACGCCTAAGGTATCCGAGCCTATGACCCAAAGAGAACATGCCGAATGTCCGTACTTCCTTCATTCATCGATCAAGCTCTATACGATGGTGCAGCAGCTACACGCGTCACCGATCGATTCACCTGAGGTGATCGATCCGACGTACAACGGCAACATGCGGATGATCTGTACGCGTGATCCGTTCATTTGCACCTACCTTTCTCCACTTGATGCGGTCATGGGTTCCCGAGCGCTCACGCGCAACGACGGCCATTTTTGGCCGATCGACTTTCGGCAAGTCGATACCCGTCATTTCATCGAGCAGCAAGGCCGATTGTCAGTCGCCGTGAACTATGCCTATGCGGCGACCGGAGGGCGTCTGGTTGTGTCCGATGCTGGACTCCCCCTGAGGGTCTACTTTGCTTCTTCCTTCGACGTGCCACTCGATCAACGCGACCATTTCACGATCCAATTTCCGGATGACGTGGTCGAGCGAATCGAAATTGCCTATCAGCGCGCCGGGTTATCCGGGTTCGGCGCAACGCATTGACGCAATGCGCACGTGGACGGCCGAGCAGATAGCCGACGCAGAGGCCGAAGCACTGACATGCAAGCCACCGACGATTGCAATTACCGGGGCCGCAGTCGATCAATACGCGATCTACGATCCCGAATCCGGCGAATGGATCGTTACCGATTTCGATTGAGGACACACCATGAGCAAACGAGTAATCAGAGTTGGCGACATGACGACGACGGGCGGAATCGTCGTCGAAGGCACGTCGTCCATCGTCGTTAGCGACAGGCTCGCCGCGTTAAACGGCGATAGGGCGACGTGCGGAAATTGCGAAGGTATGTTCGCCATCGCCGGGAGTGCTGTCAGCGTTATCTCATCTAACCGATGCGTTGCGGTTGAAGGCGACCCGGTACTTTGTCCGTGCGGGAAAAACCGATTAATCGCAGGTGCCGAATGCACATTTTTCATTGGCGGGGACGGCGGCCGCAATGACGCGATGCCGTACTTCGGTAACGTCGCATACTCCCCCGAGCGGTTCGCGCCCGCTCGCGGCACCCACGACGATCAATTCGTCATCCGCGACGTTCGAACGAAGGAACCGTTAAGTAACGTGCGCTATTGGATCAAAGATCGATCTGGAAACGTGCTTGCATCCGGTGTGAGCGATGGGCGGGGTTGTACCGAGCGTGTGCGAACCGAGCGCGCGCAGACGTTGACGCTTGTAATCGAGGATTAAGGGGATGGGGAACCAAACCACCGTCGCTGAGACGACGAACACCATTGCAGGATCGCAGACGTTCGCGGATGTTGACCTACGACCGATCTGCGAGAACATGACCAACTCAGAATTTCGGGCCGTCTTTGCGACGGCGCAGGTTACGGCCGTTGAGAAGCTAGGCGCACGCATCACCGCATTGCAAAGATGGTCGCAGGATGAAAGAAATCGCGTGTCCAAGTGGTTCGGTCGTAACGACGAAACCACGCGCATGCGCCTACTTACCGGCCTAACAAAAGTGCTTGCCGTGGTACGTGGGTTCAACGAACACAATGTCGTCCGTAGCGGCAGCGCGGGCGATCTGGCGACAGGCTGCACTCCTCACCCGCGAGGGACGGAAAACGAAGCCGCTCACGTATGCGCGCCGGACACGGCAACGCATACGATTGCAATCAGCGCGCGATTTTGCACGATGCGCCCGTGGACGGATGGCGCTGATTCTCACGTATCAACTATCATCCACGAAGCTACGCATTTTCACGACACCATGTCTTCCACTGACGACAAATACACCATCACACCGTTTCTAGCGCCTTGGGGCCGGTCGAATCCTGACTTGGCAATTAACAACGCCGATAGCATTGCGGGGTACGTTGTCGATGGCGATGACTAAATTCGCAGTTGCCGCCGCGCTCGCGTTGACCTGCGTACACGCATCCGCCACATGTGACGACGCATCGAACATGCCCGCCCACTACATCGACATTGTGTTCGATACGGATTCGAGCGCAATTTCGCCGGCCGAGCTATCACGGTTGTCCGAATGGTCGATCGACATGCACAAGCGCTTTCCGATCATCGATACCGTGTGGTTGAACGGGTTGGCCGAACGGACCGAACATGACGCACAACAGCTTGCGACGCGACGAGCCGAAAGCGTGATGTCGGTCTTGGATCAATATTCGATCCACGGCGAGAATCGCGCCTTAGCTGGCAAAACCTTCAAGCCGGACAAGTTTGGTCAATCCGGGCGACGCGTCGAGGTCAACGTTAGTCCGGGGTGCCCGAATCACTGCTGCCCGAACCTGAACCCCGTACCGAAGACGCAGTGACCTACCACGGGACACCAACACAAGCTCGCGCAATGCGGGCTTTCTTGTTCCTGCTTTTCCAGTGCCACCGACCACGATTGAGAGAATGCGTGGATGGTGGTTCCCCAAACATCCAGACATCGGAACCCGTCACCCAGCACCGAACATCGTTACCGAGAGGGCCGAGCAATGAAACGACGCATTGCAGTTGTGGGCGACACGTTGTCAACAGGTGGACAGGTTCTGGCAGGCTGTTGAAATTGGGAACGATGTAAACGGGCTTTGCGGGCGGTGCGTTAGAGATAACGTGTTCATGGTCTTGGTCGGAGGGGGGCGATGCGTGGAATGGACGAGATGCAAGAGCCGCTGTTCACGACGGTGAAACTGAAAGACTTCGTGCCGGCCGATCACCCGTTGCGGCCACTGCGGCTGCTGGTCAATCAAGCGCTGAAGCGACTCAACGGACTGTTCGGCAAGCACATGCGTTTATATGCGTGGCGACGTGGATAATGGGCGGCGCGTGGAAATTTCCTTCCTGCCCGATTGCCCAACAAGTGCTGCGCAGCGAATTGATATTGCGGGGCGCTGATAGATGCGCTCGACGTGCAGACAAGAGGACATCCCGATCGATGCCGATCGAGCGTGCGGGCCACGCGCAGGAAAACCGGGCCCGCACGCTTTCAAGTCCTACGCCGGCAACGCGAACCGCGTCACCGCATCCCGCAACGCCTCGGCCTGATCGCGCAGCGAATGCGCGGCGGCCGCTGCTTGTTCGACGAGGGCCGCGTTCTGCTGCGTCACCTGGTCCATCTCGCCCACCGCGCGATTGACCTGCTCGATCCCGGCGCTCTGTTCGCGCGACGCATGGCTGATCTCGTCGAGGATCTCGTTCACGCGCCGCACCGACTGCACGATCTCGGCCATCGTCTCGCCCGCGTGCGTGACGAGCGCCGCGCCTTGCTCGACGGTCTCGTTCGACGACACGATCAGCGACTTGATCTCCTTCGCGGCCGTCGCCGAGCGTTGCGCGAGCGAGCGTACCTCGGCCGCGACCACCGCGAAGCCGCGGCCCTGTTCGCCCGCCCGCGCGGCTTCGACCGCCGCATTCAGCGCGAGGATGTTGGTCTGGAACGCGATCCCGTCGATCACGCCGATGATGTCGCCGATCTTGTGCGAGCGGCCGGTGATCTCGTTCATCGTGCGCACGACGTCGTCGACCACCGCGCTGCCGCGCGTCGCGACCTGCGCGGCCTGGCCGGCGAGCGACGCGGCCTGCGCGGCGCTGTCCGCGTTCTGCTTCACGTTCGCGGTCATCTGGTCCATGCTCGACGCGGTCTGCACGAGCGCGGCGGCCTGTTCCTCGGTGCGCTGCGACAGGTCCGTGTTGCCGGACGCGATCTCGCTCGCGCCGACGTTGATGTTCTCGGTGCCCATCCGCACACGCGACACCATGTCGATCAGCCCGACCTGCATCGTGTGCAGCGCGTGCAGCAGGCTGCCGCGATCGTCTTGCTTCACGATGACGCGCGCGGTCAGGTCGCCCTGCGCGATGCGTTGCGCGGCGTCGAGCGCCACTTCCAGTTCGCCGCCGAGGTTCGCGCGCACGCTTTTCAGCACCAGCACCATCACGGCGGTCGCGATCCCGCCGAGCACGGTCGTCATCGCGAGCCAGCGGCCGACGCTTTCGAGCACGGCCGAGCGCACGTCGTTCATGTACATGCCGGTCACGAGATACCAGTCCCACGGCGCGAAGCGCTGCACCGCGCTGGTTTTCTCCTGCGGCTTGTCGGCGCCCGGTTTCGGCCACAGATACTCGACGAAGCCCTTGCCGCCTTCCATGTTGCCGGCCTTCACGATCTCGACGAACAGGTGCTTGCCGTTCGGATCGGTGAAATTCGACACGTCCTTGCCGTTGAGCTCGGACTTGATCGGATGCATGACGATCACCGGCTTCGAGTCGTTGACGGAGATGTAGCCGTCGGCGCTGGAGCGCATCGCGGCGATCGCCTCGAGCGCCTTCTGCTTCGCGTCGGCTTCCGGCAGCGCGTTCTGCTGAGACAGCTTGTAGTAATGGTCGGCCACGCTCGCAGCCTGAGCGACCAGCGACGCGAGCTGGTCGCGGCGGTCCGTGATCATCGATGTGCGCGTCTGCCATGCGCCGAGCCCGGCGATCACGAGCAAGCCGAGCCAGAGGATGACGATCATCGAGGCGAGTTTCTGATTCAGGGAAAGGTTGCGCATGGTGTGTGGTCGGTCGGTCGTGGAAGCTCGCCTTGACGGCGTGACGGGATAAGTGTCTTGTCGGCGCCCGACGTGCGTCGCCGTAGACGGGTTATCCCTAGGAACCGATACCGTAGACGCATGCCTTTGATGCCGACAAGGGTATCTATGCATATGCATAACGGGTGTCGCTATACTCACGGGGCGATGGCGCGTGCGCCGCACGTCCGGCTTGGCGGCTCGGCGGCGAATGAAACCGAAAGGAGGTAACGATGCGAATTCTGGTGGTAGGGGCCGGCGCGGTCGGCGGATATTTCGGCGGCCGGCTGGCCGCGGCGGGACGCGACGTGACGTTCCTGGTGCGGGACGGCCGTGCGGCCGCGCTGGCGCGCGACGGGCTGCTGATCCGCAGCCCGCGCGGCGACCTGACACTCGCGAACGTGCAGACCGTGCGCGCGGGCGACGCGGGTGCCGGCGTCGCACCGTTCGACCTCGTGCTGCTGAGCTGCAAGGCGTACAGCCTCGACGACGCGATTCTGTCGTTCGCGCCGTTCGTCGGCCCGCAGACGCTGATCCTGCCGATGCTCAACGGGATGCGTCATCTCGACGTGCTGCGCGACCGGTTCGGCGCCGCGCAGGTGCTCGGCGGGCTGTGCGTGATCGCGGCGACGCTCGATCGCGAGCAGCGCATCGTGCACCTCAACGACACGCACGGGGTCACCTTCGGCGAACTCGCGGGCGGCGAGTCGCCGCGTGTGCGGGCGCTGGCCGAGGTGCTCGGCGGTGCGGGTTTCGACGCGACGCTCAGCGACAACGTGGTCGCGCGGATGTGGGAAAAGTGGGTGTTCCTCGCGACGCTCGCCGCGAGCACGTCGCTGTTCCGCGGCTCGGTGGGCGACATTCTCGCCGCGCCGGACGGCCGCCGCCTGCTCGAGACGATGCTCGGCGAATGCAGCGCGATTGCCGAGCACAACGGCCACCGGCCCGACCCGGCCTCCATCGAGCGGATGCAGCGGATGGTGCTGACGCCGTCGCCGCTGACCGCGTCGATGCTGCGCGACGTCGAGAACCATGCGCGCGTCGAAGCCGATCACGTGATCGGCGACCTGCTCGCGCGCCGCGACCCGCAGGCGGCCGATGCGCTGTCGCTGCTGCGGATCGCGTACAACCACCTGAAGGCATACGAAGTGCGCATGGCGCGCGAGCACGCGGCCGCGTAAGCCCCGGGCCGGGCGGTCGCCCGGCCGTTCCGCGCTGCACAAATTTGCCGTCCGGCGCCGTATCTGGTCGGAACGCGCAAAAAAGTATCGGAAATCAGGCGTAAAGTTGGTGGAGCCGCGCGCCCGATCGACCTACATTGCTTCCCATGCGACCGGTCGCGTCGCCGCCTGGAATACGCGGCGCACGCGCGCAACGAACCGGCCAGCGAGACATGGGAATGGAGACGCCAGCAATGATGCACCCCGATCTGGAAGTGGTCGACGTGCGACGTGACGAGTCGTTCAAGGTCTGGTCGCACGGCTATCCGTATCGCACGATCCGCTGGCACTTCCATCCCGAATTCGAACTGCACCTGATCGTCGCGACGCGCGGCAAATATTTCGTCGGCGATCACATCGGCTCGTTCGGCCCCGGCCATCTCGTGCTGCTCGGCCCGAACCTGCCGCACAACTGGGTCAGCGACATGGCCGAAGGCGAAACCGTCGAGCGCCGCAATCTCGTGATCCAGTTCGACCCGGCGTTCGTGCGCCACTGCATGGACGCATTTCCCGAATGCCGCGACGCGCAGGCGCTGCTCGACGATGCGCGGCGCGGGGTCGGCTTCGACGCGGCGACCAGCGCCGCGATCGCGCCGCTGTTCGACGAACTGCTGGCCGCGCGCGGCATGCGCCGTATCGCGCTGTTCATGACGATCCTCGAACGGCTTTGCGGGGCGGCCGAACGCACGCTGCTCGCGAGCCCCGCGTACGACCAGGCCGACGTCACGCCGACGCGGCTCAGCCATGCGCTGTCCTACATCGGCAAGCACCTCGCGTCCGAGCTGCGGGAATCCGATCTCGCGCAACTGACCGGGCAGAGCGTCAGCGCATTCTCGCGTGCGTTCCACCGCCAGACGGGCATGCCGTTCGTGCAGTACGTGAATCGCCTGCGGATTGAGTCCGCGTGCCAGATGCTGCTCGCCGACGACGCGAGCATCACCGACATCTGCTTCCAGGCCGGCTTCAACAACGTGTCGAACTTCAACCGCCAGTTCCGCGCGGTGAAGGGGATGGCGCCGTCCGAATTCCGCGCGCTGCAGCGGCTGAATGCGCGCAGCCGCGAGCTCGCGCTGCACGCGGCGCCCACCGGCAATCCGCTGCCGCCGCGCGTCGTCACGCCCGGCGTTCCCGCGCGCGCGCCGCAGCCCGGATGATCGCCGGGCCGTTGGCCGCCTGAGTTTCCCCCGCCGTTTTACCCAGCCGATCGCGCCGCTCACGTCGCGAGGGGCTCGTCCAACCACGAAAAAGCTGCACATAAATGGAGACACCGTCATGACGCACGCATCGCACGCTTCATCATTCAGCCGCGCCGCCCGGATCGCGGCCCTCGCCGCGTTCGCGGCCTTGCTACCCGCCGCCGCCGCGCACGCTGCACCGCTGCGGATCGGCATGACGTTCCAGGAGCTGAACAACCCGTATTTCGTGACGATGCAGAAAGCGCTGAACGATGCGGCTGCGTCGATCGGCGCGCAGGTCGTCGTCACCGACGCGCATCACGACGTCAGCAAGCAGGTGAGCGACGTCGAGGACATGCTGCAGAAGAAGATCGACATCCTGCTCGTGAACCCGACCGATTCGACCGGCATCCAATCGGCGATCACGCAGGCGAAGAAGGCCGGCGCGGTGGTGGTGGCCGTCGATGCGAACGCGAACGGCCCGGTCGATTCGTTCGTCGGCTCGAAGAACTACGACGCGGGCCTGATGTCGTGCGACTACCTCGCGAAGGCGATCGGCGGCAGCGGCGAAGTCGCGATCCTCGACGGCATTCCGGTCGTGCCGATTCTCGAACGCGTGCGCGGCTGCAAGGCCGGGCTCGCGAAATACCCGAACGTAAAGCTGGTCGATACGCAGAACGGCAAGCAGGAGCGGGCGACCGCGCTGTCGGTCACGGAGAACCTGATCTCCGCGCATCCGAACCTGAAGGGCATCTTCAGCGTGAACGACGGCGGTTCGATGGGGGCGCTCGCGGCCATCGAGGGTTCCGGCAAGGACATCAAGCTGACGAGCGTCGACGGCGCTCCCGAGGCAATCGCCGCGATCCAGAAGCCGAATTCGAAATTCATCGAGACGACCGCGCAGTTCCCGGCCGACCAGGTGCGCATCGCGCTCGGCATCGCGATCGCGCGCAAGTGGGGCGCGACGGTACCGAAGGCGATTCCCGTCGACGTGAAGGTGGTCGATCGCGGCAACGCGAAGGGCTTCAGCTGGTGAACGACGTGCGATGCGACGCGAAGGGCGGCGGCATGGCCGGCGCCCTTCGCACGGAGAAGCCGATGGACACGATACTCAGGCTCAGCCACATCACGAAAAGCTTTCCGGGCGTGAAGGCGCTGTCCGGCATTGATCTCGAGATCGCGCGCGGCGAGATCCACGCGCTGCTCGGCGAGAACGGCGCGGGCAAGTCGACGCTGATGAAGATCCTGTGCGGCATTCATCAGCCGGATACCGGCACGATCGAGATCGATGGCGCCACACGCCATTTCGCGGACTATCGCGACGCGGTCGCGGCGGGCGTCGGCATCGTGTTCCAGGAATTCAGCCTGATCCCGCACCTCGACGCCGTCGACAACCTGTTCCTCGGCCGCGAGTGGCGCACCCGCTGGGGCGCACGCGACCGCAAGCGGATGCGCCGCGCGGCGGCCGGCATCTTCGCGCGGCTCGGCGTGGCGATCGATCTCGATGCGCCGATCCGCGCGCTGTCGGTCGCGCAGCAACAGTTCGTCGAGATCGGCAAGGCGCTGTCGCTCGACGCGCGCATCCTGATCCTCGACGAGCCGACCGCCACGCTCACGCCGGCCGAGGCCGAGCACCTGTTCGCGATCATGCGCGAGCTGAAGCGGCAGGGCGTCGCGATGATCTTCATCTCTCATCACCTCGACGAGATTTTCGCGGTGTGCGACCGCATCACGGTGCTGCGCGACGGCCAGTACGTGGCGACGACCGACGTCGCGCGCACGGACGTCGAACAGCTCGTGCGGATGATGGTCGGCCGCCGGATCGAAAGCAGCTTTCCGCCGAAGCCGGCGCGCGCGGCCGATGCGCCGAGGCTGCTGGAAGTCGATGCACTGCAGATCGAGCGCGGCGGCCCGGTGAACCGCTTCACGCTGCATGCCGGCGAGATCCTTGGCTTCGCGGGGCTGGTCGGCTCGGGCCGCACGGAAACCGCGCTCGCGGTGATCGGCGCGACGCGTGCGCATCGCAAGGACGTGCGCGTGCGCGGCGCGGCGGCGAAGCTCGCCGATCCGGCCGACGCGCTGCGCGCGGGTATCGGCATCCTGCCGGAAAGCCGCAAGACGGAAGGACTCGTCACGTCGTTTTCGATCCGCGACAACATCTCGCTGAACAACCTCGGCAAGTACCGGTCGATGCGCTGGTTGATCGACCGTCGCGGCGAGGCGCGCGCGACGCATGACGTGATGCGGCGCGTCGGCGTAAAGGCGCCGTCGATCCATACCGAGGTCGCGACGCTGTCCGGCGGCAATCAGCAGAAGGTCGTGATCGCGCGCTGGCTGAACCATCACACGTCGGTGCTGATCTTCGACGAGCCGACGCGCGGCATCGACGTCGGCGCGAAAGCCGAAATCTACGGGCTGATGCGCGAACTCACCGCGCGCGGCTACGCCATCATCATGATCTCGTCCGAGTTGCCGGAAATCGTCGGCATGTGCGATCGCGTCGCCGTGTTCCGGCAGGGCCGCATCGAGGCGACGCTCGAAGGCGACGAGATCGATCCCGACACGGTCATGACCTATGCCACGGCCGGCACGCGAGGAGCGACCCATGAACCTGCCTGATTCTTCTTCCACGCCTTCCACGACGTTCGCGGCGACCGACGGAAACGGCGACACACCGCCGCCGCGCGCGATGTGGGCGCAGCTGCGGCGCTCGACGCTGTTCTATCCGCTCGTCGGCCTGATCGTCGTGTGCATCGCGATGATGATCGCGAGCCCGAGCTTCCTGTCCGCCGCGAACCTGGAAAACGTGCTGCGACAGGTGTCGATCAACGCGATCATCGCGGTCGGCATGACCTGCGTGATCCTGACCGGCGGCATCGACCTGTCGGTCGGCTCGGTGATGGCGTTGTCGGGCACGCTGGCGGCCGGGTTGATGGTGGCGGGCGTGAACGCGGTTGCCGCGCTCGCGATCGGCATCGCGGTCGGCCTTGGTTTCGGCATCCTGAACGGCGTGTTCGTCGCGTTCGCGGGCATGCCGCCGATCATCGTCACGCTCGCGACGATGGGCATCGCGCGCGGCCTGGCATTGATCTACACGGGCGGCTATCCGATCGACGGCTTGCCCGACTGGGTCGCGTTCTTCGGTAGCGGCAAGGTGCTCGGCATCCAGGCGCCGGTGCTGATCATGCTGGTGGTGTACGCGATCGCATGGCTGCTGCTCGACCGGATGCCGTTCGGCCGCTACGTGTATGCGATCGGCGGCAACGAACAGGCGACGTGGCTCACCGGCGTGCGTGTCGCACGCGTGAAGCTGATCGTCTACACGCTGGCCGGGCTCACGTCGGCGCTCGCCGCGATCGTGCTGACCGGGCGGCTGATGAGCGGTCAGCCGAACGCCGGCGTGGGCTTCGAGCTCGACGCGATCGCCGCCGTCGTGATGGGCGGCACGTCGATCTCCGGCGGGCGCGGCGCGATCCTCGGCACGCTGGTCGGCGCGCTGCTGCTCGGCGTGCTCAACAACGGGCTGAACATGATCGGCGTGAACCCGTATGTGCAGAACGTGATCAAGGGCGGAATCATCCTGCTTGCGATCTATATCAGCCGCGAACGGTCGCGGTAACGACCGATTCATCAGGTATCCGGATCATCAACGAAAGAGACAACCCATGACGACACCCGAAGCCCCGCCGCGGATGACCGCGGTCGTTTGCCACGGCCCCGAGGACTATCGCGTCGAACAGGTCGCGAAGCCGCGCCCCGGCGCGAACGAACTCGTGATCCGCATCGCCGCATGCGGGATCTGCGCGAGCGACTGCAAGTGCTATACGGGCGCGAAGATGTTCTGGGGCGGCCCGAGCCCGTGGGTAAAGGCGCCCGTGATTCCCGGCCACGAATTCTTCGGCCATGTCGAAGCGCTCGGCGACGGCGCGGACGAGCATTTCGGCGTGGCGTTGGGCGACCGCGTGATCGCCGAGCAGATCGTGCCGTGCGGCAAGTGCCGCTATTGCAAGTCGGGGCAGTACTGGATGTGCGAGGTGCACAACATCTTCGGCTTCCAGCGCGACGTGGCCGACGGCGGGATGGCTGAATACATGCGCATTCCGCCGACCGCGATCGTCCACAAGATTCCGCTCGGCGTGTCGCTCGAGGATGCCGCGATCATCGAGCCGCTGTCGTGCGCGATCCATACGGTGAACCGGGGCGACGTCCAGCTCGACGATGTGGTCGTGATCGCGGGCGCGGGCCCGCTCGGGCTGATGATGACCCAGGTCGCGCACCTGAAGACGCCGAAGAAGCTCGTCGTGATCGACCTGATCGACGAACGGCTCGAACTCGCGCGCGAGTACGGCGCCGACGTGACGATCAACCCGAAGCGCGACGACGCGCGCGAGATCGTCCGGTCGCTCACCGACGGCTACGGCTGCGACGTCTACATCGAGACGACCGGCGCGCCGGTCGGCGTGAGCCAGGGGCTCGACCTGATCCGCAAGCTCGGCCGCTTCGTCGAATTCAGCGTGTTCGGCGAGGATGCAACGGTCGACTGGTCGATCATCGGCGATCGCAAGGAACTCGACGTGCGCGGTGCGCACCTGGGGCCGTACTGCTATCCGATCGCGATCGACCTGCTCGCGCGCGGGCTCGTCACGTCGAAAGGCATCGTCACGCACGATTTCGCGCTCGAGGACTGGGACGATGCGATCCGCGTCGCGAAATCGCCCGAATCGATCAAGGTGCTGCTGAAGCCGGCCCGCTGACGGCCGGCGTGCGCCTCACCGGAGACATCATGGAATACGTCATAGGCGTCGATATCGGCACGCAGAGCACCAAGGCGCTGCTCGTCGACCGGCACGGCGCGATCGTCGCGCGGCGCTCGGCCGGCTACCAGCCCGATACGCCGCGCCCGCTATGGGCCGAGCAATGGCCGCAGGTGTGGTTCGACGCGGTGCTCGAATGCATCGCCGGCTGCGTGAGCGATGCGCGCGCGCAGGGCGTGCCGGCCGATGCGATCCGCGCGGTGTGCGTGAGCAGCCTCTACGGCGGCTCGGGCATTCCGGTGGACATCGACATGCGGCCGCTCCATCCGTGCCTGATCTGGATGGACCGGCGCGCGACCGCGGAAGTCGACTGGGTCAACGCGAACGTGAACGTCGAGCGGCTGCGCGTGATCACGGGCAACGGCGTCGACAGCTATTACGGCTTCACGAAGATGCTGTGGCTGCGCGACCAGCGGCCGGACGTGTGGGCGGACGTGCGCTACTTCCTGCCGCCGAACGCGTACGTGATCTATCTGCTGACCGGCGAGATCGCGGTCGATCACAGTTCGGCCGGCAATATCGGTGGCGTGTACGACGTCGCGCGCCGCGAGTGGTCCGACGACGCGCTCGACATGCTCGGCATTCCGGCGACGATGATGCCCGAGCGGCTCGTCGAATCGACGGATGTCGTCGGCGGGCTGCTGTCGCAATGGACGCAGCCGCTCGGGCTGCCGGCCGGCACGCCCGTCGTCGCGGGCGGCGTCGATGCGGCCGTCGCGACCTTCGCGGCCGGCGCGACGCGTGCAGGGCAGCATGTCGCGATGATCGGCACCAGCATGTGCTGGGGCTACGTGAGCCGGCACGTCGATGCGCGTCACGGGCTCGTCAGCATGCCGCATGTGTTCGACGGGCAGCGCGACCTGTACGTATTCGGCGGCGCGATCACGGCCGGCGCATCGGTCGCCTGGTTTCGCGACCAGTTCTGTCACGCGGAAATCGATGCGGCGCGGCTGCTGCCGCACGGCGATCCGCACGTGTTGCTCGAGGAAGCGGCCGAAAGCGTGCCCCCGGGCGCCGACGGCGTGCTGTTCCTGCCGTACCTGATGGGCGAGCGCAGCCCCGTGTGGGACGCGAAGGCGAGCGGTGCGTTCGTCGGGCTGAGTCTCGCGCATACGCGCGCGCACCTGTATCGCGCGGTGCTCGAAGGCGTCGCGTTCGCATTGCGGCACAACATCGAGGCCGGCCGGCGCGGCGCGGCCGCGCTCGACGACCGGCTGATCGTCGTGGGCGGGGCCGCGCGTTCGGCACTATGGATGCAGATCATCGCGGACGTGACGGGCTTCCCGGTGTGGACGATCGAGCAGGACGTCGAAGCCGCGATGGGGGCGGCCTTGCTCGCGGGCGTCGGGGCGGGGCTCGTGTCGCACGACGATGCGCAAGGCGGATGGGTCACGCTCGTCGAGCGCGCACGGCCCGATGCCGGACGCACGCAAGCGTATGCGGCGCGCTTTGCGCGCTACACGGCGCTGTACCCGGCGCTCAAGCCGATCATGCACGGGTTGCACACGTCATCATGAAGACACGATTCGATTTCGGCGGTTCGCGGGTGCTCGTCACGGGGGCGTCGAGCGGGATCGGGCGCGCGTGCGCGGTCGCGCTGGCGCAGGCGGGCGCGCAGGTCGTCGCGGCCGGGCGCGACAGGGCCGCGCTCGATGCGCTGGCCGGCGAGACCGCGTGCGAGACGTTGCGCCTCGATGTCGGCGGTGACGAGCAGGCGATCGACGCGGCGCTCGCCGCGCACGATGCGTTCGACGGCCTCGTGAATTGCGCGGGGATCGCATCACTCGAATCGGTGCTCGACGTGAGCGCCGCGCATTTCGATCGCGTGATGGCCGTCAATGCGCGCGGCGCGGCGCTCGTTGCACGGGCCGTCGCACGGAACATGATCGCGCGTGCCGGACGCGGCGCCGCGCATGCGCGGGGCAGCATCGTCAACGTATCGAGCCAGGCCGCGCTCGTCGGCTTGCCCGCGCATCTGAGTTACTGCGCGTCGAAGGCGGCGATGGACGCGATCACGCGCGTGCTGTGCATCGAACTCGGACCGCACGGCATTCGCGTGAACAGCGTGAACCCGACCGTCACGCTCACGCCGATGGCACAGTTCGCCTGGAGCGAACCGGAAAAGCGTGCGCCGATGCTGGCCGCGATTCCGCTCGGGCGGTTCGCGGAGCCGCACGAGGTCGTCGAACCGATCCTGTTCCTGCTGAGCGATGCGGCCGCGATGGTCAGCGGCGTGTCGCTGCCGATCGACGGCGGGTACACGTCGCGCTAGGCGGCGTTATACGGCGTCATGCGACGACGGCGCATGGCGGGAACCCGAAGCGGATGCGCGGCGCAGCCGCCTTGCGGCTAGACCGGATCCTTGCTCGGCGGGCCGTCGGGTTGCTGCGGGTTGTCGTGATGATGGCCCGGCGACGGTGGCGACAACGGATCGTCTTCCGGGTCGCGGTTCGGGTCGGCCGGGGGCTCGGGCGTCGGGGTCGTGTGGTCGGTCATGGAGAACTCGCGCAGTGCGTGACGGCGGTGGCGCGGCGGGGGGCGCCTCGTCTCCGTTATAGCCAATCGGGCGTGCGTTTGCAGCGGGATTGTTGGGGCGGAGGGGCTGTCGTCGGTGCAATCAATCCGTGCACGGGCGGTTTTCGTGCGGGTAACTGCAGCGCGCGGATCGGGCCGCGCGCTGCATCGCGTGCTCCGTGCGATCCCGGTCAGCGCAAGTCCGACGGCGTATCGACGTCGCGCACGATGCCGGGATCATCAACGTCGAGCAGCCTGACCGGGGCGCTGGCGAACAGCGCGCGGGCGCCCGTGTCGCCGTCGAGGGTGGCGAGCGCGTCAAAATGGTGCGCGGCGAACCCGACCGGATGGCCGCGCACGCCGCGATGCGCGGGCGCGACGATCGACGCGTCGTCGGCGTCGAGCGCGCGCGTGACGGTTTCGTAGGTGGATGCCGCGATCCACGGCATGTCGCCGAGCGCGACCAGCCAGCCGTTCGCGTCGGGCGTCGCGCGTACGCCGGTCGCGAGGCTCGCGCCCATGCCGCGCATGGCGTCGGGTGCGTAGACGACATGGCACCCGGCTTCGTTCAGCAGCATCGCGAGTTTTTCGGCGCCGGGGCGCACGACGGCAATCACGTCGGCCGTGGCCGCCGCGAGATGGCGGGCGGCCGCCACCGCAACCGGCGTGCCGTCGGGAAGCAACGCGAGCAGCTTGCTGTGCAGGCCGGTCGGGTCGAAGCGTTGACCGAGGCCGGCGGCGAGGAGGACGCCGGTGGCGAGTGACGCATAGGACATCGGCGCGGGGGAGAGTGACGCAGGTGCTGCGATTGTGCGTGAGCGGGCAGGGATCGACAAGTGAGGATGTTACCGAGGCGGGCGCGTTTCGTAGGAAAGCATGTCAGCGCGCGGCTGCGTCGAGCATGTTTTCCTCGACGGGGCCGTAGATGGCGTGCGATTGGTCGCGCATGACGGCCCAATAGCGGTCTCCGAACGACCAATGTCACCATTCCGACGGGTAATGGGTGAGGCCGGCGCCGGTCAGCGCGGCGATCAGCACGTGGCGGTTGCGCGCGGCAGTGCGGGCGTGCCCGGTTGTACCTGCAAGTGATGGTCGATCTGGTCAGACGAATTGCCAACATGTCGGAGTTGGCGTGGGCGTGCGGTCTGGATTGGCCGGCGGCTACGCGACGCTTACCAGAGCGTCTTCACGTGCGCGTAAGCGCGGATTTTTTCGTCGCGGGTGACGAGCGGTGCACCGAGCCGCCGCGCGGTAGCGACGATCATGCGGTCGGCCGGATCCTTGTGGAACGTGCCGGGCAGCGCGGTGGACTTCGCGGCGATGTCGGCATCGACGGGCAAGAAGCGCATGCCGTCGATCTGCGCGACCGTGGCGAGCCACGCGTCGACATCCATCGTCAGCGCGAGGCGCTCGTTGCGCACCAGCATCGCAATCTCCCACGCGGAGATCGCCGATGCGGCGAGCGCGCCTTCGCTGCGCGCGCGATCGATCGCGCTTCGCGCTTTCTTGCTGAGCGACGGATCGCCCGCCACCCACCACACCAATGCATGCGTATCCAGCACGATCACCGCGACGCCTCCCAATCCTCTTCCGCAATCGGATCGAGAGGATTGTCGTAGCGCATGACCGAGCCGCGCAATAGGTCCAACGGCTGAGCCTCGCGTGCGTGATACGGCCGGATCTCGAGCGTCGGCTTGCCGTGATCGGTGACGATCAGGCTTTCTCCCGACGACTCGACGAGCCGGAAGTATTCGAGTGCGCGAGCCTTGAACTCGGATTTCGAAACGGGATCGTGCGGCATCATGATAAGGACCTGGTCATGTGACGATAGTCATTTTATGGCGGTGCGGCGGCGGGAGGCAAGTCGCGACGGTCAGGCGTCACCGGATGCATGCAAAGCGCGACAGGGGGTGTCGATGCCGGGGGGGCGGACGACGCTGCCAGCCTTGCTCGCGTGCTTGCCGTGATCTAGATTTTTTCTATCGGGGATCTCGGGCGGGAGGGACTGCCATGGAACTGAGCGTAGAACGTGTCGATGTCTGGGCGGCGAACATCGACGACAAGCCGGGCGGCCTCGCGACGGTATTAGGCGCCCTGCGGACTGCCGGTGCGGATTTGCAGTTCATCGTCGCACGCCGCACATCGGAGGCGCCGGGCAAGGGCGTCGTGTTTGTCGCGCCGCTGCAGGGAGACGCGGTGATTCGCGCGGCCACGCAGGTGGGGTTCAGCGTCACCCCGAGCGTTCACTCCGTCCGCGTAATGGGTCTGGATCAAATGGGCATCATCGGGCAACTGACCCAGATGCTCGCGGACGGCGCGATCAATCTCCGTGGCGTCTCGGCCGCCGTGCTGGGTTCCCAGTTCATTGCGTATTTCGCGGTCGATTCGGTGGACGATGCAGACAAGGCGATCGATATCCTGCAGCGGGCATGAGGCGGCCGCGTTGGGCGGTGGACTGGCTTGGCCGGAAGTGAGCCGCGTTTCAGGACGGTGCGGAGCCCGCCACATGGCTCAGGTATCGGCCCACCGTCTCAGCAGGTTGTGATAGATCCCGGTGAGCGCGATCACGCCCGGGTCGTGCGCACCTTTGTCCGCGGAGAGCTGCTGAATCTGCGTATCGAGCTGGAACAGCAGCGTGCGGTCGCTGTCGTCGCGCACCATGCTCTGGATCCAGAAGAACGACGCGACGCGCTCGCCGCGCGTCACGGGCGTGACGTGATGCAGGCTCGACGCCGGATACAGCACGAGGTCGCCCGCCGGCAGCTTCGCGCGATGCGTGCCGTACGTATCGTCGACACACAGCTCGCCGCCGTCGTACGCATCGGGTTCTTCGAGGAACAGCGTTGCCGACAGGTCGCTGCGCACGCGGAAATCCGTGCCGCGCAGCAGCCGGATCGCGTTGTCGACGTGCGTGCCGAACGTCTCGCCGCCTTCGTAGCGATTGAACAGCGGCGGAAATACCTTGAGCGGCAGCGCCGCCGAAAAGAACAGCGGATTGCGTGCGAGCGCGTCCTGGATCGCGTTGCCCACCGCGCGTGCGGCCGGCGAGCCTTCCGGCAATTGCCGGTTGCGTTTCGCGAGCGCCGACTGCGTGCCGGACGTCGCATTGCCGTCGACCCATTCGGCCGCATCGAGCCGTTCGCGACATTGCGCGACCTGCGCCTTCGTCAGCACGCCGGGGATATGAAGCATCATGATGTGGATTCCATGCAGTGCGGTTGCAGTTCCGGTTGCATCTGCAGCGCCGCCGCGCGAAATGCGTCGATCGGCGACGACGCGAGATACGCGTGCATCTTTGCGACGAATGCGGGGGTAGCGGTGGCCGGCACGCGCGCGAGCCATGCGAGCGCTTCGTCGATGCACCCGCGCTCGGCGAGCAGCCGCGCAAGGTTGAACTGGCCGCGAAAATCGCCGGCCACGGCGGCGCGGCGATAGTGGTCGAACGCGGCGTCGCGATCGATCGGTACGACCCAGCCGTCCTCGTAGAAGCCGCCGATCAGGTTGATCGATTTCGCATGGCCGAGTGCGGCCGCGCGCTGGAACCAGGCGAGCGCATCGACGCGATTCTCGTCGATGCCGTTGCCGAGCGCGAGCGCCGTCGCGTAGTTGTACATGCCCCAGTCGAGCCCCGCCTGCGCGGCGAGCCGGTACCAGTACACGGCGACCGGCGCGCACGTGGCCGTGCCCCAGCCGAATTCGTAGCAGCGGCCGAGCATGTTCATCGCCATCGCGTGGCCGGCGCGCGCGGCGTGCCGGAACCAGTTGAACGCGGCCGCCGGATCGCGCGCGACGCCATGCCCGTCGAGCAGGTATTGCCCGTAGACGGCCTGTGCGTCGACGATGCCGTGGTCGGCCGCCGCCGCGACCCACGCGGCGGCGCGCTCGGGCGGCCCGGCCAGGATGTCGGCGAACTCGCGCGGCGAAACCGACGCGAGCGCCTTCAGCGACACGGCCTCCATCGATCAGTAGCGCGCGTTCAGCGTGACGAACGCCGAGCGGCCCGGTGCGATCGACGCGTAGTGCGCCGGATACGCCTGGTCGAAGTAGGTGCGGTTGAACAGGTTGTTCACGTTCAGCTGCAGGTCGAGCTTCTTGTTGATCCGGTACTGCGCCATCGCATCGAAGCGCCAGTACGACGGCACCGCGTGCTGGTTCGCGGTATCGCCGAATACCTGCGACATGTAGAACGCGCCGCCGCCGACGGTGAACTTCGGCGTCACGTCGTAGTTCGACCACATCGTGAAGCTGTGCTTCGGCGTGTTCGGGAACTGGTTGCCGTTGTTCGCCGTGTCCTTGCCGTTGTCGCGCAGTTCGCTTTTCATGTACGTATAGCCGCCGAACAGCTGCCATTGCTTCGTGATCTGGCCTGCGACGCCGAGTTCGAGCCCCTGCACGCGCTTGTTGCCGACCATCGCATACTGGTTGTTCGGCAGCGTCACGCGCGCGTTCGTCGTGTCGATCTGGAACAGCGCGGCGGTCAGTGCGAGCTTGTCGTTCAGCACGTTCCACTTCGTGCCGAGCTCGATGCTGCGGTTTTTCTCCGGCGACAGCTGATCGGCGTTCGAGCCGACGCCGCCGCGGCCCGGCGTGAGCGACTGCGTTTCGCTGCCTTCACCGAGCAACATGCCGGCCGGCGTCGACGACGTCGCGTACGACGCATAGATGCTGCCGTTCTGCGCGGGCTTGAACACGAGGCCGGCCTGCCAGTTCACGAGCGTGTCGTCACGCGTGGTGGTCTTGCCGCCGTTGGCCCGGGTGTCGGTGAAGCGGGTCGAGTAGTCGTCGATGCGTACGCCGCCGTTGACCTGCCAGCGCGGCGTGATCTCGATCGTGTCGAAGCCGTAGATCGACTTCGTCACGGTGCGGGCACGCGAATAGTCGTTGTTGCGCGTGATCGAGCCGGCCCACGGGTCATTGGGGTTCGGCGACCACAGGCTCGTGCAGTTGTAGCCCGACGCCGCGCCGATGCCGTTCTGGCAGATCTTGCCGTTCGCGGCGGCGACGTTGTACGTGTCGCGCTTGCCCCATTCGCGCGACAGCTCGATGCCGGTCGTGAAGCTGTGCTTGAACGGGCCGGTGCGGAATTCGCCGAACAGCTCGGTCTGGTTCGCGATGCTGTTGATCGCGCTGTTGCGGGTGTTCGCGCGCCGCCAGACCTTGCCGTTGACCACGTTGCCCTGGCTGTCGTCGGGCTGCGTCCAGATGTAGTCCTGCGTCGATTCCGTGTAGCGCGTGGTGTTGCGGATCGTCAGCGACGACGTGATGTCGTGCTCGATCTTGAGCGTGCTGATGTCCGACGTCGTCTTGCGGAAGTCGCGGTTGGTCAGGCCGTAGAAGTTGTGGCGGTCGACGGGCGCCGGGCCGTCGGTGGCGACGCCTTTCGGGAGATTGAAGCCGTAGTAGTACGGGATGCCGCCGTCGGGCAGGTCGTCGGTGGACAGGTGGTAGTAGCTCGCGACGACGCGCGTCGACGTGCCGAGGCCGAATGCGATCGACGGCGCGACGCCCCAGCGCTCGTTGTTGACCGCGTCGCGGCCGGCGACGTCGTTGTTGTGGCTCATCAGGTTCAGGCGGAACGCGGCGTGATCGGCGAACTGCCAGTTGCCGTCGGCGGTGAAGCGGCGATAGCGGTCGGTGCCGAGGCCCGCGCTCGCGGCGGCGGTGGTGCCGAGGTGCGGGGCTTTCGTGATCAGGTTGATGCTGCCGCCCGCGCCGCCGCGGCCGCCGTACGCGCCGTCGGAACCCTTGGTGATCTCGATGCGCTCGGTGTTGAAGATCTCGCGGGTCGTCGCGCCCGTGTCGCGCATGCCGTCGACGAACATGCTGCCCTGCGTATCGTAGCCGCGGATGAACGGACGATCGCCGAGCGGGTTGCCGCCTTCGCCGGCGCCGAACGTGATGCCCGGCACGGTGCGCAGCGCTTCGGTCAGCGTCGACGCGCCGCTGTTCTGGATCAGTTCCTGCGGGATCACGGTGACGGATTTCGGCGTGTCGACGAGCGGCGCGGTGAATTTCGCGGAAGCGGAGAAGTCGGCCTTGTAGCTGTGCTCGGCCTTGCCTTGGACCTCGATCGGTGCGAGATGGCCTTCGGTGCCGGCCGGGGCAGGCGGCGGCGTGCCGTCCGCCGCGAACGCCGGGCTCGCGGCGAGCACGCCGCACAGGGTGGTGAATTTGCCGAGCTTCAGCTCGTCGGGACGTGACTTCATGATGCGCTTCGACCTCGCGGTGTGGCCCCGGGGGCGGTGCGCTGCGGAAATGTGCATGCCGCCGGGAATTATTACGATTTGTTTTCAGACGGCATTCTATGTAATTTCGAAGTAAATGAGAAGCGTTCTTGTTTGTGTTTGTAAGGGGATTGTTGACGAATGTTGCGGGGTGGTTATGGCGCGGTTGAGGCGTGGGAGACGGCCGAATGGCCGAGTGTGGCGGGTCCGTCGGGCGGGTTAGAGTGATCGCGTCGTGGTGCAATCCATGTGACAGCAAAATGCTAATATGACTGCATTGGAAGCATATTAATGGAGTGCATCATGCCGGTGATCACCGTTCGAAATTTGCCCGACGAGGTCCATCGTGCCCTTCGGATCCGCGCGGCCCAGCATGGGCGCAGCACCGAAGCCGAGGTGCGCGACATCCTCGAGCAGGCCGTTCTGCCGGGTGGGCGTCTCAAGCTTGGCACGCTGCTGGCGGAAATCGGGCAGGAGGCAGGCGGTGTCGATCTCGACGTCCCGCGCGACAAGACGCCAACCGATCCGATGAGCTTCGAATGATCCTTGTTGATACCAACGTCATTTCCGAGCCGCTGCGGCGTGAGCCGAGCGCGGCCGTCATCGCGTGGCTCGACGCCCAGAACGTTGAAACACTGTTTCTGGCCGCGATCAGCCTCGCCGAAATGCGGTTCGGTGTCGCGATGTTGCCGGCAGGGCGCAGGCGGGACTGGCTGCATCAAAGCATCGAGCATCGTGTCATGCCGGTGTTTCGAAGCCGGATCCTGCCGTTCGACGATGCGGCAAGCAAGGCGTACGCGAGCATTCGCGCGCGGGCCCGCGCCGCGGGCAACGCGATTGCGCCGGCCGACGGCTACATTGCCGCGACAGCGGAGGCGAACGGCTTGATCGTCGCGACGCGCGACGTCGCGCCGTTCGAGGCGATGGGGCTTCGGGTGATCGATCCGTGGGCGGCGTAATCGCCGGTCGCCAAATCGTTCGGCGCACATGAAAATGAAAGCGCGCCGGGCAAGCGGCGCGCTTTTTGTTGGGCGAGATGCCCAGCCGGAGGCGCCCGACCGGCAGCGCCTCGATCACTCGGTCTCAATCGACCCCGTGAAACACCGCGTCCTCCGGCCCGAGGTACGCCGGCGGGCGCCACGTCGCGTCGCGCATCGAATGCTGGACGAGGTTCTCGACGCCGAGCAGTACCGCGAAGATCGCCATCCGCACCGGAATGCCGTTGTCGGTCTGGCGGAAGATCGCGAGGCGCGGGTCGCGGTTCAGGTCGACCGACAGGTCGTTCGCGCCGGGCCGGCTGTCGCGCGGCAGCGGGTGCATGATCAGCGTGTCCGGTTTGCACACCGCATCGACGAGCGCCTGGTTGATCTGGAAATCCGGTGTGTAGCCTTCGAACGACTCGTCGGTAAAGCGCTCCTTCTGGATCCGCGTCGCATACACGACGTCCGCGCCGCGCAGGCCGGCCGCGAGGTCGGTCGTCTGCTCGATCACATGGCCGTTCGTCGCGATCTGATCGACGATGTAGGCCGGCATCTCGAGCGTCGGCGGCGACACGAGCGTGAACTTGAGCCCGCGGTACAGTGCGAGCAGCTTGACGAGCGAGTGCACGGTGCGGCCGTATTTGAGGTCGCCGACCAGCGCGATGTGCGCGCCGTCGACGATCTTGCCGAGCCGCGAGAACTCGCGCTGGATCGTATAGAGATCGAGCAGCGCCTGGCTCGGGTGCTCGCCGGGGCCGTCGCCGCCGTTGATCACGGGCAGGTTGGTCGCGCGCGCGAACTCGGCCACCGAGCCTTTCTCCGGATGGCGGATCACGAGTGCGTCGACGTAGCCGGCCATCACGCGGCTCGTGTCGTAGATCGATTCGCCCTTGGCCATCGACGAGAACGTGAAGCCCGTCGTGTCGCACACGGAACCGCCGAGCCGGCAGAAGGCGGCACCGAACGATACGCGCGTACGCGTGCTGGCCTCGAAGAACAGGTTGCCGAGCACTGCGCCTTCCAGCACGCGCGATATCTTGTGGCGGCGCGCGATCGGCTGCATCACGTCGGCCACGCGAAACAGCGCTTCGACCGATTCCCGCGAGAACTGGTCGACCGACAGCAGTTGCGGCTTGCCTTCGAAAAAGAACTGCTTGGCGAGCCCCTGGTTATCTACGCTTTGCGTATAGCTGCCGCCTTCCGGTACCGAGCGCTCGACGATTTCCGACACGAAGCGCTCGACGATCTCGGGCATCCCGCGCGATTCCTGCGAGTCGTCGGGCAGCAGCCAGGTGTCCAGCGCGCGCCGGCTGACGCCGATGCGATTGGCGAACGCTTCACGCGTCATGTTGAGGCGGCGCATGGCGTCGCGGAGGAAGGCTTGCTGGGGAACGGTCATCGGCGGCTCCTGACGGAAAATATACGCGGTGCGTATATTAGTTCCTGGCGCGTTGAAGTCAAGGAAAATCTGCGCGAACCGGCTGTGCGCCGTGTGACATGCGGCGGGTTCGGACTGGCGCGCGGCGGCCGTCTCCGTATAATCAGGTCAGGCCCCGTGCCCTGCATCTTGCCGGGCGCCACGCCGCAAACGATTCGCCCGTCGGGCTTGTTGATTTCAAGGAGAATGAGAATGACGCGTACGATTGCTGCAATGCTGCTGGTGGTGACCGCCGCGCTCGCTGGTTGCAACACGGTCGCCGGCGTGGGACAGGACATTTCGAAGGGCGGCCAGGCGATCAGCGATACGGCTGAAAAAGCCAAGTAAGCCGACCGGTTCCGGAATGCAGAAAGCGCCGGGCCGTCCCGCGATTGCGGGGCGGCCCGGCGCTTTTTTTGCGGCCGACGCTCGATGCCAGCGGCGTCAGGCGCGCTCGACGAACGCGTAACGGCCTTCGACCTTGCGCGGCGTAAGCCAGCCGTAGTCGGGGAACAGGCGGTTGCGGACGAACCAGACATAGCCCACCAGCAGGACCGTGATCGCGAGGCTCGGCAGCGCGGTCGACGGATCGCGTCCGAGTTCGGCGATGGTCTTCGGCAACTGCAGCAGCGACAGCAGGATGAACGCGTGGTACGCGCCGACGCGGTTGGTCGCAAAGCCCCAGATGAACAGCAGCGACAGCGGGACGGTCAACGCAAGGAACACCAGCACGAGGCCGTTGGGGGCGCCCGTTGCGAAGAAGTAGTACGCGAGCATGAGGCTGATCGCGAGCTGGGCGATGCCGAGCGCGACCAGGATCCGGATGTGCAGCTTGTTCTGGCGGCAGCGTTCGGGATCCGGGCGCGACGCGATCAGGTGCGCGAGCACGCGATCCTTGAGTCCCTGTCCGGACAGTTCGGCCAGTGCGTCGGCCTTCCTCGTTCCCGCGGACAGCAGCACCGCGATTCTTGTTTTGGCTTCCTTCCTGTTCATTGCGTGGCGGATTGTCGTTCGATGGTTGTCAAAGATCCCGGCCACGCGAATATTGCATCTCGCGGGGTGGTGCGCAACGGTTTTGCGGTGCGCGGACACATTCCTACAGTCGCCGGCTGCATGGCGCGACCGCGAGGATCGACAAGCTACGCGGCGCGCAGCCGCGCGGTTTCCGCCACGACGCGATGAACGCGAGTCAGTCGGCGGCGGCCTGCGCGGCGGGCGCGGCGCTGGCCGGCCGACCCGGATTCGCCGGGTGCGTATCGCGCGCTTCGGCTGGCGGTTCGCGCCGCCTCGTCGCGCCGACGAGCATGCCGGCGACAACGAGCGCGATGCCCGCGATCCGCGTGCCGTTGAGCGTTTCGCCGAACAGCGCGACCGCGAACAGCACCGCCGAAACCGGCGCGACAGCCGTGAACAGCGCGGCCTCGGTGCCGCTCGTGCGCGCCGAACCCGCATACCAGCACAGGTAGCCGAGCACGGTCGGCACCAGCGCGTAGTAGGCGATCGCCGACACGGCGCCCACGGTCCAGCCGGTCGCCACCGCGTGCCATTCGAACGCGGCTGGTACGAGGGCGAGCACGAAGCCGAGGCCGGACATCGCGGTGGACAGCGCCAGCGGCGGCAACGGTGCGGCCAGCCGCCGGTTGAGCAGGATGAATACGGCTTCGCACGCGACGGCGGCCAGCACCAGCGCATCGCCGGCAAGCGTCTGGAGCGACGGCAGCGCCTGACCGGGCGCGAACGTGACGAACAGCACGCCGGCCGTGGCCAGCGCGGCGGCCATCCAGTCACGCGGCGTCTGTTGCTCGCGCAGCACGACGGCCGCGATCAGCGTCGACATCGCGGGCAGCGTGCCGAGCATCACACCCGCATCCAGCGGCGACGACAGCTTCGTACCGCAGATCAGCAGCACCGTGTAACCGACACCGCCCGCCGCCGCCTGGATGACGAGCAGTACGGCGTCGCGCGTGGACGGGCGCGGCCAGCGCATTCGCTGCGCACGCATCAGCGCGAACAGCAGCGGCGTCGCGATCAGGAAGCGCAGCGCCGTGGCCGCGAACGGCGGCAGGCCGCCCGCCGCGAGGCGGCTCGCGATGACGGTGCTGCCGACGCCCGCCATCGCGGCGGCGAGATAGAGATAGCCAATCAGTCGTGTCTTCATGCGCCGCATCGTCGCGTACGGCGGCCGTGCGCGTCTTGAACGAAATTGCGGCGTGCGGGCGGGGCGTCGAATACGGCGTGCGCGCAACTCGGCATGCTTGTGCCAACGGGGCGGGCGATAGTTGCCGCTGCCGTCGATGGGGCCGCTGCCTTCGAGGTCGGTGCGCCGGGCGGCGCGTCCCGCCGGATGGCGGCGGCGTCAAACGGCCTGCGTGAACCGCCCCGGCGTGATCCCGAACTGGCGCGCGAACGCACGTGTCAGGTGGCTCTGGTCGGCAAAGCCGGCTTCGGCCGCGGCATCGGCGATCGGCAGGCCGCTGGCGAGCAGCGCGCGCGCCAGCCGCGCACGCGACTGGATCAGGTAGGCGTGCGGCGTGATGCCGAGTTCGCGGGCAAACCCGCGCAGCAGCTGGAAGCGGCTGACGCCGCTCAGGTCGGCCAGCTCGGCGAGCGAAACGGGGGCGGCCGGCGCTGCGTCGAGCCGTTCCCGGGCGATGCGGATCGCCGGTGCGACGCCCGCCGGCGGTAGCGCGCGGCTCGCGTGCCGGGCGAGCAGCCCGGCGACGAGCATCACGAGCGCTTCGTCGCGGGCGAGCGGCGGGGATTCCCCCGCGACGATACGTGCATGCAGCCGGCCGACGGCAACCGCGAGCCGCGCATCGCGCACGGCCGGGTGCGCCAGTTCGACGCCGCCGAGCCCTTCTTCCGCCGCGACGCCCGCGACCAGCGCGGGTGCGAGGTACAGCATCCGCCAGCGCCGGCCCGTGCCGGCCTCGATCGGCGAGCCGTCGTGCATCTCGCCCGGGTTGACCATGATCGCGTCGCCGGCCAGTGCGTCGACCTGCCCGCGGCCGCTCCACGACCGGTGCGCGCCGCTGACGATCACGCCGACCCCGAATTCGTCGTGCGCGTGGCGCGGAAACGCGCGATCGGATTCGAGGCTGATTGCCTCGATGCCTTCGCCGGTCCGTCGGTAATGGGTGACGCGGTGCATGTGCGCTCCTCGCGCCGGTCGCGGCGCGGATTTCGTGCACTTTAGCGCGTTCCGGCGCCGTGCGCCCTTCATCCTTTTGGCCGATACCGCGCGGCGCGCGCAGCCCGCACCATGTGCACATGAGCAGCGTACACGGCCCGCCGGGCCTGAGGCTGCACGGGAGACGGCAGGTGGAACGACAGGATCCGGTATTCATTCAGGTTGGCGCGCTCGCGGACGGCTTCGCGCCAGGCGCGAACATCCTCGCATCCGTCGACGCGCTCGCCGGGCGTACGCTTGTGCTTGGCGACGCATCCGGCGCGTGGCGCGTCTATACGTTCGAGCCCGGCGCGCTGCAGTGGCGCGACGCGGCGACCGACACGGGCGGCCGCGAGCCGTGCCGCGTGACGCGGCTGC
The DNA here is from genome assembly GCF_964265025.1 of Burkholderia mycopellens. Lineage (NCBI taxonomy): Bacteria > Pseudomonadati > Pseudomonadota > Betaproteobacteria > Burkholderiales > Burkholderiaceae > Burkholderia > Burkholderia mycopellens. Next base: position 974,922 of record NZ_OZ183803.1, read on the forward strand.
GCGGCGGGCTGTACTTCGTCGACTACATCGATTCGGCCGCCCGCGCGACGTCGGTCAGTCTCGTGATCGATCTCGACAACGGGGTATGGACGTCGGTCGTCGGCGTGCTGCCGACCGAAGCCGACACGCGCATCGACGCGTTCACACGGGTGGCGCGCGGGCTGCCGCTGACGGGCGTCGAGGCCGGGTTCCGGCACGGCACGCTCGGCGGCCACACGCAGCCGGGGCCGCTGCACGGGCCCACGCGCGAGCTGATCGGCAAGCGGACGATGTATCGCTACAGCCCGACCGAATGCTACGAGCACATCTACCTGAACGAGAATTTCTACGCGTGGCAATGCCTGCAGGGTGTCGAAGGCGGGCTGGCCGACGTCGACCGCTGCCATTACTTCAGGATTGCAGATGAACTGTATCTGTTCGTGTGGCGCGAAAAGGTGGTGCCCACGCTCGGCGTCGTGCTGATCGACCTCGCGCAGCGCAAGACAGACGGCAAGATCTTCGGCTACCAGGGCGGCGATTTCGGCACGCTGTCGAACTTCCCGATCGGCGCCCACGCGCAGGTGCTGAACGACACCGTGCATCCGCTCGGCGGTGAGGCGCAGCGATGAATGCCGCGCCGGGCAGCGGCCGCTTGCGCGCGGATTTCAGCGGGCGTGTCGTGCTCGTCACGGGCGCCGCGCAGGGGATCGGCGCGGCGATCGCACGCCGATTCGCGGAATCCGGCGCGTTCGTCGCGCTTGCCGACCTGAACGGCGAGGCTGCCGCCGCGCAGGCCGATGCGCTCGCGAGCACGGGCGGCCAGGCGCGCGCCTATCGCGTGGATGCCGCCCGCCGCGATGAACTGGGCGCGCTGGTCGCGGCGGTCGAGCGTGACGGCGGCCGGCTCGATGTCGTCGTCCACAATGCCGCGTATTTTCCGCTGACGCCGTTCACGCAGATCGACGAGCCGACACTCGACCGGACGCTGTCGGTCAACCTGTCGGCGCTGTTCTGGCTCGCGCAGGCCGCGTTGCCGGCGTTCGAGCGCGCGGGAGCGGGCCGGCTGCTCGTCACGTCGTCGGTGACGGGGCCGCGCGTCGTGTATCCGGGGCTCGCGCATTACGCGGCGTCGAAGGCCGGCGTGAACGGCTTCATTCGTGCGGCGGCGCTGGAGCTCGCGCGCCGCAACGTGACGGTCAACGGCGTCGAGCCGGGCATGATCCGCACGCCGGCGGCCGGCAATCTCGGCGACGCGTCGGTCGCGGCGCAGATCGCGCGCGACATTCCGCTCGCACGGATGGGCGAGCCGGAAGACATCGCGAACGCGATGCTGTTTCTCGCCTCGGTGGATGCCGCATACATCACGGGGCAGACGATCGTCGTCGATGGCGGAGCGACGTTGCCCGAGAGCGGGGCGGTGCTTGGCGGTGAGTGACGGTGGAGCGGGCATTGGCCGGCGGAACCGGGCGGCGCCGGCGGTCCGCTGCGAGTTCGCGCAGCGGGCTCGGCGTGTCCCGTCGGGAGCCTCTTCGCGTGCGTCAGTCCGGCGTCCCGTCATGGTCCCCGAGCGGCCTGTCGGGCCAGTCCACCCAGCGGTCCGCGCGCGTCAGCTCATACGCCTCGTTCTTCGGGTAGCGGATGCGGTTGTCGTCGCGCGGACGTTCACCGATCACCATCAGCCTGACTTCGTCCTTCGTGTTGTTGATGAAGGTGTGGCAGATGCCGGTGCCCGCCGGAAACGCGACGGAATCGCCTTCGACAACGGGGTAAAGCACGCCGTCGATCCAGACGTCGGGCTTGCCTTCGAGCACGTACACAAACTCCTGCTCGGTGCTTTCGGCATGTGGGTAGGAGGTTCGCCGGCCCGGCAGAAGCCTCACGTGATGAATGCCGATACGCGTGATGCCGAGCTTGGCGGACAGCGGCGCATCCAGCGCCATCGGCTCGGTATCGCCGCGATAGCAATGCGCTTCCGGTTCTTCGAGTTCGGTCCAGTGCTTGATGAAATCGGGGCGGGTCATCGGTTGCACTCCTGTCGGGGGGATGTCGAGGGTAGCGGTTCAGGCGCCGACGTTGGCGGTGATTCGCGCCCTATCTCGGCGAATGAACCTCGGCCGATAACTTACCAGCGAATTCGGAAGGGCGATTGCGCGTCGAATTTCTTGACCGGCCGTGGCGGCGAAGCCGGCTGGGGTGATCCTGACGCCGGTCATGCGGCACGTCAGGTGCCGGTCGGCGGGATCCAGGGGGGCTCGGATGTCGCCGATCGGGCGGATCGACGACATCCACGGAAATCGGCACCGAACCGCTTCTTGCGTTGCGCAAAAAACGTCTGCAATACGGCGCGTGGGTATCGTCCGCCGCGTATCGCCGCGACTACAGCCAGCCGTTGCGGATGAACTCGACGATCGAATAGCGGCGGTGCTCGAGATCGTTCTGCCGAACGGCGTCGACGATGCGCGACACACCGTCCGCGTAAGGTGTCGCACCCACCACGCGCGATTCGAACTGCAGGCTGCACGCACCGTCGTCGATGCGGATCCGGTGAATCGCGTGGCGGCCGAGTTGATCGTCGGCGACCGCGAATTCGCTGCGCTGCACGTTCGGGTCGCGCACGGAGCGGATATCTTCCGGCCGCACGCCGAGCGACTGGCCGATCCCGACGGCCGTGCCGGGGACGGACGTCTTGCCGGCCTGGTGCGACTCCGTCAGGCTGATCCGGCAGTCGTGAAACAGGTGGCCGCTGGTTTCCAGCATGCTCATGAACTTGAGCATCAGGATGTTCGTGTTCGGACACAGCACGACCGGGAAAGCGTGCGAGCCGGTTTCGAGCTCGGAGCCGGTCGATAGCTCGACGAGCGGCGATCCGGTGGCCTCGCAGAACGCGATCACAGCGGGGAGTTCGCGGCCGGAGCCGGCATGGACGACGATCGTTCGGGCGTCGCTGCGCTGCGCATCGTTGCGCGCGCTGTCGGACCAGGGGATCACGCGACAGGTTGCCGGGTCGAGCCGGTGTGCGTCGAGCAACTCGCTGGCCAGCTTGCCGGTTCCTACGACGAGTACTTGCATGGAATTGACGGGTTGAGGTTCAGGATTCGGGACGGGAGCGGCGCCGGCCGTCGGGTGGCACGGCACGGTCGCCGCGCGGGGCGCCGGAGCGGTCCCGAGCATTATGCCCGGCCGCCCGCGTGCGTGCCCGCCGGGCCTCGCAGGTGGGCAGCCCGGTGCGTCAGCTGGCCGACACAGTCGGCAGCCATGCATTCGCCGCGTTCTGCGTCGCGAGTTGCTTTGCGATCGAGCGTGCGAGGCGGTCCGTATCGGACGCCACCGTGTCGTGCTTCACTTCCGACACGCCATGCAGGCCGGCGCCAACCGCTGCCGACGTCGCGAGGCGGCCGGCCGCCGCGCCGACCCCGGCGGTTTCCACCATGCCGGGCAGGTGGCCGCTGTTCGCGCTGGACGAGAACGTGCCGAGCGGCTGCGGTGCGCCATGCGCCGGCTGGAACAGCACGGTGACCGATGCCTTCACTTCGCTCTTGCCCGCGCCGAGCCCGATCAGCGTGCGGCGGCGGCGATTGCCGGCGTCGATCGACTCGAACCGGCCTTCGACGACCAGTGCGTCGCGCCCGTCGGGCACCGGGCCGCGCAGCGCGGGAATGCCTTGCGACCGGAGTTCGCGCACGAGGGCGTCGGCGAGCTGCTCGCGGGTCTTCAGCGCGCTCTGCTGGCGCTGCACGTCGGCGGACGATCCGCTTGCGAGGGTCGCGATTTTGCCGATCATCCCGCCGTCGACCTTGACGTCGGTCGTGTCCACGTCGAACGGGGACACATAGATGACGTCCGCACGAACCTGCGGCTGCGTGCGGGCTGCCGGCGCGGCGCTCATGGGCGTGGTCGCGGTCGATGCGCAGCCGGTCATCGCGAGTGTGCCGGCGATCAGCGCGACACTGGTCAGACGTTTGGCATGGGCAGCAAGTGCGCGAAGGGAAGAAAACATGTCGATCTCCGTGGCCTGGATGAAGTTGCCGATACTGTCGCGGCATTCAGGAACGCGAACGATCGGAAGCGGGGCGTGATCGCTGGCTGGGGAGAGGTTTCATGCCGTTGCGCAACACGCAGGCGCAAGTATGCGGAGGCCGGGCGCGATGCGCCACGCAGGAATTATGTCGGCGCATGTCACGTGCCGCCGTGTGCGGACATGCACGGCAGGCAGGCCGCCATGCCGACGGGCGAACGAACGGGCGAGCCGTCAGCTAGTCGGTCAGCCAGTCGGTCAGTCAGTCAGGCGGACAGGCGGACAGGCGGACAGGCGAACAGGCAAACAGGCAAACAGGCAGCCAGGCAGCCAGGCAGCCAGGCAAACAAGTCCTCACGCACCCAGCCCGTCAGGCCGACAACGACCGCCGCACCGCCGCCGACGCATCGAGCGGCAACGCGACGACGGCCTCCAGCCCGCCGCCGTCGCGGTCGCGGAACGTGAGCGAGCCGCCGTGCTGGCGGGCGATCCGCTCGACGATCGCGAGGCCGAGGCCCGTGCCGCCCGCATGGCTGCGCGCGTTCGAGCCCCGGCTGAACGGCGCCTTGAGCCGTTCGAGTTCGGCCGCGCCGATGCCGCTACCGCGATCGCTGACCACCGCATACGCGATGCCGCGTTCGGCCCACGTGCGCACACCGAGGCCCGTCCGGCCGTAGACGACCGCGTTCTGCATCAGGTTCATCAGTAGCCGCATCACGCTGATCGGACGGAACGCGAACGCCGGCACCTCGCCTTCGTCGAAGTCGAATGCGTGGCCGAGCCCCGCGAAATCCGCGACGAGCTGGCCGATCAGCGCGTTCAGGTCGCTGGTTTGCGGCGCTTCGCGCTCGCCGCTGCCCGCGTAGTCCATGAATTGCTGCAGGATCGTATCGATCTGGTCCAGGTAATGCTCGGACGATGCGGTGAGCGCGTCGTGCGTGCCGCGCGGCAGCGCCATCGCGATCGCCAGGCGCAGCTTGGTGAGCGGCGTGCGGATGTCGTGCGACACGCCGGCCAGCATCAGCGAGCGGGTCGCTTCCGCCTGTTGCAGCGCGTCGGCCATCTGGTTGAACGCGCGGCTCACGTCGGCGATTTCGGTCGGGCCGTCGGTGGGCAGCGGCGGCGGGCGCTCGCCCGCGCTGACGCGCTGCGCCGCGCGCGCCAGGGCGTCGAGCGGCCGGTTCAGGTGGAGCTGGATCAGGTAGCCGGTCAGCGCCGCGAGCAGCGCCAGCCCGACCGACAGCACGAGCGCCGTCGTGATGCCGCTCGCCTGCGCGTCGGCGGCCATCGGCAGCGGCACCCAGACAGGCGAGCCGGTCACATGCAGGCGGATCCACAGGCGCTCGTCGTCGCCCGATTGCCAGCGCGCCGGGAGGTCGGGCGGCAGGTGGCGTTCGAGCGCCTGCATGAACACGTCGCGCTGCCAGGTGCGAAAGAAGGCCGCCAGGTTCGGTGCTTGCGGCGGCGCGGCGGGCGGCAGCGCGGCCTGGCCGCCGAACTGCGCGATGACCGCGCGGCCGGCGTCGGGCGGCAGGCTGGCGAGCGTGCGGTCGAGCAACTGCACGTAGTCGGAGAAGACGATCGAGGCCCGCTCGATGCGCGGGCGCTGCACGTAGTGCAGCAGCACGGTGAGCGAACAGGCGAGCGACAGCGCGACGAGCGCCACCAGCAGCGCGATGTTGCGCGCGAGCAGCGAGCGCGGCAGCGGGATGCACATCACGGCTCGATGCCGGCCACCAGCATGTAGCCGATGCCCCAGACGGTCTTGATGAAGCGCGGCTTGCCGGGATCGTCCTCGACGATCTGGCGCAGCCGCAGGATCTGCACGTCGACGCTGCGGTCGAGTGCGGCATGGTCACGGCCGCGCGCGCGGGCGAGCAGGTTCTCGCGGCTCACCGCGCGGTTCGGCGACGAGCCGAGCGCGTGCAACAGCAGCATCTGCGCCGAATGGATCTCGACGGGCGTGCCGTCGCGCATCAGTGTCTGCTGGCCGACGTCGAACGTGAATGCGCCGAAACGCAACCGCTGCGACGTGACCGTCGGCTCGCCGGCCGCCATCTTCTGCCGCCGCAGCAGCGCGCGGACGCGGGCCACGAGTTCGTCGGGGAGAAACGGCTTCGCCAGGTAGTCGTCGGCGCCCGTCTCGAGGCCGACGACCTTGTCCGCGGCGTCGCCTTTCGCGGTGAGCATCAGGATCGGCAACGTCTGGCCTTCGGCGCGCAGGCGGCGGCACACGCTCAGGCCGTCCTCGGGCTCCATCATCAGATCGAGCACCAGCAGGTCGTACGGTTCGCGCTGCAGCAGGCGGTCGAGCCGCTTGCCGTCGGCGACCGCGCGAACCTGGAAACCGTGGCCGGTCAGGAAGCGCTGCAGCATGTTGCGCAGCTCGGCTTCGTCGTCGAGCACGACGATCCTGCAGGACTGTTCCATCGCTTGCCTCCCGGTGCGTGCTCGGCCGGACTGTCGTGCGGGTTCAACGGGCCGCCATGCGCTGGCGCATGAAACCCGCGAGCTGCTCGAGCGTGACGTAGCCGTTGTGCTGCGTGTCGATTTCGTCGAAATGCTGCGCGACCATCGGCATGCCCGCGGCGGCCTGCTCGCGGGTGAGCTTGCCGTCGTGCGTCGTGTTCGCGCTGGCGAAGCGGGTCTGCAACTGCATCAGCGCACGTTCGACGCGTGCCGCGCCGTTTGCCGCGCCGGGCGGCACCTGCTGGGCCGACGCTGCTGCTGTGACGATACACAAAACGACGACGGCAATCAGCTTCTTGATGGACTTCATGGGGTTTCTCCTTGCATGGCCAGCGGTCTGCGCCGGCCGGGTGGTTGATGAAACGGATGGAAAACGAAACGAAGCAAAGTAAAGGGGCGCCGGCTTACGCCCAGTGCGCAGGCACCCACACGCGGCCAGCCCAGTGGGCGGGCACCCAGATGACGGCTCGCGGCGGGTGAGCGACATACACGGCGCGCGGGGCGACGTAGACGGCGCGCGGCAGCGGCGGCGCGAGGTACAGGACCTTCGGCGGCGGCGGTGCGACGTAGACGACGCGCGGCGCGGGCGTCACGACGACAGCCTTCGGCGGCGCAACACGTACGACCTTCGGAGGCGGCGCGACGACGACGGCGGCGGGCGGGGGCGTAACCACGACTGCGGCCGGTGCAGGCGCCGGTGCCGCGACAGCGACCGTTGCGACGGGTGGCGGGGTCGTCACGACCACCGCGGCCGGCGGAGGCGTCACGACGGACACCGGCATCGGGACGGGCACCGGCACCGTCCCGCCGGCGACGACGACCGCGCCGCCTGCCGTCGTGCTGCCGTGGATCACCGTTGTGCCGCCGGTCGAGACCGTGCCGCCGTGTACGACCGTGGAGCCGCCCGACGTCGTCACGACACCCGGCGCCACGCGCGTCGCGCTGCCGGAATGCGTGACGGTTCCGCCGTCGGTGCCCGTCACGGTGCCCGAGCGCGAGCAGGTCGAGCCTGAGCAATTCGTCGATGCGGTATGGCTGGCCGTGTTGCCGTTCGAACCCGTGATCGTGCCGCTCGACGAGTACTGGCCCGGGCCGTTGCGCGTCACATTGCCCGACGTCGTTGCGCTGCGGCCGTCCGAGCCCGTCAGCGATCCGGTGTGCGAGCAGGTGCCGTCCGCGCAGCTCGTGTCGCCGCTGTGTTCGACCGAGCGTCCGTTCGGGCCGACGGCCGTGCCGCTGTTCGAGAACTGGCCGGGTGCGGTGCGCGTGACGGTGCCCGTGTTGGTCGCGATACCGCCGCCGGGGCCGATCACGCCACCCGCATGCGAGCAGCTGCCGCCGCCGCACGAGCCGGCATGCGCGCCGTTGTAGGTGCCGCGCGGCGTGTACGCGGTGCCGTGGCCGGTCCAGCCGGCGAAGGCCGGTGCGCAGGCGAGGGCGAGGGCGGCGGTGGTGACGAGGAAGCGGGTTTTCATCGGGTGTCCTTGCGGTTCGTTTCGGGGCACGCAGCGGCGTGGCGACGGGACGAACTTTAGAGGCGATGACCCGCGCCCGTCGCGTCATAAAAGATGTCGCGGTGTTACACGTGTCGTGCTGTTTCGAGGTACGACGAATGTGCAACTCGGCCACGCGGATCGCGGACATGCCGCGCCGGGCAAGGCTGTTGGCGATCCAGCCGCGTGAGGGCCGGTGCCGTGGCGCGGGGGCCGAACGTGTCGTGCGCGGCGCGAACGTATGTCGCGGCGACATACGGCGACATATTTCCCGCCGGACACACTCACGCGCAGCCACCAACCGGCCCGGCGCCAGCCCGCAAGCGCCCGCGCCCGCCACGCGCCACTTGACGCCTTCCCCGCGACATACGGCGACATATTTCCCGCGTGGCCTTTCCGTACCGCGCCCACTACAGTGCGTTCCATTCGACGCGACGGCAGCCCGTGCAGCCGATGACGCGTCCGACTCAACCGAAGGAAAGGCCCATCATGCTCACCACTACAGGAAAGCTCGCGTACTACGTCACGCTCTTCATCGTCGCCGTCTCGCTCGTCGAGGCGGCCGTGCTCACCTGGCGCCGCGCCCGCGGGCCCGAACCGTTCGACTGGAACGAGGTGTGGCTGTCGCTCGCCGATCTCGCGGGCCGCAAGCTGCTCGCGCTGGTGCCGCTGTCGCTCGCCACGCCCCTGTTCGACCTCGCGTGGGCGCACCGGCTCTTCACGATCCCGCTCCACAGCGCAGCGCTCGCGCTGCTCGTGTTCGTCGGCCAGGAGTTCTGCTACTACTGGTATCACCGTGCGTCGCACCGCGTGCGGTTCTTCTGGTCGACCCATGCGGTGCATCATTCGCCGAACCAGTTGACGCTGTCGTCCGCATTTCGCCTCGGCTGGACCGGCAAGATCGCCGGCGCCGCGATGTTCTTCACGCCGCTCGTGTGGCTCGGCGTGCGTCCGGAAGCCGTGCTCGCGATCCTGTCGTTCAACCTGATGTACCAGTTCTGGCTGCACAACACGTGGATGCCGAAGCTCGGCTGGCTCGAATACGTGTTCAACACGCCGTCCGCGCACCGCGTGCACCACGCGTCGAACCTCGACTATCTCGATGCGAACTACGGCGGCGTGCTGGTCGTGTTCGACCGGCTGTTCGGCACTTATGTCGCCGAACGCGCCGACGAACCGTGCCGTTTCGGTCTCGTCACACCGACCCGCTCGCGCAATCCGTTCGTCGTCGAGCTCGAGCACTGGGCGAGCCTGGCCCGCGACATCGCCACGGCCCGAGACGCGTGGACCGCGCTCCGCTTCGTGATGCTGCCGCCGGGCTGGCGCCCGGACAACCAGGGCGAAACGACGGAGGAACTGCGCCGCCGCAGCCTCGTCGCCGTGCGCACGGATGCGTGAACGGCGCTACGCTGTGGCGCATTGCCGGTCTCGCACGCAAGCCATGGCCGGCATGACCCATGCAACCCGCATCATCAAGCAACCCTCGATCCAGGAGAAAACATCGATGGAACACGATTTCAAAGGCAAGGCAGTCGCGATCACCGGCGGATTCGGCCATCTGGGCGTCGCGACGGCCGCGTGGCTCGGCGAGCGCGGCGCACGCGTCGCGCTGATCGGCCGCGGCGCGGCCCCGGCGGCGCAGGCGCTGCCCGGCGTGCCGGCCGATGCGCTGCGCATCGGCGGCATCGATCTCGTCGATCCGCAGGCCGCCGCGCAGGCGCTCGATACCGTGCAGCGCGAATTCGGCCGGGTCGATGCGCTGCTGAACATCGCGGGCGCGTTCGTGTGGCAGACGATCGCCGACGGCGACGCCGCCACGTGGGACCGCATGTACGAACTGAACGTGAAGACCGCGCTGAACGCATCGAAGGCCGCGCTGCCGCACCTGCTGGCGAACCCGTCCGGGCGCATCGTCAACATCGGCGCGGGCGCGGCGTTCAAGGCCGGCGCGGGGATGGGCGCGTACGCGGCCGCGAAGGCCGGCGTCGCGCGGCTCACCGAGGCGCTGGCGGCCGAACTGCTCGACCGCGGCGTGACGGTGAACGCGATCCTGCCGAGCATCATCGATACGCCGCCGAACCGCGCGGACATGCCGGACGCGGATTTCACGCGCTGGGTCCGGCCGGAACAGATCGCGGCGACGATCGGGTTCCTGCTGTCGGCCGACGCGCAGGCGATCACCGGCGCGTCGATTCCGGTGACGGGCCGCGTGGCGTAGCGCGACGCGCAGGGGCTCGCGCCGCGGTCGGTCGTGCGTACAATGTCGCACCGGAAACGCGCGAGCCCAGCCTGAGACCATGCATCAGCCCAATATCCTGATCGTCGAAGATGAAGTGGCGATCGCGGACACGATCATCTACGCCCTCGGCACCGACGGCATGCAGACCGTCCATTGCACGCTCGGGCAGGCGGCGCTCGACCACCTGCGCGACACGCGCTTCGATCTCGTGGTGCTCGACGTCGGCTTGCCGGATCTCAGCGGCTTCGAGGTGTGCCGGCGGCTGCGCACGTTCTCCGACGTGCCGGTGATTTTCCTCACTGCACGGCACGATGAAATCGACCGGATCGTCGGGCTCGAAATCGGTGCCGACGATTACGTGGTCAAGCCGTTTTCGCCGCGCGAGCTGGCGGCACGGGTGCGCGTGATCCTGCGGCGTTTCTACCGGACGGCCGCACCCGAAGCGACACCCGTACCCGCGCCGGCTGCGGCCATCGCACCGGGTTTCACACTCGATACCGACGGCGCGCGCGTGTCGTGGCTCGGCCACGCACTCGACCTCACGCGCTACGAATTCGGGCTGCTGGCGCTGCTGATCCGCCATCCGGGGCGCATCTATTCGCGCGAACAGTTGATGGACCTCGTGTGGCACGAGGCATTCGATTCGGCCGACCGCACGGTCGACACGCACATCAAGACGTTGCGCGCGAAGCTGCGCGCGATCGACCCCGAGCGCGACCCGATCCGCACGCATCGCGGGATGGGTTATTCGCTGCAACCGTAACGACCGGCACCGCCCATGCATATCGGCCTGCGCATCTTCTTCGGCTTTTTCCTGATCGTCGGCCTGGCCGCGCTGATCACGCTGCGTGTGTTCGTGCAGGAAGTGAAGCCGGGCGTGCGCGAGGCGATGGAGGACACGCTCGTCGATACCGCGCAGGTGCTCGCGACGTTGGCCGCCGACGACATGGCGAACGGCCACATCGCCGACGGCGCGTTCGCGCGGCAGCTCTCGAAGCTGCACGAACGCCCGGTCAGCGCGAACGTGTGGGGCGTGCAGAAGAACGCGATCGGCTACCGTCTCTACATCACCGATGCGCACGGCATCGTGCGCTACGACTCGTCCGGAAAGGCGGTCGGGCAGGACTATTCGCGCTGGAACGACGTGTACCGGACGTTGCGCGGCGAGTACGGCGCGCGCAGCACGCGCAGCGATCCGAACGACGACAGCAGCACCGTGATGCACGTGGCGGCGCCGATCCGGCGCGGCAACGAGATCATCGGCGTGCTGACGATCGCGAAGCCGAACCAGACGGTCGCGCCGTTCATCGCGCGCAGCCAGCGCAAGATCATGCTGTACGGCGCGCTGCTGATGGGCGGCGCGATCCTGATCGGCGTGGCTTGCACGTGGTGGCTGGTGGTCGGGCTGCGGCGCCTGCAGCGCTATGCACGCGCGATCGCGGCGGGCGAGCGGGCCGACATGCCGCTGCAGGGCGCGAGCGAACTGGCCGAGCTCGGGCGCGCGGTGGAAAGCATGCATCAGCGGCTGGAGGACCGGCAGTACGTCGAGACCTACATCCATACGCTCACGCACGAGATGAAGAGCCCGCTGGCGGCGATCAGCGGCGCGGCCGAACTGCTGCAGGAAGAGATGCCGGTCGCGAACCGCCGGCGCTTCACCGAGAACATCCGCCGCCAGGCCGGCCGCCTCGAACAGATGATCCGCAAGCTGCTCGCGCTGGCCGAAGTCGAGCAGAAGCAGCGCCTGTCGGTGCGTGAGCCGGTCGCGCTGCGGCCGGTGCTCGAACAGCTCGTCGACGATCTCGAGCCGCGCGCGCGGCAGCGCGGCGTGAACCTGGCGATCGACGCGCACGACGCGGCCGCCCCGGCGGTTGTCGAGGGCGATCCGTTCCTGCTGCGCCAGGCGCTCGTCAACCTGCTCGACAACGCGCTGGATTTTGCGCCGCGGGGCAGCACGATCCGCATCGCGCTCGAACGGCGGCCGGCGGGCAGGGCGCAGGTCGCCGTCGTGCGCGTGGCCGACGACGGCCCCGGCGTGCCCGACTACGCGCTGGCGCGCGTGTTCGAGCGCTTCTATTCGCTGCCGCGCCCCGACGGACAGGATCGCAGCACGGGCCTCGGGCTGTGTTTCGTCCGCGAAGTCGCGATGCTGCACCGTGGCCAGGTCGCGCTCGCGAACCGCGACGAAGGCGGCGCGTGCGCGACGCTCACGCTGCCGTCGCCGGGCTGAGCGCGCTTCACGTTCGCCACACATTCGCTTCACACCGGCTTCAATCGCCCTTCACCGGGGCCGCTCATGCTGACCGTACCCTTTTACTCCGGTACCCGTCGGCCATGAATCGAGTCCTGTTGTTCAAATTCGCGATCACCGCGTTTCTCGCGCTGCTGATCCTGATTCCCCTGCAGATGGTGCAAAGCATCGTGCAGGAACGCGCCACGTATCGCAGGGATGCGCTGCAGAGCATCTGGTCGAGCTATGCGGGGCCGCAGACGGTGGCGGGCCCCGTGCTCGTCGTGCACTACACGGAAGTCACGCGCGTGCGCGACGATTCGCCGGCCGGCGGCGCGGCCAAGACGAGCCTGCGAAGCGAGACGAAGCGCCTGCTCGTGTTTCCGAAGACGCTGAACGTCGACGGCACACTGACGACCAGCGTCCGCTATCGCGGCATCCACAAGGCGCTGGTGTACGAGCTGGCGAGCCGGTTGACCGGCACGCTGCCGTTGCCGGACCTGAAGAAGCTGCCGCAAGCCGACGGCCATGTGAGCTTCAAGGTCGACGACGCTTATGTTTCGATCGGCATCGGCGACATTCGCGGGCTGACCGCGCAACCCGACCTGCGCATCGGCGGCGCGCGCTTCGACGTCGAGCAGGGCACGCGGCTGGACGGCCTGCGCCAGGGTGTGCACGCGAACGTCGATCTGGCGGCACTGGCGGACGCAAGCGCGGGGGCGGCCGTGCCGTTCAGCATCGACTTGCCGCTGCGCGGCGCGGATTCCGTCGCGTTCGCGCCGGTGGGCGACCAGAACGATTTCTCGCTGAAATCGACGTGGCCGCATCCGAGTTTCGACGGCGCGTTCCTGCCGAACAACCGCACGGTCGATGCGCGCGGCTTCACCGGCAACTGGCGCGTGACGTCGTTCAACACGAAGGCGCGCGAGCAGATCGCCTCCGGCGACGGGACAGGGGCGATCGAAATGGCGTCGGTGTCGGTGATCGAACCCGTGAACGTGTATCTGCAGGCCGAGCGAGCGACGAAGTACGGTGCGCTGTTCGTGATGCTCACGTTCGCGAGCTTCTTCATGTACGAACTCGTGAAGCGGCTGCGCATTCACCCGATCCAGTACGCGCTGGTCGGCCTGTCGCTCGCGCTGTTCTTCCTGCTGCTGCTGAGCCTGTCCGAACACATCAAGTTTGCTTATGCGTATCTCGTGGCGAGCGGCGCATGCATCGGGTTGCTCGCGTTCTACCTGTCGTTCGTGCTGCACAGCGTGAAGCGCGGCGCGGTGTTCGCAGTGCTGCTCGCGGTGCTGTATGCGGCGCTCTACGGGCTGCTGCTGTCGGAAGACAACGCGCTGATGCTCGGTTCGTTGCTGCTGTTCGCGATTCTTGCCGGCATCATGACGCTCACGCGCCGCGTCGACTGGTATTCGCTCGGTGCCGCGTGGCAGCCGCTGGGCGACAAGGCGGGTGCCGTGAAGCCGGGCGCGCAGGCGAAGTAAGCGCGCGGGTGGCGAGCAGGCGCGCCGGCCGGGAACGTCACGACCGGCGCGTCATGCGGCGCGATATCGCGCCGCCGATTCACGCACGCGATGCAGGCCGGCGAAACCGCGCCAGCGGAATCTCGGCAACGGCGGCGATCTCGATCAGCAGGTCGGGATGGTAGAGACGCTCGACCTGGACGGTCGTCGTCACGGGATAGGGCGCGGCGAAGTACGTCCTGCGGATGTCGCCTGCCTGCATGAAGGCATCGATGTCGGTCGCGTAGTGAACGAGCGAGATCACGTCCTGCATCTGTCCGCCGATCGCGTCGAGCACGGCGCGGAGGTTGTCGAGCGACTGCCGCACCTGCGTGCGCATGTCGCCGTGGCCGATCACCTGGCCGTCGCGGTCGAGCGCCACTTGCCCCTTCAGATGCGCGATCCGGCCATCGCCCTGAATCACGGCCATCGAGAACGCGCCGAACGGCGCCCAGACTTCCGGCGGATTCACGGCTTCAGCCATCGTGCGGCTCCTGTGGGGCGATGAGGCGGATGCGGCGGCAGGGTGGGCAGCGGGCGTCGCGATGGATCCGGGCCGAGCGCCTGCCGGAAACGCAATGAAAGCGGGACATCGACAGCGTCGCCGGGTTCGCCGACAATCGCGCCATTATGGATCAACGCCCGGCGACGCGTCAGCGACGCGACGGCGGCAACGACGACACCCCATGGACGATATCCGGATCATCAAGGATCTCGCGGAAATCGAGGGCACCACCTACATCGAACTCATGGGCGGGCCGTATGCGCGCAAGTGCTGGAATGAAGGATCGCTGTTTTTCAGGGAGGACGTCTTCGGCCTGCTCGAAGCGGCGATCGCGCGACAGATCCCGCAGTACGGTCATGACGCGTTCAACGGCATCGGTATGCCGGACTGGCTTCGGATCGTCGGCGAGCTGGACGACACGCGCAGACTGCTCGGCGACGCCGCGCAGCGAATGACGGCACTCGACCGGCTCGGCTTTGTGTTCTGTGTTCCGTGATTCGCGGCAGGCTTTCGTCGACCGTCTGGACGCGAGCTACGCCGAGCTTGCCGAGGTGATCGCCGGAATCGACGCATGGACGCGCGAGGTCCGGATTCGTCACGACCAGGTGACGATACTGGGGATATGACGCAGCATGGAATGGCCCGTGCGCCACGCATGCCGTGCAGCATCCGCTTATACTGAACCCGTCTCTTCATTCGATTTTCGCCGTGCCCGACACCGCCTCTTCGGATCCGTCCGTCGACGATCCCCGTCCGACCCCGCCCATCCAACCCGAACTGGAAGACTGCTGCAACAGCGGCTGCTCGCCTTGCGTCTTCGATCTCTACGACGAAGCACTCGCGCGCTATCGCGTCGAGCTGGCCGAATGGGAGGCGCGTCAGGCGCAACGCAAGCATCACGCGTAAGCCGGATGCCGGCGAGCGGCCGCAGCCGCACCGTTTCCGCGTCAGATCCTGCCGTCGCGACGATTCCCGTCGCGCTTACGTTGCTGCATGCAGCCGCCGATGCAGCGGCCCGAGCATGGCCGACAACGCGACGCACCCGAGCAGCACGGCCGTCAGCGCGAACATCGACGTCCTGAAGCCCTCCACATAATCGAGCGCGGCCGGATGCGCACCGAGCCGGGCGAAGAACACGCCGCCGAGCGTGGCCGCGCCGACGGCTGCGCCGATCTGCAGCATCGCGGTGACCATGCCGGATGCGACGCCCGCGCGCGCCGTGTCGACTTCCGCGAGCACGATCCGCACGACCGACGGCAGCACGAGGCCCTGGCCGATCCCGATCGCCGCGATTCCCGCGTAGAACCCGGGGCCCGGCGCGGCGGCGCCCGCAAGCGTGGCGGCCGTCGCGACGCCGGCCGCGAGCATCGCGAAACCGAGCGTGAGCACGCGATAGCCGCCGAACCGGCCGACGAGGCGCGGCATCAGCAGCGGGCTCGACAGGAAGCCGAGCCCGAGCGGCAGGATCGCGAGCCCCGACGCGAGCGGCGACCAGTTCAGGCAGCCCTGCAGGTAGATCCCGTAGCTCAGGAAGAACGCGCTCAGCGTATAGAACAGGAACGCCAGCACGAGCCCGAGCGCGACGACCGGGTTGCGCAACAGGCGCACGTCGAGCAGCGGATCGTGTCCGCCCGCGAGACGGCGCGCCTCGAGCGCCAGCAACGCGCCGAGCATGGGCGGCGCGCCGGCGAGGCACGCGACCATCCACAGCGGCCAGCCGGCCTCGCGCCCGTGCGTGAGCGGGTAGACGAGCATCAGCAGGAGCAGCGACAGCAGCGCCATGCCCGGCACGTCGATGCGCTGGCCTTTCGGCGGCCGGCTTTCCGGGATGAAGCGCCAGCTGCCGATCAGCGCCAGGATGCCGATCGGCAGGTTGACGAGGAAGATCGCGCGCCAGCCGAGCCCGAACGGATGCAGGCTGATCAACGCGCCGCCGCCGAGCTGGCCGATCACGGCCGCAAGGCCGAACACGAAACCATAGAAACCCATCACGCGCACCTGCTCCTGCGGGCTGAACACGCTGCGGATCGTCGCGAGCACCTGCGGCGCGAGGATCGCGGCGAACAGGCCCTGCAGCACGCGGCCGCCAACCAGCACCACGCCGCTGCCGGCGAGCCCGCACAGCGTCGACGCGACGACGAAGCCGGCCATCCCGATCATGAACATCCGCTTGCGGCCGTACAGGTCGCCGAGCCGGCCGCCGGTGATCTGCACGACTGCGTTCGCGCACGCGTACGCCGACACGACCAGCTGCAGCTCGGCCGGGCGCGCGCCGATGCCGTCACGGATGGCCGGCAGCGCGAGATTCACAATGAAGTAGTCGAGCGGCGGCAAAATCGCGCCAACCAGCAGGACCACCAGCGCCCAGCCGTGGTGGCTGCGCGGCGTCGCCGCGGCGGCCGTGCCGGCCGGCACGCAGGGAGCAAGGGTGTCGTTCGTCATGGAAGCAGATCCGAAAGAATGAGTGCCACGTTCAGACGGACGCGACGCCGGGCGCGCCGGTTCGGCCGTGGACGGGCGATCGACCCCCATTCTGGTGGGTGTCGACGAATCGGAAAAGCGGGAATTGGTGGTAGCATCCATCGGGTAACTCGATGGTTGGAGAATGACGATGCGCGGTTTCGACCTGGATCAGTTGCGTACTTTCGCAGCGGTCGCGGACGCCGGCAGCCTGACGGCCGCCGCGCCGTTGCTGCACCTGTCGCAGTCGACGGTCAGCGAGCAGGTGCGCAAGCTCGAATCGCGCGCCGGCGTGCCGCTGTTCGTGCGCAGCAAGCGCGGGGTCGAGCCGACGCCCGCCGGTTCGCGGCTGCTGCAGCATGCGCGGCGCATCGTCGCGCTGAACGAGGCCGCGTTCGACGAAGTGCGCGGGCAGGCGATCAAGGGCGAGCTGCGCGTCGCGATCACCGATTACTACCGGACCAACGAAGTCGCGGGCCTGCTCGCGCGGCTGCGGGAGTGCTACCCGCAGCTGAGCCTGCACGTCAGCGCGATGAAGAGCGCGGATATCGAGGCGGCGCATGCGCGCGGGCAAGTCGATCTAGGCGTGGTGATGAACCTGTCGAGCGGGCCGTTCCGACCGGCGTCGGCCGATACGCGCTGGGTGCTGCGGCGCGAGCCGCTGTCGTGGGTCGCGTCGCCGGCGCTCGCCGAGCAGTTGCCCGAGCCGCTGCCGCTCGTGCTGTTGCCGGACGACTGCATGATGCATCAGGTCGCGGTGCGCTCGCTCGACGAGCAGCACATGCCGTACCGGCTCGTGCACAGCGCGTCGGGGGTGGCCGGGCTGCAGTCGATGCTGGCGGCGGGGCTCGGGGTGGGCTGCCTGTGCGCGTCGGCGATCGGCGAGGGCATGATGCGGCTCGGCGCGAAATTTCGTCTGCCGCCGCTGCCCGACGCGGTGTTTTCGCTGACGCCGCCGATGCCGGGCGAACGCGAAACCGTCACGCAGGCGCGCGAGGTGCTGTCGCGGCAATTGCTGATGTAAAACCGCGCCGCACGACATGCGGCAGCGCGTAACTGAGAGGCGCGCCAGGAGACAAAAATGAACGACGAACTGCAACGCCAGATGGCCGCGAAGCTGCAGGATGCGCTGGAGCGCGTGGTCGACGAACGCTCGCTGATTCATTTCCTGCGTGTGCTCGGCCACGACTGGAACAAGGAGCGGCAGCTCGAGGCCGACCTGCCGCCGTCGCCGTACGCGCGTGCCGCGCTCGGCTGGGAAAACCGCTCGATCGGCGAGTACCTGGAAGCGATGGTCGACTGGGCCGAAGCGTCGGAGGAAGGGCTGCGTTTTTACGCCATGCCGGACAATCCGTGGCGGCGCATGGCGGACATCCTCTTTGCCGGGAAAATCTACGAATAGCGCCGCTCGGGCGATGCATTCGCTTCGTTCGTGTCCGCCGCCCCGAACCGTCTATTCGACGATTTCGCCATTCACATACGCACGCAGCCCGTCGGCCAGCGCGTCGAACACCGCGCGGCAGCGCGGGCTCGACCGCTGGTCCTCGTGCATCACGACCCAGGTTTCCAACTGCATCGCGAGCCTGTCCGCCAGCACGCGCACGAGCCGCGCGTCGCGTTTCGCGAGCCCGCTCTGGCAGAAGCCGATCCCGTAGCCGGCGCGGATCATCGCGAGCTGCGCGAGGTTGCTGTCGGTGCGTAGCGAGAACGCATCCCGCTTCCACTGCGGCATGCTGCGGCTCGCCGAACGGATGAACGGCGTGATCGTATCGAAGCCGATCAGCACGTGATGCGCGAGTTCGTCGACCGTCTCGGGCGTCCCGTTGCGCGCCAGGTAGTCGTCGCGCGCATACATCCCGACTTCGATCGCGCCGACGCGCCGCGCGACGAGCGCCTCCTGCGCGGGCGGCGCCATCCGCACCGCGATGTCGGCCTCGCGGTTCAGCACGTCCTGGATGCGGTCGGTCGGCACCAGTTCGATGACGAGCCCCGGATGGTCGCGCCGCAATTGCGCGAGAATCGGCGGCAGCACTTCGACGGCGATGACGTCGCTGGCCGAGATCCGCACGATGCCGCGCACGCCGGCGCCGTGGCTCGCCGCCGCGCGTTCGAACGCGGCCGCCGCGCTACGCAGCGCCTCTGCATGACCGCGCAGCGCGAGCGCCGCCTCGGTCGGCAGCAGGCCGGACGGTGAGCGCGTGAACAGCGTCTGACCGAACGCGGCCTCGAGCGCCGCGACATGGCGGCCGGCGGTCGGCTGCGTGATGCCGAGTGCGCGCGCCGCGCCGGACAGCGAGCCTTCCGTCAGCACGGCGAGGAAGGTGCGGTAGCGCTCCCAGTTCAGATCGGTGGTCATACATAAATGTATAGCTGATCTATCAGGTTAGGCAATTCCTTGATAGCAGAAGGCGCGCCAGAATGTGGGTCATCACGGTTCATTCAAGGAGAGCGCAATGACGACCCACGCAGGCGGGACGCAACGACAGGCACTCGTGCTCGGCGCGAGCGGCGGGATTGGCGGGGAAGTCGCGCGGCAGTTGCGCGATGCGGGCTGGCAGGTGCGTGCGCTCAAGCGCGGGCTCGACGCCGAGGTCGTGGAGCGCGACGGCATCGCATGGATGCGCGGCGACGCGATGGACCGCGACGCGGTCGTCCGGGCCGCGCGCGGCTGCAGCGTGATCGTGCATTCGGTGAATCCGCCGGGCTACCGGAACTGGGCCGGGCAGGTGCTGCCGATGATCGACAACACGATCGCGGCGGCGAAGGCGGAGCGGGCGACCGTCGTGCTGCCGGGCACGATTTACAACTACGGCGCCGATGCGTTTCCGGTGCTGTACGAAGATGCGCCGCAGCATCCGTCGACGCGCAAGGGCGCGATCCGCGTCGAACTGGAGCGCCGGCTTCAGGATGCGGCCGCGCAGGGCGTTCGCACGATCATCGTGCGCGCCGGCGATTTCTTCGGGCCGAAGCTCACCGGCAACAGCTGGTTTGCGGCGGGGTTCGTCAAGGCCGGGCAGCCGGTTGCGGCCATCAGCGTGCCGGGGCGGGACGGCATCGGGCATCAATGGTCGTATGTGCCGGATGCCGCGCGCGCGATGGTCGAGCTGATCGAGCGGCGCGACACGCTGGAACCGTTCGCGCGCTTTCACCTCGGCGGACATTGGGATGCGGACGGCACGCAGATGGCGGAGGCCGTACGGCGCGTCGCGCAGCGGCACGGGCTGCGCCCGACGGTACGCAAGTTCCCGTGGTGGTTCGTGTGGGCCGCGGCGCCGTTCGTCACGACGCTGCGCGAATTGCTCGAAATGCGCTACCTGTGGCGCGAGCCGATCCGGCTCGACAACACGCGGGTGACCGCGGTGCTCGGCCGTGAGCCGGTGACGCCGCTCGACACGGCGGTGGAGGCGACGCTGGCGGGGCTCGGGTGTCTCAAGTGAGCAACGGCGGTCGCGAACGCAATCGCGTTCTGCTATGATCCGCGCTCCCTTCCTCGACGCTGCTGCAGGAAGGTACCCACGACCGCCGCAAGGCCGGAGGTCGCGTCGTACCTTTTTCATTTTCAGCAGCGATGTCTACTTTTCCTCGCTTAAAAAAGGCCTTGCAACGGCAAGGCATCCATGTCGACTATCACGCCGGCATCTATCACCTGCGCAATGAACTGACGCAGGCGTCCGTCCTGTTGCCCGATTCGCTCCCGCTCGAGGAGAAGGCCGTTCGGCAGTTGCTCGCGTTCGCGGCAGTCCGTTCGCCGGATGGCCATCAGGGTGTGTGCAAGGCGTGCGCGACGCCCGATTTTCATCCGGGCGGCGTCGCGCCCGTCGGCTCGATCGTCGCGACCGACGACGCATTCGTGATTCCCGCCGCGATCGGCACCGATATCAATTGCGGGATGCGTCTCGTCACCACGGGCCTCAAGCGGTCGGCGCTCGCGCCGTACGAGACGGCGCTCGTCGAGCGGCTGACGCGCGCGATTCTCGCGGATCGGCGCGACGTGCCCGTCGCCAGCGACGCATTTCGCGCGCTGTTCGATGCGGGCCCGGCGGCATTCGTCGATCGCGTCACGCCGCAGGGGCTCTGGCAGCACGTCGACCGCGACCGGCTGATCGACGAGCTGGCGTCGTGCATCGGTCTCGACCGGTTCGACGGCAGCGCGAAATATGCGCCGGATGCCCACGTCGGGTCGCGCGAGGTATTCCGCGATCCTTGCCTCGGCACACCCGGGTCGGGCAATCATTTCGTCGAACTGCAGGTGGTCGACGCGGTGTTCGATCGGCATGCGGCCTACCGTGCGGGACTCGCGAAGGACGATGTCGTCGTGATGATCCACAGCGGTTCGCGCGATGTCGGTTTCTACGTCGGGCGGCGCTGGATGGACCGGGCGCGCGCGGCGTGGCCGGCAGGCGTCAGGCATCCGGAAAGCGGCCTGTACGGCCTTTCCGGCGAGCTGGCACGCGAATACCTCGTCGCGATGGGCACAGCCGCGCGCTATGCGTGGCTCAACCGTGTCGTGCTTGCCGAGATGGTGCGCAAGGAACTCGCGGAACTCACCGGCGAGACCCGCTCGGCCCTCGTGGTCGACGTGCCGCACAACGTCGTGCTGCGCGAACACGGGATGAACATCCATCGCAAGGGGGCGACACCCGCTCGCGACGGCGACCTCGCGCTGATTCCCGGATCGATGGGCGATGCGTCGTTTCTCGCGACCGGGCTCGGCCATCCCGACTGGTTGTGGTCATGCAGCCACGGTGCCGGTCGCAGCGTGCGCCGCCAGGCGGTGCGGCGGATGCGCACGGAGCAGGCGCCGGGCACGTGGCGCTGCGTCACGCTGCGCGACGAGCGCCGCATCGAGGAAGCGCCGGAAGCCTACAAGCCGATCGGGCCCGTGATCGATGCGCAGGAGCAGGCCGGCCTCATTCGCAGCGCGGTCCGGCTGAAGCCATGGATCACGTTCAAGGCGTGACGGGCGGCGGCGTGCTCCGTGGCCGCCGCTGTCGCTTGCGCCAGGGCCGGCGATACACCGTTCGTCTAGCCGTGCCTCGGGCTGCGCCCGGGCACGGGAAGGCGTCACGGCGAACCGACGCACTCGCGGCGCAACAATTTTCCACATACCGGGGCGCGTCCGATGAGCATCATGGCGGTCAACGTCGAAATAGCGAAAACGGGGGCGCAATGCTGCATTTCGGATGGAAAGTGTCGGTTGCGGGCGCCATGATGTTCGCATTGAGCGGGTGTACCAACCTGGTTGGCGTCCTGTATTGCGGCAACTCGCAGTTCGACTTTCCGGACTATCACTGTTTTCAGCCCTACTAGCAGCGGCATGGGCGGCGACAGAACGCTGTCGCACCCGTGTTCCGCGCCTCGTGCTTCGTTACGCCACGACCGGCAACACCTCCACTGCATAGCGGTGCCGAAGGCTGCGCCCGAGCACCGGATCGTGCAGTTCCATCTCGAACGCATCACCGTCGCCCATCGCCGCGATTGCGCCATGCACCGCCACCGTGCCGCCATACATCGCGCCGCGCGCGGGCACCGTGCGGCGGCCGTCGAAGCGCTGCCACAGCACCTCGGGCGCCAGCAGGCCACTCACCGTGCCGTGCTGGTAGGCCGACCGCTCGCCATCGCGCGAGATCAGCCACGAACGCATCTCGATCGCATCCCAATGATTCGCGACGTCCGCGTAAAGCCACGCGTCGTGGCCGAGCGGCTTCGCGCATACCTGCTTCGACACGGCAACGCCGTAGGCCTCGACCTCGCGATCCGTATGATCGGAGCCGACGGTCACGAGCGTGCCGGCCGGGCTGTCGACCAGCACGCATTCGATTTCGCCGCCCGAGCGCGCACCCAGTACGCCGATCGACGGCGCCTGCGTGAGCAGCGCGGCCGACACGCGATAGAAGCAGGGCGTGGTCGACGGCGGTGCAACGCCGAGCGCCGCGAGTTCGTCGATATGTGCCTGGATCGCGGCCGGATCGCGGCCGGCCCAGCCGGCGATCACGACGCGCTCGATCTCGACGTCGACGGTGGCCGGCGCGCGTTGCCGGGAAATCACGTTGAACGACAGGGTTGGCATGCGGGTATCCGTTTGAAGTGCGAAGGAATGAAGCGGCTGGCGGCGACGCTCAATCAGCGAGCGGCTCGTGTGCGGTTTCGCGTGCGACGAGGAGTGCGGCCGACGTGACGACGAGCGCGGCGGCCACGTACAGCGATACGGCCGTCGTCGTGCCTGTCTGCCGGAACAGCGTGGCGATCACGAGCGGCGCGAAGCCGCCGCCGACGATGCCGGCGAGCGTGTACGCGAGCGACGAGCCCGCATAGCGCACGCGGGTCGGGAACTGTTCGGTCACGAACGCGCCCTGCGGGCCGTACATCACCGCGTGGATCACGAGGCCGATCGCGACGGCCGCGACGATCGCGACGGGGCGCGCCGAATCGAGCAGCGCGAAGAACGCGAACGCCCACACGATGCCGGCGAGCGCGCCGGCGAGATACACGGGCCGGCGGCCGAAGCGGTCCGACAGCGCGCCGAAGAACGGCACCGCGAGCGCGTTGCAGGCCGTGCCGATCATCACGGCCGTCAGTGCGACGGGGCGCGACAGGTGCAGCACGGTCGTCACGTAGGTGAGCGTGAACACGACGATCAGCGCATACAGCACGTCCGAGCCGATCCGCGATCCGCCCGCGATCAGCAGGCGCTTCCAGTGGAACTTCAACACGTCGGCGACGGGCACCTCGGCGGTCGCGTGCGATTCGGCGAGTTGCTCGAACTGCGGCGTTTCATCGACGCCGCGCCGCAGCCAGAACCCGAACACGACGAGCAGCGCGCTGGCCGCGAACGGCACGCGCCAGCCCCACGACAGGAAATCGCCCGATGTGGTCGACAGCGTCACGAGCGCGATGCAGCCGGTGCCGAGCAGCGTGCCGAACGACGGGCCGATCTGCGTCCACGACGCGGACAGCCCGCGCCGCTTCTGGTCGCCGTGCTCGACCGACAGCAGCACCGCGCCCGCCCATTCGCCGCCGAGCGCGACGCCCTGCACGAAGCGCAGCGCGACGAGCAGGATCGGGCTCAGGATGCCGGCTTGCGCATAGGTCGGCAGCGCGCCCATCAGCGCGGTCGTCACGCCCATCAGCACGAGCGTGAGCATCAGCACCGCGCGGCGGCCGATGCGGTCGCCGAGATTGCCGAACACGAAACCGCCGAGCGGTCGCGATACGTAGCCGACCGCATAGGTCGAGAACGCGAGGATCGTGCCGGCCAGCGGATCGACCGACGGGAAGAACAGGTGATTGAAGACGAGTGCCGCGAGCGTGTTGTAGATCGTGAAGTCGTACCACTCGAGCGACGTGCCGATCATGCTCGCGGTCGCGAGTCGGCTGTTGCGGACGCGGTGGGGCGCGTGGGCGGCGGGCTGGGCGAGAGTGTTCATGGTGTCGGGCATGTCGTGGCGGGAACGGGGTCAAGTGCCGGGCCGATTCGCTGGCGTGCATCGCGCCTGCGGTGCGGCCGGCGCGGGCGATCAGGCGGGCAGGGCGGCGGCAGCAGCAGCGGGCTCGGTTTCGGCGTCGCCGCGTGCCGCATGCCGCGGTGCGGCGGCGCGCCACAGCAGGTCGAAGGTGCGCACGTCGTCGTGCCCGGCGAGCGAGGCGGCCACGCGGCGCGTCGCGGCCGCATCGCTGCCCTCGATCAGCACGAGCGCATCGGCGGCCGGGCGCGCGGCCGCGTCGGCGCCGATCGGCGCGGACAGCTCGGGCGCGGTGCAAAAGAGCCGTGCGGCATGGATGCCCGGTTCGTGCAGGATGCCGTCGAAGCGCTCGCGCAGCGTCGGCACATCGATGCGATCCGGTGGCAACACGAACAGCGCAAGATGCGCGCCTTCGCCGTCACCGGCCTCGATCGTCAGTTCTCCGACGCGTCGTTGCGTGCCCGTCATGCGCTCGAAGTTCGCGAGCGACCATGCGGTCTGCTGCGTGAACGCGCGCCGGTATGCGTCGCCATGGAACACGTCGAGCGCGTCCGTCACGTACAGCGCGAGGTATTGGCGTGGGCCGCGATCGGTCGCGCGAAAGCGCCGCGCATGCGTGAAGCCGGGGATCGCGACACGTTCCTGCATGTGCTCGCGGTCGTACCACGCGTTGAAATCGGCTTCGTATGCGGGGTCGATATCCGTCCAGACGCAAAGCTGGCCGTGCGGAAGGGAAAGGCGGGTCATCGCGGGGTTCCTCGTGACGGGGGGATGTCAGGAACCTCAGTGTCCCGAAGACGGGCCGCGCCCGTCCAACAAGAAAACAAATTCGCGGTGAACAGGTTTTCTTATGAGCGGCGCGGGCGGCGTTTCGCGGGGGGCGTGGCGGGCGGTGCGGATGGCGTCGTGCGCTTCGTTTTCGCCGGCGTGCCGGCTTTTGTGTGCGTCGCGGCGCGGGCGGGCGGTTTGTCCGTGCGATCGGGCGAGGCCGGCGCCACCGACTTTGCGTGATGCGCGGCGGCCGACATCGCGCGCGCGACTTCGCTGGCCAGTTCCGCGATGCGCGCGGCGACCGGCAGGCCCTGGCTGCGGTAGGTCGCGACGAGCGGCAGCGCGGGGAAGTCGGGTTCGACGTCGAGCAGTTCGAGCGTACCTTCGTGCAATTCGCGCCCGATGATCGCGGGCGGCAGCGCGGCCACGCCGAAGCCGTCGGCGACGAGGCGGATCATCGCGGCGACCGACGTGATGCAGTTGATGCTGGCCGGCCGCTCGACGGCCGCGAACAGCCGCTCGATCGTTGCGTGCGGCCCCGAGTGGCGCGAAAAGCTGATGATCGGGAATGCCGCCAGGCGCGCGGCGTCGAGCGGCTGCCCGCCGAGCCCGAGGCGCGGGCTGGCCGCCCAGCGTACCGGGAATTCGCACAGCGGCAGGTTCGTGAAATCGGGGCCCGGCACCGGGTCGGTCTGCAGGATCAGGTCGACGCCGTCGGTGCTGAGCAGGCGGATCAGGTGCAGCGTCGTGTCGCTCGTGATCTCGACGTCGAGGCGCGGATAGCGCTCGCGCAGTTGCGCCATCAGCGCCGGGAACCAGCTGTGCACGATCGATTCGATCACGCCGATCCGGATCAGGCCCGCGTCGCTCGCCGCATCGATGTCGCGGCGCATTTCGCCGTCGAGCCGCACGATCCGCTCCGCGTACGCGAGCATGCGGCGCCCGGCGGGCGTGAGCGTGGCCGAGCGCGTGTTGCGATCGAACAGTCGCACGTCGAACGCTTCCTCGAGCGACGCGATGCGGCTCGACACGGCGGCCTGCGTCGTGTGCAGTTTTTCGGCCGTGAGCCGGAAGTTTTCCAGCTTCGCGAGCCAGACGAAGGTTTCAAGAAACCGGATGTTCATCGACGTTCGAACAGTGAGGCGGTGCCGGACGGGGCGGCGGGATCGGTCGATGGTAGCGGATTTTCGGCGGCGGGAAGCGAGCGGGCGGCGCGGTGCACGTGCGGCGGGGGCGGGGGCGGGGCCGGCAGTGGAGGGCGGCACGTGCACGCAACGCCGCCCGCGACGCGCGTGTCACGCGAGCGGCGCACCCGTGCGCATCAAAGCTTGTCGAACGCGAGCGTCGGCACGTCGACGACCATTGCGCCGCCGTCGGCGACGAGCGTCGCGCCGGTCACGAACGATGCGTCCGGCGACGCGAGGAACGCGCACACGGCCGCGATCTCGTCCGGGTCGGCCGCGCGCCGCAGCGGCACGTCGGCGCTGACGCGTGCATACGCGCCGTCGAGCGTGTCGCCGTGCGCCGACATCAGCGGCGCCATCTCCGCATCGGCCATCGGCGTGCGGACCCAGCCGGGGCATACCGCATTCGCCCGCACGCCGTGCGGCCCGTAGTCGCGCGCAAGCGACCGGGCGAGCCCGAGCAGCGCGTGCTTGCCGACCGTATAGCCGCACACGCCGGGCCCGGCCGCGAGCGCGGCGATCGACGCGACCAGCACGATGCTGCCGCGCTGCGCGATCAGGTCGGGCAGGCACGCGCGCGCGCTGACGAACGCGGTGTCGAGGTTCGCGTGCATCGCGTCGCGCCACTGCGCGTCGTCGGTTTCGTCCGCGCGGCCGAGCCCGTGGCCGCCCGCGCATGCAACGAGTGAGTCGACGCGGCCGAAGCGTTCGGCGATCCGCGGCAGGAAGCGGGCCCAGTCGGCGGTGCTCGCGGCGTCGCCGGCCAGCGCGAGGCCGCCTGTTTCGGCGGCCAGCGCATCGAGCGGCGCCCGACGCCGGCCGATCAGCACGACGCGGTCGCCGCGGCGGGCGAAGCGGCGCGCGCACGCGGCGCCGATACCGGTGCCCGCGCCGGTGATCGCGATCGTGCGGGGTTGCGGGTGTGTCATGTCGGGCTCCGGAAAGGTGTCGTTTCCGGTCACTTTAGGCGGCGCCGGCGAGCGCCGGTATCAGCCGAAAGGATGAACGGGAGCGGCATCCGGACGGCCGGGACGGCAGCGGGCCATTTTGCAAAGGCTGACGATGTCCGGCGCCGAATCGCTCTATCCTCCACATTTTTGCGATAAGTCACGAAAGCCCGGCAGAATAGCGCGGGCGGGCCGCGCAGCGACGCAGCGGCGCTGCGGCGCTGCGGCGCATCGGCCGGCCGATTCCGTCGTGCGAGCGGAGCGGCAGGCCGGCGGTCCCGGCATGAGCGCGCACCCCACGCGCGCGTTGCATCGGCCGAGGATCGCGCCACGACAGCTTATTGCCCGGTTGCGCGCTCGCGCGCCGGACCATCGACAAGAACAGGGAGGGCCGGCAATGAGGCTGGACGACGAAAGGGAAAGCACGAACGTCGAGGATCGCCGCGGCGCCGGCGGGTTCGGCGGCGGGCGTGGCGCGACGATCGGCATCGGTACGATCGTGGTCGCGTTCGCCGCGTCATATTTTTTCGGGATCGACCCGCGCGTGATACTCGAAGGCGCATCGGCGCTGCAGGGCCGCCAGCAGCAGGCGCAGCCCGCGCCGGGCCAGCGGCAGGGTGCCGCGGTGAACGAACCGAGTGCGGTGTTCACGCGCAAGGTGCTCGGCAATATCGAGCGCACATGGACGGGCGTGTTCAATACCCAGCTGCATGCGCAGTACCAGCCGCCGACGCTCGTGATGTTCACGAACTCGACGCCGACCGCATGCGGCACGGGCCAGACCGCGATGGGGCCGTTCTACTGCCCGGGCGACCGCAAGGTGTATATCGATCTCGGTTTCTACGACGAACTGCGCAAGCGTTTCGGCGCGGGCGGCGATTTCGCGCAGGCTTACGTGATCGCGCACGAAGTCGGCCATCACGTGCAGAACCTGCTCGGCATTTCCGACAAGGTCGACGCCGCCCGCCGTCGGGCGAGCCAGGCGCACTCGAACGCGCTGTCGGTGCGGATGGAACTGCAGGCCGACTGCTTCGCCGGCGTGTGGGCGAACAACGCGCAGCGTGCGAACCAGCGGCTGATGGAACCCGGCGATTTCGAGCAGGGGCTGAAGGCGGCCGCCGCGATCGGCGACGATCGGCTGCAGCAGCAAGGGCAGGGCTATGTCGTGCCGGAAAGCTTCACGCACGGCACCAGCGACCAGCGCGTGTACTGGCTGCGGCGCGGGATGGAATCGGGCGAGCTGAGCGCCTGCGACACGTTCGCCGCGAACGCGCGCTGAAAGCGGCGCGCCCCGTCGCGCGCCCGCATCGTCCCGGCCGAACCCGCGATGCCGGCCGGGCCGGGACGATTTGCCGATTTGTGCTCACCGGCGCTTTTCGGCGCCGGTAGGCTGGCCCGGACTTCGAGCTTCGATCCGTTCGCCCGCCCGCCGATTCCACCATGCCGACCTCATCCGTTCCCGCCGACCCGGCCGCCGCCGACTGGCCACGCGCGCTGCGCGCGTGCGTGGATGCGTTCGACGCGTTCGCGAGCCCTTCAGCGATCGTGTTCTACCGGCTCGACCAGAGCGGCGAGCCGGCCGATTTCGAGCTGTTCGGGATGCCGGAATCGATGCATCGCACCTATGTCGCGCGCTACCGGATGCTCGATCCGCTGCATCCGTCGCGCTGCGCGGCGGGCGAACGCGCGGTCGTTACGCTCGAATCCCAACTGCCTGACGAAAGACGCGATGCGTCCGCGTACTGGACCCGTTTCCTGCGGCGGCACGACGTGGCCGACGTCGTCGAGATCTGGCTGCGCGACGCGGGGCGGACGGTCGGTGCGTTCTCGCTGCTGCGCTTTGGGGCGGGCGAAACGTGCGGCGGTGTGGCCGCCAACCGCACGGCCGGGCGGTTCGCGCCCGGCGAGATCGATGCGCTCGCGCGGCTGCAGCCCGTGGTCGAAGCCGCGCTGAGCCCGCTGCTGCGCGTGCGGCGCGGGATCCACCGGATCGGCTGCGAGGAGCGGCTGACCTACCGCGAGGAGCAGATCGCGCGCCTCGTGCGCGACGGCCGCTCGAACAAGGAGATCGCCCGCGATCTCGCGCTCGGCCAGCCGACCGTCAAGACGCACCTGATGCGCATGTACCGCAAGCTCGGCGTGTCGAACCGCACCGAACTGGTCGGGGCGCTGTTCCTGTAATTCATCGGATAATTGCGGTTCGAATTTCGAACCGGTGGCGCATGGCTTCAGAAACTAGCCTTGCAATAACCGGGCGCTAACCCCGTACCGGCGCGGACATGCCCGCCCCGGTCGAGCGCGCCGGCCTGTCTGCCCGTGCGATACCGGGCCAGTTTCCGGACGCGGCGCGTGCCCCGTCCCCGCAGGGTTCGAACCCGCCCCCCCAGCGCCCACGCGCTACCAATTTGCGCTCACCGGGCGCGATCCCTCGTCGATACAGTGGAACGACGCCCGCGTGCCCGTACGCACGCGGTCCAGCCACGACAATCCTCGAGACGCCCATGAGCACCACGAATTTCGTCGCTGTCAGCGACACCGTGCGCACCTTCGTTGCGCGCGACTTCGGCCTCTTCATCGACGGTGAAATGCAGCCCGCACACGCGGCCGCGCGGCTCGACGTGTACGACCCCGCGACGGGCGAGCGGCTCGCGACGGTCGCGGACGCCGACGAACACGACGTCGACCGCGCGGTCGCCAGCGCGAAGCGCGCATTCGACACCCGTGTGTGGAGCGGCCTGCGCCCGGCCGACCGCGAACGCATCCTGCTGAAACTCGCCGACCTGATCGAGCGCGACGCCGAAACGCTCGCGCAGCTCGAAACGCTGAACCAGGGCAAGTCGATCCACGTGTCGCGCGCGATCGAGGTCGGCGCGAGCGTCGAATACGCGCGCTACATGGCCGGCTGGGCGACCAAGATCACCGGCCAGACGCTCGACGTGTCGATCCCGTTCCCGCCCGGCGCGCGCTATACGGCCTATACGCGCAAGGAGCCGGTCGGCGTGGTCGCCGCGATCGTGCCGTGGAATTTCCCGTTGATGATCGCGGTGTGGAAGCTGATTCCCGCGCTCGCCGCCGGCTGCACGATCGTGCTGAAGCCGTCGCCGGAAACGCCGCTCACCGCGTTGCGCCTGGCCGAACTCGCGCGCGAAGCCGGGGTGCCGCCCGGTGTGTTCAACGTCGTCACCGGCGGCCGCGTGTGCGGCGCCGCGCTCGCGAGCCACCCGTCGATCGCGAAGATCTCGTTCACGGGCTCGACCGCGACCGGCAAGCAGGTCGGCGCGGCGGCCGTGCAGAACATGACGCGTTTCTCGCTCGAGCTCGGCGGCAAGAACCCGATCGTGATGCTCGATGACATCGACGTCGCGCAGGCGCTCGACGGCGTCGCCGCCGGCGCGTTTTTCAACCAGGGGCAGGTGTGCGCGGCCGCGTCGCGCATTTATGTGCATCGCAGCAAGTTCGCGCAGCTCGCTGACGGCCTCGCGGGCGTCGCGCAGTCGATGAAGCTCGGCGCGGGCCTCGACACGACCGCGCAGATCAACCCGCTCGTCTCCGCGCACCATCGCGACAAGGTCGTCCAGCACATCGAAGGCGCGCGCCGCGCGGGCCTCACGTTCCTCGCGGGCGGCACCCCGGCCGACGACCTGCCCGGCTACTACGTGAAGCCGGCCGTGATCGCCGATCCGCATCCGGACAGCGCGATCGTGCGCGACGAAGTGTTCGGCCCGGTGATCGTCGTCGTGCCGTTCGACGATGCGGCCGACGCGGTGCGCCTCGCGAACGCGTCGCCGTACGGCCTTGCCGCGAGCATCTGGAGCAACGACCTGAAGCGGGTGATGAACCTCGTGCCGCAGATCGAGGCCGGCACCGTGTGGGTGAACTGCCATATCCCGCTCGACCCGTCGATGCCGTTCGGCGGCTACAAGCAATCGGGCATCGGCCGCGAATTCGGCCAGTACGCGATCGAAGGTTTCACCGAAACCAAATCCGTCTGCATCGCGCACTGACGCGCTGCGCCAACCACGACCACCTCGAACCTCGGCGATCGAGGTTCAACCGATCCGATAGGGGAGACTGCAATGAGCTACAACGAAGCGAAATTCTGGCATCCGATGCTGCACCCGAACGACATGAAGCAGCGCAAGCCGATCCGCATCGTGCGCGGCGACGGCTGCTACGTATTCGACGAACAGGGCCGGAAACTCGTCGACGGCGTCGCGGGCCTGTGGAACGTGAACGTCGGCCACAACCGCCAGGAAGTGAAGGACGCGATCGCGCGCCAGCTCGACGAGCTCGAGTACTTCCAGTTGTTCGACGGTATTTCGCATCCGCGCGCGGAAGAGCTGTCGAAGAAGGTGATCGACATGCTCGAACCGGAAGGCATGCGCCGCGTGCTGTATAGCTCGGGCGGTTCCGACTCGGTCGAGACCGCGCTGAAGATCGCGCGCCAGTACTGGAAGGTGCGCGGCCAGGCCGACCGCACGAAGTTCATCTCGCTGAAGCAGGGCTATCACGGCACGCACTTCGGCGGCGCGTCGGTGAACGGCAACACGGTGTTCCGCCGCAACTACGAGCCGAACCTGCCGGGCTGCTTCCATGTCGAGACGCCGTGGCTGTACCGCAACCCGTTCACGCAGGATCCGGAGGAACTCGGCCGGATCTGCGCGGAAATGCTGGAGCGCGAGATCCAGTTCCAGAGCCCCGACACGGTCGCCGCGTTCATCGCGGAGCCGATTCAGGGCGCGGGCGGCGTGATCGTGCCGCCGGCCAACTACTGGCCGCTCGTGCGCGAGGTGTGCGACCGTTACGGCGTACTCCTGATCGCCGACGAAGTCGTGACGGGTTTCGGCCGCAGCGGCAGCCTGTTCGGCAGCCGCGGCTGGGGCGTGCGCCCGGACATCATGTGTCTCGCGAAGGGCATCTCGTCGGGCTACGTGCCGCTCGGCGCGACGGTCGTGAACGCGCGGATCGAGGACGCGTTCGCCGCGAACGCCGATTTCGGCGGCGCGATCATGCACGGCTACACCTATGCGGGCCACCCGGTCGCATGCGCGGCCGCGATCGCAAGCCTCGACATCGTCGTGAAGGAAGACCTGCCGGCGAACGCGGCGAAGCAGGGCGCGTATCTGCTCGAAGCGCTGCAGCCGTTCGCGGAACGCTTCGCGGCGGTCGGCGAGGTGCGCGGCAAGGGGCTGATGCTCGCGCTCGACCTCGTCGCGAACAAGGACACGCGCGAGCCGATCGACCCGCTGTCCGGCTATGCGAACGCGGTCGCGGAAGTCGCGCGGGAGAACGGCGTGCTGGTGCGTCCGGTCGGCACGAAGATCATCCTGTCGCCGCCGCTCGTGATCCAGCGCGAGCAACTCGACCGGATCGTCGATGCGCTCGCGGCGGGCTTCGAGGCCGTGCCGTTCGCGTGATCGCGTGACGGCACGCCGGCGGCGGGCGGCGCGGCCGCCGCCGGTTTGCCGATTTGCGCTATGACCGGATTATTTTGCCTGCGTATTTTTTCGACATCGGATCAACGTGTGATCGACAAGGGGCCCGGGTGCGCAAGCGCGGGTTCGGGTCAACAAAGGAAGGAGACGAAGATGTCGGGATGGTCTGGAGTTACCGGCGCAGCGGGCGGCACGCCCGCCGGCACGCCGGCTGAAGCGGGTGGCGGCACGGCGCTGAAGGCGGGCGCGGTCGGTTTCCCGACCGCACTGGCGAGCGCCGTCGGCCTCATCATGGCAAGCCCGGTGATCCTCACCGCGACGTCGGGCTTCGGGATGGGCGGCTGGGCGTTCGCGGTCGCGATGATCATCGCGTTCGTGATGATGCAGGCGCAGGCGACCACGTTCTCGGAAGCCGCCGCGATGCTGCCGACGGCCGGCTCGGTTTACGATTACCTGTCGTGCGGGCTCGGCCGCTTCTGGGCGATCACCGGCACGATCTCCGCGTATTTCCTCGTGCACGTGTTCGCCGGTACGGCGGAAACGATCCTGAGCGGCATCATGGCGCTCGTCAATTTCGAATCGCTGAACGCCGCGCTCGAGAAGCACAACAGTTCCTGGCTCGTCGGCGTCGGCCTCGTCGTCACGTTCGCGATCACCAACATCATCGGCATCAAGGTGTTCAGCAAGCTCGAGATCGTCCTGACGGCCGGCATGTGGCTGTCGCTGATGATCTTCGGGATTCTGGGCCTTGCGGCCGCGCCGGCCGTCCATCTCGACGGCTGGTTCGGCGGCTCGGAGGTCGGCACATCGATTCCGGCCGTGCTGTCGCTGGTCGGGATGGCGATGTTCATGTTCGTCGGCTGCGAATTCGTCACGCCGCTCGCGCCGGAAATGAAGGCGCCGGGCAAGACGATTCCGCGCGCGATGTCGATCGGCCTCGTCGGCGTCGCGATCTGCATGTTCCTGTACGGCGCGGCGATCCGCCGCCAGGTCGCGAACGTGCCGGTGAGCCCCGACGGCCTCACGCACCTGCTCGACACGCCGGGCGCGATTCCCGCGTTCGCGCTGCAGGTGCTTGGGCCCTTCGGCCGCGTGTGGTTCGGCATCGCGTTCCTGTGCGCGGGCGCCGCGACGATCAACACGCTGATGGCCGGGTTGCCGCGCATCCTGTACGGGATGGCGATCGACGGGGCGCTGCCGCGCTGCTTCGCGTACCTGCATCCGCGTTTCAAGACGCCCGTGGTCGGTATCGTCGCGGCGGCGATCGTGCCGATCTTCCACGCGTGGCTGATCAACGGCAATCTCGACAGCATCCTGCACCTCGTGCTCGCCGCGACCTGCGCGTGGGGCACCGCCTACCTGCTCGTCACCGCGTCGGTCGTGATGCTGCGGATTCGCCGCCCGGACCTGCCGCGCCCGTACCGTTCGCCGCTGTTCCCGCTGCCGCAGATCGTATCGAGCGTCGGCATCATCCTGGCGATCTGGTACATCACGCCGCCCGGCATGAATGCGCGCGACATCTACGTGCCGTTCGGCGCGATGCTCGGGCTCACCGCGCTGTACGCACTGTTCTGGACGCTCGTCGTGCAGCGCCGGCATCCGTTCAAGCCGGTGCCGGTCGAGGAAGTGCTGCGCAACGAGCACGTCGCATCGTGACGCTCGCGCTTGCCCGCTGCCGCGCAGCGCCCGATGCGCCGCCGCCCGGCCATCGGCCCGGCGCGATCGCCGCGCGCGTGCTGGCCGACCTGCGCGCCGAGCGCGACGCCGAAGGGGGCGGCAGTCTGACGGCGCGGCTGCCGAACGGCGTGCGCGTGAGCGTGGATGAGCGCGTCGATCGCCAGTTCCTGATGCATACGGTCAGCGTGAAGGTGACGGCAACCGCGTGCGGCCCGGCCGCGCAGGGCAGTGCGCGGGTGCGCCAGACTGGCTGGCTGCGCCGCACGGGCATCGATGCGATGGCCGTGCGGGGATGCAGCCCCGGATTCGTCGACACCGTGGCCGCGCTGGTCGCCGAGCCGTCGCTGGCCGACGCGCTGCGGCCGCTGCACCTGACCGACTGTACGATCGATGCACGCGACGGCCGCTGGACGCTCGCGATCGTGCCGTTCGGCGGCAGCGAGGTCGTGAACCGGATGCCGTCGTTGCGCCGCTACGTCCGCCTGACGGGCGAGCAGGCCGCCGCGCTGTCGGCGGCCTGTCTTGCGTTCGAAACCGCACTACGCAGGATTTTGCACGGGTAAGCTATGGCGTTGCGCGCCGGGGGAACCCGGTTGCCGCGTTTAGGGGTTTTACCGGAGATGCCGATGCTGTTCCAGTCACGCTCACACGAAGACGTGCACGATCACGGGCTCGCGATCGCGGGCTGGCATCAGGTCTACCGTCAGATGACGCCGGGCCGCTTCAAGGGCACCGTCACGCAGGTGCTGTACGACGATTTCCACTTCTTTCGCGAAACGACCAACCGGCGTGTCGCGCAAACCGGGCTCGCGCCGGCCGGGCGCACGTCGCTCGCGGTGCCGCTGTCCGTGCCGCTCGCGGGCACGTTCCAGGGCCAGCCCGTCGACGGCTATGCGCTGCTCGCGCTGCACGCCGGCGAGGATTTCGAATTCCACACACCGGAAGGGATGGGGCTGGTCGGGATCAGCGCGTCGTCCGACATGGTCGACGAGCTGTGCGAAGCCGAATTCGGCACATCCGGCGCGCGCAAGCTGCGCCACGTGACACGGCTGTCCGACGAGCAGGGTGTCGCGCTCGGCGTGCGGCTGTCGGCGCTGATCGACGATGCGCAGCGCAATCCGGGCCAGCTCGAATATGCGGCCACCCGCAAGATGTTCCGCGACGCGATGCTCGGCATGTTCCTCGATGCGCTCGAGCAGGGCATCGGCGTCGAGCGTCGCGACATCACGCACGCCACTTACAGCGACATCGTGAGCCGTTGCGAGAAGCATCTGCGCGATCGCCCTGAAGAACCCGTCACCGTGCTCGAACTGTGCCGCGCGCTGCGTTGCAGCCGCCGCACGCTGCAAACGAGTTTTCAACGCGTGGCCGACGTCACGCCGGTCGGCTACCTGCGCACGATCCGCTTGAACGCGGTGCGGCGCATGCTGCGCACGACGTCCGTGCAGCAGCTCGGCGTCGGCGAGGCCGCCGCGAGCTGGGGGTTCACGCATCTCGGCTATTTCGCGCGCGAGTATCGCGACCTGTTCGGCGAGTTGCCGTCCCAGACGACGCGCCCCGCATGATGCACGCGCCGCGCGACGCCGCCGCCAGGCGCCGTCGCGGGCAATGCGCGCCACCGTTTGCCGATTTGCGATAGCAGTCCTGAATTTTCGCTGGATAGAGTCCTGTCACCCATATCGATAACCCCATCGATCTGCACTGCGAATCGATGACCACAGAGGGGCGGGACATGAAGATCGGACGACGACTGGCCGCGGCCGCGGCTACGCTGGGTTGCATGCACGCACATGCGCAGACTTCGGGCAGCGTGACGCTGTACGGCACCGTGGACACCGGCATCATCTACTCGACGAACCAGCAGTTCACGCACGCCGACGGCAGCACGGGCGGCGGCCATGCGTGGCAGATGGGCGGCGGCAACCTCGTGCCGTCGCGCTTCGGCTTCCAGGGCGCCGAGCCGCTTGGCGGCGGGCTCGATGCGGTGTTCACGCTCGAGCAGCAGTTCCTGTCCGCGGGCGGGCAGGCACTGCAGGGCGGCACGGCCTTCAGCCGGCAGGCATGGGTCGGGCTGCGGCAGGACGGGATCGGCACGCTCGGTCTCGGCCGTCAGTACGACTCATACACCGACATGCTCGGTGCGTACGTGTCGAGCAACAACTGGGCGACACCGTACGGCGCGCACCTCGGCGACGTCGACAACCTGAACGCCGCATTCAACTTCAACAACGCGGTGAAGTTCACCAGCGCCGACTTCAACGGCTTCACGTTCGGCGGCACGTTCAGCTTCGGCGGGCAGGCCGGCGATTTCTCCGCGAAGCGCGGCTATGCGGTGGCCGCGACGTACACGCGTGCGCCGGTCGCGTTCTCGGTCGGCTACCTCGACCTGCACCAGCCGCTCGATGCGGCGCTCGGCGGCGCGAGCGGCTATATCGGCGATTTCGCGTGCAGCAATCCGGGGGCGATGTACTGCCTGCTGCAGGATGCGGGCGCGATGCGCGCATTCGGCGCGGGCGGTTCGGTCACGTTCGGCGAGGCGACGATCGCGCTCACCTATACGCATACGCGCCTCGGCGACAGCCGTTATTTCTCGACCACCGCGCAGCCGCGCACGCAGGCGTTCACGTTCGATATCGGCGAACTGAACGCCACGTACATGTTCACGCCCGCGCTGCAGGGCGGCGTCGCCTATATCTTCAACGCCGCGCACACCGACGGGCGCGGCACGACGCGGTTTCACCAGGTGAACGTCGGTGCGAACTACAGCCTGTCGAAGCGCACGGCGCTGTATGCGGTCGCGATCGGCCAGATCGTGAGCGGGAAGGGGCTCGGCACCGATGCGGACGGCAACGCGGTGAACTACGCGCAGATTCCGGTGCTCGCGAACAGCAACTCGATCCGGCAACTCGCGGTGATGGCCGGGATCCGCGTGAACTTCTGATTGCCGGCGGCGTGAAGCGGCGCGCCGGTCAACTGGTGGAAAGCGATGCTTGAAAAAAATCGCCCGTGTGCTTAACTGAACGGTCGAGATCGACGGAAATCCCGTATCGCAAGCGATGGCGCGGAAGGTCGGGAGCGGCTTTCCCGCCATTGTCATCAGGAACCGGATCGCTCCGTCCGGCACCGTACACGCATCTCGGGTTGCCCGGCTTGCCGCTTGCCACAATACCTTCATGGTCGACGTGAACAATGGCGACGTTTCAGGCGACCCGACGTGTCGCCGGCGTTGCACACGTGTGCAACGCATGGTTGTCCCGCTACACACGCCGATCGAGAGAGACCACATGACCCTGCTGAGCCGCCTGCGCGTACTGTCCGCCGCCATCGCGCTGTCCTTCGCCGCCTCGCACGCCTGCGCGGCGGATCTCGTCATCGCGGGCCGCGACGACATCTACGGCAAGGGGCTGGCCGACGCCGTCGCCGGCTTCAACAAGCTGCACCCGGGCACCGAGATCGAACTGCTCAAGCTGCCGAACGCGAACCTGTACCAGAAGCTCAAGCTGTCGATGCGCGAAGGCACCGGCGCGTACGACCTCGTGATGATGGACGACACGTGGGCGCCCGAATTCATCGGCAACGGCTGGCTGAAGCCGCTGCCCGCGTCGCTCGCGGACGCCGATCTCGTGCCGTCCACGGTCGCGCTTGGCCGCAACGCGGCCGGTGCGCTGTACGCGCTGCCGATCGTCGGCAACGTCGAGATGTTCGCGTACCGCAAGGACCTGCTCGCGAAGTACAAGCTGCAGCCGCCGCGCAACTGGGACGACGTGCTGAAGATCGCGCAGACCGTCGGCGGCGCGGACAAGAGCGTGTCGGGCGTCGTGTTCCGCGGCACGAAGGGCAACCCGGTCGTGACGGGCTTCCTGCCGATCCTGTGGGCCTACGGCGGCGACGTGTTCGACCATGCCGGCAACGTGACGATCGATTCGCGCGAAGCGCAGGCCGCGCTGAAGACATTCCTCGCGCTGAAGGCGTCTGCGCCGAAGGACGTCGACGTGTACGGCGCGGCGGAAGTGCGCGATGCGTTGCAGCGCGGCACGGCCGCGCAGTCGATCGAGGTGTGGCCGGCGTGGGTGCCGGCGCTCGACGATCCGAAGCAGTCGCGCGTGGTCGGGCAGATCGCGCTGCAGCCGCCGCCCGGGCAGACCGCCGGCCCGGCGCCGATGCTCGGCATCTGGCAGATGGGCATTCCGAAGGACGCGCCGCACGCGAAGCTCGCGCAGGATTTCCTCGCGTACCTGACCAACCGCGACACGCAGACGCGCCTCGCCGGCATCGGCATTCCGCCGACCCGCCGCAGCGTGTTCAACGATCCGGCGCTGGTACGCCAGTACCGCTGGTATCCGGATCAGCTGAAGGCGCTCGAAGCGGGCCGGGCGCGGCCGCGCGTGAAGGACTGGCAGCAGGTCGAGAGCATTCTCGGCGACCAGCTGCAGCTCGCGCTGACGGGGCAGGCCGCGCCCGACGCCGCGCTGCGCCAGGCCCAGCAGAAGATCGCGCAGGCGACGGCCGTGGCCGGCAAGTGACGGTGCGCCTCGAACCCTCGCCGGGACACCGCGCATGAAAGCCTTCGGCCGCAGCCTGCCGTTCGTCGCGCTGCTCGGGCCCGCGTTGCTGGTGCTCGCCGCGCTCGCGCTGTATCCGGTCGCGCAGGTGCTGATCGACTCGTTTTGCCAAGTCGACTACTCGGCCGGCCGGCGTGCGTTTGCCGGGCTCGCGAACTATCGCGCGGTGCTCGGCGACGACGGGTTCACGGCCGGCTTCGGCAATACGCTGCGCTTCACGATCGTGGCATCGCTCGCCGAAGTCGCGCTGGGCTTCGGCCTCGCGCTGCTGTTCGTGCGCGCGTTTCCGGGGCGGCGCATCGCGCTGCCGCTGGCGATCCTGCCGATGATGCTGTCCACGCTCGTGTGCTCGGCGATCTGGCGCAACTGGCTCAACTTCGACGGCTTCCTGAACGCGCTGCTCGCGGCGTTCGGCATCGAAGGCGTGCGCTGGCTGTCCGATCCGCATCTCGCGCTGTGGTCGCTCGCGCTCGTCGACGTGTGGCAGTGGACGCCGATGGCGTTCCTGATCGTGCTCGCCGGGCTGCAATCGATTCCGCAGGAGCTGTACGAAGCCGCGCGCACCGACGGCGCGAGCGAGTGGCAGTGCCTGCGCGACATCACGCTGCCGCTCGCGGCGCCGCAGATCGGCCTCGCGCTGCTGCTGCGCTCGATCGACACGTTCAAGCTGTTCGACAAGGTCTATGCGTTGACGGGCGGCGGGCCCGGCAACGCAACGCAGACGCTGTCGACCTATATCTATGACACGGGCTTCCGCTTCTTCAACGTCGGGCCGGCGAGCGCCGCGTCGGTGCTGATGCTCGCGGCGTCCGCGCTGCTGGTCTCGGGGTATGTATGGCAGACGGTTCGCAAGCGGCGCGCATGACGGCGCAATCCGCAGGCATCACGGGCGCACGAACGGGCGCCGCTCTCGGTCGCGCGATACCGTGGGTGCTGCGTATCGTCGCGCTCGCGCTGTTGCTGCTGCCGTGCCTGTGGATGGCCGGCGCGGCCTTCATGCCGACGCTCGAACGCCTCGATCATCCGTTGCGGCTCTGGCCGGCCGCGCCGACCTTCGAGCATTTCGCATCGGTATGGTCCAACGGTATTGGCGCGCCGCTGTTCAATTCGCTGCTGGTCGGCTTCGGCACGACGCTGCTCGCGCTGGCGTTCGCGTTTCCGGCCGCGTATGCGCTCGTGCGGCTGCGGTTTCCGGCGCGGCTCGACCTGCTGTTCCTGGTACTCGTGCTCGCGTTGAAGCTGATGCCGCCGATCACGATCGCGGTGCCGCTGTTCGCGCTCGCGAAGCGGCTGCACCTGCTCGATTCGACGCTCGGCCTGATGCTCGCGTACCAGATCTACGCGCTGCCGATGGCGATCTGGATGCTGCTCGCGTTCGTGCGCGACGTGCCGATCGAATACGAGGAAGCGGCCTGCATCGACGGCGCAGGGCTCGCGCGACGGCTCGTGCAGATCGTGCTGCCGCTGTGCGCGCCGGGGCTGATCGCGACCGCGATCTTCGTGTTCATCGCCGCGTGGAACGAATTCCTGATCGCGCTGCTGTTCGTGTCGACGCCGAGCCGTTTCACGCTGCCGCTCGCGATTGCCGGCTACGTGACGGAGAACGGCATCGACTGGGGCGACCTGATGAGCGCGGGGCTGATGGCGTCGCTGCCCACGCTGGCCGTGGCCGGCTATGTGCAGCGCTACCTGTTGCGCGGGTTCGCGGGCGGGCTGAAGTGACGCGCGGCGCCGCCGCGCCGGATCTCCCCTTGTTACGCGCAGCTGGCCCGCACCACCTGCGTGACCGGCACGATGCGCGTGCGCGACGGGCCGTCGAACGCCTGCATCCGGTCGGCGAGCAGGTCGACTGCCGCGTGCGCAAGGCCGCGCGTGTCCTGCCGGAGCGTCGTGAGCCGATACGCGTCGTATTCGGCGGCCGGGATGTCGTCGAAGCCGATCACGCGCACGTCGTCCGGTACGCGCAATCCGAATTCGCTGCGTGCGACGTCGATCACGCCGAGCGCGAGCAGGTCCGACGAGCAGAACACGCCGTCGGGCCGCTTGGCGTTCGCGAACAGTTGCCGCGCGGCTTCGATGCCGCTTGCATGGGTGTCGGACGGCGTGTCGAGCACGTGCGCGAGCGTTGCGTCGAATACGTCGCCGCGCGCGATCGCCTGTTCGAACGCGGCGGCACGCGACTGCGCGCTGTAGCTCGCGCCGCGCGGCCCGACGAACGCGAGCCGGCGCGCGCCGGCCCGCACGAGCCGCTGCGCCGCATGGACGGCGCCTGCCGCGTTGTCGCTGACGACGATGTCCGCGCCCGGCAGGTTCGCGTCGCGGTTGATCATCACGACCGGGATCCGGTGTTCGAGATACTGCTGCGCGACCGACAGCGGCGGCGACGCGGACGTCATTACGAGGCCCGCGATCCGGTAGCTGAGCAACTGTTCGAGCGATTGCCGGACCTGGCGCGGGTCTTCCGCATTGGTCACGAGCGGCGTGAGCGCGCGCTGCCCGAGCGCGGCCATCAGGTCCGACAGCAACCGCGCGCGAAACGGATTCTCGAACCCGGCCGTCACGACGCCGATCATGCTGCTGCGCTGCGTGATCATGTCGCGTGCGATCAGGTTGACCTGGTAGCCGAGCGCGCGCGCGGCGGCCATCACGCGTTCACGCGTCTGCGGGGCGATGCTCGCCGTCGGCGAGAATGCACGCGACACCGCGGAGCGCGACACGCCGGCGCGCGCCGCGACATCCGACGCCGTGACCCACGGCTTTCTTTCCTTGTCATTCATCGATTCATGATCCCTTCGAGCCACGATACGTGCACGCCGCCCGCCGACTGGATGTCGGCGCTCGACGATGCGCGGCTGCTGCATACGCTGACCCTACCGGGCAGCCATGACACCTGTGCGTATACCGTCGACGATTTGCTCGTGCGCACCCAGCGTGCGCCGCTCGATGCGCAGCTCGCGCATGGCGTGCGGCTGCTCGACATCCGCTGCGGGCACGTGCGCGATGCATTCGACATCCATCATGGCGGCATCGCGCTCGGCATGACGTTCGACGACGTGCTGGCAACCTGTGCGCGTTTTCTCGAAGTGCATCCGCGCGAATGCATCGTGATGTCGGTGAAGGACGAATGGCCGGCGCACGCGTGTACGCGCAGTTTCGATGCGACGTTCGACGCGCATCGCGCGCGGCAACCGCGGCTGCGCTGGCATGCCGGCGGCACGTTGCCCGCGCTCGGCGACGTGCGCGGCGCAATCGTACTGCTGCGCCGCTTTCGCAGCAGCCGGCCGCTCGGCATCGACCTGACCGCGTGGCCCGACAACGCGACGTTCACGATCGACCATCCCGATGGCGGATTCGTGATCCAGGATGAATATCGCGTGCCGGTGGCCGCGTCGATCGGCTGGAAGTGGCGTGCGATCGACGCGCTGCTGACGAACCTGCCTTCGCCGGACAGCGGCCGCTGGGCGATCAACTTCTGCAGCGGAACCGGGATGGGGGCGAATCCGTCGGTGGTCGCGCACGGCGACGGCAGGGTGCGGGGCATTCATGCGCGGCTGGCCGAACGGCTGCGCGAACAGCGCGGCCTGGTTGGCGCGATGCTGCTCGACTTCTGCGATGACGACGACTGGGCGCTGGTGCGCGCGCTGATCGCGTGCAACGACCATGCGCCTGAGCCGGGCGTCTGGCGCAAGACGTTTCGCTGTTAGCGGAGATTGGCGCTGAAGAACGCGAGCGCCTTCGCGTCGAGCGTCTCGTGGAATGCCGCGCGATCGAATCCGTTCGCATCGGTGCAGATGTCAGACGAGGTGTGCGCCAGTTGTTCGGGGCACGGCGCGAGAAACGCGAAATGCGCGGAATTCGGCACGACGTGGAATTCCGGTCGTTGCGGCAGCATGCTGGCCAGCGCGGCGACCGTTTCCGGCTCCACGCCGTCGCCGCCGGCTTCGGACCCCCAGAGCTGGATCGGCGCGTGCACGTCCTTCAGCGAATCGGCGGTCGGGAATTCGTTCATCGGGTCGGCGATCACGTAGGCCTTGATCCGCGGGTCGTGCGTCAGCGGTTGGGGTGGCAGGTCATGGTCGCGTATCTGCTTGCAGATCAGCCAGGTCGGGTCGGGGCAGGCGATCCGCGCATGGACGAAATCCGGATTGGCGCCGGCCAGCACGAGGCCCGTATAGCCGCCGCGCGAAAAGCCGAAGAAGCCGATCCGCGCGGGGTCGATATGCGCGGCGTCGGGCCCGTTTGCCAGCATGTAGTCGACGAGACGCTTGATGTCCTCCGGCCGCTCGGCGAGCTCCCGAATGTCGGCCGCGCGGCTCATGTCGGTATGCGTGTCGCCGGGATGGTTGATCGCCGCGACGACGTAGCCCGCGTCGGCCAGCGTTTCGGCGAGGTCGTGATGCCCGAGGTACGTGCCGGCATGGCCGTGCGAAATCACGACGAGCGGCAGCTTGTCGCCGGCGGTCGGACAGTTGCGTTGCCCTTTCAGCAGGAACGGGCCGATCGTGAGTGATTGCGCGGGTGCCGCGCATGGCGTCCAGATGGCCGCGCGCAGCTCGGGGCCGGCTGCATCGGCCGGGATGCTGACGAACTTGATACCGGCCGCGTGCGCGACCGTGGTGGCCAGGCAGAGCAGGACAGCCGGGAGCCAGGTTTTCATGTCGATTCCCCTCCGGTGCGGTGAGCGGACTTTCGTTCTGGTTTGCGGGTCAGGTACGGCCGCGCGGGCGCGGCGATTCGGGCGTGCCGCCGATCGTTATGCAGAAATGCAGTGTGTCCGTCGTTCCGGGATTTTCGATCTGCCACATCTCGGCGTCGGACACCATCGTGCGGCGGCAGAATTCGGCTGCGTCCTCGAGCGGCCAGTCTGCGAGGCAGACGGTGCCTTGCGGCGCGCTACCGTGTCCGACCCGTCCGTCGGCGGTCAGAACCCAGCCTTCCCAGCCGTAGATCGGGATGCGATGCAGTACACAGAAGTCGATGCATGCGAGCGCGGCGGCGAGCGGGAGCACGATTTCGCGACGGGAAATCGACTGGGCGGCGAGTTCGGGAGGCAGTGCGCCGAGTTGTGACATGGCGGGCCCTCAGGCGATGCCGTGGCGTGCGGCGGGGCGCCGTTCAGCGTGTCGCGATCGCTACCGCCGCACCAGCCATCGCGGTCGCGCTCGTGCGGTTGGCAATCCGCTTGGCGCGCGCCGACGTCAGGAACGCCCGTGCGCGTGACGCAAGCAGCGACCAGAAGCAGTCGGCGAGGATCAGGACCGCGAGCATCGTGCCGACCAGTTCGGCCCACGCGGTCACACCGACGTGCGTGAGATCGACGAGGGTCGGCAGCAGCGCGAGATAGAACACTGCGATCTTCGGATTGCCGAGCGTGACGGCCATGCCCGCGACGAACATGCGCCACGGCGACTGGCCGCGCGGCAACGCGTCGGCGTCCGTTTTCGTCGGCGCGGCCCACATCTTCCACGCGAGGAACAGCAGATACGCGACGCCGAGCAGCTTCAGCACGATCAGCCCCGTCTCGAACGTGCGTACGAACGCGGACAGCCCCGCGACCGCGAGTGTGAGCCACAGCGCCTCGCCGAGCCACATCGCGGCGAGGAACGGCAGCACGTCCCGCACGCCGTTCGTGAGCACGCGTGCGACCAGCGCGGCGACGCTCGGGCCGGGCGTGCCGGCGGTGACGAGCAGGGTGATGGCGAAGACGGCGAGCGCGGACAACGTCATGACGAACCTCGTGGGTGGGGCGTTCGAAACGTATGAGGTTTCGATTATAGTGACGGCCGTTCCAGACTGTCTGCCTGAATTGCCGTCATGACTGCATCGATCCTGATCCGTCCCGCCACGCGGGAAGACGCGGCCGCGATGGCCGCCGTGGAAGTCGCCGCCGCGCAGCGGTTCCGCGACATCGGCATGACCCAC
The DNA here is from genome assembly GCF_964265025.1 of Burkholderia mycopellens. NCBI lineage: Bacteria > Pseudomonadati > Pseudomonadota > Betaproteobacteria > Burkholderiales > Burkholderiaceae > Burkholderia > Burkholderia mycopellens. The sequence continues at coordinate 1,019,781 of NZ_OZ183803.1, forward strand.
ATCGCCGACGGCGAGCCGACCGATGCGGCTGCCGTGCTCGGTCGTATCGACGACGGTCGCGCGTATGTCGCGGTCGATCCGCAGGGCACGTGTGTCGGATTTGCGTTTTACCGGCTGCTCGATGCGCAGCGGCTTTATCTGGAAGAACTGGATGTCGCGCCGTCGCATGCGGGACAGCGGATCGGCGCGCGCCTGATCGAACAGGTGACGGCGCGCGCGGCGCGGGAGGGCATCGCTCAGCTCGTGCTGTCGACGTTTCGCGATGCGCCGTGGAATGCGCCGTACTACGCGCGCCTGGGTTTCGAGGTGCTCGACGACGCGATGCTCGACGACATGCTGCGTACCATTCGCGCGTATCACGTGTCACTCGGGCTCGACGAGACACAGCGCGTATTCATGCGGTTGCGCGTTCCGGGCTGACGCAGGCCCGGCGAATCACGGTGCCGGCCGCAGCCCGGTCCGGCGTCAGCGCAATGTCGTGCTCCCGGTAAGCGGCAGCGATGCGAATGCGGCTTCCACGTGTGCAAGAAAGTCGGCCGCGGGCCGCGTCAGTTGCAGCCCCGGCGGCGTGAGCCGGTACAACTGCAGCGGTGGCGGCGACATCGGTAACGGCAGCGGCGTCAGCTTCTGGCCGAACACGGTTTCCGCGAGCGAGAGCCGGGTCCACGAGAAAATCGCATCGTTGGTCATCATCAGGCTGTAGAACAGCGCATACGACGTGCAGCGCGTGATGCAGCGCGGTGGGGGCAGGCCCGCGTGCGCATGCAGGTCACGGATATACGCGGGGAAGTTGTCGCTCGCATCGGCGTGGATCCATTCCGCATCGCGCAGCGCGTCGAGCGATGTCGCGCCCGCAAAGCGTCCGTTCTCACGGGTGACGAACGCGGTGTCGAACGTGCGGATCGCCTTGATGTCGACCGACTCGGCAATGGGGCCCGTGACGGCGACGAAGGCGAGATCGAGCGTGCGATTGCGCAACTGTTCCGAGAGCAGGTTGAACGTCAGTTCACGCAGTTCGCACTCGACGTTCGGCCAGCGGCGGCGGAACGCGGCGTAGGCCTCGGCAAAGCCCGTCACCGCGACGATCGGTGTGAAGCCGATCACGAGCCGCCCATCTCGCAGCCCCTTCATGTGCGCCATGTCCTCGCTCGCCCGTTCGAGCTCGCGCACGACAGCCTGCGCGCGCCCCAGCAGCGCGTCGCCTTCCGGTGTCGGCACGACGCCCCACGGCTTGCGCTCGAGGAGCGGTAGGCCGAACTCGTTCTCCAGTTCCTGGATCGCCTTGCTGATGGCCGGCTGCGTGACGTGCAGGGTCCGGGCCGCGGCCTTGATGCTGCCGGCCGTCGTGACTGCGACGAGCGCGCGCAATTGATGAATTTTCATGATGCGGAAGATATTACCAAAAGTTATCTGCATCAAAATTCGTGAGTTTTTTGACCCGAAACGCGTCTCTATGCTTGGTCGGGACGGTCGCGAGGCGGCCGATTCCACGGAGCCATTCATGACGCAGAACCTTGCTCACGTACTCGCGGCGATTCGCGAGTCGGAGTCCCGATTCGTGGCGATCCGCCGCGACATCCACGCCCATCCGGAACTCGGTTTCGCCGAGACCCGCACCGCGCAGCTCGTCGCCGAACAGCTGGCCGCATGGGGGTACGACGTCACGACGGGCGTGGGCGGCACGGGTGTCGTCGGCCAATTGCGTCGCGGCGCGGCGGCGCGCACGCTCGGCCTGCGCGCCGACATGGACGCGCTGCCGATCGAGGAGGCGACGGGGCTGCCGTACGCGAGCACGGTTGCGCACACGATGCACGCGTGCGGACACGACGGCCATACGGCGATCTTGCTGGCCGCCGCGCACTATCTCGCCGAACAGGGCCGATTCGACGGCACGCTCAACGTGATTTTCCAGCCGGCCGAGGAAGGGCTCGGTGGCGCAAAGCGGATGATCGACGATGGCCTGTTCGAACGTTTCCCGTGTGAACGCGTGTATGCGCTGCACAACGCGCCGGGCGTGCCGGTCGGCCATTTCGCGTTGCGCTACGGGCCGATGATGGCCTCGTCCGATTCGGTGACGATCACCTTGACGGGCAAGGGCGGGCACGGTGCGATGCCGCAGTTCGCAAGCGACCCGATCGTCGCGGGCGCGCAAATCGTGACCGCGCTGCAATCGATCGTCTCCCGCAACGTCGATCCGCTGAAACCGGCCGTCGTGACCGTCGGCACGTTCCATGCGGGCACCGCGCCGAACGTGATTCCGGAAACCGCAACGCTGCAGTTGTCCGTGCGTGCGCTCGATGCGGCCACGCGCGACGAAATCGAGGCGCGCATCCGCCGGATCGTCGACGCGCACGCGCAGGCTTACGGGATGACCGCGCAGATCGAATACCAATCGATCTCGCGTGTCGTGGACAACGACCGCGCGGCATCGGATCTCGCGGTCGAGACGATCGCGGCGCTGGCCGGCGAAGGCGCGCTCACGCTGTTACCCGACGGCGTGATGGGCAGCGAGGATTTCTCGTGGATGACCGAATGCGTACCGGGCTGCTACGTGCTGATCGGTAACGGCGTCGATTCGCGGGGCGGGTGTTCGGTGCACAACCCGGGTTACGACTTCAACGACTCCGCGCTGAGCTGGGGGGCGGCCTATTTCGCCGGTATCGCCGAACGCTTCCTGAAGGCAGGCTGACCACGGCGCAGAGAAGAAGCGCTGGCCGGACATGAATTGAATTGACGATAAGGATCACGAATGAAAAAGCGATTTGCACTTGGTGCGGCCTGTCTCGCGCTCGGCGCCGGCAACGCGCGCGCCGTGCCCTATCAGGACGTGTTGCTGGCGGCAGTGCCCGAGTACAACGGACGACTGACGGAGGGCGTCGCGCTGTACGGCTCGGTCGACATGGGGATCAACTACCAGACGGTCGGTGGCCGTTCGCTGTGGCAGACGCAGAGCGGCGGCGAGTGGACCTCCAAATTCGGCTTCTTCGGCCGCGAGAACCTCGGTGGCGGCTGGCGCGCCGAGTTCAACCTCGAAAGCGGCTTTCTCGCGAACAACGGCGCGCAGCAGGACAATCAGTCGACCTACAACCGGCAGTCGTGGGTCGGCCTGTCGTCGGACAGCTACGGGCGGCTGCGTCTCGGCAAGCAGATCGGCACGGGGCTGCCGCTGTTCATCGACGTATTCGGCACGGTGGGCACGAACTCGGTCTATACGTGGCTGGGCGCGGCAGCCGTGCAGACGAGTCGCGGCGTCGGCTACAACTCGGACCTCGGGCCAGGGGCGACGCAATTGCCGGCGCGCGTCGACAACGCCATCACGTACCGTACGCCGATCGTTGCGGGCACCACGTCGCTGATGCTGATGTATGCGCCGAGCAACGTTGCCGGGCGCGCGCCCGCGGCGTCCGCGCAGGGCGCGCTGCTGCAGTGGTACAACGGCACGACCTATCTGGCCGCGAGCTACAACCAGGTGTGGGGCGTCAACGGGGCGAGCACGGTGCGCAACGACCTGTACGGGCTCGGCGCCGTCTACGACACGGGGCGGATCGTGCTGTCCGCATCGTTCAACCAGTACGCGCCGAAGCTGGCCGGCGACGGCATCGCGCGCGTCTACACGGTCGGCGCGATCGTGCCGTTCGGTGTCAATGCGATTCGCGCGTCGGTCGTCTATCGCGACACGTCGGGCGTACGCGACGCGGCCGGCCAGCCGGCCAAGGACTCGGCGCTCGGCGCGATGCTCGGCTACGACTACCTGCTGTCGAAACGCACGGGCCTCTATGCGCGTGCCGGGTTCATCCGCAACTACGGCATCTCGACCGTGCTGCTGAACGGCAACCCGCTGCCGACCGAGCCGGGCGGCACCGCACCACGCACCGGGACGACCCCCGTGACGCTGTCGCTCGGCATGTACCACAACTTCTGAGCGGGGATTTTCCGATGCATACCCTGAATCGCACGGCCGCCGCACCGGTCGATGCCGCGCCGCGCGTGACGCGCCGTACGGTCGTTGCGGCCGCACTCGGCAACGGACTCGAGTTCTTCGACTTCACCGTCTACAGTTTTTTTGCCGCCCTGATCGGCAAGCTGTTCTTTCCCGCGTCGAGCGACGTCGGCGCGCTGATGCTGTCGCTGGCGACGTTCGGCGTCGGGTTCGTCGCGCGGCCGCTCGGCAGCGTCGCGATCGGCGCCTATGCGGACCGTGCCGGGCGCAAGCCTGCACTCGTGCTGACGGTCGCGTTGATGGCGCTCGGCACCGGAATCATCGGCTTCGCGCCGACCTATGCGCAGATCGGCATCGCAGCGCCGCTATTGATCGTCATCGGGCGCTTGCTGCAGGGCTTTTCGGCGGGGGGCGAAGTCGGCGCCGCGACGACCCTGCTGATGGAGTCGGGCGACACCGGCCGGCGCGGCGAGCGGGTGAGCTGGCAGATGGCGAGCCAGGGCGGCGCGACGCTCGTCGGCGCGTTCGTCGCGCTGACGCTGTCGCGCGCGCTGCCGCCCGAAGCGCTGCACGCGTGGGGGTGGCGCGTACCGTTCGTGCTCTGTCTGCTGATCGGCCCGGTCGGCTTCTATCTGCGGCGTCACCTCGACGATACGCTGCCGCACGCGGCGGCCGGCGCACCGCGCGAGCGTTCGCGTGTTCCGTGGCGGCAGGTCGTGGCCGGCACGCTGCTCGTGATCGGCGGCACGTCGACCACCTATACGATCGTGTTTTTCCTGCCATCGTTCCTGACGCTGACCGTCGGCATGCCGGCGTCGGTGTCGTTGCTGTCGGGTTGCGCGGCGGGCGCCGTGCTGCTGATCGGTTCGCCGCTCGCGGGACGGCTCGCGGATCGCGTGCGGCGTCGCAAGCGGCTGGTGGGCGTGACGTGTGTCGCGTCGGCCGTGCTCGTACTGCCGGCGTTTTACGCGATGAGCCTGTGGCCGTCGGTGGTCACCGCGGTCGCGGTCGTGATCGTGCTGATCGGCTTGATGACGCTGTCGAGTCCCGCCGGCTTCGTGATGATTCTCGATGCATTTCGGCCCGAAGTGCGGGCGATGTCGCTCGGGATGATCTATGCGCTCGGCGTGACGATTTTCGGCGGGTTCGCACAACTGATCGTCGGTGCGATGTGGCGCGCGACCGGCAGCTTTTACGCGCCCGCGTGGTATGTGCTGGGATGCAGCGCGGCGAGCCTGGTCGGTCTGGCGTTGTTCGTGGACGCGCCCGCCGTGGACGGCAAGCGGTGAGCGGGAGGGGCGAACGTGTTGCATGCCCGCCCGGAAGTGTGCACGACGAACGGACGGGCGAGGCCGGTCCATTCGTCGTGCATGGCTTGCTGCGCGATCAGGCCGCGTCGCTCAGCGCCGGGTAATCGGTATAACCCGTTTCGCCTTCCGCGTAGAACGTTTCCGGCACCGGCGCGTTGAGCGGCGCACCGAGTTCGAGGCGGCGCGGCAGGTCGGGGTTCGCGATGAACAGCTTGCCCCATGCGATCGCGTCGGCGCTGCCGCTTGCAAGCGCGGCCTGTGCGGTGTCGAGCGTGAATTGCTCGTTCGCGATCAGCGGGCCGCCGAACGCTTCTTTCAGGCGCGGGCTCAGGTGGTCGCCCGAATACGACTCACGCGTGAAGATGAACGCGATCTTGCGGCGGCCGAGTTCGCGTGCGACATAGCCGAACGTGGCCGCCGGATCGGAATCGCCCATCGTGTGCGCGTCGCCGCGCGGTGCAAGGTGCACGCCGACGCGGCCGGCGCCCCACACGTCGATCGCGGCGTCGACCACTTCGAGCAGCAGGCGTGCGCGGTTCTCGACCGGGCCGCCGTACGCATCGGTGCGGCGATTGGTGCTGTCCTGCAGGAACTGGTCGAGCAGGTAGCCGTTCGCGCCATGGATCTCGACGCCGTCGAAGCCGGCGGCCTTCGCGTTCTCCGCACCCTTGCGGTACGCGGCGACGATGCCCGGGATTTCGTCGAGTTCGAGTGCGCGCGGCGTCACGTACGGGCGTTGCGGACGCACGAGGCTCACGTGGCCGCCCGCGGCGATCGCGCTCGGTGCGACCGGCAGGTCGCCGTTCAGGAACATCGGGTCGGAGATCCGGCCGACGTGCCAGAGCTGCAGCACGATGCGCCCACCGGCCGCATGCACGGCCTGCGTCACCTGTTTCCAGCCTTCGACCTGCTCGTCGGACCAGATGCCGGGGGTGTCCGCGTAGCCGACGCCCTGCGGCGTGACCGACGTTGCCTCGGTAATGATCAGGCCAGCCGTTGCGCGCTCGGCGTAGTAGCGGGCCATCAGTGCGTTCGGCACGCGCGTCGCACCGGCACGGGAGCGGGTGAGCGGCGCCATCACGATGCGGTTCGGCAGGGTCAGGTCGCCGAGGGTGACGGGATCGAACAGGGTGGGCATGGCAAATAACCTCTTCACGAAAGGCGGGCGCGCCGTCGCGTCATGCGCAACGCGGGCCCGCGTGGCCGATACGGCCGGTTGGCTAGAGATCGCGGCGCAAAGCGTCGTGAAATGCGTCGATGACGGCCTCGTTGCGCTGGAAGAACGCCCACTGGCCGATCCGCGTCGACGTCACGAGCCCCGCGCGCTGCAGCGTCGCGAGGTGCGCGGAAACGGTCGACTGCGACAGCCCGCAGCGCGCGTCGATCTGGCCCGCGCAGACGCCGTGTTCGTACGGCAGCGCCTGGTTCGGGAAATGCTCGCCCGGCGTTTTCAGCCAGTTGAGGATTTCCCGACGCACGGGGTTCGAGAGCGCTTTCAGGATCGCGTCGATGTCGATTTCGGTCGGCATGGGTGGAGCAGATGTTCCGGTCGGGCAGACGGGTATCGTCGATGGGCGAATCATATATCGGAATTCGACGATATGTTTGAAAGCACTGCTGGCTATGGGGTTGATAGCTGTCGACATACAAAAAAGATCGTACTTCGGAGAAGGGGGCGGAAATGTTCAAAAAAGACCGCACCTCGTATTTCACTATGTGACAAGTTGAGGTAACTGATTGATATCAATCTACTTTATTTCCTGCTGCGTTAGAGGGCTCGAGAGTCGGCAGGGGCGTGCAAAAGTTGCCCGTCGAGGAAATTGATTGGTATCGCTAAATTAATGTGCGCACTAGGTCGATGTGGCACGGGAAAGCGATATTCTTTCACAATGCTTTCTAATTGGGACGGAAATCCACTCAATGCGAGCCGGCTGAATGACCTGACGTTGGCGCTCTCCCCGCGGGTGACAGAAGACGAAGGGAGGAGCACGGACGAACGTGGTGCCGACTGCACGGGTGGCTCAACATGGGCCCTTTTGCGGGCGACGACAGACTTACAGGACCGCGTGACATCTCGTCGACGTTGTGGCGCTCAATCGCCAGAAATGAAGAGGAACATAGTAAATGATATGAACGCCTCCCACCCGTGATCGGTGGGAGCCGGCAGGAAGCCGGAGCCTCACGGACCGACGGCATCAGAGTGCCCAGATGGAAGACCATAGAGGTTTTCCTGGCAAACCGGAGGCTCCGACATGAAGCAGATGACAGTGGGTGCGGACATCGCAAAGAACGTGATGCAACTCCATTACATCGACGCAGAGACGGGCGAGATCGTGAACAAGCCGGTGAAGCGTGCTGTATTCCTCGAGCATTTCGCGAATTGGGCTCCCTGCCTGATTGGGATGGAAGCCTGTGGGGGCTCGCAGTACTGGGCCCGCAAGCTCACGGCGATGGGCCATGAGGTGAAGCTGATGCCGGGGAAATTCGTGAAGGCGTTCGTGATGGGCAACAAGAACGACGCGGTCGATGCGAAAGCGATCTGGCTTGCCGTGCAGCACGCAGAAAGGTCGGTCGCGGTGAAGACGGAAACGCAACAGGCGGTGCTGGGTCTGCACCGGATGCGCGAGCAACTGGTGAAGTTCCGCACGATGCAGATCAACGGCCTGCGCGGCCTGCTGACCGAGTACGGCGAAGTGATGGGCAAAGGCCGAGCCGCGCTGGACAAAGCGATACCGGGCGTACTGGAGCGACTGGTCGATCGTCTGCCGGCTATCCTGATCGACACGCTGCGCGAGCAGTGGAACGGGCTGGCGGAGCTGGATAAGCAGATTGCCGGCATCGAACGGCGCTTACAGATGTGGATGAGAGAGGACAAGGCATGTAAGGCGATCGCGGCGATACCGGGCGTAGGTCCCCTGACGGCGACAGCGGCCGTCGCGACGATGGGCGATGCGAAGACGTTTCGGTCCGGGCGTGAATTCGCAGCCTGGATCGGACTGGTGCCCAAGCAAACGGGCTCGGGCGGCAAAGTCCAGTTGCTGGGAATCAGCAAGCGCGGCGACACGTATCTGCGCAAGCTGCTGATTCACGGTGCCCGGGCAGTGCTGTGCCACACGAAGGAACCAGGTCCGTGGGCTGAAGGGATCAGGAAGCGGCGACCGCTGAATGTGGCGATCGTTGCGCAGGCGAACAGGATAGCCCGCACGATCTGGGCGATTCTGGCGCATGACAGGCCGTACGAAAAGGGCTACGTGAGTGTGAAACGGGTTTGATCGAACGGCGTTGCGTAGCAGGAGGATCAACTTTTACAGGGTGATACGTCGAAAGGTTGCGCTGGCAATCGTAAGTAATGACAAGACAGGTCGGACCGGGACCCGCCAAACCTGAATAGCCCGTCGAGCTTCTAGCTCGCTAAGTAAATGAGGTGCGGGTCAGCGGATTTCATGGTGGGCCGCAGCGTATCAGGCTGCAACAAGCCCGGATATAAAGCTGCAACCCATCCTGTCGTAGTCAGAGCACACGAAAACCCTTCGCAAACGGGAGGCGTTCATATAAAGGGCTATGTTACCCTTTATTTTCGGACGTCGTGCCAAGCGCGCGGATCGGTCGCCGCTCACACAACTAAAGTTGTGTCTAAATTTCAACTAATGTTGGCGCGAACGATCCATCTGACAAACGTACCGGACGGTCGAAGACAAATCCCGGTCATTCCGATCGGTGCCGTCGGCGAATAGCAAAGGCCGAGTAAGAAGATCAGTCGTGTTGAAAGCTTTGAAAGATGCGTTCAAACGTTGGCGTATAGGTTCGGTAGAGCAATTGCGCCTCATCCATTGTCAGACTCCCGGTGGCGCATTGAACATTCCATGCGTAGTGCGGCGTTTGGCTCAAGAACGTCTTGATCTTCACGTTCAGCGCCACGTTGCCGACCATAGTTCGGGTAGTCGTGACCGACCAATAGGACGCATCACCGCCCAGCTTGCCTTGCCCGAATTCCAGATCGAGCGCTGATACGCCGACAGTCTGCTGAATCCGGCGTTGCCAATCGTCACGCGTCATTGGGTGCTGGAGATACGCATCATCCAGTTGCCTTTGGGGGTAGCGGGCGAAGTTCGGAGGCAACGGAATGCGATTGACCTCACATGTCACGGATTGGGATTGCGATTGAAGATGAAGAGCATGAAACTGCACCACCGTCCGTCCATCGACCAAGTGTTTGGGATTGTCCGCGCGAATTGCCCAATCGTCTGGAACAAGAACGGACATGCCTACGGCATCGAAGTGCTGGACGGTCGCGGCAGTTGCTGTTGAACTTGTGACCACCGTTAAGATCGAAATCAACCTGCGCAATACCCTCATCGCTCCTCCCTGTCTATTTCCAGCGGTGTATAGCAGCCCGGTCCACATGGACGCTGCCATTCGTGCTTAGTGTCGGCGAAGTTGCCTGTTTGAAATGGCAACCATTGTCAGTCGAAACGTTACCAGTGACCATCGCTCAAGTTCGTCCGCACGAGCCATGTCTCCATTCTCGGAGTTTGAGCCTGAAATATAGCTATCGTGATGGTTTCATCGGCGCATGCGATTCCAGCCGCCCCGCTGGCGCCCCCATTCGACCCACGGCGAATCGCCGGGCGGCCCACCGCGTGAGGCTTGGGTGCGCTGGTGGTAGCGGGCGGCGTCCGCCAATACCGCGGCGTCCCGCCAAAACCCTTTCTGGTAGCGGATGACCGCCACGAAATACCGGTAGTCCGCGGTCAAGTGGGGATCCATGTGTTCGGGTTCGATCAGCGGGATTGGCCGGGAGACGGGCAAATCGACCTGGCAGACCCGCCGGTAATCGCGCGCGTAACGTCGCAGCGATGCGATGGCCGCGGCCGGCGTCCCGGCCAGCACCTGCAAGCGAGCCTGATCCCAGCGGGCGACGAATCGACCATCCCCGGCGCGATAGAGCCAGCACCACGGCCGACCTTCCTTCACGCCCAGCAGGCGCCGCCTTCGTAGGTCGTCGTCCGCAGGGGCGACCGCGTCGATCACATGCCAGCCGGCGTCCTCCGACCAGCTCAGGCAGGCACCACGGCAAGCTGCCCACATTGCCTCGAGCCGCGCCTGTCGACGAGCGGCGTATTGAATCCGACGGGTCGCCTTGTCGGCGCACTGCATCGGTGTCCAGTGCCTCGTCGCCGGCGCCGCAAAGTGCAAGCCGTCGGGCCGGACGCGCGCGAGCCAGATGCGCTCGCACCCCGTCGTATTCTCCGTGATCGTGTCCCATGCGGCGACGCCTGAACAGGCGGCCGCCGTCGCTCGGTCTTCGGCAGCCTGCCAAATGGTCGCCAGATTGACGCGCGCCGCATGCCCCTCCAGCCAAGCCCGCGCAGGGGCTGCCAAATGTTGTCCCCCACGCACGGGGCTGCCGGCCACCACGTGCGCGGTAAAGCGAGCCACCTCTCCGTACGGCGGCGGCCGGTCCGGCCAGCGACGTCGTTCGACCTCGGCCTCGATCGTGTGCGCCCAGACCATGTCGGCAAACGCCCGTCGCGCGCGCTCACATGCGCGTACCTGCTGGCCGACCACGAGCGGATCGCCGGAGCCAATGAAGCCGGCGACCCATCGATTGCCGCCGGGCGCCAGATGCCGGCGAACGTGACGCGCGAGCGCCCGGTACACCGTGGTGGTCGGCGAGGCTCGCCAGTACAACGACCGCTCCTCTTCCGGGTGCGGCGGCGCTGGAGTCGAGGCGCCGCCCGGACGTGTCCCGAGCTGAACCAGCACGACCGGGGTTGACGGTGCGACAGGGCGCAGGCACGCGGGATAGGTCACGCCAAGCGTGCGCGCGGTGGTGACCAGCCAGCGCACACTATCGGGATCTTGTCGTAGCAATGCATCGTCGAGCCGCCCCGGCCGGATCAATTTCGCAAGGGCTTCCAGCCAGACCGTCACGGGATCAAAGGCGTGCGTCCTCTCCGGCGCCAAGGTCGGCCGGCGGCACGTTTCACGCGTAAAGAAGTGCAGCCGCCCGCATCGGCAGGCGCCGGCGGTGCCGAAGTCGGCAATGGATCGCAGCGTCGTATGAAACGGTGCGCCGCAGTAGCACCGCCCAACCAGCGGTGAGCCATGAATGGGACATCTGTCGAGCAGGTCGACGGAAAACAGCGCGGAATGGTATCCCGCCGTCAGGCATGCCAAGCAGATGCGCGGTCGCGCCTGAACAAGTGCGGCGCGCAGCGGCGACGATAACGGACCAAGTGTTGCCCACCGAAAGGCCGCGGGCGACTCGCCGAGCTGATCGGCGAATGCGTGGAGGTCGAGGTTGCTGGCGTGATTATCCAGGAGGTGCACGGCCCTGGGTGAGGGCGTATGCGTCGATGGCAGATCGCGCGGGTGCAGTGCGTTGAGCGCGCAGGCACGCAGGACCGTGTGCCAAAGCGATGCGTAGGGCAGCACGCTGCCCGCATGCCAGGTCAGGCTGGGCTCAGGCATGAGGGCCCTCCTGGCGCGCGTGCGCGCCCCGCAACATTGCCGTGGCGGAGATGAGCGCCATCAGTTCCCGGTGGCCGCAGTCGCGGACGGTCGTGCCCCACGCGTCCGCGGTCGTCACGGCGTCAACGTCGGCGCCACCAGCAATGCGCAGCAGCACGTGGCGGCACGCCTGGGCGACGGTTTTCATCGGGAAGTCGATCGGCCCCGCGTAGCGCGGCGGCAGCGTATCAAGCATCGCCTGCATCAGCGCGGCAGCCTGGTGCTCCATTCGGAACCCGCCAGCCCATGGGCGTGGGGCCAAGCCTGCGGTGAATGACTTCCCCGAACCGGGCGGCCATTCGCTGCTGTCGTCGTACCCGCGCATCACATAGGCGAGTTCATCGGTCGTCCGAACGCAGTGAAATGGCTCGGCGGCCAACATGAAGCGCGCCGCGACATGAGCGCTCCCCGCGAGCGCGAGGCCGAACGGTTCGTCGAAGAACTGCAGCGACGCGATCGAAAACACGCACAGCCGAATTCGTTGCTTCTCAAGCAAGCTGTGCAATTCGACCAGCCACAACCACTCGCGCTGGCTCATGCCCTGCGCTTCGTCGATCACCAGCACCAGGAAGCGCCCGCCTCCTTGCGCGGCGAGTTCGATCCAGCGCTCGACCAGCATGGTTTGCCGTTCCAGCGGGCTGCGCCGTGCCTGAGCGAGCCTGTGGCCGCTCGCATCGAGCAGGTGCGCGTAAAAGCTGCCGACAGCCTGACTGCTGCCAGAATCCGTGTGGCTCCAGATCACCAACGGCAGGAAACCTCCATGGCGCTCGGACAGCAGCCGCTGCAGCCAGTGATCGACGGCACTCGACTTGCCGAAACGCGACGGCCCGAAAATGGTCGCGCCGTCGATCTGGTCGTCCAGCCAACTGCCGATGCGTTCGGCCATGTCGTGAATCGCGATCGTGAACAGCGAGTAGTCGCGCGTCACGACCGGATGATCGCGCGGCACGTGGGCCGCCACGAGCGGATCCCGGATTCCGGCGGGCGTTACCATTGCTGAGCTCGACGCATCGGAGGCAAAGGCACGCTGGTGCGCGCAGGCGCGGCGGATGCCACCTCAGCATTTGTCGCCGGTGTTTCCGGGCGCTTGGCCAGGCTGACCATCGACTGTGCGGCCACCCGCTCCGCATTCAGTTGCAGAATGCGCCGCGCCTCAAGATAGGCCGGGTGGACCGGCAATTTGCCACCGGGCGACGCCTCGCAATACTGGATCAGAGCTTCAACCGCGTCGCCGTGGGTCGCCAGATGCAGCAGCCGGCGCTTTTCAAGGGAACGGATCGCCGTGCGTACGTACAGCGAATGCGGCGACAGATGCCACGGAGGTGCAGCGCGGACCACGCCGAGAAACAGGCCCCGCTGTGTCGAGACCGTCGCAAAACGCGCATCGTCCTCGTTGTCGAGCTGCAGCCAGAAGGCCTGTCCGAGCAGGTCAGTGCGCAGGCACAGCCACTCGGCCGAATACCGCGCATTGGCGAAATGGAAATGCGGCCGGCGCCCTGTCTTGACCCCACCCAGCAACGTACACTGCTTGCGCACGCCAACTAGGCGACGCACTGCGTTCGGATCGGCCTGGCGAGGTGTCCACGTGCCGGTTTCCAATAACCATGCGAGCTGCTCGAGCGGGCTGCGATAGCCCAGTCCCGAGTGTGGCGTGGCGTTGTAGTTGGCAATCAGCGTGTCGAGCAACTCCTCCGCGTACTCGAGCTGGAACTGCGTCGCCACGGCCGCGGCGTTGGGATCGGCACCATGCCTGTCGCTCGGCGCGCTGCCGGTCGTCGTCGCGAGCCGGTGAAACCCACCGGCCGCCAGGCGCCCGAAGAACGACTCTACGAATGGCCGGTCGTCCTTGCTGCGCCGGCTGCTGTAGCTTGCAGCATCCTGCGGCTTGACGATTCTGGCGTCGACCACGTCGCGCAGCACGTTTTCGACGCGCGCGCAGATGTTGGCCAGCGCTCCGTCGACGCTGAATTCGTTCCAGCACGCGCCGGCGAGCTGCGGCAATACATGCGACGGCAGGCCGGCGCCCGGTACGTACGCGGCGTCGCTGAACTGCAGGTCGCCCGGAGTCCACTGCGTGAGGGCGCAGCGGACTGCGCGCAGCACGTCTTCGGCGGAGCACTCGCGTCGCAGGCTGAGGTGATAGCCGAGCACCGCGCGCGAGGCCACTTCGACCAGCACGATGACCCAGAGGCGGTGAATTATGCGCGGTTCAGCGCCGCCGTGCGGAGACGGTAGCATGACCACCATGCGGGCATCGAGCTTATGCGCATCGCATTCAACGCGCTCGAACGGGGCCAGCGGCGGCCGACGCGTGCCATCGCCGGCGCGCGCCTTGCGCGTCGCTTCTGGCCCGCCGGCCAGTTCGCGGGCCCGTGCCGGATGCTCCGCGAGGACGCGATCGATGTAGCGGGCCAGCGTCACGTATCCGCGCTTTTCGACGTTGAACGGCCATTCGCCGCGGCGCTCGAAGCCGCGTGCGCGCAGTTCGGCGAGAAACCAGCGAAAGATAGCCATGCGCGGCCGGCGCGACGCCTCAAGTGCAGGACGTTTGCCGAGAATGCGTTCGCGCAGCATGTCTTCGAATCCGCGCCCCGCGGGCGACTCGAACACCCATTGCAGGGCGCCAACGGCCCCGCCGCTCCAAGCGTTGAGGGCAAGCGGCGCCGTCCGTTCGTAGGCCTTCACGCGGGCATGCGGTAACAGGCCCCGCCAGCCATAGATATGTCCGTCGGGATGCGGCTTGAGGCAGCGCTCGGTCAGCAGTCGATAAGCCTGACCGCGGCCCATCCCGCATGCCGCTTTGATCTGAATGTCGGTTGCGCCCTCGAGGTAAAGGCGAATCGCGCGCTCGCGCCGCAGATATAGGGCAGTACGCTCAGCAGGCAATGCCAGCGGGTCGACCGCAGGCCAGCTTTCCAGATCGACGTCGCCCGGCAGCTCAGCTTCGCCGTCCTTTGCCGCAATGCTTGCCAGCAACCGTGAGCGCCGTGTCATCTCGCGCCTCCGCCATCGCGTCGACCATTACGACACAAGATTAGTTGAGATCGAGCATAGCGCCACAACTTGTTGACGATGGGCTCATAGGTCGAAAAGTTGTGAAACCAGTACCGGTTTTCGACTCCCTGAGCATAGTTGCCGTCTGTACAATTTCCGTCTCCGCAATTGCTCGAAGGGAGATTAAATGACCGAATTGGGCAAATTTCTCGCGACAGTGACGGCTACCGGGCCCATCGCCGGCGTGTCACTTGCTACGCTTCGTTCAGGAAGGAGAGGCCCGGAATACTACTTCGGAATCCGGGGCGAGCATGACCGCTCCCTCGTAAATGCTCAGACGGTTTTTGAAGCAGCGTCCCTCACGAAACCGGTTGTCTCCTTTGTCGCCCTTCAGTTAGCGGAGGAGGGGCTTCTGGACCTGCGGCAGCCGCTATTCGACATCTGCGGCGAGTATGTGCCGAACGATTTGAGATCGCGGCAGATAAGCTCGCTCCATGTTCTTACGCATACGAGCGGCCTCCCCAATATCGTTCGCGACAAGGCCCCGCTTCGGACATATTTCAACCCCGGCGAACGATTCAGCTACGGCAGCAGCGCATTCGCATGGCTGCAACGAGCGATGGAAACGGTATCCGGACGCTCGCTGGAGACGCTCGTGCGTGAGAGCGTGTTCGAACCACTGGGAATGCGCCATTCGAGCTTGGAATGGCAGGAGCGCTTTTCGGCAAACTACGCGCAGGGGCATGAGTGGGAGGGCGAGCCCGTGCCAAAATGCCGCGTTAGAACGGCGCAGGCCTCGTGGTCCCTTCTGACAACAGCGTCCGACTATCTTGAGTTTGTCCAGCATGTGCTGGAAGGCCGCGGACTGACGAGCACGAGCTACGACCAGTGGCTTTTGCCACACGTCCACACGCGGCAAGGCGACGATGCGGAAGACTTGTATGGCGAAAACCCGCCTGATCTCTGCGTTGCGTGGGGGCTAGGTTGGGGTCTCGAACCCGTTCAGGATTGTTTCTTTCATTGGGGTAATAGCCCCGGATTCCGGGCGTTCATTCTTGCCGATCGAACAACCAAGGATGCTGTCGTATGGTTCGCAAACTCGGCGCGTGGGATGCGGCTTATACATACGGTCGTGCCGGAAGCGGTCGCCGGCGATCATCCGGCTATTCAATGGCTACGCATTGGGCGTTTGTGAGTGCGCTCAGGCCGCCATCCCGCCGTCGTCGCAGCCAAACGGTTCTCTTTCTTCACCGGCCTCGGCCACCGCTGATTGCGGCACAAGATTAGTTGAAATCGCGCACTGCGTTACGACTTTAGTTGACGTCCAGATGGCAGTAGACACAAGTTTAGTTGAAACGACTGGAGCTTCTCAGCCTTGTGGGATAAGGGGCTCCTGAATTGCTGCAGTGCGCTATGGATGGTTACAACTTTGGTTGTGCAAGCGCCAGGAGTTTGTCATCTGCGGTTTCACCAATCGAAGTGCGGCATCACAAGAGGTCAGAAGCCTGCTGCTCGGATACTCGCCTGCGCGTTCGTGCCCATTGTGAGGATGCAAACAAAACATGGTGCAAACCCGTACATGCAAAAAAACGTAAGTCGGCGCGCAACGACCGACTACCAACATGAATTTCCGTCATCGATACTCCTGTCACATAGAGGTAACGACATTGACTTCAGACAGGACCCGGAAATGGCCTTCGACAAAGACGTAGTGATCAATTCAGCGACCGTAGAAGAAAAGGTGTCGCTGCTCGGTGGGAAAGGGCTATGGCGGACGGCCCCGATTGCTCGGCTTGAAGTGCCGTCCATTGTCATGACTGATGGTACTCACGGCGTTGTATATATCGAGGCCCAGATTGACCAAGGACAGTCGTGGTCAAGGCGAGATTTTTATGAGAATGTAAGGCGCAGCGCAGCTGATGTTCCGGATCCTGATGCCGAACAAACTAGAACGCCGGGACTATACCCATTCGGCAAAAGCCGACCCGTGACCTGTTTCCCGAACGCTTCCAGCCTCGCATGCTCCTGGGATCCCGACCTTGCCCGAAGAATGGGGGAGGCATTGGCAGAGGAGTGCCTAGAGATGGGTGTCAGCATTCTGCTTGGGCCAGGAATAAATATTCGGCGAACGCCCCTCGCAGGTCGCTCTTACGAGTACTACTCGGAGGATCCGTTTCTGACAGGCGAATTCGCCGCAGGACTTATAAATGGTCTTCAGTCGAAAGGCGTTGGGGCGTGCCTGAAGCATTTTGCCTGCAACAACTCGGAAATCCAGCGAACTACCATGGACTCTGTGGTAGAAGAACGCGCTCTCCGTGAAATCTATCTGGACGCATTCCGTCGAGTAATCAAAAAGGCGGACCCGTGGCTGTTGATGACTTCATATAACCGGCTCAACGGTATTCAGGCATCGGAGCACCAGTGGCTGTTGGACCGCGTGTTGAGGAAAGAGTGGGGATATGAAGGCGTAGTCATTTCTGACTGGTGGGGAACGAAAAATCGTGTAGCGTCCCTACTTGCGGGCAATGACCTGTCGATGCCCGAGCATTTTATTGACAAGCATGAATTGCTGGAAGCCGTGAACAGGGGCATCGTGCCAATGGAGGTGCTTGATCGCGCGGTTGCCCGGACTCTTGACCTCGTGGCCAAGGCGACAGCGAACAAGCTGCCTGGTTACAAGGCAGACTACCTCAGCCATCATCGGCTTGCACAACAGATTGCGGCTGAAAGCATCGTTCTGCTCAAGAATGAAAATGACGTCCTTCCTTTGCGCGCAGACAGATTCAAACGCGTCGCCGTAGTCGGCGGTCCGGCTACTACTCCCATCATTCAGGGGTCCGGGTGCGCCACCACCGCTCCTTGGATGCTTGACAGGCCTCTCGACGAGATAGTCGAAGTCGCGGGCGACCATTTTTTCATCACCTACGCGATGGGCACTGGGCCGAACGCGGCTCCGAACGAACATGCATTACGCGAAGCCGTTGAACTCGCACAGGCAGCCGACGTCGCTGTGCTTTTTATAAGCACGCCAATTGGTGAAGACGGTGAAAACGGCGACCGTGAGAACCTCTCTGTCCTCGCTTCCCATGAAGCTCTGTTGTACGAAGTCTCACGCGTCCAGAAAAACGTTGTCGTTGTTCTCGCAAACAGCGATTCGGTCATTATGCCGTGGTTGCCGCACGTCAGCGCCGTACTCGACACGTTTTATGCCGGTCAGGGGATGGGGAGAGCGGTGGCCGAGATCTTGTTTGGGGTTGTCAATCCCAGCGGGAAACTCACGACAACAGTTCCGAATACGCTTGAGGAGACGCCCGCGTTTCTTTCCTATCCTGGCGAAAATTCGCGCCATCTGTATAGCGAGGGCATCTACGTTGGCTACCGTTACTACGACCGCAAACAGTTAACGCCATTATTCCCGTTTGGTTTTGGGCTCAGTTACACCGAATTCAAGTACCAGGATATGAGGCTCTCTGATGACACGCTCGCCAGTAACGGGGAGCTGACAATAACCGTCGAATTGGAGAATGTTGGCGTGATGACGGGCAAAGAGATTGTTCAACTATACGTCGAACCCCCAAAAGGGCGACTTCCTCGAGCGGCACGCGAACTTAAGGGCTTCGCCAAACTGGAGATCATGCCGAACGAGACGAAATCCTGTCAGATCATCCTTGCTGCAGAAGATCTCGCTTACTACGACACTGCGGTTAATGCCTGGGTAGTCGAGCCGGGAGAGTATCGCCTGATGATCGGCAAGTCTTCTCGGCAGATTGAGCTCACCGCTGTGGTGCAAGTATCCGCCGATCGACCGTTACCTGCCCTGAAAGAGGACTCATCCCTGCTGGAGTTGCTGGAGCACCCAGAAGCTTTCAGAAACGTCTGTGTTCTCTACAGTCGGAAGTCTGGAAAGTCATTCTCGGACGCAGAGGAACTGATCAAGGCGAACGCCACTGACATATTTACCGGTATCCATATTTCGCTAACCACGATCTTCGAAATAGACATATCCCGGGCCGAGCTGGCTGCGGCGATTGCGGAGTTGTGACTTTTTTTATCGACAGGGAAGACGATATCGCCCACCCCGTCCGCGTTATATAGAGCACTGTTATGCAACCATTCAGGCGAGCGGCCCCTTCCCAAACCCCTGAGCGTCGTGGGACGCTCGGGAGCAACGCGTCGCCCCTGGGCTACGAGTGGGTGGACTTCGATGCGCAACCTGTCAACCTTTACGCCACGGAACTTACGTACTGTGAGCCACATTGGCATCGGGCGCCAGAGCTGATGGTAGTTTTGACCGGCAAGTTTGTAGTCTGGATCAGCAATAAGTCACGGGCTTTGGAAGAAGGTGGCTTGGTATTCGTCAATTCCGACGAACTCCACACGCTGCATTCGTTGGAACGTGGAAGCAAGCTGCTCGCGGTGCAATTCGCGCCAACGGTCTACAGCAATTGCGAGAAATCGCTAACCACAGACCTGCCTCTTTACGTTAGTACCTTTGGCGAGTGTTCGGCTGCCGAGCGCGACGTCTTTAAAAATGTCGTGCTGCTTGCTCGCTTGACCATGAAGGACGGTTTTTCGCGACGATATGCTTTGCTGCAGCACATATACGGCTTACTAGACGCAATGGAGAAGGCGTCACGGCGAACGGTCGAGCGAGATCCGGTTGACCTTCTTCACGGTTCCGGACATGTGAAGGAGGTTGAGTTAGCTAAGCAAGCTATCGCGTTCGTCAGTGAGCGCTATGCGGAGGATATCCGGCTCCTGGATGTGGCCGAAGCTCTCCGCGTTGGCTATTACCAGTTGTCGCGAACATTCAACGCGATCACGGGCTTCAATTTTCGCGAGTATCTGACGCTGCTGCGACTCAACATAGCTAGGGCCATGCTACGCGACGAATCTGTCAGCATTACGTTAGTAAGTGAGCAGAGTGGATTCCCGGACCACCGATCGTTGAACGTGGCATTCCAGAAATATCTATCGATGACGCCGACGCAGTATCGAAAGAAAGTGCTAAGCCACCTTCCTCAGGAAAAGCAGCCCGGACCCAGCGGCATAAACAGGTTGTTGAGTGACGAAGAGCTGGACTCGCTTCTCACATTCTTCGAATCTAAATTATAAACCTGACGATATTGCATGCAAATTAACTGCACATGCATGTAAATGATAAGGATGGCAGAGTAAATGAGTTGATATTAATGGTCGTCTCTCAAACGGCCTCCCCGTATTCGACCGAGCAACAAAACACACAAGGAGCTATCGTATGAAAATGTTGAAATCAGGCTGGCCGCTGCACTTGGGTCTGGTCGCAGCCGGCCTGCTGATCGCGGGGCAGGTATCTGCGACTGAGGTGGAGGTGATGCATTGGTGGACCAGCGGCAGCGAATCGGCTGCCGTGGCCCAGTTCAAGACGAAGTACGAATCTAAGGGCTATCAGTGGAAGGATGTGGCGGCAGGAGGCGGCGACAATGAGCGGATACTGTTGAAGTCCCGCCTTCTCAAGGGCAATCCGCCGGCCGCTGCCATTATCGATACCGACGTCAAGCAGTTTGATGTTGATCGTTCTAAGCTGGCCGACCTGAACCAACTCGCAGCGCAGCAGCACTGGGACAGTGTGTTGCCGACGATCGTGCAACACTATGTCAAGATTAATGGCCAGTATGTTGCGGTACCGGTGAATGTCCACCGCCAGAATGTGATGTGGATCAGCGTTGCGGCTATGAAAAAGATAGGGGCGTCCGAGCCACCCAAGACCTGGGCCGACTGGTTTGTCCTTGCGGACAAGGCAAAGGCAGCCGGCATCATGCCTCTGGCGGCAGCGGAAAACTGGACCACGACCGAATTGTTCCAGCAGATCGCATACGGTTCGTTGGGGGCGGATGGTTACCGGAAAGCCTTCTACGAGGGTAACGCGGAAGCACTGCAGGGCAGCAGCATGATTAAGGCATTCCAGACGCTGCGCCGCATCAAGCCCTACACCGACAAGGCTGCCTCTACCCGCACTTGGGATGCGGCAACCCACATGGTAATCGAGGGCAAGGCGCTGTCGCAGGCGATGGGTGACTGGGCCAAGGGTGAGTTCCTAATGGCCAAGCAGAAGCCGGGGCAGGATTTTCTGTGTGTACCGATGCCAGGTACGAGCACCGGTTTTCTCTTTAACGTTGACGCCTTTATGTTCTTCAAGGTCAAGGATCAGGATCAGCAGGCACAGAACGCGCTCGCTACCACCTTTATGAGTAAGGACGGCCAGGAGGCGTTCAATAAGATCAAGGGCTCCGTGCCGGTGCGCACCGACGCCGACATGTCTCAATTCGACGACTGTGGCAAGCAGTCCCATGCCGACTTCCTCGCTACGGCCAAGTCTGGCACGCTGACTATGGCCGCTGAGCAACTGGCCTCACCCGCGCGTGTATCCGGCTGGGAGGATGTGGTTCAGGCGTTCTGGGCAAGTGACGACATGACACCGGAGCAAGCTGCCGAGAAGATGGCGGCGGTTGCCAAGGCCAACAAGTAAGGCAGGTCGGGGTAAGAATTGTGCAACCTGCATGATCCGGCGGAAGCTCGTTGAGGAGGCCCGCCGGACATGATAGCGGAGTAGTGCCATGTCTCTCGGTAAAAACATTTCTCCGTCGGCGTCCACGCCAGCGGAGCCAATCGGCGGTTATATGGCGACCGGAAAGTCCAACACTCCGTGGCTGGAAAAATGGCTTCCGCAACTGGTGTTATCGCCAGCGCTGGTGATCAGCCTGCTTTTCTTCTATGGATTGACCATTTGGGTCGCCGTAATTTCATTCACCGAATCCAATGCCGTACAGGTATTCGACTGGGTTGGGTTAGACCAATACCGCAAGCTATGGGAAGACGACACCTGGCGCCAATCCATCATCAACCTGGCTAGGTACGCACCTGTTGCAGTTGTGGGGCCGATGGTGCTTGGGTGTTTCCTCGCGATTCTGCTCGATCAGAAGATTCGCTTCGAAGGGGGCTTTCGCACCCTCTATCTATATCCGATCGCGTTGTCGTTCGTGGTGGCAGGCACTGTCTGGCGATGGTTGCTGGCGCCGGACGTGGGTATCGAAGCCTGGTTGCACGGTATGGGGTTCGAGAACGCCAGCTTTGACTGGATAGTGCGTTCAGACCGCTCCATCTATGCGCTTGCGATCGTTGCGGTGTGGCAATCGACTGGCTTTGTGATGGCCTTGTTTATCGCCGGGTTGCGCGGTGTCGACGATGCGATTTTCAAGGCGGCGATGCTCGATGGCGCAAGCCTGCCACGTATCTACTGGCGCATCGTGCTGCCGATGTTGCGTCCAACCGTGTTCAGTGTCCTGTTGATCCTGCTGCCTGCCGTAATGAAGACTTTTGACATGGTGGTGGTACTGACCCGAGGCGGGCCAGGGCAGTCCAGCACTCTTCCGGCGTTCTATATGTTCAACCACTTTTTTGTACGTGAGGAGATGGGGCTGGGCTCCGCGTCGGGCATGATCATCCTCATGATGTGTAGCGTCGTGGCTGTGCCCTACATCGTCACCGAACTTCGGAGGCAGCGTCATGAGAGCTGAAAAGCTGACGCCCGCACGGCTGTTCATTTACGCCACGTTAATCCTGGCGGTGGGGTTCTTCCTCTTGCCTGCCTGTTTTGCGTTGGTTAACTCGTTTAAGCCGTTGGAGGAAATACAGAGTGGCAACCAGTTTGGGCTGCCGCAGCACTGGACGCTGGATGCCTGGTACAAGGCGTGGGCTTCTGCTTGCACCGGGTCGGCGAGTTGCGACGGCCTGTCCGTGTATGCGAAGAACTCGCTGATCATGGCCATTCCGAGCACGCTGGTCCCGACACTGTGGGGTTGCTTCAATGGCTACGTGCTGAGCAAGTGGCGATTCAAAGGCACCGATCTGATTTTCTTCCTGTTGCTCTTCGGAACCTTTCTTCCTGCTGGTTTGTTCTTGCTGCCGCTATCGATGATCGTCAACAGCATGGGACTCGGTGACTCCCTGTCTGGACTCATCGTTGTGCACATCCTGTACAGCCTGCCGATAACGCTCTACTTCCGGAACTATCTCGTCGGATTCCCCGGCGAGTTGATCAAGGCGGCGAGGATCGACGGCGCGGGCCTGTTCACCATCTTCTGGCGCATCGTGCTGCCGGCAGCCACGCCGATCCTGGTTGTCGTGCTGATCATGCAGTTCACCGCCGTGTGGAACGACTTCCTGTTCGCATTGGTACTTTCACCGTCCGACCAGCAGACGGTCACCGTAGGGCTGAACAATCTGACGAGCGCGCAGCACGGAACACCGGAATACAACGTGTATATGGCGGCCGCATTCATTGCGGCGGCGCCGACCATTCTGATTTACATCCTGGCCGGAAAGTACTTCGTACGCGGCTTGGTGGCTGGCGCGGTTAAGGGTTAAGCGAGGCAATTATGGCAAAGCTGCAAATCAAAGATGTACGGAAAAGCTATGGCACAAACCACATCCTCAACGGTGTGGACATCAATGTCGACGATGGTGAACTGCTGATCCTGGTCGGCCCGTCTGGCTGCGGAAAGTCCACGCTGCTAAACATGATCGCTGGATTGGAGACGATCGAAGAGGGCGAGATCCACATCGGCGATCGGTGCGTGAACCGCGTGAGTCCGAAGGACCGGGACATCGCGATGGTGTTTCAGTCTTACGCGCTTTACCCGGGCATGACGGTACGGCAAAACATCGAGTTTGCGATGGAAATGCGCAAGATACCCAAACCGGAGCGCGGTCCAGTAGTGGACCGCGTCGCCAAGACGCTGCAGATCGACAGCCTGTTAGAGCGGCGACCAGCGCAGCTGTCCGGTGGCCAACGGCAACGGGTGGCAATGGGGCGCGCATTGGCGCGCAATCCATCGATCTTCCTGTTCGACGAGCCGCTCTCGAACCTGGACGCCAAGTTGCGGGTGGAGATGCGCAGTGAAATCAAACAACTGCATCAGCGGCTGGGCGCCACCATCGTCTACGTGACGCACGACCAGGTCGAGGCGATGACGCTGGGGGATCGGATCGCCGTGATGAAGGATGGTTTGGTGCAGCAGCTCGGCTCGCCGGAAGAGATTTACGACACCCCCGCCAACCTCTACGTGGCCGGCTTCATCGGCTCTCCTAATATGAACTTCCTGCCGGTGACCTTGGAAGAGCGGGGTGGGCAGTGGCTAGGCCAACTGACGTCATCCGTCGGGACTTACACGATCCCACTGGGGCTGGTGCGCGACTCCAACTTGGCACGCAGGCATGTGATCCTTGGCGTTCGTCCGGAACACTTCATCGAAGTCCCGTCAGGCTATGCCGGCGCAGTAACGGTCGAGGTCGAACTGGTAGAGCCCACCGGTGCGGATACTTTCCTGTTTACTCAGTTGAATGACCAGCACGCTGTCGTTCGCCTGCCGCCAAAACGCATTCGCGAGCATGGCGAACGACTGACGTTGGCAATCGACATCGCTTCGGTCTGCTTCTTCGACCCGGCGACCCAAAAACGAATTGTCCTCTGACTGGATTTCATCGATATCTACGCACTAACTGGAGACATTGAACGCTGATGCCAGGGCTTGCGGAGGGCATACACAGCTTGAGCTCTGTGGAGACTGCCTTGGCCAGTCACCGTCAGGGCGGAAATTGCCGGGATATTCAGCCGCCGAACTGAATACGAAAATCTCGCAGAGTAGAGGAGGACTGCTAGTCCGCGATGCCCTCGTCGTCCGCGAGATCTGCTTGAGCATTGCGGGCTGACGCATCGCCTAACGATCGGTTAAACGGTACTTGTATTAACTGTTACGGGTACATCCATTGTGATGACTGGGTCGGAGATAAATTGGTAATTACATAGTTGTACTTAGAAAAATAATAACGAACGTAGACAAACTGGGTAGGCAAGCGAGCGGTCCGTACCGGATCACTGCATTGGTGCTGCCAACTTGATTTCCCATGCGCCATGAATGATCCGGCGTCGAGGGGCGTCCCGGGATGTTTTTTGGAAACAGATATTACTTACATTACGGTTGGAGGAGATGAGATGAAAAACACATTGCTCGCAGCATCGGTGCTTACGGTTGCTGCCGCCGCACAAGCACAAAGCAGCGTGACGCTTTACGGGCGAGTCGAGACCGGTATCGAGTATATGACCGGCATCCAGAACCCAAGCGGCACCGGCAGCGAGTCGCGTTTTCGCGTCACACCCGGCGATCTGGCTTTAAGCATGATAGGGCTGAAGGGCAGCGAGGACCTTGGCGGTGGCTTCAAAACCCAGTTCAGGCTGGAAGGAGAGTTTAATTCGAACGACGGCACGCTCGACTCTTCCGGCTCGCTCTTTAATACTTGGGCAGAGGTCGGCATCTCACACGACACGTACGGCACGATCCTGCTCGGTCGTCAAAATTTTATTCCGAACAACGTATGGGATTTTGACCCGATGGGCCAATCGAACTGGTCGTCGGCATCGCTGGTTCGCGGGCGCAACTGGCCCTACTCAAGCAACAATATCTCGTACCAATCGGCGACCTGGCACGGTTTCGACGTCTACGGGCAATACTCACTCAGCAATGCGACCAATTGGAACGGCAACGGCACGACGCCGCAGGGTCGCCAGGACGGGATCCAGTTGACGTACACGAGCGCGCTGTTCCAGGTTCGCGGTTTGTATGACGAGATCCGCGACAAAGACGGACGCCTCTCCGACGTCTATGCCGCATCTCGGGAATACTTCGGCGGCGTCAACATCTTCCTCGACCCAGTCAAGCTGCAACTTGTCTACCAAGGCTCGGAGGCGCCAGACGCGCTTCCCGGAGCGCCCACCAGGACGCAGCAGGAGTGGGGAGGCGCGACATGGCAAATCAACCCCGCAGTGGCGGTCATTGGTGCCGTATATCACGTGAACGCCAATCACGGCGGCGGCAGCGCAACGTTGTATGCAATTGGCGGAACCTACAACCTGTCCAAGCGCACATTGATCGCGCTCGAAGCGGCTTCGGTGCGCAATAGCAAGAACGCCGACTTCGGGCTGAACGCCAATTACCCGGTCACGAACTCGACCGACAACCCCCCGCCTGGCCACAGTCAATCGGGCGTGTTTGTCGATCTTCAGCATTCGTTCTAGGCGGAATTGGCGTAGTGCGGCGATATAGGCCGTCCGATGGATCCGTGGACAGCTTGGGATTTGAGTCGCCGCGTCAAGGTTGAACAAGGGAACCCCAGCCGGCGTTTCGCTCGCCAGCGCGGCTCCGGCCAAGGGGATCCTTACAGAGGGGTTGAAGGAGAAGGTGATGAATTCCGGTGAGAAATCGTTGCGCGTGCTGGTTGAAAAATGGCTTGCACCCACGCCGGCCATGCCCGTCCACATTGTCCAATTTAGTCGCACACGGTCGAATCAAAGACGCTATGTCTGCGTCGAGACATAGCGATCCGCCGGCCCGTTGGCAATCTTTTTCTTCCGGCACGATGACGGCTCGTGGTGCGTGTTCCCGCCTGAGACAGCGCGGCCGACGACGTGTCCTTACCAACGCGCAGCAGCATCAGGATAGCGACGCCCCTCTTCCTCAACTCTACAAAAAGCGTAAGCGTGAGACTCGTCTCGTCATCCAAACTGTACGGCGATCAGTCCTCGGAGCGCTTCCGGCAGTTCGTATCGAGCCATCAGCACCGGACGGCGAATTAACCATGGACATGACAGAGATTCGATTGAACACAAACATAACAGCTACACAACTGGACCGGCCGCTCGGCTGGCGCGACGTGGCGGCGATCGCGATGGGCGCCCGGTTAAAATTGTCCGGCGCGGCCCGCACGCGCATCGACGCGGCGCGCGCACTGGTCGAGAGCATCGTCGCGCGCGACATTCGCGCCTATGGTGTGAACACCGGCGTCGGCGCGCTGTGCGACGTGATCGTGTCGCCGGCCGACCAGCGCCGCCTGTCGCGCAACATCCTGATGAGCCACGCGGTTGGCGTCGGTGCATCGCTCGGCGCGGAAGAAACGCGCGCCATCATCGCAGCGACGCTCAACAACTTCGCGCATGGCCGCTCCGGCATCCGGCTCGAACTGGCCGAACGGCTCGTCGCGCTACTCGACTCCGATTACCTTCCCGAAGTGCCGGCGTACGGCTCGGTGGGCTACTTGAGCCACATGGCGCACATCGCCCTCGTCTGCATCGGCGAAGGCTGCGCCCGCAATTTCGGCAAGCAGCCCGACGGCGAACGGATCAGCGGCGCACTGGCATTGCAGCGGCTCGGCCTCGAGCCGCTCGTGCTCGAAGCGAAGGAGGGCCTGAGCATCGTCAACGGCACTCCATGCGTGACCGGCCTTGCCGCGCTCGCGCTGCTTCGTACCGAACGCCTGCTCGACTGGGCCGACGCGGTTGCGGCCATGACCTTCGAAAACCTGCGCGGACAAGTCGCCGCATTCGATGCCGACTCGCTCGCGTTGCGCGTGTCGCCGGGCCTGTCGCTGGTCGGCGCGCGCCTGCGCGCGCTGCTGGCCGGCAGCGGCATCTTGGCAGCGTCGGCTGGGCGGCGCACGCAGGATCCGCTGAGCCTGCGCACGATCCCGCACGTGCACGGCGCCGCGCGCGACGTGTTCGTCACCACTGCGGACGTCGTCGATCGCGAACTCGCGTCGGTGACCGACAACCCGATCGTCAGCGGTACGCCGGATGCGCCGTGCGTCTATTCGCAGGCGCACGCGGTCGGCGCGTCGATTGGGCTGGCCATGGACAGCCTCGCGACCGCGGTTGCCGAAGTCGCGGCAATGGCGGAGCGCCGCATCGACCGGCTCGTGAATCCGCTCGTCAGCGGCTTGCCAGCGTTCCTCGCCGACAACAGCGGCAGTTGCTCCGGCTTTATGATCGCGCAGTACACGGCGGTGTCGCTGGTCGCGCAGAACCGGCGGCTCGCGGCGCCCGCGAGCCTCGACGGCGGCATCACGTCGGGCTTGCAGGAAGATCACCTGTGTCATGCGACGCCAGCCGCGCTGAAGGCGCTCGAGGTCATCGGCAACGCGCAGCGAATCGTCGCGATCGAATTGCTGGCTGCTGCGCAGGCCTACGATCTGCAACCGGACGCGGCCCGGCGTGCGCCGCAGACTGACGCCATCTGGCAACGCGTGCGGGGCGTCATCCCCCCGTACCGCGACGATCGGCCGCTCGCCGGCGACATCTCGGCCGCGACCCGGCTGATCGGTGAAGCGCCGACCATGCTCGCGGCTACCGCATGACCCAGGAGGCTCAGTTGACAGTCCAGCGAATCAAGCCGACGCCGGCCTATGAGCAGATCAAGCGCGATGTGCTGACGTGCGTCGCAGACGGCACATGGAAGCAAGGTGACCTGATTCCGTCCGAACGGGAACTCGTCAAACTGTTTGGCGTATGCAGGATGACCGTCTCGCGCGCGCTCCGCGAGTTGACTGCCGAACAGGTCCTGACGCGCGTCCAGGGCTCCGGCACCTTCGTCGCCGCGCAGAAATACGAAGCGACACTAGCTGAGATCCGCAGCATTGCCCACGAAATCGCAGCGCGCGGACATCGCCACAGCGCGCGTCTCCTGACGCTCAAACCCAGCGACGATCCCGGTGCGCTCGACGCGCTCGGACTGAAGAGCGGTCCGGCTTTTCATTCGCGCATTGTGCATTCCGAAGGAGAGCTGCCGGTCCAGTTCGAGGATCGCTACGTCAATCTGCACGTCTTCCCCGACTACCTGAAACAGGATCTCACCCAGCAGACGCCGAATCACTACATGGCTCAGATCGCGCCGATTCAGCGCGCCGAATACCGGATTTTCGCCCGGAAGCCGGACGCCGCAATGCGCAAATACCTACTGATGGACATCGGCGAGCCGTGCCTTCTGCTCTGGCGCAGGACCTGGGTGAACTCGACGATCGCAACGCCGGTCACGCTGGGGCATCCAGCGTCGCAATTCCAGTTTGCCGGCAGCTTCTGATGGCCTTATCTCTATCGAATTCGACGAATCAAAGGAACACGCTATGCAACGCGATTTGACCACATCCGACCGCACGGCCCCCGTACGGTGCGCGCGCCGAGCGGCATCACGCAGTCGTGCAAGAGCTGGCTCACCGAAGCGCCGTTCCGGATGATCCAGAACAACCTCGACCCGGATGTCGGTGAGCGCCAGGAAGACCTCATCGTCTACGGTGGAATCGGCAGCGCGGCGCGCGACTAGGAATGCTTCAGTGCGATCCTCGCCGCGCTCCGGGAACTGAACGACGACGAGTCGCGGTTGATCCAGTCGGGCAAGCCGGTCGGCAAGTTCAAGACGCATCCGGACACCCTGGGCGTGCCGCTCGCGAATTCGAATCTCGTGTCGAAGTGGGCGAACCGGTAACACTTCAACGAACTCGACTACAAGGGTCTGATGATGTATCGGCAGATGACGGCAGGCAACTGGATCTATATCGGCACGGAAGGCATCGAGCAGGGCACGTATGAAACGTTTGGCGAGGCGGGGCGTCTGCACTTCGGCGGTGGCCTTATATCGTCCACGTGGTCGACACGATGCTGCCCGGTTGGCGAAAGCAGGCCTCGTCAATGCGGTCCGCGTTTTGCGAAAACATCGGCTTCGCCGCTGTGCAGACGGCTCGCGCGCGGTAGCACGGCACGAGTGTGTGCCGATTGTGCTGGCGCGTGCATTCAGGCCACGAGCCTTCACGCTTTCCCGTCGACCACTTCCTCGGGCTTCAAGTCGACGGTCGCGTCGAGTGCATCCTTGACCTCGGCAGCATATTTCGCGAGTCGCTTCTGTTCTTCGGTAACGGTCCTGAAGGACTGCACCGACACCGGCCCGCCGGTCTTATCAACCGCGACGAACACACTCATGGCGGTAGAAGAGAACTGAGCCGTTTTCGATAATTGGTCAAGCAACGGCAACACATGAATCAGGAGGAACAGTGATTGAGTTAGACGCGCGAGTCGCGCCGCATCAGGCTCCGATCGAAAACGTCGACGGCCCGCGCCTGCTGGCCGACGTCGGAGGGACTAACGCACGTTTCGCGTTGGAGACAGGCCCTGGCGTGATCGGTGATGTGCATGTGTATCCGTGTAGCGGATTTCCGGGCATTGCCGAAGCGATCAGAACGTATCTCGCCGAGGTGTGTATCACACGAGTGACCCACGCTGCGATCGCGATCGCCAATCCGATCGACTCAGACTTGGTCAGCATGACAAATTGTGATTGGCGCTTTTCGATCGAGGCAACGCGTCGTGCGCTGGGCCTCGATACGCTGCTGGTGGTCAACGACTTTACCGCGTTGGCGATGGCGCTGCCGTACCTCCCCAAAGCACAGTGTCGCCAGGTTGGCGGCGGTGCGCCACAGCAGAACCGTGCGGTTGGACTGCTCGGTGCGGGCACTGGGCTGGGCGTGTCGGGCCTGATTCCCGCCGGGGAGCGATGGATACCTCTCAGCGGCGAAGGGGGGCACGTCACATTTGCTCCCTTCGACGAGCGTGACGCCTACATCTTGCAATACGCGTGGCAGACTTGGCCGCACGTATCGTTCGAGCGACTCGCGGCCGGCCCTGGGATCGAGATGATTTACCGAGCGCTCGCTGCGCGCGCCAGTCACTGCGCGAGCGGGCTGGACACGCCGCAGATCGTGCGCCGCGCACTCGATGGTGAGGCACTGTGCGCCGAAGTGCTCCATTGTTTCTGCGGCATGCTTGGCACCGTCGCCGGCAATCTTGCGCTCACACTTGGTGCGACCGGTGGCGTCTACATCGGCGGCGGTGTGGTACCGCGGCTCGGTGAGTTCTTCGATTATTCGCCGTTTCGTGAGCGTTTCGAAGCCAAGGGTCGCTTCGCCCGATATCTGGCGGCGATTCCCACGTTCGTGATCACGGCCGAGTACCCGGCCTTCCTTGGCGTGTCGGCGATTCTCGCCGACCGGATCGGCAAGCGCTCGGTTGGCGGCGGACCCTCATCGTCTTGAGTCAAAACCCAAATCTAGGTAGCACCCCCAGTGAATGCGTGACGACTTCTATGCAACGAGCCGGCATGGTGCGTGCGACCCGGTCGCGCTGCAGTCTCGAAGCTCCATCGCGACTCGTTTCCGATTGCCTTGTTGGTATCGGCGAGGCAAACCAGTGAGTTGATTGGGCCCAGTCCCCGGCCACGCCGTTGTAACGATCACTGAGACGCCCATAAAAAGCACAAGGCAATTGGCCTAAAGAAACGGGCGCGCGCCGCCTATAGAACAGATTGCAAAGCATTTTGGCTCCCCTAGCTCAGGTGGTCAGGTCGAGCTCCAGAAAACCGTCGGTACCAGGCCAATGTCCAGAAGTACATGTCAATTCTAGGGTTACCCATTTGCGGGCACCAGGCTCATTTCGGATCATGGTCGGATATAAGGTGTGTATTGCCGGCCCATCGCCACGGTGCCATATTTTTCACGCGGCGCGCTGCCGCGCTTCCCGCCGCCAGAAAAAGCAAAAAGCAACCATCTGATTTGCATGGATATTTAAATCGGGCCGGTTTGCAAAGCCCTGCGACGGCCAGATCAGCGGCACTCGCCTTGATCCTGACGGGTGACTGGTGCGGATCAGTTCCGCAGCCAGACGAACGAGAAACCGGACGCGTCATCATGGTTCGCAGCGCGGTGTGGCAAGAACCGTTTTACAACGACGCAAAGCGAGGCGTCAGGGTACGCACTTGCTCCTTTACCTCGTCCTTTCAATGGATGACGGATTTAATTTGCTCTACGAACAGCAACTATTTGATTTTTATAGACCCAACATTCGGGGCCGACCGCTAACCGTTGTCGCGCCTAGATCGCGCTACCGTCGTAGTCTGCATGGAAATCACGGGGACGCCGAACTGACCGATCTTTAAAAGGAACGTATGCGGTCAATTAACGACGCCCGTCAGCAACGTTGTAGCGCCGCTCATGGTTGGGTACGCACCATACTTTCGCGAACGGAGAATCGGTGCCACCAGTCCTTTAACTTTTTGCATCGATCCAACAGTAAGCCTGCTTCGGCTGCTTGCGTGAAGCAGGCAAACATGGGCGCAGCGTAGAGGTCAGCAATGCTCACCTGGTCGGCGACCATATAACCATTTCCGTCGCATAGTCGGTCAAGTTCGGCTAGGCACGTCGACGCAAGTGGCAACGCGATCGCAATCTTTTTTTCGTCTGTCGGCCGCCCCTCCTTAACAGCAACGACGCGTTCCACGTAGATGTCCCAGACCAAGGTTCGGTACGCATAGGCATCCATCACCCCCGCGATCTGATTGACTCTGGCACGTGCCTTCGCATCAGTCGGTTGCAGCTTGGGCCCGTCAAAGGCGTCATCGATGTAACGAACGATGGCACTGGTTTCGTAAAGGCAGAAGTCTCCATGCTGGAAGGCTGGGATGCGACCGAACGGGTGTCGTTTTAAATGTTCATGCGGAACACCGGCACTATCGAATACATCGACTTCGACAAGGGTATAAGGAATGCCCTTTTCTTCGAGTGCGAGCCTGGCTATCCGCACGTATACACTCCATGCGGCGCCATACAGTCTCACTACGTTGGCGGATGGCAATTGAATCTCTCCCCACTGAACTTACCTGAGTTGGAGTCCGACACATCAGCTTGGCAGCCATGCGCCGCAGAATACTCCAGGTCGGGCTTCATCTAGGCTCCACGGAAGGAGCTTAACGTAATCGTCGACCGTATTCGCCAACGGTAGCTTTGCGAACAGCCAGGTGAGATAGCGGTACGGATCGATGCCATTCGCTTTGCAGGTCTCGACTAGGGAGTATAGGTTGGCGCTGGCCTGCGCACCCGCGACCGTATCGGAGAACAACCAGCCCTTGCGGCCGACGACGAACGGCCGGATCGCGTTCTCGCAAGGGTTGTTCGAGATCGGCCAGGTGCCGTTCTCGACGTAGCGGACCAACTTCGGCCATTGTCCGCTCATGTACTGCAATGCCTTGCCGAGCAGACTCGATGGTACGACGCCCGGCAGATGTTCGACCAACATGTGCTCGATGAGAGAGAGCACGTGGGCGCTGTATCGGGCGCGCAGTCGCTGCCGGCGTTCAGACTTCCACTTCGCGCTGCGCGCCTCGGCCGCGAACAGCTTGCCGATCAGCACGACGAATCGCGTGGCTAGCAGATCAGGCGAGCGTGCAGCCTTCGGCACCGACTCCTCGGCCTTGATGAAGCCGCGGCGTACGTGTGCCCAGCATCCGAGATGCACGAGATGGTGATCGTGGGCGATGCCGTTGTAGAGCTCGTACCCGTCAGTCATCAGCACGGTGCCAGGCTGCACGCCGGCATAGAGCTTCTGCGCATGCTGGGCGCCGCGTCCCGGCGAGTACGAGAACATTCGCACGGGCGGCCCCGAGCCGCTAACCTGCGCCCATAGGTGACTCTTCGCCTGCGGCCTTCGTCCCGGCTCCTTCAGCACCTGGAACGTTGTCTCGTCGCCGCAGATCAGGTCCGATTCGAGCAGCGCGTCGCGCATCAGGTTGATCACCGGCTGCGTGGCCAGACCTACCCGCACCACGCTGGCGGCCAGCGTGTTCGATGAGATGTCGCCGCCGAAGCGACGCAGCAGGGTGGCCTGGCGATACAGCGGCATACCGTACTGGTACTTGCCAGTGATGATCCACGCCAGCGCAGATTCCGTGAGCAGCCCGCGAGGGATGATGCGCGCCGGTGCGGGCGTCACCTTGATGCCGAGGTCGCAGCACGGACATGCGTACTTGACCCGCTGGTGCTGAACGACGCGCACCTGCTCGGGAATCACGTCGAGTTGCTCGCTCGTTTCCACACCGATCTCGACGAGAGCATGGCCATCATGCGCGCAGAACCGTTCGGACTCGGGCAACTCGTGCCGCACGACCTCGCGCGGCAGGTTCGGATCGAGTGGTTTGCGCCCACGCTTGCCACGCGTGCGGGCGGCGACCGATGTGCCGGGCATATCCTCGCGTGCGGGCGCGTCGGTAGCCGTCGCCAATGCCTCTGCTTCGTTGAACAGGCCGAGCTGGTCGGCATGGCGCGCCTCGCTCGAGGCGCCGAACAGTTCGTGCTTGTAGGCCCGCAGTTTCTCTTCGGCCAGATCGCGCTGAGCCGTCACGAGCCGAAGCTCACCGCGCAGCGCATCGCGTTCGGCGAGCAGTGCCTGGTATTCCTCAACACTCGGCATGACGGGGCTGTTCGGCATGGCCGATTAGACTATGCCTCTCGCGTGGTGTTCAGCTCATCCGCGCGTAATATCGCTGGGGATGCTTCTGGATCACCGCCAGGTCGATTCCGTCGAGCAGCCAGTGCAACTGCTCGGCGTTGAGCGTGATCGTGATCGTGTCGCCTCCGTTCGGCCAGATGAAGCGATCGGCTTCGAGTCGCTTGAGTAGCAACCAGAAGCCATTGCCACCCCAGCCGAGAATCTTGATACGATCGCGACGGCGGTTGCCGAAGACGAATAGCGCCGAGGTCATTGGGTTCAGGCGCATCGCTTGTTCGACCAGGATCGACAGCCCGTTGATGCCCATGCGGAAGTCGACCGGATCGCGATGCAGGTAGACCTTCAGCGCTTCGTCGAACCGGAACACGGCAGCCTCCCGAGCATCTGGATCACCGTGGCCAGCTCATCGACACTCGCCTCGCCAAGATCGAATTCGACACCATTCGATAAGCGCACATGTAACGAGAGCGCCATCAACGACGTGTCCGGTGGCAGTACAGGGGAAACGGCGGGCACTGTCGATGGCGCGGTGACGACAGGGACAAATGCCGGCGCTTCACTCATCGGAACACCACGTGCCGAACCCGGGATGTCGATCGATACACCGTCTATCACCAGCGGGTCCGGTCTCGGTGGCGTTTGCAGCGTATGCTGCTGATGACGCGAGATCCAGCGACGCAACTGGTTCGGATTGACATCATGGTCCATGGCCGCCCGGGCGATCGATACCCCCGGCTTCAGGCAAAACTCGACCAGCTCACGCACGGCCTCTTCATCAAATTCCCGCCGACCATCCCGTCGACGGCCAACCACCAGTCTGCTTCGAAGGTCCTGTTTCTCTGTCATCACGGTCTGAGTGCATGTGTCCACGCGGACACGTAGCATCTGACCTTTTTCCTACCATTGGTAGGGCGTCGTTTATTGACGGCTTACGGTTGATCACACGCAAGCGGACATCCTGCTCGTTAGCGAACTGGACGGACAGATTATCGGTCGACCGTGGCTGTCTGTGGCTCTCGACGTTGCTACGAGATGTGTGCTTGGCTTTTATGTCGCAATGGAGAGGCCGGGGACTGCGACGGTAAGCTTGCTCCTCTCGCGCGTAGTTCTACGGAAAGAGCCGTGGCTCGAAAGACTAGGCGTTGAGGCTGACTGGCCGATGCGCGGTATCCCACGAACGCTGCATCTTGATAACGCGGCCGAATTCAAAAGCCGTGCCCTTCGCAGTGAATGCCGCGAGTACGGCATTGAACTGATGTACCGACCGGTGGGCAAGCCGCACTTTGGTGGCCACATCGAGCGGCTGAACAGGACCTTGATGGAGCGCGTGCGTGGCCTCCCTGGTTCGACTGGATCGTCAGTCAAAGGGCGCAAGGCGCGCCAGGTCGAAAAGACAGCTTCACTTACGTTGAAGCAGTTCGAGCAGTGGCTGGCTGTCGAGATCGGCAGGCGTTATCACTGCAGCCCCCACCGCGGTTTGTTGGGACTTCAGCCCGTGCAAAAGTGGCAGGAAACATGGCGAGCAGCGGATTCACGATGCTTGCCAACTCAACCGGATGCCGAACTGAAGTTTTTGATCCGGTTCCTGCCAGTCGCATCCAGGACCATTCAGCGGGACGGCCTGAAGCTCTTCCTGATCCGCTATTGGCATCCCTTGTTCGCGGCATGGCGGGAAACACACCGGTCCGTGACGATCCGATATCACCCAGAAGATCTCTCGCGCATCTTCGTAAGCGCTGGCAGAGGCAGTTTCGTTGAAGTGCGATACGCGGACTTGCGTCGGCCTCCCATCTCGCTGTTCGAACAGCGGGCAGCTTTGTAAGCCCCCGGCGAAGTCATCTTGAAGGCGGCCATCGAAAGCAAGGAGCATCGTGTCCATTAAAATTTTTGATGGACAGGTGTACATGATGACGAAGGCAACGCCACTTGACGACGAGCTTCGCCCGACCGGGGGACGTCGGCGACATAGCAAGGAATTCAAGGAGAAGGCGATCCGCGCGGCGTTGCAGCCGCACGTGTCGATTGCGGCGGTGGCGCTGCACTACCGATTGAATGCCAATCTGCTGCGTCGATGGGTGGCGGCTACGCGAGAGGCATCGGGGGCGCCTGTGGCGTCTGTCGAAACGAAGGACGTTCCTGCCGCGTTCGTTCCGTTGCAACTCGACGCACCGGCTAACGCATCGTGTTCCACTGACATCCAGATCGAAATCCACCGGGGAGCCGCGACGGTCACGGTGCGCTGGCCAGTGTCCGCGGCCGGCGAATGTGCGACGTGGTTACAGGACTGGCTGCGATGATTCGCATCGATACCATCTGGCTGGCGACGGAGCCGGTCGACATGCGTGCCGGCGTCGATACGTTGCTGGCACGCGTGGTCAAGGTGTTCGGCGCGGTGCGGCCCCACCATGCGTACCTGTTTGCCAACCGGCAATCGACGCGGATGAAGGTGCTGGTCTACGACGGCTTGGGTGTGTGGCTTGCCGCACGACGTCTGAACAAGGGGCGATTCGTCTGGACCAACGGTGAGCAAGCGATCGCGCTGCCGCTGAATCCGGTGCAGTTGCGCGCGTTGGTGACGGGATTGCCGTGGCGCACGCTCACGCCGGACCACGCGATCACCGTCCTATGATGCTGCGCCGGACGTAAACTGTTCCGCTTCGTATCGGGTTGGCGTCTGGCAGACTGGTTGCCATGGACCTGCCACCCGACCTCGATGCCCTCAGTCCCGAACAGCTCCGCGCCTTGGCCGCGGCGTTGATCGTCGAGGTTAGGGAGAAGGACCGCGAGGTTGATGAGAAGGAGCGGGAGCTGCGGTATCGTCAAACGCGGATCGATCAGCTGACGCACGAACTGTCGATCATCAAGCGGCAGCAGTTCGGCAGGCGCAGCGAACAGCTCAACAAAGAGCAAATGAGCCTGCTCGACGAAGCGATCGACGCGGATCTGGCGGCGATTGAAACCGAGCTCGAAGCGCTGCAACCGGAGAAGCGGGCCAGCCAGGCGCGTCAGCAACCGAAACGTGCGCCTCTGCCACCGCAGTTCCCCCGCACCGACATCCATCACGAACCGGACGATACGACCTGTGCGTGTGGTTGCCAGCGCGTACGCATCGGCGAGGACGTCAGCGAGAAGCTGGACTATGCGCCCGGCGTGTTCACGGTCAAGCGGCATATCCGCGGCAAGTGGGTATGCAAGGCATGTGAGACGCTGGTGCAGGCGCCG
The DNA here is from genome assembly GCF_964265025.1 of Burkholderia mycopellens. Lineage (NCBI taxonomy): Bacteria > Pseudomonadati > Pseudomonadota > Betaproteobacteria > Burkholderiales > Burkholderiaceae > Burkholderia > Burkholderia mycopellens. Next base: position 1,056,952 of record NZ_OZ183803.1, read on the forward strand.
GTTGCGCCGCAGGTGATCGACAAGGGCATCCCGACTGCTGCACTGCTCGCGTGGGTGCTGGTGGCAAAGTACGCCGATCACTTGCCGCTCTATCGATTGGAGCGCATCTTTGCACGTGCTGGCTTGGCGATACCGCAATCGACGCTCGGTGCCTGGGTCGGGGTATGCGGCGTGCGATTGCAGCCTCTGGTCGACGCGCTACAGCAGGAACTGTTGCAGCAACACGTGCTGCACGCTGACGAGACGCCGGTACAGAGGCTCGCACCGGGCAAAGGCAAGACCCATCGCGCCTATCTATGGGCGTACAGCACCACGCAGTTCACCGATCTGAAAGCGGTGATCTACGACTTCGCAGACAGTCGTGCCGGCGAACACGCGCGCGCTTTCCTGGGCGAGTGGCGCGGCAAGCTGGTGTGCGACGACTACGGCGGCTACAAGGCCGGCTTCGAAAACGGGATCACTGAGATCGGATGTCTCGCCCATGCCCGCCGGAAGTTCTTCGATCTACACGTCAAGCACCAAAGCGAACTCGCCGGGCAAGCGCTGCGGTACTTCGGCGCGCTGTACGAAGTGGAACGTGATGTAGCGGAACTTGAACCAGACCGAAGACGCATCGTGCGTCAGGAGCGTGCTCGACCGATCGCCGACACACTCCACACCTGGCTGCTCGAGCAGAGACAACGTGTCCCCGAGGGCTCGGCGATTGCCAAGGCGCTCGATTACAGCCTGAAACGCTGGGAGGCGCTCACGCGCTATCTGGACGACGGGCATCTGCCTGCGGACAACAACTGGGTGGAAAACCAGGTCCGCCCATGGGCCATCGGCAGGTCGAACTGGTTGTTCGCCGGGTCACTGCGCGCGGGAAAGCGTGCAGCAGCGATCATGACGTTGATCCGTTCCGCGCAACTGAACGGACACGATCCGTTAGCTTACCTGAAAGACGTGTTGACCCGGTTGCCGACCCACCGTGCTGCCGACATCGCGCAGCTGCTGCCCCATCGCTGGACGCCAACCGTCGCTTGACCATCTCGGCGATCGGTCCCGTCAAGATGACTTCGCCGGGGGCTTACGCAGCTTTGCGAGCTATCCGGGCTAGGGGACAACGGGCAGTATCGGAGAGGGAGATATTCGAGACTGTTGAGCAGCAGCGACAACTGGTCGTCACTTCCCAGCGGGCTACTCAAGCGCGACGCCGCATGGCACGTCAAGCTGGCGGTTTGGTTCCGAAGAGCAGCATCGAAGATCTTTCACTCACTGAACAGCGGCAGGTCGAGCAGGTGAACTACGACGCACCAGTTACCGCGTATGACGTTGAACAGTGGTAGGGGGCCAGCATGAAGCAGTGTGATTTCGCGCATCTGCTACCCGCAGCAAGAGATCAGGTCCTGCTCGGAAAAGAGGATCGCATAAAGGGTCTGTTACGTGACCGGTGGATCGACTATCCCCGAGCGACTGAAGCCTTGCAGCTACTGCAGCGGCTCTATGACACGCCGAGGCGTGAGCGCATGCCGTGCCTTCTGCTGCACGGCGACTCGAACATCGGGAAAACCAAGATAACGGCCAAGTTCAGGCGAGCGCACCCCAGCGAGTTCGACGAGAGAACCGGGGTAGAGCGGTGTCCGGTCGTGAGCGTACAGATGCCTCCCACCCCCGATCAGCACCGCTTTTACGCCGCCTTGCTCTTTGAGCTCGGTGCGCCACATAACCCCGCCGCGGGGCTTGCAACACTCGAGCGGCTCGCTCGCGACATCTTGCGGCGGATGTCGCCGCAGATGCTAATCGTAGACGAGGTTCATCACCTGCTCGCCGGAACGTACCGTGAGCAACGCGCCTCTTTGAACCTTCTAAAATACCTGGCCAACGACCTGCAGATTAGCATGGTCCTCGTCGGTACGCGCGATGCCGTTCTAGGGCTTCAGACCGATTCACAGATGATCAGCCGCTACAGACCATTCGAGATCCCAAGGTGGAGGGAAAGTGAAAGTCTTCGCAGGCTCATGGCTGCGTTCGAGAAAGTCTTGCCGCTACGAAAACCATCGAATCTGTCGCGACGTGAGATTGTCCAGCTCGTTCTCGAGATAAGCGGGGGGCTGACTGGCGCCATATCTACGATCCTCAACGAAGCAGCAGAGTTGGCGATCAGGAACGGTGACGAGTGCATCGATATCGCTCACCTTGAACGAGTTGCCCGCGCGCATGTCTGACACCCACAGGCCGTGGCCCATCGCACCTCGCCCCTTCCTGGAAGAGGCGTTTGGTAGCTGGTTGGGTCGAATCGCGGCGCGGTATCAGACGAGCGTAGACTTGATCTGGGAATCGGGCACAGGCGTAGCGATGCCTAGCCTGACCAAGGCCGGCTGGATCCTCTTTCCCCCAGTTCCATCCCCAACCCTGAGCCGTCTATCTCGCGTTGCGCGGCTCAACGACGGCATTCTGAGCATGATCCAGACGCAGCATGAGTGGGTCTTCGACCAGAAGTACTTGGTGTATTGCTTCAGATGTCTTGTTCTGAACGACGCCGATGTCACTGCATCGCGGTGGAAGAGGGAGTGGCTCGATCCGTCAGCCGACTACTGCCGGGTGCACCACAGCCTGCTCGAGACTGTTCCGCAATCGATTTTCGCCAGAGCTCCGAATTTCGACGCCGCGCTGCGGGCGATATCACGTTATCGATGCCCACCGCTTAGGCTGAGCAAAACACTACGCTAGCAGTATTAGTGAACATTGCTAGCACTCCTTTGGGCATGGCTAGCATTGATTGTGAACTCCTACAGTACACCGTTTATAGAAACCTGCGACGAAACCGGATGCGCCGCCTATCGCGATCGATGCAGATTCTCTGGCCGGAGATTGACTCCGCTCGCGATTCGATCGGCCACCGATTGTTGTTGTTCGATGGCAATGCGCCGCCGTTGTCGATCGCCATGCTGGGATGGCGCTTCACTTGGGAGCGGCGCTTCAGTCTTCAAACGCTTGCACGTTGCTCGCGACACTATCCGCCGTTCGGCTTACTCGAATGGCTGGCGTTCATGCCCGCTCAATTACCGCCGGTCGGCGTTCTCGATGAGGATGACTGGTTATTGCGCTACTTCGTTCATGCGCTCGGAGAATCCTGGACCGCTTGGTGCACCATCGCGGCCGGTATGTAGGAAAACGACTGCCACGTCGTCTCGCCGCTGCTTTTCCCGACGCGACTACTCTGGTTAGATTTTTCCGACGACAGCATATATCCGAGGTCGCCGTCAGATTGCGTTGCTCGATAGTGGGACACGTGGCAGCGCTTCGCATTTGTCGATGAAGATTACGTGGTTTTTAACCGCGACAACAGAATACAAGCGATAACGATCAAGACACCACCCACAATCGTTCCGACGTCCATCGATTCTCGCCAGAACAGCCAACCCCATGTTGCATTGAATACGATGCCGATATAGCGGGTCACGGCGACGACTGATGCCTTTTCATGTGTGAACGCCTTCGTGAGAAATAGTTGGCCGAACAACGAGACACCTCCGAGTGCCAGCAGGAGTCCCCATTCGCGTCCCGTGTTCGGCCAGACAAAGTCTTTCCACATCAACGGGACTGACACGAGCGCCGCAATGGCGAGAAAATAGAAGACGATCTCGTATGCATGGTGCTTGCCGCTGAGTTGCCGTATCGCGACATGCGCTCCTCCCGCGAAAACGGCGCTTAGCAGACCGAGTCCGGCATAAATTGAATAGCTCGAGTACTGATATGGCTTGACGACGAGAACGGCTCCCACGAGGATAACAGGGAGCAGCAGCCACATGGACTTCGGTATCCTTTCCTTCAGAAATATTGCCGCGAGCAGGATGATGAATACGGGGGAGAGATGGGCGAGGATGCTCGCGTCGGCGAGCGGAATATGCGCAATCGCATAGAAGTAGCAGATTAGGTAGAACGCGCCCATCAGTCCGCGCACGATCAGCATCGATAGATCGCTTCGGGAAAAAGACAACTTCTCCCGCAACATCAGTAAATACACGAGCGCTGCTCCGATCACACCGCGGAAAAAGCCGATTTCTGACGGTGGCAGCGTCGAACTGAGCTCCTTCACCAAGGCGTTCATGATGCTGAAGGTGAAGGAAGCCAAGACCGCTAGCAGTACTCCGTTTTTCCACAGGTTGTTGACCATTGACGGTAGAGCGCGGTCGACTGCGTCTGCGTGGTGTCGTGAAGAATGGTCGAGTGACAATGGTCAACTCCTTTTTCCGTGATGAAACGTTGGATGGCCGCTTCGAAGTTTGACAATAAGGCAAATGTTTGTGGCATTGCCAGATTGAAGCGTTGTCCGAGGTGGTATATGAGCGAGAGCTTGCGATGATCCTCAAGCGGTACGCGAGGAACCTGCCACCGATCTTCGTCGTCGAGATAAGCACGGCGGAATGGAACCGCAGAGAAATCGAAATATCGGCCGTGTTGGTCGGGCTGTGAGAAAGGATCCACGAGCAGGGCACTGTAGCGGACGAACAAAAGGTACTCTTGACGCATCTCATCGAATTCTGGAAAACGCTCGATCGCGTCCCGCTCGAGCATGACGTCGTGAACCGAATAATTGTCGTCATTGAGGAACTTGAGGAGGTTGACCGGTAGCGCGCCCATTCGTTCCAACAACGCCGATATCTCTTTCCACAACCGGACCATACTCCGCATGACCTGTGGGGTAATCGGTCCCTCCGGATGGAGTTTGTAGATGTAGCGGTCGGGGCCGGTTGAGAACAGGACATGTTCCAATGACGAAGGACAGAGAACAAGGGGGCTGTGGACGTACGTCGTGATGCTGCGCGCCTCCGCCTCCAATGGCGAGCGCATGTTGACAACGTCGATTCCATGACGCGCGACACTCCGATGCACGATATCCAAGGTCGGGCATTCCCGGTTGGCGGCAATAAATATCCGACGCTTAAACGCCTTGGTCGTGGCCGCGAGCGGCCGGTCTGCATCGAGAATTTTCGTGTCGCCAAAATAGCTGGACAGGCTCACGACGGCAAACTGTCGGTTCGCCGGTAACGCGGCTTCCACTAGCAACGCGGCGCCGAGGAACGGCGACATCAGTACGATCGAACGAACCTGCGTCAGTCGGTCCCAAGGCAGAGCTTTGATCACGTCCACATAGCAGTCGGCCGGCGTGCAGAGAACCAGCGTATTCCACTGGTCGTCGATATCGTCACCACTATCGTGGAAATATCCGATCGGCATACTGACCGTTTCGCTCAAGGCTCTTCCGCGACCGTCCAGCGAAAGGGCTTGGCCTGCCGCGATCGAGTCGCGTATAAGACGACTGCGCGCGCCCGCTCGATTCATGAATCCCAGCTTGCCAGCAGTCACGCTTCGGAGATCGAATGCGAACTGGATGGCCACCGCCCCCAGCCCGACGAGAAGGAAATTTTCGGCTGTATCATCGTCTTCAGGCATGGTGTGGTTTTTCCAGAATGAGCGTATCAAACATCGAGTGAGTGATGGCCGGACCAGACACCTTCCAACGTTCAAGGCTCGATGAATCGATCGAGTAATTGAACAGTTCCTTGATCCCCGCGCCGTATCGCACGAGGACCTTTGCATGGTCGCCCATTGATGCCCAGATCTGATCGAGGACGGCGGCCTTGTTCTCGACGAGCGAGGCAATCATGAAGTGCGTGGCATATCGCGCGAAGGGTAGCGCATCAGTGGCAACACTCGTAAACTCCATGAGTCCGCCGAGCCCTTGTCGATTGGCAATTTGGGAGCCGAGCAGAGGTGGCCTCACTCGTTCGGACAGTTTTCTGAGATTTTTAAGTGGAGCGGCCGAGGCAATCATGCTGCCGATTTGATCGCAGGCAGCGTCGCGAAGTATGCCTCATTCGGCGTCTGATCCGCCAGGCTCGAATGGGGCCTTTTCCGGTTGTACAGCTCGATGTAGTCGCCGATGGAGCGCCGGGCATGGCTGACCGACTCGTAGGCCCGCAGGTAAATCTCTTCGTACTTGATGCTGCGCCATACGCGCTCGACGAACACGTTGTCACGCCAAGCCCCTTTGCCGTCCATCGACAGCCGCACGCCTCGACACAGTACGGCCTCGGTGAACGCGCCCGCCGTGAACTGGCTGCCTTGATCGGTGTTCACGATGTCGGGCAGCCCGTAGCGGGCGAACGCTTCTTCCAGTGCCTCGACGGCATGCGTGGCTTCCAGCGTGATGGCAACCCGGTGCGCGAGAATCTTGCGGCTCGCCCAGTCCACCACGGCCGTCAGGTACACGAAGCCTCGCGCCATCGGAATGTAGGTCGTGTCGAGGGCGAACACCTGGTTGGCCCGCGCGATCTTCATGCCGCGCAGCAAGTACGGCCATATCTTGTGCTGCGCGTTGCGGCGGCTTGTGTTCGGCTTGCAGTACAGCGCCTCCACGCCCATGCGCTTCATCAACGTGCGTACGCGACGGCGGCCGACTTCATGGCCCTCCCGACGCAACAGGCGCGCCAGCATCCGTGCCCCGGCAAACGGGAACTCCATGTGCAGTTCGTCGATTCGCCGCATCAACAACAAATCGGTTTCGCTGACCGGCTGCGGCCGGTAATACGCACTCGATCTCGCGATGCCAACCAGTCGCGTCTGTTGCGAAACCGGCAGCGCATGCGTACGGTCGATCATCGTTTTGCGCTCAGCAATCCCGCCTTGGTGAGCGCACCTTCTAAAAAATCATTCTCCAGTGTCAGCTGGCCGATCTTGGCGTGCAACGCCTTCAGGTCCACCGGCGGCTCGCTCGACGGCATGCCTGCCGCGCCAAACACGTCCGCCGCACGCTCCTGCAATTGCCGCTTCCATTCGGTAATCTGGTTCGGGTGCACATCAAACTGCTGCGCCAGCTCGACCAGCGTGCGCTCGCCCTTGACCGCTGCGAGCGCCACCTTCGCTTTGAACGCCGCTGAGTGCGTGCGTCGGGTTTTCTTCGTCATTTCCTCGGTTCCTTTGCCGGCATTATCGCTGGCTCAGGCCCCGGCCGTTCCACTTATCTGGCTGTCCGATTTTGCGAGGCCACCTCTAGCAATGTTGCTTCATCGTCGATGTCGATACAGCATAGTTGTGCCTTGGCCTCGCGAGCAATCAACATGGCGGAAGTGGGAAATGCCCCCGACCCGATGAACAAGATCCGCGCTTGGGTAGTGATGCCAGCGCGAAGGATTTCAGCACGAACAGACGATGCGAGTGCGTCGAGGTAGGAACCCAGATCCGTGCCATCACGTAGCATCTGATGGCAAAGGTACTTTTCCAGGTTGCACAGCGCTGCGACAGCGGAGTCTCGAACCCTGCGGATCAGACTTGACCATTCAATGTCGTCGGTGGCCGTCCTCCAACTCCGCTGGTTTACTTCGTTTGCGATGAACATGCTGAGGTCGTCGATCTTGCGTTTCAGAATCTCATAGCAACCGTCGGCTTCCCTCGCGTACGCCGTCAAGAGGCGAAGCTCGCTTTCGAGTTGCTGAAGCACTTCCACTTCGTCAATGCATACGCTCATGGGATTACTCCTCGCGAAACACCATCGTCATCGCTTTTCGATGTGGCCTGAATTTCGCCGGTCTCCAACCTTGCACGTCGGAATCGGCTATATCAATACTGGATACTTAATGCGTAGATAATGCGTGACCGAATCCTCCGTTCCCAATGCGGATTTGACTTACTGCTAGTCGCGACTGATATAGGTGACGTCAATGAACCCTCGCCAGCTCGAAGCTTTCAAGGCTGTCATGATGACCGGAACGACCACCCGTGCATCGGACCTTATGCACACGTCGCAATCAGCGATTAGCCGATTGGTGAGTCAATTGGAAGCGACGTTGCGCCTTAAGCTATTTGAAAGGGATGGCGCTCGGCTGCGTCCGACTCCAGAGGCCAAAGCATTACTGATCGATGTTGAGCGCATGTTCACTGGTTTGGACGTGATACGAGAACGTGCATCGAGTTTGCGGGAGGGGCGCAGCGGCCTCCTCACGATTGCGAGTCTGCCGGCGATGGGATATGGACCGTTGCCGGCATTGATTGCGCAGCTGCGGCGTGACTTGCCGGATCTGCTCATCCGCTACGAAATTCATTCGTCTCCGGAAGTGCGCGAGCGCATTTCCAGCGGGCAATGCGATATCGGCTTCGCGGCCGAACTGATCGATACGCATGGGTTGGTTGCCCGATCAATCGCCAGACGACGAGCGTTACTTGCGGTACCGGCGCACCATCCCCTTGGGAAACGAGCCGCGGTCTCGCTGTTTGAAGTAACGGATTATCCGTTCATCGCATTGTCGTCGAGAGATACGTCGCGTCGTCAACTCGACGCAATGTTGGCGACGCGAGGAAAGCGTCTCAATATCGTGATAGAGGTTGCCTATACGCTGACGGTCGCCTCGATGGTGTCGCACGGTGCGGGCGTTGGGCTTGTCGATCCACTCTCTCTCGAGGCATTCGACTGGCATGGTTTGCAACTCGTCGAGGTCGAGGAAGATATCTGGTTCAATACCTTGGCAATTCACAACATGTCGGCACCTCTTTCGGCACCAGCCTGCAAACTGTTGGCTTTGGCGGATCAGGCTTGGAATGGAACAAGTTTAGACGCTGCGCAATGATATCTGGCGGGAAACGGTCCTACCGATTGCGGCGCGTCGGGCACCCGACCACAACGATTGAAAGGTAGGTGTCAGTTTTTCACAGTACTAGACCGATAAGTTTCATTACCGGCCCATACTCAAAGTCAGCCTAAACTGGCGAGTATGAAAACGCGCGAGACCGAATCCACACCCTTTCCCGACGACGCCGAACTGGCCGCGCTGCGCGCCTGGTACGCCGGGCTCGACGCGCGCGCGGCCGTGGCGCGCTATCTGGGCGAGCGCAAGGCACTCGGGGCATCTGCGCACGGCGTGCTCGCCGGCATTCGGCGCACCCTGGTCGCGTTCGCGAGGAGCCGTCACCGATCCAACCTGGCCGAAACATTCGGCGAGCGGTCCGCTGCGTCGGCCGCCACCGTCGCGCGCGCGATCGAGGCGTTGCGCAGCCTGCCGGCACCGGAACCGCACATCGCCGACGCCATCGATCCATGGTTGCCGCCTCGCGTGGTGACCGCGCTGCGGGCGCATGGCATTCGGACACTGGCCGATCTGACCGTGCGGATTCCGCGCCGGCGCCGCTGGTGGACGGCGATTGACGGGCTCGGCGCTGCTGGTGCCCAGCACGTGGAGGCGTTCTTTGCCGCGCCCCCGGCGCTGACTGAACGCGCCCGCGCACTGGTGGCCGCGACGCTGGCGGGCCCAATCGTACCGTGGGAACAGTTGCGCGTGCCGCGCGAAGTCGACGGCTCGCACGGACAGTTTCGTGCCCCGCAGCACGTCTGCCTGTTGAAGGCCTCAAACGACTATCAGGCCGTGCAGTCCTGGTTGTCGCTGCACGAGTCGGCCGCCACGCAACGCGCGTACCGCAAGGAAGCGGAACGCCTGATCCTGTGGGCGATCCTCGAGCGCGGCACCGCGCTGTCGTCGCTTACCACCGATGACGCGATCGCGTACCGCGCGTTCCTGCGGCGGCCGACCCCACGCGAGCGTTGGGTTGGTCCGGCGCGGCCGCGGCACAGCGTCGAGTGGCGACCGTTCAGCGGGCCACTGTCGCCCCACTCAACAGCCTACGCGTTGACCGTGCTGTCGGCACTGTTCCGCTGGCTGGTCGAGCAGCGCTACGTCCTGGCCAATCCGTACGCGGGCATCAAGGTGCGTCGCGTCGCGAAACCCGGTCTCGATGTCACGCGCGGCTTTACCGAAGGCGAGTGGCAACTGATTCGGGCCATGGCCGACGGGCTCGAGTGGTCGTATGGTTGGACGCCGGGCGCGGCACATCGGCTGCGCTTCCTGCTGGACTTTGGCTACGCGACCGGGCTACGCGCCAGCGAGTTCGTCGGCGCGACGCTCGGCGACATCCGCACCGACGAACACGGCGATCATTGGCTGCACCTCGTCGGCAAGGGCGGCAAGCGCGGGAAAGTCACCCTGCCGCGACTGGCCCGGACGGCGCTCGACCAGTATCTGGTGCAACGCGGCTTGCCGGTCACGCCAGCACGCTGGAACCCCACGTCGCCGATCGTGGCCAGCCTCGAGGAGGACGGCGCGAGCATCGAGGCGACGCGACTGAGGCGCGTGCTGCGTCGGTTCTTTCGACTGGTCGCTGTAAGTGTTCAGTATTATCGCTAGCCGTGTTCAGTAATGTTGCTAGCAGAAAATTGCGGTAATGCCCCAGAGTTAAAGGCTTTTTCCAAAGTTGCTTGCGGCTGAATAGTCGTTGCATTCCTACAACAGAATCCGTGCCGATGTTCTCTAACGTTGCTAGCACGTTGGCTCGATCCGTCAGCTGACTACTGCAAGGTACGTCACAGCCTGCTTGAGACAGTTCCTCAATCGATTCTCGCGCGAGCCCCCAATTTCGACGCTGCGCTCCGGGCGATATCGCGTTACCGATGCCCGCCGCTTACAGTCAGTAAAACACGGCGCTAGCAGTATTACTGGACGCTGCTAGCACTCTTGTGACCGCCGCTAGCAGTGATTGTGAACGCCTACACATGCTCAATTAGGCGGCGCGGTATGCCCGGAGATGAATAGCGCGACGCGATAGGCCAGGATGGCACCAGTTAATCGGCTGAGGAGTCTGCTGCAATCGCGTCCTCGATCGGAAGGGGTAACGGGACGCGCCTACGGATTTCGGAGTCGAGGATCAACCGCCCGCGCAGCTTGCCCTTCATCCGCTTCACATGCTTGGGTGCCTCGGTCATGTGCTCGACCATCAGCGCCCGGACCTGTTCGGCATCCCGCTCGCGCGCGGCCTGCAGGATCGCCTTGTGGATCGACACGTTCGCTTCGCCGAAGCGCTTGTGCTCCACGAGCGGCGTATCGTTCCGGAACTCGATCAGCTGCCGGATCATCTCGTTGATCAGCTCGCAGCTGAAGCGCAGGAACGGGTTCGGGTTCGCGGCCGCGAGGATGTCGTGGAACGTCGTGTCCTCCTGCCGCTGGCGCAGCATGTGGCCGCGGTCGTGCACGCCCGACGCGCCGTCGCAGCACGCGATGTTCGCCTCCAGCGCCGCGAAGTCGCGCTCGGTCAGGTGCGGCACGGCACCGGCCGCCAGTTCGGGTTCGAGCAGCTTGCGCACGGTGTAGATGTCGTCGATCGTCACGTCCTTGAAGAACAGGTAGTTCTGCAGGAGCTGCAGCGTGCGATCGAGCGGCACCTCGACGACCATCCCGCCGCCCGACGGCCCGGTCGTGACCTTGATGAGCCCCTGCACCTCGAGCGACTTCAACGCCTCGCGGATCGTGCTCTTGCTCACGGCGTAGAGCTGCTGCAGCTCGGCTTCGCGCGGCAGGCGGTCGCCGGGCTTCAGGTCCTTCTCGGTGATTAGCCGCTTGATCTCCTCGGCGACGAGGTCGGCCCGCTTCGGCTGCTTGATTTCGACCGCGAGGCCCGCCCTGGCTCGGTCCATGACCATCTTCATGACTCCTCTGTCTGACTGCGCGCCGCGTCATCGTCGACGATCCGTTCCGGCGCAGGTACGGAATTTTGCCTGATTGACACCAATTTTGATCAACTTTAGCATCAGGTCCATTCTATTTATCATGATAAATAGGATCAACCGGCGGCGCGCATTCTGCAGGGCGTGGGCACGGTTTGGCAGTCGGTCGCATCGCGTGTGTCCCCCTTTATCAGGAGCGTCAACTTGAATCGCCGAGAACTGTTGAAACTGGCCGCGCTGTCGGCCGTGCCGGGTGCGCTCGGCAGCATGTCGTCCCGTGCCGCGTTCGCGCAGGGTTCATCCATCCAGCTGGCGTGCCCGGTGCCGATGTCGGGGCCGTTCGCCGCCAACGGCAAGTACGCCGATCTCGGCATGAAGCTCGTCGTCCAGCAATACGGCAAGGTGCTCGGCGCGCCGCTCACCTATACGGCGCTCGACACCGAGGGCAAGCCCGCAACCGCCGTGCGGCGCGTGCAGGAGATCGCGCAGCAGAAGGGCGTGCGTTTCTTCGCGGGCGGCATCCTGTCGTCCGAATCGCTGGCGATGGGCAAGGAAGTCCAGAAGGCGGGCGGCGTGTTCATCACGACGGCCGGCGCGGACGAGATCACCGGCAAGGATTGCAATGCCGCGACGTTCCGCTGGTCGGTGCCGACCTTCGGCGCGATCGAGCAGACGGTGCGCCCGTTGACCCAGATCTTGCCGAAGGCGAAGCGCTGGTACACGATCACGCCGCAATACGTGTTCGGCGACGGCCTGCTGTCGGCCGCGAAGGTGGTCTTCAAGGAGAAGGGCATCGAGCATGTCGGCAACAGCTACCACTCGCTCGCCGAGAAGGAGTTCAGCGGCTACCTGACGAATGCGGCGGCCGCGCAGCCGGACGTGCTCCTGATCCTGAATTTCGGCTCGCAATCGTCGGACACGCTGCGCCAGGCCGTCAGCTTTGGGATAAAGCGCAACTGCACGATCCTGCTCGCTTGGGCGTCCGGACTCGAGCAGTTCGAGGCGCTCGGGCCCGACATCTGCGACGGCGTGTATTTCGGCGCGCAGTACTGGCACGGCATCGATTCGCCGCTGAACCGCGACCTCGTGAAGCGCGCGAACGCCACGTTCAAGGCGAACCCGAACTACAGCCTCGCGGGTTCGTACATCTGCTCGAAGATCCTGGTCGACGCGATTGTGAAGGCCGGCAGCGCCGATCCGAAGAAGGTCGTCGCGGCGATGGAGGGCATGAAGTACGACGGCCTCACGGGCCCGGAGGAAATCCGCAAGGGCGACCACCAGGTGTTGAAAAACTACTACCTGCTGAAGGGCAAGCCGAAGAGCCGGATGAAGAACGCGGACGACTACGCCGACATCGTCAGCTCGGGCCAGTCGTTCCTGCCGGTCGAGAAGACGAGCTGCAAGCTCGCGTGACGCAGTGCACGCGCCCCCGGCCGTCGTGCGCCGCGGGCGTCCGTTACCTTCCTTTCTGACACGGAAGCCATGAACGTCTATCTGCTGCAGATCGTCAACGGCATCGGCGTGGGCATGCTGTATTTCCTGCTCGCCGTCGGCCTGTCGATCGTATTCGGCCTGCTGCGCTTCGTGAATTTCGCTCACGGCGCGTTCTACCTGCTCGGCGCGTATCTCTGCTATCAGGCGCTGCAATGGTCGGCGAATTTCTGGGTCGCGCTCGCGGTCGTGCCGCTCGTCGTCGGCGCGTTCGCGTGGGGCGTCGAAAAGCTCGTGCTGCGTCACGTGTACGCGCAGCAGCATGAATTCCACATCCTGGCGACGGTCGGGCTCGCGCTCGTGCTGCAGGAATGCGCGATCCTCGCCTGGGGCCCGCTCGGCGACAACGTGCCGCCGCCCGACGTGCTGAACGGTGTGGTGATCTGGGGCGGCTTCGTCTACCCGAAGTACCGGTTGTTCGTGATCGGGTTCACGGCCGTGCTCGCCGCATTGCTGTGGTGGGTGCTCGAAGGCACGCGGCTCGGCAGTACGGTGCGCGCGGGCAGCGAATCGTCGGAGATGGTGTCGCTGCTCGGCATCAACGTGACACGCGTATTCAGCCTCGTGTTCGCGCTCGGCGCGGCGACGGCGGCGCTTGCCGGCGTCCTGGCCGCACCGATTCGCGGCGTCGATCCGTTCATGGGCATCGAGGCGCTCGGCGTCGCGTTCGTCGTGGTCGTCGTCGGCGGGATGGGGAATTTTCTCGGGGCGCTCGTCGGCGGGCTGCTCGTCGGCATCGTGCAGAGCCTGATGAGCACGCTTTGGCCGGAAGGGGCACGGCTGATGATCTATGTCGCGATGGCAGCCGTGCTGCTGCTGCGTCCGAACGGTTTGCTGGGGAGGGCAGCATGATTCAATCGTCCAAATCGCTGCCGCCCGGCGCGGCGGCCCCGCGGCGGGCGCAGTCCTGGCGCGCCGTGCTGCAACGACCGGAAGGCTGGCTGGCCGTGGCAGCTGCATGCATCCTGCCGATCGTGCTGAACTCGGGTTCGCTCGCGACCGAAGTGCTCGTGTTCGCGCTCGCCGCGCTCGGCTGCAACCTGCTGCTCGGCTACACGGGGCTGCTGTCGTTCGGGCAGGGCATCTTCTTCGGGCTCGGCAGCTATGCGGCGGGGCTGGTGCTGACGCACGGCGTCGCATCGGTGACCGCCGCGCTGGTTGCAGCCACCGTGCTCGGTGCCGTCGCGGCCGCGCTCGTCGGCTGGTTCTCGATCCGGCAGCGTGGCACTTACTTCGTGATGCTGACGCTCGCGTTCGGGCAACTGTTCTACTTCCTTGCCTATACGACGCCGGATGTCACGGGCGGCGACAACGGGTTGCTCGATATCCCGCGCCCCGCGCTGTCCGCATTCGGGCATCCGCTTGTCCCGCTTGATTCGCCGTGGCGCTACTACGGCTTCGTCGCGGTGCTGTTCGTCGTGGTGTTCTGGCTGCTGTTGCGCGTGTCGCGCTCGGTGTTTGGCCGCACGCTGCTCGCGATCCGCGACAACGAGGCGCGCGCGGCCGCGGCCGGCTACGACGTGAAGCGCTTCAAGCTCGCGGCGTTCGTAATCTCGGGTGCCGTCACGGGCCTCGCCGGTGCGCTGCACGCGTTGATGACGGGCATCGCACCGTTGTCGAACATCGACTACCACACGAGCGAGATGATCCTCGTGATGACGGTGATCGGCGGCACGGGCAACCTATTCGCGTCGGTGCTCGGCGCGGCGTTCTACGTGCTGTTCGCGGACTGGCTGTCGACGCTGTGGCCGCGCTGGCTGCTGCTGCTCGGCCTAGTTCTGATCGCGGTCAGCCTGTTCTTGCAGCGCGGGTTGTGGGGATTGGGTGAACGTGTCGTGGCGTCGCTGCGGCGTGGCGGACGCACGGCAGCGACGACCGGGGAGCGGCAATGAGCGAAGCGATTCTCGAGGCGCGTGGCATCGTCAAGCGCTACGGCAAGTTCACGGCGCTGGGTGGTGTCGATCTGCGGATCATGCCACGTACCGTGCATTCGGTGATCGGGCCGAACGGTGCGGGCAAGACGACGCTGTTCCATACGCTGACGGGCACGTTGCCGATCACGGCGGGTTCGATCCTGTTTGACGGTCACGACGTGTCGCGCGAACCCGACCACAAGCGCGTGCGGCGCGGCATCGCGCGCTCGTTCCAGGTGACGAGCCTGTTTTCGAACCTGAGCGTGCGCGAGAACCTACGCGTCGCCGCACAAGGCGTCGAATCGCGGCGTGCGCTGAATCCGTGGGCGCCGCCGCGCGGTGTGCTCGCGCACGACGGCATCATCGACGACGTGCTCGAGCGGCTCGGCCTGCAGCGCTTCGCCGATACGGCGGCCGGCGTGCTGTCGCACGGCCAGCAGCGCCGGCTCGAGGTCGGGATGGCGCTGGCGGCGCGGCCGCGCGCGATCTTTCTCGACGAGCCGACGTCGGGCATGGGGATCGACGATCTCGACGACATGAAGGCGCTGATCCGTGGCCTGCGCGACGACTACACGGTCGTGCTGATCGAGCACAACATGGGGATCGTGATGGACATCTCCGACACCATCACGGTGATGCAGCAGGGCCGCGTGCTGGTCGAAGGCAAGCCGGATGCGATTCGCGGCGACGAGCGCGTGCGCAGCGCGTATCTCGGCAACATGATCACGGGAGGCCGCGCATGATGCTCGACGTGAAGGAAGTTCATGCCTGCTATGGCAAGAGTCACATCCTGCAAGGCATTTCGCTGAACGTGAACGAAGGCGAGACGGTGACGCTGCTCGGCCGCAACGGCGCGGGCAAGTCGACGACGCTCAAGACGATCGCGGGCGTCGTCGCGCCGACCGGCGGCACGGTGACGTTCGCGGGCCGGCCGGTGTCCGGACAGCCCGCGCACCGGATCGCCGCGCGCGGCCTGTGCTTCGTGCCGGAGCATCGCGGGATTTTCCGCCTGCTGTCGGTCGAGGAGAACCTGCGGCTCGGTGCGCGCCGCGATTCACCGTGGCAGCTCGACGACATCTACCGGATCTTCCCGCGCCTGCAGGAGCGCCGCCGCAACGGCGGCGCGCAGTTGTCGGGCGGCGAGCAGCAGATGCTCGCGATCGGCCGCGCGCTGATGAACCACCCGCGGCTGCTGATGCTCGACGAGCCGGTGGAAGGGCTCGCGCCGGTGATCGTCGAGGAGATCGTCGAGCAACTGAAGCAGATCAAGGCCGCCGGCGTTGCGATCCTGCTCGTCGAACAGAACCTCGAAGTGTGCACGCAGCTCGCCGACCGCCACTTCGTGATCGAACAGGGCGTGATCGTCTACGAAGGCAGCAACGCTGCGTTCATGGCCGATCACGAGGTAAAGGACCGTTATCTGGGCGTCGGCGTCGCGTAAGCGCCGCCCCTTTCATTGCGAGGAATTCCATCGATGCAAATTCTGGATTCGACACCGGGCGTCGCAGCGTCCGGCTTGCGCGTCGACGGCGCGCGACTGTGGGACAGCCTGATGCGTCTCGCGCGGATCGGCGCGACCGACAAGGGGGGCGTGTGCCGCCTCGCGCTCACCGAACTCGATCGCGAGGCGCGCGACCTGTTCGCCGCGTGGGCGAAGGAAATCGGCTGCACGGTGCGTGTCGACGCGATCGGCAACATCTTCGCGCGGCGTGCGGGCGAACGCGACGACCTGCCGCCCGTGACGACGGGCAGTCATATCGACACGCAGCCGACCGGCGGCAAGTTCGACGGCAACTACGGCGTGCTCGCGGGCCTCGAGGTGCTGCGTACGCTCGACCACGCGGGTGTGCGCACGCGCGCGCCGCTCGAGGTCGCGGTATGGACCAACGAGGAAGGCTCGCGCTTCGTGCCCGTGATGATGGGCTCCGGCGTGTTCGCGGGCGCGTTCACGCTCGACCATGCGCTCGCGCAGTGCGACCGCGACGGTGTGTCGGTGCGCGACGCGCTGGCCGCGATCGGCTATGCGGGCGATGCGAACGACGGGCGCGATGCGCATCCGGTCGGCGCGTATTTCGAAGCGCATATCGAGCAGGGGCCGGTCCTGGAGGCACATGACACGACGATCGGTGTGGTCGAGGGCGCGCTCGGGCAGCGCTGGTATGACGTGACCGTGCACGGGATGGAGGCGCATGCGGGCCCGACGCCGATGGCGCTGCGGCGTGACGCGCTGCTCGTCGCGTCCGATCTCGTGCGCAAGGTGAACGACATCGCGTGCGCGCATCCGCCGCATGGACGCGGCACGGTCGGCTGGGTCGACGTGCACCCGAATTCGCGCAACGTGATTCCGGGCCGCGTGACGCTGACCGTCGACATGCGCGCGGCCGACGATGCGACGCTTGCGGCGATGGATGCCGAGCTGCGTGCTGCCTGCACCGACCTGGGCGCATCGGCCGGCATGCCGATCGACGTCGAGCAGGTCGTGTACTTCGCGCCGCAGCCGTTCGACGCGACGCTGGTCGAGCAGGTTCGTGCAGGCGCGAGTGCGCTCGGGCTGTCGTCGATGAACGTGATCAGCGGGGCGGGCCACGACGCCGTGTATCTCGCGCGCGTCGCGCCGACCGCGATGATCTTCGTGCCGTGCAAGGACGGGATCAGCCACAACGAGATCGAGGATGCCGATCCCGCGCATCTGGAGGCCGGCTGCAACGTGTTGCTGCACGCGATGCTCGGTGCCGCCGGGATCGCGGAGGGCTGCGCGCGATGAAAATCCTGATCGCCCGGATGAACCACGAGACCAACACGTTCTCGCCGGTGCCGACGCCGCTTGCCGCGTTCGGCCGCACCGGCCCCGACTGGGGCGACGACGCGTATCGCGCGAACCGCGGGATGCGCACCGCGATGGCCGCGTTCATCGATGCGGCCGAGCGTGAGGGCGCTGAAATCGTGACGCCGGTGTCGGCGGCCGCGAACCCGAGCGGGCCCGTCGCGGCCGACGCGTATGCGGCGATCTGCGACGCGATCGTCGCGGCAGCGCCCGGCTGCGATGCGGTGATGCTCGACCTGCACGGCGCGATGGTCGCCGAGCAGAGCGTGGACGGCGAGGGTGACCTGCTCGCGCGCGTGCGCGCGGCGCTGCCCGGCGCACCGATCGCGGTCGCGCTCGACCTGCACGCGAACGTCACGCAGAAGATGATCGATCACGCGGACGTGATCGTCAGTTTCAAGACCTACCCGCACGTCGACATGGTCGAGACCGGCGAGCATGCGGCACGCGTGCTGCTCGACCAGTTGCACGGCCGCGTGCGGCCCGTGCTCGCGTGGCGGCAGCCGCCGCTGATGACCTCGACGCTGCGCAGCGCGAGCGCGGAGGGCGCGATGCGGCGCGCGGTGGAGGCCGCGCGCGCGGCCGAGGCCGACGGGATGCTCGCCGTCTCGGTGCTGCCCGGCTTCTCGCTCGCGGACATTCCCGCGCCGTGCATCAGCGTCGTCGTGGTGGCCGATGGCGACCGGGCCGCGGCTGACGCGGTGGCCGAGCGCATCGCACGGCAGATCTGGGACGAGCGCGACGATTTCGTCTATCGCAGCGCGCCGCTCGCCGAATCGGTTGCGCAGGCTGCGGCGCTCGCGCGCGGCGCGGATCGCCCCGTGCTGATGCTCGATCACGGCGACAACTGCATGTCGGGCGGCCCGTGCGACACGATGGACCTGCTCGAGGCCGCGCTCGAGCATGGGCTCGACGGCATCGTCAGCGGGCCGCTGTGCGACCCGCAGGCCGTCGCGGCGCTGATCGACGCGGGTGTCGGCGCGACCGTCACGGTACCGGTCGGCAACCGCCTGCCGTCGCACGGCGGCGTGCGGCGCGAGCCGTTCCGCGCGACCGGCGTCGTGCGCGCGCTGACCGACGGCGAATACGTGATCACGGGGCCGACGTACACGGGCCAGCGCGCATACATGGGCCGCACGGCCGTGCTCGACATCGGCGCGGCCACGCTCGTCATCAGCGAGCGTACGCAGGAGCCCTGGGATCTCGGCGTGTTCGAGAGCGTCGGTGTCGATCCGCGCCGCGCGCGCTTCCTGCTGCTGAAGTCGCGGATGTATTGCC
This sequence comes from Burkholderia mycopellens, assembly GCF_964265025.1. NCBI lineage: Bacteria > Pseudomonadati > Pseudomonadota > Betaproteobacteria > Burkholderiales > Burkholderiaceae > Burkholderia > Burkholderia mycopellens. The sequence continues at coordinate 1,075,985 of NZ_OZ183803.1, forward strand.
GGCCGGTGTTCGTGCCGATCGCGGCCGCGCTGGTCGAGTGCGACAGCCGCGGCGTGACGGGTTCGGACTACGGACTGTTCCGCTACGGGCGACTCGTGCGGCCAGTCTATCCCCTCGATGAAAGCGTCAGATTGAACACCGTGGTCCAAACTACAGCCTGAGCTATGTACGTGAGGCGTTGGTTTGACGCGCTTTCATCGATTTGGCGGTTGCGTTGACCCAGCGAGAATTTCGTCCTAGGCGACGACATTGGCCGCATAGACGCGCCGTTCGGTCTCGGCTCGGCAATTCCATGGCAACATCAACATTCGCCGCGAGCGGCCCCGTATGACGCTCGACAAGGGTTAGGGCCTGACTTGGGTTGGTATAGCGCAGCCATGGTGGACAGGACGTCGCGGCGTCGCCGTCCCAGCGCGATGAGTGCCTGGTTATGGCGCTTATCTTGCTGGACCTTGCGCTAGCAATAGGCCCTTGAGACTGGGTCCCGTACGGCGGCGGAGGCGGAGAGGAACAAGGCGCGCGTGTACCTTGTTGCCGCGTCTGGACTGATGCTCGCCGCGTATCGATGAACCGGATAGTCGTCTGACCGGCGCAAGGCCTGTTTAGGCTGCTAGGTGTGCAGCCGAAACGATCGCTTTACGAGCAACCTCGGTCAGGAGTCTGGCGGCGGTCTCGTAGAGCAAAATAATTCTGTCACTCCAGAATCCTCGTGTATCAAGGCTCCCAGCACGCGAATTGACGACTTTATTGACGTTTCCACCAAAATAATGTCGTCAATTCGCCTACGTCCGCATTAAATTTGTCAACTCGCGTAGTGGACCAAGCCTTCCGGCGGTAACATTTTGATTTCTAGACCGATTCTCGACGCCCCGCCGGGCCGGTCGAAGCGCTGAGTTCAAACGGGACGCTCTCTGCCTCAAGCTCAGTCATCTATGCTGGGAAAACAGTGTTGCGGGACATCGGGAGCCGACTGCGTCCGGTTGCTCTCGGCCAGTAGTTGGCGATGGCGAGTGACCGCTACTGCCGCCGGTCTAGGCCGTAACGCCGGCTCGTGTCGCGTACTCGAAGGATGCAGGGGAGCGCCATTGTGCAGACTCGCTCACTGCTACTGAGTACACGGCTTTTACCCAAACCACGCTCTGTCCGCGATGCAAGTCAACCAATTGCTGAAGGGCAGAAACGATCTCTTTCGTTGGCAGGACAATGTCCATCATTCCGTCCGGGTTCGTGATCGCTATTTCGAGGCGGTCCCACTCGCCAGCACGCGTTACGATCATGTCAGCGGTCCGCCATGCTTCCGGCGTCGCAATGATCAGCGAATTCGCGATTTCGTAGTCGATGGGGGCCTGCAGTGTGACGAGATCGGTCAACGCGCTCTCCGGCCATTGCGTGGTGGGGTTGCCTGAGTTTACCAGCGGGCCAGACGGGACCGCTCGAAGTTCGCCGTTCGGCCAGTTGCCGGAGATCACGACCGGCGGCTGCCGGCCATGAACCGTCATTAAAAGACGAAGTGTGAGCGGCTGTTATAGGCTGCGGATTCAACCGGTCGATGCAACACACTAGAATCTGCGCAAGCAGTGGAGGTGTTGCAAATGAAGCAGAGGCCGAGGATCTACTATTCTGAGAGTCAGAAAGCACTCATGTGGGACCGCTGGCGCAAAGGTGAAACGATTCATCAAATTGCCAAACTGTTCGATCGGGGCCACTCTTCGATACAGCGGATCCTGTCAGAGGCCGGCGGCATCGAGCCACCGCAAAGACATCGCGCACCGCAGACATTGACGCTCGCGGAACGCGAGGAAATCTCTCGCTGCCTGGTGAGCGGATTATCGATTCGGTCTATCGCGGCCAAGCTGGGACGTGCTCCTTCCACGATCAGCCGCGAGCTGCAGCGCAACGGAGGCAGCCAAGGTTATCGAGCGAGCCGGGCGGATGAGCTCGCCTGGGATCGGGCACGTCGCCCGAAGATTTGCAAATTAGTGAGCAACCAGACGCTGGCGCGAGTTGTCGCTGCAAAGCTGAAGCTGCAGTGGTCCCCTGAGCAGATTTCTGGTTGGCTCAAGCATGCGTATGCCGTCAACAAGGACCATCTGGTGTCACACGAGACGATCTATCGGAGCCTCTATATTCAAGCTCGCGGTGCCCTGAAAAAGGAATTGCTTGAACACTTGCGACGCTCTCGAGCGATGCGCCGGTCTCGCCATCACACATTGAAAACCGAAGACCGCACGAACATTCGCGACGCTGTATCGATCAGTGAACGCCCCGCGACGGCGGAGGATCGCGCGATACCCGGGCACTGGGAAGGGGACTTGCTGTTTGGCAACGCTACCAGCCAGATTGCGACTCTTGTCGAACGTCAGAGTCGATACGTGATGCTGGTAAAAGTAGCCGGCAAGGATTCCGAGGCTGTGGTCAACGCGCTGATACGACACGCCAGCAAGTTACCTCGGGAACTATATAAATCGCTGACCTGGGACAGGGGCACGGAAATGGCTGATCACAAACGCTTTACCGTGGCGACCAAGATCCAGGTCTATTTCTGCGATCCGCAGAATCCGTGGCAACGCGGCTCGAATGAAAACATGAACGGACTGCTGAGGCAGTACTTCCCGAAAGGTACCGACCTCTCTGCCTATTCCCAAGCCCAACTCGACGCTGTAGCGAGGCGTCTCAACGAGCGTCCGCGTAAGACGCTAAACTTTGACACGCCCGCCCAGCGGTTCCATCAATCTGTTGCATCGACCGGTTGAATCCGCAGCTGGGTGCTGACTTTCGCCTACCCCAACGGCCGGCTCGCGCGCGGCTGCGGGGTGGTCACCGTCCGTCAGCGACCTGGGACCGCGAAGGGGGTAATGTTTGTGACCATCGAAGACGAAACGGGCAGCCGTCCGTCATATTCGCTCTCCGCCAGTAAGGCCCGGCAGTTCGTATGCTCGCGGTCAAACTGGTGAGCTACACAGCATATCCACGAGTTCGTCTCGGTACAGATTCTTTTCGGTCGGATTGCGCAGAACGCAAACGTGTAGATTGCGCTGAGACCACGCCTCAACCAACTCAATTACCGTTACCTTTCCTTCGTCTGATGGCTCAATCGCAGTCCGGGGGACGATGCCAATTCCAGCACCTGAGGACACAAGCCGAGCTATCGCACGGTAACCCGAAACCTGAACACGCACATCCAGCTGACCGTCGAGGGCACTGGCATGGTTCACCAAAAAGGTGTGCAATGCGGCGCCCGATTGCAGGCTGATGAACGGCTGGCCGAGGCACTCTTTAAAGCTGACATGACTTTGCCCTGCCAAAGGGTGAGTGACAGGGGCTAGCAGAACGAGTTGGTCTTGCTTATACGGGACAAACCGCAATGCCGGATGCTCAGACTCCAACGCAACAACCCCAACGTCTGCTCGACCAGCCGCAACGGCGCCGACGATGTCGTGACTCATCCGCTCCTCCAATGTGATACGCACACTGGGGAACGCAGCGAAGAATCGAGCGAGGTCTTCGGGCAGGTGAGAACTGATTGCATTGTTGTTCGCGAAAACGGTGACGTGCCCGGTCATCCCCTGAGTATATGGAAGCAGGTCCGAGCGCATCTGGTCAATTTGAGCAAGACAGCGTTTGGCGTGCTCGACAAGGACCTGGCCCGCCGCAGTTAAGGCAACGCCTCTTGGATGTCGGCTCAAAAGCGTCACCCCGACTGTTTCCTCGAGATTCCTGATTCGAAGACTAGCTGACGACGGCGCGAGGTGGCACCGTTCCGCGCCCCGCGAAACATTGCCTTCTTCTGCAACCGCGACGATGACTTTAAGGTCGGTCAGGTCAAAGCTCATGCGTTCGTCTTTATCGAATATGACCAGATATTTATAGCATAAGCTCCAAAAAATTCAGGGCGTAGCGCGATTGCTGCGCTGCACGATTTCGAATTAGTCGAATGCTCGGTTCGAGAAAACTCGCTGTAGTTTGCGGATGCATTTTCCGATACTGGTTGCCATCAACATAAGTCCAGGAGGCACTGATGATGGCATCAGTCAATCAAGCACTTTCCTCGAAGCCGCTCGCCGGCATAGTTGTCGTGTGTATCGAACAGGCGCTCGCGGCGCCGCTATGTACGGGGCGTCTCGCAGAAATGGGCGCACGCGTCATTAAGATTGAGCGGGCAGAGGGCGATTTCGCGCGCGGCTACGATGCCGCCGCCAACGGTCAATCGTCCTATTTTGTCTGGACAAATCGCGGCAAAGAATCGGTTGTTCTGGATTTCAAGAAGGCGGACGACGCAGCACTGTTGCATCGACTCATTGCCGAGGCCGATATATTCGTTCAGAACCTCGCGCCGGGCGCCTTGGACCGGGCGGGGTTCGGCAGTGCCGCGCTGCGTAGCCTGCATCCGCGCCTGATTACCTGCGACATCAGCGGTTACGGGACCAATAACGCGGCCAGCAATCTCAAGGCTTACGACCTCCTCGTGCAGTGTGAGAGTGGTCTGGCCGGAATCACCGGCGCTCCGGATGCGTGCGGACGTATCGGCGTCTCCATTTGCGACATTGGCGCCGGAATGAACGCTACGATTGCAGTGCTTTCTGCGCTCGCCCTCCGTTCAAATACAGGCAAGGGTTCGGGCGTCTCGGTCTCACTGTTTGACGGCGCGGCAGACTGGATGACGATTCCATACGTTCACCAAGTCTACGGAAAAGGAGCACCGACGCGTCAGGGTCTGAAGCACCCGTCCATCGCGCCGTATGGGGCTTTCAGGACGAAGAACGGTGACGAAATCGTAATCAGCATCCAGAACGAGCGGGAATGGCGACAGTTCTGCTCGGCGTTCCTCCAGCAGCCGGAGGTGGCCGACGAGTCACGCTTCTCATCCAACACAAATCGAGTGGCCAACCGTGAAGCACTTGACCACGTGATTGCAGAAGCCTTTGCCAAGGTCAAGTCGAGCGAAGCACTCGAACGATTGGCGACCGCAAACACCGCGTACGGACAAGTTCGCTCCGTTGCCCAGATGGCGGAACATCCAGCCTTGCGAAAATGGCCGATGACGGTCGAAGGCGAAGAGTTGCAGATGATTGCGCCGGCTGTTCGCGCACCATGGGACAGCCAGCAATTTCAAGCTGCACCGAAGTTGGGAGAGCACACCGAGCGCATCCGTTCCGAGTTCGCGGCGAAACAAGAAGGAGCACTCGTATGAGCGCTGTCGACATTTCGCATCTCTGCGAGTGGATTGGTAAAAGCCAGTCTGACCGCGATGTCCTGTCTGCACGTCAAGCGCGACTTATGGCCGCGACACTCGGTATTCCGCAATCCGATTTTGTAGATGGCGCACCGTTGCCTCCACTTTGGCATTGGCTCTATTTCTTGAACGGAGAGCCGTCTTCCGGACTTGGTCGTGACGGCCACCCGGCGCGGGGCGGCTTTTTGCCGCCGGTGTCGCTGCCCAACCGGATGTGGGCTGGCGGGAGGCTCGAGTTCCATGGAGACCTTCCGTTGGGCGTAGAAATTGAAAAGCGCTCCAGCATCGCGTCGGTCGAGCATAAGCAAGGGCGAAGCGGAGAACTCGTTTTCGTAACGGTCCTGCATGAAGTCGTTCATGACGGCAAGGTCTTGGTCACTGAACATCACGACATTGTCTACAAAGAAGCATCTAGGGGCGGCGCAACATCAGCAACGACGGACATGCCTCAGCCGCAAAAAACGCGTGCGCTGAAGCCGGATTCGACGATGCTGTTCCGCTACTCAGCGCTTACGTTCAACGGCCACCGCATTCATTACGACGCGGACTATTGCCGCGATGTCGAGGGCTATCCGAACCTCGTCATTCATGGGCCGCTGAATGCAACCATGCTCGCGGGGTTTGCCGAAGAAGTCAGTGGACACCGTTTGAAGCGCTTTAGTTATCGAGGTCTTCAGCCCTCGATTCTGGGTAACGAACTGCGGTTCAACGCCGCGAAAGACGGTGACCAACTCGTAGTTTGGGTGAGCTTGCCCGGCGGCGCCGTCTCAATGCGCGCAGAGGCGTCGTTCTAAACGCACTCGCTAGCTTCGACGAATTTCTAAAGATTGGAGACAACGATGCACCCCAAATCCCCTCTCGGTCAGGCAAACGCCTCGACCCTCTCGACAGACTCGAAGCGCGTCGAGCGCCGCGCAGCAATCGCCAGTGTCATCGGCACCACGATTGAGTGGTATGACTTTTTCATCTATGGCACTGCAGCGGCGCTCATCTTCCCGAAGCTCTTCTTCGCACACGGTGGCTCAGAAGGTCTCATGGAATCGTTCGCGACGATTTTCGTGGGCTTTCTATCGCGCCCACTTGGCGGAGCCATCTTCGGATACATGGGTGACCGTGTTGGCCGCAAATCAACGCTTGTCGCTACGCTTACCCTGATGGGCGTTGCCACCTTGCTCGTCGGCTTGCTGCCTACCGCGCACCAGATAGGCCCCGCGGCGGGCTGGCTTCTTGTTGTCCTCCGATTCTTCCAAGGGATTGGTGTAGGCGGGGAATGGGGTGGCGCCGTTCTTCTCTCGATGGAGAGTCATCAAGGAAAGCGCCGTGGCTTCATGGCGTCGCTGCCAAACGTTGGTGTTCCTCTTGGGCTGGTTATCTCCGTACTCGTCTGGAGCATGTGTAGCCGCTGGAGAGCCGACTCGCTCATGGACTTCGGCTGGCGCATGCCGTTCTTCGCGAGTGGTGCACTTCTGGTCTTCGGACTGGTGGTCCGCATGGGCGTGCCGGAGACGAAAGATTTTGTTGAGGCAAACAAGGCGGTTGACCGCACGAAGAGCCCGATTAGTGAAGCCATCAGGACCGAGTGGAAAGCGATTCTGCTTTCCGCTCTGGTCCGTCCCGGCGAGCAGGCTGCGTTCTATATACTCACCTCGTTCGCCATGTTGTACGGCTCCAAGAACCTTGGGCTCGGAAAAGAGTTCATTCTGAACGCGGTGTTGATTGCGGCTGTTGTGGCGTGCTTTGCTTTGCCGTACTTCGGACATCTGGCCGACCGTATCGGTCGCCGGAAGACCTATATGTCTGCCGCAATCTGCATGATGCTGTTCGCATTCCCGTACTTCGCCCTGTTGAACACCAAGATTCCTTTTGCGGTAGTGGCGGGCACGGTCATTATCATGGTGATTCATGCGGCGCTTTACGGCTCGCAGGCCGCCTTCATTGCAGAGTCGTTCCCTGCACGTATTCGATACAGCGGAGCGTCGCTCGGCTATCAGGGTGCCTCCATCATCGCCGGCGGACCCGCTCCCATGATTTCCCTCTGGCTGTTCCAGACTTATCACTCGGCGTATGCAGTCGCTGCCTTCCTCGCGTTGATGTCGTTGATTAGCGCATGCGCTGCTTTCTATCTTGGAAGGCAAAAGACCTTGGAGCAAGGTTCTGTATCCGACCGTCTTGCAAAGGCAGCTCATTGACGGGGTAGGCCAGCCCACTGCGTCGGCTCATGTGCGCGCTCCGCGTTGCGAACGAGCCGACGCACTCGAACTGCTTTTGACTACGTCGCCATACCGCTCTCTCTTCGGTACCTGACCATGAAGCTAAAAAAGTCTTGGGTCAGCTCTGACGATAGACCTTCTTTGAGTTAAATTCCATGTTTCCTAAAACCTATCTTTTCGTGCCCGGCAACTGCCCCGAAAGATTCGACAAGGCGTGCGCGGCGGGCGCCGACGCCGTCATTCTTGACCTCGAGGATGCAGTAGCTCCTGCTGCGAAGTCACAGGCGCGTGACGCCGTTGCGTCCTGGCTGAAAAAAGGAGGCCACGCATATGTGCGCGTGAACGCTGCCGATACGCCGTGGTATCAGGAAGACGCTGCAGCTTTGCGTGGGATGTTGAACCTCCGCGGCATTGTCGTTCCGAAGGCAGAACGCGCCGCTGCCCTTTCCGAACTGTCAAAGGAAGTCGACGACAATATCGCGCTGTTGCCACTTATCGAGACTGCTGCGGCGTTCGCCGACCTCGTCACGTTAGCGCGAACGCCGAAGGTCGAGCGCCTAATGTTCGGAACAATTGATTTCCAAGTCGACACTGGCATCCAAGGCGACGGTGATGAACTTGTTTACTTCCGCTCACAACTTACATTAGCCTCGCGAATCGCTGGCATCGCGCCTCCCGTTGACGGAGTCACCGCAGTTATTGACGACCCCGAGCTGCTTCGACTGGACACCATCCGGGCCCGTAACCTTGGGTTCCGAGGCAAACTGTGCATCCATCCAAAGCAGTTAGAGCACGTCTACGCGGCTTTCCGCCCGGCTCCGGAGGAAGTGGAATGGGCACAGCGAGTTATGTCTGCGATAAAAGGCAGCGACGGTTCAGCGATTAGTGTCGACGGCAAGATGGTCGACGCGCCTGTAATTGCCAAGGCGCGGGACATCCTGAACGACTGAAGCTGCTCTCACAAGGGGCAACGTCCGGGAGCTGAACAGATACGTTTCGATTTAGCATGCAAGAATCGATTCGCGAGTGCTTGAGGAAGCTCACTCCCGACTCATGGCGGTCTCATGGGCGATGAGCATCGCTGGGTTGACCACGCTCTCTTGACCAGCCACGTGCGCTGCGCGCAACCCGTTCTCCGGCGGCTGTGGGCTCGAGGGTCTCGGCATCGCACGCTCCTTTCAACTGCGGTAAAGTACGAGTGCCCGAATCAAAATGCGCAAACACGCTTTTTGGGTCGCCCGCCACTTCGAACCCGTCTTTTTTGCAGAGCAGGAAAGCACTTCCAGGATGTCCAACGAATCGACGTCGACCGCAACGTCTGGTATCAGCTTCGGCTGAGTGTTTGGAGCGGCTGCACGCGCCTTGCCGGTCATGACGCTTGGTACACCGTAAAGCGGCCGTTTGCCGATAGTCTGCGATCTCGCCTCGTGACAAAATTCATCTCTCGGCGGCGAACGACCGCAATCGCTTGTCAAGCAGACATTGGCCGTCGAGACTCGAGCGGCTGCGGTGGGTCGCGAAGCGCCTTTCGCACTGATCCGCAACGGCCACTCGATGTCGCGCGGGGTTGTTTGCAGACATCGCCGAACGGCCTGGTAATGAGATGGAACCTTATCACTACGGCGAGATTGTCCGCTGAAACCGGATGTCACACAACGCGTCACAAGGAGGGCGGCGCTGCAGGGGAGTTGACACGGGCCTTCACAAGGCCGCGGCCAATAACATGGAAAACCGGAGGCGTCCTGCATGGTCTATGGCGGAAGCGCACGAATGCATGGCTAGCATCAATTATGGATGCCTACATTACCCGTAGATCGGCAGCGCGAGGAACAGCTTGATCACGAGCGCGTTCGCGATTTCGATGAAAAACGCGCTAACCATCGGCACGATCAGGAAGGCCACGTGCGATGGCGCTGAAGCGCGCGGTGACGGCCTGCATGTTCGCGATTGCGGTCGGAGTCGCGCCGAGCCCGAAACCGCAATGGCCGGCCGCGAGCACGGCGGCGTCGTAGTTCGAGCCCACCAAGCGGAACGTCACGAAGATCGCGTAGACGACCATCAGAGCGGTTTGCGCAACGAGCAGCACGAGGGTCGGCAACTCGAATGCTGTGCCGCGGATCAGCGACTCGATCGCGGTGCCGCCGGACAGCGCGATCGCGAACAGCGCGAGCGTTTTGATGAACGCGGTCGGCGTCATCGACTGCTGTTCCTTGGGATGCTCGAAGCCGCACGTATCGCTGGCGCGCTCTTGGGGCGTATGCGGTGCTTCGAGGCCGGGCGTTTTTAGCTTGCGGGTCAGGTAGCGCGCGATCGGGCCGCCGAGCACGAGCCCGAACGTTGCGGAAATCGTGCGGCGCCTGCTTCCGGCGACAGGCGCAGCCCGTTCGCGAGGTAGCTGACGGTCCGGTAGAAGCCTGCGAGCATCAGCAATTCGAGCAGCGCCTCGTCGCGGAAATGCGGGCGCAGCGCGTGCCACAGGTCGTCGTCGATGTCGCAATGCCGATGCAGCGTGTCGCACAGCCGGATCAGCAAACGGTCCTCGTCGCTCCAGCATGCGTCGTCGGACGAGCCGAGGGCCAGCGAGCGAATCTGCTCGCTGGTCAACCCGGCGGCCGCCGAGAACACGGAGACATGCACACCCCATTCGTATTCGGACCGGCAAAGCGCGGAGGTGCGGTCGATGACGATCTCGCGTTGCCGGATGTCGAGGTGGCCTTCGTCCAGCAGGCTGGCGGCGAAGAACTTCGTGAACAGGCGCGCGTCGCGCGCCAGCGTGGTGAAGAGGCGCAACGGCGGGCGGCCCCGCATGATCCGGTCGATCGATGCGGCGATGTCGGGGGCGAATGGCGGCACTGCGCATGCGATACGCTGAGCCATGTGAACTCCTTCGTGCTCGTGCACGTGGCCGGTGCGAGTGCATGCACGAATTTGCCGATGGCCACGCCAGCAGCGTAGGCGGCATGCTTTAAAAAGTAAAGCAATGTAAAAAGGGCAGGGCGTCGGCTTTGCAATGCGGCATGCGCGCCCACATCGCGACGATTCGTTGACGTCACGCGGCGTTTGCTTTAAAAAGTACAGCATGACCACACCCAAGATCGGACAGCGCGTTCGCGGATCGAAGACAGGGCGACCCATCATGGTCGTGCTGGATCTGCTCGGGCGACGCACGACACTGCGCATCCTTTGGGAGCTGCGCGGCGCGCCGCTCACTTTCCGTGCACTGCAGGAAGCCTGCGACACGAACGCTCGCCTGCTCAACACGCGCCTGACCGAGCTCAAGGCATCGGGCCTCGTCGAGCATGGCGAGGGCGGCTACTGCATGACCGCCGAAGGCCGGCGGCTCGAGGCGGCGCTGCAGCCGTTGCTGGGGTGGGCGAAACAATGGGCGAAGCGCGACCCGGACGGGCTCGACGCGGCAGATCGCGCGCAATCCGGTCAGGATCGCTGATCGATCGACACGCCAGTGCGCATCGCAACCTCCTGCCGGTTCGCGCATCGTGCGCGAGCCATTTTTGTTTGCGGAGACCTTTCATGCCTGTTCGAGCCGTCATCTTCGATTTCGATCTGACGCTGGCGGATTCGTCCGCCGCGATCGTCGAGTGCACCGAGTACGCGTTGGATCAGCTTGGCGCAGCCGGCGCGACGCCGGCGCAGATCGGCGCCGTGATCGGGCTGCCGCTGCAGGAGATGTTTCGCACGCTGACGGGCGAAACCGAACCGGCGCGGGCCGATGCATTCGCGCGTCGCTTCGTGGCGCGCGCCGACGAGATCATGGTGCCCGGCACCCGGATCTATCCCGAAGTGCCGCCGCTGCTTGCCCGGTTGCGAGAGCAAGGGCTCGCCGTCGCGATCGTGTCGTCCAAGTTTCGTTACCGGATCGAGGCGATTATCGAGCGCAACGGTTTGCAGTCGCTCGTCGACGTGCTGATCGGCGGGGAAGACGTGCAGCGTCACAAGCCCGATCCCGAGGGGCTTGTGCAGGCACTGGCGCGACTTGGCCTGCCGGCTTGCTCGGCGATCTACGTCGGCGATCATGCGGTGGACGCGCAGGCGGCCGAGCGGGCTGGCATGGCGTTCGTCGGCGCAGTGAGCGGGATGACATCGTTCGATGGATGGGCACGAGCGGGCAAGCAGGCGGTGGCCGCGCATATCGGCGAACTGGACGCGATCGTGCAACGGATGCAGCGTGCTTCGGGCAACGCCTGCGTCGACGCCGAACGCGGCGCGGACCCGGCGGACTGACCCGCTTCCCGCAACAGTCCGGCGGCGTGCGACGGATTCTGCGACCATCGCCGTTAAAGTCATACCCGCCACTCGATCCGTCGCCATGTCACTCATTTCCGTCGCCTTCGCCAGCCTTCGGTTCTCGCGCGTGCTGCCGGCAGCACGAACCCTGTCATCTGCCGTTTCGCTCGCGGCCGCGTGTGCCGTGCTCGGCGTGCCGGGCGGCGCGCGTCCGGCCGAAGCCGCTACGCCCACGCAACGCGAACGCCTCGAGGCGCCGGTCAAGGCCGTCGCCAGCCAGCGTTTGGCCGTCGATACGCCGCAGGGCAGCGCGGTGTTGCCTGTCTATGCCGACCCTCCGCTCGACCACGCCGCGCCGGATATCACCCGCGTCTTCGTCGTGATTCACGGCACGCTTCGCAACGCCGACGCGTACTATGCATCGGGGCTCGAGGTCGTCGAGAAGGCCGGAGCGGCCGGGAAGGGCACGATGGTCGTCGCGCCGCAGTTCCTGACGCGTGCCGATACGCGCGCGTTTTCGTTGCCGGCGCACACGCTGGCGTGGACGCAGGAAGGATGGAAAGGCGGTGAAGCGGCGCGTCAGCCGGGGCCGATCAGTTCGTTCAAGGCGCTCGACGCATTGCTCGCGCATTTCGCCGACCGCAACCTGTATCCCGCGTTGTCGAGCGTGGTGGTGATCGGTCATTCCGCCGGCGCGCAGTTGCTGCAGCGCTATGCGGTGGCCGGGCACGAAGGCGATGCGCTGGAGCGGGCCGGCATCGCGGTGCGCTATGTGGTCGCGAACCCGTCGAGCTACCTGTATTTCGACGACGAACGGCCGGATGGCCAGGCGATCGCCGGCGGAACCTGCCCTAGCGCGACGGAGTGGAAATACGGGCTGAAGTCGGCGCCGCCTTATGTCGCGTCGCAGGACGTGCGCGATCTTGAAACTCGCTATGTCGCGCGTCATGTCGTGTACCTGCTCGGCCAGGCCGACACGAACCCGTACACCCACTTCATCGATCGCTCGTGCGCGGCGATGGCGCAAGGCCCGTACCGGCTCGCGCGCGGGCTCGCATATTTCGACTACCTGAAGAAGCGTCATCCTGACGATCTCGCGCAGCAGGTCGTCGAAGTGCCGGGCGTCGGGCATGACGGTCTCGGCATGTTCACGTCCGCTTGCGGGCTGGCCGTGCTGTTCGGGCAGGCGTTGCCGCCATCGTGTCCGGTCGTTGCCGGTACGGCGCCGGACATGCGAGCGGCACGGCAGTGAGCGCCCGCGCGAAGTCCGCGTATGGTGAAAACTGATCGGTCAGAACAACGCGGGAATCGGCAAGATAAATTCATTTCCCGGCGAAGCATTCCCGGTTCAGGACGACGGCGTTGCCAGGATCGCCCCCTGAACGTCACGATCCTCGACGATTATTTCGACACGCTGCGCACGCTGCCGTGCTTTCGGCCTGCTGTTGCAGGGCTGCGTGTCATGCCGGGTTTTCCGGGATGGGCGGCGCGCTTGCGTCGAATACCGCCAGGCCTTCCATCGGGTCCGTCGGCGTATCCCACGGACGTGCCGCGATGGCGCGTTGTGCCGCTTCGTAGCCGGCCTGCCGGCGGGCGGCGATGCCGTCCGGCGTGAAATCGATGTCCTTCAGCTGATTGTCGCCGGCGAGCCGCGGCGCCGCGAGCTTGATCAGGTGCATCGTGGTTTCGCATCCCCACGCGGCGAGCCGGCGCACGGCCGGCGATGCGCGTTCGGCTTCCGGCACGTGGCGGGCCAGTTCGCGGATCACGTGGCGCAGCCGGTGGATCTGCTGCTGGCGCGCGATGTGGCTGTCGGTGCGGCTCGCATACTGGATGTCCTTCTGCCGCTCCGACACCTGCCAGATGCTCTCGGGCTCGGGGCCGGCCGGGTTCCACATCTGGACGGAGAAGATGATCGAGCTGCGGCGCGGGTTGTCGTCGAGCACGACTTCGACCGGCGTGTTCGAATACACGCCGCCATCCCAGTACGGTTCGCCGTCGATCCGGATTGCCGGGAACGCGGGCGGCAGTGCGCCCGAACTCATGATGTGCTCGATTCCGAGCCGCGTGTCGCGCGAATCGAAATAGCGCATCGTGCCGGTGCACGCATTGACCGCGCTGACGGTCAGGCGCGGGTGGCCCGCGTTCAGCAGGTCGGGATCGATCAGCGACATGAGCGTGTCGCGCAGCGGCGCGATCCGGTAATACGACGCGCGATCGACGCCGAGGCGGACCATCGGGCCGAGCCACGATGCCGGATTGGGCTGGAAGAATCCCGCGATGCCGCCGCCGATGATCATCAGCTCGGCCAGCGTCCGGTCCCAGCCGGGCAACAGCGGCGCGGTGTCGAAACGGGTCCGTTCGGTCACGCGGCGCCAGAACCCCGACAGTTTCTCGTAGCGCAGCCCGGGCGGGTTCCCGGCGATCAGCGCCGCGTTGATCGCGCCGATCGACGTCCCGACCACCCAGTCGGGCCGGATACCGGCTTCGTCCATCGCCTGAAAGACGCCGAGCTGGAACGCGCCCAGTGCGCCACCGCCCTGGAGCACGAGCACGACTTGCCCAGGGAGATCCATGCGTGCCGGCTGGCTCGCGGTCATGGCTTGCCTCGCTGCGTGTGAAGGTGGGTCGGATCCGAACGGACCGATTCAGTTTAGGCGATCGGCGGCGGGGGGCCGCCCGCAGTGCAATATGCGGCGGCGTTTGCTTCGCCAATCGCTTCCGACCCTCAAGTGCATCGACGGGGGGCGTGCCTGCGGCCGCTCGCGCGGCGCCTGGCCGCACACGGCGCGTCGAACGGCTGCGGACAAGCCGCTGCCGCGGCGTTCGGGCACGGCGCCGAGGTCGATCCTGGGCCTGGGTGGCGCCGTCAGCCACGCGGGCGAATGGGGGAGGCGTTGCAGGCGGCCCACCGTCCGCCATTCGTCCGCGTGGGTGATGCGCCGCGTCATTCGACCGTGATGGTCTCCTTCATGTACGGGTGAATCCCGCAGAACACCTTGTAGACGCCCGGTTTGTCGAAGCGGAACGAGTACGTCTCGTCCTGGTCGAGCGCCTTCGAATGAAAGATGCCGGCGTCGTTGACGACGGTGTGCGGTTCCGCGTCGAGGTTCTTCCACGTGATCGTCGTGCCGGCCTTGATCGTGGTCGACATCGGCGAAAACATGAAGTTGTGGATCGTCACGAGCGAGCCGTCCGGGCCTTGCGCGAACGCGGCGAGCGGGGCGGTGGCGCACAGGATCAGCGCCGCGATGAGGCTGGATTGCTTGAAGCGGGTCATGTCGGTCTCCTTATGATTCGGTGCGTCACGCCAGCGTCGTGTCATGCAGCGACGACGCGACCGGATGGCCGGCGAATTCGACGGTCGTCACGCCGAGCATCGACGGCAGCCGGTCGCGCGGCACGGTGAGCGGAACGGGGCCCGGGCCGTTGCCGGCCGTCGGCTGCGGGAACGCGGTGGAGCGCGCGGTGTGGAACGTCACGTTGCCTTCGACCTTCGACACGATCTGGTGGATGTGCCCGTTCAGCACGGTGACCGAGCCGAAGCGGCGCAGCAGCGCCATCGTCTGCGGCGCGTCGCCGGTGCCCCAGCCCCACGGCTCGTAGATGGTCCACATCGGCATGTGCGAGAACACGACGATCGGCGTGCTCGACGAGCGGCCCTTCAGATCCTGCGCGAGCCACGCGAGCTGGTCGTCGCCGAAGCTGCCGAGCCCGTTCGGCTTGAAGTGCATCACGTTGACGAGGCCGATGAAGTGCACGCCCGCGTGATCGAAGCTGTAGTACCCGCGGTTGTCGGACGCCTGGCCGAACCGGCCGAAGTATTCGGCTCCCGAACCGTCGGTGACGTCGTGCTCGCCGGGCACCGTATGCAGTTCCGGCACACGCAGCGCGGAGAGCAGTTGCGACGCGTGATCGAACTCCTCGGGCTTGGACAGGTGCGTGATGTCGCCGGTATGGATGGCCAGCGCGGGCATCGCCGGCATGCCGTTGACGAGGTCGATCGTCTGCTTCAGCGTGGCCGATACGTCGGGGTTCGCATCCTTGTTGAAGCCGATGTGCGTGTCGCTGATCTGCACGAACAGCGGGCGGCCCGCGTTGGCGGGAAGCGCATCGCCGGCCTGCGCGAGCGCGAGGTCGAACGGTGTCAGGATGCCGCCCGACAGCGTAAACAGCGTGCCGAGGCCACCGAAGGCCATGCAATGCAGGGCCTTGCGGCGCGACGGGTTGATGGGGGGCGATGAAGACATATGAGCCTCGCATTCATGTGAGGAAACCGGACGGCCGGATCGTCCTGGAATAAACCGGCGCCTTCGCGTGCCATACCGGCGCAGCGGCGGATTTATTCCCGCGCATCACGAGGTCGAGCACCCGTGTTCGCGGCTTGGCGGGCGGTGCATGACTTTTGAAGGATGGCCTGTCAATGACTTGTAAGTGACACGTCACATTTGCGTCACGACCGATCGATAGCCTGCCACTCCGAGTCACCTCTCCGGAGCCCCTTCATGCCGAATCTCGCGGCAACGGAAACCAGCGGTGCGGTCAGCCACCGCACGCGTACCATCAGCCTCGCGCTGTTTTTTCTGATCATTGCCTGCGGGATCGTCTACGTCGGCATTCATCTCAGCGCCGATCTCAGTCCCGTCAAGGAAAGTTCGGTCCTCCCGTTCCTGCTGCTGATCGTCGCGCTGCTGATCGCGCTCGGCTTCGAGTTCGTGAACGGCTTCCACGACACCGCGAACGCGGTCGCAACCGTCATCTATACGCATTCGCTCGACCCGCACCTCGCCGTCGTGTGGTCGGGCCTCTGGAACCTGTTCGGCGTGCTCGTGTCGAGCGGTGCCGTCGCGTTCGGCATCCTGCAGTTGCTGCCGGTCGAACTGATCCTCCAGGTGGGCAGCGGCTCGGGCTTCGCGATGGTGTTCTCGCTGCTGATCGCGGCCGTCACGTGGAACCTCGCGACCTGGTATTTCGGGTTGCCGTCGTCGAGTTCGCACACGCTCGTCGGCTCGATCATCGGCGTTGGCCTGATGAACCAGTTCGTCAGCGGCCCGTCGGCCACGAGCGGCGTCGATTGGAACCAGGCGCTCGGCGTCGGCAAGGCGCTGCTGTTCTCGCCGCTGATCGGCTTCGTGCTGTCCGCGCTTGTGCTGCTGCTGCTGAAGGCGCTCGTGCGCGTGCCGGCGTTGTACCAGGAGCCGAAGGGCAACAAGCCGCCGCCGTTCTGGATCCGCCTGCTGCTGATCCTCACCTGCACGGGCGTGTCGTTCGCGCACGGCTCGAACGACGGGCAGAAGGGCATGGGGCTGATCATGCTGATCCTGATCGGCGTGATGCCGACCGCGTATGCGCTGAACAAGGCCGTGACGCCCGACCAGACGAGCACCTTCGTCGCGGTGGCGCGCCACGCGTCGACGACGCTCGTCAAGTATGCGGACCCGGCCGCGCAGTCGGCTGCGCCGCGCGCCGACGTCGAGGCGTACGTGCGCACGCACAAGCTGACGCCCGCGACGATTCCGGCGCTGGGCAAGCTCACCGACACGATCGCCGACCAGGTCGCCCAGGCCGGCGGCATCTCGAGCGTGCCGCAGAACCTCGTCGACAACGTACGCAACAACATGTACGTCGCGTCCGAGGCGATCCGGCTGATGGAGAAGGCGAAGGCGCCGGCGTTCTCGGTCGAGGACGCGAGCGCGCTCGATGCGTTCAAGAAGCAGATGGACCGCGCGACGAAATTCATCCCGACCTGGGTGAAGGTCGCGGTCGCGATCGCGCTCGGCCTCGGCACGATGGTCGGCTGGAAGCGGATCGTCGTGACGGTCGGCGAGAAGATCGGCAAGTCGCATCTCACATACGGGCAGGGCGCGTCGGCCGAGGCCGTCGCGATGCTGACGATCGGGATGGCCGACGCGTACGGGCTGCCGGTGTCGACGACGCACGTGCTCGCGTCGGGCGTGGCCGGCACGATGACGGCCAGCGGCGCGGGCCTGCGCTGGGATACGGTGCGCAACCTCGTGCTCGCGTGGGTGCTGACGCTGCCCGCATCGATCGCGCTGTCGGCCGCCTTGTACTGGGTGCTGCACGGACTGTTCTGACCCGCGCCGGGGGGCGCGACGTCCGGCCGCGCGATGCGCGGCCGGTCCCATCGATTTTCAATTCAACACAAGACGCTACCGATGGATATCAGTTTCGATCCGAACCGCACCGCGAACGCTTCGGCGTGGCGCGTGCTGCCCAACCGCTGGGATGCCGTCGCGTTTCCGCTGATCATCTGCCTGCTCGCGATGGCGATCGTCGGTTTCCACCAGACGATGGCGCCGATCGGCGTGCTGCAGACGCAGAAGATCTCGCTCGATCCGTCGAACCTGCCTGAATACGCGTTGCGCACCACGCTGCGGATGCTCGCCGCGATGGTCGCGTCGCTCGTGTTCACGCTCGTCTACGGCACGCTCGCCGCGAAAAGCCGCCGCGTGGGCATGGTGCTGATTCCGATCCTCGACATCCTGCAGTCGGTGCCGGTGCTCGGCTACATCTCGTTCACCGTCACGTTCTTCCTCGCGCTGTTTCCGGGCCGCGTGCTTGGCGCGGAGCTGGCCGCGATCTTCGCGATCTTCACGAGCCAGGCGTGGAACATGACGTTCAGCTTCTACCAGTCGCTGCGCACCGTGCCGCGCGACCTGAGCGAAGTGTCGCGCGGCTTTCACCTGACGCCGTGGCAACGCTTCTGGAAGCTCGAGGTGCCGTTCTCGATGCCGGGCCTGATCTGGAACATGATGATGTCGATGTCGGGCGGCTGGTTCTTCGTCGTCGCATCGGAAGCGATCACCGTCGGCAACCAGACCATCACGCTGCCGGGCATCGGCGCGTACCTCGCGCAGGCGATCAGCGACAAGAACCTCGGCGCGGTCGGCTGGGTGATCGTCGCGATGTCGGTCGTGATCCTCGCGTACGACCAGTTCCTGTTCCGCCCGCTCGTCGCGTGGGCCGACAAGTTCCGGATGGAGAACACCGCGTCGGGCGATGCGCCGCAATCCTGGCTGCTCGACATGATGCGCCGCACGCACCTGATCCATCAGTTGCTCGTGCCGGCCGGCTGGCTGCTGTCGCAGGCCGCGCGCATCCCGCTGCGCTTTCCGTCGCTGAAGGGCACGCGCGCGAACGGTGCGTCGTCGCGGCGCTCGTCGCGTATCGGCGACATCGTGTGGGCCGCGTTCGTGATCCTGCTGACGGTGTACGTCGTGTGGCGCGTCGTCACGTTCGTCGCGACCGGCGTGACGATGGGCGAGGTCGGGCATGTGCTCGTGCTCGGGCTCATCACGCTGCTGCGCGTGCTGGTGCTGATCGCGATCGCCTCGGTGATCTGGGTGCCGCTCGGCGTGCTGATCGGGCTTCGCCCGGCGCTGGCCGAGAGGATTCAGCCGCTCGCGCAGTTTCTCGCCGCGTTCCCGGCGAACCTGCTGTTCCCGGTGTTCGTGATCGTGATCGTCCACTTCCACCTGAACGCGGACATCTGGCTGTCGCCGCTGATCGTGCTCGGCACGCAGTGGTACATCCTGTTCAATGTGATCGCCGGCGCGATGTCCTATCCGAACGATTACAAGGAAGCGACGAAGAATTTCCGCATCCGCGGCTGGCAGTGGTGGCGGCAGGCGATCCTGCCCGGCATCTTCCCGTACTACGTGACGGGTGCCATTACCGCGTCGGGCGGCGCGTGGAACGCGAGCATCGTGTCCGAGTTCGTGCAGTGGGGCGACACGAAGGTCGTCGCGCACGGCCTTGGTTCGTATATCGCGCAGACCACCGCCGCCGGCGATTTTCCGAAGATCATCCTGGGCATCGCCGTGATGTCCCTGTTCGTTACCCTGTTCAACCGTCTGCTGTGGCGTCCGATGTACGCCTATGCGGAATCCCGGCTCCGTCTCGATTGAGAGTAAGCGCGATGCAAAATTCGACCGTTATCAACGCCCCCGTCAAGACATCCCAGCCACTGCAGCCGCCGCGCCTCGGCGACGAAATCCTGCGTGTCGAGCACGTGAACCGCGGCTTCAACAAGTCGCAGGGCGAGCTGCTCGTGCTCGACGATGCGAACCTGTCGCTGCGCGAAGGCGAGATCGTCGGGCTGCTCGGCCGTTCCGGCTCGGGCAAGTCGACGCTGCTGCGCATCATCGCCGGGCTGATCGAGCCGACCGGCGGCGAAGTGACCTATCTCGGCCAGCCGCTGCGCGGCCCGGCCGAAGGCGTCGCGATGGTGTTCCAGACCTTCGCGCTGTTCCCGTGGCTCACCGTGCTGCAGAACGTCGAGGCCGGCCTCGAAGCGCTCGGCGTCGGCGCACGCGAGCGGCGCGAGCGTGCGCTTGCCGCGATCGACCTGATCGGTCTCGACGGCTTCGAGAACGCGTATCCGCGCGAGCTGTCGGGCGGCATGCGCCAGCGCGTGGGTTTTGCGCGCGCGCTCGTCGTCGACCCGACGATCCTGCTGATGGACGAGCCGTTCTCCGCGCTCGACGTGCTGACGGCCGAGACGCTGCGTACCGACCTGCTCGATCTGTGGACGCAGGGCCGCATGCCGATCAAGTCGGTGCTGATCGTCACGCACAACATCGAGGAAGCGGTGTTCATGTGCGACCGGATCCTCGTGCTGTCGTCGAACCCGGGCCGCGTGATCGCCGAGATCAAGGTGCCGTTCAAGCATCCGCGCAACCGGCTCGACACCGATTTCCGCAAGCTCGTCGACGACATCTACGCGAAGATGACCGCGCGTCAGACCGGCGAGGCGACGAAGAAGGGGCTCGAGCTCGGCAGCTGGATGCCGCGCGTGTCGACCAACCTGATGGCCGGCCTGATCGAGACGCTCGCGATGGCGCCGTACCACGGCCGCGCGGACATGCCGGAAATCGCGCGCACGCTGCACCTGGAAGTCGACGAACTGTTCCCGATCGCCGAAGTGCTGCAGCACCTCGGTTTCGCGGACGTGCGGGAAGGGGACGTGTTCCTCACGCCGCCCGCGCGCGTGTTCGCGGAATTCGGCACGCAGGAGCGCAAGCTGATGTTCGCGGACCACCTGCTGAAGCACGTGCCGCTCGCCGCGCGGATCCGGAAGGTGCTGAACGAGCGCCCGGGGCATCGTGCGCCGCGCGTGCGCTTCGAGCAGGAACTGGAGGATTTCCTGTCCGACGAAGCGGCCGAGGAAACGCTCGACGCGGTGATCGACTGGGGGCGTTACGGGGAAGTGTTCTCGTATAACGACAAGACCGAGGTGTTCAGTCTCGAGGATGTCGAGAGCTGACAGTCCCGAAGTGGACTCATGGGGTGCGGCATCCATCCGTCATCGATGTCGCTCCCCGTCGGAGCCTGCTGCATGGCCGGCAGGGTTGCCGACGGGCTATTCATTCAACCTCGACGGCCTGCGCAAGCCGAAGCACGGATGAACGAGATGGTCCGCGATACGGATCGCGTCACCACGGTCTGAAGCGGGATCCCCGGCCGAATTTCGGCCCTTCAGGCCGCCTCGGCGGAGCGTGCCGCATCGATGCACTCGGCCCGCACCATCGCGGCGGCGTTGCCCGGCGTCGAGCCGAGCAATTGCGGCGCATAGACGCTGTCGCCGATCTCGATCGGCTGCCCCGACAGCGCACACACGCCGCGCTTGCGCGTGGTGAACAGCCGCCACTTCTGATAACCGTAGTGCCCGGTGCATGCGTCGCGCCATGAAATCATCACGGTGTCGGCCGTGGGCCGCTCGAGCACGCTGATGGACGGCTTGCTCGTCGCATCCCACGACGGCAGCCGGTCGCGCGTGACGCTGCGCCGCCGCGGCACGCCCCACGAGACGGACGGCATGTCGAAGCTGCTGATCGCGGCGACGGTCACGAGCCAGGGCGCCAAACGGTTGTTCATGTCGGTTTTCCTCGAAAAACGTTACGCGACACCGCCACGCGGCATCACGACAAGCGGATGCGCGGCTGCACGCAGCCGTTGATCCGTTCGGCGATCCACAGCAGGGTCGCCTTGGAGAAGCCGTGCAGCGCCTGCTGGTGCCGCCGGTAGAGCATCAGGTGGCTGAACTGCGCGAAACGCCCCTGGATGAAGCCGCCGCGAAAGAACCCGAACTGCCCGAGCGTGCCGAACGCGTCGTAGTCGCTGATCGAGACGAGCGCGCCGAAATCGTGGAACGCGAACGGCGGAATCGGCGTGCCGTCGAGCCATGCGGGCAAGTGCTTCGCGAGGTGCTCGGCCTGTTGGGTCGCGACTTGCGCGGTGGGCGGCAGCGGCCGTTCCTGGCCGTCGGGCAGGAGGCTGGCGCAATCGCCGATCGCGAACACGTGCTCGTCGCCCGTGGCCTGCAGCGTCGGCCCGACGACGATCTGGTTCGCGCGATTCGTGTCGAGGCCGTCGAGCGCCTGCATGAAATCGGGCGCCTTCACGCCGGCCGCCCAGACCATCAGGTCCGCTTCCGCAAATGAACCGTCGCCGTAGTGAAAGCCGTTCGCGTCGGCGGACGTGACGCGGGTCGACGTCAGCACGTGAAAGCCGATCTGTTCGAGCCGCCGCTGTGCGGACGCCGAAATCCGCGGCGGAAACGCGGCGAGGATGCGCGGGCCGCTTTCGAGCAGCGTGAGCTGCAGCCGCTCGCGTACCGTCGCGTCGCCATACGCCTGCGCCACTTCCAGCAGGCGGCTCAGCTCCGCCGCGAGTTCCACGCCGGTCGCGCCCGCGCCGACGATCGCGACGCGAAACGGCTCGTCGCGCGCGATGCTGCGAAACACGCGCATCCGCAACGCTTCGTTGAAGGTCTCGGCTTGCCGCTGGCTGTCGATGAAATAGCAGTGCTCGCGTACGCCCGGCACGCCGAAATCGTTGGCCTGGCTGCCGAGCGCGAGGATCAGCACGTCGTATTCGAGCTCGCGTGCGTCGAGCACGAGTTCGCCGTCCTGCGAGCGGATCTCGCCGAGCTGCACGCGGCGGCGTGCGCGATCGAGCCCCTTCAGTTCGCCAGGCTGGTACGCATAGCCGTGGTCGCGAGCATGGGCGAGGAAGATCACCTGTTGCTGCTGCACGTCGCGCGTGCCGGCCGCGATCGTGTGGAGCATCGGCTTCCAGATGTGGGTCGGGCTGCGATCGACGACGGTGACCTGGGCGCGCCCGGACCGGCCGAGGCGCTCGCCCAGGCGGGTCGCGAGCTGCAGTCCTGCGATCCCGCCGCCGACGATAACGATGCGTGTAGGGGTTGTCATGGATAAATCATCACGTGATGAATAAGGTATGATCCTAGCGCTTCCCGGCTTCGCGTGTCAACGGAGCGGGGCAGGTCACCCGGTTTTCGGCGCCACTAAAGCGGGGCCTGAGCAGGGGTATTCGAATCATTCAAGGAGAGCAGGAAGACGTGACTGAAGTCACTGAGCGCGCGCCGGCCAAGCGGCGCATGCGAGGGCGGCCGCTGGCCGGGGCGTCCGTGGGGCCGGACGTGATATTGCGGGCCGCGCGCCGCACGTTTGCGAAGCGTGGCTACGACGCGACCAGCGTGCGCGAAGTCGCGCGCGAGCTGGGGGTCGACGCGGCGCTGATCGCGCACCATTTCGGTACGAAGGAAACGTTGTGGCTGGCGGTTCTCGAGCAGATCGCCGAGCTCGCCCAGCCGATGTTCGACGCCCTGCGCGCGTTGCGCACGTCGCCGCTGTCGCATCGGGACCGCGTGCTGCGCGCGATCGAGCTGTGCGTCGAGCACGAGTTCGACGAGCCCGACGTGGGCATGTTCTTCTCGACGGCAGCGACCGAAGTGGGCGGGCGTCTCGACCGGCTGCAGGAGCGGCTCGTGCGCCCGTACTATGACGTGCTGTTTCCGCTGCTGTCGGACGGCGTCGAGGCCGGCGTGATTCGCCCGGTCGATCCGACCGTGCTGTTCTTCATGCTTGCGAGCGCGATCGGCACGACGGTGTCGTACAGCCACATGATGTTGGAGTACACGTCGCTGCCCACGCGGCAGGACGCGTTCCGCAAGGCCGTGGCCGACGCCGCGTTCAACGTCGTCGGCGTCTGAGCGCGGCGAGCGTGGTCACACTGCCAGCACCAACACCAGCCCCAGTTCGCGTACCGCGCTTCGCGCGGTCCCGCGCAGCGCATCGGCGAGCGGCGATGGCGTCCGGTGCGCGATCGCCAGCTCATACGCGAGCGGGCTGCCCGCCTCCTTCAGTTCGCAGAACGTAACGTAATGCCTTGCGGCTGCATCGGCACGAACAGGCGCGGCATCGGCGCGGCGCCGATGCCGCCCGCGACGCGCCCGGCCGTCGTCTGCATCGGGTGCGGCTCGCCGGGCCGCGTGCGTCGTTCGTCACCGGCGCGACGATCGCGGTGAACGACGGCTGGCGCGTCGGCTGACGCCGTCCCTCCAGGCGGCCGGGTGGGGCATCGCGCGCCACCTCCGGCCTGCCTGTCACTTGATGTCCGTAGGCGGCGCATCGCCGAGCCAGCGCCGCGCGCCGGGCCCGTTGCGGCCCGCGCGGTCTTCCGGGTTCGTCAGCTTGCAGCGCTTCAGCGACAGGCAGCCGCAGCCGATGCATTCGTCGAGGTTGATGTAGAGCCGCTGCAACTCCTCGATCCGGCTCGCGACGCGCTGCTTCCAGCCGCGCGACAGCCGCTGCCAGTCCTTGTTGCTCGGCGCGGTGTCCTCGGGGAGGCTGACGAGCTGCTCGGCGATCTCGTCGAGCGAATAGCCGATCTTCTGCGCGAATACGATGAACGCGATCAACCGCAGCACCGCGCGCGAATAATGGCGATGGCTCGAGCCGTTGCGGTGCGACTTGATGAGCCCGCGTGTCTCGTAGAACCGCAGTGTCGACGCCGGCACGCCGCTGCGCGCGGCCACTTCGCGGATCGACAGCAGCGGCCATTGCGGGATGTCCTGGATACCCATGATGCCCCTCCGGTAAAACTTGACTTGAAGTTAACTTCAACTTTTATGCTACGCGGCAGTTTAACCCGTCGCGAGGCATCATGTTCTCCTTATCCCTACGCAGGGCGTCGCCTTTGGGCGCGGCCTGCGCACTGCTGCTGGCGTTGTCGGGCTGTCACGACGGCAAAGGCGCATCGTCGGCCCAAGCCCTCCCCGAAGTCGGCGTCGCCACCATCGCGCCTCGCACGATCCGCCTCGCGGACGAATTCAACGGACGCGTCGAAGCCGTCGATGCCGTCGAACTGCGGCCGCGCGTGAGCGGCTATCTGCAGCGCGTCGCCTACAAGGAAGGCGACCTGGTCGCGCAGGGCGCGCTGCTGTTCGAGATCGACCCGCGCCCGTACCGGATCGCACTCGATCGCGCGAACGCGCAGCTGCAGCGGGCTCGCGCGGCTGCGAGCCTCGCGAACGTGCAGCTCAAGCGCGTGCAGACGCTGATCGACGCGCATGCGACGTCGCAGGAAGAACTCGACAACGCACGCGCCACGGCCGAGCAGGCGCGCGCCGACCTGCAGGCGGCCGACGCGGCCGTTGCCGATGCGAAGCTCAATCTCGGTTTCACCGAAGTGCGCGCGCCGATCGCGGGCCGCGTCGGCCGCGCGATCGCCACGGTCGGCAACCTGGCGCGCGCGGACGACACGCTGCTGACAACCGTCGTGTCGCAGAACCCCGTCTACGTGTATTTCGACTGCGACGAGCAGAGCTACCTGCGCTACAACGCACGGCGTGCCGATCCGAAGCACCGTGCGATCGGCGCCGATCCGGTGCGCGTGGGCCTCGCGAACGAGACGGGCTTCCCGCATGCGGGCACCGTCGACTTTCTCGACAACCGGCTCGACCCGCAAACGGGCACGATCCGCGCGCGTGTGCGGCTGCCGAATGCGGACCATGCGTTTACGCCGGGCCTGTATGCGCGCGTGCAGCTCGTCAGCGGCCACGACCAGGATGCGCTGCTCGTCGACGACAAGGCCGTGCTCACCGACCAGGACCGCAAGTACGTGTATGTGATCGGCCCCGGCGACAAGGCGCTGCGCCGGGACGTGACGATCGGCCGCGGGCTGGACGGCGAGCGGATCATCGAGAAGGGGATCCAGGCGGGCGATCGCGTGGTCGTCGACGGCATGCAGCGGATCTACTACCCGGGCGCGCAGGTGAAG
This sequence comes from Burkholderia mycopellens, assembly GCF_964265025.1. Classification (NCBI taxonomy): domain Bacteria; kingdom Pseudomonadati; phylum Pseudomonadota; class Betaproteobacteria; order Burkholderiales; family Burkholderiaceae; genus Burkholderia; species Burkholderia mycopellens. Next base: position 1,101,779 of record NZ_OZ183803.1, read on the forward strand.
CCGAAGGCGCTCCCTGCACGCGCTGCCGCCGGTGCCGGCACCGGCGAGGGCAACGGCAACGGCAACGGCAACGGCAACGGCACGCAGGCCGTGGCCGACGCCGGCGCGCCGGCCGTGCAATAACGGGAGACAGGCAATGGATTTCTCCCGATTCTTCATCGACCGGCCGATCTTCGCGGTCGTGCTGTCGATCGTCATCTTCGCGATCGGCCTGATCTCGATCCCGATGCTGCCCGCCGGCGAATACCCGGAAGTCGTGCCGCCGAGCGTCGTCGTGCGTGCGACGTACCCGGGCGCGAACCCGAAGGAAATCGCCGAATCCGTCGCCGAACCGCTGGAAGAGGCGATCAACGGCGTCGAAGGCATCATGTACATGAAGTCGGTCGCAGGTTCCGACGGCAGCCTGCAGGTCGTCGTCACGTTCGTGCAGGGCGTCGATCCCGACACCGCCGCCGTGCGCGTGCAGAACCGCGTGAGCCAGGCGCTGTCGCGCCTGCCCGACGAGGTGCGCCAGTACGGCGTGACCACGCAGAAGCAGTCGCCGACGCCGCTGATGTACGTGAGCCTCTATTCGCCGGACAACAGCCACGATTCGCTGTACCTGCGCAACTACCTGACGCTGCACGTGAAGGACGAGCTGTCGCGGCTCGCCGGCATCGGCGACGTCGGCGTGTATGGCTCGGGCGACTATGCGATGCGGCTATGGCTCGACCCGAACCGGCTCGCGTCGCGCGGGCTGACGGCAAGCGACGTGATCGCGGCCGTGCGCGAGCAGAACGTGCAGGTGTCGGCCGGCCAGCTCGGCGCGGAGCCGTCGCCGAAGAAGAACGACTTCCTGCTGTCGATCAACGTGCGCGGCCGGCTGCGCACGGTGCAGGAGTTCGGCGACATCGTGCTGCGCAACGGCGACGACGGCCAGGTCGTGAAGCTGTCCGACGTCGCGCGCATCGAGCTCGGCGCGGGCGACTACACGCTGCGCTCCTATTTCAACGACAAGCAATCGGCGGTGGTCGGCATCTTCCTGTCGCCGGGGGCGAACGCGCTCGAGGTCGCGAAGGCCGTGTATGCGAAGTTCGACGAACTGTCGAAGCGCTTCCCGCCCGGCGTCGCGTATCGTCCCGTGTGGGATCCGACCGTGTTCGTGCGCGAATCGATCCGCGCGGTGCAGCACACGCTGATCGAGGCGGTCGTGCTGGTCGTGCTCGTCGTGATCCTGTTCCTGCAGACGTGGCGCGCGTCGATCATCCCGCTCGTCGCGGTGCCCGTCTCGGTGGTCGGTACGTTCGCGTGGCTCTATCTGCTCGGCTATTCGATCAACACGCTGACGCTGTTCGGGCTCGTGCTCGCGATCGGGATCGTCGTCGACGATGCGATCGTGGTCGTCGAGAACGTCGAGCGCAACATCGCGCAGGGCCTGAGCCCGCGCGACGCCGCGCACCAGGCGATGCGCGAAGTGTCGGGGCCGATCGTCGCGATCGCGCTCGTGCTGTGCGCGGTGTTCGTGCCGATGGCCTTCATGTCGGGCGTCACCGGCCAGTTCTACCGGCAGTTCGCGGTGACGATCGCGATCTCGACGGTGATCTCCGCGATCAACTCGCTGACGCTGTCGCCGGCGCTCGCCGCGAAGCTGCTGCGTCCGCACGGCGCGCCGAAAGATGCGCTCACGCGCGGGCTCGATCGTGCGTTCGGCTGGCTGTTCCATCCGTTCAACCGCTTCTTCGACCGCAGTTCCGGTCGCTATCACGGCTTCGTGTCGCGCACGCTGAAGCGGCGCGGGGTGGTGTTCGCGGTCTATGCAGCGCTGCTCGCGGCGACCACGCTGCTGCTCAACGCGGTGCCGGGCGGCTTCATCCCCGTGCAGGACAAGCTGTACCTGTTCGCGGGCGCGAAGCTGCCGGAAGGCGCGTCGCTCGCGCGCACCAGCGAGGTGACCGAACAGATGACGAAGATCGCGCTCGGCACCGACGGTGTCGAGATGGTGCCGGCGTTTGCCGGGCTGAACGCGCTGCAGGGCGTGAACACGCCGAACATCACGAACTCGTACGTGATCCTGAAGCCGTTCGACCAGCGTCACCGCAGCGCCGCCGAGATCAACGCGGACCTGAACGCGCGCTTCGCGGCGATCGGCGGCGGCATGACCTATGCGCTGATGCCGCCGCCGATCCAGGGCCTCGGCAACGGCTCGGGCTATTCGCTGTACCTGGAGGATCGCGGCGGGCTCGGCTACGGCGCGTTGCAGAATGCGCTCGCCGCGTTCCAGGCCGCCGTCGCGAAGACGCCGGGGATGAGCTACCCCGTCAGCTCGTACCAGGCGAACATCCCGCAGCTCGAGGTGAAGGTCGACCGGTTGAAGGTGAAGGCGCAGGGCGTCGCGCTGACCGACCTGTTCAGCACGCTGCAGGTCTATCTCGGCTCGATGTACGTGAACGACTTCAACCTGTTCGGCCGCGTGTACCGCGTGATGGCGCAGGCCGATGCCGGCCACCGGCAGACGGCCGCCGACATCGCGAACCTGCGCACGCGCAACGCGAAGGGCGAGATGGTGCCGATCGGCTCGATGGTGACGGTGACGCCCGCGTATGGGCCCGACCCGGTCGTTCGCTACAACGGCTATCCGGCCGCGAACCTGATCGGCGATGCCGATCCGAAGGTGATGTCGTCGTCGCAGGCGATCGAGAAGCTGCAGCAGATCGCGAAGGACGTGCTGCCGCCGGGCATCACGCTCGAATGGACCGACCTCAGCTACCAGCAGGTCACGCAGAGCAACGCGGCGATCGTCGTGTTCCCGCTCGCGGTGATGCTCGTGTTCCTCGTGCTCGCGTCGCTGTACGAGAGCTGGACGCTGCCGCTCGCGGTGATCCTGATCGTGCCCGTGTGCATCTGCGCCGCGCTGTTCGGCGTGTGGCTGTCGGGCGGCGACAACAATGTGTTCGTGCAGGTCGGCCTCGTCGTGCTGATGGGGTTGGCGTGCAAGAACGCGATCCTGATCGTCGAGTTCGCACGCGAGCTCGAAATCCAGGGCAAGGGCGTGATCGACGCCGCGCTCGAAGCGTGCAAGCTGCGGCTGCGCCCGATCGTGATGACGTCGGTCGCGTTCATCGCGGGCTCGGTGCCGCTCCTGATCGGCGGCGGCGCGGGCAGCGAAGTGCGGGCGGCCACCGGCATCACCGTGTTCGCGGGGATGCTGGGCGTCACAGTGTTCGGGCTGTTCCTGACGCCCGTGTTTTACGTGGCGATCCGCAAGCTCGCGGGCGGCACGCCGGCCGTGTGGAGCGAACACCACGGCACCCTCGAAGGAGAAAACCGATGAGCGCCGCTTTCCGTCTTTCCGCGCTCGCGCTGTCGGTGGCGCTCGCCGCGTGCGCGGTCGGCCCCGATTTCAGGCGGCCCGACACGGCCACGGGCGCACGGTTCGCCCGCGATGCGCATCCGGCGGCGTCGCGCGATGCGGCGCCGTCCGGTACGACGCCGGAGATGCCGCCCGACGCATCGGCCGATGCCGATGCCGCGTTCTGGCGCGGTTTCGGCGATCCGGTGCTGACGCAGCTGATCGACACGGCGCTCGCGGCGAACCAGGATCTGCAGGTCGCCGTGTCGCGCTACGACGCGTCGAATGCGCTGCTGTCGCAGGCTGCGTTCGATCGCTATCCGACGCTCACCGCGAGCGGGCAGATCGGCCATCAGCTGATGAGCAAGGACCAGGCGTTCGGCGCGCCGCGCAGCCAGCGCGATACGCCGACGTCCAGCGTCGGGATCAATGCCGCGTGGGAGCTCGACCTGTTCGGCCGCGTGCGCCGTTCGATCGAGTCGCAGCGTGCGGAAACGGCCGCCAGCGCGGCGGACGTGCGCGCGGTGCGCGTCGCGATCGCCGGCGAGGTGGCAAGCACGTACGTCGATCTGCGCGGCTCGCAGGAGCGGCTGCGGATTGCGCGCGAGAACGCCGACAACCAGAAGCAGACGCTCGCGCTGATCAATGCACGCGTCGGCGCGGGGCGAGGGTCCGAACTCGATGCGGCGCGGGCGCGCGCGCAGTACGAATCGACGACGTCGCGGATCGCCGTGTACGAGGCGGCGATCGGCGTCGACGAGCACCGGCTCGCGGTGCTGACCGGGCAGACGCCGGACGCGCTGATCGGCCGCTTCGATCTCCCGAAGGCCGCCGCGTCGGCGGGCACGCCCGTGCCGCTGCCCGCGCTGGCCGCCGACATCGATCCCGGCACGCCGGGCGACTTGCTGCGGCGGCGGCCCGACGTCGCGGCCGCCGAGGCGCGGCTGCACGCGGCGACCGCGCGCATCGGCGTCGCCACGGCCGACCTGTTCCCGCGCTTCACGCTGTCGGGGCTGCTCGGCAGCGCGACGAGCAGCTACGGGTTCTTCCGCGCGGGCAGCGACACGAACCTGATCGCGCTCGGCATCGACTGGTCGTTCCTCGATGTCGGCCGCGTGCGTGCGCGGATCGCCGCGAGCGATGCCGAAGCGGCCGGCCAGCTCGCGCAGTACCGGCAGACCGTGCTCGGGGCGCTGGAGGAAACCGAGAACGCGCTGCTGCGCGCCGCCCGCACGCGTGACGAAACGGACCATCTCGTGCGGGCCGCGACCGACAGCGCGCGCGCCGCGCAACTGGCGCAGGCGCGGTTTTCGGCGGGTGCGATCGACTACTACGAAGTGCTCGACGCGCAACGCACGCTGCTGCAGGCGCAGGATGCGGCGGCCGACGGGCAGATGCGCGGCGCGGCGTCGACGGTGGCGCTGTACAAGGCGCTTGCGGGCGGATGGCCGTCGGGAACGAGCCAGGGCGAGCAAGGCCCGCTCGCGCGGTCGGGGCAGTAGCGCGGGCGCGGTGGCGCGGCAGGCCGCAGCGATCCTGCCTGCCGCGCGCCGCCCGACTACACGCTGGCCGGATCGACCTTGTCGATGTCGATGCCGTAGCGCCGGATCGCTTCGCCTGCCCTGGCAAGCGGTATTGCGCCGTCGTCGGCGAGCGCCTTCAGCGCCGCGATCACGATGAAGTGCCGATCGACCTCGAAGAACGCGCGCAGCGCGTCGCGCGTATCGGAGCGGCCGAAGCCGTCGGTGCCGAGAGACACGAAGCGCCGGCCGTCGACGAACGCGCGGATCTGGTCGCCGACGATCTTCATGTAGTCGGTCGCCACCACCACCGGGCCCGTGCGGCCGGCGAGGCATTGCTGCACGTACGGCACGCGCGGCGCCTGCTCGGGATGCAGCAGGTTCCAGCGTTCCGCGGCAAGCCCGTCGCGGCGCAGCTCGTTCAGGCTCGTCGCGCTCCACACGTCGCTCGACACGCCGAAGTCCTGCGCGAGCAGGTCGCTCGCGGCGAGCACTTCGCGCAGGATCGCGCCGCTGCCCATCAGCTGCACGTGCGGCACGTGCGGCGTATCCGCCGCGCGCGAGGCATCTTCGCGCAGCAGGTAGAGCCCCTTGAGAATGCCGGCTTCCGCACCGTCCGGCAGGGCCGGATGCGGATAGTTCTCGTTGAGCAGCGTGATGTAGTAGTAGACATCCTCCTGCTCCGCGAACATCCGCCGCAGGCCGTCGCGCACGATCACTGCGAGTTCGTACGCATAGGTCGGGTCGTACGACACGCAGTTCGGAATCACCGACGACAGCACGTGGCTGTGCCCGTCGTCGTGCTGGAGCCCTTCGCCCATCAGCGTCGTGCGGCCCGACGTCGCGCCGAGCAGGAAGCCGCGCGTACGCGCGTCGCCGGCCGCCCACGCGAGATCGCCGACGCGTTGCAGCCCGAACATCGAATAAAAGATGTAGAACGGGATCGACGGCAGCCCATGATTGCTGTACGCGGTGCCGGCCGCGATCCACGACGCGATCGCGCCCGATTCGTTGATGCCTTCCTGCAGGATCTGCCCGTCCTTCGCTTCCTTGTAGTAGCTGAGCTGGCCTGCGTCCTGCGGTGTATAGAGCTGGCCGAGATGCGAATGGATGCCGATCTGGCGGAACAGGCCCTCCATCCCGAACGTGCGCGATTCGTCCGGTACGATCGGCACGACGAGCTTGCCGAGTGCCGGATCCTTCAGCAGCGTGCCGAGGATGCGCACGAACGCCATCGTCGTCGACAGCCCGCGCTCGCCGCTGGCCTTGAGCTGCGCGTCGAACGCGGCGAGCGGCGGCACCGGCAGCGGCGCCACCTGGCTGAAGCGAGCCGGCACGTGGCCGCCGAGCGCCGCGCGGCGTTCCGCGAAGTAGCGCGCCTCGGCACTGCCCGGCTCCGGCTTGAGGTAGGGCAGTTCGTCGAGCTGCGCATCGCTGACCGGCAACGCGAAGCGGTCGCGGAACGCGCGTACGGCATCCGCGCTCATCTTCTTCAACTGGTGGTTCACGTTCTGGCCTTCGCCGGCTTCGCCCATCCCGAAGCCCTTGACCGTTTTCGCGAGCACGACGGTCGGCCGTCCTTCCGCGCGCACCGCCTGTGCATAGGCTGCATGGACCTTTTCCGGGTCGTGGCCGCCGCGCGCCAGTTTCCAGATGTCGTCGTCGGACAGGTCGGCGACGAGTTCGAGCAGTTCGGGATACTTGCCGAAGAAATGCTCGCGCACGTACGCGCCGCTCTGCGACTTGAAGGTCTGGTAGTCGCCGTCGACGCATTCCATCATGCGCTGGCGCAGCAGGCCCGTCGTGTCGCGTTCGAGCAGACGATCCCAGCCGCTGCCCCAGATCACCTTGATGACGTTCCAGCCCGCCGCACGGAACGTGCCTTCGAGTTCCTGGATGACCTTGCCGTTGCCGCGCACGGGGCCGTCGAGGCGCTGCAGGTTGCAGTTGACGACGAAGATCAGGTTGTCGAGCCGTTCGCGCCCGGCGAGCGAGATCGCGGCGAGCGATTCGGGCTGATCCATTTCACCGTCGCCGAGAAATGCCCAGACCTTGCGGCCCTGATGCGCTTTCAGCCCGCGATATTCGAGGTAGCGCATGAAGCGCGCCTGATACGCGGCCGTGAGCGGCCCGAGCCCCATCGACACGGTGGGGAATTGCCAGAAATCGGGCATCAGCCGCGGGTGCGGATACGACGACAGCCCGTCGCGTCCCGCTTCGCGGCCGGTCTCGCGGCGGAAGTTGTCGAGCTGCGCGTCCGTGATGCGGCCTTCCAGGTACGCGCGGCCGTAGATGCCGGGCGCCGAATGGCCCTGGATGTAGACCATGTCGCCGTCGAAGGTGTCGGTGCGGCCGCGGAAGAAGTGGTCGAAGCCGACGTCGTATAGCACCGCGGCCGACTGGTAGGTCGCGATGTGCCCGCCGACGTTCGAATGCCGGCCGGCGCGCAGCACCATCACCATCGCGTTCCAGCGGATCATCGCGTTCAGGCGCCGTTCGAGCGCGAGATCGCCCGGATAGGCCGGTTGCCGTTCACGCGGTACCGTGTTCACGTACGCGGTCGTCACGCGGCCGTGCAGGTCGCCGTGACGTGCCGCGTCGAGGTCGGAAAGCTGGTCGAGCAGGTAGTGCGCGCGCGGGCGGCCCTCGAGCGCGATCACGGATTCGAGCGCATCGAGCCATTCGCGGGTTTCCTGCGGGTCGATGTCGGGTAGCGCGAGAGGTGCGGTCATGCAATGTCTCCAGAAGCATAAGGCTGCGCGGGGCGACGGTCGTGGCGCCGCGTCGCGCGACGGAACGCCCGCCGATCGGCGGGCTGATGGTTGCAATTGCAATCGTGTGAGGGCAATTGTTATCGAGGTAGAATTTAATTGCAACTGCAATTCAATGAGAGGAACGACCTGACATGAGCGCACCCGAACCCGATCTGTGGTTTTCGTTTGTCCGCGCGCACCGGACGATGATTCGCGAGATCGAGCGCCGCCTTGCGGCGGCCGGCCTGCCGGCCTATGCGTGGTACGACGCGTTGTGGGGGCTCGAAAGCGGGCCCGACGGCACGCGCCGCATGCACGAACTGGCCGATGTACTCGCGATCGAGCGCTACAACCTCACGCGGCTCGTCGACCGGCTCGAACAGGAGGGGCTCGTCACGCGCGCCCGTTCGGCGGACGACGGCCGCGCCGCGTACGCGAGCATCACCGACAAGGGGCGAACGCTGCGCAAGAAGATGTGGAAGGTGTACCAGTCGACGGTTGCGGAACTCTTTCTCGACCAGTTCACCGGCAAGGAGCAGGCGGCGATGGCCGCCGCGCTCGACCGTGCGGCCGCCGCGGCGCGCGACGCGTCGGCCGACGCGAGGTAGCGGCGGAGGGCGCGCGCTGACGTCGCATCGCCCGCGCCGCGCGGATGGCGCGGGCGCCGGCCTTCGTCATCTCGCGCACCGCGAACTTGCTCGATACGTATGCGCTGCCGCCCGCAACGCCTTCCATTCCGGCCGTCTACGACACGTCGACGATCGAGCCGCCGCCCGCCGCCTTCAGCGCGCCAAGCGCCGATTTCATGCCGAGCCAGCAGCCGACCTGGTTCACGTCGATCACCTTGCGACAGTCGTCGAGCGAACATGCTTCGATCGGCACGAGCTTCAGGTTCGAACGATGCAGGTGCGCGAGGCGGAACGGAGAGGGCGCGCGCTGCCGGCCGCGCGATCCGGGCGTTACCGCACGTTCGGCCCCTTGACGGTCAGCCGGCACACGGTCGCGAGTGCGAGCAGGTTCGGGTCGCGTTCGCGCCGGTGGAGGAAGCTCAATCCGATCGTCTGGCGGATCGTGGGCCCGGCGAGCGGCACGAGCGCGATCTTGTGCGCGAACAGGTCGCGCACGCGGCCGGGCAGCAGCGAACAGCCGACCCCGCCCGACACGAGGTTGATCAGCGAGAAGATGTCGCCCACCCGCATCACGACGTTCGGCGTGACGCCGGCCGCGCGAAACGCTTCCGTGAAGCCGTGATGCGTCGCGAAACCTTCGCCGAGCGACACGAACGGTGCGTCGCCGCACGAGCACAGGTCGATGGCGTCGTGCCGCGCGTATGGCGAGTCGATCGGCGCGGCGAAGAACATCTCGTCCTCGAACAGCGCGATCGATTCGATTTCGGCGTCCGGTTCGGGCAGCGCCATCAGCGTCGCATCGATCGCGCCTTGCCGGAGCTTGTCGAGCAGGTCGGCGTTCGAGCCGAGCACGAGCTCGGCTTGCAGCTCGGGGCGGCGCGCCTTCAGCGCGATCACGACTTCGGGCACAGTGCGGATCGTCAACGAGTAGAGCGAACCGATCTTCAACTGGCCGGCGCCGTAGCCGGCCGCCTCGCGCGTCGAGCGGATCCCGTCCGTCATCGTCTTGAGCACTTCGCCCGCGACTTCGGCGAGCACCTGCGCGGCGTCGGTCGGAATCAGGTTCCGCCCCTCGTGGCGAAACAGCGCGCAGTGCATCCCTTCCTCGAGCGTGTGCAGCGCGCGGTGCACGCTGACCGTGCTGACGCCCAGCGCCTCGGCGGCCTTCGCGAGGCTGCCGGCCTCCATGAAGGCGAGCAGCACCTCGAGCTTGCGGAACGTGATTTCTTCGTTGATGCGGTTGCGCATGGTACGGCCGACGGGAAGGGCGGCCGACGATTCTGCCGCAGAACCGGGACCGCAACAATGCGCGAATTTCCGGGTTTTTCGCATGCAGAAGCGCGGTGGAGAGACATTTAATCTCCGGCTAATCATCTGCCGCGGGCATTAATTGATGCGGTTTTTTGGCGTCCCTATGATCGTTTCACGCTGGTCGTGCGTGCGGCCGAGAGGTTTCGACGGTGCGTGCCTGTCGCGCACCGGCCGGCGATCCGAACCGCCGGTTCGCCCATGCCCGCCACGGAATGCGGGACGCATGCGGTGCGGCGCCATGAGACTGCAGGAGAAAAGCATGCGCGACTCACGTCGGAACTCGCGGCATCGGCAGGTGGTTGCCGCTGTCGTCGGCAACACCCTCGAGTGGTACGACTTCATCGTATACGGTTTCTTCTCCGGCATCATCGCGCGGCTGTTCTTTCCCGCCGAGAGCCAGTACGCGTCGCTGCTGATGTCGCTCGCGACCTTCGGCGTCGGCTTCTTCATGCGCCCGGTGGGTGGCATCCTGCTCGGGCTCTATGCGGACCGCAAGGGCCGCAAGGCCGCGATGCAGCTCATCATCTTCCTGATGACGCTGTCGATCGCGCTGATCACGTTCGCGCCGTCGTACGCGGCGATCGGCCCCGCGGCGCCGGTCCTGATCGTCGTTGCGCGGCTGCTGCAGGGCTTCGCGACCGGCGGCGAATACGCGAGCGCGACCGCGTTCCTCGTGGAAAGCGCGCCGGAGAACCGGCGCGGGCTGTACGGATCGTGGCAACTGATCGGCCAGTGTCTCGCGGTGTTCTCGGGCGCCGCGATGGGCGCGTGGGCCACGCAGTCGCTGTCGGAGGCGGCGCTGCATAGCTGGGGATGGCGCGTGCCGTTCGCGCTCGGGCTGCTGATCGGGCCGGTCGGTCTGTGGATCCGCCGACACATGGAGGAGACCGAGGCGTTCCTCGACGCGAGCAAGTCGACCGTCGAGCCTCCGGCGAGCGTGTCGGGCGTGCTGCGCGACAACCTGCGCGGCGTGCTGGTGTCGATGGGGCAGACGATCACCGGCACGGCTGTGTTCTACGTGATGCTCGTGAACATGCCAACGTTCGTGCACAAGACCTTCGGGCTGCCGCTCGACCAGGTATTCAAGGTGCAGATGGCGGCGGTTGCGCTGCTGACGGTGACGATCCCGGTCGCGGCGCTCGTGTCCGACCGTATCGGCCGGCGGCCCGTGCTGATCGCCGGTTCGCTGGCACTGCTGACGGTCACGTATCCGCTGTTCACGTGGCTGGCTGCTGCGCCGGGCATCGGGCGCTTGCTCGCGATGCAGCTCGTGATCTGCACAATCATCGGCATCTGCTACGGGCCTGCGCCGACTACGCTCGCCGAGCAGTTCGCGACGCGTTCGCGCTCGACCGGCATCGCGCTTGCCTACAACGTCGCGGTGATGGTGTTCGGCGGCTTCGCGCCGTTCATCGTCACGTGGCTGACGCACGCGAGCGGGTCGCCGGTCGCACCTGCGTGGTACGTGCTGTTCGCGGCATCGTTCGGGCTGCTCGCGAGCGTGTTCATGCACGACGGCGCACCGTGCGTGCTCGCACGCCGGCAGTTTCTCCAGGGCGAGCCGGCGAGCGCCAAGTAGCGGCCGTGTCCTGCCGCCCGCACCGGCGAGCCATCGGCGCGCGTGGCACGCAGGGTATCGGCCCCGCCGATGCTTAGCATCGCGGCCGGCGGCCTACCGCGGTCGCCGGCCGGTCGTTACGCTTGGGCGATCATCCACTCTGTCCGGAAGGTCGCCATGTCCCGGCTCGACTACAAGCTGCTCGGCCCCTGCCTGCTCGCCATCGCGATCGACGCGATGGGGTTCGGGCTCGTCTATCCAATGATGTCCGCGATTTTCAGCGATCCGCACGCGGGCATCCTGCCGGTCGACGCCGGCGCGCATGCGCGCAATTTCTACCTTGGCCTCGGCTACGGGATCTACCCGTTGTGCATGTTCTTCGGCTCGTCGCTGATGGGCGACCTGTCCGATCGCTACGGCCGCCGCAGGATCCTGCTGCTGTGCGTGCTCGGCCTCGCGGCCGGCTACGCGATGATGGCGGCCGGCGCATGGCACGCGAGCGTCGCGCTGCTGCTGGCCGGGCGTGGGCTCACCGGGCTGATGGCCGGCTGCCAGGGCATCGCGCAGGCGGCGATCACGGACGTGAGCACGCCGGAGAACAAGGCATACAACATGAGCATCATGTCGCTCGCGTTCAGCGCGGGCGTGATCGTCGGCCCGGTGCTCGGCGGCGTCACGTCCGACCGCACGATTTCGCCGCTGTTCGACTACGGCACGCCGTTCGTGCTGGTCGCCGCGCTGTCGCTGGCCTGCGCGTTCTGGACCTGGGCGTCGTATCGCGACTCGACGGCACCGCGCGGCGACACGCGCATCGATCCGCTGCTGCCGCTGCGGATCATCGGGGAGGCCGCGCGCCAGCGCAACGTCGCGTTCCTGTCGGTCGTGTTCTTCCTGATGCAGGTCGGCTACGGGCTCTACCTGCAGACCATCATGCTGCTGCTGCAGGCGAAGTTCGGCTACACGAGCGCGCGGCTCGGGCTGTTCAGCGGCGTGATCGGCCTCTGCTTCGTGTTCGGCCTGCTGGTTGTCGTGCGGCGGATGCTGCGCGTGTGGCGCGTGGTCGACATCGCGAAGACGGGCCTGCTCGTCGCGGGCGTCGGCCAGGTGCTGTCCGCGCTGTTCCCGCACGAGCCCGTACTGTGGGCGCTCGCGATGGTCGTCGGCTGCTTCGACATGGTTGCATATACGACGATGTATACGGCGTTCTCCGACGCGGTCAGTGAGGACCGGCAAGGCTGGGCGCTCGGCGTCGCGGGCTCGGTGATGGCCGTCGCGTGGGTCGTCACGGGCGCGCTCACGAACCTGCTGCCCGTGTTCGGTGAGATCGGCCTGCTGCTGATCGGCGGCGCGGGCTTCCTGCTCAGCTTCGCGATGATGGTCGCGTACGGCCGCACGCAGCCGGGTGCTCGAACGGCCGTGCTGTCGTAGGCGGTTTGCATGTTGGCCCGATCCTGTCGGACGTTGTCCCGCGGGCCGCTGTCGCGCCAGGCCGCGCGGCCTGACACTGGCGTCTCTCGGCCGGACAGCATTCCGGCCGCGTCCGGCGGCGCCGGCAGGCCCGGCGCGCCGTTTCTTCGATATGCCAACCAAGAGGGCGACCCATGCAACATCCGACCATCCGTACCCTGGCGGGCGCGACCGCGCCGACATCGATCGCCGCCGCCCGCACCGCGCTGCTGGTGATCGATTTCCAGAATGAATACTTCGGCGGCCGCCTGCCGATTCCGGAGGGGCCGCGTGCGCTGGGCAATGCGCAGCGCGTGATCGCGTTCGCCGACCGCGCAGGCATGCCGGTGTTTCACGTCCAGCACGTCGATACGGCCGACAGCCCGATCTTCGCCGACGGCAGCGACGGCTTCCGTTTTCACGCGGACCTGCAGCCGGCGGCGCATCACACGGTGGTGAAAAAGACGTCGGTAAGCGTGTTCCCGACGACGGACATCGATGCGCGCCTGAAGGCGGCCGGGATCGACACGCTGATCGTCACGGGCCTGATGACGCATGCATGCGTCGCCGGCGCGGCACGCGATGCGGTGCCGCTCGGCTACGCGGTGATCGTCGTCGACGACGCATGCGCGACGCGCGACCTCGACATCGCGGACGGCGGCACGGTGTCGCACCGCGACCTCCATCGCGCGACGCTGGCCGCGTTGTCGGACACGTTCGGCGATGTGCTGACGACCGACCAGGTGCTGGCGCTCGCCGTCGCCTGACGGCAGCCGGGTTCGTGCTTCAGTCGGCCCAGCCCGGCGCGGCGTACACGACTTCGCCGCGGAAGCACGTCTCGATCGCGCGGGTTTGCGCGAACGTCTCGACCGGGTGCGCGAACGGATTGCGGTCGAGGATCGCGAAGCTCGCGTCCTTGCCCGCTTCGAGCGAACCCGTGCAGTCGTCGAAGCGCAGCGCATACGCGGTGTTGACCGTATAGGCCTCGAGCATCGTGAGCAGGTCGAGGCGTTCGTGCGGATTCCACGGCGGGCTCTCGGGCTGGTCGACCAGCAGGTGCGTGACGCCCGTCTGGATGATCTGCATCGGGTCCATCGTGCTGACCGACCAGTCGGAGCCGGCCGCGAGCATCGCCCCTGCGTTGCGCAGGCTGCGGAACGGATAGTTGCGCGCGGTGCGCTCGGCGCCGAGCAGGTCGCGATAGAGCTGCTGCTGCTCCTCGCGCGCGGCCGTCCAGAGCGTCTGGACGCTGGCGATCGCGCCGAGCCGGTTGAAGCGGCTCATGTCGGCCGGGTCGACGAGCTGCAGGTGTGCGAGCTGCGCGCGCCGGTCGCGCATGCCGTTGCGGATCTGGACGTATTGGCCACGATCCTCCGGCGGCTCCTCGTCGGTCACGCACCACGCGAACAGTCCGGCCCGGTTCGTCATGCCGAGCTTCGCGAGCGCGCGCCCGAGACAGGTGCGCACGCTGCTGGGCTTGAGCGCTAGGGTATCGGCGATCTGCGGGACGGGCTGGCCTTGCAGCACCGTGCGGCATACGAGCCGTTCGCGCTGCGACAGCGCCGCGCCGCTGGCCGACAGGCGCTGTTCGAACCGCTGCAGCAGCGCGCCGTCGTCCGAGCGTTCGTTGACGGAGGGTGCGCATCGTTGCGCACCACGTGCCGGCTGCGCGCGTCAGAACATCGTGTTCGCGTTCGCGGACTTTTCCGGTACCGGCTGGATCACGTCCCAGTGTTCGACGATCTTGCCGTCCTTGACGCGGAAGATGTCGACCACCGCTTCGCCGCGATCGCCCGGTCGCTCGGTCGCATGCACGTGCAGGTAGACGAGGTCGCCGTCGGTTGCGCTGCGCACGATGCGTGCGCGCGATGCCGGGTTTTTCTGGAACGCGCCGACGAAGTACGACACGAACGGCTTCTTGCCGTCCGGTACGTGCGGGTTGTGCTGCTTGTAGTCGTCCGCGACGACAACGGCGGCCTCGACGGCTTCGTGCTTGTTGAAGAAGCGGTCGTAGAACGTCAGCACGAGCTGGCGGTTGGCTTCTTCGGCGGCCAGGTCGCGCGTGGCCGGGCCGGTGGCCAGTGCGGCCGTCGATGCGGCCAGCAGGACGAGCGCGGCAACGGCGCGAACGGGGGAGCGGAGCGATGACATGTAGCGGGTCCTTGTCTGACGAAGCGTGGGTTGGTGCGCGATGCGCGACAGCGGGTCGAGCCTGCTGCGGCGATCGGCGATCACGGCGCGTGGTTGCGGATACACGAGCCTGGTCGAAGCGAGGCCGCGGGCCGTCGTCATGCTTCGTTGAACTGGCGAATCCACGCGGCTGTCGGGCCGATCGAATGGTACAGTTGCCGCGAACCCGTCACAAGAAGTCAGCGCGGTGTGAACAGGTCACACCGCGCTGACCATGCGTTGCCCTTGAAAGAGAATCCAGTCATGTCGTTCCCGCCCGCAGACGAACCCGTCGAACTCGATCAGCCATGCCCGATTCGCGATGTGCTCGACCGCATTGGCGACCAGTGGAGCCTGCTCGTGCTCGAGGCGTTGTCCGGCGGGACGATGCGTTTCAACGAACTCGGCCGGACGATCGGCGATGTGTCGAACCAGATGCTGTCGCGCACGCTCAAGCGCCTCGAGCAGGACGGCTTCGTCAGTCGTACGCTGTTCGCAGAAGTGCCGCCGCGTGTCGAATATGCGCTGACCGACCTCGGGCGTTCGTTCCTGACGCCGATGCAGGCGATGATCCGGTGGGCCGACGAACATCATCGCGCGATCTGCGCCGCGCGACGTCGTGCACGGGACCTGGAGGGCGGCGGACGCTGAACGGGGCGCTTGCGCCATCTCGTCGATGGGCGTCGTGGTGCGGATCGGGCGCGACGCGACGAGGCGTGGAATGGAATGGCACGGCTGCATTCGCGTCACCGTTGAATGATTTCGTTATCCGAATGATCGTGTCGGGTTGAGAGGGGCGCCGATGTTGCGGTGCGCTCTATTCGTCCCGCATGCGGCGACGCGCTGGCGGTGCTCCGTTTGCAAGGGCATGCGCGGGGACGACCGAAACGGCAGTCTTCCGCCGCATGGCGCACGACTTGCGACGGGTGCGGCAGGATCCAGACGAGATGAGGTGGTGCGCCGCAGATCGGCGGGCATGTCGATGGTCGACGTGCGTGACCGGATACCTCGCCAGCGGTTTGGGCGCCGGCATCGGGGCGGGGTGGGGCGGGATTCGCGGAGATGCTTGCCAGGCACCGTGAGGTCGGGGCCGAACGGCGCGGATTCGCCCGCGCCGCCCGGCTCCGGGCCTGCCCTCGGCCGGGCCGCCGGGGGGCTGCCTATCGCCACGTACCGTCGACGTAGATCCACGCCTGTCCCTGGCGGCGCCAGTAGCCGGGCACCCACCGGCGCCCGGGACGCCGTGCGACCCAGCGGCCGGGCACCCATATATAGCGGCCCCGCTGCCAGCGCCAATAGCCGTCCGTCCATATATAGCCGTGCGGCCGTGGCGGCGGCGGGCGGCGGTCGTGCCGGGCGGCTGGCGGTGCGAAGCCCGGGCGGTCCGGATAGGGCGGGCCGCCAGGCACGCGATTCGGGCCGGACGGGCGGTACGCGGGCGGCGCGGGCTGGGCCGAGGCAGCGCGGAGCCAGCCGCCGGTGCCGACGAAGGCGGCGGTCAATCCGATGGCGCGTAACAACGAGCGTCGATTCATGGCGTGTCCTGTTCTGTATTCGAGGCTGCCTTACATTAGCCTGGCAGTCGGCCGGCCGGGTTACGCGAGCGGTTAAGGCTGTTACCGCGTGTCACGGCAGGCGGGCGAGCTGTCGGCAGGTGGAGAACGGCCTTTCTAATATGGGTGGCTGACGGGCGGATGTGACCCGCTGAACGAATGACGCACCTGTTTACTGGCTGAAGCATGCGTTTTAGGTGCCCGGTGCCTGAAATCTGAGGTCGAGGTGGGTAAAATTTGCCGATTCCGGGGGCGCGTCGAATCCGTTTGTTGTTTCTATGCAACCGTCAAGACGATGACATGAAAGAATGGTGCGATGAAAGCCTCCAAAAAGCCCCTGTCAAGAAGCCAAAAACCAGCGTCAAAACAAATACTTATAACGCGGCCCCATTTCTATTATTTCTAGTTCTGGAAAAGCTTATTTCTTTATTTGCGGATCGCTCCCCTAGGGTACACCCCTAAACTCACGGTTCCCAAACGGGCAACTATCCGGGCGCGGCCAGCAGGATCGATGGCGCTCCCGGGCGGTTGCAGACCGTTTATGAACAAGGTCGCGAGACCTGCCTCTTTTTAGAAGGGAGCTCCACGAATGAACAAGACTCTGATCGTTGCAGCAGCTGCAGCATCGTTTGCTACCGTCGCTCACGCACAAAGCAGCGTCACGCTGTACGGCGTGCTGGACGCAGGCATCACCTACCAAAGCAACGTCCAAAACGCAGCTGGCCAAGGCAAGTCGCTGTGGTCGATGGGTTCGGGCATTGACCAGAGCCGTTTCGGTCTGCGTGGTTCGGAAGACCTCGGTGGCGGCCTGAAGGCAATCTTCACGTTGGAAAGCGGCTTTGGCATCGGTAACGGCAAGTTCGCAAACGGCGGCAACAACACGATTTTCAACCGCCAAGCATTTGTCGGTCTGTCGAGCCAGTACGGCACGGTTACGCTGGGCAAGCAGTATGACTCCGTTCAAGACTACCTGGCTCCGCTGACCGCAACGGGCACGTGGGGTGGTACGTACTTCGCTCACCCGTTCAACAACGACAACCTGAGCACGAACGGCGGCTACTCGAACAACAACTCGATCAAGTTCGCAAGCGCGAACTACGCTGGCCTGCAATTCGGCGGCACGTACTCGTTCTCGAACGACACGAACTTCGGCAACAACCGTGCATACAGCGGCGGCGTGTCGTACCAGTACCAAGGCCTGAAGCTGGGTGCAGCGTACTCGCAAGCTAACAACCCGAACGCAACGTCGTCGGGCGCAGTTGTGTCGAACAACGCACTGTTCAACGGCCAAGGCCGCCTGCGCACGTACGGCGCAGCAGCAGCATACGCATTCGGCCCGGCGCAAGTTGGTGCAGCGTGGACGCAATCGCGTGTTGACAACCAAGCTAACGGCGCTGGCACGTTCCGCGCTGACAACTACGAAGTCAACGCAAAGTACAACCTGACGCCGGCTCTCGGCCTGGGTGCTGCTTACACGTACACGAGCGCAAAGGTTGACGGCAGCAGCGCGCACTGGAACCAGTTCGGCCTGCAAGCTGACTACTCGCTGTCGAAGCGCACGGACGTGTACGCACAAGCTGTGTACCAACGCGCATCGAAGAATGCTGGCGGCGCGTCGATCTACAACGGCGACCCGACGACGGCATCGAGCTCGTCGATCAACCAAACCGCAGCAACGGTTGGTCTGCGTCACCGCTTCTAAGCGTGACGGCGGGGTAACCCGCTTCGCAGCATCAAAAAAAGGCGCCTTCGGGCGCCTTTTTTTCGTCTGCGGAACGTGATGTCGGCGATACACATCGTCCGGACGCAAAAAAGCGAGGCTTGTGCCTCGCTTTTTTGCATTGTGCGCCACAGCGGCGCGGTGCCGCCGCTGGGTGGTTCAGCGCGTGTATTCGCCGTTGGCTTCCGGCTGGAACACGATCGCGGCGACCTTCATCAGCTTTTCGGCGCCGCTCGGCTGCATCACCTTGACCATCTGGCCGCGCTGCGTACCCAGCAGCGCCATGCCGACGGGCGAGAAGACGTTCAGGCGGCCGAGCTCGAGATTGGCGGCGTCCGGATAAACAATCGTCCAGGTGGCTTGTTCCTGGGTCGCTTCGTCGAGCAACGTGATCTGCGAGTTCATCGTGACGACGTTCGCCTTGATGGCATCGGGCTGGACGATGTCGGCGCGCTCGAGCAGCGCATCGAGCATCGTCTGGAAGCGCGGGTTGTGTTCGGCGTGCTTCTCGAGGCGAGCAACGTCGAGTTCGGTCAACTGGTAAAGGCGTGGTTTCATGGAAGTTCTCCAAATGATCGGCAGGGGCAGGCGTGGCATGCCTATGGGGATCGCCCGGAGCCTGTCTGACCTGGCTCCGAGAGGAGACCGAGCCGTCAGATCAGGCGCCGGGCAGGGGCGAGCGGCGCCTGGGCCGTGCGTCGAGCGAGGGGATGCGCCGGATGACCGGCGTACGCGCGCACGCCGGCCGGGCCGGACGGGCCGGACGGCGAAACCGAGAGGGGCGTGAGCGCGTACATGGTGGATGGAAGGTCGACTGACGAATAAAACCTTACGATTCTACAACACAACCTTCGGGATATGTGATTTGGCTGTTGGCAATTCGTCAGCGATTGTTGTGCAGGTGAAGCAAGTTACAGCGATATCGTCCGGGATATGTCGACGATTTTTGTCAAAATCGCAACGCTGTATGTTCAAACTAAGGGTTTCCCCTCGGAATGGTGAGAACTACACTGCATTCATTCGCTTCAGACAGTCCTGCCGAGGCGACGTCATAAGAGAACATATTCCGGAGGTAAATCATGAAGTCGATCATCTACGCAGCCATCGCCGCATCCGTCCTTGCTACCCCGATCGCATCGTTTGCACAGTCCGACCAGGGGCTGACCCGCGACCAGGTCAAGGCCGAACTCGTGCAACTCGAACAGAACGGCTACAAGCCGCTGGCGAGCGATTCGCAGTATCCGGACAACATCCAGGCCGCCGAACAACGCATTCAACCGAACCAACCGATGCTCGCGCAAGCCGATACGAGCGGCTACGGCGCCGTGGCAACGGGTGCCGGCCAAGCGGGCCGTCGCATGACGCGGGAAGCAGCGAATCCCGTGAACTCGGTCTACTTCGGCAACTGAACGCCCCCGGGTCTGCCCGCGCGCACCGCTTAATCGACGAGACGCGCACCAGTTGTGCGCGTCATTCGCCCGCAGGAGCAGAACCTCCGTCGCCGCATTCCGGCGGCTTTCCGCCCAGACGCTCGCGCGTTTGGGCCTTTTTTGCTGGAGCCGGTCAGGTGGACGTGACCGCGGGCGTGCCGTGGATATAGTGTTCGAGCTGGCTGATCGTGAATTGCTGATCGGCGATCACGCTCTTCACGAGGTCGCCGATCGAGATGAGGCCGACCAGCTTGCCGCCGTCGAGGACGGGAAGGTGGCGCATCCGGTGCTCGGTCATCAGCGCCATGCACTCGTCGGTGGACTGTGACGGTTCGACGTAGCGTACCTTCGCCGTCATGATTTCCTCGACGCGGGTGGCTTTCGACGAGCGGTCCTGCAGGACGACCTTGCGCGCGTAGTCGCGCTCGGTGACGATGCCCGCGATGTCGTCGCCGTCCACGACCAGCAACGCACCGATGCCTTTTTCCGCCATCAGCTTGATGGCGTCATAGACGAGATCGTTTTTCGTGACGGTGTAGACGGTGCGGCCCGAATCCGGCTTGGCCTTGAGAAGCTGCGCGACAGTCGTGCTCATTCGCTTTCTCCGTGTGCAGGTCGATGCTGGGCAGGCAGGACGTGATGCTTGTCACCCGATGGGCCCAGTATAGCCGCGCAGGTGGCGGCAGTCGCGTGACGATTCCAGATTAGCGGTAAACTCCGGTCACGCACTATCCACACAACTCCTACATTCCTGAACGTTTCGATTGAATTCATGATGTCTTCGCGTCCCCAATCGCCCGCGCCGGGCAATGGCCAGGCCGACGAGTGCGTGACGCTCGTCGCCACCGCGTCGCTGCCCACGCGCTACGGTACGTTCACGTCGTACGCTTTCCGCGTATCCGGCAGCGATGCCGAACATCTCGCGCTCGTGATGGGCGACGTCGCCGGCGAGCAGTCCGTGCTGACGCGCCTTCATTCCGAATGCCTGACCGGTGACGTGTTCGGCTCGTACCGTTGCGACTGCGGCGAGCAGCTCGATCTCGCATTGCGCTACATCGCGGCCGAAGGCCGCGGCGTGCTGCTGTATCTGCGCGGCCATGAAGGGCGCGGGATCGGCCTGAGCAACAAGATCCGTGCGTACGCGCTTCAGGAGCAGGGGCGTGACACCGTCGAGGCGAACCTCGACCTCGGCCTGCCCGACGACGCCCGCGAATACGACTCGGCCGCCGCGATCCTCCGGATCCTCGGCGTGACGTCGGTGCGGCTGATGAGCAACAACCCGGCGAAGTTCGACACGCTGGCGAAGCATGGCATTCCCGTCTGCGAGCGCGTGGCGCTTGCGGTGCCCGTGCGCGAGGAAAACGAGCGTTATATCCGCACGAAGCAGACGAAGTTCGGGCATTACTTCGAGGAAAACGAGTAATCGCCACGAGCGCGCCGGCGCCCGTTTCTCGTCTCCTGTTCCCTGGATCGTCGCCGGCAGAAGCGGCGGTCCCGATTTCTCCTTCGTCCGTTCCACTTTCGGGTTTGCGATGGCGCTCGCGTTACGCCGCCTGAACGATCCGTCTCCCGCATGTCCACACCGTCGAAGATCGAAACCGAGCGACTGACGCTGCGTCGCTGGCAGCCGACGGATGCAGGTGCGCTGTCGGCGATGCACGCGGATCCGGCTGTAGTCGCATGGCTCGCGCGCGGCCCGATGTCCGTTGACGAGGCGAGCGACGTCATCGCGCATTTCGATGCACACGGCTTCGGCCCGTGGGCGCTCGAGCGTCGCGCCGATGCGATGTTGATCGGGGTGTGCGGCCTGTCGCACGAAGTGCGTGCAACGCATCCGATGGCGCCGTGCGTCGAGATCGTGTGGCGGCAGGCGCGTCCCGCCTGGGGGCACGGCTACGTTGCCGGAAGGGCATGCGCTGCGCCGGCACGTCGCGTATGCCGCCCGCGCCGCCGGTCTGGCCGGCGCGTAACGGCTCACGCGTGTTCGTCTGTCAGCGCCACGTGCCGTTCTGCAGCACGATCCGGTAGCCGTCGGCATCCTCGAAAGTCTGGCCGGATATTTCCCAGTACGGATTGAACGACGTCACCGGCATGAAGCCATGTTCCGTGGCGCGCGCGCAGGCGGCTTCCCATTCCGGCCGATCGGACAGGTAGAACACGATCAGGTCTTCGGGCGTTGGCGACGGCGCGATCGGATGGTCGGGGCAGTGCGTGAATTCGAAGTGATAGTCGAGGCCCTCGCGTCCGAGCATCACGCCGGAAAAGCCGTCGTGATCTTCAAAGCGCGCAAGAACGGACAGGTCGAGAGCGTCGCGATACATGCGCTCGGTGCGGGCGAGGTTGCTGACCGGGCGGGCAATGCGCAGATGGGCGTGCAAGATGGCCTCGGGGGCGAGTGGCGGGCCGGTCAATGATAAGCCGGCCGATCGATCCGGCTTGCGCGAGGCGAACGGATCGCGCCTCGGCGCATGTTCATCGTATTGAACGATATGGGCTCGTTTTGGCCAAACGTTCGGCCAAACGAATCGAACCGCCGTACCTCGCTCGCGAAAGAAAAAACATGACGCTTCCGATCAAATGCGCGCACCCCGTTGCAGCGGGTGCTGGTCCGGACGACCTTCGACGTCCTGCTTTTGCCTCGGCCTGCCGATCGATGGGCCGACGTGCATATCCCCGACGAGCGGCCTCAAATGAGTAACCCCGATCTCCGTCGGCCGGTTACCGGCCCTTATCGCCAGTCGCGATGGGCGGGCGCGCTTGAGGTTGCCTTTGGATGGGTGGCCAAGGGAACGATGGTGCTGGCCGGACTCGCTATGGTCGCGTTGATGGCCCTGACGGGCGATGTGAGTGCGCTGACTGACCTGCCAACGACCAAAAAGGGCTGGTTGTACCTGCTGCTGGCAATGATCGGGGCGGTGGCGCTGATATTTGCGGTGCACCACTACTGGCCGCGGCCGCCTGGTGCGCGCCCGGCAGGTTAGGCGGGGCGGAACGGGATGTGTCCCCGCAATTCGCGCAGGCAAGAAAAAGCCCGCTACATTGAGCGGGCTGAATCCATGTTTGGAGACATGGAGGAGACAGCTGAAAATTTAAGGGAAAACCCGAGTCATGGCAAGCCCTAGTTGTATCGATACAACTTCCTGTTGCGCCGCATTCACATGCCGCCAGCCCGCGCGTGGGCCGCAAATGCGCTGAAGCGCTCCTGTGCGACCGGTAATGCGTACTTGTCGCGCATCTCCGTCTCGATCCATGCACAGGCCTCGCGCGCGCAGTCGGTCAGCGCGTGCCGCGTGGCATGGCCATCGATGTCGTAGACGAAACGCACACCGACCTCGTCGTCGGCCACCTGTCGCTCGAGCTGGTTGAGCTGCAGTTGCGGCCCATGCTGTTGCGACAGCGCACGCAATTCGTCGAAGTGATATTCGAGCCAGTCGGCAAAGAACAGCGCGTCGCTGTGGCACGGCAGCCGGAAGGCCGTGCTGCGTGACGGGCGCGGCACGGCTTCGCTGGCCGACGCGTGCGACTCGCCGTCGGTGGCGATGGACGTGTCGACGGGCGCGAGCGGTTGCCGAATCCGGCGGTAGGGCTCGCGATCGCGCAGCGCATGCCACAGCAATTCGTCGCCGGCGGCGCCGGACGGCTGCATCGTCAGGTCATGCCGGCCTTCGTCGGCCGGCGTGATGTCGCGGATCACGAGGCGCAGCGAGCAAAGTGGTTCGTCAGCGGCCAGCAGCGTCGCCGCGCGCGGCAACCCGCAGACGAGCGGCACGGCGCCGGCGGCACGGAACACGAGGCCGCGACGGTCCAGCCGTACGAGCGGCAACGGCCGCGGAAACGACGGGTAGGCGACCGTGATGCGGGCGCCGCTGGCGCTCGTCAACCCGGGCATCATCGCGCGAAAGACCTGAGACTGGTCCACGTTGATTCTCCTTCGTTACGATGCCGCCCGGACAGAAACGCGCGTTTCGGTTCAGGCCGCGATGGCTTGCCGGGCAGCCAGCCCCGGCTCGATTCCTAGTGCAGCAAACGTTTGCGGATCGATGTCGATCCAACACGCGACCACCAGACGCCCGTCTACCTGTTTCGGCGGGCCTGCGCGGTGCGCGTGTATGCCGATCCGTCGGAACAGCCGCTCCATGCTCGCGAACGTCACGCCGATCAACTGCCGTGCGCCAAGCTGCGCCGCGCATTCGACGACGGCCGCGAGCATCGGGCGCACGGCCCATTCGGCATTGCCCGGCCCGCCTTCGTCGTCGGTTGCCGCGAACCGGGACAGCTCCCAGACGGCGGCCGATTGCGGCAGCGGCATGTCTTCGGCGATCAGGTCGGCGAACAGCGACTTCAGCAGATACGGGCGCGTCGTCGGCAGCAGGCGCGCACATCCGCACATGTCGCCGCTGGCGTTTCGCGCGAACACGTACACGGTATCGTCGCGATCGAACTGGTCGCGCTCGAAGCTTTCGTTCGCCGACGGAAGCGCCCATCCAAGCTGCTCGACGAACACTCTGCGCCGATAGCGCCCGAGATCCGCTGCAAGTTCGTGTGGCAACCGCCCTTCCTCGTGAACGAAGGTCCGCATGGTGTCCTCGGATCTGTGCTTTTGTATGCACGCATTACATCGCGCAGCACGAGGGGGCTGTAACTGGTAACTCTTACAGGGTGCCGTTGGAAAGACGTCGTTTAGGACGTGGTAACGGTTTCTTGATCAACGGGATTGAAAACCGTGCGGCTTTTGCTTATAAAGAGCGCCAGCATCGTGGAAATTGTCCGATGAATAGATGCACAGCCAGTTGTCACTGGAGCGTCGGACCGGCATGATAGGCGTCGTCGTGCCCGAGCAGGGCCGACGCGACCGCGGCGGGCCAGTCGATGCACGCGAGTCGGGCGGCGAGCGCGGCGGCTGTGCGGAACATGCCGATGTCGGCGCCCGTGGCGTCGATGGCCATCACGTTGCTGCGGACGTCGCCGCCCGCGATCACGAACGTGCCCGTCGCGCGTTCGAGATACCAGTCCCAGCCGATCGTCACGTAAGCGACGCCGGCACTGGCCGGGCGATGCCATTCGGTATAGCCGGCAAGGCGTGCGTCGATTGCGCTGTCGCGCAATTCCGCAAGCAGCGATGCGTCGAGGCCGCTTGCGACATGGTCGAGCGCAAGCACGGCCAGTGCGCCTTCTGACAGGCGTACGTAGCCGTCCGGGGACGGGCCGGAGACTGGGTGCAGCAAAGGTGAAGTCATGCGCGGAATGTATCAGCCTCGAACGGGGGCTGGAACCTGACAAGTATGACAGCGTGACGTTGTCGGAGAATGAATGGAACTGCGCTGGCAGGATGCCTATCAACAATTCAGCGCCGCGGAAGACGAGCAGCAGCTCTTCCAGCGGATTGCCGCCTATTCCAAACGGCTGGGATTCGAATACTGCTGTTACGGCATTCGCGTCCCGCTGCCTGTTTCGAAGCCGGCGGTCGCGATCTTCAATACCTATCCGGACGGCTGGATGGCGCATTACCAGGCGCAGAACTACATCGAGATCGACTCGACGGTTCGCGACGGCGCGCTCAGCACCAACATGATCGTCTGGCCGGACGTCGACCGGATCGCCCCGTGCCCGCTGTGGCAGGACGCGCGTGATTTCGGGTTGTCGGTGGGTGTGGCGCAGTCGAGCTGGGCGGCCCGCGGCGCGTTCGGCCTGCTGAGCATCGCCCGCCATGCCGACCGGCTGACGCCGGCCGAAATCAACATGCTGACGCTGCAGACGAACTGGCTCGCGAACCTGTCGCACTCGCTGATGAGCCGCTTCATGGTGCCGAAGCTGTCGCCGGCGGCGGGCGTCACGCTGACCGCGCGCGAGCGCGAGGTGCTGTGCTGGACGGCCGAGGGCAAGACCGCGTGCGAAATCGGCCAGATCCTCAGCATCTCGGAGCGAACGGTCAACTTCCACGTCAACAACATCCTCGAGAAGCTGGGCGCGACGAACAAGGTCCAGGCGGTCGTCAAGGCAATCTCGGCCGGGCTGATCGAGACGCCCTGACAGGGAGTGAGGGCGGCAGCGCGACAGGTTGCTGCCGCCAGGCGGCTCACTCCATCATCGGCTCTGCTTCCTTCGCGGTCCAGCTCACGCTGGAAATACTCTTCTCCATGCTCATCCGGCTCGCGATCTGCTCGAGCTTCTGCTGATCCTTCGGATGCAGCTTCAGTGTCGCGGTCACCTTCAGCCGGTCCGGCTGGTCGGGCACGTCCTCGCTCGTGAGGCTCTGGAACGACAGCGGCTTCGCATACATCGAGTTCGACAGCAGCGTGCGGATGTGCACCTCGTCGGAGGTCAGGCAGATCACGGTGATCTGGTATTCGCGCACGAGATCGGCGTTCGATACCGGCGTCGCGTTGATCGCCTGGCTGACGCCGCGCAGCACCGTATTGGTGAGCAGCACGACACCCGTGCCGGCAAGTGCGGGCACGAAATGGCCGGAGCCCGACAGCACGCCGACGGCGGCCGAGCACCACAGTGTCGCGGCGGTGTTGATGCCCTGGATCGAGCCCTTGTCGCGCATGATCACGCCGCCGCCGAGAAAGCCGACGCCCGACACGACATAGGCGGCGATTTGCGTGACGCCGGCGACGCCATTGCCGGTCAGCACGCCGAGCGTGACGAACAGGCATGCGCCGCTCGCGACGAGTGTGATGGTGCGCAGGCCGGCTGTGCGCTGGCGCATCTGGCGCTCTAGGCCGATGGCGACGCCGCAGGCGAACGCGGTGAAAAGACGGAGTGCGAAATCGAAAGTCATGGTTGTCCTGCCGTGCTAGGCGCGCGTGCCGTTTCGCGTCGCAGCGGCGCAAGGCCGAAGGCGA
This sequence comes from Burkholderia mycopellens, assembly GCF_964265025.1. Classification (NCBI taxonomy): domain Bacteria; kingdom Pseudomonadati; phylum Pseudomonadota; class Betaproteobacteria; order Burkholderiales; family Burkholderiaceae; genus Burkholderia; species Burkholderia mycopellens. Next base: position 1,128,044 of record NZ_OZ183803.1, read on the forward strand.
CGCGAAGATGGGCGTCATCGCGCGGTACTGTACCGCGCGAATGCGTCATTCAGTGTGAAACGGGGGTGTGCGGCTCGCGGAACGCGAGCCCGGCAGGAGAACTGCGGCGGACAGGCGTTCAGGCGGCAAGCGGCGCACGCAACGAAGTGCTGCAACTGTCCACGATGGTTCCTGAAGGGAGAATTGGCGGCATTCTAGTGGGCGGCGGGCGCATGCGTCAACCGCCTCGCGGCGGTCGAGCTACTGCGCCGAGCCGATCGTCCCCGTCGCAAGCGCGAGCGCGGCGGCAGCGGACAGCGCCCCGGCATAGCTGTCGACCTCCGCGTTGCGGGCGGCCAGCAACTGGCTTTGCGCGATCGTCGCATCGGTGACCGAACCGACGCCGTTCCGGTACGCGGTCAGCGCCGCGTCGTAACTCGTCTGCGCGGCATCGACGAGCGCCTTCGCGGCGTCGTGCGACGCAAGGCTCGTCTGTACCGCGTTCTGTGCGGCGACGACCTGGCGAACGGCTTCCTCCTTGGTTCGCGTGAGGCGCGCGGAGGCGCTTTCCGCATCGTTGCGCGCCTGCATCAGCACCGCCGAACGCAGGCCACCGTCGTACAGCGGAATCGTCACGCCGAGGAACACGCCGCCGCCGTAGCGGCTGCCGTTCAGGTTGACGGTCGGCGCCTGGTCTCCGATCGCGGGCAGCGCGGAGATGGACGTGCCGCCGCTCGCGTACGACGTCGACGCGGACAGGAAGATCTTCGGCATGAACGCGGCTTCCGCGGCCTTGATTTTCGCGCGATTGGCCTGTTCAAGCGCGAACGCGCCCTGCAGGTCGGGGCGGCGCGCGATCGCATCCGACACGATCGCGTCGACCGACGCGCCGAGTGCGGGCGGCAGCGGCCGCTTCGGCTGCGCGGCGATGGTCGGCTTCGACAGCGGCGAGATGCCGAGTGCGGAGACGAGGGCGAGGTAGCCGTCGCTCTCCGTGCCGTTCGCCTGCACGAGCGCGAGGTTGGCCTGCGCGCGATTCTGCGTCGCCTGCGCGAGCTCGACGACCGTGCCGACGCCGTGCTTGAGACGCGCGCGGGAGGCCGCGAGGATCGCATCCGCGTTCGCGAGGCCCTGCCGGGCGCTGAGCGCGCGCGATCGTGCGGCTTCGTAGCGGTAGTACGCGACGGTCACGTCGTGGATCACCTGCTGGTGTACGGCCGTGAACGCGACGTTCGATGCGATCGACGCCTGCTCGGCCGCTTCGACGCGCGCCGCGCGGCCGCCGAAATCGAACAGCAGCCATTGCAGCGACAGCGCGGAGATGGTGCCGTGCACGGTGGAGTTGCTCGACGAATCGCCGAGGATCGACGATGTCGTGCCGTGATTTGCCTGGTACCCGCCCATGGCCGTCGCGGACAGCCTCGGCAGGTAGGCGGTCTTGGCGAGGCCGACCGCCAGCGCGGCGTTGCGCGCGTCGTTCCACGCGATGCGGGTCAGCGGGTTCGCCGATTCGGCGAGATCGATCAGCTCGGGCAGCGTGTACGCGTGCGCGGCATCGAGCGCGGCCGGCGGCGAGACTGACGCGAGCGCGGGCGACGCGGGCAGCGTGTAGTCGTGCGAACCTTGTGCGGACGCGCGCGGTGGGCCCGGCACGATGTCGCCCGCGGCCGACGTTTGTGGCTGCCACGGGCGATCGGACGCCTCCGGCGCCAGATCGATCGACGACGTCGCGCAGCCGGCCAGCGCGACGGCGGTCGCGAGGGCGGCGGCGGCGATCGAGGCGGCCGGCGGTTCAGGTAGGCGCATGGGGGGCAGGCTCCTTCGGTGTGGCTTGACGGGCGGCATCGGCGATGCGCGCGAGCCGCGTGTCGATCAGGTTCAGCAGCGCGTCGCGTGCGGGGTCGGTTGGGGCGGCGCGCGGCGGGGTGGCCAATGGCGCGGATGGTGCTTCATGGGGCGCGGCTTCGTCGTCGCGCGGTTCGGTCACGCGGGCGAGCTGCGCGCCGAGCGCCGCGTCGCCGGGCTTGCGTTCGGCGAGCAGGAACAGCGGGCCTTCGAGCGCGCCGAGTTCCGCGAGCGCGCGCCGCCGCGTGGCGAGCCACGTCGCAGCCGGGCGCACCCACGACGGTTCATAGTGGACCAGCCCGAGCTCCTGCGTGATCGCGCCGTGGCGGGCGAACGCTTCAGCCGCGAGCGCGCGCCGCTCGGCCGGCTGCACGACCTGCGCGAGGCGCCGCCACTGGTCGATCAGCGCGGCGAGCCCGACGTCGATCTGCTTGCCGATGCTGACGGGCCAGATGCGCGTGAACACGAGATACACGACGACGTTGCCGAGCAGGATGCCGATCGTGCGATCGCGCGCAATCGTGAGGTCGAAGCCGGGGCCGGCGCCCTGGATCACGCACAGGAAAAATGCGAACGCGATCTGGAAGCCGGCATACGCGATGCGTGGCGAGCCGAATGCGACCCACGCGGCGAGCCACGCGCCGGCGAACACCAGCGCCATCAGGTGGCCGACCGACGATAGCGACGGCACGACGAAGACGAGCGCCGCCGTGCCGAGCAGCGCGCCGACGATACAGCCGAAGATCCGCAGCGTGAGCTTCTCGACCGTCTCGGCCGTCGAGCCGAGCGACACGATGTAGCAGGTGACGACGCATGTATGGATGCCCGACCAGTCGAGCTGCGAATACAGCAGGTAGCAGAAGATCGCCGCGGCGGTCGTCTTCAGCGCGTAGCGGATGTGGTCGGGATTGGTGCGCGCGTCGGGCAGGAAGAAGCCGCCGCGTGGCGCGGGGGGCGGGGCGGCTGCGGATCCGGATGCGTCGGGTGCTGTCGTCGGAGTCGATGAAGCCGATGAAGCCGATGAAGCCGATGAAGCCGATGAAGCCGATGAAGCCGATGAAGCCGATGAAGCCGATGAAGCCGATGAAGCCGATGAAGCCGATGAAGCCGATGAAGCCGATGAAGCGACATGGGTCGTTGCGGCCGGTTCCGCGAAATGCGTGATCGCTGCGTGGAGATTGGTCACAGCAACACGCGCGAGCGGCGGCAGCATGTCGGTCGGCGGGAGCGCGAGCGTCACGTCGACCGGGTAGCCGCCCTGGTCGAGGATGTCGGCCATCTCGTCGAGCGTCGCGGCGATCGGTGTGGCATATGCGTCGGGCAGACGCGCGTCCGGTTCGCGATCGGCCAGCGCGACGCCAACGAGCAGCGCGGTGCTCGATGCCACGGCCTGCCGCAACGCCGCGAAGTCGGCGGCGGACGACGAGCCTTCGAGTTTCGACAGCTTGAGCCACGTGAGCAGTTGCTTGTCGCCTTCATGCAGGCTGGCGTCGAATGCGTCGCGCGCCGCATCGTCGCCGCGCAGCCGCTGCGCGGCAAGCCGCAAGCGCTTCGCGAGTTGCGCGTGCGCGAGCTTGCGCGGCAACGGTGCGATCAGCAGGTTGACGACGATCGCGACACCGACCGGGATCGCGATCGTCAGCCAGATGTACAGCAGCGCACGCGTCGCAGCTTCGCCGAACGGTGCGAGGCCGAGCTGGTCGAGCCCGAAGCCGACGATCATCGCGAGGATCGCGCCGACCGGGCGCAGCTTGCTGGCCGACGTCAGGTACAGGAGGCCGACCGACAGCACGGCCATGCACGCGACGCGCAGGATCGAATAGTCGATGCTGAAGATAGCGATGCCGAGCACGAGCCCGATCACGATCGTGACGATCACCAGCAGCGCGGCAGCGAGCACGACGCTCATCACGCGGTCGGTACGGATCATGAAGAACACGACGTACGCGGACAGCGCGGCTTCGGGCGTGCCGTAGGCGGCCGTCACGAGCGCGGTCAGCGCGCAGATCAGCGCAACCCGCACGGCAATCGACATGCGCCCCGGAAACGGCGCGAGCAGTCGCAGGACTTCGCGCGGGCCCGGCGAGCGAACCTCAGCGGCAGGCAGTGCCATGCCGGACCTCGACGATCGCACTGGCGCCGACGCGCACGAGCGTGCCGTCGGGTTCGTCGAGCTTCACGCGTACGGGGAAGCGCTGCGCGACGTGCACCCAGTTCACCGAGTTTTGCACGATCGGCAGCGTGCGCGGCAGGTTGATGCGGGCGCTGTCGGCGATGCCTGCACCGATGCCGACGACCTTGCCCGTCAGCGGGCGGCTGCGGTCGATCATCGAATAGACGGTCGCGCAGTCGCCGACCGCGATGCGGCTCAGCGACGTCTCGCGGAAGTTGCCGACGGCGAACCATTCGCTCGCGTCGATCAGCGTGAAGATCGACTGGTTCGGCGCAAGGGTTTCGCCGGCGAGCACGCTCAGGCCCGTCACGAGGCCATCGTGCGGCGCGCGCACGACGGTGTCTTCGAGCGCGTGCTGCGCGCGGGCCAGCGCGGCCTCGCGCGCATGCAGCGTCGCGATCGCGTCGGCCTCGTCGCCGATCGTCTGCGCGGACGCGCGCTGCTGTTCCTGTGCCTGCGTGAGCGATACGGCCGCGTCGCGCTGGCGGACCTTCGCCTGGTCGAACTGCTGCGCGCTGACGTAGCCCTGCGCGGCGAGCGGTGCTAGCCGGTTCACGTCGCGCGTCGCAAGGTCGTGATTCTGCGTCGCGCGCTTGACCTGCTCGGCGGCCACGGCCGCGTTCGAGCGCTCGCCGATCAGCGAACGGCGGCGCGTGTCGAGCGATGCGCGCGCGAGCTCGAGGTCGGCCTGCGCCTGCGCAACCGTCAACCGGTACGGCACCGGATCGATGACATACAGCAGGTCGCCCTTCGCGACGCGCTGGTTTTCATGCACGGCGAGCTGCACGATGCGGCCGCCGACCGGCGACGCGACGTGCACGACGTCCGCGTCGATCGATGCGTCGTCGGTGGACGGGTAGGCCGTCGTGCGGTGGTACGCGTACACGAGTGCCGCGATGCCGAGCGCGACGATCGCCAGTGCGATCACGCGGCCTTTGATGGAGGGGCGGGCGATGCCGGCGGCCTTCATGCGAACGGCCCCGTGCCGGTGAGCCACACGATTACCGCGACCATGAGCCCGATCGCGGTGCAGACGGCAAGCTGGTAGGGCACCGTGGCGGCCCAGCCGGTCGCGACGAAGACGCGATGCGCGACGATCGCGCCGACGACACCGACGATCGCGCTGACGAGCCAAAGCGGGAAATACGCGCCGAACAGGACGTACGACGGAGCGCCGCGCGATGCGCAGCCCGCGAGCGGCAGGGCTGGCGCCAGGACGGCGGCGACGCGCAAGGGCGCGCGCGGCGTTGTTTTTCTCATGGTGTGACGAGCTCGACGTTGGGGGTGGATGCCGGGCGCGGCGCAATGCGGATCGTCGCCGCGACGACGATTCCAAGATACGGAGCCGATAATAAATCAGCGCGATGCGGACCGCCAGCCACCCGCCCGGCGCACCGTTGGGGGATTGTTGGTCGGGGGCGCGCGTGCGCACGTTCGGCACTGCATTGCTGCGATGATGGTCGGCCCGTCGCGATTCTGCCAGTGGAAGCTCGCGTAGGGTTGCCAACGGGATGTAAAGGATCGTCAGACGAACGAAGGGTGGCTGATTTGCCGTGTCGACGGCGCGGAATCGGTGCGGAAACGGCCGATTGCCGTTCGACCACACGGGAATGTGGCCGATCCGGCAGATCGGGGCCGATGTTGACGAGCAGGGCAGCCGGATTGCGTGTGTGGCGCGGCAGCGCGTCGCGATCGGTGACGCAGATCTGCGGCGGGCGTACGGCGGGGCTGTCTGCTCGCCCGCGAGAGCGACGACGCGCAGTGCCGTCGGCGTTGCATGGCGGCGCGCGGTGCCTGCGGGCAAGACGCGGACATTCGCGTCGATCATCTGGCCGCCGTTCTCGACGTGGCTGGTCCGGATGGGCAAGCGCAGCGTGCGCTGCATCTCGGTAACGAGGGGCTTCGGGAAAGCGTCTACGTCGCTCGCGTCGGGCAGGCCGATGCAGCCGTGGTCAAGTGTGGCGGCGCGCGGCGTCGAGGCCAGGCCGGCGGCCGGTCGTCAAAGTCGCGATCTGTGTACCATCGCACGTATGGCGCGACGCGCGGCACGGAGCCTCTCGGCCTCGTGCGACACGCGACGCGGAAGCGGTATCGGTATCGCAACGAAGGTGAGCGTTCCATGCGAAGTTTCTTTGTCCGGTTCATTGCAATCGGCGTGTTGTTCCATCTGTACGTCGGGATTCGGATCATTCCCGATGCGTTCGCGTCGCCGGTCGCGCGCACGATCGCGGCGCTCGTGCTGGCGAGCTTCGTCGTGCTGATCCCGGTCGGCATGTTCTCGCGGCGCTTCGACGAAGGCTGGGCCGCGACGCTGGCCGGCTGGGCTGGCTCGCTCGTGATGGGCTTCTTCTCGTCGCTGCTCCTGCTGACGTTTCTCCGCGAATTCGTGCTGCTCGGCGTGTTCGGATGGCGGCATCTCGGGCATGACGGCGCGTGGCCCGGCGCCGCGACCGACACGGCGCTCGGCGTGCTGGCCGGTGCGGTGCTCGTCACCGCGATCGGGTTCGTCGGTGCGCGCCGCACGGCCGCGGTCAAGCGTGTGTCGATCCCGGTCGCGGGGCTGCCGGCCGGGCTCGACGGGCTGACGATCGTGCAACTGTCCGACATCCACGTCGGGCCGACGATCAAGCGGCCCTATGTCGAACGGATCGTGCGCGCGGTCAACGCGCTCGATGCCGACCTCGTCGTCGTGACGGGCGACGTGGTCGACGGCTCGGTCCAGCGCCTGCGCGAGCACACGGCGCCGCTCGGCCGCATGCAGTCGCGGCATGGCAGCTTCCTGGTGACGGGCAACCACGAGTATTACGCGGGCGCGCATGCGTGGATCGACGAATTCCGGCGCATCGGGTTGACGGTGCTGCTCAACGAGCACGTGCTGATCGAGCACGACGGTGCACACGCGGTGCTCGCGGGCGTCACCGATTTCACGGCGGGCGGGTTCGATCCCGCCCATCGCAGCGACCCCGTTCAGGCGCTGGCGGGTGCGCCGCGCGACGTCGGCACGAAGATCCTGCTCGCGCACCAGCCGCGCAGCGCGGAAGCGGCGAATCGCGCCGGCTTTACCGTGCAGTTGTCGGGGCATACGCACGGCGGCCAGTTCCTGCCATGGCCGCCGTTCGTGCGGCTGCAGCAGCCGGTGATCGGCGGGCTGAGCCGCTTCGGCGACCTGTGGCTCTATACGAGCCGCGGCACCGGATACTGGGGGCCGCCGAACCGCTTCGGCGTGCCGTCCGAGATCACGCTGATCCGGCTGACGCGCGGCGGGTAGGGCCGGCCGGCAGGGCGGAAGAAAGAAAGCGGCCCCCTCGGCAAGGCGGGCCGCGACACGCCGCGATGATGGCGTGATGCGCGAACCCGCTTCGCGTGGCGCGGCGAATTCCTCTCACCAGCGAATGACAGCGCATGGCAGCGGGCGACGCCGTTGGCTAGTATGCAGGCATGCACTGTTCGCTCCGTTCTTCGCCCGCTTCCCTCGACATGTCGACGCCCGATCTCTTCGCTGACACGCCCGCGCCCGACGTGGACTGGTACCCGGCTTGGCTGGCGCCGTCCGATGCCGATCGCGCGCTGGCCGCGTTGATCGGCGAGGTCGCGTGGCAACAGGACACGATCCGCACGCCGCGCGGACGCATTCCGTTGCCGCGGCTGACCGCATGGCAGGGCGAGCCGGATGCCGTCTACGTCTACTCGGGGATCCGCAACGTGCCGGCGCCGTGGACGCCGGCCGTGCTCGACCTGAAGCGCGCGGTCGAGGCGACGTGCGGCGCGCGTTTCAACAGCGTGCTGCTCAATCGCTACCGCAACGGGCTGGACAGCCTCGGCTGGCATGCGGACAACGAGCCCGAGCTTGGCGATGCGCCGGTGATCGCATCGGTGAGCCTCGGTGCGATGCGGGTGTTCGACCTTCGCCATCGCCGGACGGGTGTCACGCATGCGTATCGCCTCGGGCATGGCAGCCTGCTCGTGATGCGTGGCCGCACACAGGCCGAGTGGCAGCATCGCGTGCCGAAGGCGCCGGGCGTGCAGGGCGAGCGCGTGAACCTGACGTTCCGCTACGTGATGCCGGCCGGCACGGGCCGGTAACCCCCTCGTCGTTGAGGTGCGGGGAGCGCCGGGCGCTTCGCGCCCCGTTTTTACGATTCACGGGCGACCGAGGCAGGCAAGCGGTCGAATGTGCGGCACGTTGCCGCATGACCGCTGAGCCGGGCGTGCTGACATGGCGCTGAGGCCCGTGCCATATGGGCTTCAGGTAAATTTGATCGACCGGCCGGTTCCGATAGATGAGTGAAACCTCTGATGGTGCGTCGCAACAATCCTTGGCTAGACTGTTGAATGGCAGAAGCGCGTCGCATCCCGGCGCGATCCTTTCGACATGCCCCAAGCGTTGCCGACGCGGTGCGCAAGGGGGCAGGAGCAAAACGCGTGACTGTATTCGACCCTTCCTTCGAACCCTCGCTGCACGTCTTTGAACAAGACGGCGGATGGCAATGGGCGCTGACGGTGAAGCGGGCGACCGGCGTCGGCGTGAAAGTCGTCGCGTTCAGCCGGGAAGGCTTTCGCGGCGAAGCCGAGGCCTACGCCGCCGGCCAGCTTGCCCGCGCCGAGTATGACGCCGCCGTGACGGCCTGACGCCGTCGCGTCGATTCCACCCGAGGATCGTCTTCACTGTTCACCGCCCGCCGCCGGGCGGTTTTTCCCAATCGTTTTCAGATTTTCGCTTGCCCGAGCGTCGTGCTGCGCGACGCGCGACAGCGCATGCGGCGTTCCTGCGCGCCGGTTCGTCCGCGCTCGCCGCGCCAAATGGTCCGTACCATTCGACACGTGTGTGCCATACGCTGCGCTTAACGTCCCTGCACGGCGCCCGTCGCGCCGGCGATGCGGCGTCGCGCCGCGATTTGAACGCCGGACGCCGGACGCCGGACGACGACCCATCGACAAGAATGCAGGTCATGTGCGACGACAGAACCGACTACAACCGCCATGCGCGTGGCGGATCGCGCACGGCGCGGGCGCCGGAACGGGGATTCACGCTGATCGAGGTGCTGATCGCGCTGGCGATCGTCGCCGTGGCGCTCGGCGCCGTGATGCGCGCGATCGGCGCGCTCGCATCGGATACCGACATGGCGCGCATGCGCCTGCTCGCGTTATGGAGCGCCGACAATGCGCTCGGCGAGATCCGCATCGCATCGACCTGGCCGTCCGTCGGCTCGAACACGTTTGCATGTCCGCAGGGCCGCTACCGCTTCGTGTGCCGCCAGTCGGTGGCCGCGCTGCCGAGCCCGCTCGTGCGTCGCGTGACGGTGAGCGTGTATCCGTCCTCATCGAGCCGCAACGTGCTCGCCGAAGTCGTCACGGTGATCCAGAATGAAGCGCGCCGCTGACCCGCGTGCGGTGGCGCGTGACCGTGCCCGCGGCTTCACGCTGATCGAAATGCTGGTCGCGATCGCGCTGCTCGCCGTGATCGCGCTGCTGTCGTGGCGCGGCCTCGATGCGACGATCCGCGGCCGCGACGATATCGCGTCGAATCTGGCGCAAACGCGTCTGCTCGGCCGCTACTTCTCTCAACTGCAGTTCGACCTGACGAACCTCGTCACGCCCGACGAAGTGTTCGGGCCGCCGCTGCGCATCCGTCCGGGCGAACTCGTGATGGTGCGCCATCTTGGTGTCGGCGGCGGGCCGACGCAGATGCAGGTGGTGCGCTACCAGCTCAACGGGCGCGAGCTCGTGCGCAGTGCGTCGCAGCCGCTCGCGTCGCTCGCCGACGTCGACGACGCGCTGCATCACATGGATGCGTTCGCGCGCGTGGTGGTCAGCAATGATGCGCGCTCGATGCAGCTTTCCGTGTGGATCCCGCCCGGCGGATGGACGACGAGCCAGGCCGCCATCGAACAGTCCTATGCGCAGTTTCTCGCGCAGCATGGCATCAGCAACTCGACGTCGATCGGCGTGCCGGTGCCGCGCGGGGTGCGCTTCTCGGTGACGATGGGCGCGCCGGCGGTCGAATACGTGCGGACGATCCCGATCGGCCAGTAAGCGCAGGATGCCGTCCGGTGCACGCGGCCAGGCCCCGACAGCCGTTCCGTCCCCCGGACAAAATGGTCCGTAACTTTCGTCATACGTCTGTTATTGGCCGTCCGTTAGTCTCGTCACGAGCATGACCGACGCGACCGGTTTCATCGACCGGCTCAGCGGCGGCATCGGCAAACGGGAAGGGGGCGAACGTGACGGTCGAGCACCGGCATGATGCACACGCGGGCGCGTCGGGACACGGCGCACCCGGGCAATGGCAGTCGGCGGCGCTTCTGGGCCGCGCACAGCAGTGGCACGGCGCCGGTCGCTTCGACGACGCGGCACGGGACTACCTCGCGGTGCTCGCGAAGGAGCCCGATCATCCGCAGGCGCTGCATCTGTACGGCGTGCTGCAATTCCAGCGCGGTGCGGCCGATCAGGCCGAAGCGCTGCTGCGCCAGTCGATCGCGATCGCGCCGGACGTGCGCGCGCTGTCGGATCTCGGCGCGATCGTCGGCGAGCGCGGCCGCATCGACGAGGCGCTCGGGCTTTTCGCGACCGCGCTGCGCGCAGCGCCCGACGACGTGCAGACGCTCGTGCGCCACGGCAATACGTTGATCGGCCTGCGCCGCTACGACGACGCGCTTGCGTCGTTCGATCGTGCGCTCGCGGTGTCGCCGCTCGTGCTCGACGCGCTCTGCAATCGCGGCGGCGCGCTGCGTGCGCTCGGCCGCCTCGACGACGCACTCGACACCTACGACCGCGCACTGATGGTCGATCCGCAATCGTTCGAATCGTGGTTCAACCGCGGGCTCGTGCTGCGCGAGTTGCGGCGCGCGGCCGATGCGCTGCACTGCTTCGATCGCGCGAACGCGATCCGGCCGGGCGTCGCCGCGATCGTGACGGAGCGCGGCCGTACGCTCGCCGAGCTCGACCGTCTGAACGAGGCGCTTGCCGCCTTCAACGACGCGCTCGCGGCCGATCCCGAGCGGCTCGACACACTCTGCGACAGCGCGGCCGTACTCGAACGGCTGGGGCGCGCGGACGAAGCGCTGGCGCGTTGCGAGCGGGCGCTGGCGCTCGATCCGGAGCATGTCCGCGCACTCGCGGGCCGCGGCAACACGCTGCTGCAACTCGAGCGTCACGACGACGCACTCGACAGCTACGAACGGGCGCTGGCCATCGATCCGCGCTCGGCCGACACGCTGTGCAATCGCGGCACCGTGCTGCGCGACCTGCAGTGCTTCGACGCGGCGCTTGCCAGCTACGATGCCGCGCTGGCGCTCGACCCGCATTTCGCCGAAGCGTGGACGAACCGCGGCAACGTGCTGCGGGACCTGCATCGCTACGACGAAGCGATCGCGTCGGTCGATCGTGCGCTTGCGCTGCGTCCCGAGGTCGCCACGAACTGGCTGGCTCGCGGCGACCTGCTTGCCGAGACGCGGAAGGTGGATGAAGCGTTCACCGCCTTCGATCGCGCGCTCGCGCTGCAACCCGGCTTCGCCGCCGCACACTGCGCGCGTGCAGCACTGCACCTGACGGAAGGCGACTTCGCGCGCGGCTGGCGCGAGTATGAATGGCGGCTGCGCGATACGCCGTTCGCGCGCCATGCGCGACCGTTCACGCAACAGGTGTGGTGCGGCGATGAACCGCTCGACGGCAAGACGATCCTGATCCATGCGGAGCCGGGCATCGACGACACGCTGCAGTTCTGCCGCTATGTCCCGCTCGTCGCGGCGCGCGGCGCACGCGTGGTGCTCGAGGTGCCGCCGTCGTTGCGCGTGCTGATGGCGTCGCTCACCGGTGCGGTTCATGTGATCGCGCGCGGCGAGCCGCTTCCCGCCTTCGACTGCCATGTGCCGCTGCCGAGTCTGCCGCACGCGTTTCGCACCGACCTGGGCACGATTGCGCGCACCGCTGCCTACCTGCATGCGGATCCGCGGCGCATACGCCGGTGGGACACGCTGCTCGGCGAACGGCGCAGGCTGCGTGTCGGGCTTGCCTGGGCGAGCGAGCCGGCGCGACGGGCTGACGCCGGCCGGTCGATCGATGTCGCGCGACTCGCGCCGCTGTTCGATCTCGACGTCGACTGGATCAGCCTGCAGACACCACTGGATGAACGCGACGCCGCGTGGCTGGCGGATGCGCCGGTGCGCCGCGTCGACGACGCGCTCGGTGATTTCGCGGACCGGGCCGCATTGATCGGCGCGCTGGATCTCGTGATCGCGACCGATTCCGCGGTCGCGCATCTGGCGGGTGCGCTGGGCGCGCGCGTCTGGGTGCTGTTGCCCGACCCGCCGGCGTGGCGCTGGATGCGCGCGCGTGACGACAGCCCGTGGTATCCGTCCGCGCGGCTGTTTCGCCAGCCGGCACCCGGCAACTGGGCCGAGGCGATCGACGCGGTGCGTGCCGCGCTCGAACCGATGACACGTTAGACACGACACGCGATACGAACAGCGATCAGTGGGGGCCACACGATGACACCGAACGGGGAAGGGACGACATTGGCGAGCGCGACGGTCGCGCCGGAGCGCCGTCCGCCCGACACCATGCAGCTCGAACGCCTGCTCGTGCGCGCACGCAAGGCGCATCACGAGGGCGCGCTGCAGCATGCGGAGCATGCGTATGCCGAGCTGCTGGCGCTCGATCCCGAGCATCCGGAGGCGCTGCACCTGCTCGGCGCGGTGCGCTTCCAGCAGGGGCGGCTCGACGATGCCGAGCCGCTGATGCGGCGCTCGGTCGAGCGCCAGCCGGTGCCGCTCGCGCTCGCGAACTACTCGGCCGTGCTGGCCGGGCTCGGGCGCGAGCACGATGCGCTCGCGCGGCTCGACGAGGCGCTCGCGATCAATCCCGTGCACCAGCGCGTGCTGTTCCAGCGGGCCGGGCTGCTCGCGCAACTCGCACGGTACGACGAAGCGTGCGCGGTCTATGATCGCCTCCTCGAACTCACGCCCGGGTTCGCCGACGGTTACGTGAAACGCAGCGACATGCTGCGCGCACTCGGCCGCTTCGACGCTGCGCTTGCCGATTGCGATCGCGCGATCGCGCTCGCGGGCCGCACGTTCGACGCGATGCGCGCACGCGGGCTCGCACTGCGCGAGCTCGGCCGCTTCCGCGAAGCGGCAGACAGCTATGGTCACGCGCTTGCCCTGCGACCGGGCAGCGCCGACGCGCTGTTCCTGCGCGGCGTCGCGTATCTCGACCTGCACGACCCCGAATACGCGCTGGCGGATTTCAATGCGGCGATCGCGGCGAGCCCGACGTTCGTCGATGCAATCTTCAACAGCTCGATCGCGCTCGAACAGCTCGGCCGGCACGACGAGGCGCTGGTGCGCTGCGACCGCGCGCTCGCGCTCGACCCGCGCCATGCGCGCTCGCTCGCCAATCGCGGCAATGCGGCGAGCCATCTGGGCCGCTTCGCGGATGCGGTCGACAGCTATGCGCGTGCGCTCGACGTCGAGCCGGGCAGCACGGGCGTGCTGTGCAACTACGCGAGCGCGCTGATGCAGGTGGCGCGACACGACGATGCGCACGACATGTGCGATCGCGCGCTGGCGATCGATCCGCACTATGTGCCCGCATCGTTCACGCGTGCGCGTGTGCGGCTCGAAACGCATCGCTACGACGACGCGCTCGACGATCTCGCGCGCGTGATCGCCGCGACGCCGCGCGACAAGCTTGCGCATTTCCATCGCGGCAACGCGTTGCGCGCGCTGCGGCGGCACGAGGATGCGCTGCACGCGTATGCGGAAGCGATCGACATCGATCCCGACGATGCGCCCGCGCACTGCATGCGCGCGTTCCTGTGCCTGTCGACCGGCGACTTCGAGGCCGGCTGGGCCGAATACGAATGGCGCTGGCGCGACAGCCAGCTCGACGGCAGCCGGCGCGATTTCGCGCAGCCGCGCTGGACGCACGGGATGCCGCTCGACGGGCAGACGATCCTGCTGTATCCGGAGCAGGGGCTCGGCGACACGCTGCAGTTCTGCCGCTATGTGCCGCTGGTGAAGGCGCTCGGCGCACGCGTCGTGGTCGAGGCGCCAGTCGAGCTGAAGGCGCTGTTCGCGACGCTCGACGGCATCGACGTGCTCGTCGCGCGCGGTGACCCGCTGCCACCGTTCGACCTGCATTGCCCGCTGTTGAGCCTGCCGCTCGAATTCCGCACCGACCTGTCGTCGATCCCGGCGAGTGTGCCGTACCTGCGCGCCGATCCCGCGCGGGTCGAACACTGGCGCGTGCGGCTGGGCGCGGCTGACCGGCCGCGCATCGGCCTCGTGTGGTCCGGCAACCCGCTGCACGTGAACGACCGCAATCGCTCGATCGCGTTCGCCGACCTGTTGCCGCTGCTCGATGAGCGCTACGAATGGATCAGCCTGCAGAAGGTGATCCGCGACGAGGATCGCGCGGTGCTCGATGCGAGCCCGATTCGCTTCGTCGGCGACGAACTGACGGATTTCGCGGAAACGGCCGCGCTGGTCGACGCGATGGATGCGGTGATCAGTGTCGATACGTCGGTCGCGCACCTGGCCGGCGCGCTCGGTCGGCCGCTCGCGGTGATGCTGCCGTACACGCCCGATTTCCGCTGGCTGCTCGATCGCGACGACAGCCCGTGGTATCCGGGTGCGCGACTGTTCCGTCAGCCCGAGGGCGGACAGTGGGCGCCGGTCGTCGAGCGGCTGCGCGACGCGTTGCCGGCGCTGGTGGCGGGAGCGTCGCGATGAGCACGGCGCAGGCACCGGCGTTCGGCGCGGGTGCCGCGCCGCTGCGGGCCGCCGTCGACGATGCGCTGCGCAATGCGCGCGCGCGACTCGAGCAACGCGATTACGCGGGCGCGAAACGGCTCTACGAGGGCGTGCTGGCGATGAACCCCGATCACGTCGAGGCGCTGCATCTGCTCGGGTTCGTGCATCTTCAACTCGGCGACGCCGTGCGCGCGGAGCCGTTGATCGCGCGCTCGATGCGATCCGGGCTGAATCACCCGTGGAATTTCGTGAATCACGCACAGGCGCTGAGCGGCACGGGCCGTCATCGTGAAGCGCTCGACGCGGCCGCGCAGGCGCTCGCGCGCGATCCCGGCCATGCGCCGGCCTACGCGGCGCGCGGCGACGCGCTGCATGCGCTCGGCCGGCATGGCGAAGCGGTCGGCGCCTACGATCTTGCGCTGACGCGTGAGCCGGGCCGCGCGGTGTCGTGGGTCCGGCGCGGCGAGGCATTGCGCGCGCTCGGCCGGCCCGCCGACGCACTGATCAGCATCGAGCGCGCGTTGCGGCTCGATCCTGACGACCCGGCAGCCCTTGCGGAACGCGGTCATGCGTTGCGTGCGCTGGGTCGCGGCGAAGCGGCGCTGCATTGCTTTCAGCTTGCGATGGTGGTGCGCGGCAAGACGCCCGATCTCGCCTACGCGTGTGGCTATACGCTGATCGAACTGGGGCGTCCGGCCGAAGCGCTGGCGTGTCTCGACGAAGCGCTCGCGCGGATGCCGGACGACGTGCAACTGCTGTTCGTGAGTTGTGTCGCGCTCGACCTGCTGCATTTGCGTGACGCGTTGCTGAAGCGCAGCGACCGGCTACTGGCGCGCGACCGCGACAACGTGGGCGCGTGGGTCGGCCGAGGGAACGCGCTGCTCGGGCTGAGGCGGCACGAGGAAGCCGCGCACGCGTACGGCGAAGCGCTCGCGCGTGCGCCGGCGGATTTCGACGCGCTACGCAACCGGGCCGGCGCGCTGCGGGCGTTCGGCGCGTTCGACGAAGCGCTCGCGCATTACGACCGTGCGCTCGAAGCACGCGGCCCGCACGCGGAAGTGCTGTGCAATCGCGCGATCGCGCTGCAACTGCTGGGCCGCTACGACGATGCGCTCGCGAGTTACGCGGCGGCCATCGATGCGCCTGGCCGGACGGCGCAGGAGATCCATACGCGTGCCGTCGCGCGCCAGCAGCTCGGCGATTACGACGCCGCACTCGCGGATTTCGCGCTGGCCTGCGTACGCGACCCGAATCACGGTGTCGCGCGCCGGTCCGAGGCGTTCTGCCGCCTGGTGATGGGCGACTTCGACGCCGGCTGGTGGCAGCACGAAGCGCGTTGGGACGCCGCCGACGTGACGCTGCACCGGCGTCACGCGGACCGTCCGCAATGGACGGGCGACGAACCGCTCGCCGGCCGCACGCTGCTGCTGCACGCGGAGCAGGGCTTCGGCGACACGCTGCAGTTCTGCCGCTACGCGAGCCTCGCGCACGAGCGCGGCGCGACGGTTGTGGTCGATGCGCCGGCGGCGCTTGCCGACCTGCTCGGCACGCTGCGCGGCGTGAGCCGCGTCGTCGCCGACGGGCAGCCCGCGCCGGCGTTCGATCTGCATTGCCCGATGATGAGCCTGCCGTTCGCGTTCCGCACGACGCTCGACACGGTGCCGGCCGACGTGCCGTACCTGCATGCCGATCCGCAGCGGCGTGCCGCATGGATCGAACGGCTCGATGCGGTTGCTCGGCCGCGACGATTGCGCGTGGGGCTCGCGTGGTCGGGCAATCCGGATCATGCAAACGACGAAAACCGGTCGATGACGTTCGCCGTGCTGGCGCCGCTGCTCGAACTCGATGCGACGTTCGTGAGCCTGCAGGTCGGCGTACGCCCGCGCGACGCCGACGCATTCGCGGCGAGCGGCGTGCTGTCGTTCGAGGCGGAACTGAAGGATTTCGCGGAAACGGCCGCGCTCGTCGACACGCTGGACCTGTTGATCGCCGTCGATACGTCGGTCGTGCACCTGGCCGGTGCGCTGGGCCTCCCGGTGTGGGTGATGCTGCCGCGCGTGCCGGACTGGCGCTGGCTGCTCGAACGCGACGACAGCCCGTGGTACCCGAGCGCGACGTTGTTCCGGCAGGGGCGTCCCGGCGACTGGCCGGCGCTGGTCGAGCGTGTGGCGCAGGCCCTCGCGGCCCGTATCCACGCTTACCGCGACACCGCGTGACCGGCACGGCCGACTGTGACAAAAGCTACGGACCTTTCTCGTGCGGCCCGAATGGTCCGTAACACCCGCCACGCCGCTGCCATCGGGCCTTCGTATGTTCTTGGGATTCCAGTGGCCGGGTTCGATCCCGGTTGCAACGACCCAGCGCGAAAACGGATCGGCGCCGCCTTGGGCACGAGCGTCGTCCAGCGCAATTTCATAGGATTCGGGGTGAAGAATGGCAGCACGCGCACGCACGGCACGACAACCTGACGCGACGGGCTCCCGCCCGGTCCTGAAATCGGAACTGCGGCCGCTGGTCCGGGTCGTGGCCTTGATGCTGCTGGCGGGTGCGTCCGCGCACGTGCCAGCGGCCGGCATCATGAACCTCGGGGCGGCGGCCGCGCGTGCATCGGGCGGCGGCGCGGGCGGTGCCGGCGGCGCGCCGGGCATGCCGAATCTGGGCGTGTCGGCGCAGCAGGCGCTGCAGGCGAGCCAGCCTTCGATCCGCAACCTCGGGTATGCCGCGCAGGCGATCGCCGCGCAGATTGCCGCGCAGCAGAACGCGGCCGCGGCGGCGGCGAAGCTGCCGTCGAGCGTGCCGAACGGGCTCGCGCCGGGCGGGCTGCAGGTGGCGGCCGGCGCGTCGAGCGATACGAACAATCCGGTGCTGTGGTTCAACGCGAACGCGCCGACGCAGAACGTCGACAGCAGCGGGCACGTGAACGTCGACGTCAAGCAGACCGGGCAGAACGCGGTGCTGACGTGGGAGACGATGAACGTCGGCCGGCAGACGACGCTGAATTTCGACCAGTCGGGCGGTACGCAGACGAACGGCGCGAACAACTGGGCCGTGCTGAACCGGATCAACGATCCGAGCGGCAGGCCGAGCCAGATTCTCGGGAACATCACCGCGCAGGGGGCGGTGTATGTGATCAACCGGAATGGGGTGTTGTTCGGTGCGGGGTCGCAGGTCAACGTGCATTCGCTGGTTGCTTCGTCGCTGAACCTGCTCGACATGAAGAACCAGCTCGTGCCGACGCCTGCGGGGATTGTCGCGAGTAACCAGCAGTTCCTGAGCTTGCCGGCGGGGACGACGGGCGGGCTGGCGTATCCGCAGTCGGGGAGTTCGGGCGGGGTGGCGGGGTCGGTGGGCACGCCGAACGAGGTGCTGGGACTCGGTAACAAGGTGGCGCTCACGGGTACGTACCAGGCACCGGGCGATGTGACGATCGAGCAAGGTGCGTCGATCACGACTCATACCAACGGTACGGCGAGCGACGGCGGCTTCGTGCTGGTCGCCGCGCCGAACGTGACGAACGCGGGCAGCATCTCGGCGACGTCGGGGCAGGTCGTGCTCGCGGCGGGCGTGGGGGTGAGCCTGCGGCCCAACGGAGGTGGAGCCTCGGGCAATCCGCAAGTCCTGCTGCCGGAACTGAGCGGGCAGATCGTGACGGTCGATCCGGCCACTGGTGCGACAATCGACGTCACGCCCGCCGGCACACTGACGAACACGGGTATCGTGCAGGCCGCGCGCGGCAACGTAAACCTGCTCGGCAGCCGGGTCGCACAGAACGGCGTGGTGGGCGTGACGACGAGCGTGAATACGCCGGGGACGATCACGATCTCTACCGCGGACGAGTATGCGTCGAACAATCCGCTGGGCAATCCTTATACCGGTTCGACGCCGGTCACGGGCGGCGCCGGCGGCGCCGACAACGTCAATCGCGCCGGTCTGCTGAGCTTCGGACCGGGATCGGTGACGACCGTGCTGCCGGACAACAACGGCCAGACCGCGACGTCGACGCCCGGTACGACGTTCACGCCGGGCGGTATCACGATGACGGCAGGTTCCGTGTGGTTCCAGGGCGGCTCGCTGATCGAGGCACCGGGCTCGAACGTGTCGGTGACGGCCTATGCGCCGTCGGTCGTGACGAACAAGGTGCCGGGCCAGACGGCCGTGCCGGGCCGGATCTACGTGGACGACGGCGCGACGATCGACGTATCGGGGCTGGCGAACGTGCAGGTGCCGATTTCGCAAACGCTCGTGACGGTCGACCGGATCGGCCAGAACGAGCTGGCCGATTCGCCGCTGCTGCGCAACAGCTTCCTGTTCGGGCTGAAAGGTGTCGTCGTCGACAGCACCCTGACTGGCACGCGCAGCGACGGCGTGCAGTGGGTCGGCAGCCCGATCCTGAACCTGTCGGGCTACGTGAACCTGATTCCGCGTACCGTCGACCAGTTGCTGACCAACGGCGGCACGATCACGCTGTCCGGCAACGAGGTGATGACCGCGGCGGGTTCGTCGATGAACCTGAACGGCGGGTATGTGCATTACGACGGCGGGATCGTCAACACGACGCGGCTCGTCGATGCCAACGGCGCGATCGTGCCGATCGGGCAGGCGAGCCCTTACGACAACTATGTCGGCATCGCCGGGCAATTCATCGAGAACCACCCGCGCTGGGGCGTGACGAAGTCCTGGTACAACCCGCTGCTGACGAGCGGCACCTACCAGTCCGATTACATCGTCGGCGGCAATGCCGGCACGCTCGACCTGTTCGCGTCGCAGGCGCTGGTGCTCGATGGGGACATCAGCGCGCAGTCGTTCGGCGGCGCGAAACAGATGCAGGGCAACAGCCTGCCTTCCGGCGGGACGTTCAACCTCGGCGCAGATCCGAAACTGGCCGGCAACGCGCTGGCCGGGATGACGTGGAACAGTGCGGCCAACACCACGTCGCTGCCGCTCAATGCCCTCTCGGGACTGACGATCCTGCAGGATGCGGCGCCGCAACTGGGCGCACTGATGCCGGGTTTCTCGATCG
The DNA here is from genome assembly GCF_964265025.1 of Burkholderia mycopellens. Classification (NCBI taxonomy): domain Bacteria; kingdom Pseudomonadati; phylum Pseudomonadota; class Betaproteobacteria; order Burkholderiales; family Burkholderiaceae; genus Burkholderia; species Burkholderia mycopellens. The sequence goes on from NZ_OZ183803.1 coordinate 1,147,812, forward strand.
AGACGCCGCTCGACAAGAACGCTTCGCAATCGCTGGCCGCCAACGATCCGAACAACTTGCCGGCGACGCGGGTGGTACCGGTCGCGATGCTGAACAACGGCGGTTTCGCGAACCTGAACTTGACCGAGGACAAGAGCGCGGGCAAGGGCATCGTGGTGGCGCAGGGCACGCAACTGAACCTGCAGCCGGGCGGTTCGATCTCGTTCAACAGCCCAGCAGTTGGCGCCGATGTGAATGTCGCGGGGCGGCTGTCCGCGCCGTCCGGCTCGATTTCGATCACGAGCGGTGGCAATGTCGTAGTCGGGCCGCAGGGCGTAATCAGCGCCGCCGGGCAGTGGGTGAACAACGATGTGCTGGCCGCGCCTGGCACGACACCTGGCAACAGCCAGTTCATCAACGGCGGCAGCATCTCGCTGTCGGCGACGCAGCAGGGAGCGATTGTCGTGAACGGCAGCAACGTGGACACGACGGGGTCGATCCTGTTGCGACCGGGAAGTGTGCTCGATGTATCGAGCGGCGGCGAAATGCTCGCGAACGGCCAGTTGTTGCTCCAGAATGGCGTGCCGGCCGGGCGCGGGGGCAACGTCGCGTTACAGACCTACGCGGCGCCGCTGGCGACGCAGCAGTTCGGTCATACGCGCGACAGCGGTTCGCCCCTGCCCTCGACACAACCGATGGCGGGTACCATCGCCATGGACGGCACGATCCTGAGCGAAGGTTTTTCGGGGGGCGGCACGTTGACGCTCGAGGCGCTCGGTTTCAGGATCGGTGGAGATCGGTCGGCGGCATCGCCGTGGGATGTGTATCTCCCCGAGAGCTTTTTCTCGCAACAAGGCTTCGGCAAGTACGTGCTGAACGCGTACTACGATTCGACCGTCGCACCCGGAGCGGCAGTCTCGCTGACTCAGTTGAACCGCATTCCGGATGCACTGGCGCTCCAGCAAACAAGCTCGGGCACGAATCTGTCGGCTGGCGACCTGACGACGATCGGTCAACTCGACGCATATCACCGGCAACCGACAAACCTCGTGTTGACGGGCGGAAACTACGTGGTGTGGCAAAGCACGCCGGACAGCCCGCCGCCGTCGTATTCGGGCGTGACCGGCGCGGTTACGCTGTCGTCCGGCGCATCGATCAACGCGGATGCGGGTGCGAGCGTTGTTCTCGCATCGCCCAAGCAGGTCACGGTACTCGGGTCGGTGGTCGCACCGGGTGGGTCGATCGTGCTAAGTGCCGATACCGGAACCACGACCGCCCAGCCGGGGCAACTCAATGTCTTCACGCCGAGCAACAGCCGGTCCGTCTGGCTCGGCTCCGATGCGACGCTCGACGTATCGGGCGTCGCGCTCGCCAATCCGCTTGCCGCGCCGGTCAAGCTCGGTGGAGCGACTGTCTCGCCGAACGTGGGGAAGGTACTCCCGGGCGGTTCGGTGACGCTATCGAGCGATTCGGGTTACGTGGTCACGCAAGCCGGTTCGAAGATCGATGTGTCGGGCTCATCGGCGAACTTCGACCGGTTACAGACGAACGGGACGTACGCATCTCAGCCGGTATGGAGCGATGCCGGCTCGATCACGTTGTCTGCAGCCTATGGACTCTTTGCGGACGGTACGCTGGCCGGCTTCGGTGGCGCGGCGCAGGCTCGTGGCGGCACGCTGACGATCCTGCCGCATCAGAACGGCAGCTCGGCCGGCGCGACGGCGCTCGTCGTGCGGCAGGGCGGAACGCTCGTTCCCGCCGGGTTGGCACCCGGCCAGGAATTCTCGATCGCGGTCGATCCGACCACCGGACAGCCGATCGGTCAGCCGACGGGAGTGATCCAGTTCGCGGCCGATCACCTGAACGACTCGGGCATCGCGAATCTCGTGCTGGGCGACAGTACGCCGTCTCCGATTCCGGTGTCGCCGATCGTGTTTGCCGGCAACGTGAATCTGACGCTGCCAGAGTCGGTGACGCTGAATACCGGGCGCATCGCGGCAATCGGAATGGACCAGCTCTCGACGCTGCTGTCTACTCCGGCGAACGGTAATGCGGCACTGGTGAACCTGCTCGCGCAGCCGCCAGCGCATTCGCTCGGCACGACGGTAGCGATCAACGCACCTTATGTTGCCCTGGCAGGGCCGACGGCAACCTCGTCGACTCCCGCATTTGCGCCGGTCGCGACGCTGTCCGATGCGACGCTGAATGTGAACGCGTCGTTCCTTGACCTGCGCAATCAGTTGCAGTTGAACAATTTCGGTCTGGCGAACCTCACGAGCAGTGGCGATATCCGGCTCAGTTCGACCAGCGCGGCGCAGAGCGGCCCCGTCGGGCTGGCGCCCGGCATGCTGTACACGCCCGGCAACGTGACGTTCAAGGCAGCGGACGTGTATCCGGCGACCGGTAGCACGTTCATCGTCGACGCGGTCGGCCCGGTCGATTCGGCTACCGGCAAGCCCGCACCGACCACCGTCACGTTCGCCACGAACGGTTCATCCGGCACGCCGTTGTCAGCCGGCGGCATGCTTCTTGTCGACGCGACGAACATCGTGCAGGGCGGCACCGTACGCGCACCGTCCGGGACACTCGTATTCGGCGTCGGCGACCCGACGAACAGTGCGACGCAGAAGCAGTTCGGCAACCTGCCGCTCGTGGCGACGGATTCGGTGACGTTCACCAACGGCAGCGTAACGTCAGTTTCGAACGGCGGATCGATCATTCCGTACGGCACGACGGTCGACGGCGTCGAATGGCAGTTCAATCCGCTTGCGGGCACGACGGCGTCCGATCTGAATGCGCCGCCGGCCAAGTACATCGGCGTGAACGGCAGTAGCGTTGCGCTCAACAAGGGCGCGACGATCGACTTGTCCGGCGGCGGTGACCTGCAGGCTGCCGAATGGGTGCCGGGCACGGGCGGCACGCGCGATGTGCTGTCGCAATACAACGTGAGCTACGCGAGCGGCAAGGGTGCAACGGCGGTACCGGTCAATGCGGGCGGCGGGAACGTCTATGCGATCGTGCCGGGCGCGCAATCGCCGGTTGCCGCATACGATCCGCTGTTCGCACAGACTGTGCAGCCAGCCGTCGCCAGCAACGGTACGGCGACGACCAAGACCGCGACGCTCGGCGTCGGCCAGGCGGGGATGAACGACGCGATCGGCAAGGCCGTGTACCTGTCCGGCGTGCCGGGCCTCGCGCCCGGCTATTACACACTGCTGCCGGGCAAGTACGCGACGCTGCCGGGCGCCTATCGCGTGACGGTATCGTCCGCGACCGGCAACGTCGTCCCCGGCGCGTCACAGGTGCTGCCGGACGGCACCGTCATGACGGCCGGGTATTTCGCCGATGCCGTGACGGGCGGCCGCAGCGCGACGCCGACGCTCTTCAACGTGCAGTCGGGCGCGACTTGGCAGCAGTATTCGCAATACACGGTGAAGGGCGCGAACGCTTTCTTCACCGCGCAGGCCGCGAAGCAGGGCAACGTGACGCCGCCGCTGCCGGTAGACGGTGGCCAGCTCGTGCTGGCTGCAACGAAGGCGCTCGCACTCGGCGCGACGCTGAACGCGGCGGCAGGGGCGGGTGGCGCACCGGCGGAGGTCGACATCGCGTCGCAGGATATCCAGATCACCGGCAACGGCAGCGCGGCGTTGCCAGGCTATCTGCAGATCGGCGGCGATGCGCTCGATTCGTTGAACGCCGGTAGCCTGTTGATCGGCGGCACGCGCGCGGCGACGACGAAGGGTGTGACGATCACGCCGATCGCGAACAGCGTGGTGGTGTCGAACGACGCCAACTCGTCGTTGAAGGGCCCGGAGATCCTGCTCGTGACGAAGACCGACGCGAGCGGCACGGATGCGAACGCGTCGAACGGCTTGCGTGTCGACGCGGGCGCGTCGATCGTGGCTGCCGGCGACTATCCGGCGGCGAAGGACCAGCCGATCACGATTACCGGCGATGGTGCGCTGCTGCGCGTGTCGAACGGTGCAATGGCGCCGCTCACGCGCACGGGTGGCACCGGCACGGGGCTGCTGACGGTCGGTGCAGGCGCGACGTTGTCGGGCGGCCAGGCGCTGATGCTCGATTCGTCGGGCAATCTGAAAGTCGATCCGAGTGCGGTGCTGTCGGGCAAAGCGATTACCGTGGATGGCTCGGCGATCACGTTCACGAATGCGAGCGGTGCGACCGCGGCGAACCTGCCGGGCTTCGTGATCGATCCGGCCGGACTCGCGCAGCTCGCCAACGCGGATCTCGTCACGCTGCGCAGCTATGGCGCGATGGGCTTCGTCGGTGACGTGAGTGCGACGTTCGGCAAGAGCGTCGACCTGAGCGCGGGCACGTTCACGAGCGATGGCGGCCACGTCACGCTGAACGGGCAGCAGATCGCGTTCACGAACGAGACGGGTGCACCCGGCAGCGTGGCCGCGACGGGCAGCGGTACGCTGACGGTCAATGCGAAGGAGATCGACTTCGGTACGGGCGCCAAGACGCTCAACGGATTTTCATCGGCGAACATGGCCGCGAGCGGCGGCATCGTCGGGCAAGGCACGGGGACGTTCGATTTCGGCGCATTGCCGGTGACGCTCAACGCCCCAGTGTATCTGGCCGATACGAGTTCCGCGTCGACCGTGAAGACGACGGGTGCGCTGACGTTGAACGGCGCAGCGGGTACCGCGTTGACGAAAACGCCGGTTGGTGGCGCGTGGCATTTCGTCGGTGGCACGCTCGCCGACAACGGCGCGACGATTACCGCGCCGGCCGGCAACGTGAGCCTCGAGGCGACGACCGGCAACCTGACGATCGGCAGTGGGTCGACGCTCAGTTCCGCCGGCGTGTCGAAGCAGTTCTTCGATGTGACGCAGTACGCGCCGGCCGGTTCGATCATCCTGACCGCCGATGCCGGGACGGTCGATGTGCAATCGGGCACGACGCTCGATTTCTCGGGCGCGAAAGGCGGCGGCGCGGCGGGCAGCCTGACGCTGTCGGCGCCGAAGCAGGTCGTGAATCTCAACGGCACGATCAAGGGCGGTGCGACGAACGGTTATGCCGGCGGATCGCTGTCACTCGACATGGCCGGCGCAACCCATCTCGATTCGCTGGCACAGACGCTCGCGTCGAGCGGCGTGAACCAGTCGATCGCCGTTCACACGAAGTCGGGCAACCTCACGCTGTCCGCCGGCAACGCGCTGACCGCGCGCTCGGTATCGCTGACCGCCGACGGCGGCGCGGGCAATGCGTCGGATACGGCGAACGGCAACGTGAACGTGCTGGGCACGATCGACGCGTCGGGCAAGGCGGGCGGGCAGATCGACCTGTACGGGCGCAGCGGCGTCGATGTCGAGGGCACGTTGCTCGCGCGCAGTTCCGATCCGACGCAGCGCGGCGGCAAGGTGAACATCGGTACGAGCGCGGTGTTCGATCCGACGGTGGCGAACCCGTACAACGCGACCTACGGCTACGAGAACATCGATCCGTCGCGTTCCGGGCTGATCCGTGTCGGCGCGAACGCGCTGATCGACGTGTCGGGCGGAACGGCCGGCGGGCTGTCGGGCGGCACCGTGAATTTCCGCGCGCCGCTGCTCGCGGACGGCAGCGTGGATGTCCAGTTGCCGAATTCGTTCAACAGCGGCAAAGGCATCGTCGGTTCCCGCGCGACGACGCTCGAAGCGTATGCGACGTGGAGCACGACCGATGCGACGTCGGGCGCGCAGCACTTCGACGGCATCGTCGATCCGGCAGGCTGGTACGACAGCAATGGGCATTTGCTGGCCGGTACGTTCACGGCGCAAGGCACCAATCCACCCACTTTATCGTTCACGCCGGACGCGAACGGCGACGGTGGCGGCACGCTGACGAACAACGCGACCGGCGCACAGGTGACGCTCACGGGGAGCCAGTCAGACCTGGATTCGCTGTACAACGGTGTGGTGTCGATTGGCTTCCCTGGGATGAGCGGCGCGTACTTCGTGCCGACGACCGCGAACGCCGATCATCAGAATTACTACGGCGGGCAGATCGTCACGGCGAGTGACGGCACGCTGTCGATGACGCCCGGCACGCTGATGGGCTTCATTCAAAGCGGGCTCGGTGCGAATGGGCCGACGCTGCAAGGGGCGGCATCGGGCATCGCGAATTTCCGCGTTGCGCCGGGGATCGAGTTCGACAACCCGAGCACCACGATAAACGGCGGCAACATCTCGATCCTGTCGAACTGGAATCTCGGCGCAGGGCTGCCGAACAACCACGGGACGATCGATCCGTCGTATCGCTATAACGGGACGGTTGCGCCGATGCTGACGTTCCGGGCGATAAACAATTTCGATGCGCAAGCGAGCATTACCGACGGGTTCTTCCAGAGCCAGGTTGCGACGATTCTTGGGGCGGCAGGCAATGCCGGTGCGACGGGAACGTATGCCGCGGCGCTGGCGTTATACAACAGCCTGGCTTCGCTGGACGATCCGACGTCGATTACCGTGCAATTGACCGACGGTACGACTCAGTCTTTGTCCTCGTTCGGCAGCAATCCGGGGAATCCGCTATATGATCCCAATATGGCGCTGAGCGCACCGCTCATAAAGCAGTCCGCTGATTACTATTCTGATTATCTTGGATATGCGAATGCGTGGGGTGGATATTTCAATCTGTGGCAAAACGGAAATTTCTTTGGAAATTATCCGCTCCATGTGATGCCATATTCTCCATTATTGAATCCTGCTCCATTGTATTCTTCTTATTCGTCGTATCAGGATTATTCGAATGCATATTCGGATTGGTTGAGTGGCTACAATGTGCTATCCATTACTGGATTTGTTAAGAATGGTGTGGTTATTGCCAAGAAATTCGGTACACCATCTTCTCCATTCATTTCTTCAAATCCTGTGGACTACGGTTCCTATCTTTCGTTGTATGTGAATACATATTTCAGTGCAATTTCCACCACTGTATCTGGTGCTAGTGTATTGGTGCATCCAAATAATGCCTTCAGTTTTGTATATGCACCGATCGCCCCACTTTCTATTCCGGACACCGGGATTTCCAATATTGGAAACCTGCCGGGTAACTTGCCGGCGAATGTTGCGACCTCCAACAACCCGTTGCCTGTCGGTTTTGCCACACTCCTTGGAGGACAAAGCTCGTCATTCCGCATGGTCGGCGGCGCCGATCTGGCGAGCGCAAATCCGCTTGCCGTGCAGCCGATTGCCGCATTCGATGCCGGCGGCGCACCGTCCGGCAACGTTACGCTGAATCAGCACACGACCTATGTCGATTCGAAGGGGTTGGCGTTGCTTCAGCCGACGACGATTCGGACCGGCACAGGATCGATCGATATTGCTGCAGGCAACGATTTCGTGCTGGCGGATACGACCGCACCGGGCGTGGTCTATACGGCGGGTACGCCGGCACAGGGCTCGCCTGCGCTGGGTAATACCTCTGCGATCGTGAGTGGGGGCTCGGGCCTGCAAGACATTCTGGTCACGCCGACCGTGAATCCTGATTCGGCTGGCGATATTTCGATTCGTGTGCAGGGCGATATCAACGGCATCCAGAACGTGACCGATGCGACAGGTGCGGCAACCGGCGGAGCCGGGAACAGTATCAGCCAGTATTGGTGGCAGTGGATGCAGATCACCCCGGGGGCAACCGCGAGTGGCTCGACAATCGTCGCCCCGTTGACCCGATCGTCGATCGATTTCGGTGCATTCGACCAAGGCGTGATGAGCGTTGGCGGCAACGTATCGATCAGCGCCGGCGGCAATATCTCGGACCTGGCAGTGTCGCTGCCAACCACGTGGTATCTGAACGGAAGCGGCAAGCCTGTTACGGTCGGCGGCGGAAATCTGACGGTGCGAGCGGGGGGCGATATCCTGAGCGGCGACTACTTCGTCGCGAAGGGGACGGGAACGATATCGGCTGGAGGAAGTATCGGATCGGATATCTCTACCGCGTCCTGGATGCCTGGGGGCGCGCCGATGGCCGTGTCGACAGTGCTTGCGACGCAGGACGGGATATTCAACGTCGCTGCTCGACAAGGGGTCGATATCGGCGCCGTACTGAATCCCTCTTATTCGAGCAGTTATACGCAGAGCGGCGGCCAATCGACGGCAGTCGTCAATCTCAGCGGTTACGGCCAGTATCCTGACGGCCAGGGCTATTCGCCGACTTCTGCGGTCAATGCGCTCTCCACAACCGGCGACATCCGGCTTGGCTCGCTTGGCGGCATGTGGACTGGCGCGAACGGCGTGTTGCCAGCCAGCATGAATCTGACTGCTTTCAGCGGAGCGATAGATATCCAATCCGGCGGGGCGCTCTATCCGTCGGCTGTTGGCCAGTTGAATCTGGTCGCGGACCAGTCGGTGTATCTCTCCAATGTAGCGGCCAGATGGTCCAACGTCGCATTGCCCAATACGTTCGGTTTGTCCGACGCCGATCCCTCGCAGATGCCGTCGCCAACGAACCCGCAAGCGCAAGTCAGCATTCCGGCGTTGACAGACGTGACGCTTGCCGCGCACGCGACTGGCGCCCTTCACGGCGACGATGCGCTGCCTGCGCGGGTCTATAGTTTGAACGGCAGTATCGTCAACGGCGGGATAGATACATCGAGTAGCGGTGACGGCTTCTACCAGAATCTCGTTACGCTTTCGATCGATAAGCCCGCGCTTCTGCAAGCTGGACAGGACATCGTCAACCTGGCGTTCTGGGGGCAGAATCTGCGAAGCTCGGACGTGACGCGCGTCGTGGCTGGGCGGGACATTTACGACACGCCGATTTCGACGACCGCAGGCGCGGTGCCGGTACTGGAGGTCGGCGGGCCCGGCTGGTTCGACGTGCAGGCGGGACGCAACATCGGTCCATTAACGAGTCAGGGTGAGTTGTACGGCAAGAGCGCGAATACAGGCGCGCTCACGCATCCGTTCACGGGTATCGACGCAGTCGGCAATGCGAACAATCCGAACCTGCCGCACGAGAGCGCGAACGTCAACGTGCTGTTTGGCGTTGGGCCTGGCGTCGACCTGCCGGGTTTCGTTTCGACCTATATCGCACCAGGCAGCGCTGTTGCCGGTGTGCCGAGTGCGACGCCCGCATTGATCGCGTTCATGGAGCAGTACGACGCCGGGCTTGGCGTCGATACGGGATTGCAGGTGGACAAGGACGCCGCGCAGTTGAAGGTCGGCCAGTTGACGGCTGACGACGCATGGAAGCAATTCCAGGCATTGCCGTCTTACGTCCAGCAGCTTTTCGCGGAAAAGGTGCTGTTCGGCGTGCTGGCGCAAGTCGGTGCGGACTTCAACGACCCGGCGAGCCGGTACAGTGGCCAGTATTCGCGAGGTTACCAGGCGATCAACACGCTGTTCCCCGCGTCGTTCGGATACACGGCGAACAATCTGGGAGGCGGCTCGAACGGGGCGAACAAGTCTGCCAGCACGGGCAATCTCGATATCCGCAGTACGACCATCCAGACGCAGCAAGGCGGCGACGTGACGATCCTCGGGCCGGGTGGGCAGGCGCTCGTCGGTAGTACGACGGCGCCGCCGCAGATCGTTAGCAGTGACGGGAGTGTCGTCGCAGGCCCCGGCACGATGGGGATCCTGACGCTCGAGAAGGGCAACGTCGACATCTTCACGGACCAAAGCGTGCTGCTCGCGCAGAGCCGGATCTTCACCGAGCAGGGCGGCGACATGACGATCTGGAGTTCGAACGGCGACATCAACGCAGGCAAGGGTGCGAAGACATCGGCGGACACGCCCGCGCCGCAGTATGTCTGCGATGCGAACCACTACTGCACGGTTGATTCGCGCGGGCAGGTGACGGGGGCTGGGATCGCGACGCTGCAGAGCATCCCGGGCGCACCGAAGGGCACGGTCAACCTGATCGCGCCGCGCGGTACGGTCGATGCCGGCGATGCGGGCATTCGCGCGGGCAACCTCAACGTCGCCGCGTTGCGTGTCGTGAATGCGGACAATATCCAGGTAACGGGCAAGGCAACCGGTATTCCACTCGTTCAGGCTGTGAATACGGGCGCGCTGACGGCCGCGAGTTCGGCGGCGTCGGCAGCGAGCCAGGTCGCGCAGGACATTGCGAAGAACAATGCGTCGGGTGTCGCTCCGCGTCGCTGGACGATCAGTGTGCAGGTCGAGGGCTTCGGGGACAGCGGTCCGGATGGCGGATCGAAGCGACGCAGATCGGAGCAGGTTGGTTACGATGCGTCGAATTCGGTTTCGCTGTTGGGGTTTGGCGCGGCCGGACCGACTCAGCGGACGCTACTTAGCAAGGAGGAACTCGGGAAGTTGAACCGGTTCTGACCCGGCTGCATCGGTATCGATGCAGCTGAATGAGAAGAGAATGCCTCGCCTCGCATGGGCGGGGCATTTTGTTTTCAGACGTCGAACCGGATGCGTCCGGTTTGTCTGTTTCGTCATGCCAGTGGCCTGGATTTCCGGAAAATCGGAACGGGAGTTCTGACGCGAACCGCGCGCGTTGCCGGTCACGGGTCAACCGCAGCCTCGGGCGGGTGAGTGGTACGAGTCGACGATAAGCGATTGCTTCTCAGGGGGTTGTGGGTGACCGGCGTCGTATTGCAAGAGGCTGTTGCATGGAAAGCCCGCCTCAGGATACTGCCGGCGGGTTCAACGGCAGGCGGCGACTCATCGATGCTGTCGGTATCTTGGGACCTGAAACGGCAAATAAAAAACCGACCTCGATGACTCGAGGTCGGTGCACGGTATTGCTCGGTGTGGACGGATCTGCTGCTGATTACCGACCGTTGATGGGAGCGCAGGCCACTGCGTCGCCGATGTCCAGGTTGTTCTTGCTCGAGTTGCTCAGGAAGTTTGCCGAGATTGCAGTCTGGAAGCCCGACGGCACGGTATCGAAACCGTTGCCGTGCACGACCGAAGCGTTGCTTGAGCTCGTGTAGTGGTTGTTCAGGAAGCTCTGAACATTCGATGCGACGGTCGGGTCGGCATAGCACTGGCTCAGGATGATCTGGCTCGTGCCGGAAACGGGATAGCCGGAGGCGGGGTTAGCCAGCTGGTTGTAGGCCGTACCGGACACCGGCACCCACTGCGTCGGATCCGAAGCGGCCGCCTTGGTCGACGGTGCGGTGGTCGTGTTGACTGCCGTCGTCGCGTTCGAATACGTCGGCGCGTAGTATGCCTTGGCCGTCGTGTTATAGAGGCTGGCGAGCGGAAGCTGCAGCGCGCCCGACGGCGTCACGACCGTGCTTTGCGATGCGATGTACGTGTTCGTGTAATCCGGGCTCAGGTACGCGACAGCAGCCGGCGCGGAGGTGGCCGACGACAACGACGAGAGCGAAGCGCGCACACCGCCGCTGCCCGAAGCGCCGACGAAGTTCGACGGCACGCCCGACGGGAACGCAGTCGTGTTCGCGAACGTCAGCGAATCGACGAACTTGACGCCCGAAGCCGTGTTGGCGGTCGTGCAGACGGCAGCCAGGTGGCGGGTCAGCAGTTCGGTCGTGCCGCTGCCGTCCGTGCGATAGACGACCGTGATCGGTGCGTTCAGCGAGTAGTTGCCGCCTTCCGGATTGACGACCTGGTTCCAGTTCGTCAGCTTGCCCGAGAAGATGCCGCACAGGTCGTCGTCGTTCAGCGCGATGCTGTGCGCTTGGTTCGGCGTCGTTTGCGGCGTCTTCACGCTCGTCACGGCCGGGCCGTTGACGACGGGAATCGTGATTGCCGTCACGATGTACGGAATCTGAATCAGCGGGCCGCTGTTCGCGCCGACCGTGCTGGCCTTGTAGGCCGTGACCTGGGCGGTCGTGAGTGCCGCATCGCTGTTCGCGAAGTCGACCGTGCCCGTGACACCCGCGCCGAGGTACGTCGGCTGGTTGTTCAGGAATGCGTTCTGGCCGGCGCCCGAGCCGACCGAGTAGTACGTGAACGTGGCGTTGGACGTGCCGAACAGGCCGATTTCACCCGAAGCCGGCGAGTTGGCGCCGATCGTCGGTGCGACGAGCGACGAACCGCCACCTTGAATCAGCGGGCCTGCGGCCATCGCGACCGATGCACCCATGCCCGAAACGACGAGAGCGAGGACTTGACAGATCTTGCGCTTGCTGGATTTCATTTGAAATTTCCTTGGACGAAGATAAACGGGAAGCCTGCTGCTGCGGTTTGAATACCGTGTAGACCGCCGGCTAAATGTAGGTGGGAATCCGTATGGCGCGTGTGAATTTTTAATAACGAATGGTACGTAACATTTTTGGCGAGTTTGCCAATGCGTTATCCAGATTGGCTGGTGGTAAATCGGGATCGATTCGTGGAATGAGCGATTCCCAGATGTTGGGAAGACGGGGCATGCCGTGGCGGCGCGATGCGCCGCAGGCGTGTTGGCGAGCACGGCAGCGCTACCGTAACAACAAGTCAGTTTCGTGGCGGGTACTGCCGAACATTTCTTCCATAAGTGCATCGAAAATCCGATCCGGATATTCCGAGGGGCGATTGAACGGCTTTATCAGGCGATTCATGATTTGCGATCGTAGAATGGATAATTGTTGAATAAATTTCGGCATCGATCAGAGTGAAATCGTTTCTCCTATATAAGAACGGCGATCAAAAGTCATAAAGCCGGCCAAACCAAAAAAGGTAGCCCACCATCCGTCACAAATCTGCGCCGGTTCGCTCCGTAGTCTTCTTCGGCGACTCCGTCCGACGCGTTGCACGACGTCGCCGAGCAAGTCGCACACGTGACACGAGGGCACAGACATGTCGGCATTCCGTTACGAAGCGATCGATCCCACCGGCCGCACGCTGAAAGGCGTACTCGAAGCCGACAGCGCGCGCGCCGGCCGCAGCCACCTGCGCACGCAGGGCCTCACGCCGCTCGTGGTCGAACTCGCCGCGCAGCGCCGGCACGGCGAGCGTCATCAACGCCTGTCGCTCGGCCGCAAGCTGTCGCAGCGCGAGCAGGCGATCATCACGCGCCAGCTCGCGAGCCTGCTGGTCGCGGGGCTGCCGCTCGACGAATCGTTGTCGGTGCTGAGCGAGCAGGCCGAGCGCGAGTACGTGCGCGAGCTGATGGCGTCGATCCGCGCGGAAGTCGTCGGCGGCCATTCGTTCGCGAATGCGTTGAGCCAGCATCCACGCGATTTCCCGGAGATCTACCGCGCACTCGTCGCGGCCGGCGAGCACACGGGCAAGCTCGGCATCGTGCTGTCGCGCCTCGCGGACTACATCGAGCAAAGCAACGCGCTGAAGCAGAAGATCCTGCTCGCGTTCACGTATCCGGGCATCGTCACGCTGATCGCGTTCGGCATCGTCACGTTCCTGCTGAGCTACGTGGTGCCGCAGGTGGCGAACGTGTTCACCAGCACGAAGCAGCAGTTGCCGACGCTGACGGTCGCGATGATGGCGTTGTCCGATTTCGTGCGGCACTGGTGGTGGGCGTCGCTGCTCGCGACGATTGCGCTCGTCTTCGCGATCCGCAAGGTGCTGTCACAGGAAGGGCCGCGGCTGAAGTTCGATCATTGGCTGCTGAGCGCGCCGCTCGCCGGCAAGCTGGTGCGCGGCTACAACACGGTGCGTTTTGCGAGCACGCTCGGTATCCTCACCGCAGCCGGCGTGCCGATCCTGCGCGCGTTGCAGGCGGCCGGCGAAACACTATCGAACCGCGCAATGAGCGCGAACGTCGACGATGCGATCGTGCGCGTGCGAGAAGGCTCGGCGCTGTCGCGTGCGCTGGCCCATACGAAGACGTTCCCGCCGGTGCTCGTGCACCTGATCCGCTCGGGCGAGGCGACCGGCGACGTGACGACGATGCTCGACCGCGCATCCGAAGGCGAATCGCGCGAACTGGAGCGCCGCACGATGTTCCTGACGAGCCTGCTCGAGCCGCTGCTGATCCTGGCGATGGGCGGCGTGGTGCTCGTGATCGTGCTCGCGGTGATGATGCCGATCATCGAGCTGAACAACATGGTGCAGTGATGCGCGGCGGCTCAGCGCACGAACGCGTTGGCCTTCTGCACGGCGGGCAGCGCGATCTCGCGTTGCAGGCCGTTGCGGTCGACGACGATCGAGCGCGCGCGCACTTCAGCGAGCTTCGCGGCTTCGCCGATCACCGAACCGATCCGCACGACACGCGCCGCTTCGCCGCCGACGCTGACGATCGCGGCCGCGCGGCGCGCATCGAATGCGAGCACGCCGAGCAGCTGGATCGTGTTGCGGTTGTCGTCCGGTTTGGCGCCGAACAGCTGCGCGCCGGCCGTGACGTCGAACGGTGCGGGCGGCGCGGGTTGTGCGAGTGGCGGCGCATCGAGTGTGTTCAGTGCGCGCGCGGCCCACATCGAGACGGCGACGAGCGCCGCGCCGGCCGCAAGCGTCGCGACGAGCGGCAGCGGATCGATGCGCGACGCAACGGTGCGAAGCAGGGCGAACGGTTTCATGGCAACGAGTGGGTTCGATGGGTTCGATGAACAGGGAACGGTTTCCATTCTTTGACGCAAGGGTGAATGCATGATGACGCGCCACGAAGAAGTCCGGAGGTTGCACGCCGGCCGGCCGCATGACAGTGCGCGCCGACGTGTGCAACGCGGCTTCACGCTGATCGAGATCATGGTGGTGGTCGCGATCCTCGGGATTCTCGCGGCGCTGATCGTGCCGAAGATCATGAGCCGTCCCGACGAGGCGCGCCGCATCGCCGCGAAGCAGGACATCGGCACGATGATGCAGTCGCTCAACCTGTATCGACTCGACAACGGCCGCTACCCGTCGCAGGAGCAGGGGCTCACTGCACTGATCCAGAAGCCGGCGACCGATCCGGTGCCGAACAACTGGAAGGACGGCGGTTATCTGGAGCGCTTGCCCAAGGATCCATGGGGCAACCCGTATCAATACCTGAACCCGGGCGCGCACGGCGCGATCGACGTGTTCAGCTACGGCGCGGACGGCAAGCCGGGCGGCGAGGGGAACGATGCGGACATCGGCTCGTGGCAGTAACGGCATGACGCTCGCACGCGTCAGGCAACGGCGTCCGCTCGCGTCGCGCCGCGCGGCAGGCTTCACGCTGCTGGAGATGCTCGTCGTGCTCGTGATCGTCGGGCTGCTGGTCGCGGTCGTGACGCTCGCGCCGTCGCGCAATCGCCGCACGGATCTCGCAGAGGAAGCGCAGCGGCTCGCGAACCTGCTCGAATCGGCCGGCGACGAAGCGCAGGTGCGGTCGATCCCGATCGCATGGCAGCCGATCGGCGGAGGCTATCGCTTCGTGCAGCGTACCGAAAGCGGCGCCTGGGCACCGATGAGCGACGACATGTATCGCGCACGCCGCTGGGGCGCCGAAGTGACGGGCGTGTCGGTGCGGTACACCGGCGGCGGTGAAGTGCCGTCGCGCGTCGTGCTCGGCAGTGAGGGCATCGACGTGCCCGTGACGATCACGTTATGGTCCGGCGACGTGCGGATGGCCGTCGTCGGCACGGGCATCGGCAACTTCGTCGTGCGCCGGCTTTGAACGACGCCCGGCGCCCGGCGTGCTCGCGATGCGAGAACGCGCCGCGATTGAATCGCACCGCTGCACGCTTCACCTGACTGTCACAGTGCCCGCTCACAATCTGACGTTCGTTTGCCGCGGAACCGCTCACGGGGGTGCGCGTTTCGCCGGCGACGTGCAACTCCACTTCCGTCCAGGGATTCATGACTCGTTCACGGGCGCCGACCGGTGTCCTGGCGCTCGTCGCGTGGCTGGCGTTCGTCGTGCCGTGCATGCACGGCATACACGCGCAGGAGACCGGTTCCATGGTCCGCCGGCCGGGCAGCGTGGTGCGTTTCGATCTGCCCGCGCAGCCGCTCGCGAAGACCTTGCAGGACTTCGCGCGGCTCACCGAGCTGATCGTGCTGGCGCCGGCGCCGCTGCTCGACGGGCGCACGAGTGCGCCGGTCCAGGGCGAATTCACGCCGCGCGACGCGCTCGAGCGGATGCTGGCCGGAACGGGGTTGCGTGCGGAATTCTCGCGCCCGGACGAAGCGATCATCGTCGCACAGCCGGCCGCCGAGCAGGCGCCCGCGACGGCCGACACGCCGGCGGATGCGGCCTTGCCGATCGACGGGATCGGCGATTCCGACGATCGGCGCGCGTTCGCGGGCCTGCTGCAGGCGCGTCTGATCGATGCGCTCTGCGCGCAGCCGGGAGCCGTACCGGGGAGCTATCGACTCGTCGCGCAGGTGCGCATCGACAACAGGGGGGCGGTGGTGGCGGTCAACATGGTGGCATCGAGCGGTTCGGCCGCCCGCGACGCGGCGGTGATGCGCGCGCTGCGCGCATTGAAGCTGGACGACGCGCCGCCTGCGGACCTGCCGCAGCCGGTCACGATCCTGCTGCGGCCGTCCGGCAACGGCGTGCATTTCCGCTGTCCGGCGCCGCAGCCGGCTGTCCGGGGCTAGGCCGCGATGACCGACAGCAACCGCACCGGGCTCAGGAAGCTGCTGGCGACGCGCTACGCGTACCTGGTCAGGCGCCTCGAACGCGTGACCGGGTCGAAGGACGGCGCCGCCGACGCGCTGCACGAAACCTGGCTGCGTCTCGAGAACGCGAACGTCTCCACCCAGGTGACGAACGCGGACGCCTATATACTCGGGATGGCGAACAATGTCGCGATCGACCAGCATCGCCGCGAGCGCCGGCATCTGCACGACGACGATGTCGAGACGCTGCTCGAGATGCCCGACGAACTGGCCGATCCGGAGCGCATCGTCGCGGCGCGCCGCAAGGTCGAGACACTGAAGGACGTGCTGCGCGGCCTGCCGCCGCGGCGCCGCGCGATCCTGCTGGCCGCCCGCGTGGACGGCCTGCTGAACCGCGAGATCGCCGAGCATTTCGGCATTTCGCTGCGGCTCGTCGAAAGCGAGCTGAGTGCGGCAATGAAGTACTGCCTGCAGCGCATGCAGGAAGACGGCGATCCGTACCCGGGCACGCGAGGCGGCCCGCGTAAATTTTGAGCATCAGGACGATGACGAAAGCCCAGGCCGAACCTGCCCACGACGAACTCGACGAAGCGAGTGCGTGGCTGCTGCGTCTGCGCTCGGGAGACGCGAGCCAGGCCGAAGCCGACGCGTTCGAGCGCTGGTGCGCCGATCGTCCGCAAGCCGCCGATCTGCTGCGCGATACCTGGCGCTCGCTGCGCACGGCGGCGACCGAGCTCGCGCACGAGGAACGGGCGGCCGCTGCCTGGGCAAACGTTGCAAAACGCGAGCGCACGATGCGCACCGGGCGGCGCGCGTTCATCGGCTTCGCCGTCGCGGCCGGCGCGTCGTGGCTCGCGTTGCGCCCGCCGATGCAGTTGTGGCCGTCGCTCGGCGATCTCGCGGCCGATTACCACACGGGCACCGGCGAACAGCGCAGCGTCGCGCTGTCGTCACGCGTGACGGTGGAGCTGAATACGCAGACGCGCCTCGACGTACTGGCCGCGAGCGATGCCGCGCACGGCGTCGAAGTCGTCGCCGGCGAGGCGGAGATCGATGCGGCTGCGCCGCCGGCCGACCGCGCGACACCGATCCGGCCCGTCACCGTGGTGGCGGGCGGCGGCCGCATGCAGGCGACCGTCGCGCGCTTCAACGTGCGGCGCACCGGCTCGCAGGTCTGCGTGACCTGCCTCTCCGGTACGGTCGCGCTCGAGCATCCGCGCGGCGCGCGCACGCTGACGGCCGACGATCAGGTCGTGTACGACGATCGCGGCGTGCAGCCCGTGTCGCGGATCGATCCGGGCGCGGTCAGCGCATGGCGGCGCGGGATGCTGGTGTTCAACGGCGTGCCGCTATCCGACGTCGTCGACGAGATCAATCGCTACCGGCGCGGCAAGGTCATCCTGCGCAGTGCGTCGCTCGGCGAAAACCGGATGCAGGCACAGTTCCCGATCACGCGGCTCGACGACGTGATCGACATGGTCGGCCGTCTGTATGGCGCGCACATCACGCGCCTGCCCGGCAACATCGTGCTGCTGAGCTGACCCGCTTCCCGCGCCTCATTTCCCCCGTCTTTCTCCCGCCGGCGATGCGTTCGCGTTGCTTCCGGCTGTCCGCGCATTGCGGTTTACGGCCGTCCGATACGACTTGATCAATGAGGGCCGGCAAACGCCGGGCCGTCTGTCATGGCGGCCCGGCGTGACGTCGTCGGACCCGAGGCGTGGGTGGCAAGCGCCCCGGCCGTGCAGCGATGCGCGGTGCGGGGGATGTGTGTCGATGGAGCTTCGGGCGGTGGCGTGATCATGAACGAATCGCAACGGGATACGGATCCCGGCGACGCGAATACGCGCGCCGATGCGATCCGCGAGGGCGCGGTGCGCTGGTTGCTGTGGTTGCGCGCCGGCGACACGACGGAACAGGAACGCGACGCTTTCGCGCGCTGGCGCGCGCAGAGCGGCGAGCATGCACGCACGGTCCGCGAGCTGATCTGGATGTGGGCCCTGCTGGATACGGTCGGCCGCCAGGCGCCCGGCGGGCCGACGCGTACGCATTGATACGGCGGCGTTTCGCGCGCGCACCGGTGCGGTGCGCAATCGCGCACGCGCTCGCGCACGCGCTCGCGCTCGCGCTGAAAGAAAGTATGCGGGTTATGCGGGCTCGCTTCGACCTTGTATATGAGAGAGCGAGGGGGCTGTGCGGAGGGGCTGGCAAGCGGAGACCGGGGAACGGGGGCCTGAATGGGCCCCCGGATCACCGCTCGCGCATGGCGGCGGGTGCGTGCCGAGTCCGCGCCGGCCGCGTCAGGAAAGCCCGGATTCACGACTCGGGATTCAGGATGGCGCCCCTGGCTGCACGCCGGCGCGTGCGCCGTTCCAGGCGGCGTCGAGCGGATCGCCGGCATCGCGCAGCGGCTCGCGCAGAAAGGGAAAGCGTTCGACGAACGGTGCGGATTCTTGCAGGGCCACGATATGGTTGACCATCCATTGCAGCAGCTCGCCGCCGTGCCGGACCTGTTCCGGCCGCCAGTCCGGCATCGTCGAGAAGAGGGCCGAGAAGCCGCTCCAGCGCGACGGTCGGTCGTTGTCGCCGGGCCGGAAATAGGTGTTCATCGCGACGTCGTGCGCGTCGGTGAGCGCGCCGACGAAGAGCCCGTGCGGTGTCGGCACGCCGATCTGCCGCCAGCCTTCGGCGAGCGCCAGCGAGCGCATCACGCGCGCGGCGACGAACGCGATGCGCGTTTCAGGTTCGATTTCCGCCAGCGACATCACGCCGTTGCGCTGCATGCAGCGCGCGACCGCGTGCGGCCGGATCACGTTCGACGCGAAGCTGCGCAGCACGAGGTCGGGCACCGTCAGTTGAAGCTGGAATTCGCGCAGGCCATGCTCGGCGCTCATCGTCGAGAAGTTGACGAACAACCCTTCGGCATGACCGAGCGCGCCGACGTACGGCTCGAGCCCAAGGCGCGCGAGCTTCGGCGCGATCTGGCGTTCGAGCAGCCGCATCAGGTTGCGGCGGTTGCGCACGCCCGTGAAATCGTCGAGGCCGCGCGTGACGACGTCGCTGATTTCCCAGCGGCGCTCGTCGGCGACGAGCCGCGGGGAGCCGCTCAGGTCGAACCGGGCGCGGCCATGGGCCACGCGGGGATCTACGTACATGCCGGTGCCTCGTGCATCGATTGCGGGCGGACCGCCGCGGCGGCGCGCCGTCGCGCGGGTCCGGTCGCCCACGATGCTGCGGCGTCGCAGGCGGCCCGTCAAGTGCGCGTGTGCCCGGCTGAACAGTGTGGAGTGACGGGATGATGCGCACGATTGTGGAACGCTTCGTCGAACAGAGCCCGATGACGATCATGGCGCGGCTCGTGCTGCAGTGCGCGCTGCACGACGACTGGATCGACATGGCGGCCGACGCGGACGAAGAACCCGACGACGAGTCGATCCGCGAGACGCTGTTCGCGCTGGCGGTCGACGCGATCGCGGCGATTGCCGCGCAGGCGCAGACGCCGGCATCGCCGATGCCGCATGGGATGCCCGGCCACGCATCGCCCGCGTCCGGCGCCGCGGTGGCCGCGCTTCACGACGGCATGAGCCGCTGGCGCGCCGGCTGGGGGCGTGCGCTCGTCAGGGACAGCGTCGATCTGCTGTTGCCCGTCGCGGCGGCGCGGGCGGACGAACGCGGGCGCACGCTCGGCGGGATGCGGCTGCGCGTGCTGGATGGCGCGGGCGCCGGTTGTGCGCCTGGCCGGGCCGGTTGCGACTGCGGCCGCGCGTGCGACGACCCGGCGCGTGACGCGGCGCCGGGCCTGGCGAGCGCGCGAGTGATGCCGGTCTACGATCCCGAGCTTGCGATGATCGTCGACCTGCTGCCGGTCGAGCGCGACCGCTCGCACGAACGGGCATTCGTCGGCGCGCTGCTGGAAACCGTCAGGCCTGGCGAGCTGTGGATGATCGACGGCCGTTTCGATATCGACGCGATCGTGTCGGGCTGGCCGCGCCGCGGCGGCGCATTCGTGCTGCGCGACGACGGCGGCGCGGCCGCGTGCCGGCCGCTCGGTGGCTGGCGCGATGCCGGCCTGCTCGACGGCGGTGACGTTCGCGAGCAGGCCGTCGGCATGGTGGGCGACGGTGAAGCGGCCGGCACGCTCAGGCGGATCGAATGGCGCGGCCACGGGCTCGCCGGCGCTCCGGGCGCGACGGTCACGGTGCTGACGAACCTGCCGGTCGAACCGTTCGACGCATGCCAGGTGATGCAGCTGGCGCGCCGGCGCTGGCGCGATGCGCTGCCGTTTTCGCTCGATTCGGTCCTCGGTGGCGCGTTGTTCGGCAGCGTGCCGGCCCGCGCGTCGCTGCTCGCGAGCGGCATCGCGGCACTTGCCTACAACGCGTTCAGCGTGATGACGCGCGTCGTCGGTGGCGCGCTCGGCCTGGACGAACGCGACGCGGAACGCGTGCCGTCGCAGATCGCCGACGGCGTCACGGCCACTTATGCCGGGATGATGATCGCGCTGCCGCCCGACTGGTGGCGCCGCTACGACCAGTTGCCCGCGGCGACGCTCGGCCAGATCGTGCGGATGCTCGCCGTGCACGTCGATCCGCGCAGCGAGCGGCGCAGGCGCCGCGACAACCGGCTGTCCGCGAAGTCGCAGGCGCTGCTGCGCGCGGCGACGCTCGAACACCTGCTGCATGACGACGCCGGCGATCCGGCCGCGAACGTGTTCAGCCTGCGCACGATCGCGATGGCGACGCGCGACTTCAGCAGCAATCCGTCGAAGGCGCTGCGGCATGCCGGCGAGGCGCTCGTGATGGTCACCAAATACAACCGGCCGATCGCGCTGCTCGTATCGATCGACGACTGGAACCGGCTGCTCGGCGAAGTGCGCGAGACGAGTCTCACGCGGCTGTCGTTCGACTGCGCGGCGGCGCAGGGCATGCGTTCGGTCGCGCTGAGCGAATCGTCGCTGAACTAGCCGACGCTCACCGAGCGGCGCGCAGGCGCCGCGTTCAACTCGTCAGCCGGTGAACCCAGATCACCGACGTCCACGTGAAATTGCCGCTGCCGTAGCGCGCGATCAGCGTGTCGACGCGCGCGTTGATGCGCGCCGAATGCACGCGGCAATGCACGATGAAATAGAGGCTGTTGACGCCGACGCTCGAGCCGTCCGGCAGCGTCGGATTGCTGTCGCGCGCGGGCAGCAGGGTCTCGGCGATGTCGCCGGTGCTGACGAAGTACGCGGTGACGCGCCGGTCGACGAGCCGCTTGGCCTGGCTGGCCGACAGCGTCGGAATCGCGGCGACGAGCACGGGCTCGGCCGCGGTATTGGCATTGACGGTCGTCAGGTCCGGCAGGATCGTCGTGAACGGCGCGAGCGTCTCGATCGCGTGCGCGTCGTAGCCGGGAATGCGCGCGAGATCGTCGATGGACACGAGCTGCAGCGGCCAGCCGTCGGGGCCGTTCGTGTCGCGCAGCGAGCGCAGCATGTAGTCGGCCGTCGGTTGCGCGAGCGCGGGGTCGAGCGACAGCTGGCTCAGCAGCCGCCGGTACGCGAGCACGCCTTCGCCGTTGGCTTGCCACGGCTTGCCGGGCGCGATGCGCGTCACGAGGTTCGTCAGGTTGAAGCGCGCCTGCGCATCCTCGACATGGCCGGAGATCCACGCACGCGACAGCTCCGCATTGACCGCCGCGGCTTCGGGCGGCAGCAGGTCGGCAAGCTGCACGTCGGCGGCCGGCGACGACCACGGCTGGCCGGCGAACGTGACGTTCGACGTCGCGCTCTGCGCGCGCAGCGTCGCACGCGCCCACTCGACCGCCGCGCGCTCGACCCACATCGTCTGCGTCGCGAGCCGCTGGTTCTCCACGTCGCGCGTCGCGACCTGCTGGCGCCACAGCACGCTCGCCGCGAGCGTCGCCGCCAGCGCGACGACGAGCAGCACCGTGACGATCGCGATGCCGCGTTCGCGCTGCGGCCTCACGCTGCCGGATCTTTCGTATCGATGCATTCGCAGGCTCCTGCCAGGGCGGTGCGGCGGCGCTCAGTCCACGAATGCCAGCCACGCATGGGCGATGCTCGCATGCGCAGATGACGTGACGCCGAACATCGCGGTGAGCCCGGCCACCCAAAACGCGAGCGTCGCGGGATGCGTGCCGTCGGTCGTCAGCGCGAGCGGGCCGACCAGCGATGCGATCGCATGCGAGCGCCACAGCAGCAGCACGAACAGCGCGCAGCCGACGGCCATCGCGACGAAGAACAGGTAGAGCGCCACCGTCGAGCGTCGCGTGAACGGCGCGCGGTGATGGCGCTGGTTTGCCGCGACGATCGCGGCCCCGTTCGCGACCGGCACGATCGCCATCGCGAGCGTCCAGAACAGCGGCTGGTCGCTCGACGCGTCGATCAGCAGCAGCGTGCCGATCGTCCAGATCGGCGGCGCGAGCAACGTGAGCACGACCCATGACAGCAGGTGCCAGACCCGCCAGGGCGCGCGCCAGCGCAACGCGCGGCGCGGCGCGGCAAAGGCGGCGGGCGGCAGCCGGCCCGCGGCCGCGGCCGCGGCTTGGCCGGACAGGCGTTCGGCGAGCCACCGTACGAACATCGTCGCGAATGACATGGAGGAATCCGGTCGTTGACGTTTTTATCCAATAGTTAGGACGAAGCGAACCGCCGCAAGCCGCAGGATTTCTCGTCGACGGGACGCGTGTCGCGGCGCCGCATCGCGCGCGCGGTGCGCGGAAACGGTCTCGCGCGGCTCTCGTGCATATCTTCAGCGGAATGTCACAAAAACTTCCCGGTTGAAACCTGAGGATTGTCGAGCCGCACGCAGGGGGAGGGTGACGCGCCTCGCGCACTGCCTTCGGGGCGGCAAACCGTTTGCCGGCGATCGCGCACGCGCGATGCCCGGATGCCTTGGCAACGACGGCAGACGATACGAACACGAAACGGGGGCCACGCACATTCCTGCGCAACGCGCCGCGCGATTCACGCCGGTCTTCGTTGCGCGCGCATTGCAGGCCGCACGCTGGCGGCCGTGTCCTGCTTCCGGCGTCGATCCGGACGGCCGATTGAATGGCCGGTCGGACGGCCCGCGAAAAAAAGTTTGCGGCAATGCGCGCCCGGTTCCGTCTAGGTAGGTGAGAGCGCCGACTTGTGCGCCGCACACGATCGTCGTTGCCGATCGACGCAGCCGTGCCGTTGCGTCGGCTGGCAGTCGATCGCGACGATGCGCGACGGAAGCTGCGGGTTTTCCGGATTCGCATCGTCCTTTCCGGTAGATGCGGTTGAGCGCACCGGGCAAGGAAATCGGGAAAGGCATTGCGCAGATCATGCTAAGGATGACGAATAAACCGTCATCAAAGTGAAACAGGCATTTGATAGCGGGGCGAACGGCTGGCGCGGTGCGCAACGCTTCGATCCGGAACAACAAAGGGGAATGGCGCATGCCGCCGAGAGTAGACCGCAAGTCACGCGAACGATGGCGGCTGAACTGCCGATGCCTGGCAGGTGTCGTGCTGGCCGGTGGGCTGGGCTTCGCGCCGGGGACTCATGCGCAGGAAGCCGCTCCCGCCGCGAAGGCGGCACCGGCCGCGCCGCAGTCGTTCGACGTGAATGCCTTCGTGGTGCGCGGCAACACGACGTTGCCGACGCTCGAGATCGAGAAGGCCGTGTATCCGTTCGAGGGGCCGGGCCGCACGCTCGCCGACGTGAACGCGGCGCGTGACGCGTTGCAGAAGGCGTACCAGGATCGCGGCTACCAGTCGGTCGTCGTCGAGCTGCCGCAGCAGCAGGTGAAGAACGGCGTGATCCTGCTGCAGGTGACCGAAGCGAAGGTCGGGCGCTTGCGCGTCGACGGCGCGAAGTACAACTCGCCGCAGAACATTCGCGACGCGGTGCCCGCGCTGGCCGAGGGCCAGGTGCCCGATTTCAACCAGGCCCAGCAGCAGCTCACCGACCTGAACCGCTCGGCGGACCGGCAGGTGATTCCGATCCTCAAGCCGGGCGCGCTGCCGCAGACGGTCGACGTCGACCTGAAGGTCGACGATCACAGCCCGCTGCACGGCTCGCTCGAACTGAACAACGACAACAGCCCCGGCACGTCGTCGCTGCGCACGACCGCGAACCTCAGCTACTCGAATCTGTGGCAGCTCGGCCACGTGATTTCCGGCACCTACGTGCTTGCGCCGCAGCACCCGAACGATGCGCGCGTCTATGCGTTCTCGTATCTCGCGCCGATCAGGGATTCGCACTGGAGTTTCCTCGCGACGGTCGTGCATTCCGACAGCAACGTCGCATCGGTCGCGAACACCAACGTGCTCGGCAAGGGCACCACGTACGGCTTCACCGCGATCTATGCGCTGCCGGCATCGGAAACCTACGCGCACTCGGTCAGCGTCGAGATCGACCGCAAGCACTTCGACGAAAACGTGTCGATACCGGGCCAGACGGGCTCGACCGCGCCGCTCACATACGTGCCGGTGACGCTGTCGTACAACGGCCAGCTGAGCCTGAAGCATTCGCAGACGTCGTTCTCCGCGTCGGTGACGACCAACATCCGCGGCCTTGGCAGCGACTGGGGCGCATGGGACAACAAGCGCTACAACGCGACGCCCGATTTCGTGTACGGCAAGTTCGACGTCAACCACACGCAGCGCTTCGCCAACGACATGCAGGCCAATGCGCACGTGAACGCGCAGATCGCGAACTCGCCGCTCGTGTCGAGCGAGCAGTTCGCCGCGGGCGGAATGAACAGCGTGCGTGGCTACATGCAGGCCGAGGACACGGCCGACAGCGGCGTGATCGCATCGGTCGAATTGCGCAGCCCGTCGCTCGCCAAATGGCTCGGCGGCGCGGTCGGCAGCCGCGTGAACGAATGGCGCTTCCACGCGTTCTTCGACGCGGCGCACCTGTGGCTGCTGAGCCCGCTGCCGGAGCAGACGTCGCGCTTCAACCTGATGAGCGTCGGCGTCGGTACACGGGTGCAGATCATGAAGTACGCCAGCGCGGATTTCGAGGCCGGTTGGCCGTTGAAGGCGGGCATCTATACGCGGCAGTACAGCCCGCGATTCGATTTCTACGTAAGGCTGGGATTCTGACGGATTTTTTTTGATCGTGCCGGGGCGATGCGACGAGCGCGGCGCCCGCACATTCGGGGAGTGGATCGTGAAGCGAGTCTTGTTTTTCCTGTTGGCGGTGATGCTCGGCGTGCTGCCCGGCATCGCGAACGCATGGTGGCAGAACGACTGGTCGTACCGGAAGGCGATCACGATCGACGCGAGCGCGAAAGGCGCGAACCTCGCGGAATCGGCCGGCCGCGTGCCGCTGCTGATCCGCCTGCACTCGGGCAACTTCCAGTTCGACGGGCTGGCCGACAACGGTGCGGACATCCGTTTCGTCGCCGCCGACGACAAGACGCCGCTGAACTACCACGTCGAGCAATACGATCCGGTGCTCGGCGTCGCGCTGATCTGGGTCGACATTCCGAAGATGCCGGCTGGCGCCGCGGAGTCGATCTGGATGTACTACGGCAACAAGAAGGCGCCGGACGGCAGCAAGCCGGCCGAGACGTTCGATGCCGACTACACGCTCGTCTACCACTTCAACGGTGCGGCAGGTGCGCCGCCGAAGGACCTGACCGCGTACGGCAACCACGCGCAGAACGCATCGTTCCGCACGGTCGAGGACGGCATCGTCGGCAAGGGCGCGCGGTTCGACGGCAACGGGTCGCTGACGCTGCCGGCGAGCCCGTCGCTGAATGTGCCGGCCGGCGGCAGCTTCACGTTCAGCGCATGGGTGAAGCCGTCGGCGCTCACGCCGAATACGCTGCTGTACAGCCGTCGCGACGGCGCGAATGCACTGCTGATCGGACTCGACAATGGCGTGCCGTTCGCGGAAGTCGACGGTGGCGCTGCACCGGTGCGCACGCCGGCCGCGTCGCCGGTCGCCGCGAACCAGTGGACGTTTCTCGCGGTCACGGCGGATGGCAGGAACCTCACCGTCTACGTGAACGGCAAGCAGGCCGCACAGGTCGCGGCGGCACTGCCCGCGCTGAACGCCGCGGCGACGATCGGTGCGGACGCAACGGGCGCGCCGGCCGGGTTCGCCGCGTATTCGGGCGCGCTCGACGAACTGCGCCTGTCGAAGATCGCGCGCTCGCCGGCCGCGATCGCGGTCGACGCGCTCGCGCAGGGCTCGGAATCGAAGCTCGTCGCGTACGGCGCCGACGAGAAGCAGTCGGGGTTCGGCTTCGGTTACTTCGGCGTGATCGTGCAATCGGTGACCGTCGACGCGTGGGTCGTGATCACGATCCTGCTCGGCATGGCGCTCGTGTCGTGGATCGTGATGTGGACGAAGGCGCGCTACGTCGGCACCGTCGACAAGGCCAACCAGTATTTCGTGCAGCGCTTCCGCGAAGTGGCCGGGCGTCACCTGGTCGGCCTCGCGCATGTCGACGAAGCGAGCGCCGACGGCCGCCGCCTGTATCAGTCGTCGCTGTACCGGCTGTACAAGGCCGGCGTGCATGAAATCCACAGCCGCGTGGACAGCAACGGCCGCACGGTGATCACGTCGGAATCGATCGAGGCGATTCGCGCGTCGATGGACGCGACGCTCGTGCGGGAAAACCAGCGGCTGTCGAAGTCGATGGTGCTGCTGACGATTGCGATCTCGGGCGGCCCGTTCCTCGGGCTGCTGGGCACGGTGGTGGGCGTGATGATCACGTTTGCCGCGATCGCGGCGGCCGGCGACGTGAACGTGAACGCGATCGCGCCGGGTATCGCGGCCGCGCTGCTCGCCACCGTCACGGGCCTGTTCGTCGCGATCCCCGCGCTGTTTGGCTACAACTACCTGCTGATCCGCAACAAGAACGTGACCGCGAACATGCAGGTGTTCGTCGACGAATTCGTCACGCGCCTCGCCGAAGCACACCGCGCGCCCGATCACGCGGTGCTGGCCGACTGACGCACGCAGGAGACCACCATGCAGGTTCAGGACGACGACAAGCCGTACGACGACATCAACATCACGCCGATGCTCGACCTCGCGTACGTGCTGCTGATCATCTTCATCATCATGACGACCGCGTCGGTGCAGGGCATCAAGGTCGATTTGCCGAAGGCGAGCTCGTCCGCGAGTCTCGCGAAGCCGAAGACGAAGGCAATCACGGTCGCCGATTCGGGGCAAGTGTTCCTCGACGCGTACCCGGTGACGATGGACGAACTCGAGAGCCGGCTGCGCACCGAGAAGGCGACCAGTCCGGATTTTCCGATCGTGCTGAAGGGCGACGCGGGCGTGCAGTACCAGAAGGTGATGGACGTGCTCGACCTGCTGCGCCGCCTCGATCTGTCGCAGGTCGGTCTCGTGACCGGCAAGGCGAAGCAGGGCGGCTGACGCGATGGAAATGACCTATAACGGCGGCCCGCCGGACAAGGGCCCCGGCCGCTACGTGAAGCCCGTCGCGATCGTGCTGGTGCTCGCGGGCGTTGCCGCGCTGATCTGGCGTTTCGCGGGCGACACCGCAGGTGTGAAGCGCGTGAGCGCGCCGCAGGTGACGACGGTGATTCCGTTGCCGCCGCCCCCGCCGCCGCCGAAACAGAAGCCGCCGCCGGAGAAGGTGAAGGAAGAGGTCAAGACGCCGGTCGACCGGCCGACGATCGCGCCGAAGCCGTCCGAGGCGCCGAAGCCGTCGGACAACCAGCCGAAGCAGATGACGATGAATGCCGATGCGCAGGCGGGCACCGACAACTTCGGCATCGGCGCGGGCGACGGCTCGGGGATGGTCGGCAGCGGCGGGGGCGGCAAGTTCGGCAACGCGAGCTATGCGCAATACATGGTGTACGTACTGCAGCGTGCGATCGAGCAGGACAAGGGCGTGCAGGAGGCCGGCGGCGCGCGTTTCGCGGGCAGCCTGAACCTGTGGATGGATACGTCGGGGCGCATCACGAAGGTGACGGTCGCGCAGTCCACCGGCGACGCGAAGATCGACGCGGCCGTGGTCGCGGCGGTCGAAGCGCTTGGCCGGGTCGACGAGGCACCGCCGCCGGCGACCTCGTATCCGGTGCTCGTCAAGCTTCAGGGGCGCAAGCCGGCATGACGATGCGTGCGCGATACGAAGAAAGAATCCTGGGGTGGCGCCGTTGCACGGATGCTGCCGGAAAAGAAACGAAAATTGTTCGGAGTGCTTCGATGATTCGGAAGATGAACGGACGGGGTGGGGTGCCCCGCAACGGCGCGCTGCCCGCGCGCCTGTCGCGCGTCGGCGCGGCGGTGCTGACGCTCGGGCTGACCTGCGCGTCCGCCGCGCACGGGCAATCGCTCGAGGCGCAGGCCGCGTCGGGGAAAGCCGCGCCGACCGAGAGCGTGGTGATCAACCTGATCAACCTGCTCGTGAAGCGCGGCGTGCTCACGCAGCAGAACGCGAACGAGCTGATCAGCGAGGCGCGCACCGAGGCCGTGCAGGCGAGATCGGCCCGCGCATCGGGCGCGCCGGTCGTGGCGGGCGGCGTGGTCAACCCGCCGACGCAGCCGGGCGACGTCGCGGTGCCGTACGTGCCGCAGCTCGTGCGCGACCAGATCCGCGACCAGGTGAAGCAGGAAGTGATCGCGCAGGCGAAGGCCGAGAACTGGGCGCAGCCGAACACTTTCCCCGACTGGGTGTCGCGCATCAAGCTCGACGGCGACCTGCGCGTGCGTGACGAGTATCACTTCTACGGCGGCGGCAACACGAACGGCGTGACGAATTTCGCGGCGATCAACCAGGCCGGCGG
Source organism: Burkholderia mycopellens (assembly GCF_964265025.1). Classification (NCBI taxonomy): domain Bacteria; kingdom Pseudomonadati; phylum Pseudomonadota; class Betaproteobacteria; order Burkholderiales; family Burkholderiaceae; genus Burkholderia; species Burkholderia mycopellens. Next base: position 1,176,944 of record NZ_OZ183803.1, read on the forward strand.
ATTCGACGTCAACCCGAACACCAACAACACGCAGATCCCCACGCAGAACACGCGGGAGAACCGCAACAACCTGCTGCGCTACCGCGCGCGGCTCGGCGTGACGGCGACGCTGTCCGACGAGATGATCGCCGGCATCCAGCTCGCGAGCGGCAACGACAACGGGCCCGTGTCGACCACGGCCACCGCGGGCGGCGGCTTCGCGAAGAAGAACATCTGGCTGAACAAGGCGTTCTTCGCGTACAAGCCCACGTCATGGCTGAACCTGACGGCCGGCCGTTTCGACAACCCGTTCTTCAAGTCGGACCTGGTGTTCTCGGACGACCTGATGATGGACGGGCTCGCCGCGAACCTGCGGCATGCGCTGCCGTGGAATCCGGACGTCACGCTGTTCGGCACGCTCGGCGTGTTTCCGATCCAGTACACGAGCGAGAACTTCCCGTCGAACAGCACCGAGAAGGCCGGCAGCGACACGAAGTGGATGTTCGGCGCGCAATTCGGCGCCGACTGGAAGATCGACGCGAAGAACCGGCTGCGCGGCGCGGCCGCGTACTACGACTTCCAGAACATGCGCGGCACGCTGTCGTCGCCGTGCGCGCTGTATCTGGGCGCGACGAGCTGCAGCACCGACAACGAGGCGCCGGCGTTCATGCAGGGCGGCAACACGCTGATCGCGCTGCGCAACATCGTGCAGAACCCGAACCTCGCGCCGGGCATGACGCCGCAGCCGCAGCTGTTCGGCCTCGCCTACAACTACCGGCTGCTCGACCTGAAGGCGCAGTGGGACACCGTGGTGGCCGATCGCTTCAAGCTGCGTCTCGACGGCGAATACGTGCGCAACCTCGCGTACAACGACAACAAGGCTTTCGCGGCGGCGTCGCTGCCGGTCAACAACTACGATTCGACGTCGGTGAACGCGACGCGCGCCGACTACCGCAGCGGCCCGAACGGCTTCCTCGCGAAGGCGACGTTCGGCGAGCCGGAGCCGCGCGAGAAGGGCCAGTGGAATTTCTCGATCGCATACAAGTACCTGCAGCCGGACGCCGTGCTCGATGCGTTCAACGATCCCGACTTCCACCTCGGCGGCACCAACGCGCGCGGCTACGTGCTCGGCGCCGCGTATGCGGTTGCACGCGATACGTGGGTGTCGGCCCGTTACCTGAGCTCGAAGGAAGTGTACGGGCCGCCGGTTTCGATCGACGTGCTGCAGATCGAGCTCAATGCTCGCTTCTGACCGGAGTCGCGCATGAACACGATCACTCGCACGATGTTCGCGAGCGCCCTGACCGGCACGCTGCTGCTCGCGGCCGGCGGCGCGCACGCGCAGGGCATCGAGGACAAGCTGCGCAGCCAGTTGCGCTCGACCGTGCAGGAACTGCGCCAGTTGCAGGACAACCAGGCGCAGTTGCAGAGCGACAAGGCGGCGGCCGAGAAGCAGCGCGACGACGCGCTTGCGCAACTGAAGGCGATGCAGGGACAACTGGCGGCCGCGCGCGGCGACTCGGGCGCCGAGGCGGCTGCGAAGCGTGCGCTCGCGCAGGAGCGCGCGGGCCGCGAGCAGGACGCGAAGTCGCTGGCGAAATACAGGTCGTCCTATGAGGACTTGCTCGCCGTGTCGCGCGCCCGCGATGCGCAGCACACGCAACTGCAGAAGGACGCCGCCGCGCGTGACACGCAACTGAAAACCTGCCAGGCACAGAATGCCGAGCTGTATCGCGTGGGGCACGAGATTCTCGACGCGTACGAGCATGTCGGGATCGGCACGCTGTTCTCGTCGCGTCAGCCGTTCGCGCAGTCGGCGCGTGTGAAGTACGACGACATCGCGCAACGTTACGGCGATGCGCTGTATGCGGGCAAGTACGACCCGGCCGCGCGGCCGGCGGCCGCAACACCGGCGCCGGCACCGGCGTCGGCTACCGCGGCGAACGCGCAGTGAGCGCGTGGCCCGCAGCCGGGATGGAACCGATCGATTCGTTGAATACGGGGAAGACAGACATGCAAGACACGCAACCGAACGCCGGCGACGAACGCACGGCACACGACGCGCCGATCGAAGCGATCAGCGCCGACCGCCTCGCCGACGTGCTGCGCCGCGCGGGCTACCGCGTGACGGCGGCCGAGCAGAACGGCGCGGTGCAACTGATGAGCGCAAGCCAGGGCATCGGCTTCGCGGTGCGCTTCGGCAATCCGGCCACCGCGCTCGCGCCGCAGGGCGCCGACGCACCGCCCGCCGCGCAGCTGTTCATCGACTACACGCTGTCGTGCGTGCTGCAGGTGCAGGGCGAATTGCCGGCCGAACTCGTCGCGGACTGGAACCGGACCAAGCGCTTCGCACGTCTCGCGAGCCACGGGCCGTTTCTCGCGCTGGAAATGGACGTGGTCGTCGCCGGTGGCGTGTCCGAGCGCTACCTGCGTTCGACGATCGAGCTATGGGATCGCCTGATCCAGGAATTCCTGCTGCACCTGCGCAACCGTCCCGCGATGGCCGAGCAGGAAGCGGCGGCACGCGCGGTGGCCGGCGGTCAGGCAGGCGCAGCGCCGGTCGAAGCGGCCACGGCAGCGGTCGAGGCCACTGCGACGTGAGGATCGGCGCCGCGCTGCATGCGCTGCTGCCGGGCCGTGCACGGCGCGAGGCGGACGCGATAGCCGCGGGCGACGCACCCGCCGCGTGGGGCGCGTATGCCCGGCGTACCGCGCTGTGGCTGCAGGCGACGCTTGACGGCGACGACGCGGCGGTGCGCCTCCTGCGTGCCGGCATCGAGCATTGGGCAGGCGAGCGGGCCGATGCGGGCGACGACGGTCCCGTGCTGCCGGTGCGCGCGTGGCTCGACCGGTACGGGCACGTGACGCGCGTCGACAGCGGCGCGGCCGGACCACCGGGGCTCGACGCCGCGCTGCATGCGGCACTCGTCGGCCGGGCGGTCGGCGCGGCGCCGCCGCGCGGGATGGCGCAGCCGCTGGTCCTGCGCATGACGCTGACGGACGTGCGCTGATGCAGCGTTCGCATTTCAAGAGCAATCGAGAGGGCAGTCGAACGATGATGACGAAGATGAAGAGGCTAGCGGTCGTGGCAGGCAGTCTCGTGCTGGGCGTGCCGTTCGTCGCGCATGCACAGGACGACGTGATCGCGAACGCCGCGCAGGCGTCGGTCACGCAGGACGACATCGCGGGCCTGCTGAAGACGGTGAGCCCGGAAGGGCGCGAACGCCTCGCGGCCGATCCCGCGGCGCTCGACCAGGTCGTGCGTTCGACGCTCGCGCAGAAGGCGGTGCTGGCCGAGGCGAAAGCGAAGGGCTGGGACAAGCAGGCGCAGGTGCAGGCGGCTGTCGAACAGGCGCGGCGCGATATCGTCGTGCGCAGCTACCTGGCGTCGGTGAATGCGCCGCCGGCCGACTATCCGTCCGACGCGGAGTTGCAGTCCGCGTATGACAAGAACCGCGCCGCGTTCACCGCGCCGCGCGCGCTGCATGTCGCGCAGATCTACATCGCGGTGCCGCCGAACGCGGATGCCGCGACGCTCGACAAGGCGCGCAAGCAGGCGGCCGATCTCGCGAACCGCGCGCGCAGCGGCGATTTTTCCGCGCTCGCGAAGGCGAACTCGCAGGACAAGGCCAGTGCCGCGAACGGCGGCGATCTCGGTTTCGTGCCCGATCAACTGATGGTGCCGGCAGTGCGGCAGGCGGCCGACGCGCTGAAGCCGGGCCAGGTCTCCGCCCCGATCCAGACGCCGGCCGGTTTTCATGTCGTGAAGCTGATCGACGTCCGCGCGGCCGCGCCGCGTCCGCTGGCCGACGTGAAGGCGCAACTGCGCGAGATGATGCGTGCGCAGCGCACGCAGCAGAATGCCCAGGCGTATCTCGCGAAGCTCGCCGCGAACGCACCGATCAACGAAGACGCGCTGAAGAAAGCGCTCGCGTCTGCCCGGTAGGCGCGCGCATGGCAACCGTTCGTTCGACGCCGCGCGTCGACGCCCCCGACCCGCGCACGCCGGGGCGACGCCGTCCGGCCGCGGCGGCCGACCGCCCGCGCATGCCGAAGGCGAACCCGTGGCCGGGCCGGCCCGGCGAGTGGCCCACGCATTGCCCGCTGTGCTTCGGCGCACTGGAGCCGTTGCCCGGTGCCGGCGGCTATGCACGGCACCGGAGCGCGCGGTGCTCCGCGCAGTGCGTGCTCACGACTCGCCAGTATCAGCCGGAGGAACTGACGATTCGCGGCTCGCGCGACGTGCAGGTCGCTGCCCGGCATCGCGAGCGCTTCGTGGCGCACTGGGCGCGCCATTACACGCTGATGCGGCGCGCGTGGCCCGCGCTCACGATCGGGCGCTTCATTGCGGTGATCTCGTGCGTGGACGTGGCGGATCTCTGGTCGTACCGGATGTTGCGCGACGACGATCTGGCGGCCGTGCTGCTCGTGCTGGCCGGCTTCCTGCGCGTGCCGGACGCGTGCGGTGCCGATGCGCCCGGCAACGACACGCGCGCGCCGGCGGTGCGCTGGGTGCGGTTCTGGTTCGACGCGAGCGTGCGCGACGTCGGCGATCTGTGGACGGCGGGCGGCAGCGCGCCGCCGCTGTTTCGCGTCGACTATCGCGAACCGCTCGTCACGCCGTATCCGACGGGCGCACAGGTGCAGGCGTGGCAGCCGGTCGACGGCATGCGCGACGCATGGGTGCAACAGGTCGATGCGCAGGAGCCTGCCGTCGAAGCGTCCGATCGCACGGCGTTCGCGCGTTTCCTGGCGCGCGCGTCGGCGCCGGGGACGAACCTGTGACGGCGGCAGGGCGAGTGCCATGAAGCCCTTTCCGAAGGAGGTGCGCATGAGGAGGCGACGACGCGGAATCGCGACGATCGTCTGCCTGCTGCTGGCAACCGGCGCACACGCGCAGGTCGGCCGCGCGGCGGCGAGTGCGGCCGCGCCTGCGCCGGCCAGTCCGGGTTCGGCCGCGAAGCCGGTGTGCGTCGATGCGGAGGTCGACGGCAAGCGCGCGCTGTCGTACGACTGCCTCAGCCAGCAGCTGAAGCCGAAGGCCGACCCGCAGGCGGGCGCGTCGCAAACGGATTCGGAGCGACTGTCGAAGCAGCCGTCGAACCGACTCGGCACGTTCAACCTGTCGACCGAGCGAAACCGTTTCGGCGCGAACTGGGGCCGGTCGGTGACGCCGCAGCGGCCCGATGCGCCGGTCGCGGTGCCGCCGAAGTAATGCATGCGGGCGAACGTGGGGCGCGGGTATCGATGAGCCGGCGGCGTTCCGGCGCGAACCGACGAGGAACAGCGACATGAAAGCGGGCAGGCACACGAACCGGGCGGCGATGCCGCGAGCGATGGCCGGCGGGCTGGCGTTGGCCTGCGCGTGCGTTTGTGCAACGGCAACGGCTGCCGAGCGGCCCGCGCAGTCGGGCGCTGCATCGCCGACGTCAACGTCAACGCCAACGCCAACGCCAACGCCAACGCCAACGCCAACGCCAACGCCAACGCCTTCCGTCGCGCTGCCGAATTTTGCCGCGCTGGTCCGGCGCGTCGGCCCGGCCGTCGTCAACATCAGCGTCACGCGCGAAGTCACGCAGATGGGCATCCAGTTGCCGCCGGGCATCGCGCCCGATCATCCGCTCGCGCCGTTTCTTGCGCGACGCGTGATCGGCAATCGCGAGGAGGTGAGCCTCGGTTCGGGCTTCATCGTCAGCGAGGACGGCGTGATCCTGACCAACCGGCACGTGGTCGGCGATGCGGTCGCGATCGACGTGAAGCTGACCGACAAGCGGCAGTTCAAGGGGCGTGTGATCGGCAGCGATCCCGTTTCCGACGTCGCGGTGATCCGCATCGACGCGCACAACCTGCCGGTCGTCGCGACCGGCGACCCCGCGCGCACCGAAGTGGGCGACTGGGTGATGGCGATCGGTTCGCCGTACGGGTTCGCGAACACGGTCACGCAGGGCATCGTCAGCGCGAAATCGCGCTCGTTGCCCGGCGAGCGTGCGATTCCGTTCATCCAGACCGACGTGCCGATCAATCCCGGCAATTCGGGCGGCCCGCTGTTCGACCTCGGCGGCCGCGTGATCGCGATCAACTCGATGATCTTCTCGAAGACGGGCGGCTATCAGGGGCTCGCGTTCGCGATTCCGATCGATATCGCGCTCGACGTGAAGGACCAGTTGCTGCGGACCGGCAAGGTCACGCGCGGCCGGCTCGGCGTGGCCGTCCAGGAAGTGAGCCAGGCGCTTGCGCGTTCGTTCGGCCTCGCCAACCCGGACGGCGCGCTGATCACCGTGGTCGAGCCGGATGGCCCGGCCGCGCATGCGGGCCTGCAGCCGGGCGACGTCGTACTCGCGGTCGACGGCAGGCCGGTCGCCGAATCGGCGGACCTGCTCGGCGCGGTCGCAGGCATGCGGGCCGGGCGGCAAACCGACCTGCTCGTGTGGCGCGCGGGCCGGGCGATGCACATGAGCGCGACGGTGGGCGCATTCGACAGCGGCACGGCGTCGGCGAGCGGCGAGCAAGGGCCCGCGCGGTTCGGGCTCGCGCTGCGCGCGGCGACCGACCAGGAGCGCCAGCGGCTCGGCGTCGGCCAGGCGCTCGTCGTCGAGCAGGCGAGCGGCCAGGCTGCCCGCGCGGGGTTGCAGCCCGGCGATGTCGTGCTGTCGGTCAACGGCACGCCGGTCGCGAACGTCGGCGCGCTGATGACCGAGATCGACGCCGCGCACGGCAACGTCGCGCTGCTCGTCCAGCGCGGCGGCACGCGCCTGTACGTGCCGATCGAGATCGGCTGAGGGTTGCAGGACGAGCGGGCGACGCAACGCGGCGCGTCGGCGCATCGGCGAAACGGGAGGCGGGATGAAACGAATGCAGCAGTGGGGCGTATCCGGTGGGTGGCGGGCGATCGTCGTCGCGTGGGCGCTTTTCGCAGGTGCCGTGTCGATGGCCGTCGCACAGACGGCCGACGTGCCGCAAACGTGGATCCGCTACGGACAGCTCGCCGGGCGGCAGTTCCAGACGTGGCTCGAAGCCGACGGCGACGCGGCCGATCGTCTGCACCGCTATCTCGAAGCGCGCGTATTGAATGCGAGCGCCGAGGCGCCCCCGCCCGCGATCGTCGTGCGCGCGTGGATCGGCACGAGCGGCGCCGTCACGCGCGTCGAATTCGCGTCGCTCGGCGATCCCGACGCGGACGCGACGCTGCGGCAACTGCTCACCGCCGGCCCACTGACGGAGCCGCCGCCGCCCGACATGCTGCAGCCGCTGCGCGTGCGCCTGCGGCTCGCGCCGAATCCCGATGCGGCCGCCGCCGCGCCGGCATCGGCGGCGCGCATGCCGTGACGTCCGGAGCCGTGCGCGCGGGCCAGGCCGGATATCGTAATAAGATATGAGGTTATTGCGTTGGCGGGGCGATGACGCCTCGCTGCTTCCACAGGAGCCACCCATGCAATTGACCCCGTTGGGCGCGCAGGTCGCCCAGTTCGGTTTCCCCGAGCGGCAGAGACACGCACAGGCGCTGATAGCCGGCACGGCCGACATCAACACGTATGTTTCCGGCGGCGTCTGCTACGACGCCGCGGCCTATGTGCGGTATCTGATGCGCGCCGACGCGATGATCACGCCCAACACGCTGCTCGACACGATTGGTCAGCACTGGCGGCCGCGGTTCAACTTCGAGAACGGCAACGAATGGGACGGGCGCGCGAACATTCCGGCCGGGACCGCGGTCGGCTTCTCGCGCGGCGGTTCCGTCTTTCATGCGGCGATCGCCGTCGGCGGCACCGCGATCCGGGCCGTGAACGGCGGGCTCCTCGGCAGCGGATGGCGGTATGCGGTCGACCTCGCACGCGTGCTCGAACCGGCCGCGGCCGGCGGCTTTACGTACGACCGCGCGAACATCCGGGTTCATCTGTCGCGCCTGTAGCACTCGGGCCTTCCGGCGCAGCATGCCGCGCCGGCCGCGATCCGGAGGCCGCTCGCCGCAAACGCGGCCGGGCGGCGGCTACCCGCCGTCCGGCGATTTCCGCATGGCGTCGCGCTGTCCATCACTGCTATCCTCTCGACCGTGAATGACTCTTCATGGAGTCGTGGCGGCGCATGCTGCGTCGCGGCGAAGCGCGCGGGTGCCACTGCGTGCGCGCCGGGGCGGCATGACCGGCCGTCCACGACGATCCGTGGCCTGTTTCGTGACTGATTTCCTACCGTCCATGTCCACATGGTCAAGACAACGATGAGCGACGCACCTGAAACCGCGGCGCCCGGCGACGACGAATCGCATGGCGGCGCGTCGTCCTACCTGGTGCCGGGGCTCGAACGCGGGCTGCGGATCCTCGCCGAATTCTCCGCGCGCGAGCCGGTGCTCGGTGCGCCCGAGCTGTCGAAGCGCATCGGCATTCCGCGCACGACCACGTTCCGCCTGCTGCAGACCCTCGAAGCGCTCGGTTTCCTCGAGCGCGTGAATGGCGACCGCTATTTCCGGCTCGGTGTCGGCGTGCTGCGGCTCGGCTTCGAATACCTGAATTCGCTCGAACTGACCGATCTCGGCGGGCCCGTGCTCGAACGGCTGCGCGATGCGACCGGCCTGTCGACGCATCTGCTGATCCGCGACCAGCGCGACGTCGTGTTCGTCGCGAAGGCGCAGAGCAACGCGTCGATGTTCGGTTCGGTGAAGGTGCACGTCGGCACGCGCCTGCCCGCGCATGCGACCGTGCACGGCCACGTGTTGATGGGCGACCTGACGCGCGACGCACTGCGCCAGCTCTACCCGGAAAAGCGCCTCGAGCAGTTCACCGAGCGCACGCCGGGCACCGTCGACGAGCTGTACGAACGCGTGCGCCACTATGCGCGGCTCGGCTACGCGGTGAGCGAGGCGGCATTCGAGAGCGGCATTTCGGCGGTCACCGCGCCCGTACGCGATCATTCGGGCTCGATCGTCGCGGCGATCACCGCGACGGTGCCGCGTTCGGAGATCGGCGAGGCCCGCGAGAAGGAACGGCTCGTCGAGGCCGTGTGCGGCGCGGCGGTCGACCTGTCGCAGCGGTTGAACTATCGTCCGCTCGAAAGCGATCCGACATTCGCGCACGCGCGCCACAAGGTCGCGATGTTCTGAGTGTTGCGATGCGCGGCCGTCCAAAAGCCGCGCACAAACGACAAGAGCGGCCCGCGGGCCGCTCTTGTCGTTTCAGGCGGCGAACGCCTGGCTTCGTTCAGAACGAGTGGTGGATCCCGGTGAGCACGATCACCTGGTTCGCGGTGCTCGACACGCCTGCCGTGAAGAACGCGGCTTTCGCGCCGCCCGAACCGTGTTCGTACAGCACGTTTGCATACAACTGCGTGCGCTTGGACAGCGAATAGATGTCGCCGAGCTCGGCCTGCGTCCAGCGGCGGCCGGCCAGCGTCGTGGTCGCCGCGCCGCCCGCGATCGTGTTGAACGCGCTGCTGCGGTAGTTCACACCCGCGTCGTAGCTCTGGAACGTGTCCGAGAAGCCGTTCGACTGCATCTTCGTGCGCGTGTACAGGCCGTGCACGAGGAAGTCGCCGAACTGGTAGGACGCGCCCGCGCCGAGGTTCTCGACCTTGCTTGCGGTGTAGCCGTTCGCTGTGTTCTGCCCCTGGAACGACGTGATGCCGGTCGTGCTGATCAGGATCGAGCGGTCGTGCTCGTTCGAGTACACGGCCGACGCCTTGAACGGCCCGTTCGCGTAGTTCAGCGCGACGCCGAGCGACTTGCCGGTCGAGAAGTTCGTCGTGTTGCCGAGCGCCATCGTCGCCGCGGCCGAGAAGCCCGCGAAGGTCGGCGAACGGTACTTGACCGCGTTGTTGTACGGCACGTTGCCGGTCGCGGCGAGCCCGTCGATGTTGCCGGGGTGGAACGCGTACCAGCTCATCGCGAGGTAGGCCGTGCTGAGCGGATCGAGATAGTCGAACGACAGCGGCGTCTGGCGGCCGAGCGTCAGCGTGCCGTACCGTTCCGAGCCGAGGCCGACGAATGCCGCGCGGTTCCAGATCGTGTTCGCGGTCGCGAACTGACCATTGTTCGTATAGAAGCCGTTCTCGAGCTGGAAGATCGCCGACAGGCCATTGCCGAGGTCTTCCTTGCCCTTCAGGCCCCACCGATCGGGCTGCGTGTTGCCCTGGATCATCGCCCATTTCGCCTGGCCGCCGACGTTGTTCACGTACGCGACGCCCGCATCCATGCTGCCGTACAGCACCACGCTGCTCTGCGCCCACGCGCCCGACGCGGCGCCCAATCCGATCACTGCTGCTGCTACCGCATGCTTGACCATTTGATCTCCTGAATCTCCAACCTGATGAAAACGTACCGTGGCGGCATGCGCGGGAACGGCCGGCCGTCGCGCGTTTTCGCCATCGAGCGGGCATTCTTATGTTCCATATAAGGAACGATGTGCCTCTGATGGAATGGAGTATAGAGGCGGCGGGCACCGAGTCAAAAATAATTTTTTCGGGACGGATGGGTTTCGGACCGAAGCCCGGCAGCGGTGTCCAGTGTCTCGAAAAAGCCGGTAAATGCCCGTCACACAACAAAAAATTACATTTGATAAGGCAGGCGAAAGCGATCGTCGATCCAGCGGTCGGTGTTTTCCCTAGGACATGCTGCTTTTTGTTTTACTCGTGGAAACACACTCCTATAATCACCATCCATAAACTGACGTTCCGGATATGGAACAAATCGGAACAAACCGAGAGTCGATCAGAAGGAAGGGTGTGAGATGTCTGAACAATGGGTTTGCGCCGGGCACGCCGGCGCGCTGTCGGAAGACACGCCGATCGAGTTCAAGCGGACCGACGGCGTCGAAATCGGGATCTACCGCGTCGGCGACGACGTGTATGCGCTCGAGAACGTATGCCCGCATGCGTACGCGCTGCTGACGCAGGGGTTCGTCGACGAAGGCACGGTCGAATGCCCGCTGCACGAGGCCGTGTTCGACATCAAGACGGGCGAATGCCTGAAGGGGCCGGGCGGACGCGCACTGAAGCAGTACGCGGTGCGTCTCGCCGGCGAGGAAATCCAGATCAAGGTGGAATGACATGAAAGAAGCGACCGTCAACTTCAATCCCTTCCTGAAGCCGTGGGTGGCGCCGCAGCCGAACAACGTCGCGGGCAAGGGGCAGATCGAGATCCCCGGCCAGGTCGAGAACCAGGTCTGGCAGAACCGCAAGGCCGCACCGACCCAGTACGAAAACGACCTCGGCGATGCGCTCGAGCGCGTGTTCGAAGCCGGCGCGATCGAGCTGGACGATGTCGTCGCGGGCCTGAACCGCATCGGCTTCCGCGCGCCGGACGGCACGGTGTGGACCGCCGAGCGCTTCCGCGCCGAAATGGCCGCGCTCGCGGAATGACCGCTTAAGCGCTGGCAGCCGACCCGACGACAACCGCATCCGGAGCACACTGATGACGTCCCCCGTACAACACGCAGCCCAACACGACCCGGTCCGTGACTACCTCGACCGCGGCATCAAGAACTACTGGTATCCCGTCGCGCCGAGCTGGCAGGTGTCGAATGCACCGGTCGGCCTCACGCGCCTGTCCGAGCAGATCGTGCTGTGGCGCGATCACGACGGCAAGGTTCACGCGCTCGAGGATCGCTGCCCGCACCGCGGCGCTCGCCTGTCGCTCGGCTGGAACCTCGGCGGCAACATTGCCTGCTGGTATCACGGCATCGAAGTCGACGGCGGTGGCACGGTCAACCGCGTGCCGGCCGTATCGAACTGTCCGCTCGAAGGCATGAAGTGCGTGAAGTCGTATCCGGTCGAGGAGAAGGCCGGGGCGATCTTCCTGTGGTTCGGCGACGAAGCGCACGGCGAGCCGGCGCCGCTGAACCTGCCCGAGGAACTGGTCGACGACGAGTACGGCCACTTCCTGTGCGTGTCGAACTGGAAGTGCAACTACCAGTACGCGATCGACAACGTGATGGACCCGATGCACGGCGCGTACCTGCACGCCACCTCGCACTCGATGGCCGAAGGCGACAAGCAGGCCGAGATGCGCGTGCGCAAGACGGAAACGGGCCTGATGTTCGAGAAGATCGGCCAGCGCGACGTGAACTTCGACTGGGTCGAGCTCGGCGAAACGGGCTGCCTGTGGATGCGTCTCGCGATCCCGTACAAGCAGAAGTTCGGCCCGGGCGGCAACTTCGGGATCATCGGCTTCGCGACGCCGGTCGACGGCGACAACTGCCAGGTCTACTTCTGGCGCACGCGCAAGGTCAGCGGCTGGCAGCGCGACGTGTGGCGCTTCATGTACCGCAACCGCCTCGAGGGCCTGCACTGGGACGTGCTCGAGCAGGACCGCTACGTCCTCGAAAGCCTCGCGCCGAATGCGCGCGACCACGAATACCTGTACCAGCACGACGTCGGCATGACGCGCGTGCGCCGGATGCTGCGCACGCGTGCGCAGGAGCATCTCTCCGCGCTCGACGCGCATCGCGCGGCGCAGGCCGCAGCGGAGCCCTCGAATGGCTGAGCGCGCTCCGGTCGTGTCGCTCGCGGGGCGCCGCGTGCTCGTCACGGGCGGCGCGCGCGGGCTCGGCGCGGCGTTCGTGAAGGCGCTCGTCGAAGCGGGCGCGCAAGTGGCGTTCGGCGACGTGCTGGCCGACGAAGGCCGCGCGCTTGCCGCGCAACTCGCCGAAGCCGGCCATGTCGCGCATTGCTTCGCGCTCGATCTCGCCGATCCGGCGAGCGTCACCGCGTTCGTCGCGCAGGGCGCGGCGGCGCTCGGCGGCATCGACGCGCTGATCAACAACGCGGCGATCACGAACTCGGGCGGCAAGCTGTCGACCGAGCTCGACGTCGCGACGTGGGACGCCGTGATGAACGTGAACGTGCGCGGCGTGTGGCTCGTCAGCAATGCGGCGCTGCCGTACCTCGCGCAGTCGGGCCGCGGCGCGATCGTGAACCTCGCATCGGACACCGCGCTGTGGGGCGCGCCGAAGCTGCTCGCGTACGTCGCGAGCAAGGGCGCGGTGATCGCGATGACGCATGCGCAGGCACGCGAGTTCGGCGCGCACGGCGTGACGGTCAACGCGATCGCGCCTGGGCTCACCGAAGTCGAGGCAACCGCGTACGTGCCGGCCGAGCGCCACGCGTTCTACATGCAGGGCCGCGCGCTGACGCGTGCGCAGGTGCCCGACGACGTGACGGGCCCGGTGCTGTTCCTGCTGTCGGACGGCGCGCGCTTCGTGACGGGTCAACTGCTGCCGGTGAACGGCGGCTTCGTGATGAATTGATGTTTTCACCCTTGATGAAGGAGTTGACGATGGCGGACGCCGATCTCGAACGCAAATCGTGGGACCAGCCGGAAGGCGCAAGCTTCAACGACTGGATGGATGGGCGCGTCGCGCGCTACGCGACGCGGCGCTACGACTGGGACGCACTGAAGTTCCAGGCCGACTACGACCCGAAGTACCGCCGCGCGCAGATGCGCTACGTCGGCACGGGCGGCACGGGCGTCGCGAAGGACGTCAACACGGTGCCGGCCGGCGGCTTCACGTTCTCGACGATGGTCATCCCGGCCGGCAACATCGGCCCGAGCCACATCCACATGGACGTCGAGGAAATCTTCTTCGTGCTGCGCGGCAAGATGAAGGTGATCTGCGAGCGTGACGGCGAGACGTGGGAAGCGATCCTCGGCGAGCGCGACCTGATCTCGGTGCCGCCGGGCGTGTATCGCACGGAAATCAACATCGGCGAGGAAGATGCGCTGATGTGCGTGATGCTCGGTTCGCCGAAGCCGATCACGCCGACGTATCCGCCCGATTCGCCGCTCGCGAAGATCAAGCGCTGAGACGGAGCCGGTGAAGCAATGAGTGTCATCGACAAACGTGAACGCGACCGCACCGCGGCATTCGCCGCGCTGCTCGGGCAGTTTCCCGAACAGCGTTGCGCGGCCGGCGCGGCGGGCACGATCGGCTACCGTGAGGCCGGCGCGCAGCATGCAGGCCGTGCGCTGCCCGTCGTGCTGCTGCACGGGATCGGCTCGGGCGCCGCATCGTGGGTCCGCCAGCTAGACACGCTCGGCGCATCGCGGCGCGTGCTCGCGTGGGATGCGCCCGGTTACGGCGTGTCGACGCCGGTGCACGGCGCGTCGCCGGCCGCCGCCGATTACGCGGCGTCGCTGAACGCGTGGCTCGAGGCACTCGGCATCGAACGCTGCGTGCTGGTCGGGCATTCGCTCGGCGCGATCATCGCGGGCGGTCTCGCCCGCGTGATGCCCGCGCGGATCGCCGGCCTGTTGCTGGTGTCGCCCGCGGGCGGCTACGGCAGCGCCCCGGCTGAAACGCGCGAATCGCGCCGCGACGCGCGGCTCGCGATGCTGGCCGCACTCGGTCCGGCCGGGCTTGCCGAACAGCGCAGCGGCAACATGCTGTCCGGTTTCGCGAGCGAGGACGCGCGTGCGTGGGTGCGCTGGAACATGGCGCGCATCGTGCCAGCCGGCTATGCGCAGGCCACGCACCTGCTCGCGAACGCCGATCTCGCCACCGATCTCGCCGGCTTTCGCGGCCGCACGGCCGTGGCCGTCGGCGCGAACGACGCGATCACGCCGCCCGCCGCGTGCGAGCGGATCGCCGCGGCCGCCCATGTCGGGCTGCAGGTGATTCCGCAAGCAGGCCATGCCGGCTACGTGGAAGCACCGGCCGTCTATTCCGCACTGATCGACACGTTCTGCCGTCAGTGCGACTCACAGCGGGGGCTCTCATGAACGAACCGCTGCAACGAGACGACGCCGAAAACGGCAAGGGCGAAGCCAGTTACGTGGTGCCGGGTCTCGAACGCGGGCTGCGGATCCTCGCCGAATTCTCGCCGCGCGAGCCCGTGCTCGGCGCGCCCGAATTGTCGAAGCGGCTCGGCATTCCGCGCACGACGGTATTCCGTCTGCTGCAGACGCTCGAATCGCTCGGCTTCCTCGAGCGCGCGGACAAGGATCGCAACTACAAGCTCGGCATTGCCGTGCTGCGGCTCGGCTTCGAATACCTGAGCTCGCTGGAGCTGACCGATCTCGGCCTGCCCGTGATCGAAAGCCTGCGCGACGCGACCGGCTTCACGACGCACATCGTGATCCGCGACGGCCGCGACGTGGTGTTCGTCGCGAAGGCGCAGAGCCAGGCGCCGGTGTTCAGCTCGATCCGCGTGAACGTCGGCACGCGCTTGCCCGCGCATGCAACGACGCACGGCCACGTACTGATGGGCGACCTGTCGTTGAAGGAGCTGCATGCGCTGTATCCGGAAGGTGCGCTGAACCGGATGACGAACGCGACGCCCGAGACGGTCGACGCGCTGTACGACGTGATCCGCGAGGATGCGCTGCGCGGCTACGGCGTCAGCAATTCGTCGTTCGAGCGCGGCATCTCGGTGGTCACGGCGCCGGTGCGCAACGAGACGCAGAAGATCGTCGCGTGCATCACGGTGACGGTGCCGAGGCCGGAAATCGACGCGGCGCTGATCGCGGACGGCCTGATCGACAAGGTGCAGCGCGCGGCGGCGGAACTGTCGCGGCGGCTCAATTACCGCTCGGATGACGAGCACACGTTTCTGAAGGCATTAGGACTCCGATGATTGAGATCGATCTGACCGGGCAGGTCGCGGTGGTGACGGGCGGTTCGTCCGGCATCGGCCTCGCGACGGCCGAACGGTTCCTGCAGGCAGGCGCATCGGTCGCGATTTGCGGCCGCGACAGCGACCGTCTGACACGCGCCGAAGCGATGCTCGCTGAAAAATACCCGGGCGCGCAACTGCTCGCCGAGCGCTGCAACGTGCTCGACGAGACCGACGTGGCTGCGTTCTCGCAAGCGGTTTCGACGCGTTTCGGCCGTGCCGACATGCTGGTCAACAACGCCGGCCAGGGCCGCGTGTCGACCTTCGCCGACACGACCGACGACGCGTGGCGCGAAGAACTCGAACTGAAGTATTTCAGCATCATCCGCCCGACGCGCGCGTTCCTGCCGCTGCTGCGCGACGCGCAGGCGCCGACGATCACCTGCGTGAACTCGCTGCTCGCGCTGCAGCCGGAGCCGCACATGGTTGCGACGTCGTCCGCGCGCGCGGGCGTGCTGAGCCTCGTGAAGTCGCTCGCGACCGAACTCGCGCCGCAGCGCATCCGCGTGAACTCGATCCTGATCGGCATCGTCGAGTCGGGCCAGTGGCGCCGCCGTTACGAAACGCAGGCGCGGTCCGGCGAAAGCTGGGAGGACTGGACGGGCGCGATCGCCCGCACGAAGAACATTCCGCTGAACCGCTTCGGCAAGCCTGACGAGGCCGCCTGGGCACTTTTTTATCTCGCAACGCATCTGTCGTCGTACACGACGGGCAGCCATATCGACGTTTCTGGAGGCTTTGCACGCCATGTCTGAAAAAACCACGGTCGGCGAGCTGATTGCCACCTTCCTCGAGCAGTGCGGCGTGAAGACCGCATTCGGTGTCATCTCGATCCACAACATGCCGATCCTCGACGCGATCAACACGCGCGGCAACATCCGGTATGTCGGCGCACGCGGCGAAGCCGGCGCGTTGAACATGGCCG
This sequence comes from Burkholderia mycopellens, assembly GCF_964265025.1. Taxonomy (NCBI): domain Bacteria; kingdom Pseudomonadati; phylum Pseudomonadota; class Betaproteobacteria; order Burkholderiales; family Burkholderiaceae; genus Burkholderia; species Burkholderia mycopellens. Next base: position 1,193,445 of record NZ_OZ183803.1, read on the forward strand.
ACGGCCTGGCCCGCGTGTCGGGCGGCCTCGGCGTCGCGTTCACCAGCACGGGCACGGCGGCGGGCAACGCGGCCGGCGCGATGGTCGAGGCGCTGACGGCCGGCACCGCGCTGCTGCACATCACGGGGCAGATCGAGACGCCGTACCTCGACCGGGATCTGGCGTACATCCACGAAGCCCCCGACCAGTTGTCGATGCTGGACGCGATCTCGAAGGCCGCGTTCCGCGTGCGCTCGGTCGAAACCGTGCTGCCGACGATCCGCGAAGCCGTGCGCATCGCGCAGACCGCGCCGACAGGCCCGGTGTCGGTCGAGATTCCGATCGACATCCAGGCCGCTGAAATCGAATGGCCGGAAGACCTGGAGCCCGCGCACGTCGCGGTTCGCGAGCACGACGCGGCCCGCGTCGCGAAGCTCGCCGACGCACTGGCGGCCAAGCGCCGCCCGCTGCTGTGGCTCGGCGGCGGCGCGCGCCACGCACGCGAGGAAGTCGAACGCCTCGTGAAGCTCGGCTTCGGCGTCGTGACGAGCGTGCAGGGCCGAGGCGTGCTGCCCGAGGATCATCCGGCGACGCTCGGCGCGTTCAACGTGCACGCGTCCGTCGAAGCGTTCTACAAGACCTGCGATGCGCTGGTCGTCGTCGGTTCGCGCCTGCGCGGCAACGAGACGCTGAAGTACCGGCTCGCGCTGCCGCAGCCGCTGTTCCGCATCGATGCCGACGCGCTTGCCGACAACCGCGGCTATCCCAACGCGCTGTTCGTGCACGGCGATTCGAAGCGCGTGCTCGCCGAGCTGGCTGACCGGCTCGAAGGCCGCCTGTCGGTCGATCCGCGGTTCGCGGCCGATCTCGCGGCGGCCCGCGAGCAGGCGGTGGCCGACGTGTCGAAGGGCCTCGGGCCGTACAAGCAGCTCGTCGATACGCTGCAGGGCGCCGTGGGCCGCGACTACAACTGGGTGCGCGACGTGACGATCTCGAACAGCACGTGGGGCAACCGCCTGCTGAAGATCTTCGAGCCGCGCTCGGGCGTGCATGCGCTCGGCGGCGGCATCGGCCAGGGCATCCAGATGGGCATCGGCGCGGCGCTCGCGGGCGCGGCGGCGAAGACGGTCTGCCTCGTCGGCGACGGCGGCCTGATGGTCAACGTCGGCGAGCTCGTGACGGCCGTGCAGGAAAACGCGAACGTGATGATCGTGCTGATGAACGACCAGTGCTACGGCGTGATCCGCAACATCCAGGACGCGCACTACGACGGCCGCCGCTGCTTCGTGCAGTTGCACCAGCCCGATTTCGCGCAGTTCTGCGCGAGTTTCGGCCTCACGCATTACCGGATCACGTCGCTCGACCAGGCCGAGGCGATCGTGCGCGAAGGGCTGGCGAAGGAAGGCCCGGTGATGGTCGAGGTCGACATGCTGTCGGTCGGCTCGTTCGCATCGAACTTCGCGGGCCCGCCGGTGAAGAAGGAAGAAACGCCGTCGGAGCGCCAGTATGCATAACGGGCAGAAGCGGGCCCACGCACCGGTCGACGTCGCAATGATCGGCTTCGGCGCGATCGGCGCGGCCGTGTACCACGCGGTCGAGCACGATGCGTCGTTGCGCGTCGCGCACGTGATCGTGCCGGAACACCAGCGCGCGGCGGTGCAGGGCGTGCTGGGCGGCGCGGTGGAGGTCGTGTCGTCGGTCGGCGCACTGGCGCGCCGCCCCGAGTTCGCGCTCGAATGCGCGGGCCACAGCGCGCTCGTCGATCACGTCGTGCCGCTGCTGAAGGCCGGCACCGACTGCGCGGTCGCATCGATCGGCGCGCTGTCCGATCTCGCGCTTCTGGATGTGCTCGCGCAGGCGGCCGACGAAGGCGACGCGACCGTGACGCTGCTGTCCGGCGCGATCGGCGGGATCGATGCGCTGGCGTCCGCGAAGCAGGGCGGCCTCGACGAAGTGCTGTACGTGGGCCGCAAGCCGCCGCTCGGCTGGCTGGGTACGCCCGCCGAGACGCTGTGCGACCTGCGTGCGATGAGCGAGGAAAAGGTGATCTTCGAAGGCAGCGCGCGCGATGCCGCGCGCCTGTATCCGAAGAACGCGAACGTCGCGGCAACCGTCGCGCTCGCGGGCCTCGGCCTCGACGCGACGCACGTGCGCCTGATCGCCGATCCGGCCGTCGTACGCAACGTACACCGCATCACCGCACGCGGCGCATTCGGCGAGATGACGCTGGAAATGAGCGGCAAGCCGCTGCCTGACAACCCGAAGACATCCGCGCTGACGGCGTACAGCGCGATCCGCGCGCTGCGCAACCGCGCGGCCCGCTGCGTGATCTGACCGGGCCGTTGAAGGTCCGCCCGCGCCACGGCGAAGGCGGACGTGCAGAGACAGATTTGTGGGACTTGTGACATGACTCCTTTCGATACGAGCCTCGTACCCGACGGCAACATCCTGATCGGCGGCGAATGGCGGCGCGGCCGTGGCGCGCCTTACGCGAGCATCTATCCGGCCGACCAGTCGCTGAACATGGAAGTGTCGACCGCGAATGCGCAAGACGCGGCCGAAGCCGTCGAGGCCGCCGACGCCGCGTGGCGCCGCGCCGACTGGGCCGGGCTGAAGCCGCACCTGCGCGCGCAAGTGCTGTACCGCATCGCCGATCTGATCATGCAGCGCCACGAGGCGCTCGCGAACCTGCAGCGTCGCGACAACGGCAAGCCGATCGGCGAGACGCGCGTGCTGGTGGCGAGCGCCGCGAACACGTTCCGCTATTTCGCGGCGTGCCTCGAAACGCTCGACGAGGAACTGACGCCGTCGCGCGGCGACTACCTGACGATGAGCGTGTACGAACCGATCGGCGTGATCGCGGCGATCACGCCGTGGAATTCGCCGATCGCGTCCGATGCGCAGAAGCTCGCACCGGCGCTCGCCGGCGGCAACGCGGTGGTGCTCAAGCCGGCCGAAGTCACGCCGCTCGTGTCGCTTGCGCTGGCTCGCATCTGCGAGAAAGCAGGCGTGCCGAAGGGCGTGCTGAGCGTGCTGCCGGGCAAGGGCTCGGTGATCGGCGACGTGCTCGTGCGTCATCCGCTGGTGAAGAAAGTGTCGTTCACCGGCGGCACCGAAGTGGGCCGCGGCATCGCGCGCATCGCGGCCGAGAAGCTGATGCCGGTGTCGCTCGAACTCGGCGGCAAGTCGCCGACGATCGTCTGCGAAGACGCCGATCTCGATCACGCGGTCAACGGCGTGCTGTACGGGATCTTCAGCTCGTCGGGCGAAGCGTGCATCGCGGGCTCGCGGCTGTTCGTGCAGCGCGCGGTGTACGACGCATTCATGGAGCGTCTGGTCGCGGGCGCACGCAAGCTGCGCGTGGGCGACCCGACTCGCCCCGACACGCAGATGGGGCCGCTGATCACCGCGAAGCATCGCGAATCGGTGGAGCGCTACGTGGCGCTCGGTCTCGAGGAAGGCGGCCGCCTGCTGTGCGGCGGTGAGCGGCCGTCGGGCGACGGGCGCGAGCACGGCTTCTTCTATCAGCCGACGATACTCGAAGGCCTGCCGAACAGCGCGCGCATCTGTCAGGAAGAAATCTTCGGCCCGGTGCTCGTCGCGATGCCGTTCGACGACGAGGCGTCGCTGATCGCGCAGGCGAACGACAGCGTGTTCGGCCTGGCGGCCGGCATCTGGACGCGCGACTACAAGCGCGCGTGGCGCATCGCGCGTGCGCTGGAGACGGGCACCGTCTGGATCAACACGTACAAGCTGTTTTCGATTTCCACGCCGTTCTCGGGCTGGAAGGAGAGCGGGATGGGGCGCGAGAAGGGGCGTCTCGGCATCCGCGAGTACATGCAGCAGAAGAGCCTCTACTGGGGCTTGAACGACGCGCCGCTGCCGTGGGCGAACTGAGCGAAGGGGAATGACGCAATGAGCATTTTGGGAATCGAGCAGATCACGTACGGCGTCGACGACCTCGCCACCTGCCGGCGCTTTTTCGCCGACTGGGGGATGAGGGAAGTCGCGCACGACGACACGCGCGCGCGCTTCGAGACGCTGAACGGCTGCACCGTGCTGGCCGTGAAGGCCGACGATCCGGCGCTGCCACCCGCGTTCGAAGCGGGCCCGACGCTGCGTGAAGTCACGTGGGGCGTCGCGACGCGGCAGGATCTCGACGCGCTGCGCACGAAGCTTGCCGGCCAGCCCGGGTATTACGCGCAGGATGACGCGATCGGCTGCATCGACCCGAACGGGATGGCGATCCGTGTCGAAGTCACGCGCAAGCGCGAACTCGACATCACGGGCTCGCCGTCGAACGTGTGGGGCCGGACGCTGCGCGTCGACCAGCCGAGCCCGATCTACCCGCGCGCGGAGCCGGTCGAGGTCGGGCATGTCGTGTTCTTCACGAACTGCCTCGATGCGCAGGAAAAGTTCTATCACGAGCTGCTGGGCTTCGAGACATCGGATCGTTACCCGGGCCGCGGCGCGTTCATGCGCTGCGCGCCGCACGGCGGCCACCACGACCTGTTCCTGCTCGCACTGCCGAACGGCAAACGCGGCCTGAACCACGTCGCGTTCACCGTGCGCGACATCCACGAAGTGTTCGGCGGCGGCCTGCACATCGACCGCTGCGGCTGGGAAACGCAACTCGGCCCGGGCCGTCACCCGGTGTCGTCCGCGTACTTCTGGTACTTCCAGAACCCGGCCGGCGGCCTGATCGAGTACTACGCGGACGAAGACGTGCTGACGCCCGAGTGGCAGCCGCGCGATTTCGAGCCGGGCCCGACCGTGTTCGCCGAATGGGCCGTCGACGGCGGCCTCGACGGTAATACGCGCCGGCAGAAGAGCGCGAAGGCGCCGGAAGGCAAGTTCATGACGGAGCGCAAATCATGAGCGAAGGGAACTCGCGGGAGCAGGCCGCGCCCGGCACGGTCGTCGTGATCGGCGGCGGCCAGGCCGCCGGCTGGGTGCTGAAGACGCTGCGCGCGGAAGGCTTTGCCGGCCGTCTCGTGATGATCGCGGACGAACCGCATCTGCCGTACGAGCGCCCGCCGCTGTCGAAGGCCGTGCTGGCCGGCGACGCCGACATCGAAACCGTGCGGGTCGTGCGTCCCGACGAATTCGACGCGCTGAACGTCGAAGCATGGCAGCCGGAACGCGCGGCATCGATCGACCGTGCGCGCCGCGTCGTGAAGACCGAAAGCGGCCGCGAGATCGAATACGACCGCCTTGTGATCGCGACCGGCGGCACGTCGCGGCGCCTGCCGGACGCCCTCGTGAAGACGCCGGGCCTGCATTACCTGCGCACGCTCGACGAAGCGGCCGCGCTCGGCGAGAAGCTGCGCGCGAGCCGGCGTGTGCTCGTGATCGGCGGCGGCTGGATCGGCCTCGAAGTCGCGGCGACCGCCCGCAAGCTCGGCGTCGAAGCGGTGGTGGTCGAAGGCGCGCCGCGGCTGTGCGGCCGCTCGGTGCCGCAGATCGTGTCGGATTTCCTGCTTGACCTGCATCGTGCGAACGGCGTCGACGTCCGCCTCGGCGCAGCGCTCGCATCGCTCGACGCGCAGCCGGGCGACGCGTCGAAGGTCCGCGCGACGCTCGCCGACGGTACGACGATCGACGCCGATTTCGCGGTGGCCGGCATCGGCCTCGCGCTGAACGCGTCGCTCGCGAGTGATGCGGGGCTGGCCATCGACGACGGCATCGTCGTCGACGAATTCGGCGCGACGAGCGACCCGGCGATCTTCGCGTGCGGCGACGTCGCGAACCATCACAACGGCTGGCTGAAGCGGCGCGTGCGGCTCGAATCGTGGGCCAACGCGCAGAACCAGGCGATCGCGGCTGCGAAGGCCGTGCTCGGCGTGCGTGCGCCGTACGCGGAGATTCCGTGGTTCTGGTCCGATCAGTACGACGTGAACCTGCAGATCCTCGGCGATCTGCCGGCCGATGCGCAGCTCGTCGTGCGCGGCGAGCTTGCCGCGCGCCGCGCAACGCTGTTTTTCGTGGGCGAAGGACATGTGAGAGGTGTCGTCGCCATCAACAACGCACGTGAGCTGAAGCTCGCGCGCAAGTGGATGAACCAGGGCCGGGCAGTGGATACGGAAGCGCTGGCAGACACGAGCAAGACTCTGGCCTGACCGGGCGACGAGACACAGGAGACATCCCGCATGAGCACTTTCGACAACGTCGTGGCCGGTCGCGCCACGATGGAAGCTGCCGCCTCCACGCCCGGCGCGATCATCGCGCGGCTCGAGCGGCTTCCCGCCAACGCGATGCAGATCCGCGCGCGCGTGCTGATCGGCGCCGCGACGTTCTTCGACGGCTTCGACGTGATCACGATCGCGGCGACGCTGCCGCTGCTGATTCACAAATGGGGGCTGTCGCCGACGCAGATCGGCATGCTGATCGCATCCGGCGCGATCGGCCAGCTGATCGGCGCCTTCCTGTTTCCCGCGCTGGCGGAGAAGCACGGCCGCGTGAAGGCGATCGCGTGGAGCTCCGCCGTGATCGGCGTCACGAGCATCGCGTGCGGCTTCGCGCCGACGTTCGAGATCTTCGTGTTGCTGCGGATTTTGCAGGGCCTGGGCCTGGGCGGCGAGTTGCCGGTCGCGGCGACGTACATCAACGAGATCACGCGCGCACATGGCCGCGGCCGCTTCGTGCTGCTGTACGAGATCGTGTTCCCGATCGGCCTGCTCGTATCGATGGCGCTCGGTGCGTGGCTCGTGCCGCGCTTCGGCTGGGAAATCATGTACTTCGTCGGCGGCCTGCCGCTGATCCTGTCGCTCGTGCTCACGCGCCTCGTGCCGGAATCGCCGCGCTGGCTCGCGTCGCGCGGGCGGCTCCCGGAAGCCGGGCGAGCGGTCGGCGCGTTCGAAGCGTCGGTGCGCGGCGAGCTGCCGCCGGTCACGCAGGCGGCCGCGTTCGACGAGATGGTGCGCCAGCATCCTAAGCGCAAGATGAGCGACCTGTTCAGCGCCGCGTATCGCAAGCGCACGCTCGCGGTGGCGACGTTGTGGGCGACCTGCGGGTTCATCCAGTACGGGCTGTCGACATGGCTGCCGACGATCTACAAGAACTTCTATCACGCACCGCTGCAGCTCGCGCTGAACCTCGCGGTGATCGGCTCGGTGATGGGCGTGCTCGGGTCGCTGGCGTCGGCGCTGCTGGTCGACAAGCTCGGCCGCAAGCCGGTGATCGTGTGGTCGTTCGTGCTGTGCGCACTGTCGCTGGCGTTCGCGGGCTTCTATCACGCGTCGTCGGTGTATGTCGTGTCGATCTTCTGCTCGCTGTCGCTCGGCTTGATGGCGTCGGGATTCATTACCGCGTACGTCTATACGCCGGAGCAGTATCCGACGAGCATCCGCGCGTCGGGCTGCGGGCTCGGCAGCGCATGGCTGAAGATCGCGTCGTTCGTTGCGCCGATGGTGGTGCCGCACGCGATCGTCGGCGGCAACCTCGCGCCGGCGTTCTACCTGATCGGCGTCGTGCCGCTGATCGCAGCGGTGACCGTGCACTTCGTCGGGATCGAGACGAAGGGGAAGGTGCTCGAGGCGCTTGAAGCGTAAGCGCGGCCGGCGGCAACGGATGAAGTGAAGAGGCCCGGGCGATGTCCGGGCATTTTCGTTCGAGGCGATCCGGTTGCGGCGGGGGCTGTGCGAACGCATGCAAGCGCCACCGCATGCCTGGCTGATCTGCTTCAGGAAATCCGGACCGAAATGGATGTTGGTGTTTCGACGCGAGACTCCCCGGAAGGAGGTTGGCGATGAAACGCAAACGGTTTTCGGTGGGGCAGACCGTGGCGGTACTCAAGCCGGCGGAGCGGAGGATGCCGGTGGCCGATGATTGCGAGCCGCTACAACTACGCTTTGCTGATCTCGCCTGACGCCCGCCGTTCCGGTGGCGGGCGCTGCGCGATAGCACCGCTTACTTCGGCGCACCGATGCTGCCAGGCAAGAAACCATTCTCGAGGCGGTAGGTCGCCGTGTTGACAAGCGTTATGCGTGCATTCGGTGTACCGGCGGCAACCGCGCACTTATCCTGCCCGGTGTTCAAACGAATCGACTGTTCGGTCGTCGGATACTCCACTCCCTTCAGGTAGAAACTCGGAAGGGCAGTCGTGTATCGCACGTATGGAACACAGACTCGCTGCGCGGGATCCTTCGGGCCGGCGTTGAATGGAAAGTACTCGTCGAACAAATAGGCCGATCGCGACAGGCCACCCCATGATGCAGGAATCGCAATCTTGCCCGTCGACGTCTTGACACCGGTACCCTTATCCGTGATCGAACCTTCGAGGGTTGCATCGCCGCCATCGGAATCCGGCGCACTGTACGTGATCTCCAGCTGGTAGGTATGTCCCGTTTGCCAAGCGAGGGCGAGGGAGCAGGAAGTTCCTGAGCCGCCGTCGGCACCGCCCGAACAGTTCGTCGCGAGCGGCGTTGTGCCGTTGTCAAACGCACTGAAGATAACGAGATTCGATCCCTGGGTGCGGGGCTGGAGGCCGGTGTAGATGGCATGGCCACCGTGCTCCGACGTTAACAGGTTCGCCCAGTAGTAGCTTCGGTTAACCGTGGTCGGAACCACTTCGGGCGTGATATCCCACGACATGCGGTCGTAACCACCCGCCGGTGGTTGCGGCGCCCGCGCGGAAATGTTCGGATCGGCCTGCACGGCGAGAGAAACGAATGCGGCCAAAAAAGCGGGTATGAGTCGGATCTTAGTCTTCATGGATTCTCTCAATTAATGTCTGGGTGGATGAAAAAGCAGAGACACATCATAGGCAGAGCGAAGAAGATCGGATATTGATATCCATCATCAATATATGATCAACATCATCGTGCGCATCGATGACTTGACCGGATATCGGTCAATATTTTTCATGATTAAAGATGCATTAATTTTATTGAAACATTCAGGCTATACCGATAATTTCCGTGAAGTTATGCCAAACAGGTTATCGTAAAAATAGGCGGGATTCCACGCGCCGTACTTATGGTGCGGGTGGTATTTGATGGAAATGTGTATTTCCGGAAATAAGATAATTAGTCGACCCTGAGCAATCCGCCGCCGCTCGTGCAGGGTGTGCGGGAAGTCGCTGGTGCGGCTGGCGTACCGGATGCGCGGATTGCGGGCGAGCGTTTTACCGGGTGATGCCGGCGCACCGCCGGGAGGGGGGGCGCAGTTTTCCCGAAGGTGGGTGACTTGCCGGATTCACGGGTCGAACGTACTCTTTGTCGACACCACGATTCACCAGCGGGTTCTTGACCATGCAAGCCCATCCTCTGCGTCTGTCCCCTGGCGACGATCTGCGCGCATCCATCGAGGAAGCATTGCGTGCGCACGACGCGCACGCCGCATTCGCGATCCAGGGCATCGGCAGCCTGAGCGTCGCGCAGTTGCGCTTTGCAGGCGCCGACCTGCCGACCGAACTGCGCGGCGATCTCGAAATCCTGACGCTGGCCGGCTCGGTCTCGCCGGACGGGGCGCACCTGCACATGTCCGTTTCCGATGCGGGCGGCCGCGTGACGGGCGGTCATGTGGCGAGCGGTTGCGTGGTGCGCACGACCGCCGAGATCCTGCTCGCGCTGCTTCCTGCTCATCGCTTCTCGCGCGAACCCGATGCGGGCACCGGTTTCAACGAGTTGGTGATCCGTCGTGAGCCGCGTGGCGAGGGCGCGTGAGCGTCGTGACGCAGCGGTAGAAACGCCGGCCATCGCGGCTTTGCCGCCATCTCCCAGTGGAGCTTGTTTCGGCGCCGCATAAAAAATGGCGCCGCAGGCATTGAGCCCGCGACGCCATCGCGTGGTGTGCTGCGACGTCAACCACCCGCCGCAGCCCGCTGCGCGTGCTTACAACTGCACGGTATCGGCCACTTCCTTGAAGTCTTCGATCTGGTCGAAGTTCATGTACTTGTAGATCTTGTCGCCGTTCGCGTTGAGCACGCCCATGTCGGCCATGTACTCTTCCTTGGTCGGGATCTTGCCCAGACGCGAGCAGATTGCCGCCAGTTCCGCCGAGCCGAGATACACGTTCGTGTTCTTGCCGAGACGGTTCGGGAAGTTGCGGGTCGACGTCGACATGACCGTTGCGCCTTCGCGTACCTGAGCCTGGTTACCCATGCACAGCGAGCAGCCCGGCATTTCGGTACGCGCACCGGCCGTGCCGAACACGCCGTAGTGGCCTTCTTCGGTCAGCTGCTTCTGGTCCATCTTGGTCGGCGGCGCGACCCACAGCTTGACCGGGATGTCGCGCTTGCCTTCGAGCAGCTTCGACGCCGCACGGAAGTGGCCGATGTTGGTCATGCACGAGCCGATGAACACTTCGTCGATCTTCGCACCGGCGACGTCGGACAGCGTCTTCACGTCGTCCGGGTCGTTCGGGCAAGCGACGATCGGCTCGTGGATGTCGGCGAGGTCGATCTCGATGACGGCCGCGTACTCGGCGTCGGCATCCGGCGACAGCAGTTGCGGGTCGGCCAGCCACTGCTCCATCGCCGCGATACGGCGCTGCAGGCTGCGCGGATCCTGGTAGCCCTGCGCGATCATCCACTTCAGCAGCGTGACGTTGCTGTTCAGGTATTCGATGATCGGTTCCTTGTTCAGGTGCACCGTGCAACCGGCGGCCGAACGCTCGGCCGACGCATCCGACAGCTCGAACGCTTGCTCGACCTTCAGGTCGGGCAGGCCCTCGATTTCGAGGATGCGGCCCGAGAAGATGTTCTTCTTGCCTTGCTTGGCGACCGTCAGCATGCCTTGCTTGATCGCGTACAGCGGGATCGCGTTGACGAGGTCACGCAGCGTGACGCCCGGCTGCATCTTGCCCTTGAAGCGGACCAGCACCGATTCCGGCATGTCCAGCGGCATCGTGCCGGTGGCGGCCGCGAACGCGACCAGGCCCGAGCCTGCCGGGAAGCTGATGCCGATCGGGAAGCGCGTGTGCGAATCGCCGCCGGTGCCGACGGTGTCGGGCAGCAGCATGCGGTTCAGCCACGAGTGGATCACGCCGTCGCCCGGGCGCAGCGCGATGCCGCCACGCGTGCTGATGAAGTTCGGCAGCGTCTGGTGCGTCTTCACGTCGACCGGCTTCGGATACGCGGCGGTGTGGCAGAACGACTGCATCACGAGGTCGGCCGAGAAGCCGAGGCACGCGAGATCCTTCAGTTCGTCGCGGGTCATCGGGCCCGTGGTGTCCTGCGAGCCGACCGAGGTCATCTTCGGTTCGCAGTACGTGCCCGGGCGGACGCCCTGGCCTTCCGGCAGACCGCATGCACGGCCGACCATCTTCTGCGCGAGCGAGAAGCCCTTGCCGCTGTCGGCCGGCTGGTGCGGCAGGCGGAACAGCGTCGACGGCGCGAGGCCCAGCGCTTCACGTGCCTTCGCGGTCAGGCCGCGGCCGATGATCAGCGGAATGCGGCCGCCGGCACGCACTTCGTCGAACAGCACGTCGGACTTGACCTGGAATTCGGCGATCACGTTGCCGTCCTTCAGCGCTTTGCCTTCATACGGGCGCAGTTCGACCACGTCGCCCATTTCCATCTGCGACACGTCGAGCTCGATCGGCAGCGCGCCGGCGTCTTCCATCGTGTTGTAGAAGATCGGGGCGATCTTGCCGCCGAGGCACACGCCGCCGAAGCGCTTGTTCGGGACGAACGGGATGTCTTCGCCCGTGAACCACAGCACCGAGTTGGTGGCCGACTTGCGCGAGGAGCCGGTGCCGACCACGTCGCCCACGTAGGCGACCAGATGACCCTTTTCCTTCAGCGATTCGATGAACTTGACCGGGCCGCGCTTGCCGTCTTCTTCCGGCGTGATGCCCGGGCGCGCGTTCTTCAGCATCGCCAGCGCGTGCATCGGGATGTCCGGGCGGGTGGTGGCGTCCGGGGCCGGCGACAGGTCGTCGGTGTTGGTTTCGCCCGTCACCTTGAAGACGGTGATGGTCAGGCTTTGCGGCACTTCCGGACGGCTCGTGAACCATTCGGCGTCGGCCCAGCTTTGCAGCACGGCCTTCGCGTGCACGTTGCCCTGGTCGGCGAGTTCCTTGACGTCATGGAACTGGTCGAACATCAGCAGGGTTTTCTTCAGTGCGTCGGCGGCCACGGCAGCGACGGCCTCATCGGACAGCAGCTCGATCAGCGGCTGGATGTTGTAGCCGCCCAGCATCGTGCCGAGCAGTTCGGTCGCGCGTTCGCGCGAGATCAGCGGGCAGGCGGTCTCGCCCTTGGCCACGGCGGCCAGGAAGCCGGCCTTCACGCGGGCGGCTTCGTCGACGCCGGCAGGCACGCGATGGGTGATCAGGTCGACCAGCGTCTGCTCTTCGCCGGCGGGCGGGTTGGTCAGCAATTCGACCAGTTCGGCGGTCTGCTGAGCCGTCAGCGGCAGGGGAGGAATACCGAGCGCGGCGCGGGCGGCCACGTGAGCACGAAAGTTTTCAAGCATGGGGAGACCTGCTGATATTGCGTTTGAGGGGAAGGCCTTGCCGGCACTCCAGGGCTGTTCCAGACACTGCTTTGCAGCGGGATTCTAATCTCAATGCGCTTTGACGTCAAATGTCTTATGTCTTATATAAGAGTTGAGTTTGGGGCGTGAGGAGACGTGGTGGCGCGGGGGAGTCGGTCGTTGCGGACGTGTAGCGCAGGCGCGGGTGGGCGTGCGTGCGGGCGAGGTTTGGCGGGGGGTACCCGGTCGTCGCCGGGAGGCGCAGAGGGCGGCGGGGTGATGGTGCGGGGCGCTCGGCTGCGCTCCGGAATCGTCCGACCGCATCAGGCGCCTCCGTTGTCGGCTTTGGCTGCCGCCATGTGAACTGACGCGTATCGTTCGGGGCCTCGACCGGCGAGGTGTGCGGCCGGTAACGAAGCGCCGGGAGCCAGGTTGCCGGCGGCGCATATAGCTGCGCAAGCATGCAAGAAACGTTACACACGGGCCGCTTTCGCGCGCCTGTGCTCCATTTCACGCGGATTTCAATCAGGTTTCAAAAAGCGGGGCGAGCACTGGCGCGCGCCAGTCGCCCAGTCCCGAACGACCGCGAGGCCCTTCCGCGAGCCCTTAAATCCCGTCGATCGAGAACATGCGATCCAGGCATTCAATTTTCGAGGTGTTGTCGCTCGTCACATCGTCGCTGGTTCATGCGGCCACGACCTATCGCTACGGCAAGGGGCGCGTCGGGCTCGTCGGCCGGAATCCCGAAGCCGACGAAAGCGGGTATCGCCTGCACGGTCTCAAGCATCCGGACGGTGTTCTGCCCGACATGGCTTGCGACCTGATCAACGCGACGATGAAGCCATAACGGTGAGTGCTATTTCCGTTTCGCGCGATACGCGTCGAGATTCTTCCGCGCCTGCGCGCGGATCGCCCGTTGCACGAAAGGTGTCCAGCCCAGCAGGGCGCCTTTCAGTCCCAGCGCCTGGCGCGACCAGCGCCACAGGTCGAAGCTGTCGCGATGTTCGACGATGAGTCCGTCGCGAAACCGGAACCGCGCATCGATCCGGTTGACCACCATACGGTTGGTCGCGGTGAACCGGTATTGCGCGATCCACTTGGCGCGCCCGGCCTGTTGATCCACGTCGACGTCGCCGAACGTCAATGAAAAGTCCTGTGCACGCGCGACCAGCATGCGCCACATGTCGCGTGCGAGGTCGCCGCGCAGCTCGCCGAACGCGGGATCGACGAACACGACGTCGTCGGCATAGCAGGCGAGCATCCGGTCGATGTCGCGCTGCTGGAACGCCGTGTAGAAGCGCTGGATCAACTCGGTGTGCGGATGGCTCATCTCTGGATGGGTGGTCGTTGCAGATGCAGCAGGGTTTCGGTGCGCCGGCCGGATACCGGGCAAGCCACTGTAGCGGAAATCGAACAGGCTGTCGCCGATCGCGGCGGCTGCATGCGCCGCTCGAAAAGGCGCTGCACGACGTGAGCGACAGCACCGCGCGCGATGCGGGCTCCGACACGCCGCTGTGTCCGATTTCGCCGTCGGTGCAGGGTGACGATCGCAGCGAATACTCGAGTGACGGGCCTGGCCACTACGCATACGAGATCGTCGGCGACATGGCGGTTCACGTCGGCGACACGTGTTACATCGGCCGGTTGATCGACTGGTTTGGCGATTACCGGAAGGGCGGCCTGGTCGCGCAGCTGTTGATGCGTCTTCCCCGCGACGAGTCGGACCGCGAGCAGACGTTCAGCGTGAACGGCATCCGGACCGTGACATCCGTCGCGACGTCGATCGAGAAAATGACCGTGACCAGCGGGAATGGATGCGGGCGCGCGGCTCCGGTTCAGCCGTCGTAACCCGGTCGCGGTCGGAGCGTCAACGGACACCCGTCAGCGGTTCGCCAGCGCGACATCCTGGTTGCCGCGTCCCGTCACCAGGCAGCCCGACATGAAGGCCTCGCCTTGGCTGCTGGCAGCGGCTTCGCCGAAACCGCGGCCGAGCGCGTCGACCTTCACTTGCGCGGCGCCCTGTTCGCACGCGAGCGGGCTGGTATCGCGGCCCTGCGCATGCAGGATCGCGCGATCGCCAATGAGATAGGCCAGCAGTGCGAAAACAGCGATATGTACGGCTCGTCTCATGGTTTGTCTCCTCGTTGCCCAAGCGTAACGCGGACCCGTCTGACGAAGCACTTGGGGGTTCCCCCGGTAAACGTCTGCTGAAATCGCGGGCGCCGGGTGGTCCTGTCCCGTTTTTCGTGGATGTTGGGAGGAGGGAAGGCACGGCTTCAGGGCGCCTGGCAGGCGGAACCGGGCGGGCGGCGACGCATTCGCGCGACGGTTTCCGGCGCGACAGGCGCGCGATTCACGGGAGTTTGACGAATGTCAGGGTACGGACGGGAGGGGGCGGTCGCGCAGCCGTTCAAGGCGATAGCATGAACGCATGATTTGACGGGGCGCGATCGCGGAGGCACGCATCGGTTCCGGCAAGCAGGCAGTGCTGAACATCGCTACCGAATTAGTGAGGAATCCAAATGCTTAACGTCTCTTCCGTCTTGATCAGCCTCGCCCCGATGTGGGCCATCCTGCTCGTTGCGTCTTCGGCAGCCGCCTATTTCGTGTTCTGGCGCAAGGTCATCAAGTAAGCGCCGGGTCAACGCCGGTGCACGTGTGAGCGGCAGCGCGCCCATGCGCACCGCGCGTTGCAAACCTCGGGCCCGTCAGCGAACGCGCCCTCGACGCGCCGCCGCGCGTCATCCCCGTCATTGCACGGCCGTGACCGGCACATTCGAAATCCGCACCAGCCGGCTCATCACGCTGCGGCGGAACACCGACAGCAGTGCATGCAGCGGATCGTGCCTGGGTGCGACGACCACGATCTCGTCACATCCTGTTTCTGCCGCGACGGACGCGATCGTATCGGCCACCGGGCCCACCTTCATCACGACGCTGTACTTGACGCCGGCGTCCTGCAGGATCCGTTCGGCCATGGCCAGATCGTCGGACGCGAACTTCTCCTCGATCGAACGCAGCCGCGACAGCGGATGGTAGGCCTCGAGCCGCGTCGATTCGAGCGGCGCCTGAACGTTGATCAGCACGATCTCCGATGCGCACCGTTCGCGATACAGGAAGGTCGCATGGCGAACCGCCTGAAGCGAGCGGGGAGAGTGGCCGACCGGAACCAGCAGCTTGAGCATGAACGTTGTCCAGGGAAACGAGATGATTCCAGCGTAGCGCGCCGCTGGGCCGAACGATCTAAAGAGAACGGGCGACCGCGTAAAAATGTCGTTAACGCGTGCCGCCTCGTGCCGCACCTAATAGAAATATAAGAAATTTAAGTTTATGCGCATAAACGATTTCACCGGCCGGGGCGGTGCGCGCGAAGCGTGGCCCGCCGCCCCGATTCAGTCGGAACCGCAATGAATCGCGGCGGAAAATATCGGGGGTCGCCGATCCGGCGTCGCGTAGAGTAGTGCATCGGCCGCGGCGCGGCCGCTCCCGGCCGCTCCCGGCCGATTCGGGAGCGACCGCCGCCATGCGGCCCGCCATTCCCTTCCGATTCCAGGAGACTTCGCATGCCGCACGGCGCCCCGCAGCTTCTTGCTCCCGCTTCCATCCCCGTCGACCCGATCGTGCGCCTGTCGGCGGGCGAGCTCGCGTCGGCGATCCGCAGCAAGGCCGTGTCGTGCGTCGAGACGATGCGCGCGTATCTCGATCACGTCGAGCGCGTGAACGGCGCGGTCAACGCGATCGTCGCGCTGCGCGATCGCGACGCGCTGCTCGCCGAAGCCGCGGAAAAGGATGCCGCGCTCGCGCGCGGCGAGTACCACGGCTGGATGCACGGGATGCCGCAGGCGCCGAAGGATTTGGCGATGACGAAGGGGTTGCGGACGACCTACGGCTCGCCGATCTTCCGCGAGAACGTGCCGCAGGCCGATTCCGTGGGCGTCGCACGGATGCGCGCGGCCGGCGCGATCTTCATCGGCAAGACCAACACGCCCGAATTCGGGCTCGGCTCGCACACGTTCAACGAGGTCTACGGCGCGACGCGCAACCCGTACGACCTGACGAAGAGTGCGGGCGGCAGCAGCGGCGGCACGGCGGCGGCGCTTGCGTCGCGGATGCTGCCGGTGGCGGACGGCAGCGATTTCGGCGGTTCGCTGCGCAATCCGGCCGCGTTCTGCAACATCTACGGCTTCCGCCCGTCGCAGGGCCGCGTGCCGCGCTGGCCGGGCGTCGACGTGTTCGTGCAGCAGCTCGGCATCGAAGGGCCGATGGGCCGTACGGTCGGCGACGTCGCGCAACTGCTCGCGATTCAGGCCGGCTACAACCGCAATGATCCGCTGTCGCTCGCGGAAGATCCGGCCGTGTTCGCGCAGCCGCTCGACGCCGACCTGCGCGGCAAGCGCATCGCGTGGGTCGGCGACTGGAACGGCTATCTCGCGACCGAGGCCGGCGTGCTCGCGCTGTGCGAGCGGGGGCTGGCGACGCTGCGCGAGATCGGCTGCGACGTCGATGCCGCGCTGCCGGCGTTCGCGCCCGACCGGATCTGGCGCCTGTGGCTCACGCACCGGCACCTGCTGTCCGGCGGCGGGCTGCTTGCGCACTATCGCGATCCGGCGCGGCGCGCGCTGCTGAAGCCCGAGGCGATCTACGAGGTCGAAGGGCTGCTCGCAATGCAGGGCGCGGCCGTGTTCGACGCGAGCGTCGAGCGCACCGCGTGGCACCAGACCGTGCTGAGCTTCTTCGACCGTTACGACTTCATCGCGGCGCCGACCGCGCAGGTGTTTCCGTTCGACGTCGACCAGCGCTGGCCGAAGGAGATCGCGGGCCGCCCGATGGATACCTACCACCGCTGGATGGAAACGGTCGTGCCGTGGACGTTGGCCGGCTGCCCGGTGATCAGCGTGCCGGTCGGCTTCAACGACGCGGGGCTGCCGATGGGGATGCAGCTGATCGGGCGTCCGCGTGCCGATCTCGCCGTGTTGCAGCTCGCGCGCGGCTACGAGCAGGCGGCTGATTGGGTCGGTGGGCGGTTGCCGGCGTGGATGGCGGCGTAACGCGGAGTGGGTCGATACTCGGAAGCCGGAAGCCGGAAGCCGGAAGCCGGAAGCCGGAAGCCGGAAGCCGGAAGCCGGAAGCCGGAAGCCGAAGCCGGAAGCCGGAAGCCGGAAGCCGAAGCCGAAGCCGAAGCCGAAGCCGAAGCCGAAGCCGGTTGCGGATCGCGCATGGGAGAGGGAGAAGCGGGCGGCGGAAAGCCGCCCGTTTTGCCTCGATGCTCGAACGTGTGGTTCGTAGGCGCGCGCCACGCCGCGCACGGGCGCGTTGTGCGACGGCATGGCGTCATGTCATTGACGCTGGACAGCACGTTCAGCGTCGCCGCTGGTTCGGTCGACGGAGCGTGCGATGTGCAGTGCGGCGCGCGGGACGGCTGGCCAGCCGCATCCAGCATCGCTTGCGAGAGCCGACAACCGTCGTCATTGATTGATGCGGTGCGAGAACGAATTTCGGCATACGCCAGGAAATCGCCCGGCAAACGCGGACGAATCTCCTTGAGCACGTACTGCGGCCGTGGAATTGCAAGCGGTTGCGCGGCGTGATTTCGTTTCGATGTGTTTCAGTCGTTGCGGCTGCGCGCGGCGCGCTTCGACAATATCGGCCTCAACCATTCCGGCACGAGGAAAACACATGAAGCAGATTCGCGCGACGGGCCGGCACCTGGCCTCGGCAGGCATCGCGCTCGGCATCCTGGCAAGCGGTGCCGCGCATGCACAGCTCGACCTGCAGTCGATCGGCGCATCGCTGCTCGGCGGCGGGCAACAGCAGGCGGCGCCCGCGCAGGGTGGCGTCGCACAACTGCTGCAGGCCTATGTCGGCGCGAACCAGCAGGTGCTGACCGGCCAGTCTTCGCTGGCGTCGGCGATGGGGCTCACCGGCGCGGCCGGGCAGGCGCAGCAGGCCGCGAGCCAGCTGGCCGGCGGCGATGCGCTGACGCCGGCTGCGTTGTCGCAGATGGGTGGCGCGCAGCAATCGGTGTCGCAGGCGCTCGGCCAGGCATTCGCGAGCGGCGGCGCGACGCACGGGCCGATCGACAAGCAGGCGTTCAGCACCGGCCTCGCGTCGCTCGGGCAGGGGCTCACGCAGTATTCGCAACTGCAGTCGGGGCTCGGCAATCTTGGCTCGACGAGCGCGGCATCGCTGTTGCAGTCGGGCCTGAATCCGCAGAACATGCAGGCTGCGTCGTATATCGCGCAAACCGCGCCGGGCCAGTTGCAGTCGCTCGCGACGACGCTCAACCAGGCCGTGCAGTTCGCGACGAGCCAGGGCATTTCGGTGCCGACGGTTGCATCGTCCGCGCTGAAGCTGCTGCCGTAACGTTGCACGGGGCCACGCGCGATGCGGTGCCGGCATTGCACGCGACGCAAAGATGGCCCCGCACAACATGGGGATTTCGCGCGATGTTATCGTGGCGTGTCCCTTTTTTCGGTGCAGGTTCATGACAGACTCGTTTGACCTCTCGCGCTATTTCTCCCGCATCGGCTACGATGGCCCGGTCGAGCCGACCCTCGACGTGCTGCGCCGGCTGCATCTGCTGCACCCGCAGGCGATTCCGTTCGAAAACCTCAATCCGCTGACCGGTGCGCGCGTCGCGCTCGACCTGCCGTCGATCGTCGACAAGGTGCTCGCGCATCGCCGCGGCGGCTACTGCTTCGAACTCAACAAGCTGTTCTACGCGGCGCTCACGACGATCGGCTTTCGCGTGACGCCGATGATCGCGCGCGTGCGCTGGATGCAGCCGCCGGAAGCCGTCACCGCGCATACGCACATGCTGCTGCGCATCGATCTCGATGGCGCGGCCTGGCTCGCGGACATCGGCTTCGGCAGCGCGACGCTCACCGCGCCGCTGCGTTTCGTGCCGGACGAGCGGCAGCTGACGCCGCACGGCGTGTTCCGTGTCGTCGCCGCGCCGGTCGACGGTGAATTCGACATGCAGATCGAGACGCCCGACGGCTGGCAGACCACCTATCGCTTCCAGCCGAAGCGGGTCGAGTGGATCGATTACGACGCCGCGAACTGGTTCACGTCGACGTATCCCGAATCGATCTTCCTGCATAACCTGATCGCCTGCCGCGTATTGCCGGATGGCCGTGCCGCGCTGCGCAACACCACGCTGACGATTCGCGACGCGGCGGGCGTCGGGCGCGCCGTCACGTTCGACGATGCGGCCGCATGGGGCGCGTGCCTGCGCGACACGATCGGCGTCGACACGACGGGATTCGATCTCGACGCGCTGTTCGCGCGGCTGGCGGCGCGCGCCGCGACGTAACCCGGCTTCGCGACAGCCCATGACGGCCCGCACAGACGGGCCGCGCTTGCGATTGACTTTTGCTAGATTGCTAGCATACTAGCAAACATGACCGACGAAGAAGTCAAGCAGTTCAACGTTTACCTGCCGCTCAGCCTGATCCGGCAGGTCAAGCATCGCGCCATCGAAACGGAGCAATCGCTGTCCGCGCTGGTGGCCGACGCATTGCGCGCGTACCTGGCCGCGCCGCCGCCGGGCGCGGGGCTGTCCACCAAGGAGGAGTGACATGTCAACCGAGCGAATCGAAGCCGTGTACCTGACGACGCACAACTGGGGCAAGTCGGCGAAGTTCTTCCAGGCGCTGGGCTTCACGCTGGAGTTCGAAACCGATCACAACTCGGGCCAGCTGCGCAGCGGCGACGGCCCCTTTCTGTTCATCGCGGAAGTGCCGCCGGGCGAGACGCCGGACCTGCAGGTCGTGCTCAAGGTGCCGGATGAACAGGCAGTGCAGCCGCAGCCGATCGTCGACGTCGTCACGCCGTTCGAGGACACCCACTGGGGCACGCGCGACATGACCGTGCGCGATCCGGACGGCCGCGCATGGCGCCTGCAGGCGCCGGGCAAGCAGGGCGCGTGAGGCGGCGATGACCGAACCCCGCGAAAGCGCCCCCGACAGCACGGCCGCGCGTGTCGCGCTGTGGCGCGCATTGCACGTCGAACTCGACGCGCCGCCGCCGGTGCTCGCCGACGAAGTCGGGCTGCAACTGCTCGCGCCGGAACCCGGCTGGCAGCAGCGCGGCGACATGGATCCGCAGTTCACGCGGCCGTTTCGTGCGTCGATCGTCGCGCGGGCGCGTTTCATCGAGGATCTGGTGGTCGAGCAGGCCGCGCGCGGCGTGAGCCAGTACGTGATCCTCGGCGCGGGCCTCGACAGCTTCGTGCAGCGCCGGCCCGACATGGCGTCGCGCGTGACCGTCTTCGAGGTCGACCCGCCCGCGCCGCAGGCCTGGAAGCAGCGCCGCCTGGTCGAGCTCGGTTTCGGCGTGCCCGACTGGCTGCGTTTCGTGCCGGTCGATTTCGAGGCGAAACAGTCGTGGCGCGCGGCGCTCGTCGGCGCGGGCTTCGATGCCGGCAAGCCGGCGGTCGTGGTGTCCACCGGCGTTAGCATGTACCTGACGCACGAAGCGAATGCGGCCGCGTTGCGCGAAGTCGCGTCGCTCGCGCCGGGTTCGACGCTTGCGATGACGTTCCTGCTGCCGCTGGAGCATGCGGATCCGGATGTGCGCCCCGGGCTGGAAATGGCCGCGAAGGGCGCGCGGGCAAGCGGCACGCCGTTCATCAGCTTCTTCATGCCGGCGCAGATCCAGGCGCTCGCGCGCGAGGCAGGCTTTGCGCACGCCGCACATGTATCGGCCGCCGATCTGACGCGCCGTTACTTCGCCGATCGCACCGACGGCCTGCGGCCGCCGAACAACGCGGAAGAGCTGCTGGTCGCGACGGTCTGAGCCGTCGCGACCGTCGCGGCCATCATGCCCGTTCGAGCACGGCCATTTCCCGCACGATCACGAGCAGCACCGCGAGGCTCGCGCCACCCGATGCGCGCAGGTCCGCGAGCAGGTGCTCGTAGCGCGCAAGTGCGGTTTCGCGGCGCGCGCGCCACGCGCCGACGATCGTCTCCGGCGTGGTCGAATCCGGCGATTCCGCGAGTGCGCTCGTCGCGAGCGTGCGCTTGAGGCGCGCGACTTCCGCGAGCGCGGCCGCGCGCGCCAGCATGTCCCAGTGCGTCGGCGTCGGCAGCGTTGCCGCCCGTTCGCCGATCCAGCTGTAATTGAGCAGCGTGCCGAGCGAAAAATAGACCCCCGCGACGAGTTCGAGGCTGCGGTTGCTGGTCGCGGCCACTTCGGCGATGTCGAGCAGCGCGGCCGAGATGTCGCCGCTCGCGACGCGCACCGCGAGCGCGCTGTCGACGCCGGCTTCGACCAGCACGCGCTGCCGCTCGGACAGCGCTTCGAGATCGTCGGCCGGCAGCAGCGACGGCAGTTGGGGCGCAAGCCGCTGCGCCGCGTCGCGGCAGCGCGCGATCAGCTCGGCGACACCGCCGTCGGCCACCGCGCCGGATTGCAGGTGCCGCAGGAACCACAGCGCCGCGCGCTCCAGCAGCCGCGCGACGTCGACGAACATGCGCGCCTGCACGTCGTCGGCGACGCGGTTGTCGAGCGTGTCGATATCGCGCCACACCGCATCGAGGTCGAACACGTCGCGCGCCATGATGCAGGCGCGCACGATGTCGCCGGGCTTCGCGTCGGTTTCCTCCATCAGCCGGTGCACGAACGCGCAGCCGACGCGGTTCACGAGCGCGTTGGTCAGGTGCGTCGCGAGGATCTCGCGGCGCAGCGGATGGCGGCGCATCGGTTCGCTGAAGCGTTGCTGCAGCGGCTTCGGGAAGTAGTCGACGAGCATCGCGGCCACCAGCGGATCCTCGGGCACGTCGGATTCGAGCAGCGCGTCGTACAGCCACATCTTGCTGTACGCGAGCAGCACCGCGCGTTCCGGCGACGTGAGGCCGAGCTTCGCGGCCTGCCGTTCCGCGACTTCATCGTCGGTCGGCAGGAATTCGATCACGCGATTCAGGCGGCCCGCGCGTTCGAGCCAGCGCATCAGGCGCGCCTCGGCGTCGAGCAGCTCGACCGCATAGCGGCCGGCGATCGACAGCGCCTGCGTCTGGTAGTAGTTGTCGCGCAGCACGAGCAGCCCGACTTCGTCGGTCATCTCCGCGAGCAGCGCGTTGCGCTGCTTCTCGGTCATCTCGCCGTCGGACACGACGAGCCCGAGCAGGATCTTGATGTTGACTTCGTGATCCGAACAATCGACGCCGGCCGAGTTGTCGATCGCATCGGTGTTGATGCGGCCGCCGCGTTGTGCGAACTCGATGCGGCCGAACTGCGTGCAGCCGAGGTTGCCGCCTTCGCCGACCACCTTGCAGCGCAGCTCCGCGCCGTTCACGCGCACCGCGTCGTTCGCGCGGTCGCCGACCTGCAGGTGGGTTTCGTGCGTGGCCTTCACGTAGGTGCCGATGCCGCCGTTGTACAGCAGGTCGACCGGCGCCTGCAGGATCGCGCGGATCAGCTCGGCCGGCGGCAGCGCATGTGCGTCGATGCCGAGCGCGGCCTGCACGGCCGGCGACAGCGGGATCGTCTTCGCGGTGCGCGGATATACGCCGCCACCCGCCGAAATCGCGGCCGGATCGTAGTCGGCCCAGCTCGACCGTTCGAGCGCGAACATGCGCTGGCGCTCCGCGAAGCTGATCGCCGGATCGGGGTTCGGGTCGAGGAACACGTGCCGGTGATCGAACGCGGCGACGAGCCGGATATGCGGCGACAGCAGCATCCCGTTGCCGAACACGTCGCCCGACATGTCGCCGACGCCGACCACCGTGAAATCGGTCGTCTGCGTATCGATGCCCATCTCGCGGAAGTGCCGCTTCACCGATTCCCACGCGCCGCGCGCGGTGATCGCCATCTTCTTGTGGTCGTAGCCGACCGAGCCGCCGGACGCGAACGCGTCGTCGAGCCAGAAGCCGTATTCGTGCGAGATCGCGTTCGCGTAGTCGGAGAAGGTGGCCGTGCCCTTGTCGGCGGCGACGACCAGGTACGGATCGTCGGGGTCGTGGCGCACGACGTCGGGCGGCGGCACGATCGCGTTGCCGACCAGGTTGTCGGTCAGGTCGAGCAGGCCGCGCAGGAAGGTCTGGTAGCACGCGATGCCCTCGCGCATCCACGCCTCGCGATCGCTCGGCGGCGGCGGGTTCTTCACGACGAAGCCGCCTTTCGAGCCGACCGGCACGATCACGACGTTCTTCACCATCTGCGCCTTCATCAGCCCGAGCACCTCGGTGCGGAAATCCTCGCGGCGGTCCGACCAGCGCAGGCCGCCGCGCGCGACGCGCCCGCCGCGCAGGTGGACGCCCTCGACACGCGGCGAATACACCCAGATCTCGAACATCGGCTTCGGTTCGGGCAGGCCCGGCACTTTCGCCGGATTGAACTTGAACGACAGGTACGGTTTCGATTCGCCGTTCGCGTCGCGCAGGAAGTAGTTCGTGCGCTCGGTCGCGTTGATTACGCCGAGGAACTGGCGCAGGATGCGGTCCTCGTCGAGGTTCGGCACCTGGTCGAGCGCGCCTTCGATCGCCTTCAGCAGCCGCTCGGCCTGCACGTCGCGCGTGTCGCCGGTGGCCGGGTCGAAACGCAGCAGGAACAGTTCGACGAACTGCCGAGCGATCGCCGGATTGCCGGTCAGCGCGCGCTCGATGTAGGCGTCGCTGAACGTCGAGCCGACTTGCCGCAGGTATTTCGCATATGCGCGCAGGATCGTCACTTCGCGTGCGCTCAGGTGCGCGCGCAGCACGAGGCGGTTGAAGTCGTCGTTCTCGATCCGGCCGCTCCAGATCCGGTCGAACGCATCCTCGAACAGGCCCTTCACGCGTTCGATGTCGAACTCGGTATCGTCGGCGAGCTCGAGCCCGAAGTCATGCACCCACGCGTGCGAGCCGTCCTGCGTCTGGATCCGGTACGGCCGTTCCTCGTCGACGCGCACGCCGAGATGCTCGAGCATCGGCAGGCTGCGCGACAGCGCGATCGGGTCGCCCGCGCGATAGACCTTGAAGCGGAACGCGCGCGCGTCGGCCTCGATCGGCCGGTACAGGTTCATCGCGAGCTGGCCCGACTCCTTCACGCGTTCGATCAGCTCGATGTCGCGCACGGCCGTGCGCGCCGGATAGTCGTCGCGATAGCCGGCCGGGAACGAATCGGCATAGCGTTGCAGCAGGCGGTTGCCTTGTTCTTCGCCGAATGCGTCGAGCAGCGCGTCGGCGAGATCGTCCTGCCAGCGGCGCGCCACCTGCACGAGCCGCGTCTCGAGTTCGCGCGTGTCGACGTCGGGCATCGTGCCCGGTTCCGCGTGCACGACGAAATGAATGCGGGCGATCGCCGATTCCGACAGCAGCGGCGTGAATTCGACGTTCACGCCGTTGTAGGCATCGACGAGCAGCTTCGCGATGCGCCGACGCAGGTCGGTGTTGTACTTGTCGCGCGGCACGTACGCGAGGCACGACACGAAGCGGTCGAAGCGGTCGCGGCGCACGAACAGCCGAGTGCGCTGATGTTCCTGCAGCCGCAGGACGCCGAGCGCGATGTCGTAGAGCTGGTCTTCGTCGGCCTGGAACAGTTCGTCGCGCGGATAGGTTTCGAGCACCGTCACGAGCGACTTGCCGAGATGCCCTTTCGGCAGGAAGCCTGCACGCCGCACGATGTTCGCGCACTTGCGGCGCACGATCGGAATGTCGGCATACGAACCGAAATACGCCGTCGACGTGTAGAGCCCGATGAAGCGGCGCTCGCCGGTGACCTTGCCGTCGGCGCCGACGAGCTTCACGCCCACGTAGTCGAGATAGCCGGGCCGGTGCACGGTCGCGCGCGAGTTCGCCTTGGTCAGGAAGATCGGCCAGGCGCCGGTGATGATGTCGGCGGCGGCCGGCGGCAGCGGCGTCACGTCGGGCGCGCCCGACGTGCGCAGCGATTCGCGCAGGATGCCGAGGCCGGTACCCTCGATGCCGCGCAGGCCGAAGCCGGTGCCGTCCGACACGAGTGCGTAGTCGCGCTGGCCGAGGAACGTGAAGTGATCGGCGGCCATCCATTCGAGGAACGCGCGCGCCTCGATGTCTTCCGCGGTCGATTCGCGCGCCTTCATGTCCTTGATCGTCGCGCGCGCGATGTCGACGATCTTCGGCCAGTCTTCCACCGACGCGCGCACGTCGCCGAGCACGTGCGCGATGTCGTTGCGCAACGTGTCGAGCAGAGCGGCATCGCCGCAGCGATCGACTTCGAAATGGATGAACGACGCGAGTTGCGACTGGCCGTCGCCGGGTGTCGCGCCGCCCGCATCGACGCGCTCGATGCCGCCATCGCGACCGCGCCAGATGCGGAACACCGGGTGCAGCGCCGAATGGAGCGCGAGCCCGAGGCGGTTGACGGCCATCGTCACCGAATCGACGAGGAACGGCATGTCGTCGTTGACGATCTCGATGACCGTGTGGTCGGAATGCCAGCCGTGCTGTTCGAGGATCGGGTTGTACACGCGCAGCCGTTCGCTGCCAGGGACGAATTTCTGGGCGGTTTGCCAGTGCGCCATCGCGGCGCCGTAGAGATCGGCGATGCTGCGGCTCTGCAGATCGTCGGCATCGACGAAATCGTAGTAATGACGCAGGAAGGGTTCGACGATCCGGAACGTGGCTTCGGGCAGGCGCCCGCGCGCGAATTCGACGACGTCGGAGAGCAGGTGTGCGACGACTTCCTCGTTCTTCGCTTCCATGGCGGTCTCCCGGGTGGCCATTGGCTGCTGCGTCTGTCCGGCATTATGCGCCGATTGCGTGACAAAGCGATGTGCGGGCGCACAACGGGAGGAGAGGGGGAGCCTGCAACGCGCGTGCTCGGCGTTGCAGGCGAGCGTCAAGTCAGCTCGGGTGGCTTCAGGTCGGGGTGGCGCGCGTAGAGCGGGTTCATGAAGTCGACCCGCATTGTGGTCAACACCTGCGACACGAATTCACGATAGGCGACGAATTCGTGCGCCGGGCGCGTCTCTTTGACCTGATGGAGCGATTGATCCAGTTTCATGCCCATCGACAGGATCATTTCGTTCAGTGTCTTGGCGATGTGTTTGTCTTCGATCATGCAGTCCCCATCGAGTGCCGTGTGTGCGGCGCGGCGGTTCCGATGTCACCGCGGCTCGAGCGCATACCGCCCGGAAGGTTCTGCCGGCGCCGACGCGATGCCTGTCAGCGCTCGTCGCTCCACAGCTTCCCGGCCGTCGCCCAGTTCTCCTTCTTCACGTCGGTCAGGATGATATCGACCGAGCCCGGCTCGCAGCCGAGCGTCTCGCACGTGACGCGCGTGATCGCTTCGACGAATGCGCGCTTCTGTTCGACCGTGCGGCCTTCGAACAACTGGATATTGAAAGTCGGCATGACTGGGGGCTCCGATGGTTTGGGGTGGAAATTCGGTGGGACGCCGGCAACGTCAGTCGCGATACGTCGGATCGATCCGGTCGAGCCGGCGCAGCAGCGCCGGCCATTCCAGTTCACCTTCGATCGCGCCGCCGTCGCGCAGTTGTTCGGCGGTGCGGTCGGCGACGGCCGGGTCGGGCAGCACGAGCGGCCCGCCGCCCGCCTGCGCGCGCACCTGGATGTCGCACGCCTTGATCAGCGTATCCATCAGCACATAGGCTTCGGCAACGGTGCGGCCGACCGTCAGCGTGCCGTGATTGCGCAGCAGCATCGCGGATTTCGCGCCGAGGCTGGAAGTCAGCCGCGCGCCTTCGGCCGGCGAGAACGCGAGCGCCTCGTAGTCGTGGTACGCCAGGTCGCCATGAAACCGCAGCGCGTGCTGCGACGCGGGCAACAGCCCGTCGCGCTGGATCGACACGGCGATGCCGGCCGTATTGTGCAGATGCATCACGCACACGGCGTCGGCGCGCGCCGCGTGCACGGCCGCATGCAGCGCGAAGCCGGTCACGTTGACCGCATGCTCGCTGTCGCCGATCCGGTTGCCGGCCAGGTCGATCTTCACGAGGTTCGACGCGCGGACCTCGTCGAACGTGAGGCCGAACGGGTTGATCAGGAAGTGGCCGGGCTCGCCGGGCACGGCCGCGGAAAGGTGCGTGTAGATCAGATCGTCCCAGCCGTTGAGCGCGACGAGCCGATACGCGGCGGCGAGGTCGACGCGCAGCCGGCGTTCGGCGTCGGAGATCGGGCCGCCGGGTTTCACGGCGTCAGGACGGTGTGCGAATGACGACATCGGTTTCTCCGAGGGTGAAGCGGCGCGCGACGGCCACCGTGACCCACGACGCGAGCGCGAACGGGGCCGTGAATGCGGGGATGCCCGTTTGCGTCGCGAGCCACTGGATCAACGCGGCGAGTGCGGCGGCCGCGAACGCCGCGCGCGGGCCGCGCGGCATCAGCGCGAGCGCGGCGAGTGCGCCGTTGAAGCCGAGCAGGCCGCCTGCGAACGATACGCGATCGGCACCGAGCGCGAGCAGCAGCACGGTCGACACGATGGCGCCGCCGAGCGCGAACGCGGCCGCGCGACGAGACGCGCAGGCGATGCCGGCGACGATCAGCGCGCCGGCCCACGCACCTTGCGCGAAGGTAGTCTGCGCGACGCCCGCGAGCAGCGCGTCGGCGATGGAAGGCAGCGCCAGTGTCGCGCCGACCGGGGCGTCGTTCGTTTGCTGCAACGCAACAAGCGGCAGCCACAGCGCGGTGACGGCGAGGCACGGGCTCGAATACGGGCACTGGCGCCAGCGAGCGAGCGGCGCGCGCATCGCGCGCTGCACGAGCGCCGCGCCGATTGCGACCAGCGGCACCAGCGCGAGCGCGGCGAGCGGATGGGGCACGAACAGCACGGCGATCAGCGCGGCGAGCGCGCCGTTGAAGCCGTGCAGCCCCTGTTCGACGTCGCGGCGCTCGGCGCCCGTCAGCACGGCGGTCATGCTGGCGGCGGCCGAACCGACCAGCGCCACGCAGGCGAGCCGCACGTCGGTCAGCGCCAGCGCGGCGAGCAGCATCGCGCCGGTGAACGCATTCGCCTGCAGGACGATCTGCCCGATGCCGCGCAGCAAAATGCGCAGGTCGATCGACGGCGAGGCGGAACGGGCGGTAGGCATGTCGGCGGCGTAACAGGACGAGCCGCGAGCATAGGACACAATCCTGTGCACCGGAATAGGGAATCATGGATAGTCAGGATTTGTGGGCGGCGCCCCGAATTGGGGCGTGGTGATGCCAGCCGGCCTGCGCTGACGTTTTCGGGCAATGTGTCAGTTTCCGCGGCGAATTTGAGCGATCGCCAGCCTTTCGGATCAAGTACGCGTTTGTTGTCGTTGTCGTTCGGGAATTTGTGCGACGATGCCACGCATCAAGGAAACCGGGAGGCGGAACGATGCGCGAAGTGCGTTGGGCGTCGCTCGAGGGCGACGGGGTCGAACATCTGACGTTCGACCGGAGCGGCGGCGGGATCGTCGTCGAAAGCGCGGTAGTCGGCCAGCGGTACGGCCGTGCGTACGGGCTCGCGTATCGCGTCGAGTGCGATGCGCACTGGCGCGTGACATACGCGGTGCTCAAGGTGATGGGCGGCGGCACGCTCGAATTGCGCGGCGACGGCGCAGGCCACTGGCACGACGGCGCGGGCCGCGCGTTGCCCGAACTCGACGGCTGCATCGACATCGACATCGCGGCGACGCCGTTCACGAATTCGCTGCCGATCGGCCGCCTCGGGCTCGCGCGCGGCGAGCGGCGGCCGATCGACGTCGCGTATATCTCGACGCCGGACCTGAAGGTCACGCCGGTCAAGCAGGCCTATGCATGCCTCGAGCCGGGCCGGCGCTACCGCTACGAAGGCATCTTCCGGAATTTCACGGCCGCGATGGAGATCGACGACGACGGGCTCGTCGTCGACTACGAGACGCTGTTCAGGCGCCTGCCGGCGCCGGCGGTGCGCTGAACCGCGGCGTTCGTGACCGTCGGCCGCTCCTGCGCGGACGCGAAGCGGTCGATCCGCGACGCGATCATGTCGGGATGGCGCAGCACGATCCAGTGCGTGCCGTCGATTTCCTCGCGCACGTGGTCGCCGAGCCAGCGGTCGAGGTCGACCGACATCTCGGGTGTCACGTAGCGGTCGCGCACCGGCACCAGGATCTGCACGGGCGCCTGCGCGTACCGCTCACGCGGCTTGCGTGCCCGTGCGATGAAATTCGCGCGGTACAGCTGCAGCCCGTTCAGCGCGTTCTTCAGTTGCACGGGGTCGCGCTCCGCCCGCACGCGTTCGGTGAGCTGCAGCCAGCGCGGCCACAATGCCGCGCCGCCGAGCCGCCACACCAGCGACGGCACGAGCGGCAGGTGGAAGAACGCGATGTACCACGACTTCAGGCTCTGCTTGAGCCGCATCTTCGCGCGGAACACGTGATCGAGGCACGGGCCCGAGATCGACGTGTACGACGCGATCCGGCCGCGGAACGCGGGGTCGGTCACGGCCTCCCAGCACTGGATCGAGCCCCAGTCGTGGCCGACGAGATGGAACGGCCGGCCGCCGCAGGTCGCGTCGGCCACCGCCTTCAGGTCACCGGCGAGCCGTTCGAGCGTGTAGTCGGCGCGGCGGCGCGGCGCATCGGAGGCGCCGGCGCCGCGCACGTCGTACGCGATCACGCGGTAGCGCTTCGCGAGCCGCGCGCGGATCGGCGCCCATACGGCCGCCGAATCGGGGTAGCCGTGCACGAGGATCAGCGGCGGCGCGCGACGCGAGCCGCTTACATACACGGCGAGCTTCACGTCGCCGGACTGGACGGTCAGCATCTCGTGGGCGCGCGCCATGGCGTCATGCCTGCGGAACCGGGTGCAGCGGCACGCGGCGCGGGGCGGCTTGCGCCGCGTAGCGCGCGTTGGTCGCGTCGATGTTCTCGAGCAGCGTGTCGAGCCCCTGCAGGTACTGGTGGTTGTCGTGATCCCACGGGTGGAAGCCCGGGCGGAAGTAGTCGAGCCATTCGCGCGCAATGCTCGGGAACACGCCGTGTTTCGGGCTGTACAGGTACTTCACGAGGCGCCACATGCCGCCGAACTTGCCGTGTTCGCGACGGTGCGCGCGCATCAGGCGCACGTGGAAGTCGAACACGATGGCCCAGAAGAACACGGTGGTCGTCAGCATCGTGCCCGTGCGCAGCAGGTAGCTGCCGAGGCCCGGCTTCATCACGGTGGTCCATACGTCGTACGACACCGCCTTGTGCTCGGTTTCCTCCATCGCATGCCACATCCACATCTGCTGGTAGCCTTCGACCGAGCCGTCGATGCGGTGCTCGTGTCCCGACAGCAGCTGGTTCGCGAGGATCGCCGTGTAGTGCTCGAGCGCGATCGTGATCGCGAGCTGCATCGAATGCGGCAACACCTTCTTGAACCAGCCGAGGATCGTCCACAGGCGCTTGTCGAGCTTGTGCGCGGGCAGGCCGGACGACTGCAGCAGGTCGTTGTATTCGATGTGTTCGCGCGTATGCATCGCTTCCTGGCCGATGAAGCCGAGCACCTGCTTCTTCAGTTCGGGATCCTCGATCTGGTCGCGGTAGTTGCGCACCGAATCCATGAAGAAGCGTTCGCCGGCCGGGAACAGCAGCGACAGCGCGTTCATGAAATGCGTGACCGGCACGCCCTGCACGTGCCAGTCCTTCGCGCGTTCGGGCGGCAGCGCGAAACGGATGTCGCGCCGCACGGGCATCATGTTCGGGGTCATCATGATTGTTCTCCTCCCTGGTTGCCTGCGTTGTTGTAGGTGGCGTGCAGCGGCGCGGCGGCTGGCGTGCCGCGCGCGGCGCGGCGGGCCTTCGCAGCCTCGCGGCGCGTCGCGAGCACGACGAGCGCCTGGTACGCGGACGGCAGGATGCGCGCCATCCAGTCCGCACCCTTCGCATCGCGGCCGATCAGCACGCGGCGCTTGTTCTTGCGCACGCCGGCGAGGATCGTGCGCGCGGCGTCGTCGGCGGTCGTGATGAAGAACTTCTCGAAGCTGTCCTTGCCTTGCTGTTCGCTCTCGACGATGAAGCCGACCATGTTCTTCGCGACGCGGCTCGACTGCGCGATGTTCGTGCGGATGCCGCCCGGATGCACGCAGGTCGCCGACACGCCGCACTTCATCATGTCGAGTTCCTGGCGCAGCGACTCGGTGAAGCCGCGCACCGCGAACTTGGTCGCGTTGTAGCCGCTCATGCCCGGCTGCGCGAAGATCCCGAAGATGCTCGACGTGTTGATCACGTGGCCGTCGCCCGAGGCCTTCAGGTGCGGCAGGAACGCCTTCGTGCCGTGCACGACGCCCCAGAAGTTGATGTTGACGATCCACTCGAGGTCGCTGTACTCCATCCCTTCGATCGTGCTCGACAGCGCGACGCCCGCGTTGTTGAAGATCAGGTTGACCTTGCCGTGCTCCTTCGCGGTGTCGTCGGCCCACGCGAACATCGCGTCGCGGTCGCCGACGTCGAGCACGCGCGTCGATACGCGCACGTTCGGCGCGATCGTGCGGACGATCCGTTCGGTTTCGGCGAGGCCGACGCCGTTCTTGTCGGCGAGCGATACCTGGCAGCCGGCCTGCGCGAGCTGGATCGCGAGCGCGCGGCCCATGCCCGAGCCGGCGCCCGTGATCGCGGCGACCTTGTTGGCGAAATCTCTCATGTCGGTTGCTCCTTGTCTGGCTCAGGCCGCTTCGGCGGACGTGGAAGTCGAAGCGGAAGCGGCGGGCGCGACGGCGGGCCGCGCGGTCGCGTCGTGTTGCGGCGCGCGATACGCGTGGTAGTCGGCGATCGAGAAGTGCGCGGTCGCCTGGCGGAAACGCCACGTGAAGCCTGGCCACAGCGTCGTGTTCTTGCCGGTGCGCGGATCGAGGTACCAGCTCTTGCATCCGCCCGTCGACCAGATCGCTTTCTTCAGCTTGCCTTGCAGGTCGCTGTTGAATTGCGCCTCGACGAGCGGGCGCACCTCGATCGCATCCGCACGTTCGCGACGCATCGCCTGCAGTGCGCCGAGGATGTACTCGATCTGCGACTCGATCATGAACACCATCGAGTTGTGGCCGAGGCCGGTGTTCGGGCCGACGATCATGAAGAAGTTCGGGTAGCCGGGCAGCGTCGAGCCGAGATACGCGTGCGCGCCGTCACGCCATGCGTCGACGATGTCGAGCCCGCCGCGGCCGATGATCGCGCCGCGCGGATACGGATCGGCCACCTGGAAGCCGGTGCCGTAGATCAGGCAGTCGACTTGATGGCGCTTGCCGTCGGTCGTCACGACCGCGTCGGCTTCGATATGGTCGATGCCGGTCGTGATCACGTCGACGTTCTTGCGCGACAGCGCCGGGTAGTAGTCGTTCGAGATCAGCACGCGCTTGCAGCCGAGCGTGTAGTTCGGCGTGACGATCTTGCGCAGCTCCGGATCGGGAATCTGCTTGCGGATGTGGCGCAGCGCGAGCTTCTGCACGTTCTTCATCAGCGACGGATGGATCGCGAAGCCGAGCACGCGCGATTCGAGCATCCAGTAGATGCCGCTGCGCACGACCTTCTGCGTGAACGGCAGCGTGCGGAACAGCCACTTCTCGAACCAGGTCAGGTTGCGGTCGGGCTTCGGCATGATCCACGGCGGCGTGCGCTGGAACAGCGCCAGCGTCTTCACGCGCGGCGCGATCTGCGGCACGAACTGGATCGCGCTCGCCCCGGTGCCGATCACCGCGACACGCTTGCCTTCAAGCGCATAGTCGTGATCCCACTGCTGCGAGTGGAACGCGCGGCCCTTGAAGTTCTCGACGCCGGGAATCGACGGCAGCGCGGCCCGCGACAGCCCGCCCATCCCCGACACCAGCACGCGCGCGGACAGTCGCTTGCCGTTCGCGAACGTGAGGCGCCAGCGTTGCGCGGCCTCGTCGTACTCGGCGCGCTGCAGTTCGTGGTTCAGGCGCAGGTGCGCGCCGATCCCGAAGCGCTGCACGCAGTCTTCCAGATACGCGCGGATTTCCGGCTGCGGCGCGAACATGCGCGTCCAGCGCGGGTTCGGCGCGAACGAGAACGAATAGACGTGCGATTGCACGTCGCATGCACACCCGGGGTAATGATTGTCGCGCCACGTGCCGCCGACCGACGCGGCCTTCTCGAGGACGACGAAGTCGGTTACGCCTGTCTGACGCAGGCGGATCGCCATCCCGAGGCCGGCGAAGCCGGTGCCGATGATGGCGATGTCGATGGTTTCGTCCTGGCCGTCGTGGCCGGGCGGACCGAAAGGCAACGTGCGAGCATTCATCCGGGTGTCTCCGATTTGGCTCATTTTTGAATGTTACATTGGTTGATGTAACGATAGTAGGTGAACCCGGAAACCGCAAGAGGCTAGAAGCGGGGCTCTAAGGGCCGGAAGCCAGGCGGGAAAAGGCTGAGCGGGGTTTGGAACGGGCCGGTTTCCGCATGGCGGGAGGCGCGGAAAGGGCCGTCGATAGGGCGAGAGAGGGAGCCGGCGAGGCCGCCGGCGCGCGGCGGCCTGTTTGAAACAGTATCAGGGACGGATCGATCGGGCGGCCGTCTCATGGAAAACCCCGGCCACGATCGTGACCTGCGCGAGCGCGTAGAGGCCCCAGATCAGGTAATCGATGCCCGGAAAGCCGCCGAGGAAGCGGCCGACGCCGATCAGCGTATCGGAGCCGACGAAGATCAGGCTGCCGGCGGCCACCAGCGGGCCGCGCGTGCGGGCGGTGAGCGCGAAGCTCGCCATCGCGCACAGCACGAGCATGTAGACGGCGACCGGCGCCATCAACTCGCCGAGGTGCGGAAAGAACGCCACGTAGAACGCCGGCGCGGCGATCCACAACCCGACGAGCGCGACGATGCGCCACCCGTGCGGCCGCGCGCGCCAGCGCATGAAGATCGCGCAATAGCACAGGTGCGTGAGCAGGAACGCGCCGAGCCCGAGGACGAACGACAGCGGCCAGCCGGGTAGCGCGAGCAGCACGTCGCCGAGCACGGCCGTCGCGAGCGCCGCGCACAGCCACGCGCGTTCGCGCGGCGCGGCGCAAGTGCTGCCCGCCGCGAGCAGCAGGATCCCCATCGCGGCTTTCGCCGCGGCCTGGCCGGGATAGGGCGAGGCGGCAAGCGACAGCCCGTACAGCAGCGCGGCGACGACGGCGAGCGGCCAGAGCCGGCGGTAGGTGGCGGGAAGCGTGGCGATCAAGGCGGGTGTCTCCGGTTTGTTGTTGTCTGCGGTGGACGGCGCGCCGTCGAGAGCGCGGCTGCCGGCCATTATCCGGAAGAAAGGGCGTGCGAAAACCGGCGAATCCTTCTAGGAATCGAGGGCGTGGCCGGTGGCGGAAAGTTTCGGCGCGTTGCCCCGGTTGAACCGGGGCAACGACTTCGATTCGGCTTGCTATGATCGCCGCGGTATTGCCGTTATCGATGTGGTTGTTGCTGTCGTTGTTTCGCTCGGCCGCGCGGCTGGATGCGCGAGCCGGTGTGTGCCCGATGAATCCATGCCGTGCCCGGCCCGTGCGCTCGTGCGACGCGGGGCGGGCTGGCCTCCCCACGAAAACAGGTCCGACCATGACCGAACTTCTCCACGGCGACGGCGCGATCCGTCGCACGACGCCGTACGGCTCGTCGATCGAAAACACCTATGCGGGCGTGCTGTCGTTCATGCGCCGCAACTATTCGCGCGAGCTCGACGGCGTCGATGTCGCGATCTCCGGCGTGCCGCTCGACCTCGCGACGACCTACCGTTCCGGCGCGCGGCTCGGCCCGGCTGCGATCCGCGCGGCGAGCGTCCAGCTCGCGGAGCTTCATCCGTATCCGTGGGGCTTCAACCCGTTCGACGAGCTCGCGGCCGTCGACTACGGCGATTGCTGGTTCGACGCGCACAACCCGCTGTCGATCAAGCCCGCGATCGTCGAGCATGCGCGCACGATCCTCGGCTCCGGCGCGAAGATGCTGACGCTCGG
The DNA here is from genome assembly GCF_964265025.1 of Burkholderia mycopellens. Taxonomy (NCBI): domain Bacteria; kingdom Pseudomonadati; phylum Pseudomonadota; class Betaproteobacteria; order Burkholderiales; family Burkholderiaceae; genus Burkholderia; species Burkholderia mycopellens. The sequence goes on from NZ_OZ183803.1 coordinate 1,228,682, forward strand.
CGGCGACCACTACATCACGTATCCGCTGCTGGTCGCGCACGCGGAGCGCTACGGCAAGCCGCTGTCGCTGATCCATTTCGACGCGCACTGCGACACGTGGGCCGACGACGATCCGGACAGCCTCAATCACGGCACGATGTTCTACAAGGCCGTGAAGGAAGGGCTGATCGACCCGGCGACGTCGGTTCAGGTCGGGATTCGCACATGGAACGATGATTTCCTCGGGATCGAGCGGCTCGATGCGGCCTGGGTGCATGACCATGGCTCGCGCGCGGCGGTCGAGCGGATCCTCGATATCGTGGGCGCTCGGCCGGCGTACCTGACTTTCGACATCGACTGCCTCGATCCGGCATTCGCGCCCGGCACGGGCACGCCGGTCGCGGGCGGGCTGTCGTCGGCACAGGCGCTCGCGATCGTGCGTGCGCTCGGCGCCGTGAACCTGGTCGGCGCGGATGTGGTCGAGGTTGCGCCCGCGTACGACCACGCGGACATCACGGCGATTGCGGCCGCGCATGTTGCGTGCGACTTGCTGTGCCTGTGGCGGCAGAAGAAGGTGGCGGGGACGCTGAAATAAGTCGGCATGCCGGGCATGCGGGCGCCGCCGGCGCGGTGCGCGCATCGCCGGATCATTGGGCGGTGTGCTGTTTGTATTTCGATGATCCGGAGAGAAGTCTTCGCGGATTTGCGTAGAGGCGCCCAGCCGATTCGGTGGCGACATCCGCGAAACGTCGGCGGGTGGCTGCGTCCCTATGCCGACGACGCGTTGGCGTGTCGCTGATGACGGGCCGCGACGTCATCGGGCGAAAAGCTATCGAGTCCTGAAGAAAGCGGCAAGCATGTCGTCTTTCGGCGCTGCGGGTTGCGTTGTCTGCCGCTTTCCCGATCGTCCGCGGGATCGGGCATGATTCGCCCCGGCGCCATCAGGCCACGTCCCCGTGTAAACCGCGCGCGGCCTGATGAGATCGGATTGCTCGCGCTGCTCCAGCCCATGCGCGATCCAGCCGATCGAGCGGCCAAGCGCGAACAGGCCGAATGCAGCGCCGACGGGAAGCCGCAAATGCCTGCGCAGTGCCACCAGCGCGAGATCGAGCGAAGGTTTCTGGCCGACGAGGGTGCTCCCCGCATCGATCATCCTTTTCCATTGAGGATGACGCGGCAGGATCCGCGACAACAGGAACGTCGCGCGCACGTCGCCGCCGGGATAGAGCGCATGTCCGAAGCCCGGCAAGCCGTCTCCCCGGGCGAGACGCGCGGCCATTTTTTGCTCGACGTCCTTGTTGCCCAGTTCGTCCCACAGTGCTTCGCCGCGCGCGGTGGTGGCGCCGTGCCGCTCGCCCGACAGGCCGGCCAGGCCGCCGACCACGACGGCCCGCAAGCTCGCGTTCGTCGATGCAATGCATCGCCCCGTGAAGCTCGACGCGTTCAGTTCGTGATCCGCGCACAGCACGAGCGCCATCCTGATCAGATCGGCGCCCGCAGGCCCGACATCCCAGGCCCGTGCACATTGCACATGGATGGGTGCCGTATCGATCCGGGTGCGCAGCAGGCATGCCGCCAGAATCCGCACGAGATCGCCGCAGCCCTGCGCCTGGCGATCGGCCGACTGATGCCAGACAGCCGTTGGCGCGTCCTCGCTTGCGACGGTGAAGAGCGGTAGCAGGGCCTGCTCGGCGCGTTGATCGGCGTAGTGCCTGAAGAGGGTTCGCAGTACCGGCGGCGTCGTGGGGACGTGGCGGCCGAAAGCGGTCTGCTCGTCGCATCGCCATAGCAGCGCCGCGACTTCCTCGAGACTCGCGCGGGCAGCGAGATCGAGTGCATCCACACCGCGATAGAAAAGCCGGCCGCCGTCGATCAACGTGATGCTCGATTCGAGCACGGGCGACCCCCAGTTCAGCGCGGCCTTCGCCACCTCCTTCGGCTTGCGGCCGCGTGCGCGTTGATCCGCGAGCCGGTCGACATCGGCCGCGAGGTAGCGGCTTTCACGGTGACTGCCGCCCGGCTCCGCGCGAAGCAGGCCGCGGCTGACGTACGCATAGAGGGTTTGCCGCGAGACACCGAGCCTTGCCGCGGCTTCGGTCGAATTCAGGTAGTTCGACATCGTGCGCAGGGGGAATCGTTCGACAGGTTGATCAGGATAATCAACGTTGACAACAAATGCGAGCGAGACGATCTTTGCCTCACCCAATTCATGCGAGTCGAACATGCGTGTCGATCAAATCTCGAAGGAACCGGCCGCGGCCGATGAGGATCGGGTGTCGCGTCGTCTAGGGGCGTTCTGGCTGGCGGCGGGTGGGGCCCAGGCGTTCCTCGAGTCGTGCAGCTTCAGCGGCGCGGGAGAACTGGTTTCGGCATTTCGCGTAACCGACATGGCCACGGCGGCGATCGGCTCGGCGGGGATGTCGGTTGCCGAATTGCTGCATGCGTCGACCGGAACGTTGCCGTCGGTTCGGGTCGACCGGCGCATGGCGTCGCTGTGGTTCGGCACGTCGCTGCGCCCGCAGGGCTGGACGATGCCGCCTCAATGGGATCCGGTGGCCGGCAACTATCGGGCGCGCGATCGCTGGATCCGGTTGCACACCAACGCGCCGCATCATCGACTGGCCGCCTTGTCGGTGCTCGAGTGCGCCGCCGATGCACGGTCGGTCGCGCAAGCGGTGAATCGCTGGGATGCCGGTGCGCTTGAAGATGCGATCGTCGAGCGCGGCGGGTGTGCGGCGGCGATGTACTCGGCGCAGGAGTGGGCCGGGCATCCGCAGGGCAAGGCGGTCGCAACCGAACCGCTGCTGCACGTTCATGCCGCGACCGATGCCGTCGCGCATGACTGGCGGCCTTCGAAAGACCGGCCGTTGCGCGGCATTCGCGTGCTCGACCTGACGCGCATTCTCGCCGGCCCCGTGGCGACACGGTTTCTTGCGGGCCTGGGCGCCGACGTGCTGCGCATCGATCCGTACGGCTGGGAAGAACCGGGCACGGTGCCGGAAGTCGTCCTCGGCAAGCGGTGTGCGCGGCTGAACCTGAAGGATGCCGCGGATCTCGATACGCTCAAGCAGTTGCTCGGCAGTGCCGATATCGTCGTGCACGGCTATCGGGCCGATGCGCTGGCGCGTCTCGGACTCGATGCCGCGCATCGGCGCGAACTGAATCCTGCGCTCATCGACGTGTCGCTCGACGCTTATGGCTGGACCGGTGAATGGCGCTGCCGGCGTGGCTTCGACAGCCTCATTCAAATGAGCACGGGCATCGCCGAGGCTGGCATGCGTGTGACGGGCAACGATGCGCCGGTGAACCTGCCCGTTCAGGCCATCGACCATGCAACGGGTTACCTGATGGCGACGGCCGCCATTCGCGGGCTGACGACGCGCATGAAAAGGGGCGTCGGTGTCGAGGTCCGCGCGTCGCTGGCGCGTACGGCGGCCGATTTGCAGTTGCGCTCGGAGCCCATGAGCGAAGTGATCGAACTGGTCGCCGAAGGACAACGTGATCGCGCGGAACACGTCGAATCGACGTCGTGGGGGCCGGCATCCCGGCTCCTTCCGCCCGTGCGGATCGACGATGCACCGCTCCATTGGTTTTATCCGGCGCGCGCACTGGGTGCGTATGAACCCGAGTGGTTGTCTTCGAACGGCGATCTTTGAGGCGGTGCGATGAATCGGCTGGTGTCGGTGTGAGATGGCGAGACGGCGGGGCGGGAGTCGACCCGACCACGGCGACGCATTTGGCTCGGCACGATGCGGAGGTCGTCATCATCGGACAGCGCGAACATGCCGGAACGCGCCGCCGAAGCGATCGGCGGCGTGTTTCCCGATGCGCGTCCTACCGTGCCCTGGCTGCCGACCTTGGCGTGCCTGAGATCCGGTGGAACGTGTTCGGGATGTGCTGGCAGAGCGGTTCGAGACCCTCGATATCGTGGTCAACGCGGCCGGCGGAGAAGGTGGCGGGCCAGTGAAGCAAATGGGCGCGCGCAGGCTATACCTTGCGCGCGTCGCCGGATCGATGGCCGGGCGTTGCCTTTAACCGCGCGTGTCGACCCAGTTGCGTGCCCAGCGGGCCGAATGCTGCAACGCCTGCTCCTCACTCGTGAAGTAGTCGAGCGAATAGAACTGGTAGCGGCCTTCGGCGCGTGTGCTGTCGGCGCGTTCAAGCAGCAGGTTGGATGAAAAACTACCGTCGGGCAAACGATGCGCCGAGGATTGAACGGCATAGCCGTTGTACTGTTGAATTCGGATGTTTTGCATTTTAATTTTAATAATGTTCGAGTGCTCGCGTGCCGTGCGAAAGGTGCACGAGTACGCCGATTCAAAGCCATTGCGAGCCGAATCTGAAGCAGTCGTAAAGCGAAAAAAGGGCTTTGCAGCCAGAGGGGGAATGAAGTGCAACGAGGCGTGTGGCGCTCGGCGAGCTGCTGAATGAACAGATGCAGCTAAGAGCAGTCGCGCCAACTTTGGGAGAGCAATCTCCGCGAGGATGTCGCTGCAACCCGGCGTCCGTGACGGGAAGCCGGGTTCTTCAAACTTTACAGCGGCTGGATGTTAGCCGCTTGCAGACCCTTCGGGCCTTGCTTCGTTTCGAAGCTTACCTTCTGATTTTCAGCCAGCGTCTTGAAGCCGTCGGCGCGAATTTCGGAGAAGTGAGCGAACAGGTCGTCGCCGCCGTTGTCGGGCGTGATGAAGCCAAAGCCTTTGCTGTCGTTGAACCACTTGACGATACCGGTATCCATGAAGAATCCTTGAGAAAAAATGAGAAGATTTGCTCAGTAAAGAGCACGTGAAGCGTCAAGGAGAGAGAGGACAACGAATACCGCTGAGGAGCGATGAATTGATGAACAGCAATCGGACTTCTTGAACTTCTGGCGACACATTAACCGCCGGGCGGTGCCGGCGTCAATCGTTACTTTGTAACTGTTTCTTCGGGTGGTCGGATTTGCGGATGAAGCGATGCGGCCTTGCCTGGCTGCGCGTGCTACCCGGCATGACGCGCAGGTTGGGCAGGGCCTGATGGGGTGGTGGGCCCCGAACGACCCGCAGCGGCGACGTAGCCAGATCCGACGCAGCCATTCGAATCACGAACCGCCCTGCGACGGGGAGTCGCGTCGCGGTCGTTCATGATAAACGTCAAAGTGTGCCCCGCGCTTTGGCTGAGCGCCGACAGTTCGTCCGGCGTTTCCCGAAAATTCGGCAGGAACAAAAAAGGCCGACGAGTCGTGCGCCCGTCGGCCTTTTGGCAATTGCGCACTGCGTTCCCGCTACTTCGCCGCGAGCGCACTTTGCACGCCTTTATCGACCCATGCGTTGTCGGCCACGCTCAGCCTCTGCGGAATCAGCTTCGCCGCATAAAACGCATCGGCGACACCCTGCTGTGCCGCGACGATCTTTTCGTCGAGCGGCACCGCGCCAAACGGGACACGCTTGATCCACGTCTCGACGAGCGGTTGCGGCAGGCCGACCTTCGGGGCGATCAGCGCGGCGGTGTCGGCCGGATGCGTGTTGACCCACTGACCCGTCTCGCGCGCCTGCTTCAGGATCGCGCTGACCACGTCGGGATGCTGTTGCGCGAAATCCCGTGTGGCTTCGTAGAAGTTGTGGGTCGCCGCGAGGCCCGTGTAGTCGGACAGCGTGCGCACCTTCAGCGTGTCTTGCGCGGCCGCGTAGTACGGATCCCAGACGACCCATGCATCGACGTTGCCGCTCTCGAACGCGGCGCGCGCGTCGGCCGGCGCAAGGTAGACGGGGCGAATTTCGTCATAGCGTACGCCGGCCTTCTTCAGCGCTTCGAGCAGCAGGTAGTTCGCGCTCGAACCCTTCTGCAGCGCGACCTTCCTGCCGCGCAGGCCGGCGACCGAACGGATCGGCGAATCGGCCTTCACGACCACGGCTTCGTTGTGCGGCGCCGGCGGTTCCGCGCCGACATAGACGAACTGCACGCCGGCCGCCTGCGCGAACACGGGCGGCGGCGCACCCGTATAGCCGAAGTCGATGCTGTTCGCGTTCAGCGCCTCGAGCAGTTGCGGGCCGGCCGGGAATTCGAACCACTGCACGCCATAGCCGAGCGGCTTGAGCCGCGCTTCGAGCGAACCTTGCGCCTTGATGGCCGACAGCAGGCCGGCCTTCTGGTAGCCGATGCGCACGACCTTGTCGGCGCCGCCTTGTGCGAAGGCCGACGCGGCGGACAGCGTGACGAGCGTCACGGCGGCGGTGCGGGCGATCCAGCGGGTGAAACGAATCATCGAACGGACTCCATGCATAACGTCTTCGGGCGAGCGGTGGTGGCGCTCGGCTGGAAGAATCGTCGCATGGGCGATCAAGCCCGCAAACGAAGCATTGCCGATATCAATATGACGGCGGCGCGCCTATGCTTCGTCGCCGTCGTCTTTCGATGCCGGTGTGCCGGACTGTCGCGCGGCCTCGTCGCTGAGCTTCTTGTCGAGGATCGTCGCAACCCGGCCGCCGAGATACGCGCTCGCCGCGGTTTCCAGCGCACGGTTCGTCTCGCCTTCGACGAACACGGCCGCGAGCGGACGCAGGCGCCAGATCGCGTCGACCAGCTCGGGCACGTCGGTGGCGGGCGGCAGCGTGCCGGCGTCGTAGCGGTCGAGCCGCTTCACGACGAGATCGACGAGCAGTCGCGCGATCGCGTCGAAATGCGGCCGCGCGAGGCTGATCACGTCGAGCAGCTCGCGCGGCGGGATGCCTTCCTTCGTCATCGCGGCCGCTGCTTCGAGCAGGGCGGGGCTCTTTGCGACGAACGACAATCCGCGCCGTTCGAGCAGGCCGAGTTCGGTCACGCGCGACAGTTGCGTGGTCGCCTGCGGGCCGAACATCTGCGCGAGCGCGGCGAGCGAATAGGTCTTCGGCAGTTCGTGCGACCAGCGGCCGCCGATCGCGTTTTCGAGGCCGAGGATCGAGCGCAGGTCGTGGCCTTCGTCGATCGCCTTGATCAGGTCCTGGATGTTCGACAGCGTGTAGCCGCGCGCGAGCAGGTGGTTGATCAGCTTCAGGCGCGCGACGTGCGTGTCGTCGTAGATGCCGACGCGGCCGCGCTTTTCCGGCGGCGCGAGCAAGCCGCGATCCTGGTACGCGCGGACGTTGCGCACGGTCGTGTCGGACACGCGCGCGAGTTCGTCGACCGTGTACTCGTTGCGGGCGTCCGGCGCCGCCTCGTCGGGGGTGGAATGAGTCTGCTTTGACATGCGACCATTCTAGCGCGACGTGACAGGCTCGGGCGAGACGGGGAGCGTGTTCGCGCCGTCGCCGAGCGGGCGCTGCAGCAGCGCCGTATCGATCCAGCGGCCGTGCTTGAAACCCACCCCCTTCAGCATGCCGGCCGGCTCGAAGCCGAACGCGCGATGCAGCGACGTCGAACCGCCGGTGCCGCCGTCGGCGATCACGGCGATCATCTGCCGCCACGGGCCGGCCTCGCAGCGTTCGATCAGCGCGGCGAGCAGTGCGCGGCCGATTCCGCGCCCGCGCTGTGTGTCGTCGATGTAGATCGAATCCTCGACCGTGAAGCGGTACGCGCTGCGCGCGCGGTACGGCGTTGCGTACGCGTAGCCGGCCACGCGGCCGTCGCATTCGGCGACGAGGTACGGCAGCCCGTGGCGCAGCACGGCGTCGCGCCGCGTGCGCAGTTCGGCGACGTCGGGTGGCGTTTCCTCGAACGACGCGACGCTGTGGCGCACGTGGTGCGCATAGATCGCGTGGATCGCATCGAGGTCGGCATCGGTCGCGTCGCGAACGACGCAGGCGGCTGGCGTGGCGGACATGGTGACGGTGCGGCAGGGGCGGTGTATGGGCAAGCCGATACTATGCGGGCGATTGCCTGACGCGTAAAGCGGCGGCCGTGCGCCCGGCGCGCGGCGTTCAGTTCGGCTGCCGCTGCTTCTGCGTGTCGCGCGGCAACTCGTCGAAGCGGGCGAAGTAGTACGCGGAAAAGCGGCCGAGGTGCCCGAAGCCGAACGTCAGCGCCGTATCGGTGATGCTGGCCGTCGGGTCGCTGAGCAACTGCACGCGCGCGGCGTCCAGCCGGATGTTGCGCAACAGTTCCATCGGGGTCGCGCCGTGGTAGCGCCGGCACAGCACGTTCAGGGTCCGCAGGCTGACGCCGGCCGCCCGGGCGAGATCTTCGAGCGAGATCGGCGCGCAAAGCCGCGCATGGATGAATGCGTGCAGCGCATCCATCTGCCGGATGCCGCCGCGCGATCCGGATTCCGCCGGCGCACCGCGCGCCGGCGGCGCCGTGCCGGCCTGCGCGGCGGCGGGCGACGGCGGGCAATGCACGAGCAGGAAGAGCGCGAGGCTTCGTTCGAAGTGGTCGCGCCATTCGGCCCGGATACCGCCGTCGTCGGCAACGGCGAGCACGTTGAGCAGCGACTGCGCGATCAGATCCCATTGCGACGCCAGCGCCGGCGGCAGCAGGAATCCGGGCGCGAGGCCGGGCGCCGCGTCGTCGGGCCGGCGGCCGCAGACCGCGCGCATCAGCGAATCGGGCACCTTGACGATCAGTTGCCGCGTGCCGGACCGCCAGCGCAGGCGAACCCGCGACGTCGGCGCCAGCACGGCGGTGCGCCCCGCGGATACGCCCATCACGTGCCCGTCGCACTCGATTTCGGCGCCGCCCGCGAGCGACGTGTGGACGAGCGAAAAGCCGTCGAACGGGCGCGGGGCGACCTCGACTTCGGCGCCGTACTGCAGCGCGTAGACGGTCAGCTGATTCAGTTGCCCCTTGAACAGCGCTGCGTCGGGCACGCCCTGTTTCCAGCGCAGCGCATGCTCGGCCAGTTCCATGGAAACCTGCTCGTGCGCATCCATGCGCAATCCGGATCGGAACACGCAATTCCGATACAGCGCGGACAGCACTTCCGCATTCGGGGCGAGGGGCATGGGGCGTCTCCTGTGTGGCGGTTTTCGTGCGGCGCACCCGGCTGGCGGCGGATGCGCGTCGTGCCACATCGGTTTCTCTTGTGAGCGAGATATCCTGAAAGGATGATATTGATCTTTGTCAGGCTTGTCGAAAGTTTTGCAAGAATCGGATAGTCCCGTTCGTCGCGGGGAAAGATCCGGATAGCGCCCGGCGCGCGGAAAAAGGCGGATCGAGTTCGCATGGCCGCCTGCAAATTCCGGATAGTGAGAATCATTGTGGCTTCCTACACTGCGCCGGCATCCGGACGGAAAGTGGCGCATTGCACGACAATATTTCGGATATCTACTAAATCGATTGACTCAGCGATCGTATTGGTTCGAACGCGTGTGACGTGAACACTTCCGCCAGGCCCGAATCCCCACTGGAAAAAGGAAGGAAGTCCATGCGTCAAATCAACCTGCAGGCGCTCTCCGACGATGCGCGGCTGGGCAAGCTGCACGGCGTCGTGCTGTTCTGGTGCGCGCTGATCATCGTGTTCGACGGCTACGACCTCGCCGTGGCCGGCATCGCGCTGCCGGCGATCATGAAGGAGATGGGCGTCAATCCGGCGCAGGCCGGCTTCATGGTCAGCTCGGCGCTGTTCGGCATGATGTTCGGCAACATCGTGTTCGGCACGGTAGCCGACCGGATCGGGCGACGCTGGGCCATCGCGGCCTGCCTGACGCTGTTCAGCGTCTTTACCGCGGCGGCCGGGCTGGCGCAGACGCCCGCGCAGTTCGGCGCGGCCCGCTTCCTGGCGGGCATCGGCATCGGCGGCGTGATGCCGAACGTGATCGCCCAGATGACCGAGTACGCGCCGCGCCGGATGCGCAGCACGCTGGTGACGCTGATGTTCAGCGGCTATTCGGTCGGCGGCATGCTCGCGGCCGTGATGGGCAAGGGGATGATCGACGCGTACGGATGGCAGTCCGTGTTCGTCGCCGCGGGGGCGCCGGTGCTGCTCGTTCCGCTGCTCGTGAAGTGGATGCCGGAATCGCTGCCGTTCCTGATCCGGCGCGGCAGGACCGACGAGCTCGCGCGCATCGCGCGCCGGCTCGATCCGGCGTACCGGCCGCAACCGGGCGACTGTTATGTCGTCCCGCGCGAGGACAAGGCGGGCGGCGCGCCCGTTCGCCAGCTATTCGACGACGGTCGCGGATTCAGCACGGTCATGTTCTGGATCGCCTGCTTCATGTGCCTGTTCATGGTGTATGCGCTCAGTTCGTGGCTTACCCGGCTGATGGCGAGCGCCGGCCACAGCCTTGGCTCGGCATTGACCTTCGTGCTGGTGCTGAACGCCGGCGCGATGGCCGGCGCGATCGGCGGCGGCTGGCTGGCCGATCGCTTTCCGATCAAGACGGTGCTCGTATCGATGTATCTGCTCGCCGCGGTATCGATCACGCTGCTCGGCTATCCGATGCCGCCCACGCTGCTGTTCGTGCTGGTCGCCCTCGCGGGCGCATCGACCATCGGCACCCAGATCGTCAATTGCGCGTATGCGGGGCAGTTCTATCCGATGGCGATCCGCTCGACCGGCATCGGCTGGACGCTGGGCGTGGGCCGCTGCGGCGCGATCCTCGCGCCGATCGTCATCGGCGTGCTGGTCGGCATCGATCTGCCGCTGGAACAGAACTTCATGGCGATCGGGCTGCCCGCGCTGGCGGCCGCCGCCGCGGTCGGCCTGATCGACCATCGGCGCTCGGCTTCGCAACACGGCCTGGCGGCTGCGGCCGGCGAACGGCAGGGGTCGCCCGCCCGGCACTCCTGAGCGGCACATTGGCGGGGCCCGCCGGCGCGAGGCCGGCGGCCGATCGCGCGCGGCAACGCAGCACGCGTCGTTTTTTTCGGGAAATTCAGTCATGCATATCGATTCTGGGGCGTTGAACGCGAGGGTGAGGGCAAGCGTACTCGCGGCGGCGCTGGCGGCGACATCGGCCGTCGCGCATGCGCAAGGCGGCGTGACGCTGTACGGCATCGTCGATACCGGTATTTCGTACTACAACCGTGCGGCGAAGGGCGGAGCCGCGACGGGCATCCCGCACCTGACCGGCGAAGTGCCGTCGCGATGGGGCGTGAAGGGCGGCGAAGACCTGGGCGGCGGCTATCGTGCGTTCTTCGTGCTGGAAAGCGGTTTCCAGCCCGGTACGGGCGGATTCAATTACGGCGGGCGGCTGTTCGGCCGGCAGGCGAACGTGGGGTTGAGCGGCGAGGCGGGAACGCTCACGCTCGGCAGGCAAATGAACATGACGGCCTACGCGCTTGCCAATGCCGACGTGATCGGGCCGTCGATTCATTCGCCGAGCGGCTTCGACGCCTATCTGCCGAATGCGCGCAGCGACAATGCGATCGGCTACCTGGGCAAGTTCCGCGGGTTCACGATCGGCGGCACCTACAGTTTCGGCCGCGACGCCGCCGGGCCGGCCGGGCCTTCGGCTACCGGCTGCGCGGGGCAGGTGCCGGGCAATCCGCTCGCGTGCCGGCAATATACGGCGCTGGTGGCCTACGACGCGGCGCGCTTCGGCGTCGCGGCGTCCTACGACGTCAAGCGCGGCGGAGCGGGCGCGGCGGCACCGCTCGACAGCAGCGCCCATACGAGCGCGCACGGCGTCGTCTCCGGTTACGCGGTGATGGGGCGCGCGAAGCTCGGCGCGGGATGGATCCGGAACCACGTCGCGGCGGCCGCTCATTGGCAGACCGACATCTTCTTCGCCGGCGTCACCTATATGCCGACCCCGGCGCTGTCGTTCGACGCGCAAGGCACGCGCTATCTGCAACGCGGGCCCGCGCGCGGCGCGAACGCGACCTTGCTGGTCGGGCGTGCCAACCATCTTCTGTCCAAGCGGACGCGCGTCTACACGTCGGTCGGCTACATGCTGAACGGCGCGACGGCCGCCAAGGCGGTCGCCGCCGGCGGCACGGTCGACATGGGGCGTAACCAGTTGGGGATCATGGCCGGGCTGCAGCAGCGGTTCTGACGCGAGCGGGTCGGTGGCGTCAAAGCCGGCCGTCCGCCGCGCGCACCGCGTCGGCGATCGCATCCGCGACGCGCTGCACGCGCGGCGACCGCCGCACGTCCGGGTGGACGACGAGCCAGATCTCGCGCTCGATGTCACAGCGTGGCGCGGACGTCAGTTCGACGAGCGGCGCCGGGGCGGACGATGGTGCCGCACCAGCCGCACCAGCCGCATCTCCCGCACCGGCCGCACCGGCCGCACCAGCCGCACCTCTCGCACCTCTCGCACCTCCCGCACCTCCCGCACCTCCCGCACCTTCCGCACCTTCCGCACCGGCCGCACCGGCCGCACCGGCCGCACCGGCCGCACCTCCCGCGGCGAGCGAATAGTCGACGAGAAACCTCGGCAGCAGCGCGACACCGGCACCGGCCGCGCACGCGCGATGCTGCGCGGCCAGGTCGTTGGTGACGAACGCGAAGCGGCGCCCGGCCGCAAAGCGTTCGAGCCATTGCTGCTGCGGCGTCTGCGCGAGCGCGTCGTCATAGCCGACGAACGGCCAGGTGTCGGGCGGCGCGTCCGCCCATTCCGGCGCCGCGCACAGCGCGAAGCGCATCGTGCCGAGCCGGCGCGCGGCGAGCCCCGGCTCGGTCGGCCGCGACAGCCGCACCGCGAGATCGGCTTCGCGCGCGTATAGGTTCGCCGCGTGCATCTCGCCCAGCAGGTCGATGCGCAGCGCCGGCCACGCGCGCTGCGCGCGGGCAAGGCGCGGCGCGAGGAAGTGGCTGGCGAACACCGGCGACGCCGATACGCGCACCACGCCGTCGAGCGCCGCCGCGCCCTGGGCGGCGCGCGCGAACGCATGCGCGTCGGTTTCGAGGCGTGCCGCGTGCTCGGCAAGGTGCAGCCCTTCGTCGGTCGGCGGCCAGCCGCGTGGCAGCCGGTCGAACAGCCGGATGCCGAGCGCGGACTCCAGCGCGTCGATGCGCCGCGCGACCGTCGAATGCTGGACCTGCAGCGCCCGCGCGGCGGCCGACAGGCTGCCGCCGCGCATCACCGCGAGGAAGTAACGGATGTCGTCCCAGCTCATCGGCAGCGCCGGCGTGGGAACGCGATCCTGATCGGTCGAATTTTGCACAGTAAATGGGCGGGAAAAGGGAATTCCGATCGATTATGCACGATGGGATGATTGTTTCACTTCAATTCGATTGTGAGGAACGTCATGACCCAAACTGCCACCGCCATCCGGATCGGGATCGATTGCTACGGCGACGCCGGCGTGCTGCGTCGCGTCGATGCGCCGGTCGCGCCGCCCGGGGCCGGCGAGGTGCGGATTCGCCAGACCGCGGTCGGCGTGAATTTCGTCGACATCTATTTCCGGACGGGCGCGCATGCGTTGCCCGCGCTACCGGACGCGCTTGGCGTCGAAGCGGCCGGCGTGATCGACGCGGTCGGGCCGGGCGTGACGGATCTCGTCGTCGGCCAGCGTGTCGCGTATGCGGGCATGCCGACCGGCAGCTATGCGAGCCTGCGCACGATGCCGGCCGAGCGCGTGTTGCCGATCCCCGAAGGGGTGAGCGACGAAGCCGCCGCGGCCGGGCTGCTGAAGGGGATCACCGTTTATATGCTGCTGCATCGCGTCCGTCAGGTCGGCGCCGGCGACACGGTGCTCGTGCATGCGGCGGCCGGCGGCGTCGGGCTGCTGGCGACGCAATGGGCGCGTGCGCTCGGCGCGCGGGTGATCGGCACGGCCGGGTCGGCCGCGAAGGCCGCGCTCGCCCGCCAGCACGGCGCCGAGGCGGTCGTCGATTACCGCGAAGAGGATTTCGTCGCGGCCGCGCGCGCGTTCGGCGGTGGCGCGGGGGTCGATTACGCGATCGAAGGGATCGGCGGCGACGTGCTGACGCGCACGCTCGGCGCGGTCCGTCCGTTCGGGATGGTCGCGAGCATCGGGCAGGTGGCCGCGATCGGCGCGCGGCAGACGATCGATCTCGACGAGTTGGGGCCGGTGCGGTCGATCGCGCTGGCGCGGCCGAGTGTGCTCGGCTTCATCGCGCGCGACGTCGCGGGGTATCGCGAAGCCGCGCGCGCGACGCTCGAGCGGCTGGCGGGTGGGATGCACGTGGAGATCGGCGCGCGGCTGCCGCTCGAACAGGCGGCCGATGCGCACCGGCTGCTGGAGTCGCGCGCGACGACGGGGGCGGTCGTGCTGGCGCCGTAACGGCGGGCCGCTGCGGATGGGGTACGGCGCGTCAAAGGCCTAAAGGCTGCGGCGTAGCACGTTTCCGGTGCCGAGCGCCGCGCGACGCGCATTCCGATCAGTTGTGCTTGCGCAGCGGCGCATCCTCGACGAACCATGCGAGCACGAACGCGATCGCGATGACGGTCGCCGCCGCGAGATACACGACATGCAGCGAACCGGCGAACGCATGCAGGTACGCGTCGCGCACGGCATCCGGCAACAGGTGCACGGCGGCCGGGCCGAGCGCGGGCGGCAGTTCCGTGCCGGCCGGCAGCGCATCCATCACCCGCGACTGCAGCCCGTGCGAAAACAGCGCGCCGAACGCGGCGACGCCGAGCGAGCCGCCGATCGAGCGGAACAGCGTCGCGCCGGAGGTCGCGACGCCCATGTGCCGGAATTCGACCGTGTTCTGCACGGCGAGCGTGAGCACCGGCATCACCATGCCGAGCCCGATCCCGAGCAGCGCCATGTACGCGTACATCGTGTGCAGCGGCGTGTCGAGCGTCAGCGTCGACAGCAGCACCATCGCGATGCCGCCGGTCAGCGTGCCCAGGATCGGGAACATCCGGTACGAGCCGAGCCGCGAGATCAGCCGGCCGCTGACGATCGACGTCACGAGCATGCCGCCCATCATCGGCAGCAGCTGCATCCCGGCTTGCGACGGCGTCGAGCCCTTCACGACCTGCAGGTAGAGCGGGATGAACGTGACCGAGCCGAACAGCGCGATGCCGACGACGAAGCCGATCAGGCTGACCAGCACGAAGGTGCGATGGCGGAACAGTTCGAGCGGCATGATCGGCTCGACCGCGAGCCGCTCTTCATATATGAAGCCGCCGATCGCGACGACGCCGAGCACGAGCGTCATCCACAGCTGCGGCGACGTCCACGGCAGCAGCGAGCCGCCTTCGCTCGTGAACAGGATCACGCAGGTGAGGGCGGTGGCGAGGAACGCGGCGCCCATGTAGTCGATCCGGTGCTTCACGTGTGCGGTGTGCGGCCGGAATGCGACGCCGATCACCGCGAGCGCGAGAAAGCCGAGCGGCAGGTTGATCGTGAAGATCCAGCGCCACGACAGGTGCTCGACCAGGAAGCCGCCGAGCAGCGGGCCGATGATCGTCGCGAGGCCGTACACGCCGCCGAACATCCCCTGGTAGCGCGCGCGGCGATCGGGCGGCACCAGATCGCCGATCGCGGCCATCGTGACGACCATCAGGCCGCCGCCACCCAGCCCCTGCAGCGCGCGCAGCACGATCAACTGCGTCATGTCCTGCGCGACGCCGCACAGCGCGGAGCCCGCGAGGAACAGCACGATCGCGGCCTGCAGCACGATCTTGCGGCCGTACAGGTCGCCGAGCTTGCCGTACAGCGGCAGCACGACGGTGGAGGAGAGCAGGTACGCGGTGACGACCCACGACAACTGGTCGAGCCCGCCGAGCTCGCCGACGATCGTCGGCAGCGCGGTCGACACGATCGTCTGGTCGAGTGCGGACAGCAGCATGACGAGCAGCAGCGCGGCGACGATCAGCCCGGTCGGCGCGTCGCGACGGGCCGTTTCCGCGGCCGGCGGAGTGAGGAGGGTGTCGGTTGTCATCGAGATATCTGCCATGGCAGGGAATTGTGTCGAACTATAGCCATGGATGATTGACCAGTCAATTTCTGCCCAGCCTCGATCTGTTGCAGCCGTAACAGAAGATTGCCGGCACGAAAAATTGACCGGGATCAGGCGAGAAGCGGGGCCGGACTCAAGTTTTTTGCAGGCAAACCGTAATCCAGAGTGCTGCGGACCGATTGCCGCGGCACTTTTCACCGCTCACGTCCCGTCATGAACCTGAACGCCCTGTTTTCCCGTTTCTCGATCCGTACGCGGATCTTTTCCACGCTCGGTCTCGTCGCCGTGCTGCTCGTCGTGTCGGGGCTGATCGGCCTCGCCGGCATGCAGAGCTCGAACCGCGCGCTCGACGAGGCTTATACGCAGCAACTGGCCGCGAAGACCGCGTTGTCGGCGGCCAGCCTGAACCTCACGATCGTGCGCACGACGCTCGATCGTGCGCTGCTGCATCCGGAAGCGCCGGAAGTGCCCGATCTCGTCAAGAAGGCCGAGAACTATCTCGCGAAGGCGGACACCGCTTGGTGCGGCTACGCGTCGATGCCGCACGACGGCGACGAAGGCCCGCTCGCGAGCCGCCTCGACGCTGCGCGCCAGGCGCTGATCGGGCAGGCGCTGAAGCCGATGATCGACGCGGTCCGCGACGGCCGTCGCGACGAGGCCGACCGGCTGCTGATGTCGGTGGCGCCGCCGCTGTCGGTCGCGCTCACGCAGGCGACCGATGCGCTCGATGCGTACCAGGTCGCGCGCGGCAAGGACGTGTACGACACCGCGCAGACCTATTACGGCTGGATGCGCGCGGGCGCGATTGCCGGTATCGCGTTCGGCCTGGCCGCGTGCCTTGGCTGCGCGATCGGCCTGCATTTCGCGATCACCCAGCCGGTGAATCGCCTGCTGTCGCACTTCCGCCGCCTGTCGGAAGGCGACCTGACGTCGGAAGTGCGCTGGTCGTCGCGCGACGAGATGGCCGAGCTGGTCAAGGGCGTGACCGGCATGCAGCGCAGTCTCGCGGACACCGTGCGCCAGGTCAGCCAGGGTTCCGAAGCGATCTCGACGGCGACGCACCAGATCGCGGCCGGCAACACCGACCTGTCGCAGCGCACCGAGGAACAGGCGTCCGCGCTGCAGGAGACGGCCGCGAGCATGGAGCAGCTCACCGCGACCGTGAAGCAGAACGCGGACAATGCGGTGGAGGCGCAGGCCTGCGCGGATACCGCGAGCGAGATCGCCACGCGCGGCGCGACGGTCGTCGGCGAGGTGATCGGCACGATGAACGAGATCGACCAGAGCTCGCAGAAGGTCGCCGACATCATCGGCACGATCGAAGGCATCGCGTTCCAGACCAACATCCTCGCGCTGAACGCGGCAGTCGAAGCCGCGCGCGCGGGCGAGCAGGGCCGCGGCTTCGCGGTGGTCGCGGGCGAGGTGCGCACGCTCGCGCAACGCTCGGCGTCGGCGGCGAAGGAAATCCGCACGCTGATCGGCGAATCGGTCGAGCGCGTCGCGAACGGTTCGCGGCTCGTCGGCCTGGCCGGCGCGACGATGCAGGACATCCAGCAGGCGATCGGCCGCGTGACGGGCATCATGACGGAGATCGCGGCTGCGTCGAACGAGCAGCGCGACGGGATCGAGCAGGTGAACCGCGCGGTGTCGCAGATGGACCAGGTGTCGCAGCAGAACGCGGCGCTCGTCGAGCAGGCCGCGGCGGCTGCCGCATCGCTGGAAGAGCAGGCCGACGGGCTGCGTCGCGCGGTCGGCGCGTTCCGCGTGGCCTGATCGACCGCGGATGGCGGCGGGGCGGGCGCCTGCTCGCCTGCCGCCCGCCCGTTAGATCAGACGGCCGCGAGTTGCGCGGCCGCGCGCGACGACGCGACGATCAGCAGTTTCATCGTCGCACGCGTCGCGCCGACGAACAGCTTGCGCGCGGCACGCGCGTCGAGCGTGTCGAAGTCGACCTCGGTGAGGATCACGCACGGCGCCGACTGGCCCTTGAAGCGGTAGATCGAATCGAGCAGCACGTCGCCTTCGCGATACTCCGGGTTGCCGAACAGGTCGTACTTGCCGGTGAAGCTCTTGAGCCGGTGCGGGCCGAGCTGGTCGAGCGGCGCGAGCACCGAGCCTTCGCGGCCGCGATACGACAGCACCGCGATGTCCTGCTTGCGGAAGCCGAGCGACAGCGCGTGCGTGATCGCCCGCTTGGTCGCATCGATGCAGGCGTCGGCCAACGCGTCCGCCGACGCGCCTTCTTCCCCGTACGACGACACCGACGGATCCGAACCGTCGAACGGGCTGCCCGAGCGCAGCTCGGCCGCAAGCGGCTCGACCCGGCCGACGATGTCGCGCACGAATTCGAGCAGGTCGCGCGGGCTCCGGTAGTTGGTGAGCGCCTTCAGCGTGACCCAGCCCGGCAGGGCGACGGGCTCGCGCATGTACAGGTTCTGCAGCGGATCTTCCAGCCACCACCATGCGCCATCCGGCGCCAGCAAGCGCTCCAGGGCGGCGGCCCACGGCGCATGGAAATCCTGTCCTTCGTCGACCACCAGCACGTCGAAACGCCAGTGCTCGGGAATGGGCGTTTCCGCGAAGCGCGCCTCGAGCCGCTCGAATTCGCCGGGTACCTGGAAGTCGGGCGTATAGCCGCCGTCGCGCGCGACCCAGTCGCACAGCTGGTGGTAGTTCGCGATCTTCGCGCCGGGCGGCGCGATGCGGGCGATGTAGTCGGCGAGCGGCCGGTTGAAGCATACGTAGAGCACGAGCTTGCCGGCCGCGACCGCATCGCGCATCGCCTGCACCGCGAGCTGCGTCTTGCCCGAGCCGGCCGTGCCGGTGACGCGCAGCCGGAACGGCGCGAATTCGAGCTGGCGCGCCCACGTGGCGAGCCCGCCCGACAGCCGCGTGACGAGCGTGCCGGCCTGTCCGACGAGCGCGCTTGTGTCGGGCGTGAGCGCGAGCTCGTCCGCGAGGAAATGGTGGAGCTTCGGCGCGTTCGGGAAGTGTTCGTCGTCCTCGGGCAGGATCTGAAGGATCACCTGCGCGAGCTGCGCTTTACGCGAGGCATCGACGATGCGGTCGGCCGCGACGCCGGCGATCGACGCGTCGCGGATCGCGTAGTCGGGGCAGTACAGCAGCGCCTCGACGCCGTACACACCTGCGCCGAGCGCGGCTGTCAGGCGCCGGTGCAGCGTTTCCTGCGTGCGCGCAAGCTGGATCGGAACATTGCGCTCCTTCTGCAGATAGACCTTCACGAGCCCCTTCGGTGTTTCGCGCAGGAAGCCGGCTTTCTGCTCGATCAGCAGCACGCGGCCGGCCGGGCTCACGACGACGAACGCGGCCTCGCCGAATACCGAGAACGCCTGGTCGGCGCGGGTCCAGTGCACGCCGTGATACACGGTGTAGCTGTCGGGCAGCGCGTGTTCGAGCGCGGCGAGCGTTTCGCGCTCGCGTTCGGCCGCGCCGGTCGCGGCGAGGCTTTTCCAGTCGTCGGGGATGAGGCGGGCCATGGCGTCGGGCGGCGGATGCCGGCGTGGGCGTGAACAGGTGCGGCTATTGTACTGAGCTATGCACCTGTTCACGACCGCCGTGCCGCGCGGGCGTCGGCCGTCCGGGGGAGGAGCGGCCCGGGGGCTACCCGCGTGCGAGCCGTTTCGCGAGGTCGGCGCTGAGGATCGCCATGCGCGCCGGCTTTTCGTAGCAGACGACGTCGAACGCGCGGATCACTTCGCTGATGTCGGCTTCGCTCGCGCGGCCGGTGAGCAGGTCGCCCGTCAGCACGAAAATCGGCGCGCCCGGGTTGTCGGACGTGCGCACGGCCTTGATCGCGGTCGCGGCCGTGGCGTCGTCGAACAGCCATTCGGTGAGCACCGCATCGAAGGCCTGGCCCTGCAGCGCGTCGACGAACGGCGCGAGGCCGTCGAACGAGGCCGTCGCGAAACCCTGCCGTTCGAGATAGCGGCACAGCTCGGTCGCGCTGACGCGATCGGGGTCGATCACCGCGACGACGAGCTTGTCGCTCTCCGCGCGGCGCGGATAGATCTCGATCTTGTGCACGTCGTACGCGTTCTGGTACAGCACGCCGGTGTGGCGCAGCACGCGCCAGCGGCCGTTTTGTTCATACGCGACGAATTCGGGGCGCGCGCCGGCTTCGAGCGGCGCGCCGATCCATGCGGTGCACGGAATTTCGGCGACGCCCGCGTAAAGTACGGCCTCCTGCGAATAGGCGCCGACCATGCCGGGGTCGAGCGTTTGCGCGCCGAACAGCTGAGCGGCGGGTTCGCCGTACGCTTCGGCGACTTTCTTGATTTGCGCGAGCGTCCAGGGGCTGCTGCCGCGCAGTTTGCGGTGGCCTTGCGAGAAACTCAGGTCGAGGATGCGGCACAGCTCGGTGGTCTGCTGGCGCTTGCCGATGCCGTTGCGGGTCATCAGCTCGCGCACGCGCTCGGCAACCGCGAGGGAATCCGTGGTGATTGCTTCAGTGGTCATGCTACGGGAACGGATCGTGACGTTCAGAACGACGCCTTGCGGCAGTCTCGACGGACAGTCTTCATGACGTCCAGGGGCGAGCCGACCGGCCACGCGCGGAAAAGATAACTTTACCGCAAAATGGTCGTTATTCAGCGTCGTGAAAGGTGCGTTTGTGTGAAAGGTGTGTCACGACGTTACCACCGAGGTCCGTATCCGGACGTATTAACGCCTGACAGGAAGCAATGACGACAACCTATCCGCTGCACGATGCACTGACCCTCGCCGGCACACCATTCCCGACCGACGCCGATATCGTGATCGCCGGCGCCGGCATCATGGGCTGCGCAGCCGCGTATTACCTGGGCCTGCGCGGCCTGAAGGCCGTCGTGCTCGACAAGTCGCGCATCGCCGGACAGCAGTCGACACGTGCGTGGGGCTTCGTGCGGCAGCAGGGCCGCGAAGCAGCCGAGGTGCCGCTGATGATGGCCGGCATGCGGATCTGGGAAGGATTAGAGGAAACCCTCGGTTTCGATCTCGAATGGCGGCAGGGCGGCTGTCTCTATATTGCGGACAACGAAACGGACTGGGCGTCGTTCAACGCGTGGCTCGCCGTCGCGCGCGAGCACGGGCTCGACACGCGCACGCTGACGCGCGCACAGATCGACGAGCGCGTCAGCGGCCTTTCGCCGCAGGCGCGCACGCTCGGCGGGCTGTACACCGCGACCGACGGGCAGGCCGAGCCGCGCCGCGTGGCGGCCGCATTCGCCGCGCGTGCCGTCGAGGCGGGCGCGCGCTTCTTCGAAGGCTGCGGCGTGAGCGCAATCGAGACGGCCGGCGGTGCGGTGGCCGGCGTCGTGACCGAGCGCGGCACGATCCGCACGCGGCGCGTGATCTGCGCGGCCGGCGCGACCAGCTTCAGGTTGCTCGACGGCGTCGGCATCCGGCTGCCGCAACAGGCGGTACGCGGCACGTGCATGCGCACCAATGTGGTGCCGCCGGTGTCGGCGTCGACGGTGTGGGGCCACGGCCTCGGCATCCGGCAGCGCAAGAACGGTGCGATCAATCTCGCCGACGACATGCAGGTCGACGTCGACCTGACGCTCGGCCACCTGCGCGGGTTGAGCCTGTTCTGGCCGGCGTTCTGGTCGCAGCGCGACAAGTTCCGGCTACACCTGAATTCGGCTGCGTGGCGCGATGCGCTTGCCCGCATCAACGGTGCGACCGGACCGATCGAGCCGCGCGATCCGCAGCCGCAGCCGAATCGCGCGCATGCGCCGCGCGCGCTCGCGAAGCTCAAGGCGATCTTCCCCGCGCTGAAGGATGCGCAGATCGTCGAGTCGTGGGCCGGCCTGATCGACGTGCTGCCCGACGGCATTCCGGTGATCGATGCGCCGGGCACGCCGTCGGGGCTCGCGATCGCGACGGGGTTCTGCGGTCACGGCTTCGCGATGGGGCCGATCGTCGGCCGGCTGCTCGCCGAATGGATCGACACGGGCGCGCCGTCGCTCGACCTGTCGGCGTTTCGCGCGCAGCGTTTCGTCGACGGGACGATGGTGCGGCCGCGCAGCATGCTGTAACGGACGAATCGATGCAATGATGTCGGGCCGGATCACCGTCTTCCCGTCGTAGAATCGAGCCCGCATCCTTCAGGAGATTCCCCCGTTGGCAACGCCTTCCGCCAAGCGCCGTTCGTTGCGCTCACGCCTGCGTCGCGCCCGCAACCCGTGGCAGGCGCCGCGTGCGCGCATGCTGTTCACCCGTCCCGCGACGTCGCCGCGGCGCACGCTGCTGTTTCGTGTCGGTGCGGTCGTGCTGTTGTGCGTGCTCGCGTTCCTCGTGCTGTATCTCGATCGGGACGGCCTGCGCGATTCGACCAAGAGCACGCCGATGACCGTCGCCGATCTCGTGTACTTCACGATGGTGACCGTCGCGACGGTCGGCTATGGCGACATCGTGCCCGTCACCGCGCGGGCGCGTCTCATCGATGCGTTCTTCATCGTGCCGATCCGCATCGTCATCTGGTTCATTTTCCTGGGCACGGCGTATCAGTTCGTGATCCAGCGCGTCGTCGAGGAATTCCGCATGAAACGCCTGCAAAAGCAATTGTCCGATCACATCGTCGTGTGCGGTTATGGCCTGTCGGGGTCGATCGCCGTGCGCGAGCTGCTCGAGAGCGGCGTCGATGCCGCGACGATCATCGTGATCGATTCGCAGCAGCAGGCGCTCGAGGCCGCGACGTCGCTCGGCGTGACGGGGTTGCTCGGCGATCCCGCGCACGAGGACCTGCTGCAGCAGGCCCAGGTGCGCGCGGCGAAGGCCGTGATCATCTCGGTGACCGACGATCCGACCGCGATCCTGCTCACGTTGTCGGTGCGCAGCATCGCGCCCGATACGAAGATCGTCGTGCGGATCCAGGAGAACCTGTACCAGCGGCAATTGCGGCAGGCGGGCGCGGACGTGATCGTGTCGTCGACGAAGATCGGCGCGCTGCTGCTCGCGGACGCGGTGCACAGCCGCTACATCGTGCCGTTCGTGAACGACATGCTGTCGACGCGCGGGCGCGCGACGCTGCTGGAGCGCGAGGCGTTGCCAAGCGAGATCGGCTGCATGACGAACGTCGTGCCGGGTGCGATCGTCGTCGGGCTCGACCGGTGCGGGAAGATCTTTTCGTTCTATGAGGATCCGCCGTGCAGGATCGAGGCGGGCGATACGCTGGTCGTGATCCAGTCGGCAAGGATTCCGGATCCGGATATGTGACGGGGTTCGAATTTATAGAACAAGCAAATGATTCGCGCGGCGGGTCGTTGACGGATCGTCGACCTGCTTTCATCGTGCAGGCGCCATGCAGGCGTGGCGGGCGGCATCAGGCCAT
This sequence comes from Burkholderia mycopellens, assembly GCF_964265025.1. NCBI lineage: Bacteria > Pseudomonadati > Pseudomonadota > Betaproteobacteria > Burkholderiales > Burkholderiaceae > Burkholderia > Burkholderia mycopellens. The sequence continues at coordinate 1,251,709 of NZ_OZ183803.1, forward strand.
GTCGATCCCTCTCCGATCGGCGCTCGTTTCGCGCTCGCCGCCGCGCATGAGCGCGTGATGTCGAACGGGCCGCGTCTCTCCGGAAGCGTCGTGCCGTCTGCGCGCATGATGGCGAATCCGTTCGGATGACGAAAAAAAGCGCGCAGCCGCGAGGCAAGCGCGCAAACTCGGAGATCGGTTGCCACTGGCGCTTCAGTTGCCGTTCGACGCGACCGTGTTGGCGGCGCCCGCGCAATCCTTCTGATACTTCTGCATCAGGCGCGCCTGCGCCGTATCGATATCGTCCGGATAGCTGCTTTCGTCGCCCGACGACGGGTTGTAGCCGACGGACTCCAGCTCGTTCAGCTCGTTGACCAGTTGCCGATGGGAGACCGGGCCTTTCGTGTGCACGAACGGATAGTCGTTGCATTGCGCCGACGTGAGCTTCGGCGCGGCGTGCGCGGAGACGCTCAGCACGAGCAGCGCGGCACAGGCGAGGTAACGGGCGGGATGATTCATCTTCGACTCCTGGGAAGCGTTGGGAACAGGCCGTACGGTGGGATGCCAACGTCGACTGCCCGACGAAGGTTAGGGGCGGCGGACTATCGAAACGGCAGCGCGAAGATGAAACAAGTTTTATGCGGGGCGGCGCGTGTCGAGGCCGCCTTCATCGCGTGCGTCGGACGTTAAAGAAACCTTCATGTGCGCGCTGTCGAACGGTTAGCGGCTCGTGCGTATCGTCGAGCCGGTGATCAATCGACGCTGCGCACGGCGCGGCCCGCAGGAGGAAAGGCATGAAAACGACCGTCAGGATGGCCGCGCTAGTCGCGCTGGTGTGCTCGCCGGTGCTGGCGTTCGCGAAGGTGCAGGGAACGGGGCTCGCGATTGCCGACGCGACGCTCGCGCAGACGAAGGTCGAGCGCCTGCATCGTGCGGAGGACGCCGCGCATGCCGTCGCATCGCGGCGGGTGGCCGGCAAGCCGGACGGGTCGCCGCCGCGCGGCTGATTGCCTGCATCGCGACGCGCCCGGCCACGACCGCCGGTGGTCCGCGCTCGCCAATGACGGTGCGGCATTGTGTCGCAATTTTCCGGATGCCGGCCGGTTCCCGGCGTCCCGCATCATCGCGCGCCTGGCCGGCCGGTGCCGGCAACGGCCGGGCCGCGATGTCACCGTATATGAAATTTTCTTCATGAAGTCGACGCGCACGATTTACGCGCGCGCGTGTAGTCTCCATCCGAGCGCGTTCGGCCATCGGGAGTCGAAGCGCATGCGTCCCTTCGATGAAGACGAGAATCGTATATGGCATTATCAGTTTCCCCGGGTAACCAGCCGGTCCTGCCCAACAAGCTGTCCCGCGACGGTGCGGCCATGGCGCACGTCCTCACGATCGAAGATGACGAAATCACCGCGAATGAAATCGTCAGAGAACTGACAGGTCGCGGTTTCACGGTCGAATGGGTGGCGAACGGGCGCGACGGCATGGCCCGCGCGCTCGGCAACGAATTCGACGTGATCACGCTCGACCGGATGCTGCCGGTCGTCGACGGCCTCACGATCCTGACCACGATGCGCAGCGTCGGCGTGCGCACCCCGGTGCTGATGCTGAGTGCGCTCGGCGATGTCGACGAACGCGTTCGCGGCTTGCGCGCGGGCGGCGACGACTACCTGACCAAACCGTTCGATCCCGAGGAAATGGCCGCGCGCCTCGAAGTGCTGTTGCGCCGGAGCCAGACGGCGCCGGCGCAGTTCGACACGAGCCTGACCGTCGGGCCGCTCAGGCTCGACCTGATCTCGCGCAAGGTGTTTCGCGACGGCGAGGAAATCGCGCTGTTGCCGACCGAGTACCGCGTGCTCGAATACATGATGCGCAATGCCGGGCAGACCATCACGCGCACGATGCTGTTCGAGGCCGTATGGGGCTATCACTTCGATCCCGGCACCAACCTGATCGAAGTGCACATGGGCCGGCTGCGCAAGAAGATCGATCCGCCCGATGCGAAACAGATGATCCAGACGGTACGCGGTGCCGGTTACATCCTTGGTTGAGCCCGCTGCCTTGACGTTCTCCACGCATCACGTCCAGCCGGCGCCCAAGCGGCGCTGGTACTCCAGCACGTTCCGGCTCGTGTCTGTCTACGCCGTGACGTTTTCCATCTCGGTGATGTTGCTGCTCGGCTACATCGCATCGGTGATCACGCACGACATGGAGCGCGAGACCGATGTGGTGATCGACTGGCAGATGATCTACTTCGATTCGATCCAGGAGGACCAGCTTCCTGCCGCCATTCAGCACCGGATCGAGCGCGAGCGGATGCACACCAACTATTACGGGCTCTTCACCGCGGACGGCAAGCATATCGCGGGCGACGTGCTGGCGCTGCCGGCCGGCCTCCAGCCGAACCGCAACGGCGTGACGCTCGATCACACGATGACGATCGCGGGCGACCAGGTGCCGCCGGTCGTCCGCACGATGGCGGAGCGGCGCGCCAACGGCGACATTCTGGTGCTTGGGCGCGACCTCACGCACATCCTGAGGATCCGCGCGGCGATCATCCAGGCGCTCGTCGGCGGCGGGTTGTTCTGCCTTGCCGCGGGCGTCGTCGGCGGGTTGATCCTCAGCGTCCGGCAGATGCAGCGCCTGAAGGAAGTTCGGCTCATCACGCAGCGCATCGCGCAGGGCGACCTCGGGCAGCGGCTGCCGATCGGCGGGCACGACGAGATCGACCTGCTGTCGCATCTCGTCAATCACATGCTCGAGGAAGTCGAGCGCCTGATGAACGAAGTGAAGGGCGTCTGCGACGGCATCGCGCACGACCTGCGGACACCGCTCGCGCACGTGCACACGCTGCTCGCGCACGCGGCGGAGCGCGCGGACGGGCTCGACGATGCGGCGCTGGCGAGCCTCGTCGCACGGGCGCGCAACGAGACCGACGTGCTGCTCAGCCGCTTTCGCGCGATGCTGCGCATTGCCGAAATCGGTTCGCTGCAGCGGCGCGGCGGGTTCGCGGAGGTGGCGCTGGAGGATCTCGTCACGGATGTCGGGCAACTGTTCGAGCCGCTCGCCGACAGCCGTTCGATCCAGTTCGTGGTGCTCGTCGAGCCTGTCACGCGGATCCATGGCGATTGCGCGCTGCTGTTCGAGGCGCTCACCAACCTGCTCGACAACGCGCTCAAGTACACGACGTCGGGCGACACCGTGCGCGTGGAACTGCATGACACGCCGTGCGGTCCGCGCATCGACGTGGTCGACAACGGCCCGGGCATCGCGGCCAACGAGCGCGAGGCCGTGCTGCAGCATCGCTACCGCAGCCGCCGTACCGGGCATCTCGCCGGAGCGGGGCTCGGCCTGAGCATCGTGTCGGCGGTCGTCAACGTGCACGACTTCACGCTGCGCATCGGCAATGCCGAGCCCGGCACGCGCGTGACGATCGAATGCTGGCCGAGGTCGCTGGCATGACGTTTGTCCGGATGCAATTGCTCGTGTGTGCGGTTTTCCGCTGCGAGGCCCGTTGACGATGCGCGTCCTGCTCGTGACTTCGCCGCACCCGGAAGCGGCGTGGCTGCACAAGGCGCTGCAGGAGAGCGGGCACAGCCTGCAGCGCGCCGACGACCTGCGCGACGGGCTGTTCCTCGCCTCGCAGGAGGCGTTCGACGCAATCGTCGCGACGGCTTTCGAGCCCGGCGGCGACGCCGCGCTGATCGCGATGCTGCCGCGTTTCGTCGCCGGCGGCGGCGGCGCGGCGCTGGTGGTGCTGATCGGCCAGGCGTCGGCGCGCGAGCGCATCCGCGTGCTGCGTGCGGGCGCCGACGCCTGCTTTTGCGCGCCATACTCGTTCATCGAGCTGCACGAGCGCCTGCAGGCGCTGCAGCGGCTGGCCGGGCCGCGCGACACGGAAGGCCCGGTCGCGGCGGCATCCCCGTTCGACACGCTCGCGCGTGAACTCAAGGACGGCAAGCTGCGCCTGGCCGTGACGCGGCGCGAATGCTTGCTGCTCGAATGCCTGATGCGCCGTCCGAACGCGCCGGTGCCGCGCGATCAGCTGATCCGCTACGTCTGGCAGGACAAGGAGGATGTCGATCCGTCGAGCGTCAATCTCGTGGTGTCGCGGCTGCGCCGCAAGCTTGCGCGGCACCTGCCCGGCGTGCGGATCGATACCGTGAGCCGTTACGGCTACCAGGTGACGCTGCCGGACGCCTGAGCGCGCGGGCGCGGCCCGCATCGAGCGGAAGACGCGACGGGCGCCCTGCCGACGGCAGCGCGCCCGTCGTGCGTTTACGAGCCGAAGAACGGCACGCAGAAATCGGGCGGGCCGACGCAATCGCCGGGGCCGTCGGGCTGCGCGGCGGCACAGCCGGACAGCAGGACGCCGACGGCGACCGCGGCGATCGCGAGACGGGCAGAACGGGCGAACAACGGACGAAGCTTCATGAATGGCGGACGTTTCGGTGAACGGGAGGCGTCGCCGCGGACGGCGCGGACGGCATGAGCCGGGCACCGCGCCCGGCCGCACGGCGGTGCGCATCAATGCGAGTAGAGCGTGGAGTTCAGGTACTTGAGCTGCCCGTCCTGTTCGGCATGCACGAGCTCGGCGTAGACCTCGGCGCGCGTCTTCTCGTGCATCGCCTGGCCGTACGGCGGCACCCACTGGCCGGCGGCCTGCACACCGGTCCCCCCATCCTTGGTGACGGCGGAAGCCATCTGCATCGGCTGGCTGCCGGTCTGTGCAAACGCGGGAACGGACAGTGTGCCGATTGCGGCGAGCATGGCGGCGGCGACGATATGGGCGGTTTTCATGTTCGGAGTCCTCATGATGGTTGACTGGGTTCATCCCCCGGCGCGGCATGTGTCGCTGTTGCGCATCGGGTCGAGGTCAAGCATAGAGGAGGGTGGCTAGCGGATCGGCATACGCAACGTGAAAAGAAATTCATGCGCGGGCGCAGCGTCTGGGCGGACATGAAACCGTTGCATCGCGAACATGAAGAAGGTTTCATTTTTCGGGCCGTTTTGATAACGGCGCTGTCATGCCCGCCGCCTAAATTGTGCGCCATCGCATCGCGGACGGACCGGCCATCCCACACTGGCCGGCGATGCGAGAAGACCGATCCACTCTAGCGAAACCATCATGAAGAAATATCTGGCAATCCCGGCGGTGATCGCGTGCGTGCTTGCGAGCGCGGCCCATGCGCAGAGCAGCGTCACGCTGTACGGCACGATCGACGCGGGCCTGGACTACATCAGCAACCAGAAATCGTCGGCCGGTGCGGGCCCGGTCTACGGCGTCCAGAGCGGCAACCTCAGCACGTCGCGCTGGGGGCTGCGCGGCAACGAGGATCTCGGCGGCGGCCTGGCTGCCGTGTTCACCCTCGAGAACGGCTTCAACGTCGCGAACGGCAAGTTCGGCAACGGCGGCGACGAGTTCGGCCGCCAGGCGTGGGTCGGTCTGTCCAGCCGCCAGTGGGGCACGGTGACGCTCGGCCGCCAGTACGATTTCCTGGTCGACTTCGTCGCGCCGCTGTCGGCGACGGGCTCGGGATTCGGCGGCAACATCGCCGATCACCCGTACGACAACGATAACCTCGCCAACGACACGCGGATGAACAACGCGGTGAAATTCCGCAGCGCGGACTACGGCGGCTTCACGTTCGGCGGCGCGTACGGCTTCAGCAACCAGGGCGGCGGGTTCAGCAACAACAACGCGTACAGCGTCGGCGCGCAGTATGCGAACGGCCCGGTCGACCTTGCGGTCGCATACCTGCAGTCCAACCAGCCGGGCGGCGTGAATGCGCCGCAGAACACGGGCGGATCGCTGAGCAGTTCGGACGGCGATGCGATGCTGGCCGGCGGCCGCTGGCGCACGTTCGGCGCCGGCGCACATTACGCGTTCGAGCATGCGGCGATCGGCCTCGTCTATACGAGAACGATCCTGAACGATCCGCGCGAACTGTCGCAAGGCGGTGCGTACGGCGCCGTGAACGGCCAGTTGCTGACCTTCAGCAACTACGAACTGAACGGGCGCTACTTCCTGACGCCGGCCTTTTCGCTGGGCGGCTCGTATACGTTCACGCAGGGCCGTTTCGACGATGCGGGCCGCAGCGTCGCGCCGAAGTGGAACCAGTTCATGCTGCAGGCCGACTATGCGCTGTCGCGCCGCACCGATCTCTATCTCGAAGGCGTGTACCAGCGCGTGACGGGCGCGGACGGCGTCGCGGTGCTCGGCAACGCGGGGATCTTCAATCTTGCCGCGTCGGGCAACGACCGGCAGGCCGTGGTCGCGGCCGGTATCCGCCACAAGTTCTGAGCAGCCGGATCGATGTAAAAAACGGCACCCGTCATCGCGACGGGTGCCTTGAAAGGCGACACGCCTCCCGCGTGTCGCGAGGGTGTCAGGTCGCGGAACGGGCCGGCGTCGCGGCCGGCGCCTGCGCCCCGGGTGCGGCTTCATCCGTCGACCACCCGCCGCCCAGCGCGGCGATCAACCCCACCGCCGCCAGTTGCCGGCGCGTGTCCAGTTCCAGCATCGTGACCTTCGTATTGAGCTCGGTGGTTTGCGCCGTCACCACGTCGAGATAGCTGACGACGCCGTCCCGATAGCGCGACATCGACAACTGCAGCGTGCGCTCGGCCGCGTCGAGCGCTTCCTGCTCGCGAGCGGCTTCGTCGCCGAGGTGGTGCGTGAGCGCGAGGTTGTCCTCCACCTGCTGGCACGCGGCGAGCACCACCGCGCGATAGCGCGCGCCGTTCTCGGCCAGTTTCGCGTGCGCCTGGTCGGTGAGCGCCTGGCGGCGGCCGCCGTCGAACAGCGTCAGCGCAAGGCTGGGCCCGATCGACCAGATCTCGTTCGGCGCGCTGAGCCAGTGGCCGAGCCCGGAACTCTGGTACCCGCCGATCAGCCCGAGCGTGATGTCGGGGAAGAACGCCGCACGCACCACGCCGATCTTCGCGTTGCCGGCCGCCATGCGGCGCTCGGCGGCCGCGACGTCGGGACGCCGCTGCAGCAGCGTGGCGGGAATGCCGGCCGGGATCGTCGGCAGGTACGCGACGCCCAGGTCCGGCGTCAGCGAGAACGACGACGCCGGTACGCCCGTGAGCGTCGCGATCGAGTGCTCGTAGAGCGCGCGCCGCGCGCGCACGTCCTCGGCCGATGCACGGGCCGAATCGAGCTGCGTCCGGGCGCGCGAGACGTCGAGATCGGACGCGATGCCGCCTTCGTGCCGGCTCATCGTCAACTGCAGCGCGCGCCGGTAGGTGGCGATCGTGTCGGCCAGCAGTTGCTGCTGCTGGTCGAGCCCGCGCAGGTTGAAGTACGCGTTCGCGAGGCTGGCCTGCAGGCTCAGCCGCACCGACGCGAGATCGTCGGCGCCGGCTTGCGCGTCGGCGCGGCCGGCCGCGACTTCGTTGCGGACTTTCCCCCACAGGTCGAGGTCGTAGTCGAAGCCGGCGTCGAGCGTGTTGGAGCCGTACACGTCCGGCTGGTTCGAGCCGCGCAGCGGCCGCGTGGCCGATTGCCGGTTGCTCGAGACCTGCGCGCCGAGGCCGATGGTCGGAAACAGCCCCGAGCGCGCCTGGTCGAACAGCGCGGCGGCTTCGTCGTGACGGGCCACGGCGGCGGCCACGTCGGGGTTGGCCGCGGCCACCTGCGCTTCGAGCCGGTCGAGCACCGGATCGCGGAACGCCTTCCACCAGCCGTCGCGCGCGATGCGGTCGGCCGGCTTAGCGGTCTGCCAGCCGCCCACTTCCTTGAAACTGGCCGGCAACGCCGTCCGCGGTGCGTGATAGGCGGGCGCGAACGAGCACGCGGAGAGGAACGCGATGCCGGCGAGCATCGCGCAGAGCCGAACCCGGTTAGCCATTCGCACGCTCCGTGTCGCGCGCGGCCGCCGCGACGGCGCGGGCCGGCGCCGCGAGCCTGACCGGGTCGCCCGCGGCCAGCGAGTCGGGCGGGTTGTCGATCACGCGATCGTCCGGAGCGAGGCCGGTCGCGATCTGCACGTGCGTGCCGAGGTCGGTCGCGACCGTCACGGGCTTGAATACCGCGCGGTTGTCCTTGCCGACCACGGCGACCTGCAGGCCTGCCTGCCGGAAGATCAGCGAGCTGGCCGGAATCGTCAGCACGTGGCTGCTGCCGGCCGGCAGCGCGAAATGCACTTCGGTGTATTCGCCCGGAATCAGCTTGCCGTCGCGGTTGTCGACCATCAACTGCACGAGCAGCGTGCCGGTCGAATCGGCGATCGAGTCGTCGGTGTCGGCGAGCGTCGCATGGAAGGTCTCGCCCGGATGCTCGGGCACGGTCAGCGTGGCCGTCATGCCGGGGCGGATCGCGGCCGCCTCGTTCTGCGGCACGCTGACGTAGACGCGCATCTGGTGCACGTCGGATACGGCGAACAGCTCGGGGCCCGTGCCGCCGCCGGCCGAGATCAGCTGGCCGATATCGGTCTTGCGCGCGGTGACCACGCCGTCGAACGGCGCGACGATGCGCTTGAACGCCTCGAGCGCGTCGAGGCGCCGCACGTTGGCCTCGTTGGCCGCGACGATCGCCTGCTTGGCGGCGAGGTCGCTGGTCTTCTCGTCGGTTTCCTGCTGCGACACCGAATCCTGAGCGAGCATCCTGGTCCAGCGCGCGGCCGTGGACGCGGCCAGCTTCTCGTTGGCGAGCGAGCTCTGCAGGTCGGCGCGCGCCTGCTGCAGCTGCTGGTCGAGCTCGGGCGTGTCGATCAGCCCGAGCAGTTGGCCCGACTTCACGTGCGCGCCGATGTCGGTGTACCACGCATGCAGGTAGCCCGACACCTGCGCGTGGATCGGCGCGCTTTCGAACGCGGACAGATGGCCCGGCAGCACCAGCGTGCTGCTGTCGGCGCCGGTCGACGGCGTGTAGGCGACCACGGTCGGCACGGCCTGCTCGGCGGACCAGGTCGTCATTTCCTGTTTCGCGTGCGCGCGGCCGACGACGCCGGTCGTCACGATGCCGACCGCGATCAGCGCGGTGATCGTGGCGACGAGCTTGAGGTTGGGCAGCCGTTTCGGCGACTTGATATCGATCTCAGTGGACATGGGAAGCTCCGGACGCGGAAGGGGAGGAAGCGCGGGAAGCGTCGTGCTTCAGCGCGTCGCGCCGATGCACGAGGCTGAACACGACGGGAACGAAGAACAGCGTCGCGATCGTCGCGCACGCAAGGCCGCCGATCACCGCGCGGCCGAGCGGCGCGTTCTGCTCGCCGCCGTCGCCGAGGCCGAGCGCCATCGGCGCCATGCCGATGATCATCGCGAGCGCCGTCATCAGCACCGGGCGGAACCGCGTGAAGCCGGCCTCGAGTGCGGACGCCAGCGCGTTGCCGGTTTCGGCCAGGCGCTCGCGCGCGAAACTGACGACGAGAATCGAGTTCGCGGTCGCCACGCCCATGCACAGGATCGCGCCGGTCAGCGCCGGCACCGACAGCGGCGTGTGCGTGGTGAACAGCATCCAGACGATGCCGGCCAGTGCGGCCGGCAGCGCCGAGACGATCACGAACGCATCGGCCCACGAGTGGAAGTTCACGACGATCAGCAGGTAGATCAGCGCGATCGCGCCGAGGAGGCCGAGCAGCAGGCCGGCGAACGCGCCGTTCATGGTCTGCACCTGGCCGCGCAGCGTGACGGTCGAGCCCTTCGGCAGATCCTTCGCGGTGGCCTTGACGATGCCGTCGATGTCGGCCGCGACCGCGCCGAGGTCGCGGCCCTGGGTCGTCGCGTAGATGTCGAACAGCGGCTCGATGTTGTAGTGCGACACCACCGCGTTGCCGACGCCGCGCGTGATCGTGGCCAGGCCGCCGAGCAGCTGCGACTGGCCGCTTGCCCCGGTGACGGGCAGGTTCTGCAGTGCCGACAGCGTGGTCATCCGGTACTGCGGCGTCTGCGCGACGATCGGGTAGGACACGCCGTTGCGCGGATTGAGCCAGTAGGTCGGGGCGACCTGGCTGGTGCCGGCCAGCGTCGCGACCACCGAGTTCGTCACGTCCTGCTCGGTGATGCCGAGCTGGTCGGCGCGCGTGCGGTCGACCGCCACCGTGAACTGCGGGTAGGTGCTGGCCTGCTGGATGCGCGTGTCGGCGATGCCTGCGATCAGGCGCAGCTTGCGGTACAGCTCGCGTGCGTACTCGAGGTTCGCGCGCTGGTTGGGGCCGGCCACCTGCAGGTCGACCGGGGCGGGCGAGCCGAAATTGAGGATCTGGCTGACGATGTCGGCGGGCAGGAACGAGAACGTGGTGCCCGGATAGGCGCGCGGCAGCAGTTCGCGCAGCGTGCGCACGTAACCGGCGGTCGGCGCGTGATCCTTCGACAGTGAGATCAGGATGTCGCCATCCTGCGGCCCGAGCGTGCCGCTGTTGTTGTAGGTCAGGTTGATCCCGCTCTTCGGCAGGCCGATGTTGTCGATCATCGCGCGCAACTGCGACGGCGGAATCACGCCGCGGATCGTGTTCTCGATGTGGTCGAACTCGGCGGCGGTTTCCTCGACGCGCGTGCCGACCGGCGCGCGCACGTGCAGCGAGATCTCGCCCGAGTCGATGGCCGGGAAGAAGTTGCGGCCGAGCCACGGCGCGAGCACGAAGGACGCGGCCACCACGCACAGGAACCCGATGACGAACGGCTTGCGGCGCGTGAGCGCGAGGCCCAGCAGGATCCGGTACGACGCGCGCACGGCCTCGAAGCGGCGCTCGAACGCGCGCTGGAAGCGCACCAGCGGATTGGACGAGGGCGGCACGTCGTGCGCGCCTGCGTGGCCAGCGTGCGGATCCATGATCGCGGCCATTTCGCCCGACGCATGGCCGGCCGATGCGTGCGGCTTGAGCAGGTATTGCGCGAGCATCGGCACGAAGGTGCGCGACAGCACGAACGACGACACCATCGAGAAGATCACGGCCTTGGCCATCGGCACGAACAGGAAGCGCGAGATGCCGTCGAGCATCAGCATCGGCACGAACACGATGCAGATGCACAGCAGCGAGACCAGTGCGGGCATCACGATCTGCTTCGCGCCGTCGACGATCGCGGCACGGGTGTCCTTGCCCTGTTCGAGGTGCCAGTTCACGTTCTCGATCGTCACCGTCGCGTCGTCGACCAGGATCCCGACCGCCAGCGCGAGGCCGCCGAGCGTCATCACGTTGAGCGTTTCTCCGGTGGCCGCGAGCAGCGCGATCGCCGAGAGCACGGCCAGCGGAATCGACGCGGCGATGATCAACGTGGAGCGCCACGAGCCGAGGAACAGCAGGATCATCAGCGAGGTCAGCGCGGCGGCGATGATGCCTTCCCGCGCCACGCCGCTGACGGCGCCCTTCACGAAGGTCGACTGGTCGCCCATGGTGACGAGCTTCAGGCCCGGCGGCAGCGTCTGTTCGATCAGCGGCAGCTTGGCCTTCACGCCCGCGATGATGTCGAGCGTCGACGCCGAGCCGTTCTTCAGGATGCTCATCAGCACGGCGCGATGGCCGTCGACGCGCACGATGTTGCTCTGCGGCGGGAAGCCGTCGCGCACGTGCGCCACGTCGCGGATATAGAGGGTCGTGCCGCCGACCGACTTGATCGGCAGGTCGTTCAGCGCGTCGAGCGCGAGCGGGCTGTTGTTGAGCTTGATGTTGTATTCGAAGCGGCCGATCTTCTGCGTGCCGGCCGGGATGATCTGGTTCTGCTGCGCGAGCGCGTGCGCGACGTCCTGCGCCGACAGCCCCTTCGACTGCAGCGCCTGCGGATCGAGGTCGATCTGCACCTCCCGCGCCTTGCCGCCATATGGCGTCGGAATCGCGACGCCGGGCACCGACAGCAGCTGCGGGCGAATGAAGTTCTCCGCGTAGTCCTCCAGCTTCTGCTCGTCGAGCGTGTTGCTGCTCAGCGCGATCTGCAGCACCGGCACGGTCGACGCGTTGTAGTTGAGGATCTGCGGCGGCGTGGTGCCGGGCGGCATCTGCTTGAGCACCGTCTGCGAGATCGACGTGACCTGCGCGGTGGCCGTGCGGATGTCGACGGTCGGCTGGAAGAAGATCTTGACGATGCCGAAGCTGCGGAACGACTGGGATTCGATGTGCTGGATGTCGTTGACCGTGGTGCCGAGCGTGCGCTCGTAGTACGTGACGATCCGGCCGGACATGTCGTCCGGCTGCAGGCCGGAATAGTTCCAGACGACACTGATCACCGGAATGCGGATGTCCGGGAAGATGTCGATGGGGGTGCGCACCGCCGCGAGCGGACCTGCGATCAGGATCAGCAGCGCCAGCACGACGAACGTATAGGGCCGGACAAGCGCGAGCCGGACAATTTTCAGCATGGGGTGCTGCTCCGTTCAAAAGCGTCGTGAAGAAGAGCCGGATGCGCGCGGCCTCGGGAAAACACCGATGCGCAGCCGATGACCGCATTCTGCGGAGCGGCCCCTAACAGCCGGTCGCTAAAAAGATGAAACAAGTTTTAGGTGGCGGCGGCCCGATTCAGCCGAGCATGTAGCCCGAGCCGCGGATCGTGCGGATCAATGGCCCGGCGCCGGGCCGGTTCACCTTCTTGCGCAGGCGGCCGACGTGCACGTCGATCAGGTTCGTGCCCGGATCGAAGCGGCAGCCCCATACCGCTTCGAAGATCATCGTGCGCGTGAGCACGCGCCCCGCGTGGCGCATCATGAATTCGAGCACGCGCCATTCGGTCGGCAGCAGCGCGAGCTCGTGCCCGCCGAGCGTGACGCGACGCCGCACCAGGTCGAGTTCGAGCTCGCCGGCGCGCAGCACCGTCTCGACCTGCGCGCCGCGCGGCCGCCGACGGATCAGCACGTCGATGCGCGCGCACATCTCGTCGAGCGAGAACGGCTTGACGAGATAGTCGTCGCCGCCCGCGCGCAGCCCCTGGATGCGCTGGTCGACATCGGACATCGCGCTCATCACGAGCACCGGCGTGTCGAGGCCGACGCCGCGCATCGTCGCGAGGATCGTGAGGCCGTCGAGATCCGGCAGCATGCGGTCGAGCGTGACGACGTCGTAGTCGGCGCTCATCGCGCGGGCCATGCCGTCGCGGCCGGTGCGCGCGACGTCCACCTGGTGGCCGGCGGCTCGCAGCGCGCGCGTGATGTGATCCGCGATCAGCGGATCGTCTTCGATCGTCAGGATGCGTGTCATCGACGGAGCGTCCCGGGGCGTCAGGCGGCGGAGAGCTGCACGGTGTCGCGTTCGAGCGCGCGATAGTGGTCGACCACGTAGTCGATGAAGCTGCGCACTTTCGTCGACAGATAGTTGCGGCTGGGGTAAAGCATCGACACGCAGCGCGGGCCGCCGTTGACTTCGTAACGTTCGAGCAGCGGCAGCAGCGTGCCGCGCGCGATATCGTCGGCGACGAGCGGATGCGGCAATTGCGTGATGCCCATGTGATTGAGCGCCGCGATCCGCACCATCATGCTGCCGGACGACGCCAGCGCGTTGCCGGTATAGACGCGGTAGGCGCCGTCGACGTCGGAGAACTCCCAGCTGCGGGCCGTGCCGTTCGACACGGTCAGCAGGCTGTGTTCGTTCAGTTCGCCGGGGTCGTTCGGCGTGCCGTGGCGCGCGAGGTACTCGGGCGACGCGACGACCACGTCGCGCACGCTCATCAGCATGCGCGAGACGAAGGTCGCGTTGATCAGGCGGCGATCGTCGCAGAAGCAGACGTCGTAGCCGCCCTCGACCATGTCGACATGCGTGTCGAACGTCGTCACGTCGAACCGGACACGCGGATGGGCGGCGCGATACGCCGACAGCAGGAGGCCGAGGCCGGCCGCGACGGAGGTCGCCGACGCCGCGATCCGCAGCGTGCCGCGCGGGTCGCGGGTGGCCTGCACGAGGTTCGATTCGATCTCGTCGAGCTTCTCGATGATCGTGCGGCAACCGTCGAGGTATTCGCGGCCGGTCTCGGTGAGGGACAGGCTGCGGGTCGTCCGGTTCAGCAGGCGCATGTTCAGGTGCGCTTCGAGCATGCCGACGCTGCGCGTGACCGCGGCAGCGGACATCCCGAGCTGGCGGGCGGCGAGATTGAAACTCGACAACTCGACTACGCGCGTGAAGACACGCATCGCTTGCAGTTGATTCATGATCCGCGCAAGGGTGGGGTTGGGAGGCATGCGCCGGCGATGATCGATCGGCGCGTCCTGCAACGCGTGAGCGGCAGGGTAGCGAGCCGATTATGGGATGCGTGCCTGCCGCTCACGCTTAAAAAACGACGCGGGATGGATGAAATTTCGTTTAAGGAAGCGGCGGGGGAGGCGGGGTATCTGCTGCTCAAGCACACGACGAACGGTTTCCCGGCGTCGTTCGTCATCTAAAAAAAACTTCATGAAGCGACACCGAATCTTCAGGTGAGCGTGTGGCGCGGCTGCCGATAATAGGACGATATAAGTCGTGACAAGGAACGCAGAAATGACGCAGCCGCTGAGTATCAAGATGATCCAGGAGCACGGCAAGCCGGTGGTGCTGGTGTCGATCGAACGTGGCGCCGCGGTGCTCGATCCGGAGGACGTCGACGCGGTCATCCAGTATCTGAGCCTGCTGCGCGCGTCGATGCAGCCGGCGGTGCCCGAGATGCCGCCGCGCGCGCAGCAATTCGTGACGGAAATGGACCCGTGCTGGTATGCGGAGCGCCATCCGCTGTACGGCGGCGCGGTGCTGTTGCTGCGGCACACGGGGCTCGGCTGGGCGAGCTTCGCGCTGCCGCCGCGGAGCCTCGAGCGCCTGCACGGGTCGCTCACGCAACTGCTCGAGGATGAGCAACTGGCGATCAGCCTGCCGAACTGACCCGGCGTGTTCGTCAGTTGCGCCGGCCCCGGGGACCGGCGGATGATGCGTCGCCGCGCGACGGTGCGACGGGCGGCTGGCGGCTGGCGTGTCGATCGATGCGATGCCGGACCCGGCTTCCGGAACGTCGGAAGCCGGGCCGGACGCAAAGTCGCCTAGAACGTATGACGCAGCCCGATCCGGCCGACCGCCTGACGGCCGTTCGACGACGGATCGAAGCCCGCGACCTGCGCGACGGCGCCGCCCGACGCCATCTGCAGCGCCGCGAGCGCGTAGACGGCCGTGCGCTTCGACAGTTCGTACTCGGCGCTCGCGTTCAGCTGCCGGTATTTCGGCTCCTGGCCGGTCGCATGGTCACGGCCGGTCGTGTAGGTATAGCCGAGGCCGAAGTTGAGCTGGCTCGTGGCCGCGAGCGTGCCGGCGATCTCGTAGTTCTGGAACTTCACGTCCTGCTCGTCGTCGCCTTGCTGGAAATCGACGTTGCTGAAGTTGCCCATCAGCTTGACCTTGCCGATCTGGTACGACGCGCCTGCCGCGAAGATATTCTGGCTGCGCGCGTTCTCGAGATAGTTGCCGTATACCGCGTTCGTGTAGCCGTCGCCGTTCTGGTAGCTCTGCACCGCCTGCTCCGGATCGTTGACGCGCAGATAGCCGACGCCGGCCGAGAACGGCCCGTTCGTATACGCGACGGCCGCGCTGTAGGCCGAGTTGTCGGAGAAGCGGCCGGGCTGGCCGCCGAACGAGTAGAGCGCCTCGCCGGTGAAGCCGGCGATCGTCGGGCTCGTGTATTTGACGGCATTGCTGACCGCAAAGCCGTTGTCGAGGTTGTCCATGTCGTTCGGGTGCGAGAAATACCAGCCGCCGTAATAGCTGTTCAGCGAGTACGGCTCGATCAGGTCGACGACCGGATCCCACTGGCGGCCGAGCGTCAGCGTGCCCATGCGCTCGCTCGACAGCCCGGCGTAGGCGTTGCGGGAGAACGCGAGGCCGCTGCCGAGCCCGCCGTTCGTGGAATTGAAGCCGCTTTCGAGATCGAAGATCGCGGCGAGCCCGCCACCCAGATCTTCCCGGCCGCGCAGCCCCCAGCGGCTGCCGGCGCTGACGCCGCTCGCCATCTGCCACAGGTGCTGGTCGCCGACGTTCGACGCGAAGTCGATCCCGGTGTCGACGATGCCGTACAGCGTGACGCTGCTTTGCGCATGCGCGTGGGAGAACAGGCCGCAGCAGGCGAGCGCGCAAGTCATGCGCAGCAGCCGTGTCGTTTTATTCATGGATGGATGTCTCGATTGGAGGTTGACGGATATTGTTCGCAGTCCTTTGTGAAAGGGCTGGTCGTCGACAATATAGCGGCGTCGATCGCTCGCGCAGCAGCAATTCAGTCTTTCAGTTTTCGCGTTGGATTCGCGCATGCGGCCGGTCGACAACGGTATTTGTCCGTCGCTGTGAGCGGTGGCGAGCGGTCGACAGGCGGGGCGATTCGAGTTGACGACGCGACGGATTCGGCGGCGGGGTGCCGATGGCGTGATGATGGGCCGCGAGGTCTCGTGTCGCAACGGCCCGCGGTTCACGGCGCTCGGCAAGGCCGGCTGGAAGGGAAAAAGCGACGGCAATCGATCGACTGAAAATTCGAGGCTTGTCCGTCAAGCCCTCGTAGATTGCCTCGTCCGAGGGCACGTTGGGAGGACTGATCAACGCTGAATGATCTCGTGACACACGGATTCCGGATCCGGATGTTTGAGGGAGAAGTGGATCGCGTCAAGGCCAATGCGTTGCGGGTGATCGCGCACGGCGCCTATGGTTCTATCGCCTGCACAATATCGACGATCTGAGCGCGTAGCCACGCATGCGCGGCATCGTCGTGCGTGCGCTCATGCCAGATCATCGACAGCGCGAAATGCGGCACATCGACCGGCAATTCCACAAGCGTGACCGGCATCGACAACGCGACGTGCTGCGCGAGGCGGCGCGGCAGCACCAGCGCCATGTCGCTCTTCGCGACGACCATCGGCGCTACCAGAAAGTGCGGCAACCGCATCGCGATTCGCCGGTGCAGCCCGTGCCGCGCGAGAGCCGCGTCGACCAACTCACCGCCCCGGCCGCCGATCGTCACCAACACGTGCGACAACGCCGCGAAACGCCCAGGCGTCAGTCGCGCCGACAGGATCGGATGCCCGGTTCGAATGATGCAGACCAGGCTGTCGTCGTAGAGCGTTCGACGATAGAAGCCTGCGGGCAACGCATCGTCTTCGAATGCGCCAAGCGCGATGCCAGCCGTGCCGTCCGCCACGAGTTCGACGTTGTTGCCGCGGGACGGCGGTACTTCGAGATTCAGCCCCGGCGCGCGTTGTTCCAGTCGCGCATTCACGTCTGGAATCAGCGTTAGCGCCATGTGGTCGAGGCACGCGATCGAGAACTGCCCGCGCGCGGTGGCGGGATCGAATCTTTCGGGCGCGACGATGCTGGCCGCTTCCGCCAGCACGCGCGAGACGCGCAGCGCCAGCGATGCCGCGCGCGGCGTGAATTCCAGCCCCTTCGGCGTGCGCACGACGACGCGATCGTCGAGCAGTGTGCGCAGTCGGCCCAACGCGCGGCTCGCGGCGGGCTGAGTCAGACCGAGCCGCATGCCGGCGCGTGTGACACTGTGCTCCTTGAGCAACGCGTCGAGCAGCTTGAGCAAGTTGAGGTCGACGGAACGTAAATCCAGTTCGTGCATGCTGGACATGATCGGTATGCATTTGAGTTATGTGAGGTCAGCGTACATCATCGAAGCCATCGCTCCAACGGGTGGGGCGGCTGTCTGGAGAGCATATGTACGTTGTCACGGGTGTCACCGGGCGCACGGGAGCCGTCGCGGCCCAGGCGCTGATTGATGCAGGCGTTGCGGTTCGCGTGGTCGTGCGCGATCGCGCGAAGGCGGCGCGCTGGGTCGCGCAGGGCGCGGAGGTGGCGGTCGCCGACCTGGCCGATTCGGCCGCACTGACGCAAGCGTTGACCGGCGCGCGCGGCGCGTATCTGGTCAAGCCGCCCAACTATGCGCTTGAGAATCTGTTCGATCATGCGGACGTGACGGCGCGCGCCGTTGCAGAAGCGGTCCGCGCATCGGGCCTGCCCAAGCTCGTGCTGTTGTCGTCGGTCGGCGCGGACCGGCCGGACGGCACCGGCGTGATCGCGACCAACAGGACCGCGGAGCGTCGGCTGGCCGAACTGGGAATCCCGGTCACGTTCCTGCGTGCCGCGTACTTCATGGAAAACTGGGCACGTGTTGTCGATCCGGTCCGCACAGAGGGCATCTTGCCAAGCCTGCTCGCGCCGGTCGAGCGTGCCATTCCGATGGTCGCGACCGAGGATATCGGCCGCGTCGCGGCGGACGTTCTGCGTGAGGACTGGATGGGTATCCGGAAGATCGGGCTCGAAGGGCCGACGGCATATTCGCCCGGCGACATCGCGGACATCTTTTCACGCCTGCTGAATCGGCCGGTGCGGCCGGTCGCGCTTGAGCCGTCCGCATGGGCCGGGGTACTCGCGATGCATCCGTTCTCGATTGCTGCAATCGATGGATTCATCGAACTGAATCGAGGGCTGAACAGCGGCCATATCGATTTCGGGAGCGACCAAGCGGTCGAGCTTCGGCAAGGACGCGTACCGTTCGAACGGGTTGCCGAGGATATCCTGCGAGCGTGACGACGCACGTTTGCATGCGGTGCATCGCCGCAGCATCGCGTCGTTCGTGAATGACCTGCGATCAACGCGCGGCAGCACAGTGCTGCCCGGATACGGGCAGCATCGGGTACGGCGAACGACCGCAACGCGGCGAACCGCGTCACGCGCGAACCGGCTCCATCGCGGCGCCGGCCATCCCCGTGATCGCTTGCAACCTCGCCGGTCAGCGCACCGGCGCTGCCGCCGCCAGCAGGCTGCGCAGGAACACCATGATCATGTGCCCGATCGGCACTTCTGACAGGATCGACCGCTGGAGCGACAGGCCTTGCGAGAGCCCCATGAACGACACGGCCAGGACGGCCGGCGATTCGGGCGGCACCTTCTTCATCCTCGCGAAAATCTGTTCGATGCAATAGGCGAGGCCATCGCGGTGGCCGTCCAGTAACGCCTGCGACGCCGCTGCGAACGCCGGGTTGCGCCGCCCCTGAAGCTTGAACTCGACGCCCAGGACCGACCACTCGGGCTCGGCATCGACAGTCCGCGACCAGGCTTCCAGCGCATTCAGAATGTCCTCCCCGGACGCAGACGGGTCGCTCAGCGCCCGCGCGATGTCGGCCACCTGCGTCGTCGAACGCTCCCGCATCAGTTCGACGAACAATTCCTCCTTGCTCGCGAAATTCGAATAGAACGCGCCCTGCGTATAACCGGCCTCGGCCGCGATATCCCTGAGCGACGTGCCGCCGAACCCGCGATCGACGAACAGCCGCTTCGCCGCCGCGAGCAAATGGGCGCGGGTCTGCTGTCGGCTTTCTTCGCGGCTCAGCCGCGGGGGAAGGGAGGGCATGTTCATGGCAGGCAGGATATCAGTTGATATTTGAGATAGATACTATTACGATCGCGTTTCAAATATCACTTGATATTTGAAACGCAGGGCGCGATTGTGTCGCCGGACGTCTACCGCGAGGATTCCCCGGGCGGACGCTCGGGCCGACGCGGGGGCGCGCACTGTGCGCGGCGGTATGTCGTTGCCCGCGTGTCGCGTGCTTCGACGCGCCGACGCGAGCCGCTTGCCGATCGAGTGGATCCCGTCGTCACGGGGCGTCGTGAAACAGTCAGTTAGTGATGCGAATCATGATGGTTCGCATGCAGATGTGGATGCGGGCATGAAGAAGATGAGCGCGAGCAAGACCTATGCACAGCTCGTAGTCGAGCTGGCCGAACTGGACGAGGAAATCGAGCGAGCACGCGCGCGCGAACGCGTCGATGCGATCGCGGCGGTTCACTCGTTGATGGATACCTATGCGATCAAGCATCGCGACCTGGTCGGCCGCAACGGCAGCCGGGGTTCGTACGTCGTGAAAGTGCTGCCGGCGCGCTATCGCGATCCGGCGAGCGGAAAGGAGTGGAGCGGGCGCGGCAATGCGCCGCTCTGGATCAGGGGCAAGGATCGTCGTCAGTTCGTCATCGTCAAGCCGCCGTCCACCGGCAAGAAAACCCGGACCGGCTGACGCACGGCGCCAGGCTACGGCGACAGAGGCTTCGCCGGTGCCTGACTCGGCGGCATGAGCACCACGAGCAGCGTCGCGCCTTCGGGTGACGGCGCCACGTACGCATGCGGCCGATGCGACGAGATCAGCGCGCTCACCGGCGCGCAACCGCGTCGGTTCGCCGTGCTTGAAGTGCAGCTCGAGTTCGCCCGACAGCACATGACGTCGTCAGCAATCATGGGCGGGTGACGTCTCCCGCTGCGGACCGGCCGGGACTGGGCGTCGCGAGCGCTTCGTTTAGCCCCGACCGACGAACGGCATCGCGGTCGCCATGATCGTCATGTTCAGGATGTTCGTGTCCAGCGGCAGGTTCGCCATCTGGACGACCGCGCTCGCGACATGCGTGACGTCCATGCGCGCCTCGGGCGCGAGGCTGCCATCCGCCTGCGGGACGCCTTGCGTCATCCGTTCCGTGAGCGACGTCGCTGCGTTGCCGATGTCGATCTGGCCGCACGCGATGTTGTACCGGCGGCCGTCGAGCGCCAGTGACTTGGTGATTCCGGTCACCGCATGCTTGGTGGCCGTGTACGCAATCGTGTCGGGGCGCGGCGCGTGCGCCGAGATCGAGCCGTTGTTGATGATCCGGCCGCCCTGCGGCGTCTGCGCTTTCATCAGGCGCCACGCGGCCCGCGCACACAGGAAGACACCGGTCAGGTTCGTCGCGACGACGCCGTTCCACACATCGAATTCGTATTCGTCGAGTGAAACCGGCGGGGCGTTGCGGCCGGCATTGTTGAACAGCACGTCGAGCCGGCCGAACTGCTGCGCGATCCGTGCGAACGCGTGGTCGACCGACGCTTCATCGGTGACGTCTGCAGGAAACACTTGCGCGTCGCCGCCGGCGGTGCGGATCGCATCCTGCGTTGCGCGCAGCGATTCCTCCGTGCGTCCGAGCAGCGCGACGGTGAATCCCGCTTGGGCGAGCGCGATGGCCACTGCGCGACCGATGCCGGAGCCGGCGCCCGTGACGGCTGCGATTTTTTTCGGGACAGACATGGCTTGATTTCCTGCTGGTTGAAAGAGGGGCAACGCGGCCGATGACCGGGATCGTCGCCACCTTCGGCAATGTAGTCGAAATGCGCGGCGCGCAGGTTCGAGCGACATCGTAAAGCACCCTCGATGGCGCGATGGTCTCGGCTATTTCTTCCGGCCGGGCGTGGCCTTCCTTGCCCGCGCACCCGTTTCCGCAAACAGATCGACCACCACGTCGCGCAGCCACCGGTTTCCCTCGTCCTGGTTGACCCGCGTATGCCAGAGCATGTGAATCGGCGCGCCCGGCACCGTGACGGGCAACGCGCGCCAGCCCAGCGAGAACGGTGCGGCGAGCTGCTGCGCGAGATGCTCGGGCACCGTCGCGATCAGGTCGGTGCGCTGCAGGATGTAGCCGACGCTCATGAAATGCGGCACCGTGAGCCGCACCTGGCGCGCCACGCGGCGGCGCTTCAGCCATTCGTCCACCTGCCCGTGACCGGTGCCGGCCGATACCACGACCAGGTGCTCGGCATTGCGCCACGCGTCGACCGTCATCGGCGCTTCCTCGAGCGGATGGCCGCGCCGGAACAGGCACACATAGCGCTGATCGAACAGCCGGCGCTGATAGAAGCCGCCCTTGAGCTGCGGCAGCAGGCCGATCGCGAGATCGACGCGGCCGTCGGCCATTTCGTCGCCGAGGTTGACGCTCGTGTCGCGCACGGTATTGAGCGCGATGCCCGGCGCCGCTTGCGACAGGTGTTCGAGCAGCGCCGGCAGGAACACGACTTCGCCGATGTCGGTCATGCCGATCGTCAGCGTGCGCGTGGCGCGCTGCGGATCGAAACCGGTCTCGGGATTGAGCGCGGCATGCAGCGTCGCGAGCGCGTGCGACACGGGTTCCGCGAGGCGCAGCGCGAACGGCGTCGGCACCACGCCGCCGGGCCCGCGCACGAACAGCGGATCGCCGAGCCGGCGCCGCAGCTTCGCGAGCGCGTTGCTCACGCCCGGCTGGCTCATGTTCATCTGCGCGGCGACGCTCGACACGCGCCGTTCCTGCATCAGCCGCTGGAAAAGCAGCAGCAGGTTGAGGTCGATATCGCTCAGTTCCATGGGTTGGGCCTCGCCGGGTTCATTGCATCCAGTGATGAAGCAGATTCCAGTCATTTTATTGCGGGATGAAAGTCCGCTCCCGAGAATACCGATACGGCCCATGCAATCGACATGACCGCTGCGCAAGCCGCAGACCCCACATCGGAATATCGGAGACACCTTCATCATGCAGACGAACCTGAAGATTGCGATCGTCGGCGCCGGGATCGGCGGCCTGACGCTCGCGCTCGCCTTGCGCGAGCACGGCATCGATGCGCAGCTTTACGAGCAGACGGAGGTGTTGCGCGAAGTCGGCGCGGCCGTCGCGCTGTCGGCCAATGCGACGCGCTTCTACGAACGCATGGGATTGCGTGCGGCCTTCGATGCGGTGTGCGCGGACATCCCGGGGCTCGTCTATCGCGACGGACGCAGCGGCGCGGTGATCGGCCGTCATCGGGGCGACCCCGACTATCGCCGGCAATTCGGCGGCGCGTACTGGGGCGTGCATCGCGCGGACCTGCAGGCCGTGCTGTCCAGGGCGGTCGGCCTCGAATCCATTCGTCTCGGCCATCGGCTGACCGATCTCGCCCAGCATCCCGATCGCGTCACGCTGTCGTTCGACAACGGTGTGCGCGTCGATGCCGATCTCGTGATCGGAGCGGACGGCGCGCGCTCGATCACGCGGCGCTGGATGCTCGGCTACGACGATGCGCTGTATTCGGGCTGTTCGGGTTTTCGCGGCGTGGTGCCGGCCGCGCGGCTGAGCCTGTTGCCCGATCCCGAAACGCTGCAGTACTGGATCGGGCCGCACGGGCACCTGCTGCACTATCCGATCGGCGACGGCGGCGACCAGAATTTCCTGCTGGTCGAGCGTCACCCGTCACCGTGGCCGTCGCGCGACTGGGTGATGCCGTCGGAAGAGGGCGAGCAACTGCGCGTGTTCAGGAACTGGCATCCGGCGGTGGTGCAGATGATCACCGCCGTGCCGATCAGCCAGCGCTGGGGCCTGTTCCACCGGCCGCCGCTCGGCCGCTGGAGCCGCGGGCGCGTGACGCTGATCGGCGACGCCGCGCATGCGCTGGTGCCGCACCACGGGCAGGGCGCGAATCAGTCGATCGAGGATGCGGTGGTGCTGGCGGCGCAACTGGCGCAGGCCGGGCCGGGCAACTGGCGCGAAGCGCAGGAAGCGTACGAGCGGCTGCGCCGCGGCCGCACGCGCAAGGTGCAGTACGCGTCGATCTCCGTGGCCGATGTGCTGCACCTGCCCGACGGGCCGGCCGCGCAGGCGCGCAATGCGCGTCTGGCCGAGCGCGACAGCGTGCTGCATCACCTGGACTGGATTCACGATTTCGACGCGCTGGCCGGGGAGCCGAGCGAACGGCAGGGCGGCACGTGGCTTTGAGCCCGCGCGATCTTGAGCGCGCCATCCGGCGCGACAGGCGCGCCGGGATGGCGGGCGCAGGGCACGACTCGGGCCGGCGGCCCGCCGGTCACCGGCCAGCCTGACGAAAACGGGCGGGGCAGCGCCCGCCCGCCGTCATTTCACGCACTCGAGCGCGTACTTCAACCCCTGCCCGAGCAGCCCGCGCCAGACGTCCCACGTATGCCCGCCGTCGACGATGCGAAGCTCGGCCGGGTTCTGCGCGCGGCGCAGGTGCGTGTACAGCACGCTCGATTCGGCCTGGATCGTCAGGTCGTCGTCGCCGGCCGCGATGAACATCGGAATCCGCCAGCTGCGCGCGAAATAGCCGCGCATCAGCGCCGGGTAGTTGAGTTCGTGCCACACGCGCGGGTCGAACTGCCGGTCGCCGAACACGCCGACATAGCGCGCGGCGGAATTGAGCGGCGGCTCGTTCGCATAGATCGCGGGGCTCAGCAGCATCGCGCCGCAGAACAGCCCGGGTTCGAGCAGCGAGAAGCGCAGCGCGCCGAAGCCGCCCATCGACACGCCGCCGATCGCGCGGCCCGCGCGCTGGTTCGACACTGCGAAGTGCGCTTCGACCTCGGGCAGCAGGTCGTTGAGGAACGCGCTCTGCATCTTCTCCTTGCGGTCGACGTACCAGTCGGTGCCGCCCTGCGGCATCACGATCACGACCGGCGGAATCTCGCGACGCTCGATCAGCGTGTCGGCGGTGGCCTGCAGCCGGCCCTGCGTGACCCAGTCGTTCGCATTGCCGGCGTTGCCGTGCAGCAGGTACATCACCGGGTAGCGCGCGCCTTCCGGGTTGTAGCCGGGCGGCAGGTAGACCGTGTACGACCAGTCGCGCTTCAGCGACGCCGAGCGGAACGTGCGCAGCACGACGCTGCTGCCCGGATTGAGGGCGGGTTCCTGGGCGGCCGACGGGGTCGTCGCGGTCTGGACGGCCGGCGGCGGCGCGGGCGAACCCGCCGGTGCGGGCGGCGTGGCGCGGGCCGTGGCGATGGAGCCGGCGATCAGGGCGATAGCGAACGGAAGGGCGAGTCGGCGCATGTCGAATCGTTTCAGGAGAGGCGCCGGCTATCGTAGCAGCGGCGCATGAAGGCGCGGCGCGTCATCGCCGCGAACGGAACGGCAGCCGCGCGACGAGCGGCCCGTAGAGTTTGGCGACGAGATACAGCAGGCCCATTGCGACGACGTCGGCGGTCAGGCCGAGCTTCACGTCGAGATAGCCTTCGGTCGCCTGGTAGAGCACCGAATCGACCGCGAGCGAGATGGCGGTGCCCGCGACGAAGCACAGCAGCCCCTGCCGGCCGATCGTGCCGATCCACGGCATCGCGTGCGCGACCTTCTTCATCCAGCCGAGGTGCACGAGCTTGGCCGCGAGCCACGCGATCGCGAGGAAGTTCGCGAGCCGCAGCGCGCCGAGGTTCTGCTTGATCGACGGATCGGTCGGGAACGGCTCGACGCGCAGCCGGTAGTACGCGCCGGCCGCGACGATCGCGAGCGCCGCGGCCGTCAGCAGCCAGCCCTGCGGCTTCGGTGCGAGCGTCTGGTAGACCGGCTGGCAGCGCGCGATCACGCCGAGCACGAACAGGAACTGCCACGCGAACGGATTGAAGTCCCACGGCGCGCCTTCGACGGTCGGCAAAAAGCGCGCGACGTGCGGCGCCGCGTACCACAGCGACCCGCTGAACGCGAGCAGCAGCCACGGCTGCGTGCGCGCGAGCGGCAGCGCGAGCGGGACGAGCAGCGCGAAGAACGCGTACATCGGCAGTACCGATGCGAGGTACGGCTGGCGGCGGAACAGCAGGATGTCGCGCAGCGCGGCGAGCGGCTTGTGGAGCAGGCCGTCGAGATCGTTGGTCGGCATGTTCGGGCCGTCGATCGCGAACGCGTTCAGCGCGGCCGTGATCAGCAGCATCAGGCCGGCCGTCACGAGGAACGCGCGGTAGATCTCGAACGCGCGCCGGATGAAGCGCTGGCGCGCGGCAGCCTCGTCGTGCCGCTCGGCGAGCGAGTTGTACGCGATCGCGGTGGCGAAACCGCCGAGGAACACGAAGACTTCGGCCGCGTCGCACAGCGCGTACGCGTGCAGCGTCACGCGCGACAGGATGCTGCCGCCGATGTGATCGACGACGATGACGAGCAGCACCAGGCCGCGGAAGAAATCGAGTTCGGCGTAGCGGCCGGCCCGGGCCGGTGCGGTCATCGGAGCGCCTCCCGGCGCGGGCCGCGGGCGCAGCCGGCGCGCGCCGCGCGTGAATCGGGGTGAAGCATGACTTCGTGAAGAAATGACGAACGGATGCGCATTGTGCCACCGATGCGGCGCACACCGGGTTTACGCGGATGGCCGCCCGTCCTGCCGCTGCCGATAAGCCGGGTCAGGCAGTCTGCGCAACGGGGCAGTTGGACGAGCGCAACGGTTTGCGCAGGGTTCACTTGCCCCGATGGACGGACGGTTTGCGACGTGACACCATTTTGACCTCACGCGGCCGCACACCGCGTCGTCCGCCCTGCGGGCCACACATACAACAGACCAAACATTCGCCGGGCGCTCGACCCGCCCGGCCCCCGGCTCCGGAGATCCGTCATGAAGAAGCACGTCATTTTTGCCGCCGCGCTGGCCGCTTTCGCCGCGCCGGTCTTCGCCCAGAACAGCGTGACGCTGTACGGTGTGATCGACGAAGGCTTCAATTACACGAACAACGTCAACGTCAATGGGGTCGGAAAATCGAATTACCAGCTCGCGAGCGGCTATGCGCAGGGCAGCCGCTGGGGCCTGAAGGGCAGCGAGGATCTCGGCGGCGGGCTGAAGGCGATCTTCACGCTGGAAAACGGTTTTGACGTGAACAACGGCCGGCTCGGCCAGGGCGGCCGCAT
Source organism: Burkholderia mycopellens (assembly GCF_964265025.1). Classification (NCBI taxonomy): domain Bacteria; kingdom Pseudomonadati; phylum Pseudomonadota; class Betaproteobacteria; order Burkholderiales; family Burkholderiaceae; genus Burkholderia; species Burkholderia mycopellens. The sequence continues at coordinate 1,278,027 of NZ_OZ183803.1, forward strand.
GTTCGGCCGCCAGGCGTTCGTCGGGCTGAGCGCGCCGCGCTTCGGCACGCTGACCTTCGGCCGTCAGTATGACTCGGTGGTCGACTATCTCGCGCCGCTCACCGCCAACGGCAACTGGGGCGGCACGCTGTTCTCGCACCCGTTCGACAACGACAACACGGACAACTCGTTCCGCGTCAACAACACGGTCAAGTACGCGAGCGCCGACTGGAACGGCCTGACGTTCGGCGGCACGTACAGCTTCAGCAACAGCACCGGCTTCTCGAACAACCGCCAGTACAGCCTCGGCGCGCAGTACTCGCTGGCCGGGCTGCAGGTTGCGGCTGCGTATCTGCAGGCGAACAACCCGGGCGTCGGCAGCGCGGGCGCGATCTCGGCGGATGACGCGAACTTCGTCGCCGACCGCCTGCGGATCTTCGGCGGCGGCGTCAACTACACGTTCGGCCCGGCCACGGTCGGCCTGGTCTACACGAAGACGGACGTGAAGAACCCGGTGTCGACCGTCTACCTGCCGGCTTCGACGTTCGCCGGCCTCGGGCTGACCGCGACGAAGTTCCAGAACATCGAGATCAACGGCAAGTACCAGCTCACGCCCGACTTCTATCTCGGCGCGCAATACGTGTACACGGACGGCAAGTACGATGCGGCGGCCGGGACCTTCAAGCCGAAATACCACACGGTTGGCCTGATGGCCGACTACAGCCTGTCGAAGCGCACCGACGTGTACCTGCAGGGCGCATGGCAGAAGGTTGCCGGCGACAAGACCGGCACGGCGGCCGACGGCGGCTACGTGGTCGGCACCGACGGCCCGTCGGCGTCGTCGAATCAGTTCGCGGTGCGCGCCGCGATCCGCCACAAGTTCTGATCCTGATCGGGCGGCGCCGGGGCCGCGTGCGCCGGCGCCGGCTGCGGTCAATCCGCCCGGGGCGTGGCGCCGAGGGTTTCCGCGAGCCAGTCGACGAAGATCCGCACGCGCGGCGCGAGATGCCGGCCGGTCGGAAACACCACCGATACGGGCAGCGGCTCGGCATTCCATTCCGGCAGCACCTCGACCAGCGAGCCGTCGGCGAGCAGCGGCCCGAGCCCTTCGCGCGGTGCCTGGATCAGCCCGAGGCCCGCAAGACAGCACGCGAGATACGCCTGCGAGCTGCTGACCGACACGATGCTGCGCATCTTCACCGCGTGCAGCTGGCCCGTATCCATATCCGCATATTCCCAGTCCAGCTCGCGGCCCGTGCGGCTCGAGAAATAGCCGACCGCGACGTGGTCCGGCAACTCGTCCGGCGAGCGCGGCGTGCCGTGCCGCTCGAGATAGGCGGGCGCCGCGCAGTTGATCTGCGCCAGTTCGCCGATGCGCCGCGCGACGAGCGACGTGTCGGACATCGCGCCGACGCGCACCGCGCAGTCGATGCCATCGGCGACGAGGTCGGCGAAGCGGTCGGTCGTGCCGATCACGACACGCAGGTCGGGGTAGCGCGCGTGGAAACCCGGTAGCGCCGGAATCACCTGGTTCAGCGCGAAGCGCTCGGGCAGGTCGACGCGGATCGCGCCGCGCGGCGTCGTGCCGGCGTCCTCGAACAGCGTTTCCGCATCGTCCAGATCGGCCAGGAGCCGCACGCAGCGCTCGTAATAGGTCGCGCCTTCGGCCGTCAGCGCGACACGTCGCGTCGTGCGCTGCAGCAGGCGGATCTTCAGGTGCTTTTCCAGATACTGCACGGCGTTGCTGACCGTCGGGCGCGGCAGTTGCAACTGCTCGGCCGCCTTGGTGAAGCTGCCGAGATGGGCGACACGCGCGAAGATGCGCATTGCTTGCAGATGATCCATGCGGGGCGGGTGCGTGGGTGGAGGGGAGCAGGCTCCATTGTTAATCAGCGTCGAATGGTTTGGTTGAGTGTTTCGCGTTTATCGCGTGTCGCGATGCGTCCAGAATCCGGCCTGTTCATTCATCACTCAAGGAAACGGACATGGAAACGCGTGAACTGGGCCGGACGGGCCCGCGGGTGTCGGCACTCGCGCTCGGCTGCATGGGGATGTCGGATTTCTACGGACCGGCCGACCGCGACGAAAGCATCGCGACGCTGCACGCGGCACTCGACCACGGCATCACGATGCTCGACACCGGCGATTTCTACGGGATGGGCGACAACGAGATGCTGATCCGCGATGCGCTGCGCGGCCGGGCACGCGACCAGGTGCTGATCAGCGTGAAATTCGGCGCGCTGCGCGATCCGGCCGGCGGGTTTGCCGGCTACGACGCGCGGCCGGCGGCGATCCGCAACTTCGTCGCGTACTCGCTGAAGCGGCTCGGCACCGACTACATCGACATCTACCGGCCGGCGCGCGTCGATCCGGCGGTGCCGATCGAGGACACGATCGGCGCGATCGCCGATCTCGTGAAGGCCGGGTACGTGCGCCATATCGGCCTGTCGGAAGCCGGTGTCGACACGATCCGCCGTGCGGCGGCCGTCGCGCCGATCTCCGACCTGCAGATCGAATATTCGCTGCTGTCGCGCGGCATCGAGGCCGCGATCCTGCCCGCGTGCCGCGAACTCGGGATCGGCGTGACGGCGTACGGCGTGCTGTCACGCGGGCTGCTCGGTGGGCGCTGGAGCACGACGCGGCAGGGGGAGCGCGATTTCCGCGCGGCGAGCCCGCGCTTCCAGGGCGAGAACCTCGCGCACAACCTCGCGCTCGTCGACGCGTTGCGCGCAATCGCCGACGAGAAGGGCAGCAATCCCGCGCAGGTCGCGATCGCGTGGGCGCTGTCGCGCGGCGGCGATATCGTGCCGCTGATCGGCGCGCGCAAGCGCACGCAGCTTCGTGACGCATTGCAAGCGGCTGAGATGCAACTAACGGTCAATGATATCGCTCGCATCGAAGCGGCGGTTCCCGCCGGGGCGGCTGCCGGCGAGCGTTATCCGGCCGCACAGATGGCGCACCTCGATAGCGAGCAGGGGCGGGGGCCATCTCACGGGGGCTGATCGGCCCGGATCGGCTTTTGTTGCGGAGTAGTCTCCGTATTCGTCCGGATTCGGGGGCGGGTTCGAGTTTGGCGACCCCGTTGGAGGTGCATGGTCCAGCCCCGCCTGCATTGGTACCGGCGGCGCGTTTTTCGCCGGCCCGTGGCGCGACAGCACATCGGCACCATCGCGCCGCCGCGCCGCAAGCCCTAACCAGTCTCAGGCAAAACCAGATGACGGGCGCCGCGATCGGGGTGGCTGTAAGCGGGCATCGCCGACGAGCGCGATGCCCGCTGTCCGTGACGATCCCGACGCCGGTTTCGACAACAGCCGGGTTCGGGGTCGTTCACCGGACGTGGGTGTGGGTCACACAGCTCTGGCCGGGTCGGCGTATTTCAGCGTCCATCCGAACGTGCGGGTCGCGCCCGCGCCGAGTGCGAACGGCTTCGTCGTGCAGGCGAAGTTCGAATGCAGCTGGCCGATCGGCGTCGTCGACAGCGGGTTCGTCGCGCCGTTCACCGTATCGAAGGCGGACAGCGCGCAGTTGTCGAACCCGGACGCCGCATAGCCGGTCGCGGCGCTGTTCGCGTAGGTCACCGACACGCCGTCGCCGTTCGCCTGTGTCGATGCGAAATCCGCGAACGACGTGAAGTCCGTTTCGACCGACAGGTTGCCGGTGAGCGTGCCCGTGCTTAGCGTATCGCTGCGTGCGACCGAGCCGTGCGCGAACGTCAATACCGTATGCACCTGCAGGTCGAGATCCGTCGTGTACGCCGCGTTTTTCGACGCGAGCCGGAATTTCGCGGTATCGAACGACACGATCACCTGCCCGTTGCTTTGCTGGACATTCAGGTTCTTGTAGTACGTGACGGGAATGTAGGTCTTCCCGTTGTACGACACCTGCGGCACCAGCAGCGCGTAGCCGAGATCGGTCGTGCCGTAGATCAGCTTGTCGGAGAACGGCACCGGGTAGTACGGCGTGTACGAGTTGTAGTCGGGCGCCTGGCTGAGGTTCAGGTTGATCACGCGCCGGCCGTCGCGCACGGTGACGAGCGCCGCACTGTACGGATGCGCGGTGTCGCCCGGCTGGTTGTACCAGGTGAGCGTGTAATGCGGCAGCGCGTCGAGCCACGCGTTGTAGTCCGCATCGGCCATCGGCGCCTTGCCGCCGAAGCCGAGCTTGTTCCACCACGCGTTCACGTACAGGTACTGGTGCAGCAGGCTGAAGTTCTCGCCCATCACGCGCGGCTTGCCGCGATACGCGTCGGTGCCGCGGCCCTTGACCCACATGTTCACCGACGGCGTCGGCAGCGACGGGTCGTACCAGTACGTGTCGAACCGATGCGCGGCCTGATAGATGAACGCATACGCGATCTGCTTCTCCTGGTCGGTCAGCACGCCGGCATTGGCCGCGGCCGTCAGTACTTCCATGAACGCGGAATCGCCGTACGGGCCGATCGAGCGGCCGTAGTTGAAGCCCTGGCCGTCACCGTTCAGTTGCGGGAGGATCAGGTCGACGGACTTGCGCAGATACTCCTTCAGTTCCGGCGTGAGGTTCGCCTCGTTACCCATCTCGAACGTGCGCTCGGTCACTTCGCCGATCAGCAACGTGCTGTAGCGATCGAAGCGCGCCTGGTCGTAGTAGGTCGTGTGCGTGTTCGACGCTTCGTCCGAGAACCCGCCCGACGAATCCTTGCGGATGTGGTTCGTGAGCGTGTACAGCAGCGCATCGCGTGCGCCCATCGTCGCGACCGACGGATCGGTCGCCGACGCGAACGCCGGGTTGTTCCAGCCCAGCTTCTGGCGCAACCCGGCGATTCCGTAGGACACCGCATAGTAGTTCTGCGCGGTGTTGAGCGACGCGATGTCGATCGGCGTGCCCGCGGCCGGGCACGTATTGGTCTTGCCGCTCGCGTCGGGACCGAACATGTCGCAGAAGGTGAGCCGCTGCTGCAGCGTCGCGAGTATCGCGTCGCTGAAGACTTCGTTGAGCATTCCGTGCGCCTTCAGGTTGTTCAGCGCGACGAGGTAGTAGTACTCGCCCCACGACGTATTCGCGTACGTGTAGTTGCTGCCCGACTGCGCCATCATCGCGGTCGTGATCGTCTGGTAGGTGGCGAGATAGCTCGCGTATTGCGGGTCGCCCTTCGACTTCATGTCGATCAGGATGTACGACAGGCCGAGCGCGAGCTTGCCCGGCAGGAATTTGTCGCCGGTGTTCGTATCGAGCACGTGCACCGGCGCGCCGTCGCCGAGATCCATCACGACCTGCGTGAAGTCGGGCGATTTCCGGATCAGGTCGAACAGCGCGCGCATCTGGCCCATCATCGTGACGGGGATGTCCGCGCCGGCCGGCACGCTGGTGTCGGGCGCGCCGTAGACGAGCGCCTGCAGCGAGTTCGCCGCGAGCGAGGGCGTCGCGGTCGACGGCGGCGACGATGCGGGAGGTGTGTCGGTCAAGTCGTTGCCGCCGCAGGCGCTGACGAACAGGACGGAAAGGGCGCTGAGCGCGGCGCCGAGCGCGAATCTGCTGCGCGGATGCATTGTGTCTCCAGTTTTTGAATAGTGATGAGGGGCGGGCCGGTATGACCGTTGCCGCGCCCGGCGCCCGTCCCTGACCTCCGCCTGGCAATCCTGATCCCTGAAGACGGTGGCCCGAAATCGCAACCCGAGCGGGCAAGCGTTCCCCCTGCGCGGGCCGTGAACGGCGTCGCACCGACGCGAAGGAAAACGTTTTCCAAATTTAGACATCGACAGGCATGATGTCAATGAACTTTCGCGCGGGACGCGCCGGTAGAAACCCGAATCGCGGGAAAGCAGGGGCAGGAAGCGAGCGCCGGATGATGCGGAAATCGCGAGGAATTTTTACCGGGATCGATTCGATGGAGTGCAGGATGCAGATGACGACGCGGCGAGGCGGCACGCTATCCGGCGAGATGCGCTTGGTTGCGTTAGAGAGAAAACGTTATCCATAAGAGGCGAATCGAGCCGAACGTCGGCTCATCGATCGCGACGGGCCTCCGGCCGCGCCGGCGATGTCATAGCTGAGCCTCGAGCGCCGCCTTGTCGATCGCCGACCAGACCTGCCGGATCTTGCCGTCGTGAAATTCGTAGAACACGTTCTCGGCGAACGTGACCTTCCTGCCGTCGATGGCGAGCCCCATGAACGTCCCTTTCGGCGAACACGCGAAGCGAAGCCGGCACGCGACGAGCGGCGGTTCGCATGTGAGCAGCCGGATGTCGAAGCGTAGATCCGGAATGTCGCGGCAGTCCTGCTCCAGCATCGCGCGGTAGCCGGCGAGGCCGAGCGGCCGGTCGTTGTGGATCACGTCGTCGTCGACATACTGGCCGAGCGCCGCCCAGTCCCGCCGGTTCAGGCAGTCGAGATATGCGCGGTAGCGATTGGCGAGATCGATGTCGGTCATGAGCGTCCCTCCGTGTGTTTCCATGTGTCGATGGGGGCGAGTGCGGCGCGCATCATCGCGGCGCCGTTTCGCCCGACAGGAACGCGACGAACTCGCGCGTGTACTTCGGTAGCGCATCGAACGAGCGCGCGCACAGCGTCAGCTTCCGGTGGCTCCACGGATCGGACAGCTCGACGAGCCGCACGTCCATCGTCTGCATCGCGCGTTCGGCCGCGTGCCGCGACACGATGCCGATGCCCACGCCGCTGGCGATCACGCGGCAGATCGCATCGAAGCTCTTCAGTTGCACGCGATAGCGGATCCGCTTGCCGAGCGCGCGCGCCTGATCGGCGAGATGCACCTGCAGTGCGCTGCCGTCGGTGAGGCCGATGAAGTCGGCATCGGCGATCGAGTCGAACGCGACCTCGCCTTGCGACGCGAGCGGATGCGTGGCCGGCACGACGACGATCAGCCAGTCCTCGCGGAACGGCTTCTGTTCGAGCCCACCGAGCCCGACCGAATCGGCGACGATGCCGACCTCGGCCGTCTTGTTGCGGATCGCATGCACGATTTCCTGGCTCGAGCGCTCCTCGACGCTGATCGACAGCTTTGGATGATGCGGCAGGTAGTCGGCCAATGCGTCGGGCAGGTATTCGCTCAGCGACGCCGTGTTGCACAGCAGCCGGATATGCCCGCGCAGCCCCTGGCCGTATTGCTGCAATTCGCCGCGCATGTGGTCGATCTGCTGCAGCACGGTGCGCGCGTGATGCTCGAGCGCGCGGCCTGCGTCGGTGGCCTGCGCGCCCGACTTGGTCCGATGCAGCAGCGGCACGCCGAGTTCGTCCTCCATGCCGCGGATGCGCTCGCTCGCGGCCTGCAGTGTGATGTGGGTCCGCTCGGCGCCGCTCGTGATCGTGCCGGCCTCGCAGATGTTCAGGAAGAGCCGCAGGTCGGTCAGGTCGAAGCGCATGATGGGCGGGGCGATCGTGTTGGAATGGCCGATAAGTTAGCAGGGAACCGCGGCCGCGGTCTCAGGCGCAGCCTGAGGCCCGATTCGCCGGTTCCGCATTTTCGGGGCGGGATCGATGGCGGATCATGGCCGCACATCAACCGGGGAGCCTGTCATGCAGATCGATCCGTCGTGGGGCGTGTCGTTCAAGATCGCGTTGCACGTGTTGTTCCTGTGCATCGGCATCGCGTGGGCCTGCTCCGAACTCGCCGGGTGGTTGCGTTGAACATCGCGGCGGGCGCGCGCCGCAGCAGGCGGTAGTCTCGTTTCGCACCTATCGAAACGCATTCGCCATAGTTTTCTGAAACGAAAATTCTTCCGTTTTCACGCAACCAGACCATCAAGTTTTTCCGGGTCGGGCCGTATTACCGGTAGCGAATGCCGGCCGGCATCCGGTTCGTGATCGTTTGTCATCATTGTTTGCATCCGGTTACACGTCGGCCGTTCCGTTTTTGAGATGCTTGAAAGATTGTCAAACCGGAGTCGGATCGTCCATGAAAACGCGCGAGATTCACCGCAACGCAGCGTGGCTGCCGGGCCTGGCAGCCGTGCTCGTCATGGCCGGTTGTGCAAGCACGCAGTCCGTTCCGCCGAGCGATACGCTGGCGGGACAACCGTCGCCGTCGAGCCAGCCCGCTGCCGCGCCGTCGGCCGTCACACCGCCGCCGGCGCCGATTCTCGTCGCGCAGAAGTACGTCGTGAAGCGCGGCGACACGTTGACGGGCATCGCGTCCGCGAACGGCTGCAGCGTGGCCGACCTGCGCACCTGGAACAAGCTGGGTGTGAAGGGCAGGCTGCGCATGGGACAGGCGCTGCGCATCGTCAAGCAGCAGCCGTTGCCGCCGTCGGGCGTGGCCGGCACGCAGGTGGCCGCGTCGTCGGCGTCGAGCAATGGTGCAGCGAGCAACCCGGCAACCGCGCAGACCGCGGCGTCGAGCGCGAGCGACCGTCAGGTCGTCAAGGAAACGAAGCGGCATGCGGGCGGCGTCGCACTCAAGTGGCCCGCGAACGGCAAGATCGTCGACGGGTTCCGGCCGGGGCAGAACCGCGGCATCCAGATCGCCGGCCGGCCGGGCGACCCGGTCCGCGCCGCGGCCGACGGCCGCGTGATGTACGCCGGCACCGGCCTGAACGATTACGGCAGCCTGATCATCGTCCAGCACAACGCGGATTTCCTGACCGCCTACGCGCACAACCGCAAGCTGCTCGTGAAGACGGGCGACATCGTGCGTCAGGGCGACGAGATCGCCGAAATGGGCGACCTCGACAACTCGCGTGTCGCGCTGCTGTTCGAAGTGCGACGCGACGGCAAGCCGGTCAATCCGGTGCCGTATCTGCCTTCGTCGCAAGGGTGACGCAGGGCCGTTTCGCTGGAACGTGGCGGCGGTCGCTGCTACGCTAGGGCCTGTTCATGCGAGTCCCGCGCTGCGCGGGGCCGACGGCCGTCCTTCGGGGATGCGCGGCGTAGGCCGACGCGGGCCGGCCGCCGGCGTGAACGGGTGCGCCTGTTCAGGGCGCGCCCGCGTTGCTTCGTGCCACCGATTCCGACAGAACACATCACATTCATGGAACATTCTCCGACACGCCGTTCGCTGTTGCTTGCCGCCGTTGCCGCGCCGTTCGTCGCCGCGTGCACGTCCGCGCCGGTCGCCGATCAGGGGCGCGCCCACACCGCCCAGGCCGAACTGACCGCGCTCGAGAAGGCCTCGAATGGCCGGCTCGGCGTCGCCGCGCTCGATACGTCGAATGGCGTGCGGATCGCGCACCGTGCGCGCGAGCGCTTCCCGCTGTGCGGCACGTATGCGGTCGTCGCGGCTGCCGCGATGCTCGCGCGCGGCTCGCTCGACGCATCGCTGCTGCCGCGCCGCATCCTGTATCGCCGCTATGAAATCGTGTCGGGCTCGCCGATCACGGAAAGCCACGTCGACACGGGCATGACGATCGAGCAGCTTTGCGCGGCGATGCTGCAGTCGGGCGACAAGGGCGCCGGCAACCTGCTGATGGGCGTGCTCGGCGGCCCGCAGGCCGTCACGTCGTTCGCGCGCGAGAGCGGCGCCACGTCGTTCCGCCTCGATCACTGGGAACCCGAACTGAACAACGCGGCGCCCGGCGACGAACGCGACACGTCGACGCCGGTGGAGATGGTCGACACGCTGCAGCGGCTGTTGCTCGGCAACGCGCTGCACGAGCCGCAGCGCGCGCAACTGACGGAGTGGATGGTCGGCGGCGCGCGCGGCGCGACCGGCATCGCGGCGGGCGTGCCGCCCGGCTGGCGCATTGCGGACAAGGCCGGCACGGGCGGCTACGGCACGACGACCGACGTCGCGGTGCTGTGGCCGCCGTCGCGTGCGCCGATCGTGATGGCCGTGTCGTTCACACAGCCGCAGGCCGCCGCGGTGGCCCGCGCGGACGTCGTCGCGTCGGCGGCGCGCATCGTGGCGGGCGCGCTCACCGCGACGGCCTGAGCGTCCCGCGCCTCGCGCAAAGCCGGCGTTTGGCTTATCGTGTCGGACAGCGCGCGCCGGGGTCGGCGCGCGGTCCCTCCGCGCCGTTTTTCCGTTTGCCTTCTTCATGCGCCGACTTCCGCCCCTGCATGCGCTGCAGATCTTCTCGACGGTGGCTCGCCACCGCAGCTTCACGCGCGCGGCCGAGCAGCTGTGCATCACGCAGGGCGCGGTAAGCCGGCAGATCCAGACGCTCGAGGCGCATTACGGTTTCCCGTTGTTCAAGCGGCATGCGAAGGGCCTCACGCTGACGGCGGAGGGCGAACAGTTGCTGCCGGTCGTCAACGAGAGCTTCGCGCGGATCGAAGATATTTCGATGAAGCTCACGCGGCAGCGCACCGATCTCGCGCTGAAGGTGCCCACCTGCGTGATGCGCTGGATGCTGCCGCGCATCATGCGCTTCCAGGGCGAGCATCCCGATCTGCATGTGCAGATCACGACCGCGTGGCAGCACGTCGTCGATTTCGCGACCGAGCCGTTCGATGCGGCGGTCGTCTACGGTACGTCGCCGGGCACGGGCGTGTGCGCGCTGCCGCTGTTCGACGAGCGGCTGACGCCCGTCTGCGCGCCCGAATTGAGGCAGACGTCGCCGCTCGACGCGGTCGGCGATCTCGCGCGCCATACGTTGCTGCATCCGACCCGCGACCATCGCGACTGGCGCGCATGGCTCGATCACGCGGGCGAGCGCAGCGTCGATCCGGCGCGCGGGCCGACGTTCGACACGCTCGATCTCGCGACGAATGCGGCGATGCAGGGCTTCGGCGTCGCGATCGGCGACGTGACGCTCGTCGACGACGACGTCAGCGCACGCCGGCTCGAACGGCCGTTCGACATCGTGCTCGAGACGGGCGCGCGCTACTTCTTCGTGTATCCCGAGAACATCGGCAGCCAGCAGAAGATCCGCGCGTTCAGCGACTGGATCGCGCGCCATCGCGATTGACCGGCGCAGCGGACGCGCGCCGAATCGGCGCGCGGAACCCGCCGGGTGCCGCGCCGGCGGGCGGATTTACTGGTACGTCACGACGGCGATCATCGGCGCCTGGTGGTTGCCCGGACGGTTCGGTAAAACGATTGCGCGCGAGGCCTGGGTAAAGGTCGTGGTCTTGATGGCCTGCTGGCTCGCCGCGTCGACGAACGCGATCTGGCCGCTTGCCGGGCGCGGACAGTCAGGGCGTACTTGCCCGCGGGCGAGATCGGCCGTATCGACCGCGAACGAGCAGGGCGGCTCGACGATCATGCCGGAAAAGGTGATGGTGCCGGACGCGCCGGCAGCAAACGATGAGGACGTGGCCAGAAGCGAGGCAGCCAGGGCGAACGAGGCGGCGAACAGGCGATGCTTCATGACAGGCTCCAGAGAGGAAGCGCGTCGCAGCGTGGCCGCTCGGGTGGCAGTCCGTCAACGCTGCAATGCTGTATGCGTAAACGGCAAAACCATCGGACCTCTTGAGTGCAAAAAATCGAAATAATGGCAATCGGCAAACGATTGCGTATTGCTTAAACCAATGTAGGCCGAATCTGTGCAACCGCAAGTCAGGGAAATGCCGGGTGGCATAAGATCGAAGGACGAACGGTCGTCGTGACCGTTGTGTGGGCAACGGCCTTGCGCCGCCCGGAAAGCAAGACGGCCGCTCGAGATGAGCGGCCGTCTTGCGTTGGAGCCGAAGGTGCGCCGTTCAGTTCGCGCGCTTGCGCACCGCGCCGACGATCACGAGCAGCACGATCGCGCCGATGATCGACGCGATCCAGCCCGCGCCCTGGCCCGGTGCGTACCAGCCGGCGGCGCGGCCGACGTAGCCGGCGACCAGCGAGCCGACGATGCCGAGCACGATGGTCATCAGGATGCCCATCTTGTCGTCGCCGGGCTTGAGCGCGCGGGCGAGGAGGCCGACGATGAGCCCGACGACCAGGGTTTCGATGAATTGCAGCATGAACGCCTCCCTATTGCGGTTGAGCTGTTGACGAAACGAAATTGACCCGTACGGCGCACCAGGGTTCCATGGGCCGCGGGCCGTTGCGTGGCGCGCCGAGTATCGCATGCCGGTGCGGCGCGCACATGTCAGCCTGCCGGCGCGCCCGCCACCGGGGCGAGACGACGGTAGCCTTCGGTCGCGTTCAGCAGCGTGCGCGTGTAGTCGCGTGCAACCTGCCCGGCGCGCACGTCCTCGATCCGCAACTGCTCGACGATCTCGCCGTGCTGCATCACCGCGACGCGCTGGCACAGGAAGCCGATCACCGCGAGGTTGTGGCTGACGAGGATCATCGTCAGGTTGCGTTCGCGATGCAGGCGGCGCAGCAGGTTCAGGATCTCGGCCTGCACCGACACGTCGAGCGCGGACGTCGGCTCGTCGAGCAGCAGCACGCGCGGCTCGACGATCAGCGCGCGCGCGATCGCGACGCGCTGCCGCTGGCCGCCCGACAGCTGGTGCGGATAGCGGAACCGGAACGTGGGGCCAAGGCCAACCTCGGACAGCGCGCGGGCGATGCGCGCATCGGCGTCGCCGATGCCGTGGATCGACAGCGGTTCGCGCAGCGTCTGGTCGACCGTGAAGCGCGGATGCAGCGACGCGTACGGATCCTGGAACACCATCTGCACGTGACGGCGAAAGGCGCGATCGGGCGTGCCGCCCACCGGCCGTCCGTCGATCGACAGGCTGCCGGATGCGAGCGGCACGAGCCCCGTCAGCGCGCGCAGCAGCGTCGACTTGCCGGAACCCGATTCGCCGACGAGCCCGAACACTTCGCCGTCGCGGACCGCGAAGCTTGCGTCGCGCACGGCGTCGACGTGACCCGTGCGGGTCGGGAAACGGATCGATGCGTGATCGACGTCGATCATCGTGCGGCCTCCTTCGGTAGGTGAGCGGCCGGCGCGGGCGCCGCGGCGTCGAGCCATGCCGGATCGCGCCGCAGCACCGGCAGTTCGTCGGGCGGGTTCGCGAGCGGCGGGTTCGCCGCGAGCAGCCCGCGCGTATAGGGATGCGTCGCATCGCGCAGGTCGCGCGCGGCGCAGGTTTCGACCACGCGCCCCGCGTACATCACCGCGACGCGATCGCAGAACGACATCACGAGCGGCAGGTCGTGGCTGACGAACATCAGGCCCGTGTTGTGACGCGCGATCATCGCGTCGAGCACCGCGAGCACCTGCATCGACACCGCGACGTCGAGCGCGGAGGTCGGCTCGTCGGCGATCAGCAGGCGCGGGCCCGTCGACACCATCATCGCGATCATCACGCGCTGGCCCATGCCGCCCGACAGCTCGTGCGGATACGCATCGGCGACGCGCGCCGGGTCGCGGATCTGCACGGCCGCGAGCGCGTCGACGATCCGCTCGCGCAGCGCGCGGCCGCGCAAGCCCGGCTCGTGCCGCCGGAACGCTTCGCCCATCTGCTTCGCGACGGTCATCACCGGGTTCAGCGAATACTTCGGATCCTGCAGGATCATCCCCATCTGGCTGCCGCACAGCCGCCGGCGTTCGCCCGGCGACATCGCGAGCAGGTCGTGGCCCGCGAAGCGCATCGTGCGGGCCGACCAGCGCGCGGCGTCGGGCAGCAGGCCGAGCAGCGCGCGGCCCGTCAGCGATTTGCCGGAGCCCGATTCGCCGACGATGCCGAGCCGTTCGCCGGGCGCGAGCGTCAGCGACAGGTCGCGCACCGCGTCGGTGACGACGCCGTCGTGCCCGCGAAAGCCGATTTTCAGGCCGTCGATCTCGCAGAGCGGCGCGGGTGCGGGGGTGGAATTCATCGGCATGTCATGCTCCATGGCGGGGATCGAAGACGTCGCGCAGCCCGTCGCCGAGCAGGTTGAACGCGAGGCTCACGAGCAGGATCGCGATGCCGGGCAGCGTGGCGACCCACCACGCGTCGAGCAGCACGTTGCGGCCCGACGCGACCATGAAGCCCCACTCGGGGCTCGGCGGCTGCGCGCCGAGGCCGAGAAAGCCGAGGCCCGCGACGGTCAGGATGATGCCGGCCATGTCGAGCGTCGCGCGCACGATCACCGACGACATGCACAGCGGCATGATGTAGCGCAGCAGGATGCGCGGGCCCGACGCGCCTTGCAGCCGCGCGACGTGGATGAAGTCGGCCTGCGCGATGCGGATCGTCTCCGCGCGCGCGAGCCGCGCATACGCGGGCCACGCGGTGATCGAGATCGCGACGACCGCGTTGATCACGCCGGGCCCGAGCGCGGCGGCGAACGCGAGCGCGAGCACGATCTTCGGAAACGCGAGCGCGATGTCGGTGATGCGCATCAGCACGCTGTCGACGAAGCCGCCGCAATAGCCGGCCGTCGTGCCGATCGCGAGGCCGATCGGCACGACGATCACGACGACGAGCAGCGCGATGCCGAGCGTGAGGCGGGAGCCTGCGATCAGCCGCGAGAGGATGTCGCGCCCGAGCTGGTCGGTGCCGAGCCAGTGCGACGGCGAGCCGGGCGGCAGCAGCCGGTCGGACAGCACCTGGCGCAGCGGATCGTGCGGCATGATCAGCGGGCCGACGATCGCGACGACGATCAGCGTCACCAGGATCGCGAGCCCGAACAGGTTGAGCGGATTGACCGCGAAACGGCGCCAGCGGCGGTACGCGAGGCCGAGTGCGGCCTGCGAGCGCGACGCGGGCGCGTCGGACAGCAGCCACGCGCGCAGCGTGAGAGGGGCGGCATTCATGATCGGATGGCCTTCGGCATGGACGGTGAAGGAAGCAGGATGGAAACGGTCATGTCGAAGCGGCCCTCAGCGCGCACGCGGATCGAACACGCGGTACAGCGCGTCGGTCAGCAGGTTGACGGTGATGAACATCACGCCGATCACGAGCGTCGCGCCGAGCACGGCATTCATGTCGGCGTTCAGGAGCGCGCCGGTCAGGTACGAGCCGAGCCCCGGCCACGCGAACACGATCTCGGTCAGCACCGAGCCTTCGAGCAGGTTGCTGTACGTGAGCGCGATCACGGTGAGCAGCGGCACCATGATGTTGCCGAACGCGTGCCGCCAGATCACGCGCCGTTCCGACAAGCCCTTTGCGCGCGCGGTGACGATGTATTCCTGGCTCAACTGGTCGAGCATGAACGAGCGCGTCATCCGGCTCAGGTACGCGACCGAGTAGTAGCCGAGGATCGTGGCCGGCAGCGCGATGTGCGACACCGCGTTGCGGAACACGTCCCACTCGCCGGCAAGCGCCGCGTCGATCAGCAGGCTGCCCGTGCGCGGGTCGACCATCCCGTCGTACACGGGATCGAGCCGGCCCGGGCCGCCGACCCAGTGCAGCCGCGCATAGAACAGCAGCAGCCCCATCAGCCCGAGCCAGAACACCGGCACCGAGTTGCCGATCAGGCCGACGAAGCGTGCGATGTGGTCGATCGGCCGGTTGTGCTTCACCGCGGCCGCAACGCCGAGCGGCACGCCGATCGCGATGCCGATCAACGTCGCGATCGTCGCGAGTTCGAGCGTGGCCGGGAACACCCGCCTGATGTCGTCGAGCACGGGGTTCGACGTCAGCAGCGACATGCCGAGATTGCCGTGCAGCACGTCGCGCGCGTAGATCAGGAACTGCGTGACGAGCGGCTTGTCGAGGCCGAGTGCGATGCGCTCGGCCGCGTACGCGTCGGCCGATGCGCGATCGCCGAGGATCGCGAGGACGGGATCGATCGGCACCTTGCGGCCGATCACGAACGTCAGCGCGAGCAGCCCCGCGAACGTGACGGCGAGGGTGAGCGCCCAGCGCAGCACACGCAACGCCCAGCGTACGGCCGGGCGCCGCGCGGGCAGCGTGCGCAGTGCTTCGAGGGAGGAGGCGGGAGTCGACATGCGGCGAACCTTATTGCTTCTTCAGGTTACGGTACGACACGAGATCGTTGATCGGCCCGACTTCGAGCCCGCTCACGCCGGGCCGCATCGCGACCTGTGCGACCTTCTCGAACATGATCACGAACGGCGAGCGCGCGAGCATCTCCTTCTGCATCGCCTGGTACCGCTGCGCGCGTTGCGCGGCGGTCGGCTCGGCGAGCGCGGCGTCGGTCTCCTTCGTGAGCTGCGGGATGTCCCAGCTGTTGCGCCAGGCCAGCATCTTGTAGCTCGACTTGTCGGCGTTGTCGGGGTTCCATGCGAAACCCTGCGCGTTGCTGTGCGGGTCGATGTAGTCGGCCGACCATTCGCCGATGTAGATGTCGTGCTGGCGCGCGCGGTATTTCGCGAGCGTCTGCTTGTTGTCGCCGGGGATCAGCTGCACCTTGACGCCCGCCTGCGCGAAGTTCGCCTGCACGGCTTGCGCGATCTCCGTGTACGGATAGTCGTTGCGCACGTCCATCGTCACCGAGAAGCCGTTCGGCACGCCGGCCTTCGCGAGCAGCGCCTTCGCCTTCGCGACGTCGAGCTTGTACGGGTTCGCATTCAGCGTGCCGAGGAAGCCTTCGGGCAGGAAGGTCTGGTGCACCTTGTAGGTCGTCTTCACGACGTTGGCCTGGATGCCCGCGTAGTCGACCAGCCACTTCAGCGCTTCCTGCACGTCGGGCTTCGCGAGCGTCGGGTTCTTCGTATTCAGGCCGAGATACAGCAGCGTTGCCTGCGGCGAGGCCGTGACTTTCGCCTTGCCCGATTTCACGACCGACGCGAGATCGTCGGGGCTCAGGTCGCGCGCCGCGTCGACGTCGCCGTTTTCCAGCAGCAGCCGCTGGCTCGCCGCTTCGGGCACGTGGCGCAGCACGATGCGCTTCATCGCGAGCGGCAGCCGGTAGCCGTCGAAGCGTTGCAGCACGATGCTGTCGCTGGGCGACCACTTGACGAGCTTGTACGCACCGGAGCCGGCCTCGTTGGTCTTCAGCCACGCATTGCCGAAGTCGTTGCCCTGCTGGTGCGACAGCAGCAATTTCTTGTCGAGCACCGACGCGGGCCACGAGCCGAGCACGTTGAGCACGAAGGTCGGCGCGTATTTGTGATCGGTCGTGATCGACACCGTCTGGTCGTCCAGCTTCTTCACGTTCGCCGCGACGTTGGCCTTCGTGAGCCCGATGCCGGTCAGCACCGCGGCCGGGCCCTTGTCGAGCAGCACCGTGCGCTGGATCGACCACGCGACGTCGTCGGCCGTCAGCGGGTTGCCCGAGTGGAACTTGAGGCCCGAGCGCAGCTTGAACGTATAGGTCAGCCCGTCGGGGCTCACGGTCCAAGACTGCGCAACGTCGCCGTTGAATTTCGACGGATCGCGCAGGTCGACGCGCACGAGCCGGTCGTACGTGTTCGCGACGTATTCCTCCGGCACCAGCTCGTAGATTTCGCCCGGATCGAGCGTCGTGAATTCGTCGAGCAGCGTGGCCATCACGAACATGTCCTTCGGCGTTTCCGCATGGGCGGTGGAAAGCGGAACGGCGGCGAACAGGGACGCGGCGGCCAGCGCCGCGACGAGCCGGGAGGTCGGGAATTTCATGGGCGCTTCTCCATCTGTCGTTTGAGTCGTTGAACGTGAACCTGCATGAAAAGGGGGCGGGCGTGCAGCGTCGTCACATCAGGCGCCACGGGCCGCTCGCCGCGTTGTCGATCGGCGGCAGCGCGTGCGAACCGGGCAGCTCGTAGTGCCACCACTCGCTGTCGATATGCGCGAAGCCGGCCGCGTGCATCACGCCGAGCAGCAGCAGCCGGTTGCGTTGCACATGCTCGGGCAAGCCCGCGTGAAAATGGCCCGACGCGGCCACCATCTCGTCGAAGCCGGTACCCATGTCGAGCGGCTCGCCGTTCGCGCCGACGAGCGTCAGGTCCAGCGCGGTGCCGCGGCTGTGGTTCGACCCGCGGCCGAGATCGGCGACGAAGTTCGGATCCGGCAGGAACTCCCACAGCACCTGCTGCGCTTGCGGCGGGCGATACGCGTCGTAGAGGCGCAGCGTGAAGCCGGCCTGCGCGGCCACGTCGACCGCGCGGCGCAGTGCGGCTTCGGCCGGCTCGAGCAGCAGACAGTGCGCGTTGCGGTAGATCGGCTTGCCGGTCAGGTTGCGCTCGGTCGCGTAGACGAGATCGATCTCGACGCGATGCGTGGCGGGCGTGATTTCGACGAGGCGGTAATGGTTCATCGGCGGTCCGGTTTGCTCAGGATTCGAATTGGTCGAACGTGCGCTGCAGTTCGCGATTGCGCGCGACGCGCCGGTCGATCGCGGGACCGAGGCGGTCGACCACGGCGGTGATCAGCAGGTTGAACAGGCAGGTGAGCGGCGCGAGCGAATCCCAGAACTGGCCGACGTCGGTCTTCACCTGCAGCAGGTCGGCCGGCCACTCGCGCGCCCACGGGCAATACAGATCGGTGACCAGCGCGAACGGCTGGCCGCGTTCGGCGGCCGCCTGGCAATAGCGGCGCGCGCTGCGCGAATAGGCGCGGGTATCGGTGACGATGCAGTACGGCCGCTCGAATTCGGAGTTCAGCGAATCGACGTACGAGCCTGACTGGCCGTCCGAGTAGAACACGCGCGGGCGCAGGTATTCGAGGTAGCTGCTGAACGCGTTGCTGATGCCGCGCGTCGACTGGATGCCGAGGATGAACACGGCGTCGGCTTGGGCGATCCGGTCGGCCACCTGCGCGAACACCGGTTCTTCGGCGAGCCGGTAGACGTGGCGGATCGCGTCGAGTTCGCGCTCGAGCGACGACGCAAGCGTGCCGTCGCCGCGATGGCTGTCGCGCTCGCCGGTGGTCGTTGGCGTGGCGGTGGCGCGGCGGTACTCGTCGAGGCGGTCGGTGATCATCCACGGACGGTCGCTGTCGCCGCGCAGTTCGCGTTTCAGGTCGTCGAGATTCCGGTAACCGACGCTGCGCAGGAAACGCCCGACCGAAATGCCGCTGGTGCCGGTTTGCTGCGCGATCTGGTCGGCGGTTTCGAGGCCGAGCCGATCGAGGTTCGCGAGCATGTAGCTCGCGATGCGCTTCGCGGTCGGCGTCAGCTCGGCAAAGCGGGATTCGACGGTATGGGCGAACGCGCAGGTCATCGGTATGTTAGATCGTTGTCATTGGATGATTCAATGTCATCTATCTAACAAAGCCAAAATCAATCGCGCTAGCGGATAAAAACTATGGGGTGATGGGCGGCGATAGGGTCGAGGGCGCGGTCATGGGGGCAGGTGAAAAAGGCGTTTTTATCTCTGTCAGGCATATTTTGCGTTTATGCCCCACAGGAATAATTCATTCGGTCTGCCGGCCGCCCATATGGAAATCGTGCGTTTCGGCGCGCACACGGTACTGTCGGTCGAGCGTTTCGATCGTACGTTGCATCGTGACGGCCGGTGGCTGTTGCGTTTGCCGCAGGAGGACTTCTGCCAGGCGCTCGGCGTGCCACCGCACCTGAAGTATGAATCGCAGGGCGGCCCCGGCGTGCCTGACCTGGTCGGCCTCCTGCGCCGTTCGGAAACGGCGCGGGAGGATCTCGACACACTGTTCGCGGCCCTGGCGTGTTCTGGATGCTCGCGGCACCGGACGGGCACGCGAAGAACTTCAGCCTGCGCCTGCTGCCGGGCGGCCGTTTCCGCCTCACGCCGCTCTACGACGTGATGTCGATCTGGCCGGTCGAAGGCGATGGCGGGAACCCGTGGTCGTGGCACAAGGCGAAGCTCGCGATGGCCGTGCACGGCAAGCGCAAGCACTATGCGATGCGCGACATGACGCGACGGCACTTCACCGCGATGGCCGAATACTGCCTGCTCGGCGATATTGCGACGCCGATCGTCGAACGGCTCGTCGCGATGACGCCGCATGTGATCGAATCGGTCGGCGCTGCGCTGCCTCCCGGTTTTCCGGCGAGGGTAGCGGAGCGCATCCTGGGTGGATTGCGGTTCGCCGCGCAACGGCTCGACGAAATGCCGCGGGCGTAAACCGCACCCCGGCCCGGTTGGCTGGCGTTCGACGCATCGGATGCGGCTGTTTCAGTTTGAGAGGATCAGTGATCCGAATCGACTGCGCCGCATCGTGATCGTGCGTTGCATGTCTCGATCTTGTCGCCACGTGTGGCATCCCGACCGCGCGCGGTCGTATTTCCGCATTCACCGGACCTGACCGATTCACCGATATCGGTCACCTTTCAGTATCCCGCTGCGCCGCAATAATTACAAAGTTAAAGCGGATCAGATTAAATCATTAATTAAGGTTAATAATTCATTTAAGTTTTTCGGCGATCTGGATTTAACTTTCGTCACGGGATGTTCGATTTTCGATAATCCGAAAAACGGCATGTGTTCCGTAATGGAAATTCGCTCAATTGCAGGTATGAAGAGGAAACCATGACGAATCTTTCTCGACGCAAGATGCTGGCGGAAACCGCCGGCGCCATTGCCGCCGCGGGTATCGCGGTATCGGCCAAGGCCGCCTCGTTCGGCAATCCGGACCGCCCGCCGGAAGGCGCGGTGAATGCGCGCAACCGCCAGAGCCTGACCGACCCGGGCCCGAAAAATCCGGCAATCGCCAATCAATTCCCGTCTTTTCAGGATCCGCCGGCCACCGATATCAACGGCATGCCGTTATTCTGGGCCTCGTTCAATAATGCGCATAAGCGCATTCAAAATGGTGGATGGGCGCGCGAAGTCACGCAGGACGATTTCGCGATTTCCGAAACCATTTCAGGCGTCAACATGCGCCTCACGCGCGGCGGCATTCGCGAGATGCACTGGCACCAGCAGGCCGAGTGGGCCATCATGCTCGACGGCCGCAGCCGGATCACGGTGCTGGACGAGCTCGGGCGGCCATCGGTGCAGGACGTGAAAACCGGCGATCTCTGGTATTTCCCGCCCGGCCTGCCGCATTCGCTGCAGGGCCTCGGCACCGACGGCGCCGAATTCCTGCTCGCGTTCGATAACGGCCGCGCGTCCGAATTCAACACGCTGCTGTTGACCGACTGGATCGCGCACACGCCGCCCGATGTGCTCGCGCTCAACTTCGGCGTGCCGGCCGACGCATTCAGGAACATTCCGCTCGACAACCTGTGGATCTTCCAGGGCGACGAACCGGGTCCGCTCCCGCAAGCGCAGCGCGCGTCGGCGTCGTCGGCCGGGGCGCCGCCTCATCCGTTCACCTTCTCGCTCGGCGACATGAAGCCGGTCAGGCAGACCCGCGGCGGCGAAGTGCGGATCGCGGACAGCACGAACTTCAACGTGTCGACCACCGTCGCGGCGGCGCTCGTCACCGTGCATCCGGGCGGCATGCGCGAGCTGCACTGGCACCCGAACGCGGATGAATGGCAGTACTACCTGCAGGGCGACGCACGGATGACCGTGTTCGACACGGGGCCGAAGGCGCAGACGGCCGACTTCCGCGCGGGCGACGTCGGCTATGTGAAAAAGAGCCTCGGTCACTACGTGCAGAACACGGGCAGCACCGATCTGGTGTTCCTCGAGATCTTCAAGACCGACCGCTATGCGGAAGTGTCGCTGTCCGACTGGCTTGCGCATACGCCGCCGCAGCTCGTCGAAGCGCACCTGAACCTCGCGCCGGACGTGATCGCGCAGTTTCCGCGCAACCGTCCCGACGTCGTGCCGCTGTAACGCCGCCGCCGTCGTGGCCGGCAGGCGGCACGCCGGCCGCGGCGCCCGAACTTCAGGAAGCCTTCCTCATTCGAACGGAACCTCACCATGATTCCCGTCACGAGCAAACCTGCCGGCGGCTTCGCGCTGCCGGGCCGGCCCACCGGGCACACCGACGGCGCCGCGCGCGCCGCGCTGGAAGGGCGCCGCACCGGCGTCGCCGCGCTGCTGCCGTTCGTCGGTCCGGCCGTCATCGCGTCGATCGGCTACATGGATCCCGGCAACTTCGCGACCAACATCCAGGCCGGCGCCGCGTACGGCTACAGGCTGCTGTGGGTCGTGCTGGCCGCGAACGCGATCGCGATGCTGTTCCAGGCGATGTCCGCGAAGCTCGGCATCGTGACCGGCCGCAATCTCGCGGAGCTGTGCCGCGACCGCTTTCCCGCGCCGGTCGTGTGGGGCATGTGGGTCGCGTCCGAGATCGCCGCGATGGCGACCGACCTCGCCGAATTCCTTGGCGGCGCGCTCGCATTCGGGCTGTTGTGCCACCTGTCGCTGTTCGCGGGGATGATCGCGACAGCGCTCGCGACCTGCGCGATCCTCGCGCTCGAAAAGCGCGGCTTCCGGCCGCTCGAGGCCGCGATCGCGGCGCTGGTCGGCGTGATCGGCGCGTGCTATCTCGGCGAACTGCTGATCGCGCCGCAGGACTGGCACGCGGCCGTGTTTCACCTGGTCGTTCCGCAGATTCCGGATCGCGCGGCGCTGACGATCGCGGTCGGGATCATCGGCGCGACGATCATGCCGCACACGCTGTATCTGCATTCAGGGCTCACGCAGGATCGCACCGCGCCGCGCGACGATGCGGAGCGGCGGCGGCTCGTGCGTTTCTCGAACCGCGAAGTCGTCATCGCGCTCGGGCTGGCCGGGTTCGTGAATCTCGCGATGGTGATGATGGCGTCGTCGGCGTTTCACGCGAGCGCGCCGGGCATGACCGACATCGGCGCCGCGTATCACACGCTGATCCCGGTGCTCGGGCCGGCGGCCGGCGCGCTGTTTCTCGTCGCGCTGCTGACGTCGGGCGTGTCGAGTTCGGTGGTCGGCACGATGGCCGGGCAGGTCGTGATGCAGGGCTTCATCCACCGCCGCGTGCCGGTCTGGGTGCGGCGCGCGGTGACGATCGCGCCCGCGTTCGCGGTGGTCGCGCTCGGCTGCGACGTCACGCGCGCGATGGTCGCGAGCCAGGTCGTGCTGAGTTTCGTGCTGCCGCTGCCGATGATCGCGTTGCTGATGCTGTCGGCGCGCGCGGACGTGATGGGTGCTTACGCGATGCGGCTGCCGCTGCGGATCGTCGCCGGAGCGGCGACGGTCGTGATCGTCGGGTTGAATGCGTACCTGGTGTGGGCGGCCTTCAACTGAACGGCAGCGGCCGGTGCCTACTGCTGCATGTCCGGCGCTTCGCGAAGCCGCCAGATCACGTTGCACTGCTGGCCGCCGAGGCTCGTCGAGCGCAGCGTGATGACGGTGCCGGCCACGATCCGATACCAGAAATGCGCCATCAACTCGGTGCCTTTGCGCTGCGGCTGCCCGTCGACCAGCACTTCGCACAGCAGCGGCGACGGCGAGCCGGACGGATGCGTGACGTAGACGTTCAGCCGCGCGATGTCGCGGGTCGCGGTGAACACGGCTTCGTGGTTTCCGCTGCCGATCAGCATCGTGCCGCCGGGTTCGTCGATCGCCTGCAGGTAGGCGCCGGCGCTTTCCTCGATCGCCGTGGACGCGACGGTCAGCCCGGCCGAGCGCAGGTAGTCGGCCGCCGCGATGCGCGCGGCCACCGCGTCGGATTGCACCGGCGTGCCGTCCGACAGCGCGAACGGCACGCCGTCACGCAGCGCGGCGTCGGTGTGGTTCGCGTAGTAGCGCCAGCGGTCGAGGAAGCGGATGTCGCCGGTCATGTGCAGCGCGCGGATCGGCTCGCCGTGATACCGGAGCGTCGTCGTGCCGTCGCTTGCGTCGAACGCTTCGTGAATGCCGTACTTGCTGACGAAGTTCTGGACCGGATCGAGCAGCGCCGTTTCGCCTTGCGCGCTCCACAGGTGCAGGAACGTCGTATCGATCCCGAAGCATTCCTGGAAATCGGTGCCGATGCGGGCGATGCAGTCGCGCAGATGGCTGGCGTAGCGTGCCCACGCGTCGGCGGTCCCGGCGACGAGCCCGGCCTGCAGCGCACCGCCGTGGCGCGCGCGGACTTCGTCGACGACGAGACGCCAATGAGCGTCGCGCCGCTCGCCGATCAGCGGCGTGACGACGAACGTGCAGAACAGCGGGTCGGGGCACGCGTGGATCCGGTCGTCGCCGATCTGCGAGAACAGGTCGAACTCCGGCGCGCAGAACCAGATGTCGGCGTCGTACAGCGCGAGCTTGCGGATCTGCGGGTTGCGGGCGCAATACTCGGCGGCCTCGATGAAGCGGCCGACCGGCAGCGCATATGCGCCAGATGCTTCGATCACGTCGACCGACTGGCTCGCCAGGATCTGCCGCTTGCGTTCGGAGAGCCCGTAGCCGATCACCGCGATCCGGCCGTCGTAGCCGGTGTGCCGCAGCGACAGCAGGAACGGGACGAGCATTTCGTACCATGCGCGGTTGTTGTCGTTGATGGCCACGCAGACCGCGTGCTCGCTCGAATGCATGTGTTTTCCCCGGTGGGCGTGCCCGGCTCAGTAGCCGACGTGGCGCTCGCAGACGACCGCGCCGCAGCCGCGGCTGTCGTGATACGTAATATGAAACTGCTTGTTGTCCCACAGCCATTGGAACACGGCTTGGTACACGCCGGCCGTGGTCATGTCGTGCAGCACGATCTTCTTGCGTGCCAGCGGGCCGAAGCGGTTCAGTTCGGCGAGCGTCTGCTCGTACGTATGCGTGGTGTCGATGAACAGCAGGTCGGATGCCAGCGGCTCCATCGCGAGATCGTCGGCGATCCTGAATTCGAAGTCGACCGACAGGTCTTGCGCGGCCTGCTCCAGTTCGCGCCGGATGTGGAAGTGCTCGTCGGAGATGTCGACCGACACGAGGCGCTTCGGTTGCGCGAGCATGAAGGCCGTCGTGGTCAGCCCGGTAAACACGCCGAGCTCGAGGATGGTGTCGCACCCGATCGCCGTTTCCGTATAAAAGTCGAAGCGGGAAGGGCTGTCGCCGAGCCAGCCGATCGGTTCGATCTTGTACTGCAGGAATTCCATTCTCAGTTGTTGTAGCGTGCGCATCCGTTTTTCCTTCGCGAAGCGAATTCGGTGGTGGGTGCCATCGCCGGGACCAGCCGGCCCCCGCGGCGCCGGCCATTGTAGATCGCCGGCCGCCGCACGGCCTAGCGCCGCCGCGGCGGCTTGCGGCGATTACCCGCGCGCCGGCATGGTCGGCCGCGCGGGCGGCCCCGATTACTTCGCGAGCGTGCGGTATGACACGAGATCGTTGATCGGCCCGATTTCCGGCCCGGTCACGCCGGGGCGCGTCGCGACCTGCACGACCTTCTCGAACATGATGATGAACGGCGAGTTCGCGAGCACGGCCTTCTGCAGCGCTTCGTAGCGCTGTGCGCGCTTCGCGGGCGACGGCTCGACGAGTGCGGCCTCGGTGTCCTTCGTCAGTTGCGGAATGTCCCAGCTGTTGCGCCACGCGAGCATCTTCGTCGGCGACTGGTCGGAGTTGTCGGGATTCCACGCGAAGCCGCGCGCATTGCTGTTCGGGTCCATGTAGTCGGGCGACCATTCGCCGATGAAGATGTCGTGCTGGCGCGCGCGATACTTGCCGATCGCCTGCTTCGCATCGCCCGGAATCAGCTTCACGCGGATGCCGCCCTGCGCGAAGTTCGCCTGCAGCGCCTGCGCGATCTCGAGGTACGGATAGTCGTTCGGCATGTCCATCGTCACGTCGAAGCCGTTCGGCAAGCCGGCCTTGGCGAGCAGCGCCTTCGCCTTCGCGACGTCCTGCTTGTACGGCCGCGCGTTCGACGCGCCGAGGAAGCCTTCGGGCAGGAAGGTCTGATGCACCTTGTAGGTCGTGCTGACGATGTTGCGCTGGATGCCGTCGTAGTCGACGAGCCATTTCATCGCCTGCTGCACCTCGGGTTTCGCGAGGTTCGGGTTCTTCGTGTTCAGGCTCAGGTACAACAGCGCGGACACCGGCCACGACGCGACCTTGATCTTGCCGGCCTTCGTCAGCGCGGCGAGGCTGTCGGGGCTCAGGTTGCGCGCGGCGTCGGCGTCGCCGTTCTCCAGCAGCAGCCGCTGCGCGGACGCTTCGGGCACGTGACGCAGCACGACGCGCTTCATCGGGTACGGCGTGCGGTACTTGTCGAAACGCTGCAGCACGATGGTCTCGTTGGGCGTCCACTTGACGAGCTGGTACGGGCCCGAGCCCGCGTCGTTGGTCCGGAGCCAGCCGCTGCCGAAATCGTTGCCCTGCTGGTGCGACAGCAGCAGCTTCTTGTCGAAGACCGATGCCGGGCACGCGCTCAGCACGTTGAGCACGAAGCTCGGTGCGTACTTGCGGTCGGTTTCGAGCACGACGGTCTGCGCATCGACCACGCGCACCTTCTGCATCACGTTCGTCTTCGTGAGACCGAGATCGGCGAGCACGCCGGCCGGCCCCTTGTCGAGCAGGATGGTGCGCTGCAGCGACCACGCGACGTCGTCGGCGGTCACCGGGTTGCCGGAATGGAACGTGAGGCCGGGGCGCAGCTTGAACGTGTAGGTCATGCCGTCGGCGCCGACCGTCCACGATTGAGCGATCTGCCCGTCGAAGCGCGTCGGGTCCTTCAGGTCGACACGCACCAGGCGTTCGTAGGTGTTCGCGACGTACTCGGACGGCACCAGCTCGTAAATCCCGCTCGGGTCGAGGGTCGTGAATTCGCCGAGCTGCGTGGCGACGACGAAGATGCCGGGCGGCGTGGCCGCCTGTGCCGGCCATGCCGGAACAAGCGCGACGAGCGCGGCGCTGACGAACAGCCGGGACAGCAGGTGCTTCATGCGGGCTCCGTTGAAAGAAAATCGTGGCTGCGATTCTCTCATCGACGGCCGCCCGGATGAAAATATTCGGCGTGCGCGCCGGCGGGTTGGCGCGCGGGAGCGAGCCGGGCGGACGCCCGGCATCGGCGGGTTCGGATCAGATCGCGCAGCGCGCGATCGCGAAACGCATCGCTTCCTCGGCCGGCTCGTTGCCCGAGCCGCGCACGACCTTGATGACCGAGCCGTTGCCCGACGGCGTCAGCGTGACGAAGTACGAGTTCGAGCCGACGGCGATGTCGGTCACGCCGTTGTGCTGCGACTGCTCGGTGCCCGACAGGCGGCTGTCGAGGCAGTTGGCGATCGCGTAGGCCGGACGTTGCGACGACACGTAGATCATCGGCGCTGCGCCGGAGGAAGCGGCCGAGTCGGGCGAGGGTGCGGAACCGCAGGCGGCGAGCAGGGCGGCGGGAAGGAGCAGCAGGAATCGTTTCATGGTCGGTCGTCGGGTGTCTCGTATCGAGGCTGGGGCGCGGGGTAGGCGAAACGCGAAGCTTCGCGACGAAACCGCCCGGAATCGGGCCGTTCTTGACGGTCGATACGGCGGGCGGCTGACGTCCGAGTATACCCGCAGCGTTTGACGCGATTCGGGCGTTGAAACGATTCGATACAACAAGCACCCGCTGCCGGGCGGCGGCAGCGGGCGTTCAGGCGATGGCGACTGGGCGCTTGCCGGCGTTACTGGCCGATCTTGTTGCTGACCGCATTTTCCTGCTGGTTCAGCACGCGCTGTTCGCTCTTCGTAATGTGGCTGTGATCCTGCACAGCCATGTCCCGCTCTTCCTGGCGGATCTTGCGGTCGTCACGGTGCAGGCGCGCGGCCTGGGCGTGCGACATCTCGCCGTCCTTCACTTCGTGATGGATCCGGCGATTCTGGTTTGCGAGGCGCTGGTTGACCTCTTCGCGGCGCGGATGCGCCTGTTGCCACGGCGTGTCGGCGAACGCGGTGCCGGTCAGCACCGACATCAGGGTGGCGGCAATCGCGAGATGGCGGGTGAGGGCTCGCATGGTGTTTTCTCCTGTCGTTGTGCGTCCGGATCGTGGGCGCTTGTCCAAAAAACGCGGAGGGGGCCCCTGCTGTTGACGTTTCTGCCTGTATCGATTGCAAGTCTTTGTTACGTCGGGGCGTTGCGGAGCGGGCCCCGCACGTGCCGCGCGGGGCCCGACCGTCGCGCATGCGGATCAATGCGCGCCGGCCGCCGCCGCGTCGGCATCGCCGCCGCCCGAGCGCGTGGGTTTCGTGATCCAGATCAGCGGAATGATCGCGATGAAGATGATCGCCGACACGTAGAAGATGTCGTTCAGCCCCATCACGGCCGCTTGCGAATCGACCGATGCGTTGAAGAACGCGAGCGCCGAATCGGGGCCCAGGTGCAGCAGCGAACGCGTGGTGTCGACGTGTTGCGCGAAGGTCGGGTTGGTGACGCTCGCCTGTTCGGTGAGCCGCACGTGATGCAGGATCGTGCGGTCGTTCCACGCGTTGCTGATCAGCGACGTGCCCACCGCGCCGCAAAACGTGCGGCCGAAATTCGACAGGCCGGCGGCGGCGGGGATCTTTTCCGGCGGCAACCCGGACAGGATGATCGACGTCAGCGGCACGAAGAACATCGCCATCGGGATGCCCTGCAGCAGCGTCGGCAGCACGAGATCCCAGCGCGACACGTCGGTGTAGAAGGTCGTGCGCATCATGAAGACAACCGCGAAGCCGACGAACGCGAGCGTCGCGATGTAGCGTGGGTCGGTGCGCGGCAGCAGGCGCCCCATGACCGGCGTGAGCAGGATCGCGAACAGCCCGAGCGGCGCGGTGGCGAGCCCCGAGTCGACCGCGCGGTAGCCGAGATAGCCCTGCATCCACTGCGGCAGCAATACGAGCGTGCCGAAGAACATCCCGTACGCGACCGAGATCGCGATCGTGCCGCCCGCGAAATTGCGCTGCGTGAAGAGCCGCAGGTCGACGATCGGGTTGGTTTCGTAGAGCTCCCACACGAGGAAGAACGCGAAGCCGATCAGCGCGACGATGCCGAGCGCGACGACGACGGGCGAGTTGAACCAGTCGAGATCCTTGCCCTTGTCGAGCATGATCTGCAGCGATGCGACCCACAGCACGAGCAGCAACAGGCCGACCGTATCGATCGGCATGCGTTTCGTGGCCGATTCGCGGTCGCGGAACACGATCCACGTGACGGCGGCCGCGAAGAAGCCGACCGGGATGTTGATGTAGAAGATCCACGACCAGTTGTAGTCGTACGTGATCCAGCCGCCGAGCGACGGCCCCGCGATCGGGCCGACGAGCGCCGTCATCGACCACAGCGCCAGCGCGCTCGACGATTTCCGCCGCGGCCACGCGCCGAGCAGCAGCGCCTGCGACAGCGGCGCGAGCGGCCCGGCGACCGCGCCCTGCAGGATCCGGGCGGCGAGCAGCGTCGGCAGGTTCGGCGCGATCCCGCACAGCCACGACGCGAACACGAACAGCAGGATCGACGTGACGAACAGGCGTACCTGGCCGAAGCGCTGCGTGAGCCAGCCGGTCAACGGAATCGACACCGCGTTCGCCGCCGCGAAGATCGTGATCACCCACGTGCCTTCGTCGACCGACACGCCGAGGTCGCCCGAGATCGTCGGAATGGCGACGTTCGCGATCGACGAGTCGAGCACGTTCATGAACATCGCGAGCGATACCGCGATCGTGCCGATCGCGAGGCGGCCGCCCGATAACGGGGCCGAAGATGACGGAGTGGACATGGGTTTCCTGCGTAAGGGGCGTAACGGATGCGGCCCGTTGCGGCGGGCACGCACCGTCGTGCGCGGCCGCGCACGCGCGCGAACGCGACGCAGGCGCGGCTGCTGAACGGAAGGGGGCACGGCGCGCGCAGCGCAGCCCGGTAGATGGGGCCGATGCGTGCGACGTGCTGCTCGATCGGATGCACGAAGCCGTGGCGGGCTTCGGGAGGCGGGATGCGGCCGGTCAGGAAGGCGGGACGCGCGTGACGCGCCTGCGGGCAGCGCTCAGGCGGCTGCCGTCGCGTGTGGAATGATTTTGCATCGCGACAGGCTAACGATGTGGCGAGCCGCCATCAACACGGGCCGGCTCATCAATCGATTTCGCTTGCCGCAACAATCGGTGTGCGAACCGTGCCGGTTACGGTGCGGTGCGCCATCCGGTGAACACTTCCGCCAGGAAATCGACGAACGCGCGCACCTTGCTGTCGAGGGTCGCGCGTCGCGGATACAGCACGTGCAGCTCGACGTCGTCGGTTCGGTGCCAGTCGGGCAGCACGATTTCGAGTTCGTTCCGCTCGAGCCGGCGGGCCGTGTAGTGCGTCGAGACCAGCGCGATGCCGCCGCCGCCCGCGGCCTGGCGCAGCACCGTCACCGATTCGTTGGTGATCAGCACCGGCCGCACCGGCACGTCGGCCACGTCGCCGGCCGCATTGGTGAGCCGCAGCGTCAGGCCGGGCGCGTCGCGGCCGACGAGCAGCAGGTCGTGCCGCGCGAGATCCTGCGGCGTGGCGGGCCGGCCGGCGCGGTCGAGATAGGCCGGGCTCGCGGCAAGCTTCGCCTGCGACCAGCCGAGCGAGCGCGCGATGTAGCTGGAATCGGTCAGCACCCCCGCGCGCAGCGCCACGTCGAAGCCGTGCTCGACGAGATCGAGCGGGTTGTTGTCGTAGATCAGCACGAGCTGGACCAGCGGGTAGCGCCGGCGAAACTCGGCGAGCGCCGGCTCCAGCTCGAACAGGCCGATCGAGTAGGGCACCAGCACGCGCAGCATGCCCTCCGGCGCCGTGCGCAGCGCGCGGGCCTGGCGGTCGGCGTCGAGCAGGATGTCCTCGGCGCGCAGGCAGCGCTCGTAGTAGTCGCGTCCGGCCTCGGTGACGGAGACGCGGCGCGTGGTCCGGTACAGCAGCTGGACGCCGAGATCGTCCTCGAGCTGCTTGACCTTGCGGCTCACGCGGCTGAGCGGCATGTCGAGGTGCGTGGCGGCGGCGGTGAAATTGCCGCGCTCGACCACGCGCAGGAATATCCGGATGCTTTCGAAGTCCATACGGGGTGCGTCAGTGTTCGACCTGCGCGCATCTTACCTTCGCCGGCCGAATCGCTCCGTGCGGCGGCGATTATCCTGCCAGGAGCAATAACGCATCCTGTCCGCGCCTCTTAGTGGCGGCGGCGCGCCCCCGTATGCTCGCCGCATGAAATTCGCCTTGCCCCCTCTGCCGCCGTTCGCGACCGTGCGCACCGCGCTGCGCGACGCCCGGCCCACGCTGCCGCCCGGCGCCCTTGGCTTCGCATTGCGCAATACGGCCGCGTCGCTGCTCGCGCTCTACATCGCCTTCCGGATGAATCTCGACGACCCGAAATGGGCCGCGTCGACGGTGTGGATCGTCGCGCAGGGTAGCCGCGGAATGGGTTTGTCGAAGAGCCAGTACCGGATTCTCGGCACCGCGATCGGCGCGGCCGTCGCGCTCGTGCTGACCGGTGCGTTCGCGCAGACGCCCGAGCTGTTCCTGCCGGCGCTCGCCGCGTGGATCGGCCTGTGTGCGGGCGTCGCGACCTTCCTGCGCAATTTCCGCGCGTATGCGGCGGTGCTCGCGGGCTATACGGCGGCCATCATCGCCATGGACGCCGTATCCGCGCCGCTGCACGCATTCGACATCGCGACCGCGCGCTTTCTGTACGTGGTGGTGGGCATCCTGTGCGGCGCGGCGTTCGAGACGGTGTTCGCGCCCGGTTCGCCGCTGGCCGACGTCCGCACGCGGCTCGCGCGCTATCTCGACCGCGCAGTGGCCGTCGGCGCGGGCGCGCTGCGCCGCGAGCCGAACGGCGCGGCCGTGCACCGGCTGTTCGCGGACGCGCTCGAACTCGACACGGCGGCCGAGTATGCGGCTGCCGGCGCGCCGCCGGTGCGCAACGCGATCGGCCATCTGCGCGCGGCGGTGCTGGGCGTGCTGTCCGCGCAGGCCGCGGGGCAAGCGCTGCACGAGCACGCGGCGCGCAGCGGCGGCACGCCGGACCCGCTGGTCGCCGATGCCGCGCAGGTGCTCGACGGCGTGGCGGCGTCGGGCGCAGCAGGCGCCGAGTTGACCGCGTTGCGTGCGCGCGTGGACGCCGCGGTGCGCGCCGATGCCGCCGAGCCGGCCGGCTCGGACCCGTCGCGCCTGCTCACCCTCGACCGGTTGGCGGCGCTGCTTGCCGGTTTCGACGCCGCCTTCGCGGGCAAGGCGCAGTTGGACCGGCCGAACCCGACGGCGTCGCGCGTGCGCTACGCGTTCCACCACGATCCGGTGCTCGCTTGGCACAACGGGATTCGCGCGTTCATTGCGGTGCTGGTCGCCTCGGCGCTCTGGATCGTGACCGCGTGGCCGTCGGGCGCCGGGTTCGTCGCGATCACGGGCGTGGTCTGCGCGCTGTTCTCGACGCGCCCGAACTCGGTGGGCGCCACCGTCGGCTTCCTTAAAGGGGCGGCTTGCGCGGCGGTCGCGGGCGCCCTCTGCAATTTCGTGCTGCTGCCGGCGGTGTCGGGCTTCGAGATGCTCGCGACCATCCTCGGCGTGTTCCTGATCGGCACGGGTATCGCGATGCGCAATCCGCGCACGGCCGGCATCGGCAGCGGCTTCTCGATCTTCTTCTGGAATTTCACGTCGCCGGACAATACGGCGCGCATCGGCGACGCCGCGTTTCTCAATTCGGTGCTCGCCACGCTGCTCGGCATCGCGTTCGGGGCACTGGTGTTTGCGCTCGTATTTCCCGGCGATCCCGGCACGAGCCGGCGGCGCCTGCATCGCGCGGTGCGCGACGATTTGGTTCGCATCGCACGCAATCCACGGGCATGGCAGGCGAGTGCGTGGCTGAGCCGCACGGCCGACCGCCTTGGGCGCGAACTCGGTTTCGCTGGCCGTCTGTCGCCCGCTCTCATCGAGCACGACCTGCGCGATCTGCTTGCGGCCTGGACGATCGGCGACTGTCTGTTGGCGCTGGCGGAACTGGCGGCACGCGAGCCGGCGGCGCGGCGTGCGGTCGCGTTGGTGCAGGCTCGGGTAGGGCGCGCGGATTTCGCGCGGCTGGCGCGGGCCGGCAACGCGGCAGCCCATGCGCTACTGCGGCGTGTGAAGGAGGTCGACAGCGACGACGGCCGCGCGCTGCTGCGCGGTGCGGTGTTGCTCAGCACGATCGCCGAGACGGCGGCCGCGCACGAGGGCTTCCTGCGAGGCCGCCAGGAATGATGGAGCGCCCGGCGTGCGTCAGCTGAGGCGATAGGCCTTGCCCGGCGTCACTTCCGCCGGCAGCGGCTCGCGGTTCAGTTCGAGCAGCGTGCGCTCGATCTGCCGCGTCATCGCATCGAGTGCGAGATGGTTCGGCCCATCGCCGAACGGCTCGGCGATCGCATGTGCGATTGCGTCGAGCGCGATCAGCGTATAGGCGACGAACACGGTGACGAACGGCGTCGCCGCGCCGATCGAGTCGACGAGGCCGAAAGGCAGCAGCACGCAGTACGCGTAGATGGTCCGGTGCAGCAGCACGTCGTATGAAAACGGGATCGGTGTGGATGCGATCCGTTCGCAGCCGCTCACCATCGACACGAGATCGTCGAGACGCGCGTCGAGCATCCACAGCCGCGTGTCGGCGAGGTGGCCCGCATCGGCGCGCGCGGCGAACGCTTCGCGCAGCGCGTGCACGATGACGACCGGGCGGAACCGCGACGCGGCGATGCGCGCGTAGGCAGCATCGTCGAGCAGCCCGCGCAGGTCCGCGGCCGGATCGGTGCCGCGCAGCTGATGCTTGAGCGCATAGACGTACGCGACGACCGTCCGAACGAAGGCGCGCCGCGATGCATCGTCACGGTCGACCGCACCGTAGCAGAGCGCCTGCGACACCAGCGTGCGCGTGGCGGTCAGCACGCCGCCCCACAGTTGCCGGCCTTCGCGGTAGCGTTCGTAGCTCGCGTTGTTGCGAAACCCCGCGAAGATCGCGAGCGTGAGGCCGATCAGCGTGAACGGCGTCGGGTTCAGCGGCACCTTCTCGCCGAGCACGCGGCCGCCGCCCCATACCGCGACGAGGCTGATCACAAGCGTCAGCACGAGCTGCGGCAGGATGGTCGGCAGCACCGAGCCGTTCCAGACGAGCAGCATCCGCAGCCAGTGCTCGCGCGGACGAACGATCATCGCCGCGCTCCGTCAGGCGGCGATCGACGCCGGCGCGGCCGCGCGATGCAGCAGCACCGGAATCGACTTCGACGTCGGCGTGTTGCATACGTCGCCGACGCTGTCGAGCGGCACGAGCGGGTTCGTTTCCGGGTAGTACGCGCCGATGCAGCCGCGCGGGATGTCGTATTCGACGAGCAGGAAGCCGTCCGCGCGCCGCTCGATGCCGTCGTGCCACACGGTTTCCATGTCGACCCATTCGCCGGCCTTCAGGCCGAGCATCGCGAGGTCGTCGCGGTTCGCGAATACCACGCGGCGCTGGCCGAACACGCCGCGATAGCGGTCGTCGAGCCCGTAGACGGTCGTGTTGTACTGGTCGTGCGAGCGCGTCGTCATCAGCGTCATCAGCCGTTCGCCGTGCAGTGCACGGGCGCGTTGGATCGGCGTGTCGGCCGGCAGTGCGTGCGCGATGAAGTTCGCCTTGCCCGTCGGCGTGAGCCATTCGCGGTCGCGCGACGCCACCCGCAGGTGGAAGCCGCCCGGCCGCGCGATGCGCGTGTTGTAGTCGTAGAAGCCGTCGAGCGTCGCCTCGATCGCGTCGCGGATCTTCGCGTAGTCGTCCTTGTAGGCCAGCCAGTCGATCTTGCCGCTGCCGAACAACGCGTGGCCCATGTGCGCGACGATCGCGGGCTCCGACATCAGGTTCGGCGACGCCGGCTTGTTCATCCCGTACGACACGTGGACCATGCTCATCGAATCCTCGACCGTCACGCCTTGCGCGACGTTGTCCTGCAGGTCGATCTCGGTGCGACCGAGCGTCGGGAGGATCAGCGCGTCGCGGCCGTGGATCAGGTGGCTGCGGTTCAGCTTCGTCGTGATGTGCACGGAGAGGTCGCAGCGGCGCATGCCTTCCCACGTGCGCGGCGTGTCGGGCGTCGCCATCGCGAAGTTGCCGCCGAGGCCGATCAGGACCTTCACGCGGCCTGCGAGCATCCCTTCGATCGTCTCGACGACGTCGTAGCCGTGGTGGCGCGGCGGTTCGAAGTCGAACACGCGGCCGAGCCGGTCGAGGAACGCCTGCGACGGCTTTTCCTCGATGCCGACCGTGCGGTTGCCCTGCACGTTCGAGTGACCGCGCACCGGGCACAGGCCCGCGCCGGGGCGGCCGATGTTGCCGCGCATCAGCATCAGGTTCGTCAGCATCTGCACGGTCGCGACCGAATGCTTGTGCTGCGTGATGCCCATGCCCCACGTCGCGATCACGCGCTCGCTGCGTGCATAGAGCTGCGCAAGGCTGTCGATCTGTTCGTACGGCACGCCGCTTTCGGCCGTCAGCGCGGACCAGCTTTCGTCGCGCAGGTCGTCGGCGAACGCGTCGAAGCCGGCCGTATGCTCGCCGATGAACGCGGTGTCGAGCACACGCGGTGCACCGGCGGCGCGCGCGGCGTCGTCGAGTTCGAGCACGCGCTTCGCCATCCCCTTGATCAGCGCGAAATCGCCGCCGATCGTCGGCTGGATGAACGTCGACGCGATCTTCGTGCCCGACATCGTCAGCATCTCGAGCGGGCTTTGCGGATCGGCGAAGCGTTCGAGGCCGCGTTCCTTCAGCGGGTTGATCGACACGATCGTTGCGCCGCGCTTCGCGCACTCGCGCAGCTCGCCCATCATCCGCGGGTGGTTGGTGGCCGGGTTCTGGCCGAAGATCAGCAGCGTGTCCGCGTGTTCGAAATCGTCGAGCGTGACGGTGCCCTTGCCGACGCCGACCGACGCCGGCAGCCCGCGGCTCGTCGCCTCGTGGCACATGTTCGAGCAGTCGGGGAAGTTGTTCGTGCCGTACAGCCGCACGAGCAGCTGGTACAGGAACGCTGCTTCGTTGCTGGCGCGCCCGGACGTGTAGAACGCGGCCTGGTTCGGGTCGGGCAGTGCGCGCAGGTGGCGCGCGATCAGCTCGAACGCGTCGTCCCACGCGATCGGCACGTAGCGGTCGGTCTGCGCGTCATACACCATCGGGTCGGTGAGCCGGCCGTGCTGCTCGAGTTCGAAGTCCGACTGTTCGAGCAGCTCGGTGACCGTGTGCGCGGCGAAGAATTCGGGCGTCACGCGCTTGCTCGTCGCTTCGGCGGCGACCGCCTTCACGCCGTTTTCGCAGAATTCGAACGTCGACGCGTGCTGGCGGTCGGGCCACGCGCAGCCCGGGCAGTCGAAGCCGTCCGGCTGGTTCTGGCGCAGCAGCGTGCGGTAGTTGCCGCCGGCGACCTTTTCCTTGATCAGGTTGATCGTGACGGCTTTCAACGCGCCCCAGCCGGCGGCCGGGTGGGTGTACGGTTCGATGCGCGCGGTGGCGGATTTCTTTTTCATGATGCAGCGGGTGTCGGGGTCGATGCGTGCAGAGTACGTGCGGCACCCGTCCGGCTGTGTGTACACCTGTTCACTTCAAAAAAGAGTACAGTTGCCGCCATTCAGGCAGTGCGGATCGCAACTGTGTTGTTGAAGGGGAGCTGAAAGGAAGGCGCATGAAGCGTTACGAACAACTGGCCGACGATCTCCAGGCGCAGATCGAGCGCGGCGTGTACCGGCCCGGCGAGCGGATTCCATCGGTGCGGCAGGCGAGCCGGCAACAGCAGCTCAGCGTCACGACCGTGCTGCGCGCGTACCTCGTGCTCGAAAGCCGCGGCCTGATCGAGAGCAGGCCGCAATCGGGCTATTTCGTCCGCGCGCGCGCAGCGGCGCCGGCCGAGGCCGAGCTGCACATGTCGGCGCCGGCCGCCGAGCCGTCGGCCGTCGACGTGAGCCGTCTCGTGCTGTCGACGCTGCGCTCGATCGCGCGCGACGACGCGGTGCCGCTCGGCTCGCCGTATCCCGATGCGTCGCAGTTTCCGGTGCAGCGTCTCGCGCGCTATGCGCAGACGATCGGCCGCCGCCGCACGCGCTGGGGCGTGATCGACGATCTGCCGCCCGGCAACCAGGAGCTGATCCGGCAGATCGCGCGTCGTTATGCGGAGCGTGGGATCGCGGTCGAACCCGGCGAGATCGTCGTGACGATCGGCGCGACCGAGGCGATCAACCTGTGCCTGCAGGCCGTCGCGAAGCCGGGCGACACGATCGCCGTCGAGTCGCCGACGTTCTACGCGATGCTGCACGCGATCGAGCGGATGGGCATGCGCGCGCTGGAAGTCGCGACGCATCCGGGCGACGGCATCGATCTCGATGCGCTCGAACGAATCCTCGAACGCGAGCGCATCGCCGCGTGCATGGTGATGCCGAACTTCCAGAATCCGCTCGGTTTCCAGATGCCCGACACGCGCAAGCGCGCGCTCGTCGAACTGCTGGCGAAGCACGGCGTGCCGGCGATCGAGAGCGATGTCTATCACGAGCTGTACTTCGGCGACACGACGCCGAGCGCGCTGAAGTCGTTCGACCGCGACGGGCTCGTGCTGCATTGCGCGTCGTTCTCGAAGAGCCTGTCGCCGCGCTACCGGATCGGCTGGGCGATGCCGGGCCGCTACCGCGACCAGGTCGAGAAGCTGAAATTCCTGAACACGCTAGCCACGCCCGCGATCGAGCAGCTCGCGATCGCCGAGTACCTGAAACACGACGGCTACGATTTCCACCTGCGGCGCATGCGCAAGCAGTACGCGCAGCAGGCGAGCCTGATGAGCGCGATGGTGCGGCGTTTCTTTCCGGAGGGCACGCGGCTGTCGCAGCCGCAGGGCGGGTACGTGCTGTGGGTCGAGCTGCCGCCCAAGGTCGACGCGATGAAGCTGTATGCGCTGGCCCTCGCGCAGCGGATCACGGTCGGCCCCGGGCACATGTTCTCGGCCGGCACCGATTACCGGCATTTCATCCGGCTCAACTACAGCTATCCGTGGTCGCGGCAGATCGAGGACGCGCTGAAGGTACTCGGGCGGCTCGCGTCGGAGTGCGCGGCGCGCTGAGTGCCGGGGGCCGCGCGGCAAGCGGCGGCCGACGACCGGCCGCCGTCGCGCGCATCAACCCGCGTGCGGCGCGGGCAGCCCGGTTTGCGCGGCGCCGGCCATCTGCCGCATGTCGAAGCCCGACGGGTGCTGGTACACGCGCAGTCCGAACTCGGGCAGCACGGCGATCAGGTGATCGAACAGGTCGGCCTGGATGGCCTCATAGTCGACCCACGTCGTCGTGTCGGTGAAGCAGTACAGTTCGAGCGGAATGCCTTCGGCGGTGAGCGGCAGTTGCCGCGCCATGCAGGTCATGTCGCGGCGGATGCGCGGATGGCCTTTCAGGTAGTTCGCGACATACGCGCGGAACGTGCCGAGGTTCGTCAACTGGCGGCGGTTCGCCGCACAGTCACCGGCCGCGCCGAGCGTGCCGTTCCATTGCTCGATCGCGTCGACCTTGTCCTCGAGATAGTCCTTCAGCAGCGTCAGGCGCTCGAGCCGCTCGATCTCGTCGTTGGAGAGAAAGCGCACGCTCGTCGCGTCGACGAACAGCGCACGCTTGATGCGGCGTCCGCCCGCTTCGGTCATCCCGCGCCAGTTCTGGTAGCTCTCGGTGATCAGCTTCCAGGTGGGCACGGTGATGATCGTGTGATCGAAGTTCGCGACCTTGACGGTGTTCAGCGTGATGTCGATCACGGTGCCGTCCGCGCCGGCCGACGGCATCGTGATCCAGTCGCCGATCCGCAGCATGTCGTTCGACGACAGCTGCACGCCCGCGACGAGGCCGAGCAGCGTGTCCTTGAAGATCAGCATCAGCACCGCGGACATCGCGCCGATGCCGGACAGCAGCAGGCCGATCTGCTTGCCGGTCGCGTCGCCGATCACGACGAGCGCGGCGGTGATGAACATCACGAGCTTGACGAGCTGCATCGCGCCTTTCAGCGACAGGCGCGGCTGGTCGCGATGGTGCGTGCGATGCGTGTGTTCGAGTGCGGACAGCGTTGCGCTGATCGTCATCGTCACGAGGAACACGAGCAGCGCGAACAGCACCTTGTCGGCGACCTGGGCGGCCTTGTCGGGAATGCCGGGCACCGCGCCGAGGCCGAGCTTGATCACGACGAACGGGACGATGCGGTTCAGCCACTTGAACGCGCCGAATTCGAACAGCGCGTCGTCGACGCGCGTGGCGGAAAGCCGTGCGAGCCGCGCGACCACGCGGAACAGCAGGAAATGGACGACGGCGGTGATCGCGCCGGCGGCGGCGAGCAGGATGAGGATGCCGACGAGCGGCGCAAACCAGGATTCGTTCAGGGTCATAGGGGCGAACAGGGGCCTTCTCGTGCGTTGAATCGGCGCCGCGGCGCGGCGCGCGCCCGGTGAAGGGCACATGAAAGGGACCGTGATTGTGCCATCGGGTTCCAGGCAGGTGGCCGTGGATGCCGGGTGCGCGGCTCCCGAACTTCCTCACCATTGCGCAGGTCTCCTCTGTAATCGGGTGACGGCGGGTGATGAAAGCGCATCACCGCAAGCCGCCGCACGTGCGTGTGGCGGCTTGCGGTGCGCACTGGCCGGGGCGCGGCCGGGCACCGCTGCGGCGGGCCTTTGCGCTTCGATGCGCGAAAACGGCGATCCATGCAATCATGCGGACGTCGCATGGATCGTCGGTGCGCCGTTCGTCGTTGCATGCGGCCCGTCGCCGACGGTGAGCGACACGCGCCTCCTTCGCACACTTGCCATGCGATGCCTGTCCGGGGCACGATGCGCGAACGGCTTTGCGAACCACGTCACCCCGTATTCACGCATTCCACGCATGCAAGATTCCAACGAAAGCCGCCCGTCGGGCGTGCGGCTGCTGAAAGGCATCCTCCCGATCCGCCGCGCGGGGGCGATCCGCGACGTATTCGCGGGCCTTTCGCTCGCGTCGATGGACATCCCGCAGGTGCTCGGTTATGCGCGCATCGCCGGCATGCCGGCCGTCACGGGCCTCTACACGGTGTTCCTGCCGCTCGTCGCGTTCGCGTGCTTCGGCGCGTCGCGCCATCTCGTGGTCGCCGCCGACTCCGCGACCGCGACGATCTTCGCGAGCCGGCTGTCGTCGATGGCGCCGGCCGGCAGCGCCGAGTATGTGGCGCTGGCCGGCATGGTCGCGCTACTGACCGCCGCGATGCTGCTGCTCGCGCGCATCTTCAAGCTCGGTTTTCTCGCCGATTTCCTGTCGCGCACGGTGCTGGTCGGCTTTCTCGCCGGCGTCGGCGTGCAGGTGTCGATCGCGATGCTCGGCGACATGCTCGGGCTGGCCGTGCCGTACCCGGCGTCGCGCAGCCTGGCGCAGCTCTTCTACGTCGTCACGCATCTCGTCCACAC
Source organism: Burkholderia mycopellens (assembly GCF_964265025.1). Taxonomy (NCBI): domain Bacteria; kingdom Pseudomonadati; phylum Pseudomonadota; class Betaproteobacteria; order Burkholderiales; family Burkholderiaceae; genus Burkholderia; species Burkholderia mycopellens. Next base: position 1,317,842 of record NZ_OZ183803.1, read on the forward strand.
GAACCGGCCGACGTTCGCGCTCGCGGCGCTCGTCGTCGTCGCGATTCTCGTGTGCAAGCGGTTCCTGCCGCGCGTGCCGATGCCGATGATCGCGGTCGCGGGCAGCATCGCGGCAAGCGCCGCGTTCGGATTCGCCGCACACGGCATCGCGGTGCTCGGGCCGGTCGCGGGCGGGCTGCCGCCGCTGCGCTGGCCGTCCGTCACGTGGCAGCAGTTCCTCGATCTCGTGCCGGTCGCCGCGTCGTGTTTCGTGATGATCATTGCGCAGAGCGCGGCCGCCGCGCGCGTGTTCGCGCAGCAGTATGACGAAGAGGTCGACACCAACGCCGACATCCTCGGCCTGGCGGCCGCCAACGCGGCTGCGGCGGTGGGCGGCGCGTTCGTCGTCAACGGCAGCCCGACCCAGACGGCGATGGCCGACGGCGCGGGCGTGCGCAGCCAGATCGGGCATCTCGCGTTCGCGGCCGTGGTGGCGGTGGTCCTGCTGTTCTTCAGCACGTATCTGCAGTACCTGCCGCATGCGGTGCTGGCCGGCATCGTGTTCACGATCGCGCTCGGGCTGATCAACCTGCGCAGCCTCGCCGCGATCCGCAAGGAAAGCCCCGGCGAATTCACGCTCGCGCTGGTGACGGCCGTGGCCGTCGTGACGGTCGGCGTCGAGCACGGCATCCTGCTGGCCGTCGCGCTGTCGCTGATGCGGCACGTGCGCCACAGCTACCAGCCGCACACGATGGTGCTCGAACCGGTCGAAGGCAATGGACGATGGCAGCCGGTGCCTACAAGGCGCGGCGCGATGACGGCGCCGGGGCTGATCGTCTACCGGTTCGGCTCCGACCTGTTCTTCGCGAATGATCATCTGTTCACGGCCGAAGTGACCGAGCTCGTCGATGCGGCGCCGGTGCCGACGCGCTGGTTCGTCGTCGATGCGGGCGCGATCACCGACATCGACTATTCGGCCGCGCGGACGCTGGCCGACCTCGTCGGGATGCTGCACGCACGCGGGATCGGCGTGCTGTTCGGGCGAGTCAACCGCTATCTGCGCGCGGACATGGATCGTCACCGGATCACGGAGATCGTCGGCGCGTCGTGCATCTTCCCGACGCTGCACCAGGCACTGGAGGCCGCCGGTACGACGGTGGCGCCGCAGGAGCCGGGCATCGTCTAACGGGAACCGGCGCCAGGCGGCAGCCCGCAAGTGCGCGAAGCCGTTGCGCAGGTGGCGGGCGAGTTCCGTCGCGGCCGGCGTGCGCTGGCCGCGTTGCAACGCGCGATGAAGGCCGTCGGTTCGGTGTACTTCATGTGGCTGGCCGTGCGTATCGGGCGCGGCACAGCGCGACGCAACGTTCGCGGTCAGCGCGAACCGGCGCGCGCGGCGCCGGCGGGTTTCCCGTCCGCACCGGCCGCCCCCAACGGCAGCCGCAGCGTCGTGACGAAGCTCGCCGCGTGCAGCGCGCAAAGCAGGCCGAACGCCCACGCATACGCGTTCGCCGGCGTGCCGCCGCTCGCCACCGATTCGACCTGCAGCCGCCACGCGAGGAACAGCGTGCAGACAGTCGTGAACGTCGGGCCGCCGAGACGCTGCACGATATTGAGCGAGGTCGTCGCCATCGGCAGGTTGCGGCGCTCGACCGACGCATACGCGGCGGAAATCGACGGCGCGCCGATTGCGCTCTGGCCCATGCCGCGCAGAAACAGCGCCGGCACGAGCAAGTACGGATCGTAGCCGGTCAGCGCGAGGAACACGAACGGCAGCGTCGCGAACAGCGCGAGCAGCGCGCCGGCGGCAGCCAGCCGCCGCACGCCGAACCGGCTCGTCAGCGCACCCATCGACGGGTAGGTGACGAGCATGCCGAGGCCCATCGGCGCGAGCAGCCAGCCCATTTCGCCAGGCGTGCGGCCGCACGCCTGGATCAGGAATACCGGAATCAACATCTGGCCCGCGAACAGCGCGCCGTTCGACAGGAACTGCGTTGACGCGGCCGCGCCGAACACCTTGCCGCGCAACAGCGTCAGGTCGATCAGCGCATGGTCGCCCTGGCGCGTTTCGACCCGCAGGAACGCCGCGAGCAATAGCGCGGCCGCGATGATCGCCGCGATGCCGAGCGCTTCGTTGATCCGTTCGATGCCGTACAGGAACAGCACGAGCCCCGGCGACAGCAGCGCCAGGCCGACCCAGTCGAGTTTGCGCGGCTGCGTGTCGTCGCGGTCGCCGGGCAGGAACCGCACGGCCAGCGCGAGCGCCAGTATGCCGACGGGCAGGTTCACGAGAAACAGCCAGCGCCACGACGCGTGCTGCAGGATCGCGCCGGCGACGACCGGGCCGAGGATCGGCGCGAGCAGCACGGGCACGGCCGCGTAGCCGATCACGCGCGCCATCTGCTGGCCGGCGACGCGCGCGATCATCATCTGTGCCATCGGCGCGAGCAGCCCGCCACTCACGCCTTGCAGCACGCGGAATGCGATCAGCGACGGCGCGGACCACGCGAGCCCGCACAGCGCCGACGTGAGCGTGAACGCCGAGAAGCACCACAGATACAGCGCCTTCGCGCCGATCCGGTCGACGAGCCAGCCGTTCAGCGGCAGCACCAGCGTGAGCGCGAGCAGGTAGCCGCTCGTCACCCACTGGATCGTCGCGAGGCTCGCGTGCAGGTCGGTCGCGAGGCTCGACAGCGACACGTTGACGATCGTCGCGTCGAGTTGCGACAGCAGCGAGCCGAGTACCGCGACCGCGCTGACCTTCCAGATCGACGGATCGAGCTGGCCAGCCGCGTGGCCCCGCGCCGTCCGGGCGCGCGGGTCGCTCATGCGCCGCGCCGGTCGAGCAGCGCGACGATGTCCTGCGTCGTGCCCGTCTCGCCGAGGCGCGGGAACAGACGCTCGACGCTGTTCGCATGCCTGTCCGCGTCGAGGTCGGTCATCGCGTCGACGGCGAGCGTCACGTTGTAGCCGAGTTCGTGCGCCTGCCGTGCGGTCGATTCGACGCCGATGCTCGTCGCGACGCCGGCCAGCACGATCTGCGTGACGCCGGCCGCCTTCAGGTGCGCGTCGAGGTCGGTGCCGGTGAATGCCCCCCAGGTCTTTTTCGTTACGAGGTGATCGCCCGGCTGCCGGTTCAGTTCGGGCACGAGTTCGGTCCAGTCGGCGGGAAGGGCGTCCACGCGCACCTGCTGCTGCGTGCGGCCCGGAGCGCCGCCCGCGACGTTGACGAGCACGACCGGCAGGCCGCGGTCGCGGAATGCGTCGAGCAGTGCGCGGGCGTGCGCGATCACCGGTTCGACCGGATGCGCGGTGGGGAGGGTGACGATGCCTTTCTGCAGGTCGATGACGACGAGCGCCGTGTTCGTGTCGAGACGGGTTGCGCACATGATGGGACTCCGTGGAAGGGACGAGGAAAGCCGTGCGCGCGAATGCCGTGGGGCGCGCTGGCCGGATTCATTGTTCGCCGATGCGGCGGATCAGCGGGATCGCGGCGGCGAGCGTGTCGATGTCTTCCGGATCGAGCTGCTCGATCGCGGCGCCGAGCCACTTGTGTTTCGCGGCGTTGCGCTTGAGCCGTGCATCGAGGCCGGCCGCGGTCAGCCGGAACAGGATCTGGCGGCCGTCGGTCGGATGCGGTTCGCGCTCGACGAGACCGTCTTCCTCGAGGCTTGCGAGTGTCGCCTTCATCGACTGCGGCTTCATCGCTTCAGCGCGCGCGAGGTCGGCGGTCGTCATCGGCCCGTGCCGTTCGAGGCGCGCGAGCGCGCTCGTCTGGGACATGCCGAGCCCCCCGGATTCGATCTCGGAGCGGAGCCGGCGGATCAGCTGGCCGACCGCGAGGGTCAGGTCAGCGGCGACGATGTCGGCGGAAACGCCGGGTTTGCGTGGCGGGTTCATGCGGCGGATCATATGACACGACAGTTAAACTTGCAAGTTTAACTGTCGATTTTCCCGCCGAGTCGAGGCGCGGCAGGAGGGCGGTCATGCGCTGCGAAGCGGGACCGGGACCGGAACGACTTCGCTGTATCTCGGGGTCGCGTTCTCGTGCAGCAGGTCGCCGAGGTACTGCGCGAGTTCGTCGGCGGCGAGCGTCGGCGGAACATGCAGGTTGGCCGGGCGCCGTTTGCCTTCGGTGCCAAGATCGAACACGGCCCAGCGGCCGTTCATGCGCACGACGGCCAGCAGCCGTCCGAATGCGTTGAAGCGATATTCGTCCTGCATGGCATCGCTCCCGTAGGGTGAACGCGCCGGCCGCCCGTGTGCGCTTACTGGATCGAGCAGGACAGCCAGCGGTGGATCTTGATGGCATCGCTCGAGACGCCCGCGCGCGTGGGTGCGCCGAGCAGCACGACCGTTTCGCGGCGGCCTTTCACGCGCATGCGCATCACGACGCCGTGCCCCGACTCGTTGATGAAGCCGGTCTTCTGCAGCCGGATCGGCAGGCGGCGGTAGCGGACGAGCGGGTCGGAATTCACATACAGCAGCTCGCCGTCGCCCGGGCGCACGGTGGTCGACGTATCCGTCGAGAAATAGCGGATCAGCGGATCCTGCGCCGCCGCGCCGACGAGCTTCGCGAGATCCTCGGCCGTCGACACGTTGTGCGGCGACAGGCCGGTCGGCTCGCGGAAGTGCGTATGGCGCATGCCGAGCCGGCGCGCTTCGCGATTCATCGCCTTGACGAAGGCGGCGCGTCCGCCCGGATAGTCGCGGCTCAGCGCGGCGGCCGCGCGGTTTTCCGACGACATCAGCGCGATATGGAACATCTCGCGGCGCGACAGTTCCGAGCCGACCTGCAGGCGCGACCCGGTGAACTTGATCGTGTCGCGGTCGTGCGCGGTGACGCGCAGCACGCCGTTCAGCGGACGGTCCGCGTCGCGTGCGACCACGGCCGTCATCAGCTTCGAGATCGACGCGATCGGCCGCACGGTGCGTGCGTTGCGCGCCAGCAGCGGCGTGCCGGAGTCGACGTCGAGCACGTAGGCCGCGCGTGAATGGAGGGAATTGACCGCGCGCGGGCTATAGCCGCAACTCGCCATCAGGCGCGGCTTGGCGGCCGGGCGCGGGCGCACGGCGGTTGCGCGCTTGGCGCGACGCTGCTGCGGGGCCGGTGCCGCGTGACGCTTGACTGCCTGGTGCTTCACACGCGGGCGGCGATGCTTGACGGCCTTCTTGTTGCGCTGGGCCGGCTTCTTCTTGACGGTTTTCTTGACGGCCTTCGCCGGTGCATGAACGTGCGCGGCGCGCGGCGGCGGGTTGCGTGGCGTGGACGACGCGTTTGTCGAGAAGGCGAGCACCAGCATCGACAGGGCGGCGAGCAGGGTGGCTCGGGCGAAGGGCAGGCGCGCGATGAGGCCGGTCAAGCGAACGTCTCCTTTTCACGCGCGGTGAGGCTGCGTGGAATGTATGGGTGGTCAGCGGGATGCGGAAAATTATACGGTCGATCGCGGGACGATGACGATTGAAGGCGGGAAACGATCCGCGATTCGGCGAATGGCGCAGGCACTGTTCGGCGGGGTGACGCCTCTTTGCGTGGCGATTTGCGTCGATATGCCGCGCCTGCCTGACAAACGATGGAACAGCCGGCAAGATGTCGAGATCATTTACAGGAGCGCCCATGTCCAGTCGCCCGCACGCGTTACCCGTGCAGCCTTGCGTATCGATCGACAGCCTGTCCGCGACGGGGGAACTGGTTGCCTGCAACGTCGGACCGGATGACGCGTTGTACATGGCGTTTGCGCTGGAGCCGCGCGACGACAGGACGCTATCGAGCGGCGGGTCGTTTGCGAAAATTGTGCCGTCGGCGTCGCAGCGGTATCGCGTGATTGCCTGGCAGGGCGGCGAGGTTCGCCTGGACTGCGTGATCGATAACGCGCCGTTCAATATTCACGACATCCAGCCTGTCGGCGACGATCTGCTGCTGGTGTGCTGCCGATCCGTCCGTCGCGGGGACGACGATTTCGACCTGAATGGCCGGTTCTATCGGCGCGACGGCACGCCGTGCGGCGCAATCCTGCTCGGCGACGGCATCGCGGCCGTGCAGGCCACGGCTGCCGGGGAAATCTGGACGTCCTATTTCGACGAGGGCGTATACGGCAATCTGGGCTGGGATTCGCCGGTCGGCGCGCCAGGGTTGATCGCATGGAGCCGGGCCGGCGAGAAGCGCTATGCGTTTGCTCCGTCGCCGGGGTTCGGGCCGATCGACTGCTGTTATGCGCTCAACGTTCCGGACGACCGGGACGCATGGATCTACTACTACAACACATTCGCGCTCGCCCGCGTGCGCGACCGGCAAACCGTCTGGTCATCGCGCATGCCGGTCAGCGGCAGCCATGCGTTCGCGCTCATGGAGGATGTGACGCGGCCCGACGGATACGTGGCGCTGCTCTGCGGCTCGTATCAGGAACGTGACATGTTGTACCTGGTGCGTATCGATGGCGGTGGCGATGCTCGATTGGTGCGCACGTATCGCTTGCAGCGCGATGGTTCCGAACCGGTCGAGATCGCCCGAATGACTGGCCGCGGCCGCGTGCTTCATGCGATCGGTACGGACGGCAACTGCTATCGCATCGATATCGCCGACCTGGCGCTCGGGTGAGGACATCGCGCGTTTTGACGTCGCGACGGCGAGGGCAGGCATGAACAGCATGCACGGGCGCCGCGCGCCATTCAACGTGGCCAGTTTCGCCGCGACACCACCGCGAAGCTGAGCGCGATCGAGCCGGTCACGGGGCGCGGCGGCGCGTCGTTCATCGCGCTCATCGCGTCCACGGCATCGCCGAAACGAAAGCGGCGGCCACGGCCGCTAGCGCGTTCGGCACGCTTGACTCGTTCGGCACGACGTTTCGGTGCGCGCGGATCGGCTGTTGCGGCGCGCCCGTCGATGGCGGCCGGTGCGCACGAAGCGTCGTCGGGCGGACATTCACTGACGAGATCAACGGACATGACGGGCGATTCCTGAAAGGGCATGTCCGTATTGAACGTCATCGCATTCAATCGGTAAAATGAATGTTTTGATCGTTGATATTCCTTTCAAGAATGGAATTGAAACTTCTGAGGACATTCCTGACCGTCACCGAGCTGTGCCATTTCAGCCGCGCGGCCGATTCGCTGCACATGAGCCAGCCGGCACTGAGCAAGCAGATCGGCGCGCTCGAGGCGAGCCTCGGCGGCAAGCTGTTCGAGCGCGGCCGGCATGGTGCGGAGCTCACCGCGTTCGGCGAGCGTTTCCTGCCCGATGCGCAGGCGCTGGTGCGCGATGCGGACGAGATTCTTGCCCGCGCGCGTGAGCTGTCGAGCGGGCAGCGCGGTCATTTGCGGCTGGGCATCTGCCTGTCGGTGCTGACGCTCGTGCCACGGCTCGTCGCGGAGTTTCGCAGCCGGAATCCCGGCATTGCCGTCACGCTGAGCGACCTGTCGTCCGCGGAGCAGACGCGTCGGTTGCGCGCGGGCAAGCTCGATGCCGGGTTCCTGCGTCTGCCGTCGGACGAAGGACTGTCGTCGTTCAAGGTGATCGATGAGGCGCTGGCGCTGGCGGTGCCGCCGCATCTCGGCCTGAAGCGTGTGCCGGCCGATCTCGGCACGCTCAACGAAATCGGCTTCATCGCGTTGCAGCGCGCACGCGGGCAAGGGTTGGCCGCGCAGGTCGACCGGTGGTGCGTCGAACGCCGCTTCGTGCCGCACGTGACGCAGCAGGCCGAAGATGTGCAGTCGGTGCTCGCATCGGTTGCGGCCGGAGCGGGCGTCGCGTTCATTCCGTCGCGTGCGCAATATCTGCTGCGTGACGCGACGGTATTGCCGCTCGACGGCAAGGACGCGAAGTGGCGCGTCGGGCTCGCGTGGCTGTCGGGCCGCGACGATCCCGTCACCACACGCTTCGTGTCGTTCATGCGTGCCGCGATCAAGCATGCATGATGGATGAAACGGTATAGTGTCCTCGGCCGGCGGCGGTTGCCCGATCGCGTGCCGGACGCCCGAACGACAGCCCCTGTCTTGCTCACCGACCACAACCCATGACTTCTGAATCCGACGACTCCCCGCTCGATCCCGCTTTCGTCGCAACGCTTGCGACGCTGAACGACGCCGCGAGCGATCCGGCCGGCAAGACCTGGTCGTTGCCCAAGATCGCGAAACGCACGCAACTGCCGATGAGCACGCTGCGCCGCGTGCTGACGCAGCTCGACGCCGCGGGCCTGAGCGTGACGACGCTGAACGAGGACGGCACCGGCAGCGCCGCGCTGACCGACGATGGGCGCGCCGTGTGCGCGCAACTGTTCGGCGTGAACGATGCGCAATAGAAAACGGGCCGCTGGAAGCGGCCCGTCGTCTTGCGGCCGGGTATGCGGTTCGATACGGGGTATCGGCTTGTTACCACCGCACCGTCACGCCGCCCATTACCGAATGATCGTAGGTCTGGTCGTTCAGCCCGCGCCGGTAGCCGATGTCGAGATCGAGCCACGGTTTCGGCGAATAGATCGCGCCCGCGATCACGAATGCAGGATTCGCACCGGCGCTGCTTGCCGTGTTGCGTGACGTGCCGATGTCGGCCACGATCTGCAACGTGTCGGTCACCTTGTAGATTGCCGCGCCCGACACGGCCCAGATCGACGTCAGGTCGCCCTGACGATTCGGCTGGTACGTCATGCCCGCATTCGCGAGGAACGAAAACCGCGCGACGTCGAGCTGCGCGAGCAGCGTTGCGCCGGCACCCACGCGGCCGGTGCCGAGCCCGCGCCGGTCGTTGCCGGTCGGCGTCGTCAGTTTCGGCTTCAGCGCGATCGACAGCGGGCCGCGTTCGACGAACCGCCATTTCATGCCGATCTCGACATCGCCGACCCCGGCGCCATTTTCGTCGGTGCGTGTCTGCAGATGCGTGTACGGCACGTTCACGTAAAGATCGGCGTGATCGCCGAACCCGCGCGTGAGCGTTGCGTTCCACAGCTGGTGACGGCCGTTTTCTTCCTGTTTCGAGGTTTCCTCGGCGTTGAACTCGAACTGCCAGTTCGCGTTGCCCTGCGTGCCCGTGTCGTCGCTGACGAGCGGATGGGTGGCGAGGGCATCGAACGGCGCGAGAAGGGCGCTCGCGGCTGCGAGCGGAAGCATTCTTTTCATTGGATCACCTGTCGTGCGTGGCGAGCCGGCCGGCCCGCATAGGGGCACGCGGGCCGGCCGGCTTCAGGAAATGGCTTTCAGAACCACTGCTTGTAGCGGCGCACGTAGATCGTCTTGACGATCTGCGCGAGCAGGATGTAGCCGACCATCGTCGCGGCGAGCCACGGCCAGAAGTTGCCCGGCAGGTGCATGAAGCCGAGGGATTCCGCGAACGGCGAGAACGGCAGCCAGCAGCCGATCGCGATCGCGGTGAACGTCGACAGCAGCACCGGCAGCGCGGCCGTGCTCTGCAGGAACGGGATCTTCTGCGTGCGCAGCAGGTGTACGACGAGCGTCTGCGATACGAGGCTTTCGATGAACCAGCCCGAATTCATCACGATCTGGCCGCCGGTGCCGCCGTTCAGGTGATACATCGCACCCGCGCCGAACACGGTCCACATCAGGATGTACGTCGTGATGTCGAACACCGACGACGTCGGCCCGACCCACAGCATGAAGCGGCTGATGTTGCCGGCTTCCCACTTGCGCGGCTTCTTCAGGAACTCGGGATCCATCTTGTCCCACGGCAGCAACATCTGCGACGTGTCGTAGATCAGGTTCAGCACGAGCAGCTGGGTCGCGAGCATCGGCTCCCACGGCAGAAAGGCGCTGGCGACCAGCACTGAGAACACGTTGCCGAAGTTCGAGCTCGCGGTCATGTTCAGGTACTTCAGGATGTTGCCGAACGTCTCGCGACCCTTGATCACGCCTTCCTCGAGCACCATCAGGCTCTTTTCGAGCAGGATGATGTCGGCGGTTTCCTTCGCGATGTCGGCGCCGCTGTCGACCGAAATGCCGACGTCGGCGTCGCGCAGCGCAGGCGCGTCGTTGATGCCGTCGCCGAGGAAGCCGACCGTGTGGCCGTTCGCCTGCAGCGCCTTCACTATGCGCGCCTTCTGCAGCGGCGTGAGCTTCGCGAACACGGTCGTGCGTTCGACGACTTCAGCGAGCGTCGCGTCGTCGAGCGCTTCGATTTCCGTGCCGAGCATCGGCTTGCCGGGTTCGAGGCCGACCTGGCGGCACACCTTCATCGTGACGATCGGGTTGTCGCCCGTCAGCACCTTCACCGCGACGCCGTTTTCGCGCAGTGCGGCGAGCGCCGGTGCGGCCGATTCCTTCGGCGGATCGAGGAAGGTCAGGAAGCCGCGCACGACGAGGTCGTGTTCGTCGGCGGTGCGGTACTGCTGGCGCTCGTCGCCGCGCGGGATCGTGCGCGTCGCGAGCACGAGCACGCGGAAGCCGTCCTCGTTGTAGGCGCTGGCCTGTTCGAGCAGCCGCTTGCGCGCGACGAAGTCGAGCGGACGCACGCCGTCCTCGTCCTGCACGTGCGTGGAGACGGCCAGCATTTCCTCGACCGCGCCCTTGCAGATCAGCAGGTGCGTGCCGCGCGTGTCCTCGACCACGACGGACAGGCGCCGGCGGACGAAGTCGAACGGCAGTTCGTCGATCTTCTTGTAGCCCTGCGGCTTCACGCGCTCGCCGATTGCGTCGGCACGCGCGACGACCGCGATGTCGATCAGGTTCTTCTGGCCGCTCTGGTGGAAGCTGTTCAGCCAGCCGAGCCGCAGGATCTCCTCGTCCTTGTGGCCCGACAGGTCGAGGTGATGTTCGAGGATGATCTTGTCCTGCGTGAGCGTGCCGGTCTTGTCGGTGCACAGCACGTCCATCGCGCCGAAGTTCTGCACCGAGTTCAGGCGCTTGACGACCACCTTGCGGCGCGCCATTGCCACCGCGCCGCGCGCGAGATTCGCGCTGACGATCATCGGCAGCATCTCGGGCGTGAGGCCCACGGCCACCGCAAGGGCGAACGTGAGCGCGCTCAGCCAGTCGCCCTTGGTCAAACCGTTGATCATGAACACGATCGGCACCATCACGAACATGAACTTGATCAGCAGCCAGCTCACGCTCGCGACGCCGCGGTCGAAGCTCGTCTCGATGCGCTTGTGGCTCACGACGTTGCGCGCGAGCGAGCCGAAGTAGGTGTCCTCGCCGGTCGCCACGACGACGGCCGTCGCCGTGCCGCTGACGACATTGGTGCCCATGAAGCAGACGTTCTCCAGATCGAGCAGCGATGCGGACGTATCGGTCGCAGCATCCGCCGCATGCGTGCTGGCGGATTTGCCGGCGACCGCGCCGAGCGTGTCGTACTTCTCGACGGGCAGCGCCTCGCCGGTCAGCACGGCCTGGCTGATGAACAGGTCGCGCGACGCGAGCAGGCGCACGTCGGCCGGGATCATGTCGCCGGCCGACAGGTGCACGATGTCGCCGGCCACGACTTCGCGCATCGGCACCTCACGACGCGACGGTTCGGACGTGTCGGTTACCGCGCGCTGCACGGTCGCGGTCGTGCGGACCATTGCCTTCAGCTTCTCGGCGGCGCGCAGCGAACGGAATTCCTGCACGAAGCGCAGCAGCGCGCTGATCGTGACCATCGTCAGCAGGATCGTCATGCCGACGTAGTCGCGATCGTCGGGCGCCGCGAAGTAGACGTCGGTGAAGAAGCTGATGGCGGCCAGCACCAGCAGCACATAGACGAACGGGTTGTGGAACGAGAGCAGCAACTGGCGGGTCCAGTGCGGCGGCTTGTCGTGCGCGATTTCGTTCGGGCCGTAGTGCTGCAGGCGGTCGGCGGCCTGGTCGTAGGTGAGGCCGCGCGTGCTGGTGTTCAGCGACTTTAGCGTCTCTTCGAGCGGACGGGCCGCTTCCTGCGCGGCGCGCATGATGCGCGGGTCGTTCTGCGGGCCGGCGCCGGCCTTGATGTAGCCGCGCTGTTTCTTTTGCGATGTGTTGTGTCGTGTTGTCATGAGTCGGTCCCTGCGCACGAGGCGGCGGGCGGGGAGCGACCGTGACGTTATCGACGCACGAGCGCTCCCTGCCGCGTCGCGTCAGGCGCGATCGGTTGTGGATCGGAGAAGGCGGGAACGCTCGCCGGCGCGTGCGGTGCGGCCGGAGGGGCGATGCGCAGCGTCGCACCGGCGAGCGATAATCGACTACTGTCGTCTGAGTTCATCTGCACTCCTGTCGGTTGCGAATGATCGGCACGGGCGATCGGCGGCGACGCACGCACGAAGGCGCGCGGCCGGACGGCACGCGAACGGAAAGCGCACGCAGCTGACGCTGCGCGCAACACGAATGCACGCGCGCGATGGCGTATCGCGTGCATTCGACAACAATGAAAATTCGGCGGGAGATCTGGCCAGTCAGGCCGGAAGGGCGCCGCATCCTGCTTCCCGGGATGCGGCAGAAGACGAGGCTCTGCGCGTTTTCCTCAGGCAGCAGTCAAGTTGGTCAAGGACCAACTACAACTCGCATCGGTGTTCACAGAACACTCCATGTAATTAGACGGGAGCGATGGTAATGGGTCGCTGTGCGAAGCGTCAACCTTTTTGTCAGTCGTTATTTCGAGAAACGTAATCGGGGCGATGCGCGATCGGATCGACGCCGGAGCGCCTTCAATGAAACGGCCGCGCGCATGCGATATCGTCATGCGCGCGGCCGCGTCGAAGCAGGGTGGCGTTGCTTAGTTGGCTGACGCGACGGCGGCCCCTGCATCGAGGATGCCCGAGCCCGCCGGCATCGCGGTACACGACGTGCCGGCCGCCAGCTTGGTCGTGCGCGTGCCGCCCTGCAGCTTCTGCTGGATCTGCGCCGGCGTGAGGTTGCCGTTCACCGACAGCATCAGCGCGGCGACCCCCGTCACCTGCGGCGTCGCGAGGCTGGTGCCGCTCGCGAGGCCATAGGTGTCCGAGCCCGGCGTCGTGGTGCCGGTATTCGACGTCGACAGGATGTTGACGCCCGGCGCGCTCAGCGCGACATCGGCGCCGAAGTTGCTGAACGACGCGCGGCGGCCCGTCGCGTCGGTTGCGCCGACGCTGATCACGCCACGGCAGTTCGCGGGCTGGTCGAGACCGGTCGACAGGCCGTCGTTGCCGGCTGCGACGACGACGGTTACGCCCTTCGCGGTCACGTCGTCGATCGCTTGCTGGAACGTCGTGCTGCACGCGCCGACGCCGCCGAGGCTCAGGTTGATGACCTTCGCGGGCGTCGGGTTGTTCGGGACGCCGTTGACCGGAATGCCGGCCGCCCAGCGCATCCCGTCCGCGATGTCGCTCGTCGTACCGCCGCACTTGCCGAGCACGCGCACCGGCAGGATTCGGCCGAGCCACGAGATGCCGGCGATGCCGGCGCCGTTGTTCGCGGTCGCGCCGATCACGCCCATCACGCGGGTGCCGTGCCAGCTGCTGTCGCTCGGCTCGGACGCGCAGTTATAGTACGGACCGTTCGCATTGCTGAGTTCCTGCTGCGTGACCCAGTCGCCCGGATCGGTTGCGTCAGGGCCGCGCGTCAGGCCATTGTTGCTGGTGTTGACGTTGCTGATGAAGCTGTAGCCGGGCAGCAGGTTGCCGACGAGGTCGGCATGCGGCCGGTAGCCGGTGTCGAGCACCGCCGTGACGACGGTCGGCGAACCCTTGGTCGTGCTCCATGCGGGCGGCAGGTCGATGCCCGCGGTCGGGTCGGACAGGTACCACTGCTGGCTGTAGAGCGGATCGCTCGGCGTGTCGCGGATCTGCATCGGGTGATCCGGTTCCGCGTAGTCGACGTCCGAATCGGCTGCGAATGCCTGCGCGAGCGCGGCTGCGTCGGTGGCGGCCATGCGCTGCCCGAGCGACAGTACGGCAGCGCCGTTCGAGATCGTCCGTTCGACCTGTACGTTCACCGGCGTTTGCCCGACCGTGCTCGCATAGGCGCGTGCGCTGCCGGTAGCCGGTGCCGTCCAGCGTGTCATCGAGCGCTGGATCACCGCGTCGAGCCGCGTCCCGTTGTCGATGGCCGCCATCGCACGCGTGGCCGTCAGCGTCTTCAGCTTGACGATCAGGTGATCGATCGGCGCTTCGGCCGGCGCCGTCTGCGCCGCCATCTGCACGGCGGCCTGCTGCGTCGCGCATGCATTGTTGCCGGCCGTGGTGGGAGCGGGCGTCGGGGTGGTCGGAGCAGGCGTCGGAGCCGGCGCCGCGTTGGAGGAAGACGGATTGCTGCCGTCGCCGCCACCGCCGCCGCCGCAACCGGCGAGGGGCAGGAGGGCGGCGGCAGACAGCATGCCGGCTAGCATGCGCGCATGTGCGGAGCGCGCCAGCGCAAAATTGAATCGTTTGGCTCTCATGTTGAAACTCGATCCTCGTAGATAACCGTCGTGCCGGCGGTGGCGCTGATCCGGCTGACCCGAACCTTGTCTTTTTTGTCTGACGGTTGCAGCAAGGTTGCTGCGACGCGCCATGCACTGGGTAACGGCCTGCGTGGCGGCTTCTTGAGTGCGTTTCACGAGAAAAAACGGGGCGTGCGCAAACGATTACGTTGCTGCGCCGCAGCATGAACGCGTGTTTGGAACGTGTGGCACAGAAGAGGGGGTGAGCCCGTGCGCGGTCGATCGGGCGAAATGTGCGGCGCGGGCCGGTTTGCGCGGTACGGAAAACATCTTTCACGCCCTGGCTGCGGTGGAAGGTTGATTACGCTTTCCCTGATAGGGTGCGAATTTTGTCGGGCGTACGATCGCGATTCGATCAACGTTTCGTCAGGAGAAAAGCATGGATCGCCGCTTACGCTGGCTGGCCGTCGCGCTGTCCTGTGCGCTGGCGGGTAGCGCGCACGCGCAGGCCCTCACCGGCACGCTGAAGAAGATCAAGGACACGGGCGTCGTGTCGCTGGGCATTCGCGAATCGTCGGTGCCGTTCTCGTATTCGGACAACCAGCAGAAGAACATCGGTTATTCGCGCGACATCGCGTCGCGCATCATCGACCAACTCAAGACGGAACTGAACCTGCCGAATCTCGCGGTGAAGGAAATCCCGATCACGTCGCAGAACCGGATTCCGCTGCTGCAGAACGGGACGATCGATTTCGAATGCGGATCGACGACGAATACGCTCGAACGGCAGAAGCAGGCCGCGTTTTCCAACAGCATCTTTTTGTACGGCATCCGCTTCAGCACGCGCAAGGATTCGGGCGTGAAGGACTTTTCCGACCTGGCCGGCAAAACGGTTGCGACGACGGCCGGCACGTCGGACGAGCGCCTGTTGCGCAAGCTCAATGAAGAGAAGGCGATGAACATGACGATCATCAGCGCGAAGGATCACGCCGAAGCGTTCATGAACGTCACGACCGGGCGCGCGGTGGCATTCGTGATGGATGAGCCGCTGCTGTACGGCGAGATCGCGAAGGACCGCAATCCGGGCGCGTACACGGTGGCGGGCACACCGCTCGTCCATGAAAACTACGCGTGCATGATGCGCAGGGACGATCCGGCGTTCAAGCATGTCGTCGACGGCGTGATTGCGAAAATGCAGACGTCGGGTGCGGCCGAGAAGCTCTACAACCAGTGGTTCACGCAGCCGATTCCGCCGAAGGGCGTGAGCCTCAACTATCCGCTGTCGGCGGAGATGAAGCAGCTGTTCAGGAATCCGTCTGATCAGGCGCAGTATTGACGGAATCGTCTCAATCGAGTGCAGGCCGGCATGACAAACATGCCGGCCGTGCGTTCGAACGCCACCGTCCCAGCAACCGGTGATGCGGCTCGCATCCGGCGGCCGTGAGCGGGCTTCGCGCTGTTCAAGCCGGACGATGAAAGCCGCCTCTTGATCCTTCGCTGCGCGCGCCGCGTTGCCGGCGCCGTACCTCGCGGACATCCGTCCGGATCGCGTTCCCCCGCCTCTTTTTCCACTTTGCCTGCGCCGGTGCTCCGCGCCGACAGGCCGCGTGTGTGCGCGCATGCGGTGTCTGTCCGGTCGCGCCGGTTATCGCGTATACCCGGATTCAGATTTCAATTTGAACTGGTCAGAATCGGCCGAAATTGTTCAACAATTTTCGGCGAAAAATCCCGGAAAGCCCCATGCGGTGGCGTCCGGGAGGCGTTGCGGCATTTCAGCGCGGGAGCCGAACAACCCAGGAGTCTTGCGATGTCCGCTCGTTTTCCGCTTCGCCATTTCCTTCGCGGCGCGCTCGTGCCGCTGGCCCTCGCGTGCTCGTTCGCGGCGGCGGCTCCGCTGCAGACCGTCCGGCCCGGCACCTTGCTGGTGGGCTCCGATCTCACGTATCCACCTTATGCGTATCTGGAGGCCGGCAAGCCGGCCGGCTTCGACGCCGAGTTCTCGCGGATGCTGGCGCGCCACCTGAATCTCGAGCCGGTGTTTCTGGACACGCGGTTCCCGGACCTGATCCTCGGGATGAAGGCGCGCCGCTTCGACATCGTTGCGTCCGCGCTGTACGTGACGCCCGACCGCGTGAAGCAGGTCGATTTCGTCCCGTACCTGAAGACGGGGGCCTCGCTGCTGGTCGCGAAGGGCAGCACGTTCCTGCCCAGGACGCCGCAGGACCTGTGCGGCAAGCGGGTCGGCTCGATCAAGGGTGCATCGTGGACGCCGAAGCTGCGTGCGCTGTCGCAGGATGCGTGCAAGGCGACCGGACGCGGCGAGATCGCCATTCTCGAGTTCCCGACGTCGCCTGAAGCGACGTCCGCGCTGATGTCGAAGGCAGTCGACGTCCAGATCGAGGACGCAGCCGTTGCGCAGGGGATCCCGCGGCAGACGGGCGGGCGTGTCGAGATCGGCTCGACGACGCTGCTTTATCCGATCGTGATCGGCCTGGGGGTGACGAAGGGCGACAGCGGCCTGCTGGGCGCGCTCGAGGGCGCGCTGAGCGACGCAAGGCGCAGCGGCGAGTACGGCAGCCTCGTGAAGAAATACGGGCTGCAGGAGCCGACGCCCGCCGACGTCGCCGCCGCGCTCGGCACCCCGAAGTAGGCGCGCCGCAGGGCCCGAAGTACGCGTGACCCGATCATCGCGTGCCGAGCCGGCGCGCCTCTCCGCACCGGCGTGCACGCTGCGCGCCGGGCGGGGCATCACCCTGCGGGGTCGAGGAGTTTTCGATGCAGTTCGATTGGCACTATGCGTTTCAGTTGTTGGGGGACAAGGATTTCTGGCGCGCCTGCGTCGTGGTCGTCGAACTCAGCGTCGCGGCTTGGGTGCTCGGTGTGCTGCTCGGCTTCCCGCTGGCACTCGCGCGGCAATCGCACCGGCCGCTGTTGAAGCGGGCGGCGGCCGTCTACATCTGGTTTTTCCGCAGCCTGCCGCTGCTCGTGCTGCTGGTCTTCATCTACAACCTGCCGCAGGTCTTTCCGGCGACCAGCGCGGTCCTGTCCGATCCGTTCACGGCCGGCCTGATCGCGATGGTGCTGAGCGAGACCGCGTATTTCGCGGAGATCCATCGCGGCGGGATCCTGTCGGTGCCGCGCGGGCAGCTCGAAGCGGGGCGTGCGCTCGGCATTCGATTTACCGGCATCCAGCGGATGATCGTGATGCCGCAGGCGATCCGCATCGCGTTACCGGCGCTCGCGAACGAGTTCATCACGATCGTGAAGCTGACGTCGCTGGTGTCGGTGATCTCGCTCGCCGAGATCCTGCTCGTCGGGCAGCGGCTGTACACGCAGAATTTCCTCGTGTTCGAAACGATGCTGGCCGTCGCGTTCTACTACGTGTTGATCGTCACGGTGTTCAGCCGACTGCTCGGCTATCTCGAGCGGCACCTCGACGTCAGCCGCCGCGCACCCGCGCCGGCCGGCCACACGCACGTGGAATTGCCGCTGTCGGCGCCGGCCGTCGCGCCGAGACCGCGCGCGAACGCCGAATTCGCGCTGCGCCTGAAGGGCGTGCAGCAGCGCTACGGGCGACACGAGGTGTTGAAGGACATCCATCTCGACGTCGTGCCGGGGCAAGTGGTGTCGATCATCGGCCCGTCCGGCTCGGGCAAGACGTCGCTGATTCGCACCGTCAACGGCCTTGCACCGGTGAACGCGGGCGAGATTGACCTGTACGGCGAGCCGTTCATCCGGGCGTCGGGTTCGCATCCGCCGCGCGTCTCGAACGAGCGCATTCTCGATATCGGCATGGTGTTCCAGAGCTTCAACCTGTTTCCGCATCGCACCGCGCTGCAGAACGTGATGATGGCGCCGTGCTATCACCGCCAGGCCGACGAGGCGGCGATCCGGCTGCAGGCGCTGTCGCTGTTGTCGAAGGTCGGGATGCTGGAGCATGCGAACAAGTACCCGCATCAGTTGTCGGGCGGCCAGCAGCAGCGCGTCGCCATTGCGCGCGCGCTCGCGACGCGGCCGTCGATCATGCTGTTCGACGAACCGACGTCGGCGCTGGACCCCGAACTCGTCGGCGAAGTGCTGAAGGTCGTCGAAACGCTCGCGAAAGAGGGGATGACGATGATCATCGTCACGCACGAGATGAACTTCGCGTTCAAGGTATCCGATCGCATCGTATTCATGGAAAACGGCCGGATCCTGTACGACGTGCCGCCTGAACGGATTCGCGGCAGCGCCGATGAGCGCGTGCAGGACTTCCTGAAGCACGTTCACTTCGCATGACGAATGATCCGGGAGAAGCGGAAATGAATTCGGCGGATTTGCATCACGGCGCTGCGATCGAACAGGCGTGCGTCGACCGGCTGCGCGCATGTCTCGCGCATGCCGACGCGTATCCCGACGACATCGAAACGGCGTGGCTGGCGCGTCGCGACGCCGCAGCGATGGCCGATGCGCACGCATGCGATGCGCCGCGGCGCGCCGGTGCGGCCGGCTTGCCGCTGGCCGGTGTCGTGCTGACGGTGAAGGCATGCTTCGATTGCGCGGGCTGGATTACGCATGCCGGTTCGCGCGTGCTTGCCGACGCGCCGCCGGCCGCCGTCGACGCGACGGCGGTGTCGGCATTGCGTGGTGCAGGAGCGGTGCTGGTCGCGCAGACGGCGATGACCGAGTTCGCGTACGGTGCGCTCGGCGTGAACCGCGCGTACGGGACGCCGACGACACCGCTCGATGCGCGGCGCGAGCGCGTTGCCGGCGGATCGAGTTCGGGCGCGGCCGTGTCGGTCGCGCTTGGCGCGGCCGATCTGTCGCTGGGTTCCGATACGAGCGGCTCCGCACGCATTCCGGCGGCATTCTGCGGCGTGACCGGATTCAAGCCGTCGCGCGGACGTTATCCGGACGGCGGCATGCAGTTTCTGTCGACCAGCTTCGATGTACCGGGCCTGCTGGCCGCGACGGTCGACCTGTGCCGTCGCGCGGACGAGGTGCTGTGCGGTCGTGGCGAACGGCGGCCGGCGCGCACGCCGGTGTCGGTTCGTGATCTGGATTTCATCGTGCCCGAGCCGTTCGCGACCGACGGTCTCGATCCCGTCGTTGCGCGGGCATTCGACGCGTGGCTGTCGCGGCTTTCCGCACACGGCGCGCGGATCCGGCGCAAGCGGCTCGACTGTGCGGCCGAGGCCGGTGCCGTCGCCCGTGCGGGCGGTATCATCGCGGCCGAAGCGTTCATGCTGCACCGTGCGCGGCTCGCGACGGCAGCGAACCGCTACGATCCGCTGGTCGGACCGCGCATTGCCGCGGGCGAGCAGGTGCGCGCACACGATTATGCGGCCGCGCTGCTGCGTCTCGCCGCAATGGCCGATACCTACGATGCCGAACTCGGCGATGCGGATGCGGTGCTGACGCCAACGGTGCCGATGCTGCCGCCGCGCATGACCGATCTCGCCGACGAAGCCGCGTACCTCGAGCAGAACGGGCGTGCGTTCCGGTTGACCGAATTCGCGAATCGGCTCGACCTGCCGAGCATCAGCCTGCCCGGCGACCTGCACGATCGACAGCCGGTCGGCCTGCTGATCACCGGGCGCCGCGGTATGGACGCGCGGCTGCTCGATATCGCCGCGGCGGTCGAGCGCGCGCTTGCCGATTCCGCATGACCTGCTTTCCGGCGACAAGGCTTGCCTTGTCATTGTTCATCGACACTATTAAGGAAAACTCATGATTGTCGTAAGATCGGGCGATATCGCCAATACCGAACGCCACGCACGCGGTCCGGGCTGGGACAGCAAGCGCATGATCGTCAAACAGGACGGCGTCGGCTACTCGGTTCACGAGACGTGTGTTCACGAAGGCGCGGAACTGCATCTGCACTACAAGAACCATTTCGAAACCAACTATTGCGTGGCGGGAGAAGGGGAAGTCGTCGATACGGCGACGGGCGACGTACACCGGATCGCGCCCGGAACGATCTACGCACTGAATCTGAACGATCCGCATATCCTGCGCGCGACGCGCGGCGATCTGCATCTCGTGTGCGTGTTCAACCCGCCGCTCACGGGGCTCGAAACGCACCGGGAAGACGGCAGTTACGCGCTGCCGGAGGACGAGTGCGCCTGACGGCGCGCGACGGCCGCGCGATGCTTACGCGGCCTCGCGTTGGCTGCGCTTGATCGCTTCGACGAGCATCCGCTCGGAATCGTCGAGATAGCGTGCCAGCGTGGTGACGGCCTCGCTGCGACGGTTCTGTGTGAGCAGGTCGTAGATCTGGTATTCGCGCTGGATCCAGTCGGGCGTCTGTACGCGCCGCTCGTCGGGGTCGGCGGCAAAGACGAGGCGCAGCTGGGCCGAGATGGTTCGGAAGAACTCGTCGAGCAGCGCCGATTTCTGCAGCGCGACAATATGCTGATGAAACCGCAAGCTGTGCGTGCCGACGGCCTGCCAGTTCTGCTTGTCGAGTTCGCGCTCGGCCGCACGGATAGCGGCCTGCATTTTCTCGAGCAGCGCCGGCTGCGCGAGTTCGGCGGTGTTCAGCGCATGCAGTTCGAGCGTGCGGCGCGCGACGTAGAGATCGCGCACGTCCTGGCGGTTGAGCGTGCGGACGACGACGCCCTTGTGCCGCACGAACGTGACGAGCCCTTCACGGCCGAGCTGGTGCAGCACTTCGCGCAGCGAATTGCGCGACGTGTCGTATTCGGCGGCAAGGTCCATTTCGATCAGCGCAGTGCCGGGCGGCAACTTGCCGCTGATGATGTGCTCGCGTAGTTGATGGCTGATTCGGTCAGCGACCGACTGTCCTCTCGCTTTTTCGCTTGCCATGCCGTTCGTTCGCTCCTCTCCTGATCGTGCGCCGCCGGCGTGGCGGCCGGCGGTGTTTCGCCATTCTACGGGCTGCGGCGCGCGTTACGCCGTCTTGTCGCGCTGCCAGTCGGCCTGCGGTGGCTGCATCCCGTGCTGGCCGCGATACGGCGCGACCGACGGCGACGACCAACCTTCGAGCAGGCTCGGGGCGAGCCGGTAGACCTCGACGCCGAGCGGTCGGCACACGTCGATCGGGTCGCGCGCGTCGGGGCCCCACATCGGCACCGACAGGTCGCCGCCGGGGCAGGTGGACATCGCGCACAGCAGGTCGATTTCCGCGAAGAATTCGAGATAGTCGCCCGGTTTCGCGGGGCATGCCTTCATGAAGTATTTGTCGTCGCTGTTCAGGCCCGTGCACTGGAACACGTTGAGCACGTCGTGCACGTCGAATTCGGTCAGCCCGTACGGCGCGACGGCGCGGACGAGGTTCGAGTGGCAGTGGAAATGAAAATCCTCGCCGGTCAGCAGCTTGTTCACGTACGGGTCGCAGCGTGTGCCGAGCAGGTCGTGGACGCGGCCGCCGTCGCTGTCGACGCCATAGTCGGCCAGCGTGTCGTCGGTGATCGTCGCCATCGGGCGCAGGTACGGCAGTGTCGACCAGAGCCGGTCGAACGTGCTCACGTGCGCGGCCTGCAATTGCCGGGTGCGCGACGCCCACATGCGTTCGCGCGGATTGTGCAGGTTCCACATGTTGAAGTCGGCGACCTGCGGGCCTTCCAGGGTGACGATGCGGAATACGTGGCCGGCCGGGACCGTCCATGCGAAGCCGCTGCGGATCGGCACGACATGCGACTCGATGCGTTCGCGCGCGTCCTGGCGTCGGGCGATCGCGGAATAAAAGGCAGTGTCGACGTTCAGGACGGAGCCCTTGGTGACTTGGTAGGCAGCGGGATAGTTCGACATGACGCGGTACTCTCGGGGAAGTTGGCAGGCGCGACGATCCGGCTGGAATCCTTTGTGCTGGCCGGTCAGGCGTCGATTTCAACGATTGATTGTTCAACAATTTATCGACGCTTCGAGGAGTATAGAGGGAAGGCGGGGAGGTGTGTCAATGGGTGGAAAGTACGGAGGGGCCGGCGTTTCGATTCGCTCTGGAGCGGGCCGGCAGCGCGCGTTCGCCGGGACGGGAAACGCGCGGGAGGCGCGCGACCGGCAATAAAAAACCGCCGGCGTGTGCCGGCGGTTTCGGTATCGCTGTCAGTCGCTTGCTCGCTTGCTCGCTTGCTCGCTCGCGCGACGCAGCGTTGCGTCAGGCCTTGATTTCAGGTCCACGCGCGGCCGGCCGGGCCGGCGTGTCCGTTGCGGGCGCAGGCGCCACCGACCGCGCGGACGGCTGCGCCGGCACGATGACGAGCACCGGCTCGGGCATTGCCCACGGCGCCATCGCGAACCCGACCGGCTGCGGCGCCGACATCCCGAATGCGTTGGCGAGCGCGACGTGCTGGAGCGCCATCATCTGCTGCTGCATGGCGACCATCTGCGCCTGGGCCGCCTGCATCTGGTACTGCGCGGCCTGCATCTGCCGAAGCGCCGCGGCCGGCGGCATGCCGCCCGACGACGACGTCTGCATCTCGAAGCTCGCGCCGCCTTGCGGACTCTGCCAGCGCCACGTGCTGACCTTCATCGGGCCGACGGCCGTCTGTACCACGCGTGTTTCGGCTTTCACGGGCACGGCCTGCCCGTTGACGTTGACGAATATCGGCTGGGCGACGGCGGCGCCGGTCTGCCCGGCCAGCGCGAACACGGGCGCGAGCGCCAGTGTGCCCGCCGCCATGAACGAACGGAATCGCATCTTCATATCTCCATCAAACAAGACTGATCGAAGCAATAATGAACGAATCGTGCGGCTCGCGGAGAGAGCCATCGGCGACTATGCGGGGGCCGGCTTAAACCAGAATTAAAGCGGTGCGAGGCCGCCGGTGTCGTGCCGACAGCGGATTCCCGGCCATCCCGCAACCGGCATTCAACCTCGCCCATGCCAGGGGAATCCGGCCGCGCGACCCGACAACAGGCACAATACGGAATTCGCCACGTCGCACGCACGTTCGCAATTCGAACATCACGCGGCTGCGTCACCGCTGCCTGAATCCTTCCCGGTCGTCATGAACGCCACACCCACTGCCGCGCGCGAGTCGAATTCGCCGCGTTTCCTGTTGTTCCTGATCTGCCTGTTCGCGTCCGCCGGCCAGCTCGCGATTGACATCTACGTGCCCGCGCTACCCGACATGGCACGCTCGTTCGCGACCACGCCGCAGGCGATCCAGTCGAGCGTGTCCGGCTACATGGCGGCCTATGCGCTCGGCCAGCTCATCTTCGGGCCAATCGCCGATGCATACGGGCGCAAGCGCGTGCTCGCGTTCGGGCTCGTGATCTACACGATCGGCTGCCTGCTGTCGCTCGGCGCGCAGAACCTGGAGACGTTCGTGCTGGCGCGCTGCCTGCAAGGCTTCGGGATCGCGACCACCAACCTGCTCGCGAAGGCGATCATCACCGATTCGTTCTCCGGCCAGGCGCTGATGCACGCGTTTACGTACATGTCGATCGCGTGGGGGCTCGCGCCGATCGTTGCGCCGGTGATCGGCGCGCACCTGCAGGAATGGTTCGGCTGGCGCGCGTGCCTCGTGTTCCTGCTGGTGTACTCGCTGGTGATGTGGGCGCTGCTGTGGCGTTACCGCGAAACCTTGCCGAAACCGGTGCATCTCGAGCCGCGCACGCTGATGACGAACGCGGGCAAGGTGCTGGCGAGCCCGGTGTTCCAGAGCTGCTTCCTGGCACAAGGGCTGTGCTACAGCATCCTGCTCGTGTTCAACATCGTCGGGCCGTTCATGGTGCAGACCACGCTGCACAAGCCGCCGACCTTCTTCGGCTATCTCGCGCTCGGGATCGGGCTGATGTATTTCCTCGGCGGCCTGTCGAACCGGATTCACGGGCCCGGGCTGCCGAGCGCCGAGCAACGGCTGCGCATCGGCGCGCGCGTGATGGCAGGCGCGTCGGTCGCGATGCTGGTGCTGGCGCTGACCGTCGGGCTGCGCGTCTGGACGCTGGCGATGCCGGTGCTCGTGATGGGCTTCTGCGCGGGCGCGATGTACCCGACGCTGATGGCCAAGGGCAACTCGCTGTTTCCGCATATCGCCGGCCTGACGAGCGCGATCCTCGGATGCGCGCTGCTGCTGGTGTCGTCCGCGATGATGGGGCTGGCCGGTTTCGTGTCGATTCATGTGCTGACGCCGCTCGCGGTGTTCTTCGTCGCGCTGTCGTGCATCGTCGTGTGGATGGTGACGAAACTGCTGCGGTATCTGACGCAGCAGCAGGCGGCGCCCGTGGTGTGCGGGAGCGGGGAGGCGGCGTAACAGGCCGGCTAGCAACGCGACAAAGCCATGCACGGTTCCGTTCGCGAGTGCCCACTATTGTTACGGCGCGATTTTACGAGCGGGGCGTATATACGGTCACGAAGGGCGACAGCTTTCGCCGGCACGTTCGTAACCCGCATCGCATTGCCACGAGCGCCCGGTGAAATCGACGTGCGCGTTGTGCGGTATGCGCAGTTTCGTGCAGCTCCGGCCGGTCTGTATGAAGCCGACGTCGCATTCCCATCCAAAATCGGTTGGTATCGCGTGTGCGTGCTGCGGTATTGCGATCGGCACGCACGACGATCCGGCGCGGCTGAAGCCGTTGGGGCACGCCGATTCGCGCTCAGTGACGCCCGGAGCGCCCGGGCACCCGAGACGATCGACACCCGGCGGACAGGATTCTGGGCGAGCAGCCTCTACTGGCGTCGGTGCCGGCGTAGCGAGCGCGGGCGCATTGACCGTTTGTTTGAGCGATGTGTGGGGAGACAGCGGGCGGGCGTGTTTCGTGAGCGCCGGCGGCGATTCCGATGACTGGGCCCGCCCGCTGTCGCGTTGCTGACGCGGTATCGGGGTCGGGCGATTTGCGATCGCTGCCGCCGCGTGCTGCTGGCCTGCGGGCCGAACGGATGCCGCGGTCGGCCGCTCGTGTGGGCGATGGAGTAGCGCGAAGATGCCGCCCGCTGCGAAGGCAACGAGTGCCGCGCAGGCTGCGATCCATCGGTATCGTTCGCGCGAGGACGGATGCCCGTCCCGTCGCGTGAGGCTGAGGCGTTCGCCGATCCCGTGGTCTGGCAGTCCGTCGGACACGGTACGGGCCGCGACCGCGGGCGCGAAACGTGGATCGTCGGGCAGGTCGAGACTGCATGCGATGGCTTCTGCGTCGGCGTTCGGTGTGCCCGCCGAGCGTAGCGCGACGATGACGTCGTCGCCTGCATCGCGCGCCGTGTATGCGAGTCGGAGCCATTGGAAATAGGTGTCGGCGTCGATCGTATCGATCGACCCGGTACGATGCGCTGCGCGTTCAATCGCGTCGTTCATTCGTTATGCCTCGTCGCGCAGGAGTGTCGCGGTGTCGTGCCCGGCGACACCCGGCCATGTCGTCCGATGTTCGAGCGTGACGGCGCATTCGCTGAAAAACGGATAGTCTCGCCACGCATCGCGATTGCCGATCACATAGAGTCTGCGTTTCGCGCGGCTGACTGCGACGTTGAGCAGATTCGGCTTTTCCGACGCCCATGCTTTCGCGCCGGGACGGTCTGGATGGCCGCCCAGTACGAGTAGGACGACATCCGATTCCTTGCCCTGTACCGTATGGATCGTGCCGATCTTGACATTTCCGTATCGATTTCCGAGCGTGTCCTGCAGACCTTGCGTCACTTCCCGGAATGGTGAGATGACGTAGATCGTTCCGGAGGCGTCGTCGTGTTTGTGCAGGTCGTCGAGAATCATGGCGACAGCCCGTCCCTCGTCGGGGACCCAGTGCCCGTTCGCATCGCGCCCCTCGACGTGAATCCACGTCGTGCCGGGAAGAGCGAGTTCTGCCCGCATGACGGTGCCGAATACCATCATCCCGTTGTACGCAATTTTGTTGGCGACATCGAACATGTCGAAGTCGCAGCGGCGATGGACCCGAAGCGGGGCGCTGACCCAGAGCGGGTTGCCTTCGTGATCGGGAAGATAGGTGCCGACCGTCGAGATCCGGTCTGCGAGCCGCTGGATCGATTGACGGCCGGGCGTCCACGTCATTTCGACACCGAAGCGGGTGCGCAGCGCCTGTTGCGAGGTGAACGGAAGCGGCAGGATCGGCTCGAGCTGAAGCGGATCGCCGACCACGACGGCTCGCCTGGCCCGCCAAAGAGCGCCGACGGCGGCCTGCGGCAACCCTTGTCCGGCCTCGTCGATCAACAGCCAGCCGATTTCCTCGCGCTGAAGATTGGAGAACAGGCGACCGAACGAAGCGAACGTGCTGGATATAACGGGCACCACGGTGAAAAGCGTTTGCCACGCGGATTTCACGGCCTGGCGGGATACGCTTCCCGGTACGGAACCTTGCAGGATGTCGACCATCCCGAAGAGATTGGAACGAACGATATGGGCGTTTTCGGCTGCGAACGCCTGATGCAGATTCAGCGCTTCAAGGAACACCTTCGCCCGAGCGTCGTTCCATGCCCGGTCGGTCCATGGCGAAGACAGTTCGCGATCGTGGTCCGTGCGATCGGCGCAATCGCGATCAATGAAATGGTCGCCCAGGACCATGCGCGCTTGGGCGAGTCCGGCGTCGAGTCGCGTAATGTCGTCCGACAGCAACGCGATTTCGTCGTGGGTCATGCGTTCGAGTTGTTCCGCGCCTCGGCGCGCGACATCGGCTTGATTCACGATGCCAGCGGCGGCGTCCATCGCATCGCCGGCCTGTTGTTCGGCGTCGACACATGCGAGAAATCGGATTCGCCAGTCCCGGTGTGCGCGACCGAAACTGAACAAATTCTCGAAGAAACCCGGGCGCGCGTGCAGGTGATCGTTTTTTTGAGAGTGTGCCTGTCTTACTCGTTCAATAGCCGCCGTGTGACGTGTCCGGGCAATTTCGTGGGCCTTTGCCGCGTTCGCTGTCGCCCGGTTGCGTTCCCGCGCAAGTGCGTTCAGCGTACCGAGGCGCGACCGCGCGGCGCGCAACGCGTCGGCCTGCCGTGCCCAGTCCTCGCGCTGCGTCCGAAGTTTCGACTCCTCAGCGCAGGCTTGCCGGAAGCGTTCGACCGACTCACGCCATATCGAAGGCCGGCGCTTGGCGTGGTCGCCGAGCCAGGTCACGAGGCCGGGTAGTCCTTTTTCGCTCTCCGGTTCGTCGTTCGTTCGGCGATCTTCCTTTTTTTCATCCCACCAGACGTCGCGAAGGAACGCCGTCCGATTCTTCTTGTTGCCGAGACGGGCCGCGAGCAAGCCCCATACCGGCTTGTCGCCGCCGAGTGCGCGCGCGGCGAGATCCGGGAAATAGTCGACGCTTGGTTTCCAGATGTCGTCGATCGCGTCGGCTCCCGGCAGTTCGAGCGTGATGTTTTCGACGGCGCCATTATTGGCGGAAGCCACCACGATCTCGAAGCCCGAGAATTCCGGCTTCCACAAATGGATGGTTCGCTGACGATTGCCGGATCCCCAGCCGCCGACGCCGTCGAACGCGTCCTCCGGTCTACGCAGCGACGCAAGCCTTTCAGCTCGTTTGACGACGATGTGCGCCACGAGATCGCGGAGCAAGGTAGTCTTGCCGGTGCCGGGCGGTCCGTTGACGCTGAATATTCCAGCGTCGTCGTCCAGTTCGTGAATCATGCGGTTGATCGCGAACTGCTGACTGAAGACCAGCGGGTGGTGCCCGCTTGCCGGCCAGCGTCCGGAAGGGTAGCGCTCGGGAGCCAGCGTCTGGTACATCGTATCGACCGATTGCCGGGTGTCGATGCGCGCTGCGTTGTCGATCTCGCTATCCGGCCTCAGGTAGGCCGATAACGCGGCTCCCGTGTTGTTCTGCTCGAACGCGTCTGCGACCCGCGTCAGATCGTCGACAAAGAAGCTGTTCAGGAAATCGGCACGGTCGATTTTGTATTCCTTTCCGGCCTCGACCTGCCTCGACCGAATGCGCGCGCGTTCGT
Organism: Burkholderia mycopellens; assembly: GCF_964265025.1. Taxonomy (NCBI): domain Bacteria; kingdom Pseudomonadati; phylum Pseudomonadota; class Betaproteobacteria; order Burkholderiales; family Burkholderiaceae; genus Burkholderia; species Burkholderia mycopellens. Next base: position 1,345,945 of record NZ_OZ183803.1, read on the forward strand.
CCGGCACTTCTTCCACAAGGCCGATTTCCTCGAACAGCAATGCGGTAATCGCGTCGATGTCGGCCAGCGTCAATTTGCGACCGACGTCGAGTTCATTCGCGAGTAGCGCCTTGCCCTCGTCGTCGTCGTCGGGAACCGCGAATATCTGGCGCAACTTGATCAGGAAGTCGGCGGCGAATGGTTCGAATCCGTCGAGCCAGGCCGGCGAGTCGGGGCCAGGCGCGACGGTGCGTCCCCATGCCCAAACGCACGCGGACAGTACGAACGTATCGAAGAGCGGGCGTCCGTCATGATCGACACGAATCAGAAAGCATGCCGACAGGCTGTCGAGCCGCGAGTCGAACGATTGCGGATCCTGCCCGAAGATCGATTCGAGAAATTCGCGTACGCGCCGAACCAGATAGACACCGCCATAGACATCGTGACGCCATACACAATCCTTCCCCGCGGCCGGAAGGCGCGTGAATCCTGGCTGCCAGGGTGCGAGAAGATCGTCGGGAGTAAGCCGGTCGGTCTGTTTCGTTCGCTTTCCGGGTTTCAGATCAATATCCGGAACGGATTGCGGATTGAAGATTTCAGCGGCACGCCAGTAACGAAGAATCTGTGCTTTCGTATTCATTTGATGCGAGCGGATATTGCGCTATGCGACGCGAATGAGGCGTTCGCGTCATCGGATGGTGGGCACTTTACCCAATTGTTTGATAAATGGGAAATGCGAGGCGTGACGCCGATTGTTGAGAAATATGAGGAAAATTGCTTTTATTCCGAACTTGGAAAGAATGAAGCGGATATATTCAATGTCGATAATTTCAGACAATCGGGGTTCAATGGCCGGATTTCGAATGAAGTGGGCCGGATGCGCGACCCTTGAAAAGGACGGCGGAAGACATCGATCTGGAGATGTGGCCGGGATTCCCGACTGGATTCCCGGCTGAATTTCAACCGATTGCCAGGGAAATGCGCGTAGTGGATTGCCGGGACGATGGATCGGATATATCCACGGAATCGCCCGGGATCAATCCCCGCAGCGACGATCTCGTCCCTCACAGCGGATGCGCCGCGCCGGCCTGCGTCAATAGCGACACGGCAACCGGATCCGGCAATCCGTTCGAATCGATCGCGCCCGCTTTCTCCAGCGCACCGAGATCGCTGTCGACGCCCGGTTGGCCGACGACGAACGACGTGGTCAGGAACGCCGGCGTCGTCAGTGTGACCGCATACCGCTGCTGCAGGTTCGTCACGACGGCCGATTGCGCGGCCTGCACAGTGTTCGGGCTGCCCATGACCTGCTGGAAGTGCGAATTGCCCTGGAAATTGCTGATCAGCCCAGCTGTGTTCGTGCCGAGCTGTGCCGCGAGATAGACCAGCATCAACTCGGTCTCGGGCGTCGTGTTGAAGGTGCCGCCTGCATACGCGAGCGAATGCAGGCTCGTGCCGCTCGACGTCACGGTGACCACGCACGGTAGCGCGGCGTTGACCGTCACTTGGTAGTTGCCGCCGCCGTCCGTCAGTGTCGTCGCCGAGCCAGCCGCGCAACTGACCGCCACCGACGCGCTCGCGAGCGCGCTGCCCGTGGCGGCCGTGCCCGACAGCGAGACGGTTTGCGTGTTGTCGTTGAAACAGACATCCACGCCGAAGCAGGCGTCGCCGTTGCAGGCCTGGAGCGTCGCGAGCGTTGCGACGCAGAGCGCGCCCAGCGCGGGGCGGGTGAAGCGCGTATGGTGAATGTTCATGGTCGCGGGTGTCCGGGAGAAGGGAGCAACCGGTGCGTTCGGAGAGCGGCGCTGTTCGTATTCTAGATTCCCGATCCGCGTACTGCTCGCCCGTTTGCCCGCCAGGCCGGAATCCTTTCAGTTCCCTTGGCAAAAGGTCATGTCAGGCGACGACTGAAACCGACGGGAGAACGAGCCGTTCCGCACGGGGGGCGTACCGTTTAGCGGCGCGAGCCCGGCGGCAACGCAGCCGGCCGGTAAGCGGCCGGTTCACGTGCTCAGGGCCTGCGCGCGGCCGCCTTCGCGAAAGCGCCGCGCACCTCGAAGCCGATCGCATCGGCCACATTGCCGCGCGCATCGACGAGTTCGAGCCGGTGGCGGCCCGGCCACGGCATCCACGCGACGCGATCGGCATGCCCGATCACCTTGTCGTCGAGCCGCCACGCGAATTTCGACGCGCGCCCGGCCGAGCGCTCGAACCAGATCCGCTGGTTCTTCGGCGGAATGTCCGGGTCGATCGCGAAGATCGTACCGTCGGTCGGCGCGCCGATCGTCAGCGGCGCGCGTGCGCCGTCCTTGCCTGGCGTGACGGGGGCGGCGAGCCGGATCGTGTCGAGCGCCGTTCCCGCGATGAACCACTCGTTGCGCGACGGTTCGATATCGCGTTCGAACGTGATGCGGCGCGTCTCGACGCCGGCCGGCGCGCGCGGCGCGCGGCTCGGCTGGTCGCGGTGCAGGTAGCCGACGACAGCCGACCACACCGGCGACGCTCCCGTGACGCCCGACACGTCCCACATCGGCGAGCCGTCCGCATTGCCGACCCACACACCGACCGTATAGCGCGACGTGAAGCCGACGGTCCAGTTGTCGCGCATGTCCTTGCTCGTGCCGGTCTTGACCGCCGAGAAGAAGCGTGTCGCGAGCGGATTGTCGAAGCCGAACGTGCGCACGCGCGCATTGTTGTCGGAGAGGATGTCGGTCACGACGAAGCTGGCCGCCTCGCTGAACACGCGCGTACCGTCGGTGGCTTGCGCGGTGGCCGATGCGCCGGACGCCGGCGCGGGACTGGGACCGGGCACGGGCACGTCGACGACCTTGCGGGCAACGCCGCCGTTCGCGAGTGCGCGGTACGCGTTGGTCAGCGACAGCAGCGTGACGTCCGCACTGCCGAGCGCGAGGCTGAAGCCGTAGTAGTCGCCTTCCTGCGCGAGGGGCAGGCCGAGCGCGGTCAACGTGCGCGCGAAGCGGTGCGGCGTGACGAGCACGAGCGTACGCACGGCCGGCACGTTCAGCGAGCCGCCGAGCGCGCTGCGCACGCTCACCCAGCCCTTGAAATCCTTGTCGTAGTTCTGCGGAATGTACAGGCCGCCGCCGGCGGCGAGGTTGATCGGCGCATCGTCGAGCAGCGACGCGGCCGTCAGCCGTTTCTCGTCGATCGCCTGCGCATAGAGGAACGGCTTGAGCGTCGAGCCGGCCTGGCGCGGCGCGAGCACGGCATCGACGTCGCGCGCACTCGACAGCGCGCCGGACGATCCGACCCAGGCGCGAATCTCGCCGGTCGCGTTGTCGATCACGACGACCGCGCCGTCCTGCACGTTGCGCCGGTGCGCGGGCGCGTTGAGTTCGGTCAGCGCGCGCATCAGCGTGTCGCGCGCGAAGCGCTGCAGCGGCGCATCGAGCGTCGTGCGCACCTGTGCGCCGGCCGTTGGCCGCACCTCGGCCGCGATGCGTCGCGCGAAGTGCGGGGCGAGGGCGGCGCCGTCGTCGCGCGCGGCGCTGGCCGGACGCGCGGTGACGAGCTGCACGTAGCCGTCGAGCGACGCGCAGGCCTGCTCGGCATGCATGTCGCGCAGGATCCGGCATGCGCGCTCGGCGACTTTCGCGGGCGTCGCATTGGGCGCGCGCACGAGCGCGGCCGCGATCGCGGCTTCGCGGGCGTCGAGGCCCGACGGCGCCTTGCCGAACAGCACCTGCGACAGCGCGGCGAGGCCGATCGTCTCGCCACGGAACGGCACGAGGTTCAGGTATGCCTCGAGCACCTGGTCCTTGCGCCAGCCGCGTTCGAGCAGCAGCGCGTTGACCGCCTGCGTCGCCTTCTGCGGCAGCGAGCGCTGGCCCGACCGGCGCGGCGAATCGCTGAGCAGTCCGGCGAGCTGCATCGTGACGGTCGATGCGCCGCGCGTGCGCTCGTTCCACAGGTTGCCCCATGCGGCGCCGGCGATGCCGCGCCAGTCGACGCCGCTGTGTTCATAAAAGCGCTTGTCTTCCGACACGACGATCGCCTCGCGAAACGCGGGCGACACGTCGGCGAGCGACACCCAGTCGCCGCGCCGTTCGGCGAGGTCGACGCGCGTGCGCTGCAGCGGCGTGCCGTCGCGCGCGAGCAGCACCCAGTCGGAGCTGCGCCAGTTGCGGCGCACCGTGTCGTAGCTCGGCAGCGCATGCGCGACGAGCGGCGCGGCCAGCACGATGGCGATGAATACGCGGCCGGCGAAACGCGCCGGCCGCGGCAATACCGGATCGATCATCAATGTCTCGTTACTTGCCCGGTTCCGCCGGCTTCACGGTCATCGGCGGGTTCGGCCACAGGCCGTACACGGACGGCGCGTAGAGCGCCTCGACGCGCGTCGGCGGCAACCCGAACGTGCCGACGTTGTTCAGCCGCACCGTGTACTCGACCGAGAATTTGCCCTTCGGCAGGTAGTCGTAGTACGCGCGGTAGCCGTCGAAGTCGCGCTCGATGAACGCCGGCCACGCGCCGTCCGGCGTCTTCTCGCCTTGCGTCGCGGCTTCGGAGTCGCGGCCGAGGCCCGAACCGAGGATCGTCGAACCGGCCGGAACCGGATCGTTGACGACGACCCACGTCATGTCGCTCTGCGCATCGATGTCGAGATGTACGCGCACGACGTCGCCGCGCGTCAGCACGCCCTTGACGGCGGGCGATACGGGCGTGACGGTCTTCGTGATCCGGTAGCCGGCCGCGAACGGTGAGCGCAGCGGCACCGCCGCGAGGCTTTCGATCGTGGCCCACGGGCGGCCCGTGCCGTCCTGCGTGACGGACAGCGTGGCCGGCGCCTGCGACGCGCGCGGCCACGGCAGCGTCACGCTGCGGGCCGCGGCGGCGCGGGTGGCGGGCGTGGCCGACGCCGGCGTGTCGGCGGGCGCGGGTGCCGATGCCTGCGACCACGAGATCGTGCGCTCTTCGCCGCCGAGCGCGACCTTCGTCGCGCCGGCAACCGGCGTGCTCTCGTAGGTGCGCGAGAAGCGCTCGACCGCGAGCAGGCCGAGCGCGTTCGACGTCGTGGTCTGCCATGCACCCTGGCGCTGCAGGGCGAGCAGGCCGGCCGTCACGCGCGGCATCTCGTCCTTCCACGCCGGGTCGCCCGCGAATTCCAGCGCGAGACGCGCCGCGTTGGTTTCGTTGCTGGTCATCAGCCACCACAGGTCGTCGTCGCGTGCGGTCGAGAACACGAGCTGCGTGCCCTGGTACGTGAGGCGTGCCCGCAGGATCTGTTCGACCTGTGCGCGTTTTTCGTCGCGTTGCGGGATGTCCTTCACGCGTGTCAGGATCGCGTGATAGTCGATCACCGCCGACGTCGGCCACTGGTTCGGCGCGATCTCGATCGAGCCGAGCATGCGGCCCTGCGCGGCGCCGTAGCGCGACAGCGCCTCGATCGCGGCCAGCTTGCGCAGGTCGCGATCCTGGCGCGGCGCCCACGTGTTGCGTTCGAGGCGGCCGTCGACGAAGCGCGCGAGCCCGGCCTCGAGCTGGGTGCGCAGGTCTTCCGGCAGCGCGAAGCGCGGGTCGAGACGGCTTGCCTCGTCGGACACCACGAGCAGGTACGACGACAGCGTCGCGCTGCCGGCATGCGAATCGTCGGACGACGGCGGGAAGTAGCTCGCGAGCCCGTCGCTGTCGAGATAGACGGGCATGCGTGCGATCAGCGCCTGCCATTGCGCGGGGTCGCGCAGGCCGATCGCGCGCGAGGTCTGCTGTTCGAGGCAGCGGTACGGATAGCGCTCGAACCAGCGTTTCACGCCGGGCAGCCCGTCGGCAAGCTTCGACTGCAGCGACACCGCGATGCCGCCGCGCGGCAGGCCTTGCGCGTTGTTCGCGGCGCCGGCCGGGGAGGCTACCGGCACCGTCAGCGTGCCGTCGACTTGCGCGAGCGTCGCCTGCTGCACGGTGACCGGCAGTGCGGGCACGACCTTCTGCGCGACTGCCAGTGCGTCGGATGCGCGCTTGCCGCCTTGCTCGGCCGCTTCGATGCGCCAGTTCAGCGCGCCGGCCGCGTCGAGCGCCTGCTCGGGCACGGTGATCGTCCACGCGACCTCGGTTGCCGTATTGGCCGCGAGCGATACGGTCTGCGGCGCGACATCGAGGCCCGTCACGCGCGGCGTCACGACGACCTGCATCGCGCGGTCGGTCGTGTTGCGCAGCGTGACCTGCGCGCGGAACGCGTCGCCTTCGCGCACGAGCGGCGGCAGGCCGGAGATCAACTGCAGATCCTGCGTGCTGCGGATCGACGTGCTGCCGGTGCCGAAGCGGTCGGGGCCGACCGCCGCGATCGCGACGATCCGGAAGCGCGTGAGCGCGTCGTTCAGCGGCACCTCGACGGTTGCGCTGCCGTTCGCGTCCAGCGTCACGCGCGGATTCCACAGCAGCAGCGTGTCGAACAGCTCGCGCGTTGGCGCGCTGCCGCCACCGCCGCCTGCCGGCACGGCCTTGCGGCCGAAGTGGCGGCGGCCCACGATTTCCATCTGCGCGGTGGCCGTCTCGACGCCGTACGCGCGTCGCCGCAGCATCGCGTCGAGCAGGTCCCAGCTGTTGTTCGGCATCAGTTCGAGCAGCGCCTCGTCGACGGCCGCGACCGCGATCTGCGTGCCGGCCGGCGCGGGCTGGCCGTTCGGCAGCGTGACCTTCACGTGCGCCTGCGCCTTGCTGCGCACCGTGTAGCGCGTCGCGTCGGTCGTCACGGTGACACCGAGGCGGTGCACGCCCGTACCGACCTTGATTTCGCCGAGACCGTAGCGGAACGCCGGCTTCGACAGGTCGACGAACGCGGTCGGCGCTTCATAGTGACGGCCTTCGCGCCAGAACGCACGCGCCCATTCGACCGGCGCCTTCCAGCCCCACGTGAAGAACGAGTACCACGGCACTTCGCGAATCCGGCCGCGCAGCGCGAGCACCGACACGTAGACGTTCGGCCCCCACGATTCGCCAACCTTCAGGTCGACCGTCGGATTCTTGCCGTTCAGCTCGACAATGTGCGTTTCCATCACGCCGCCGCGCTCGACGGCGACCAGCGCGGTCGCGTAGCGGAACGGCATGCGCACCTGGAAGCGGGCGGTTTCGCCCGGTTCGTACGAGGTTTTCTCCGGGATCACGTCGATCCGGTCGGTGTTGTCGCCGCCGAACCAGAGTTCGTCTTCGCGCGTGACCCACACCGACGTCGATGCATTCGACGTGCGGCCGTCGCCATCCTTGGCGACCGCGATCAGCTGCACGTTGCCGGCCTGTTCGAGCGTCGCGTCGCAGGCCATGCGGCCCTTGTCGTCGGTCTTGCCCGAGCACAGCACGCCGAGGTCGCGCGTGTCGCTCTTGTTGTCGTATGCATAGAAGCCGCCGACCATCCGCTTGCGCGACGACGTCGTGATGTGCGCGACGCCCTTGATCTCGATCGGCACGGATGCACGCGGCTTGCCTTGCAGGTCCACTGCCAGCGCCTGCACGGGCACGCGCTGGCCGACCGATACCCAGCGGCCCGCCTTGATGCCGGCCACGACCGCGGCCGGCCACAGGATCGTGTCGCCGCGAATCGTCTGCACTTCGCCGTTCGGGTCGGCGAACGTCGCTTCGAGCGCGATGCGCTTCGGTGCATCGACGTCGGGAAGGCCCTTGAGCGTGACCGAGCCCGCACCGTTGCGGTCGAGCGTCAGCGGCAGCTTGTCGGCGATCAGCTTCGTTGCGTCGGGATCGTTGTTCGACGCCGATGCGTTGTCGCCGTCCTGCGAATCGTCGTCGGCATTGCCGTCGCTCGTGTCGGGGCGATACGGCGTGAAGCTGAAATCCTCGAAGCGATCCGCGAACGGCGGCGAGGCCCACTTCATCAGCGCCGACACCTGCACCGGCAGGTTCGACGCGCCGCCGCCCGACACGTAGTCGATCTGCACCGCGAGCGGCGCTTCCTTCACGGCGACGAGCGGGCTTTTCTGCGCGTCGCGTGCGCCGATCGACCCCTTCAGCACCGGCAGGCGGAATGCCTCGACGCGGAAGCTGCCGCTGTAATAGGTGGCGGTCGGCGCGTCCTCCGGGCCGCCCTCGAGTTCGACGCTGTATTCGCCGAGCTTGGCGGCGGCAGGCAGCGTGAACTGCGTGTCCGCGCTGTGGTCGGCCGCCCATGTGAGCGGCAGCTTGTAGGTCTGACCCGTGCCGAGATGGCGGATCGTCACGCGCGTCGGGTATTGCGCAGGGAACGCGAGGCTCTGCAGCGTTTCGGCGCGGATGAAATGCTTCATCGACACGGTTTCGCCCGCGCGCAGCAGCGTGCGGTCGAAGACCGTATGCGCGCGCACGGTCCGCGCGCTATCGGTGTCGGTCGGCACGTTGAAGCGCCACGATTCGATCCCGCGGTTCCAGCCCGAGCTGACGAACGCCATGTCGGGGCCCGTTTTCGGATCGTTCACACGGGCCGACACGAAGTAGTCGTCGAAGCGTTGTTCCGAATCGGACGAGCTGCATGCGCGCTTCGATTCGAACGCGCCGTCGATCTTCAGCAGGCCCTGTGCGTCGGTCTTGCCGGACGCGATCTCGTCGCCATTGCAGTCCGACACGCGGATCTGCGCGTTCGGCACGGGCTTGCCCTTGTCGAGCGTCGTGACCCACACGAGGTTGTTTTCGCGGCCCTGTTTCAGGTGCACGGCGAGGTTGGTGACGAGCACCGTGGTGCGCACGTACATGCTCGACGGCTTCGCGAGCAGCGAGCGGCCGAGCGCGGGCGACGCGAGTTCGAGCACGTAGAAGCCGGGCTTGTCGATCGGCACGCCGACGACTTCGAACGGGCGCAGTGCCTTCGGGTCCGCCTTCGGCAGCGTCAGCGCCTGCACGCCGGGCTGGCCCTTGAGCAGCGTCAGCGAGCGCACGTCGATGCGGCGGTCCTGCGGCGCGGGCGCTTTTTCGCCGGCTTCGCGCGGTACGTAGACGGGGTGCTGGCCCTTGCGTTCGAGCAGGCCGGGAATCTGGCTGTCGATCGAACCGGCCGTCATCGACCAGTTGTCGAAGCGGTCGACCGTGCGCATCCACTGGCGAATCGCGGTGTCGTCGTCGACCTTCAGGTTCGAGAACTGCGCGCCCCGGGTGTTGAGGCCGTCGATATGCAGGTCGGCCTCGACGTTGCGCAGCGTGACGGGCACGAGCGCGGGCGAATCGGGTTCGGCGAAGCGCTCGACGATCCCGAAGGTGCCCGACGAGAATTTCGCGAGCGGCGGCATCGGCGCGGTGCGCGTCGCGAGCGGGAACAGGTCGGCGTTGGACAGCGAGCGGTCGGTCACGTCGCGCAGGCCCGACGGCAATTCGATCGTCAGGCCGGCCTGTTCGGGCAGCGGCGGGTTGAACGTGACGGTGGTGACTTCCTCGCTCTTGTCGTCGGCCGCGAAGGTCGGCGACAGCGAACCGTCGGGGCCACGCAGCTTGATCGCCTCGGCGTTCTTGCGCGAGATCGGTGCGTTGAACGACAGCGTGAGCGGGCGCAGCGGCGTGCAGGGCGCCTTCGCATTCTCGCGTTCGCACGAGAAGCTCGCGGCGAACGGTGCGCGCACGGTGAAATCGAAGCGCCGTTCCGTTTCGTTCGGGATCCCGCTCGGGCTCGTGACGCCCTTGCCGTATACGAGCTGCATCTTTGCGCTGGCCGGCAGCGCCTGTGCGCACGACAGCGTCAGCACGCGCGCGGCATCCTTCTTCAGGCCGAAGTGATCGAGCAGTGCGTTGCGCGCATCGTCGTCGGCGGCCGTGACGGGAATGCGGTTGCCGATGCCGGCCGCTTCGCACCAGATGTTTGCGAGCGCCGAGCGCGGTTCGGCCGGGCCGTTCAGCTTCAGCACGAACATCTGCCGTTCCTCGATCTCGCGCGAGCCGGGACGGACGTTCACCGGGAACGGGCCGCCCGTCTGGAACGTGAAGCGGCGCGGGCCGCTGGCCGCATTGCCGGCGACCGAGCGCAGCGTGTCGTTGAGTGCAACCGAGCAGCGCACGCCGGGCGGCAGGTCGTTTTCGAAATCGTAGACCCAGGTCTTGTCGTCGAGCCAGTGACCCTGGCCGCGCGCGGCCGTGGAATCGTTGCAGGTGACGCGCGCGGGATTCGGCGCGGAAGCCGAGCCGAACGCGACCATCGGTTCGTCGAACTTGACGACGGCTTGCCTGACTTCGGTGACGGTGCCTTGCGGCGACACGCTCACCGTGCGCGCCGCGCCCGCATGCAGCGAGAGTGCCGCGGCGCCGCCGAGCGCCGCGACGGCGCCAATGCGCCAGAGCAGCCGGGCGGTGTGGTTGGTTTGCGTTGCCTTGTTCTGTTTGTCGTGCTGCTTCATCGCTCGATTGCCCTCGGAGGGAAGCTTTCTGTTTGATTGCACGCGATTCTAACCGACCGACATGCGCCCGCATCGCGCCGCACAGTGTGGCGTCAGTGTGCGACATTGGCAGGCGTGCCGCAGATTTGTCGCGTCGACGACACAAAAATGCAGCGAAATGTCGATTGTCTCGGATTGCGGAACATTTAATGGACTATAAAAAGATTGTTCGATCCGCTTTGTGCGCGTACATTTCAGGTCCGCGCCAATGTTTGAGAAATATCAAGCGTGGTTTTCCCGAATCCGGTGTTCGAGAGAAGGAAACATGCACAACGACAACACTCCCCATTCGCGTCGCACTGGCGACGCAGCCTTAACAGGCATCACACGGCGTCAATGGCTGCAGGGCGCACTGGCGCTGACGGCGGCGGGCCTCACCGGCTCGCTGGCGTTGCGGGCCCTGGCCGACGATCCCGGCACCGCGCCGCTCGATACGTTCATGACGCTCTCCGAAGCATTGACAGGCAAGAAGGGGCTGAGCCGCGTGCTCGGCCAGCGCTTCCTGCAGGCCTTGCAGAAGGGCTCGTTCAAGACGGCCGACAGCCTGCCGCAACTCGCCGGCGCACTCGCGTCCGGTTCGCTGAATCCCGACCAGGAAGCACTCGCGCTGAAGATTCTTGAAGCGTGGTATCTCGGCATCGTCGACAACGTCGTGATTACCTACGAAGAAGCATTAATGTTCAGCGTCGTATCCGATACGCTCGTGATCCCGTCGTATTGCCCCAACAAACCCGGCTTCTGGGCCGAAAAACCGATCGAGAGGCAAGCCTGATGGCCGATACCGATACGCAAAAGGCCGACGTCGTCGTCGTCGGGTCGGGTGTCGCGGGCGCGATCGTTGCACACCAGCTCGCGATGGCGGGCAAGTCCGTGATCCTGCTGGAAGCCGGTCCGCGCATGCCGCGCTGGGAGATCGTCGAGCGCTTCCGCAACCAGGTCGACAAGACCGATTTCATGGCGCCGTATCCGTCGAGCGCGTGGGCCCCGCATCCGGAATACGGCCCGCCGAACGACTACCTGATCCTGAAGGGCGAGCACAAGTTCAACTCGCAGTACATCCGCGCGGTGGGCGGCACGACGTGGCACTGGGCCGCGTCGGCATGGCGCTTCATCCCGAACGACTTCAAGATGAAGACCGTGTACGGTGTCGGCCGCGACTGGCCGATCCAGTACGACGACCTCGAGCATTACTACCAGCGCGCCGAGGAAGAACTCGGCGTGTGGGGCCCGGGCCCCGAGGAAGATCTTTACTCGCCGCGCAAGGAGCCGTACCCGATGCCGCCGCTGCCGTTGTCGTTCAACGAGCAGACGATCAAGAGCGCGCTCAACGGCTATGACCCGAAGTTCCACGTGGTGACCGAGCCGGTCGCGCGCAACAGCCGCCCGTACGACGGGCGGCCGACTTGTTGCGGCAACAACAATTGCATGCCGATCTGCCCGATCGGCGCGATGTACAACGGCATCGTGCACGTCGAGAAGGCCGAGCAGGCCGGCGCGAAGCTGATCGACAGCGCGGTCGTCTACAAGCTCGAGACCGGGCCGGACAAGCGCATTACCGCCGCGGTCTACAAGGACAAGACGGGCGCTGACCATCGCGTCGAAGGCAAGTACTTCGTGATTGCCGCGAACGGCATCGAGACGCCGAAGATCCTGCTGATGTCCGCGAACCGCGATTTCCCGAACGGCGTCGCGAACAGCTCGGACATGGTCGGCCGCAATTTGATGGACCACCCGGGCACCGGCGTGTCGTTCTACGCGAACGAGAAGCTGTGGCCGGGTCGCGGCCCGCAGGAGATGACGTCGCTGATCGGTTTCCGCGACGGCCCGTTCCGCGCGACCGAAGCCGCGAAGAAGATCCACCTGTCGAACATGTCGCGCATCAACCAGGAAACGCAGAAGATCTTCAAGGGCGGCAAGCTGATGAAGCCCGAGGAGCTCGACGCGCAGATCCGCGACCGTTCCGCGCGCTACGTGCAGTTCGACTGCTTCCACGAAATCCTGCCTCAACCCGAGAACCGCATCGTGCCGAGCAAGACGGCCACCGACGCGATCGGCATCCCGCGCCCCGAGATCACGTATGCGATCGACGACTACGTGAAGCGCGGCGCCGTGCACACGCGCGAGGTCTACGCGACGGCCGCGAAGGTGCTGGGCGGCACCGAAGTCGTCTTCAACGACGAGTTCGCGCCGAACAACCACATCACGGGCGCGACGATCATGGGCGCGGACGCACGCGACTCGGTCGTCGACAAGGACTGCCGCACGTTCGACCATCCGAACCTGTTCATCTCGAGCAGCTCGACGATGCCGACCGTCGGCACGGTGAACGTGACGCTGACGATCGCGGCGCTTGCGCTGCGGATGTCGGACACGCTGAAGAAGGAAGTCTGACCGTGCGGAAATCTACTCTCACCTTCCTCCTCGCCGGCTGCCTCGCGCTGCCGGGTCTCGCACGCGCGGCCGACGCCGCCGATCCGGCGCTCGTCAAGCGCGGCGAATATCTCGCGGTCGCGGGCGACTGCATGGCGTGCCACACCGCGAAGGGCGGCAAGCCGTTCGCGGGCGGTCTCGGCATGCCGATCCCGATGCTCGGCAAGATCTACACGAGCAACATCACGCCCGATCCCGAGACGGGCATCGGCAACTGGTCGGCCGAGGACTTCGAGCGCGCGGTGCGCCACGGGGTGTCGAAGAACGGCGACAACCTGTATCCGGCGATGCCGTACGTGTCGTACGCGAAGATCAATGACGACGACGTACAGGCGCTGTACGCGTACTTCATGCACGGCGTCGAGCCGGTCAAGCAGACGCCGCCGAAGAACGAGATCCCCGCGCTGCTGAGCATGCGCTGGCCGCTGAAGATCTGGAACTGGCTGTTCCTGAAGGACGGCGCGTACGAGCCGAAGCCGGCGCAGAGCGCCGAGTGGAACCGCGGCGCGTATCTCGTCCAGGGGCTTGCTCACTGCAGCACGTGCCACACGCCGCGCGGCATCGCGATGCAGGAGAAGTCGCTCGACGAGACGGGCGGCAGCTTCCTGTCGGGCTCGGTGCTCGCGGGCTGGGACGGCTACAACATCACGTCCGACGCCAACGCGGGGATCGGCGGCTGGACGCAGCAGCAGCTCGTCCAGTACCTGCGCACCGGCAGCGTGCCGGGTCTCGCGCAGGCGGCCGGCCCGATGGCCGAGGCGATCGAGCACAGCTTCTCGAAGATGACGGAAGCCGATATCGGCGCGATCTCGACGTACATTCGCACGGTGCCGGCAGTCGCCAGCGGCGATGCGAAGCAGTCGCGCTCGTCGTGGGGCAAGCCGGCCGAGGACGGGCTGACGCTGCGCGGCGTCGCGCTCGCGTCGTCGGGCATCGATCCGGCGCGGCTCTATCTCGGCAACTGCGCGACCTGCCACCAGATGCAGGGCAAGGGCACGCCGGACGGCTATTACCCGCCGCTGTTCCACAACTCGACGGTCGGCGCGCCGAATCCGGTCAACCTCGTGCAGGTGATCCTGAACGGCGTGCAGCGCAAGGCCGGCAGCGAGGACGTCGGGATGCCCGCGTTCCGCCACGAGCTGTCGGATGCGCAGATCGCCGCGCTGACGAACTACGTGACCGGGCAGTTCGGCAATCCGGCCGCGAAGGTGACCGAGCAGGACGTTGCGAAGCTGCGTTGACGCGGCGCGTGACGAAGCAGGGCAATAACTGACAAGAGGAGGAGCACAGCACATCGGGTTGTTGCCCGATGCCGGTTGTTGCAGAGCGGGGCGGGCGGCGCAGGCGGCCGCCCGTCCTGGTTCATTCGCAATCCGGTGCGCGGGGCGGGTTCCCGCTACACGCATCGCTTTCGTTGATCGACACCATGACACCGAATCAACCGTTTCTCGCGTCCCAGCGCGATGTGCTGCTGCTGCTTGCCCGGATCCTGCTCGTGATCCTGTTCATCATGTTCGGCTGGAAGAAGATCGTCGACTTCCCCGGTACCATCGCGTTCATGGGTTCGGAAGGCGCGCCTGCGCCGATCATGTCCGCCGCGATCTCCGTCGTGATGGAGCTGTTCGTCGGGATCGCGATCCTGGTCGGCTTCCAGACGCGCGCGCTCGCGCTGCTGCTGGCGCTCTATACGATCGGCACCGGCATCATCGGCCACCACTTCTGGAATATGACGGGCGGTGAGCAGATCAACAACATGATTCATTTCTACAAGAACATCGCGATCGCCGGCGGCCTGCTCGCGCTTTGCGCGGCAGGCCCCGGGCGTTTTTCGATCGATCGCGGATAAACGGACCCGGGGCGCGCGCATGGGGCACGCGCTGGAAGGTCGAGACTCCGAGGGGGCTTCATTTTGCGACTCAAACATTTCGCATGGCTGATCGCGGCCGCCACGCCGGCGGCCGGTTTTGCACAGACGAGCGTGACGCTGTACGGCCGCGTCGACGGCGGCATCGAATACCTGAACCACATCGCGAAGCCGAACGGCGGCAGCGGGACCCGCTGGAGCGCCGAAAGCGGCGACTGGGGCACCAGCATGTTCGGGCTGAAGGGCATCGAGGATCTCGGCGGCGGGCTGTCGACGGTCTTCAACCTGGAAACCGCGTTCCAGGTGATGAACGGCCAGACGGGCGGCGGTCGCATGTGGTCGAGGCGCGCGTATGTCGGGCTGAAGAGCAACACGTGGGGCCAGCTGCAGGCCGGCCGCAACCTGTTCATCGACAGCGACGGCGTGTGGGAATTCGACCCGTTCGTGCAGCAGGCGTTTTCGTCGGCCTCGCTCGTGCGCGGCCGCAACTGGCAGCAGACCAGCAACAACATCGAGTATCACAGCCCGGTGATCGGCGGTTTCGACGTGCAGGCGCAATACGCGTTCGGCAACCAGTCACGCGGCTTCAACTACGGTGCGGCCGACGATTTCGGCCGCTCGGACGGGATCATGATCTCGTACCACTCGCCGCTGCTCGACGTGCGCGGCATCTACGATGAACTGCGCGACAGCAACGGCAAGTTCAGCAACATCTTCACCGCGTCGCGCGAATATTTCGTCGGCGCGAACGTGAAGGTGTCGAAGTTCAAGATCCAGGGCGCGTATACGCACTACCAGGCGCCGGACAGCCCGGCCGGCGTGGCCGATCGCGCGGATCACTACTGGCTCGGCGCGACCTACACTGCGACGCCGCAGTGGGCCGTGACGGGCGGCGGGTATTACGTGAAGGTCGGTGACGGCGGCGGCGATGCGTCGCACGATCCGTCGGGGCACGCGATCATGTATGTGCTCGGCACGACGTACAACCTGTCGAAGCGCACGTTCCTGTACGGCACGGTCGCGTACGCGCGCAACGGCGGGAATTCGAACTTCTCGCTGCTCGCGACACCGCGTGATGCGACGTCGGGCACGAGCCCTATGACGGGCGAGTCGCAGACGGGGGCGTATGTGGGGATGATGCATACGTTCTGAGCGCGAAGGGCACCGGATGCACAAAAGGCACGGGTTTCCAACCCGTGCTTTTTTACGTTTACAGGGTTTGCCGGTCTGGCTTCGGTACATCGCACCGGACTCAAAAGACGTGATACGAACAAGGCAGAACGTTCATCCGTTGTTTTGCAGCCACCGGTAAAGCGAGCTCGGTAGTTTGCATTCGCTAAATTTCTTTTCCGGGCCAGCAAATGCTGGTGCGACACGCATCGGCCGCTCAACTCCACGAAACGGCTGTATTCGAGTCCCGGGAAAACCACGCTCAGGCTTCACCCGTTCAATGGATCGTTGTGTAACCTTGATCCTCTTCGCAACGCTAATATGGAATCTTTTTCACATGAAGGATCTGGCCGCATTGGAAAAACTCGTCCGGGTCGACAACCTTAGGCTGGTTGTCGAGCGGGATGGCACGTTCGTCGCCGAGGCTCATACCTCGCAAGAAAGGGTGTTCGTCAAGGCGACGACGGATAAAGCGGCTTTCGACCGGCAGTGTGAAATCCTGGAAGCGCTCGAAGCGAGTTCTTTCGCACCGAAAATATTGGGGAAGGCCGCTTGGGACGACTATGGGGTCGTCGTCTTGAGCGCCATTCAGGGCAATCAGCTTGATCAAGTTTTGAAACGGGCCGGACGGGAGACGAAACTGCGGCTCGTTTCGGCTGCCGGTGCTGCTTTAGGGCAGCTTCATCGTGCGATCACGCCATCCAGCTTGTCGGGGATGAAGTTCTGGCAGCAGCGTGATGTGAAGCTGGAGCACCCCGTCGAGTGGCGTACTCATCTTGAGGGGATGGTTTCGAAGTGGATGTCACGCCTGAACCGGGCTGCTCCTGACTACCCTGAATACTGCGTCCAACTGGATCGACTGCTTCATTCCGGCGCCAACTTGCGTGAACCATCCGATTTCCGGCTCCTGCATTGCGACTACATCGGAAGAAATATCCTGGTCGACTCCGACGATAGGGTTTCCGGGATTCTGGATTTCGAAGCTGCACGCATTGGAGACGCAACCTACGATCTAGCGAAGATCGTCTGGGTGGATATGGATTTTTCCGATCAAACGCTGCGTAGCGCCTTTCTCGCAGGCTGGGAGAATACGTACGGTGAGCAGGTTTCTCGAAGGGAATTTCTCTACTATGTTGGTGTGCAATGCCTGGCGGCGATCGCGTGGACGGACAAGAACGCGCCGCTCGACAACGCAAACGTATTTCGATCAACGGCGATCCGCACGTTGAGCGACGTGGTTCACGAGTTGTAATTGACTTTCAGTTGGCATGTTGCCAGGTTAGAGCGGTTCCGACGGGAAAAATCACGTGCCAATCAACAACAAGGTACTGGTCTATCTTACGTGGCGAGATAGCTTGCTCACTTTTACACAACCCAGGTTCCCGGAAGCCGGAAGGCAGGTGGTTGCCGGCACGATGAACCAGGGAGAAATGCCGGTAGCCGCAGCGCTACGCGAGCTTCGAGAGAAAAGCAATTGAATTCAGCTTCCGGCAGCTTCCCCTTTTGGGAGCAGAAATCACGCTGATCGGCGGGCCCGATTTCTTCTTGCCCATGCTGAAACACTTCATGCGCGAGCATTCGGATGCGTGATTGAACAGAGACTGATGCATGAAAGTCTGCATCGTAGGTCCGTCGAGGGACATGAGCAGATGAGAGCTTCCAGAACACCGTCGACATGACCAAGGTCCCATGTCGCATCGACAAGCGGTTCACCGAATATCTGTCTCCAGACGAGGCACTCGCGAGGAAGGTCGTTGCAGTTCACGACGCTTCCTCGTGCATCAAGGTAATCGGTGCGGGGGATCTTTGCTGAAACTATTGCAACAGTCAAATGCGCTCGTAATGTGTAGTCTGGCGACTGCTGCGGATCAAAACACGCACTGCTCTGTCGTCGTCAGCGTTGCAAACGGCCCACTAAGCGTCGCATTGTGATGCGCGACGATTCGCTCGGCCGGCAGTGCCGGCGTGTCCATGCAGGTGTGCGCGTCGGTCACGAGTACCGCGCGAAAACCATGCTCGGCAGCCGCGCGGCACACCGTGTCGATACAGTACTGGGTTTTCATTCCCGCGATGACGATCTCGACGATGCCAGCCTCGCGCAACCATTCGGCGAGCTGCGTGCCCGCGAAGCAACTCGACTGTGCCTTGTCGAACACGATGTCGCGCGTGGTATCGATCGCGAGTTCGGGCACCAGTGCGGTCAGCGGAGAACCGGGTGCAATCGGCGAGCCGGCGGGCCCGGTGTGACGCACCGCAAATACCGGTGCACCGGATTCATGCGCTCGACCGATCAATCGGTTGATGTTCGCGAGCACGCGTTCGCCGTCGTACGGACGCTCGGGGCCGTGAAACAGGCCAACCTGCATGTCGACGACGAGCAGTGCGCGTTTCGGGGAAGAGACTTCGGGCATGGCGTTTCTCCTGAGTGACCGATGCGAACGGAGAAACGACAAGACCCCGTCCGGAACCGGCGGGGCCTGTGAGGAATCGGTGGCGCTACGACCTTGCGCGCACTCGCCGCACGAGCCCGCCGAAGGCGGTCGTGCGCGTCGTGGTCGAGGTGGTGGTCGTGACGTGGCGCATGCAGCGATCATGCACGATGCGCGCACACCACGTCAATCGCGCATCGCGCATCGGCTACCAGTCAGTCGAGTGCCTTCCCGGCCTTCTCATCCGCGCAGCGCACGGCGAGCAGCGTCATCGCGCAATCGTGTGACTCCTTCTGTCCATCTCTTACGGGGAGGCAATCATTCTGTAGCAGTTAGGACCACGACGCAGTGCTTGAGCGGCTGACCAACGTGCAACCGCATGTCGCACGATGTCCGTGCAGCGCTACTGGAGCGCCACCGATCATGCCGTTCACATCGCCTTCAGCGATGGCCTGGGTTCCATGCTCTAAACACACGACCGTATCACCTTTGCGAGCGATTGCCTTGCCATCTACAACGTCGGCATTCGAACCAGTCGTAACAGTGCCGCCATGTGGCGTGAGCATATCACCCACAACGATGACTTGACGAACCATTCTTCCCTCTCACATGAAGTAGCGCTGCGGTCCCTGCATGTTTATAGACCAATCGCCTGGATGCCCGGCATCCCGGTTTCCGCATTTGGGCTGCCGAGGTACGTCCACTTCACATCTTTCATGCTGACATCAATAAAGCTGTCACCGGCATGGGGAAATGTTTGCCCTTTCTCGACGAACGCTTGCCGATCCCACCGGTTGTACAACGTTGCCATCGGATGTTCATCGTCCACACGACTTTCCCATATCCCCGTCTGCGGGCAACGCTGCTGACCGTTACACTGGATTGGCAATGCGAGTTCAGGGACTTCGCGTAGTAGTCCGGTGTCAATCATATGTTTCAGGAAATCGTCGCGTTGCGGGGGGAGGGCATAAGCTTCGCCAAGGTAATGCCACTGTACCTGTTCGGGGGCTAGCCAGTCGAACAACGGTGCACGGAAGTGTTCACCGATCTGGTAGTGTTCCGGCATGTTTTGACGGGCCGGGATCAGATCTGCCTTGGAGGCAGATGGCGGGCCATACAGCGCAAGCCAAAAACCATTGAACGGAACCGGAGCGTTGCCCATGACGACTGTCGTGCTTTGTTCGCGCGATGCCACGGCATATCCGGACGGAATAAATTCTCGGCCTTGGAGTGCCGCATTCTTCGGCGGTTTTGGCGGGGTAGTGACAGCCTTTGCGCCATCGATCAATGTCTGTACATTACCGTCCCATTTCGGCAACGGTGCGGGTGGCAACGGAAGTACCTTGTCAAGGTTCGGCAGTTTCAGGCGGCCCTGATAAAAATCGAGCGCGTCTCCGAGCTTGCTGTAACGTTCAGCGCGTGCCTTGTCAATACGACCGACCAGATTGGTGCCATCGGTAAGATCCATGCCGTCGAATTCCGTAAACAATTTGTTGGCACATTCAGCAGAACCTAGCTTGACCCCTTGATGAAGAACGTTAAGTGCGCGCAGTTTCGCTTCGGCAGTTTGCGGTCTCGCATAGACATGTCCTAGCTCTTTCGCGGCATTTCCATATCCTTGCGCGAGGGCGCACTCCAGCATTTGTGTCGCGATCGGCAGATTGCCCCAGAATTCACCGCCCGGATCATCATATGCGGCATCCGTCTTCGTTCCAATAAATGTTTGTGCGGACGGGCTACCCATATCAGCAGCGCGCTGGAAGAAGGCATACGCGCTCGTGGCGTCGCCACCTTTAATCAGTCCATTTTGATGATAGATTCCCATCATATCGTAGGCATCGGGAACACCCAGCTTCATCGCTTTTTCCACCCACCGAATCGCAATCTCAGGATCATGAATCGGCACCCCCTGACGATTGCTCAATATCAGCGATGCGATATTGAGCATTGCTTTCCAGTGATTGCGCTCGGCAGCCTGTGAGTAGAGTTGGTAAATCCGTGGATAGTCGCGCTTGTCATAGTCAATGTTTGGATCATTAAGCGACAATGCTTGCTGAAACCACAATTCAGCCTGGGGGTCGACGGGCGGCACGTGTTGGTCCTGATACACGCAGGTAAAGGTCTTGCGATGTGGGCTGAATAACGGCAGTTTTTCGTAACGTGGCAAGTCGGACATGGATGCACTCAGCTTACTGGTCTGGGCTGTAAATGGGCTGGCCTGAGAATCAATTGCCAGCAAGCATAGGCTGGCGAATAGAATTCGAAGAGCAAGGTCGACAATATTCGTGTTGGATCGGTTCATCTCAGACGTAGGCTGTAGTTTCTGACGTCGACGGAACAGTGACTTGGGCATGCATCGTACCGGTCGCGCGATGATCCTCGAAGGGCAGAAGAAATCCCTTGAGTGCTGTCTTGCCTGCTTTCCATACATCGCGATTGTTATCCATACGCGCTACCCATCGTTTGAACATTGAGGGAATTTCTTTATAGTCGCCGCTGCCAGTGATGTCGCCGCCAGAATGAAGCTTGAATATTTTTTCCCGCAACGGAGCAGCATAGTCCAACCCGGTTGCGCCGATGTTGATCTCACTATCTGCCGTCATACTGCGCTGATTCATGTTCGCGCTTCCGACCGTGATAAATACGTCGTCAATGATCATCAGTTTCGAGTGAATGTAGATTTCACGGTAGGCCATATCCTGATCGGGAATTGGCCCGCTTGCGCGCAGTCGAGCAACACTGACCTTGATTCCATATGTAGATGCCAGTTCCTGGACGCTCGGATGATCGAGAACTTTGATTTGCGACGTGACAGGACCCACTCCGGTATCACGTGTGTACGAAACGACTTTTGCGTCCGGATAGTCCTGAGCCCGATGATTTTCCTTGTCGTAGGTCCCCTGGTTGGACATTGCTGGATTGTTCGCTGTCGGATCGCTCGCGCCGAACTCGGTCAGCATGTCATAGGTACGGGGAATCATTCCGTCATCCTCGGGGTGTGGAATGACGATAAACATATACAGGATTCCCATCTCGCTACTTGGCCTCCCGGCCTTTTCAGCCCAAGCCTTCCAGTGATCTTGTCGTATCTCTTTTAGTTTCTGGGCGAAGGTCGGATAGAAGAAATACTGGTTCTCCATGTAGATGTAGTTGCGTGCCCAGGAACTCGCATGAATGTAAAGTTCCTTGATCGTTTTATCATGGTCTCTGGGATGTGTGCGAACGATCTGCACTGCATGATTGGGATCGCTGGGCACTTTCTGAATATTGCTCGGTATCGCCGCAAGCTCTGGCATACGGTATGAATCAGGGGCGTAGTGATTCCAATCCCGTGCAAAATTGTCATATACCCGCTTCAATGCGGGGCCGAACAGGCGGCATGCATAATCCTGATAGGGCCGGACATGTTTATAGCCCTTCG
Organism: Burkholderia mycopellens; assembly: GCF_964265025.1. Taxonomy (NCBI): domain Bacteria; kingdom Pseudomonadati; phylum Pseudomonadota; class Betaproteobacteria; order Burkholderiales; family Burkholderiaceae; genus Burkholderia; species Burkholderia mycopellens. The sequence goes on from NZ_OZ183803.1 coordinate 1,367,596, forward strand.
TGGGCGCCTGCCCCAGCGTTGCCTCCTCATGAGCTTGTTCTGCACCCAGTGTCTTGCTCGTCAGGATTTCTCGCAAGGGATCATCGATAGCGTGCGCCGTCGTGTCCCAGTAGTCGGTCACGGAGTTCAGCCCCATCACATAACCGACCGCTTTGCAGCCGTTGTCGTAGTCGTAGTCGATTACGATCGGTTTCTGATGATGCGTCGGATAGTCGGTCATCAGAGGACGTTCATTGGTTGGCAATGCGCCAGTTTTCGGCTTGAATTCCTCGTCGGACAGCGAGTATGTGGCGTCTGCCGAGTCGACAGAGCGGAACGTCACAAGCAGATTTTTGTTCTTGCCACTGCAATCTCCCTTGGGACGGTGCGTGTTCCACCACTCGATGCAGTATTTCTGGCGCTCCTTGCTATCGTAAGGAGATTTTGATGTGCCAACGATAAAAGCGGCTGGATTCGTAAGCGGATTGTGCCCGGTGTCGGAGTAGCCTGGGACGTTGTTCTGTTTGGCCGATGCCGTTTCTTGGTACCACACCATTAACCGGACAGTGACACCTTTGCTCGCGACCTCTTCAAGCAGCTCGCCATACGTCTGACCACGAGGCCACTTTGCTTTTCCTTTTTCGCGGATCAGTTCCATCCCTGGGTCGAAGCCCCAACAGCAAAGATTGACGGAATCCTTTGCAAGTTTCAGGTCATTCGCGATGTTCGCGAACCCTTCTTCGCCACAGATCAAGAATTCGAGGTGGTTTTCATAGGTAATTGGCGCGATTTCCTTGCGCGTTTCCAGCAACCATTGTGCCGATGACTTTGCAATGCGTGACTGTTCGTCAATCGCAACCGTTGCTGGATTCTGGGAATTCAAGGTGCTGTCGACCACGTTCAGGTCCTCTTTATCAATGGGTAGGATGCGGTTAGCCGTCGAGCCGTTCGCCCCGATTGGTCCGCTGGTCGGTATGGTCAGGGTCACCCTCGAGCGCGTCCTTGACTTTTAGGTCGAATTGCCCGCCGTTGGCGAGTTTGACCTGATAAGCCGGCGTACCGGGCTCATGGTCTTTCACGACGACACGTCCGAATTCGTCCGTCACCCCTTGTCCGATCTTTGATCCGCCCTTGTACAGATCGTACGGTTCGCTCACGTATTGATGTGCTTCCCCTGGTAATGCCCCCAACGCGAAGTGCAGTTGCTCCTTTTCTGGTGGCAGTGCCGGAATATTCGGCATACTAACGCTGTCCGGTCCGGTGAGCGTGCGAGTTGCCGAGTGGACCTCGAAGCCACCCGATGTGCCGCTCTTGATCTGTCCCGCTGTCCAGCGGGTGTAGCTGCCACCACCATTGATCTCAACTTCCTGCTGGGCACTTATGGTGATTTTATTCGCTGTCACCGTCACGTTCAGTTTCGCCAACAGGTTTATGCTGTCCTTCAGCGCCTTCACGTCGATATCGCCCGCTGCCGCTACCAGCCGCATGCCCGCATCGGCGACGAACAGGCGCAACGCCCGACGCGCGCTTGCGAAGAAGCCGCCGCCAGTGCTGATCGACATGTGCTCGCCAGCAGTAATGGAAGTGCTCTTGCCGCTGCTGACGTGAATCAGTTCCGGCGTGCTGGCGGCGATACCGGCCGGACTTGCGAGCACCAGATGCGGTTGCTCGAATTGTTTTAACGCGCCGCCCCCCTGAATGCCTTTCGCCTGTGCTTTCAGCGTACCGGCAACAGCTTTCTGTTCGCCATCTTGCGCGCCCGCTGATTGTGCGGACTGTGCGAGGTTCGCTGCGATGTCCTGTGCGCTTGCCAACTGAAGATTGACTTCATCGACGCTGAACGCGTCGCCGGTCGCACTGGGTCGGCGGTGGGTCGACAGTAGTAGCCCCCGTCCACCACGCACGGCAGCATTCCCGTCGGTACGCAGTTCGACTCCTTCGCCGCGCTTTTCGCCGCGACCAGCCGGTTCGCTCACACGCGTGATATAGCCAGCGTGGAGTCCCGACTCAAGGTGGTCGCTGCGTATCTGTGTTTGAACTTGCCCTTGTGTATCGTCCTTCAGCCAGACGTTGTTTTGCACACCGCCGATTTCTTTGCTGACAAATCCGGATAGTGGGTGCTGGTCGGGCAAGTTCCACTGTGGTCGATTTGCGCCGTTCCCGACGCGGGCCGTGATAATCGGTCTGTCCGGATCGCCGTCAAGAAACGATACGACAGCTTCGTCGCCGATTCTGGGAAGCTGGATGCCGCCGAAACCTCTGCTCGCCCACGGTTGCGCTACGCGTACCCAGCACGAGCTGTGCTCGTTGCGCTGGCCGATCCGATCCCAGTGGAACTGAACCTTAACGCGGCCCAACTCGTCGGTGTAAATTTCCTGGCCCTGTGGCCCAACAACAGTCGCTGTCTGCATTTGCATGACAGGCTTGTGGTGTTCGAATGGGCTGTGGAATGGAACAGCTTTCCGTTGCGCTTCGATTTCGACGAAATAAAATCCCGTGGAGCCATCCGGGTGAGTGATGCTTGCGGCTCCCGCCGTGTTCGCCAGCCGGCTTTGCAGGCTGCCCGGCAAATCAGCATGGTGGCTAGACCCCGGAAGATTGTTTTCGATCAACCAAGATGATTCGAGAACCACGAACTGGCGTCTGGCTGAGGAATCCAGATCGTGCTCTGGATGGCCGGCTAATTCGAACCACCGCCCGGCATCGACCCCGCGCGTGCCGCCCGTACCATAAAACCGTTTTGCACGCGACTCCCATTCCTCCATCCGGATCTTAGTCAAGTGCTCGCCGCGATTGTCCTTCAGGTATGTATAGGGACCGGTATATTCGTAGACTTCAAGCTCGTCGGGTAACTCGTGCGACAACGTTGGCACATGGGTGCCCTTCGGATTGGCGAGTGAAGATGGACTCTTGTAGTCAAACGTTCGGGTGGAAAGCACAGCGCTATGCAGATTTCGCATTCCAGACCAGTGCAGCAGTGCGTCGACCTCGGTATGTATGCCATCACGCGAGAACGGCACCGTCTGTGGCACGAGCGGCTCACACGTGCCCAGAGTGTCGGTAATTGTCAGCGTGTGTGACCTGCCGTCCTCGGCCTGTCTCCAGATACCAAAGAGGCCTTCCGCCTCCATCAGCCGGTGAACAAAGTTCCAGTCGTCTTCATATTGCGTGCAGTACGAACGCGGTTCAAGGGGCTTTGAAATCGCGAATCCAAACTGGCCTTTCGCCTGGGAATGTGCGTTAAATACGTCGCTCAGGATTTGGTCGACTGTTTTGTCCTGCCAGATGCGTTGGTCGCGGCGGAATTTAAGAAAATTCAGCCACGACGCAAAGCGGATCTGGTAACTGGTCAACCCACCCTCCGACCCCAGTCGCCTGACCGAATAAACGTAACCGTGGCGGGGGAGGTAGGATTGATTGGACTGTTGAAGCCAAAGGGTGACAGGCTGACCAATCAACTGCTTCAACTTGATATTGCTATTGGTTGATTGGACGTCGAGCGTGAATTCAAAATGTCGGCCAATACGTGACCATCCGGCGACACGTTGCGGTAACAGCACGTCCGAGCCGAGGGGCGTATCGAGCTTGACCAGTCTCTCATTCTGGATCAGGCCGCCACGAATTGCCTTCATAATGTCCTGTGCACTCATGTTCCGTCCCTTTATTATATTTACCCCGTTTGTTGTCATTGATTTGACATACCGGGTTTCGGATTCTACAACCTCCTGGCCCGAAGATTGCAAGAAATGGAAAATGCGGAGCTTCGACGCTCTCTTTATGCGTTCGGGCATGCAGAATTTGAGTGCGATCGGCTAGAAGATGCGCCCGAAGGGAGGTTGCACTCACCCTCGGGATCGAGCATGGCAAGTTGGGTGAAGGTCAAGATGTCCGTGTCTCGGTCGATTGCAATGGCGTTGCGTGAAGGGATCGCGTCGAGCGGCAGGCAGATATCGCCATATAACCAGACATTGTGCGCGGCTTGGCGCGAGTCGAATAGCCCGGTCGCATTGAATAGGCGTCGACGTATGCTGGTGTGAGCGGATCGACGGCGATCTGATGGATGGCTGCAGGTAACCGAAACGGGCAGGTTAGCCCTCAATGCCTGCCAGCAATCGGACTTGGTGCGGCTTAGATGCAAAGGTGGGTTTGAAGCGAGTGATAAGGGGCGACCGTGGATTATCGGAGGAGAATTGAGGATGCTTGCTGGGGCGGATGATGCTCGGCCGTTGGAGCGGCCCCTTGTAGCTCCGGACGCTAGGCGTGCGCGTCGGTCACGAATACTGCGCGAAAGTTGGGACCGGCCGCCGCGTCCGGTGCGACGTACGACGAAGGCCGGCTCATTTCACCGGCTTCATGCGCGCGGCCGACATCAACCGGTTGATGTCGGCGAGCACGCGTTCACTGTCTTACGGGCAGTCGGGGCCGTGAAACAGGCCGGCCCCCATGTCGACGGCGCACGGTGGGCGTTGTGGGGATAGGGCCTCTGGCATGCACGATGCGCGCGCGACGTCCATCGCGCATCGTAGCATCGGCCACCCGTCAGTCCAGCGCCTTCCCGGCCTTTTCATCCATGCAGCGCACGGCGAGCAGCGTCATCGCGCCACACCCGATCGCATACCACGCAGGCGCATTCGGATTGCCGGTCGCCGCGATCAGCCATGTGACGAAGAACTGCGCGAAGCCGCCGAAGATCGCAACGCCGACGCTGTACACGAGCGCGCCGCCGGTCGCACGCACCGCGCGCGGGAACAGTTCGCCGAGCATCGCGCCCGTCGCGCCGATGTTGATCGCATGCACGATCGACAGCGCGGCGATGATCGACAGCAGCGACGCGGCGCCCGGCCAGCGGTTCAGCGCGATGAACGCCGGGTAGATCGCGGCCATCAGCACGATGCGCGTCCACCAGACGATCCGGTTGCGCCCGTACACGTCGGACAGGTGGCCGCCGATCGGCGTCACGAGCATCAGGATCGCGCCGGCGACGCAGCCGGCCGTCATCGACAGCCAGGTGGGCAGGTGCAGCACCTGCACGCCGTAGATCGCCATGTAGAACACGATGATGTAGTGGATCGACGTGCCGCCGATCGTCACACCGAGACCCGCGAACACGGCCTTGCCGTGATGGCGCAACACGTCGGCGAGCGGCAGCGACGCGACGGGTTCGTCGTGCGCGGCGGCGGGCGTAGCGGCCGGCACTTCCTCGACGGTCTTGCGCAGCCAATAGCCGAGCGGCACGAACAGCGTGCCGATGATGAACGGCACGCGCCAGCCCCAGCTTTCGAGCTGCGCGGCATTCAGCGTCGACGTCAACGCGACGCCGGTCAGCGCGCCGGCGAGCGCGGCGAGCCCCTGGCTCGAGAACTGGAACGATGCATAGAAGCCGCGACGATGCTGCGGCGCCTGTTCGAGCAGCAGCGTCGTCGATGCGCCGACTTCGCCGCCCGACGCGAACCCTTGCAGCAGGCGCGCGAGCACGAGCAGCAGCGGTGCGGCGAGGCCGATCTGTGCGAAGGTCGGTGCTACCGCGATCGTCGCGGTGCCGAGCGCCATCAGCAGCAGCGTGAGGATCATCGCCTTCTTGCGGCCGGCGCGGTCGGCATACATGCCGATCACGAGCCCGCCGAGCGGGCGCGTGACGAAGCCGACGCCGAAGCTCGCAACCGCGAGCATCAATTGCCCGAACGACGAATGCACGGGAAAGAACAGCTTGCCGATCAGGATCGCGAAAAAGCTGTAGACCGTGAAGTCGTAGAACTCGAGCGCGTTGCCGACGGCGGCGGCCGCGATCAGCCGGCGTTTCTTCGCGGCGGCACGTGCATCGACCGGCGTGCCGGCGAGCGAAAGGGCGGACGTTTCCATGTGGGACTCCCCGGGTGGGCGCGAAACGATGGGATGAAGGGCCGTCAGGCCGCGAGCCAGGCTTCGGCGACGCGAACCCAGTAGCTTGCGCCGATCGCAAGAATGTCGTCGTTGAAGTCGTAGCCGGGGTTGTGCACCATGCAGCCGCCCTTGCTGCCGATCCCGTTGCCGATGAACGCGTAGCAGCCGGGGCGTGCTTCGAGCATGAACGCGAAATCCTCGCTGCCCATCAGCGGCGCGGCATCGGTTTCGACGCGTTCGGCGCCGAGCATCCGACGCGCGATGTCGGCCGCGAATTCAGTCGGCTCCGCATGATTGACGAGCACCGGGTAGCCGTAGTCGTAGTCGACTTCCGCGGTGACGCCGAAGCTTTCCGCCTGGCCTTTCGCGAGCGCTTCGATGCGGCGCGCGAGCAGCGCGCGCACGTCGGCGTTGAGCGCGCGCACCGACAGTTTCATCGTGACGGTTTCGGGAATGATGTTGAACGTCTCGCCGGCCTGCACGCTGCCGACCGTGATGACGGCCGCATGCTGCGCATCGACCTCGCGCGCGACGATCGTCTGCAGTGCAACCATGATGCTGCCCGCGGCCGACATCGGATCGCGCGCGAAGTGCGGCATCGCGCCGTGGCCGCCGACGCCGCGCAGCGTGATCGTCACGCGGTCGGCCGATGCCATCGCGGCGCCGGTGCGGAAGGCCATGTCGCCGGCCGCGCGGCCCGGCATGTTGTGGATCGCGAAGATCGCGTCGCACGGAAAGCGGTCGAACAGGCCGTCGTCCATCATCGCCTTCGCGCCGCCGAAGTTTTCCTCGGCCGGCTGGAAGATCAGGTTCAGCGTGCCGGAGAACTGGCGCGTGGCCGCGAGGTGGCGCGCCGCGCACAGCAGCATCGCGGTGTGGCCGTCGTGGCCGCACGCATGCATCTTGTTCGCATGGCGGCTCGCGTACGGCAGGCCCGTGGCTTCCGCGAGCGGCAATGCATCCATGTCGGCGCGCAGCCCGACCGTGCGTGTGCCTTGCCCTTCGCGCAGCACCCCGACCACGCCCGTCTTGCCGATGCCGCGATGCACTTCATAGCCCCAGCCGGTGAGCAACTCGGCAACGAGATCGCTCGTGAGCGTTTCCTCGAACGCGAGCTCGGGGTGTGCGTGGATGCGGCGGCGCACTTCGACCAGCTCGGGTGCGATCGCGGCGATACCGGGGATGACGGGGTTCACGGCTTGCAGCATGGTCTCTCCTGTGGGGCAGGTGGGGCGTTTGACGCACATATGACGAGCAAGCATATAAATTTCTTTTGTCTACCAGAAGCTGATAAATTGCTTTGGTGCTCACCACCGGTTGCCGCTCGGGAATACCCTGAACCGACTTCTGCCGCGCAGCACAGGGTTTCCACGGATCACGTCTCGCCGCCATGAAATACCATCAGCTGAAAGCGTTCGTCACCGTCGCGGAAGAGGGGAGCATTCGCGCGGCCGCGCGGCGCCTGAACGTGTCGCCGGCAGCGCTGACGAAGGCGGTCAAGGAACTGGAGATCGCACTCGGCGTATCGCTCGTCGTGCGCACCGCGCGCGGCGTACAACTCACCGCGTTCGGCCAGCAGTTGCAGGTGCGCGCGCGGCTGATCGTCGCGGAAATGCAGCGCGCCCGCGACGACATCGAGCAGGCGCAGGGCGCGATGACGGGCTCCGTCGCGGCGGCGATCACGCCGGCCGCCGCGGTGACGATCCTGCCCGATGCGTTTCGCGCGTTCCGGCGCCGCTTCCCGGTGGCGCGCGTCAACCTGATCGAAGGGTTTCCGGGCGTCGCGCTGCCGCGCCTGCACGACGGCTCGCTCGATTTCGCGGTGGCCGTCGTCGTGCCCGAACTGCTGGCAGCCGAATTCGATCACGCGGAACTCTATGCGAGCCGTTCGCTGATCGTCGCCCGCAAGGGGCATCCGCTCGCGTCGGCCACGTCGCTCGCCGATCTCGTCGAGGCCGACTGGCTGATGAACCCGTCGCCGGAAAGCTCGACGCAGGTGCTGTTCAATTCGTTCGTCGCCTACGGGCTGCCGGTGCCGGCGCGCGTCGTCGAATGCCCGAGCTTCGGGCTCGCGCACAGCCTGATGACCGGTTGCGACCTGATTGCGTCGATGCCCGAGCAACTGCTGCAGGGCGAGTGGGCGCGCGACCAGCTCGCGGTGCTGCCGATCCGCGAGCGCCTGCCGGGCGTCTCGGTGCAGGTCATCACGCGTCGCGACAGCCCGCTGACGCCTGCCGCGGCGATGCTGCTCGATTGCCTGCGCGATTCCGCGCGACGCAAGGGGCTGCGATGAACCGGTGCCTGCGGTTCGTAATCGTTATTGAATCGGTATCCTGATGATTGGACGTGCGGCATTGCTGTCGTCTGGCGGGCATGCGGCTTGCGCAGCGAGCACGCCATTGCGGCGCATGCCGCGCGAGCCGGTATCATAGCGGCCGGCCCGCCGCTCCGGCCGGCCTCCAACAACATCGCCATCCGGCATCCAGCAATCAGAGGCATTTCATGACCAGTGCAACCCAATTCGACAACGTATCGGTCGTCAAGCGCGCGAACGTCTATTTCGACGGCAAGTGCGTGTCGCATACCGTGCTCTTCCCGGACGGCACGCGCAAGACGCTCGGCGTGATCCTGCCGTGCGCGCTCAACTTCGGCACGGACGCCCCCGAATTGATGGAAGTGCAGGCCGGCAAGTGCCGCGTGAAGCTCGACGGCAGCAGCGAATGGCAGACCTACGGCGCCGGCGAATCGTTCTCGGTGCCGGGCAAGAGCCGCTTCGACATCGAAGTGCTCGAGACGCTCGACTACGTCTGCAGCTACCTGTAACACGCCCCGCGCAGCAAAAGAAAAGCCCCGCCGAAGCGGGGCTTGTCGCAAGCGGATGGCGCCAAGGCCATCCGGAGCGCCTGTTCTCGTTACAGGCAGGCGTTGATGTCGCCGGCCGACGATGCATCGCCACCGCGGAAACCCACCCAGGTCTTCGCATTGGCGGCGTTGGCCGGGCGCACGATGGCCGCGGCGCCGTTCGGCGGCTGCTGGCCCGGCGCATAGACGGCCATGGCGAGGCCGTTCGCGAGTTCATACTGCGATGTCACTTGTTGCTGCGACTTGTCGGCCCAGGTCTTGGCGATGCACTGCGCAACCTGGTCGGCGGGTTTCTGGCTTTGTCCCACGTTTTGGAGGGCAGAATCGGCTGCATGAGCAGAAAATGCCACGGTCAATGCGATGAGCGGTAAGTATTTTGCGTTCACGTTATCTCCCTCGAGTCGTGATTGATTGAGTGGGATGCGCAGCAGGACTGCGTAACAGTGAGATTGCATCGGACGAGCACGGTTCCGGCTATTCGGAAACAAGTTGTTAACGCGCTTGCCAAACGACGGCCCCGATGCTTTGCACTTTGCTGCGGCACGGCATGAATCGTGTGCGACACGACGTCACGCGCTGCGTGGTCGGCGCGCTGCCCGGTCGTGTGGTGATGTGACGGCCGCGGCGAGCGGCATGTGTCTGCATGCCGTGCCGCGACTCTTTATTTGATCGCGAAGTGGAATGGCTGATTGATGGCCCCGTCGCATGAGCACCATGATGACAAACTTTCGCTCGTCGAATTGTTAACCAACTTTAAACGCGGGAAGCGGCGGAATGCGATGCCGCACGTGAGTGGTGTGCCGCTTCGCGCGGAAGAGGTGGCGCGAGCGGGGTGTGCGCAGCGAGGGTGGCGCGCTGCGCGGTGGATCAGCCGGCCTTGCGCGTACCGATGTCGCGCAGGTTGGCCGGGACGATCGGGCGGAAGCGCTCGCGCTTCTGTTCGTCGTCGAAGTGCTGGAGCGCGGGCTTGATCAGGTCGCTGCGCGACACGATGCCGGTGATACGCATCGATTGCTCGTCGGCGACGACGGGCATGCGCTCGAGTCCGAGCATCGCGAGCCGCGACGCGACGACGCGGCACGTTTCGTGCGCCTGCGCGACCGCAGGCGCGCGGTTGGCGAATGCACCGGAGATCGGCGTGTCGGCCGCGGCCTGGGTGCGCTGCGCATCGAGCGTCGCGCGATCGACGAGACCGAGCAGGCGGCCGTTCTGCACGACCGGGTACGCACGGTGCGTCTGCTTCGCGCCGAAGTACTGCGACTCGACGGTGTCGAGCGTCGAGTCGCCGTCGATCGCGACGAGCCGGTCGGCCGACGTCATCACTTCGCCGATGTCATGCCGCTCGAGCGGATCGACGCCGTATTCGCGATAGATGTGATAACCGCGGCGCGCGATCTTTTCCGTCATGATCGAGCGCTTCATCACGACGGTCGAGAAGCCGTGCGCGACGAGCGTCGCCGCGAGCAGCGGCAACAGCGCGTTCGCGTCATGCGTGAGGCCGAATGCGAACACGATCGCGGTCAGCGGGGCGCCCAGCGTGGCACCGAGCGTCGCGGCCATGCACACGAGCGGCCACAGCGCCGGATCGCCACCCGGCAGCATCGGCGACAGCACGGCGCCGAGGCCGGCGCCGAGCATCAGCAGCGGGGCGAGCACGCCGCCCGACGTGCCCGAGCCGAGCGCGATCACCCACATCGCGGCCTTCACGATCAGCAGTGCAAGCGCGATCTTCAATGCGATGTGCTGGTGCAGCAGGTCGCCGATCACGTCGTAGCCGACACCGAGCGCGCGCGGCTCGAGCCAGCCGCCGATGCCGATCACGATCGCGCCAAGCGCAGGCCACCACATCCAGTGCACCGGCAGCTTCGCGAAGGTGTCCTCGACGCGGTACAGGGCCGCCGACAGGCCGCACGCGAGCATGCCGGACAGCAGGCCCGCGACGATGCACGACAGCAGCGCGACGGGCGTCGGCGCCGCCGTGGTCACCGGAAACAACGGGTCGACGCCGAAGAATACGGCGCGAGCGAAACCGGCCACCGCGCACGCGAGCGCGACCGGCAGGAAACTGCGCGGGCGCCATTCGAACAGCAGCAGTTCGACCGCGAGCAACACGGCGGCGACCGGCGTGCCGAACACGGCCGTCATGCCGGCGGCCGCACCGGCGACGAGCAGCGTCTTGCGCTCGGCAGCGGTCACGTGCACGCATTGCGCGATCAACGAGCCGAGCGCGCCGCCCGTCATGATGATCGGGCCTTCAGCGCCGAACGGGCCGCCGCTGCCGATCACGACGCCGGACGACAGCGGCTTGAGGATCGCGACTTTCGGCGACATGCGGCTCTTGCCGAACAGGATCGCCTCGATCGCTTCGGGAATGCCGTGGCCGCGGATCTTTTCCGAACCGAAACGCGCCATGATCCCCACGATCAGCCCGCCGATCACCGGGATCACGATCACCCATGCGCCCAGCGTGTTGTTCGCGGGCGAGCGGTCGACGAACGAGAACTGCTGGTAGAAGAACAGGTTCGTGAACAAGTGGATCAGGCTCAACAGCACGCATGCGGCCAGCGTGCTGAGCAGGCCGATCCCGGCGGCAAGCAACGCGATCCTGGGCAGGCGGTCGGTGGTCGCGAAATCGCGTTTGTGTGGTCCGTTCATCGGCGTGGAAAATGCAAGGGTCAGTAATCGATCTGGGGAACCTGGAACGCGTCCTTGAGCGACTTCAGCTCGGCGCGATGCATGGCCGCGAGGCGGGCGAGCAGCGTCTCGCCGGCCGGCTCGAGGTGGACCTCGACCTGTCGGCGATCCGCTTCGCTCGTCTTGCGCTTCACGAGGCCAAGCCCTTCGCAGCGCGTGACCAGCGCAACGACGCCGTGATGCTGCGCCTGCAGGCGTTCCGCGAGTTCGCCGATGGTTGCCCATTCGCGATGCGGATAACCCTTGATGTGCAGCAGCAGCAGGTATTGCAGCGGCGTCACGCCTTCGCTTTGCGCGGCTCGCTCGGAGAAGCGCTCGAAGCGGCGCATCTGGTAGCGGAATTCGGACAGTTGCTGGAAATCGCTTTTCGCCAGCGCGCGTCGGGTATCGTTCATCGGGGCGGTCGGACAGTCAGTTTCGGTAGCGGGAAATATATCACAACATGATGCAAATGGCCGAATCTTGGCGGATTCGATCCATTCTGCGTCGCGCAGGCCGTGACGTTGCGTTACGTGCGCTGCATGCGTTACGCCGCCTCTAGCATCTGCGTCTGCCGATAAAGGCCCGTGACGAGATCTGTCTGAGTAATGATCCCGACGAGCCGGTGCGATGCGTCGACGACCGGAATGTGGTGGTGGCCCGAATGCGTCAACAGCGCGACGAGCGCGGTGATCGGCGTCGTTTCCGGCGCGCACGTGACGTCGCGCGTCATCACGGCGGCGACGCTCGCCGGCTGGCCGCCGAACGCTTGCGGCAGTCGCACGGACAGGCGTTGCCACAGCGGGGTCGGGCGGTGCAGCCGGCGCGTGAGGTCGGCGCGCGTGACGATGCCGGTCAGGCGGCCTTCGCCGTCGACGACAGGCAGTGCCTTCACGCGGTGGCGGTCGAGCAGCGTGAGCGCGGCCGTCACCGACGTCGACGGCGCGACTTCGATGGCGTTCTTCGTCATCAGGTCGGCGCACGAGAGCTGGCCGAACGTGCGCGTATACGCCTGCATCTCGGTTTCGCGCAGCAGGGCTTCGAGATCGTCCGGATCGACGTCGAGCCATTCGCTGCGGCGCTTCAGCACCGCGTCGAGGTCGCCGCGCGTGAAACCGCCTCGCGCGGGTGTAGCGCCGCCTGCCTGCGGTTTCGCTTCGGGGCGCACGCCGCCGTGCGGGTAGCGGTGCCCGGTCAGTGCGTGATAGACGAGCGCGGCCGACAGCAGGATGGCCGATTGCAGCGCGATCGGCTCCAGCACGAATCTGAACCCGAGCGCATGGATCGCCGGGCCGCCGACCACGGCCGTGAGCGCGACGGCGCCCGACGGCGGGTGCACGCAGCGCAGCACGAACATGCCGCCGATCGCGCACGCGATCGCGACCGCGGCAGCCGTGATCGGATCGGCTATCCATTGGGCGCACGCGACACCGACCGTCGCGGCGACGAGATTGCCGCCGATGATCGGCCACGGTTGCGCGAGCGGGCTCGCCGGCACGGCGAACAGCAGCACGGCCGACGCGCCCATCGGCGCGACGAGCAGCGGCACGAGGCCCGGCACGCCGGGCAGCAGCCGCATCGCCACGCCGACCGTCGCGATGCCGACGAGCGCGCCCGTGCACGAGCGCAGGCGCTCACGCCAGCCCAGCGACATCGGATGGGGAACGAAGCTATGCAGCCATTGCCGCAACGTGCGGCGCGGTGGAGGGGAGCCTGACGACATGGACGGGAAGCGGTAAAAGTGACGCGCGGATGCGCGCAGCGACGAGCGGCGAATTATATCGCGTTGTGATATAAATTGTCGCACTGCATCAAGCGGTTGCCCGTGTGCGATGCGCGTTGCTTGCAAAAACCTTTCGCAGGATGAGAGCTTGCGGGCCGGGGAGCCGCGCAAATTTGTCTGCGGCGGCGTACAATTCGGGCCACTGAATCCCCCCGTCATGCCAGAACCACGTAACGCGATGCCCGCTCTCCCGCCTTTCTCCCGGCACGGTGATCGATTCGACGTGGTTCGCGGCTGCGTTCCGTTCCTCATCTGACGCGAGCGCTGCCGACGCCTCCCCACTGACTCTCCCCAAGCCAATTCAATGGACATGCTCGAAAACATGCGCCTGTTCGTGCGCGTTGTCGAAGCCGGCAGTTTTACTGCGGTCGCGAAGGAAATCGACGCGACCACCGCGCAGGTGTCGCGCGCGGTATCGAACCTCGAAGCGCACGTACAGACGCGGCTGCTGCATCGCACGACGCGCCATCTCGGCCTCACCGAAAGCGGCGAACGCTATTTCGAGCGCGCGAAATCGATCCTCGCGGAAATCGACTACGCGAACGCGGAGGCGCGCAACGCGCTGCTGCGGCCGAGCGGCAAGATGCGCATCCATGCGATGACGGGGCTCGGGCAGAGTCATGTCGTGTCGTCGATCGTGCGCTACCAGGAGGACAACCCCGACGTGTCGGTCGAGCTGACGCTCGCGCAGCGGATGCCGAATCTCGTCGAAGAGGGCTATGACGTATCGATCGTGACGGCGTCGCAACTGCCCGATTCGGGCTATGTCGCGCAGACCTGCGGCACGAGTTGCAGCGTGCTCGTCGCATCGCGCGAATACCTGGCGCGCCACGGCACGCCGCAGTCGCCCGACGAATTGCCGAACCACGTGTGCCTGCGCCTCGATACGCCCGCCTCGCCGGCCGGCGAATGGCGGCTCGAGCGCAGCGATGGCGAGGAGACCGTCTACGAGCTGCAGCCCGCGCCGTTCCAGGTCAATGTGCCGGACGCACTGTGCGTCGCGGTGCGCGCCGGGCGCGGGATCGCGTGCGTCGCGCTGTATACGGTGCTCGATGACATCCGCGAAGGGCGGCTGATCCGCGTGCTGCCCGAGTATCGGCTGCAGACGGTGAGCGTGTATGCCGTCTACGCGACCCGCCGTTATCTCGACGCGAAGATCCGTACGTTCCTCGACCACCTGCGCACGACGCTCACGCCCGCGCTGGAGAACGACCTGCGCGAACTCGACCGGCTGACGACCGAACAGACGCGGGGCGGCCGCAAGCGCGCGTGACGATTCGCGCGGGCATGCTTCCCGCGAACCGCACGTGCCGCGGCGAGGTTCATGCGCGCGGCGCGATGCGAATCCGCTCGAAGCGACCCGCGAGCCATCCGTAGGCGGCAATGCCGAGCAGCCCGTGCGCGGCGACGAACCATAATGCGCCGGCGAACGAACCCGTGCTGGCGACGAAGTAGCCGATCACGAGCGGCGTGACGATCCCGGCGATATTGCCGAGGCCGTTGAACACGCCGCCGCTCAGCCCCACCATCCCTTCCGGAGCCGTATCGGCGAGCACCGCCCAGCCGACCGCCGCGAGCCCCTTGCCGAAGAATGCGATCGTCATCAGCGCGATCACGACCGCGTTCGACGACGCGCCGTTCGCCAGCACGAGCAGCGTCGCCATCGCCATTCCCACGACGAACGGCGTCTTGCGCGCCTTCGACGGATGCATGCCGCGCCGGATCAGCCAGTCCGACAGCACGCCGCCGAGCACGCCGCCCGTGAACCCGCAGATCGCCGGCAGCGCGGCGACCCAGCCGGCCTCCATGATCGTCATCCCGCGTCCCTTGATCAGGTAGATCGGGAACCACGTGATGAAGAAATAGGTGAGGGCCGTGATGCAGTACTGGCCGACGTAGATCGCCCACAGGTTCCGGTGGCGGAACAGTTGCGACACGTCATGCCACGACACGCGCGGCCGATGGCGCACGCGGTTCGCCTCGAGATCGACGAGCGCGCCGTGCGCGCGCAGGTAGTCGCGTTCCGCGTCGCTCACGCGCGGATGGCCGTGCGGTTCGCGATACCACGCGAACCACAGCGCGGCGAGCGCGATGCCGAGCATCCCCATCCACAGGAACACGTGCTCCCAGCCGAGCGCATGCGTGAGCCAGGCCATCGCGGGCGTGAACAGTACGACGGCCATGTACTGCGCCGAATTGAACAGGGCCGATGCCGTGCCGCGTTCGGCGGTCGGGAACCAGCACGCGACGATTCTCGAGTTGGCCGGGAACGCCGGCGATTCGACGAGGCCGAGCATGAAGCGCATGACGAACAGCGCGAGCGTGGCGGCCGCGCCCTGCACGGCGAGCCAGCCAACCGTGCCCTGCAGCATCGTGAAGACCGACCACAGCAGCAGGCTCAGGCCGTACACGCGCCGTGCGCCGAAGCGGTCGAGCAGTCAGCCGCCCGGGATCTGGCCGATCGCATAGGCCCACGCGAATGCGGAAAAGACGATGCCGAGCTGCACGGGCGTCAGCCTGAGGTCGTGAGCGACGCCGGTTCCGGCGATCGACATCGTTGCGCGATCCGCATAGTTGATGACGGTGACCGCGAAAATCAGCGCGAGGACCGCATAGCGGACGCGGCCGATCGTGCGCGAGGCGGCGGGCGACGCGGCGAGGGCGGCGCCGCTGGATCGATTGGGCATGCGTGTCTCCTGGCCTCCGTCGTGCGGAGGCATCCGGTGTTGTAACGGGTGGCCGCCGTGCGGCGCGGGGATCAGCGCGTGACGCTGGTCGGCGGGCGCTGGCCGGCAAAACACGCGGCAAGATTGGCCAGCACGATCCGGCCCATCTCTTCGCGGGTTTCGCGGGTCGCGCTCGCACGGTGCGGCTGCACGACGACACGGTCGAGCTCGAGCAGCGCGGCTGGCACGTGCGGCTCGTTCGCGAATACGTCGAGGCCGGCGCCGGCGATCGTGCCGTCGGCGAGCGCGCGGATGAGCGCGGCTTCGTCGACCAGCTTGCCGCGCGCGACATTGATCAGGAATCCTTTGTGGCCGAGCGCGGCGAGCACGTCGGCCGTCACGAGCACGTTGCCGTGATCGGCCGATGCCGCGATCACGAGCACGTCGCTGTCGCGCGCGAGCGCGATGAGGTCGGGCACGAAGCGATAGCCGCTGTCGCGATGCTCGCGCGGGCCAAAGTAGCTGACGGGCATCCGGAACGCCTGCGCGCGCTGCGCGATTGCGCGTCCGACGCGGCCCAGCCCGACGATGCCCAGCCGCTTGCCGGTCACCTGCGTTGCGAGCGGTTGGGCCGCCTTGCCCCAGCGGCCGCCGCGCACGATGCGCTCGCCGGCGCCGAGGTCGCGCAGCGTCATCAGGATCAGCCCCATCGCCATGTCGGCGACGTCGTCGGTCAGCACGTCGGGCGTCGTCGTCACGTGAATGCCGCGTGCGCGTGCGCGGTCGAGATCGACGGCGTCGGTGCCGATGCCGCTGATCGCGACGATCTCGAGCGCGGGCAGCCGGTCCATCAGCGTGGCGGACAGGCCGTTCGCGCCGCCGGTCACGACGCCGCGAATGCGTGCGGCCACGCGATCGAGCAGCGCGTCCGGTTGCTCGGCCGCATACAGCCGGTGCACCGCGTAACGGGCGGACAGTTCGGCGTCGATGGCGTCGGGGAGCGGCTGGGTGAGCAGGATGTCGATGGTCATGAAGGTCTCGGTCGTCGTGCGCGGCTTGGGCCGTGCATCAGGTGCAACCGAGTATAGAAATCGTATCGATATGCGTCTAACATCAAAAGACTATCGATCGATTCAAGCATTGGATGATTGAACTGCACCAGCTTCGCTGCTTCGTCGCGGTCGCCGAGGAACTGCATTTCGGTCGCGCGGCCCGGCGGCTCTTCATGACCCAGCCGCCGCTCAGCCGGCAGATCCAGCTGCTCGAGCATGCGCTCGGCATCGCGCTGCTCGAACGCAGCAGCCGGCAGGTCAGCCTGACCGCGGCCGGCGAGCGGTTCCTGCGCGACGCGCGGCACATCCTCGAATTCTCCGCACGGGCCGAGCAGGCCGCGCAACGCGTCGCCCATGGCGGCGCCGGCCGCATCACGCTCGGCTTCACGGCGGTCAGCGCATACCGGATGATCCCGATGCTGCTGGCACACGCCGCGCACGCGCTGCCGGACGTCGACATCGAATTGCGCGAGATGGTGTCGACCGTGCAGATCGATGCGCTGGCGTCGCGGATGCTCGACGCGGGCTTCGTGCGCCAGCGTGCCGCGCGCCAGCCGCTCGAATACCGGCTCGTGCAGCGCGAGCCGATGCTGGTTGCGGTCGCGGAAGGCGCGCCGCTTGCCGCGTGCGAGCGCATCGGCCCTGACGATCTGGACCGGCAGCCGTTCATCGCGTATTCGCCGAACGAAGGGAAATACTTCCACGACCTGATCTCGGGCCTGTTTGCGAATGCGGGGCGGCTGCCGAACTACCTGCACTACGTCGGGCAGACGCATACGATCCTCGGCCTTGTGCGCGCGGGGCTCGGTGCCGCGCTCGTGCCGGCGTCGGCGCGCGAACTGCATGTCGACGGCGTGATGTTCCGGCCGCTGGCGGGCGCCGACGTGGCGGCCGAGCTGTATCTCGCGTGGCGAGCGGACAACGACAACCCGGCGCTGCCGGTGTTCAACGCGATGGTCGAGCGGTTTCTGGCGCAGGAGCACGGCGGCGCGGTAACGGCATAAGCGCGGAATCCGTCGGCGCGATGTGACAAGCTTTCAACCCGGAAGCTTGCGCAAGCGATGCCAAGCAATCCTGACCGAGCACGACCGGTCGCAGTCCTGCGAATCCTTACCGCGTTGAAAGCTGCTTCGCTACCCGTGTTCCAAAGGAGGAACGCAGCAGTTCGCTGCACTGCGACAACTGCTTGACGCTGCATGCCGGTCGGCGCAGGATACGTCCGTGCATTTGGAGCGGGACGCGCCGGCCGCGCGGTCCTGCACCCGCGATACACAAAAGAACAACGATGAGCCTTTACGCACTCGTACCGGAATACCGGCCCCGCGTTTGTCGGCCCGCCGGAACAACGCTTCTCCCGACGCCCGGCGCGTCACCTATCCGTCATCCCGTTGCGTACCGTGCATCGGTACACTTTCCCGTCCGCGCGAGCGCCGCGGCGAAGAACGGCGCCCGTCCGGCGCGCCGCATCGCAGCGCCGTCTGCCGCTCCTCATCACCGCATCCTGAACGGCGCCTACACCGGCGTCTCGTGACGTCCGTCGCGCCCATCCTTGCATTGCGCCGCCGGCTTGCCTGATTGCCCGGCGGCACCGAAGTCCGAAGCATTTCGATTGAGCTTGAAAAAGCAAACGCAAGCAGTTCGGTTCGAGGTTCAAGGAGAAAAACTCATGTCGCAGCTTTCGAATGAAGAAGCAAACGGCAGTTCGGGGAGTGGCAAGGTCAAGCTGATCAAGTGGGCGATCATCGTCGCCGGCGTCGCAATCGCGGCTCCGGCCGCGTTGTTCATCCTGAAGGGGGTGATCGCGCTGGTCACGGCGGGCGTGATCGGCCTCGGCGCGATTTATTTCGCGCCAGTCGTCGCGATGAAGTTCGCGAACCAGAAGGTGAAGATGATCGTCGAGGAGGCGCAGGCCAATCCGATCGAGACGCTGATCAACCAGCTCGCGGAAAAGCGCCAGGCGGCACAGAAATTCGCGGACAGCATCACCGCGTTCCGCACCGAGGTGAAGAACTTCGAGAACAAGACGGAGCTGTTCGAGAAGCAGTATCCGGACGATGCGCCACGCTTCCGGCAGCAGCTCGACACGATGAAGCAGCTGCTCGCGTTCCGCGAGGGGCGCTACAAGCAGGTGCAGGCCGAACTGAAGAATTTCGCGTCGGCGATCGACCGCGCGAAGGCGATGTGGGACATGTCGCAGGCCGCGCAGCAGATGAACAAGCTCGCGGGCCGGCAGGCGTCCGACACGTTCGAGCAGATCAAGACCGACGTGGCCGTCGATTCGGTGATGCGCTCGGTCAACAAGGCGTTCTCCGAAATGGAGACGTCGCTGATGGATAACCCCGAGGTCAAGCAGGCGCAGCAGCAGGCGGTGATGAATGCGCCGCACGCGCCCGGGCTCGACGCGACGAACCCCGCGCAACTGCCGTCGAAACAACAATAACTTCCTGCAGGCTCGCAACCATGAAAAAACTTCTTGGCGCCATCGCATTTCTGGTCGTGCTCGTCGGCGTATGGATCGTGCATCAGGGCGGCCTGTCGACACTGATTTCCGCGCATGACGCGGCCCCGGCCTCGACGTCCGCGCAAAGTGGCGACACGGGGCAGTCCGCGCAGGCGTCGCCGTCGTCCAGCGTGCTGCCGGCGGGCTTCACGCCGCAGGCCAGCGCGCTGAAATCGATTGCCGAAAACGGCGTCGTGCGGATCTCCGTGCAGAACCCGAGCGAACCGTTCTTCGGCGAGGACAAGGGCACGCCGCACGGCTTCAACGTCGAATTCGCGCGGCTGCTGTTCGCGGATCCGTCGTTCTCGCACGGCGGCAAGCCGGTCGTCGTCGATACGCGTCACGAGGTCGACACGTATCCGGGCGTGCCGAAGCAGCTGCTCGATACGGATGCGAAGGGGAACCACGTCGTCGACGTGGCAATGGACGGGCTGACGTTCCCGGACAACACGCCGTCGGGCGTGGTCTATTCGGTGCCGTACGTCGACGATTTCGGCTATTCGCTGATCGTGCGGCAGGGCTCCGCGATCCGCTCGACCGACGACCTCGCGGGCAAGACGGTCGGCATCCTGAAGGGCGACCCGGACGTGCGCGCATTCGTCACGCGCCAGTATCCGAACGTGAAGTTCGTTGAAGTCGACGATTCCGATCCGGCGTTCATCGCGAAGAGCATCGACGGCCATACGGTCGACGCGTTCATCTACGACTATCCGTTCGCGGTCAGCTCGATCAAGGACACCGACCTGAAGTTCGCGGTGACCAAGCTCGACGGCTCGAACATCGCGTACAAGATCGGCGTGCGCGCCGACGACCAGGATCTGTTGATCTACCTGAACGCGGCGATCGCGAAGCTCAAGCAGTCGCCGCAGTATCTCGACCTGCTGCGCAAGTACTTCGTCAGCGACCAGGCGGTGACGACCGCGGCCGCGTCGGGCGAGCACACGTACGTGGTGAAGGCGGGCGACACGCTGAACATGATCGCGGCGAGCAAGCTCGGCAGCGGCCAGCGCTATCGCGAGATTCAACGCCGCAACAACCTTGCCAACCCGAACCTGATCCTGGCGGGCCAGCACCTCGTGATTCCGGTGCGGTAACGGCGGCGTGACGTGAACGAGGAACGCTGAAGGGGTGTGAAAGACTGCGCGCGGCCCGGCGGAGGTGATCCGCCGGGCCGCGCGCTTTTTTGCGTCAGTGAGTGATCGACAGGAACAGGTACGCGGCGAACAGCGACAGGTGCACGACGCCGTGCAGCACCGTCGTGCGCCCCTGGCTGAGCGTCAGCGTGCTGACCAGCAGGGTAAGCGCCAGCAGTACGGTTTCCATCGGGCCGATGCCGAGCGTGAGCGGCTGGCCGACCCAGATGAACACGGCCGCGACGGTCGGGATCGTGAGCCCGATACTCGCGAGCGCCGAACCGAGCGCAAGGTTCATGCTGGTCTGCAGGCGATTCGCGCGCGCGGCGGTGACGGCCGCGAGCCCTTCCGGCAGCAGCACGAGCGCGGCGATCACGATGCCGACCGCGGCTTCGGGCGCGCCGAGCTTCATTACGGCGTGCTCGACCGCCGGCGACAGCAGCTTTGCGAGCAGCACGACCGCGACGAGGCTCGCGAACAGCAGCAGCATGCTGATCACCGCCGTGCGGTTGCTCGGCGGCGCCGCGTGCACCGATTCGTTCGCGCTGTCGTGCGCGGTGAGGAAGTAGTCGCGGTGACGCACGGTCTGCACGAACACGAATGCGCCGTACAGCACGAGCGACGACACGCCGGCAAATGCGAGCTGCGATTTCGAGAAGAACGGGCCCGGTGCGGCGTTCAGGTAGTTCGGCATCACGAGCGACAGCACCGACAGCGACGCCAGTACCGCGAGCGCCTTGCTTGCGCCACGGCCCTGGAAGTCCTGCTCGCCGTGCTTCCACGCGCCGACCAGCAGGCAGATGCCGACGATGCCGTTGCAGATGATCATCACGGCGGCGAACACGGTGTCGCGGGCGAGGCCTGATTTCTCGGGGCCCGCGCCGAGCATCACCGACACGATCAGCGCGACTTCGATGACGGTCACGGCGACCGCGAGCACGAGCGTGCCGAACGGCTCGCCGACGCGGTGCGCGACGACTTCCGCATGGTGGACAGCGGCGAACACGGCGCCGGCGAGTGCGGCGGCGAACACCGCGATGACGAGGCCTTCGGCCGGCACGACGCGCGACAGCGCGAGGACCAGCCATGCGGCAAGCGGGGCCACGAGGGTCCAGCGCGGGAGCTGGTTGGACGAGAGCGGCATGAAGGGTTTCCTTATGCGAGTGGCGGCGCGCGACGCGCCGTCACGGGTTGACGAAGCCCGGCCGTACTATCCGCCGAACGAGGACGATGAAACCGAAAGGTGGCGGCACGCAATGGTGCTGCCCTGGGTTCGCCGCCGTGAGGCAGCGAGGGGCGCGGGCGGGCCGAAGCCCGTCGCTGGATGAAACGGTTCGATGCGGCTGGCCGCACGTGGCGAGGCCAGCACATGAGACGCGGCCCGAGCCGGAGGCTCGGTTCCGACCCCGGAGGGGCGGACGACGGTGGCAGCGTGACACGCGGGTTCCCCCTGAAATCCGGCGATTTGTCGAATTTTATCAGGCGTTCGGGGGTCACTATCTCATATTCGAATGCTTTCATTGACCTTTCTGTCCGCAAAAAGTGCCCCGACCTTTCAATTTTTTTGTCTTTGCAGTTTCCGTAACGGTCTCTTGCACGACAAATTCGGGCTCGCCCTGACATAAATTTACCGACCGGTCGGTTTATAATTGCTCGCACCTCCACTTCTTGACGGATCGCAAGCGATGGCTGTTTCTTCTGCACATTCGGTGAACTCGGGCGCGCTGGCGCCGTCGGCCGTCGTCGGCGTGATCGGTGCCGGCGCGATGGGCGCGGGTATTGCGCAGGTCGCGGCGGCGGCCGGCCATCCGGTGCTGCTTTACGACCTGAGCGAAGCCGCCTGCGACAAGGCGCTGGCCGGCATCCGCGCGCAGTTCGCGCGGCTCGCGGAGAAGGGCCGGCTCGAACCCGCCCAGGCCGACGCGGCCGGCGCCCGGATTCGCGCGGTGCGTGAACTGGCCGACTTCGCGGGCGCGGCACTGATCGTCGAGGCGGCGGCCGAGCGGCTCGACGTGAAGCGCGAGATCTTCGCAACCCTTGAGCGCCATGTCGACGACGCGTGCCTGCTGGCCACCAACACGTCGTCGATTTCGATCACGTCGATCGCGGCCGGGCTGCGCGTGCCGCAGCGCGTCGCCGGCCTGCATTTCTTCAACCCGGCGCCGCTGATGGCGCTCGTCGAGGTGGTCAGCGGGCTCGCGACCGCGCCCGAGGTCGCACAGGTGCTGGTTGCGACCGCCGCCGCGTGGGGCAAGCAGCCCGTGATGGCGAAATCGACGCCGGGCTTCATCGTGAACCGCGTCGCGCGGCCGTATTACGCGGAGGCGCTGCGCGTGCTGAACGAGCAGGGCGGCGCGCCGGCATCGATCGACGCGGTGATGCGCGAGGCCGGCGGCTTCCGGATGGGGCCGTTCGAGCTGATGGACCTGATCGGCCACGACGTGAACTTCGCGGTGACCGAGTCGGTATTCCGCGCGTATTTCAACGATCCGCGCTACACGCCGTCGCTGATCCAGCAGGAACTCGTGAATGCGGGCTTCCTCGGGCGCAAGTCGGGTCGCGGCTTCTATGTGTATGCGGACGGCGCGACGCCGCCCGCGCCCGAACTCGAAACGCCGCGCGACGCGCCGGCCGAAGTCGTGCTGTTCGCGCAGGACGGCCCGGCCGCCGCGCTGCACGCGCGCTTTGCCGAACGCATCGCCGGCGCCCGGCAAGCCGCCGCGACCGCCGACGACCTGCTCGCGACGGCCGGCCGCGCATCGATCGCGCTGACCGACGGCCGCACCGCGACCGCGCGCGCCGCGCAGACGGGCGCCGCCGATCTCGTGCTGGTCGACCTTGCGCGCGATTACGCGCAGGCCGGGCTCGTTGCGCTGACGCGCGCGCTCCAGTGCAGCGATGCGGCCTATGCGGACGCGGTCGGCCTGTTCCAGCAGGCCGGTTTTCGCGTGGTCGGCGTGGCGGACGTGCCGGGCATGGTCGTGATGCGCACCGTCGCGATGCTCGCGAACGAGGCGGCCGATACGGTGAACCAGGGCGTGTGTTCGCCCGCCGATCTCGATCTCGCGATGGAGAAGGGCGTGAACTACCCGTGCGGCCCGCTGGCGTGGGCCGATGCGATCGGCATCGGCCGCGTGCATCGCGTGCTGTCGAACCTGGCGGCGAGCTACGGCGAGGACCGCTATCGCGTGTCGCCGCGCATTGCCGCGCTGCACGCGGCCGGCCGCACGTTCCGGTCGTAGCCGTCGCCCCCGCTGCTTCGAACACGATAACGACATCACTCCATTGGAGGAGCACCCCGATGACTCACCCGACGCATCCCGCCGCCACCCTCGAGCCGATCGAGACCGCTAGTCGCGACGAACTGCAGGCGCTGCAACTCGAGCGCCTCAAGTGGTCGCTGCGCCACGCGTACGACAACGTCCCGCACTATCGCCGCACGTTCGAGGCGGCGGGCGTGCATCCGGACGACCTGACGTCGCTCGCCGATCTCGCGAAATTCCCGTTCTCGACCAAGAACGACTTGCGTGACAACTATCCGTTCGGGCTGTTCGCGGTGCCGCGCGAGCAGGTCGTGCGCGTGCACGCGTCGAGCGGCACGACCGGCAAGCCGACGGTGGTCGGCTACACCGCGCGCGACATCGATACCTGGGCGAACGTGACCGCGCGCTCGATCCGCGCGGCGGGCGGCCGTCCCGGCGACACGCTGCACAACGCGTTCGGCTATGGGCTCTTCACCGGCGGCCTCGGGATTCATTACGGCGCGGAGCGGCTCGGCTGCATGGTCGTGCCGATGTCGGGCGGGCAGACCGAGAAGCAGGTGCAGCTGATCCGCGATTTCGAGCCGAAGATCATCCTCGTCACGCCGTCGTACATGCTGAACCTGATCGACGAGATGGTGCGGCAGGGGATGGACCCGGCCGAGTCGTCGCTGAAGATCGGCATCTTCGGCGCCGAGCCGTGGACGCAGGCCCTGCGCGAGGAAGTCGAGACGCGCGTGGGCATCGACGCGCTGGATATCTACGGGCTGTCGGAAGTGATGGGCCCGGGCGTCGCGTGCGAATGCGTCGAGACGAAGGACGGCCCGGTGATCTGGGAAGACCATTTCTACCCGGAAATCATCGACCCGGTCACGGGCGAGGTGCTGCCCGACGGCAGCCACGGCGAGCTCGTGTTCACGTCGCTGACGAAGGAAGCGATGCCGGTGATCCGCTACCGCACGCGCGACCTTACCGCGCTGCTGCCGCCGACCGCGCGCGCGATGCGCCGTCTCGCGAAGATCACGGGCCGCTCCGACGACATGCTGATCGTGCGCGGCGTGAACGTGTTCCCGAGCCAGATCGAGGAGATCGTCGTCGCGCTGCCGCAGTTGTCGGGCCAGTTCCAGATCACGCTGTCGCGCGACGGTCACATGGACCGGCTCGACCTCGCGGTCGAACTGCGCTCCGAAGCGGCTGCGTCCGTCGGCGAAAGCGATCGTGCGGGGCTCGCGCGCGAGCTGCAGCACCGGATCAAGACGATGGTCGGCGTGTCGTCCGGCGTGACGGTGCTGGCGGCGGGCGGCATTCCCGCGACCGCGACCGGCAAGGCCCGGCGCGTGATCGACCGCCGCCAGGCCGCCTGATTCCCATGTTTGCCGTTCAACCCGAGGAAACCTGTTCGATGGATGAATTGAAGACCCTGGCCGTCACGGTCGATGCACGCGGCATCGCAACCGTCGCGCTGCAGCGCGGCGACGTGCTCAACGCGTTCGACGAGACGATGATCGCCGAACTGACCGACGCGTTCACCACGCTTGGCCGGCGCGACGACGTGCGCGCGATCGTGCTGCGTTCGGACGGCCGCGCGTTCTGCGCGGGCGCCGACCTGCAGTGGATGCAGCGCGCGAGCGCGAACGACGCGGCGGCGAACCTGCGCGACGCGCAGCGGTTCGCCGCGATGATGCGCGCGATCCGGCAATGTCCGAAGCCGACGGTGGCGCGTGTGCAGGGCCATGCGTTCGGCGGCGGCGTCGGCCTGTGCGCGGCGTGCGACATCGTGATCGCGAGCGATCACGCGCGCTTCTCGGTCAGCGAAGCCCGTTTCGGGATCCTGCCGGCCGTGATCGGCCCGTATCTGGTCGAGGCGGTCGGCCAGCGCCAGGCGCGCCGGCTCGCGCTGACGGCCACCCAGCTCGCCGCCGGCGAAGCGGTCGCGATCGGCCTGATTCACCAGGCCGTGCCGCTCGATTCGCTCGACGAAGCACTCGACAAGACGCTCGCCGAACTCGACCGCAACGGCCCGAATGCGCTGATGGAGATCAAGCGCTTCTTCGACGCGATCGGCGAGTATCCGCCGTCGGACGAGCGCGCGGCGTTCACCGCGCAGACGATCTCCCGCGTGCGGGCAACGCCGGAAGCGAAGGAGGGCTTCACCGCGTTCTTCGCGAAGCGTCCGCCGGCATGGGAGGCGGGCGCCGAGTAAGGGGAAGCGACGGCGAAACGGCGACGATCGACGGCACGACGGGCGTAGCCGAGTTTGGCGGCGCGGGCGCTTGCTCTACAATGCGTGACCTCCGGCGCGCTGCCGGCCCAGCCCCGACCGATTCCTCATCCGATGATCGTCAACCGCCTTATCTCCGAGATCCTGTTCGGCTTCACCGGCCTGATCGGCATCATCAACCCGATCGGCATCGCGTTCCTGTTTCTCGAACGGACCGAGGCGCTCACCGAGCACGAACGCGATCTGCTCGCGAGGAAGGTCGCGTTCAACGCGTTCATCGTGCTGATGGTCGCGTTCTTCGCCGGCACGCCGGTGCTGCATTTCTTCGGGATTTCGATGGAAGCGCTGCGGATCGGCGGCGGCTTCGCGGTTGCCGTCGCGGGCTGGCAGATGCTGAACGAACCCGACGGCCCGGGCGGCGGCGACACACCGGTCAAGCCGATCGACGCGAACGCGATCATGACGCGCGCGTTCTTCCCGTTGACCATGCCGCTGACGGTCGGCCCCGGCTCGATCGCGACCGCGATCGCGCTGAATGCGAACCGCACGCACAAGCTGTCGGAATTCATGCTGTCGAGCATCGTGTCGATCGCCGTCTCCGTGCTGGTCGCGATCGTGATCTGGCAGGTCTACAGCCGCTCCGCGCTGCTGTCGCGCTACCTCGGCAGCGAAGGCACCAAGGTCGCGAAGCGCGTGTCGGCGTTCCTGCTGCTGTGCATCGGCGTGCAGATCATGCTGACCGGCTTCTCCGCGTTCCTGCAGCCGATCGCCGACCAGGCCAAGTAAGCAAGTCAGCGGCCGGCGCCGCTGCGCACGCGCCGCGCAGCCGGCGCCCCGTGCGATCTCGCGCCGACGAGCACTGCCTTCGTACGAGGCGGCGACGCCGCACGCATTCCTGCCGCCCGGGATACCATGCGACGGTTCGGCGGATGCGCGGCGCGCGTCCGGCCGTCCGCTCAACTTCAATGGCGAGGCGTGCAATGGAATACGTGAAATTCGGATCGACAGGGCTGGAGGTGTCCAGGCTGGTGCTGGGTTGCATGACGTTCGGCGAACCGTCACGCGGCACGCATCCGTGGACGCTGCCGGAAGCGGAGAGCCGCCCGATCATCCAGCGGGCGGTCGAAGCCGGCATCAACTTCTTCGATACCGCGAACATGTATTCCGACGGCACGTCGGAGGAGATCGTCGGCCGTGCGCTGCGCGATTTCGCGAAACGCGACGAGATCGTGATCGCGACCAAGGTGTTCTACCGGATGCGGCCGGGGCCGAACGGCGCGGGGCTGTCGCGCAAGGCGATCATGACCGACATCGACCAGAGCCTGAAGCGGCTCGGCACCGATTATGTCGATCTCTACCAGATTCACCGCTGGGATGACGGCACGCCGCTCGAGGAGACGCTCGAGGCGTTGCACGATGTCGTGAAGGCCGGCAAGGCACGCTACATCGGCGCATCGTCGATGTTCGCGTGGCAGTTCGCGAAGGCGCTGCACACGTCGAAGCAGCACGGCTGGACCCGCTTCGTCAGCATGCAGAACCACCTGAACCTGCTGTATCGGGAAGAAGAGCGGGAAATGCTGCCGCTGTGCGAAGACGAAGGGATCGCGGTGATTCCGTGGAGCCCGCTCGCACGCGGCCGCCTGACGCGCAACTGGGACGAGTCGACCGAGCGGCAGCAGAGCGACGCGGTCGGCCAGCGGCTTTACGATGCGACGGCGAAGTCGGACAAGGCGGTCGTCGACGCCGTCGCGACGATCGCGGCTGCCCGCAACGTGCCGCGTGCGCAGGTCGCGCTCGCCTGGGTCGCGCAGAAGCGCGGGGTGACCGCGCCGATCGTCGGCATTTCGAAGGTGCGGCAGCTGGACGACGCACTGGCCGCGCTCGAACTGAAACTGACCGACGACGAGATCGCCACGCTCGAACGCCCGTACGTGCCGCACGCGGTCGCCGGGATCAACTGAGCGGCGGCGCCGCGCGGCCGTCAGCGCGCGGCGTCGAGCATCGGGTAGGTGAACAGGCCGAAGTGGACGATGTTCAGTCCCGCATGCGCGAGCGCGGATGCGAGCAGCCCGCCGCGCCGCCAGGCGAGGCCGTAGCCGATGCCGGCCACCGTGCCGAGCACGATCCATTGCCAGCCGCCGGCCGCATGGGCGGCGCCGAACAGCACCGCGCCGATCGCCAGCGCGGCCCACGGTCCCCATGCGAATGCGCGCAGCGCGCGCGTGAGCCCGCCCTGCACGTAGCCGCGGAACAGCGCTTCCTCGGCGAGCGTCACGATCAGCAGGTTGTTCACGAGCCACAGCCAGCCCGACGGCGGCCACTTGGGCGCCCAGCCGACCATCCCGAATGCGAGCGCGCCGGCCAGGCACGCGGCTGCCGTCGCGACGGCAGCCACCGCGCCGGTGCGCAGCGCGCGCGACAGCGGGACGTCGGGGGCGACCCACGGCAGCACCCACACCAGCCACAGGCCGACGAGCGGTTTGTCGAGATTCAGGTACATCGTGAACGGCACGGCATCCGGCGTGAAGCGCGTCGGGCCGATCACGCGCGGATTGTGGAAGCCGGGAATCAGGTGCAGGCTGAGCGCGATCGCGAGCGCGGCAAAGACGACGTGCGCGGCGATGCGCACCCCGCGCGGGCGCTCGGGCATCGCGCCCCAGGCGGCCGCGGCCAGCAACGCGAGGGTCGCCAGCGCGAGCGGCGCGAGCTTGCCGAACGCCAGCGCGCACGCATAGGCGAGCACGGCAAGGCCGACGCTCAGGCCGTGCTGCGGGCGATGCCACACGAACGCGGCGGCCGCGAACAGGGCGAGCCAGATCGTGGCGGACGGAAGGAGCGAAAGGGACATGACAGGAGCGGCATTCGTCGGACGAGACGCCGCGCATCATACCGCAGCCGTCTTGCCATGCTGGCCGGAATCGTCGGCGGTCAGCGGCCGGCGGTTTCGGTGACGCCGTCGCGGCCCGGGATGTGGACGCTGTTGCGCTCGCGCATCCGCCGCCGGTACCAGAATGTCCACAGCAGCAGACAGCCGAACACGGTGTAACCCATGACCGGCGACACGACCAGCACGCGTTCGACCGGCCAGGTCACGACCATCCAGAGGCGCAGCAGCATTTCCACGGTCATGAACGCGCCCCAGACGAAGGTCATTCGCCGCAGCATTTGACGCAGCCCCGGCTGTGCGTTCCAGACGGCTTCGAAATGCGCGGCGCCGCCATCCATCTCGCGGGCCACGGTGGCGCGGGCGAGATAGAAGATCAGCGGGCGTTCGCGGAACAGCGACAGCAGGAACACGACGCCGATCGTGCCCGACGCGAGCGATTCGCGCATCAGCAGTGTGCGCGGGCTGCCGCCGAGCGCCATTCCGATGATCGACAGCGCGATGCCGAGCAGCACGATGGCCGCCACCGCATCGACGCGGCGCGAGCGGATGAATTCGACGATCGACCAGATGATCGGCGGGATCGCCGACGCATACAGCGCGCCGGTTTCACCGAAATAGGGCTGAGCGGCCCGGTAGGCCACCCAGGGCAGTACCAGGTTGACGAAGAGTTCGAGAATCAGTCCGGCTCGCGGTTTCACGGTGAGCAATGCCACGCAGGTTGGGGCGAACGTGCAACGGGCGTGGTGGCCCGAGGTTGCCCCGAAAAGGGTTCGGTCCAGTATATCGAAGAATCGGGCGGGGATGCGGTGCCGCCTCGGCCGCCTGCCGCCGGCGCCGCCGTCACGGAAGCGCCGCGCCCGGCAGCGTGATCGTGACCGTGGTGCCCTGCTGCACGACGCTGTGCACGTGGATGGTGCCGTCGTGCCGCTCGACGACGGCGGCAGGGCGGGGGAAACGGCAGGCAGGCGCGCCGCCCGTGCACGGGCGACGCTTCAGGGTGACCCTTGCGCACGCGGGCCACGGCGCGAATCGCTGCCGCGGCCGCGCGTGCGGTCAGGCGACGCCGGGCTGAACGATGATCTTCACGTTCCGGTCCTTGTGGTTGACCAGTTCCTCGAAGCCGTGCGAGACGATGTCGCCGAGCGTGATGCGCCCGGTGATGAGCGGCTGCACGTCGATGCGGCCGTCGGCGATGAAGCGGATCACGTCCGCGAATTCGCCGTTGTACGCGAGCGAGCCGATTACTTCCTTTTCGGTCGACACGATGTCGAAGAAGTTGAACGGCGCCGGCTCCTCGAAGATGCCGACCATCACCGACTTGCCGGCCTTGCGGATCACGTCGATCGCGAGCTTCGCCGTGGTCGTGTGCCCGATGCACTCGAACGACACGTCGGCGCCGTAGCCGCCGGTCAGCGCCTTGACTTCCGCGATCGCGTCGGACGTTTTCGGATCGATGACGACGCTCGCGCCGACTTCCAGCGCCTTCTGCTTGCGCGCGGCCGACATTTCCAGCGCGATCACGCGCCCGGCGCCTGCGGCCTTCGCGCACATGATCGTGCACAGGCCGATCGTGCCCGCGCCGACCACGACGACGGTCTGCCCGACGATGTTGCCGGCCTTCTTCACCGCATGCAGCCCGACCGCGAGCGGCTCGATCAGCGCGCCGGCCTCGGTCGGGAAATCGTCGGGCAGCTTGTACAGCAACTCGGCCGGTACGTTCACGTATTCGGCGAATGCGCCGTTGTTCATCAGCCCGGTGAACGCGAGGTTCTCGCAGATGTTGTACAGCCCATGCCTGCAATACCAGCAGGTGCCGCAATGCTGGCATGCGTCGGCCGTCACGCGGTCGCCGACCGCGAAGCCCGTCACGCCCGCGCCGAGTTCGGCGATCTCGCCGCTGAACTCGTGGCCGAGGATGCACTGGCCCTTCAGGCCCGTCAGTGGATGCGGCGCGTCGACCGGGATGAAGACGGGGCCCGCGACGTATTCGTGCAGGTCGGAGCCGCAGATCCCGCACCAGTGCACGCGAATCGTGACCCAGCCTGCCGGCGGGCGCTCCGGAACGGGAACCTGTTCGACGCGGATGTCGTGGCGGCCGTGCCAGACGGCGGCTTTCATGCTGGGAGCTGTGGTCGATGCCGGTGTACTCACGTTGCTGTCTCCATCGGGTTGTCGTCGGGCGCGAGGCGTGGCTGCCGGTGCGCCCGTCGCGCGATTGCGCGATCGACCGGTATGCAGGAACGGGGCCAGCCTGAGTGGGGGCGCCGGGCGGCGATCGGACCGGATGTGCGTGGTGCGATGCGGTATTTTCCGGTTCGTTGACAGGCAAAGGTTTGACGGGGGCGCGGCGTGAAGTTTGCTGCGAAAGCTGAACGACACGCCGGTGAGACGCTGGGACGTTCGTCTCAGCGCCATGAGACGAATCGTGAGACGCGCGGCGATGGCCGCTGTGGTTCGACGCGCATTCAGGCGACGACTTCGTCGACCGCAACCGGTGCGAGCAGTGTGAATCCGGCCGCGCGGTACAGCGGCAGGCCGGCCTCGGTCGACACGAGCCACACGCGCTGCGCGCCGCGTTGCCGAGCGTGCGCGACGATCGCGGCGAGCACCTGCATCGCGAGGCCGCGGCGGCGGTACGCGTCGGCCGTCCCGACCCGGTCGACGACGATATCGCGCGCCGACGCAAAGCCATAACGCGCGGCGGCGGCGATTTGTCCATCCAGCCGGTGCGCGAACAGGAACGCGGCCGGATTCGGCTGGAACGGCGGGAACGGGGCGTGCGCATTGAACGTATCGATGTCGCCCGGCGTGTGGCAGGCGAGCGCCCGCGCGAGCGCATCGTCGCCGGGCAGCCTGCCGATATCGGCAGCCATGAAATGCTCGTCCGACAGCCGGCGAGTCCTGCCTTGCAGCGCGGCCGGCAGCGGCGCGGCGCCGAAGCGCGTGATCCACGCGCCGACGCCGAACGGGCCGTCGCCATTCGCCGGCGCGCCCTCGATCACGAAGTGCTCGAATGGCCGCCCCATGCCGGCGTCGAATTGCACGACCTGGCCGTCCGGGCTGTCGTGCAGCGGCGCATCGCGCCGGTCGCGAGCGGCGCGGTATCCGGCGACGAAGATGCGCACGGCGGCCTTGCGGCCGCCGAAGGTCGACCAGGCTGCGTCGAGCGGAAGCGGGGCGTCGGGAGCGGGAGCGGCGGTCGACATGCGGGCGTATGCAGCGTCGTCGGGGCAAAGCCGACAGCTTGGATCAGGCAGGCGCACGCTGCCATGCCGGCTCATTGCCGCGATTGGCGGAACGGATCGTTGCGCACATTACCCCTTTACTTGAAGTGAACTTCAATTTGTATCATGTGCGGCAGTCCGATCTCGGACGCGTGACGCATCCCGTTGCACGCGGCCGTTTCAACGGAGGGGGAGATGCCCGAATCGCCTGTCGCGGCCGATGCCGCCACGCTGCCGTCGCGCAGCGACCGGGCCGCAGTCGCGAACGTCGTGCTCGCGGGCATCGTGTCGGCGTTGCACGTCGGCGAGGCGACGATCGTATTGCCGTCGCTCCGGCACGAGTTCGGCGGCTCGCTCGCGTTGCCGAGCGGGATCATGTCGATGTTTCCGTTCGGCATCGCGTCCGGCCTGCTGGCGCGTTGCTGGCGCGTTGCTGGCGCGGCTCAGCATCGGCTGGGTCGTGCAGGGCAACGATCTCGGACAGGTGATCGGGCCGCTGGCGATCGGCGCGATCGTCGGTGCATGTGGTGGCTGGTCGGGCGGATGCTCTCGGCCGCCCGACGCCGGCGCGGCGATCGGCCTGTCGCTGCTGCGCGAACCGATGGGCCGGCGCTGAGCGCGGCGCCGTTCAACCTGCACGGAAATCCGTCAAGCATGCTCAACACCATGGAAAGCCTGATTTGCGAAGAAGACGTGCCGTGCGATGCGCCGGCATGGGTCGAAGACGATGCGATGCCGCCGCGTGGCGGCGTCGCGCATCCGCTCGCGACGCTCGGTCGAGCGCCGGTTCCCGAGCATGCCGCAGCGGCCGTCTCGCCGTTGCGCCCGCAACTGTTCGTCACGGTGCTGGAGGCCGGCGACAACGCGCTGCTGATTCGCTGGGTCGAGAGCGGCCGGTGCCATTACGGCGAGCAGCGCTGGCGTTTGCGCGTCGCGTTGCAGCCGGGCCGCTGCGCGATCTCGGGGCAGCCGATCGAGCCGGGCGAGCCGGTGTTCCGGCCGGTGCGGCGGCCCGTGCCGGCCAATGGCGACGAGATGATCTGCCCGGCGTCGGTGCCGGGTGCCGCCGGCGTGGCGTGCGACGTTGCGCCGGACGGCGACGACGCGCACGCGCCGGCCGGCGTTTCCGCCTGAATGCCGGCTGGCTGCGCCGCCGCGTTACTTCTTCAGGTCGTGCCGGTACTGGATGAATCCGGCGTGGTTCGCGAGCTTGTCGTACAGCGCGCGCGCCGTCGTGTTGGTTTCGTGCGTGAGCCAGTACACGCGGCTCGCGCCGGCTTCGCGGGCATGTTCGTACACGGCCTCGATCAGCGCGCCGCCCGCGCCTTGCCCGCGCGCGTCGGGCGCGGTGTACAGGTCCTGCAGGTAGCAGTACGGCCCCTCGGTCCAGCACGAACGGTGGTAGATCGAATGCACGATCCCGACCAGCACACCTGATGCGTCGAATGCGCCGAGCACGAACATCGGCTCGGCGGGATCCATCAGGCGCGCCCACGTCATCGCGAACACCGCCTCGCTCAGCGCGGTGTCGTAGAACTTCTGATAACCCTGCCACAGCGGGCGCCACGCGGCTTCGTCGGCGGCGACGAGCGGGCGCACCGTGACGCGCGTTGCGTCGTTCGCGCGGCTGGCCGCATCGCGCGCGTTCGCCTGCGCGTGGCGGATGGCGGCAAGCGACTGGCGTTGCTCGCCTTGCGCGTCGAAGTTCTCGGGAGCGAGCCACGCGTCGAACGCGGCGCGGACGTCCGGCCATTCGCTGTCGATGATCGAGAACCACGCGGTGTCGCGATTGCGGCCGCGATAGATGATCGCCTGCCGGAACGTGCCTTCGTAGCGGAAGCCGAGCCGTGCGGCGGCCTTGCGCGACGGGATGTTCAGGTCGTCGCACTTCCATTCGTAGCGCCGGTAGCCGAGCGTGTCGAACGCGTACTTCATCAGCAGGAACTGCGCTTCGGTCGAAATGGGCGTGCGCTTGAGCAGCGGCGAGAACGTGACGGAGCCGACCTCGATCACGCCGTTGGCCGGATCGATGCGCATCAGCGCGAGCGTGCCGACCGCGCGGCCCGTGGCACGGTCGATCACCGTGTAGTGCAGCGGATCCGGGCTCGCCTGCGCGATCCGCGCGTAGTCGCGGTAGCTCGATTCGTCGGCGTACGGGCCGTGTGCAAGATAGGTCCAGTCGCTGCCGTCCGGCGCCTGCGCGTAGGCGGCGTGCAGGTCGGCCGCATGGCGCTCGGCGTCGAGCGGTTCGAGCCGGCAGTAGCGGCCTTCGAGCACGATGCGTTCCGGGCGCGGGCGCGCGGACCAGTCGGGAACGGGGTGGCCGATGGGTTGCTGGAAAGCGTTGGTGAGCGTGGACAAGGTCGATCTCGCTTCGGTTGGCGGCCGGCGACATGCCGGCATGCAGACGATCGTAGTCGCGGCGAGGTACCATGAGAAGCGCCAGCGATCGGTAAATTTATGGTGCCACGCGTTTCGGGGCGCGAACCACGAGCCGTCCTGCACTCGCCGTGCGCCAGTGGCCGTGCGCGACGTTCCGACATTTTCACGCTGCGATGTTCCGATGACGACTGTCCTTCCTTCCGGCGATGCACCGCTGCTGCCGCTCGACGCGCCGCTGGCGCGCACGCCGGGCGCGCCTTCGCTGCAGCGCCAGTTGCTGCGCCGCGTGCGCGACGCGATTCTCGGCGGCGCGATGCCGGCCGGCACGCGGCTGCCCGGCACGCGCGCGCTGGCCGAAACGCTCGGCGTGTCGCGCAACACGACAGCCGCCGTCTACGAGCAACTCGTGGCTGAAGGCTTCCTGCAGTCCGATCGCCGCGGCACGCGCGTGGTCGGGCTTTCACGGCCGGCGCCGCCGCGCCGGCGTGCCGCGCCGCCGGCCGTTGCGCAGCGGCTCGGCCGGATTCGCCCGAGCCGCATCGGCACCGGCGAATCGGAGGGCTTTCGGCCGGGTGTGCCCGCGCTGACGCATTTCCCGGCGGACGCGTGGCGCCACGCGATCGACCGCGCGCTGCGCCGCGCCGGCCGCGACCTGCTCGGCTATGGCGATCCGCTCGGCGAGCGCGCGCTGCGCGAATCGATCGCGCGCCACCTGGCCGTGACACGCGGCGTGCGCTGCGATCCCGAGCAGATCGTGATCACGGAAGGCGCACAGGGCGCGATCGCGCTGTGCGCGCAGTTGCTGACGAACCCGGGCGATACGGTGTGGGTCGAGGAGCCCGGCTATCGCGGCGCGCGCACCGCGATGCAGGCGGCCGACCTCGACGTCGTGCCGATGCCGGTCGACGCGGAAGGGCTGCGCACGGAAGCAGACGACTGGCGCGAGCGGACGCCGCGCCTCGTCTATACGACGCCGTCGAACCAGTTCCCGACCGGCGCCGTGCTGTCGATCTCGCGCCGGCTCGCGCTGATCGATGCCGCGCGCCGGCATCGCGCGTGGATCATCGAGGACGACTACGACAGCGAATTCCGTCATACCGGCGAGCCGATCGGCGCGATGCACGGGCTCGCGCCGGATTCGCCCGTCGTCTATCTCGGTTCGTTCAGCAAGACGATGTTTCCGGCGCTGCGGATCGGTTTTCTCGTGCTGCCCGACGCGTTGCTGGCGGCGGTGCGGCCGGTGTTGCCGGAGATGCTGCGCGGCGGGACGCGCCACGTGCAGCTCGCGCTGGCCGATTTCATCGAGACCGGCGAGTACGGCCGCCATCTCGGCCGCATGCGCCGGCTGTACCGCGACCGGCGGCGATTGCTGCTCGCCGCGCTCGACCGCACCCTGAGCGTGCCGCATCAGATCGAGGGCGGGCCGTGCGGGCTGCATCTCGCACTGCGGCTGCCGGCGCGCTACCGCGATCGCGCGATCGTCGACGCGGCGCGTGCGCACGGCATCGGGCCGTTCCCGCTGTCGGGCTTTTCGATCGATGCGGCATCGGCGGGCAACGGGCTCGTGCTCGGTTTCGGCAATACGTCGGCCGACGCGTTCGAGCCGATGTTGCGGATGCTGTCGGCGATCGCGGAGCGGGTGGGTGGGGCGTGAGGCGAGACGCGCCGTTCAATCACGGCAATTTATCTTGCCGACCTTATAAATCTTGGATTTTTAAAATCAAGGTTGATGTTCGTCGATTTTTTGGTCTCGCTCCCCGAGCTGAACATGCCGCGGTCTTGATCGTCAGAAATGGTCGCGTGGTGGATGTGCGGATTGACGAACCGCGCACTTTGTTCGAAACGAATGCCGTGGCGGCGCCGCGCCTGCCGGGCCGCCCGGCATTCGGGTTTCGATTCGTATGTTCGAACAGGCCGCGTGGACTATAAATCTAGGCGTGTACCGGTGCTTGTCGGGTGCCTGCGCGTCTCGCGCATGTCGGCGCCGCGACGCCCGGGGGAGGTGCACCGTGGTTCGCCAGACGCTTGCTCGCGCCGTGCTTCGCACCGCGTTGATCGGGGGCGTGTTTGCCGGCTGTTGGCTGGCCTCGCCGGCCGCCCTTGCCGGGACCCTCTCGCCGCCCGTTACGCCCCACCCCATGAAGCAGCGCCCGGCTGCCGCGCCTTACGCGATGCCGGTCGATTTTCCGGCAATCGTCGACCGCTACGGCCCGGCGGTCGTGACCATCATGACCGCCGCACCCGATCAGCAGGCGAGCGGTCCGTCGTTCGCGATCCTCGATCCCGACGATCCGCTCGCCGCGTTCTTCCGGCATGACGCGCCGCCGCCCGCACAGGGCCCGCAGGCGCAGGCGCAAGCGCAAGCGCCGGCCCCCGACACGGCGCCACGCGCGGTATCGGGCAGCGGCTCGGGTTTCATCGTCAGCGCGGATGGCCTGGTGCTGACTTCGGCCCACGTCGTGGACGACGCGACCGACGTGACGGTGCGGCTCACCGACCGCCGCGAATTCAAGGCGACCGTGCTGGCCGTCGATCCGCAAAGCGATGTCGCCGTGCTGCGCGTCAACGCGACGAAGCTGCCATTCGTGCGCGTCGGCGATTCGTCGAAAGTGCGCGCGGGCGAACCGGTGATGACGATCGGTGCGCCGGACGGATCGGGCAACACGGTCACGGCCGGCATCGTCAGCGCGACATCGCACCGGCTGCCGGACGGCAGCGCGTTTCCGTTCTTCGAAACCGACATCGCGCCCAACCCCGACAACTCGGGTGGCCCCGTGTTCAATCGGGCGGGCGACGTGATCGGCATCGCGGTGCAGGTTTATACGGGCACCGACCGCTACGCGAGCACGACGTTCGCGATCCCGATCGCGTTTGCGGCAAAGGTGCGTGCGCAACTGCAGAAGCAGATGCAGGCTCAGGCGCAACCGTCCCAGGCGCCGGACGCGTCGTCCGGCAATGCGCTCGGCGTCGACGTGCAGGATGTCGGCATCGGGCTTGCCACGGCGTTCGGGCTGCCGCGTCCGGCGGGCGCGCTCGTCAACGGCGTCGCGCCCGGCTCGCCGGCTGCCGCGGCCGGCGTGCGGCCCGGCGACGTGATCGTGAAGCTGGGTGACAAGACGATCGGCCGCTCGGCCGAACTGAACGACCTGGCCGCCGCGCTGCCGCCTGGGCAGAAGGCATCGCTGCGGCTGATCCGCAACCGCGCGCCGGTGATGCTGACGATCACGGGCGCCGACGACGCCGCCGGCAACGCGGGCACGGCCGTCGGCATGGCTGCGCCGAAGGAGGCTGCGCGACCGGGGCCGGGAGCCGGGGCGGGCGACGGCGGCGACCGTCTCGGGCTGACGATGCACGCGCTGAGCGACGACGAGCGCCGTTCGACGGGGCTCGCGGTCGGGATGATGGTGGACGCGGTGCATGGGCCGGCAGCCAAGGCCGGCATCCAGCCCGGTGATGTCGTGCTGGAGCTCAACGACACGCTGCTGGAGACGCCGGACGACATCCAGTCGCTCGAAGCGAGCGGCGGCAGCGTGATCGCGGTGCTGATCCAGCGCAACAACGCGCGGAGGTTCGTGTCGGTGCATGCGCGGTAGGGCGTTGACGCGGACGGTATCGTCCCCCTACCATCGTCCGATATCGCACGCAGTCAGCCAGGCAACCAGGAGCCATCCGGCATGAAAGCAGCCATCTTCATCGTAGTCGTCCACAGGCGCAGGGTCCGGTAGCGGCACCGCGCCGGCACCCATGCGCCCCCGACTCGTTCGGGGGCTTTTTTTCGTTGCGCGCGGCCGTGCGGCACGTGCGTGGAGGGCATTCGCTTGCAATCGAACCTGCCGATCGCTTCTGAACGGGCGTCGCCGAGACACGCGACGCTGATCCTGCTGTGCGCGTGCTCGGTGCTGCCGCTGAGCCTGTTCCTGCCGTCGCTGCCGGCCATCGCGCGCGACCTGCGCGCCGACTATGCGCTCGTCGCGCTGTCGCTCGGCGGTTATGCGGCCGTGGCCGCGTCGCTCGAGTTCGTGATGGGGCCGCTGTCGGACCGGTTCGGGCGGCGGCCGGTCGTGCTGGCGAGCGTTGGCGTGTTCGCGCTCGGCTCGCTCGGCTGCGCGATGGCAACCGATATTCGTGCATTCCTCGCCTGTCGGCTGATGCAGGCGGCGATCACGTCGGTCTATCCGGTGTCGATGGCGACGATCCGGGATACCGGCGGCGGTGCCCGTGTGGCGAGCCGGATCGGCTATGCGGCGATGGCGGCCGCGTTCGCGCCGATGCTCGGCCCGACGCTCGGCGGCGCGATCGACCAGACGATGGGCTGGCGCGCGAGTTTCTGGCTGCTCGGCGCGGCCGGCGTCGCGCTGTTCGTCTGGTGTGCGTTCGATCTCGTCGAAACCCATGCGAACCGGTCGTCGAGCCTCGGGCAGCAGCTTCGCGCGTATCCGGCGCTGCTCCGTGCGCGCCGTTTCTGGGCCTATGCGCTCTGCATGGCGTTTTCGACCGGCTCGTTCTACGCGTTCCTGGCCGGTGCGCCGCTCGCCGCGCAAACGGTGTTCGGCATCGCGCCCGCGGAGATCGGCGTCTACATGGGCACCATCACGGCCGGCTTCGTGTGCGGCAGCTTCCTGGCCGCGCGTTACGCGCGCCGCTACGCGCTGGCCACGACGATCCTGTGCGGACGCGTCGTCGCATGCGCGGGGCCGCTGATCGGCCTCGCGCTGATGTTCGGCGGCGCGACGCAGGCGATTGCATGGTTCGGGCCGTGCGTGCTGGTCGGCATCGGCAACGGGCTGACCAATCCCGGGGCGCATGCCGGCGCGGTGTCGGTGCGCCCGGAACTGGCAGGCAGCGCGTCGGGGCTGGCGGGCGCGATGACGATCGCCGGCGGCGCCGCGCTTTCGTCGCTGACGGGGGCGGTGTTGACGGCCGGCAACGCGGGCTATGCGCCGCTCGTGATGATGCTGTTGTCGGCCGCGATCGCGCTGGCGGCGGCCGTCTGTGTGCGGGTGTTCGATGCCAGGGAGGCCGGGCGCTGAACGGGGGCGCGCGGAACCGGGGGGCGGTGAGGGCACGCTACCGTGCCGCCGGCGATTGGCGGAGAATCGATCGAATATCGGGAGACGACGCACCCGCCGCACGCCGAGCACGCGCCGACGCGCGAAGGGCGACTGGACGAGGATGTGATGAGCGACTTTTCTGATTTCCAGCGTGACATTGCCGATGCCGCGAGAGCGACATTCCGGGCGCTGCGGGCGCAGCACCCGGACGAGCATTTCTATGCGTTCGCGCTGTATACCGACAGCGGCGCGATGACGGTGGTGCCGGCGGCCAATTCGGTCGAGGGGCTGCGCCGGATCCGCGCGCAACAGGCGGTGCCGGACGACGACCCGTGGTATGTGTGGGGCTTTTCCGAATGGGCGTACGCGGCGGCGGAAGCGTCGCCGTTCAATGCGATCTGCGGCAAGCTCGCCGATGACGTGCTGAGCCCGCAGTTCGTCCGGTCGAGATTCCCGGAATTTACGCGGCAACTGCATGCCGAGATGATCGGGGCGTTGCGCCTGCTCGACCGCGAGGGCCTGTTCGGCACGGGCGACGAAAGGGCGGCGATCACGCTGTTCGTGTCGATCAGCGACGACGACGCTGCCGAAGCGCTGGAAAACGAATCGGCGAGGGTGCTGAATCCGCCGGCCGTCGCCGACGCCTTCCTGCGCCGCTACGACTGACCGACATCGGGATATCGCACGGCGGCCCCGGGCAGGTGGCCGCCATGCGTGTCGCGTGACGGCTTACGGCTTACGGCTTCGCGCCCACGACGAATTCGAACGTCGCGACGCCGTCGACGCCGCCCGTGACGCGGTCACCGGGCTGCAGTGCGCCAACGCCGGCCGGCGTGCCGGTGAAGATCAGGTCGCCGGCCTTCAGCTCGACCGAGCGCGACACATAGGCGATGACGTCGGGCACGGCCCAGATCATGTCGGCCAGGTCGCCTTGCTGGCGCGTGTCGCCGTTCACCGCGAGCCAGATGCGGCCCGTCGCCGGGTGGCCGGTGGCCGATGCCGCGCGCAGCGCGGTCACGGGGCCCGATGCGTCGAAGCCCTTGGCCCAGTCCCACGGGCGGCTCAGCTTCTTCGCTTCGGCCTGCAGGTCGCGGCGCGTGAGGTCGACGCCGACGCCATAGCCCCACACGTGCGACAGCGCGTCGGCCGGGTCGATCGACCGGCCGTCCTTGCCGATCGCGACGACCAGCTCGATTTCATGATGGAGGTCGTTCGTCAGCGGCGGATAGGCGACGGTGCCGCTGGCCGGGACGATCGCGTCGGCCGGCTTCGTGAAGAAGAACGGCGGTTCGCGGTCGGGATCGGCGCCCATTTCGCGCGCGTGGTCGGCATAGTTGCGGCCGACGCAGAAGACGCGGCGCACCGGAAAGCGCGCGGACGACTGGTCGACTTCGACGGAAGGACGCTCGGCAGCGTCGATGACATAAGCGGACATCGGATGGCCTCGTTCGGTGGGAAGACGGATGCCGCGCCCGTGCGGCGCACGGGCCGGCATGCGTGCAACGATACCCGACGCCCGCGCGGCCGGATGCGACGCAACTGCGTTTTACCGGGACAAAACTACGCGTCGGTGGCTGCCGGTGCGTCGTCGCCGTCCGGCAGCGCGGCATTCGCGTCGCGGTACGCCTTCGGCGACACGCCAACCCGCGCGCGGAAGCGCCGCGCGAAATACCCTTCGTCGCGGAAACCGACCGAGCGTGCGATGTCCGCGATGCGCCGGCTCGTGTGAGCCAGCAGCGACTGCGCGAGCGCGATCCGGCGCTCGGTCACGAGATCGGTGAAGGTGCTGCCGGTTTCCTTGCGGACCAGGTGCGCGAGGTAGTTGGGCGACAGGAACGCGGCCTCGGCGGTCGCGGCGAGCGTCAGGTCCTCGCGGGTCAGGTTGGCGCGCACGTGCCGCAGCACGCGCGCGAGCGCGTCGCGCCGGCCCGCGCGCTGGGCGCCGCGCTGCGCGAGCTTGTCGAGCGCACCCGCGTATTGCGTGCAGACGAGCCCGATCAGCTGCAGCAGGTAGCCGCGCAGCAGCGTGGTCGAGCCGAATGTGCGCACGCGATCGGTGTCGAGCATGCGCAGCGCGAGGCGGCGCGCTTCGTCGTACGTATCGCCGGTCAGGATGAAGTCGAGGTGTTCCTGGAAGCGGAACGGCGTCAGCTCGGGAAAGCGGTGCGCGGGCACGTCCTCGAGATCGAGCGGGTCGACGTCGAGATCGGCGCGCAGGAACGCCTGGCTGAAGTTGATCACGATGAAGTGCGCGCCTTCCGGATGCGGGATCAGGTGCTCGCGGTGCGGCAGCACGAACGCGAGCGCGCCGCGCGGAAACGGCCGCGTGACGCCGCCGATCCGCTGCTCGGTGTCGCCGCCGAGATTGAACTGGATCTGGAAATACGCGTGCCGGTGCGGCTCGGTGATCGCCTGGCGCGACGCCTGGTCGCGGATGTAGAAGTCGAGCCGGTCGCTGCGTTCGGGCATCCCGTACAGGCGCGGCGGGGCGGTGGAGGGCATGAAGGATTCTGCTGTTCGTGACGCGGTTGAGCCGCGATGGTACAGCGAACCGGACGCGACGGCGATCCGTGCGGCCGTGCGGCATCGCCCGGTGTCGCTCGCGGCGTGCCGCGCCGCGCCGCGATCATTCGTCCGGGTAGAAGCCGAGATAACCGGCGTGCGGGCTGCCGCTGCCTGCCCGCTGGCTCGCCGCGCCGACCGACACGAGCGCATTCACCGTCGACGCGCGGTTCGACACCAGTGTCCACGCGATGGCGTCGTCGGCGCTGGCCGGGGCCGACTCCGCTGCGCGCAGCGCCGTCAGCGCGGCGAGCAGCGTGCCGGCCGGCGGCGCATGGATCACGAACCCTTCGTTGGCCACGGCCGCCGTATCGATCCCCAGCACCGTACACAGTCGCGCCCGCAGCGGCGTCTCGGCTTCGCTCGCCGCACGCGAGCGCGCGATGTTCTCCCGCGTGGCCGCGTCGACGATCGTGCCGCCGCGGACGAACGGCGCCTGCTGCCACGCGTCGGGCGTGCATTGCTTGCCGGCCGGCACCAGCGGCACGAACGGATTCACTTCGGCCGGATAGATCCGGCACACGAGCGGGCGCTCGTCGTAGATCGCGCAGCGCAGGTCGTCGAGCAGGTTCGGGCACGGCCCGGCATGGGTCGCGGTGAGCATGACCGTGACGCGGACGGGCAGCGAGCCGCTGAGCGCGGCGGTCGAGCGCACGCGCTTGTACGCGGCGAACGCATTGTCGGGCTCGGGTTCGACCAGCCACGGCATCGCGTCGCACAGCAGCTCCACGTGGCCGCCGCGCTGCAGCCACGCGGTGGCCTCGTCGATCGTCAGCGGAATGCGCAGGTCGTGGCAGCATCCGCCGCAGCCGTTGCAGGCAAAGTCGAGGTCGGTGGGGGTGTCGTTCATTCTGGATTCGATACGGATAACGGGGAGGTCGCGAAGCGTCGCGACAGGGGGGCGGTTGCGTTGACGGCGACCAGCGGCGCGACCCGGCGCCGCAGCTCGGGCACGACCTCGGCGTCGAACCACGGGTGGTGCTTGAACCACGCCTGGTTGCGCGGCGACGGATGCGGCAGCGGCAACACGTCGGGGCCGTAGTCGCGCCACGCGTGTACGGTGTCGGTCAGCGTGGCCTTGCGCGTATCGCGCAGGAAATGTCGCTG
This sequence comes from Burkholderia mycopellens, assembly GCF_964265025.1. Classification (NCBI taxonomy): domain Bacteria; kingdom Pseudomonadati; phylum Pseudomonadota; class Betaproteobacteria; order Burkholderiales; family Burkholderiaceae; genus Burkholderia; species Burkholderia mycopellens. Next base: position 1,410,818 of record NZ_OZ183803.1, read on the forward strand.
CGCGTACTGGCCGACCAGCAGCGTGAGCCGGATCGAAGGCAGCTCGGCGAGCAACCGGTCGATCCACAGTGGCGCGCATTCGGGGCGCGGCGGGTTGTCGCCGCTTGCGCCGCGGCCCGGGTAGCAGAAACCCATCGGCACGATCGCGAAGCGCCTCTCGTCGTAGAACGTGTCGGCGTCGACGTCGAGCCAGCCGCGCAGCCGCCGGCCGCTTGCGTCGTCCCACGGGATGCCGCTCGCATGGACGCGCGCGCCCGGCGCCTGCCCGACGATCAGGATGCGCGCGTCGCGATGGGCACGCACGACGGGGCGCGGGCCGAGCGGCAGGCCGGCTTCACAGGCACGGCACGCGCGGATTTCGGTGAGCAGCACGTCGAGCGGCGCGCGCGTGGGTTTCGGCATCGAATCTGATCGGGGACGGAGTGGTCATGCGGCGTCACCCGGGGGCGCATGCCGTGCGCCGGCAGGCGGCCCGGACAGGCGTGGCGCGGGAGCGCGCGCCGCCTGCATCACGCGGCGCGCATCACGCCTGCGGCAGGCCCGGTGCGCCGCTTTCGGCGACGGCAGCATCATACAACGCGGTTTGCGCGATCGCGCGGGCGATTTCCGCGTCGTCGTGCGAACCGTCGAGCATGCCCCAGCGCCGGTATTGGGACAGGAACCACTCGCCTTCGCGCGGATCGGGGCGGTTCACCGCGCCGCCGTCGTGAAAGCGGATCGGCAGCGGCGGCACGGCGAACGGCCCCGATCCGTAGTCGCCGAGCAGCCGCGGCGCGATCAGCCGGGCCGGTACGCCGAGCGCATCGGGTGACGCGAGCCAGTCGGCCGCCTCGCGACGGTGCGCGGCGCTGTCGAGCCATGCACAGGCATCGATGAGCGTGCGGATCAGCGCGCGGGCAGCGGCCGGGTACAGCGCGACGAAATCGCGCCGGGTCGCGAGCACCTTCTCCGGATGATCGGGCCAGATCTCGCTCGTGACGGCAACGGTTCGCCCCGCGCCGCAGGCCTCGGCCACCGCATGCCACGGCTCGCCGGCGCAGAAGCCGTCGAGTTCGCCGCTGGCGAGCGCGGCCACCATCTCGGGTGGCGGGATCACGACGCTGCGCACGTCGCGCAGCGGGTCGACGTCGTGCGACGCGAGCCAGTGGTTCAGCCACATCGCGTGCGTGCCGGTCGGGAACGTCTGGGCGAGGAGCGGCTTGCGGCCGAGCGTCGCAAACGCGTCGCGCACGCTGCCGCTGTTGCGATACGCGTCGGCGAGGCCGGGCGACAACGAGATCGCCTGGCCATTGCGGTTCAGCACCATCAGCGCGGCCATGTCGGCCTGCGGGCCGCCGATCCCGAGCTGCAGCCCGCAGACGAGCCCGTACAGCGCATGGGCGGCGTCGAGCTCGCCGCTCAGCAGCTTGTCGCGGACGGCGGCCCACGACGGCTGGCGGCTGAGTTCGAGCGTGAGGCCGTGTCGCGCGCCGAGGTTCAGGCGGTGCGCGACGATCAGCGGGGCCGCATCGCTCAGCGCGACGAACCCGAGGCGAAGATGCGCGCGCTCCGGCGCGACGGGGGAGGAGGTATCCATGGCGGTCATGACTCGGGTGACGCGTCGAGCAGTTGCCGCGCGACGTCGACGATGCGCAGGCCCTGATCCATCGCACGCTTGCGCAGCGTCGCGTATGCGTCGTGTTCGGACAGCCTGCGCTGGTCCATCAGCAGGCGCTTCGCGCGGTCGATCAGTTTGCGCTCCGCGAGTTCGCGTTCGACGTCGGCAAGCCGGCGACGCAGCGCGTCGTCATGCGAGAAACGGGCGAGCGCGACTTCGAGAATCGGTGCGAGGCGCTCGGCCGACAGCCCTTCGACGAGATACGCGCTGACGCCTGCGCCGACCGCCGCACGGATCAGCGACTGGTTGGCGTCGTGGCTGAACATCAGCACGGGGCGCGGCGCGGTGGCATGCATCACGGCAAGCTGCTCGAGCGTGTCGCGCGACGGCGAATCGGTATCGATGATCACGACGTCCGGACGCTGCTCCTCGACGGCGGCCGGCAGGCGCGCGGGCGTCGCGACGTCGTTCAGCATCTCGTAGCCGAGGTGCGCAAGCGCATCGCCGAGCTCGCCGATCGGCTTGTCGGTATCGGTGACGAGCAGCACGCGCAGGCGGGCGGAAGAAGCAGACGCACTCATGACGCGACCGGCGGCGGCGAAATCGTGGCGCGATGCGCGGTGCGGGGGCAACGGCCCCGCGCAGACATCGTGTCGGCGCCGCGCATGGCAGCCCGGCGGCCGGCGCCGCTGTCTTCGTGATAGGTGGGCGGCCGGTGCCGCGTGGCGTCGCGCATGCTACGCGGCCCGGGACAAGGCCGCCTCGATCGCGGCGCCCGCGTCCGGCGCGTGCTGCACGGCCGCTTCGCCGATCGCGCCGCCGACGAGGATCACCGCCGGGCTGCCGAGCCGTGCTTCGTCGATGCCGCGCGCGAGACCGCCGAGCGTGCCGGTCCAGCGGCGTTCGTCGCGCGTGCCGGCCCATTGCACGGCCGCGGCTGGTGTCGATGGCGGCAGCACGGCGAGCAGGCCGGCGGCGATGCTGTCGACGCGGCTCATTCCCATGTAGATCGCGAGCGTCGTGCCGGTCGCCGCGAGCTGCGCCCAGTCGGGTTCGCCGTGGTCCTGACGGTGCGCGGTGACGAACGTGACGCCGTGGCAATGCTCGCGGTGCGTGAGCGAGATACCGAGGCTCGCGGCGGCCGCGAATCCCGACGAGATGCCGTTGACGATCTCGACCGGAATCGCGGCGGCGCGCAGGGTCGCGAGTTCTTCGCCGGCGCGCCCGAACAGCAGTGCATCGCCGCCTTTCACGCGCACCACGTGCGCGCCGCGCAGCGCGTAGCGGTGCATCAGCTTCTCGATGAATGCCTGCGGCGTGGAGCGGCAGCCGCCGCGTTTGCCGACGCGGATCACGCGTGCCTGCGGTGCGAGTTCGACGATGCCGGGCGCGACGAGATCGTCGAGCAGCAGCACGTCGGCAGCCGCCAGTGCCTTCACGGCCTTCAGCGTGAGGAGATCGGGATCGCCGGGCCCGGCGCCCAGCAGCGTGACTTTGCCTGTCGTCATGTCGTGTTCCTGTGCCGCCTGCATCCGGCGGTCGAGTGGGTGTCGTTGCGGGCGGCGGCGGGCGGTCGAAACGCACCGGTATCCAGCCGTGCCGCGCACGGGAGGACACCGTTGTCCTGATCGGCCCGCCTGAACGACGGACATGGTTTGCTGGGACTGCCCACCGGCGCCGTTGCCGGTGTCATGCACCGGATTCAGCAATATCCGGGCCAACCGGCATGACACGTCACGCTGGCGCGGCGGGAACGGCGCGCACCGCGCCGCGCGATGGCGCCATTCATGCAGGCGGCTGCCGCGCGCGGGCAGCCGCAACACCGCATCGGCGTGCATCGCGCCCCGTCAGCGCGCACCGCGATATCGCACGGCGACAGTGCTGCAGCGCACCACATCCGTGCGTCGCTGCATCACGGCGCGTCGCGGGTCGCGTGGCGTCGTGTGTCGCAAGACACCCGGCACGCCTTGCGCGGCGGGGCTGCGGGCCCGATTCGCGACGACATGGCACGGCGTTTGCGTCAGGGGGCTCGGGCGAATCAATGGCGGTTCGTCCGGCAGTACCGATTACCGACGCGCCCGGCAACGGGCTTCATGGGCAACGGCGTCCTACGCATCGGGTCTCGACGAGACCGGGTGCGCAGGACGCCGTTTTTCGTTTGGCGGATGACATGACCGACAAAGCTACCCGTATCGATCTCTTCAGCCTCCGCACCGCGCCGATGCGCGCGTTCCACCTGACGTGGATGGCGTTCTTCGTGTGCTTCTTCGCGTGGTTCGCGTGCGCGCCGCTGATGCCGTTGATCGCACGCGAATTCCACCTGACGGCGGCGCAGGTCGCCAACATCAACATCGCCGCGGTGGCCGCGACGATCGCCGTGCGGCTGCTGGTCGGCCCGCTGTGCGACCGCTTCGGCCCGCGTCGCGTGTACGTCGGCCTGCTGCTGCTCGGCGCGATCCCCGTGTTCGCGGTGTCGTTCACGCACGACTACCTGTCGTTCCTGATCTGCCGGCTCGGCATCGGCGCGATCGGCGCGGGCTTCGTGATCACGCAGTACCACACGTCGGTGATGTTCGCGCCGAACGTGGTCGGCACCGCGAACGCGACGACGGCCGGCTGGGGCAACGCCGGCGCCGGCGCGACGCAGGCGCTGATGCCGCTGCTCGTCGCCGCCGGCCTGATGCTCGGCTTCGGCGAGGATGCGTCGTGGCGCATCGCGCTGGTCGTGCCGGGCGTTGCGATGCTCGTGATGGCCTGGGCTTACTGGCGCTTCACGCAGGATTGCCCGCAAGGCGACATCATCGCGCTGCGCAACGCAGGCGTGACGGTCGACAGCGGCAAGAAGGGCGGCTGGGCGAGCTTCCTCGCGGCCTGCGGCAATTATCGCGTGTGGATGCTGTTCGTCACGTATGGCGCGTGCTTCGGCGTCGAGGTGTTCATCCACAACATCGCCGCGCTTTACTACGTCGATCACTTCAGCCTGTCGCTGAAGGACGCAGGGTTCGCGGTCGGCCTGTTCGGGCTGCTCGCCTTGTTTGCCCGTGCGCTCGGCGGCTGGCTGTCCGACAGGATCGCCGCGCGCCGCAGCCTCGACGTGCGCGCGACGCTGCTGTGCGCGCTGATCGTCGGCGAAGGGCTCGGGCTGACCTGGTTCTCGCATGCGCAAAGCGTCGGCATCGCGCTCGTCGCGATGCTCGGCTTCGGCCTGTTCACGCACATGGCGTGCGGCGCGACCTACGCGCTGGTGCCGTTCATCGACCGCAAGGCACTCGGCGGCGTGGCGGGGATCGTCGGCGCGGGCGGCAACGTCGGCGCGGTGGCGGCGAGCTTCCTGCTGAAGGGCGTCGGCGACGTGCAGCACACGCTGAGCCTGCTCGGCCTGGCCGTCACCGCGACCGCGCTGTGCGCGATGGCCGTGCGCTTCAGCGAAGAACACAAGGCGCGCGAAGCCGAGCTGCGCGACCGCGCGCTGGCCGCCGGCAGCGTCGCGAACTGATCGACCGAAGGAAACGTCATCATGAAACTCATCGTCATCGGCCACGGCATGGTCGGCCACAAGCTCCTCGAATGCATCGCGGCGGAAGCGGGCGCCACGGGCGCGCTGCAGGTCACCGTGCTCGGCGAGGAACCGCGCCCCGCGTACGACCGCGTGCACCTGTCCGAATTCTTCGCGGGCAAGTCGGCGGACGACCTGTCGCTCGTTGAACCCGGCTTCTTCGAGCGTCATCCGGCGTTCGACCTGCGCCTGAACGCACAAGTCGCGTCGATCGACCGCGCCGCGCATACGGTCACGCTCGCGTCCGGCGAAACGCTCGCGTACGACAAGCTGGTGCTCGCGACGGGTTCGCGCCCGTTCGTGCCGCCGATGCCGGGGCGCGATCGCGACGGCTGCTTCGTGTACCGGACGATCGAGGATCTCGAAGCGATGCAGGCGTGCGGCGCGCACGCGAAGCGCGGCGTGGTGATCGGCGGCGGGCTGCTCGGCCTCGAATGCGCGAAAGCGCTGCGCGACATGGGGCTCGACACGCACGTCGTCGAATTCGCGCCGCGGCTGATGGCCGTGCAGGTCGACGACGGCGGCGGCCGGATGCTGCGCGCGAAGATCGAGGCGCTCGGCGTGACCGTGCATACGGGCAAGAACACGCTCGAGATCGTCGATGGCGAAGCAGGCACGCACCGGATGGCGTTTGCCGACGGTACGCACCTCGACGCCGACATGATCGTGTTCTCGGCCGGTATCCGCGCACGCGACGAACTGGCCCGCGCATGCGGGCTCGACATCGGCCCGCGCGGCGGCGTCGCGATCGACGACGCCTGCCGCACGAGCGACGCCGACATCTACGCGATCGGCGAATGCGCGGCCTGGAACGGCATGGTGTACGGCCTCGTCGCACCCGGCTACGACATGGCGCGCGTGGTCGCGAAGCAGCTCGGCGGCGATGCGGACGGTGCAGTGGCGGTCGTATTCGCGGGCGCCGACATGAGCACGAAGCTGAAGCTGATGGGCGTGGATGTCGCAAGCATCGGCGACGCGCACGGCACGACCGCCGGCAGCCGCACCTATCAGTACGCGGACGAGCGCCGCCAGGTCTACAAGAAGCTCGTGGTGTCCGACTGCGGCAAGTTCCTGCACGGCGCGGTGATGGTCGGCGACGCGGCCGAATACGGCACGCTGCTGCAGATGATGCTGAACCGCATCGAGCTGCCCGAGTCGCCGGAATTCCTGATCCTGCCGTCGTCGGATGGCGCTGCGAAGCCGGCGATCGGTGTCGACGCGCTGCCTGCGGCCGCGCAGATCTGCTCGTGCAACAACGTGTCGAAGTCGCAAATCTGCACGGCGGTCGCGGACGGCGCGACGAGCCTCGGCGCGCTGAAGACGTGCACGGGCGCGGGCACGTCGTGCGGCGGCTGCGTGCCGCTCGTCACGCAGATCATGAAGGCCGAGATGAAGAAGCAGGGCCTCGCGGTGAACAACCATATCTGCGAGCACTTTCCGCATTCGCGCCAGGCGTTGTTCCACCTGATCCGCGTCGAGCGCATCACGACCTTCGACGAACTGCTCGCGAAGCACGGCCACGGCCTCGGCTGCGACGTGTGCAAGCCGGCGGTGGCGGGCATTCTCGCGTCGTGTTTCAACGAATTCGTGCTGAAGAAGGCGCACGCCGGGCTGCAGGATTCGAACGACTACTACCTCGCGAACATCCAGCGCGACGGCACGTACTCGGTCGTGCCGCGCATGCCGGGCGGCGAAGTCACGCCGGAAGGGCTGATCGCGGTGGGCCAGGTCGCACGGAAGTACGGGCTCTACACGAAGATCACCGGCGGCCAGCGTGTCGACCTGTTCGGCGCACGCGTCGAGCAGCTGCCGTCGATCTGGGAAGAACTGATCGCGGCCGGCTTCGAATCGGGGCATGCGTACGGCAAAGCGCTGCGCACCGTGAAGTCGTGCGTCGGGTCGACGTGGTGCCGCTACGGCGTCGGCGATTCGGTCGGCCTCGCGATCGACCTCGAGAACCGCTACAAGGGCCTGCGCGCGCCGCACAAGATCAAGTTCGGCGTATCGGGCTGCACGCGCGAGTGCGCGGAAGCGCAGGGCAAGGACGTCGGCATCATCGCGACCGAGAAGGGCTGGAACCTGTACGTGTGCGGCAACGGCGGGATGAAGCCGCGCCACGCGGAGCTGCTCGCGTCCGACCTCGACCGCGCCACGCTGGTCCGCTACGTCGACCGTTTCCTGATGTTCTACGTGCGCACCGCCGACCGGCTGCAACGCACCAGCGTGTGGCGCGACAACCTCGAAGGCGGCCTCGACTACCTGGTCGACGTGGTCGTGCACGACAAGCTCGGGATCGGCGCCGAACTCGAAGCCGACATGCAGCACGTGGTCGACACCTACGAGTGCGAATGGAAGAAGGCCGTCACCGATCCCGACACGCGCAGGCGCTTCCGCCACTTCGTGAACAGCGACGCGCCGGACGAGAACATCGCGTTCGTCGAGACGCGCGGCCAGATTCGCCCCGCGACGCCCGACGAGCGCGTGCGCGGCAAGCTCGTGACGATTCCCGTGGTTGTCGAAGGCGCGACGCAGGCCGTGACCGAATCCGCAACCGTTTGATCCCGACCGACACCAGCGTCCTTTCCAAGGAGTCCATCATGAACGATCGTCTTCCGCTGTCCTGGACCCGCGTGTGCCCGCTCGACGAGATCGTGCCGAACACCGGCGTGTGTGCACTCGTCAACGGCGAGCAGGTCGCGGTGTTTCACGTCGCGCATGCCGAGGCAGGCGGCGTGTTCGCGATCGACAACGTCGATCCCGTGTCGCGGGCGGCCGTGATGTCGCGCGGGCTGATCGGCAGCCTCGGCGAGCGCGTCGTCGTCGCGTCGCCGCTGTACAAGCAGCATTTCGACCTGCGCACCGGCGAATGCGTCGAGGCGCCCGAGCAGTCGGTGCGCGCGTATCCGTCGCGGGTCGAGGACGGCTTCGTGTGGGTCGCGGCCTGACCGCCCCGGAGCACGCATGAGCGCCACTCCTGTCAAGAGCGTGTGCCCGTACTGCGGCGTCGGCTGCGGGATGGTGCTGCACGTCGAGGAAGGCGAAGTCGTCAAGGTGTCCGGCGACGCCGACCATCCGGCCAACTTCGGGCGGCTGTGCACGAAGGGTTCTTCGGCGCACGTCGCGCTGCGCCGTTCGGGGCGGCTCGACCGCGCGTTCGTGCGCCGGGCGCGCGAGGACGACCTGGTGCCGCTGCCGGCGCGCGACGCGATCGCCGAAACCGCGCGCCGCCTGCGCGCAGTGCTCGATGCGCACGGGCCCGACGCGCTGTCGTTCTACGTGTCGGGGCAGATGTCGATCGAGGCGCAATACCTCGTCAACAAGCTCGCGAAGGGTTTCGTCGGCACCCACAACATCGAGTCGAACTCGCGCCTCTGCATGGCGAGCGCGAGCACCGGCTACAAGCAGTCGCTCGGCGCGGACGGCCCGCCCGGGTCGTACCAGGACTTCGATCGCGCGAACCTGTTCTTCGTGATCGGCGCGAACATGGCCGATTGCCACCCGATCCTGTTCCTGCGGATGATGGATCGCGTGAAGGCCGGCGCGAAGCTGATCGTCGTCGATCCGCGTCGCACCGGCACGGCCGACAAGGCCGACCTGTTCCTGCAGATCCGGCCGGGCACCGATCTCGCGCTGATCAACGGGCTGCTGCACCTGCTGCATGCGAACGGCCGCACCGATGCCGCGTTCATCGATGCGTACACCGAAGGCTGGGACGCGATGCCCGCGCTCCTTGCCGACTACACGCCCGAGCGCGTCGCGGCAATCACGGGGCTCGCGCAAGCCGACCTGCGCACGGCCGCGCAATGGATCGGCGACGCGCAGGAGTGGATGAGCTGCTGGACGATGGGGCTCAACCAGAGCACGCACGGCGTGTGGAACACCAATGCGATCTGCAACCTGCATCTCGCGACGGGCAGGATTTGCCGCCCCGGCAGCGGGCCGTTCTCGCTGACGGGCCAGCCGAACGCGATGGGCGGCCGCGAGATGGGCTACATGGGGCCGGGGCTACCGGGGCAGCGCTCGGTGTTGTCCGACGACGATCGCCGTTTCGTCGAGAACCTGTGGCGCGTGCCGGCCGGCTCGCTGCGCAAGGAGACGGGGCAAGGCACGGTCGACCTGTTTTCGCGGATGGCGGCCGGCGACGTCAAGGCATGCTGGATCGTCTGCACGAACCCGGTCGCCACGGTGCCGAACCGGCGAAACGTGATCGCCGGGTTGCAGGCCGCCGAGCTCGTGATCGCGCAGGATGCATTCCTCGACACCGAGACCAACCGCTATGCGGACATCCTGCTGCCCGGCGCGCTGTGGGCCGAAGGCGACGGCGTGATGGTCAACTCCGAGCGCAACATGACGCTGATGCGCGCCGCGATCGCGCCGCCGGGCGACGCGCTGCCCGACTGGCGCATCGTCGCGGAAGTCGCGCGCGCGATGGGCTTCGGCGACGCATTCGACTATGCGTCGGCGGCCGACGTGTTTGACGAGATCGTCCGCTTCTCGAATCCGGCGACCGGCTACGACCTGCGCGGCGCGAGCCATGCGGCGCTGCGCGACGGGCCCGTGCAGTGGCCGGTCGCGCCGGGCACCGCGCGCGAGCGGCACCCGATCCGCTACCTGAACGACGGCGTGAGCCAGACGCTGCGTCCGGCAGCCGGAGGCAACGACGCACCCCGCGTCGCGTTCCCGACACCGTCGGGCAAGGCGCGCTTCTTCGCTCGGTCGCACGTCGATCCGGCCGAGCTGCCCGACGATACGTTCCCGATCGTGCTGAACACCGGGCGGCTGCAGCATCAATGGCACACGATGACCAAGACGGGCAAGGTCGCGATGCTGAACAAGCTCAACCCGCGCCCGTTCGTCGAACTGCACCCGGACGATGCGAGCGCGCTCGGCATCGCCGCGAAGGACAGCGTCGAGATCCGCTCGGCGCGTGGCCGCGCGGTGCTGCCGGCCGTCGTGACCGGGCGCGTGCAGCGCGGCAACTGCTTCGCGCCGATGCACTGGAACGACGTGTACGGCGACGACTTGTGCATCAACGCGGTGACGAACGACGCGATCGATCCGGAATCGCAGCAACCCGAACTGAAATACTGCGCGGTCGCGCTGCGGCGCGTCGAGACGGATGCGTTCGCGTCCGCCGCCGACGAGACGGCGCAACCCGGCGCACGCGCCGACGACGCGCTGCCCGCGCCGGTGATGGCGCAGGCGACCGCTTCACAGGAATCGGACATGGCAGACATCGACACTTTCGCGGCCGCGCTCGGCGTGGCCGACCTCGCGCCGCCGCCGTTGACGGACACCGAACGGCTGTATGTGGCCGGCCTCGTCAGCGGGCTGAAGGCGAGCGCCGGCCGGCGCGAGGGCGGCGTGCCCGTCCTGCCGGCCGGCGCGCCGCTCACGCCGCCGGTGCGGTTCTGGCTCGACGGCATGCTGGCCGGGCTGTTCAGCCGCTCGCTGCCGGCGAATGTGCCGGCGAGTGTGCCGGTAGCGACGCCTGCGCGGCCGGCCGATGCCGGCGCGTCCGGCGGCGTGCGGATCGTGCGCACGCGGCCGAAGGTCGTGCTGCTGTGGGCATCGCAGACCGGAAACATCGAATCGTTGACCGAGGATTACGCGACGCAACTGATGAGTGCGGGCTTCGAGATCCGCGCCGCGTGCATGTCCGACTATCCGGTGGCGTCGCTCGCCAGTGCGCAATACGTGCTGCTGATGACGAGCACGTTCGGCGATGGCGATGCGCCCGACAACGGCAGCGAATTCTGGGAAGCGCTGCAGTCCGGCAGCGCCGCGCGCCTCGACGGCGTGCACTACGCGGTGCTCGCGTTCGGGGATCGCAACTACGACCAGTTCTGCGGCCACGGCCGCCGCCTCGACACGCGGCTCGCGGAACTCGGCGCGGTGCGGCTCTGCGCACGCGTCGATTGCGACGTCGAATTCCAGCGCGACGCCGACCAGTGGCTCGAACGCGTCGTCGCGCGGATCAAGGCGGCCGATGCGGCGCTGCACGCGGTGCCGGCCGGCGGGATGAGCCCGTCGGGGCTGCTGCCGACGAAGGCGCATCCGGCGCCGTCGAGACTCGTCGCGAACTTGCGGCTCAATCGCCCGGGCGCCGCGAAGGACACGCGCTATGTGTCGCTGTCGACCGAAGGCGCGAACCTCGAATACGAAAGCGGCGACGCGCTCGGCGTGTGGCCGACCAACTGCCCGGAACTGGTCGACGAGCTGCTGTCCGTCACCGCGCTGAAGGCCGATGCGCCGGTGTCGATCGCCGGCGTCGGCGACATGCGCCTCGGCGACGCGCTCGCGCGTCACTTCGACATCACGCGCCCGCATCCGGACACGCTTGCCTTCATCGCGTCGCGCAGCGCGAACGGCGCGCTGAAGTCGTTGCTCGGCGACGACCGCAAGGGTGACCTGAAGCAATGGTTGTGGGGGCAACAGCTTGCGGACGTGCTGCACGAGTTCCCGGTCGAGCTGTCGGGCGCCGAACTGGTCGGGATGCTCAAGCGCATGCAGCCGCGCCTCTATTCGATCGCGTCGAGCCCGAGCGCGCACCAGGGCGAGATCCACCTGACCGTGTCGGCCGTGCGTTATCACAACGGCCGGCGCGCGCGCAAAGGTGTCGCATCGACGTTCCTCGCCGATCGCGCGGATGACGGCCGCGTACCCGTATTCGTGCAGAAGTCCGCGCATTTCCGGCCGCCGGTGAACGGCGACGTGCCGATCGTGATGGTCGGCCCCGGGACCGGCGTCGCGCCGTTCCGCGGCTTCCTGCACGAGCGGCGGGCACGTGGCGCGCGCGGGCGCAACTGGCTGTTCTTCGGCGAGCAGCACGCGCAGACCGACTTCTACTACGGCGACGAGCTGGGCGCGATGCGCGACAGCGGCTTCCTGACGCGGCTCGACCTGGCGTTCTCACGCGACCAGGCCGACAAGATCTACGTGCAGGACCGGATGCGCGAGCAGGGCGCCGAGCTGTTCGCGTGGCTGGAGGAAGGCGCGCACTTCTACGTGTGCGGCGATGCCGCGCGGATGGCGAAGGACGTCGACACGGCGCTGAAGGCGGTGGTCGCCGAGCACGGCGGCATGTCGGACGAAGCCGCGAACGACTACGTCGCGCGGCTTTCGAAGGCACGGCGCTACATGCGGGACGTGTACTGAACGCGCGCAGCGGCGGCATGCCGTCCGCCGCTGCGCCGGCGGCTTACTGCTGCCGCTCCCACGCACGCGCCTGTTCGGTGCGCACGAACGCTTCCGACGATGCCGGCAGCAGGTTGCGGAACGCGCCGCCGTCGCTGTCGATCACGTCGACCATCTTCGCGATCATTTCCTCCGGGTCGTGCTGTTCGAGCGGGAACGTCAGCCGCTCGGGCGTCACGGTATGCACGGCCGGGTCGCGCCAGCGTCGCGCCGTCTCCATCATCCGGTCGTTGAAGCCCGTGCTGTACGGGCCGGGGTTCACGACCGCGACCTTGATCCCGTGCGGCGCGAGTTCCGCGTGCATCGCCTCGGCCACCGATTCGACCGCGTGCTTCGACGCGCAATAGGCGCCCGTGAACGGCCCCGTGATCAGGCCCGCGATCGACGATACGAACACGATCTTGCCGTGCCGGCGCGCAAGCATGCCGCGCGCGATCTGCTGCGTGAGTTCGAGCGGCCCGAACACGTTCACGTCGAACAGTGCGCGGACGATCTCGACCGGCAGGTCCACCAGCGCGCCGGCTTCGCCGACGCCTGCGTTGTTCACGAGCACGTCGACGTCGAGCTCGGCCGCGCGGGCGCGATCGTGAGGCGACGTGACGTCGAGCTTGATCGCGCGCAGCACGGTGCCGCGCTGCGCTGCGGCGTCCGCCAGTGCGTCGATTTCGGCGGTGATGCGTACGCCGGCCGTCACGTCGTGACCGCGTTCGGCGAGGCGCAGCGCGACTTCGCGGCCGAAGCCGGTGCCCGCGCCGGTGATGAGGATGCGTTTCGGTGCCATGTGCTTACCTTGTGGAGTGGAACGTTGCCGGAAAGCGGTCGCGGCAGTGCTGCGCGATCGCGGTGTCTTCGTCGACGCTGCCGCCCGAGATGCCGATCGCGCCGACGCAGCGCCCGTCGCTGTCGACGAGCGGTTCGCCGCCGCCGAACGTGACGAGCCCGCCGTGGCTGTGTTCGATGCCGCGCAGCGGACCGTCGCCCGACATCGCACCGAGCGCGCCGGTCGATGCGCGGAAGCGGACCGCCGTCAGCGCCTTGCGTTGCGCGAGATCGATCGCGCCGAGCAAGCAGTCGTCGGTGCGCGCGAACGCGAGCAGGTTCGCGCCGGCATCGACGACGGCGATGGCGATGCCGGCGACCTGCAGCGATGCGGCGTGGGCCAGTGCCGCGTCGATCGTGCGGCGGGCGGCCGCGAGCGGCAGCGCGGCGGTGAGCGGGTTCATGCGAGGCTCCGATGATGGGACGACAGGGCTAGTGTAGGCAGTTGCGGTATATGGGAGAATTCGCATTCCGCTCGAAGGCGTTTCAAGTTTTTTTAATGATGAGCAGACGCGATCCGATGGCCGGGCTGCACGTGTTCATGACCGTCGCGACGGCCGGCAACTTCACGCGTGCCGCCGCCGCACTGGGCCTGACGCCGGCGGCCGTCAGCCTCGCGATCGGGCAGCTCGAGGGCGAGCTGAACGTGAAGCTGTTCAATCGCAGCACGCGCGGCGTGAGCCTGACGGAAGCCGGCCAGCGCTACTGGCGGCAGACGGAGCCTGCGTACCGGCAGGTCATGCAGGCCCGCGACGAGCTGAAGGATGCGCGCAGCGAGCCGAACGGGGTGTTGCGCGTGACCGCGCTGCCGCTCGCGCGTACGCTCGTGATCGCGCCGGTGCTCGCCACGTTTCGCGAACGCTACCCGAAAGTCCGGCTCGAGATCCGCTACGAGAACGAACTGGTCGATATCGCGAAGGACGGGTTCGATGCGGGGATTCGCCTGGCCGACCGGTTGCAGCCGGGCATGATCGGCGTGCGGATCGCGCCGGCGTTGACATGTGCGCTGGTTGCGTCGCCCGGGTATCTGGCGCGGTATGGCGCGCCGGCGTCGATTGCCGGGCTCGAGCGGCATGCGTGCATCCGTTTCCGGTTCTCGGAGAGCGGGCGCCTGCATAAATGGCTGTTGCGCGACGGGCAGCGCGACGTCGACCTCGATCCGGACGGCGTGTTCGTGACGAACGACGCCGACGCGGTGATCGATGCGGCGCGCGAGGGTGTCGGCATCGCGTTCGCGTTCATGCGCGAGCGGATCGAGCAGGACTTGCGCGCCGGCACGCTCGTCGAGGTGCTGCCCGGTGCGTGCCGCACGCTGCCGCCGATGTGGCTGTACTACGTCAATCGCAAGCACGTGCCGGCCAAGCTGCGCGCGTTCATCGACGTGCTGCGCGAACGCAACGGCGCGGACGACGCGTAGCCGTATCGGCCGTCGGCGCATGATGGCGGCTCCACCCACGAAGCCATGGAGTCGCGTCATGACGGCATTCCCGTATTTCCCGATTCGAACCCTTGCAATCGCTGCAGTGCTGGCCGGCGCCGCGATCGGTGGCGCACCGGCCATCGGCCAGACGTCGACCGTGCCGGCCGGATCGGCTGCCGCGACGCCCGACAACGCGGTACTGCTCACGGTATTCCTGAAACACGACCAGTCGCGCCCGCTTGCCGAGCTGAATGCGCAGCTCGCGAAGCAGGGGTTCTACAAGGCGTTTCCGCCGCCGGGCGTGGAGGTGGTGAGTTGGACCGTGACGATGGGGATCGGGCAGATCGTCGTGCTGCGGTTGCCGGCGTCGCGGCTGCGCGAGGTCAATCGGGTGCTCGAGGATACGGCGTGGGGCGCGTATCGGACGGAGTTCTATCCGACCTACGACTACAAGGCGATCGGGTTGGGGGAGCATGAGCGGGCGGAATGAGGTAGCGAGCGTTGCGCTTTGGTCGCGCGGCCATGCGTGCGATATCGGCAGGTTTTTAATTCGATTCGGATATGTCGGAGACTATCCTTGATATTTGAATTAAGGGCCGTGGAATTTATATGTTTCGTCCGTGGTCGATTGAAAATAATTAGATTGGTCTATTAATGGTTTTCAAATAAAAGCACCGGATTTTTTTCATGTTTTGTCCATCGGTGAGTGACGGGCATTGTCGTAGGCGTTGTACATTGCACCGGCATAGCGTTGGTTGATGATGGTCTTCGCCGGCGATATTTTCTGGTAACATTCCGGCCGCTCGGTCGAGTCGCAACGATGTCGGGGAAACGAAAATCGTCGAGCGAGCATTGATGCCGCCTTTTCGGGTGGGCGGCAGTATCGCGAGCAGCAAATTGACCGGTTTGACTTCGATGTCAACCGGAAACGATTGACCAATAATGCAAGAGACCAGAAAACTTCCGCTTGTCGTCGATCTCGACGGCACGCTGACGACGTCGGATACCCTGATGGAGTCAGTGATATGTGTCATCAAGCGTCAACCTGCGAACTTGCTGCGGCTGCCGCTCTGGCTCGCTGGCGGGCGTGCCGCATTCAAGGGCAAGGTTGCCGAGCAGGCCGATCTCCGGGCAGAGACGCTTCCGTATCGCAAGCCACTCGTCGATTATCTCGCCCGCGAACGCGAAAGCGGCCGCCGGATCGTGTTGGCGACGGCCGCGCATCGCTCGATCGCCGAACAGGTGGATACCCATCTCGGCCTGTTCGATCTCGTCATCGCCACCAGCGGCGACACGAACATGAAAGGCGTGGCCAAACTCGCCTGCATTCGCGAGCAGCTTGGCGAAGATTTCGTCTATGCAGGTGACAGCAAGGCCGACATGCCGATCTGGGCAGGCGCCAAGGGCGCCATTCTGGCGGGCGTTGCGCCGAATGTCGCTACTGATGTCCGGAACAGCGTTCCCGTCGAGCGGGAGTTCGAGAACGAGCGTGCCGGCCTGTCGACGTGGTGCAAGGCGCTGCGTGTACATCAATGGCTGAAGAACCTGTTGCTGTTCGTTCCACTCCTGACGGCATTCGCGTTCTTCGACGCCGACAAGGTCACCACGCTGGCGCTCGCGTTTCTTGCAATGTCGCTTGGCGCGTCGGCCACCTACATCTGCAATGACCTCTGGGACCTCGACAACGATCGGCGTCATCCGCGCAAGCGCAATCGCGCGTTCGCGAGCGGCGCGTTGTCGATTATGCAGGGGCTCGGCGGCGCCGCGCTATTGCTCGCGGTGGCATTTGCTCTGGCGTTCGCCGTGTCGACCGGGTTCGCCGCCATGTTTGCACTCTATCTGGTGCTTACGACTGCCTATAGCTGGCGCCTGAAGTCCGTCGTGCTGCTCGACGTCGTCGTGCTGTCCCTGTTGTATACACACCGGATCGTCGCGGGGGCCATTGCCGCGGATATTCTGGTCAGCCGCTGGCTGCTTGCTTTTTCCGTGCTTGCGTTCCTGAGCCTCGCGCTCGTGAAACGCTGCTCGGAGCTCGTGCTCCTGCGTCAGAGCGACAAACACGTGTCGGCGGGCCGCGATTACCGCGTGGGCGATCTCGAAGTGCTGTGGCCGTTCGGGATCGGTGCATCGCTGGCGGCAGTGGTCGTGTTCGGCCTGTTCATCAGCGCGCCCGAAACGGCCGCGCGCTACACGATTCCGCATTTGCTCTGGCTCGTCCAGATCGGATTGATCTATCTGTTCGGACGCCTGTGGATTGCAACGGTGCGTGGTGCGATGCACGACGATCCGATCGTCCATATTCTCGAAAACCGTGGCAGTTTCGGCATGCTCTGCGTCATGGTGGCGCTTGTGCTGGCCGCTCACTTCGTGCCAGCCCCATGAACGGCGCAAACCCTATGACGGAAAAAAACCGAAACCGCGTGCGGGCGTACTGCCGCTTTGCCATCGTGTATGTGCTGTTGTTCGTGTGTGCCGGAAACATCACCAACAGCATGCTGTTGAAGTGGGGCTTTCGCGACGACCAGAAGGACGGTTTTGCGACGAGCTACAGCCTCGTCGGGATGATGAACGGAGATGCGCCGAAGCCGTTCGTCTACCGCTCGTCATTTCCGAAGGCGGCAAAATGGATCGCCGAACGCATCGATCCGGCCGTGCGGGACAAGCTGTTCAAGTCGATCACGCGGCATGATTCACTGCGCAATGCCTATTTCACGAACGTGCCGGGCGAATACTGGACACCGGTCGTGGCGCTCGTCTATCACCTGACGTATATCGCCGTCGTATTGTCGACGCTGTTTGCGCTGTTGCTGGTCTACAAGCTTGCCCGGCTGCACGGCCTGAGCTTCGGGCATTCGGTCGGTTTCCTGGCGGCGTTCAGTTTCATCTACCCGCTGACGTTCCAGCAGGGCGGCTACTACTACGATTTCTTCGAACTGCTCGGCGTGCTTGGCGCGTGCTACTTCGTGCTGACGAACCGATGGCTGGCGTGCACGTTGACGATCGCGGTCTTTTCGCTGAACAAGGAGACGTTCTTCCTGGTGCCGCTCGCGTTGTTCTTCCTGCATGAGCGTGGCGTCACACTGTCGAGGCGGGTCGCGTGGCTCGTCGTGCAATTGGCCATCTGCGCGGCGACGCGGCAGTTCATCATGAGCGGGTACGGCGCAAACGCGGGCGGCTTCGTTGAATACCACGTGTGGGACAACCTGAAGTTCTGGCTGAATCCGGCATCCTATCTGTCGTTCTACAACCTGGTCGGCAAGGGCATCTTTACCCCGAGCCTCGAGAACCCGCTGATGCTCGTACCGCTTGCGGTGTTTTTCCGGGCCGCGTGGCGTGCGACGCCCGCGCGCTACCGCACCTACTTTCTTGCCGCCTTCCTGCCGGTGCTGGTGCTGTTCTGCTTCTTCGGCTATCGGGACGAGGCGCGAAACTTCTCGGTGGTCTTTCCCGCGATCGTGTTGATCGCCCTGCATGGCGCGAACCGCTTCGATGCGATCTTTGGCGAAAGCGCCGGCGGGCAGGGTGGCGCTCGCGCCCACGCCGGCCGGCGGCACGATGTTGCCGTGGCGACGGAGGCCGCGCGATGAACTGGCTGATCGTGATTGCGAGCGGCGCGTTCGGCGGGCTCGCCAGCCTGTTGCTCCGGGTGGCGGCCCTCAAGGGCGTGGCGCTCGGCGAGTCGAGCCTATTGCCGTGGATCGTGCGCGGTGCGGCCGTCGGTGCTTACGGGATCGGGTTCGTGCTGTACGCAGTCGCGCTGCGCAAGACCTCGCTCGGCATCGCGTATCCGGTCATGGTCGCGACCTCCATGCTCGTGGTGCTGGCGTTCACGGCGCTGCACGAGCATCTGTTGCGCCCAATGCAGGCGGTCGGCGCGGTGGTCATCCTGATCGGCGTCTGGATGGTCACGCGGTTCGCGTAATCCGGCATGGCCTGGAGCCGGTACGCGGTACTGCGGTTGTTGGGGGGCCGGCGCTTGCTGCAGCATCGGTTCGTCGTCGGCGCCGGTCCGGTGGTTTCTCCGGAAACCGGCGATATTTGATCCGGATCGCCCACGCTCGCGAGGCGCCATGCTCGTGTGCGAATTCGTCTCGCGGCCCGGTCAGGTTCGTGCGTGCCGGCGGTTTCTGCCTCGTTTCTGCCTCGTAGGGGCTCGTGGAGGATGCCTATGGAAACACGCCCCCGATCAATCCGTCCCCATTCCCGAATAGCCCTCCAGCCGCACGGTTTTGTCCTCGCTCGCCACGCGCCGCCCGGCAGTTTTCTCCCAAATGCATCACAAGTCATTCATCTGATGAAAAAACAAGTCCGGTTCCCGGTATGATGCGCACCTTGCGTTGATCGGACGCACAATTTTTGAT
Source organism: Burkholderia mycopellens (assembly GCF_964265025.1). NCBI lineage: Bacteria > Pseudomonadati > Pseudomonadota > Betaproteobacteria > Burkholderiales > Burkholderiaceae > Burkholderia > Burkholderia mycopellens. Next base: position 1,429,768 of record NZ_OZ183803.1, read on the forward strand.
GCGATTTTTACGCACGCGGCACCACAAATCCGCACAATCCGGACTTGAAAGATTCTGTAATATAAATTCCGTATACTCGTAAGTTCTGATCCAGGCGCCGCCAACCATTTCCGTCGGCCGGCCGCCCAAGCAGAACAACCAGATACGTCGCCGCCTGGCCGTCTTGCGCCGCGACACGCTATGCACCACCACTGAACAACCTATGTCTTCCCGCCACTCTGGTTCGCCCGGCCGCGCCGCGGCGGTGATCGCCCGTTTCCGGGCGCTGATCCGCAATGAGCGTGTGCTGTCGCCGCTGCTCGCGCTCGGCATCGGCCTGCTGCTGATCGTGGTTTTCCAGCACCTGTCGGAATCCGTCGACTATCGGTCGGTGATCCGCCAGCTGCGTCACATGTCCGCTGGCGAGTGGGGCGCGTCGCTGGCCGCGACGGCCCTCAGCTATCTCGCGCTCGTCGCTCGCGACGCGGTCGGCCTGCGCTACGTCGGCGCGAAGGTGCCGCGCGTCGCGTTGTGGATCGGCGCGATCGCCGGGTCCGCGCTCGGTAACGCGACCGGTTTCGGCGCGCTGACGGGCGGCGCGGTGCGTGCACGCGTGTACGGCGTGTCGGGCGTCACGCCCGCGCAGATCGGCCGGATGACGGTGTTCACGAGCGGCACGCTGGCGCTCGCGATGGTGTTGATGACGGCGGTCGGCATGGTCTGCGTGCCGGAAGCGCTCGCCGCGATGCTGCACGTCGCGCCCGGCGTGCTGACGTGGACCGGCGCGGCGCTGCTGGTGGTGCTGGCCGCGATGGTCGTGATGTGCGGCAACGCCGCACGCCCGGTCGTCACGCGCTTCAAGTGGCTGTCGTTCGACGTGCCGGCGCGACGCGATCTCGTCGCGCAGGTCGTGTATGCGGTACTCGACGTCGTCGCGGCGGGCCTGACGCTGTGGGTGCTGCTGCCGGCCGCGCCGGTCGGCTTCCCGACCTTCATTACCGTTTACGCCGCGGCGTTGCTGCTCGGGATGATCGGCCATACGCCGGGCGGGATCGGCGTGTTCGAAGCGGCGATGGTCTTCACGCTCGGTCGCGAAGTGCCGCCGCACGCGATGGTCGCCGCGCTGATCGCGTATCGCGCGATCTACTTCGGCGTGCCGCTCGTGCTGTCGGCCGGCCTGCTGGCCGGTTTCGAAGGCCGCGCGCTGCGGCGCCGGCTCGTGACGCGGCAGGCCGTGCGCGTGTCGCAGCTCGCGCCGGTGTTCCTGAGCCTCGTGACGTTCGCGGTCGGCGGGATGCTGGTGATCTCGAGCGCGACGCCCGCGTTCTGGCACCGGATTGCGATCCTGCGCCACCTCGTGCCGCTGTGGGTGCTCGAAGGCTCGCAGGTGATCTGCAGCGTGCTCGGCGTCGCATTGCTGTTCGTTGCGCGCGGGCTGCTGCGCCGCCTCGACGGCGCATGGTGGATGACCTTCGCGCTGACGCTCGCGAGCCTCGCGCTGTCGCTGGCGAAGGGCCTCGCGTTCGTCGAGGCCGGCGTGCTCGGCACGCTGCTGGTGCTGCTGCTCGTCAGCCGCCGCCGCTTCAATCGCCATTCGTCGCTGCTGGCCGAGCGCTTCACGGTGAGCTGGTTCGTGTCGGTGGCGATGGTGCTGATGCTGGCCGTATGGGTGCTGTTCTTCGCGTTCCGCGACGTGCCGTACACGCGCGAGCTGTGGTCGCATTTCTCGTTCGACGCGCGTGCGCCGCGTGCGCTGCGCGCGACGCTCGCGGCCGGCGTGTTCGTCGCGCTGTTCGCACTGTGGCAATTGCTGCGCCCGGCGCCGGGCCGTTTCGTGAAGCCCGCGGAGCAGGACCTGTCGGATGCCGAACGGATCATCCGCGCGCAGGAATGCAGCGATGCGGGCCTCGCGCTGATGGGCGACAAGTCGTTCCTGTTCTCGGAGTCCCGCCGGGCGTTCCTGATGTATGCGAAGAACGGCCGTACGTGGGCCGCGCTGCACGACCCGGTCGGGCCGCGCGAGGAATGGCCGGCATTGATCAGCAAGTTCATCGCGCTCGCACACGCGCATAGCGGCCGGGCGGCGTTCTACCAGGTGCGCGCGAACGCGCTGCCGCTGTATCTCGATGCGGGGCTCACGCTGATGAAGCTCGGCGAGGAAGCGCATATCGCGCTCGACCAGTTCGACCTGAAAGGTTCGAACCGCTCGCACCTGCGCTACGCGCTGCGCCGCGGCGACAAGGACGCGCTGACGGTCGAGGTGATCGCGCCGAGCGACGTGCCGGCCGCGCTGCCGGCGTTGCGCGACATCTCGGACGGCTGGCTCGACAGCCGCGACGCGCGCGAGAAGAGCTTCTCGGTCGCCGCGTTCCACGACGGCTATCTGGCGACGCAGTCGGTGATGCTCGTGCGGCAGGCCGACAAGCCGATCGCGTTCGTCACGTTCATGACGACCGACCTCAACACCGAGGCGACGGTCGGCGTGATGCGCCATCTGCCGGACGCGTCGCCGTACGCGATGGAATATCTGTTTACGCAGCTCGCGCTGCATCTGAAGGAAGCGGGCTTCCGCAAGCTGAGCCTGGGTATCGCGCCGTTCTCGGGGATGGGGGCGGCGAAGATGCCGTCGCCGTTGCACCGGATCGGCCTGATGGTCTGGCGCTTCGGCGGCCGCTTCTACAATTTCCGCGGCTTGCGCGCATTCAAGAGCAAGTTCGAACCGCACTGGGAGCCGCGTTACCTCGCGGCCTCGGGCACGGTCGGCGTGTTTGTCACGCTGGCGGATCTGTCATTGCTGGCGGGAGGTCGGCGTTCATGATGTTGAAGAAGGGAATCGCGCGGGCGGCAGCCGCCTGCGCTGCAATGATGCTGGCCGGCGCCGCGTGCGCCACGCAACCGGCCGCCGTGAAGGCCGAAACCGTGTCGGGCGGCCGTTACGGGCCCGTGACCGTGACCAAACCCGGCGGGCCGCTGCGCGGCTTCGTCGTGCTGTTCTCGCGCGAGGCCGGCTGGAATGCGGCCGACCAACAGGCCGCCGATGCGCTCGCGCAGGCCGGTGCGATGACGGTCGGCGTCGATTCGGAGCGTTATGCGATGAATCTCGCGGCGAAGCCGGAGACCTGCCACCACCTCGACGGCGACGCCGAAGCGGTCAGCCACCAGCTCGAACGCCTCGCGCAATCGTCGCGCTATTTCACGCCGATCGTCGCGGGCGTGGGTCAGGGCGGCGCGATCGCGAAGCAGATCCTGTCGATGGCACCGGAGAACACGATCGCCGGTGTCGTATCGGTCGATCCGGCCGCCAAGCTCGATCCGCGCTTCAAGCCGTGCCCGCCCGATCCGACGATCGTGCGCCGCGCGATGCCGGGCTTCGTCGAAACGGCGGCCACCGGCGATTCCGCGAAGCTCGTGTCGCTCGTCACGTCGCATCTGCGGGATACCACGAGCGGCGACGAACTCGACGTGTCGGACCTGCCGCTCGTCGAACTGCCGGCCAAGGGGGGCAACGGCCAGCTCGCGATCGTGATCTCGGGTGACGGCGGCTGGCGCGATCTCGACAAGACGATCGCCGAGGCGCTGCAGCGCGACGGCGTGTCGGTGGTCGGCATCGACAGCCTGCGCTATTTCTGGAGCGAGAAGCCGCCGGCGCAGGTGAGCCGCGATCTCGCGCGCGTGATGCGCACCTACATGGCGCGCTGGCATGCGAACCGCGTGGCGCTGGTCGGCTACTCGTTCGGCGCCGACGTGATGCCGTTCGCGTACAACCGGCTGCCGGCCGACCTGCGCGACAAGGTCGCCGTGATGTCGCTGCTCGGCTTCGCGCCGGCCGCCGATTTCCAGATCCGCGTGACGGGCTGGCTCGGCATGCCCGCGAGCGACAAGGCGCTGAAGGTCGCGCCGGAAATCGCGAAGGTGCCCCCGCAACTCGTACAGTGCTTCTATGGCGCGGAAGAGAAGGACACGATGTGTCCGGCGCTCGTGAACACGGGCGCCGACGTGATCAAGACGCAGGGCGATCATCACTTCGGCCGCGACTATATCGCGCTCGAGAAGAAGATCCTCGGCGCGTTCGGCAAGCCGGTCGCGGCGCGCTGAACGCCGGCGCCCGCTTCGCGGCGGGCGCCGGCCGGTAGCTTCCGGTTCATCGTACGGGCGGCCTGCGGGCCGCCCGTTTCATTTTCCGGCTGGCGTTGCCGCGTTCTGCTGCGGCATCGCCCCTCGCGCATCGTGCTGGTAGAAGCCCGGAAACCGGTCGAGCTGGCGCCGCGCGGCCGTGATGTCCGTGCCGTCGCCGAGCACCGCGCTCGAAAACCCCGTGCGTTCCATCAGCAGCAACTGGTCGACCAGCACGTCGCCGGTCGCGCGCAGGTCGCCGGCGAAGCCGTAGCGCTTGCGCAGCAGGTACGCCTGGCTGTACGCGCGCCCGTCGGTGAACGACGGAAACGCCAGGTCGATGCGCGCAGCCCGCGCGATGTGTCCGGCGAGCGGCGGCAGTTCCTCGTCGTTGCCGATCGTCAGTATCGCGTCGTCGTGCTGCGGCGTGTCGCCGGCGTGTTCGGCCGGCGTCAATAGCCGGATACGTGCGGTAGGGTGCGCCTGCTTCATGCGTGCTCCTCCTGATGGCGCGCAGCGTTCGCGGCGGCCTTGAAGGGTTCCGTGCCGATGCGGCGGACGGTGTCGATGAATCGTTCGCTGCGACCGTCGTCGTCGATCCGTGCGTCGAGATACGCGTTGACGATCGCATCGACGACATCGACGATCTCGTCCGCCGAAAACGACGGGCCGATCACCTTGCCCGGCTGCGCAGGGCCGCTCGCCGTCGAGCCGTCCGAGCCGCCGAGCGTGACCTGGTACCACTCGGCGCCGTCCTTGTCGACGCCGAGGATGCCGAGGTGGCCGCTGTGATGATGGCCGCACGAGTTGATGCAGCCGCTGATGTGCAGGTCGATGTCGCCGACGTCGTGCAGCATGTCGAGATCCTGGAAGCGCTCGGCGATCGCATCGGCGATCGGGATCGAGCGTGCATTCGCGAGCGCGCAGAAGTCACCGCCCGGGCACGCGATCATGTCCGTCAGGAGTCCGACGTTCGCGCTGGCAAGCCCGATCGCGCGCGCGTTTTCCCAAAGCAGGAACAGGTCGTCGACATGCACCCACGGCAGCACGACGTTCTGCGTGTGCGTCACGCGCGCCTCGCCGGCGGAGAAACGGTCGGCGAGATCGGCGAGTGCATCAAGCTGGTCCGGCGATGCGTCGCCCGGCGCCTGCAGGCGGCGCTTGAACGACAGCGTGACGATGCGAAGCGCCGGATCGCGGTGGTCGGCCACGTTGCGCGTGAGCCAGCGCGCGAAGGCCGGGTGGCGTGCCGCCTGGGCGGACATGCGCAGGTTCGCGTCACGCAGGCTGACCGTGCGCGGCTTGAGCCGCGGCGGGACGAACGATGCGGCGACGCGGTCGAACTCGACCTGCGCAATCGTGTGCAGCCCGCCGTCGTGATCGACGATCTGGCGAAACTCCTCCTCGACCTCGTCGATGTAGCGCTGCCCCTCCGTCTTCACGAGGATCTTGATGCGCGCCTTGTACTTGTTGTCGCGCCGTCCATAGCGGTTGTACACGCGGACGATCGCCTCGATGTAGTTCATCACGTGCCGCCACGGCAGGAACGCGCGCAGCAGCGTCGCGATCATCGGCGTGCGGCCCATCCCGCCGCCGACGCTCACCCGAAAGCCGAGTTCGCCCGCGTCGTCGCGCACGAGCTTCAGCCCGACATCGTGCCAGTCGGTGGCTGCGCGGTCTTCGGTCGCGCCGGTGATCGCGATCTTGAACTTGCGCGGCAGGAACGCGAACTCGGGGTGCAGCGTCGTCCACTGGCGCATCACCTCGGCGAACGGACGCGGATCGGCGATCTCGTCGGGTGCGACGCCGGCGCGCTCGTCGCACGAGATATTGCGGATGCAGTTGCCGCTCGTCTGGATGCCGTGCATGTCGACGGTCGCGAGCAGGTCCATCACATCGGCGGCCTTGTCGAGCGGAATCCAGTTGAACTGCACGTTGGTGCGGGTCGTGAAGTGCGCGCTGCGGGTCGGCAGGCGCAGCGTGCCGAGCAAGGCCTGCGCGTCGGATGCGGCGCGGTAAGTGGCGTCGTCTGGCACGTCGTAGTCGCGCGCGATCCGCGCGAGCACGCGCAGCTGCGTGCTCGACAGTTCGCCGTACGGGACGGCCACGCGCAGCATCGGCGCGTGGCGCTGCACGTACCAGCCGTTCTGCAGGCGCAGCGGCCGGAACGCGTCTTCGCTCAGCGTGCCCTGCTGCCAGCGTTGGAGCTGGTCGCGAAACTGGGCGGCGCGGCTGTGCACGAGCGCCCGGTCGAAAACGGTATATCGATACATGACGTGATACGCGAGAGGAGCCGGGGCGCGAAGCGCGTGGCTCGGGAGAGAGGTTGCGACGGGTGTCGGGCAACAGCAGACAGCGTAGGGAACGCAGCGAGGCGGGACAAGCAGCAGATGGGGACGAAAAGGGCGTAGCAGATGACCGGCGTGACGCCGGCGCGGGCCGGGCCTGCGTGCGTGCCCGTGGCGGGTGTTTAGGCGGCGGCGTCGACGACGAGCGCCGGATCGAGCGCGCGGATGCGCTGGTCGATGAAGTAGCCGCCGCCTTCCTGGTAGCGCAGGAACAGGCGGCCGCACGCGCGGCAGCGGTTGACGGTGCAGCGGTTGTACGGGAAATGGCGCAGTGCGATCGGCGCGTCGTCCGACGCGTAGCGCGTGCCGGCCGGGTGATGTTCGGCGTAGGTCGGCTCCGTCTCGCCCGGCGGCGCGAGCGTGGCGACTTCGGTCAGTTGCGCGTCCTGCAGCGACAGCGGCAGGGTCGTCCATCCGGCGAGCGGCGTTCTCGTGCAGGCGCACGGCCGCGTGACGTGCGCGGCTTCAGCGGCCAGTTTCAACAGCGCGTCGTGATCGAGGTAGGGCAGTTGACTCATGGGCAATCGTGAGGAGCGGCGGGATCGGCACTGTAACCCGCGTGCGGGTCGCGTGCATCACCGTGACGCAGGCAGGGTGCACCGGGTGAGATTCAAGCGCCCTTGCGAACCGACGGCTGCGCGACGAGCTCGCCGAGCACACGGATCGCGTGCTCGATGTCGCGGCTCCACGGGTGGCCGAAGTTCACGCGCACGCAGCGCTCGAAGCCGTGTGCGGCCGAAAACAGCGGCCCCGGCGCGAAGCTGATCCCGCGTGCGATCGCCTGGCGATGCAGCTCCATCGCGTCGATCGCGTCGGGAAACGCGAGCCACAGAAAATAGCCGCCTTCGGGCCGCACCCATTCGACGCCGGCCGGCAGCCAGCGCCGCAGCGCGTCGTCCATCCGGTCGAGCTGCGCGTGCAGCGCGCCGCGCAGCTTGCGCAGGTGCCGATCGTAGCCGCCATGCTCGAGATAGTTCGCGATGCCGGCCTGCGCGGGAATGCTGGCCGACAGCGTCGTCATCAATTTGAGCCGCTGCACCTTCTCCGCGAACCGGCCGGCGGCGGTCCAGCCGATCCGGTAGCCGGGCGCGAGCGTCTTCGAGAACGAACTGCAGTGCATCACGAGGCCGTGCCGATCGAACGCGCGCGCGGGCAGCGGATAGTCGGGGCCGAAGTGCAGCTCGCCGTACACGTCGTCCTCGATCAACGGCACGTCGCGCGCGGCGAGCAACTCGACGAGCGCGCGCTTTTTCTCGGCGGACAGCGTGACGCCGGTCGGATTCTGGAAATTGGTCATGAACCAGCACGCGCGGATGTCGTGCCGGTCGAGCGCGTTCGCGAGCGCATCGAGATCGAGGCCCGTGTGCGGATCGACGGGAATCTCGACCGCGCGCAGGTCCAGCCGCTCGATCGCCTGCAGCGCCGCATAGAAACCGGGCGCTTCGACGGCCACGACGTCGCCGGGCCGCGTGACGGCCATCAGGCACAGGTTCAGCGCTTCGAGCGCGCCGTTCGTGACGACGATCTCGTCGATGGGTTGCGAGATGCCTGTCGCGAGATAGCGCCGTGCGATCTGCTGGCGCAGCGCCTCGTTGCCGGGCGGCAGGTCGACCACCGTGCTCCACGGGCTGACGAGCCGCGTGGCCTGCGCGAGCGATTTCGCGAGGCGCGGCAGCGGAAACAGTTGCGGCGACGGGAAGGCGGAGCCGAGCGGCACGATGCCGGGTTGCGTGGCCGCGTCGAGGACGGAGAACACGAGGCTGCTGATGTCGACCTTGCGCGTGGCGCCGGCACGGCTGGCGCGGCGCTTGGCGGCGGGGCTCGTTGCCGGCGTGGCGCCCGGCGCGACGTAGTAGCCCGAGCGTTCGCGTGCGCGGATCAGCCCCCACTGTTCGAGCAGGTAGTACGCACGAAACACCGTCGACTGGCTTACGCCGTGCTGCGCGATGATCTGCCGCAGCGACGGCAGGCGCGTACCGACGGCGAGGTTGCCGTGGCGGATGTCGTCGGCGATCGTGTGGGCGAGGGTTTCGTAGCGTTTCATCGGCGAGGGCAGAGCGCGCCGTCGCGACGCGCGGGCCGGAGTGGCGCCGCGCCGGCGGGCGCGGCTCATTGTCCGATGGGCGGGACGAAAAGGAAAGTGCGGGCGCGTCGGCCGCGCTTTCCTGCCGCGTCAGGCCGCGTTCGGCTCGACGTTCTGCGGGCTCGCACCGCCGCGCAGCGGCGGCAACGGCTCGACCTTGCCGACGATGAACAGGTACGACAGCGCGCCGACCACGCACAACGCGCCGGCCACCGCGAGCGGCACGACGAACGAGCCCTTCGTGATCGACAGCATCACGCCCGTGAACGTCGTGATGAAGATCCCCGCGAGATTGCCCGCGAAATTCTGGATGCCGCCGAGCGATGCGACATGCGCCGGCGTCGGCGCGACTTCGCCGACGAGCGTCCACACGTTGGCGCCGGCGAACGACAGGCTCGCGTACGCGAGGGCGAACAGGCCGAGGCAGGCCCACACGTTCTCGACGAAGGCGGACAGCGCGATCGACGAGGACAGCAGCATGCCGAGCACGAGGCAGGTCTTGCGGGCGGCAGTCGCGCTCCAGCCGCGGCGGAACAGGCTGTCCGACACATAGCCGCCGAGCCAGCCGCCCGGAATCGCGAGCAGCGCGGGCAGCATGCCCGAGGTACCGAGCGACGCGAGCGAGAAGCCGCGCGACTGCAGCAGGTAGCTCGGGAACCACGTGATGAAGAAGTAGATCGCGAAGTTCAGGCAGAACAGGCCGATCATCATGCCCCACACGGTGCGGTAGCGGAACAGGTCGAGCCACGATACCTTCGGGCCGTCGGTTGCGGCCGCAACGGTTGGCGCGCCGCGCTGCGCGAGCAGCGCATCGACGGCATCGGGCGCGATTGCGCGATGGCGTTCCGGGTCGCGATAGATGAACCACCACGCCAGTGCCCACACGATGCCGATGCCGCCGGTGATCACGAACGACCCGCGCCAGCCGACGATCGAGATCAGCCATGCGACGAGCGGCAGCGACAGCGCGGAGCCGACGCGCGAGCCGCTGTCGAAAATGCTGCTCGCGAGCCCGCGTTCGCTGCGCGGGAACCAGTTGAACGCAACCTTCGCGAACGACGGGATCGCCGCCGCTTCGCCGACGCCGAGCATCAGCCGCACGCCGACGAGTTGCGCGAGGCCGCGCGCGGCCCCCGTCGCGACGGTGAACACCGACCACCAGCCGACCGCGAGCGCGAGGCTCACGCGCACGCCGACCTTGTCGATGAACCAGCCTGCCGGCAGTTGCAGGAACGCGTAGGTCCAGAAGAACGCGCTCAGCACGAGCCCCATGCCGACCGCGTCGAGGCCGAGGTCGGCGCGGATGCTGGGCGCCGCGATCGCAAGGTTCGCGCGGTCGATGAAGTTGATGACGTTGGCCAGGAAGCACATGAGGATCATGGCCCATCGGATGCGTGGCATGCGGTGTCTCCGCGCGGAATGTCGTGACGGGCCGCCGGCGATCCGCAGCGCCGGCGGCCTCGATGGGCGGGTTATCGCGTGGCTTGCGATGGCATGCGGTCGAACTTCGCGAGCGCTTCCCACAGGCCGTTCAGGTAGACCGCGCCGAGCGCGCGGTCGTAAAGGCCGTAGCCGGGCTTGCCCGTCTCGCCCCAGATCATGCGGCCGTGGTCGGGGCGCACGTAGCCGGTGAAGCCGGTGTCGTGGTACGCCTTCACGATCGCGGCGATGTCGAGCGAGCCGCAGCTCGACAGGTGGGCGGTTTCCTCGAAATCGCCGTTCGCGTCGACCTTCACGTTGCGGATGTGCGCGAAGTGAATGCGGCCCATCGCGCCGAATTCGCGCACGAGCGCTTCGACATCGTTCTGCGGGCCCGCGCCGAGCGAGCCCGAGCACAGCGTCAGCCCGTTCGCGGGCGTGTCGACGATGCGCATGATTCGCGCGAGATCGTCGCGGTTCTTCACGATGCGCGGCAGCCCGAAGATCGGGCGCGGCGGATCGTCGGGGTGGATCGCCATCTTCACGCCGGCTTCCTCGGCGACGGGGACGATCGCCGTCAGGAAGTAGGCGAGGTTCGCCCACAGCGCTGCTTCGTCGACGTCGCGATACTCGGCGAGCAGTGTCTTCAACTGTTCGGGCTGGTAGCTCGAATCCCAGCCCGGCAGTGCGATGCCGTCGTCCGGATCGATCCGGTCGACCGCGTCGGTGCTGAACGCGAGGCAGGTCGAGCCGTCGTCGAGCGTCTTCGACAGCTCGGTGCGCGTCCAGTCGAACACGGGCATGAAGTTGTAGCAGATCACGCGCACGCCGGCCGCGCCGAGATGGCGAATCGTCTGACGGTAGTTGTCGATCAGGCGGTCGCGGCCCGGCTTGCCGAGCTTGATGTCCTCGTGGACGGGCACCGACTCGACGACTTCGAACCGCAGGCCGGCGCGCTCGATCGTCGCCTTCAGCGCGTCGATCTTGTGCGCGGGCCAGACTTCTCCCACCGGTTCGTCGTAGATCGCGGACACGATATGCGTGACGCCCGGGATCTGGCGGATGTATTGCAGCGAGACCGGATCGGACTCGCCGTACCAACGGAATGACATCTTCACTGGAGCGGCTCCTGGCTGGCGGTTGATGCATCGGGCGGGCGGCGGCAGGCCGGCTCCGTCCCCGGTGTGCGGATTATGATTGGTATGCCAGTTGTGCGGGATAGTGGTTTACCAGTTGATGGGATCCAATCCGGCTGGCATGGCATTTCAGGAAGTGCCCATTGTGCCGGTGGAGATGCGGAACCGGATACTGCCCGGAATTGGTGTACCATTTTGGCGATCCGGCGCCGCGACGGCGCCGGCCAGCCTGTTGCGAGCCTTTCGATGACCGATCTTTCCAGCCTGCCAACCAGCCGCGATACCGATGCCGCGGACCGCTCCTATATCGGCCTTGCGCGGCAGATTCACGCGATAGTGGCTGACGGCGCGTTCGAGGCCGGCGCGCGGTTGCCGTCCGAGCGCAGCCTGGCCGACCAGTTCGGCGTGAGCCGCACGCAGGTGCGCGAGGCGATCATCGCGCTCGAGGTGCAAGGGATCGTCGAAGTGCGGATCGGTTCGGGCATCTACGTATCGGCGGCCGACGCCGCGCGGCCGGTGACGTTCGAGGTGCCGCGCGGCCCGGGGCCGATCGAGACGTTGCGCGCACGCGGGCTGATCGAGGCGGAAGTCGCGGCGCTCGCGGCGACCGAACGCAAGGATGCGGATCTCGACCGGCTGTTCTTCTCGCTGACGACGATGCGTGAGCAGATGAATGACAAGGTCGCGTACGACGCGGCCGATCGCCAGTTCCACCTGCGTATCGCGGAATCGACCGGCAACACGGTGCTGCTGCACATGGTCACCGCGATGTGGGACTGCGCGCGCAGCGATCCGTTGTGGGACAAGATCGAGGAGCATTTTCACTCGACCGCGCTGCGCGAAGCGTCGCAGGAAGATCACCAGCGGATCTTCGCGGCGATCATGGCGCGCGACGCAACTGCTGCACGCGAAGCGATGCGTGCACACCTGTCGCGTGTGATCGCGGAATTCACGCAGGCGTGGCGCTGACGTTCGTTCCGACAAGCGGAAGCGGGCCGGTGTAACGGCATCCGCACGCGGCGGCGTCGATGGGGGCACGCGCCGTATCCGGCTTCTTCCAATTGCGCGACTGCAGGTTTTATGGTGTTGTTGCGGGATATCGCATCGACTCGAAAAAGGACAGTCGAATGCAGCCGGGCGATTCACGCAGAGTCCGATTGATCAGGGGAATCGGCGCACGTACGCGCGCACGTGTCGCCGTGCGCAGGCTGCTCATCAATTTGACGGTGAGCTTACTTTCCTCTTCGTTTGCGGCGTTCGCCGCGTCTCCCGAAACCGTCAACGACAACGTGCTGCGCGTGCTCGCATGGCCTGGCTATGCGGACAGCGACGTCGTCAGCGCGTTCGAAGCGCAATTTCACGTACGTGTCGAAGTGAGTTTCGTCGACTCCGATGAAGCACTGTGGACGCGCATGCACAGCGCGGCGCCACCGCCGTATGACGTGCTGGCCGCGAACACGGCCGAGATCCAGCGCTATGCGCACGAACGTTTGCTCGCGCCGATCGACCTGTCGCGCATCCCGAACCGGCGGCGGCAGTTGCCGAACTTCCAGCAACTCACGACGATCGACGGGCTCGTGGAGGATGGCGCCATCCATGCGATCCCGTTCACGTACTCGTCGATGGGGCTGATCTACGATCGCAAGCAGGTGCCGGCCGCGCCGCGCTCGATGCGGGAGCTGTGGAATCCGCGCTACCGCGGCAAGGTGCTCGACTTCAACAGCGCGCAGCACAATTTTTCGTTCACGGCGCTGGCGCTCGGCTATCCCGATCCGTTTCGCCTGTCGAGCGCGCAGACGCTCGCCGTCGCGCACAAGCTGATCGCCCTGCGCCGCAACCTGCTGACGTACTACACGCTGCCCGAAGAGGCGACCGCGTTGTTCGTCCAGCATCGTGCGGCACTGATGTTCGGCAACTACGGTACGCAACAGGTCGAACTGCTGCGACGTGCCGGCGCCGACGTCGGCTACGTGATCCCGGACGAAGGCGCGCTCGCGTGGCTCGACTGCTGGGCCGTCACGCGCGGCGCGCAACATCCGGAGCTCGCGTTCGCATGGATCAATTACATGCTCGAACCGGCGATCGGCGCGCTGCTGACCGAACGCCAGGGCCTCGCGAACACGCTTGCGCCGCCGCCAGGTCTCGACACCGGGCGCCAGCATCTCGTCTGGCTCCAGCCTGTCGAGGACATCGCGCGGCGCGAATCGCTGTGGAGCCGCATCGTGTCGGGCGACCGGCCGGAGCGGTTCGGAAAATGATCCGGCTCGGGCTCACGTCGAAACTGTCGGTGCTGTTCGCGTGCATCGGGGTGATCGCGTCGGGCGCGACCGGCTATTACACGTATCGTGCGAACCGCGCGATGCTCGTGCAGGAAGCGCAGCACAGCCTGTTGATGTCGACGCAACTGCTGGGGCAGCGCTTCACCACGGTGCTGTCCGACGTCGCGGACGATGCGCTCGTGCTCGCGCAATTGCCGTCGTGCGCGCTGGTCGCGGACGGCGACAACCGGGATGGCGCGCCACGCGCGCGGCTCGAGCAGGTGTTCTACAGCTTCATGAGAAATCACCCGGAGTACCTGCAGATCCGCCTGATCGCGCGCGGGGATTTCGGGCTCGAACGCATCCGCGTCGATCGCGATGCGCACGGCATCGTCGTATTGCCGGCCAGTGCGCTCCAGGAGAAAGGGCAGTTTTCCTATGTATTCGATACGCTCGCGACGGCGCCCGGTCATATCTACCTGTCGCCGATCGTGATCAACCACGAGACGGGGTCGCACGCAGCCGAAGGGCTGCCGATCCTGCGCGTGGGCACGCCGGTCGTCGACACGTCGGGCCAGGCGGTTGGCGCGCTCGTCGTCGATGTCGAGCTGTCGCGCGTGTTCGAGCGGCTCGAACGCGATCTGCCGGAAGACTATGAGGTGTATCTCGCGAACGAGTGGGGCGATTTTCTCGTGCACCCCGATCCGGCGCAGACGTTCGGCTTCGATCGCGGCAGGCGCGTGCTGATGCAGGACCGCTTCGCCGTCACGCGCGCGCTGTTCGACGACGCGCGCACAAACGTTACCGTCAATGGCTTGACCAATCCTGCCGCGGCGCCGGGGCAGATGTTCGCGTTCGTGCGCACGCCGTTCGGACACGACGAGGGCAATCGCTTCGTCGTGCTCGGGATGGGGCGCCCGCTGACGGATGTGCTGGCGCCGGCCGGCATGCTCGGCGAACGGATCGTCCGGATGGTGCTCGAGTCGAGCCTGATGGCGGTGATCCTCGCGATCCTGTTCGCGCGTGCGATCACGCGGCCGCTGCAGACGCTCGCGCGCGCCGCGACCCACGTGTTCGACGATCCGGCCGCCGAGCAGCTGCCGGTCGGGCGTGCCGACGAGATCGGCGTGCTCGCGCGCTGTTTCGAGAGCATGCGCGTCGAGATTCGCACGCAGGTCGCGATGCTGCGTGCGAAGCAACTGGAGCTCACGCACCTCGCCGGGCACGATGCGTTGACCGAGTTGCCGAATCGCCTGCTGTTCATGGAGCGTCTCGATGCCGCGATCCGGCGTGCGGCCGCGATGCACGAAGGGCTGGCCGTGATGTTCGTCGACCTCGACCGCTTCAAGCAGATCAACGACCAGCACGGGCACTCGGCCGGCGACCGCACGCTCGTCGCGGTCGCCCAGCGGCTGAGCCTCGTGCTGCGCAGCGGCGACATGGTCGCGCGGCTCGGCGGCGACGAATTCATCGTGCTGATTGCGGACGTGCGCTCACCGGCGGTGATCGGCGACGTCGCGTCGCGCATCCAGCTCGTGATGGCCGAGGAACTGGAGTTTGGCGACCGGCGCGTGGCGGTCGGCGCGAGCATCGGCGTCAGCGAGTTTCCGGCTGACGGCGCGTCGGCCGAGGAACTGCTCGTCAAGGCCGACGCGGCGATGTACGCGGCGAAGGCGTCCGCGCAGCGCGCGTTCGTGCGCTACCAGGATCTGGTCGGCAACGGCAGCGGCGCCGGCTGCGGGACGGACGAAGCGGCCGGCCGGGCCGCGTCGGGCGGCGGCCGGTGAAGCGTGCGATGCAAATGCCACGAGCCCGTCGCAAGACGGGCTCGTGGCCGCGCGGACTGCGCGCGAAGGCTTAGTGGCCGAAGTAGACCGAGTCGCGCGGGTTTTGCACCTTGACGGCCGGTGCGCCACCCTGGACGGTCGCGGCCGGTTGCGCACCGTAGCCGCTGTTGTCGGCGGCGTGCACGCGGGCTTGCGCGGCCTGGATGTCGGCCGGGTAGTACGGGCTCGACTGGCTCGGCTTGTAGCCGGCGCTTTCGAGCTGGACCAGTTCATTGCGCACTTGAGCGCGCGTCACGGTGCTTTGCGCGAATGCGCCGAACGAGGCGGACAGGGCGACAGCGGCAACGACTGCGGAAACGAGCGATTTCATGATGACCTCCGATGTTTTTGGCTTTCCGCGTTCGACACCATGTCGTAAGCGGTTGATTACATCGTAGGCGCCGGTCGACCTAGGGTAAACGTGAGTTTTGGCGAAAGATCGTTGCAGCCTGGATAATAATTTCGAGACAAACGCCTTCTGTCCCTAATCCAGGTTGCCGGATTTGCAACGGAGCGGGGCGGACGCGTGCGGCAGGGGCGGGCGCACGGCGGCGAAGGCGCGGGCGGAGAGAGGGGATGCGGACGGGCTGCGACGCTGCCGGATCAGACGTCGTCGTCGATTTCCTTGCGCTCCCGGCGTTCCTCGTTGCCGCGCCGCGCGCGCAGGCGCTGGCGCGACAGCACGGCGATGACCTGCTGGGTCGGCGCGCCGGACGGCAGTTCGTTGCGGATGCGATCGGGCACCATGGGCAGGCCCGCGCGCTGCCGGCGCAGCGCCTTGGCGATTGCCCGGCGGCATTCGTCACCGTGGCAATCCCATTCATCGCGGATTCTCTGGCAATAACGGCATTGTTCCATCGAGACAGTCTAACGCGTCTTCGGGAACGAGGCCGGACACCGGCCCCGACGCGTCACGCATTGGCCGCGGCACCGGCGAGCGCCTGCGCATGAGACTGGAACCGGGCATGTTCTTCCGGCGGCACGAGCGAGCCGCCCGTCGCCCAGATGACGTGGGTCGACCGGCGCAGGTCGATCGCGTGGCGCTGCACGTAGTCGCGGCCGGCCGGGGACTGCGACAGCCAGCCGGGGCCGCCGACGGCAGCGGCGGCCGACGGCTCGAGCTCCACGCCCGTCGTACGGTGAACCGCGAGCAACTGGGTGTACAGCTGCGCGTCGCTGACGGTGAATACGCCCGACAGCAGCGACGCCATCAGCGGACTGACGAGGTGCGAGGCCTGCGCGACGGCCAGGCCATCGGCCTCGGTCCGGTTGTCGAGCCCCGCGTCGTAGACGGACACGGGCTTCCCGGGGCCGGCGGCCAGCTGGACCATCATGCACGGCGACGCGACGGGTTCGGCGAAAAAGCAATGCACGTGCGCGCCGAACAGCGCCTTGAGGCCATACGCGATGCCGCCCGGCGCGCCGCCGACGCCGCACGGAATATGGACGAGGAGCGGATGCGCCGCGTCCACGCGGCGGCCCGCCTCGGTGAGTTGCGCGGCGAGATGCCGGGCGCCGGCCGCGTAGCCCAGGAACAGCATCAGCGAGCCTTCGTCGTCGACGAAGTGGCTGCGCGGCTGATTGCGTGCCTGTTCGCGTCCGGCCGCGACGGCCTGCGCATAGTCGCCTTCATGTTCGACGACGCGAACGCCGCGTTGTCTCAGGCGCGCTTTCTTCCACGGCTTCGCGTCGGTCGACATGTGAACGACCGACTCGAACCCCAGCGCGGCGGCCATCACGCCGATGCTCAGGCCGAGATTGCCGGTGCTGCCGACGATGACGGTGTTTGCGGCAAACAGTTCGCGTGCGGCGGCCGATGCGAGGATCCGCCGGTCGCCCGCGGGGTCGAGCAGCCCGTGTTCGATCGCGATCGACTCCGCGAGCGCGAGCACTTCATGAAAGCCGCCGCGCGCCTTGATCGAACCGGCGACCGGCAACGCGTCGTCGCGCTTGATGAACCACGCGCCGTGTGCGTCTGCCGGGAGCGATAGCGCGCGCTGCAGGCGGTCGGCCGGCATCAGCGGCGATTCGATTTTTCCGGCGCTTGCCGCGAGTTCGGGAAACAGCTCGGCCATCAGCGGCTCGCAGCGCGCCAGCCGCGCTTCGGCCATCGCAATGGCGTCGGGCGACGGTGCGTCGTGCGGCAGCGGGCCGCCGGCATGGGGATTCAGCCACAGCAGCGGGCGGCGCGATTGCAGTTTGGCTAATAGATCGGCGGGCTGGAGCGTAATGGTCATGGATCGGCCTTGCATCGGATAAACGGAACATCTGGCCGGAATGCTACGATTCGGGACGGCTGCGCAAAAGCGCCGATTTCTAATGAATGCATTAGCCTGACTGATATCTATGCGACTCGACGGTTCGATCCTGGGTGCGTTGCTCTGTTTTGAAACGGCCGGCCGGCTGCTGAGCTTCACGAAGACGGCACAGGCGTTCAACCTGACGCAAAGCGCCGTGAGCCAGCAGATCAGGAACCTGGAGGACCGGCTCGGTTATCCGCTGTTCGTGCGCCAGGCGCGCGGACTGAAGCTGACCGAGAAGGGCGGGATCCTGCTCGGGACGGTGTCTGGCGCGTTCGTCGACATCAATCGCACGCTTCAGGCGCTTGGCATGTCGAATGCCCCGCTGCAGGTCAGTTGCCTGCCGTCGCTCGCGCTGCAGTGGCTGATGCCGCGCCTGTCCGAATTTCACCGGCAACAGCCGAACGTGCCGGTTCGCGTGAAGGCCGAGTTTCAGGTGCTGGATCGTCAGGCCATGGAGACCGACGACATCGATGTGGCGGTGCGTTACGACCCGGTGCAATACGATCGGTTGCATGCCGAGGCCGTGCTCGACGAAATCCTGTTTCCGGTCGCCACGCCGGCGTATCTGGCGCAGCATCCGGCCTTTGCCAGCGGGGCATCGCTGGATGGCGTCGTCCTGCTGCACGACGCGGCTCCGTGGGGCGGTGCACCCGAATTCGTCGAGTGGCGCACGTGGCTGGAGGCGGTTCGTCCGGCGTGGACGGCCCATCTTGACGGCCCGCAGTTCAATTTTTCCAGCCTGGCAATCGCGGCCGCGCTGAACCATCAGGGCGTCGCGATGGGGCGCGCCGCGCTGGTGCACGACGAGATCGCGAGTGGACGGCTCGTGGATGTTTTCGGCAGGCACGTGCGAGCGCCGGCGCGCTACATGCTGTTGTCACGCAATCCCGACGATCCGCGCACCGTCGTGTTTTCGGACTGGCTCAAGGCCGAGTGCACGCATTTCGATGCAGCGCGATCGCGTTTGCTTTTCAACGGGAGCAAACGCCGGTCACCGATGCTGTCGGATAGCTGAATCGGAGTGCGAAGCAGATGGGTGACTAATACGGACGCAAACTACAATTTCCCGTCCGTCTCCATACGGATTGCTTGCGCGTGGATCGGGCGGGCAAGCGTTACTTGAGTTGCCAGATGCCCCAGATGGCGATCAGCAGGCCAAGGCCGAATCCGCAGCCGAGCAACACGTAGGTTTCCATTTCATGTCTCTGAAAGCATGGCTGCGCCGATGCGGGCATCAGCGAGCGAGCAGCAAGGTCGGTGACGCATCGTCCGCACCGTCGGGCGGGGCGATACGCCGGGCCCGCGAATACTACGCCTGGCAGCTTTCAGAACGCATGCGTCATCGATGGTGGTGCGCCGGCTGCTAATTCTTGGCTGCGTGCGCGTTGTCCATCCGGGTAACGTGCGATCCGCCGTGCCGGAACACGCCCGATTTCCAGATCATCTGCGACGCCGCGACGAGCACGAACAGCAGCACGACCATCCTGAAGAGGCGCGGCGACATCTTGTCCCGCAGCGGGCGAACGAGCCACATGCCGGCAATGGCCGGGAGGCTGGCCGCTGCCGAGATCGCGAGGTCGGCGCCGCTCGCGT
The DNA here is from genome assembly GCF_964265025.1 of Burkholderia mycopellens. Lineage (NCBI taxonomy): Bacteria > Pseudomonadati > Pseudomonadota > Betaproteobacteria > Burkholderiales > Burkholderiaceae > Burkholderia > Burkholderia mycopellens. The sequence continues at coordinate 1,448,826 of NZ_OZ183803.1, forward strand.
GCGCGGCGCCGCTGAACGTCGTGACCAGCGTGACGATAGACACCACGAGGATGATCGCGATCTGCTTCGTGAAGACGCGCCCGGTCGCGCCGGACGAAATCAGGTAGGTGGCGAGCAGCGGGCCGGGCACCGACGCGATGCTCTCCATCAGCGCTGCGCCGAAACCGAGCGCGAAGCCGACAGGCTTTTGCCACGCGTCCGGCAGGTTGAGTTTCGGCGCGGCGAGCATCAGCGCCGCGGCCACGATCAGCAGCGCGCCGGACGCCGCCTGCGCATGACCCGGATTGAGCGACAGCAGGATCGCCACGCCGACGATATTGCCGATCACGGTGCCCGCGATCGGCGCGGCGATCTTGCGTGCCGTCGCCAGCAACTGGCCGCCTTCCAGCGCCTGCGGAATGTTGCCGAGGATGATCGGCATCGACAGCAGCAGCACCGCATGCCGGATCGGCAGGAACTGGCTGAGTATCGGCATCGCGATCAGCGGCACGCCGATGCCCGTGATCCCCTTGGCCATGCCGCCCAGCAGCAGCGCAACGGCGATACCGGCCAGATCGAACGCGCTGAGCCCCTGCAGGCTGGAGACCAGCACACCTTCAGTCAGATTGAAATGCATCATGGAATGGCATGTCGCGGAATTTCCGGCAGCGAGCGCTGTCGACGGAGCCCGTTGCGGTCGCGTGCGTGTTGCACGCATTCGTTCTGGATCGGCTTGAACCGGAAGTCGATTGCAGGACGCCGCGCCGTTGTGCGGCCGGGGCTGCAGGCAACCGATATGCGGTTCGAGGATGCATCTTACCCGAGCGTTGTGAAGGAGATTCGGGATCGGCCGCGGTGCGCTACGGGTGGCGTCGGCGTGATCGTTTCCTCGGTTCAATATAATTCATGACGATTTTCCATCTCATGCACGACATACATATCTTTGAACAAGGAGGCGTCGATGACGCTTGCCCAGTTGCAGGCCCTGGCAGCCGTGGTCGAACTCGGCTCGCTCACGGCCGCGGCCGACCGGTTGAGCCGCAGTCAGTCCGCGATCAGCCATGCATTGACCGAGCTGGAGGACATCACGGAGGTCAAGCTGCTCTGGCGCGACCGGCAGCCGGTCGTCCTGACGGCGGCGGGCGAACGCCTGTGGCCGTACGTCCAGAACGTGGTGCGGGAAGCGCAGCTGTTGCGCCAGCAGTTCAGCCTGTCGCGCGGCAAGCTCGAAGGGAAGCTGGTGGTCGCGTCGCTGCCGAGCGTGTCGCTGGCGTTCGTCGTACCGGCGCTCGAGGCGTTGAAGGAGACGCACCAGGGCGTGTCGGCGGTGCTGCTCGAAGGCACCGACAGCGAAGTCGAAGGGTGGATCGACGACGGAACGGCCGATGTCGGCGTGGTGGCCGGCACGAAGCCGTTCGCGCACAATCTGCCGCTGCTCGACGAGGATTTTGTCGCAGTGGCGGCGGATGGCATGTTCGCCGGCCGCAAGAGCGTGTCGGCAAAGCAGTTGTCCTCGGCGCCGTTCATTTTCTCGAAGGCAGGATGCGGGCCGGTGATCGCGGATTACTTCGCGCGCGGCGGGGCGCCGCTGCGGGCCGCGTTCAACGTGGTCGAGATGCGGACCATTCTGTCGATGGCGGAAGCCGGCATGGGCGTGTCGATCGTGCCGCGCATCACGCTCACGTATACGCCGTTCGGTGGCCGCGTGCTGGAACTGTCGCCCAGGCTGCATCGCTCGGTGCGGTTGTCGTGGAATACGGCCGGCAACGCGGTCGCGGATGAGTTCGTGCGGCTCGTCGACGCGCAACGCGCGAAGGCGGCGAAGGCGATCCGCACGCGAGCGAGAAAGAGCCGGTAACGAACGGCCGGTGCGATGAACAGCGCTCATGGGAGGCTTGAAGTTTATTCATGCAGATGGCGGTCGAGATGCAATACATTGTTCGAACTCGCCCATGACCGCTTCGCCCCGAAGGAGATTTCCGTGCCGGCTGCCTCTACCTTGCTTGCTTTCGGACTCGTGTCGCTCGGCATGGTGCTGACGCCCGGGCCGAACATGATCTACCTGGTGTCGCGCTCGATCTGCCAGGGCCGCCGTGCGGGGCTGGTGTCGCTCGGCGGCGTCGCGCTGGGGTTCGTTTTCTACATGGTGTGCGCGGCGCTGGGCATCACCGCGCTGGTGATGGCCGTGCCGTATGCGTACGACGTGTTGCGTTTTGCCGGTGCGCTTTATCTGGCGTACCTGGCGTGGCAGGCGCTGAAGCCGGGCGGTCGCTCGGCATTCCAGGTCAGGCAGTTGCCGCACGACAGCCGGGCCAGGCTGTTCGCGATGGGCTTCGTCACGAACCTCTCGAATCCGAAGATCGCGGTGATGTACCTGTCGCTTCTGCCGCAGTTCATTTCGCCGGGGCACGGCAGCGTGCTCGCGCAATCGCTGGCACTCGGCTGCGTGCAGATTGCGGTGAGCGTCAGCGTGAATGGGCTGATTGCCTGCATGGCAGGCGGCATCGCGGGTTTCTTGGCCGGGCGGCCGGTCTGGGCGTCGGCGCAGCGCTGGTTGATGGGCACGGTGCTGGCCGGGCTCGCCGTGCGTATCGCACTGGAGTCGCACAGCTAGCGTGAGTGCCCGATGGTCTGCAGGATCACCGCGTGCTGTCGGGCGGCATCGCAACGCAAGCGCCCGGTATCGTCAGCCCTGGCAGTTGCCCTGGGCTTCGTTGCCGCTCCGAACGGGCGCGGCCTTTGCACTGCGCCGGCCGCGCGTCGCGAGCCAGCACAGGATCGACCCGCCGCAGACCATCGATGCCCCTTGCCAGAACTCGATCGACAGCGGCGCATGCAGCAGCGTCGCGGCGAGCATGGCGGCGAGCACCGGGGTGAAGTACGACGCGCCGACGATGATCGTCACGTTGCCGTGCATGATGCCGGTGTTCCAGGCCGCGTAGCCGAACCCCAGCGCCGATGCCGCCAGCACGATGTAGATGACCGCATGCAGGCTGAACGTCATGCCGCCGCCGCCTTCGATCGCGAACTTGATCCAGAGCGCCAGCGCCACCAGCATGAAGAACGGCGTGACGCCGTTCTTGCCGTCGGCGAGGCGCGCCGTTACCGTGCAGTAGCCGGCCCAGATCAGCGCGCCGAAGAACGCGAGCCCGTAGCTCAGCGGGTTGTTCGCGACGTTGTGCAGCATGCCGGCCGGGTCGAGGCCCTGGTCGCCGCCGAGCACCCGGCAGATTCCGAGCATCGACAGCAGGACGCCGGGCACGACCAGCAGGTTGGCGCGCTGCTTGTTGAACACGATCGCGGCGACCAGCGTGAAGCTCGGCCACAGATAGTTGACCATCGCGACTTCGATTGCCTGCTGGCCGTTGCTTGCATAGCCGATCGACAGCGACAGGCACAGCTCGTACGCGACGAACAGCAGCCCGCCCCAGAGCAGATAGCTTTTCGGGAATTTGCTCAGATCGGGGAAGCCGATCGTCAACAGCAGAAGCACGGATGCCACCGTATAGATCATCGCGGCGCCGCCGGTCGCGCCGAGGCTTTCGCTCACGCCACGGACGAGGGCGACCACGGAGGCCCACAACAACACCGCGCCGAGCCCGGTGAGCGTTGCCTTATTCTTGCGCTTCATGCGTCCTGCCTGTTTCAACATTCAAATTCGATTTCGGATGATTCGGGTCCGCCGGCATGAGCACGCATGCTTTCGGCATGCGGGACGGCGATTGCCGACGGAAACGCGTAGTTTAACGAGGTGAGGGAGATCGAGCAGCGGCGTGGGCGGCGATCGGCCCGGCGCTTGCGGCCGATCCGGGAACACGGGCGCCACGCGGCAACCGGTCACGCGTCGTCGATGCGCCATGCCGCACCGATTGCCGACAACGCGTTGCCGATCGAGTCGAGCATCGCGTTCCGCGTCGATCCGAGTGTCGTGACAACGAAGCAACCGTCTTTGTCCGTCGACAGGGCGATCAGCGGCCATCCGCCGGCGTCGCCACGGATTTCAAGCTGTCGCCGCACGGGATCGATGTCGATGTCGTCATGCGCCTGCCGCAACGCATTCGCGACTGCATCGAATGCGTCGGCCAACGGCGTCGTATGGACCACAATCCGTCCGGGTTCGACGTGCGCACGCAGCAGAGCGTGGCGATGCCGCGCGCGACCTTCGACCGCTATTTCGCGAACCGCGGCATCCTGATCGCCCCGTCACGTTGCGTAGGCAACGAACCGGACAAGTGAAGCATCGGGCGCCCGTCGCAACGGGCGCCCGCCCGGTCAGCGCTCGTTGCGCTTCTTGCTCAGCTCGATCGTCTCGAACAGCTCGTAGTCGGCGGTCGGGTGCTGGTCGGCGCCCGGCGCGTGGTAGTAGCGCATCGTGATCGTCGTGTGACCGCCCGGTTTGCCCGGGTCGTGATCGAACACGGCGATTCCGTAGCCGGTGCCCGTATCGCGGCGCGCGGACCAGATCGCATCCTCGAGCGCATCGGCCGGCTCGCGCACGAACGTGTTCGGCGCCGTGCCCGGCACCGGCCGGTTCGGCTTCGTGAACACCTTCGCCCGCGCAAAGCCGGTCGCCGGGTTCTCGCCGTACACGTCGAGCGGCGCGCTGGTGCCGCCGCCGCCGAGGATCAGGTGGATCGTGCCGTGGCTCGTGTCGAACGTCGTGCGGTCCGGGTCGTTCGAGCCGACCGGACGCGGCTGCAGCGTCTCGACGACTTCGCCGGTCGTCGCATCGACGCCCGCGCGGTGATTGCAGCCGCGCACCGGGTAGCTGCGCTCGTAGTCGTGATCGTGGCCGCACAGCACGAGGTCGACGCCGTAACGGTCGAACAGCGGCAGCCACGCTTCGCGAATGCCCTTGTCGGAACCGTTGCCCGTCTTCGACGAACTGAGCGCGTCCTGGTGCATCTGCACGACGATCCAGTCGATATCGTCGTCATGCGCGGCATGACGTAGCGTGTGTTCGAGCCAGCGCGTCTGCTCGCCGTTGCTGTAGCCACGCACGTAGAACGACGTGCCGGGCTCGATCGGCGGGCGGCCCGTGCTCGCGGCCGGCACGAGCGGCGCGGGGCCGCCGACGAACGCGGCGGCATCCTGGTACACGACGTCGTCCGCATCGAGCGATACGAACAGCACCGAGCTCACGCGGAAGCTGTACCAGCGGCCCTGGAAGCGCGTGCCGTTCTCCGGCAGCGTATAGCGCGCGAGATACGAGTCGAGCCCCTGCGGGCCGTTGTTGAACTCGATCTCGTGATTGCCGGGGCACGGCATCCACGGACGATTCGCGGCCGACGTCTGGTTGTTGTTGCCGAAATCGCGCCACACGTCGGGCTGGTGCGCGGGGTTCAGGTTCGCGTAGCAGAGGTCGCCGTTCAGCAGGTGGAACAGCGGCTGGAACTGCTCGACGGCCTGCACCGCGAAGCGGCTCTGCGGCGACGACAGCACCCACGCGCCGTTCGGCGTCGCGAGATCGCCGTAGCTCGTGAAGCGGAACGGCGCGCGGCCGCGCGGCGCCGTCGAGAAAGTCGCGGAGAACGGCTGCGCGGCGTTGCTGTCGTTGTCGGCCGTGATCTCGTAGCGGTAGCGCGTATTCGGCTTCAGCCCGTGCACGCGTGCGTGGTACGTAAAGACCGTCTCGCCGTTCAGGCCGTCGGTGTACAGGCGCTGGACGCCGTGCACGGTGCGCGCGGGCTCGCCGTCGGCGACGATGCGCGCGCGCGGATTGACGGCCGACGCGAGCGATGCCCACGAGATCACGACTTCGCACGCCGGGTCATTGCCCCACGTCAGGTGAACCTGTTCGGGTGTGCCGTCCGGGTTCGACGCGGCGGCCCTGGCTGCCGCGAGGCCGCCGGCGGCGGTAGCAAGGCCGGATACGCCGGCGAGTTTCAGGAAGCCGCGACGCGACACGGACGCGGCCGGCTCGTTCGGCTGGATCGGGGAGTTGTCCTGGTTCGACATGGTCGGTGTTTTCGTTGGTGGAGACGCGAGATGTGGAACCGCCTGGCCGTGCGCGAGCGCGGCCAATGCGTGAGCCGGAAACGAGCGGGATTCCGGTGCGAGTCATTGTCGGGGGGCAGTTTTGCCGAGTTGTGACAGCAGGGCAACCCCGCGCAAGGTTGGCTCATGCCCGGGCGTGCGGATTGCGGCATCGGGCCTGCGCCGACGTGCATCCGGCCCGGCCGAAATTTATTTGCCGCCACCGCGACGGATTCTGTTCGCCCGCGCCGTTTAACGCATGAACGGCCGCTACCGGTCGATACTCGATACTTTGGAGTCTTTCATGAAGCTTTCCACGTCATTGCGGTTTGCCACGGCATGCGTGGCCGCGCTGGCCGCGTCGGCGGCCTTCGCGCAGGCCGTCATCGTCGCGCCTTACGCACCGCCGCCGCCTCGCGTCGAAGTGATGCCCGCGCCGCGCGCGGGCTACGTGTGGGACCAGGGCCACTGGCACTGGCGGCAGGGCCGCTACGTGTGGATTCCGGGCCACTGGCAAGTGGTTCGCGTCGGTCATCACTGGGTGCCGGGCCACTGGGTCGCGCGCGGCCCGGCATGGCGCTGGGTTCCGGGCCACTGGGCCTGATGCGCATGCCGCCGCACGGCACGCGGTGCCGGCGCGGTGGCTGTTTCCCGCAACGTCATGAGGCGCAGCCATGCCTTTTCGAACCATGGTGATACTGGCGGCCGCCGCCATCGTGCTGGCCGGCTGTGTCGTGGTGCCCGCGCGCCCGGCCTATTACCGGCCCGCGCCGGTCGTCGTATATTGAGCACGCCGGCCGCCGCTCGCGCGACCGGGCGGCCGGCACCCGATCGACCCGATCGCCATGCAGCCTGAAACGGATGCCGATGAAACGGACCTTGCCGAGGCCGTGCGCGATGCGCGCGGCGAGCCTGAACCGCCAGTATGGCGGGGCCGGGTAATGGCGCGGCGCATGCAAGGAGAGCACGACGATGAGCTTCAGTCTGCCGGCGGACGCATCGACGATCGCGCCGCGGCACAGACGCGCGATGCGCTGGAGCGCCCCGCGTTGAGCGACGGCGATCCGGACGCGGCCCTGGTCGCACGGGTCGGCGCGCGCGACGCGTCGGCCGTGCGCATGCTCGTCGCGCGCAAGCTGCCGCGGCTGCTCGCACTCGCGACGCGCATGCTCGGCGACCGCACGGAAGCCGAGGACGTCGCACAGGAGACGTTCTTGCGGATCTGGAAACAGGCGCCGGGCTGGCGCGAAGGCGAGGCACGGTTCGACACGTGGCTGCATCGCGTCGTGCTGAATCTGTGCTACGACCGGTTGCGCGGCCGCCGTGAAGAGCCGGTCGACGTGTTGCCCGACGTGCCCGATCCGCAACCGGAGCCGGCCATGCGTGCAGAGACCCGCTCGCGCGACGCGCGCGTACGGCAGGCGCTCGCGGCGTTGCCGGCGAGGCAGCGCGAAGCGCTCGTGCTCCAGTACTATCAGGAAATGTCGAACGTGGAGGCGGCCAACCTGATGGGCATTACCGTTGACGCGCTGGAAAGCCTGCTCGCGCGTGCGCGGCGAAACTTGCGCGCGCAACTGGCGGGCGATTCACCTAGCGAGGACATCCGATGACACCCGAACGATTTCGCACCATCGTCGCCGCGTACGGCTCGGATGCGCGGCGCTGGCCGGACGGCGAGCGCGCGGCCGCCGAGGCATGGGCGCGCGCGCATCCGGGCGACGCATTGGCGGCGCTGGACGATGCGGCCGAACTCGATGCGTGGCTCGCCAACGATACGGTCGCACCGCCCGCGCCGGCGCTCGTCGAGCGCATCGTCGCGACGGCGCCCGCACCGCGGCGCGCGCGGCGGCGCGGCGCCGTGTGGTGGTCGGGCGCGGCATTCGCGGGCGTGGGCCTGGCCGGCGCGCTCGCGGGCGCGGTGGCCGTGTCGATGCTGATGTTGGGCAGCGTGCCGCCTTCGCATGAGCCGGGCTATCTGACAACGACGTTCGGTGGGCCGAGCGTGGACTGGAGTGATGAATGAGTGAGCGTGGCTGGAAATTCGTCCTCGTCGGTTCGGTCGTGCTGAACGTATTCATGCTCGGCGCGATCGGCGGCGGTGCGTATCAGTGGTTTTCGACGCATCGCGACCTGCGGGCCGCTGGCGCACCTGCGTCGCGCGCCGCATTGCGTTTCGCCGCGGACGAATTGCCTGATGCGCGCCAGCAGGCGTTCGTTGCGGCGCTGAAGGCGGCGCGCAAGGACGGCCGCGATTTCGCGCGGGAAGGGCGCGACGACCGGATCACCGTGCTGGATCTGCTCGCCGCGCCGCAACTCGATCGTCCGGCGATCGACGCCGCGCTCGAACGTACGCGTGCGGCCGATACCGCGCTGCGTGCGCAGGTCGAGCGCAGCGTCGTCGATTTCGCGGCGACGCTGACGCCGGACGAGCGTGCGAAGTTCGTCGACGGGTTGCGGCGTAGCGGTAACTGGCGGCTGCCGCCGAAGTGGCAGAAGCAGCAGGACGACGCGGCGAGTCGGTAAGTCGGTCAGCAAACGCCGCGCGGGCGACGTGCGGCGGCGTGCCTGTTCAGTGATGCGCAACGCGTACGCGGCGTGTTGATCGACAACGCTTGCAGGCACGCTTCAGCGAAGCGTCGCGAGGCAACTGCGACAGCGCGATGCTTGCGCGCACGTTCAACGTGCAAGCATCCACGCGGAGACCGCGTCGACCACGCCGCTCTCTACGGCCTCCGGCAACGCACGGAACGGCGATGCAGCGATACGGCAATGCGGCGGCCGAGCGCCCCCGATTCGCTGCAACCGTCAGTCGAATCCGCGATCGAAATTCGAGCGGCAACACGCACGCATTCAAAGCCGCGAGACAAACCCGAAATATTTGCCTTTCGCGCGACGGATTTCCCGCCAACCGACGTTAAACACGGGTACGCATCGCGAGAGCCCTTTCATGGACCACCCGAACGACATCACGCCGGCCGCCATCGCGCTGAACCGCTTCGGCCTCGGCGCGCGCGCCGACGAAGCGCCGCCAGCCGACCCGAAGGCGGCGCTCGTCGCGCAGTTCGACCGTTACGACGCGCGGCCGGCCGCGTGGGCCGGCGAACCGGACGCGGTCGCGCTCGCGACGCGCTTCGCGAACGCGCGCAATGCGATGACCGGCAACGACCCGGCGACGAAGCGCGCGACCGAGCAGTCGATCCGGCGCGACGGTCGCGACACGTATCGCAGCGCCGTCGCCGCGCGGCTGAACAGTGCGCTCAATACGCCCGCGCCGTTCGTCGAGCGTCTCGTGCATTTCTGGGCGAACCATTTCGCGGTGTCGGTCGACAAGGGGCCGGTGGCGGCCTACGCGGGCGCGTTCGAACGCGACGCGATCCGCCCGCACGTGCTCGGCCGTTTCGAGGACATGCTGGTCGCCGTCGAACAGCATCCCGCGATGCAGCTTTTCCTTGACCAGGCGCGCTCGGTCGGCCCCGACAGCCCGGCCGCGCTGCGTGCCGAAGCACGCAATCCGTCGGCCAAACGGGGGCTCAACGAGAATCTCGCGCGCGAAATCATGGAGCTGCACACGCTCGGCGTACGCACGGGTTACACGCAAGCCGACGTGACGGAATTCGCACGCGCGCTGACCGGCTGGAGCATCGCCGGCGGGCGCGGCCCGCAGCCCGGCGACGCGGCGCCCGGCGCGTTCGTGTTTCGCCCGAAACTGCACGAGCCCGGCGTGCGTAGTGTGATGGGGCGCAGCTACGACCAGCCCGGCGAAGCGCAGGCGCGCGCGATCCTGCACGACCTCGCGCATTCGGAGGCGACCGGCCGGCATATCGCGTTCCAGCTTGCCCGTCATTTCGTCGCCGACAATCCGCCGCCCGCGCTGACCGATCGGCTCGCCCGGGCGTTCGATGCGAGCGGCGGCGATCTGCCGACCGTCTATCGCGCGCTCGTCGATGCGCCCGATGCGTGGGCGCCGGTCAACCGCAAGTTCAAGACGCCGTGGGAGTGGGCCGTGTCGTCGCTGCGCGGGCTCGGCTGGCACGACACGGGCGACCTGAAGGTTGCGCCGCTGCTCACGCAGCTCGGCCAGCCGGTGTGGCGGCCCGGCTCGCCGGCCGGTTACGACGATGTTGCCGCGAGCTGGGCCGCGCCCGACGCGCTCGTGCGCCGCGTCGAACTCGCGCAGCGGCTGGCCGCGCGCACGGGCGACCGGCTCGACCCGCGTGCGCTCGGCAACACGCTGCTCGCCGGGTCGTTGAGCGCGCCGACGGCGACCGCGCTGTCGCGCGCCGAAAGCGCGACCACGTCGCTCGCACTGCTGCTCGTATCGCCCGATTTCCAACGGAGATGACCATGGCACTGTCCCGCCGACAATTCCTGAGCGTGGCCGCCGCCGGCGCAGGCGCGATCCTCGTCGCACCGCGGATCGTGTTCGCGAACGTCGAGACCGATCGGCGCTTCGTGTTCGTGATCCAGCGCGGCGCGGCCGACGGCCTGAACATCGTCGTCCCGTATGCCGAGCCCGCGTATGCGTCGCTGCGCGGCCCGCTGGCGATCGACGCGTCGTCCGCGACGCGGCTCGACGGCACGTTCGCGCTGCATCCGTCGCTCGTACAGACCGCGCAGTTGTACCGCGACGGGCAGGCGTTGTTCGTTCATGCGATTGCATCGCCGTATCGCGACCGCTCGCATTTCGACGGCCAGAACGTGCTCGAGACGGGCGGCCGCACGCCGTACCAGGTGAAGGACGGATGGCTGAACCGGCTCGCCGCACTGCTGCCGGCCACGCGTGAAAACGCGATCGCGTTCGCGCCGACCGTGCCGCTCGCGTTGCGCGGCGCCGTGCAGGCCGCGTCGTACGCGCCGTCCGGCTTGCCGGCCGCACCGGACGACCTGCTCGCACGCGTGTCTGCGCTCTATGAGGCCGACGCGCAACTCGGCCCGTTGTGGCAGTCGGCAATGGACGCGCGCGGCCTCGCCGGCGATGCGCATGCGCGGCAGGATCCGGCCGGGGTCGGCAAGCTCGCCGCGACGTTTCTCGCACGCGACGACGGCCCGCGCATCGCGATGATCGAGACGGGCGGCTGGGACACGCACAGCGCGCAGAACGCGCGGCTCGCGAATCAGCTGAAGGCGCTCGATACGATGCTCGCCGCGCTGCGCGACGGCCTCGGGCCCGCGTGGCAGCAGACCACGGTGCTGGTCGCAACGGAGTTCGGCCGCACGGCGGCCGCGAACGGCACGGGCGGCACCGATCACGGGCAGGCATCGGTCGCGATGCTCGCGGGCGGCGCGGTGGCCGGCGGCCGCGTGATCGCCGACTGGCCGGGGTTGCGGCCGGGCGACCTGTACGAAGGGCGCGACCTGAAACCGACCGCGTCGCTCGACACACTGATCTCGGGCGCCGCCGCCGAAAGCCTGCGGCTCGATCCGCGCCGCACCGCGTCCGCACTGTTCGCGGAAAGCGGTGCGACGCGGCCGATGAGCGGGCTGATTCGGGGATCCGCGTGACGCGCGGTGTTGCCGCTTCGGCACTGAACCAACCATTACACAAAAAGGGAGAATCCAGGATGATCAAGATCCGATCCGTTTCGCTCGCCATGCTGGTGACGGCCAGTGCGGCGCTGATGTCCGCATGCGTGGTCGAGCCCGTGCGGCCGCCACAGCCGGCGCCCGTCGTCGAGGTGCCGCCGCCGATGCCTGCGCCGGGCTATCGCTGGGCGAAGGGGCATTACCGGTGGGCCGGCAACCACTGGGCGTGGGTGCCCGGGCATTGGGTGGGCGTGTACTGATCGAGTGTGACGTGCCGTGTGGCGCAGGTGCCGGGATGCCGAGCCGCGTATTGAAATGCGACGCGCGTTGACCTAAGCTCCCGGGTCGCGGCGACGGGCAGGCCCGTTCGCACGTCAGGGTGAGCCGATCCGCGGCCGCCGCCTTCTTCGTTACGGCACCCACATGAAAGCATGGCTCGTTGCGCTGGCCGTTGCGGCCGGCATGACCGGCGCGCACGCCGCGTCGTTCAACTGCGCGAAGGCGTCCACGTTCGTGGAGCGCGAAATCTGCGCCAATCCGACGTTGTCGCATCTCGACGATGCGCTCAACGCGGATTACCAGCACATGCTCTACGATTTCAGCAACTATCCGGTCGAGGATCCGCCCGAGTACGAGCAGTTCATGGCGACGCAGAGAGCGTGGCTGAAGGCGCGTAACCGCTGCACGACGACGCAGTGCCTGGTCGACAGTTACCGCAAGCGCATCGACGTGATGTGCGGGCAGATCGACTGGCAGGTGAAAGGCGACCGCGCGAAATGCCGCGGCAACGGTGGCCTCGGCGGGCTCGAACTCGATCACTGAGCGCGGACGCGCCGCGCGAGCCGCGACCCGCGACCCGCGACCCATCGGATCGGTGCGCACCTACCACCCGATCCGGTGCTTCTCCTCCGTCTCGCGATGCCGCCAGTCGTCGTCCGCGTGCAGGTACTGGCTCGTCGTCGTGAGCGACACGTGGCCGAGGTTGTCGCGCACGAGCCGCAGGTCGACGCGGCCGTCGGCCATATGCGAGCCCGCGCTGTGGCGCAGCCAGTGTGCGGACGCCTGTTCGAGCACGCGCGCCTGTTGTTCGCCGGCTTCGCCGTTCGCGCGCAGCCGGTCGGCCGCGTGCCGGAACACCTGCTTCACGATCCGGTGCAGCGCTGCGCGCGTGAGCGGCTGGCGCGCCTGGCCGACCGGCAGCACGAGCGGCGTGGGCTCGCCGTCGGACGGCAAGGCGGGCAGGCCATGCGCGCGTCGGTAACGCGCCAGCTCGGCCATCATTTCGTCGGTGGCCGGCACGAGCCGCTGCCGGCCGCCTTTGCCCGCGACATCGAGCCACCAGCGGTCGTGCCCGTCCGCATCGCGCCGGCAGAAGAACTGGCCCATCGTCGTATTGGCCGCTTCGGTGATGCGCAGCCCGCCGAGATACAGCAGCGTGAACAGCCAGCGTGCGCGATCCGCATGGAAGCTTGCCCGCGCATCGTCGCGCGGCATCGCGGCGATGGCATCCTTGACCGACTGCCACAGCGGCTGCCCGAGATGGCGCGTGACGCGCGGCGCGGGCCGGCGCTGCCGCTGCCGCGACAACGCGAGCGGATTGCCGGCCAGATAGCCGGCCTGCACGAGCCACGAGAACATCACGTTCAGGATCACTAATGCCTGCCGCTGGCTGGCCGCCGACAGCGGCCCGTAGAACGGCCGCCAGCGCGGATCGTCGCGCGGATGCTTGCGCCCGCCGTTCGCGCACCACAGCTCGGCCGGCTCGGGGGCGAGCAGGAACTGCCGGTAGACGGCCAGATCTTCGTGCGTGAGCGACGACAGCGGCTTGCCGCACGCGATCACGGCCCACAGCAGCAGGCGTTCCGCTTCCTTGCGGTAGTTCTGGAACGTGGTCGGCGTATCGACGAAGCGGGCGAGCCAGGCGCGCACCGCGTCGAGGTCGTTGGTCGCGGCGATCTGCGGATGCGCGCAGTTCGAGCGGTTGGTGCCCGTGCGTCCGTCGAGCGCGGCCGGCACGGTCAGCGCATCGATCGGCAGCGGGCGCAGCGCGGTGTCGGACGGAACGGGCGAGGTCATGCGAAGTGGAGGGCGCGGTGCGGATCGTTCGTGTGGGGAACAGCGGACGAACGCAGTGCGATCAGGCATATCGGGAAGCGTCGATGGTACACGATCATCCCACGGTGAATCCGCCGTCGTGACGACGGCAACGCACCTCACCCCAGCGACAGCACGCTGTTCAGCAACGTCCTGACGAGCGTCGCCTGCCGCGTGACGCCCGTCTTCGGAAAAATCTCGCGCGGGTGCAAGCGCGCGGTGTGCTTGCTGATCGCGAGCGCGGCGGCCGCTTCCTCGAGCGTCTGCCAGTCGACGAGCGCGAGCGTCAGCGCGGTTTCGGCCGGCGTGAGGTCGAACCGCTTGCGCACGATGCCGTGCGACGCCTGCGACTTGCGTTCGGCATCGCGGATGAAGATCGCGCACGCCGGCCGGCGCGGATTGTCTTCCGACCATTCGCTGAGCGGCACCGCGCGGATCGGCACGCCGAGCGGCGACTTGCCGGACCGGCGCGGCCCGGGCGAGCCGCCGGCGGCGATGCGCACGGCTGAACCGGATCACCACAACGTATCGGCTCGCGCGCGGCATCCCACGAATGAACGTGGCGGATTGCCTTCTGTAAGCTATTTGTGAACTTTCTTGCCGTGGGGAGCCTCTAATCGGCCCTTCAACGCTTCCTGAGGAACATCAGATGATTCGCCAGTCCAGAACGCTGCTCGGCGCGGCCGTCATTGCCGGTAGCACGCTCCTCGCCGGATGCCAGGCCGACGCCGTCGCGACGGCGCCGAACGCGATGCGCCCGGCCGACAGCAAGCCGGTGACCAAGACCGTCCAAGTTGCGCCGCAGTCCGCGCGCTGCACGGGCGTCGCGCCGATGGAGTGCCTGCAGGTGCGCGGCAGCCCGAACGAGCCGTGGAGCCTGTGGTACGCCGGTATCGAAGGCTTCGCGTACCAGCCCGGCTACCTGTACACGCTCGAAATCGACGAATACCGCGTCGCGCAGCCGCCGGCCGACGGATCGTCGATCCGCTGGGTGCTCAAGCGCGTCGTCGAGCGCCGCCCGGCGAACTGACGGCCGCGCTCACGCGGACGGGCGCGCGGCGGCGCTGGCCGGCGGGGCGGCCGCATCGATCCGCCGGAACACGACGGACGACAGCAGCGTCACCACGCCCATGCACGTGAACGACAGCATGAACCCGTGCGCCATCGAGCCCTGATAGGCGGCGAACAGGTTGACGAGGCCGCCGCCGATCGATACGCCGAGCCCCATCGCCAGCATCTGCATCATCGTGAACAGGCTGTTGCCGCTGCCGGCGTCGGCGTGCGAAAGCCCCTTCAACGTCACGCCGTTCATCGCCGCGAACTGCATCGAGTTCGCCGCGCCGAACACGATCAGCAGCGCGCCTTCCAGGAGCGGCGCGGGCCGCGCCGACACCAGCGCGAACCCCGCGATCGCGCATCCGACGATCCCCGTATTCACGACCAGGAACGCTGCGTAGCCGAAACGCTTCACGAGCGGTGCGATCCAGCGTTTCGCGATGACGCCCGCGATCGCGGCCGGCAGCATCATCAGCCCCGACTGCAGCGGCGTGTAGCCGAGCTGCACCTGCATCAGCAGCGGCAGCATGAACGGCACCGAGCTCGTGCCGATCCGGCACAGCAGATTCCCAAGCAGCCCCGAACCGAAGTTCGGCTCGCGGAACAGCCCGAGCCGGAACAGCGGCTGCGCCCGCCGCCGTGCGTGCGGCAGGTAGGCGAGCGCGCTCGCCAGGCCGAGCACGGCGAGCCCGGCCGCCCACGCTGCGCGATGCGCGGGCATCGGCGGGTCGATCGCGAGCGACAGCGCGATCATCGCGGCCGACAGCAGCGCACAGCCGACGAAGTCGAACGGCGGCGGCTGTTGCGCCTGGTCGTGCGGCAGGTAGCGCTGCACGGCGAGGAGGCCGACCACGCCGACCGGCACGTTGACGATGAACACCCAGTGCCACGAAATCGCCTGCGTCAGCCAGCCGCCGAGCGTCGGCCCGACGATCGGCCCGAGCTGGCCGGCGATCGACACGAACGCGATCGCCGCGACGTACTGTTCGCCCGGCACGCGGCGCAGCACGGCGAGTCGCCCGATCGGCAGCAGCATCGACCCGCCGATGCCCTGCAGCGCGCGCGCGGCGACGAGCTGGCCGAGCGTATGCGACGCCGCGCAGCCGATCGATGCCAGCACGAACACGAGAATCGCGAGCGAGAACACGCGGCGCGTGCCGAACCGGTCGGCCAGCCAGCCGGACGCCGGCGTGAGCATCGCCATCGTCAGCGTATAGACGACCACGACGGGCTGCATCGCGAGCGGCGACGCGTGCAGGCTTTGTGCGATCGAAGGCAGGGCGGTGTTGACGATCGTCGTGTCGAGCGACTGCATGAAGAACGCAGCGGCGACGATCCAGAGCAGTGCGGAGTGTGTGGGTTCCCGGGACATGGCGAAATCGGTGGTGCAAAGGCCGGTGCGGGTGGCGCCTCGACGCGGTTGCGCGGCGCCTGCCGGTCTTCAAGCGCACGATGGTACCGATTCCGATGGTCATCGGGAAGCTACCTGAAGGCGTTGACTGTCATCGGTAATGCCGATGACAATGCGCGATGCTCAATCCCGTCTGGCTCAACACGTTCGCGACCGTCACGAATTGCCGCAGCTTCACCGAAGCGGGCCGGCAGCTCGGGCTCAACCAGTCGAGCGTCAGCGAACACATCCGTCGTCTCGAAGAGAGCGTCGGCCGGCGGCTGTTCGTGCGCGACACGCATTCGATCGCGATGACGGCCGACGGCGAGGCGCTGCTCGTGCATGCGAACGTGATCCTGCAGGCGCTGAACCGCGCGGAATCGCAGTTCCGCAAGCCGAGGCTGCGGGGGCGGGTGCGGCTCGGCGCGCCGGACGACCTCGCGCTCGTCGCGTTGCCGGATGTGCTCGCCGGGTTTCGCGCCGCGCACCCGGACGTCGCGCTGGAGATCACCACCGGCATGACGAGCCGGCTCTATGAAGGGCTGGACGCGGGCGCGCTCGACCTGATGATCGGCAAGCGGCGGCTCGGCGAGCGGCGCGGCACGCCGCTGCTGCGCACGCGGCTCGAATGGGTCGCGCGGCCCGGCACCGTCGTCGATCCGGAGCGGCCGCTGCCGCTCGTGCTGGTCGCCGAGCCGAGCGTGACGCGCGCGATCGTCCTGAACGCGCTGGCGGAGAAGGGCATCGGCTGGGAAGTCGTGTGCTCCAGCAGCAGCCAGCCGGGCTGCATCGCGGCCGCCCGTGCGGGGCTCGGCCTGACCGCGACGTCGCATTATTTGTCGACGCGTGGGCTCGCGCCGCTGGTCAACGGCGACGCGCTGCCCGTGCTGCCCGACATCGAATTCATCGCGCTGGCCGCGAAGCGGCTCAGCCAGCCGGCGCGCACGCTGCTCGAGTTACTCGAAGCGAGCGACCTGAGCACGCCGGGCGCGGACGCGTAACGGGCCTGCCACGCGCGCGGCGCCCGCGCCGCATGCCGTCATGCGGCCCGTTTCTGCGAAATCACGAACAGCGCGCCGTTCTTGTCCTCCAGCACCGCACGGTATTCGTGCGGCCCGGCCTGCACGGGCACGCGCACCGACGCACCGGCCTTCACGACCCGCGCCATCGCCGCATACAGGTCGTCCTCCTCGTCGACGCGCAGCGTGAGCGCCGCGCGCTCGACGATTTGCTCGTCGCCCGCGACCAGCGCGATCGTCAGCGGGCCGCCGTCGAGCGCGCAATAGCGGTCACCGTCGCGGAACGTCACGTTCAGGCCGAGCCCGTCGACGAACAGCGGCAGCGCCGTGTCGATGTCGTCGACCGGATACAGCAGCATCGATACCTTCATCCCGGTTCTCCCTTGTCTTGATGTGGGCGGCGTGCAACGTGCCGCCTTTCGATGCTAGCGCGCCGCCTGCGCGCTCACGCAGTCCGATCGGATGACCGTGAAACCCCTCTGTCCCCGCACGCATGCCGTTACTCCAAACAGACGATGTCCGCACCGGCCCGCGCGCCGACACTCCCATTCGTGGACCGTCGCGCTTCGTCCGTATCGTGCGGGCGGGCTGCACGACCCCGACTCGTCCAACCTACATGGAGACGCACGCAATGAAGTTTTCCCTCATCTACGAAGCCCAGACCACCGACGCATCGCGCGAGGGCGACCACCGGGTGTTCAAGGAAACGGTCGAACAGGCGCTGCTGGCCGAGCAGGTCGGCTTCGACACGATCTGGTGTGTGGAGCACACGTCGCTCACAAACTATGCGCACATGAGCGCGCCGGAAACCTTCCTTGCCTACCTGGCCGGCCGCACGACGCGCATCGGGCTCGGCCACGGCGTCGTGTGCCTGCCGCCCGCGATGAACCACCCGATCAAGGTCGCGGAGCGTGTGGCACTGCTCGACATCCTGTCCGGCGGCCGTGTGCACTTCGGCGTCGGCAAGGGCGGCAGCCAGCAGGAAGCCGGCGCGTTCGGCTACGACCTCAACGAGCTGCAGCCGATGATCGACGAATCGATGTACCTCGTGCCGAAGATGTTCGTGCAGGACGAGATCGAGCACGACGGCAAGTACATCAAGATTCCGAAGCGCCCGATCCACCCGAAGCCGTTCCAGGATCCGCACCCGCCGATGTACCTCGCGTGTACAAACACCGACGCGCTGCTGCGCGCCGGCCAGCGCGGGATGGGCGCGCTGGTGCTCGGTTTCGGCGGCCCCGACGAAGTCGCGAAGAAGAACGCCGTGTATCGCGAAGCGTGGGCGAACCGCAAGCCGGAAGACCAGGTCGGCTTCCGCGCGACCCAGCATCTCGCGGCACTGTGCCCGACGGTCGTGATGGCCGACGGCCAGGCCGCACGCAAGATCGGCATCCGCGGCCAGCGCTACTTCATGGAATCGCTCGCGTACTGGTACACGGGCGGCGAGCGTCCGGACCCGGCGAAGTGGGGCGACGACCTCGTGCAGGCCGACACCGGCGAGATGGTGATCCGCTCGCGCTTCGCATCGGAGGAAGTCGTCGTGAACTTCGCCGACCCGGCGCTCGCGATGATGAACCCGAACCATGCGTACGGCACGGTGGACGACTGCATCGGCTATGTCGGCCGCCTGCAGGAAGCCGGCGTCGACGAAGTGCTGTTCCTGTGCCAGATGGGCACGGTACCGCACGACGCGCAGATGGAGACGATCCGCAACATCGGCGAGCACGTGATCCCGTTCTTCAACAAGGAGCAGGTGTGCGCCTGCGCGTGATGCCCCGGGCCGCGCGCGTCGTCCCGTCCGGTCGGACGATGCGGCGCGGCCGCGCGAAGCCGACCATCGGTGGCGGCGAGCATCGCCCGCGGCCAGACCGCACCGAACAACTTTGAACGAGAGCGGGGCACGCGCCGCGGCGCATCACCCGCTTCACAGGAGACATTCGTGCATCGCGACAACGATTCGAACGCACTGGCCGCCACGCTGATCGCCCGGGCCGAGGCGCTGGCGCCGACGCTGGCCGGCCGCGCCGCGCAGGCGGAAGCGCAGGGCCGCATCCCGGCCGAGACGATCGCCGACATGCAGGCCGCCGGCTTCTTCAAGGTGCTGCAGCCGAAGCGCCATGGCGGCTACGAGCTCGATCCGCAAGTCTTCTTCGACATCCAGATGGCGCTCGCGCGCGGCTGCATGTCGACCGCGTGGGTGTACGGCGTCGTCGGCGTGCACAACTGGCAGCTCGCACTGTTCGACGAGCGCGCGCAGCAGGATGTGTGGGGCAACGACCCGGCGACGCTGATCGCGTCGACCTACATGCCGGTCGGCCGCGTGGCGCCGGTCGACGGCGGCTTCCGCCTGTCGGGCCACTGGAAGTTCTCGAGCGGCAGCGAACTGTGCGAATGGGTGTTCCTCGGCGCGCTGGTGCCGCCGGCCGAAGCCGGCCAGCCACCCGAATACCGCACCTTCCTGCTGCCGAAATCCGACTACCGGATCCGGCAGGACTGGGACGTGCTCGGCCTGCGCGCGACGGGCAGCCACGACATCGTCGTCGACGATGCATTCGTGCCCGCGTACCGCACGCACAAGGCGATCGACGGAATGATGGGCACGAGCCCGGGCCTCGCCGTCAACGACGCGCCGTTGTTCAAGCTGCCGTTCGCGCAGATCTTCGTGCGTGCGGTGTGCACGTCGTGCATCGGCGCGCTGCAGGGCGCACTCGACGATTTCACCGGCTATGCGGCGACGCGCGTGTCGGCCAACAGCGGCGCGAAGACGACCGACGATCCGGGCGCGCAGACCGCGTGCGCGAACGCGGCGGTCGCGATCGACGAGATGCAGGTGCTGCTCAAGCGCAATTTCGCGGAACTGATGGCGTCGGTCACCGGTGGCCACGCCGTGTCGATCGAGCGCCGCGTGCATTTCCGCTACCAGTCCGCGCAGGTCGCGGAGCGCTGCGCGCAGGCCGCGAACGCGCTGCTGCGCTACGCGGGCGGCAACGGCATCTATCACCGCAATCCGCTGGTGCGCCGCTTCCTCGACCTGCACGCGGCCCGCGCGCACTACGCGAACAACGTGGACCGCTTCGGCCAGAACCTCGGCGCCGTGATGCTCGGCCGCGAGAACACCGACTTCTTCATCTGACGGAGACGCGATGAACGACCCGCAAGCACCGCAATACGTGTTCGACGTGGTGGTCGTCGGTTCGGGCGCGGGCGCGCTGCTCGCCGCGTGCCGCGCGGCCGACCGCGGCCTGTCCGTCGTCGTGATCGAGAAGACGGCGCTGTACGGCGGCACGTCGGCCGTCTCGGGCGGCGGCATCTGGGTGCCGTGCAATCACCATATCGCCGAGCTCGGCGCGACCGATTCGCGCGAGGCCGCGCGCGGTTATATCGCAGCCTGCGTGGCCGGCGAATCGACGCGCGAGAAAATCGACACGTATCTCGACCGCGCGCCGGAGATGCTGCGCTACCTGGAATCGAAGACGCCGGTGCGTTACCAGTCGCTGCCGAAGTACGCGGACTATTTCCAGAAGGTGCCGGGCGCGATGCCGGGCTACCGCGCGCTCGATCCGCTGCCGTTCGACGGCGGCCTGCTCGGCGCCGAATTCGACCGGCTGCGGCCGGCGTCGCCCGGCACGCTGATCGGCGGGCGCGTGGCGGTGACGTCGAAGGAGGCGCACACGCTGTTCTCGCGCGGCCCCGGCTTCATGAAGCTTGCGATCGCGCAGTTCGGCCGCTACTGGCTCGATGTCGGGATGCGCCGCCGCACGCGGCGCGACCGGCGCCTGACGCTCGGCAATGCGCTGATCGGCGGGCTGCGCCGTGCGCTGCTCGATCGCAACGTACCCGTGTGGCTCGATACGCCGATGCGCGACCTGCTCGATGCGGACGGCCGCGTGACGGGTGTGCGCGCGCAGCGCTTCGGGCAGCCCGTGACGATCGCCGCGCGGCGCGGCGTGATCCTCGGCGCGGGCGGTTTCGAGCGCAACCAGCCGATGCGCGAGCGCTACCTGCCGCAGCCGACGCAGGCGCAGTGGAGCGCGACGCCGCCGGCCAATACCGGCGACGCGATCGCCGAAGGCCACCGGCTCGGCGGGGCGCTGGCGCTGATGGCGCACGTGTGGGGCGCGCCGACGGTCGGTGTCGCGGGCGAGGAGAAGCAGCGCGCGCTGTTCGTCGAACGCAACCTGCCGGGCTGCGTGATCGTGAACGGTCTCGGCAAGCGCTTCGTCAACGAAGCCGCGCCGTATTCCGAATTCGTGCCGGCGATGTATCGCGACCATGCGCGCACCGGCGCGAGCGTGCCCGCCTGGATGGTGTTCGACGCGCGGTTTCGCCGCAAGTATCCGTGCGGCCCGATCATGCCGGCGTCGATGATGCCCGATTCCCGGATTCCGGCCGCGTTCCGCGACGTGATCGTGAAGGCCGACACGATCGACGCGCTGGCCGCGCGCATCGGCGTCGATGCAGCCGGCCTGCACGACACGCTGCGCGACATGGCGCGCTACGCGGCCACCGGGATCGACGAGGCATTCGGCAAGGGCGACAACCTGTTCGACACGTACTACGGCGATCCGCGGAACAAGCCGAACCCGTGCCTCGGGCCGGTCGACCAGGCGCCGTTCTACGCGGTGCGGATCGATGCGGGCGACATCGGCACGAAGGGCGGGCTCGTCACCGACGTGCACGCCCGCGTGCTGCGCGCCGACGGCGAGCCGATCGACGGCCTCTATGCGATCGGCAACACCAGCGCATCGATGATGGGCGCGAGCTACCCCGGCGCGGGCTCGACGCTGGGCCCGGCGATGACCTTCGGGTATCTCGCCGCCGACCACCTGGCTGCTCGCGCAGCCGACGCCGGCGGCCGGCCCGCCCGGCCATCCACGACAGAACTTGACGGAGTCCGACCATGAGCGACCTCACCCCCCATCCGCTGCGCACCGACATGCTGCTCGCGATGCGCCGCCTCGCGCGCTCCGTCACGGTCATCAGCAGTGCGCACGACGGCCGGCGCTACTCGATGTCCGCGACGGCGGTCGATTCGCTGTCGACCGATCCGCCTTCGCTGCTGATCTGCATCAACCGCAGCGCGTCGCTGTATCCGCCGCTCGACGCGGGCGCCGGGTTCTGCGTGAACGTGTTGTCGGCGGCCCACGAAGGCATCGCGATCGACTGCAGCGGCCGCCTGAAGGGCGAGGCGCGCTTCACGACCGGCGACTGGCACACGTCGCCGCACGGCGTGCCGTATCTGCGCGACGCGCAGGCGAGCCTCGTGTGCGAACAGGACGGCCGCTTCGAATACGGCACGCACACGGTGTTCATCGGGCGTATCCGCGAGGTGCTGATGAGCGGCGACGTCGATCCGCTCGTCTATCTCGACGGCGCCTACACGACGCCCGGCGCGCCGGTGGCCCGTGCGGCCGCGTGACGTGAGGAGCCGGTCATGAGCGATTCGCGCTTCCATCGGCTGACCGTTGCCGAAGTGATTGCCGAAAGCGACGACGCGTGCTCGTTCGTGTTCGACGTGCCGGCCGCGTTGCGCGACGCGTTCGCATACCGGCCCGGTCAGTTCCTGACGCTGAACGTGCCGTGCACGGACGCGACCGTCGCGCGCTGCTATTCGCTGTCGAGCGCGCCCGGCATCGACGCCGCGCCGAAGATCACCGTCAAGCGGGTGCGCGACGGCCGTGCGTCGAACTGGCTGTGCGAGCGCGTGAGGGCGGGCGACGCGCTCGACGTGCTGCCGCCGGCCGGCGTGTTTACGCCGCGCACGCTCGACGGCGACCTGCTGCTGTTCGCGGGCGGCAGCGGCATCACGCCCGTGCTGTCGATCCTGAAATCGGCGCTCGTGCACGGACGCGGGATGCTGACGCTGATCTATGCGAACCGCGACGAACGCTCGGTGATTTTCCGCGACGAACTGCGGCAGCTCGCGCAGCGCCATCCGGGCCGCGTGCGCGCGATCCACTGGCTCGACAGCGTGCAGGGCATCCCGCAGCAGCGCCATCTCGAGGAACTCGCGCGGCCGTTCAGCCGGCAGGAGACGTTCATCTGCGGGCCCGCGCGGTTCATGGAGAACGCGCTGGCCGCGATGCTCGGCCTCGGGTTGCTGCGGGCCCGCGTGCACGTCGAGCGTTTCGCGTCGCTGCCCGATGCGCCGGCGCAGGCTGCCGAGACGGCTGCGTCGAGCGCAGCGGCGGCCGCTGCGTCGCGCGACGTCGCGGCGATCGAGACGGTGCTCGACGGCGACGCGTTCGCGTTCGACAGCGCCCCCGGCGAAACGCTGCTCGACGCGATGCTGCGCGCGGGCGTACCGGCGCCCAATTCCTGCCGGATGGGGCAATGCGGCGCGTGCATGTGCCGGATCGAGCGCGGCGAGGTCGCGCTCGACGGCAACCACGCGCTCGACGATGACGAGGTCGCGGCCGGCTGGACGCTCGCCTGCTGCGCACGGCCCGCGAGCGACGCACTGCGCGTGGTGTTTCCCGACTGAGCCGTGGCGCGCCGGCGGCGCGCACGGTCATCCTGATCGATGACGATGGACAACGAAATCCTGACCACGCCCGCGCTGATCGCACGGGCAGCCATGCAACACGGCGCGCATCCGGCGATCGAATCGGAGCATGGCCGGCTGACCTACGCGGAGCTCGACGCGGCGCGCCTCGACGCGGCCCGCGCGCTGCTCGCGAGCGGCACCGCGGCCGGCGACCGCGTCGCGGTGTGGGCGCCGAACCTGCCGCAATGGATCGTCGCGGCGCTGGCGATCCACACCGTCGGCGCGATCCTCGTGCCGGTCAATACGCGAATGAAGGGGATGGAGGTGGGCGGCATCCTGCACGACGGGGGCGCACGGCTGCTGTTCTGCTGCGGCGCCTTCCTCGGCGAATCCTATCCGGCCATGCTCGCGCCGCACCGGCCCGCGACGCTCGAGCGCGTCGTCGTGTTCGACGGCGAACCGCCGCCCGGTGCGCGCGACGAGACCTGGAACGCGTTCCTCGCGCGCGGCGCCGAGGTGCCGCTGGCCGCGGTGCGCGAACGCGAGGCGCAGGTGACGCCCGACACCGTGATGGACCTGATGTTCACGTCCGGCACGACCGGCCGCCCGAAGGGCGTGATGACCGCGCACGGCCAGAACCTGCGCGCCGCGCAGGCGTGGGCGGCGATCGCCGGCGTGCGCCACGACGACCGCTACCTGGTCGTCAATCCGTTCTTCCACACGTTCGGCTACAAGGCCGGCTGGCTCGCCGCGCTGTCGAGCGGCGCGACCGTGCTGCCGCATCTCGTGTTCCAGCCGGACGACGTGCTGCGGCGCGTTGCCGACGATCGCGTATCGGTGCTGCCCGGCCCGCCGACGCTGTACTACGCGCTGCTCGACACCCCCGACCGCGCGACGCGCGACCTGTCGTCGCTGCGGATCGCGGTGACGGGCGCGGCGGCGATCGCGCCGAGCCTGATCGAACGGATGCGCGCGGAGCTCGGCTTCGAGACGGTGCTGACCGGCTACGGGCTGACCGAATCGTGCGGCTTCGCGACGCTGTGCCGTCAGGGCGACGATGCCCAGACGGTTGCCTGTACGTCCGGCCGGCCGATGCCGGATGTCGAGCTGCGCATCGCGGGGCCGGACGGCGCGCCGCTCGGGCCGGACGAGACCGGCGAGATCTGGGTGCGCGGCTACAACGTGATGCGCGGCTACTTCAACCAGCCGGACGCGACGCGCGAGACCGTCGATGCCGATGGCTGGCTGCATACGGGCGATCTCGGCTGTGTCGATGCGAGCGGCAACCTGAAGATTACCGACCGTATCAAGGACATGTTCATCGTCGGCGGCTTCAACTGCTATCCGGCCGAGATCGAGCGGCTGCTCGCCGCACATCCGGCGATTGCGCAGGTTGCGCTGGTCGGCGTACCCGATACGCGGCTCGGGGAAGTCGGCCACGCGTATGTCGTGCTGCGGCCGGGCGCGCATGCGGACGCCGACGAACTGAACGACTGGGCGCGCCGCAACATGGCGAACTACAAGGTGCCGCGGCATTTCACGTTCGTCGGGCAGCTGCCGACGAGTGCCGCGGGGAAAGTGCTGAAGTACCGCCTGCGGGCGGGGAGCGAGGCGGCGGCCTGAGCGGCGCCGCGACACACGGACGGGATGAACGACAACGGGTTTGCGCAGGGCGCGGTGCTGGTGTTCGGCGGCAGCGGCGGGATCGGGCAGGGTGTCGCGCTCGAGTTTGCGTGCGCCGGCGTGCCGGTCGCGATGGGCTACCGCAGCAAGGCCGACGTGGCCGAGCGCGTCGCGCGCGACATTCGCGGCGAAGGCGTCGCGGCCACCACGCACTTTCGCCCGTCGGGGGGCGGATCGTTCGTGACGCTCGGGTCGGCCGGGCACCTGCGCTGGCCGGAGCGCGACGGTTGTCGGTCGCGCCGAAGGCGGCGAACGAGGCGCTGGTCAAGGGGCTGGCACGCGAGGAGGGGCGTTACGACATTCGCGCGAATTCGATCCTGGTCGGCGTGATCGAGGCCGGGATGTTTCCGGTGCGGCTCGAACAGGGCCAATTCGACCAGGCGTGGATCGACGAGGCGCAGAAGATGCTCGCGCTCGAGCGCTGGGGGAAGGCGCCCGATGTCGGGCGGGCGGCGGTGTTTCTGGCGTCGGACCGGGCCAATTACATTACCGGGCAGCAGTTGAATGTGTCGGGCGGGTATGGGGTGTAGCGGGGCCAGGAAGCCTGCCCGGACGAGCAGGCTTCAGCGTCGCTTGAGCCGAGTCAGTTGTCTTGAACGTTGACATCCCCGGTTTGGGCGATCTTCGTCAGAACGCGCTTCTGGTACGCGTACCACGATGTCAGACACGCCTTGTCGCGACAATTCTTCTCGCGAAAATTCCATTGTTTGCGTGTTCGTTCAACAAAGGCAGCCTTGTCGACGACAGCATCTTTCGCTTGTTGGTATGTCGCGGCAAGATCGCGGTCTGAAGCCGCAAGATCCGAATCGTGGCAGATCAGAAATTCCGGAATGGACTTGGCTTTGGCACAGTCGAAGCTGGTTTGTTGCAGCGGGGAGGCTGCAGCGTCGCTTGCGGATTGATTTGCCACCGGCTGAGCAACTGGCAAATTCGATTGTGTCGAGAGTGCCGTGGTCGCTGACGGTTGAGATTGGCTCAACGTCGCCGTGTGTTGACCATAGGGTGTCAATTGCCCCGACATCGCGTCTTCGATCATCGCGCCGATCAGGGAATTAGGTACAACCCGTATGGTTTCGGTTTTTAGAACCGAATCGCCGGCCATGGTTTGCGACTTGGCGAAATTGCACGGGGCCGAACAAGTAATGCGATTCGAAATATTCGGATTGTCTTCATCGACCAGGAGCAGAATATAGCTGCCGTCCCTAATGCCAACGTAGCGCATCATGACAAGCGCCTTCGTCGCTTTTCCTGCTCTCACGTCATCTTCACTCAGCGCAGGCTCGTAACCATACGTGCCATCCTGGCTCATTGCGTAGTTGTGGGAGGGAGGCGGGGGTGCAGGCGCCACCACTTGAGGCGGTTGCGGTGGGGCGGAAGTATCGCTTGGCGTGGCGGGACTCGTCGCTGACGACTGAGTGTTGTTGTCGGATTGTTTCGAGTTGCAACCCGCAACAGTGGCTGCAACCAACACAAGAATTGCGATGTGTTTCACAGTTCCCCCGCTAGTCGATTGGTCTTGTAAATTGCCGATGGTTGGCGCGGATGTTCGAGGTGCAATGCCTCGTCTGCAATTTTCCGGTGGCCGGATTGATTTATAAATCGGCTTCGTCCTGGTCGATGGATTGTACCAAGCTGATTCGTTCGGATGGTGATCTAGAAAGCCAATAAGTTGGAGCGTCGTGGTCGCATTCAAATGAAAAGCACGCGCCGGCATCCGTGTTCACCCTGAATCACCGCGCGCAATTGCGTATCGGCGTCGCGCTCGACCGGCGCGAGGTCACATCCCTGCAACGCATTCTTCAATGCATTGCGCCGCATGCGCCCAACGTTCACGACGACTCCCGCGCGCTGACGGCTATCCCGCCTCGTTCGGCACGCGTTGGGGTATCGACGCACGACACGTCGGATCGCGTCGCCCGGCATCGTCTGCCGAATAAGGATGCGTTCCTGAAACATTTCCTCCGATTACAGCCTGCGTGAACGTCCGTGTTTTGCGGTCACGCTTTTCCCGCTTCGGTTTGCGCCGCATGGCACGCGCTTTGCGGTTGACCCGGTGCCGCTGGCGCAAACGAATGTCGCAACAACGATGAACGCATCTGCGGCATGCAACGACATCGATAGAAACGGGGAATCGGATCGGGCCGCGGGCGCCGTGTGTTGCGGCACATGCTGTATCGGCCATGCGCACGGGGCAACGCGTTCCCGATCCGTCGAACAGCAAGCGTGCTTGCAAGGTGTCGTGTCGGGGTTCGCATCACGCAGCGCGGCGCAGGCCGCATGCGTTGGCGAGGCGCGCCCGGCACAAGTCGGGGGAGGCGCCCGTGAAAATGACGGTGAACCAATGGGCAGCGGTGGCGGTGATGTGCGCCGCGAGCGCGCACGCGCAGGAGATCTACCTGCAGGGTGGCACGCAGGGCGTCGGCATCGGCGCGGCCGTGAGCTTCAATTCGATGCTGGGTGCGCATGCGGACTTCAATGCGATCGATCTTTCGCATGACTTCACGGTGGCCGGCAATCGCTATCAGGATGACCTGAAACTGCGCCAGGGCGGCCTGTACGCGGACATCTTTCCGTGGCGCGGCAGCGGCTTCCGGGCGACGCTCGGCCTGCGTTTCAACGACGACGAACTGCGCGGCGTATCGGTGCCGACCAATGGGACTTACGTGTTCGGCGGCAAGCGCTATCCGGCGATGCCGGGGATGTACGCGGTGGCGGAAGCGCGCTATCCGGCCGTGATGCCGTATGTCGGGATCGGCTACGGGCATCGGCCGGCGTCGAAGGGGCTCGGATTCGTCGCCGACCTCGGCGTGGCGTACGGGATACCGAAATGTTCGTACACGCTGTCGCCGGAACTCGCGGCCGCGGCCGGGCCGGCGAAGAGCCAGATCCTCGTCGCGAGCGGGCTCGACGAACTGCGGCAGGTGATGTCGCGCTATCGGTGGTACCCGGTGTTGCAGATCGGGATTTCGTATCGGTTCTGAGTGGTCGGGTTGCCGTTGTGCGTGCGGGCCGGGGGAGTGCCGATATTTGCCTATCAGGGTTTGACATCGGTTGCCTGCGATCCCGAATGCGTCGACGGATGGGGGCTGCGTTGCGCGATCGACCCGGCAGCGGTGAATGACGCCACCCTGCGCGAGTCCACGCGTGCCGCCTGTCTGCGAATAGCCGTTCGGCCGTCTTTTACGTCGTTCCGATCTGGCTTACCTTGCGGACAGCAGTTCGACGTGTCGGGCGAACGGCGGAAGTCGGGTGGATTCATGCTGGCTGCTGCCGTTGGCCGACGCCAACCCCGTCTTCCATCCATTCATGACGATGCTTGCAATTCACCGTCATGACGCTATCATTGATAGCAACCTGGATGGAGGGACCTATGGCAAATCTTCTGGTGCGTAACGTGGATGACAGTATCGTTCAGAGCCTGCGCGAGCAGGCTGCGGCAAATGGCAGGAGTGCCGAGGCCGAACATCGAGCCATTCTGGCCGATGCGCTCGGCCGGCCGAAGCGAAGGACATTTGCGCAAGTGCTGATGAGCATGCCCGATGTTGGCGAAGACGCGGATTTCCAACGTGTTCAGGATTCCGGCGAGGTCAGGCGTGTTTTTGATTGATACGAACGTCATCAGCGAAATCAGAAAGGGAAAGCGCGCGAACAGCGGGGTGCGCGCGTTCTTCCGTGAAGCCGGAAACGACGGCAGCAGTCTCTACCTGTCCGTCGTGACGGTTTCCGAACTACGCCGCGGTGTCGAGATGATCCGCCGCCGCGGCGATACGCGGCAGGCGTCGATACTCGATGCCTGGCTGGCCGCGCTCATGTCCGACTATGCGCCCAACATCCTGCCGATCGACATCGATGTCGGCCAGTTGTGGGGCCACCTGCGTGTTCCGCATCCGGAGCACGCGCTGGACAAGCTGATTGCCGCAACGGCGCTGATCAACGACCTGACGGTCGTCACCCGCAACGTCGGCGATTTCGCGAAGACGGGGGTCCGGCTGGTGAATCCGTTCGACTAGCGTCGCGCGTTCGATCGAAGCGCGGGTTGGCCCAGGGCACCGCAGAGGGTGCGTCGCGTGAAGCGTCGGCCGGCGGTGCCGAATCGGCACGACGAGCGCAATGCCACGCGCGACGCGTTACGTCAGGCTGCCCTCAACACGCTGCCGGCGTGCTGCCGCATACGGTATTCACGAGCGTCACGATGTTGCTGCTCGTGAACGGCGACGCGCCTTGCTGCTTCACCGCGGAGTTCGTATAACCCCAGCTCGTCACGCCGACCACGGTATTGTGCGAGGCTGCGTTGCCGAAGGCCGTGCCGTTGAGTGTCGGCGGCATGCCAAGATTGACGAGCCACGGGCCGCCGCTCGAACCCCCGGTCATCAGCGATCCGATGATCGTGTTGTTCGAGTTGCTGGCGGACACGAAACCTTGCGATTCGTTTCGCTCCATGTAGACGCCGCTATCCAAGGCCACCGGGTAGCCGAGCTGGTCGATCAGCGCGAGCCCTGACGGCGTGTAGCTATAGCCGTTCCATCCATAGCCATACCATCCGGCGCGATTGCCCGCATACGATCCGGCTTGCGGCGACAGCACGATCACGGCCATGTCGTCCTGGCAGATGACGCCGGCGGCAGCGCATGGATCGGTGCCGTCGTAATAGGACGTCATGACGGTGGCGGATGCCCCGTTCCACGTACCGTAGGGTGCGGTTCCGTTACTGTAGGCCGGAACGAATACCCAGTTCGAGTAGAACTGCCGCTGGCCGAAATTCGCGACGCAGTGCGCGGCCGTGACGACCACGCCCGGTTTGATCAGGGAGGCAGAGCACAGGTAGGTCGCGGAGCCGATGTTGAAGAACAGCTTGCCGGCTGCACGGAACGGATAGTAATACTGCGTATTGTCGCCGTTCGCATTCACCTGGCTAGTGGTATATGGCTGATTCGACGATCCGTATTCCTGCGGTTGGACCCCGGACTGACTCAAATCGACTGGCGCGACCAGTTGCACCGGCCTTTGCACGCCGTCTCCGGCGCCGCCTGGCGCATGGCCCGGCACGCCCAGCACTGGCCTGGCGTTGTACATCAGTGAATCCAGCATGGCAGGCGGCGCAACGAGCGGCCTTGGCATCGGCATCGGCAGCGCGTGCTTGAAATCGATTGCGGCAATTTGCAGACCGCGCTCGGGTAACGTGATTTGCGTCACGCTTCCCTGTGTTCTGATCTGCTGGGCCAGCGCGCTGGTTGCGATCAACGAACCGAACGCAGCAACAGCGATTTTATTGATCAATTTGCTCATTTGAATCTCCTTTCGAACTTGCGAGTCGTTCCCTGAGATTCGAAATATCGGTCGAACATTGAGGTGCCCCTCAGATTGCATGAAAATTATGCCGGGCGAATTAAATGCATTGCGAGGACGTTGCGTGGAAAATGCTTCCAATGAACGCTCTTTGTTGTTGCCGAACACCCTGGCGGGTGGAGTGGATGGGGTCTTGTTTTGATTGGCCGTTCAATGACTTCCGTCGATCGAAATGCAAATCGTGCGCCAATTTAATTGCTTGGGGCCATATTCGGTGAGATCGTTCGGATTCGGAAAAATGCGGTCTATGTAATTCCAGTCTTGCCCGGTTTAAATGGATGGCATATCAAATCTACACCGTAAAAATCACTCGACCGTTATAATGTTATTTAATTTGAGTTATTATTTTTTGTAATTTGAATGAAAATAGATTGATTTCAGGGGGGGCGATTGCCGAATGGGTAAAGTATTTTGCGAATAAATGCGGAGTAATTAATCAAATTAAAACTTTCATTGTTTCAAATACGCACCGCAAGATTCAATCGAGGGAATCGGTTCGAAAACCGCACGCGAATTCACCGGAACGGTGGCGAGAAGCCGATGTGTCCGGACCGGACAGCCGCTTTTTTTGCCTTCGTCGGTTGCGTGTCCAGCCGATGCCCGCATGCCGGCACACGAACCTGCCGAACCCCCGGCTGACCCAACGCCCGCCGCACCCCCGTCGCGGCCGTTCCGCCCCGTCCATTTCCCCCCCGCCTCTCGTCCCAACAGACGATGTGACACCCCCCCCGACCGGCCAGAATCCTTTCACGAACAACGGATTCTGAACCAGGAGGAGGCCGACATGATCGATGTCCGTGCGCTTGGCTACGTCGTCGTCGAGGCGACGCGTGTCGATGCGTGGCGCCGCTACGCGGAAGACGTGCTGGGCATGCAGGCGCTCGACGCGCCCGACGGCGCGCTGTACCTGAAGATGGACGAGCGCGATTTCCGCTACGTGATCGTTCCCGGCTCGACCGACCGCTATTTCGCGTCGGGCTGGGAACTGCCCGACGGCGCGGCGTTCGACGCCGCGCTTGCTGCGCTGCAGCGCGCGGGCGTCGAGCCGATCCGCGCGACGCCCGCCGAAGCCGCGCTGCGCCGCGCGCAGGCGATGGCGTGGTGCACCGACCCGTCCGGCAACCGCCACGAGCTGTACTGGGGGGCGCGCTGCGACTTCCGCCGCTTCGTGTCGCCGCTGGGCGTCTCGCACTTCGTCACCGGCGACATGGGGCTCGGCCACGCGGTGCTGCCCGCGCCGCAGTTCGACGCGACCGACGCGTTCGTGCGCGGCGTGCTCGGCTTCGAGCTGTCCGACATCTATCGCGTGAAGTTCACGCCCGATCCGGCCGAACCCGAGAAACGCATTCACTTCATGCACTGCCGCAACGCGCGCCATCACAGCCTCGCGCTGTTCGAGATGGCCGTGCCGTCGGGCTGCGTGCACGTGATGGCCGAAGTCGACTCGATGGACGAAGTGGGGCGCGCGCTCGATCGCGTGGCCACGCACGACGTGAAGATGTCCGCGACGCTCGGCCGTCACTGCAACGACCAGATGATCTCTTTCTACATGAAGACGCCCGGCGGCTTCGATCTCGAATACGGCTTCGGCGGTCTCACGGTCGACTGGTCGAAACACGCGGTGTTCGAGGCCACTAAGGTGAGCCAGTGGGGCCACGATTTCAGCATCGGATACCGGTAAGCCAGCACGATGACGATGAAACCTCTCGACAAGACGATGTCCGCGCGCGACGTGGTCGCGCAACTCGCCGACGGCATGACGATCGGCATCGGCGGATGGGGGCCGCGGCGCAAGCCGATGGCGCTGGTGCGCGAAATCGCGCGCTCGAACCTGAAGGACCTGACGATCGTCGCGTACGGCGGCGCCGATGTCGGGCTGCTGTGCGCGGCGGACAAGGTGCGCAAGGTGGTGTTCGGCTTCGTGTCGCTCGACGTGATTCCGCTCGAACCGCATTTCCGCCGCGCCCGTGAGCACGGCCGCGTCGATGTGCTCGAACTCGACGAAGGGATGCTGCAGCTCGGCCTGCGCGCGGCCGCCGCACGCCTGCCGTTCCTGCCGACCCGTGCCGGGCTCGGCACCGCGCTGCTCGATCACGCGCCGCAACTGCGCACGGTGCAGTCGCCGTACGACGATGGCGAGACGCTGCTCGCGATGCCCGCGATCGAACTCGACGTCGCGCTGCTGCACGTGAACGCGGCCGACCGGATGGGCAACACGCGCATCGACGGCCCCGATCCGTTCTTCGACGCGTGGATGACGCGGGCCGCGCAGCGCTGCTACGTGTCGGCGGAACGGGTCGATTCGTCGATTGCGACGGAAGACCTCGACGCCGCGAAGCGTAACCCGTTCGAGCGCTCGCTCGTCACGGGCGTGGTGCACGCGCCGGGCGGCGCGCATCCGACGTCGTGCGGTCCGGCCTACGGCTGGGACCTGCCGCACCTGCGCGCGTACTGCGCCAGCGCGGAAGACGACGCGACAACGGCGGCGTACCTGCGCGACGTGGTCGGCCAGGACGAACGCCGGTACCTCGAAGGCGTCGGCGGCCTGTCGCACGTGACGACGCTGCCGTTGCCGATTCTGTAAAGGAGCGCCTGTGAGCGAATCTCTCGACCATTCCCTCGCGGAACTGATGATCGTCGCGTCCGCGCGACTCTGGCGCGACGACGGCGAAGTGCTGGCGACCGGCATCGGCACGGGCCCGCGGCTCGCGGCCGGCCTCGCGCGGCTCGCGTACAACGACGGGCTGATGCTGACCGACGGCGAAGCGTATCTCGTCGAGGAGCCGGTGCCGCTCGGCCCGCGCCCCGATGGCTATCGCGTGAAGGCGAGCGGCTGGATGACCTACGAGCGCGTGTTCGACTGCCTGTGGCACGGCCGCCGCCACGCGCTCGTGATGCCGACGCAGATCGACCGTTTCGGCCAGGCCAACATCTCGTGGCTCGGCGACGACTACGCGCGCCCGAAAACCCAGCTGCTCGGCGCACGCGGCTTTCCCGGCAACACGACGAATCATGCGAACTCGTTCTTCGTCAGCGGCCACGGCAGGCGCACGTTCGTCGAACACGAAGTCGACATGGTGTGCACGGTCGGCTACAACCCGGCGCGCCGGCTGCCCGGGATGAAGACCTTCGTCGACCTGCGCAGCATCGTCACCGACCTGTGCGTGATGGATTTCGGCGGGCCGGACCACGCGATCCGCGTGCGCTCGCTGCATCCGGGCGTGAGCTTCGACGAGGTGCAGGACGCGACCGGCTTTCCGCTGATCGCCGCACCCGATATCGACACGACGGCCCCGCCGAACGCGGAAGACCTGCGCATCGTGCGCGCGCTCGATCCGCACAACCTGCGCGCGACGATCGTGCGCAACAATCCGGCGCCGCGCCGGGGATGAGGTCCGACATGGAAGCGACCCAGGTGAGCTTCGGCGACGGTGTCGTCGACTACGCGGTCGACGGTGGCATCGCGACGATCACGATGAACCGTCCCGAGTATCACAACGCGCAGAACTCGAAGATGACGTACGCGCTCGACGCGGCGTTCCGGCGTGCGGCGCACGACGATGCGGTGAAGGCGATCGTACTCGCGGGCGCCGGCAAGCATTTCTCGGCGGGCCACGACATCGGCACGCCGGGCCGCGACATCCACGAGTCGTTCGACCGCGCATCGCTGTGGTACGACCACGTCGACAAGGACGGCGGCGAATTCCTCTATGCCCGCGAGCAGGAGGTGTACCTCGGGATGTGCCGGCGCTGGCGAGACCTGCCGAAGCCGACGATCGCGATGGTGCAGGGCGCATGCATCGCGGGCGGGCTGATGCTCGCGTGGGTGTGCGACCTGATCGTCGCGTCCGAGGATGCGTGCTTCGCCGATCCGGTCGTGCGGATGGGGATTCCGGGCGTCGAGTATTTCGCGCATGCGTACGAGCTGAACCCGCGCATCGCGAAGGAATTCCTGTTCCTCGGCGAGCGGATGCCGGCCGAGCGCGCGTACCAGATGGGGATGGTCAACCGCGTGGTGCCGCGCGAGCGGTTGCGCGACGCGACCTACGCGATCGCCGCGAGGATCTCGACGATGCCGCGCCTCGGGCTCGCGCTGACCAAGCAGGCGCTGAATCACGTCGAGGAACTGCAAGGCAAGCGCGCGGCGATGGACGCGGCGTTCGCGTGGCATCACTTCGCGCATGCGCACAACGAGCTGGTGAGCGGCGACCGCCTCGGCGGCTACGACGCGCGCAGCATGGCCCGCTCGCAGCGCCAGCCGAACGGCGCGGACCGTAGCGACGCGCACGCGCCCGCGCCGGACGTCGTCAACGGAGCCGCCGCATGAGCACGACGCTGCATACGCCGTTGTGCGACCTGCTCGGCTGCCGCTATCCGATCGTGCAGACCGCGATGGGCTGGGTGGCCGATGCGCGGCTCGTCGCGGCCACCTGCAACGCGGGCGGCTTCGGCTTCCTGGCCGGCGCGACGCTCGAACCCGGGCAGGTCGAGGCCGAGATCCTGAAAGTGAAGTCGCTGACCGGCCAGCCGTTCGGCATCAATTTCCATATGTTCCAGAAGAACGCGCAACAGGTCGTCGAACTGGCGATCAAGCACCGGCTGCGCGCGGTCAGCTACGGCCGCGGGCCCGACGCGAAGACGATCCGCCGCTTCAAGGATGCGGGCATCGTCTGCATGCCGACCGTCGGCGCGCCGAAGCATGCGGCGAAGGCCGTCGAACTCGGCGCGGACATCGTCACCGTGCAGGGCGCGGAAGGCGGCGGCCATACGGGCTCGGTGCCGACCACGCTGCTGCTGCCGAAGGTGCTCGACGCGGTGCGCGTGCCGGTGGTCGCGGCCGGCGGGTTCTTCGACGGGCGCGGGCTGGCCGCCGCGCTCGCGTATGGCGCGGCCGGCATCGCAATGGGCACGCGCTTCCTGATGAGCACCGAATCGCCGGTGCCGCGCGAGACGCTCGAGCGCTACGTCGCGGTCGGCGACCCGGCGCGCATTCGCGTGTCGGAGGCACTCGACGGATTGCCGCAACGGATGATCGACAACCCGTATCTGCTGAAGCTCGAACGTTTCGGCCCGCTGCGCCGCACGCTGTTCGCGCTGAAGACCGCCGAAGCATGGCGACGCCAGAACGGGCTGCGCACGAGCGACATGCTCGGCCTGGCAATCAAGGCGCTGCGCTCGCACAACTACACCGCGAGCCAGACGCTGATGGCCGCGAATGCGCCGTTCCTGATCCAGCGCGCGATCGTCGACGGCCATCCGGATGAAGGCGTGCTGCCGAGCGGCCAGGCGGCCGCGATGATCGGCGCGATCGAATCGTGCGACGCATTGATCGCGCGGATCGTCGCGGAAGCCGGCGAGCGGCTCGACGCACTGGCCGCGCTGCGCGCCGCGCCGGCGGCACAGGCCGCGTGAACACCATCACAGAGAGGCAGAGGAGATGACAGCATCCAACCCACCGGCCGGCGCGACGCCGTTCCGGATCGATCGGGCCGACGGCATCGCCGAACTGGTAATCGCCCATCCGCCCGTGAACGCCCTCGACGCGCAGGGCTGGCATGCGCTGTCCCGCGCGCTCGACGCGCTCGGCGAGGACGACGACGTGCGCGTGATCGTCGTGCGCGGCGAAGGCAGCGGCTTCTGCGCGGGCGTCGACATCAAGGAACTGGCCGCGCATCCGGAGCGAATCGTGGCGGTCAACGCCGGCAACTACGAGACGTTTCGCGCGGTGCACCGCAACCCGAAACCGGTGATCGCGGCCGTGCACGGCTTCGTGCTCGGTGGTGGGATCGGCATCTGCGGCGCGGCGGATATCGTCGTCGCGGCCGACTGCGCACGCTTCGGCGTGCCCGAGATCGACCGGGGCGCGATGGGCGGCGGCGCGCATCTGCAGCGGCTGTTCGGCGTGCAGAAGGTGCGTGCGATGTACTTCACCGGCGACCTGATCGATGCGGCCGAAGCGTACCGGCTCGGCGCGGTCGAGCAGGTCGTGACGCGCGACATGCTGCGCGACGCGGCGCTCGCGATCGCCCGCAAGATCGCGGAGAAGAGTCCGGCGATGGTGCGGCTCGCGAAGGAGGCGCTGAACGGCGTCGAGGACGGCGATCTCGAGGACAAGTACCGCTGGGAGCAGGGCTTCACGCTGCAGGCGTACCTGACGAACGATTCGACGGAGGCGCGCGCCGCGTTCGTCGAGAAGCGCGATGCGCGTTTCGACGCGCAGGCAACCGCCGGAGAGGCACGCGCATGAACCTGGCCTATACGCCGCAGCAACAGGCGTTCCGCGCGGAGATCCGCGAATGGCTCGCCGCGCACGTGCCGCGCGAGCGGCTGCCGAGCTTCGACACGGAGGAAGGCTTCGCCGCGCACCGCGAATGGGAGCGCACGCTGCACTCGGGCCGCTGGAGCATGGTCACGTGGCCGCGCGAACTCGGGGGGCGCGGCTGCGACTTGATCGAGTGGCTGATCTTCGAGGAAGAGTACTGGCGTGCCGACGCACCGATGCGCGTGAACCAGAACGGCATCTTCCTGCTCGGCCCGACGCTGATGGATTTCGGCACGGCGGAGCAGAAGGCGCGCTTCCTGCCCGCGATGGCGGCCGGCGAGCACGTGTGGGCGCAGGGTTGGTCGGAGCCGAACGCGGGCTCGGACATGGCCGCGATCCGCGCGACGGCCGCCCGCATCGGCGACGAATACGTGCTGAACGGCCAGAAGATCTGGTCGACCCGCGCGGTGTGGGCCGACTGGCTGTTCGGCCTGTTCCGCAGCGACCCGGAATCGTCGCGTCACCACGGGCTCACGTTCCTGATGGTGCCGCTGTCCGCGCCGGGCATCACGGTGCGGCCGATCCGCCAGCTCAACGGGCAGACGGGTTTCGCGGAAATCTTCTTCGACGACGTGCGCGTGCCGGTCGAGAACCGGCTCGCGGCCGAAGGCGCGGGCTGGCAGGTTGCGATGGCGACGGCCGGGTTCGAGCGCGGGCTGATGCTGCGTTCGCCGGCACGGTTCCAGCGCACCGCACAGGCGCTGCGCGACCTGTATCTCGCCCACCGCGACAGCGCCGACCGCGATCCGACGCTGCGCGAGCGGGTGGTGCAGGCGTGGATGGATGCGCAGGCGTATGCGCTGTCGACCTACGCGACCGCAAGCCGGCTGCTGAAGGGCGGCCATATCGGCGCGGAGTCGAGCACCAACAAGGTGTTCTGGTCGGAGCTCGACCTGCGCATGCACCAGACCGCGCTCGACATCCTCGGTGCGCACGGCGAGGTCGTCCCGCAGACGGCCGCGCAGCACGCGGCGCTCGGCCACTGGCTCGACGGTTTCCTGTTCGCGCAGGCCGGCACGATCTACGCGGGCACCAACGAGATCCAGCGCAACATCGTCGCCGAACGGATGCTCGGCATGCCGCGCGCCTGAGCGCACCGGCGCCACCCTTACAGAACGGACATCGTATGGATTTCGTATTCGATGAAGACCAGGAAGCGCTCGCGGACAGCGTGAAGCGCCTGCTGATGACCGAGATGACGCCCGAGCTGATCCGCGAGCTCTGGGCCACGCCGACCGGGCGCTCGGACGACCTGTGGGCGCTGTTCGCGTCGCAGGGGCTGACCGCCGTGTCGGTGCCCGAGGCGCACGGCGGGCTCGGCCTGAGCGAAACGGAATGGGCGCTGCTCGCGCAGACCTACGGCTATTTCGGCAGCCCCGAGCCGCTGCTCGACACGGCGCTCGTGTCGGCCGGCGTGCTCGCGCGGCTGCCGGCGAGCGACTGGCGCGACGCGCTGCTGCGCGACATCGCCGAAGGGCGCGCGCGCGTCGCGCTCGTGCATCCGGTGAACCCGTATGCGGCCGACGTGCACGTCGCGCAGACGCTCCTTTGCGAACACCGCGGCGAGCTGCATCGCGTCGATCCCGCGCAGTGCGCGTGGCGCGCGGTGGACAGCGTCGACCCGTCGCGGCGGCTGTTCACGCTCGACTGGGAGCCGTCGGCCGCCACGCGCATCGCGAGCGCCGACGAAGCCGCGCCGCTGCTGGCGCGCGCGCTCGACCACGGTGCGTTCGCGGTCGCCGCGCAGTTGCTCGGCCTCACGCAGCGCGTGCTCGACGTCGCGATCGACTACAGCGCGCAGCGCAAGCAGTTCGGCAAGGCGATCGGTTCGTACCAGGCGCTCAAGCACCTGCTCGCCGACGTCGCGATCCGCTACGAGTTCGCGCGGCCGGTGGTCGCGCGCGCGGCGCAGGCGATCGCCGACGATCACCCGCAGCGCGCGGTGTTCGTGTCGCACGCGAAGCTCGCGGCGACGTCGGCCGCACAGCTTGCCGCGCGCCACGCGATGCAGGTGCACGGCGCGATCGGCTACACGTGGGAGCTCGACCTGCAGATCTTCATGAAGCGCATCTGGGCGCTCTCCGGCAGCTGGGGCGACAGCGCGTTCCACAAGGCGCGCGTGGCCGACGCGATCCTCGGCGATGCATTGCCGATCGGCCCCGCGCAGACCTTCGACCTCGAGGAGTTGAACGGATGAAACAAGCCTATATCGTCGACGCGCTGCGCACGCCGACCGGCCGCCGCAAGGGCGGGCTCGCGCACGTGCATGCGGCGGACCTCGGCGGCTTCGTGCTGAAGACGCTGGTCTGGCGCAACGCGATTCCCGCGGACGAATACGACGACGTGGTGTTCGGCTGCGTCGACACGATCGGCCCGCTCGCGGGCAACATCGCGCGCACTTGCTGGCTCGCGGCCGGGCTGCCGCTGCAGGTGCCGGGCGTGACGGTCGACCGCCAGTGCGGCTCGTCGCAGCAGGCCGTGCATTTCGCCGCGCAGGCCGTGATGAGCGGTGTGCAGGACGTGGTGGTGGCCGGCGGCGTGCAGACGATGACGCAGATCCCGATCTCGTCCGCGATGACCTGCGCGGCGCCGCTCGGCTTCAACGACCCGTTCTCGGGCAGCAACGGCTGGCGTGCGCGCTTCGGCGACGCGCCGGTGTCGCAATTCGTCGCCGCGCAGCGGATCGCCGATCACTGGAACCTGTCGCGCGACGCGATGGAGCGTTATGCGCTCGAAAGCCACCGCCGCGCGGTTGCGGCGATCGAGGCCGGGCATTTCAAGCGGGAAATCGTGCCGCTCGAAGGCGTCGTGCACGACGAGACGCCGCGCCCCGATACCTCGCTGGAAAAGATGGCGACGCTCGAACCGCTGACGCCGGGCGGTTCGCTGACGGCGGCCGTCGCGAGCCAGACCTGCGATGCGGCCGCCGCGCTGCTGATCGTGTCGGAGGAGGCGCTGACGCGCTACGGGCTCACGCCGCGCGCACGCATCCATCACCTGAGCGTGCTCGGCGACGATCCGCTGTGGATGCTCACGGCACCGATCCCGGCGACGCAGGCCGCGCTCGAGAAGGCCGGCCTCGACTGGTCGCGGATCGACGTCGTCGAGATGAACGAGGCGTTCGCATCGGTCGCGCAGGCATGGCTCGCCGACACGCGTTTCCCGCACGAAAAGACCAACCCGAACGGCGGCGGCATCGCGCTGGGCCATCCGCTCGGCGCGACCGGTGCGCGTCTGATGACGACGCTGCTGCACGAACTGGAACGCACGGGCGGCCGCTACGGGCTGCAGACGATGTGCGAAGGCGGCGGCCTCGCGAACGTCACGATCATCGAGCGCCTGTGAGCGCGTCACCTTCACGATCCACGAGGCACCAGCATGGGAATCTGTAACGGACGCACCGTCATCATCACCGGCGCGGGCGGCGGGCTCGGGCGCGCATACGCGCTTGCGTTCGCGGCCGAAGGCGCGGCGGTCGTCGTCAACGACATCCGGCGCGATGCCGCGCAAGCAGTCGTCGACGAAATCGCGCAACGCGGCGGCCGCGCGCTTGCGAATGCGGACGACATCACGCGCGTCGACACCGCGCAGCGGATCGTCGACGCGGCGCGCGAAGCGTTCGGCGACGTGCACGTGCTCGTCAACAACGCGGGCATTTGCCGCGACAAGATGTTCACGAGCATGACCGAAACCGACTGGGACGACGTGATGCGCGTGCACCTGCGCGGCCACTTCTGCCTGTCGAGCGTGCTGGCGCGGGTGTGGCGCGATGCGGCGAAAGCCGGCCGCGCGGTCGATGCGCGGATCGTCAACACGAGTTCGGGCGCCGGGCTGCAAGGCTCGATCGGCCAGTCGAACTACGGCGCGGCGAAGGCCGGGATCGCCGCGCTCACGCTGATGCAAGCGGTCGAGTTGCAGCGCTACGGGGTGCGCGTGAATGCGCTGGCGCCGGCCGCGCGCACGTCGATGACCGAAGGCGTGTTCGCCGACATGATGAAGCAGCCCGAGGACGGCGGCTTCGACTATTTCGATCCGGCCAACGTTGCGCCGCTGGTCGTGTGGCTCGGCAGCGCGCTGTCGGCTGATGTGACGGGCCAGGTGTTCGAGGTCGCGGGCGGGATGATCGCGGTCGCGGAAGGCTGGCGCACCGGCCCGCGCGTCGATCGCGGCGCACGCTGGGCAGCGGCCGAGGTTGGCCCGGCGGTGGCGAAGTTGCTTGCCGATGCGCGTCCCGCGCAGCGTGTGTACGGGAGCTGAGCGATGGATCTGGCGCTCACCGACGAACAGGCGATGATCCGCGATGCGGCAGCCGACGTGCTTGCGCAACGCAGCGCGTCCGCCGACGTGCGCCGCGCGCTCGCGCAGTCGGCCGGCCGTGACGATGCGCTGTGGGCCGCGCTTGCGGGCGAACTCGGCTGGAACGCGCTTGCGTTGCCCGAGGCGGCCGGCGGGCTGGGGCTCGGTGCGCTCGAGCAGACGGTGCTGATGGAGCAGCTCGGCCGGCGCGTCGCGTGCGTGCCGTATTTTTCGACCGCATGCCTCGCGGCGACGGCGCTGGCCGGCTGCGATACGCCGCTGGCGACAGGCCGGCTCGCGAAGATTGCCGAAGGCGCGTGCAGTGCGACGCTGGCGCTGCCGTTCGACTGGCCGTTCGGCGAGTCAAGTGGCGCGCGGGTCGGCCGGCCATGCGGCGGGCCGGACGTCAACGCATTCGACGCGTCTTTCGGCGACTCGTTCGACGAACCGGCCAGTGCTCGACCGCTTCCGTTCATCGCGGAAGAAACCGCGGCTGGCTTCGCGTTGTCCGGCGTCGCAGCACACGTGCTCGACGGCGCGCGCGCCGACCTGCTGCTGGTTCCGGCGCGGATCGCGAACGAAGGGCGGTCGGTCGGGCTGTTCGCGATCGACGTCGCAACGGCGTCGGGGCTCGACGTCACGCCGCTCGACACGCTCGACGCCACGCGGCCGATCGCACGGATCGTGCTCGACGACGCCCGCGTGAGCCGCGACGCGCTGCTCGCGTGTGGCACCGCGGCGGCCCAGTTGCTGGGACGCACCGCGTGGTTCGCGGCGCTCGCGCTGGCTGCCGAACAGCTCGGCGGCGCACAGCAATGCCTCGACCTGACGCTCGACTACACGAGCCAGCGCGTGCAGTTTGGCCGCGCGATCGCGTCGTTCCAGGCCGTCAAGCACCGCTGCGCCCAGATGATGGTGCTGATCGAAGCGGCGCGTTCGGCGGTGCTCGGCGCCGCGCATGCATGGGATGCGGAAGCCGGCAGCGTGCTGCCGGGCGACGCATTGCGTGCCGATATCGCCGCCGCGAAATCCGCCGCGAACGACGCGTATGCGTTCTGCGCCCAGGAAGCGATCCAGTTGCACGGCGGCGTCGGCTTTACGTGGGAATACGACCCGCATCTCTACTTCAAGCGTGCGCAGGCGTCGGGTGCGCAGTTCGGCAGCACGCCGCAACTGCTCGAATGGATCGCGTCCCATGCGATCGACGGCGGCGCATCGCGTCGCGACGAAGCGCTCGCACCCCCCGCCGCGGCGGCATCTCGTCCATCGGCAGCACGCACAGGAGCCCTCCAATGAACAGCGACACGCGCGAACGGCAATTGCGGCATGAAGTGGCCGACTGGGTGCGATCGCACCTGACCGGTGACTTCGCGTGCCTGAAATACCGCGGCGGCCCCGGCGACGAGGAAGCCTGGCCCGAGCTACGCAAGGCGTGGGAGCAGGAACTGGCGAAGGGCGGCTGGACCGGCCTTGGCTGGCCGACGGACGCCGGCGGGCGCGGCTTCCCGGTCGCCGAGCAGGTGATCTTCCACGAGGAATACGCCCGTGCGGGCGGCCCCGGGCGGATGGGGCACATCGGCGAAGGGCTGCTCGGGCCGACGCTCGTCGCGTGCGGCACCGACGATCAGCGCGCGCGCTTCCTGCCCGGCATCCTGGCCGGCACGCAGTTCTGGTGCCAGGGTTATTCGGAGCCCGGCGCGGGGTCCGACCTGGCCAACGTGCGCACGCGCGCCGAACCGGGCGCGGACGGCGCGTGGCGCGTGTACGGCCAGAAGGTCTGGACGTCGCTCGCGCACGATTCCGACTGGATCTTCGTGCTGGCGCGCACGGATCCCGCGTCGAAGGGCAACAAGGGGCTGTCGTTCCTGCTGATGCCGCTCGACCAGCCGGGCATCGAGATCCGGCCGATCAAGCAGCTCAACGGCGGCGCGGAATTCAACGAAGTGTTTTTCGACGGTGCGCGTGCGGAAGCCCGCGACCTCGTCGGCGCGCCCGGCGACGGCTGGCGGATCGCGATGACGCTGCTCGGCTTCGAGCGCGGGATGTCGACGCTCGGCCAGCAGATGCAGTTCGTCCGCGAACTCGAATGGGTGATCGACGCCGCGCGCGAATCGGGCGCGGACCGCGACCCCGTCCTGCGCCAGCGGATCGGCCGCGCGTGGGCCGGGCTGCGCGTG
This sequence comes from Burkholderia mycopellens, assembly GCF_964265025.1. Taxonomy (NCBI): domain Bacteria; kingdom Pseudomonadati; phylum Pseudomonadota; class Betaproteobacteria; order Burkholderiales; family Burkholderiaceae; genus Burkholderia; species Burkholderia mycopellens. The sequence goes on from NZ_OZ183803.1 coordinate 1,492,174, forward strand.
ATGCGCTACAACGCGCTGCGGATGCTGTCCGGGGCGGACGACGCCGATGGCGCGGCCGCCGCGCCGCTGCGCCGCGAGGCGCTGATCTACAAGTATTTCTGGTCGAACTGGCACCGCGACCTCGGCCAGCTCGCGATGGATGCGCTTGGGTCCCGCGCGAACGTGATCGATCCGGCCGACGAAAAGCTCACCCATCTGCAGCGCGTGTTCCTGTTCTCCCGTGCGGACACGATCTATGCCGGCACCAACGAAATCCAGCTCAACATCATGGCCGAGCGCGGGCTCGGCATGCCCAGGGAACCCCGAGGTACTTCATGACCGACTCCCAGATTGCAAAAGCGCCGCCCTACGTGCCGGGCCACCAGTTGCTCGCCGGCAAATCGGTGCTGATCACGGCTGCCGCCGGCGCCGGCATCGGCTTCGCGGCCGCGCGCCGCTGCGCGGAAGAAGGCTGCCGCGCGCTGTTCATCTCCGACATCCACGAAAAGCGGCTCGAGCAGGCGGTCGAGACGCTGCGCGCCGAAACGGGGCTGCAACAGGTCCACGGCCGCCTGTGCAACGTCGCGGTGGAGGCCGACGTGCAGGCGCTCGTCGCGCAAGCGCAGGACGCGCTCGACGGCGTCGACGTGCTGATCAACAACGCCGGGCTCGGCGGCTCGACCCGCATCGTCGATATGGACGATGCCGAATGGTCGCGCGTGATCGACATTAGCCTGACCGGGACGTTCCGGATGACGCGCGCGATGCTGCCGCACATGCAGGCCCGAGGCCGCGGCGCGATCGTCAACAACGCATCGGTGCTCGGCTGGCGCGCGCAGGCGGAACAGGCGCACTACGCGGCCGCGAAGGCGGGCGTGATGGCGCTCACGCGCTGCGCGGCGCTCGAGGCGTCGCCGTACGGCGTGCGCATCAACGCGGTCGCACCGAGCCTCGCGATGCACGATTTTCTGAAGAAGTCGGCGCCGGCCGACCTGCTGAATCAACTGGCGTCGCGCGAAGCCTTCGGGCGCGCCGCCGAAGTCTGGGAGGTCGCGAACGTGATGGTGTTCCTTGCAAGCGATTACGCGTCGTACATGACCGGCGAAGTGCTGTCGGTCAGCAGCCAGCACGCATGATGAGCACGACCCTCGACCCCGTGCGCGCGACGCCCCGCGTGTTCGCGCATCCCGGCGAACTCGCGGCGGCCGTCGGCGAGACGCTCGGCGCGAGCGCGTGGCTCGCGATCGACCAGCTCCGCATCGACGGCTTCGCCGATGCGACGGGCGACCACCAGTGGGTGCACGTCGACCCGGTGCGCGCGAAGGACGGCCCGTTCGGCGCGTGCATCGCGCACGGGTACCTGACCTTGTCGCTCGTCAATGCCTTCCTGCCTCAGATCGTGCGGATCGACGGCGCGCGGCTCGGCGTCAACTACGGCTGCGACAGGATCCGTTTCCCGTCGCCGGTGAAGGTCGGCGCGCGTGTGCGCGGCGTCGGCGAGCTGCTGCGCGTCGAGCCGCTCGAAGGCGGCGTGCAGGCATGGATTCGCGTGACCGTCGAGATCGAAGGCGAAGCGAAACCCGGTTGCGTGGCCGACACGATCAGCCGTTACACCTTCTAGATTCAGAGAGCCACACACATGGAAGACGCAGTCATCGTTTCCGTCGCACGCACGCCGATCGGCAAGGCGTTTCGCGGCATGTTCAACGACACCGAGGCGCCGGCGCTGGGCGGCCACGTCGTGCGCGCGGCGCTCGAACGGGCCGGCGTCGCGCCGGCCGACGTCGACGACGTGCTGATCGGCTGCGCCGCGCAGCAGGGCACGCAGGGCTACAACATCGGCCGCCTGTCGGCTGCAGCAGCCGGGCTGCCGGCATCGGTGCCGGGCATGGCGATCGACCGCATGTGCTCGTCGGGCCTGATGTCGATCGCGAGCGCGGCGCGCAGCATCGGCGCGGGCGACGCGCGGATCGTCGTCGCGGGCGGCGTCGAGTCGATCTCGCTCACGCAGAACCAGCACAAGAACGCATATCGCGCGCGTTCGCAGGCCGTGCTCGACCACCAGCCGGCTGCGTACATGGCGATGATGGAAACGGCCGAGATCGTGTCGCGCCGCTACGGGATCTCGCGCGCCGCCCAGGATGCATTCGCGCTGCAGAGCCACCAGCGCACGGCCGATGCCCAGGCGGCCGGCCGCTTCGACGCGGAAATCGCGCCGCTCGACGTGCGGCGCGCGCTGTTCGACAAGGAAGGCAACCCGGCCGGTTACGAGGACGTGCACGCGGCGCGCGACGAAGGCGTGCGCGCCGACACGACGGCCGAGCGGCTCGCGGGGCTGAAGCCGTCGTGGAGCGGCGGCAAGGTCGTCGAGCAGGGCGAGTTCGTGACGGCCGGCAATGCGTCGCAGCTGTCGGACGGCGCGGCGGCGGTCATCGTGATGTCGCGCAGCGAAGCGGCGCGCCGTGGCCTGACGCCGCTCGGCGCGTTCCGTGGCCTCGGGGTGGCCGGCTGCGAGCCGGACGAGATGGGTATCGGCCCGGTGTTCGCGATTCCGAAGCTGCTGGCGCGCGTCGGGATGACCGTCGGCGACATCGGGCTGTGGGAGTTGAACGAGGCCTTTGCGTGCCAGGCGCTGTACTGCCGCGACACGCTCGGCATTCCAGACGATCGGCTGAACGTGGATGGCGGGGCGATCGCGCTCGGCCATCCGTTCGGCATGTCGGGCACGCGGATGACGATGCACGCGCTGCTCGAAGGCGCGCGGCGCGGCGTGCGGCACGCAGTCGTGACGATGTGCATCGGCGGCGGGATGGGCGCCGCCGCGCTGTTCGAAGTCGGCGCGTAGCGGCACGCGGGCGGGCCGCGCCGCTCAAGCGGCCCCCCATTCAGGACCATTCGAGGCCGCGGCAACGACCGACGGCCCGGAGACTGGCGGGCGACGGTGGTGAGCGCCATGGCGCTCACCGTCGTCGAACGCAGACACAGGAGACAAGCGATGAAACGAACTTTGCCCGGACTCGCGATATCGGCGCTGGTGCTCGGCGCCGCGCTGTTCGCGTTTTCTCCGCGCCCGCTGCCGGCGTTCCCGGTCACGGCGATCCACGCCGACCGGCTGCAGATCAACGGGCTCGCCCGGGCCGGCGCACGCATCGTCGCGGTCGGCGAACGCGGCGTGATCCTGCTGAGCGATGACGGGGGCGCCCGCTGGCGACCGGCATCGGTCACGCCCGACCAGGCATCGACGCTCACGCAGGTGCGCTTCGTCACGCCGACGCTCGGCATCGCGGTCGGCCACGACGGCCGGATCGTGCGCAGCGACGACGCCGGCATGCACTGGCGCGAAGTGCACATCGACCACGAGCATTCCGATCCGTTGCTGTCCGTGTGGGGCACGGCCGACGGCCCGCTGTTCGCGGCCGGCAGCTTCGGCCAGCTGCTGCGTTCGGACGACGCGGGCCTCCACTGGCAGACCGTGAAGACCCCGGCCGGCGATCGTCACCTGAATGCGATCGTCGGCGACGGCCACGGCAACCTGCTGGTCGCGGGCGAGAGCGGCACGCTGCTGCGCTCGACCGACAACGGCGCCACGTGGGACAAGCTGCCGTCGCCGTACGCCGGCTCGCTGTTCGGCGCGCTGATGCTCGCGAACGGCGACTGGGTCGCCTACGGGATGCGCGGCAACGTGGTGCGCAGCACCGATCGCGGCGCGACCTGGACGCATGTCGACAGCCACGTGCCGGTGTCGTACTTCGGCGCGACCCAGCTCGCCGACGGTGAACTCGTGCTGGTGGGCCAGGGCGGCGCGATCGTCGCGTCGCGCGACGGCGGGCTGACCTTCGACGTGCGCAAGCTCGGCGGCGTGCAGAGCCTCGCGGCCGTGCTCGACATGGGCCACGGCGCGCTGCTGCTCGGCGGCGAAGCCGGCGTCGCGCCGCTCGCCGGCTCGCCGTCCTGACGCCCGGCCGTCCTGCTGCCTGCTCCCGTTCGTTTCGCATCGACCAGAGAATTCCATGAACGACCTGTCACGCCCCCCTGAAGCCGTTTCCGCGTCGCGCCTCGCCGCGTTCGTCGAGCGCTGCGCCAACACGATCATCCGCCGGCGCCGGTTGCTGATGCTGCTGTGCGTCGCGGTGACGCTTGCGCTCGGGCTGTCCGCGACGCGCCTGAAGCTCGATCCGGGCTTCAACAAGATGATCCCGATGCAGCACCCGTACATGCAGGTGTTCGAGCGCTATGCGGGTGCGTTTCCCGGCGCGAACACGATCCTCGTGAGCCTGCGCTGGAACGGCGACGGCGACATCTACAACCAGACGTTCATGGACGCGCTGCGCCACGCGACCGACGACGTGTTCTTCATTCCCGGCGTGAACCGTTCGCGCGTGTTCTCGCTGTTCACGCCGAACGTCCACTACACCGAGGTGACCGAGGCCGGCTTTCGCGGCGACGTGGTCGTGCCCGGCCAGTTCTCGAGCGCGAACCCGGACGATCTCGCGAAGGTGCGCCGCAACGTCGCGCGTTCCGGGCAGATCGGCCGCCTCGTCGGCAACGACCTGAAGTCGGCGCTGATCCGCGCGGAGCTGCGCGAGACCGACCCGGCCACCGGCAAGCGGCTCGACTACAGCGCGGTCGCGCGCCAGCTCGAGGAGATCCGCGCGAAGTACGCGAAGCAGGGCATCGACGTGAACATCATCGGCTTCGCGAAGCTGGTGGGCGACGTCGAGAACGGCATCGCCGGCGTCGTGGCGTTCTTCGCGCTGGCCTTTCTCGTCACGGCCGCGCTGCTGCTCGCCTATACGCGTTCGCTGAAGACCACCGTGCTGGCGCTCGCCGTCGCGCTGCTGCCGGTCGTCTGGCTGCTCGGCGCGCTGCCGCTGCTCGGGCTCGGCATCGACCCGATGTCGATCCTCGTGCCGTTCCTGATCTTCTCGATCGGCGTGTCGCATGCGGTGCAGATGACCAACGCGTGGAAGCAGGCGCTGGTGCGCGGCGCATCGTCGGCGGAGGCCGCGCGCGACGCGTTCCGCAAGCTGTTCGTGCCGGGCACGGTCGCGCTGCTGACCAACGCGCTCGGCTTCATGGTGATCATGCGGATCAGGATCGACATCGTGCGCGAGCTGGGCATCACCGCGTGCCTCGGCGTGCTGCTGATGATCGTGACGAACAAGGTGTTCCTGCCGATCCTGCTGTCGTACACGCGCCTCGAGCGCGGCGCGCTGGCCCATGCGCAGCGCAGCGCGGCGGCCGGCGGCAGCCGGAGGTGGTCGCGCTTCGCGGTGTTCGCGCGGCCGGCGCCGGCGCTCGGCGTGTTCGCGGCGGCGCTCGCGCTGCTCGCGTACGGCACGCTCGAATCGCGCAAGCTGGAGATCGGCGACATCGGCACCGGCGCGCCTGAACTGCGCGCGAACTCGCGCTACAACATCGACAACGCGGCGATCACGCACCAGTACAACATCGGCGTGGACGTGCTGTCGGTGATCGTCGAGACGACCGGCTTCGACGACGCGTGCCTGCATTACCCGGTGATGAGCGCGATCGAGAAGTTCGAGATGACCATGCGCGGCGTGGCCGGCGTGCAGTCGGTGACGAGCGTGTCGTCGCAGGGCAAGGTGTTCATCGCCGCGTTCAACGAGGGCAATCCGCGCTGGGCCGCGCTGCCGCGCTCCAGCGACGGGCTCACGCAGGGTTCCAGCGCGTTCGACCCCGACAACGGGATGAACACCGCGAACTGCAAGGCGATCCAGGTGCTGATCTACACGAAGAACCACGAAGGCACGACCCTCGCGCACATCGTCGACGAGATCAAGCGCTTCGCGGCCGGGAACCCGACACCGAACGTCGCGTTCCGGCTCGCGGGCGGCAACGTCGGCGTGATGGCCGCGACCAACGAGGCGGTCGGCGACGCGGAGATCGCGATGCTGCTGTCGATCTTCGGCGCGATCGCGCTGCTCTGCGCGGTCACGTTCCGCTCGTGGCGCGCGGTGCTGTGCATCGTCGTGCCGCTCACGCTGGTGTCGATCCTGTGCAACGCGGTGATGGCGCGGCTCGGCATCGGGCTGAAGGTCGCGACGCTGCCGGTGATCACGCTTGGCGTCGGCGTGGGCGTCGACTACGGGATCTACCTGTACGAGCGCCTGCAGCACGACCTCCGTCACGGCGCGACGCTGCCGGACGCGTTCGCCGACGCGATGCGCCAGCGCGGTACGGCGGCGTTGTTCACGGCCGTCACGATGTTCATCGGCGTCGGCACGTGGGCGTTCTCCGCGCTGAAGTTCCAGGTCGACATGGGCGTGCTGCTCGCGTTCATGTTCCTCGTGAACCTGTTCGGCGCGGTGTTCCTGCTGCCCGCGCTGGCCGCATGGCTCGGCGTGGAGCGTGCCGAGCACCGCGTGCCGGCGGCGCAGCCCCGGCAGGCGCCGGCGGCCGCGCCGCCGCCGAAGCCGGCGCACGCACTCGAATCCGGCAATCCGGTGCGCTGAGCGCGCCCCTCATCACCCCGAGCGCGCGGCGGGCCGCCGCGCGCGTCCACCAGGAGACGACACACCATGTCCGCACGCCCCTACAAGATCGAAGCCCAGCCGCTCGTGCAGCGCTATGCGCGCGGCTGGCACTGCCTCGGGCTCGCCCGCGACTACAAGGACGGCAAGCCGCATACGCTGAACATCTTCGGCCGCAAGCTCGCCGCGTTCGCCGATTCGACCGGCAAGGTCAACATCGTCGACGCGTATTGCCCACACATGGGTGCGGACCTGAGCCTCGGCACGGTCGACGGCGACAATCTCGTGTGCCCGTTCCACGGCTGGGCCTGGAACGGCGAAGGGCAGTGCGCGTCGATCCCGTACTGCAAGCGGATCCCGCCGAAGGCGCGCATCGGCGCGTGGCCGACCTGTGAGCAAAACAACCTGCTGTTCGTGTGGAACGACCCGGAAGGCAACGCGCCGCCGGAGGCAGTCGCGATTCCGCGTCTCGACGTGTGTTTCTCCGACGAATGGTCGGACTGGGTCGTCGACAAGATGGTGATCCAGGCCAATTGCCGCGAACTGGTCGACAACATCTCCGACGTCGCACACTTCGCGACCGTGCACCGCGCGCCGATCGACTATTTCGCGAACCTGTTCGAGGATCACAAGGCGACGCAACTGATGGTCGGCCGCAGCGAGAAGCTCGGCGGCGACGCCCTGACCGCGCTGTCGACGTATTTCGGGCCGGCCGTGCACATCACGCAGATGACGGGGCAGAGCGGCGGGCAGCCGATCCACTCGGTGCTGCTGAACTGCCATGTGCCGATCGACATGAACAGCTTCGAGCTGCGTTACGGCGTGATCGTGAAGAAGGTGGCCGGGCTGACCGACGCGCAGAACATGGAGATCGCGAACGCGTACGTGAAGGAAGCGCAGCGCGCGTTCTACGAGGACGTCGACATCTGGCACAGCAAGACGCGGATCGACAACCCGCTGCTGTGCGAAGGCGACGGGCCGCTGTACCAGATGCGCGACTGGTATTCGCAGTTCTACCTGGACGTGGCGGACGTGCGGCCGACGAGCGTCGCGCGCAAGGCGTTCGAGATGCGGATTCGCGAAGGCGCCGCGCCGCCGGCGCTGCATCACGTGTTCGAGCCGCGGTAAAAACCGGTGCGCCGGCCGAAAAAAGGGGGGACATCGAAATATGTGCCATCGGCCGGCAATGCACGCCGCGCAAGGCGCACGGGGCGGGCGCGCTGGTGCGTCGCATCAAAATGTCTTGACGAAACGGCCGCTACCGCGTAGTGTCCATGACCGAAGTGTCCAAGAAGTTCGATTGCTCATCATTGGCCGCACTCCGTGCGGCGGTCGTTGGTCTCTCCCTCTTTAGATTCTTTCTGTGCCCGTTGCGGGCGCATGTTCAATTATTCGTCATTTGTATTAAGGAAGTATTTGTGGATACCGGTACCGTCAAGTGGTTCAACGAAACCAAGGGCTTTGGTTTCATTTCCCCGGACAACGGCGGCGACGATCTGTTCGCCCATTTCTCTGAAATTCGCGGCACGGGCTTCAAGACCCTGGCCGAAGGCCAGAAGGTCAGCTTCGAAGTGAAGCGCGGCCCGAAGGGTCTGCAAGCATCGAACATCACGCCGCAGTAAGCCGCATCGGCAGCGGCCGCCAAGCGGTGGCCGCCGCCGGACGGATTCGCGCGCAGGGCGCCGCTTCGGCGGCAGCCGGCGCGCTTCCGATGCGCACGACCGATGCATCGCGACATCCACGATGCATCGGTCGTGACGCCTCCCTCAACGCATGCGTGATCCGCGTGCGACGCAACGCCTTCGTGAAGCGCCCGCCGCTTCGCGAGCGCATCACCGCTTCAACGCATCAACCCGAGCAGACCGCCGCCATGCCGTAGTAGCCGGCGCGGTCCCGACTTGCGCGGCGCTCCATGCGCCGCCGCCACTGACCGCCCGAACGCCGCAACGCGCCGGGCTCCGATCGCAAGACAGGCCCTGGGCCCGTCTGAACGAACCGATCCCCGGCAGCCTGCCGGCCGCCGTCCCGTTGCGGGTACGGCGGCGGGCAGATCGCCGCGGCTGCGGTCAATTACCTTGTCTGGAGGAATTGGTTTGGCAAAAGAAGAACTGCTGGAACTGGACGGAATCGTCGACGAAGTGCTGCCCGACAGCAAATACCGTGTCACGCTGGAAAACGGTGTCGTGGTCGGCGCGTACGCGTCGGGCCGCATGCGCAAGAACCATATCCGCATTCTCGCGGGCGATCGCGTGACGCTGGAACTGTCGATGTACGACCTGACCAAGGGCCGCATCAACTTCCGGCACAAGGACGCGAATTCGACGCGTCCGCAGCGCACCGGCCAGCCGCGCCGTTAAGCGGCAACGATCGGCGCGGGCCCGCAGCACCGCCTCGCCGATCGAATCCCGTCCGGCCGACGAGGCTGGACGAACCGGGTGGACGACACATCGCGTGCCGTTCACCGGCCACCGCCGGCATCGTCATGCCGGGGCGGCCACACCGCCGTTACCGGCCGCCGCGCGTGCGCAACGCTCAAGCGGCCGCGTCCAGCAGGAAATCCTCGATGACCGTCGCGAAGTACGGCGGGCATTCCTGCATCGGGTAATGCCCGCAATTCGGGATCGTCACGAGCCGCGCGTTCGGGTGCCAGGCCAGGAACGTCGCGCGCATCGCCGCTTCGTCGAGCCCCGGATCCTTGTCGCCGACGATCACCAGAAAGCGCGTGTCGAGCCCGCGGATGTCGTCGACGAAATCCGTTCCCGTCAGCATGTCGAGATACGCGAGCCGGCAAGCCGGCGCCACGCGCTCGCGGTTCTGCCGCAGCTTCAAGTCGGCCCAGCGCGCCGACAATCCCCCCGTCACGAAACGCATGAGCCGGCGAAACGCATCGTCGTTGACAGTCGTGCTCGCGAAGAACGCGCGTGCGTCGTCGTTCAGGCGGTTGCCGGCCGCCGACACCGGGCACACGGCGATCGCGCTCTTGATGCGCGATGGCGCGTCGGCGGCGATCCGTTGCGTTGCCATGCCGGTCATCGAATGGCCGATGATGTGAAAGCGCTGCCAACCCAGCCGGTCCGCGAGCGCGAGACAATCTGCCGCGATCTCGTCGACGGTGCAGGCGCCGTTCAGGTGGATGGATGCGCCGTAGCCGCGCAGGTCGACGAAGACATAGCTGAAGGCGGCTTCATCGAGATACGGCAATAGCGCCGCGTAGTTGGTGCGGTCGCCGAGCCAGTCGTGCAGGACCAACACACATTCGGGGCCCGTGCCGTGCCGCTGGTAGCCGAGGCCGTCATGGTCGGCGTTCGGGCGGGAGACGAGGGTGTCGACAGGGTTCATTTCAAGTGATTTCCGTTTGGTGGGTGAACCAAAACGAAACGCCCTCCCGGCGGACCGGGAGGGCGTCTTGAAAGTGCATCGATCGTATCGGGCCGACCGGCGAAAGTCAACGCTCGGCGCACCGTCCCGCCCGAAACGTCGATGCGCTGCGTAATTGATCCGGCGGACCCGGCGGTTGTCGTGCGACACCAGCGCCGCGATCGTTGACCCGATGTGCGTTACGCGGAAAAACCGCGTCGGCCGACCGCTGAACGCGCGCGCCGCAACGCGGTTCGCATGCCGCTTTACGCGCGGGGCGGCGCGGTCGTACACTCGTCGGCAATTCGCGGCCCGCGCCGTGGCTTTCAATGCCTTCAGCGGCTTCCAGCGGGCCAACGACCGTGCCAGCAGGACTTTCGTCGCGCGACGCCAGGAGGCGCCATGAGTGCAGACGCAGCCCCCGCATCCCCGTCGGTTCAGGACCGCATCCGGCACGTGTTCGTGCTGATGCTCGAGAACCGCTCCTTCGATCACCTGTTCGCGCTGTCGGGCTATCCCGACATCGTTGCCGCGTCACCGGGTAACAGCAATGCGTATGGCGACGCGGTCTACCCGTTCGGCGGCGGCGCACCCGACCGGATGCCGACCGATCCGTGCCACGAATTCACCGACGTGCTCGAGCAGCTTTGCGGCCCGGGCGTGCCGTTCGTGAAAGGGCAGCCGTATCCGCCGGTCGGCAATACCGGGTTCGTGTCGAACTACGCGACGTCGCATTCCGAAGGCACGCCGCCGCAGCCGGCCGATGCGGGCAAGATCATGCAGGGCGTCAATATCGCGACGCAGGCGCCGTCGCTGTACGCGCTGGCGAACGCATTCGTGCTGTGCGACGCGTGGCATGCGTCGATGCCGGGGCCGACCTGGCCGAACCGCTTCTTCCTGCACGGGGCGTCGTCGGCCGGGCTCGACCATTCGCCGACCAAGGAAGAAATGGCCGGGTGGGACGTGTTCGGCGGCTTTCCCTATCCGAAGGGTTCGATCTTCGCCGCGCTCGGCGACGACAACTGGCGCATCTACCAGGACCAGACGGGCGACCCGCTCGGCCACGTGCCGCAGGTCGCGTCGCTGAAGGGCATCAGCTTCTTCGACATCGACGATCTCGCGCATTTCGAGGCCGATCTCGCGGCCGGCTATACGGCGCGCTATACGTTCATCGAGCCCGGCTACGGCGACATCGTGCACGGTACCTATCAGGACGGCAGCTCGCAGCACCCGATGGACGGCTTGGCCGGTGGCGACCAACTCGCCGCGCGCGTGTACGACGCGATCCGCAATTCGCCGGTGTGGAACAGCAGCCTGCTCGTGATCTGCTACGACGAGCATGGCGGCTTCTACGATTCGGTCAGGCCGGGCGCCGCGCCGCCGCCGAACGATGGCGCGGCGGCGACGTTGAACGCGAGCGGCTTCGGGTTCGACGTGTACGGCGTGCGGGTGCCGGCGATCGTGATTTCGCCGTGGGTCGCGGCCGGGCAGGTCGACCATACGCCGTACGACCATGCGTCGGTCGCCGCGACGCTCGAGCGGCTGTTCGGCCTTGCGCCGCTGACGGACCGCGACCGTCTCGCGAACGACCTGCTGGCGCTCGTCACCACGACCTGCCGCACCGACTGCCCGCAAAGGATCGGATCATGAGTACCACACCGGCCCCCGACCCGCGCGATGCGCTGCCCGTGCGCGACGGCACGAGCCTGATCGCGTTCTTGCACATCCTGAAGAAAGCGCATGCGGCGCTGGTCGGCCATGACAAGGCCCATCAGCGCTTCAGCGAGATCGTGACGCGCGGGCAGGCGCGGCAATACATCGAGGAGCTGATGCCGTCGCTGCTGCAGGCGCGTGCGGAACATCGGCGGCGCCGGCATGGCGGGAAACATCGTTGACGGATATGGCTGCGCGAGGTGGGGGCGTGTTGAAGGCGGTGTCTCGGTGAGAGCGGCCGCGACGCGTCACGCGGCCTGCCGGGCGCGCAGCGCGCCTACCCTCGTCAAAAGAAAACGGGGCTAGCGCCCCGTTCACACTGCTTCCGGATGGAAGACGGCCGTATGCGATTACGCCGCCACCGACCGCGCCCGCACCATCGTCAGCGCCGCGTCCTCGATCATGTCTTCCTGCCCGCCGACGAGCCGCTGCCGGCCCAGCTCGACGAGGATGTCGCGCGCGGGAATCCCGTACTTCGCTTCCGCGCGCTTCGCGAACAGCAGGAACGACGAGTAGACGCCCGCATAGCCGAGCGTCAGCGCGTCGCGGTCGAGGCGGATCGGCGCATCCATGATCGGCACGACGAGATCCTCGGCGACGTCCGAGATCGCGAACACGTCGACGCCCGTCTCGATCCCCATCCGGTCGCATACCGCGACGAACACTTCCATCGGCGTGTTGCCCGCGCCGGCGCCGAGGCCGGCCGCGGCCGCGTCGATCCGGTTCGCGCCGGCAGCGACGGCCGCGACCGAGTTCGCGACGCCCATCGCGAGGTTGTGGTGGCCGTGGAAACCGAGTTCCGTCTCCGGCTTCAGCGCGTCGCGCACCTGGGCGATCCGTGCGGTCACATCGTCGGGCAGCATGTGGCCGGCCGAATCGGTGATGTAGATGCAGTTCGCGCCGTACGATTCCATCCGCTTCGCCTGCACGACGAGCTGCCCGGGCGACGACATGTGCGCCATCATCAGGAATCCGACCGTATCGAGCCCGAGCGTGCGCGCGAGGCCGATGTGCTGCTCCGACACGTCGGCCTCGGTGCAGTGCGTCGCGACGCGGATCGTGCCGACGCCGAGCGCGTGCGCCATGCGCAGATGCTCGACGGTGCCGATGCCCGGCAGCAGCAGCGCCGACACCTTCGCCTGCTTCAGCTCCGGAATCACGGCGCTCAGGTACGCCTCGTCGGTATGCGCGGGAAACCCGTAGTTGACCGACGCGCCGCCGAGCCCGTCGCCGTGCGTGACCTCGATCAGCGGCACGCCGGCCGCGTCGAGCCCGCGCGCGATGTCGCGCATCTGGTCGAGCGTGATCTGGTGGCGCTTCGGGTGCATCCCGTCGCGCAGCGACATGTCGTGGACGGTGATCTGCTTGCCTGCAAGTGACATCGTGTGACTCCTCGACTCAAGCGGTGGCGGCCGTCGCGGCCAGCATCTGTTCGGCGAAACGCTCGGCCGTGGCGGCCGCGGCGGCGGTCATGATGTCGAGGTTGCCCGCGTACTTCGGCAGGTAATCGCCGAGCCCCTCGACTTCCATGAACACCGACACGCGATTGCCGTCGAACACGGGGCCGTTCTTCAACGCGTAGCCGGGCACGTAGCGTTGCACTTCCTTGACCATCGCGTGCACGGACGCGGTGATCGCGTCGACGTCGGGCGGCCCGTCGGTCAGGCAGTGGATCGTGTCGCGCATGATCAGTGGCGGCTCGGCCGGGTTGATCACGATGATCGCCTTGCCCTTGCGTGCGCCGCCGACCTGTTCGATCGCGCCGGACGTCGTGCGCGTGAATTCGTCGATGTTCTTGCGCGTGCCGGGGCCGACCGAGCGCGACGACACGGTCGCGACGATCTCGCCGTACGCGACCGGCTGCACGCGCGATACCGCGTACACCATCGGGATCGTCGCCTGGCCGCCGCAGGTGACCATGTTCACGTTCGCCTGCGCGCTGTCGAGATGCGCGTCGAGGTTGACCGGCGGCACGCAGTACGGCCCGATCGCGGCGGGCGTCAGGTCGATCATCCGCACGCCGAGCGCGGTGAGCTTGTCGGAGTTGTCGCGGTGCACGTAGGCCGACGTCGCGTCGAACGCGATGCGGATGTCGTCGGCGGCCACGTGCGGCAGCAGCCCGTCGACGCCTTGGTCGGTGGTCTTCAGGCCGAATTCGCGCGCCCGTGCGAGACCATCGGATGCAGGATCGACGCCGACCATCCACACGGGTTCGAGCACCGGCGAGCGGCGCAGCTTGTAGAGCAGGTCGGTGCCGATGTTGCCGGGCCCGATCAGTGCGCATTGGATTTTCTTCATCAGGGTTCCTTTAGATAAAGCGGACGTCGCAGCTGCCGATGCCCGAGATCTGCATCGACAGTGCGTCGCCGGCCGTGACCGGAATCAGTTTCGCGAGCGAGCCGGACAGCACGATCTCGCCGGCGAGCAGCGGCACGTCGTAAGCGGCGAGCGTGTTCGCAAGCCATGCGACCGCGTCGGCAGGGTGGCCGAGTGCGGCGTCTCCGCGCCCTTGCGCGACGCGCTCGCCGTTTTTGTCGATCGTCATTTCGCACGCCGCGAGATCGAGCGTGCGCGGATCGACGCGCGCGTCGCCGAGCACGTACACGCCGCACGACGCGTTGTCGGCGACGGTGTCCTCGATGCGGATCGCCCAGTCGCGGATGCGCGAATCGACGATCTCGAAGCAGGGCGCGACGGCGGCCGTCGCGGCGATCACGTCGGTGCGGTCGATGCCGGGGCCGCGCAGGTCGCGCGCGAGGATGAACGCGATCTCGCCCTCGGCGCGCGGCGCGATCAGCGAATCGGCGACGATCGCTTCACCGGCCGCGTAGTGCATGCCGGACAGCAGGATGCCGAAATCGGGCTGGCGCACGTTCAGCATGTCCTGCACGGCCTGGCTCGTCACGCCGATTTTCTTGCCGACCACGGTCTCACCGTGTTCGACGCGGCGTTCGATGAAGCGCTGCTGGATGCGGTAGGCATCGTCGAGCGACAGGCGGCGCGGGCGGCTCGACAGCGGTGCGACCGGCGCACGCGCGTGCCACGCGGCGTACAGCTCGTCGCCGAGCGACGTATGCAGGCGGGAAGACATGAAAGGGCCCTCGAATCTCGAATGGAACAGGCCGCCGTTGCGGGCGGCACCGTGCGCCGGCGCGTGGGTCGCGGGCATGCCGCGCCGACAGGTTGCTTAGTTGCCCGAACTGCGTATCGCGTCCGGCGAGAAGTACGCCTCGTTGAACTGCGGGCTGTTGTCGAGCTTCGGCATCGGGCCTTCGTTCGTCAGGCGGTCGGCCATGTACGCGCCGGAGATCAGGTCGTGGTAGAACACGACGCCGGGGTAGAACACCTTCGCGTCATACGCGTACAGCGTCGTCGCGACGTTGGTGCGCCACAGCTGGCCGCGTGCGTCGTAGTTGTCGGCGAGCAGCGTCATCCACGAATCCTCGTCGATGTAGAGCACGCGCTTCGCATACTGGTGACGGTAGTTGCTCTTCAGCGTCGCCTGCAGCACCCACACGCGATGCAGCTCGTAGCGGATGTATGACGGGTTCTCGTGGCCCTTGGTCAGCAGGTCGGCGTACTTCACCGAGCTGTCCATCGCCTTGTAGTTGTCGTACGGCACGTAGATCTCGCGCTTGCCGACGATCTTCCAGTCATAGCGGTCGCCGGGGCCGTTGTACAGGCGGTCGTCGTCGACGGTGCGGAAGCCGCCCGGGCCTTGCGGCTGGTCGTAGCCGTACTCGGGCGCCTGGCGCACGCGGCGCGTGCCGGGGTTGTACATCCACGTACGCGACGAGTTGTCCGCGCCGGCCTTGTCCCAGTTCGTGAAGCCGACGATCAGCGAGCCGCGATCGGACAGCGGCAGCTCCGTCGCGTTGCGGTAGTACGTGCGGTTGTTCAGGTCGCTCTTCACGTCGAACTTGCCGGAATTGCGCGGCGAGTAGATGTCGTAGCGCACCTTACCCCACGCGATGTTGCCGTCCGAGTACACGACCGCCTGGTCGTAGGTCGCCTGCTCGGCGCCGATCGCCGACGAGAAGCGCTGGTTCCACAGCAGCTCGGCAGCGGTCTTCGGGATCGGGTACGGCACCGTGGGCGGCGCGTTCGTGAGGCCGTTCGCGTCGGACGTCATCGTCGAATCCGGCGCGTACGTGCGGATGTCCTTGTAGACGGAATCCGCGTAACGGAAATCGCGATGGCTCGGGTAGACGTTGATCTTGAACGTGGCCGGGTAGCGCTTGAACATCGCCTTCTGGCCGTCGGTCAGGTGCTCGGCGTACTGCGCCATGTTTTCCGCGGTGATCGTCGCGACCGGCTTGTCGTTCGCGAACGGATCGGGGTAGCGGCTGCCGCGCTTGTACTGCACGTCCGGCGGCGTGCCGAGCCACTTGCCCGACCACT
Source organism: Burkholderia mycopellens (assembly GCF_964265025.1). Taxonomy (NCBI): domain Bacteria; kingdom Pseudomonadati; phylum Pseudomonadota; class Betaproteobacteria; order Burkholderiales; family Burkholderiaceae; genus Burkholderia; species Burkholderia mycopellens. The sequence continues at coordinate 1,508,118 of NZ_OZ183803.1, forward strand.
CCGGCACGCCGCTGTCCTTGCTCGCGGCGCGTACCGCGCCCATCGGCGTCAGCGGGCCGTCGAGCGCCTTCAGGTCGTCCGGCGTGACCTTCGGGAACGACGCCGTCGCGACGACCGCGCACGCGGCCATCACCGACGCGCGCAGGAGGGGGAGATGAATGCGTTTCATATCGATCCTCATCTTGCTGAATGACGAGCGGCCGGGCCGCTCAGAAGTGGTAGGTCGCCGTGGCCAGCACGTAGTCGCGATCCGCGAGCGCGCGCGTGACCGGGTTCGGCGATCCGAGGAACTTCGCGTAGACGAGCGACAGCTGCAGGTTGCTCAGGCGCGTGAAAGTGACGCCCGCCGTCACGCGGTGGTCGCCCTGGCCCGTCAGCGAGCCGAGCGCACCGGCGAGCGGCGACGTGCCCGTCAGGTCGTGCGTGTAGGTCAGCGGCACGTCGAGATCCCAGCCGTTGAACACGTTCTTGTAGCTGAGCGTCCATGCGATCTCCACCGCGAGCGCATTGCGCGAATTCGCGAGCGTGGTCGAGCCGTCGAGTTCCGAAATGCCGCCGGCGTGCACGTACGTGAGTTCGCCGATCAGCGACTGCGAATTCGCGAGGAAGCTCGGCCCGATCGAGTAGATGCCGGACAGGTTGGTCTGCAGCACGTTCGCGCGGGTCGACTGCGGGCCCGTCGGCGTGTTGACGAGCACCGCCGCGCCCTGGCGGTACGACACTTCGCCCGCGACGTTCACCGGGCCGATCTGTGTCGAGAAGCTCGCGCCGGTCAGCTTGATGTTGCTGAAGTAGGTCTGCTGGTACTGGAGCGTCGGGAAGTACGTCGTGACGACGCTCGGGTTCATGTCGTTGTAGTGCAGGTGGTACAGGCCGAGCTCGGTGTCGCCGAGTACGCGCAAGCGCGCGCCGATCCCCCACTGGTTGCGGGCGCTCGGCTTGTCGTCGGGGCCGCGCGGAATGATCATCCCACCCGGGCCGATGATGAGCTGCGCACCGGGGCCCGTGACGTCGGAATAGCTCCAGTACGTGCCGGGTGCGGTCAGCCGGTTCTGCTGGAACGAGAACTGGTAGTAGCCGAGCAGGCTGAAGTTCGGCGTGATCTGCCACTGCGTCGAGATCTGCGGCACCGGCAACAGGATGTCCTTCACTTCGGCGCCGGCCATGTACGACTTGGTGGCGTCGGACGGCCCCTGTGCGCCCGCGATGTTCGGGAAGAACAGGCTCTCGCCCCACGCGACCACCTGGTCGCCCACTTTCACGTTCAGGCTCGTCGAACCGATCCTGAACGTGTTGTACGCATACGCGGCGAGCAGCGTCGTGTGGCCGCCCGACCAGTAGCGCGCGTCGCTCGTGAAGGTGTTGTACTGGCCCGACTGGTTCACGGTGCCCGGCGCGTCGTTGTAGTTAGGATGGCGATACGCCTGGTCGTAAAACGTATCCGCGCGCACGAACACGCCCCAGTCGTCGTGCTTCAGGTTCACTTCGCCGAGCAGGCTGACCTGGTTCTCGATCAGCTTGTTCTTCGCGAAGTTGCGGTCGCCGTCGTCGCCGTTGATGTTCGCCGGCGTGAGGAGATTGCCGCTCGGCGCACGCGTACGCATGCCGAGGCCGTAACTGAGCGTGAACGTGTAGTCCAGCGTCGTGTCGGCGCCCAGCTCGATCGTGCTGCCTGCATGTGCGCCGGGAGCGGCGCATGCCAGCAAAGCGGCGGCCAGCGTCGACAGCGTGGCGGTTGCCCGCTTGTCGGTACGGCGCGAAATCCGTTGATGCATGGTGTCTCCTCTTGGGGGTATCGACGACGGTCGACTATGTGTTGTCGTGAGAGGCAGAGTAGGGAGATCGCGGTAGCAGGGAATCGTCAAAATGAACTAGATGACTTCCCTAGCAGGCTGCTGAAAAGCGCCGCACCGTTTGTCATGCGTGCATCAGCGCGCGGCCGCCTGCGCGGCCGACAGGAACGCGGGCCGCTCGCCGCCGCCGTCGAGCCGCAGATTCGCGCCCGACGTGTACGACGCTTCGGGCGACGCGAGGAACAGGCATGCGGACGCGACGTCGTCCGGTGTCGCGAGCCGTCCGGCGGGAATCGTCGCGCGGATGGCGTCGAGCGCATCGTCGTCGCCGTAGTGGCCTTCGGTGGCCGATTCCGTCTGCACGAGGCTCGGGCTGATCGCGCCCACGCGCACGCGCGGCGCCCACTCGACCGCGAGCGACGTGACCGCGTTGACGAGGCCCGCTTTCGCGGCGCCGTATGCGGCCGTGCCGGGCGATGGCCGCGACGCGCTGATGCTCGCGATGAACAGCATCACGCCGCCGTCGGGCTGCGGCTGCATGATCGCGTTCACGCGCTGCGCGAGCTGCAGCGGCGCGATCAGGTTCAGCCGCACGATCGATTCAGTGAAGCGCGGCGAGGCATCGGCCGCGAGCGCGAACGGCGAACCGCCCGCATTGTTGACGAGCACATCGAGACCGCCCGCCGCATCGCGGATCGTCGCGAGCATCGCGTCGACCTGTTCGATGTCGCGCAGGTCGGCCGCGACGAATGCCGCCGTGCGACCGCCGGCCGACGGCGGTGTGTCGGGCGCGCTGCGTCCGCAGACGAACACGCGCGCCCCTGCCGCGAGAAAGCGCTCGGCGATGCGCCGCCCGATGCCTTTGGTGCCGCCCGTCACGAGCACCGTCTTGCCGCTGTAGTCGAATCCGTTCATCGTCGCCTCCGTTTCGGTGGGCCGATGATAGGAACAAGCGCGCGCGCCTTCGTAGTCTGAAAGGATGATGCCCGCTGGCGCCGGCGGCGCAATCATCGTGGCAGACATCCATCGAACGACGAAGGAGACAACCCGCGATGACGATCCCCACGACGCCGCCGGCCGGCATCTTCACCGACGTGCCGGGCGGCCTGCGCCTGCACCACTACGAGGCGGGCGAAGGCCGGCCCGTGGTATTCATCCACGGCAGCGGCCCGGGCGCCAGCGGTTTCAGCAACTTCAAGCACAACGTGCCCGCCTTCGCGGCGGCCGGCTATCGCGCGATCGTCGTCGACCTGCCTGGTTACGGGCAGTCGTCGAAGCCGTCCGACGTTGCCTATACGCTCGATTTCTTCGTCGGCGCGCTGCATGCGCAGCTGAACGCGCTCGGGATCGGTCCGGCCGTGCTGCTCGGCAATTCGCTCGGCGGCGCGATCGCGCTGAAGTACGCGCTCGACTACCCGGACGAAGTCGACGGGCTGATCATGATGGCGCCGGGCGGCGTCGAGGATCGCGACACCTATTTCCGGATGGAGGGGATTCAGCGGATGGTGCAGCTGTTCACCCATCGCCAGATGAATGACGACACGATGCGCGAACTGCTGACACTGCTCGTGCACGACCCGGCGCTCGTTACCGACGCGCTCGTCGCGGAGCGGATGACGGTGTGCGTCGAGCAGCCGACCGAAGTGCTGTCGACGATGAGCGTGCCGAACCTGACCGACGCGCTCGGCTACCTGCGTACGCCGGTGCTCGGTTTCTGGGGCACGGACGATCGCTTCAATCCGGTCGGCGGCGCGCTGAAGTTCCTCGAACGCTGCCGCGATGCGCGCTTCGTGCTGATGAACCGGTGCGGCCACTGGGTGATGGTGGAACACGCTGCCTATTTCAATCGGGAATGCCTCGATTTTCTTGCGACGCGCAATAAGCGATAACACCGGATGCCCCTGACGGCCGGCCGCTTTAAGGGCGGCCCGTCTGAACACCTGCATGGAGACGACATGAAGCTCATCGAAGACCTGTTCGACCTGCGCGGCAAGGTGGCCGCGATCACCGGCGGCGCGCGCGGCATCGGCGCGGAGACGGCCCGCACGCTGGCGGCCACCGGCGCGAGCGTCGCGATTCTCGACGTGCTGTCGCAGCCGGCGGAAGCGTTGGTCGAGGACATCCGCGCACAGGGCGGCCAGGCCGCATGCTGGTCGCTCGACGTGACGCACGAGGCCGACGTGGCGCGCGTGTTCGGCGAGATCGTCGCGCGCTTCGGGCGCCTCGACGTGCTCGTGAACAACGCGGGCATCGAAGGCCACAACGTGCCGACGCACGAGCTCACGCTCGCGCAATGGCAGCGCGTGCAGGACGTGAACGTCAACGGCGTGTTCCTGTGCACGCGTGCCGCGATTCCGCATATCGACGCGGCCGGCGGCGGCTCGATCGTGAACCTGTCGTCGATGTACGGGATCGTCGGCGGGCCCGACGTGCCCGCGTATCACGCGTCGAAGGCTGCGGTACGGATGATGGCGAAGGTCGACGCGATGCTCTACGCGGCGAAGAACATCCGTGCGAACTCCGTGCATCCCGGCTATATCCGCACGCCGATGCTCGAGGAAGCGTTTCGCCAGATGGGGCAGGACCCCGATCGTGCCTTCGAGTACATGCAGACCAATGTGCCGATGGCGAAGATCGGCAGCCCGCGCGACATTGCGGCCGGCATCCTGTATCTCGTGTCGCCGGCGGGCCGTTACGTGACGGGCGCGGAGCTCGTGATCGACGGCGGGTTTACCGCGCGCTGACGCGGCGCGCGCAACGGGACAGGAGTCAGGCAATTGAAAGCGCTCGTGGCAATAAAACGCGTGGTCGACGCGAACGTGAAGGTCGGCGTGAAATCCGACCGGACGGGCGTCGACATCGCGAACGCGACGCAGTTCGTGAGCCGTGACGTGACGAAGCTGGACCGTCCGGAACTCACGGGCGCGAGCATCGTCGTGTCGGGTGGCCGTGGCCTCGGTAGCAGCGAGAACTACGCGAAGGTGCTGGAGCCGCTGGCCGACAAGCCGAACGCGGCACTGGGCGCCTCGCGCGCGGCAGTCGACGCCGGCTACGTGCCGAACGACTATCAGGTCGGCCAGGCCGGCAAGATTGTCGCGCCGCAGCCGTACATCGCGGTCGGTATCTCGGGTGCGATCCAGCACCTGGCCGGCATGAAGGATTCGAAGGTGATCGTTGCGATCAACAAGGATCCGGAAGCACCGATCTTCAGCGTGGCCGACTACGGTGTGGTTGGCGACCTGTTCACGCTCGTGCCGGAAGCGGCCGCGGCGCTCTGACCGATGCCGCTGTTCGAATTCAACGGGATGCGCCCGCGCATCGACCCAACCGCGTATGTCGATCCGAGCGCGGTCGTGATCGGCGACGTGACGATCGGCGCGCGCTGCTACATCGGCCCGCATGCGAGCCTGCGCGGCGACTTCGGCGCGATCGTCGTCGAAGACGGCAGCAACGTGCAGGACGGCTGCGTGCTGCACGTCGGGATCGGCGAGACCTGCCGGCTCGGCGTCAACAGCCACCTCGGCCACGGTGCGATCGTGCATGGTGCGACGCTCGCGCCCGACACGATGATCGGGATGAATGCGGTCGTGATGGACGGCGCGACGATCGGCGCCACGACGATCGTCGCCGCGTGCGCGTTCGTGAAGGCCGGTTACGACGTGCCAGGCGGCGTGTTGCTCGCGGGCATGCCGGGGCGCGTCGTGCGGCGGCTGAGTGATGCGGAGATCGACGCGAAGGCGAACGGCACGCGGATCTATCAGCAACTGGCGGCGGACTGCCTGAGGACGATCAGGCGGATCGACGAGTGAGCGGCGGGCATCCGGGTGACCCAGGATGCGACGGATTGCCGGGCAGGTTGCCGTTGCCGTAAGATCGTCACAGGCTTTCCCACCGGCATCCGCATGACATGAAAAAGAACATCCGTTTGCGGCTCACAGTCATTGCGTCGGCTTTTGCCGTCTACAGCGTCTATATGCACATCCAGCAATTCATCGGTGGCTGCGTGTGGGTCAGGGGCCATCAGCGCTGCAGTTTCGAAAACAGCGCGAACTTCGAAGGCTGGATGGATCTCGACCTGATGATCGCCTGCTGCTGGGTCGCGGCGGCGGTGGTGGGCTGGATTTCCGTCTTGCAGGCCGCGAAGAAGCCGGGTTGATGGCTGGCGCTTTTTCCGCGTGAAAGCGATCGCTGTCGATCCGTGACAACGATCATCCGTGCGGCGGCGCCGCAATCGTCCGTGTCGCACCCGGATCCCCGTGCCGCGGGAGCAACCGGCCAACAGGATCGGGATTCTTTCGATCGTCGATGCATCGTCGGCGCAGACGCCGCTACGGGCCTCGATTTCCATCCGCCGCCATCGGCGGTCGTTGTGCTGATTCCTTCCGTGCCCGGATAATGATCCGGCGTCGCGCACGCCGCGCGAGGGGAGGCTCCCATGCAATTTCCGACGGGATCGGTGGTCGCGCTCAGTTCGGCCGCCGCGACGATGTTTTCGATGGGCATGCTGTTTCTCGGCTACTGGGGTTTGCACGAGCCGCTGCCGTGGCGGTTCGGCGACTACGTCGTGATCCTGCCCGCGCTGGCCGGCTTCGCGTGCCTTGCCAGCGTGCCGTTTCTCGCGACATCGCCGATGAAAGCGCCCGACGACGAGGCGCGGATGTTCGTCGCGCGGCGCGTGTTTCTGTGCGGCGCGAGTGCGGTGTGGTGTGCGATCGTCGCATCGCTGTTCGTGTGAGAGTCGGGCGGGAGTGGGTGAGCCGGCGTTCGCCGGCGCGGCCCCGTGCGAGCGTGTCGAAACGCCTTGCGTGCGTTCTTGACACACGGTTTTCAAGCGTCAACTCGGGCCGTCGTGGCGGTTTCGATTTCCCCGTGCATCGCACGAAGCGATGGCGATAGGGGCGGGACCGCGTCTTTCGTCACACGATGCTACGTAACGCAGGGCCCGCGTTACGCACGTGTTACCCGGGACGCGGGGTTGATCGCAGGAGTGGGGGCGAGTGCGGATGTCTCGCGTCGCCGCCCGGATGTTCGTTGGAACGCGGTAGTCCGGCGTATGTGTGAAGCCGTCGACGACGCCGATCGCATTGGCACGATAGATGCTTGTCGGGATGATCGAGCTGAAAAAAAGCGAACGGGGGCTTCCATGCAAAATCATTTCATCAAGGCGAATGCTGCGGTCGCAGCCATTGCCGCGGCTTGCGCATTGGCTGCGTGCGGCGGCAGCGACGTCACATCGCCGACGCCGGGCGGTAACAACGTCGGAACGACAAGTACGAGCGGCACGAGTGGGACCAGCGGCACGAGTGGGACCAGTGGCACGAGTGGAACCAGCGGCACGAGTGGAACCAGCGGTACGAGTGGGACCAGTGGCACGAGTGGAACCAGCGGCACGAGCGGAACCAGCGGTACGAGTGGAACCAGCGGTACGAGTGGAACCAGCGGCACGAGCGGAACCAGCGGCACGAGCGGAACCAGCGGCACGAGTGGAACCAGCGGTACGAGTGGAACCAGCGGTACGAGTGGAACCAGCGGTACGAGTGGAACCAGCGGTACGAGTGGAACCAGCGGTACGAGTGGAACCAGCGGCACGAGTGGAACCAGCGGCACGAGTGGAACCAGCGGTACGAGTGGAACCAGCGGTACGAGTGGAACCAGCGGCACAAGCGGCACAAGCGGAACCCCAGGCACCAACGGCATCATCAGCTCCGTCGGCGCGGCCGTCATTGACGCGGGCGTCACGATCAGCGGCGTGAGCCCGCCCGTGGGCAAGGGCGTGACCACCGGCCTCGGCGATACGGTCACGGGCGCCGGCACGATCATCCGCGACACGTCGAACGCCGTGAGCAACGGCATCGGCCAGATCGGCTTCACGGCGAACCCCGTCGGCACGACGGTTGCCGGGCTGGGCTCCATCGTCGGTTCGGTCAGCAACCCGGTCACCGGCCTCGGCGAAACGGTGAAGGCGCTCGGCACCGGCCCGCTGTCGCCGTTGGCGCCGCTCACGACGCCGGTCGGCGGCCTGCTCGATACGGTGGCGGGCGGCATCAAGACGGGCGGCACCATGCTCGGCTCGGCGCTTTCGTCGGGCCCGGTCCAGCAGACGACGCAGGCGATCAGCACGGCGATCACGCCGCTCGTCACGACCGTCGGCCAGGTCACGCAGCAGGTCGGCACGGCAACCGGCCTCGGGCAGCCGGTCGCCGGCCTGCTCGGGCAGATCGGCGGCGCGATCACGTCGGCGGGATGGAAGGTGACGTCCACGTCGCCCCAGCCGCTGGTCGGTGGCGTCGGCGGACTTGTTCGCGCGGTCGGCAACACCGTGACCAATGTGGGCGGCCTCGTGAACCCGAGCGGTGCGAACGGCGCGGTGCCGGTCGCCGGCCTGGTGACGAGCGTGGTCGGCGGCATGCCGGCGACCGTCCACGACGGTTCCGCGACCGGCACGGGCGGCGGCTCGCCGCTGGGTGGGCTCTCCAATCCGCTCGCGCCCGTGACGGGGCTGGTGGGCGGCCTGCTTGGCGGCTTGGCCGGCAAGTAGGCGATCGATTCCGATCGTCACGGCGGTAACCGGCCAAGCGAACCTCGGCCTCCGGTTACCGCCGGCCAGGATTGCTGGATGATCCCCTGCGGGAACCGGATCGGACGCGGCTGCTCGATGCGTCAATCGCGAACGACGTCGCGTTGCGACGGCGGCCGCGCCAGCCCGCGTGCGGGCAGCGGCGTCGACATCACGATCGACGTGCGTGTTTCGCCGTACAGGTTGATGCGTTCGATCAGTTGTTCGAGATGGGTCATGCTGATCGCGGCGAGCCGCATCATGTACGAGTCCGCGCCCGTCACGTGATGGCATTCGACCACTTCGGGAATGGTCTCCAGCAACCGGAGGAATTTCGCTTTCGCCGGCTGCGGCACCGTGATGCCGATCAGCGCGCTGACCGGATAGCCGGCCGCGGCCGGATTGATCCGGGCCGTATAGCCCTCGACGACCCCGGCCGCTTCAAGCCGCTTCACGCGCTCCGTCACCGCCGGCACCGACAGGTGCACCTGGCGCGCCAGCTCCGTGTAGCTGATGCGGCCGTTGGCCTGCAACAGCGTCAGTACCTTCCAGTCCAGATCGTCCATTGAGGCGGGATTTTTTAAGGTGGAGTGGCCATTTTTCCTTAAAAACCGCATTCAGCGATGACGGGACTTTCCCTACGATGCCTGTTCCACCCGTTGCATCTCGCAAGGAGCAGGCGATGCTGTTCATCAAATCCGTCGTGATGGGGTTGTCGATCGCGGTGCCGGTCGGGCCGATCGGCATGCTGTGCATCCAGCGCAGCCTGAGCCGCGGTTTTCAGGCGGGATTCGCGACGGGCGTCGGCGCCGCGTGCGCCGATGCGATCTACGGCCTGCTCGGTGCGCTCGGCATCGCGGGCATCGTCACGGCATTCCCGATGCTGACCGTCGGCCTGAAAATCGGCGGCGGCGCGTTTCTCGTGTGGCTCGCGTGGACTATCGCGCGCCAGGCGCCGGCCGCGTCGACCGCGCAACGCAACCTGCCGCGCACGACCGTGCTGCGCGATTTCGTGACGACGTTCGGCCTGACGCTGTCGAACCCGATGACGATCCTGTCGTTCGTCGGGATCTTCGCGGCGCTCGGCCCGCTGTCCGGGGCGCGGGAGGGGGCGATGTGGCCGGCCGTGGCGTCGATGGTCGCCGGCGTGTTCATCGGTTCCGCGACGTGGTGGCTGTGCCTGAGCGGTACGACCGCCGCGCTGCGCACGAAGATGTCGTTCGCGTTCATGCACGGGCTGTCGCGCGTGTCGGCCGCGGTCATCGCGGTATTCGGCCTGATTCAGGTCGTCGCGGGCGTGCGTGGCGTCGTTTAGGTCGATACGTCGTCGCGCGTGTCGCGTTGTGACCGGATGCGTCGAATCAAGTCATTGAGCGTCCCGACATCGAGGACAGCACGCGGCCATCCCCGGAGGGAGAGATTACGCGGCAGGCCGACGCAGCATTGCCAGCAACACGCCGAACCCGATCATCAGCGAACCACTGGCCCGGTTCAGCCACGTGAAGCCCTTGGGGTTCGTCGCCAGCGAGCGCAACCGTGCACCGATCACGGCGTAGGTCACGATGGCCACGAGTTCCAGCATCAGGAACGTCGCGCCGAGGGCAGTGAAGCTGAGGGCGTAGTGCGTTCGGTCGACGAACTGGGGAAAGAATGCCGTAAAAATCAGAATGGCCTTCGGATTGCCGGCCGCCACATAGAATTCCTGTTTGCAGTGCTTCACCAGCAAGTCCGCCCGGTCCTTCCGGGCCACCGCCGGCTCCGTCTCGACGACAGGCTGTTCGGCAGGCTTCGAACGCAGCAACTTGATACCTAGCCAGACGAGATAGGCTGCACCGCCGAACTTCAATACCGAAAACAAGGTTTCGGAAGCGAGCAACAATGCGCCGAGGCCGAACCCGGTAATCGCGATCATGATGGCAAACGCCGCGAGACGCCCGAACGATGCGGTCACCGAGTGCAGCACGCCGTTGCGTGCCCCGTTGGACAGCGAAAGGACGTTGTTCGGTCCGAAGGCCATATTGAGCGCAAAGCAGGCCGGCAGAAACAGCAGGTAGGTATGCAATGACATGTCGTGGATTTTCGTGGTTGTTTGCCGCAGTTTACAACGGCGAAAACGGCACCGCGATCCCGCTCGATGCGCGTACAGTCGCCTTGCTCGGGACGATCACCCCAGCTCGAACGACGTCACCCCGAAGACGCGATCGATTGCAATCGCCGGCGCGTCTTTCGTGTACATCCGGGCGGTTTCGAAGACGCTCGTCATGCCGTGCCGTTCCGCCAGCGCGACGGCCGCGGGGTTGGTTTCCGGTACGTCGAGCACGATGACCTCGCCGGGCATGCGCGCCGCCAGCGCACGAAATATCCCGGTGGCGACGCCGGCGTCATCGGCGAAGAGCGGGCCGATCTTGCAGCCGGTCTTGCAACGCCGCACGACACCGTAACCGGCGACACGGCCAGCGTCGACTGTCGCGAGCGCAAACGCATCCGGCTGCGCGATCCACGCGGAAACGAAACGCTCGCGCGCTGCGGGAAAACACTGGCGATCGTAAGCGAGCAATGGCTCGAACGGCACGTCGGCCGCTGCCGCTACATGCGCGCACCCGATGCCGTCCACGCGCCCCTGGTAGCGGATGTTGCGGTACGCGAGCCGAAACCCGGACTTCCGGTAGTTCGCCTGCTGGGCGACGACCCCGTCGAGCCCGATGTTGCGGTCTCCAAGGTAATGCATGCCGTGCTGCCAGATTCGCATGCCGAAGCCCTTGCCGCGAAACCCGGGTTTGACGATGTAGAGACCGATGAAGCCGAAGCGTTCGTCGTAGGCGACGGCGGAAAGGCACGCGACCGGCTCGCCGCGCCAGACGCCGACGAAAAAACCGGCCGGATCCGCTTCCCTGAAACACGACGGATCGTGCAGGCCGGGGTTCCAGCCTTCCGCAGCCGCCCATTCGACCGCCATGGCGACCTCGTCGGCCGACATGGTGCGCACGATGAAGTCTTCGCGTTGATCCATGGTTCGCCCCAGTCGCGGCGTAGAGGATTGCCGCGTCGCGTTACGGGATGGGCTGGGCATCGGGGAGGCGCCGGCAGGCGAACCCGTGGCTGCCGAACGAGTCATCATAATCCTCCCCAGAGCGGGAAGGTGACGCCGTGCCGTCGCGGGATACCTGGTGTTGGTCGAAGGGGATGCTTGTGGCAGCGCCCGGCGAATGTTTGGAATCAGATGTGGAACCGTCATCAAGATTGTTTCGATCCGAGGTGCGCTGCGATTGGCTCGTATCGGCTGCCATTTTCAGTCACTCGACATGGTCGTATAGTTCGTTGACAATCAGCTTTTCCGAAGTTGGTCGCGCTTGTTAAAAAAAGTCAACGGTATGTGTTTCAGTCGGCGCTATCGACAGCGATCGGCACCAGAATTACTCCGATCGCCATGCGGATGAGAAAAGCCGGAACAGGAGCAAGAATGCATATTGGCACATCGGCGTCCAACGCCCGTCGCGTAGTGTTCGGCGTCGCCGTGGCACTGACATTGTCGTGGCTCACCCCTGCGCAAGCGCAGAGCTGCGCACCGGATAGCGTGGCGCGCGAGTGCTTGCTGCAGCGTAGTCAAGATGAATTTCAGCAAGCAGACGACGAATTGAACCGCACTTACCAAAAGGTTTTGAAGTTGATGTCTCGGCCACGTGACGAGTACGTCAACTATCCGGTACTCAAGGTGAAATTTGTCGAGGCTCAGCGGCAATGGGTTCGTTTTCTGGGCAACGAGTGTACCGCTTGGTATCTGATAAACGAGGCGGGTGAAGATCGCAATCTTGATCTACTGACTTGCGAAATCGACAGAACACGTGATCGTACGCGTGAATTAAACGCGTGGCTTAAGCAAGTGAGTCATGATTAGCGTAGCGCTAGTGTTGTGAGTTAGAAATTCGTTGAATAAATTGCCACCTGTAGTAGTGTTTGGTGAATGCACGAACACGACGAGGCGGCGATGGGCGGACGACCGAAGGTGAGCGAATCGGAGCGCGATCAACTCACGGCCCTGACGATGCGACGTAAGGCGGCGCAGGCGTTGGTATTGCGAGCGCGGATCGTGCGGGCCTGTGCCGACGGCATCGACAACAAGACGGTCGCGGCGAAACTGCGGATCACTCAACAGACCGTCTCGAAGTGGCGTGGGCGCTAAGTGATGCATCGGCTGAGCGATTTCATCAATTCGTTGCATCGACGGGTTGAATCCGCAGCCATGAAGCGTCACTCGCCCGCACCGTCACTCGGACAATCAGACGTCGGGTTCCAACCCGGAAGCCGTCGTTCAGTTCGCGCTCGTCAACGCTGCTTCGTCGGCCATTGCTGACAACCAGACGCTGACGGCAGCCATGCTCGACAGACTGTTGCATCACGCGCACATCGTGCAAATCAGTGGCGAGAGTTAGCGCTTGAAGGACAAGCGAAAAGTAGGGCAGACGGGCACGCGGGCGAGCGCAACGGACTCCGTGTGACAAGGACCCACGTGGGGCGGTTTGACTTCGGCGACGCCTAGTAAAGTAGACAGGTACGAGCCGCACTTTGATAAGTTAATCTAAGCTCTGGCCCGTGAGGAAGTGAAATGTCGTTGACCTCTTTGGAAAATCACTTTTCTTCGAAACAAGGAGCGGTTATGAATTCGCTAGATTCATCTCTGCAGAGGAAAGTCAGTCTCACGCACGCATACGTGGTAAACAACGCGGCAAGGAACCAATACATGTCTTGGCAAGACATGAAGAATCCGTCGCCGTCCGTGGTGAAGGACAATATTCTTTCACGTCTTAATGGTTCCAAGGTAGGCGGCGGTTATGCCGTGGTCTGGGGTCCCGCTCTGGTTTTGGATGATACTCCCGAAAAATACGCGGCTCACATCACAGTGGTGCTGATTGGTGGGGCGAATAACGACATCGTCGTAGTGACGAGTGGGACCAACAAAGATTCTATTAGAGATTCATGGGATGATTTGTTGATTTTCCCGATGGTGCCGTTGCAGAACCTTATCAAGAGCTGCCCGGTGCCTGCGAACATATCGCCGGGGACCTATGCGGGCGTAAACGCGATATTGAATACGGCGTCTTCCATTGGTTCTCAGGGCACGCTTTCCGATTTTCTGGGAAAAATGCAAAGTGGTGCGACGATCAGATTGGTTGGCCACAGCCTTGGTGGTGCTCTCATGTCGGTACTCGCGCTTTATCTGAAAGACAAACTTCCAGCCTTGAATTTTTATTGTCAAACGTTCGCTGCGCCAACGGCCGGTGACGGCATTTTTGCGAATTATTTCAATAAACAAATGGCCGGTAATGCGCTGCGCGTATACAACACACTGGATACTGTTCCGATGTTTTGGTGTGAGACGTCTATGGATTTTTCTTTGACGCTATATGATCCCCCGGCTAACGTCATTGATCCAACGTTGAAGAAGTCGATTTTCGACAACATGGGTCTTATTGAAAGCAATAACTTGAACTATACGCAATGGGGCATGGGAGGCGCGGAAATGGAGCTCCGGCTGTGCGGCAAACCTAACTCCGACTACCAAACCTATGAGGGGCAGGCCGGATATCAGCACATCTACGAATACATTTCGTTGCTCGGATTGCAGCTTGGCGATATACCGATGCCGCCACCATCTGGCGGCTAGTGCGGCAGTCGAGCCGTCTATGTGGGGGCGTTTTAGAAAATCTATGGCCCCCCCATTTTTGCAGGACTGATTTTCGATGTCGTTGTGACCTGTCCGGGAATTTTCGGGGCCGCTTACCCAGGCCTTGCCGCACACCGCGCCAAGGCCTCCCCATCAACATGTCAGAACGTGTAACTAACCTTCCCGAACGCCGTCCGCCCAAGCGTGTTGTACCCGTACGCGGTCATATACTGCCGATCGAACAGATTCGACACCGTCGCCGACACGGTCAGGTGCGAATTGATCCGGTACGACGCGCGCAGCCCGACCGTCAGATACGAAGGCAGATAGGTCGAGTTCGCCGGGTCGTCGAACGTCGTGCCGCCATAAAGCAGCGATGCCCCGGTGCTCAACGCATGCAGGTGTAGTTCATCCCACGTGTGATCGATGTTGAGGCTGACCGTCTGGCGCGGCCGGCGGTTGAGCCACGAATCGTTGGTCTCGTCCTGCGGATTCAGGATCCCGACCGCGAGGCTTACCGGCGTCGAGCGGCCGATCGTCCCCTTGTACGACAGGTCGATCCCGCGAATATGCGCGCGGCCGATGTTGATTGGCGAGAACGTCGCCGGGTTGTACGCGATCAGGTTGCTGACGCGCGTGTCGTAGATCGCGGCTGTGAACGTGCCGTACGACGTGTTCGCGTCGATCGCGGCCTCGACCGAATTGCTGCGCTCGGGGCTGAGATTCGGATTGCCGTAGCCGGGGTAGTACAGGTCGTTGAACGTCGGCAGCCGGAACGCATTGCCGTACGACACGCGCGCCGTGTAGACCGGCGTGATCGCCCACGACAGCGCTGCGTTACCCGTATTCACCGACTGCCCGGCGATGATTTCATGACGCCCCGCGAGGAACATCGTCACGCTGCCGAGCGTCGTCGACTGATGCAGCGAGAACGCAGAATCGTTGCGCGTCGGCACGCCGTTCGGAATGTCGATCGGCAGGAATGCCTGCTCACGCGTGAAGTCGTACGCGAGCTTGGTTTCGCCCGACAGCGGCAGTCCGAACAGATGGAACCCGCGCTCCTGATGCGTCAGCGACGTCGACGTGCTGATGCGCTGCGAATTGATCTGGTCGGTCGGGATCGTCGGATCGTTCGCGTAGATGAACCCGCGATCGTTCGAATACCCGAACGACTGGTCGAACTGCGTGTCCGGCGTGATGTCGAGATGGAACGCGACACCGGTCGTCAACTGATGATCGAGCTGGCGGTTGCCACCGCCGAGATTATCGAACGACAGATCGGACCGGTGATACAGCGCGAACGTCGAGATCGACCAGTTGTCGCGCGCGTAGCCGAGGCGCGCATCGAGATCCTGCGCGTGGTACGGGTTGCGGCCGTCCTCATGCCCGTACGCGAAAGGCCGCGTCGAGTCGATGCCGGCCGTGTTGTACGAGTGCAGGCCGAGCGAGTACGTGAGCCCGCCGAGCGCGGCGAGCGGCCCGGTCGACGGCACCGTGCCCGACGTGCGCAGCTGCGTGTCGAACGTCTTGTTCGACCCGCCGCCGAACGACACGGTGGTCTGGTTCGGCTGGTTGGCCGCGCGGCGGGTGAAGAGCTGCACGACGCCGCCCATGGCATTGGCGCCGAACGACGCGGCGGCCGGCCCCGAGATCACTTCCACGCGTTCGAACGCTTCGGTCGGCAGATCCGCCCACGGCGCGATGCCGGTGGTCGACGAGCCGATCCGGATGCCGTCGATGAACACGGCGACCTGGCTGGCCGACGAGCCGCGGATGCTGACCGACGCGGATGAACCGGGCCCGCCGTTCTGCGAGACCGTCACGCCGGGCAGCGTTGCAAGCGCCTGCGTGATGCTCGGATCGCTCGGCGACAGCCGGTCGAGATCGGTGCGCGTGAGCACCTGGGTCGTCGCATAGCGCTGGTCGAACGACTCGGGCAGCCGGCGCGTGTCGGTCACGTTGATCGTCGGCAGGTCGGCGCTTTCGGCGGCCGGGGCCGGTTGCGAAACCGCGGCGTCGCCGGCTGCGTGGGCGAGGGGCGAGAGGAGCGCGGTCGCGGCGGACGTGGCAAGGAGGTGTCGAATCTTCATCTGGCTGTCGCTGTTGCCGGGCTGCGCATGCGTCGATCGTGAGCGGGCGGCGGGCAGCACCGGTTTTGTTATCGGTGATCGGGTTATCGCGCGACCGGGCCGGGCAGGCCCTTGTCGCGGGCGTCGGCGCGGCGCATGCCGGCTGACGCGATCGAGCGGGAACGGCGCGCGCGAGCAGGCGGGCCGTGCATGCCGGCGGCGTGCCGGTGCGACGCTTCCGGAGCGGAAGCGGATGCGGTAACGGTGGACATCGGGCGGATCCTGAGGTCGGGCCGTCCATGCAACGGGCACCGCCAAAGGCGGTGCTGGCGCATCGGGACACCCCGCCCGGTGCGGCTGCTTGGACCTCGGGTCGATGGCAGGTCTCCTGGCTCGCGGGTCCTGATTCGTGCCAGCCTTCCCGGTTTCCCAGTGGCATGCGGTGGCACGGATTCGCCGCTCACAGTTGCGGGGGCAGCCGCAGATTCGAGGCGCGGCCTCTCCTGCGTTCCCTTTTGATCCCGTCTCCGGGAACCATCAGCGCGCAAGGGTAATGGGCACGTCGGCGGCGCGTCAATCGTTCGTGTGCGTGCCGCCCGGAATGCGCGCGAATGGCAACAGTTCCTTTCTAATTTCTTTCAAATCGGTGCCGGAACGTGCATTGAAATGCGCTCAAGTCTGATGAATGGTGACGAGGTTACGCGATCGGAGGCGCCGGTTGCGCGGGCCACGGGCCGTCCCACGGCGGCGACTCGCCGAACGCCTCGACCAGATAGTCGACGAACCGGCGCATCTTGAGCGACACGTGGCGTGCACTCGGGTACACGGCCTGAATCGTCAGCGCTGTCGCGTGATAGTCGGGCAGCAGCGCGACGAGTTCGCCGCGCGCCAGATGGCCGCCGAACACGAAGGTCGGCCCGTAGGCGACGCCCGCGCCGGCCAGCGCGGCCGCCAGCAGCATCTGCATGTTGTTGGCGGACAGCCGGCAGGCGCCGTCGATCGCGTGCGCACGGTTGTTCGCATCGACGAGCGTCCAGTCACCGGCCGACACGGCTTCGCTGAACGCGAGCCGGTGCGCGCGCCGCAGGTCGTCGGGCGTGCGTGGCGTGCCGTGGCGCGCGAGATACGCGGGTGACGCGCACACCGTCATGCGGCACGGCGCGATGCGTCGCGCGACGAGCCCCGAATCGGGCAAGCGCCCGATCCGGATCGCGAGATCCGCGCCGATGCTCAGCAGGTCGGCATAGCGATCGTCGAGCAGCACTTCGACGTCGACGCCCGGATGTGCGTCCAGGTAGCGCGCGACCACGTCCCCCAGGTGCATCGCGCCGAACGTCACGGGCGCGGCGACGCGCAACACGCCGCGCGCGACGCCCTGCGAATCGCTCGCCTCGCGATTCGCCTCGTCGAACGCCTCGAGTATCCGCTTGCAGCGGTCGTAGTACGTATGGCCGACCTCCGTCAGGCTGAGGCGGCGCGTCGTGCGTTGCAGCAGCCGCGCGTTCAGCTCGGCTTCGAGCGCGCTCACGTACTTGCCGGCCATCGCCGGGGACAGCCCGTAACGCCGCGCCGCCGCCGCGAGGCTGCCCTCGTCGACGGCCGCCACGAACACGCCGATGCAGGTGAAGCGGTCCATGAACCCTCTCCTCGATTCGATAGCCTGATTATCGACTGCACGTCGCGAATCGCCAATTATCAAATCCGGTGCCCGTCTCTACGATGACGTCACGGTCGAACGCGGGCCGGGCCCGACCGGGCGAAGGCCGCGTTCCACCTTTCTTCATCACGTCTCGACGGAGCGGTCATGGCAACGGACATTCACGCAAACGGCATCCGGATTCGCGTCAGCGAACAGGGGCACGGCGAAGTAGCACTGGTTTTTCTGCATTACTGGGGCGGCTCGTCCCGCACCTGGCGATTCGTCGCGGACGAACTGTCCGACGCATACCGGACCGTCGCGACCGATCATCGCGGCTGGGGGCATTCGGAGGCGCCTGAAGCCGGCTACACGATCGCCGACCTGGCCGACGACGCGCAGGGCGTGATCGCCGCGCTCGGCCTGAAGCGCTACGTGCTCGTCGGCCATTCGATGGGCGGCAAGACCGCGCAGTTGCTGGCGTCGCGCCGGCCGCGCGGGCTCGAAGGCGTCGTGCTGGTCGCGCCGTCGCCGCCGTCGCCCATGCAACTTCCCGACGCGCAGCGCGCGGGCATGGCCGGTGCATACGATACGCGCGAGTCGATCGGCCAGGTGGTCGATCATGTGCTTGCCGGCAGCCCGCTCGAACCGGCCCGCCGCGAGCAGGTGATCGAGGACAGTCTGCGCGGGGCGCCGCAAGCGAAATTCGCGTGGCCGAACGTCGCGATGCGGGAAGACATCACGGCCGAGGTCGCGGCGATCGACGTGCCGGTACTCGTGATTGCCGGTGAGCGCGATCAGGTGGATCGCGTCGACACATTGCAGGCCGAGCTGCTGCCGAGAATTCCGCGAGCACGTCTCGAGATCCTGCCGGGTGTCGGCCACCTGTCGCCGCTGGAAGCGCCGGCCGCGGTCGCGGGGTTGATCCGCCGTTTCGTCGACGGGCTGGGCCACGCAGCGCGTACGCCGGAGCAGGTGCCGGCTGCATTCGACACGGCGTTCAATGCCGGCGACGCCGACGCGGTCGTCACGCTGTTCAGTGACGACGCGACGATGCGGATGACGAACGGCGAGATCGTCGCCGGCGATCGTGTGGCATTGCGGTCGCAATTCGCCGCGCTGCTGGCCATGCGTCCGCGGATCGTCAATCGGGTGCGTCGCACGCTCGTTAGCGGGGATGTCGCGCTGGTGCTGCTCGACTGGACGCTCACGATCGCGCGTCCGGACGGCATGGCGCGGACCGAAACCGGCACGGCGACGCAGGTGATGGCGCGAAGCGCGGGCGGCGGCTGGAAGCTGCGCATTTCGAATCCGCTGGGGCTCGACTGAGCGGGAGCGGAATACGTGGTCGTGCGCCGCGACTCCGTCGCGCGCGTGCCCGATGCGGTGAGCGTGGCGGAAGCCGCCACGGTGCCCAAGCCTGCGCTCGCCGCATGGGCCGGCCTGTTCGACGACGGCGCGCTGCGCGCGGGCTAGACCGTGCTGGTGCACGGCGGCGCGGGCGCGGTCGGCACGTTCGCGATGCGGCTCGCGGTGCATGCTGGCGCGCCCGGCGCGGCTTGCGCACCGCGATGACCTATAGCCGGATGCCGAGCGGCGGCGCGCTCGGCCGGATCGCCGGGCTGCTCGAAAAGCGCGCGCTGCGCGTGCCGCGTTTCGAGCGTATTCCGCTCGAACAGGCGGCCCGCGCACTCGATCTCGTTCAAACGGGCGAGGCAGAAACCAAGCTGATCCTTCATGTTGCGGATATCGCCGGCCGAGCGGCCCGTGCGCTCATCACAGGAGACAACGATGACCGACACCCAAACCGGCGTACTGGCCGGCAAGCGCGCGCTCGTGACGGGCGCAAGCCGCGGCATTGGCCGTGCGATCGCGCAGCGACTCGCATCCGAGGGCGCGACCGTCGTCGTGACGGCGCGCAGCAACGCGCGGTGCGTTCGCTCGACGGCCGCACGGTACCGCCGCCGGTGATTCCCGCGTATGCGCATCCCCACCTCGACCCGACAGGACTTTGATTGACATGACGAACTCGATTCGTTTCGACGGCGGCACCGCCGTGATCACCGGCGCGGCCAGCGGCATCGGCAGCGGGCTCGCACGCCACGCCGCCAGGCTCGGCATGCGCGTCGTGCTGGCCGATCTCGACCCGGCGAAGCTCGACGCATTCGCCGCGACGCTCGACACCGACGTCTTGTGCGTGCCGACCGACGTCAGCCGGCCGGAAGCCGTCGACGCGTTGGCGCAGGCCGCCTGGCAGCGCTTCGGCGGTGTCGACCTGCTGTTCAACAACGCTGGCGTGATGGCGACCGGTTTCACCTGGGAAATCACGCCGGAACGCTTCGAGCGCAGCTTCGCGATCAACGTGCACGGCGTGCTGAACGGGATCCGCAGCTTCGTGCCGCGGATGCTCGAGCGCAACGTGCCGGTGCGGGTCGTGAATACCGCGTCGGTCGGCGGGTTCCTGCCGAGCCCGCTGATGTCGCCTTACTCGGCGACGAAATTCGCGGTGGTCGCGCTGACGGAATCGCTGTATGGAGAACTGAAGATGTTGGGTGCGCCGGTCGGCGTGTCGTTGCTCGCGCCGGGCCCCGTGCAGTCGGGCATCTTCAACGACCCGTTCGGCGCGGCGCACGACCGGCCCGAAGTGCGCGGCTTCGTCGATACGATGCGCGCGATGCTGAACGCGCACGGGCTCACGCCCGACGCGTTCGCCGAGCGCGTGTTCGACGGTATTCGTGAAGGGCGCTACTGGCTGATTCCGCAACCGGAGACGATCGACGGCGCGCTGCAGCGGCGCACCGACGCCATTCTCGCTTCACGCGATCCGTCGCTGCCGTCGTTCTGAGGGCCGGGCGCGGCAGCCGCGCCCGGCGCCCGCCGTCACATGTGCGTGCCGGAATGCGTGCGGCCGCTCGGGTCGCCGCCGCGATCGGGCGGCGTATTGTTCTGATCGATTTTTGCGAGCACGAAGCCGGCGTGCGGCAACGCGGCGGGCGAACGGTGCGTCGCCTGCGCAACGGCGTCGTGCGGCGACGCGGCGGGGAAACCGGATGACGTCACGCCCGGTTGAGCGAACGCCGAAAGGGAAGCAGCCGCCAGGGCGGCGGCGACGATCGCGTGCGATTTCATGGTGGCTCCTTCACGACTGACTACGGGACAACCTAATCAGTCTAGGGCGCGAAACTTAACGCGCCGTGAAGGCGTGATGCGGCGCGCATGACGGAATGTTCATGCGCGCCGCGACGCTCATGCCGGCGCCGACACCAATGCGCAGAAGTTCTCGAGATCGACGTTGCCGCCGCTGATCACCACGCCCACGCGCTTGCCCTGCAGTGCGTCCTTCATCCGTCGCACCGCGGCGAACGACAGGCAGCCGGTCGGCTCGACCACAATCTTCATACGAGTGGCGAGGAAGCGCATGCAGTCGACCAGTTCCGCATCCGTCGCGGTCAGGATGTCGTCGACGTCGCGTCGGATGATCGGGAACGTCAGGTTGCCGAGGTGCTGCGTCTGCGCGCCGTCGGCGATCGTGTGCGGCGTGTCGATATGCACGATCGCGCCGGACCGGAACGATTGCTGGCCGTCGTTGCCGGCTTCCGGCTCGACGCCGTACAGTGCCGCGTGCGGCGACAGCGCGCGCGTGGCGAGCGCGGTGCCCGACAGCAGCCCGCCGCCGCCGAGCGGCACGAATAGCGCATCGAGCGGGCCGACTTCGTCGAACAGTTCCTTGGCCGCCGTGCCCTGGCCGGCGATCACGTCCGGGTGGTCGTAGGGCGGGATCAGCGTGAGTCCGTGCTGCGCGGCGAGATCGCGCCCGATCTGTTCGCGATCCTCGGTGTAGCGGTCGTAGGTCACGACGTTGCCTCCGTAGCCGCGCGTCGCGGCCATCTTCGCGGCCGGCGCATCCTGCGGCATCACGATCGTCGCGGGAATGCCGAGCATGCGCGCGGACAGCGCGATCGCCTGCGCATGGTTGCCGGACGAGAAGGCGACGACGCCGTTGCGGCGCTGCTCCGCGTCGAAACGCGACAGCGCGTTGAACGCGCCGCGGAACTTGAATGCGCCCATGCGCTGCAGGTTCTCGCACTTGAAGAACACTTGCGCGCCGAGCGCTTCGTCGATCGTCCGCGACGTCATCACCGGCGTGCGGTGCGCATGGCCCTCGAGTCGGGCCGCGGCGGCGGCAACGTCGTCGTAGGTGGGGAGAGTCGGAGAGTTCATGGGATGCCCGGTGGTCGTAAGAATCGGTCAGCAGGAAAGCCGCGCGGGTATCGCGCGTGGGTCATTTCGCATCGTTGTAGACGGTCGCGCGCGAGACGCCGAGATGCTGCGACACGATCTCCATCGCGCGGCGTACCTCGAGGAAACCGTCGGCCTTCAGTGTCTGCATCAGCTCGCGGCGCTGGTCGGTCTTCAGTTCGCGCGGCGTCGTCGCGAGGCGCATTGCGAATGCGTCGATGCGTTGCCGGATCGCATCCGCGCCGGCGGGGTCCAGCGTTTCCGCAACCGCTTCGCCGTCGGTGCTGCAGAACTGGTTCAGCATGCCCTGGAAACCGCGGAACAGCGTGACGTCGGCATTCAGGCACAGCGCGGCCACATAGCGGCCGGTCGAATCCTTGATGCCGATCGACGTGCTTTTCGCGGTGCGGCCGTCGGCGAAGCGGTTCGGGTAGTTCGCGAGCACTGGCGGGAAAGCTTC
Organism: Burkholderia mycopellens; assembly: GCF_964265025.1. Lineage (NCBI taxonomy): Bacteria > Pseudomonadati > Pseudomonadota > Betaproteobacteria > Burkholderiales > Burkholderiaceae > Burkholderia > Burkholderia mycopellens. The sequence goes on from NZ_OZ183803.1 coordinate 1,530,533, forward strand.
GTCCGCGATGCGGGCGAGGCCGAGCTCGGTCGCGGGATCGCCGACTGCGCGCCCCGACAGGTTGTTGTGGATCGCGAGGATCGCGTGCTTCGGCGTGCGCAGGTCGTGAACCACGACCTCGGTGAACGGCGCGAACATCGCGCCGAGCCCTTCGGCAATGCGCTGCACCTGTTCGATCAGCGATGCCTGCTCGGACAGCGCGCGTTTCCGGGTGGGAGTCATGATGGTTTCGCGGTCAGGTTTCGGATCGATGCGACGGCTTCGGGAAAGGGGCAACCGGCGTGTTATTCGCCGTCCGCGGCTTCCGGCCGCGTGATGTCGGCGAGCAGCGGCTGCGCGATCCGCACATAGTCGGCCGCGTCGAGCACGACGGAGCGGTCGAGGCGGCCGGCGTTGAAAGCGATCTCGGTGTTGCGTTCGACCAGGGCGGGATCGACGACGAGCGTCACGCCGGGGGCGAACACGAACGGCGGCACGGCGCCCATCACGCAGCGCGTGACGGCGGCCGCGAGGTCCGGCGACGCGAGTGTTGCCTTGCGGCGGCCGAGCGCATCGGCGACCTTGCGGAAATCGATCTTCAGGTGGCCCGGAATGACCGCGAGCGCGGTGGCGTCGCCGCCATCCTTGAACGCGCACAGCATCGCCTTCGCGCCCTGTTCGGGGCGTGTGCCGCGCAGCGCGGCGATCGCGTCGGATTTCCCTTCGGCCGGATGCTCCAGCACACGGAACCGCGCGCCGGATGTGTTCAGCAGATCGCAAAGCGTGTCGAAAACGGAATAGTCGCTCATGTCGCTCCGGGCAGGTGGGGCCGGGGGATCGCGGCGCGCCGGGGTGGGTGCTTCGGCGAGTCGGTCGATGGAATGTCCAAGTATAGACGTTTTGTCATGGGGCGGCAAAGAGCGGGGCGGGGAGCGACGGTCAGTCGACGTTGCTGCGCAAGTCGTCGACAATGGCGGTCGGCCAAATCCGAGGCCCGGACGAAGCGTGCTTGAAACCGGTTGGAAGATGGATCGACGAGGAATACACGAACAATGTTGACCAACATGCAGGAAAAGCGCCGAGACGATTCATTCTCGGGGCAGCGACATCCAGGCGACAGAAACAGGAAGAAACGTCACTTTTACGGACAGGCGATGCTGGCGCTCATACTGGCATTTTTTGCCAATTGCACATTTGCCGCGAGCGATGTGAGCGACCTGGACCAGCAAGCTGCGTTGCGTGTCCTGATGGGCAACGATCCCGCGCCGGCCGACAGCATCAAGGGTGTCGCGCTGTCGCCATGGGCGCATGGGCCGGCGGCTGCAGGGCCGCTGTGGGTCGTGGCTGCATTGGTCCAGCGCTCGACCGACGACATCGACGCGGCGCTGTGGACCGGTGTCCTGACCCGCGACGGGCAAGGGTTCCACCTGCTCGCGAGCGATCGAAGCGAGCGCGTCGATACGTCACCGATGTTGTGGAACGCGTTCCTGACCATGGACGTGATCCCTTACCGAATCAGCGCGCAGGAAACTGCGTTTGGCGTCCGTTTCAACAATAACTACACATCGACCTCGCATAGCGATACGAACGAGATACTGAGCCTGTATCGCTATGCCGATGCTCGCGTGACACCCATCTTCACCGCGGTGACCGACTGGTCGACCTATGACAAGGACGGGGCGGCGGAATGCGTCGCGGCGAAGGCCGGGAAAGGCAACGATCAGGGCGACGCGGCGCAGGATGCGTGCGATGCGGAAAACACGCAGCAGGTTCATTACGCGCTGTCGTTCAGCCCTCACATGACCCACGGGCATTACGACCTCGTCGTGCGTCCGAAGGGCAAGGCCGCGTCGGGCAAGTCCGCGCGGTTTACCTGGAACGAGAAGACGTATCAGCCGCGTCGATTCGCCGGCGACTGGCACTGAAAGCCGGCTGCGTGTGGGCCCGGTATCGACGGTCTCATGCACATTTGCAGCCGTTGGCTATGGTTTTTCATCAGCGAGATCCCTTACAAACCATGCAGACGGAAATCGAAGCGCCGGGCCCCGTCGGCCCGCTGAAAGGCACGCTGTTGTCGCCGGATACCGGCGACGCCCCGGTGGTGCTGATCGTGCCGGGCTCGGGCCCGACCGACAGGAACGGCAACGCGCCGAACTGGATCCAGGCGTCGATGTACCGGTTGCTCGCGGAAGGATTGCGCGATGAAGGCATCGCGTCGGTTCGAATCGACAAGCGCGGCATGTACGGCAGCGCGTCGGCGGTTCCGGATGCCGATGACGTCACGCTCGACGACTACGCGGCCGACGTCCATGCGTGGGTAGCGGCCATCCGGGCGCGGACGGGGGCGCCCGGCGTATGGGTGTTGGGGCATAGCGAGGGCGGGCTGGTGGCAATGCTGGCTGCTCGGCAATCGGCCGACATCGCCGGCCTGATCCTGGTTTCCACGGCGGGGCGTCCGCTCGTGCACGTACTGCGGCAACAACTGCAATCGAACCCGGCCAACGCCCCGGTCCTGGAAAATGCGCTATCGATCCTCGCATCCCTGGAAGCCGGGAAACGCGTAGACGCGACCCGCATCGATCCAGCACTTATGCCGTTGTTCAGGCCGCAAGTCCAGCGTTTCCTGATGAGCGAACTGACCGTCGATCCGGCGGCCGTGCTGGCGGATTACACGAAGCCGGTGCTCATCGTGCAGGGCACGCGGGATATCCAGGTTGCCATAGAGGACGCGGAGCTTCTGCAGCGTGCCAATCCACGAGCCGGAATGGCGCTGATCGCCGACGCCAATCACGTCCTCAAGACGGTTCGCACGGCGGATCTGCACGAAAACCTCGCCGCGTACTCGAACCCGGATCTGCCGCTCGCGGATGGCGTGGTGGAAGCAGTTTCAAAGTTGGTGACCGGATCGACCGTGAGTCGGCGTCAGGATTCGTGCGAAACCGGTTTGTCCGGCGAGGCGGCCTGACACGGCCGGATGACGTCGAACGTCCATTGTCCGTAACGGTGGGTGGATGCATGAGTCAACTTTGGGCGGCGGCGGGCCATGGGCGCTCGTTCGGTCGTGGATGAAAGCAGGAGAACGCGCATGACAAACCTGATTCGATTCCGTATCCGGCCAGTCTTCCACGGCAGCAATCTTCTGGTCGAGATCCTGGATGACCATCGCGCTGCCGATTTTCCGGATGTCGCGGCGATCCTGCGGGATGCCCTGCACGCCGTAAGGGTTCCGCATCCGCACGGCCTCGACGAACCCGCAGTCACCTTGTCTCACGACCAATTTTTCAGCTATTGGACCTATGCACGGGGCGCGTACGAAATAGACGAAGATCTCTGGGGGCTGTTCGTGACCGCGACGCGCGACAATGTTTCGATCATCGCGGACATCGAACGCGCACTGCTGTCGACAGGAAAGTTCGTCAAGGAAGACGTGGATTTCGGCAAGTTCGCGTGAGCCGACCGCACCACGCGATCGCCCGAACCTACCCTCGAACCGCCTTCACCACATACTGACTCGTCGGTACTACGTCGATCTTGTCGAAATCGATGAAGCGCCCGCAGCTGTCCATCATATCCGCCACATTCCGCTGGAATTTCCCGTCATCGCCGACCGCGTCGAAGAACGCATGCGGATCGGTCATCGCCGCGGCCGGAAAGCATTCCTCGACGATCGCGTCGTAGCCGGGCGCCACATGCGTGAGCGCGCGCACGACGACGTTCTGCACATACAGGAAATTGTCCTGCGTATCGATCGCGACGCGCGTGTGATGCCCGTGCCACACGTCGAGCCACGCTTCGTGCGTCAGCCGCGGCGGCCGCTTCAGGAACGCGAGCTGAGAAAAGCCCGTCGTGCGCTCGCCGGGCCGCGCCGGAAAGCGCGTATTCGGAATCGGCTGCGACTCGGTGACGAGATACGCGGCCATGTGCGGGACCACCGCGCGCACCGCATCGTCGAACGGCTGGCGGAACATCGCGTTCGCGCTATCGACCCACACCGCGACGATCCCGTCGATGCCCGGGTGCGTGTTGGTCTGCTTCAGGCCGGCGGCCGGCGCGACATCCGCATCGGCGACGTTCACCTGCACGCCGTGCGCGCCGAGCGACAGCAGCGTGTCGGCGAGTTGCGTGCGCACCGCGCGGCTCCACTGATCGGGCGCGGCCTGCGCGTCGCGCCACAACACGTAAATGACTTTCTCCATTGCTTCGGCTCCACGGGGATTGACGGGATCGGCGGCGGTGCCGCCGGGGTTCAGGAAGCGGTGGCGACCGCGCCATGCACACCATCCACACCCGGTGCAAACCGGTTCGCGGTCAGCGTGAACGACGGCGGGATCGGCGACGTGACGGTTTCGAACAGGCGCTCGTGGCGCGTCGCGTGAATGCGCCAACCGTCAGCGCGTTTCACGTACTGGTCGTCGTAAAACGCGGTGCCGTGCAGCAGGTAGTCATCCTCAAGATTGATCGCATGATCCTCGAGAAACCACACGCCGCACGCGTGATCGGCCGACACCAGCGTGAGCTCCGGATGGTGGCCGTGATGCATCGTCAGGAAGGTCGGCTTGCCGATCAGCGCGCGCAGGCTCGACACGAACGCGTCGCGGCCGTCGTACGCATAGCGGCCGCCGTACAGCCGCGCCTCGCAGTCTTCGGTCAGGCAATCGGCGAGCAGCGCCCAGTCGTGCGTGTCGACCGCGCGGAAATACCGGTACTTCAACTGTCGGATCTGCTCGTACTCATGGAGCGTGCGGGTCGTGTCGTCCATCGCCGGGTCTCGTGGTGGTGTCGTTCGATGGTAGGAACGAAGCCGCTTGCATCACATCGTCTGTTCGGACGAACGCCGTTGCCGCACCTGGACGGCGCTGTCGAAACGAATCACGGATTTCATCCGAACGGGTGATGGCCGGTGCATCGCACGGCGGTAACGTGGCATCGACGCGGCGTTCGAACCGCGCGGGCACCGAACAAGGAGACAGGATGACCCTCATCGAATCGCTGGAAGCGCGCGTGCGCCGGCTCGAGGACGCCGACGCGATCCGCCGGCTGAAGGCGCGCTACTTCACGTGCTGCGACCGCAAGGATCCGCAAGGGATGCGCGATTGCTTCGCGCCTGGCCCCGTGCATATCGACTACGGTCGGATCGGCACGTTCGACACACGCGACGCGCTCGTCGACGTGTTCGCGCAACTCGGCTGCCATCCGCACATCGTCGAGATGCATCACGGCGTCAATCCCGAGATCGACGTGCTCGATGCGACGCATGCACGCGGCACGTGGGGCCTGCACTACCAGATGATCGACACGAATGCGCGCACGCTCACGCAGCTCGGCGCGTACTACGACGACGCATACCGGAAGGTCGACGGCGAATGGCGGATCGCGGGCACGCGCTGCGTCGTCACGTCGACGCTGTCGGCCCGTTACGAAGGCGATGCGCCCGGCGTGCTGTTCGCCGGCGCGCAGCCGCCGGCCGCCTGACGCACGCCAGCGCCACGCACGTGGCGCACATTCCACAGGAGACATCGAACATGACACGGAACCACGATGCGCCGGTTGCCGTCGTGACGGGCGCATCGCGCGGCGCGGGCAAGGGCATCGCGCGTGCGCTTGGCGCGGCCGGCATGACCGTCTATGTAACGGGCCGTTCGCAGAACGAAGGCGACGCGCCGCTGCCCGGCACGATTCACGAGACCGCACGCGAGATCGATGCGCTCGGCGGTCGCGGGATCGCGGTGGCCTGCGACCACGCGGACGATGCGCAAGTGAAGGCGCTGTTCGAGCGTGTCGAACGCGACAGCGGCCGGCTCGACATTCTCGTCAACAACGCGACTTGCCTGCACGATCAGCTGATCCTGCCGGGCCCGTTCTGGGAGAAGTCGCTCGACCTCGTCAACATCCTCGATGTCGGGCTGCGCTCGGCCTATGTCGCGAGCTGGCACGCGGCGCGGCTGATGGCGCAACGCCGCAGCGGGCTGATCGCGTTCACGTCGTCGTTCGGTGCGAGCTGCTACATGCACGGCGCGGCTTACGGCGCCCAGAAGTCCGGCGTCGACAAGTTCGCGAAGGACATGGCCGTCGACCTGAAGCCGTTCGACGTCGCGGCCGTGTCGATCTGGATGGGGCCGCTGCGCACCGAGCGCACGACGCGCGTGTGGGAAGCACACCCGGATCTGTACAAGGAATTTTCGCTCGTCGCGGAAAGCCCCGAGTTCACGGGCCGCGTGATTCACGCGATTCACGGTGACCCGCAGCGCATGGCGCTGTCGGGGCAGGTGCTCGTCGGCGCGGAAGCCGCGCTGCGGTACGGCATCGCCGATCTCGACGGCAAGCAGCCGCCGTCGTACCGCGAACTGCTCGGCGGGCCCGTGCAGGCGCATCCGGCGATCGTCGCCTGAGGCGCGCGCATGGACATCCTGAAAGGCAAGGTCGCGCTCGTGACGGGCGCGGGGCAGGGCGTCGGCCAGGGCGTCGCGCAGGCGCTCGCAGAGGAAGGCGCGCGGGTCGCGGTGGTCGGTCGTACCCGCGACAAGCTGCTCGCGACCTGCGAGACGATCCGCGCGCGCGGCGGCGTGGCCGAGCCGTTCGTGTGCGACGTGATGGACGCGACGCAGATCGAGCAGTGCGTCGACAGCGTCGTCGCGCGGTTGGGCGGCGTGCAGATCCTGATCAACAACGCGCAGGTCGTGCCGCTCGGCCGCCTGCTCGACGTGACCGACGCGGATTTCCTGGCGGGGCTGGAATCGGGGCCGATCGCGACGCTGCGGATGATGCGCGCGTGCCATCCGTATCTGAAGGGCGACGGCGTGATCGTCAATTTCGCTTCGTCGGCCGCGGTGCGCTGGGATGCGTCCGGCTACGGCGCGTACGCCGCGACCAAGGAGGCGATTCGTGCGCTGACGCGCGCGGCGGCGTGCGAATGGGGCGTGGACGGCATCCGCGTGAACGGGGTCGCGCCGCATGCGTTGTCGCCGGGCCTGAAAGGCTGGATCGACGCCAATCCGCAGGAAGCCGCCGCGTTCTTCCGCACGATTCCGCTCGGCCGCGTCGGCGACTGCGAGCAGGACATCGGGCGCGCGATCGTGTTCCTGGCGAGCCGCGACGCCGCATACCTGACGGGCGCGACGCTGCCGCTCGACGGCGGGCAGGCGTACTGGGGCTGACTGCGGAGGCCGACAAGCGCGCGGCGCTGGCCGCGTGCCAATCATGATCCGGCAAGCACGCTCACGCATGCGCGTAGGTCGCAGCCGGCAAACCGGATTCGAACGGAGGACGACATGGGTCGACTGGAAGGAAAGGTAGCGATCGTCACGGGCGGTGCGCGTGGCATGGGCGCGGCGACGTGCAGGCTGTTCGTCGAAGAGGGCGCGCGCGTCGTGATCGGCGACGTGCTCGACGCGGAAGGGGAAGCGCTCGCGCGCGAACTCGGCGACGCGGCGCGCTTCATGCGGCTCGACGTCGCCGACGAAGCGAGCTGGGTGCGCGTGACCGACGCGACGATGGCGCAGTTCGGCCGTATCGACGTACTGGTCAACAATGCAGCCGTGCTGACGTTCGGCGGCATCACCGAACTGTCGAAACGCGATTTCGAGCGCGCGGTGTCGATCAACCTCGTCGGGACGTTCGTCGGAATCCGAACCATCGCGCCGCGCATGATCGTGCAGAAGAGCGGGTCGATCGTCAACATCTCGTCGGTGGATGGGCTGCGCGGCGTGAACGCACTGGCCGCGTACGTGTCGAGCAAGTGGGGCGTGCGCGGGCTGACGAAGGTCGCGGCGCTCGAACTCGGCCATCAGGGCGTGCGCGTGAATTCGATCCATCCGGGGGGCGTGAACACCGCGATGTCGAACCCGACCGGCGCGCCGCTCGAGGACATCAACAAGCACTATGCGAACGTGCCGCTGCAGCGCGTCGGCCTGCCCGACGAAATCGCGCGTGCGACGCTGTTCCTCGCGAGCGACGAAGCGTCGTACTGCAACGGCGCCGAGCTGGCCGTCGACGGCGGGATGGCGGCAGGCGCGTATTACCCCGGATTGCCCGGCGCGCCGTTTTGAGCAGGGGTGCCTGCCGAGCCTTCACGTCAGATGTTTGTGTACGCAACCTAATTCAGGGTTTGCCTGAGTAGCGAAAACGTGAATTCGCACGGCCCGTGTCCGCGTTGGTCTCACGCGGGAGCGGCGCGCCAGATTTGCCGCTCCCGCGAAACCGTTGACGGACGGCCGTCCTGGCCGTTTCGTCCCCAAAGCGCGCGCAATGGCGCTGCAAAAAAGAACGCACAGGCAACCGGCGTGCCCGCTCGCCGGCGGAGTTGTTTCTTGTTGCAACGCAACGTCTGCCGAATAACGGCGATGGTATGCTGGCCGTCATGACGTTGTACGGCAGGTTGCTTGTATGGCGAAACTCGCGTTCGCAATTACTAAAGAGACATCACCTTCTCTCGCATGCATCGCGGTATCGACGCGCGCTCCGCTCGCGCGTCCCGTCCTGCGCGCCGCCGCACCCTGCGCTCCAATCGCATCCCCCATCTCGCGGGCTCGCCCCGCAACCCCCATCCCCGCCCAATAATCTGGAGACATCCTCATGTCGCAAAACTCTTTGGCCGCAGCCACGCACGGCCCGCTCGTCGCTCCGCCGGCTTTCGTCAAACATCGCAAGCTGATCGACTGGGTGTCGCGCATCGCGGCGCTGACCGAGCCCGAGCGCGTCGTGTGGTGTGACGGTTCGCAGGAAGAAAACGACGCGCTGTGCCAGGCGATGGTCGACCAGGGCACGCTCACGCGCCTGAACCCGGCGAAGCGCCCGAACTCGTATCTCGCGCAATCCGATCCGTCCGACGTCGCGCGCGTCGAGGATCGCACGTTCATCTGCGCGGCATCGCGCGACGACGTCGGCCCGACCAACAACTGGATCGAACCCGCCGAAATGCGCGAGACGCTCAACGGCCTGTTCCGCGGCTCGATGCGTGGCCGCACGCTGTACGTCGTGCCGTTTTCGATGGGCCCGCTCGGCTCGCCGATCGCGCATGTCGGTGTCGAACTGTCCGACAGCCCGTACGTCGTCGTGAACATGCGGATCATGACGCGCATGGGCCGTGAGGTGTACGACGTGCTGGGAGAGGACGGCGAGTTCGTGCCGTGCGTGCACAGCGTCGGCCATCCGCTCGAAGCCGGCCAGCAGGACGTGCCGTGGCCGTGCAACCCGGTCAAGTACATCGTGCATTTCCCCGAAACGCGCGAGATCTGGAGCTTCGGCTCGGGCTACGGCGGCAACGCGCTGCTCGGCAAGAAGTGTTTCGCGCTGCGTATCGCGTCGACGATGGGCCGCGACCAGGGCTGGCTCGCCGAGCACATGCTGATCCTCGGCGTGACGTCGCCGGCGGGCAAGAAATATCACGTCGCGGCCGCGTTCCCGTCCGCGTGCGGCAAGACCAACTTCGCGATGCTGATTCCACCGCGGGGCTTCAACGGCTGGAAGGTTACGACGATCGGCGACGACATCGCGTGGCTGAAGCCGGGCCGCGACGGCCGGCTGTATGCGATCAACCCGGAAGCCGGTTTCTTCGGCGTCGCACCGGGCACCGGCGTGAAGACCAACCCGAACGCGATTTCGACACTCACCGAAAACGTGATCTTCACGAACGTCGCGCTGACGGAAGACGGCGACGTGTGGTGGGAAGGGCTGACCGACACGCCGCCCGCGAAGCTGACCGACTGGCAGGGCAACCCGTGGACGCCGGAAATCGGCAAGGAAACGGGCCGCAAGGCGGCGCACCCGAACTCGCGCTTCACGGCGCCGGCCGCGCAGTGCCCGTCGATCGACGGTGACTGGGAGAACCCGGCCGGCGTGCCGATCGACGCGTTCATCTTCGGCGGCCGCCGTTCGACGACCGTGCCGCTGGTGACCGAGGCGCGCGACTGGGTCGAAGGCGTGTACATGGCCGCGACGATGGGCTCGGAGACGACCGCCGCGGCGGTCGGACAGCAGGGCATCGTGCGTCGCGATCCGTTCGCGATGCTGCCGTTCTGCGGCTACAACGTCAGCGATTATTTCGCACACTGGCTCAAACTCGGCAAGCAGCTCGAAGGCGCGGGCGCGAAACTGCCGAAGATCTACTGCGTGAACTGGTTCCGCAAGGATGCGAACGGCAAGTTCGTGTGGCCGGGCTTCGGCGAGAACATGCGGGTGCTGAAGTGGATGCTCGATCGTCTCGAAGGCACGGGTGGCGGCGGCGAGCATGCGTTCGGCGTGTCGCCGGCGTATGAGGACCTGCACTGGGACGGCCTCGATTTCACGCGCGAACAGTTCGAGGCGGTGACGTCGATGAACGCCGACGAATGGCGCGAGGAGCTGAAGCTTCATGCGGCGCTGTTCGATATGCTGAAGCTGCGCCTGCCGGCCGAAATGACCGACACGATGAAGAAGATCGAGCAGCGCATCGGCGCCTGACGGTTCGCATCGACGTCGTACCCTGACGTCCCGCCGCCGGCATGCATTGCCGGCGGCGGGACGTTTTCGCATCCGCTGCGTACGCGCGCCGTTCGCTCATTGCGCGCGGCAATGCGCAACGACTTCGTCCACCGCGCGCTGCACGTCGCCGCGCCGGTAGCGCAGCAGCGCGCTGTCGGCCGGATCGGGCTCGTACGACACGACGTTGCCGCGCCCCGTATAGATCGCGATGTCGGGCAGCAGCGGATGCTCCTGGTCGAGCGACGGCACGTGCTGCGGATTGCCGGCCGCGCGGAAGAACGCCGCGAAGTAGTCGGCGAAGCTGAGGTTCTCGTCGCCGACGAGGTAGGCCTTGCCCGCTTCGCCGCGCTGCAGTGCCCCCCAGATCGCTTCCGACAGCGATTGCGTCGAGATGAAGTTGCTGCCGCCGGCCGGCCCGAACACGGGCAGCCCCGCGAACTGGCCCTGCGCATAGCCGGTATAGGCGGCGAACATCGCGTTGCGCAGCCCCGGTACCGATCCGACGACGAACGGTGCATTGACGCTGCAGACGGCGAACGACGGCGCCGCGAGCGCGCGTACGCGTTCGTCGGCGAGATGGCGTGAGCGGACGTACGGCACCGTGTCGACGAGCGCCGGCGCGACCTGCGGATAGAAGCTGCCGACCAGCACCGCACGCTTCACACCCGCGTCGCGTGCGAGCGCGAAGAAGCGCGGCACCGCGTCGACGTTCGCGCGTTCCCAGTGCGCGGCTTCGTCGGTGCCGGGCGGCAGGTGGCGGATGTCGTTGCCGGCCGCGAACACCACCGCGTCGAACGGCGCGAGGTCGTCGCGCGTGAAGGTGCCGGCCACGTAGTCGCGCAGCAGGACGTCGAACTGCGCGAGTGCGCTGTCGGGCGCGGGCGGCTTGCGCGCGGCGAGCGTGACGTGGTTGCCCTGCGCATGCAGGTGCAGCGCGGCATGGCCGCCGATGAGGCCGGTGCCGCCGACGATCAGGATCTTCATGGAGTCTCCGTGGCGGCGCCACTGCGCCGCGTGAAATGAACAGGCGAGCGGTGCCGCTCAGAAGTTGAAGCCGTTGCCCGTGACGACGGGCAGGTTGGTCCAGAAGCCGTTCGGGTCGCGATACCAGCCGGCCGCCGCGAGCGCGCCGCCGTCGACATGCAGCGTCGTGCCGGTGACCCATGCGGCGAGCGGGCTCGCGAGGAACAGCGCGGCGCCCGCGATATCGCCGGCCGTGCCGAAGCGCCCGAGCGGGATCCAGCGCGGGATGTGCTCGCGATGCTCGGCCGCGACCATTGCGCTGACGGGCACCTGCGGCGTCTCGGTGGTTTCGGGGGCGATCTGGTTCACGCGTATGCCGGCCGGCCCAAGCTCGAGGGCGAGGCTCTTCGTGAAGCCGGTCAGCGCGGCCTTGAACGACGCGTACACGGTGCAGTTCGGAATCGCGCGGAAACCTTCGATCGACGACACGCCGACGATGCTGCTGCCCGCGCCGCGCTTGCGCAGCAGCGGCAGCATCGCGCGCGTGACGATGAACGCCTGGCGCAGGTTCACGTCGAACAGCCGCGCGATGTCGTCGTCGGTGCAGTCGTCGAACGGTTTCGCGATCTGCAGGAAATCGCCCACATTGTTGACGAGCACGTCGAGGCCGTCGAAACGTGCATCGACGGTTCGCGCGAACGCATCGACCTCGTCGCGACGCGTGACGTCCACGGTGCCGACGAGCGCATCGACGCCCGCCGCTTCGAGCGCCTGGCGCACGTCCTGCGCGCGGGCCGGATCGATCTCGGCCACCGCGACGCGCGCGCCGGCCGCGCCGAACGCTTCCGCGCACGCGCGGCCGATGCCCGCGCCGCCGCCGGTGATCAACACGGTCTTGCCGGTGAATGAAATCATCGATGCACTCCTTCGAATGGAAAAGCGTTGCGCCGCGTCACAGCGACGACACCAGTTGCGCGTTGTCGATCCGCAGCTCCGCACCGTTCACGAAGCGCGATTCGTCGGACGCGAGGAACAGCACGAGATTCGCGACGTCCTGCGGGGCGCACATGCGCGCCATCGGGTCGCTGCCGATGCCGAGCGCGGCCGGGTCGAGATCGGGCATCAGCGCCTGCGTCATCGGTGTCCAGATCCCGTCCGGATGGATCGAGTTGCAGCGGATCCGGTAGCCGCTGCGCTTGCAGTGCACGGCGACGCTGCGCGCGAGCGCCGTCACCGCGCCTTTCGACCCGGTGTACGCGCACATCATCGGCAACCCGCCGAGTGCGGCGACCGACGACATCATCACGATCGAGCCCGGCGTGTCGTTGCCCTTCATCGCGCGGATCGCATGCTTGCAGCCGAGGAAATAGCCATCGGCGTTGGTGCGCATCACGCGCCGCCATGTGTCGAGGCTCGTGTCCTCGATCGAGCCGACCGGGCAGATCGCCGCGTTGTTGACGAGCACGTCGAGACGGCCGAAGCGGTCGAGCGTCGACGCGATCGCATGCTGCCAACCTTCTTCGTCGGCGATGTCGTGGCGGACGAACAGTGCCGCGTCGCCGATCTCGCGCGCGAGCGCGCGGCCTGCATCCTCGTCGATGTCGGTCAGCACGACACGCGCGCCTTCGGCGGCGAGCAGCAGCGCATCCGCGCGGCCGACGCCGCTTGCCGCGCCGGTGACCAGCGCGACCTTGTTTGCGACTCGATTCATGGGCGGTCGAATTCCTTTGACGTTGAAAGCAGGGAGGTGCTCATGCGGCGCCCGGCGCGCGGCCGGCCTTGATCGCGTCGAGCGCGGTGCGGCCGTCGACGGGAGCAGGGTGGCGCATCGTTCAGCCCGCCAGCGGCAGGTCTTGTGCCCAGTCGACGTGCAGCGTGCGCGCGGTGAAGCGCCACGCGACGCCGTCGAACACGCAGCGGTCGCGATAGCGCAGCCCCCAGTCGAGCTTGCGCTTCACGCCGTCGCGCACGTAGACGTGGCAGGCGACGCCATAGGTCTCGACGTCGGCCTCGCCGCCGTCGAGTGTCATGAGCTGGTTGTGCACGTGATGCTGGGTCGCTTCGTAGCGCTCGATCACGCGCATGCCCGCGACGATCGCGTCGCGGTCGTCGAAGCGAAAGCCGGGGCCGGCCAGGGTTGCATCGGAGGTGAAGAGCGTGGTGAGTCGCGGCCAGTCGCGCCGGTCGACGGCTTGCGCGTAGAGGCACGCAAGTTCGTACAGCGCGTGGCGGGGATTGGAATCGGTCATGCGTTGGCTCCCGTGGAAGGACGGAGCGCGCCGGCCGCGCGAGGCGGGCCGACGCGGCGGCATTGCGACGTCGACGGCAGGTTCGCACCGGGCAGGCCGGGATTCATCATCCATACGGAGCAGGGCGAGGGTCGGGGAAAACACCGGGGCAGGCCGCGCGCGTCACATGAGGGGGCATGGATGGTGCGGCGCAGCGCCCGTGCACGGCATGCGTCTGACGATTCGTGCGGCCGGCTGCGACAGGCGCGCGACGGGTCCCGTTCATCCACGTGGGCGAAGCCGAAGCGTGCGATGTTGCGATGCGTCAGGCCGCGCATCGCCTGCTCAGCGTTTGCCCCTAGTCGAAACGGACGATGGCCGGCGGCCGGGCGCTGGCTACCGTGCAGTCATCCGGCGCCGCATGCGATGCGCGCCGGACACGAACCGCATCAGCGGACCACCGGAGGGGACGACGATCATGAGACTGACGACGCGCAAGCTGTGCGTATTGGCGATGGGCACGTTCGCTGTCATGGCGATGGCGCGATACGGCGCCGATCAGGTCCCGTCGCCGCCGTATGCAGCCGGCATCCTGCAATGCCGCTCGGTCGACGCGAACGGCCTGCCGACCGGTTGCGTGCCGATCGATCCGTCGCACTTCGGTTTCGCCGCGATGCGCGGCATGTGACGCCGGCGCCGCCGCGCGCCGTGCAATATCGGATGCCGTCGCGGTGCGACGGTGCACGGACCGCTGTCACCGTGGCCGCCGCGCAATCGTTGCGGATTGGGCCGGCTGCGCGGTCCGCCCGGCTTCACGCCGTTCGATTTTCTCCGCGCCCGACAAGGCGCACGGTTTGCATCGGTACCGCCGCGTGCTCTTAACGACAACGCGCCACCATGAAAACGCGAAAACGCGATAACTCGACACAGTGACAACGCGCCAACCTCCGCGTCAGGCGACCCGCTCGGCAGATCAGCTCCACGCCCCCAGCTTCCCGCAGATTTCCTTCACGCCGCCCCATTCCTCATGACATCCGACTATTCGCTGACCCACCCCCTGAATACCCGCGACGTGCGTCGCTGGGATGCCGAGCACGATGTCGTGATCGTCGGCTTCGGCGCGGCCGGCGCCTGCGCGGCGATCGAAGCCGCGCGCGCCGGCGCCGACACGCTGATCGTCGAGCGCGCGTCGAGTTACGGCGGCACGAGCGCGCTGTCGGGCGGCGAGATCTACCTCGGCGGCAGCGGCGGCACGCCCGCGCAGCGGCAGGCCGGCTTTACCGACGACACCGAGGATCTGTACCGCTACCTGATGCTGGCCGGCGGCCGCGACGCCGACGAAGCGAAGGTGCGCCTCTACGCGAACGAAAGCCTGGCGCACCACGACTGGCTCGTTGCGCAGGGCCTTGCGTACAAGAACACGTTCATCGCCGAGCGGATCGTCG
The DNA here is from genome assembly GCF_964265025.1 of Burkholderia mycopellens. Lineage (NCBI taxonomy): Bacteria > Pseudomonadati > Pseudomonadota > Betaproteobacteria > Burkholderiales > Burkholderiaceae > Burkholderia > Burkholderia mycopellens. The sequence goes on from NZ_OZ183803.1 coordinate 1,545,606, forward strand.
AACCGGAAACCGACGATTGCCTGATCTGGTCGGGTAGCGAGGAAGCCTGGCCGTTCAGCGAGGCCGCGAAGCCGTGCCCGCGCGGGCACACGCCGCAATGGCCGGGTTGGGGTGGCGGGCAGATGCTGATGCGCGTGCTGGCCGAGCGCGTGGCGGCGCTCGGCGTCGCGACGCGCTACGACACGCGCGCGCTCGCGTTGATCGTCGACGACGGCGGCGCGGTGCGCGGCGTCGTGCTGCGCGCCTATGGCGAGACGGCATGCGTGCGGGCGCGTCGCGCGGTGATCCTGTGCGCGGGCGGCTTCGCGATGAACCGCGAGATGGTGCGCCGGCATGCGCCGCAGTTGCTGCGCTCGGACGAACCGATCGGCAGCCCCGGCGACGACGGCTCGGGCATCCTGCTCGGCCAGAGCGCGGGCGGCGCGGCGATTCATATGGATCAAGGCTTCGTCAGCCTGCCGTTCTACGCGCCCGAATCGCTGATCAGAGGGATCTTCGTGAACGCGCGCGGCCAGCGCTTCGTCAACGAGGACGGCTATCACGGCCGCACGGGCCATCACGCATTCCACCAGGCCGACGACCGGATCTACCTGCTCGTCGATCGGGCGACGTATCGGGAGCCGCCTGCGATCGCGCGGATCGGCATCGCGGCGGCCGGTGAAACGTGGGAGGAAGTCGAACGCGACCTGCAGATGCCGGCGGGCACGCTGACGGCAACCGTCGACGTCTACAACCGCCATGCGGCCGAAGGCGCCGACCCGCTGTTCCACAAGGCGAAGAAGTGGCTGCAGCCGCTGATCGAGCCGCCGTTCGTCGCGCTCGATTGCCGGATCGACTACGCGTTCTATCCGCATTTCACGCTCGGCGGGCTCGACACGCTGCCGACCGGGCAGGTGGTCGATGCGGCGCGGGCGCCGGTGCCGGGGCTCTATGCCGCGGGCCGCACGACCTGCGGGCTGCCGCGTTGGGGCGCCGGGTACAGCTCGGGGCTGTCGCTGGCCGACGCGACGTTCTTCGGCCGACAGGCCGGGCGTCACGCCGCGCAAGCGGGGTGCGACGCAGTGCGCCGCGCCGCTTAGTATTTGCCGGCTTGAAATGAACGACGCCCCGCGCAATCGTGTTGCCCGGGGCGTCGTCGTATCACCGGCCTGCTCGGCCAACCCGCCGGCCGAGCAATCCGGCCGGCCTGCCGTCAGCCGAGATCGAGCGCATTCGTCAGGTCACCCGGCGGCGTCGCGCCGCGCGCGGCGAACGCCTGGTTGCGCGCGACCACCCCGTCGAGCGGCGCGAGCCCGTGCACGCGGCTGATGAAGCGCAGGATCGAGTTCGTGTCGTACAACGTGTGATCGACGAAACCCTTCTTCGCGAACGGCGAGATCACGAGCGCCGGAATCCGCGAGCCCGGCCCCCAGCGGTCGCCGACCGGCGGCGCGACGTGATCCCACCAGCCGCCGTTCTCGTCGTGCGTCATCACGATCACGGTGTTGTCCCATTGCGGCCCGCGCCGGATATGGTCGATCACGGTCGCGATGTGACGGTCGCCGGATTCGATGTCCGCGTAGCCTGCATGCATGTTCAGGTTGCCCTGCGGCTTGTAGAACGTGACGGCCGGCAGGCGGCCTGCGTCGATGTCGGCGATGAAGTGGTTGGTCGACGGCTCGTCGCCGAGCCCGGCGTCGCGCAGGTGCTTGCTGCGCGCGTCGGTGCCGGGCGCGTAGTTCGCGAAATAGTTGAACGGCTGGTGGTGGTACTGGAAATCGGGCACGTTGCCCGTGTCGCGATGCTCGAGCGCGTACTGCCACGCGCCGCTGTACCACGCCCAGTCGACGTTCTTTTCCGACAGGCGGTCACCGATCGTCGCATGGCCCTGCGGCGGCATCACGCGATGATCGGCCGGATCCGCATACGCGGCATTGCCCGGGTCAGCCGGCGGCACGTAGCTCGGCTGGTACGGCGGCGCCATCGTGTTGACGCCATAGCCGTCGGGCGTCAGCGGGCCGTCGCCCGCGAACTTGGGCGGGCCGTCGAGCGCGGACGCCGGCGAATCGTCGGCGAGCTTCAGGCGCGTGCCGGCCGGATCGTCGCCCTCGACTTTCGACAGCAGCTTGGCTGCGTGCGGATGCTTGTGCGCGTCCGGATACAGAGGCGGCTGCGCGGAAATCAGGTACATGTGGTTCAGCCACGACCCGCCGAAAGCGGCCATGAAGAAGTTGTCGCACAGCGTGTATTGCCGTGCGAGATTCCACAGCCGCAGCGTGTCGGCCGAATTGCGGTAGTGGCCCATCACCAGGCCGCCCGAATCGGCCCACGCGGCGAACTGGTTGTTGCGGCCGCCCGCGATCTGCATTTGATTCTGGTAGAAGCGGTGCCACAGGTCGCGTGTGATCACGCCGTTCGGCAGCGCCTTGCCCTGTGCGTCCGAAATCAGGAACGGCGCGTTCGGCAGCTTGTCGATGTCGCGCTCGGCGATTGCGTAGCGCTTGCCGTCCACTTCCTGCGCCTGCGGCACGAGCCCGCCCCAGATCTTCGGCAGCACGGGCAGCGGTGTCTTGCCGTCGCGATCGAGCTGCTGCGTGTGCTCGGGGCGCACCTCGCTCAGCAGATGGCGCACGCCCGGGAAATCGCCGTACAGGTTCGCGAAGCTGCGATTTTCCGCATAGATCACGACGATGTGGCGCACGCGCTGGCGCAACGCTTCGTCGATGCGCAGGTCGGCGGCGGAGCGCGGCGCGCTGCCTGCCGTGGTTTCGCAGCCGCTGAGCGCGACACCCGCGCCGAGCGCGGCGAGGCCGCCGAGCAGGCGGCGGCGGTCGGGATCGGCGGGAAGGTCGTCGGGGCGATCGGGGGTGTCGTTCACGTCGTGGGTTCCTCGAGTGGGCGGGTGGACGGGGGCGTGATGCGCGGCGGCGTCGCACAGGCTGCCGCGCTGCGGGATGGAAGGCAACAGCCCGTGTTGCGCCTGTCACAAAAATGTCATGAACGCGACTATAACGCGGCAACGGGGGCAGATGAAAGGTGTTGGTCGGACGATTCGAGCCGCGCCGCGGGCGATGCGCGACGCCTGCGCGCGAGCTAGACTTGATTCAGGGGCGGCGCGTCGCAGCGTGCCGCCCGGGCGAGGATTGCCCGGCGGCGCTGGCCCAAGGCGTCGTCGCGGCACCATTGATGCGACGAACGAGGCGATGAAGCGAGGCGACGATGGCCCGCATGAATGCCGCTTCCGCATGGCCGCCGATGCCGCGCGCCGGCTGCGCGCGCGTCCGCACACGTCCGCCGTGCCGCGCCGCCTAGCGTAGCGCGCACGTCCGGCCCGATGCCATGGACAGGAAATTCGACTACCCGGGATTGCTGATCGCGGCGGGCTTCTTCGTGCTGTTCGCCGCGCAGTTGCTGATGCTGCATCCGTCGTCGGCGTCGATCGCGTACAGCGATTTCCACCGGCTCGTCGCCGCACGGCTCGTCGATGATCTCGAGGTCGGCCCTGCATCGATCACGGGCACGCTGAAGATGCCGCAGGCCGGCACGATGCTGCCGGCGTCCGAAGTCGCGGCCGTGCAGCAGGCCGGCGCGCCGTGGCGCTTCACGACCAACCGCGTGACCGACGAGCACCTGACCGACACGCTGACCGCCGCCGGCATCCGCTATCACGGCGCACCGGACACGAGCTGGATCGCATCGCTTGCGTCGTGGCTGCTGCCGCTCGTGCTGTTCGTGTTCATCTGGAACATGATGCTGCGCAAGCGCGGCGGGCTGCAGGACTTCACCGGGATGGGCAAGAGCCGCGCGCGGGTGTACGTGCAGCAGGAAACCGGCATCACGTTCGACGATATCGCGGGCATCGACGAGGCGAAGGCCGAGCTGCAGCAACTCGTCGCATTCCTGCGCAACCCCGACCGTTACCAGCGGCTCGGCGGCAAGATCCCGAAGGGCGTGCTGGTAGTCGGCGCGCCGGGCACCGGCAAGACGCTGCTCGCGCGTGCGGTGGCCGGCGAGGCGGCCGTGCCGTTTTTCTCGATCAGCGGCTCGGCGTTCGTCGAGATGTTCGTCGGCGTCGGCGCGGCCCGCGTGCGCGACCTGTTCGAGCAGGCGCAGCAGAAGGCGCCGTGCATCGTGTTCGTCGACGAGCTCGATGCGCTCGGCAAGGTGCGCGGCGTGGGTCCGATGTCGGGCAACGACGAACGCGAGCAGACGCTCAATCAGCTGCTCGTCGAGATGGACGGCTTCCAGGCCGGCTCCGGCGTAATCATCATGGCCGCGACGAACCGGCCCGAGATCCTCGATCCCGCGCTGCTGCGGCCGGGCCGCTTCGATCGCCACATCGCGATCGACCGGCCCGACGTGAATGGCCGGCGGCAGATCCTCGGCGTGCACGTCAAGCGCGTGAAGCTCGCGGCCGACGTCGATCTCGGCGAACTCGCGTCGCGCACGCCGGGCTTCGTCGGCGCGGATCTCGCGAACGTCGTCAACGAGGCCGCGCTGCATGCGGCCGAACTCGGCAAGCCGGCGATCGGCATGGCCGACTTCGACGAGGCGATCGACCGCGCGCTGACGGGCCTCGAGCGCAAGAGCCGCGTGATGAACGCACAGGAGAAGCTGACCATCGCGTATCACGAGGCCGGTCACGCGCTCGTCGCGGAAAGCCGCACGCATTGCGATCCGGTGAAGAAAGTGTCGATCATTCCGCGCGGCGTCGCGGCGCTTGGCTATACGCAGCAGGTGCCGACCGAGGATCGCTACGTGTTGCGCCGAAGCGAGCTGCTCGACCGGATCGACGCCCTGCTCGGCGGCCGCGTTGCCGAAGAACTCGTGTTCGGCGACGTGTCGACGGGCGCGCAGAACGATCTCGAACGCGCGACCGCGATGGCGCGCCACATGGTCATGCAGTACGGGATGAGCGAGAAGATCGGGCTCGCGACGTTCGACGATGGCGAGGCGCGCCAGGGCATACCAGGCGCATGGCATGCGGGCGAGATGCGCTGCAGTGAGCACACCGCGCGCATGATCGACGACGAGGTGCACACGTTGCTGACCGATGCGCATGCGCGGGTTGCGATGACGCTCGGCGAACGCCGCGATGCACTCGAGCGCATCGCACGCCGGCTATTGCAATGCGAGGTGCTCGAACGCGACGCGCTGCAGGCGCTGATCGACGGGCGCGTCGATCCACCGTCCGCAACGACGGCGGCGCCGGACGACGAAGCCGGCGCACGCGGCGGCGCGATCGAAACGGAGCATGCGTCCGCGGTCGAGCGCGATTTCGTCGCATACGGGCCGCCACGCGAACCCGATCGCTGAAGGTGCCGCGAACCTGCGAGCGGCGCGCGTCGCAGCGACTGCGCGCCGGCATTCCTTTCCCCGTTGATCTCCACGGAGTCGCCATGAGCGAGGCGCACGTATCGGTCGATGTCGCGCAGCAGGCGCGTTTCTGTTTCGAAGTGGCGTTTGCCGGCACGACGCTGGCGCCGGTGCTGACCGACGAGCCGCCGCCGCTCGGCGACGGACGCGGGCCGAACCCGATCCGGTTATTGGCCGCGGCCGTCGCGACCTGCCTCGCGGCGAGCCTGCTGTTCGCGCTGGAAAAGCAGCGTGTCGATCCGCAGCCGATTGCCGCGCATATCGACGTCGACATGGTGCAGAACGAAGCAGGCTGGGTGCGGGTGGGCGCGATGTCGGTACGGCTGTCGATCGGCAAGACGTGGGCCGATCTCGCGGCAGCGACGCGCGTGCTCGATCAGTTCGATGCGTACTGCGTACTGACGGCGAGCCTGCGCGAAGGCATTCCGGTTTCGGTCGACCTGTGCGACGTGAACGGCGCGGCGCTCGAATACGTGGCGACGGACGCGTGAGCGCGCGTCAGGATGGGGTTGCGGCGGCGACTTCGGCCGCTTCGGCGAGCGCGTCGAGAAAGCGCGTGCGCCACCAGTGCACGTCGGTCTTGCGCACGAGCGCCATCAACGCCGCGTGACGCTGGCGGCGTTCTTCGAGCGGCATCGCGAGCGCGCGCTGGATCGCCTGCGCGGTGCCTTGCGTGTCGTACGGATTGACGAGCAGCGCCGACTTCAACTGCTCGGCCGCGCCGGCGAAACGCGACAGCACGAGCACGCCCGGGTCGGCTGCGTCCTGCGCGGCGAGAAATTCCTTCGCGACGAGGTTCATCCCGTCGCGCAGCGGCGTGACGAGTGCGACGCGGCTTGCGCGATAGAGGCCCGGCAGGCGCTTGCGCGCGACGGTGCGGTGAATGTAGCGCATCGGCATCCACTCGAGTTCGCCGTAGTCGCCGTTGATCGCGCCGCACAGGCTGTCCATCTCGCGCCGCAGGTCGTCGTACGCGCCGAGATCCTCGCGGCTCGGCGCGGCGATCTGGATCAGCGTCGCGCGGTTGCGGTTCTCCGGATACTGCTCGAGCAACTGGCGGAACGCATGCACGCGCTGCGGCAGCCCCTTCGTGTAGTCGAGCCGGTCGACGCCGACCAGCAGCTGGCGGCGCGAATACTCGTCGCGCATCCGCGCGAACATGTCGAGCCCGTCGCGATCGCGCGCGAGCGATTCGAACTCGTCGACATTGATGCCGATCGGGAAGGCGCCTGCCGACAGCGTGCGGCCGAACGCGCGCAGGCGGCCGTCCGGCAGCCGCGCGGCGCCGGCTTCCGCTTCGACGTAATGCTCGAAGTGGAGCAGGTCCGACTCGGTCTGGAAGCCGACGAGATCGTACGCGAACAGCGAGCGCATCAGCCATTCGTGTTCCGGGATCGCGGCCATGATCGGCGGCGGCGGCATCGGGATGTGCAGGAAGAAACCGATCGGATTCGTGCAGCCCATCGCGCGCAATTCGGCGGCGAGCGGAATCAGCTGGTAGTCGTGGACCCAGATGGTGTCGTCGGGCCGCAGCAGCGTGCGCAGTTTGCGCGCGAACAGCTGGTTGACGCGCCGGTAGCCGTCGGCGAAGCGGCGGTCGAACTGCGCGAGATCGAGCCGGTAGTGAAACACCGGCCACAGCACGTTGTTCGAATAACCGAGGTAGTACGCGTCGTAATCCTGCGGGTCGAGATCGATCGTCGCGAGCTGGATGCCGCCGACGTTCTGGATCTGCACCTCGTCGCCATGCGTAGGCTGATCGTCGCCGCCGCGTAGCCTCCCGCTCCAGCCGAACCAGACGCCGCCGGATTCCTGCAGGCTGTCTTTCACGGCGACGGCGAGGCCGCCGGCCGCGGCTTTACGAGGATCTGCAATGCGATTGGATACGACGACGAGTCGGCTCACTAGCTCTCCTGACGATTGTTGGGGGAAAGGTTTGTGCGGCCGTGGCGCGAGAAACAGACGCCGCCATCGACGCGCGATGTGCGCAACGAGGGGGCCGCAATGCGATCGGACGGGAGTCAGGGTACGCGATTCGCCGTCCGACCGGGGAGTGCTTTTTTTAGCATACTCGTCATTCGTGCGTTTTAAAAGTCTGCCTCGGCGAGCGATGTGCGGGCGAATGCAGCGCGATCTCCATGTCGCCGGTGTGGCAACGCACGATACACGGGCGGGATCGAAACTTGCGCAACGCTGCACGCGCAGCGTGCGCCATGCGAGGCGCAACAGGGCGCATCACGCGCGATCGTGCGCGGCGATGTGCTGGTCAGGACGCGCGCACGAGGCCGCGCCGGTCGATGGAAACGACCGTCGAGGCTGCCGCTCCACGCACGGTGCTACCCGTATGCGCGCCGCGAGCGTGCGACGCGGATCGGCGAAGCGCGACGTCGGGCATGCGAACCCGCTGCGCCGGGCGGTGACGATGCGCGGCAGCACTGCGTGCCGCGTGCGGCCGCGCATCGCGCGGCGCGCACAAGCGTGACGCAGGCAGTGCGGCGGCACGGCGTGCGCATCGTCGCCTCGTTGCGGAATCGATTACGCGGTGGCCGGTTGCCAGTGATGCGCGGCCGGAGCTTGCGCGTACGCGCCCGGCGACGTCACGTGCGTGCCGGACGGCATCCGGAACGCGGCAACCGTTTCGGACAGCTCGCGGCCTTGCGCCTCGAGCGACTTCGATGCGGCCGCGGCCTGCTCGACGAGCGCCGCGTTCTGCTGCGTCGTCTCGTCCATCTGCGTGATCGTCAGGTTCACCTGGTCGATGCCGCGGCTCTGCTCGGCCGACGCGGCCGCGATCTCGCCCATGATGTCCGTCACACGCGCAACGGCCTGCGTGACGTCGGACATCGTCTTGCCGGCTTCGCCCGCGAGTTCGGAACTGTCGCGGATCGTCTGCACCGACGCGGAGATCAGTTCCTTGATCTCCTTCGCCGCCGTGGACGAACGTTGCGCGAGGCTGCGCACCTCGCTCGCGACGACCGCGAAACCGCGCCCCTGTTCGCCGGCGCGAGCGGCTTCGACGGCCGCGTTCAGCGCGAGGATGTTGGTCTGGAACGCGATGCCTTCGATGATGCCGGTGATGTCGGCGATCTTCGACGAGCTGTGGCCGATCTCCGTCATCGTTTCGACCACGCGGCCGACCACCGAACTGCCGCGCTGCGCGACGTCCGATGCGTTCGCGGCGAGCGAGCTGGCCTGTTGCGCGTTCTCCGCGTTCAATCGCACCGTCGACGTGAATTCCTCCATCGTCGCGGCGGTTTCCTGCAGCGATGCGGCCTGTTCCTCGGTGCGCTGGCTCAGGTCGAGGTTGCCCGACGCGATCTCGCCGACCGCATGTGCGATGCTGTTCGACGAATCGCGCACGCGGCCGACGATGCCGATCAATCGCTCGTTCATCGTTCGCAATGCTTCGAGCAGATCGCGCGTCTCGTCGTTGCCGCTCACGTCGATGCGGCTGCCGAGATCGCCGTTCGCGACCGTGCGTGCGACGTCCACGGCCGAGCCGATCGGCACCGTGATCCTGCGCGTCAGCCACAGGCCGCCGCATACCGCGACCGCGACGGCGATCAGGCAGATCCCGGCCAGCAGGTTGCGCTCCATCGCATAGCGATCCGCGAATTGCTGCGCGATCGCGAGTTCGCGTTCATGCGTATAGGTCGCGTAGGCATCGGTTGCGCGCACCAGTTGCGCGAGCAGTGGCCGGCAGTTGTCGTCGATGTCGGCGATCGCCTCGTCTTTCTTGCCGGCCTGCGCGAGCCCGACGATACGCAGTGCGACGGGCCCGTAGCTGCCTTCGATGCGCGCGATGTCGGCCACCAGTTCGCGAGCGCGATCGGAGGTGTCGGTCGCGTTCGCCATCATGTCCTTGAGCTTCGCGAGATGGTCCTGCACGTCCTTGTGCGACTGGTTCACCTCGGCCAGTTCGAGCTCGAGGTCGGACGGTTTGGTCACGAGTACGAGGTTGCGCGCGGCGATCGCGCGCCGGTCGACGGCGGTGCGGATTTGCGCGGAAAGGGTCGCCCGCGCATTGATGCCGTTCATGTAGCGGGAAAACTCGGCGTTCGTATCGGATAGCGCCTTGAGTGCCATGCCCGACACGATCACGACGACCGCTGCGAGCAGGCCGAAGCCGCCAAGGAGTTTTGTTTTGATGCTCATTCTGGCGATTTTCACAGTGTGCCTCTGTGCGTGTGGTTGGCGAATTGAAATTATTGTTCGACCAGATACGGGCTCGTGCCGGCATTAACGGGTATATCGGATGATTCTTTACCCTTCGAAAACCCTGATATTAGTTTTTTTATCGCTGGAACCGTTGTCGGGCGGGCGCTTTTGATTTTGATCAAGAATCGATGGAGTGCCCGTGATTAAAAGGTTTATACGTGGAATTTGAAACCGGTTTTCTTTGGTGAAACAAAAGCTGTCGTTTTGCTAATAATAGTATGATGAATTTGTTTCGATTTATCGATGAATGCCGGAAGGTGGTTTCGACTGAATCGGGTAGGGAACCGGTTCGCGTCGTCGGCGAGTGCCGCGCGATTGCCGGTAATGGCGGATAAACGGAATTTCGCGGCGGGCAGGGGTGCCGGAAAGCGGCCCGCGGCGGGCGCCGCGGGCCGTGAGAGGGTCAGAACGTGGTGCGCAACCCGGCCATCACGCTGCGGCCGCCTTCCGGTGCGAAGCCGCGTACGACCGAGGTCGAATAGCGGATTTCCTGGTTCGTCAGGTTGTCGCCGCGCAGGTAGGCGAGCCAGTGCGTCGGGCCGACGCGGAACTTGTAGGTGAGCATCACGCCGAGCGACGTGTAGCCGTCCGTCGAAAAGTCGTTCTCGGGCACACGATGCTGCGACCACGCATGCGTGACTTGCGCGCGCGCGCCGAACGGGCCGTAGCCGTAGTCGGCCGCGAGCGTCGCGCGCAGCGGCGCGATGCGCGGCAGCGGCTGGCCCGTGTCGACGTTGCGTGCATGCGTGTAGTCGGCCGTCAGTTCCAGGTCGACCGTATGGCCGCGCCGCGCGAAGGCGCGCCACTTGCCGTCCAGCTCGATGCCGTAGAACTCGGCGCGCACGCCACGGTAGATCGCCTCGTTGAGCGAGCCGTCGGTACCGGGCGCGACCGGTTCGCCGTCGTCGTTCACCACGCGGCCCGTGTTGTACTCGGTCAGGTAGTTCGAGAAGCGGTTGTAGAACACGCCGACGCTGCCGCGATTCGGGCCGCTCGCGTAGCGCAGCGACAGGTCGGTCGACACGGCCTTTTCCTTCGACGCGTTCGGGTTGCCGATCAGGAACTGGCCGGTCGCATCGTGCGGGCCGTTCGAATACAGTTCGTAGAAGGTCGGCGCGCGTTCGGTGTACGCGACGTTGGCCGCCACCGACCATACGGGCGTCAGCGAGAACAGCGCGCCGGCCGACAGGCTGCCCGCGTTGAACTCGCGCGGCTGCGCTCCCGCGAATTTCTCGACGCCGGCCGGATCGGGATCGACCTTCACGTGCTCGAAGCGGCCGCCGAGGCTCAGCTTGAGCGCCGGGACGACCTGCCATTCCTCGAGGCCGAACAGCGCGACGCTGTTCGTACGCGTGGACGGCACGAGCATCTCGTCGCCCAGCGCGGAGAACGTGTTCTGGCCGAACTGCACGCCGATCGCGCCTTCGAGCGGGCCGATCTTGCGATGCGTTGCCTCGATGCGCGCCTCGTAGCCGCGATTGCGGAAGGTGGTCGCGGTCTCGCCGTTGTCGACTTCCTTGTGACGGTAGTCGGTGTACGCGAAGTCGAATTTCAGCTTCGTGAACGGCCCGCTCAGGTTGCGCACCTCGGACGCGAGCGCAAGGCGCTCCTGACGCATCCGCAGCCGCACGTCGCTCTCCGCGACGGAGCCGTAGTTCGATTCGTAGCCGCTGTACGACAGGCCCGCGAAGCCGTCCGCCCACGTATACGACGCGCCGGCCGAGCCGCCGTGCACGCGGCCGTCGCTGTTCGGCACGTTGCCATACGGCTGCGGCGTGTCGGGGCCGTCGATCGCGCGTTGTGCGCTGCTGCGCGCGTAGCCGGGAATCCGCAGCTTGCTCGTTTCGCGGTCGAACGCATCGACGTGGAACGCGAAGCGGCCATTGCCGCCTTCCACTTGCGCGGCGTCCGCGCGCACCGAGTTTGCGCCGCCGTAGCGCGCGTCGAGCGCACCCGTCACGCCCTCGATCGCTTCGCGCGGAATCCGGTTGTCGATCGTGTTGACGACGCCGCCCACCGCGTTGCCGCCGTATAGCAGCGCGGCCGGGCCGCGCACGATCTCGACGCGTTCGATCGACAGCGGATCCTGCGGCACCGCATGGTCGTACGACAGCGACGACGCGTCGTAGGCCGCGACGCCGTTCTGCAGCAGCCGGATCCGGTCGCCGTCCATCCCGCGGATGATCGGGCGGCCGACCATCGGCCCGTAGGTGGTGGTCGATACGCCGGGCAGCCCGTTGAGCGTCTCGCCGAGCGAATCGGCCTGGCGGCGTGTCAGCGCATCGCCGGAAAGCTGGACGGTCGGCGCGATCAGTTCGTTGTCGCCGAGCGGGTTCGCGGTCACGAAGATCGGGGCGAGCGCGGTGGTCGGTGGCGTGCCGGACACGGCGGGCGTATCGGTCTGCGCGTGCGCGACGGCGGCGAACAGTATCAGCGAAAGGGACGAGAGCGGGCGAAGCGGTAGACGAGGGAGGTCGCGCATGGTTGGTGAATCGGTTGGAATCGGATCGGATAACGAGCGATGCGGGTCACGGCTGGATACGATATATTGTTGCGTCAGCAACGCGCAGCGACCCGTTGGAAAATGGCTCGGCGAGGCCCGGCCACCCAGAGTGGAACGGCGTCAGGCGGACGAGCACGCGAAATGATATGTTATATCATTTCAAATTCCAAGCAAGATGACAGGATTTTGTCGGGTTTCTGTCTGATGGATGAAATGGCCACGGGAGCGGCGGGGCGCGCCCGCGCGGGGTTCGGTCTGGAAGTCCAGGTCGTGAACGTGGGCGGCACGCTGGTTCGTCGACCACGTTGAGGTTGCCGCCCGCATTCAGTGCGCGGCCCCTGACGGGGTGCGATCCGGCGTCGCGCCCCGGTGCGATACCTTGAAGCCGCGGCCATCGCCGTGCATCGTCCCGCGCGTTGATACGTGTCAACGTCTTTCGAGTCCGAATCCGGATACTGGATCGCCTACCGACCAGGCAGGAGCGATCCATGACCCAAACCATGAAAGCGGCCGTCGTGCACGCATTCGGCGAACCGCTACGCATCGAGGAGGTGCCCGTGCCGACGCCGGGGCGCGGCCAGATCCTCGTCAACATCCAGGCATCGGGCGTGTGCCATACCGATCTGCACGCGGCCGACGGCGACTGGCCGGTCAAGCCGTCGTTGCCGTTCATTCCGGGCCATGAAGGCGTGGGCATCGTCGCGGCGGTCGGCGCGGGCGTCACGCATGTGCGCGAAGGCGATCGCGTGGGCGTGCCCTGGCTCTATACGGCCTGCGGCCATTGCGAGTACTGCTACACGGGCTGGGAAACGCTGTGCCATGACCAGCAGAACACCGGCTATTCGGTGAACGGCAGCTACGCGGAATACGTCCTGGCCGATCCCGACTACGTCGGCCATTTGCCCGCGCAGGTTGCGTTCGACGAGATCGCGCCGATCCTGTGCGCGGGCGTCACCGTCTACAAGGGCATTCGCGTCACCGATACGCGCCCGGGCCAGTGGCTCGCGATCTCCGGTATCGGCGGCCTCGGGCACGTGGCCGTGCAGTATGCGCGCGCGATGGGCCTGCACGTCGCGGCCATCGACATTTCACCCGACAAGCTCGCGCTGGCGCGGCAGCTCGGCGCACAACTGACGATCGACGCGTCGATCGACGATCCGGCCAAGGTCATCCAGAAGGAGATCGGCGGTGCGCACGGCGTGCTCGTCACGGCCGTGTCCCGCAGCGCGTTCGCGCAGGCGCTCGGGATGGTGCGGCGCGGCGGCACGGTGGCGCTGAACGGCTTGCCACCCGGCGATTTCCCGTTGCCGATCTTCTCGACCGTGCTGAACGGCATCACCGTGCGCGGGTCGATCGTCGGTACGCGGCGCGACCTGCAGGAATCGCTCGATTTCGCGGCCGACGGCCTGGTGCGCGCGCACATCCATCGCGACCGGCTCGGCAACATCAACGACGTGTTCGCGAAACTGCGCGCAGGCAAGGTCGACGGGCGCGTCGTGCTGACCGACATGCATTGATGCGATGCACGCGGCGCGTGCCGTCGATGGCGCGACGGCGCCGCGCTGCTCATCGTTCCGCCGGAAACCGCTCCTGCAGCGTATGCAGCCAGCGCGCGACGACATCGAGTTCGTCGTCGGAAAACCCGTCGCACAGCTTGCCGTTGAGTTCGCGCAGCAGCACGCGTGCACGCTTGAGTGCCGCGCGGCCCTCGTCGGTCAGGTACAGGCGCGTCGCACGGCCGTCGTCCGAATCGGCATGACGCGTGATCAGGCCGGCTTTCGCCATCCGGTCGGCGAGCCCCGTCATCGCGGACGGTGCAAGCTGCAGCGCGGCGCCGACTTCGCCGATCAGCGCGCCATCCTGTTTCGCGAGGCAGAACAGCGCGCCGGCCTGCGCGGCGCTCGCGCGCGTCTCGGTCTCCGCCTTGCGGTCGATCCAGCGCTGCACGCGCCGCTGGCCGATGTTCAACATGAAAAACAGTCGTCGGTTTTCGCTCAAGCTGGGTTCCCGGCTGCAATGGAAAGGGAGGGACGGCCCGCGGCGCGCGGCGTGTCCAGTGCCTGCGCGAGCCAGTCGGCCACGCCGGGCCACAGCACGGTGCCGGGGCGGCTGCGGAAGAAGCCCATGTGCCCGACCGGGCCGCTGCCCGCCACGTGCGGATCGATCTGGCGACGTTCGACCGTCGCGCGGGTCAGATAGCTTACCAGCAGCCCGATCGCGGCCGGGTTCGCCCACGGGTCGTCGTCGAAGCCGAGCGCGAGGATCGGCAACTGCTGTTTCGCGTAACGCTCGGCCGCGCCGAGTGTCGGATCGTCGAAGAAATAGTGCGGCAGCGTCGTCCAGCGGCTCCATTCGCGGAACACGCCGGCCGGCATGTCCTCGCCGAGCCCGAGCCGCTTGCCGGGCACGTAGCCGAGCAGCGCGGACATCAGCGGGCCGAGTACGCGCAGGATCAGCCGCACCTTCAGGCGTTCGGCCGCCTGCGCGATCAGCCGCGTGCTGCCCGCATGCGCGGCGACCAGCACGGCCGCGCGCAGGTGCGGCGTGGCGGCGGACAGCCCGATCGCATGCCCGCCGACGCTATGCCCGACCGCCAGCAGCGGCAAACCTGCGTACGCCTGCCGCGCCCACGCGGTCGCGCCGCCCACGTCGAGTTCCATCCAGTCGCGCATGCGGGCCTTCAGCGCGCCCAGGCGCGCGGGCCGCGACGCGCCGATGCCGCGATAGTTGTAGGTGAGCGCCGCAAAGCCGCGTTCGGTCAGGAAGCGGGCGAAGCCCGCATACAGCCGCTCCGGCACGGCCGTCGCCGGATGGATCAGCACCAGCGCGCGCGGCTCGGCATCCGGCGACCACAGCGTGCCGTGCAGCGCGTAGCCGTCGGCGGCGGAAAACTCGATGGGTTGGGAGCTCACGACCGTCCTCGTTCAGGTGGTTATTTCGTATGCGAAATATAGTGCGTGATTTATTTCGCGCACGAAATATCTGTCGAGGATTCATTCGAACCGGGTTCCGATGAGCGCGACGGGCGGCATTCTGCGACGCCAGTCACGTCATAAAACATTTGCATCTTTGTATAGAAGAATATTGCGTTTGTTTCATGATGAAGATCGACGTATCGTCACCGGTTCCATCCGTTCCGCCGGCCGCCGTGCACGGCGGATCGCGAGGCGCCGCCATCGCGCGGCCGTTTGCCAACCCTCCGGGAGATCACGTTGTCGAGCCGAATCGTCATGGCGCTCTTGCTGGCGCTTGCCGCGCAGCCGGGCATTGCCAAAGACACCGTCACACTGCGCGTCGGTGAACAGAACTACTTCAACATCCAGGCGTCGATGGAGGCGTCCGGCGTGCTGAAGGACCTGCCTTACACGATCGAGTGGAAGCATTTCCAGGCCGCCGCGCCCGTTGCCGAATCGCTGAACGGCAATGCGATCGACGTCGGCTTTCTCGGCGATTCCGCGCTGCTGACGCTGGCCGCGCGCGGCGCGCCGGTGAAGGTCGTCGCGGTGTCGAGGCAGAGCCTCGACGGCGTCGCGATTCTCGTACCGAAGAACTCGCCGGTGCGCACCGTGGCCGATCTGCAAGGCAAGACCATCGCCGTGTGGCGCGGTGCGTGGAGCCAGCAGCTCGTGCTGCGCGCGCTCGAACACGCGGGCTTGCGCGCGGATTCGGTCAAGTATGCGTACCTGATGCCGATCGATGCGACCAACGCTTTCGCGAACGGCTCGGTCGACGCCGTGTCGCTGTGGGAGCCGTTCGTCAGCACGCTCGCGTTGCGACAGGGTGCGCGGCCCGTGACGACCGCGCAGGGGCTGATGCCGGCGCTGAGCTTCGTTGCTGCGAACGAGCAGGCCGCCTCCGGCAAGCGCGCCGAGATCACCGATTTCCTGCGACGCGTCGTGGCCGCGCGCCAGTGGGTCGACAGCCACCCGCGCGAGTATGCGGACCTGTGGGCGAAGCGCGCGAAGCTCGAGCCCGACGTTGCGTACCGCTGGCTCGACAACGCGAAGCAGCGCGTCGGCCCGGTCGACGAGACAGCCGCGAGGGACGCGCAGAACACGGCCGACTTCCTGCACAAGGCCGGCGTGATTCCGGCCGCGTACGACACGTCGAAGCTGCTCGACCGCTCGTATGCGGGCGCGTTTGTGGCGCCTGCGCAGAAAGCGGCCGCCGCGCAGTAAGCGGACCATCCCGGCCACGATTTCCGATCGAGAACCACGAGAACCACGAGAACCACGAGAACCACGAGAACCACGAGAACCACGAGAACCACGAGAACCACGAGAACCACGAGAACCACGAGAACCACGAGAACCACGAGAACCACGAGAACCACGAGGACACCCCGACATGCCAGTCGACATCATCGGCATGATCACCGCGACGCCCGGCGCGGAGGTCGACGTACCGGGCGGCGCCGCCGTCCAGCCCGACTACGTGCGCCGTTTCGCGCAGGCGCACGAGGCCGCCGGCTTCGACCAGATCCTGGTCGGTCATTTCAGCAACGCGGCGGACGGTTTCATCGTCGCGTCGTTCGCGGCTGCCGCGACCGAGCGCATCCGCATCCTGCTCGCGCATCGGCCGGGCGTGATCGTGCCGTCGGCCGCCGCGCGGCAGGTCGCGACGCTCGACGTATTCAGCGGCGGCCGGCTCGCGTTGAACATCGTGTCGGGCGGCGACGATACGGACCTGCAGCGCGACGGCGATTTCGTGCCGCACGATGCGCGCTACCGCCGCACCGGCGAATATCTCGACGTGCTGAAGCGGATCTGGCAGGCCGACGCACCGGTCGACCACGACGGCGCGTTCTACCGGCTGCGCGGCGCGTCGCCGCTCGTGAAGGGTGTGCAGCGGCCGCACGTGCCGATCTATTTCGGCGGGTCGTCGCCGGCCGCGCTGGCGGTCGCGGGCGAGCATGCCGATGTCTACATGACGTGGGGCGAGCCGCTCGCGTCGGTGCGCGAGCAGATCGCACGCGTGCGTGAGGCCGCCGCACCATTCGGGCGTGCGCCGCGCATCAGCGTGTCGTTCCGGCCGATCGTCGCCGACACCGAGGCTGCCGCATGGGAGAAGGCCGAGGCGATCCGCGCGCGCGTGCGCGCGGCACGGCTCGCGAACGGCCAGCCGATCGCCGGCCATGCGCCGCAGAATGCGGGTTCGCAACGGCTGATGGCGGCCGCCGCGCAGGGCGACGTGCTCGACGAGCGGCTGTGGATGGGCGTCGCGAACCTGACCGGCGCGCGCTGGAATTCGACCGCGCTGGTCGGCACGCCGGAACAGGTTGCGCGGGCGCTCGGCGCGTATTACCGGTTGGGCGTGTCGACGTTCCTGATTCGCGGGTTCGATCCGCTGGACGATGCGCTCGATTACGGGCGTGACCTGATTCCGGCGATTCATGCGCAGGTCGCGGAGCTTGACCGGTCGCGCGCGGCGGTGAGGGCGTAGGCTCGGCACTCCACCCAACGGCGTTGTGTCGCGCGCCCCGGCATGGCCGACATGGAATGCCGGGGCGATGTCGTGTCGGGCATCGTCCTGTCAACGCGCTCAGAACGACGGCAACCCCGGCGGATTGGTTTCGGCGCGCGCGATCGCCTCGCTCTGCAAGCCCCAGCGCGCGAGCGCCTGCCCATAGCGGCCACTCGCGATCAGCGCGTTCGTCGCCAGCGTCAGCGCGGGCGCGAGCCCGCTGCCGCGCCGCGTCGCGATCGCCACGTCGGCATGGGCCGGCCAGCCCGCATTGACGACGCCGACGCGGCGGATCTTGCCCGTGCGCGCGGCCTCGTACGCGAGCGACGCGTTCGGGTTCAGCTCCGCATCGGCGCGGCCCGACAGCAGCGCGACGCGCGCGGTCGCATCGTCGTCGAAATAGAGCAGATCGGCCGGCTTCAACCCCTGCGCCACGTTGCGTTTGTTCCATTCGAGCAGGATGCGCTCCTGGCTCGTCCCCGCGCCGGTGATGATGCGCAGGCCGGCGATATCCTTCGGCTCGGCGAGCTTCGCGATCGGGCTGCCGGTGCGTACATAGAAGCCGTGCAGCCCGAGCCGGTAGGTCGTGAAATCGTATTTCTCCTTGCGCTTCTCGGTCACGCCGACGTTCGAGATCACCGCGTCGTACTTGCCGGACGTCAGCCCGAGCGGCCAGTCGGCCCACGCGATCGGCAGCAGCACGAGCGTGCGGCCGAGCGTGTCCGCGACGAGCTGCGCATAGTCGGGATCGGCGCCGACCACGGTGCGCGCGTCGGTCGCATAGGTCGACACGGGCGGCGCGTGCGGTGAAATCGCGACCGTGAACGCGCCGTCGCGGACCCAGCGGTAGCCGGCCGCCGCGCGGATCGCCGCATCGTCGGGTGGCGCGCGCAGGCGGCCGGCCTGGCGCGGGTCGAGGTCGGCCGTGGCGGCGGCCGCGTCCGCCGTGTGCCACGGCAAGCCCGCCGCCGCGACCAGCGCGGCGGTCATGAACCGGCGTCGGTCGGTCATCGTGCGGCACCTCGCGGGTCGGGAGCGGTGCGCATCACAGCACCCTCGACAGGAACGCACGCGTACGCGGATGCGACGGCGCGTCGAGCACGACGGCCGGCGGCCCGGCTTCGACGATGCGCCCGCGCTCCATGAACAGCACGTTGTCCGCGACTTCGCGCGCGAAGCCGATCTCGTGCGTGACGATCACGAGCGTCGTGCCGGAACGAGCGAGTTCCTTGATCACGTCGAGCACCTCGTTGACGAGCTCGGGATCGAGCGCCGACGTCGGCTCGTCGAACAGCAGCACCTTCGGGCGCAGCGCGAGCGCCCGCGCGATCGCGACGCGCTGTTGCTGGCCGCCCGACAACTGGCGCGGGTACGCATCGGCTTTATCCGCGAGACCGACACGCGCGAGCAGCGTGCGGGCGATGCGCTCGGCGGCGTCGCGCGTGACGCCGCCCACGACGACCGGCGCCTCGACCAGGTTTTCGAGCACTGTCAGGTGCGGGAACAGGTTGAAGTTCTGGAACACCATCCCGACAGCCGTGCGCCGCATCAGCACGTCGCGTTCCTTCAGCTCGTAGAGCACGTCGCCGTCGCGGCGATAGCCGATCAGCTCGCCGTCGATGTCGATGAAGCCGTCGTCGACGCGTTCGAGATGGTTGATCGTGCGCAGCAGCGTCGACTTGCCCGAGCCCGACGGCCCGACGATCACGGTTACGCTGCCTCGCGGGGCGACGAACGACACGTTGTCGAGCACGCGCTGCATGCCGAACTGCTTCGAGACGCCATGCACGGCCACTTCGCCGCCGGCGCGCGGCGCGACGGTGGTCGCGGTGTCGTGATCGCCTTGAGCCTGTGCGATCGATGCCGCGTGACGGGACGTGACACGCCGCCACAGCACGCCGAGGCGCGCGAGTGCGAACGTGAGGACGGACGGCGGCGGGTTGCGCAGCGCGCCGCGCGCATAGTGCCGCTCGACCTGCACCTGGATGGCCGACAGCACGGTCAGGATGATCAGGTACCAGACGGTGGCGACCATCAGCAGCGGAATCACTTCGAGATTGCGGCGATAGATCACCTGCACCGTATAGAACAGCTCCGGCATCGCGAGCACGTAGACCATCGACGTGCCTTTCGCGAGCATGATCAGATCGTTGAACGCGGTCGGCAGGATCGCGCGCATCGCCTGCGGCAGCACGATCCGCGTGGTCTGGCGGCCGCGCGGCAGCCCGAGCGCGGCGGCCGCTTCGAGCTGCCCCTGGTCGACCGCGAGAATGCCGCCCCGGATCACCTCCGCGGAAAACGCCGCGTGGTGCAGCGTGAGGCCGAGGACGGCGGCGAGGAACGGACTGATCAGGTCGGTCGTCGGCGTGTCGAACCACACGATGTCGGTGAACGGCACGCCGAGCCGCACATGCTCGTACAGGTAGCCGAGGTTGTTCAGGATCAGCAGCAGCACGATCAGCGGAATCGAGCGGAACAGCCACACGAAGGTCCATGCGCTCGCCGACAGCAGCCGCGAACGCGACAGCCGGGCCAGTGCGACGAACGCGCCGAGCACGAGGCCGAATACCGCGCCGAGCAGTGTCAGCACCAGCGTGCGCGCGAGCCCCGACAGCACCGGCGGCGACAGGAACCATTCGGCGAACACCGGCCAGCCCCATTGCGGGTTGCCGAGGATCGAATGCAGGACGATCGCGATCAGCGCGACGGCGAGCACGGAGCCGGCCGTGCGCGACCGGTGGCGCGCGGGCACGATCCGGAAACGCGTGCCGGCGTCGCGCGCGCCGGGGGAAGAGAGCGGCGGCAGCGCGCCGCCGAGGTGGGTCGTGTCGCTCATGTCGGTGGAGATCCTCGAATCGGTCGGGCGGGCGCGCCGCGCACGGGCGGCGCGGCAGCGGGCGTCAGGCGTGCGCTTCGGCCGCCGTTTCGCGCGACACATCAGGCGCCGCGTGGCGACTGGCCTTGCGCGGCAGCCCGAGGTGGTCGCGCAGCGTTGCACCGGGCAGGTCGCGGCTGTAGCGGCCGCGCGCCTCGAGCGCCGGAATCACGAGTTCGACGAAATCCTCGACGCCCTGCGCCTGCACCGCGAAGCCGAGGATGAAGCCGTCGCCCGCGCCCGCGTCGTGCCAGCGGATCAGCTCGTCGGCGACATGCTCGGCCGTGCCGATGAAGTTCGGGCGCGGCGTGGCGACCGCGAGCGCCGTCTCGCGCAGCGACTGGCCTTTGCGCTTCGCGTCGGCCTTGATCCGGTCGGTGGTCGAGCGGAAGCTGTTGCGGCCGAGCTCGCCGAGTTCCGGGAAGGGCGCATCGAGCGCGTACTGCGTGAAATCGTGGTGATCGAAATAGCGGCCCAGGTACGCGAGCGCCTCGTCGATCGTCAGCAGGTTGCGGATCGCCTGGTATTTGTCCTCGGCCTCGGCCGCCGTGCGGCCGACGATGGGCCCGATGCCGGGGAAGATCTTCACGTCGCTGCCTTGCCGGCCGTGCTCGATCGCGCTCTGCTTCACGCGCCGCGTGAACGCGGCCGTTTCGTCGAGCGACGGCGAATGCGTGAACACGGCATCCGCATACTTGCCCGCGAGCCCGATGCCGGTGTCGGACGAACCGGCCTGGAAGATCACCGGCTGCCCCTGCGGCGAGCGCTGGATGTTGAGCGGGCCCGCAACCTGGAAGAAGCGGCCGTGGTGATCGAGCGTGTGGAGCTTGTCGCGGTCGAAGAAGCGGCCGCTCGCGCGGTCGCGCACGAATGCGTCGTCGTCCCAGCTGTCCCACAGGCCCTGCACGACGGCGAGGTATTCGTCGGCGATCTCGTAGCGCAGCTCGTGATCGGGATGCGCCTTGCCGAAATTCTTCGCGGTGCCTTCGAGCGGCGTCGTCACGACGTTCCAGCCCGCGCGCCCGCCGCTGATCGCATCGAGCGACGCGAGCTGGCGCGCGACCGTGAACGGCTCGCTGTACGACGTCGAGATCGTGCCCGCGAGCCCGATCTTCTTCGTCGCGACCGCGAGCGCCGACAGCACGGTCAGCGGCTCGAAGCGGTTCAGGAAGTGCGGGATCGACTTCTCGTTGATGTAGAGGCCGTCCGCGACGAACGCGAACGCGATGCCGGCGGCTTCCGCCTGGCGCGCGATGCCGATCGCGAAATCGAGGTTGATGCTCGCGTCCGGCGGGTTGCTCGGGTGCCGCCATGCGTTCATGTGGCTGCCTGCGCCTTGCAGCATCAGGCCGAAGGGGATCGATCGTCGGGTCGTCATGGGAGCGTCACGCGTCCTGGTCAGGGGAAAGGGAGCGGCCGGCCGCGAGGGCCGCCTGCAACGGCGTGGCCGACAGCGCGCCGCCGAGCCATTCGGCCGATGCGAGCCGCGCCGCGTAGTCGGTCACCGGCGAGTCGATCACGAACGCGTCGACGTCGAGCCGCCGGCTCAGCGCATCGAGCGCGCGGTGGATGCGCTCGGGCGTATCGGCCAGCACCGTCGGGCGCAGCTCGTCGATCCGGTAGTCGGACGCGCCGCTCTGTCGCGCGAATTCGGCGGCCGCCTGCGCGCTGGCGAGATTGAAGCTCTGGCCGCCCGCGAACTGCAGCTTGAAGATCTTCAGCGGCCCGATCAGCTGCTCGGCCTCGTCGCGCGTCGGCGCGGCCACCGCGTACAGCGCGACGAGCGGTTTCGTGCCGCCCGCGCTGCGGTACGCGTCCAGCGAGCGTTCGAGGTTCGCGTCGTCGCCGTTGAAATGCCCGGCGTAGCAGAAGCGCCAGCCGTTGCGCGCGGCGAGCGCGCCGCTGTCCGGCGAGCCGCCGAGCAGGATGCGTTCGGGCGGCTGCGGCGGCACCGGCATCGCGACCGCGCCGGCGAGCGGGTGATCCTCGGCGACGCCCCAGCCGAGAAACGCGTCGAGCTCCTCGAGCTGGCCCGCGAAGTCCGGCTTGCGCGCCTTGTCGTGGAACCACTGCAGCGCGCGGGTGGTCAGCGGCAACCCGCCGGGCGCCTTGCCGACGCCGAGATCGACGCGGCCCGGCGCGAGCGCGGCCAGCACCTTGAAGGTTTCGGCGACCTTGAACGGGCTGTAGTGCTGCAGCATCACGCCGCCCGAGCCGACGCGGATGCGCGACGTGTGCGCGAGCAGGTGCGCGACGACGATCTCCGGCGCCGAGCTTGCGAAAGCCGGCGTGCCGTGATGCTCGGCGACCCAGAAGCGCGCGTAGCCGAGCTGCTCGGCGCGTTGCGCGAGCGTCGTGGTGAAGCGCAGCGCGTCGGCGGCGTTCGCGCCGTCGGCGATCGGACTCTTGTCCAGCAACGAAAGCGAATAAGACATGGTGGGCGACGTTCCTGCGTGAGCGTGGAGGGGGCGTGAATCGACGGTAGGCGGGCGCGGCGCTCAGCTCTTCGGCAGCCCCGGCGGATTCGTGCGCGACTGGTCGATCGCTTCGGACGCGAGGTTCCAGCGGTCGAGCACCTGCTGGTAGCGGCCGTTCTTGATCAGCCCGTTCAGTGCGATGGTGAGCGGATCGGCGAGACCGCTGCCGCGGCGCGTCGCGATCGCGATGTCGGCCGTGCGCGGCCAGCCCCCGCTGATCGCGCCGACGAGGCGCGTCTTGCCTTGCTGCGCGCTCTGGTACGCGAGCACCGAGTTCACGCTGAACACGGCATCGGCGCGGCCCGACTGCACGGCGACGATGCGCATCGCCTGGTCGTCGTAATACTGGATCTGCACGGGTTTCAGCCCGTGCGCGACGTTCTCGCGATCCCAGGCGAGCAGGATCTTTTCCTGGTTGGTGCCGGCGTCGGTCACGACACGCAGCCCCGCGACGTCCTTCGGCTCGCGGATCGCCTGGATCTTGCTGTCGTTGCGCACGTAGAAGCCGACCAGGTCGTGGCGGTACGACGAGAAATCGAACTTCTGCTTGCGCTCCTCGGTGACGGTGACGTTCGAGATCACCGCGTCGACTTTCCCCGATTCGAGCGCGAGCGGCCAGTCGGCCCACGCGAGCGCAACGATCTTCAGCTTGCGGCCGAGGCTGTCGGACACGAGCTGGCCGACATCGGCGTCGAAGCCGATCACCGTGCGTGCATCGGTCGCATACGAGCTGATCGGCGGCAGGCTCGGCGCGATGCCGATCGTCAGCGTGCCGGGCTCGGCGAACTTGAACGACGCGGGCACTGCGCGCTCGACGGCCGGATCGGCCGCGCCGCGCGGGCGGCCGCGCTGTTCGGGGCTCAGGTCGAACGTTGCGGCGGCCGCGGCTGCGGCGAACACGGTCAGGCCGATCAGCGCGGTGGCGAGCGTGCGCGCGGCACGGGAAGAAAGCGGTACGGCTCGTTGCATGAAAGCGTCCTGTGGTGGCAAGCGGAGATCGGAGGGAGGCAGGGGGCGGCCGCGCTCAGCGCGACAGCACCGGTTCGGGCACGGGCGCCCACAGGTCGGCCAGCGTCGACGTGCGCGACGGATCGGCGAGATCCTTGCCGAACCGCAAGTGCTCATACGCCTCGGGCGCGATCGACGAATCGAACAGCCGCGTATAGCCGGTGCGGTCGTACAGCGCCCATGCTTCGGGCTGGCGAAAACCGGTGGTCAGGTAGACGCGGCGATAGCCTTGCTGCGCGGCGCGTAGCTCGAGCGCCTCGACGATGAGGCGGGCGAGGCCCTGGCGGCGCAGGTCCGAGCGGGTCCAGATGCGTTTGAGCTCGGCGGTCTGCGCGTCGTAACGCTTGAACGCGCCGCCGCCGATCGTTTCGCCGTCGCGCAGCAGCAGCACGAAGGCGCCTTCGGGTGGGGCGAACCGTTCGGCCGGGTAGCGTGCGAGCTCGTCGCGTGCGGACGCGCGGCTGTCGGGGCGATACGCGTGGTAGCGGGTCGAATATTCGTCGATCAGCGCGTCGATCAGCGGCTGCGCGCGGACGTCGAGCGGCGTCGTGTCGATGAGGCGGTCGGTCGTGGCCATGGGCATCGCGAAGGGCGCGCGATGCGGACGTTCCTGGCGGGGTGCGGGCACGCGGCCCGTCCGGTCTGTTCCGTTATCGCGGCGCGGTTGTCGTGATGGCGGCGGCCGGTGTGCATCCTGCGATGCATGTGGCGGGCCGCCGCCGTTTTGAACACGTTAGCGGCGCGGCCGGCAAAGGCGAACGAAGCAATTTCGATAAGGATTTCGCGGCGGATGTCAGAAGGCTTGCAGCGGGAGCGGGGTGGGGCGGAACGCGCACGCGTCGAAGGCTGTGCTGCACGCATGCGCACTGCTGAATGACGCGAGCCTACGCGGCCCGCACTTCGGCGAGCAGATCCGGATGACGATCCAGTATCCTGAGCAGCTTCACGAGGGCGAGCGGCGGGTTCGTCTTGCCGGTTTCGTAGCGGGAGAACGCGTTGACACCGCCACCGAATATCTCGGCCGCCTCGCGCTGATCCAGCATCAGCTTCTTGCGTACCTTCGCAATGTACTTCGGGTCGACGATGGTCGCATTCACCTGTTTGTTGAATTCGGTTATCGCGTCGCCGAGACGGGTCGCCTCGTCGAGGTCGAGAACCGACTCTCCGCAGGCCGGGCAGAAATCACCGGTGATATCGCGGACGACCGTCGATCGACCCTTGTACGTATAGGGAATGTCTCGTGTATCGCGGACCAGCTTGGCGGCACCGCAGGCAGGGCATTTCATTTTCACCGCTCCTTGAAAGACACGACCAGGACGTCGTCGACCACAGTCAGCTTCAGATACACGTCGCCACGCACGGTACGAGGCTGATATACGATCTTGCCAGATCGTATGGTCGGCATATGTCGTCATGCTCTTGTAGAAATCGTCGGCGGTCAGCGACATGACGATACCGACCGCCTGCCTTTCCGTAAAACCGAGTTGCTGGGCGCCCGATACCGCACTCGCGGTCAAACGCACGTTGCCGTTCTCGATGAGTGTTCTGACTCGAGACAGCTCGCAGTGAGGTGTTCTCTTTTCCGTCTGCGATCATAACCAAAAAGGTTAATTTGTCAAGTTGGTTAATGGTGCACGCGTGCCGTCCGCCATGAATGGCAGACAGCACGGGAAAGAGATGAATCCGGAATTGGCCTATTGGCCGATGGTCGGCGCCGCGGACGGTTCGGCCAGCTGAAACAGGCAATCGCCGCGCCGCACCTGCGCGGGCACGCGCTTGCACACCACTTCGCCGTCGCCCTTGAACCGGTGCAGCACCGGCTCGCGCAGCGGCGTATCGGGGAAATGCACCCACGCGGCCGGCTGCCCGGCCTTCACCTGGTCGCCGAGTTCGACGAGCGGCTCGTACAGCCCGCGCTCGTACGCGTAGACGAAGTGGCGGTCGCCATCGACACGCATGAAGCGCGTGACGGTCGGCGGCGCGTCGGGCACGAGCGCGCCGCGCAGCAGCCCGATATAGCCGAGGTAGTGCAGCAACCCGTGGCGGCCCATCTGGATCAGCGACGGATCGGCCATGCCCGCGCCGCCGAGTTCGGTCACGATCGAGATCGCGCCCTGCCGGCGCGCGGCCGACGCCGAATGGACAGGATTCGGCGCGTGCAGCAGCGCGTTCTGCAACCCGAACGCGACCAGCAGCCCGTTGAGCTTCGCGGCTTCGTCGGCGTCGAGCGGATCGATCGCGAGCATGTTGCCGCCCTGGTACAGCAGCGAGCTGCCGCCCGAATGCAGGTCGACCAGATACTGCGCGCGCGACAGCAGCGCATGCTCGATGTAGTGGGCGATCATCTGCGTCGGCGTCCCGGTCGGGTCGCCGGGGAAACTGCGGTTCAGGTTGCCTTCGTCGAGCGGCGACACGCGCAGGCCTGCATCCGCCGCGGGGAAATTCGCCATCGGCAGCAGGATCAACTGCCCGCTGACCATCTCGGGCTCGATCTCGCGCATCAGTTGCGACACGATGATCTGGCCTTCGTACTCGTCGCCGTGATTACCGGCCATCACGAGCGCGACCGGGCCGTCGCCGTTGCGGATCGACGCGATCGGAATCGGCAGCCAGCCGTACGCCGAGCGGTGCACGGAATGCGGCAGCCGCAGGTAGCCTGCGTGCTTGCCTTGCGCGTCGAGATCGATTTCGCAGTGGATGGGATTGCGGTGTGAGGAAGAGGCGGTCATGGCGGCATCGTTCGAGGAACGGAATCTGCCATCTTATCGGGAAACGACTGCTGCGCGCCGCGCCGGGTGGGTCAACGCCGAACGCCGAACGCCGTCAACCGGCAAGCGCATCGATGCGTACCCGCGAGTTGCAAATCCGATGCGCGAAACCCCGTGCGATGTTGCAACGATGAACGGCATGCCGGTCGGCCGGCCGCATGCGGGCCTGATGTTTCGCGCCGGCCCTTTGCCGCGACAGGGCCGGCGCGTGCGGGCGGCTTAGCGGCCCGATGTTTCAGCTTCGAGACGTCCTTCTTCCCATAGTGCCCAGAGACGGCTGCCGGCGCGATACGGATTCGCGCGGCGTGCGCCGTGATCGGCGACGCCCTGGCGAAATGCGCCGTACAGCGTCAGCGGCGGATTGTCGACGCATCGGGCTTCGCGTACGGCCGGCATGCGGCGCTCCGAGACGAGCCGGCGGATCAGCGATGCGCCGTCGATCACGTCCAGTTCGTCGATGGTTTCGCTTCGGCTGAGGACTTCGACGGTATTCATGTTGGGTCTCCCTGAAACCTGTTTTCCTGACAGGGAGCAATAAGAGTGCCAGGTCGGAAAAGCCTGGGACGGCGTCGATCGTGCCGCCTTCTGCGGCCAACGTGACCGGTGGCGAGCGGCGATGTTACGGAACACGTCACGTGACACGCGAACGTGCGACGCCACGTGCGGCGATGCAAAGCGTTTCGGAATTGAATCGTCGGGAGGAGGCGGAGGCGAGTGAAAGCGGGAGATGCGGCCGGCGCGCGCAGGCAGGTCAGCTCGCGGTCACGGGCGTGACCCGGCTGCTGCCGCTCGAATAGAAGCGGTAGATGCCCTTGCCGGCCGACTTCGCGTCGTACAGCGCGCTGTCGGCCTGCCGGATCAGCTCGTCGGGAGAGCCGTGCCCGTCGTCGAGCGCGATGCCGATGCTGATCCCGAGGCTCACCGTCTCGCCGATCGACAGCGTGTACGGCGCCGAGATCTGCCGGATGATGCGGGCGGCGAGAAGCGAGCAAGCGTGCATCGTCGTGTCGTCGATCGCGACGACGAATTCGTCGCCGCCGATTCGCGCGGCCAGCTCGCCGGGCGGCAGCGTCTTGCCGAGCCGCGCGGCGACCTGCGTCAGCACGTCGTCGCCGGCCTGGTGGCCGAACCGGTCGTTGATCGCCTTGAAGCCGTCGAGGTCGAGATACATGACGGCGAGCGAGGGGCCCGGCACGCGCGGCCGGTGCGCGAGCATTCGCTTGAGCCGGGCATGCAGTTCGTGGCGGTTCGGCAAACCCGTCAGCGCGTCGTGCCGGGCGAGATGCCGGATGTGCTGCTCGGTCAGGCGGCGCGTGGTGACGTCCTCGACGATGATCACCGCGTTGCCGTCCGGCACGCGGTGGCGCGTCAGTTCGAGCTGTCGGCCGTCGGCGAGCACGATATCGAACGGCTCCGGTTCGTCGCGGGTCAGCCAGACATCGCACTGTGCGGCGAGACCGGCGCCGCCGGGATCGCACATGGCGTTCGTGCCGAGCGCGGCGACGACGTCGGCCAGCGGCGTATCGAGCATGATCTCGCGCGGCGAGCCGAACAGCTGCGCGGTGCGGCGGTTCGCGACGATCACGCGCGTCTCGCTGTCGATCATGCACAGGCCGTGCGGCATGTAGGTGAGGGCAGCATCGAAATGTGCGACGAGTTCGGCGTTGCGCTGGCGCGCGGCGATCAGCGCGACGAGCACGCGGTAATGGCGCTGGACGACCGTACGCATGGCCGCGAGATAGATCGCGAGCGGCGGCAGCAGCAGCCACGCGCCCGGCCGGTCCGCCAGCACGGCACCGAGGCCGATCGGCAGCACGCCGAGGGTGACCTGCGTCATCGCGAGCCGCGGCAGCGCCGAATTGCGCGATGCGATCCCGCCGAATACGCCGCCCGCGACCATCACCGACAGCGTGCCGAGCTCGACGTCGACGGCGTCCACGCAGCCCATCACGCCGAGGCCGAGCACGTAGCACGCGGCGAGCGACACGGGCGCATAGCGCCTCGCCCAGTATTCGGCACGATCGTCGCCGGCGTCGCGGCGCACGGTGTAGGCGCGCACGATCGCGAGCCGGGCGGCGAGCAGGCCGATGTCGACGATCAGCCAGACGAGACACCAGAGTTGCTGCAGCCGGATCAGCGCGACGGCCGCGACGAAGCCGCTCGCGAGCCCGGACATCGCCATCGGGCGGATATCCTCGAACAGCGTGACCAGCATCGACGGGCGCAACGCCGCCGTGACACGGTGGTTGCCGGAGGAAGGAGTGGCGAGAACGGAGTGCAGGAGAGATGTCCTGACTGCCATGGTTTTTGACCTCGACACGATGTCGCGATGGCCGGCGGCGCCCGCACGGCACGTAGCGGAAGCGCCGGCAAGCCGGATACGCGCGACATTACCATGAAACACGGGCCGCGCGGGGTGCCCGGGAGCATGGCAGGAGCAGCTCATCGACACGGGACAGCACCCGGCCGCTGGTCGTCAACCGCGCCTGCGAAATTGTTGCGCATTCGAAGGGGCGGACGCAGGATCGTTGCGAATGGAACGATGTACGGTGGCCGACCGGAGACCGGCCGCGATGCGTGGCGCGCTTGCCCGTCGGCAGATGTCGATGCCGGCCGAAGCCGGTGCGACCGGAGGCAAATGCGCGCAAATCGCCGACGCATTGCGCGCCGCGACCGTCCGCCGCAGCCCGTATGAATCCCGTTATAAGAAATTCAATAAGTATTTCATGCGGGAAATACTATAGGCGATATATCGAAAACAATGCCAGAATGCGCGCCGCTCCGAACGTCGCGACACCCGATCGCCGTCCGAGCCGCCTCAGGAGGTTCCCCCAATGAAAAACCACGGCCTGTCACGGCGGGGTTTTCTGAAAGCCAGCGTGCTGGCGGGCGTCGCGGTGTATGTCGCGCCCCTTGGCAGCCGCGCATTCGCGGCGCTCTTCGAAGAAAAACTCCTCACCCCGGTCAAATGGGATAGCGTCACCGGCATCCCCCAGTTCCGCATCGACGGTATCGCGAAGGTCACGGGCTCGAAAGTGTTCGCCCGTGACGTGCGCGCAGCCGACATGCCGCACTGGCCGCAGCAGCAGTCGCATGCGCTGATCCTGCGCGTCACGCAGGCCGACCGCACGTACGAAGGCTTCGACCTGTCGCTGCTCGGCGATGACCTGAAGCCGGACCGCGTGGTCACGGCCGACGATCTCGTGCGCGACGGCGTCGCGTTCCCGGCGTTCTACGGCGACGACATGCTGCTGCCGGCCGGCAAGACGCCCGCGTATCTCGGCCATGCGGTCGCGATCCTCATCTACCACGACTTCGCGCGCTTCCGCTTTGCGAAGAACGCGCTCAAGTTCCGCGACGACGTGATCCGCTACGGCGCGGTCACAGGCCCGCTCGAGCGCGATCCGTGGGGCACCTTCCGCTACGTTCGGGTGGGCGGCAAGACGGCCTATGACGACGACGTCTATTCGAGCCTGAAGGACGCGCCGATCTTCCCGAGCATGATGCGCAAGCACCTGCCGGTATGGCCGGACGGCAAGGAGCACG
This sequence comes from Burkholderia mycopellens, assembly GCF_964265025.1. Lineage (NCBI taxonomy): Bacteria > Pseudomonadati > Pseudomonadota > Betaproteobacteria > Burkholderiales > Burkholderiaceae > Burkholderia > Burkholderia mycopellens. Next base: position 1,575,819 of record NZ_OZ183803.1, read on the forward strand.
GCAAGCTCGACGAGCAGGGCATGTTCCTGGCCGGGCAGATCGCCGGCGAGCTCGACCATCCGCCGGCCGACTGGCTCGTGTTCGACCGCGAGTACAACACGCAGTCGGTCGATACGGCCGCGCTCGAGCCGGACAACGCGAACTGCTGGTACGACGCCGCGACGCAGTCGCTGCACCTCGTCGTGCCGACCCAGTCGCCGCTCGAAGTGGCGCAGAGCGCGGCCGAGATGGTCGCGAAGTGCCGCTTCCCGGTGAAGAAGCTGTTCGTGCATCCGTGCTACACGGTCGGCTACGGCTCCAAGGATCACTTCAACGTGCCGTTCTACGGCCTCGTCTGCGCGCTGTACGCGGACGGTCGCCCGGTGCGTTTCGCGAACGACCGCTACGAGCAGTTCCAGACGTCGCTGAAGCGTCACGCGTTCAAGATGCATTACCGGATCGCGGTGGACCGCAACACGGGCCTGCTGCAGTCGTTCAAGGGCGACTTCGAGGCGAACGGCGGCGGGCGCTCGAACTTCTCGCCGTCGGTCGCGATGGTGGGGGCGACGGCCGCGCAATCGATCTATTACTTCCCGAAAAGCGACCTCGCCGCGGTCGCGATCGCGTCGCGCGCGATCGATGCCGGCTCCGCACGCGGCTACGGCACGCTGCAGAGCATGGCGGCGACCGAGATTGCGGTCGACGAGATCGCCGCGCAACTGAACATCGACCCGATCGATTTCCGCCTGCGCAACGCGCTGCGATCGGGGATGAAGAACACGCAGGGTGCGATTCCCGCCGGCGCGCTGCGCGTCGACGAGGTGCTCGAGCGCGCGAAGCAGCATCCGCTGTGGACGCACCGCGCCGCACGCAAGGCCGACTACGAGGCCGCGAATCCGGGCAAGCGCTACGGCGTCGGCTTCGCCTGCGTGCAGAAGGATTTCGGCACGGGTGCGGAAGCATCGTTCGCGAAGGTCGAATTCGACGAGAACGGCAAGGTGTCGCTGCAGCACACGGCGGCCGAGATCGGCACCGGGATGTCGACGTCGCAGGCCGTCGCGGTCGCGAAATGGCTGGGCCGCCCGGCAACGGACGTGCGCGTGGCCCTGACCGAATGGCCGGACCTGCCGGTCGAGACCAGCGGCGATCCGTACCTCATGTCGCAGGCCGACCAGGATCGGCTGAGCGCGAACCCGCGCTGGTCGCCGAGCTATGCGTCGCCGTCGAGCGCGACGAACTCCGCGTATTACTTCACGCACAGCACGCGCGAAGCCGCACGCGCGGTGTTCCGCTACGGCCTGTGGCCGGCCGCGATGTCGATCTGGACGCGCGGCCTCGGCGGCGGCCAGGCGGCGCCGTACACGATCCGCATCGAGGACGCGCGCTGGGTCGACGGCAAGCTGACCGCCGACGGCCTCGAGCCGCTGTCGTTCGAGCAGCTCGCGAAGCAGGCGCATGCGCTCGGCCTGCCGACCGGCGCCGTCGTGCACGTGTTCAACCGCTGGCAGTGGACCGACGCCGAGTTCGAAGTGGGCGGCGCGATCGAGCGTCTGCCGATCGACGGGCTGTCGCTGCGCGTCGGCGCGCCGAAGACGGGCGACGACGGCCCGGTGCCCGGCACCGCCGCACCGGCCGGCGCGACCGCGATGCACGGCACGCTGGCGCCGACCGCGAACGGCTACCGCGTGCTGGACCGCAAGCGCGTGTTCATCCCGCCGACGAGCCGCAACAACGCGGCCGTCACGTACTACACGGCAGTCGGCACGCTGGTCGAACTGGCCGTGCACGAAGCGACCGGCAAGGTCGAGCTGCTCACGCACCACTCGATCATGGAATGCGGCAACCAGATTTCGCCGCAGCTCGTGTCGGGCCAGTTGCAGGGCGGTCTCGCGATGGGTATCGGCCACGCGCTGCACGAATACCTGCCGCTATATGAAGACGGCCCCGGCAACGGCACGTGGAACTTCAACCGTTACCAACTGCCGCGCGCGTCGGACGTCGCCGTCTGGACGCAGACGGGCGACGTGTTGCCGCCGCTGTCCGAGACCGATCCGCCGAAGGGCGTCGCCGAAGTGGTGATGATTCCCGTCGTCGGCGCGATCGTGAACGGCATCGCGCACGCGATCGGCCATCGTTTCACCGACCTGCCGGTGACCCCGCAAAAGATTCAGGAGGTGCTCGCATGACGACCGCCCAACCCGCGGCTTCGGCCGCGAGCGCCAGCGCCGCCGCGACCGGCGCTTCGGCGCCGAGCGCGGCTTCGGCCGCACCGGCATCGGCTCCGGCAGTGCCGGCATCGGCTCCGGCCGCCGTCGAGCGTCCGCTCGTCCGGTTCCAGTCGAAGCCGCTGTCGATCAATATCAACGGCAAGTCCGTCGGCCCGATGCAGGTGCCGGAAGGGCTGATGATGATCGAGTTCCTGCACGAATACGCGGGCCTCACCGGTTCGCGGCTCGGCTGCGGGCAGGGCATCTGCCACGCGTGTGTCGTGATCGTCGACAAGCCGGACGGCACGAGCGAGGAAATGCGCACGTGCATCACCGGCGCGCACTTCTTCCATGGCCGCTCGATCCGCACGATCGAAGGTCACGCGAAGCGCAACGAAGCGGGCGAAGTGGTCGAGCTGTCGCCGATCCAGCAGAAGTTCCTCGAGCATTTCAGCTTCCAGTGCGGCTACTGCACGCCGGGCTTCGTCAATGCGGCAACCGTGCTGATCGAACGCCTGAAGCGCGAGCCGATTGCGAAGGCCGACGTCGAGCACACCATCACCGAGGCGCTCGACGCGCACCTCTGCCGCTGCACGGGCTATGTCCGCTACTACGAAGCCGTCAAGGACGTGGTGCTGACAACGCCGGGACTCGTGAAGGACGCCGCATGAAACGCACATTCGCTCATCGTGCAGCGCGGGCAGCGGGCCTCCCCGTGCTCGCCGCGGCTTGCGCGCTGCTGCTCGCCGCGTGCGGCGGCCATGACGCACCGGCCTCGAGCGCGGCGTCCGGCGCGCCTGGCGCCGACCCGATCGCGCGCGGCCGCTATCTCGTCAAGGCCGCCGATTGCGCGGCGTGCCACACCGCGAAGGACGGCGCACCGTTCGCCGGCGGCGCGCCCCTCGAATCGCCGTTCGGCACGTTCTACGGCTCGAACATCACGCCTGACAAGGATCACGGGATCGGCAGCTGGAGCGCGGACGACTTCTACGCCGCGCTGCACGACGGCAAGGCGCCGGGAAAGCGCCTGTATCCGTCGATGCCGTACACGTCGTACCGTCAGCTCACGCGCGCCGATTCCGACGCGATGTACGCGTACCTGAAGACCGTCAGGCCGGTCGCGCAGGAAAACCGCGAGCACGCGCTGAAGTTCCCGTACAACCTGCGTTTCGGGATGGTCTTCTGGGACAAGGTGTTCCTGAAGGACAGCCTGCCCGATGCCTCGGCCGGCCAGTCCGCCGACTGGCAGCGCGGCCGCTATCTGGCGGGGGCGCTCGGCCACTGCGCGGAATGCCATACGCCGCGCGCGTTCACGGGCCAGCTCGACAGCGCGAAGCCGTTCGCCGGCGCCGCGCTCGGCCGCGTGGCCGCGCCCGACATCACGCCGGCCGGCCTGGCCGCGCGCGGCTGGACGGGCGCCGACCTGCAGACGTTCTTCGGCGTCGGCATCGCCCCGCAAGGCTCGGCATTCGGCGAAATGTACCCGGTCGTGCACCTGAGCACGCAGTACATGACGAAGGACGACCTGCGCGCGCTGTCCGTGTACCTGCTGGGCGATACGCCGCCCGCGCCGCAGCCGGTGAAACCGGTGTCGGCCGACGCCGCGCAACTCGCGGCCGGCCGCTCGGTGTATCTCGCGGTCTGCGCGGGCTGCCACGGCTTCAACGGCGAGGGCAAGCCGCACGTGGCGGTGCCGATGAACGGCAATTCGACGGTGCGCCAGGGCGACCCGCGCAACCTGCTGGTCGCGATGCTCGACGGCATCGGCGAGCAGAAGTTTGCCGGGTTCGAGAACCTGCAGCCGATGCCCGGTTTCGCGCCTACGCTGAGCGACGACGAACTCGCGCAGCTCGCGAACTACCTGCGTGCGACGTGGGGCGGCCAGCCCGCGAGCGTCACGCCGGCCGACGTGAAGGCCATGCGTTAAGTCGTGCCGCGGGGCGTCGCGTGCGATTCAGCCGGTTTCCGGTGCTCGCGCGGATACTGAAGCGAAGGCCGCCGTCGCGGCGGCCCGCGATCAACGATAGACGAGATCGGCGCGGCGGTTCTGCGCCCACGAATCCTCGTCGTGGCCGAGCGCGACCGGCTTTTCCTTGCCGAGGCTGACCGCCTCGAGTTGAGAGGCTTGCACGCCGAGCGTTTCGAGTGCGCTCATCACGGCCTGCGAACGGCGTTCGCCGAGCGCGAGGTTGTACTCGGACGTGCCGCGTTCGTCGGTGTTGCCCTGGATCAGCACGTGCCGAGCCGGATGGCTGCGCAGGTAATCGGCATGCGCCTGCAGTAGCGACTGGTATTCGGGCTTGACGGAATACTGGTCGAAATCGAAGTAGATGCTGCGCTTCGCGAGCGGGCTGTTCGGATTGTTGAGCTCGTCGGCCGTCACCGTTGCGACGGCTTCGCTCGAGGGCGTCGGCGCCATGCCGGCATTCTCGGGCGTCTTGGCCGCGTGGTGGCAACCGGCCAGCAGTACCACGGTTGCCAGGACCGCAAATCGGTTCGTTTTGCTCATCGTTCGTCTCCTGCGGTTGACTGCGTTGAACGCGTGGGGCGTGCGATCGGCACGTCCGTATCCGGCCGCAACAGCGCGAAAGGTCCGGCGCCATGACGTGAATCATGTTCGTAAGCCGGTGGTGCGCCATATGAAAGAGTGTCGCGACCGGAACGCCAAATCTCGGCGTCGCTGCAAACAGATTAGGAAAAATGTCACAGCGTGACCAGTTTCTCCGCATTTTTTTGCGCCGACGCGACAGCCGGGCGGCATTCTTGCCGCCGTGCGGGCGATGCCCCGGCGGCAAGGCCGCGCACGGGCGCGGCCTTTCCGGCTCGGGGCATGACGATCGGGCGGTGCGGGAATGCATGCCCTACGCGGTCGGCGCAGCAGCGCTGCGCCGCTCCACTCCGCGTCGTCAGAACTTGTGCCGCAGCCCCAGTGCGACGACGACCTGGTTGCTGTTCGCCGACGGCGTCAGCGTCCAGACGGTCGCGTTGAACGCGGGATTGCCGTTGCCGCCGCTCACGCTCTGGTAGCCGCCTTCGAGATACGCATCGGTGCGCTTCGACAGCACATAGTCGGCTTGCGCCACGACCTGGTTCCATTTCGGGCGCGTCTGGCCGTTGCGCGTGTCGAAGCGGCCCATCGTGTACGTGTATGCGGCCGAGAGGCTCAATGCGCGGGTGACGGAGAAGCGCCCGTCGACCGCGAAGTTGTCGAACACGAGCGATTCACCCTTTAGCGGCGCGATGCTGCCGCCCTGGAGCACGCCCGTCACGCCGTCGGTGGCCGAGTGCGACCACGCGACGCCGACCGAATGCGGCCCGAATGCATAACGGCCGGCCGCGGCCCAGATCTGCTGGTTGCCGCCGGTGATCGTCGCCGAGCCGTCGACCGTGCTGAGTGCGCCATTCGGGTTCGGCGCATTGCGGTCGCGGCTGATCTTCAGGTAGCCGGCGCCGAGCTTCAGCGGCCCGTTCTCATACGACACGCCCGCGCTCCACGCCGCGTTGTTGGAGAACTGGCCTGCCGTGTTCGAGAACCCGTACATCGCGCCGAACCTCAGCCCGCGGTACGTCGGGCTCATGTACTTCACCGCGTGGTTGATGCGCAGGTTGCGGTTCGAATCGTCGTTGTCGTACGGGTGCACCGCGAGGTTGCCGCCCCAGCCGGGGCCGGACGCGCCGAGCGGTGTCACGAAATCGAGGATCAGGTCGTACTGGCGGCCGAACGTGAGCGCGCCGGCCGTCTTCGAGCTCAGGCCGATCCATGCCTGGCGGCCGAACATGTCGACGCCTTTCTGCGACAGCGCGCCGCTGGTGCCCGAAAAACCGTTTTCGAGCGTGAAGACCGCGGCCGTCCCGCCGCCCAGATCCTCGTTGCCGCGCAGCCCCCAGCGTGCCGCGTTCAGTGCGCCGCTCGTCATCGCGACGGCGCCGCTGCCCGGCGAGCCGGCGCCGTGCGTGCGCTGATTGGTCGCGTAGGTGATCGACGTGTCGATCAGGCCGTACAGCGTCACGCTGCTCTGTGCGTGTACGCCGCCCGACGCGAGGGCGGTCAGGCAGGTGGCAATGGCGGTCCCCGCGAGTCGAGTGCTGGCGTGCTTGTTCATCTTGTAGGAATGCATAGGAGTTTTTATCGTTTTCCCGGCCTGGCGGCCGGCGGATCGAGCGGCCATTATTGGAGATCGTGCGCCGGTCGATTAAGGCGTTGCACAGGAAAGGTCCTCTGCGAAATCGCGCAGAATCGCGGCGAGGCGGAGGGGGCGATGTTCAGGCGGCGGGCGCGGCGGCCGGCCGTCGACGTACTCGGGCACGCTTGGCGATCCCGATGCCGTGGCCGACCCAAGCCGCTATTTCGATGCGTCGACGCGCGTGCCCGCGCGGTGGCATGACGTCGAGACCGATCGACACATTGCGCCGCGATGTCGTGCGGATCGGGTTCGACGTGCTTGACGCGGGAGCGGGCAGGGTGGCCTCGTCGCCGAGGCGCAGCTCGGCGGCGACGGGCACGCGATGTTCGCGGCCGATCGCGCGATACCGCTCCGGCAGCCCTGTTCCGGGCCGTTCTTCGGCGCGGCGGCGCCGGGGCTTTCGCCACCCGACGCAGCCGCACGTCGATTTAAATGCGGTGCGGCGGCAACAGCAGGATGCACGTGTGTCCGCGCGCGGGGCCGGCGCCTGAAGCCCGGCCCCGCGCCCGTCAATGCGGCATCACCAGACGCGGATCGATATAGGCGTCGACGTCCTGCGACTGCTTGTACACGCCGTTGCGCACGTTGAACGCATTCGCGTTGCGCGTCGAGCCGTAGATCGAATCGAGCCCGTCGCCCTTGCGGAACGTGCGCTTCGCGGCAGCTTCGTCGAGCAGGTGCGTGCCTTTCAGCAGCGGGAGGTATTGTTCCGGCGCGAGGCCGACGCGCGCGGACATGATCCGGACGGCGTCAGCCTGCGTCTTCGGGTCGTTGATGTACGCGACGCAGCGATACCAGACCTTGATCACCTTGGCCCAGTCGGCGCGGCGCGCGGCGAGGCTTGCAGGCGCGACCGTGATCGCGTCGTAGATCAGCCCCGGCGCATCCGCCGACGTGAAGATCGCGCGTGCGCCGGGTGCGCGCTTCAACGCCTCGCCCGCGTTCGGCTGCCACGCGGCCACCGCGGCGATGTCGGTCGACGAACCGAGCACCTGCGGCAGTTCGTTGGTTTTCGCGTTCACGAGCGTCACGTCGCCGTCCTTCAGCCCGTGCTTCTGCAGCGCGGTTTCGAGCAGCAGGTGATCGACGAGACCGAGTTCGACGCCGACCTTCTTGCCCTTCAGCGCCTCGACGCTGCGCAGCGGGGGCTTCGCGACGATCATGTCGTTGCCGGCGGAGTAGTCGGTGAGCAGGATCATCACGTTCTTCGCGCCTGCCGCGCCCGTCACGAGCGCGTCGCCGTTCGTCGCCGCGACCGCGTCGAGCTTGCCCGCGGAAAACGCGTCGAGCGATGCCGAGTAATCGAACCATTCGAAATCGACATCGACGCCGGCCTCCTTGAACCAGCCCTTGTCGAGCGCGACCTGGAACGCGACCCAGCCGGGCCAGTCGCTGTAGCCGATCTTGAGCGGTGCTGCCGCGTGTGCGGCGGGCGTCATGAGCAGCGTGGCGGCCGTGGCGGCGGCCCCCAATGCGTGACGGACGGAACGGCGGGACAGCAGGCGGCGCAGCGCCAGGGCGGGGCGGGTCATCGTTTTCTCCAGGAGACCGGGATCGGGATCGTCGATACGGACCATGCCAGTGCACGGTCCGGCCGCGTGGCCGGTTCCTGCGGATGCGGAACGAATGAAGCGGCCACGGAGAGGCGCGACGGCCGTTGCCATCGCCAATCTCCCGGGCTTTTGTCCCGCCGTGTAGCGTGTGCGCGCCCGGTCTCGCGACCGGACGAATCCGCGCCGGGCTGCTCTCGGACCAGACGTTCGATGAACCGGAACCCTAGCACCCCTAAGATGCGACGCCGCCGCACCTCTCGGCGTCATACCGAGCGAGAAGCGTGCCAACGGCACGCGGCGGGCAGGCTCAGCGGCGGCGCGACGCGCGCTGCAGTTCGATGAAGCGCACGGAGAAGAGCGCGCTCAGCGCGCGCCGGAGCAGGTCGAGCTTGTTCATGAAGTGTCGCGTCACGAGTGAAGGTGCAGGCATCGAGCAATGCCCATGCCATCGACGATCGTGTCGTGCAGGCGGGCGCGGCGCGCACTGCGCCGGTGCGGGAGCGCGTTTGCATGGTGCGGGGCACGCCCGCCGCAAGGGCAGCCAACCGCCTCCGGTGCAGTGCTCGTCAACGCGCGCATGGCGGAAAGCCCCATGGCGCGGCGATTCCGCATACGCTGGCACGCAACTCGCTTATCCGATGCCCGAGAGGTGCGAAGCAATTTGCATCATCTTCAGGATCGCTAGGGTTCCGGTCGTGCGGCGTTCGCGCCGTGCGATGGCTGGTCCGAGAGCAATCCGGTCTTGTCTTCTCCTCGATTCGAGGAAACGGCGAGGCTCCACGGAGGGATAAAAGCCCGGGAGGTCGCGATGTCGTTCGGTCGCCCTCTCACGCTTTTTGTCCAACCGACCACGGAGCCGCCATGTCGCCGAGCCCCCAAGCCGTCCTTGCCCCGCCGCCACACGTCGTGTGGGAAACGCTCATTCCCGCCGGAACCCATTGGTCCGGCATCCTGCGCCGCGGTCTCGCGCTGCGCGTCGTCGATGTCGACGGCGGCGCCAACCTGTCTGCCGTATTTCATCGCCAGGAAGACCCGCTCGAACGCTATAACATGGCCGACACGCTGAAGGCACAGCACACCGCGCACCTCACGCGCGGCCATGCGCTGTACACCGACATGGGGCGCGTGATCGCGTCGATCACGGCCGACACGCTCGGTTGGCACGACCCGCTCGGCGGCGTCGGCGATGCGCGGCTGTTCGCGCACAAGTACGGCACGACGTCGTATCAGGTCGATCGCAACGCGATGATTCGCAACGGCCGGGACAGCCTCGTGCTAGAGCTCGCGAAATACGGGCTGTCGGCGCGCGACCTCGTCGCGAACGTCAATTTCTTCAGCAAGCTCGAAACGCGCGACGACGGCGCGCTCGACTTCGTCGCCGGACACTCGCCGGCCGGCAGCGCCCTCGACCTGCGCTTCGAAATGAACACGCTGGCGGCGTTCTCGACGGCGCCGCATCCGCTCGATCCGCGCCCGGACTACGCGCCGAAGGCCGTGAAGCTGATCGCGTACCGCGCGTATCCGGCGGACGGCGCGGCGCCGGACGACGACTCGTGCCGCCGCGCGTGCGCCGAGAACATGCGCGGCTTCGCCAACACCGATCGCCTGTTTGCGTAAGGAGCCGAGCCATGCCGATCATCGAAAGCCGTCTCGATTCGCGTGATGCGATCCACGATACGACACTGAACGCGGGCGAACCGTGGCTGCGCGACCTGAAGCGCGGGCAGGTCTTGCGCATCCTCGACCTCGAAGGCAATCAGGCCGTCGACACGCTGTTCTACCGGTCCGACGACCCCGAGGAGCGTTACAGCGCGCAGGACACCATCCGCGCACAGCGCAACCTGTACCTGAGCGCGGGCAGCGTGCTGCTGTCGAGCCGGGGCAACCCGATGGTGACGATCGTTGCCGATACCTGCGGCCGTCACGACACGCTCGGCGGCGCGTGCGCGGCCGAGAGCAACACCGTGCGCTATGCGCTCGACAAGCGGCACATGCACAACTGCCGCGACAGCTTCCTCAACGCGATCGCGCACTGCACGTGCGGCGCGGGCGCGCGGCTCACCAAGCGCGACCTCGTCGGCAACGTCAACTTCTTCATGAACGTGCCCGTCACGGCGCTCGGCGGGCTGACCTTCGAGGACGGCATTTCCGCACCGGGCAAGTACGTCGAGATGCGCGCGGAGATGGACGTCACCGTGCTGATCTCGAACTGCCCGCAGCTCAACAACCCGTGCAACGGGTACAACCCGACGCCCGTACGCCTCACGATCTGGGAGGCCGAATGAACACCCCCCACGCTCGCTTGCTTTGCATGAGGCCGGCGTACGCGCCGAAGCGCGACTCCGGGCCGACACGTTCACTGCCTCCCACGGGGGCGGTTGCCTGCCTTGGGGCAGCCCGGCGGGAGGCACCATGAGATTCGACAAAGTCCTCGTCGCGAACCGCGGCGAAATCGCATGCCGCGTGATCCGCACGCTGAAGCGGCTCGGGATCGCGTCGGTCGCGATCTACTCCGACGCCGACCGCGATGCGCGCCATGTGGCGCTCGCCGACGAAGCCGTGCGGGTCGGCCCCGCGCCGGCGGCCGACAGCTACCTGAACGTCGCGGCGATTCTCGCCGCGGCGCGCGAGACGGGCGCGCAAGCCGTGCATCCCGGCTACGGCTTCCTGTCCGAGCACGCCGGTTTCGCCGACGCATGCGAAGCCGCGGGCCTGCGCTTCATCGGGCCGCGCGGCGACCAGATGCGCGCGTTCGGGCTCAAGCACACCGCGCGCGAACTCGCCGCTGCGCAGGGCGTCGCACTGCTGCCGGGTACGGGCCTGCTCGACGACGTACGGACGGCACTCGCCGAAGCCGACGCGATCGGCTATCCGGTGATGCTGAAAAGCACCGCGGGCGGCGGCGGGATCGGCATGTCCCTGTGCCGCGACGCCGCGCAGCTCGCAGCGGCGTTCGATTCCGTCGTGCGGCTCGGCACCGCGAACTTCGCGCATGCGGGCGTGTATCTCGAGAAATTCGTCGAGCACGCGCGGCACATCGAAGTGCAGATCTTCGGCGACGGCCGCGGCAATGCGATCGCGCTCGGCGAACGCGACTGCTCGGTGCAGCGTCGCAACCAGAAAGTGATCGAGGAAACGCCCGCGCCGGGCCTGGCCGATGAAGAGCGCGCCGCGTTGCACGCGAGCGCGGTGCGGCTTGCCCGAGCGGTGGGCTATGCGTCGGCCGGCACGGTCGAATTCGTGTTCGACGCCAATACGCGCCAGTTCTATTTCCTCGAGGTGAACACGCGGCTGCAGGTCGAGCATTGCGTGACCGAGGAAGTGACGGGCATCGATCTCGTGGAATGGATGATCCTGCAGGCGGAGGGCGATCTGCCGCCGCTCGACACGCTCGACGTTGCACCGCGCGGCGCAAGCATCCAGGTGCGGCTCTATGCGGAGGATCCGCACAAGCAGTTCCTGCCGAGTGCGGGGCTGCTGACGCACGTGGCGTTTCCGGACGACGTGCGCGTCGACGGATGGATCGAGGCGGGCACCGAGATCAGCGCGTACTACGATCCGCTGCTCGCGAAGCTGATCGTGCATGGCGATACGCGTCGCGACGCGCTGGCCGCGCTGCGGCGCGCACTGGCGCGCACGGAGCTGTACGGCATCGAGACCAACCTCGACTATCTGCGCGCGATTGCCGGTTCGGACACGTTCGCGCGCGGCGCATCGACGACGACCTTCCTGTCGCGCTTCGCGTTCGCGCCTCACACGATCGACGTGCTCGACGGCGGCGTGCAGACCACCGTGCAGCAGACGCCCGGGCGCGTCGGCTACTGGAACGTCGGCGTGCCGCCGTCCGGGCCGATGGACGATCGAGCCTTCACGCTCGCGAACGCGCTGCTCGGCAATGCGCGCGACGCGGCCGGGCTGGAGTTCACGATGGTCGGCGCGACGCTGCGCTTCAACGCCGAGACGCTCTTCGTGCTCGGCGGCGCACCGTTCGCGGCATCGCTCGATGGCGTAACCGCACCGTTCTGGCAGGTGCTGCGTGCGCGGCCAGGCGCGGTGCTGAAGCTGGGCGGCGTGACGGGCGCCGGTGTGCGTGCATGCCTGGCCGTGAAAGGCGGGCTGCAGGTGCCCGACTATCTCGGCAGCAAGGCGACCTTCACGCTCGGCCAGTTCGGTGGCCATGCAGGGCGTGCGCTGCGCAAGGGCGACGTACTGCATCTGGACGCGGAAGCCGGGCGCGGCGACCCGGGCGCCACGCTGGCCGCGGCCGACATTCCCGCGCTGACGCACGCGTGGACGCTCGGCGTGCTCGACGGCCCGCACGGTGCGCCGGATTTCTTCACGCCGGACGACATCGCGATGCTGTACCGCACGCAGTGGACGGTGCATTACAACTCGAGCCGCACCGGCATCCGGCTGATCGGCCCGAAGCCGCAATGGGCGCGCTCGGACGGCGGCGAGGCCGGCCTGCATCCGTCGAACATCCACGACAACGCGTATGCGATCGGGGCGGTCGATTTCACCGGCGACATGCCGGTGATCCTGGGCCCGGACGGCCCGAGCCTCGGCGGCTTCGTGTGTCCGGTGACGGTCGTGCATGACGAATTGTGGAAGCTCGGCCAATTGCGGCCCGGCGATACCGTGCAGTTCGTGCGCGCCCGCGTGTCGCCCGGGCCTGCCGCCGACGCGGTTGCGCGCCCGGCGCCGGCCGGCGCGCCGCACGAGTGCGTGCTGCATCGCGACCCGTCGGCCGGCGGCGGCATCGGCGTCGTCTACCGGCGCTCGGGCGACCGCAACGTGCTGGTGGAATACGGGCCGCTCGTGCTCGACCTGAACCTGCGTTTTCGCGTGCATGCGCTGATGTGCTGGCTCGATGCGCACCGTCTGCCGGGCATGCTCGACCTGACGCCGGGCATCCGTTCGCTCCAGGTGCAGTTCGACCCGCGGACACTGCCGCTCGATACGCTGCTCGCGCATCTGCAGGCGGCCGAACGCGCATTGCCGGACGTCGCCGACATGCGCGTGCCGAACCGCATCGTGCACCTGCCGCTGTCGTGGGACGATCCGTCGACGCGTGTCGCGATCGAGCGCTACATGCAGTCGGTACGGCCCGATGCGCCGTGGTGCCCGAGCAATATCGAGTTCATCCGGCGCATCAACGGACTCGCCGCCATCGACGACGTGAAGCGCATCGTGTTCGACGCCCGCTACCTCGTGATGGGGCTCGGCGACGTGTACCTCGGCGCACCCGTCGCGACGCCGATCGATCCGCGCCACCGGCTCGTCACCACGAAGTACAACCCCGCGCGCACCTGGACGCCGGAGAACGCGGTCGGCATCGGCGGCGCGTATCTGTGCGTGTACGGGATGGAGGGCCCCGGCGGGTACCAGTTCGTCGGCCGCACCGTCCAGATGTGGAATCGTCACCGGACCACGCGAGCGTTCGAAGCCGGCAAGCCGTGGCTGCTGCGCTTCTTCGACGAGATTCGCTTCTACGAAGTCAGCGAGGCGGAACTGGCGCAACTGCGCGCGGATTTCGTCGCGGGGCGCGCCGGGCTGAAGATCGAGGAATCGGTGTTCGATCTCGGCGAATACAACCGTTTCCTGCGCGACGAGGCGGATTCGATCGCCGCATTCAAGGCATCCCAGCAGACGGCGTTCGAAGCGGAGCGCGAACGGTGGCGGGTAGCCGGGCATGCCGAATACGTCGGCGACGCGGCACCGGGCGATGCGGACGCCGCGCGGGAAGCCGGCGTGCTCGCCGATACGCAGCGCGCGATTGCCGCGGACGTTTCGGGCAGCCTGTGGAAGGTGTTGGTGCAAGCCGGTGAGCGCGTGACCGAGGGGCAGGTCGTCGCGATCGTCGAGTCGATGAAGATGGAGGTCGCGGTGACGGCGACGGAAGACGGCACGATCGAGACGATCGATTGCGCGCCGGGCGCGACGGTGGTCGCCGGCCAGCGGCTGATGGTGATGAAGGCGGGCGCCGCCGAGGAGGTCGCATGAGCACGACCGAACGTTCGATCGTGCCCGGGGTCCGCTCGATCGCCGCGCTGCGTGCGCGCTATGCGGCGGGCGACCTGACGCCGCACGCGCTCGTCGACGCGATCGCCGCGCATTTTGCCGCGGGCGATCCGCATCATGCATGGATCCGTCCGCTGACGCAGGCCGAGATGACGGCCTATGCCGACGCGCTGGCCGGGCGCGACCTCGCGTCATTGCCGCTGTACGGCGTGCCGTTCGCGATCAAGGACAACATCGACCTCGCCGGCATCCCGACGACGGCCGCCTGCCCGGCCTACGCGTACACGCCGGCGCGCAGCGCGCCCGTCGTCGAGCGGCTGATCGCGGCCGGTGCGATCCCGATCGGCAAGACCAACCTGGACCAGTTCGCGACCGGGTTGTCGGGCCAGCGCTCGCCTTATGGCGCGTGCCGCAATGCGCTCGATCCGCGCCATGCGTCGGGCGGCTCGAGCTCTGGGTCGGCGGTGGCCGTGGCGCTCGGTGTCGCGTCGTTCTCGCTGGGTACCGACACGGCCGGCTCCGGGCGTGTGCCGGCGGCGTTCCACGGGCTCGTCGGGCTCAAGCCGACCAGGGGTGTGTTGAGCACGCTCGGCGTCGTGCCGGCCTGCCGGTCGCTCGATTGCGTGTCGGTGTTCGCGCATTCGGCGGCCGACGCGCGGGCGGTGTTCGCCGCCGCGCACGGCGTGACCGACGGTGATCCGTACGGACGCGCATGGCAGCCGTTGTTGGGTACGGACGGGCTGCGCGCGCAACCGGCGCGACCGTTCGGGCAGTTGCGCTTCGGCACGCCGCGCGCCGATCAACTGCAATTCTTCGGCGACGAATCGTATGGCGCGGCGTGGCGCGCCGCGCTCGAACGCCTGCGCGCGACCGGCGCGCGGATCGTCGAGATCGATTTCAGCCCGTTCCTGGCTGCCGCGCGGCTGCTTTACGAAGGCCCTTGGGTTGCCGAACGGCTCGCCGCGATCGGCGCCTTCGCGGCGCGGGAGCCCGATGCGCTGCATCCGGTGATTCGCGAAATCGTCGGCGGCGCGGCGCGCTTCAGCGCGGCCGATGCGTTCGCCGCGTTCGACACGCTCGCGACGTTGCGCGTCGAGGCCGGTCGCGCATGGAACGGACTGGACGCGATCGTCATGCCGACTTCGGCGACGACGGCGACCGTCGACGAACTCGAAGCCGACCCGATCGGCATCAATTCGCGTTTCGGCTATTACACGAACTTCGTCAACCTGCTCGACCTGTCGGCGATCGCGGTGCCCGCCGGCCGCTGCGACACCGGGCGGCATGCGGGGTTGCCGTTCGGCATCACGTTCGTCGGGCGCGCGCACGACGACGCGCGGTTGCTCGATCTTGCGCAGGCGTGGGGGGATGCTCACGAACGGGGCAGCGGCGCAGCCGCGTGTGACGGTTCGCAGGCGGACGCCGCCGGCGACGCGTATGCAACTACGGCGTCGGTGCCCGGCGCGTCGTCCGGTGTCGTGCGGGTGGCGGTCGTCGGTGCGCACCTGCGCGGTGAGCCGCTCAACTGGCAGCTCACGCAGCGAGGCGGACGTCTCGTCGCCTCAACGACAACAGCGCCCGCCTATCGTCTCTACGCGCTGTCGGCGGCGGTATCCGGCGGCGTCGCCAAGCCGGGCCTCGTGCGCGTGCCGGACGGCGGCGCGTCGATCGCGGTCGAGATCTGGGAGATGCCGGTTGACGCTTACGGCAGCTTCGTCGCCGGCATCCCCGACCCGCTCGGCATCGGCACGCTGGCGCTCGCGGACGGCGCTCGGGTGCAGGGCTTCCTGTGTGAAAGCGCGGCGCTCGACGGCGCGCAGGACATCACGCACTTCGGCGGCTGGCGCGCTTACCGCGCGAGCGCCGCGCGCGGTGCATCGCAATGAACGCCCGGTCGCGCGGCGCCCCGGCATGCGCGCGACCGGCACCTGAAACGATATGGAGATTTTCATGCCCATGACCCGCAACCCGACCGAATGGCTTGCCGTGCGCCGTGAGCTGACGACACGCGGAAAATGGACGCTCGGCGTGGCGTCCTTCCTGCTGCCGTTCGCCGTCTGGTGCCTGATCAGCTATGTGCCGTTCATTTGGCATCCGCAAATGCGCATCACGAACCCGGGCAGCGTCGATTATTTCCAGACCGGCATGCAGATCGACCGCGACGTGTTCGAGGATGAACTGGCGCATGCGCGAGCGACCCACGCGGCCGTGCCGGAAGGCGTGCGCGCGAACCCGGTCTACCTGCCCGCGCCGCACCAGGTGCTGCGCGCGTTCTACACCGCGTTCACGACACCGCCGGCATCCCGCGACGGCGTCTGGCTGCACGAGAGTCTGTGGCACAGCATCCGGATCATTTTCTGGGGCTTCGTGATCTCGTCCGCGATCGGCGTGCCGCTCGGCATCGTCTGCGGCACCTTCAGCGTGCTCGCGCGGCTGCAGGAGCCGTTCCTGGAGTTCTTCCGCTACTTGCCCGCACCGGCGTTCGGTGCGCTGATGGTCGCGATCCTCGGCATCTACGACGCGCCGAAGGTCGCGATCATCGTGATCGGCACGCTCTTCCAGCAGGTACTGATCATTGCGAACACGACGCGCAAGCTCGAATACGGGCTGTTCGAGGCGGCGATGACACTCGGCACGAAGAAGCTGAAGCTGCTCACGCACGTCGTGATCCCCGGCGTGCTGCCGGACCTGTATCGCGACCAGCGCATCCTGCTCGGCTGGGCCTGGACCTACCTGATCGTCGCCGAACTCGTCGGCACGAGCTCGGGCATCACGTGGTACATCAGCCAGCAGGCGCGCTACCAGCATTTCGACAACGTTTATGCGGCGATCCTGATGATCGGGATCATCGGCCTCGGCACCGACATCGTGCTCGGGCTGCTCGGTCGCAGGCTGTTTCCGTGGGATCGCACGCTGAAAGCGTGACGCCCGTTGCCGCACACCCATCGACCGATTTCCGCAGAGGCCATCATGCAGAACCCGCGCGCCGTTCCCGATTACCTGATGCAGTCCGACGCCGTGCGCGAGCGTTTCGCGCGCTTGAAAACCCGCGACGTAATACTCGACGTGCGTCATGTCGGCAAGCGTTTCGCGACACCGCAAGGCGAGTGCGTCGCACTCGACGACATCAGTTTCCGGACGTACCGGCGCGAATTCGTGTGCGTGATCGGCCCGTCCGGCTGCGGCAAGTCGACGCTGATCCGCATCCTCGCGGGGCTCGAAGCACAGACGAGCGGCGAGGTGCTGCTCGACGGCAAGCCGGTGCAGGGGCCGGGCGCCGATCGCGGGATGGTGTTCCAGGGCTATACGCTGTTCCCGTGGCTCACCGTGAAGAAGAACGTGATGTTCGGCCTCCGGATGAACGGCAGCAGCAGCGGCGCAGCCGAGCGCGAAGCGCTGCAGTGGCTCGATCTCGTCGGGCTGACGCGTTTCGCGGATGTGTACCCGCACCAGCTGTCGGGCGGGATGAAGCAACGCGTGGCGATTGCCCGCGCGCTCGCGAACCGTCCGCGCATCCTGCTGATGGACGAGCCGTTCGGCGCACTGGACGCGCAGACGCGGGCGAAGATGCAGACGCATCTGCTCGACATCTGGCGCAACATCGACGTGACGATCCTGTTCATCACGCACGACCTCGACGAGGCGATCTTTCTGGCGGACCGGATTCTCGTGCTGAAGGCGAATCCGGGGGCGGTGCAGGAACTGATCGAGGTGCCCGTGCCGCGGCCGCGGGACTATTCGCAGGTCAATACGCCCGAGTTCGTCGCGACGAAGGCGCGGCTCGAGGCGCTGATCCATCCGAAGGACGCGGTGACAATGGACGACGGCGTGAGGCCGCACATGATCCGCATGACGGATGTATCGGACAACGTCGAGTAAGCCGTGATGAAAACGGCTGGACGGTCGCCGCGTGTCTAGGCGCGGGCGATCGCCAGCGCCGTCGCGACATCGCCGCGGCGATACGCGGCTCGGACGGCCGCTTCCGTAGCCGCGGCGATTTCCGGCGGCGACGGCTGTCGCAGGCGCACGGCGACGCGCGGCAGCGATGCGAGTTGGGTCCGGAGGTCGACGATCAGCCGGCAGCAGCGAAAACCGGCGGACGAAGCTTCCGGGCGGACGGCGGCGTCGGCAAGCTCGGCGGTCCACTCGACGCCGCGATGGCGCCTGGCTTCGTCGAGGCGCGGCAGATGGCGCGCGTCGCCCGATAACGCGATCAACAGCGCGGCCCATTGCGCGCCGCGCCATCCAACCGGCATGTCGCACGTGAGGTCGGCCAGCAGCGCATCGTCCAGCACGGACAGGCTTTGCTGGCACAGGTAGTGGAAGTCGAGCGGCTGATAGCGGACCTGCGGGTAGTCGCGCAGCACGTGCCCGAGTTCGGCGCCGGTCGCGACGGCGGCGGCCAGGAATCGTTCGGCCGGCGCGGGGCGGTTCAGCAGCAGCGTCGGCACGCTCTGGTAGAGCCGGCGGATGTCGTCGGGGTGATAGTGCATCGCGAATGTCGGGGTGATCGACCGGCGCGCGTGGTGCGCCGTTCAGGTTTTCTGCGGGTCGCCGGACAGCAGCGCCGTATAACGCCGCTGCATTTCTTCGGGGTCGACCGCTTCGATCGTATGCCCGATCAGCCAATCGTAACCGAACGGGTCGCGGATCTTGCCGGAACGCTCGCCGTAGAACGGGTCCTGGATCGCGCGTGTCAGTTGCGCGCTGGCCGCGACCGCGGCGGCGATCGTCGCGTCGGTGTCGTCGACATGCAGGTGAAGCGACATCGGCGCGTTGCCATCCGGATCAAGGGCGAAGATATCGTATTCGGGGAACGTGTCCGAGATCATCAGCGTGCACGGCCCGAGCTGCAATTCCGCGTGGCCGATGCGCCCGGACGGCTCGACGAGACGGAACTTCTCCTGCGCGCCGAACGCCTTCGCGCTAGGCGTGCAAATAGGGAAAGACTTCGTGAATCGCCATGATGCCCTCCGGTTGGTGGTGCGGGTGTCGCTCGATCCTGTCGGGCTCCGCGGGCCTGGTCTTGAGCGAAATTTGCCGTCTCGCCTGACTCGGAAACGGCGGATACGACGCCCGGATCGCGTCGATGAAGGACCACAGGGCTCCGCCGGGGCGGCGGCTGAGGAGCCTGTCTCTTACCGTATCGTGAACGGCGAACACGTTGATTCTACAAACGTATTGCGCGGTCGGGGGCACGGGCGGCGATGAGGAGGCGGATGCCTGACCGGTGGCCCGCTCTCGCACGGCGCGTGCCTGCCCCCGACTTCGTGCACGACCGGGCATCGGGATATCGTTGCGTTCCCGACATGGCGGTCAGGCTTCGGTATTCGCCGGTTCGACGCGCCGCACCGCCGTTCGATGGCGTACGCCAGCGATGTAGAACAAGCAGCCCATCGCAGCGAAGCCGGCCATGATGTAGAACAATGCGTGCGCATCGATCCCGCTGTCGAGCAGGAATCCGCACAGGATCGTATTTAAACCGCCACCCAGCATCGAGATGTTCTGAACGCCGAAATAGGCGCCTTTCATATCGCTACGGGCGATCGAATCGACGAACATGAATTCCGAAGGCACGATCAGGATCTCGCCGAGCGTAAAGATGAACGTACCGACGATCCAGAATGCAACCACCATCGAATGGTCGTAAACCAGCAGTCCGGCGATCAGCATGACACTGCCGGCCATCACGGCCGCGAGCATGTTCCGATGGGAAATCCGGCTGCCTACCAGGTATTGCAGCAGGATCACGGTAGCGGCATTGACGGCGGTGGTAAGTGAAATCAGCGTCTCGGCCCGGGCCGTGTCCGTCACGTGCCCGACATACTGCGACAGATAGGTAGCGAATCTTGCGTAGACGAGAGAGCTGAACAGCCCCCCGAGGGTGAACAACTGCAGCCTCCTATCGCTTGCCAGCACGGCCGCGATTTCCCGCAACGGCGGTTGCGATCCGGCCTGCGGAACAGCCAGGGCCGCATCGGTGCGGTAGCGTCGCGCGCAGGCGACTAACACGGCCAGCGCCATCAGGTTCAATGCGGCAGAAACGAGCATCGGCGCCAGCGCCGACCAGCGGCTGAGAGCGAGGCCGGCCACCGGCGCTGTGCAGAACGCCAGATTGATGATCGTGTAATTGGCCGAGAACGCGGCGCTACGCTGCTGTTCCGGCAGTATCCCGGTGAACAGGGACTTGATCGACAGATGCATCGACGTAAATGCCAGTTCGATGGCTACCAGGCACGCGAAAATCAACGAGAATCGCGCTGTCATCGGAATGAGCGCATAGATCGCGGCGGATATCGTGATGACCAGCAGCAACGCGCGCAACGGCGTGAATCGGTCTACCAGGATCCCGCAGTAAATGCCCCCGAGCGTCGCGATCATCACGGAGCACCCGAGCGCATAACCGACCTGCACGGCCGAGAACCCGAGGCTGGTCGACAGGTAGATCGGGAAAAAGGTGAACGTCAATGCCCGGCTGAAGTTCAGCAGGAAGGCCAGCGAGAGTAGCGGCCGCAGTACCGGGGCGTCAGTCATTCGGCATCAGCTCCCGCGAAGCGAGCCGAGCCTCGGTTTCGTCCACGATCCCGTCGATGTCCAGTTCCCGGCCCGCTTGCCGCAAGCAGTGGCCAAGTGCGGCCACGAGGCGCAGTACGGCCTGCGGGCGACACTGTTCACCCATCTGGCCGATGCGCAGCAGCGGCAGGCCGAAGGTGGTCGAGATCTCGACGCGATGCTGGTCGCGCAAGCGCGCGACGAACGCGTCCGGTTGAATCCCGCTGGGCAGATGAACGCCGATCACCGAGTGCAGACGGGTTGGCGGGGGCGCGGCCAACGTCAGGTTCAGTTTCAGCAGTGCTTCCTGCACGGCCGCCGAACTCGAACGATGCCGCTCGATACGGGTCGGCAAGGTCTCCTCGTTCAGGAGGCGCAGCGCCTCGTGCAACGCGAACAGTCCGTTGACGGGGGCCGTATAGTGGTAGCGGTGCTCGTGCCAGAACGCATGTGCCAGGGCGGCGTCAAGGCACCAGTGGGCGGGCTTGAAGTCGCGCTTCGCGATGCGTTGCCAGGCGCGGGCGGAAAAGGCGATCAGCGACACGCCGGGGATTGCCGACAGTCCCTTCTGACCGCCGCAAAACACCACGTCGAGTTGCCATGCATCCATCGGCAACGCCGTGGTGCCCACCGTGCACACCGCGTCGACCACGCTCAGGGCTTCGTATTGGCGGCACAGCGCCGCAATCGCCGGCAACGCCTGATTGATCGTGGTCGACGAAGTTTCGCCGTGTACCACCGTGACGAGGCTCGGACGGTAACGCGCAAGATGCTGCTGGAACCGCTCGATCGGGAAGCATGCGTGACCATCGAACTGGAAGATGTCCACGCCTGATTGCAGGCGCATGGCCATCTCGGCCAGACGTGCGCCGAAATGACCGCCGACGATGGCGAGTACGCGCGATCGGGCGTTCACCAGGTTGGCGAGCGCCATTTCGCCGGCGGCCGAGCCGGGGCCGGCCAGACCGAAAATCCACGGCGTTGCGGTCTGAAACGCATAACGCGCCATGTCCTTCAGTTGATCGAGCACGTCGTTCATGTCCGGGCCGAGATGGCTTGCGACATGCATGTTGGCCTGCCGCACCGAGAGCGGTTGCGGGACGGGGCCCGCACCCATCAGCAACACCTCGCGCTGAAACAGGCCCTGCTGCAGGGCTGGATAGGATCGCGCTTCGATCACGACGTCGCCTCCAGGTCGCTCTGGCGATGGTCCTCGACGAGACGTACCTTGCCGCTGACGGGGTTGCGCGTCAGCGTACCCTGCGCCAACTGGACGACCTCCACCTTGAATTGCAGCAACTGGTCGGACACCATGTCGTACGACTGCAAGGCGGGCAGCGCATCGATCAGATGCTGTGTCAGCCCGCGTGTGTCGAGGCGTTCCGGCGACTCGACATTAACTTGCAGCGTCTCGTATTGCCGATGGCGGCGGATGCTCAATTGCAACTGGATGATCGGCACATGTGCCAGCGCGTCGACGATTTCCTGGTGATAGAGCGCCTGTCGGCCATTGAGGATGATCAGCCCGTCGCCGCGCCCCAGATACTCCAGTGCGCGCCCTTGCGGGTGCGGGATGATTCGGCCCAGATCGCCGATCCGGTAACGGACCAGCGGGTATTCGAACTTCTGCCAGTTGGTGATCAGGATGTGGCCCTGCTGGCCATCGGGCACCGGGTTGCCGTCGTCGTCGACGATCTCGACATAGTTGTAGTCGTCGACCAGCAGATGCGCGGTGCCGCCGAGGTCTTCGGGCTGGTAACCGATCTGCGCGCCATCGTTGGCCGCGAGGATACTGCGAACCACGCTGACGCCGAACTCGGTCTTCAACCACCGCTTGCGACTTTCCTGCCAGGCTGCACCGCCATAGATGACCTTCTCGATCCGGAATTCCGGATCGATCCGCTTGGCGCCGTCCAGCAGCGTTTCGAGCAGGCTGGGAATGCCGATCACGACGTTGACGCCGAACGCCTGGCGCAAATGGACCAGTTCTTCTGGCGTCACGTTTTGCCCGACCGTATAGGACTCTACGGGCATCAGGGCGAGTTCCTGGGAACTGGTCAACATGCCGCCGTACAAATGTCCGCCGTACAGCGTGTTGACGACCTTGTCGCCCGGTGTCAAGCCGGAGTTGTACAACATTTGCACGGCTTCCTGCAGCATGCTTTGCCAGTCATGGCGTGAATAGGGGATGTAGCGTTTCTTTCCGCCGCTGGAGCCCGATACCAGGACTTCGCCGGTCGGCAGGGCGCCGGACCCCATGCCGTTTCCGTAAGGCGGTGAATGAGCCTCGAGCGCGGCCTTGTCCAGCAGCGGAAAATCGCCGAAGGCCGAGATCGTGTCGGGGAGTGTCAGCCCGCGATAGTAGGGAATCTGCCGGATCTCGTGAAAAAGAAAGCGCACCCGGCTGTCGAGGCGCCGCAATCGGCTGGCTGCGCTCGCCTCGCGGCGTGCGTCGGTGAGCGACGTGCCTGCCAGGTAGGTTCTTTCGACCAGCACGGCGCTCCACGAATGCGACAAATCGAGTTCCAGCGGATAAGGCGCGGCAGCGCCCGGCCCGATTCGATAGCGTATCGCGCCGGGCGCTTCGGCATCGTCGTTGTCCGTCAAACGCAGCGGCGGCACGTCTACGCGCAGCGAACCATCGTCAGGTTCCGGGTTCAGCGAAATCGAGAACGGCAAGAAGGTGCGTTGCTTCAGCGCGACCTCTGCGACGGCCTCCCAGAACGAAACGAACTCGCTTTCCACCGCCACCCGATTCCCGGTCAGCCAGGCCAGCAGAACACCGCGCCACTGAGCCTGCAGGCTGTAGCCGGTGATCGTAATGACGCCGTGCGGGCGCAGTTCCGTGACGTCGTTGCGATCGGCGTGGTAGATCCACGGCAGCGCGTGCAGGTTGCCGAGGCCACGCCAGACGGCTTGCTTGAGTGCGACAGGATCGAACAGGGCGGCAATTTCACCGACTTGTCGCGCAGTCAGTTGCCGACGCCAGCCGGTTTGGTCCCGAAGTGCGTCGAAGAGTGACGAGAGGGTGATGATGCGATCGGTAATGTCGTGCATGGTGAGGGTTCGGGCAAGCGATTGAACGAGGCGGTCAGAGGATGCCGGGCTGAGCGATACGCCGCAGACAGTGGCCGAGAAAGTGCTCGAGCTGTTCCGGTGAATCGGCACGAGCCACCAGCGACAGCGGGATCTGCGCTTCGTCGTAGGTCAGTTGTTCCACCGGCCGGTCATTGCGCTGAAGCTCGACCAGTAGTGGGCTTCGCACGACATCGTCGGGCACGACGAGTTCGGGCAGGTCGGAGCGATGATGGCCGGGGTAGAGGAGGAAGCCGTAGTACGCCGGGGACGATGCGCCCACTGCCGGAGCCGGCAGCTTCAGGCAGTCGCTAAGCTCGATCGACGGCAGGTGAACGCCGGTGCGCAACTGATGGGTTTCGACGATGCGGGCACCGCCCAGACGGTTGGCGGCCTCGAGGAAAATGCAGGTCTTGCCGTCGAAAAAGGCCTCGATATGGATACAGCCGTGGCTGATGCCCAGGGCCTCGACGACCTGATGCGCGAACGCATCGAATACCGGGCTCTGCTCGACCTGGAACGAGCCTACCGGCTCGCCGGACAGGTAGGCGAGCGGCGTGTTGATATAGCGGCTCGGCAGGAAATATTCGATCTTGCCGTCCACCACCACGCCGTCGAAGTGGTAGAGCGGCGCGTCGACATATTCCTCGATTTCATGGCTTCCCCAACCATCGTGACGTTCGAGGTGGTCGATCGCCGCGTCGAAACTGTCATGGACCACGATGCCGCGGCTCGATGCGCCATCGCGCGGCTTGCTGATGGTCCTGCCGCTCCATCGTCGCGTCGCCACTTCCTCGGCCCGCTCGATGAAGCGCGGATAGCGTATCGAGCCGACTTCGGCGATGCGCCGTTTCATCTTGACCTTGTCGCGCACCAACTCGATCTGTTCGTACGCCGGGCCGGAGATACCGAGTGCTGCCCGAATCCGGCACGCTTCGAGGATGCCGTATTCGGACAGCGCGATCACGGACCGGAAGCCGTCGTGGGGGGATACGCGCGCCAGTACCGCCTGGACGAGGTCGTCGTCGGCGTCCGGCGGTAGGACGATGCGACGGCATGCCAGTCCGTCCGGCAGATCGCGCAGGTGTTTGTCGAGCCCGATATAGGTGAGTTCGTGTTCGCGATGGTCGAGCACGAGGTCATAGCGCATTTTCTTGAACGGCGCCTGATGCAGGATCAGGATTTTCATTGCGATACCTCCAGTAACGACATGCCCCAACTGAACCCCATCGCGCTGGTTGCCATCGCGACGATATCTCCGCGCCGCAACCGGCCGGCCTGGAACAACTGACGCAGTGCGATCCAGTTGTCGCCGCCGCCGAGATGGCCGTCGAGGTGGTAGTTGAAGACGCTTCGCTCCGCCGGAAGATCGAGGTTCTTCAGCAAACTCTCGTGGACGTCCCGATCGCCCTGGTTGATGAGCAGGTAGCGCAACTGATCGATCGCCACGGCAGCACCGGCCAGGCAGAGGCCGAGCAGTTCCACGAACGCATCGATGTAGCGCTGTTTCAGGCCCCGGCGTTCGTAATGCTTTCGCACCAGGGTTCGGCCGTCGTGCAACTGGCCGCGATACATGTCGCACCAGGAAGGGTCGGTGCGCATCTCGTCACCCCGCAGCGTCAGCAGCGGGCGGTCCGTACCGACCACCAGGGCGGTGGCGCTGTCGCCGAAGTTGAACAACGCACGCGATTGCGCGTCGGATCGGTCGATGACGCGGCTCAGGCGGTCGCAGATGATGACGAGCGCAAGATGACCCGGCCGCGCGGACACCTTGTCGCGCGCAATGGACAGGCCAGTCGCGCCAGCGTTGCAGAAGTTGACGACCTCGAAGCAATGCGCGTATGTCAAGCCTAGTTCCGACGCGACTTTCGCGGCAGGCGACCAGAACGGCGCATCCCAGACGCCCGACCCGCAGTAGATCACCCAGCCGATTCGTTTCGTATCGACGGCTTGCCGCTCGATCACGGTGGCTGCCACCTGGGCCGCATACCGCCAGTCCGGGATATCGGCGTCGAACACCGATACCGCCGACGCCGGGAGGATCTCGTCCAGGTCGCCGGGTTCCAGCCCCGACCAGCGCACGAGGTCCTGGCGCGAGACGGTCTGCGCGGGCACCAGCGTCTCGAAATCGGTTACGCCGACGGCGCTGCTCATTTCACCGCCACGCGATGCACGGTGCGCGCATGGTTGTCTTCGACGTGCGTGACCGCGTGATAGGCGGTTTCCGTTTTCCACAACAGCAGATCGCCTTTGGTCCACCGGTGGCGGTAGACGTAGCGGCTGTCTGTCACCAGTTCTTCCAGCAGCGCCAGGAAGTCCTGGTTCTCGTTCGCGTCGAAGCCGATCACGTAATCGAGGTAGTCCTTGGCGCCATACAGGTACGGCCGCCCGGTTCGCGCGTCGACCTTGACCAAGTCATGCGTAACCGGCGGATGCAGCTTCTCCGCGTGCTGCATGATTTCGGCGATCGAAAAGCCTACGTGTTCGGGGCGGGCCTTGAAGCGCTTGCGCACCGTGTGGACCGCCTGGCGGCCTTCGATCTTTCTCTTCCACGTATCGGGCAGGCGGGCATAGACATCGCGGGCGCTGGAAAACAGCGTATCGCCGCTCGACGCCGGAATGGTGATGCCGTGCAACAGCGTATAGGTGGTCGGGTTATCGGTATATGAAGAGTCCTGATGCCAGAAATTGCCTACGCGCGGCACGCCATACGCCTTTCCGTTCACCACCTCATTCGATGAGATCATGATCTCAGGGTGCTCAGGGTGGCGGTACTGGCTCATGACGAAGGGTACCGGTTCACCGATCAGGCGTGCGAGTTCTACCTGTTCGCCCGGCGAGATATCCAGATCCTTGAATATCAGCAGTTCGTTGTCGTGCAGTGCCTGCAGCACTTGTTCACGGATCTCCGGGTTGCGGATATCGCGAATCGAGATGTCGTGGATCTCGGCGCCGACATAATCGCTCACTGGCTTGATTTGCATGATGTTCCCTGTCTGGATCAGATGGTGGATTCGAGTGCCGCCACGAACCGGTCGATCTGTGCGGTGGAATGGTCTGGCGTCACGGTCACGCGAAAACGTTCCTGGCCTCGCGGAACGGACGGGAAGTTGATCGGCTGAACGTAGATCTGGTGGTCGGTCAACAGCGTTCGCGAAACCCTTTTGATCTTTTCCAGGCCGGGGATGATGATCGGAACGATATGGCTCTCGGCATCGACGAAATCGACCTGGTGCCGGCGCAACGCGGCTTTCAGATAGGCGACGTTCCTGAACAGCGTCTCGCGGCGTGCCGTGTCGCCGATGATGTGGTCGATGCTCGTGCGCGTCGCGGCCATCAGGGCCGGTGGCAACGAAGTTGTGAAGATGAAGCCCGGCGACAGGCTGCGGATGCAGTCGACGGCATCGCGAGTACCCACGACGAAACCGCCCGAGGTGCCGATTGCCTTGCCGAAACCACCCTGGATGAAGTCGACGCCATGTTCGTCCAGCGCTTCGCACAGGCCCAGCCCCTTGGGGCCGAACACGCCGACCGAATGGGTTTCGTCGATATAGGTCAGGGCGTTGTATCGCTTCGCGAGCCGCACGATCTCCTTCACAGGTGCCACGTCGCCGTCCATTGAATACACCGATTCGAAGACGATCAGCTTCGGTCGCTCGAACGGTTCGGCGGCCAGGCCGCGTTCGAGATCAACAAGATCGTTGTGCTTGAAAACATATTTCTTGCCCTTGAGCTTCCTGATGCCCTCGATCATCGAGCGATGATTGAACGCATCGGAGTACACGACCGCGTCGCTGAGCACGGAAACGAGCACACTGAGGCTTTCCGTATTGGCCAGATAGCCGTTGTTGAAGATCAACGCGCTATCTCGGCCGTACAGCCGGGCCAGATGCTGCTCCAGATCGACGTGCGCGCCGGTATTGCCGGAAATGTTGCGTGACCCGCCCGAGCCCGCCCCGAACTGCTCCAGCGCATGCCGGAACGACGCAATCACCTTTTCGTGCTGCCCCATGCCCAGGTAGTCATTGCTGCACCACACTTCGATCGTCTTTCCCTGGTAATTCGCCAACGGGAAATGACCGGCGCTGCGTGAGAAAGTCAGAAAATGGCGATAGGCATCCGTCGATTTGAGTTGATCCAGTACATCGCCGAACACTTCGGCGTAGTTGAGTTTCGCTTCAACCGTAGACATTATTCCCACCCTTGGTTGTATACAGTACGAAAGATGTGGCCGGCGCTTGGTCGCCGGAATGGAAAATCATTAATTGACCGAATCAAGATGCCTCGACTGGAGCTGGTAATCGTTCTTATTTGATTTGCTGATTATCCGCAGTCGACCCGGACACAAAAATCAGAACGCGCCCGCATCGTCGGTATCGACACTGACGATGGCCTTGCCGAGATTGCCGCCGGAAAGCATCGCGAGAAATGCCTCGACGATATTGTCGAAGCCCTTCGTGATCGTCTCCGGGGCGACGATGTCGCCGCGCTGGAGGTGAGGAATGGCGAATGCTTCGAGTTCCTGCTGCAGATTGGCGTAGTCCTTCACGAGGAAACCCTGCAGCGTCAGGCTCTTGCCCACCACCTCGAACAGATTGCGTGGCGCGGCAGGCGGCTGCAGCGCGCTGTATTGCGCGACCGCGCCGATCAGCGCCGCGCGCCCGTGGTCTTTCAGGACGGCAATAGCCGCTTCGAGCTGCTCGCCGCCCACGTTGTCCAGATAGACGTCGATCCCTTCGGGAATCCGTTCGCGCAATTGCGCGCCGACATGCCCTGGCCGATAGACGAACGCATCGGAATAACCGAGGCCGCTCGTCAATTGCCGCGCCTTGTGCTCGTTGCTGGTGCTTCCGACGATCCGGCTCGCGCCGAGCAGGTGCGCGAACTGGCCGGCCGCGGTGCCGACGCCGCCAGCGGCGGCCGATACATAGAGGGATTCGCCGGGTTGCAGGCGGACGATGCGGGTCAGCGCGACCCACGCGGTCAATCCGGTACCGCCCAGAATGCTCAACCAGGCGGTGAGCGGCACCCCGTCAGCGGGCCGGATTACCCGCAGCGCTTGCGCCGGCACCTGGGCGTAGGTGCGCCACCCCTGACGATGGAATACCCAGTCGCCGGGGCGAATCGATGTGCCGGTGCTGTGCAGCACCTGGCCGATGGTCCGTCCTTCCAGCGGCGCATGCAGCGCCCAGTCGCCGTCCATGCATTCGCGCATATACGGGTCGACCGAGAAATGCACGTTTCTCACCAGGACTTCGCCGGGCGCCAACGGCGCCAGCGGCTGCCGGACGAAACGGAAATGCTCTCGGTGTGGTTCTCCATGCGGCCGTTCGACCTGATGAACCAGCGTATTGTGGGACGGTTGATATCCGAAATTCATTTCGCTCATTAACTATCCAGAATGATTGATAACGTCCGGGGCGGCGCCGTGTTGAAGCAGCGATATTTATACGATGGCGATCGAATCGAAAGTGCGGGGAATTAAATTCGTCGTCAGTTAGGTCATTGTTTGCAAAAACACGAATTCACCAAAACGATGCATGCCCGCATTGAGTGGGTGAATTTGAATCGATTTGTTTTATTTGCGTGGACATTCTGCATAACGGCAAGCACAATAAAAACGGCAAATTCAGAAATTTTTGTTTCCTCTTTTATGCGACTGATCGACCAGTTTCATCGGCTTGGCGAGTTTCTCGACGAGCAGGGCAGCCAGCCCGGGTTGCCGGCACTGGCGCGAGCGTTGAACTGCACCGAGCGCAACGTACGAGGCCTGCTGCGCAAGATGGAGGCGCAAGGGTGGTTGCGGTGGGAGGCGGCGCGTGGCCGTGGCCATTTCTCGAGGCTGACGATGCTGGTTGCCCCGCAGCATGCAGTGCTCGATCGCCTTTCCTGCCTGCTGGCGGACGGTGAGCTGGAGCAGGCGTTTGCGAGCCTCGGAGACGAGCAGCGCCAGCAACTATTGAGGCGGCTTCCGGATTTTCTCGGAATCCATCCTGCCGGCTCGCACGGCCATCGCCTGCGCATTCCCCTCTATCGGGCGGTGGACGAGCTCGATCCCTATCGGGTGATCAGCCGGCTGGAGGCCCATCTGGTGCGGCAGATCTTTTCGCGACTGACCGAATTCGACAGGCACACGCAGCGCGTCGTGCCGGCGCTGGCGCATCACTGGGAGCAGGCAGAGGCTGGGCGCGTCTGGCACTTCTGGCTCAGGCCGAACGTCGGTTTCCACGATGGCAGGCTTCTGGAGCCGGAAGATGTGCGGTACACCTTGCTGCGCATGCGCGACGAGTCGAGCTATTTCCAGCGCCTGTACCGGCATCTGCTCGACGTGGAAATCGGTGAGGGCAGGCGGATCGTATGTCGTCTCGGCGACGTCGATCATCTCTGGCCGCAGCGCCTCGCGGCCGCCAACGCGTCGATCGTGCCACGTCACAGGAACGCCGATTTTGCGCGCATGCCGATCGGCACGGGGCCGTTCAAGCTGACGCGTCGCAGCGACTACCGGATCACGTTGTCGGCATTCGGTGATCACTATCGCGAACGCGCGCTGCTTGACGAACTGGATCTCTGGTTCCTTCCATCGACCGAGCAGGCGGACGGATTCGATCTCCGATTCGGCTACTCCGCGTCTCACGCACCGGAGAACAAGGGCATCGTGCGCGTGCAGGCGGGCTGTACCTACGTGGTCTGCAATGCCACGCGCGAAGCGTTCCGCGAGCGTGCCGACCGGCTGGCGCTGGCTGATTGGCTCGCGCCCGCCAGCTTGTTCGGTCACGACGATCCCGCGAGGCGGCCCGCGGCCGGGTTGCTACCGGCCTGGCGGCATCGCGTCGCGACGCCAGCCGCCGAACCCTTCGTGCCGAAATACACCGAACTCACGCTGGTCACGGGGCAGACCCACGACGAACGCGTCCTGGCCCGTGCGATCGAGGCCAGACTGCGCGACGCGGGGATCAGGCTGCGTGTGTTGACGCTGCCCTATGCGGCGTTGATCCGGCGCGACTGGCTGGATTCGGCCGACCTGGTACTGGGCAGCGAGATCCTGCACGACGACGAGGATTTCGGATGCTTCGAATGGTTTGGGGCCAACAGTACGTTCCGGCAATGGATGCCGGAGGCTGCCGCGCTCGACCTGGACCGCCGGCTGCATGCGGTCCAGACGCAAGCCGATCCGCGCGCGCGGATGGCGGAGTGCGAGGCCATCGGCAAGGAGCTGGTCGATGCGGCGTGGTTGATTCCGATCTCGCACGAGCACCAGCATGTCGAGCTGGCATCGCACGTTGCCGGCGCCGAGGCCGCGCCGCTGGGGTTCGTGTCGTTCGCCGAGCTGTGGGTGCGGTGATTCGTGCTCCGGGCGATGCGCAGGCTCTGCAAATACCGCAATGGCGCCTGTTCTCGCGACCCGGCCGCGAGATGACAAAAACCGATTCGCCGAATCGTGACCTCGCGCGCGGCGATATAATTCGCGCTCCGAGGGCATTCGAGCCCGACCGCGATCACAAGACAAGAAGAAGCAGACATGGCTCAGTCTCAACCGCATGCATTGCAGCGTCCGCCCGCTGAAGTCCTGTATGCCGACCAGCTCGCCGAGTTGAAGGCGCAGGATGGCGGCCAACCACGTCCTCCGGGCTGGCAACTGAGCCTGACGGCCGCCCGCGCATTCATTGCCGGCGATCGTGCGCTCGGCATTGCGCCGAAGATCGTCGCGCCGATCGCGAGCATCGAGCGCATGCTCGTCACGCTTGCCACCGGCCGCGGGCTGATGCTGGTCGGCGAGCCGGGTACCGCGAAATCGATGCTGTCCGAGCTGCTGGCGGCCGCGATCAGCGGCACGTCGACGCTGACGATCCAGGGCGGCGCATCGATCACCGAAGACCAGATCAAGTACGGCTGGAACTACGCGTTGCTGATCAACGAAGGGCCGAGCCTGCGCGCGCTCGTGCCCGCGCCGCTGTACCAGGGCATGCACGACGGCAAGATCGTTCGTTTCGAGGAAATCACGCGTGCGCCGCTGGAGGTGCAGGACTGCCTGCTCGGGATGCTGTCGGACCGCGTGATGGCGGTGCCCGAACTGCACGGCGAACACGGGATGCTGTATGCGCGCGAGGGCTTCAACATCATCGCGACCGCGAACACGCGCGACCGTGGCGTGAACGAGATGAGCGCTGCGCTCAAGCGGCGCTTCGATTTCGAAACCGTGTTCCCGATTCTCGATTTCGACAGCGAACTCGCACTCGTGCGCGAAGCCAGCGCGCGCCTGCTGGCCGGCAGCGGCATTCCGGCGGCGGTGCCGCAGCCGGTGCTGGAACTGCTGGTCACCACGTTCCGCGATCTGCGCGGCGGGGCCGGCGACGCGACGGGCAGCGACGGCGCGATGGACCGGCTGACGGCGGTGATGTCGACGGCCGAAGCGGTGAACGTCGCGCACGCGGTCGGGGTGCGCGCATGGTTTCTCGAGCAGCGCGAAGGGTCGCCGCAGGATCTGGTCGACTGCATCGCCGGCACGGTCGTCAAGGACAACGCCGACGATCGCGCGAAGCTGCGCCGCTACTTCGAACAGAAGGCCGCACGGCGCGAAGGGGCGCACTGGCGCGCGTACTACGCGGCACGCCACCGTCTGCCGTGACGCGCGACATGAACGCAACTGTTCACGGCGACCTGCCGGGGCCGGGACGTGTCGCGGCCGACGCGCCCGACGCGCACTTTGCGCGCGGCGACAAGGTCAGGTCGGGCGCCGTCGGCGGCGTCGCATGCATTGACGTCGACTGACGGGCGCCGCATGCAGACCGACACGTCCGGCACACCTCACATCGTCGGCATCCGGCATCACAGCCCCGCCTGCGCTCGGCTGGTGGCCGAGCGCATCCGTGCGCGGCGGCCGCGCTACGTGCTGATCGAAGGGCCGGCGGATTTCAACGGCCGGCTCGACGAGCTGTATCGTCCGCACCGCCTGCCGATCGCGATCTACAGCTATCTGTCCGGCGATGCCGCGCATTACGGCTCGTGGACCCCGTTCGCCGAGCATTCGCCGGAATGGCAGGCCTTGCAGGCGGGGCGCGAAGTCGGCGCGACGGTTCGCTTCATCGACCTGCCCGCGTGGCACGCGGCGTTCTCGCGGCTGGAGAACCGCTATGCCGATGTCGCGGACGCCGAACACGAGGCACGCGCCGACGCCTACGAGCGCGCGCTGGCGGACACGCTTGCCGTGCAGGGCCGCGATGCGTTGTGGGACCACCTGTTCGAGGACGTCGGCGATACGCCCGGCGCGCTGGACGAACTCGCGCAACGCCTGTCGACCTACTTCGCGCATCTGCGCGACGACGATCCGGGCTCGCTCGGCAACCAGGCGCGCGAACGGATGATGGCGCGCTGGATCGCGTGGGCGGTCGGCGAAGCCGGCGGCCAGGCGGACGACGTGCTGGTCGTCTGCGGCGGCTATCACGCGCCGGCGCTGGCGCGACTCTGGCGCACGCTGCCGGCTGCGTTGCCCGAGACACCCGAACCGGGCTCGATCGACGATGGTGCCGGCACCGTGCTCGACGAACCGTCGAACGACGCCTGCGTGCCCGATGCGGATTCGAAGGCTGTCGACGAGGCCGCGCACAGCGTCCGCTACGGGTCCTATCTCGTGCCTTACACGTTCAAGCGCCTCGACGCGTTCGCGGGCTACGCATCGGGCATGCCTTCGCCGGCCTATTACCAGTGGGTCTGGGCGCACGGTGCCGAGGAGGCCGCTCGGCGGGTGCTCGAGAACGTGATGCAGCGGCTGCGCACGCGCAAGCTGCCGGTATCGACGGCCGACCTGATCGCCGTGCACGTGCGGGCCGAAGGGCTGGCGCGCCTGCGCGGCCATGCACGGCCGCTGCGTTGCGACTGGCTCGACGCGCTGGCCGGCGCGCTGGTGAAGGACGCGCTCGACGCGCCGCTGCCGTGGACTTATCGCGGGCCGCTGCGGGCCGGCACCGACCCGGTGCTGGTCGAGGCGATGGATGCGCTGGCCGGCGACGTTGCGGGCGAACTCGCGCCCGGCACGCCGCAACCGCCGCTCGTCGCCGCGGTGCGCGACGAACTGGCCGCGCTCGGCATCGTGCTGCGCGGCACGCTGACGCTCGACCTGCTGACCGACGAAGGGCGTGCGCGCAGCCGCGTGCTGCACCGGCTGGCGCTGCTGCGGGTGCCCGGCGTCGTGCGCCGCCAGGGCGCGCAGCTTGCGATGTCGGGGGAACGCGACGAGGTCTGGCAACTCGGCGAGCCGCTCGAGCAGCAGGCGGCGCTGATCGAAGCCGGCGCGTGGGGCGCGACGCTGTCCGACGCGGCGCGCGCGCGGCTCGAGGATGAATTGCGTCAGGCCGGCGGTCGCATCGCGCCGCTCGCGGATGGCCTGAACCGCGCCGCGTGGGCCGGCCTGGCGGCGCTGAGCGACACATTGCTGGATACGCTGCGCGATGCGGTCGCGCGCGAGCAGCGCTTCGAGTCGATCGCACCCGCGCTCGGCAACCTGCATACGCTGCTGCGTCATGGCGATCTGCTCGGCATGAACGATGCGCCGGTGTTGCGGATCGTTGTCGAGGCCGGTTTCGATCGCGCACTATGGTTGCTGGAGCCGGCCGCCGCGCTGGCGCCGGCGGATCTCGATGCGCATGTGCAGGGGCACGTCGCGCTGCGCCGGATCGTGGCCGACGTGTTGGCCGGCACGGAGGGTGATGCCCACACGCCGCTCACGATCGAACCGTTGCGCGCGCTGGCCGTCTGGCGGCGCAAGGCGGCCGATACGGCGGCGGCGCCCGCGAGTCGCGGCGCGGCGCTCGGGGCCCTGCTCGGCCTCGCCGCGCATGCCGGCACCGACGACGGTCGACCCGTCGCCGGCATCGACGATGCGATGGCGCTGTTGCAGGCGATGCCGGCGGCCGCGCTCGGCGATGCGCTCGGCGGCCTGCTTGCGCTGGCGCGCGAGACGCTGGCGAGCGCGCCAGCGTTCGTCGCGGGCATGGATGCGACCGTGCGCGCGCTCGACGACGCCGATTTCGTGCTCGCGCTGCCGGGGCTGCGCGGCGCGTTCGCGTGGTTGCCGCCGCAGGAGCGCGGGCGGCTCGCCGATCACGTGCTCGCGCTGCACCAGGCGACGCACCTGTCGCGACGCGTGCTGACGGAGCGGCACGCGAACGACGCATCGCCCGAGGAGGCCGCGCACGCCGCGCGCATCGAGGCGCAGGTGCTGGGCCGCCTGCGACGCTGGGGGCTCACGCCCGACCCGGAGGCGTCGTGACCCACCGATCGACGAACCGCCACGCGCGCGGCTGCTTGTTCCTTCACCACGATGTCGCGCCGTCACGGCATGGCGCGACGCGGTTTTCGCGAGTCCTGCCATGCCGCTGAACATTCCCGGCCCGCTCGAGCGCTGGCGTCTGCTGCTCGGCGAGCCTGCCGAAGCCGCGTGCGGCACGCCGGGCGCCGATGCGCAGGCCGCCGACGCGGCACTCGAATGGCTGTACGGTCGCGACGACGACCGCGCGAAGCGTGGCGAGCGCGGTGCCGGCCTCGGGCCATCCGCGCTGAGCACGCCCGACTGGATCAACACGATCCACACGCTGTTTCCGAAGGAGGTGATCGACCGGCTCGAGCGCGATGCGGTCGAGCGCTTCGGCATCGACGAAGTCGTCACGAACCTCGACGTGCTGGAGCGGATCGAGCCGTCCGAATCGCTGCTGCGCGCCGTGCTGCACACGAAGCACCTGATGAATCCCGAGGTGCTGGCGGCTGCGCGGCGGCTGGTTGCCGAGGTGGTCCGGCGCATCATGGAGCGACTGGCGACCGAGGTGCGGCAGGCTTTCAGCGGCACGCGCGACCGGCGCCGGCGCTCGCGGATGAAGATCGCGCGCAACTTCGACTACACGCGCACGCTGGCCGCGAACCTGCGCCATTGGCATCCCGAGCGGCGCAAGCTGTATCTCGACACGCCGGTCTTCAACAGTCGCACGCGTCGCCAGGTCGAGCCGTGGGACATCGTGCTGCTCGTCGACCAGAGCGGGTCGATGGTGAATTCGGTGATCCATAGCGCGGTGATGGCTGCGTGCCTGTGGCAATTGCCGGGCATGCGCACGCGTCTCGTGGCCTTCGATACGTCGGTGGTCGACCTGACCGCCGACGTATCCGACCCGGTCGAACTGCTGATGAAGGTCCAGCTCGGCGGCGGCACGGACATCGCGAAAGCCGTCGCGTATGCGCAATCCTGCGTCGCGAATCCTGCACGCACGGTCGTCGTGCTCGTCAGCGATTTCTACGAAGGCGGCAGCGGCTACGAACTCGTGCGCCGCGTGAAGGCGCTGGCCGAGAGCGGCGCGCGCGTGCTCGGGCTGGCCGCGCTCGATTCGGCGGCCGAGCCCGCGTACGACCGCGAGATGGCGGCGCGGCTCGTGAACGCCGGCGCGCAAGTCGGCGCGATGACGCCCGGGCAACTGGCCGCGTGGCTCGCCGAGAAGGTGCAGGGATGAGCGCCCCGATGCGTGACGATCTGCTCGAACTGACGCCGGAGGCGCTGACCGCGCTCGCCAACGCCGGGTTCGTCAAGCGGGCGCAGAAGGATGTCGCGGCCGGCGCGGTGCCGGCGCTGGCTGTCGACGGCGACGGTACGGTGCATGCGTCGTTCGACGACGGCGTGCGGACCCGCCTGCCGCCCGGCCGGACCTTGCGCGATGCGGCGTGCAGTTGCACGGCGAGCGGCATGTGCCGGCATCGCGTGATGCTGGTGCTGGCCTATCAGGCGAGCATGCAGGCAAACGAAGCGGTCGATGCGGTCGACTCGGCCGGTGGGCGTGCAGGTGGTGACGGCAAGACGGGGCAGGCCGATCCGCGCGACGAAGCGGCATGCAACCGGAATGACGTGGCGAGCAACGAAGCGCGCGACGGCCCGGACGATGCCCCGCAGGATTACGGCACGAACGGCGCGTCGCCCGCGGATCGCGCATGGAGCCCCGCCGATTTCGACGATGCCGCGCTGGCGGCGAGCTTCGCGCCGTCGGTGCTCGAACAGGCCGCGCGCATGGCGGCCGCACGGCCCGTCGTGGCCGTGCAGCTGTGGGCCGGTGCGCAATGGTCGCCGGTTGCACGACTGCCGATGTGCACGGTCCGGTTCTTCTCGAGGCGCTCGCTCGCGCATGCCCGCTGCGATTGCCGGCAGGGAAGCGGCTGCGCGCACGTGGTGGTCGCCGTCTGGGCGTTTCGGCAGGCCGGCGCCCCGGCCGACGGCGTATCGGAAGCGATCGTCGAGGTGCGTCCGCCGGCCGGCGACGAAGGCGACAGCGACGACGACCCGTCGCCGTTGCGCAACGACGCGGCGCACGCGTTGATCGCCGACCTCGACAAGCTGGTGCACGCGCTATGGCTGGACGGCTCGAGCCAGCCGCCGATCGCGCTGGCCGCGCGGGTGGAGTCGTTGCGCGGGCACCTTCGCGAGCGCGGCTGGCAATGGGTCGACGACGCGCTCGACGAAGCCTGGCAACTGGTTCACGCGCAACATGCGCGCAGCAGCCGTTTCGAGCCGCTGCGGCTCGTGCGGGTCCTGGCCGAACTGTGGGCGCGCGTGCGTGCGGCGATGTCCGCCGCGACGCAGCGCGACGGTGCCGCGGTGCCGGCCCGTCAGATGCTCGGCATCGGCGTGAAGGGCGAGGTCGAACTCGATCATTTGCGGCTGGTGTCGCTCGGCGTCGAGCTGTGGAGCGACGAGGCGGAAGAGGGGGCGAGCGTGCTGTTCGCCGATCCCGACACGCAGACCGTGATGGTGCTGACGCGAAACTGGCCGCGTGCCGCCGACGTCGCGGCCGGCGGCCGGGCACCGGATCTGGCCGGCCGCCGTGTTGCGGGTTTTCCGTTGCGGCAGATCGCGGCCGGGCAGGTCGTCACGAAAACCGCGAAGCGTCGCGCGAACGGCGCGGTCGACATCGCGGCCGGCGTACGGCAGACGGGCGTGCTGCCGCTGTCACCGAAATCCTGGGACGATCTCGCCGCGCCGATCCGCCAGCTGGGCATCGCGGCGCTCGTCGCGCACCTGCGTGACGCGCTGCCCGATTTCGTGCGGCCGAGACAGGCGGCGAACGGCGCCGCGGCCGGGTCCCTGCACGTCGTCGCGTTCGAGCCGATGGTCGTGCGCTCGGTTCACTGGGATGCGGCCGCGCAGGTGCTGCACGCGCGGCTCGCGCAGCGCGAAGCCGGGGCGGCCGACGCGAGCGTCGACGAGGTGCTGCACCTCGCGCTGCCGCATCGCGCCGTGGCGCCTGGCGCGGTCGATGCGCTGGCGCGCGCGCTGTCCGGCGAATGGGGGGCATTGCGCGCGCTGGCGGGCACCGTGCGCCTGCATGCGGGCACGGCCGTGATGCGGCCGCTGGCCGTGCTGACCGCACAGCGCGCCGTCGTGCTGCAGACCGAAGCGGCGGCGCCGCATCCGCTGCCGCTGGCGGGCGGGCGCGAGCCGTTGCCCGCGCGGGTCGCGCTCGCGGAGGACACGCTGGCGCTGCTGGCCGAGTGGCTGCGCCAGGGCATGCGGCATCAGGGCGGCGGCGCGGTCGAGCGTGCGCGGGCGCAGGCCGCGCGGCTGGAGCACGCCGGCCTCGCCAACGCAGGCAGGCTGCTGCGCGCGCTGGCCGACAGCCTGCGCGCGGCGCAATCGGCGTCGCTGCTGGCGCAACTGGGTTCGCTGACGTTGCTGCTGCTGGGCATCGTCGAGCAATGACGGCATGACCGTCGACCGGGCGAGCAGGCAGCGCCCGACACCGCGCGTCGCCGTGCAGGCTGCACGGATCGCGGGATGAATGAACGAGAGGGCGTCGTGGCTGCCTGACGGCCACGGCATGCAGGCGCGGCATCGTGCTGCGTCGTCGATCCGAGTGAGAGGGAACGGATGCGTCGTTTTGAACTGATCGAAGGCAATTCCAGCAAGTTCTGGGAAGTGGAGCAGGACGGCTCCGGGCTCAATATCCGCTGGGGCCGCATCGGCACCGCGGGCCAGAGCCAGACGAAGTCGTTCGCGGACGACGCGAAGGCGCGCGCCGCGCTCGACAAGCTCGTCAAGGAGAAGACCGGCAAGGGCTATGCGGAAGTCGCGGTGGCGGCCGGCGCGAGCATCGGCGCGACCGCCGCGAAGCTACCGGCAGCCTCGTCCGCTGTGCCGGAAGCGTCCACAGAGGCAGAATCGGCGGCGAGTACGCAACCCGCAGCGGTGAAGACGGCGAAGCGTGCGCCGTCCGCGCCGTCGGCCCAGCCGGGCGCATCGACGCCGGCTTCTACGGCCACGTCCGCCGCCACTCCCGCGCCCGTGCCGCCCGTCGCGGCCGAAAGTTTCGATGCCCAATGCGAGCGCGTCGTCGCAACCGTGCGCGCGCAGATCGCGAACGGTGACATGCAGCCCGGCGAGACGCTGACGGTCGCCGTGATCAAGCGCCGTTACAACGTCGGCGACCAGGGCGCCGCGATGGCGTTCGACGTCCTGAAGTCGCGCCGGCTGCTGTATGGCTGGGGAACGTCGGCCACCGTGCATGAGCATGCGCAGGCGGCGGCTGCGGCGCTCGGCGAGTGGGTAACAACCGAGACTGCCGCCGCACCGGAGCACGCAGCACCCGCGGTCGCCGACACCGCCGTACCGCCGTGGCTCGCGCACGGCGAACCCGTGCGCCTGTCGCCGCAGATGCAGCGCGAAGCCTATGCGTCGCGCCGCGTGGCTGAAGATCGAAGGCAAGGACGGATACTCGATCGACATCGGCGCGACCGATGCGGCGCTGCGCCCGGCCGTCCAGCGGATGCTCGACCGGCTGGTCGCACGCACGCCGATCGCCGGGCCGGTGGCGGATGCGCAAGCCGATGCCGCGCTGTTCGCGCTGGCGATGAGCGTCGGCGACTATCACGGCGAAACCACGATCGGCCGCCCGGTCGTCGACTACCTGGTCGCGCAATACGGTTTGACGGGCGCGATCGACGTGCTGTTCGATGCGTTGAAAATCCAGGTGCACGCCGACTACGACCGTCAGGCGCAGCGCCGCATCCATCGTTTCACGACGAATGTCGACGGCCCGGTGCGCGGTAGCTGGCGCGGGCCGATCGTCGGCAGCGAGGCGGCGCTGCGCGAGCATCTCGCCGCAGCGAGCGAGGCGGACTGGCAGGCCTGCGTCGACAGGAGCGAAGCCGCGATCCCGACGCTGCACCCGACCCGCCAGCCGATTCCTGCACTGTTGTTGCCCGATGCGCCGCACTTGTCGAATGCACTGGTGCGCCGGCTGGGCGCCGAGCGCGACGTGCCCGAGACGCTGCACTGGATGCTGCTGACCGCGACCGATCCCGATGCGATCGCCGTCGCCGCGAAAATCCGCCCGGACAGCTATGGCCATTCGTTCTGGGGGATGTCGCGGATGGTCGCGACCGTACTGCGCGAGCGCGGCGCGGCGACGTTCGACGTACTCGAACGCGGCGCCGCCGACGATGCGGCGGGCGACGCGCTCGCCGCGATCGGCACGCCCGACGCGGTGGCCGCGCTGGCCAAGGTCGCCAGCGGTTCGAAGGGCGCGCTCGCGCGCCTGTCGCTGTCGCTCGATCGCTGGCCGGTGGCGGGCATGGTCGCGCTGTCGCGGCTCGTGGCCGCGGGCGGCAAGGATGCCGGGCTGCTGACGCCGAGCCTGACGCGCCTGCTGCGCGCGCATGCGGCGCACGTCGACGGGCTGCGGCCGTGGCTCGACGCGCCGGCACAGGCGGTGATCGACAAGCTGCTCGCGCTGCTGGCCGGCCCGGCCGACGTCGCATCGGCAGACGAATTGCCGGGCGTGCTGGCGGCGCCGCCGTGGCTTGCCGCGCGGCAGAAAAAGGCCGCCGTGCTGACGCTGGAGCCGCTCGAACTGGCGGCGATCGAATGCTGGGACGAAGCGAAGCGCAACCAGGCGAAAACGCCGAACCAGTGGGAGGCGAAGCGATTCGCCGAAGCGACAAGGAACACGTTGACGCTGGTCGCCGGCCTCGGCTTCGACGCGAGCAAGAAGTACTACGGGCCGCTCGGCGAGGCTGCGGCGAAGGCGATCCGGCAAGGCGACGCGCCGGAGTTCGTCGCCGCGTGGCGCGCGATGATCGACGAGCGCAAGCGCGAGCGGTACTTCTGGTACTCGCTGCGCGCCGAGTACCTGACGCTGCTGCCGGCGGCGGTGGCGGTCGACATCTGGAACGCGATTGCGGGCGATTACAGCACGGCCGGCGTCAATATGCTGATGGCGACCTTTGGCTTGCCCGCGTTGCCCGGCCTCATCGCGACCGTGCGCAGCAAGCCGACGGAGAATTTCAGTTACGCGCTGAACTACGGCGCGGTCGAATGCGCGCCGATCGCGGCCCGCGCGTTCGCGAAGCTGAAGACGTTGCGCGACGACGGCCGTGCGTGGCTGCTGAAGTTTCCCGAACATGCGGCCAGCGGCCTGATCGCGCCGTCGCTCGGCAAGCCGGGCGAAGCGCGCGACTGCGCCGGCACCGCGCTGCGATTGCTGCAGGCGAACGGCCACGAGGCGTTGCTGATGGAGGTCGCCGCGCGCTATGCCGACCCCGCGGTGCCGCAGGCGGTGCGCGCGGTGCTCGACGAGAGCCCGCTCGACCGTTTCCCGACCAAGCGCAGCAAGCTGCCCGAATTCTGGCAGCCGCGCGGCTGGCGCCGGCCGGTGCTGAAGAACGGCAAGGCGCTGCCGGACGACGCGCTCGACACGCTCGGCCAGATGCTGACGTTCCCGACCGGTGAAGGGATCTACGGCGGCATCGACGTCGTGAAGGACGCATGCACGGCGGAGTCGCTGGCCGACTTCTCGTGGGACTGCTTCAACGCATGGCTCGATGCCGGCGCGCCGGGTAAGGAGGGCTGGGCGCTGACCGCACTGGGCCTGTTCGGCGACGACGACACCGCACGCAAGCTGACGCCGCTGATCCGCACGTGGCCCGGCGAATCGGCCCACGCGCGCGCGGCGACCGGCCTCGACGTGCTGGCCTCGATCGGCAGCGACGTCGCGCTGATGCTGCTCAACGGTATCGCGCAGAAGGTCAAGTTCCGTGCGCTGCAGGACCGTGCGCGCGAGAAGATCGATGCGATCGCGGAAGCGCGCGGGCTGTCGTCGGAGGAACTGGAAGATCGTCTCGCGCCGGATCTCGGGCTCGACGCGCAGGGCACGATGCTGCTCGACTTCGGTCCGCGCGCGTTCCGGGTCGGCTTCGACGAGACGCTCAAGCCGTATGTGCGCGAGACCGGCGCCGACGGCGTGGCCGGCGCGCGGCTCGCCGACCTGCCGAAGCCGAAGAAGACCGACGATCCGGTGAAGAGCAAGGAAGCGGTCGAGCGCTTCAAGCTGCTGAAGAAGGATGCGCGCACCATCGCGAGCCAGCAGCTCGCGCGGCTCGAGGTCGCGATGTGCGGCCGCCGCCGCTGGACGCCCGAGGTGTTTCGCACGTTTCTCGCCGAGCATCCGCTGGTGCGCCACCTGGTTCAGCGTCTCGTCTGGGGTGTGTACGAAGTGGACGATGGCGGCAACTTCGGCGGCACGTTGAAGGCCTGCTTCCGCGTGGCGGAAGACGGCACCGCGGCCACGGCTGACGACGATGCGTTCACGTTGCCGGAAGGCGCGACGATCCGCATCGGCGTGCCGCATGCGCTGGAAATCGCGCCGGCCGACGCCGCCGCGTTCGGGCAGGTGTTCGCCGACTACGAGCTGCTGCAGCCGTTCGCCCAGCTTGGCCGCGACGTGTACCGGCTGACCGACGATGAGCGAAACGGGCGGCAGCTCGAACGCTGGAAGGGCGTCAAGGTGCCGACCGGCCGCGTGCTCGGGCTCGTCAACAAGGGCTGGCGCCGCGGCCAGGTGCAGGATGCCGGCTGCATCTGGTATTTCACGAAGCCGCTCGGCGCGGGCAAGGTGATCGAGCTGTCGCTTGACCCGGGGATCATCGTCGGGGCGGTCGACATGTATCCGGATCAGGAACTCGGTGCGTTGCAGGCCGGCTCGCCGTCGAACTGGGGCAGCATTCGCGACGCTGATGCGTTGTCGACGCTCGACGAGATCTCGGCTAGCGAGTTGATTCGCGATCTGGAGGGGATGCGCGAGTAACGCGCGCTCGCCACCGAAGCGGGCGAGCGCTGCGCCGTCCGCTTCGACTACGCCGACATCGCACGTTCTTCCTTGCTACAACACTCGCCACATGACGCCGCTGACACCCGAATTTCTTGCCGTCCTTCATCGGCCCGTTCTCGACGAAGCCGATCTCCTCACGATGGACGATTTCTTCGAACTGCCCCCAATCGAAGCATTGCTTGAGCAGGCGCAGGATCCTGCCTGCGCTGACGCCATCCTGCGCGCGTGTGCGGCCGAACTGCCGGCGCTGCACCCGAACCGGGCGGCGTTGCTGGCGCTGCTCGGTGGCGCGATCGTCGAGCGCGGGGCCGATCCGCGCATCCTGTTTTCGGCCGCGCGGGCGAGGCTTGGGGCGTGGCTGTCCGAACTCGCGCCGCTTTGCGCAAGGGCGGTCGAGGAGGGCGACGAGGAAGCCACCGATGACGAACGGCGCGACTGGCAAGCAGCTCGGCAACGGCTAGATGCACTGAGCGCGCAGCAGCGTTGGGAAGTCGATGCGTGGCGGGACGCGGTCGATACGCTGGTTCTGCCGCTGATGGCGATGCTGATGCGCAATCGTGACAATCACCGCGATCTCGTCGCCGATACCGCGTTGCAGTCGTTGCTTGACCGGATGGCCGACAACGACAGTTTGCCGTTCGACCAGTTGCACTTTCTATGCACCGCGTCGGCGTTGAGCTACGAGCCGGAGTGCGTCGTCGTGCTGCCGGCTTCCGGCACGGGTTTCGTCGCCAGCGCGCATGCGGTCAACAACACGTTCCACGCGTTCACGTTGCTGCAGCGCTTGATCGCCGAACACGCGCAGACGCTGCGCGTCGGCAAGCCGATTGCGCCGAGGAACGGTGACGAAGAGCAGGACACCTCGGCGTTTCACTGGCTGCAGGCGCATGCATATGCGAACGGCGTGCTCGTCAACCATCTGGCGCTCGCGTGGGGTGAAGCGCCGCTGCGCAGCCACCGCAAGCACGGCCAATGCGTGCTGATCGCGCTGGAGACGGAAGAGGGTATCCGTCGATGCTGGAACGGCTTCAATGGTGTGTGCCATCCGGCGCAGAATCCGTCCGTGACGCTGGTGCGGTTCCTGACGCCGGACGAGGTCGCTGCGTATCTGGCTTGAGGCATGGGCCTCCGTCCGAATTCGCACGATCGAGGCGTCGTGCACTGCCGCGCCTCCGGCCTCGCCCGGCCCCATCGGGCCAGGCGAGGCTGGAGAAGGACGAACCGCTGTCCGCCGTCTTCGCGCGCAACGCCACAAAAGCCCGCCAGATCCCGCCGACCTCCGTTGGCCGCGACGGCATTGCTGCCCAACGAGCGCCTCGTGCCTGATTTGTTGTCAATGCTTGTCAGAATGCCGCCGCCAGCCCGGCCATATCCTTGTTCTCGGCGTCGATGCGCCGTCGTCGTGCGGGGCGTAGGTGCAATGAGAGGCGCGGCGAGCTTGCCGCGCCCCCATCGGGTCGTGCCGCGTTACTTGACGGAGCTCGCGCTGACCCTCGCGAAATCCAGGCTGCCGAAGCCGGTGTCGTCGTCCCAGCCGGCCTTCGCGGTGTAGCCGTGGCTACTGTAGCCGTTGTTGCCCGACGACACGTCGTGGAGCAGCGACGTATTGGTCGGCAGGCCTTGGTAGAACGCCGAAGTCGGCAGGCCGAGGCTGTTGTTGTTGGCCGATTCGACGCGTGCCCAGCCGCCGACGAAAATCGGCGACGCGAGGCTCGTACCGCCGACGAGCTGGTTCGTCTGCCCGTTGATGACGATGTACGCGCCCGTCGCCTGCGCGGCGTCGAACGCCACGTCGGGCAGCACGCGCTTCGTCACCGTGCTGCCGAGCGCGGCGGTCTGCCAGCTCGGCGCGGTCTCGAAC
Source organism: Burkholderia mycopellens (assembly GCF_964265025.1). Taxonomy (NCBI): domain Bacteria; kingdom Pseudomonadati; phylum Pseudomonadota; class Betaproteobacteria; order Burkholderiales; family Burkholderiaceae; genus Burkholderia; species Burkholderia mycopellens. The sequence goes on from NZ_OZ183803.1 coordinate 1,620,381, forward strand.
GCGCTCACGCCGCCGCCCGTTGCCCAGATCCGCACGGCGTTGTCGACCGGGTTGCCGTTGCTGTCGAGGTCCGCATAGGCGACGCCTTCGTTCCACACGGTTTCGCCGGCCCACGTCGTGGTGCCGGTGGTCGAGAGCGTCGTGCCGCCGACGGCGACGACGTACGGCGAGCTCGCGGGCGACGACACGCTGTACTTGGACAGGTTGATCGTCGTCTTGACCGACGTGCCGTTGTACGTGCCGATATAGCCGGGCGCGCCTTGCGGTGACGTAGACCACTGATAGACGCCTGCATCGCCGGCCGAGACCGAGAAGACTTGCCCTTGTGCGACAGCCTGCTTGAATACCGCGTCGTCGGCCGCGAGCGAGCCGTCCGAGTTGGCGGCCGTTTCGTCGAGGCCGAGCGACACGTTGATGACGGTCGCCTTGTTGTCGGTCACCGCCTTGTTGTAGGCGGCGGTCAGCGTCGCGTCGGTGAGGCCGCTGTCGTTGCTGTCGCCGTTGATGGCCGAGTAGAAGATCAGCTGTTTGACGCCGCCCGACGTGCCGATGATGTCCTGGCTGTCGAGATCCCACTCGCCCGGATCGCCGTCGTCGGCCAGGGTGCCGGAGCCGCCCGCGACCACTGCCGTGTTGACGGTTGCCAGGCCGGCGTTCTGCGTGAAGGTGTTCAGGTCGGCGATGGTCTGGGTCATGTCGCCCCAGGTGATGATGCCCACCGTGGTGTTGGTCGCGGCGGGCAGGCCGCTCGCGTCATAGATCTTTGCGAAATCGGTCGGCTGGTGGCCGACTTGCTGCGACGCCGCTGACGCATTCTTCGAAACCGCATTCGGTTCGATGACGGCGGCCGGCGCGAAGCGGTGCAGCAGGCGATGCGGCACGGCGGCGTTCTGCAGGCCGAGCACGGAATCGACGATCGAGCCGAGCGAGGCCGGGATCAGTGCCGCCGAATCGTTCGCGTAGACCGGCTTGCCGCGATAGTTGAAGCGCTTGATGCTCGCCTGGAAGCCGCGCTGCACGTTGGCGGCATTGCCGTCGGCGGCGATCAGTGTGTTGTTGTCAGAGACTGTGATGTTGTTGAAGCCGTTCGCCTTCAGGTGAGCGACCACGGTTGCGACCTGTGCGTCGGTCGGCGAGAAGCGCGCCTTGAACTGGGCGGGCGTGAGGTACTTGTGATAGCTCGCGCTACCCGGCTGGTTGACGTCGCGAAGGAACGTGTCGAGCTGGTCCGCGTTGCGATTCTTCAGAACTACGGTCACGTGCAGCGGCTGGCTCAATTCGAGCGGCGTCACGTGCGTATCGGTAAGCGCTGGCGTGCCGACGCTGTTCAGCGAGTAGCTGGGCGCCGCAGCGGACGCGGCCAGTGCCTGCGATGCGGCCGCGGCCGGTGCATTGGACAGGAGGAACGCGCTGGTGCGGGTCTGGACCCAGTTGGTTGCCGCCTGGGCGGACAGCGGGACCATCGTGGCTGCTACTCCAACTGCAATTGCCGTCAGCGCAAAGCGTTGCAGGAGTTTGCGATTGACGTATTGAGTTCTCTGCATTGTGAGCTCCGAGATTTCGACGAAGAACGGGTGCGGCGCGCGGCCCGGATCGCGGGTAGCGAAGGGCGGCCGATGCAACCTGACGCAAGCCAGAACGATCAGCAGAATTCAAGGCGACATAAGTATTCCTCCCCACCCACCATCAGAATTGGAGGCCGGTCGGGTATCGGGCTCGCGTATCGCGGGCACCGATTCTGCGCTCGGCCCTCTTGTTTGTCGGGCCCCGCCGCGATCCTGCGTGCGGTGGTCCGACAATTGCTTTGGGAACAGTCCGCGGTTTGCGGATAGAACAGCTTCGATTCGCTATCTATTGATTAGGAATGCAAGTTATTTGAGCCGAAAAGACCGTATTGCGATGCCATTTGACGACCTGGGCTGCTACGGTTGTTCCAGGCGATTGCAATGCTGCATGGGACTGACGATGCAACTTCGTGTGGCGCGAACGGTGTGGTTCGGCAAGCTAGGCTCGGCGGATGAAACCTGCCGTGCCGTCAAGCAGATCGCGATGCTGACGACGTTTCCTTGCGACGCATCGTGACGAAACGGTCCAGCCTGAAGCGAAGCTGGATGGCGGTGAGTCGAGAAACTTTCCCTCGCGGAAGTAATTGCGGCTTTGTGAGCCGAATATCGACATCACAATGGTGTAATTAAAATGGAAGTTATTTGTCGGGCTTTTGGTTTATTTGCGCAATTCAAACTCCTGTCGGCATTTATTGCGGGAAAAGATAACAAGGAAGAAAACGGAGCGTCAAATATTTTTTGATGAAATCTAAAATGTTTAGATCGAGGTTTGGCAGGGTTGCCTAGAAAGGTTTCAAAGCTTGCAGTAGTCGTAAGTCGAACGTAGGGGTGTCGAACTGAATGCGCGGGGCGACGTGAACCGGTTCCTTGGGTGAACGTCGCTCGGGTGGGGAATCAAGGCACTCGCTTCGACGCTGTTCGTTCGAGCGTGGGTGCGCTGTAAGTACTTGGAAAGCGAGACAACGAGTGATCTATTGACATTGAAAGTGGCAATACACGTGGGGCGAGGTCGTGCAACACTTTCAGCGATTTCGATACCCGACGTGTTTCACGTCAGGTCAACACCATGTTCAGATTCTCGTCATCCGGCAGCGGCCGATGCGCATTGAAATCGCTCTTCGGCGGCTTCGCAAAGTGCGTGTTGAAAGCAGCGATGAAGGAGGGCGCATAAACGTTGGCGTCGTTGACCGTGCTGATTGCGCGCAATCTCAACTTCTTGACCAGCCGATCCTGCAACGTCTGGTGTGCACGCTCGACGCGCTCCTTGGCTGAGCTACTGTTCGCGCAGAACGTGTCGATGTTCAGGTCGTACATCGCCCGGCCGAAGTGCATCACGCTCTGGCCTGTCTTGCCGGCACTCGTGTTGCGAAACACGCTGTATTTGTCGCTGTAGAACGCCACCGGTTTGCCGTAGTGCTCCAGATACGTTCGCGTTGCCTCGAAGTAGCCGAATGTCGATTCGGTCTGCGTGAAGTGCAGCATCATCAGGCGGCTCGTCGCGTCGTCGACGTACACCAGCAACGTGCAGGCCGGCGCCCGATCTTCGAACCATCGATGGCCACTGCTGTCGATCTGGATCAGTTCGCCCAGGCATGCTCGTCGTGCTCGAGGTTGATAAACCTTCGGCGGACGCTGTCGGCGCGGAATCCATAAGCCAGCGTCCGTCATCAGCTTCCTGACCGTCTCCTTGGCCAGCCGAATGCCGTGACACTCCCAGAGCTTCTCGCAGGCCAGCGTCGGCCCGAAATCGGCATAGCGATCGCGGATGATCGACAGGGCCCGGTCGGCGGCCCCTGGATCCAGGCGACGGTTGCCGGGCTTCGCTCGATGTCCCGACACCAATCCCGCCGGGCCGTGCTCACGCAGCCGGGCGACCAGCCGCCAAATCTGCCGTGTCGTCAACTCCAGCCGTTCGGCCGCACGCCACTACAACCAATGTCATACCCGGATTCAGATGTCCACCTTCCAGCCATTTAGAAATGTCCGGTTTTAAGGTTGGTTTTGCTGCGTCTTTTTCCTCGTTTTGAGCGTTACACAGTGTCGAAGGTCGGCGCCTGAACGGGCAGGGCGCTCACGGTTGTTTCTCCAGCTTTTGCGGACCGACGGCCAGGTTTGGTTGGCGGCTTTGCGGTTTGCCGACGCTGCGCCAGATCCACGATCACATGCTCGACGTCGGCCTGCGTGATCTCGCGTTGCTTCTTCTTGCCCGCTTGGGGTTCGTTTCGGTCGGTCCGGGTTGAGTCGCCTCGATGTGTTCGAGACGGAGCTTTGCCGATTCGACTGTTATCGCGTTGCGCCTGAAGGGCTTGCGCGACCTGCAGCACATGACTCAAGCGCTTGTGCTCGACGACGGCACCTTGATCGATTTCAGCCAGGCGATCGTACTGCCGGCAGCGCAACACACGATCGTCAGCCCGGATCTCGATCCGCCCATCCGGGTACTCCCAGACCTCGATCTGACGGTCGATCAGTTTCCGGTTGGCCGGCGTGTCTTCCAGCAAGTACATCACCCGGTCGTACTGCACCGTGAGCGACTTCGTCACTTTCCGCGGCTCGCGCCACGTCAGCACCAAGTCCAGACTCTCGTCGGCCCGCAGCGGCCGATGCGCATTGAAGTCGCTCTTCGGCGGCTTCGCGAAGCGCGCGTTGTAGGCGGCCATGAAGGAGGGCGCATAAGCGTTCGCGTCGGCCACCGTATTGATCCCGCGCAATCGCATCTCCTTGACCAATCGATCCTGCAACGTCAGGTGCGCTCGCTCCACGCGTCCCTTGGCCGAACTGCTGCTCGCACAGAATGTGTCGATGTTCAGCTCGTACATCGCCCGACCAAACGGCGTCACGCGATTGCCAGTCTTGCCCGGCTTCACGTTGCGAAACACGCTAGCCTTGTCGCTGTAGAACGCCCCCGGTTTGCCATGGCGTTCGATATACGCCCGCGTTGCCTCAAAGTAGCTGAAGGTCGATTCCGTCTGCGTGAAGTGCAGCATCATCAGTCGACTCGTCGCGTCATCCACATACACCAGCAGCGTGCAGGCCGGCGCCCGTTCCTCGAACCACCGATGATCGCTGCCGTCGATCTGGATCAGTTCGCCCAGGCACGCCCGGCGCGCTCGCGGCTGATAAACCTTCGGCGGACGCTGCCGGCGCGGAATCCAGAGCCCGGCGTCCGTCATCAGCTTCCTGACCGTCTCCTTGGCCAACCGAATGCCGTGACATTCCCACAGCTTCTCGCAAGCCAGTGTCGGGCCGAAATCGGCGTAGCGATCTCGGATGATCGACAGGGCCCGGTCGGCGGCTCCTGGATCCAGACGACGGTTGCCGGGCTTCGCTCGATGTCCCGACACCAATCCCGCCGGGCCGTGCTCACGCAGCCGGGCGACCAGCCGCCGAATCTGCCGTGTCGTCAACTCCAGCCGTTCGGCCGCACGCCACGGCTTGAGCTTGCCGTCGGCTACGTCCTGAATGACCTTGAACCTGTCCAGCTCGCGCATCGTCATCGTGATCCGCTCCGTTGCAGCCATCGCAGCCTCCGGCGCCGGACACCCGGCGGCCGGACAGCTTACGCGGCCCGAAAAGCGGACATTTCAATCTAGCCAAAAGGGGATGCGGACCAAATCTTGGACTACCTGGAGGTAGTCCATGTATTCATACGAAGACCGCGTTCGGGCGGTCGAGCTGTACCTGAAGCTTGGCAAGCGCATCAAGGCGACAATCCGCCAGTTGGGTTACCCGACGAAGAATTCTCTCAAGGCATGGTGCGAGGAATTCGAGAACAGCGGCGATTTGCAGAAGGAGTATGTTCGCGGAAAGCAGAAGTATTCAGAAGAACAGAAGAACGTAGCACTTGAGCACTACGTCAACCACGGGCGCTGCTTCGCCTTCACCCTCAGGGAATTAGGCTATCCATGTCGCCAGATACTGACGGCGTGGGTTCGCGAGCGCTATCCGGAAACCAGGAGATGCGTGGTTGGCAAGGCAGGTCGACCGGTCGCGTCACTGGCGTCCAGGCAGGCCGCGGTGTACGAACTATGTACACGCGAAGGAAGTGCGCAGGCGTTGGCGCGAAAGCTGGACGTTGACAGGGTGACGTTGTACAACTGGAAGAACCAGTTACTCGGCCGAGAGGCCCCTGCATCCATGAAACGCGACAAGCGATCACCTGCGGAGACGGATCGGGACGAACTGGAGCGGCAGGTCGAAGGGCTCCGACGCGACATTCGCAATTTGCAGCTTGAACACGACCTGTTGAAGAAGGCGAATGAACTCCTAAAAAAAGACCTGGGCGTCGACCTGCCACTCCTGAGCAACCGGGAGAAGACAACGCTGGTTGACGCCCTGAGAGAAGAATACGGCTTGGCTGAGCTGCTTGCGCGGTTGGACCTAGCGCGCAGCTCCTATTTCTACCATCGGTCGCCCATACGGGTTGCCGACAAATATGCAGAAGTCCGTCGTACCGTTGCAGAGATCTTCGAGGACAATCACCGATCCTACGGCTATCGTCGGGTGCAGGCAGCGCTCGGCCGACAACGTGTGTTTCTATCGGAGAAGGTCGTGCGTCGGCTCATGAAACAAGGCGGCCTCCACGCAGCCAGGCCCAGGCGGCGCCGATACCGTTCTTATATCGGGGAAATCAGCCCTGCCCCAGATAACATCATCAATCGCGATTTCCGTGCTGACGCCCCCAACGAAAAGTGGGTGACCGATATCTCCGAGTTCCAGATTCCTGCGGGTAAGGTATATCTGTCGCCCATGATCGACTGCTTTGATGGCATGGTAGTCAGCTGGTCGATCGGCACAAGCCCTGACGCAGAACTCGTGAATACCATGTTAGACGCGGCTATCGAGACCGTGACTGAAGCAGATAAAACGCCGATCGTGCATTCCGATCGCGGTGGCCACTACCGTTGGCCTGGCTGGCTATCGCGGGTTGCAAAGGCTAATCTGATTCGATCCATGTCGCGTAAAGCCTGTTCCCCGGACAACGCAGCCTGTGAGGGATTCTTCGGCAGGCTGAAGACCGAGATGTTCTATCCAGGAGACTGGCGTTCGACGACCATCGCGGAGTTCATTGAGGTACTGAGCGCCTACATTCGCTGGTACAACGAGAAACGGATCAAGGGCTCGCTTGGCTATCTCAGCCCCATCGAGTACCGTGAAAGCCTGGGGCTAACGACGTAAATCAGTCCAAGAAAATAGCCGCATCCCCAAAGCGGACATTTCAATCTAGCCACTACACCAAAATGTCATACCCGGATTCAGATGTCGTAGTGCCAGCTAAATACAGATGTCGCATGTTTCATCGGTTTTCCGTCCTTCAGCGTTGAAGCGCCGAGCTTGAAGCAGCAGGGCGCTTGCGTTCACCCGCGGGCCTTCGCAGACCGTCGGTTCGATTCCGGTTGATGTGTGTGTGAGGCAACCTGCAGGATGGCTCCTTCGATATCAGCCTCCGTGAACGCACGCTGTTTCTTGGCACCTGGCAACGATGCCTTGGCTCGTACCGGTAACCCTCGATTGGCACGCGACGGCGAACCCGAGATCCGCCGGTTGTCGCGCTGCGCCTGGATCGCTTCAGCCACCTGCAGCGCATGACTCAGACGCTTGTGCTCGATGATCGCGCCTTGATCAACCTCCGCCAGCTTGTCGTAAAGGCGGCATCGCAATAGCTCGCCATCGGCCCGTATTTCGATCCGGCCATCCGGGTACTCCCAGACGTCGATGTAGCGATGAATCAGTTTCCGATTCTCCAGCGTATCGTCCAGCAGATACAGCACCCGGTCGTACAGCACCGTGAGCGACTTCGAGACCCGACGCGTTTCGCGCCAGGTCATCACCCGGTCCAGATTCTCGTCGTCTCGCAGCGGCCGGTGCGCATTGAAGTCGCTGCGCGGCGGCTTCGCGAAGCGACGATTGAAATCAGCGATGAAGGAGGGCGCATACGCGTTGGCGTCGGCGACCGTGCTGATGCCGCGCAAGCGCATTTCCTTGACCAACCGGTCCTGCAGCGTCAGGTTGGCCCGTTCCACACGCCCCTTGGCCGAGCTGCTGTTCGCGCAGAACGTGTCGATGTTCAGCTCATACATAGCCCGGCCAAACTGCGTCACGCTGCTGCCGGTCTTGCCTGCGGTCGGGCTGCGGAACACGCTGTACTTGTCGCTGTAGAACGCCACCGGCTTGCCGTAACGTTCCAGATATGCCCGCGTCGCCTCGAAGTAGCTGAACGTCGATTCGGTCGTCGTAAAGTGCAGTTGCATCAACCGGCTAGTCGCGTCGTCCACGTACACCAGCAGCGTGCAGGCCGACGCTCGGTCCTCGAACCATCGATGATCGCTGCCGTCGATCTGGATCAGTTCACCCAGGCACGCCCGGCGCGCTCGCGGTTGGTAGACCTTCGGCGGTCGTTGCCGGCGCGGAATCCAGAGCCCAGCATCTGTCATCAGCTTCCTGACCGTTTCCTTCGACAGCTGCAGCCCATGGCATTCGCAAAGCTTCTCGCAGGCCAGCGTCGGCCCAAAATCGGCGTAGCGCTCCCGAATCAGGCCCAAGGCACGATGTGCCAAATCCTCGGGCAGTTGATGGTTGCTCGCATGGCCACGGCGCTGCGAAAGCAGCCCGGCCGGGCCAGCAGCCCGATACCGGGCGACCAGCCGTTCAATCTGCCGTCGACTGATCCCGAGCCGCTCCGCGGCTCGCCAAGGCATCAGGCGCTGCTCGATCACAGCTTCCACGACCTTCAGACGATCCAGCTCCCGCATGCTCATGGTGATCAGTCCAGGTTGGCCCACGATGCGCTCCGGCAGTTCGAACCGCCGCCAGCATGCGCCGAAACCCTCGAGCTACGACATAATGAAATGGCCAGCCCGATCCCAGCGATCGTTCTACGATAGGCAGTTCGGTCCACGGTAGAGGAGAGCGCCATGAACGAGGTCACGCTGATCGGCATCGATTTGGGCAAGCATGTGTTTCATCTGCACGCACAAGATGCAAAGGGTCACGAAGTATTTCGCAAGAGGCTGACGCGCGCTCAACTCTTGCCGTTTTTCGGGAATCTGAAGGCCGTGACAGTTGTCATGGAGGCCTGCGCGGGATCGCATTGGCTTGCACGCCAATTGATCGCCATGGGACATACCGCCAAGCTCGTTTCGCCTCAGTATGTCCGCCCCTTTGTGAAGAGCAACAAGAACGACTACATCGATGCCGAAGCGATTTGTGAGGCTGCAGCACGCCCCTCGATGCGTTTTGTAGAACCTCGCTCAGAGGCACAGCAAACGCTTGCTGCGTTGCATCGGGTTCGAGAGGGCCTCGTCGTAGAGCGCACGGCTACCATCAATCGAATTCACGGCATTCTTCTGGAATTCGGTATTAGTCTGCCAACGTCCAAAGCTGTTTTTCATCGCATTCCCGACACCTTGGCCGCCAATGAGTTGCCGCCTCGACTGGCCGAGCTGCTGCACCGATTGCACGAACATTATCGATATCTGGATCAACAGGTCCATGACATCGACAAAGATCTGACGATGCAGCTACGCGAGGACGAAAATGCAGTCCGACTGCTGTCGATTCCTGGTATCGGCGTCATCACGGCGAGCCTTCTCGCGTCCGAGATCGGGAACGTTAGTCAGTACGATGGCGGACGCAACTTTGCGGCGTCGATCGGTCTCGTGCCCAGGCAACATAGCACCGGTGGCCGAAACATCTTGTATGGAATCAGCAAGCGAGGCGACAAGCATCTGCGACACTTGTTGGTCCAATGTGCGCGAGCCGTCATCCAGCGAGTGGCGCTACGAACTGATCGGTTGGGGGAATGGATCAGATCGATGCTCACACGACGCCATTCGAACGTGGTGGCATGCGCGGTAGCCAACAAGCTGGCTCGAATCGCTTGGGCTGTATTGACGAAGCACGCGGTGTACGATCCGTCGCGCGGTTGTCGTGCTTGAAAATTTGTCCCGCCAGGTTTTGCGACTGCTGTAACTCTGATGATCTAACGGCACAGCGACCGGACGAAGAACCTGACAAGTTGTACAGCTCCCAGCAGCTGCCGACATTTTGAGGATCGACCGGTGCGGTTTTCATCGTGGAACGAGGCTCTACCTCAGATTCCGGATAGATTTGCGCAAGCCAAAGACATCAGAACCAGGGGTTGCAAAATTCGGGCTGGCCATAGATTACTACTTTGCTCCTACACCAAATGTCATAGCCATTTCAAGATGTCGGGGCGCCAGCTAAATAGAAATGTCGTGTTTTCAGGGGTTCATGATTTGTTTCTCATGGGCTGCAGATCACGCCGTGTCGAAGAGCTGGTCCTGAACGGGCAGGGTGCTTACGCTTGCGTCATTGCCCCTTGCAGACCGACGGCTAGGTTTGCGCGCGGGCTGTTGCGGCTGTCTGCGTTCGGCGAGATCCACGATTACCTGCTCGACGTCGGCCTGCGTAAATGCACGTTGCTTCTTCGTGCCAACGGGTTGCTTTGAACCGCGGACGGCCTGACCTTGATTGGTTCGCGACGGCGATCCGGAGGTTCGACGGTTGTCGCGCTGAGCCTGAAGCGCTTGCGAAACTTGTAGCACGTGACTCAATCGCTTTTGCTCGATCACTGCACCTTGATCGACTTCCGCCAGCTTGTCGGTAAGCGCTCGACATGTACCGTCTGTTCGTGAGAGCGCGGCATAGGCAATCTGATTCCCATCAGATGTAATGGGAATCAGATCGATGAAGCCAGTAGTGCATGGAAGACAACCGGGATCGAGGAACTACACGAAGGAGTTTCGGGAAGCGGTTGCTGCTGAAGCGAACGATCCGAATCGTTCAATTGCCGAAGTGGCCCGTGCGCATGGCTTGAATGCCAATATGGTCGCGCAGTGGCGGAGAAGCTTACTGGAAGCGCAACGTGCAACTTCGACACCAAGCATCGCGCTGCTGCCAGTTGATGTGATCGATCTGCCATCGAAAAACGTCCCAAACCACTCTCTGCCGCAAACGCTGGATGTGTCGGCGAGCCCGGCGATGTCGCCGAGCTGTGAAATCGAGATCGAGGTTGGCAAGCGACGTATCCGCATCCGCGGCGTGTCACAGGAGTTCGCTGAACGGTATCTACGAGAGTGCCTGAAGTGATTCCGCCGAACACGCGAATCTGGATCGCGGCGGGCGTCACGGACATGCGTTCCGGCTTTAACTCGTTGGCCTCGAAAGTACAGACGGTGCTAGAGAAAGATCCGTTCTCCGGACACGTGTTTGTGTTTCGGGGCAAGCGAGGTGACTTGCTGAAGTGCTTGTGGTGGTGTGACGGCGGCCTGTGCCTTCTCTCGAAGCGCCTCGAGAAAGGACGCTTCGCGTGGCCGCGCGCCGATGCCGGCGTTGTCGCGCTGACGACCGCTCAGCTCGCGCTCTTGCTCGAGGGTTTCGATTGGCGGCAGCCGATCGATGCAGCGCGCCCGCGAAGCGCATTGTAAACGTTCATTACGCGTGGCGAGCTTGAGGGTGGCGTCGTGTAAGCTCACTGCATGTCTGCTGCTCCCGCCGATCTCCCCGATGACATTGACGCGCTGAAGGCGATGGTCGCCAATTTGCGCGAGCAGCTCTCGTCGCGCGCGATCGAGATCGAACATCTGAAGCTGACGATCGCCAAGCTGCGCCGGATGCAGTTTGGCCGGAAATCGGAGAAGCTGGATCGCCAGATCGAACAGCTTGAATTGCGGCTGGAAGACCTGCAGGCCGATGAAGGCTCGGCCGATATGGCCACCGCTCCTGCGTTGAAACGGCCGAGTCGCGAAGGTGTGGGCCGCAAGCCGTTGCCCGATCACCTTGAGCGCGAAGAGCGCATCCATCTGCCCGCGGACGATGACTGCCCCGATTGCGGCGGCCAACTCAAACTGCTGGGCGAAGACGTCGCGGAACAGCTCGAATACGTCCGGGCGCACTTCCGCGTGATCCGCCACCGCCGTCCGAAGCTGGCCTGCGCATGCTGCGATCGCATCGTACAGGCCGCGGCACCGAGTCGACCGATCGATCGTGGCATCCCGGGTCCGGCGCTGCTCGCGCACATTGCCGTGTCGAAGTTCGCGTACCACATCCCGCTGCATCGCCAGGCAGTCATGTACGCGCGCGACGGCGTCGAGATCGAGCCGGGTGCGATGGGGTATTGGATGGGAAGCATCACGGCGCTGCTTGCACCGCTGGTCGACACCGTACGCCGATACACGTTAGCCGGCGGCAAGGTTCACGGGGACGACACGCCGCTGCCTGTGCTGGCACCCTGCAACGGTCGCACAAAGACAGGACGCCTGTGGGTCTACGTGCGTGATGACCGGCCGAGTGCCTCCGAAGAGCCGGCGGCGGTCTGGTTCACCTATACGCCGGATCGACGTGGTGAACATCCCCAGCAGCATCTCGCGCACTTCGCCGGCGTGCTGCAGGCCGATGCGTTTGCCGGCTATGCCGAGCTGTATCGCGGCGGCACCATCCAGGAAGCTGCATGTATGGCCCACGCTCGCCGGAAAATCCACGACCTGCATGCGGTGCGTCCCAATGCCGTAACCGAAGAGGCACTGCACAGGATCGGCGCGCTCTACAAGATCGAAGAGCAGATCCGCGGCAAACCGCCCGATGAACGACGCAGAGTACGTCAGGCACAAGCGGTGCCGTTGCTCGACGACATGAAGCTCTGGTTCGAAGCGACGCTCGCCACGCTCTCTGCGAAATCCGACACGACCAAGGCACTTCGGTATGCGATGAATCGCTGGTCGGCACTGGTCTATTACTGCAGCGACGGGCAGGTGGAGATCGACAACCTGATCGCCGAGCGGGCGCTGCGTGGCGTCGCGATCGGGAGGCGCAACTACTTGTTCGCCGGCGCCGACTCCGGTGGTGAACGGGCCGCCGCGATGTATAGCCTGATCGGCACGGCGCGCCTGAACGGCCTCGATCCGGAGGCGTATCTCGCTTACGTGCTCGAGCGTATCGCTGACCATCCGGTCAATCGCGTCGATGAGCTGCTGCCGTGGCATGTGGCGCCGTTGTTGCCGTCTACCGCTCACGTCGATCCCATCCGATAGCATCGCGGATACCCCTCCGTCAACGACATGCGCTACGGTGCTGATCGGGTGCTTACGCTTGTCGTAAAGACGGCAAGACAGAACCTTGCCATCGGCTCGGATTTCGATCCGCCCGTCGGGGTACTCCCATACATCGATGTAGCGGTGAATCAGCTTCCGGTTGACCGGCGTGTCGTCCAGCAAGTAAAGCACTCGGTCGTGGAGCACGGTCAGCGATTTCGATACCCGACGTGTTTCACGCCACGTCAATAACGTATCCAGATCCTCGTCGTCTCGCAGTGGCCGATGCGCATTGAAGTCGCTGCGCGGCGGCTTCGCGAAGCGTGTGTTGTAGGCTGCCATGAAGGAGGGCGCATACGCATTGGCCTCGGCTACCGTGCTGATCCCGCGCAGCCGCAGTTCCTTCACGAGCCGGTCTTGCAAGGTCAGATGCGCTCGCTCGACACGGCCCTTGGCCGAGCTGCTGTTCGCGCAAAACGTATCGATGTTCAACTCATACATGGCCCGGCCAAACTGCGTCACGCTGCTTCCGGTCTTGCTCGCGGTTGGGCTGCGGAACACGCTGTACTTGTCGCTGTAGAGCGCTCCAGGTTTGCCGTAACGCTCCAGATACGCCCGCGTCGCTTCGAAGTAGCTGAAGGTCGATTCGGTCTGCGTGAAGTGCAGATGCATCAACCGACTCGTCGCGTCGTCGACGTACACCAGCAGCGTGCAGGCCGGCGCCCGTTCCTCGAACCATCGATGATCGCTGCCGTCGATCTGGATCAGTTCACCCAAGCAGGCGCGCCGGGCCCGCGGCTGATAGACCTTCGGCGGCCGCTGCCGGCGTGGCACCCACAAACCGGCATCCGTCATCAGCTTCCGGACCGTCTCCTTGGCCAACTGGATGCCATGGCACTCGGACAACTTCTCGCAGGCCAGCGTCGGGCCAAAATCCGCGTAGCGCTCGAGAATGATCGCCAGCGCTCGCCGAGCCAGTTCCTCGTCCAATCGCCGGTTCCCCGGACGACCACGTTTGAGCGACGTCAGTCCAGCCGCACCAGATTCCCGGTACCGAATCACTAGCCGTTCGATCTGCCGGACCGTTAGGCCCAGTCGTTCGGCCGCGCGGCCAGGCTTCAGGCCCAAATCCACCACAGCCTGGATTACCTTCAGACGGTCGAGTTCTCGCATGTTCAATGTCACCAGTGCTGTTCGGTGCATCGCCGGCTCCATGATCTGACGGGGAGCCGGCAAGCTTACCGAGGTCCAAACGCGACATTTCTAAATGGCTAGAACACGACATTTCTAAAAAGCTACTACACCAAAACTATCGATAATTCACGTTATGTCAAATAGGCGTCGCGCCCGCCGGGCGGCCAACGAAGCCTATTTCGTCGTATCAATCTGACCCGTATTTCTCCCTATCCCGTCGATTCGTGCAACGCCGACAACCCGTTTACCAAGGCGCGATAAACACGACCATGCTCGACCTGTTCGGAGAAGTCATCGTCACCGCCGACGACATCGCTCAGTGGGTTGCCGCGCTCGCGCCGGCCTACATGTCGAGCGAGCGCGCCTTCGAACGTTACGTGCGCCTCTGGCACGTGGCCGACAAGGTGCGCGCCGCGAAGATCGCTGGCACCTTCGATTCCACCATCGAGCGAGCACGCGAACGCCGCGCGCTCATCGCTCGCCGCTTCGGGATCATCCCATGATTGACTGGCTCGTCCGCCCGATTGTCTGGGCCGTCGTTTGGCTGTTCACGTGGCTCTTTGGCGAACCGCTCGACCCCGACAACCTCGAATGAAAAGCCCCGGATTTCCGGGGCTTTTCTTTAGCGCGAGCGCTTGAAGCGACCCTTGCTGTCGCGCTCGCGGCGGCGATGATGCTTTGCCATGATGACCTCCGTCAGTCGGCAATCCCCAATTTGGCCTCGATCCGCGTCAAGCGTTTCTCGACCCCCAAAATGTATCGGAAGCAGCCCACCGGCACGACCAGTATCTGCACGATGCTCACGCCGATGGTCAGCCACTGAGCTGCATCCATTACGCCCCCGTGCCCGAACTTTCCGGCAGGAACACGCCGATCAGACCGAACAGCGCCGACAGCGCCGTGCCGATCGCACCGACGACGTGCGGATCGGCACCGTTCGCGACGGCGAGCTGCGAGCCCACGGCCGCGAGGCCTGCGAGCGCTGCATGCGTGCTCGGCTCGGCCAGTCTTGCAAAAATATTCATCATGATCCCCTGTTGAATTGCGTTACCACCCCGTGCCGTTCCCCGTGTCAAACGTCGAGTCCGGCGCTTGTTTCGGCGCGAAAAAGCTGCCGTCGATGATGCTCATCAACCAGCCCGCCAGCCCGCCATTACCGCCCGTTCCGCCCGATCCGCCGATCAGGCCCATCGATAGTCCATCGAGCACGCTCGACGGCACCGATACGATTCCGTTCGCGAGATTCGCAGCGCCGTCCACGGCCGGAATCCCCGTATCGTTCGGCACAACCGGCGTGCCCGCCGTTGTCCAGGCGGTCGACGCACCGTCCGCGATCGCCCCGCCGGCCTCGCTCGCCGCACTCGATATCGAGCTGCCGAGCGACGATAGGCCGCCGCCGACCTTGCGCGCGGCATACCAGAGCAGACCGCCCACGACGACGACGGTCACCGTCACTTCGAGCGCGTCGCTTTTCAGGCTCACAGGTGGAATCCCCACACGTTCGCCGTCGACTGTCCGGCCGCCCCCATTGCCGCGATTGCATCGGCGCCGAGCTGCGCACTGATCGCATCCGGGTTCCAGCTCGTCGACGAGTAGACCTGATCGACGGAGCCCGTCACGTTGACGCCGCCCGTGTTCGTGCCGAGCGGGAACGTGAGGTTCTGCCAAAGCGCGCCCGCGTTCGGGCTTGTCGCGCCGATTGGTGCACTCAGCCCGGCCGCACCTGATCCGCCGGAGCTGCCGCCCGCGCTCTGGAAGTACTTCAGCAGCGCGAATCCGAGCGCAGCCACGCCGAGCCCGAGTGCCACGTTGTTCAACGTGTCTTTCATGCCGTCACCCCGCCCGCGTTCGTGAACCATGCAATCAGGCTTGAGAGCGAGTTTTCATGCTGGCCGTAGCCGGCGCCCGCGAGCGACGCCCACACGGGCGCGCACTTCGCGATGGCCGCCTGGATATTGCCGCCGTCGATGTCCGACAGAGCGCCCTTGTTCGCGCAGAGCTGAAGCGCCATCGCGTCTTGCGTGGCCGGCGAGAAGTCCGTGAGCCCCGTTTGACTCGATACCGTCTGGAACGTCGGCCAGTTGATCTGGTAGCGGCCGGCCGCCGTCGAGTTGAACTTCGCGTTGTAGATCCGCGGATGGTGCGAGTAGTCGGAGAAGGTGAGCGGGTTCGCCGCGGTCGCGCCGACGAGCACGTTATAGCCGTCGTCCGTTTCCGCGAGCAGCGCCGCGCCGATCTCGCTCTGCGCGATCATGTCGAGAAACGCTTGACGATTTTGGTTCGGATCGCCGCCGGTATAGGTGCCCGTCATATCGAGTAAATCTCCCGTTGCACTGCCAACAATGTCGCCCGGCGTGAAGCTGGCGACATCCTGATCGCCCTGCTCGCTCAGGTACAGCAGCGCTACCGCGCTCGCCGCGAGCAACACGAACGGAGCCGCGCTCATCAGTAAAGCGGGAACCAGTTCGTTGCCGACGCACGGCACACATACGCGTGCCCTGCATTCGCCGCGATCGTGTTCGGCGCGCCAGTTACCGTTCCGAATGGCGCGTTAACCGTGAGCGACGTGACCGCCACATCCGATGCAAACCGCGCGATCTGGCCATCCGTCGAGCACGCCGGCAACGTGAGCGTCAGGCTCGCGATCGTTCCGCTGCCGTGGATCAATTCCGTTTCCTGGGTGGCGCCCATGGTGAGCGTGCTTCCGCTGGCCGGCGTGGTGTACTGATAGCCCGAATCGATTTCGGATTTCGCGTGAGCGACCAGCGGCGAAACAGTCAGCACGCCCCCGCTTGGCATCTGCATCACGTAGGCATTCGCCACCGTGTCATAGACGAAGAAGTTGCCGGACAGGTCTTTTCCGACCTGCCACTTATTCGCGCCGTTGTCGTTCAGTAGCACGACGCTTTGCTGACCGCCGGCATTGTCGACCGTTATCGATCCGTTGCCGGAAGGCGCTTTCGCAATGAAGCCGCTGTTCACCTGAACAGCATGCCCTGAACCGCTGTCCGTGAAATTCAGGCTACCATTCGCCGCGACCTGTTCCGTCCAGGCGCGCACCGCGCCCGCGCCGTCGTAGTAGTCGTACACGACCGGCTGACTTGCGACGTTCGATCCGGACGCTGCTAGGGCACCCCAGTGCGCCGCTACATTCGCGACACCATCCTGTGTGACGAAGCCATACGTCCATTTCGCGATCGACGGGTTTTGCACCGAAAGCGAACCGACCGTGAAGCCGACTGCCGCCGCCGGCTGCACTAGCGACGAACCCGTTATCGTCGGACCTTGCACGTTCGTATGCGGTGACGTCACATCGAAATCGATCTCGATGCCGTTGAGCTGCACGCCCGTGATGGTCGACGTTGCATAGGTCGTGTTGTCGATCAGGACGTTGTTTTGTCCCCAGCATGCCGCGCTATTCACGCCGCATGTTGCGACGCTGAAATAGTTCACGCTGTTTCCGCTGTTCGGCGTGCCGGTGCCATTCTGATTGTTGATGTAGCTGCCGTACCCGCTCATCGTCGTCACGGTCGATCCCGATGGAACGGTGAGCGTCGACTGATTCGCATCGAACGACGTGCAACCCGAGCAGATTCCAGTGTAGATGCCTTGACCGGTCGTGCCCGGCTTCGACAGGCTTTGCGCCATCGCCCCCGCCGACGTAATCGCGGCCGTATAGCCTCCCGTCACGTTCAGGCTTTTCGTCGCGACGTTCGCCGCAAGACGCCCCGCGAGTCCCGACAACAAATCCGACGCCGATTGCGCGTGCGCATACTGCGTTTCGATCAGACCGACGCAGGCGCCGGCCCACATGCAGAGCGCAATGAGCGCCGTCCGATATGGATAGTTCTTCATCAGCTCACCGTCTGGATATTGGCCGTCGTGCCCGTATCGGAAATCGCGTACCACGCCGCTTGCGGCGCATCGCGTTCGATGTAGGTATCGCCCGGTTGGATCACTACCGCCGCGTTCGCGAACGTCGTTCCGGCCGCCGCCGTGATCGCGAGCTGCCCCGTGCCCGCGTTGCGCACGCGCAAGCCCTTGCGGCCCGCGCTTGCAGCGATCAGCGCGATGCCTGACGTACCGACCACGACCGGCGATGCATCGGCCGGCGCACTGGCCGGCGGTTGAACCTGCACGGCAACGGGCGCACTGGCAGGTGCCGAAACCTGCACTGGCGCACCCGGTTCGCTCACGAGCGATACCGGCACCGGGTTCGCGCTCGTATTGTTGATCCCGACGTTCGTCGCCGTGAGCGTCGCGCCGGACACGTTCACCGTTCCCTGCACAGTCACCGGAAACGGCGAACCCGGTTCGCTCACGATCGCGACCGGCACCGGGTTGCCGTTACCGTTCGCGATCTGCACGGACGTTTGGTTGAGCTGGATATCGATGTCGCCCTGGGTGACGATGAAGGCGACGTTGTTGTCCGCCGACGTTGTGATCGCCACCGTCACGAAACCAAGAGCCGGCGTGAGCTTCGCGCCCGCGCCGACGTTTTGCACCGTTTCACGCCCACCCAACGCATCCGTCAGCGTGATCGTGAGCGTGTTTCCGGCGTCGCTCGACTGGACATAGAGCGTGCGCCCACCGAGGGCCGCGTTATAACCTGCCTGCTGACCGGTTGCCGGGTCTGGGTTCGCGAGAATCTTTTGTGCGATGGTCTGCATCAGGCGGCCTCTTTCAGCAGGAACGGCATCGTCACCGCGAGCGCGGCAATGATCAGGCCGCCAATCACGATCGTGCGCTGGTTGCCGGTTTTCGCGTCCTGATACGCGGCCGCGACGTCGCTGGCCGTCGTATTCGCTTGCCCGATGACCGCGCTGCTCGCGCTGCCATACGCAGCCTGGACGGCCGCGATCGCCTGAGAGGTCGCATCCTTGTACGCCTGCTGCGCGCCCTGCGCGCTCGTGAGCACGCCGTTGATCGCATCCTCTGCCGTGTGCGCGCTCGCGCTCATGCTTGCCGTGCCGATGTTTTCGATCCCGGCCAGCGCATCGTGACCGAGCCCGAACGCAGCCGAGATTGCTCCGCCGTCGAGCTGGCTCACGTTGAGCGTCACGGTGCCGCCGCTCGACGCCGTTGCGCCGACGCCGGAACCGACGTTGTTCCGCTGGTCGGCGTTCGTCGTCGTCGAGGCCGACGACGAGTCCGACGAGCCGCCGCCGTTCGCCGGCACCATCGGCAGGCCGAGCGCGAGCAGCTTGATTTGTTGTGGGTTGCGAATCATTGCAGTTCCTTCCGCATGATGGTTCCGTTCTTGACGTGCCCGGCAACGCGGTATCCCTTGGCGATCGCCTTGCGGATCAGCCCGCGTCGACGCGTCTGGAATGCGATGGAGTCGAGCCCGACCGCCTGCGCTTCGATCAACTGCGCGAGCAGGTCTGTGAGGCAGACGCCGGCCGCGCCGGCCGCCGCCGTCACGAACGCCTCGCGACCATGCCGTTCGAGCAAATACGCGCAGACGGGCGCGCCGTCCTGCTCGATCACGAACGCGCGGCCGTTCGCCGCCATCCGTTCGAGCGAGTCGACGCCGCCGGTCGTGTCGTAACGCGCGACCGGTGCCAGTAATGGCACCACCGTTGCCGCGTCAGCCTCGCGCAGCGTCAGTCGCGGCGCTTGCGATGCATCACGAGCCACGCAACACCCCCGATAAGCAGCCACGGCGTGAGGTTCGAAAACGAGCCGATCGAAAAGCTATTCGTTGCGCCCGCCACCGCGCCCGCGATCGACGTACCGAGTTGCGGCGAGCCCGACACGATGAACGAGCCATCGTTGAAGCTGACCGGGTTGTAATCCGTCGCACTCGACGGGCCGGCCGACCCACCCGCGAAGGTGAGCGGCGGAAGGGAAAGACCGGGGACGGCGGCGACCATTACTTTTCCTCCGCGACCGCGAACAGCACGATCCCGATGAGCAGCAGCAACATGAAGCCGCCGCCGCCCTGCTGCACGTAGCCCGGCCCCTGCCCCACCGGGTACACGGCACCGTTCGGCGCGCGGTACGTCGGCAGCGCCTGCCCGGTCGCCGTCAGCCCATGGCTGATCGAGTCCGCGGCGACCAGCGTC
This sequence comes from Burkholderia mycopellens, assembly GCF_964265025.1. Lineage (NCBI taxonomy): Bacteria > Pseudomonadati > Pseudomonadota > Betaproteobacteria > Burkholderiales > Burkholderiaceae > Burkholderia > Burkholderia mycopellens. The sequence continues at coordinate 1,640,259 of NZ_OZ183803.1, forward strand.
GCGAGCCCGCCTTGAATGATCGACGTCCAGTCGACCGTCGAGCCGCCGGATTGAAGCTGCCCGAGCGTCTGCGAGCTGGCCGAAACCGGCGTTGAGTCCGTGACGGTCGACCAGTTGTAGCCATCCCCGACGCCCCCGCCGTTCACGCCGTATAGCGTCGACAGGTCGGATGAACCGCTGCTGTCTCCGCCATACGCCGCGAGCGTGTCGGACGACGGGTCGCTGATCCCCGTTCCGTCAAGCGTGAAAAGCGACATACGCCCTCCTGTTGGTTGGTGGACGTGCGTCGATTAACGCGATACCGGATCGACGATCGATTGGTACATGCGCAGGTTGAACGGGCCGCCGCTCGTCGTCAGCCGCAGGAACACGTTGTTCGTCACGGCCGTGTTGAGCCACTTCTCGCGGAAGCCTTGCAGATCGAAGTCGATCACCGTGAGGCCCGCTTGCGGCACCTTCGCGTAATCGGTCTGGTCGCCTGCCGCATCGCTTGGCGCGCCTTCCCAGATGATCACGCCCGAGTTGCGCACCTGCATTTTCGTGATCGTGCCGACCGCCTGGACATACGCCCACGTCACCGAGCCGTCCGTGATGGACGAACCGGTGCCGGTCGGGCCGCCCGACGACGCCGACGTGCCGGCCGCCGTCACGCGGTAGAGGTTGCCGCCATTCGACGCGAGCGCGCCGAGCGCGTAGGCGGTCGACGCCGCCCATGCGGGGCCGTAATTCGACTGGTGCAGGTACAGCTTCTTGATGATCGCGCCGGCCAGCCCCACCGCCAGCGGGATGTCGTTGTCCTGCGCGTTCGGGAACGCCAACGCCGCGTAGAGCTGCTTGAGCACCATCGGATTTTTCGATGGGTCGTTGAGCTGCGCGAACGCCTGCATGTTCGAACCGTTCGGCGCCGACGCGTTGACCGTGATTTCGAAGGTCAGGGTCTGCATGAGCGCCGAGCAGATCGCCGTGAGCAGCTCTTCACTGGTCTGCGCGCTCGCGCCCATCTTCGTGCTCGAGCTTTTCGCGTTCTTGCGCGTGAAGTCGAGCAGGATGAGTGTGGTCGGGTTGCTGCGCCCTTCGTACAGGTTTTCGGCCAGCAGATCCGGGCCCGTCACCGTGAAGAACGGCTTGCCGTTTATCTTGCCGACGATGTTGTCGATCTGCGAGATCACGAGGCCGTTGAGCAGGTTGATTTTCACCCGCTCGTAGGTGGGGCCGATCGGCATCGTGAGGATGGCGGTCTGTCCCGGCGCGATATTCTGGAAATTTACAAGCTGCTCTTTGCGCATGGCGATTCCTTGGGTGTTGTGGGGAGTCCCGCGCGCGGGTTACTGGCCGCCCGGCAGATACGTGCCGACGACCGGGATCGCGAACACGTTTTTCTGGATAAAGGCGACGACGGCGAACGTTGCGAGCGTCGCCAAAGCAGCATGCAGATGAGCCTTGTTCATTTGGGCCTCAGGGAGTGATCGACGAGGTGCTCGTCAGGTTGTTCTCGGTGGCCCAAATCGTGTTTCCGTCGACCAGCTTCTTGAACGCCGGCACCTTCGAAATGATGTATGCGGCGACGAGCACGCCGACCGTCGTCGCGATGATTTCTTGCGACAGGCGGTAGCGGGTAGGCAGGTAAGACGGTTCAGACACGTGGAGCCCGTACGAGTGGGATGAGCCCGCAGGTTCCAAAAAAAATCGCCGCGAGTCCAAGTCGGGGAATCGCGGCGATTCGCGGGAATTTGCGGCCCGCGTGTCTGTGGGAAATTTCAGCGTTTTGGCGGAGAAACAACGCCGGTCGTGTTGGTGCCGGACATTTTCTGTCGGTGGACGTAGTGGAATTGCGGCAGGTCGAGCAGCTCTTTCGGGTTCGATATCAGCATCACGTCGGCCATGGCGACCGCATCGTTTTTGTAGCCGACGCGGTAACACCGCAGCTCCGTGCAGTTCCCGAAAAAATCCTTGTCGACATGCGCCGGCCGCTGGCTGGTGCCGATGATCGTCAGCCCCTTGTGGCGTCCGGCGGTGGACAGCTTCTTCCATGCCGGCGGCGCCCAGCTCGCCATGGTCACATTCGACAGTTCCTCGACCACGACCAGCCAGCCGGCGAGCTGCCACACGACGCGACAGAACCGGTCGAACTGCTCTTTCAGCTCTTTCGGCTTCTCGGACGGGATGAACACGAGCCGCGTCTCCCCTGCCTTGATCGCGGCCACGAGCGCGGCGATCGTGTCGACCTTCCGGCCGCCGATCACCGCCGCGTAGTCGTCCGTTTCCTCCAGCGGCGACCAGATCACCATCGGCCGGCGCTTCGACTGCCGACGTAGGTAATCCTTCACGTAGATGCCCTTCCCCATGCTGGAGGCACCCACCACGCCGATGATGTCCGCGCTGTTGTGGATGCCGGCCGTCATTGCATGAACGTGTCGCGTGCCAGCGCGTTATCGATCGCCGCGCCCATGTTCGGAGTCGGCCCGCGCTGCTGTTTCGCCGCCGCCGGTTCGCCTGGAGGCGCAGCCGGCATCGACGGCGTAACGTCGGCGGCCGGCGCGCCGGCCGCGAGCCGCCGGCCGCGCTCGACCCGCTCGACGGCGAGCCGCTCGCGCTCCAGCTTCACGAACTGCGCCGTGCCGATCGCGACCGGCAGCGCCGCGACGCCGACGCCGAGCAGCGGATGACCGAGCAGCCGCCCCGCCCCTCCCCACCCGTAATGCGCATCAGCGCGCGCGAGCGCCGCGCCTAGGTTGTCCATCCGTTCCGGCGTCCATACGGGCTTGAGCCCGTCGAACGCGGCCGTGATGATGTCCGCGCCGTGCCGGCATGCCTCCTGCCAACCCTGCACGAGATCGCCCATCACCGCATCGGCTTCCGCCTGGGCGGCGGCCGCCGCCTTCGCCGCGATCTCTTCGTTCGCGTCGATTTCCTCCTGCGCGATCGCCGCGAGCGGGTCGACCTGCGCGCCGTCGAGCGTCGAATCGGCGCGCTTGTCCGGCACCTCAAACGATACCGGGTCAGTGATTTTTGCCATGGTCATACGTTCCAGAAGCCGGCACGCCGAGGCGTGCGCGGCGGGTTGCTGGGTTGCGGCGGTTCCGGCGATTTGCCGGGATTCGCCGCAGGTTCCGGCGCCGGGTTTGCCGGTGCATCTTCGGGCGCATCGAACGGCCGGACCTTCGCGCGCAACAAACGATCCGCGCGCGTATGCTTCGTTTCCAGCTTCGCGCCGCACGCGGCACAGCGGTAATACGCCATGCCGTTCCGGTTCGCGGAGACGTCGACCTCGCGGTCGCAGAGGTGGCATTCAGCCTTTCCGAGATACGACATGGCGCCTCCCGTTACGCGGCCGGCTTCGTTTCGACCTGGGTGGCGCCCGTCACTGCGGCACCGGCCGCGTCGACGACGGCGGCCGCCGACTGCGCGACCGCGAAGCCGTTCGCGATCGCCTGTTCGAGCGCCGCGACGCGATCCTCCAGATGCGCGATGTACGCGTGTGCGGCCGTGATCGCGTCCGCCAGCGACGCGCGGTGCTCGCCGTTGTTGCGCAGCGCCTCGACGGCGTTCGATACAGCGTTCTTCAGTGCTTCCAACATGGTCTACCTCGCTTTGTGTGCGGCCGGAAACGGCCGGCCGCTCCCCGTTACAGCGCTTCGACCGCCTCGACGAGACGACGAACCGCCGCGATTTGCTTGCCCGCGACCGCGCGCTCCAGCGGCGACAGCGCGTCGAACATCGCGCGCAGTGCGCGCGCCTCCCGTCGAGCCGCATCCAATTTCGTCGCCCCGACCACTTCGGCTACCGCCGTTGCCGTTTTTCCATCTTCAACAGGCAACGGCGCCCCCGTACCGCTCAAAATTTTCATATTCCGAAATCCAATCTGATATTCCGTCCGTATCGGCAGCAACGCCGCGCGTACAGTTATTGACACGAGTCCAAGCGCGGGCGATGCCCGCGTGAACACCCCCGCTCACTCGACGGGAGACGATCTCCCATGCGTGACGGACGCTTTCCACCAGCACCTCAACCAGCTTGCGGCGATCCGCCACGATGCCGTCGCGGTACGTGATCCAGCCCATCGCGCGCACGCCCTTCACGACCTGACCGACCGGCTCACCATAGCGGCCCTCGCGCGAGTCCCACTCTTTCGCGAGTTGTATTGGACGGGCCTCGCGCGGCGCATATATGCCGCCGTTCGCCTGTATGAACTCAGCCCACGATGCCGGCTTTGCCTCGCCTTCCGCACCCGCCACTTTGTTGACCGCGCGGTGCGCTGCCTCCAACGCATCTGGAGCGCCCGCAGGAAGCTCGGCAACCCGGCGCAGCTCGCGCCAAACAGTGACCGGAGGGCCACCAACCTGCTGAAACTGACGAATTCGCCACGTCGACGCCCATGCCTCGACGCGCGCCGACGATTCAAGCGCTGGATTTCCATACAGGTCGTCCCCCACGGCATAGCCGTCGATGTTTTTCGAAACGTACTTCGCGACATAGCCGGCCGCACTGCCCTTGCTCCAGTCGATCGGCTCGAAGTCCGCGCGGTGCGCCTTGGCGCCGCGCTCGTCAGGCGAGTCTTGCAGCGCGTAGCGGCGCACGATCGCGCACACGCGCGGGAGCGCCGCGCGACGCACGTCGCCGCGCCAGCCCGGCGCGAAGAAAACGAGCACGTGCCAATGAGGCGTGCCGTCGTGATTCGGCTCGGCAATGCGGAAGCCGTACCAGCGCACGCCGGCCCGGGCGAGCGCCGCGCGCAGTCGCGCGAACATGCGCGCCAGATACGCTTGCGCTTCGTTCGGCTTCGTGCCGTCGTACAGCGGGTTCGCGCGGGCCTTGCCGCCTGCCTTGCGCCACTTGTGCATCCGCGACGGGCACGTGACCGTGAAGAACAGGCCGACGTGCCGCATGTCGCGCGCGATTTGCTCGAAGCCCGAGATACGCGTCATCAGCTCGCCGCGGCGGATCGCCTTGTTCGCGACGCCGCGTGCGGCCAGCTCCGCGAGCGTGAACTCGTCGCCCTCTTCGTTCCTGGCGATGGTCTGTTCCAGCATCGCGGCATTGCGCTTGCGCTGCTGCGTGCGGCGGTCGAGCGATTCGTCGCTCACGTACATGTCGCGCGCCGCGTTGACGTAGCCGAGCGCGATCGCCGCGGCCTCGACGTGCCGCGCGTGCATGCGCCGCAGCGCGCGACGCCACCAGAGCGCGTCCGTCATGCGCTTGCACGCCGGCACGTCGCGCACGCCCTTGATCTCTCCCGTGCGCTCGTCGACGCGCTCGTCGGCCGGCGCGTCGCATTGGTGCGCCTCGACGACGCGCGTCATCGCCTCGCGCGCCGCGCGCGGATCGTGGTACAGCTCGGCCAGCGCCGCGCACTCGGCCGCGAGCACGCTCGCGCGCTCGCAGATCACGCCGTCGTTCGCGCCGAGCGGCAGGCGCACGGCGTCAAGCTGCTGGGTGAGGGAAAGCAGGAAGAGATTCGACTCGCGCCGCGCGTCCGGCGCGCTGCTGGCGCGCTGCTCGTCGTACTGGCCGAGGATGCGGGCGCGCCAGCGCGGCGGGAGCCCCGCGACGCGCTGCGCGCTCCATTCCTCATCGGACGACATGCGAGCGAGCGGCATCAGCGGGTATGCCTCCAGTTGCCGTACGCGAGAACCGGCGTCTCGCCGGTTGCATGCTCGCCCTTCCCCGGGCCCGGATAGACGCAGTGCCAGCGGCCGCCGTCGATCGTGATGTGCGGCTTGCAATGCATGCTCGACCGGCCGAGCGCCTTGACGCGCGCGAAGCGCAGAATCTCGACGCGCAGCGCATCAGCCCTGACCTTGACCGGGATCATCACCGCCCCCGGCCTGCGCGGCGGTCGCGCAACAGGCGGTAGATGCGCTCCAGCGCCGCGTCGCCGGTCGGCGTCGCGCGAATGTGCGCCACGGAACGCGGCCGACCGAACGGTCGCGCGCCCACGCTGCCCGGCAGGAAATGCACGTCCTCGCCCTCGCGCACGTCCTCTACGCGATAGCCGATATCACCGAACGCTGTCGACGTGCTCATGGTCACGCCCCGAGCCAGTGAAAGAACGCGTCGACGGCGCGCGCGATGCGCGAGCGGCGACGGTAGTACGGGCCTTGAAGCGTGAAGCCGCCCAAGCTGGACGGATGAATTTGTAACCGAGTCTTTCGCATGACCGAACCCCCGATGAACCCGAGAAGAGGGAAACAACCGTCGCGGGGGCTTGCTGTACGGGCAAGCTAGGTGGGTTCAGTTCCTGTTTCCCCGCGACGTGCTGGCGAATATACGTCAACGATTGGATACGCGTCAACGCCCAGACACCGTTGTCGGGCGTTGACAGGTCGTATAGGCTTGCCCTGTAGGGTTCACTAAGGGTTCGATCATGAAATTCGGCGTCGCCGCCCTCGCCTTCGCGGCTTTCTGCGGCACGGCATCGGCCAGCACGATGAGCGACTATTCATCGGCCGTCCGATGGATTTCTAGTTCGCACAAATATCTCTTTTCCGGTTCCTGCTCTATTTCCTTTGGGACTACCGGAGTTAGCCTCGATAAACCCCTGCTTTATGTTTTGTCATGCAGTGGATTTAAAGAGACTGAGATATACGTATGGCCCCGAACCAAGCTGGCAAGCCTTTCCAACGGCGATCAGCGCGTTATTCCTGCGCGCGTTTTGGATACGGACAGCCGGCATGTTTCGATTTTCACGGCCGAAGGTGAAACCCTCACTTTTGAAACTTGCGGTTCTAGATGTTGAGGGGTCGGTTATGAAAACTACGGTCGAATATCTTGATGCCGTTAAGCAGAAATTAGGCATCGAATCTGATTATGCCGCCGCGAAGGCGTTGAGCATGACGCGTGCCGGGATCAGTAAGTACCGTCTCGGCCGCACTTACTTCGACGACATGACGGCCGTCCGGGTTGCGACCATCCTCGATCTCGACCCGATGGAAGTGATCTCCGCAGCGAACGCGGAGCGTGCGCGCGATGACTCGGCGCGCGAATTCTGGGAGAACGTCTGGGGAAAAGTGACTGGGGCCACCGTCGCGACCGCGATGGCAGTTGGTCTAGCGGCGGCCCCTTCCGTTGCTGAAGCCGCAACAATCCAGCCGATAGTTTCCAGTCTTCACGTTATGTAAAATAGAATAATTGCGAGCAGGATCTGCCGAACGAAGCATGAAGGCACGCTCGCAGCACCGCAAGCAAGGTTTGGGTTTGATTTCAGGACGCCGATTTTTAGCTTTCGTTATACTTTCCGTCTGCCGTGCGATAGACCATACGCACGGGGAACTCGACACGTCCGAGAAATTATGAAAATCCAAAAAATATCCGTTTACACCGCTACTTTGCTTGCCATCGCCGCCTTAAACGCGTGCGGAAAATCAGATTCCCCGCCTTTGCCGGCAGCGTCGCCTGCATCGTCATCAGATGTGCAGCCCGACGCCGCATCGTCCAAGAAAGCTGCAGATTCAGGCTCCGAAGGGGTTGCCGAGCCTGTTGCGACGCTCGGCATCACTGTAGACGAATACGTGAAGAGTTTTGACGACCTCATGATGCGGACCGATAGTCCGTTCAGGGCGAACTTCAGAACAAAAACTAACGATGACAAGTCGGCCGGGTTAGCGGCTTCGCTGAACGATCATCTGACGATCATGGTAACGGTCGACAAGAAGTCTCAGAAAATTACGAATTTACTATTTCTTGGAACTGGCGACGGAACATCCAAATCAGGTGCCGACGTCGCTGTTATCGGCATTGCGGCTCTGGCTTCAATATTTCCCGATGCAAAAACTGCACAAGTTGGCCCAATGGTTGTTCGTTTGATGCAGGAGTATCAGGACGGTGACAGCGAGCCAGCATCTCATATCGTCAATGGAATTCGGCTCTCCCATAGCCGGAGCGCCGAGACTGGCGCGTTGTTTGCGGCATCACCAATTTGACATGAAAAGTTAGACCTCCCCTCCCCGCTGCAGCGGGGATTTTTACGTATCGAATCGTGAATCGGCGTGGTAAGATAACAAAAGGGCCGATCAGTCAGCAACTCATTCCGTGCAATGTATCGTGTGATCTGGAGTTTATCTAAATCCAGGATCTAATTAACGATTCAACCACGTTAGCACTTTTTTCAGGAAGTGCGCATACTATGACGAGTTCATTTTTATCATCGCTGGTTTCTATCCAGTGATTTTCGATTTCGTCGTCAATGTGATCATGAATTATCTTTATTGATCTGTTTCCTGCCTTGATTTTGGCTGAAAATATTGGATTGGCATCCATGAATTTTTCGCCATTGGAAAATGTTGTATTGTAGAGAGGGGTGACCCAGTCCTTCTCTGAAAGCCCTTTATCCAACATGATTTTTTTGAACAATTCCAACCAGTAATCCTCAAGCCTGGAGTAGACCTGTTCGTCGTCCAGATACGCATAAAATCTAGATGTTTTTTTGCGCTTAGTCATCTTGACACACACCTCCAGTTTTTTCTTCTTCCTCTGGGATGAACGCCTTTCCGGCGTTAACTTCTATGTCCACACGTTCGTGTTTGGTATCCTTCACTTGAAACGTCTTGCTTACGGGCGCGTCTACACCGCCGGCGCGCTCCGCATTCTTGATAAATTTCCGTGCACGTCTAAATTCATTTTCCCTAATTTTTCTATCGCTTTTGCTTAAGCTCGCCTCAAGGTCATTCAATCCTTCCAGTGCGGCATTCGCGGTAATGGGCGTGTCTTGGGCCCATGAAAAAGATTTCTCTAGATTATCACCTTGCGCTTGAATTCGGCCTCGGTGTTCAGTCAGCCCCAGGGGATCAATCCAGCCTAGCGAATTGACTAGAAATTGATAAAGATTGAGGTTTCCGGCTAAACCGATGCGATCCTTGCTGATGAAGCTGCTGTTGTGTGAGTCATAGTATCGATGTCTGTTGTAGTGAAGACCAGATTCTGCATCGTAATATTGCCCCTGGAATCGAATGGGTTGGTAAAAATCTGTTCGATTCTCAACGAGTTTAATGTCGCCAGGAGGTGTGTAATTAACCTCCCACACGACGGCACCAATCGAATCAATAACCCGTACCGGGAAGCCATTGGGATCAGTGCAGAAGTAATACTGCGATGAGCCGCCATGCTCTAACAGTGCAGGTGCGGCAGTCACGTATGGATGCTGTATGGTGACTAGAGGCACTAAACTTTGTGGATAGTACACCCATTCACGGACTTCGCGATTTTCCTGTGTCGACTCGGGGTATTCAGTGGTCAAACCCTCCACGTTTCCAGATGAATCTTCCGCCGAGTGTAGGGGTCCCGAGGTTTGCGATGGCTGCATATCAATCGATCCATTGCCATTACGGACCTCGCTAACCAGCATATTACCGTCCCAAAAAAAGCTGCTGGTACGGTATAGCGTTGTCCAACCGGACTCAGTCGCCTTCCGTGGATTGATGTTGCGGCGAATCTCGGTGATTTTCTTCGTGCGCCGACGGAGCGCATCGTATCCGTATCGGGTTCGAATGTTCACCGTGCCCGATCTGCTCATGAGTGCCGACGTCTGACACACGCGTGTTGTCCGCGATTCGACTAGCAGGCCGTCTCCATCCCACAGCAACGTCAGATCTTGCTGCTGATCCTGCCGACGTATCAGATTGCCGATACTGTCGAAACCGTAATAGCAACCGTCATGTTCGCCTTCTCGGATCCATGCAGCGACCTGCGATACTTCATCAAATCTACTGCTATGGCCGTGTCGACGAATTCGTGTACTCAGCAGATCACCCGTCGGGTCGTATCGGAATCGATGCAACTTGTTGGTCGGATCGAGATGCCCGGTTAGCCTACCCACCAAATCGTACTGATAGCGTTCAATGCCCAGGCGGGAGTCACGCTTTTCGAGCAGTTCGCCGTTGGCATCATATGTGTATTCACTGGAGAACATCGGGCCGGTACCGAAAAACAGGGCTTGCGTTGCCGGCAAACCCTCTGACGTATATGACAACTCTCGCCGCAACGCTGCACCAAGGTGCTCAACGCGAATTTGCCCGACAGCATCTCGCTCAAGATTGACCGGCGGCGCACTGTCGATCCGGATCGACGTCACAGCGTCGAGGACGTTGTACTCGTAGAACACCACATGATCCACGACCCCGTCGCTGGAAACGAGCTGGGTTCTGCGTTCCGTCCGGTTACCCGCCGCGTCATACATGCTGGCAATCACGAATTCATTGCCCTGTTTTTCTTCGACGACTCTACCCGCAGAGTCGTACCTTAGTTCGATTCTGCATTCGGGATTTTCGGCGACAACTAGGTTACCGCTTCGATCGTATGAGAAGGTCTCGGTTCGGGTCCCCTCCGGCCGTTGCGGATCCGGCACATGCTTTTTGACGACACGGCCGAGCGGGTCCGATTCATAGTTCACTACCTGACCGAGAGCATTGATGCTGCGCAGTAGGTCGCCCGCAGCACCATACTCGTAGCGGCACGGTTGCTCCCAGTAATCTATCTCTTCGACGATCCGGCCTAATGCATCACGATTCAGCTGATACAGCTCGCCGCGCTCATTGACAACGCCAACCAGTTTTTCTTCGGTATTGTACCGATACTCGACTGTGCTACCGTCCGGCGCCAGCCGCCTGGTGACTTGTCCCAACGGTGAATATTCGAGTTGAGTGATCTGGCCGTTCGGATCGCGGCAGCTCACCATATTCCCATCGGCGTCGTAATTGCAGAAGGTTTCTCGCCCTCCCGGTTCACTTACTCGCGTCAGGTTTCCATTGCGATCGTATTCGTAACGACTTACCTGGCCTAGGGCGTTGATAACCTGGATGAGGTTGGCCCGGGCATCATAGGTGTACTGTCTGCCATGGTTGAGTGCATCTATTACCTGCGTGAGATTGCCATCGTAATCGTAGCCGAAGCGCGTGACAGCACCTCGGGGGTTCGTGTAGGACACAATCTGACCATACGTGTCGTAGTCGTATTTTGAACTCGCCTGTGCTGGCGTTGTTTGGTCGAGGAGATTCCCGCGTTCGTCCCACGTATATCGCCAGACTCCGTCATTCGGATCCGTCATGCATATAAGCCGGTGGTCAGAGTCGTACTGCGCGCGCACGATGCTCCCGTCCGGTAGTGTCAGTGTCAGCAGATTTCCGAACGCGTCGTACATCCAGGTAGAGGTACGGCCAACAGGATCGATCTTGGCGTTCGCCCGCCCCAGCATGTCGTACCGGTAACTCGTTATGCCTCCCAGCGGATCAATTTGGGCTACCGGCATGCCTCGTTCATTGGCGTAGAGGATAGTCGTGTGCCCCAGCGAATCGGTGATTCGTGTTTCCCAATGTTCAATGTCGTAGATGAACCGGTAATCGAAAAGTCCGTTGTCACCCCACGCATGATTGACTCGCCACCTGTCGTCGTTGTGTCTCAAGTAGCTGTAGTGGAAAGACACCCCTCTCGCGCTCGTGTGTCGCACCATACCGCAGCCGTCTGCGTACGCGAAACGGCGCGGCTGGCTCATTGCATCCAGCACGGCAGTCAAATTCCCGTTCCGGTCGTGCTCGTACTGAACAAGAGGATGTGCAATTCCGTCCTGATCGATTAGTGTTAGCTTCGTGAGCAGATTCGCTGCCCCTGCAATTAGGCCATGTTGGCTTGTCTCGCATTCGATTTTGCGCCCGGTCGTCACGTTGCCTTTCCATTCGACCAGGCACGCAAGACTGCCGTCAGTTCGACGCTTGAATGCCCACGCATTGTTGATTAGGTTAGCTATCCGTTCAACAGGTAGCACCAACGTGGCATCGTCAGAGAGCGCGGCGACAGCGTGCTGCCAGGGAGTGAGTAACGGGAATTCATACTCGATCCCCGCACGAGTTCGGAGAATCAACCTATCGTTCCGTTGATACAGGACGTGTCCGTTCTGCCAGTCATATACCCGTGCAGACCACCCGGCTGCATCCGGCATCGTATCGAATGCCGTCGCGTGATCTGGAAAGTACGCCAACACGCCTACCTCATCGTCATGCCGCATCAGTTCAAGACGGATGTCGGCAGGGGTCTGCCAGCCAGCGCCGACAGCGCCATGGTATTGGTTCTGACTCGAGTATTGCCGTTCCCAATTGAGCGGCAAACGCCCAAAAACCGTGAAATCCCTTTGCTGAACAACAACGTCCCCCATCATCGCATCCACTGGCTCTGCCCTCAACACATTGCACCGCAGGAACCCTGATTTCAAATGCAGCTTGTCCGCCAGCGCCTTCGCCCACTTCGATCCCTGAAACGCCTTGAACAACCCCTTCGCCGCCGCAGCCATGTTCATTATCGGCGGCCCGCCCACTAGCACCGGCCGCCCTGCCGGAATCGGCAGCATCACCGAACTCGGCATCGACGGATAAGTCCGATCCGTATGCGCGCTGTTATGCGGGGGCGGCTCCATCCCGATCGACCAGCAACTCAACGCTTCCAGCGCCATGTACGACATCGGATCGTTGTTGGCGAGCACCGTCTTGCTGCCCATGAACGATTCCCCGTCGTTCGACGGTTCAACCTCCTCGGGCGGAGGCGCGAACGATTCCCCGAGCGGAAAATGCAACCCGGGAACGTGATACGCATGCGTGCCCGCGGTGGCCCGCATCATCCCGTTCACAAAAATCGGCCTGCCGCTGCTGCCACCCGATCCGACGTTCGAGCCAAGGTCGTCACTGATGCGGTTCTTGATTTTGTCGGCCTCGTTCGCCAGTTTCATCCCCTCCGCGACCGTGGGATCGTCCTTGACGTCCGGAAACTTGCCGCCACCCATCAAATCATTGAGCTGCTTATTGACCTGCTGGTTCGCCTCATCGGCCAGGTGTTCCAGCTTCTTCACCTCTTCGGGATGATCCTCGACGTATTCGGTCACCTTCTCCTGCGCGATCATCGTCGCAATGCAGCCGACCACGGCTTTTGCGGCCTGGATGTACTCGCGCTTATCGAGCATGAACCCGACATGAGGATGCGGCAGGAACACCGGCGGTGTACCCGGCGTGACCAGTACCGAATGAACGTCCACGCCAACAACGGGATCGAGATGTTTGACGGCTAGCAGCGCCACGGTTTCGGCCTCCGCTCAGCGCCCACCGCGCAACGCAGCGACCTTCTCGCTCAACGCGTTGCGCCGCCGGTCCTGTACACCCAGCTGCGACACCATCCACTCGACAACCATCGGCAGGTTGCTGTTTGCCCGCATCGGCTCGTCGATCATCAATCCCGCATCGAGCGCATTGAACCCGGCTTCCAGCGCATGCTCGCGCTCCCCTGCCCGTTCCCAGCACACCGCGCTCATCCGCCAGGCCTCGACCGTCATCAACCCGTCCTTCGCCGCCGTAGTCGACGCCGCCGCGCGCTCGTAGCAATAAGCCGAGTGAGCATAATCCTTGTGCGTGAGATGTACGCTCGCCTCGCCGAACAACCCGTTCGCCACGAGCTTGTGCCCCGCCGGATGCCCGGCCTCGACGGCTCGCAGGCCGCTGCTGGCTGCGCTTTGGTAAGCCGCGACCGCTCGTTCCCGATCGCGCCATTTCAGGTACGCGGCCCCCGAAATCAGGTGCACGACAACGCATTGGTCGAACCACTGCTCGCGCTCAGCCACCCTCAGCGCCGCCGCACGCAGTTCCTCCAGACGAGAAGGATTACCGCCCTCGATCATCTCGGTCAACATCACGAAATGCCGTCGAAACTCACCGCTCGGCCCGCGCTCGCCCGATTCCGCCAGCAGTTCACGCGGCACGCTCGCCATCGAATACTTGCCGTGCACAACGCGAACCGTAGCGCGATGCCGTTGCATCAACGCAGCAAACGGCGCGATGTCGATACGCGGCACGACAAAGCGCACGCGCTCGGCAAGCTGCGGCGCGACCGCAATGATCGACAGCAAATCGTCCATCCATCGCACCCACGCCGAGTCATCCCGTACTTTCACCGGTTCCAGCACGAACACCATTGCCGGAAAAATATCCGGATGGTGCTGCATCAGGCTGTCGGTCACCGCGAACAGATAGAGCACGGGATTCTTGCCGTCGTCGTACGGCACCTGCCAATCCGCACGTATGCCCTGCGCATTGGATGCCTCCCGCCGGCTGTTGTAGAATGCAATGAGCTCGTCGGTCAGCGCCTTCGCATAACCCGATTCGTTGACGAACGACGCCCGCATTGTCCTGACCGCGCACGACGTCTCGTCCTGGACCTGGAAATACAACCGCACGAGCTCCGCATCCCTCTCGTCGGTCTGCCAGACCATCAACCGCGCGGCTTTGTCCTTCGCGAAACTCATCCAGTCCGTATGCGCATCCATGAACCTGCGCTCCACCGGATTGGTCGGCTGCCAGTTCTGCATTCGTGTTGACCTCTGTCACGGATTCAGTTTCAGGACGGCGCCTTCGACCGTGTGCTCCGCGGTCGCCGACGACGTCACGGTCTTACCGTTCACGCTGTGCGTATTCGTGCCGGTCGATGCGACATTGACGCCCTGGATCGTTATCGTGCCGTCGCTCTTCATCACGATGCTGGACATCCCGCAGACGAGCGAAAGCTGGTCGCCGGCGTTGACGATCACCTGATGCTGCACGTTCGTCGTATGGTTCGCACCGACGTTGACGGTATGTTCGCCGCCGACCGTGTGCGTATGTGCGTTCGCGATCGTCGACGTGCGCGCGCCGATCTCTTCGGTATGCGCCGAAGCGACCAGCGTCTTCATGTCCTGCGATGTCGTTTGATAAAGCTGTCCGACGTTCAGCGTCTTGCCTTCTCCGATCGTTTCCGTCTTGCCCTTCGCAACTGTCTCGCTGTGAATGCCGCCTATGGTCGCGTCGCGATTCGCGGCGATCGACACGGTTTCGTTCTTCCCGACCGTTCGCGTTCGATTCCCGCCCACCCCATGCGTCTCATTCGCCCCAATCTGCGCCACCCTGTTCTGCCCGATATTCACCGTCTCGTTCTGCCCCACACTCCGTTGCCGGTTGTTCTTCACCTGCATCGTCTCGTCGTTCCCGACCGTATGCGTATGGTTGTTCCCGACGGAAAGCGAATGATCGAGTTCCGTCTCCGCATCGAAATTCCGTTCCGCGTGCATCCACAGCTGCTCGGCGCCCTTCTTGTCCTCGAACCGGAACGCATTCGCGTGCTCGGTCGTCCCGCCCGGTGACGACCGTGACAGCAACCCGCTCTGCGTCGCACTCCCCGGCAGCCCCCACGGCGGCATCTTCTCGCCGTTGTAAACCCGCCCGGTGACGATCGGCTCATCCGGATCGCCATTCAGAAAATCGACAACCACCTCGTCGCCCACCCGCGGAATCTGCACGCCCCCGAACCCACCCCCGGCCCAAGGACTCGACACCCGCACCCAGCAAGACGAATCCTGATTGCTTTGCCCGTACCGATCCCAGCGGAACTGCAGCTTCACGCGCCCATACTGGTCGGTCCAGATTTCCTCCCCCGGCGGCCCGACCACAGTGGCCGTCTGCGGCCCGTTGGTCCGCGGCCGCGGCGTGTCGCGCGGCGACCGGTAAGGCAGGCTCGACGGTTGCACGAGCATCATCGTCTGATGCACGACGGCCTCCGCGCCCTGGTCGCTCGCGTACGCGTTCTCCTGAAACCGGTACTGGCACCGCACGATCAGGTACTCGCGGTTCTGGTCCGCACGCGGGCAATGTTCGAGCGTGAACAGATACCCGGGCGCGACACCGCGCACATCGGTATCGGCACTCGCCCGTTCATGTTCAGCCTGCTGTTCCTCGAGCCTTACGCGGCTGTAATGCGCACCGGGTGTATCGTCGTGATAGCCGCCCGGCCATTCGAACGACGCAAAGCTGTCGTGATCGTGACCGCGCGGATCGACCTTCTGCGACGAAAGATCCGCGCGCGGCTTCGTGTAGTCGTAGTCGGTGGTCTGGTGTCGGCCGACGCTCACTTCCTGCGCGGGTAGCCAGCCGTCGATATGTTCTTCGTCGGCGATCGCGGTGCGGTCGCGCGCGATGTACGGAATCGTCTCGTAGCCGGGCAGCACGGTGTGTGACGACATCGCGTCACCGAGCATCAGCGTATGCGTGTCCTCCGCATGCCGAAACCAGAAGTAGATCCCCTCGAACTCCATCAGCCGCGACACGAACGCGGCATCGGTCTCGTTGTACTGCACGCAGTACTCGCGCGGCACATACGATTCGGCGAGGTGGTTCTCGATCGGAAAGCCGTACGTCGACAGCACTTCCTGCACGATTTCCGGCACGGTCTTGTTCTGGAAGATCCGGCAATCCGAGCGGCGCGTCGCGAGCCATAGCCACGGACGCACGACCAGCTCGTAGCCGTAGTACCGCTCGGCTCGCCTGCCGGAAAGCGATGCGCGCGCAACGATCCCGTTCAGGTAGCGCGTCGACTGGTCCTGCAGTTCGATGCGAACCGTCACGGCCTTGCCGAGCATGTCCTTCAGCGACAGGCTGTGACTGTCGGCGAGCGCCTCGATCCGGAATTCGAACAGGCGGCCGAGTTCGTCGCTGCCGTCGAGCGTATGGAACTTGAGGTCGTCGCCGTGCGGGCTGTCGAGTGTGAATACGCGATTCAAGTCGTTGCCTCCTCGTCGAACCGATAGGCGAATTCGCCGTCGGCGGCGCTCAGCTCGATCGACGACAGCGTGCGGCCTTCGAGCGTGGCCTGCAGGATCGCGCGGCCGATGCGCGGCATCACGGTATGCGTGAGGATCGCGTCGACCATCCGGCCGCCGGATTCGATCGTCCGGCAGCGCTCGACGACCAGCGCGGTCGCCGCGTCGGTGCAGCGCAGCCGGATGCCGTGATGCGCGTCGATCCGTTGCTCGATCCGCCGCAACTGCAATGCGACGATCCGCGCGAGCGTCGCGTCGGTGAGCGGGTAGTACGGCACCACGGTCAACCGGCCGAGCAGCGCGGCGGGAAACACGTCGAGCAGCGGCGCGCGCAGGGCGTCGGCGAGCGTCTGCACGTCGGGCAGGCGCTCGGGATCGCGGCACAGCTGCATCACGCGATCGGCGCCGACGTTCGAGGTCAGCAAGATCACCGTATGCCGAAAATCGATGTCGCGCCCTTCGCCGTCCTCCATCCAGCCCTTGTCGAACACCTGGAAGAAGATCTCGTGCACGTCGCGGTGCGCCTTCTCGATCTCGTCGAGCAGCACGACGCTGTACGGGCGGCGGCGCACGGCCTCGGTGAGCACCCCGCCCTGCCCGTAGCCGACATAGCCGGGCGGCGCGCCCTTCAGCGTCGACACGGTATGCGCCTCCTGGAACTCGCTCATGTTGATCGTGATCGCGTTGTGCTCGCCGCCGTACAGCGTGTCGGCCAGCGCGAGCGCGGTTTCGGTCTTGCCGACGCCGGACGGCCCGCACAGCAGGAACACGCCGTGCGGCTTCTTCGGATCGTCCAGCCTGGCGCGCGCGGTCTGGATGCGCTCGGCGATCAGCTCGACCGCGTGCTTCTGGCCGACGACGCGTTCACCGAGCGTGTCGGCGAGCTTCAGCACGGCCTGCGTCTCGTCGCGCACCATCCGGCCGAGCGGAATGCCGGTCCAGTCGGCCACGACGGCCGCCACCGCGTGCGTGTCGACGGCGGGCAGCACGAGCGGCGCATCGCCCTGCACGTCGGCCAGCGCCTGCTGCGCGGTCGCGAGGTGCGCCTGGATATCGGCGCGCGTGGCGGCGTCGAGTTCGCGCGACGGATCGTCGTCGAGCAGCGCGGTGCGCGACTCGACGATCGCCGCCAATGCATTGCGTTCGGTTTGCCAGCGCACGTCGAGCTGGTCGAGTTCCGCCTGCGCGCCGGTAATATCTGACTCGATCGCATCGCGCCGCGCGGCGTCGCCGGTGCCGAGCGCGCACTCGCGCGCGATCCGCTCCTGCTCGACGCGCAGGCTGTCGATGCGGCGGCGCGCGTCCTCGATCGGCGCGGGCACCGCGTGCTGGCTGACGGCGACGCGCGCGCAGGCCGTATCGAGCAGGCTGATCGCCTTGTCCGGCAACTGCCGGGCGGGGATATACCGGTGCGACAGCGTGACGGCGGCCTGCAGTGCGTCGTCGAGCACGAGCACGCGGTGATGGGCTTCGAGCTTCGCGGCGAGGCCGCGCAGCATCGTCAGCGCGGCCGTCTCTTCCGGCTCGTGCACGTGGACGAGCTGGAAGCGCCGCGTCAGCGCGGGATCCTTCTCGATGTACTGCTTGTACTCGGACCACGTGGTTGCGCCGATCGTGCGCAGCAGGCCGCGCGCGAGCGCGGGCTTCAGCAGGTTCGCCGCGTCGCCGGTGCCGGCGGCCCCGCCCGCGCCGACGAGCGTATGCACTTCGTCGATGAACAGGATCGCCGGGCGCTCGGACGACATCGCTTCGTCGATCACGCCGCGCAGCCGGCTCTCGAATTCGCCCTTCACGCTCGCGCCGGCCTGCAGCAGCCCGATGTCGAGCAGGTACAGCGCGACGTCGCGCAGCGTCGGCGGCACGTCGCCCGCAGCGATCCGCAGCGCGAAGCCCTCCGCGACGGCCGTCTTGCCGACGCCGGCCTCGCCGACCAGCAGCGGGTTGTTCTGGCGGCGTCGCAGCAGGATGTCGACGATCTGGCGAATCTCGGCGTCACGCCCGACGACGGGATCGATCTCGCCGGCCCGTGCGCGGGCGGTCAGGTCGACGGCGAAGCGTGCGAGCGCCGAGCCTTCGGCGGCGGGCGTGCCTCGCATCGATGCGTCGCCGCCGAGGCCGGCCTGCGAAGAATGTGCGGCCGGTTGTGCCTCGGGCGATCCGTCGACGATCGATTCGAGTTCGTCGGCGAGCAGATCCGGCACGATGCGCTCGAATTCGCGCGTGATCGCCAGCAGTACGTTGCGCAACGGCGGCGTCTTCAGGATCGCGAGCAGCAGCACCGCGCCGCGAATGCGCGTCGCGTCGTACTTCAGCGTCGCGTAGACCCACGCGCGCTCGACCGCGTCGTCGATGTGCACGGACAGGTCCGACACCGAGCCCGCGCCGCGCGGCAGCCGGTCGAGCGCTGTGACCAGCGCGCGGTCGATCGGGGCCTCGTCGATGTCGAAGCGGCGCAGCACGCGCTGCAGGTCGCCGTCGGGCCGCTGCAGGATCTGCTTGAACCAGTGCGCGAGCTCGACGTACGGATTGCCGCGCAGCCGGCAGAAGCCGGTTGCCTGCTCGAGCGTCTCGTAGAGGAACGGATTCAGTTTTCCGAACAGGTTGACGCGGCCGATATCGGACATGACGGTTCCCGTTTATGCGGTTTCGGGATGAAGGGGGGCGCCGGCGCGCGGCGTGCCGCCACGGCGCACGTCGTAGCGAACGACGAGGTCGCGCGCGGGGCCCGGTTCGTGCCGCTGCCCGAGCCACGCGGTGCGGCCGATGCCCTGCGGCGCGCCGAGCGCGATCGCCGGCACCGCGTCGGCCGCGAGTTCGAGCTGCACGTCCCAGTCGAACTCGATGCCGACGTATTCGCGCACCCATTGCGCGAGCTGCCGGGCATGCGGGCCGCCCGGCAGGAAACGGCGGTATGCGTCGAGCGACAGCGGGCCGAGCACGATCCGGAAGCGCGACTGCGCATCGCGCACCGCGATGCCGAGTGCGACGGCGCCAATACGCAACGTCGGCCGCGTCGCGCGGATCGCGCAGCGCTGCGAGCGCTCGATCGCGACCCATTGCGGCACGTGCTCGACGATGCGCGCCTCGACACCGAAATGCCGGCGCAGGATCTGCACGAGCCCTTCCGGGTTGCGCGTGTGCCGCACGAGATGGCCCGCATGGAAATAGCGCGCATGCGGCGCGAGCGTGTCGGCGCCGGTGTCGGCGTTCGCGGCCGGCTTGTCGCCGTGTGCCGCCCGCCCGATCAGGCTCGCGACATAGCCGTCGAACCGTGCGCGCTCCGGGCGATCGAGACTCACCGTCGGCTGCGCGTCGGCCCACGCGCGATAGAACAGCAGGATCAGCCGGTGATGGAACAGGTCGGCGAACGCGGCAAACGTCGGGTCATCGTGCTGCGCCGCGCGTTCGTGCGCGTATTCGGTCAGGTGCGTCGGCAGCGGCCCGTTCGGGCCGAACAACCCGAACCCGTGGATCGCGATGCGCGGCGGCATGCCACTGCCCTCGTCGCTTACGCCGGCCAACATCGACGCCGCGAACGCGAGCGACGGTTGCTGCCCGAGCCGCGCCGGTTCGTCGCGCGGTCGCGCGGCATGGCCGAGCGGCGCGCGGCCGGGCGACAGCGCATCGAGCCAGCGCAGCGCCTGGAACAGGTCGTAGCCGTGCGGCGCGGCACGCAGGCGGGCCCACCACGCATCGCGGCGTGCGGCTTCGGCGGCGGGCCCGGCACCCGGTGACATATCGCGCTTCATATCGCGGGCCGCCTGCCGATGCGCGCCGGCCAGTGCGCAAGCGTGCCGCGCTGCGCACTGGTCAGCACGCATTCGGCGAACGCGTTGATCGACACGTGGCGCGCGAAGAACTGTTCGAGCACCGCGCCGAGCAGGAACGGACTGTCGCCGGAGAACGCGTGGTCGTCGACGGTCACGTCGACCTGCACGCCCCGCCCGAACATCAGCGGGCCGGATGCAGGCAGCCGGCGGAACACCGGCGAGAACGCCACGCGCAGCACGCCGTCGATCTGCCGGCGCATCGCGGCATCGGCCGGGTCGGCGTGCAGGCCGAGCAGTTCGCGCAGCGCGTGCGCGCCCTCGTCGTCGTCGAGGTCAGTCAGCGTGTGGCGTGCGAGCCCGAGATGGCGGATCAGCCGCCACGCGGTTTGCGCATCGGCGATCGGCGGGCGCGGCCGCGACGGGCCGCGGATCGAGACGATGCTTTCGACCGGGGCCGACACGCGCAGCGTGAACGTGTTCGCAACGCCGGGCGGCTGCAGCAGCACGAGATCGCGGTTCGTGCAGAGTGTGTCGGCCGCCAGGTAGCGCATCGTCTCGTCGTACGGCGCGCACTGGCCGTCGACGAGCGACACGTAGGTCTCGCTGCCGACGTAGCCGGTGCGCGTGCCGTTCGCGCGCGCCTGGGAAGAGACCAGCCTTGGTTCGCGCCGCACCGTGTAATACGCGCCGTGATTGCCGTCGTCGCTCGCGAACGACGCGTGAAATGGCCGGAATTCGCGCGACTGGCCATCGTCGCGCTGTTCGCTCGCGAGCCGCTGCACCGCATAGACCTCGTAGTCGAGCGGCCGGCTGCGATCGACGACGACGTGGTGCTCACGCGCGCCCGGTTGCAGCGGAATTCGGTCGGCGCGACGCGCGAACAGGTTCACGGCCGGGGTGCAGTTCAGCGCGAGGTGTTTCGCGCTGACGGCTGCTTCGAGCGCCGCGTCGTGGCGATCGAACAGCACGGTCAGCTCGCATTCGTCGCCGGTCGCACGTGCGAGCGCGGCGCGCAGCCCGCCGATGCTGAAGAACAGGAAGCGAGCCGGAAACGCGAAATACTCACGCAGCAGCCGGTAGCCGTGGAAGCTGCGGCCGTCGTCGGGCAGGATCGCCTGCGCGGGATCGAAACCCTCGTGGACGATCGCGTCGGCATCGAGCGTATGCAGCCAGCGCGGCGGCTGCGCCGGATCGTGGCACACGACGCCGAGCGTATGCGCGGCGACCAGTTCGAGCAGGTGCAGCGCGTCGCGCTCGGGGCCCGCGAGATGGAACGTCAGCCGGTCGAGCGGCAGTTGCGACAGCTTCGCACCGCCGCGCGCCTTCAGCCGGATGCGCAGCGCGCCGCGCACGTCCTGCCGCGCCACGACAGCGCCGCGCGGCAGCCATGACGGCGCGCCGGTCACGGTCGCATCGGTCAGTTCGAGCGGCCACAGTGTCAGGTCGTGCGCGGTGCGGAATTCGCACGCAGTCTGCTCGGACGCGGCCGGTCGCGCGCGCAGCGCGGTGCCGGCCGGCAGTCGCCAGCCTTGGGCGAGGCTGCCTTCGTTCAGCATCGGCGCGAACCGCACGATCGCCATCGACGGCAGCGGCGCGATATAGCCGGGATACACCGCATCGAGCAGCGCCTGGGTGAAGCGCGGAAACTCGGCGTCCATCTTGAGCTGCACGCGCGCGGTGAGGAAACTGAAGCCTTCGAGCAGACGCTCGACGTACGGGTCGGGCGGCCCCGAGTCATTGAGCCGCAGCCGCGCGGCAACTTTCGGGAACTGCTGCGCGAATTCGCCGCCGAGCTCGCGCAGGTACGCGAGTTCGCGGTTGTAGTAATCGAGCAGGCGCGTATCCATCGCGTCAGGCCCCCGCCACGGATTGCAGCGACATCGCGCCCGTCTCGAGATCGAGGTCGGAGCGCAGCAGGAATTCGAGCGGATGCGGGATCGACCACAGCGTGCCGCGGATCTCGAACAACAGCACGTTGTGGCGCCGTTCGCCGGCGCGACCGCCGGGCGCGTCGGTCACGCTGCGGACGTCGACGCTGTCGGGCGCGATGCGCGGCTCGAAGCGGAGGATCGCGTCGCGGATCGACGCCTCGACGGACATCCGCTCGACGCCCGACATCGGCTTGCCGACCAGCGGCCGCATCCCGTAGTTGAGCACCGACGCCTGCGCCTGCGCGAACGCCGACCAGTCGACGAAACCGTCCTCGGCGTTGCGCGTATTGAGCAGCCACGCGAGATCGCGCAGCACGGCCGTGCGCAGGCGTTCGGTGCCGATCCACTGCGCGCCGGGCGCTTCGGTCGCGCGCTGCGGCGTGTCGTCCGTGAGCCGGTCGAGCAGCGCGGGCTGGAGCCGGTCGCGCAGGTTGCCCTCCCGGCCGTCGCGGGTTCGCGGGTCGTCCATGGTTATCTCCGCGCCGTCACATCTCGGTGTTTTCCTTGATGTTCCAGCCGACGGTCACCTCCGCGCCCTTGCCGCCGTTGTCGTTCTGCTGCCAGTACTGCTTCTTCACCTTTGCGGCCTGGAAGCCGTAATGCATCATCAACCGGTCGGCGACGTCGCCCGGATCGATGCCCGCGACCTGCGCGGACGTGACGAGCACCTCCTGCAGCGTCACGCGCATGAACTCGACCTGCGTGCCGCCCGTCTTGCACGCGGAAATCTCGACCGACGAAAGGTGCTTGCCGTTCGCGCAGTTCTTGATGATCGCGGGCGCGCCCTTGTCCATGTACGCGGCGACGACGAGATCGTTGAAGCTCGCCTTGCCCGCATTGCCGCCGCTGCCGCTCGCCATCGCGCCCGGCTGGCTCGCGCCCCACGTGAACGACTGGATGTCGGTCCAGCCCTTGTGCTGTGCGTCGGCCGATTCGCCGGTCACGCCGTCCACCTTCATAAACATTGCCACGCCCATTGCCGTCTCCGTTTCAGTGCGATGTCAGGATGAATGCCGCGTTGAATGCCGATCGTTGCCTGCCCCGCCGCTCACTCGTTGGCCGCCTTCGCGGTCGGCAACCGCGAGATGAGCCGCAGCGATACGGTGAGCCCTTCGAGCTGGTAGTGCGGTCGCAGGAAGAACTTCGACGTGTAGTAGCCGGGGTTGTCCTCGACCTCGTCGACGACCACCTGCGCGGCCGCGAGCGGCTTGCGCGCCTTGGTTTCCTGCGATGAATTGATGGGGTCGCCGTCGACGTAATTCATGATCCAGTCGTTCAGCCAGCGCTCCATGTCGTCGCGTTCGCGGAACGAGCCGATCTTGTCGCGCACGATGCACTTCAGGTAGTGCGCGAAGCGGCAGCACGCGAACAGGTACGGCAGGCGGCCGGACAGCCGCGCATTCGCGGTTGCGTCGGGATCGTGGTATTCGGCCGGCTGGTACAGCGACTGCGCGCCGATGAACGCCGCGAAATCCGAGTTTTTCCGGTGCACGAACGGCATGAAGCCGTTCTTCGCGAGTTCGGCCTCGCGGCGGTCGCTGATCGCGATCTCGGTCGGGCATTTCTGGTCGACGCCGCCGTCGTCGGTCGGGAACGTGTGGCTCGGCAGCCCTTCGACCGCCCCGCCCGATTCGACGCCGCGGATCGACGAACACCAGCCGAACTGCTTGAACGAGCGATTGATGTTCGCGGCCATCGCGTACGCCGAGTTCGCCCACGTGTAGCGGTCGTGGTTCGCGGCGTCGGTGTCTTCCTCGAAATCGAATTCGTCGACCGGGTTGGTGCGCGCGCCGTACGGCAGTCGCGCGAGAAAACGCGGCATCGCGAGGCCGATGTAGCGCGAATCCTCCGACTGCCGCAGGCTGCGCCATGCCGCGTATTCGGTGTTCTGGAAGATCTTCGTCAGGTCGCGCGGGTTCGACAGCTCCTGCCACGAATCCATCTGCATCAGCTCCGGCGACGCGCCGGCGATGAACGGCGCGTGCGCGGCGGCCGCGATCTTCGACAACTCTCCGAGCATCTCGACGTCGGGCGGGCTGTGGTTGAAATGGAAATCGCCGACCAGGCAGCCGAACGGCTCGCCGCCGAACTGCCCGTATTCCTCTTCGTAGATCTTGCGGAACAGCGGGCTCTGGTCCCACGCGACACCCTTGTAGCGCTTCAGCATCCGCGCGACCTCGTTGCGCGACGCCGGCAGCGCCTTGATTTTCAGCAGCTCGTCGGTCTCGGTGTGCGTGACGAGGTAATGCAGCCCCCGCCACGCGCCTTCGAGCGTCTGGAACTCGTTGTGATGCAGGATCTGGTTGATCTGCTCGGACAGCTTGCGGTCGATCTCCGCGATGATCTGCTTCACGCTGCCGTACGCATCGGTCGTCATCCCGACCGTATGTTCGAGTGCCTGCTGCGCGAGCGTGCGCACCGCGCGCTCGACCGACTCGCGCGCCTCG
The DNA here is from genome assembly GCF_964265025.1 of Burkholderia mycopellens. Taxonomy (NCBI): domain Bacteria; kingdom Pseudomonadati; phylum Pseudomonadota; class Betaproteobacteria; order Burkholderiales; family Burkholderiaceae; genus Burkholderia; species Burkholderia mycopellens. Next base: position 1,664,998 of record NZ_OZ183803.1, read on the forward strand.
GCCGTCTTCGGCTTGAACTCCTTCTGCAGCAGCGCGGCGAATTCGTCGTGCGCGACGGCCGGTTGCGCGGCGTCGCGCGCGTCGACGCGGGATTGAACGGGATCATTCATCGCGGGCCTCCGGTTGGATCGCGTCGCTGCCCTGCACGGGTGCATGCGGCTCGCGCACGAGCGTCTTCAGCAGGTCGGGATCGTTGATCGCGCGCTCGATCAGCTGCTCGGCGCCGTGCTTGCCGTCCATGTACGACAGCAGGTTCGACAGCTCGGTACGCGCCTCCAGCAGCCGGCGCAGCGCGTCGACGTTGCGTGCGATCGCGGCCGGCGAGAAATCGTCGATCTGCTCGAACGTCATGTCGACGTTGAGCATCCCCTCGCCCGTCAGCGTGTTCGGCACCTGGAACGCAACCCGCGGCGCGACCGATTTCATCCGCTCGTCGAAGTTGTCGACGTCGATCTCGAGAAACTTGCGCTCCGGCAGGTCCGGCAGCGGCTCGGCACGCTTGCCCGCCAGGTCCGAGATCACGCCCATCACGAACGGCAACTGCACCTTGCGTTCGGCGCCGTAGGTCTCGACGTCGTACTCGATCTGTACGCGCGGCGCCCGATTGCGCGCGATGAACTTCTGTCCGCTGCCCGCCGCCTTGGTTCTGTCCGTCATCGTCCACTCCTTCGCATCGATCAGGTTGCGCAGTCCGTCGTCGCCGCCCGCATGGCGGCGGCTTTGGTTCGTTTCATTCGCTCCTCTCGCCGCTCAGCAGGTCCAGCTTCGGCAGGCTCTCCGGCGCGAGATCGCGGATGATTTCGTAGAAGTCGAGCGCGAGCAGCCGCTGCGCACGCCGCAGCAGCAGCGGCGCCGGATGGCTCGGCTCGTGCTGCTCGAAATAGCGGCACATCTTGTCGAGACCGATGCGCACGTCGTCGCGGCTCGTGACCTCGGCGTCGCGCCATGCGTGGGCGTTCGGTATCCCCGCGGGTGCGGTTGTCGTTGCTGCGGGGCCGGCCTGTGAGGCGTCGCCGGCCGTGGCCGGCTGCATGTCGGGTGAGGCCGTTTGCGGCTCGGGCAGCGGCACTTCTCGCACGATCCGCTGCAGCGCCTTCTCCGCATCGCCTTCGTCGGGCGCCCATTCGCGGCCCAGCTTGTCCGTCACACATACGCGGATCGCATCCAGCGCATGTAGTGCCGCGCGCGCCGCGTCGAGCGGCGTCGTGCCGTCGCCGCGCGCGGCCGACAGCGCAGCCAGCAGGCCGTCGCGGCTGCCGGCCACGGGGCCGCCGGTGTCGTCGCGGCCGTCGAGCAGCCGTTCGGCGTCGCGCACGCTCGGCCCGCCGTCGAACAGCGGCTGGCGGCGCGCCGCGCGCGCGCAGTCATGCGCGCCGGCCACCTCGGCGAGCGCGTTCATCCGCAGCGTCGGGTCCGGTTCGCCGTCCGCGTCGAGCCGCGGATGCAGGTCGTCCCAGCGGCGTTCGAGCAGGTTGGCGACGAGCGCGAGCGCATCCGCATAGCCGGGAATGCCGTGCTGCTCGGTCCAGCTTCGCGCGAGACAGGCGATGACGCGCAGATCCTTCGTGCGCGCGGACAGCGCGAGCGCGAGCCGCTCGACCGCGCGCCAGTCGGGCGCCTCGGCCGGGATCACGGTGTCGCCGTATTGCTGCTCGGCGCGCGGCGTCGCTTGCGCCTGCAGTTGCAGGAACTCGGCGTCGTATTCGAGGTTCGCGCCGCACGGCGCATCGGGCGCGACATCCGCGAGCAGCTGGCCGATCAGGCCGGCGCGCGGTGTCGCCGGCATGCCGGGCGGCGCCGTGGACAATGCGGCGGCGGCCAGCGCCGCCTGGCTGACGTCATTCGAATGCATAGTCGATGTTGACCGGTTTGCTGCCGAAGTCGATCGCCACGGTGCGGTGCAACGGCGGCAGCGAGCCGTTGCGGATCTCGATCACGTAGACGCCCGGCGTCAGCGATACCGAACGTAGCGGCGGGCTCGCGCCACGCCGCGCGCCGTTCACGTAGATGTCACCCCAGGGACGCACGTTGAAACGCACCTGCACGGTTTCCTGCACCTTCGGCGGACGCGGCTGTCGCTCGGCAGGCAGCACGTTCACGGTGGCGACCGCGGTGTCGGTTTCCGGCGGTGGTTTCGGCGTCCGGGTTGGCGCAGTCGCCGGTATCGCGGCCGCTTCCGACGGCGGCACGGTGACGACACGCTCCGACGCATCGAGGCTGCCGGCGGGTGCGATGGCGGAACCGGAACCCGCTTGCGACGGGGCCGGGTTCGTCACGGTGGTTGCAACCTGTGGCGCGGCCGCGGCGGCCTCGACGGCAGGCGCGCTGGCCTGCGCCGCCGCGACGGGGGGCGGCGGAACCTGCGCGGACGATCCGGCCGGCAGGCTGGACGGCGGCACGACGGCCGGTGTCGGCCCCTGCTGGGCCAGCGCGGTAGCCGGCATGCTCGCGGGCGGGGACGTGCCGGCCTGCGGCTGGCTCGCGACGGGCGCGGGCTCGTCGGCGACGCGGGCGGGACGCGACAGATAGGTCGCGGCGAGGCCGACGGCGATCAGTGCGACGAACGCGCTGCCGACGTAGACAGGCAGACGGCGGTTGCGCGTTCCGGTGCGTGCCTGGCCGCGTTGGGCACCGGCAGGCATGGCTGCGCCGCCCGGTGACGATGCCGATGCGGCGGGACGCGGGGCGGCCGGGCCGGCGGCGCCGGCGGCCGCTGACGCGTTTGCATTGCCCGAACCTGCCGCACCATGCACGCCGATGTCCGGGGCAGTCCTTGCGGATCGTGTACTGGCTTCGCCCTGTGTGTCGGCGCTTGCAGCGGGCGGTTCTTTCTCTCGTTGGACGTTTCCGAGCGGTGCGTCGGATTCAGCCGGTTTCGCAGCCGGCCTGGACGCATGCGATTCGGACGCCGCGAACTTGCTCGCAGCCGCAATCGCCGCGCCTTCTGCGGCCGCTTTGGACGTCGATGGCGCATCATCGGCCACCGGCTTGGCGCCGGACATGCCAGACGACGCGGATGCCGTGTTCGTAGGCGTGGACAGCGGGTCCGCTCCAGCAGGCGTCGGCGCCCGCTCATCCGGCGCAGCGTTGCCCGAGGCGGTCCCGCCCGCGCCAACCGACGCCGTGGCGGCAGCCGGTGCAGTGCCGAGCCCGGCAGACGCTTCACGCTTCCCTTCCCAGCTCGTGCCCGCATCGCTCACGGGCGGCGCGACCGCCGCGCCATATCCGCCACCCGTCCCGAAGTCCCGCAACCCGAGCTCGACCGCGAACGCGGCAACCGACTCCGGCCGATCCGGAATCCGCAACTGCAGCGCATGATCGACCGCCGCGAGAAATGCCGGGCTGTACACCTCGCCGGCCGGCAGTTCGCGCGACGCGAGCGGGCGGTACGTGTCCTGGATGCTACGCACGACGGCCGCGGGCGGGAGTTCGCCGGTGATCATCGCGTGCATCACCGCGCCGAGCGCATAGAGATCCGTCCAAGGCCCCTGGCTGAACGCGGGATCGTCGGTGTACTGCTCGATCGGCGCGTAGCCGGGCTTGATCATCATCGCGCCGTCGTCGACCAGATCGCCGATCCGTTTGCGCGCCGCGCCGAAGTCGAGCAGGATCGCGCTGCCGTTCGGGCGGATCAGCACGTTGTCGAGCGCGACGTCGCGATGGAAGCACTGCGCGCGATGCAGCGTGTCGAGCGCACCGAGCAGCGCGCCGACGATATTGCGCAACTGCGTCTCGCTGATCCGCATCCCGCCGTCGAGCAGTTGCTTGAGCGTGCGCCCTTCGTAGAACGGCATCACCATGTACGCGGTGCCGTGGCTTTCCCAGAAATGCAGGACCTTGACGAGCCCCGGATGATCGAACTGCGCGAGCAGGCGCGCTTCGTTGAGGAACGCGCCGCGCCCGGCGTCGAAGGCCTGCGCGAACCGCTCGGAGCGCAGCGACACCGTATAGTCGCCGCCGCGCGTGGCCAGCATCGACGGCATGTACTCCTTGATCGCGACCGCGCGCCGCAACGTGCGGTCGAACGCGCGATAGACGATCCCGAAACCGCCGATGCCCAGCACCTCGTCGAGCTGCAATTCGCCCAGGCGATGGCCGAGCGGCAGCGGCCGCACCGTGAATTCGGATGCGTCGCCGCGTGTCGCCGTGTCGTGCTCGTTGTCTCTCGATCCTGCGTCCTTCATCTCCACCACCTCTCGAAACTGCGTCCTTTCCGCCCGCCGCGCCCGGCGGCCCGCCGTCCGTCGGCCGGGCCGCTAGCCGCCGCCGAACAGCGTCAGGAACAGCGCGTTGTCGGGCGTGCCCGTATGCGCATGCGTGCGCAGCGGCGATCCGTCCGCGCGGTTGGTCCACCAGAAGCTGGTGCCGCCGTGCGGATCGAAGTAACCGGACAGCCCCGGCCACGCGGCCGGTGCCGGCCGTTGCGGCGGCGGCGCCGGCATGCCGGCGACGAGGTCGGCGTACGTGTCGTCGCCCGGTGTGAGCCGCACGCGCTCCAGCATCTGCTCGAGGTCGCCCGGCGCGCGTGCATGGCGGATCGCGTCGAGCAGCGCCTGGCCGACCTGCCAATAGAACGTGTCGGCAACGTCCGGCAATGCGTTCCAGTAATCGGCCGCGCGCATCGGCAGCGTGACGATCACCGGGTAATAGCGCCCCACGCGATCGCAGCTCGGCGCGAGGCAGCCCGGCTGCACGCACGACGCGCCGGCGCCCGCCGGAATCAGGAAATTCCAGACCGGCGCGACCGTGTAGTGGCGCTCGATCTCGCCCGCGCCCTGCTGGCGCATCGCGGCCATTCCCTGCTGGAGCCAGCGTTCCCACCACAGCGCGAGCGCATGCGGCAGCCGGCTGTTCACGAAGTCGCCGGCGCCGGGAATCTTCCCGTACCAGGCCGGCGCATCGCCGTCGGTACGCGTGAACGGCGGTGTCGGGCTCATGGCTTCGGAGGGCATGTAAAGGACTCCATCTGGGGCAGCCTGAACGGGTTGCGGACACTGCCCGCATTCACTTGCAGCACGATCGGTTTGCCGTCGACCGTGAACCGCGCAATCATCTGGTCCGAGCCGCGCCCGGCCGACACGCCCGCGCGGTCGAACAGCCGATGCAGCGCCCATGGCCCGTCGGTCGTGAAGCCGTCGGTCGCGCCGGCCTGCCCGGACACCTGCAGCCGCACCTGGTTGCTGCCGCGCGGGCCCGGCCAGTCCACCGCGCTCTGCACGAGCGGGCCGTGCGCGTAGCGGACGATCTGCCCGTCGACGTCGAGCACCATCTCCGTGATCGACGGGTCCATTTCGAGCGGCTGGATCTGCACCTTCAGCTGCTCGGTGCGCGCACCGCCGCCGAAGTAGACGTCGCGAATCACCGCCGCCTTCTCGAACGAAGAAAGCATCGCGGCGGCCGACGGATCGGCGTCCGCATTGCGGTTCGCGAAGCGCCACGGATGCGACGTCGTATCGACGATCGACTGCAGGTTCTTCTGGAAGAAGTCGTCCATCAGGCCGCCGGGGGCGAACATCTGCGCGAAATCCGCCGGCGCGACGTCGCGCGACGATCCGCGCGCGAACGGATAGCGGCCCGCGATCGCCTGCCGGCAGAAGTCGCCGACGTTCGCACCGGCCCGCGTCGCGACGCTGCGCTGCTCGACGGTCGCGACGCTGCCGTTCGCGACGTTCGACAGGTCGTCGAGCACTTCGCGGAACGGTGTCGGCAAGCGGCCGGCCTGGGCGCGCAGCTTGGCGGGCGCGTCGGACGGCGGCGGTTGCGCGCCGCTCCTCAGTGCGTCGTCGGTGGCGGTGAGGTACGTGTACAGCGCGTCGATCGACTTCAGCACGTCATTGAACGCCTGGGCCTGGTCGCCGCTGCCCGGCGCGAACGCGCGCAGCCCGGCGAAGTGGCTGTCGACGATCTGCTCGGCGCTCGCGGGCGCCGCCGCGGACGCGCTCGCGCTCGAATTGCTTCCCTGGCCCGCGAAGATCTGCGACAGCGAGCTGCGCGCCTCGTCGACCTTGTCCTGCGCGCGGCCCGCGAGAGTGCGGGCCCCACCCGGCGCATCGCCGAGCGCCGTGTCGCGCGCGAGCGCGACCATCAGCCGCGTGAGCGGCGAATCGGCGGCCGACAGCGCGCGCGCCACCTGGATGCTCTGCGCGAGCGTCGCGGTGCGTTGCAGCTTGATGTCGGCGAGATAGTCGTCCCAGATCTTCAGGTAGTCGTTCAGGTACAGCTGGCGAATATCGCGCGCCCACGCGGCCGCGTCGGTCGGCCCCGGAATCTCGGACAGCCCGAGGTTCAGCACCCACACTTCCTCGCGCCCGTAGGCGTCGACCTCGCCGGCCAGGCGCGGCGCGAACACGTTGCGATAGCCGTTGCGCGTATAGAGCCCCGGCACGCCTTCCGACAGCGGCTTGCCGCTCTGGCGGCGGAACACCAGCGAAGCGTCGGGACCGACCGCCCGCGCGACGCTGAAGTCGAACGCGGAGGTGGCCGGCCGCAGCGTGAGCGTGAGTTGCCGGTACAGCCGCTGCGAGAACGGCGCCTGCCGCAGCCGGTCGCGCACGTCGGCCACGAGCCGCTCGTTCATCGGATACGGCGACACCGCGACACGGTTGCCGAACAGCGCGGCGAGATGCGCACGCAGCGCGGTGCGTTCGGCCGGCGAGAAATCGGGCGGCAGCGCGCGTTCCATTTCGAGGTCGACGACGGCCTGCACGAACGCGGGATCGTAGTGCGCGCTGTCGTACAGCATCAGATACGCCTTCAGCGCCGCATACGCGTATTCGGTCTCGTCGGGCCGGGCGTCGCGCAGCGCGGCCTCCATCCGGCTCGCGGCGATCGGCAGCAGCACGTCTTCGAGCGCGCGCCGGTACACGGCGTCGACCGCTTCGTCGATCTTCTCACCCTGGAACAGCCCCCATCGATACGCGAGCGGCGGATGCTGCAGGTCGGTGCCGCCCGCATTCGCGAGGTTGCCGAGCGCGTCGAGCACGGGCAGCAGGCGGGCGACGTCCGCCGCATCGGAGAATTTCGCCCCGGCGATCTGCGCATCGACGGCCGGCACGCGCGCGGCGATCTGGTCGAGATACGCGCGATTGTTCGAATAGCTGCGCAGCCACGCGACCAGCACGGCCACGCACGCCAGCGCGAGCAGCACGTAGCCGGCGATCCGCAGCACGCGCCGCTTCTGGTGCCAGCGCAGGTCGCTGCCGGCGAGCGCGGCTTCGCGGAAGATGTGTTCCTGAAGCAGGGACTTCAGAAAGAAGCTGCGCCCGGTCGAGCCGACCTGCGCGACCGGCGGCACGCCCTCGATCTTCAGGAAACGCTTGATGCCGCTCATCACGCGATCGAACGCGGTGCCCTCCTGCGTGCCGCTCGTCAGGTAGACGCCGCGAAGCATCGGCATCGGCTCGTAGCTCGACACCGAAAACACCTCGGCGACGAACTGGCCGAGCATGTCCTGCAGGTCGGCGATCTGCTGCGGCAGCAGGTACGTCATTTCGCGCTGGCGCGCATCGGTCTGCGCGGCGAGCAGTTCGGGCAGTCCGTCGTTCAGCCGCTGGTGCAGCAGCCGGTATTCGCGGTCGAATGCCGCGCGCAGGTCGAAACCCGGCGCCTCGCTTTGTGCGAGCGGGAACGTGAAACCCCACACCTGCGCACATTCCGTGCGGCCGTAGCTGCTGAAATACTCGGCGAAGCCCGCGAGCAGGTCGGCCTTCGTCACGAGCAGGTACACGGGAAAGCGAATGCCGAGCTGCACGCGCAGTTCGAGCAGCCGCTTGCGCAGCACCATCGCGTGCTGCGTGCGCTCGGCCTCCGACGCACCGAGCAGGTCGGCGACGCTGATCGTCAGCATCGCGCCGTTCAGCGGTTGGCGCGTGCGGTATTTCTTCAACAGGTCGACGAAGCCTTTCCACTCGGCCTCGTCGAGCGCGCGGTTGCCCTCGTGCGTCGTATAGCGGCCGGCCGTGTCGATCAGCACCGCGTCGTTCGTGAACCACCAGTCGCAATGCCGCGTGCCGCCCACGCCGCGAATTGCCGCGCGGCCGAACTGCTCGGCAAGCGGAAAGCTGAGCCCGGAATTCACGAGCGCGGTGGTCTTGCCCGAGCCCGGCGCGCCGATGAACACGTACCACGGCAGCTGATACAGGTACTGGCGCGACATCCGGTCGAACCAGCGCGGCAGGTCCTTGCGTATGGCGTCGGCCTGTCCGAAGCGCGCCTTCTTCAGCAGCGTCGCTGCTTCGTCGAAACGGCTGCGCAACTCGTCGAGCTGCGCTTTCGCCGGATCGCCGGCGGCGGCCGGCCCGGGAGCGGCCTCGCGCAGCTGGTTCAGCAACTGCGCGTTGAGGCGGCCGGCGCGCCAGCTGCGCCACGCGACGCGTGCGCCCCACGCGATGAACAGCACCGCGATCGTCAGCCCGCGCGCCCAGCCGCTTTCGAGCGGCCGGACCTCGGCGAACGCGAACAGCGGGCCTGCGAGCCACACCAGGCACGCGAGCACGACGAGACCGGCGAAGGTCCAGATCGCCCGCGACGGCAACGGCCGGACGAAACGCGCGACAGCCTGGTTCATGGTCAGTTGGCCCCCTGCGTGGGGCTCGCGCCGACGGCGGCGCTGCCGGGCGCCGGCAGCAGCGTGATCTCGACACGCCGGTTCAGCGCGCGGTTCGCCGATGAATCGTTCGGTGCGACCGGGTCGAGCGTGCCGCGTCCTTCCGCCGCGAGCCGTTCCGGATGGTCGAGCCGCGCGGCGATCATGCCGCGCACGGCTTCCGCGCGTTCGCGCGACAGGTCCCAGTTCGACGCGAAGCGTGCCGTATGCACGGGCGTGTCGTCGGTATAGCCGGTCACGCGCACGTTGCCGGGCACCTTGTTCAGCGCATCGGCCACGCGCGCGAGCACCGGCACGTAGCGGTCGATCACCGACGTCGAGCCGGACTTGAACAACCCGTCGCCGCGCAGCACGATCACGCTGCGATCGGCAGCGTCGCGCACCGATACGAGACCGGCCGCGATCTCGGGTTCCAGGAACTTCGCGATGCGCGGCGCGGGCGCCGGGCGCGGCGGCGCCTGCGCGGGCTGCAGCTTCGGCACGTGCAGCGCGTCGATCGACGCGAACAGCCGATCCGAATGCCCGGCGAGCGCGATCCGCAGCCCGACGAACACGCCGAAGCCGATCAGCAGCGCGAGCGCCACGCACACCCACAGCGGCACGACGACGCGGCGCGCGACGTCGCGCGTGACGACGTCGCGCCAGTGCGGCGACAGCGCGGGTTCGAATTCGCCGCGCACCGAGCGGATCGTCTGCGCGAGCTGGCGGCGCAGTGCGTCGAGCTGCGCGTGGCCGTTGTCGAGCACGCGATAGCGGCCCTCGAAGCCGAGCGCGAGACAGAAATACAGCAGCTCGAGCAGGTCGAGATGCTGGCGCGGCTGCTGCGACAGGCGTTCGAGCAGGTGGAAGAATTTCTCGCCGCCCCAGGTCTCGTTGTGGAACGACACGAGCAGACTGTGCGACGACCACACGCTGCCGCCCCACGGCGTCAGCGCGGCTGCCTCGTCGAGCGCCGTGCACAGGCAGTAGCGTGCGCCGATGATCGCTTGCGACGGCACGCCGGCTTCCTGCGCACGTGTCTCGAATTGCCGGATCTCGACGACCAGATGCTCGCGCAGCCACGCCGGATTCGGGTGATGGACGGTCGAGCGGATCTGCGGCACCAGGTTGAGCAACGGATTCGCGGCCGCGACGAGCGGATTCGTGCCGCTCGCGGCCCAGCGTCCGGGGCGCGGCTGCGTCGCGGTCGGGCCGGCCGCGCCCGCCGCGGCTGGATGCACGCCGCCCGGATTCGGCGGCACGAATCCGCCGGCGCCGGGGGAGATCGAATCGGAGGTGGAATGCATCGCGTCGCCCCGCCCTTACCCGCGTATCGCCCAGAACTCCATCGAGAGCCCAGGGAATTCACCGGCGAAATGAAATGCGAGACCGCCGGAGCGCGCCAGCTGCTTCCACAGGTCGCTGCCCTTGTCGATCTCGAAGTACGTATGGCCCGCGTGATACGGGATCTGCCGTGGCGCGACCGGCAACTGGCGCATCGTGATGCCCGGCAGCTGCAACTGCACGAGATCGCGGATCCGCTCGACCGGCCCGAGCTTCGCCTGCGCGGGAAAACGCGCGCGCAAGCTGTCGGCCGGCACGTCCGCGCGCACCGCGAGCACGAAGCCGGCCGTGTCGCGCAGCGCCGGGTCGGCCAGCGTCGCGACGCGGATGCCGTTGCCCGCATCGCGCAGCTCGATCTGGATCGCGTTTTGCTCGAGCACCGTCGACAGCGATCGGCGCAGCTCGGTCATCAGCTCCGCGAAGCTCGTGCGCAGGTCATCGTGTACGTAGACCGCGAGCGACTGCGGGCGCCGGCCGGCCGCCGTGAACGTGCTCAGGTCGCACGCGAGCTTGAGCCAGTCGCAGAACAGCGTCTCCGGGTGCGTCGCCACGTGTTGTTGCGCATGCCAGGTCAGCGCGAGATAGCGGTTCACGAGCTGCAGCAGCAGGAAATCCGCGACTTCCGACACGCCGCCGCGCCCGGGCTCGGACAACCGTTCCGCAAGCGCTTCGCTGCGTTGCGTGAGCAGCCCGTGCAGCTCGCGCGCATAGGCCAGCAGCACGGCGTCGTGCTGCGCGACGAGGCGCGGCGGAATATAGCCGTTGTCGACGAGCAGCCGCGCATCGGTGCGCCGCTCGACGATTCGCGCAACGCCGAGTGCATGCCAGTCGCCGGTCAGCTCGGCTTCGAGCATCAGCCGCACGTTCAGGCGGCCCGTCTGCAGCAGCGCGGGGCCGAGCGCGACCGCGTTCGCATCGGCCACTTCGTATTCGCGCACGACGTATCGCGCGACATCGGCCCCGCCGTTTGCAGCGCTCGAAGCATTGCCGCCACCTGCATTTGCACCTGCGCCTGCACCGAACGACACCTCCTCGCCGCCGCCGCGCCACAGCGGCAGCGCGAGCACGACGAGTTGATCCTTCGCATCGGCGGGTACGTCGAGTGGTTCGGGGAGATCGTCCGGATGGGACAGGTCGAACGGCGTGCCGTCGCGCATCACGCCCGACGCGGTGCGCAACGCGACCTTGCCGAGCGCCAGTTGCTCGCGATCGAGCTCCAGCGTGTCGAAGCCCCAGTAGAAGCCTTGCAGCGGCAGGCAGCGCAGCGCGACGTAGCGTTCCCAGTGCCGTTCGAGCTGCTGGAAATGCTGCGGCCGCAGGAACATCCCCTCGGTCCACACCACCCGCTGGCGGAGCGCCGCGACCGGCGTCGCGGACATCGTCGGTTCGGTCATGGGCGCCCCTTCGCATCGTTCAGCGCGATGCCGCCATTACGCACGGCGATCGACAGCTTCAGCTCGCCCGGCGACGTCTGCCAGAACTTGTAGAGATTGAGCTGCTTCGCACGCGGCAGCGGCACCGTCAGCCGCCAGCGGTTCCTTTCGAGCATGCGGTATTCGGCGACCACGCCGATCGCTCCGGCCTCGACATTGCCGCGATAGTGCAGCGTGCGCGACTCGCCCGGCCGCAGGATCACACGGTCGGCGCCCAGCAGATCCGCGCCGAGCACGTTTTCCGGCTTGTCCTGCAGCGAGAAGAAATCCGCACTGTCGAACGACGCCGCCGCGCGGAGCTGGAACACCTTCAGCACGATCGGCGAGGGCTTGCGGTTCATGTCCGGGTTGACGTCCGGCGCAACGTCAACCGTGATCGCATACGGCACCGCCGCGGCGCGCTCCGTCGCACCGCACCCCGGCAACAGCATCACGCATCCCCATACGATGAAACTGCTCGACCGCCATTGCATATTCCACCCTCGCCACACAATAGCCACACACCGGTTTTCAATTTTCAAACCGGATGATCTGATTGAAAAAGGGACAATTAATTAGTCGGTAATTGTGTAGCCAGAATATCCATCCATTGCAATTTCTGTCGGCAAATTCTTCTTGCAAAAAGCCGGGTCATATCATTCAGTGTGTTTGAAAGTCGCTTTGGCGAGACGATGGCCAATTGAATTGATGTTGGTAAATTAATGGCAAAATTAATCCGACCGGTGCGCGTGGGCGGCCCGGTTCCATGGCGTGGACACCTGTCGGATGGGCGCGGGGCTCAAGCCGGCCGGCTGTCGAGCAAGAGATGCTCGCGACGCCGGTGGTGTGTCAGCCTATTCGTTTCGCACGAACGGACGGTCTGGTTTTTCGGGCATTGACGTGCGCTGACCAAACAACTGACGAATCCGAAAAACACAGCGAACTATAGGCCGTTTTTCCGGTTTAACAAGCACTGAAATTCGTAGTCGATTCTGCATTCATGTGGAAGCGAATCGGCGAAATGAAACAAAACGTAACAGCGGGTTCAATGCCGATGATTGGCACTAGAATCCAACAGCGCTTGTGTGCACCTTCCAATTACGCCAATATTTAATTTCAATAATGAAAGGTCGATCATCGCTCGTTCTTTTCCTCGGCGCATGGTTGCTGGGGGCCGGCGGGTGCGGTACGTCCCCGACACCGTCGGCTGCACGCGCGACGGTCGAGAGTGCACGCGCCGCGTACGACAGCGGCGACTACGGGCGCACGATCGCGCTGCTGAGCCACGCGAAGGAGATCGACAGCGCCGACACCGACACGCAGGTGGCCGCGCACAAGCTCCTCGCGTTCAGCTATTGCGTGACGAACCGCATCACGCCGTGCCGCGCCGAGTTCTCGAAAATTCTCGACCTCAACCCGCGCTTCGACTTGTCCCCTGCCGAGAGGGGGCATCCGATCTGGGGGCCCGCGTTCGAATTCGCGCGCCGCAGGCATGCGTCGTCATCCTGATCGAACCGGTTTCCACGCGAGCGCTACACCGAGCGACGTATGACATGCAACTGATCGTGATCGAACATGCCGGCGAGCCGGTCGAAAACGACTGCTACGACGCCGTCGTGTTTCATCCGCCCGGCGGCACCATCGGCCGGGCCAGCGACAACCATCTCGTGTTGCGCGACGACACACGCCAGATATCGCGGCTGCAGGCGCTGCTGCAGGTCGGCGACGACGCGTGCCTGCTGAAGAACCTGAGCAGCGTATCGACGATCGAGGTGAACCGCGAGCCGGTCGGCTATGCGCAGGAGCGCCCGCTCAACACCGGCGACATCATCCGCATCGGGCCGTACGTGCTGCGTGCCGAACGTGACGATGGCGGCGATCGAGACGATGCACCGGTCATCGACATGGCGACCGATACCGGCATGCACGTCGATACGCAGGCGCCGGCACGCGCTTCAGCGGCCCCCATGCAAGCAACGTCTTCGCGGGTCGATACGAAAGGCGCCGGCAACCGGCTGTGGGGGCTTCTCCAGGATCGTCTCGCGCCGCGCGGCAAGGCGGCGGACGCCGGCACACGACCAGGCGGCCCCGCACGGGCGGACGCCGCCCAGCCGGCGAATCGCGCAGCGCAGACCGAACCGCCCGCACCATCGCAGCGCGACCTCAGCCAGTTGTCGATCGATCCGCTCGACCTGTTCGCGCAGTCATCGGGCGATATCGGCACAACGGGCGTCGCGCCGCAGGCCGATCGTGGCAATGCGGATCGCGAAGCACCGTCCACGACACAGGCCGACCATGCGCCCGAGTGGACGCACCACGTGCGTGTGCAGCCAGCTGCCGCGCGCGCCGCCGATACGCGGCCGGCCGATGAACCGGCGTCGCATGCCGCGCGCGCGCCGACGCCCGATGAACTGCTGAGCGCGTTCTTCGAAGGCGCCGGGCTGGATACGGCCGCCGAGTCGCATCAGTGGTCGGCCGAACAACTGTTCATCGCGGGCCAGTTGCTGGCGCTGTTCGCGAACGGCACGGTCGAGCTGCTGTCGTCGCGCAGCATCCTGAAGCGCGAGGTGAAGGCGCACATGACGATGCTGCTCGATCGCGAGAACAACCCGCTGAAGCTGCTGCCGGACGGCGGCGCCGTGCTGCGGCAGATGTTCGGGCTGCCGCTGCCGGGCTTCATGTCGCCGCAGAGCGCGGTCAGCGACGCGTTCCAGGATCTGCATGCGCACCAGATCGGCATGGTCGCCGGCATGCGCGCCGCGTTGATGGACCTGCTGACGCGCTTTTCGCCGCAACGCCTGCGCGAGCGTGACGACGCGATGCGCTGGTACGAGAAGCGCGTGCCCGTGCTGTACAAGGCGAGGATGTGGGATCGCTACGCGGCGACCCATCGCGACACGGTGTTCGCGATCGAGGACGATTTCGCGTCGGTGTTCGGCAAGGCGTTTCTGGCGGCGTACGACGCGGAAGTGGAAAGCTATCGCGGCAGCGGCCGGCATTGAGCGTCGAACGGCACGCCCGCCATCGGCAATCGGCGATGCGTGCCGACGATGGCGTCAGATGCCCGTTTCATGCGAGGCAACCTTGTTCCGCCCCGTTTCCTTCGCGTGATACAACGCCTCGTCGGCCGCCTTGATCACCGACTCGACCTCCCCTTCCTGCTCGGGGGCCCAGCTTGCCACGCCGATGCTCGCGGTGACGCGCCCGAATTCGCTTTCCGCATGTTCGATCGCAAGCCCGTCGATGGCCGCACGAATCCGCTCGGCGATCTCCGTAGCGCCCGTGGCCGGCGTATCGGGCAGGATCACGACGAATTCCTCGCCGCCATAGCGGGCCGCGGTGTCCGCGGGTCGCCGGATGTTGTCGCCGATGCACCGTGCCACCGCCGCCAGCGCGTCGTCGCCGGCCTGGTGACCATACGTGTCGTTGTAGGCCTTGAAGCGGTCGACGTCGACGAACAGCAGCGAAAACACCGAGCGGGCACGGCGTGCGCGACGCCATTCGAGGTCCAGCACTTCCCCGAACGAGCGCCGATTGTTGAGCCCGGTGAGGCCGTCGGTGCGTGCGAGCATGACCAGCTCGGATTCGGCCCGCATCCTACGCCGCAGCTGGACGCCCAGCATGCAGGACAGCACGATGAACGCCGCGCCGAAGGTCGCCACCAGCGCTCCGATCATGATCGCCCGGCGCCGCCATGCGGCGTAGATGTCCTGCTCCGCTTCGGCGACCATGATGATCAGCGGCAGATGCGGCAGCGTCTTGAAGTAGTAAAGGCGGCGCACGTTGTCGATCGTCGAGGTGTCGAGGAACGAGCCTTCCGGCGCGGTCAGGAAGTGGCGAAACGTCGCCGCCTTGCTGAGGTCGCGGCCGACGGTGTGCACGTCGTACGGCTGGCGCATGAACATGATGCCGTCCGTACCGATCAGCGAAATCGCGCCGTGCGAGCCGAGCGCGAGGCCGGCGAAGAGCGTGTGGAAATACTCGAGATTGACCGCGATCATCACGATGCCGCCGAATGAGCCGTCCGGATTCGACACGCGGCGCGTCAGCGCCACGCTGAGCGAGCCGCCGCGCAGGCGGGACGCATAGGGATCGCTGATGTAAAGCCCGACGTCCGGATTGTCCCGGTGAACCGTAAAGTACTTGCGGTCGCCGAAATTGCCCTGTCGAGGTATGTCGTTCGCCGAATCCAGGACGATGTTGCCGGCCGCGTCCAGCACGAGCATCGAGCCGAGAAATTTCGCCGTCATCGCGTGATCGAACAGGACGCCGCGCCGCAATGCCGGCGAGGCCGCCATGACGTCCGGCTGCTGCAAGCCCTGAATCACCGCGTCCAGCGACAGGCCGTACAGTTCGATATTGCGTTCGATGTCGCGCTCGGCGACGAGCGCCAGGTTCCGCGACGTATCGCGTGCGCGCTCGAGCGCGTCGTGACGGCTTTGAAACAACTGCAATACGCAAAGGCCCATCAGCGCGCACGCTATCAAGGTCCCCGCCAGCACAACGTAGTACGGCGCTGCCGACCGCGGATGCATCCGTTTCCTCTCAGGTTGGGCCGACGCTGACGCACCGGTTGTTATGGTTTCTTCTGGATAACCTATACCAAAAAGCGTGGCACTCGGGTACGAGGTGCAGTCCGTACTTGCCAGGTGGCTGACGACTTGACCTGAGCGGTGTCGAGCGGATCGGGTTCCGATCGGGCAGGCACCGGGTGCTGGTGCCATTCACCGAGGGGCGTGGTGTCGCGTATGTCGTGGCTGGTGACTGAATCGAAACAATCGACCCGCAGTGACGCGCGTATTGAAATACCGGGGTGGTCGCCGTTCGAATGCGGCTGGCAGGAGAACTGACGAAAGCCGGGCATACCGCCCGACCTGCGCCGATCGCATGCGCAACGCCGACAGCGCCGCGCACGCGATCGATTGACGACCGTCAGACGGCCATCACCGTCACCGATTTCGTGACGAGATACGGCTCCAGTGCTTCCGGCCCGCCTTCCGACCCGTAGCCCGAGTCCTTCACGCCGCCGAACGGCATTTCCGGCCACGGCGTTGCCGGCTGGTTGATCCACAGCATGCCGACTTCGAGGCGCTGCGTGAGCAGGTGCACGTTCGCGAACGAACGCGTGAACGCGTAGCCGGCGAGACCGAACGGCAGGCGGTTCGCTTCCGCGATCGCGTCCTCGAGCTTGTCGAAACCGCGGATCGCCGCGACCGGGCCGAACGGCTCGTTGTTGAACACGTCCGCTTCGAGCGGCACGTTCGCGATCACGGTCGGCGCGAAGAAATTGCCTTCCGAGCCGATCCGTTCACCGCCGGTTTCGATGCTCGCGCCGACCTTGCGCGCGTTGTCGACGACCGACGCCATCGCGGTGAGCCGCCGCGGGTTCGCGAGCGCGCCGAGCGTCGTGCCCTCCTCGAGGCCGTTGCCGACCTTCAGCCCCTCGGCATGCTTGACCAGCGCGCGTGTGAATTCGTCGCGAATGCTGTTGTGCACGAGAAAGCGCGTCGGCGAAATGCAGACCTGCCCCGCGTTGCGGAATTTCGCGCCGCCGGCGGCCTTCACCGCCAGCGCGACGTCGGCGTCCTCGGCGACGATCACCGGCGCGTGGCCACCCAGTTCCATTGTCGCGCGCTTCATGTGCAGGCCCGCCATCGCGGCAAGCTGCTTGCCGACCGGCGTCGAACCCGTGAACGTCACCTTGCGGATCACCGGGTGCGGGATCAGGTACGACGAGATTTCAGCCGGATCGCCATACACCAGGCCGAGCACGCCGGCCGGCACGCCCGCGTCGACGAATGCGCGCAGCAGCGCGGCCGGCGAGGCGGGGGTTTCTTCCGGCGCTTTGACGAGGAACGAGCAGCCGGTTGCCAGCGCGGCGCTCAGCTTGCGCACGACCTGGTTGACCGGAAAATTCCACGGCGTGAAGGCGGCGACGGGGCCGACCGGCTCCTTCACGACGGTCTGCTGCGCGGCAAGGTTGCGCGGCGGCACGATCCGGCCGTATACGCGGCGGCCTTCGTCCGCGAACCATTCGATGATGTCCGCTGCCGACAGCACTTCGACGCGCGCTTCGGTGAGCGGCTTGCCCTGCTCCTGCGTCATCAACTGTGCGATCGCGTCGGCGCGTTCACGCACCAGCGCGGCCGCCTTGCGCATCGTCGCCGCGCGCTCGTGCGCGGGCACCTTGCGCCATGCCTCGAAGCCGCGTTGCGCGGCGGCGAGCGCACGGTCGAGATCGGCGATGCCCGCGTGAGCCACCTTGCCGATCGGCTTGCCGGTCGCCGGGTTCACGACGTCGATCGTCTTGCCGCTTGCGGCGTCGACCCACTCGCCGTCGATCAGCAGTTGCGTATCCGTATAAGTCACGTTAGCCATCCAGACACCCCTACATTACGTCGATAAACGCGCGCTGCCGCGAACGGCCGCGCGCCGGTTGACAGGAAAACGACAGAAAAAAGCCAAGCCGCCGGGGCAGGCACGCACCCGGCGGCAGTGACGGCAGGCTCACCGGCCCGCCATCGTTCCGCATGGGGCCGCGCTCAGCGCGCGGCCGCCGTCGCCTTGCGAAGTTTCGCGACGTCCGCCGCCTGCACGGCCGGCGCGCCGTTGTTCCAGCCGGCGCGCATGAACGTCAGCACGTCGGCGATCTGCCGATCGTTCAACTGGTTCGAGAACGCCGGCATCGGATACGCGGAAGGCACGCCGTCGATCACGAGCGTGTCGCTGCCGTTCAGCGTCACGTTGATCAGCGACGCGGCATCGGCTTCGAGCACGTTCGGATTGCCGGCGAGCGGCGCGAGCAGCGGCGCGTAGCCGCGCCCGTCCGCGCCGTGGCAATGCAGGCAGTAAGCGTTATACACCTTCGCACCCGGATCGGCTGCCGGCCGGCCCAGTGCTGCCTGCGTCGCCTTCGGATCGTAGTTGTACGGCGGCGCGCCCGTGCCGCCCGCCGCCGGCAGCGATTTCAGGTAACGCGAAATCGCCGCCAGATCGTCGTCGGAGAGCGCCTGCGTGCTGTGGTTGATCACGCTCACCATCGAGCCGAACGCGGTCGCGTGCTGATTCGCGCCGGTCTTCAGGAATTGCGCGACCTCGGCCTCGTTCCAGCGGCCCAGCCCCGTGTTCGGCTCGCCGGTCAGGTTCGACGCGAACCAGTTGTCGATCGGCGCGCCCGACAGGAACGCCGCGCCGCCTTCGTCGAGCGCCTTCTCCTGGAAGCCGACGCCGCGCGGCGTGTGGCACGACCCGCAGTGCCCGAGCCCCTGCACCAGATACGCGCCGCGGTTCCACATCGCGTCCTTGGCCGGCTTGTCGGCGTAGGGCGTCGTGTCGAGGAACACCTTGTTCCACAACGCGAGCGGCCAGCGCATGTTGAGCGGCCACGGGATGTCCGACGGCCGGTTCGCCTGCTTCACCGGCTCGACGCCGTGCATGAAATACGCGTACAGCGCCTTCACGTCGTCATCCTTCAGCTTCGCGTACGACGGGTACGGCATCGCCGGATACAGGTGATGGCCGTCCTTCGCGACGCCTGCGCGGAGCGCACTCGCGAACTCGGCTTCCGTATAGCCGCCGATGCCCGTTTCCGGATCGGGCGTGATGTTGGTCGTGTAGATCGCGCCCATCGGCGTGACCATCTTCAGGCCGCCGGCGAACGGCGTGCCACGTGGCGCGGTGTGGCACGCGACGCAGTCGCCCGCTTTCGCGAGATACGCGCCGCGCGCGACGAGCGCGCTGTCGGCCGGTGCCGTCTGAGCGGCATGCGCGGCCGTGTCGGCCAGCAGCGCAGACACGGCGAACAACGACGCGCCGAGCATCTTCAGGGTGAGGTTTTGCATGGTCGTCGCCCCCCTCACGCCGTCTTCAACTGGTCGCCGACCGGCAGCTTACGCAGCCGCTTGCCGGTCGCCGCGAAGATCGCGTTCGACAGCGCCGCGGCCGTCGCGGCCGTGCCCGGTTCGCCGATCCCGCCCGGCGCTTCACCGCTTTTCACCAGATGCACGTCGATCGGTGGCGTCTCGTTGATCCGCAGCATCCGGTAGTCGGTGAAGTTGCTCTGCATGACGCGGCCGTCCTCGATCGTGATCTCGCCGTACAGCGCGCCCGTGATCCCGAAGATGATGCCGCCCTGCACCTGCGCCTCGATCGTGTTCGGGTTGACGACCATGCCGCAATCGACCGCGCACACGACACGCTTGACTTGCACCTCGCCGTTATCCACCGCGACATCGACGACGATCGAGAAGAAGCTGCCGAACGCGTGCATCACCGAGACGCCGCGCCCTTGCCCCGTCGGCAGCGCCGGGCCACCCCAGCCGGCCGCCTTCGTCGCGACGTCGAGCACGTTGAGCGCGCGCGGCGTCTTGCCGAGCAGCGCGCGGCGGTATTGCACCGGGTCGGTCTTGGTCTGCGCGGCCAGTTCGTCGATGAAGCTCTCGACCACGAACGTGCCGCGCGTCGGGCCGACGCCGCGCCAGAACGCGGTCGGCACGTGGCGCGGCTCCTGGCGCACGTAGTCGACCAGCTGGTTCGGCAGGTCGTACGGCAACTCGGCCGCGACCTCGACCGCATCGGGATCGATGCCGTCCTTGAACGCGGGCGGCGCGAAGCGCGCGATGATCGACGAGCCGACGATCCGGTGCTGCCACGCGACCGGCTTGCCGTTCGCGTCGAGGCCGGCCGAGATCCGGTCGTAATAGTACGGCCGGTACATGTCGTGCTGGATGTCCTCCTCGCGCGTCCAGATGACCTTCACGGGCGCGTTGACTTGTTTGGCGATCTTCACCGCCTGACCGATCATGTCCGTTTCGAGCCGCCGGCCGAAACCGCCGCCGAGCAGGTGGTTGTGCACGACGATCTTCTCCGGCGGAAAGCTCGTGAGCTGCTGCACGGTGTCGACCGCGCGCGTCGGCACCTGCGTGCCGACCCAGATTTCGCAGCCGTCGCCGCGCACGTGCACCGTGCAGTTCACCGGTTCCATCGTCGCGTGCGCGAGGAACGGCTGTTCGTAGACGGCGTCGACGCGCGTCTTCGCGCCAGCGAACGCGCGGCCGACGTCGCCCTCCTTGCGCGCGACCGCGCCCTTGCCGTTCGCCGCCGCCTGCGCGAGATCGGCGACGATGTCCTTCATCGACACCTTCGCACCCGCGCCTTCGTTCCACTTCACGACGAGCGCCGATGCGCCGCGCTTCGCGGCCCATGTGTGATCGCCGACCACGGCGACCGCGTTGTCCGCGCGTACGACCTGGCGCACGCCGGGAATCTTCCTCGCGGCCGTATCGTCGACGCTCGCGACCGTGCCGCCGAACACCGGGCTGTTCACGATCACCGCGTACAGCATGCCGGGCAGGCGCACGTCGAGCCCGAACTGCGCGGTGCCGTCGACTTTCTCCGGCGAATCGAGACGCTTCGCGGGCGTGCCGATCAGCTTGAAATCCTCCGGCTTCTTCAGCACGACGTCCTTCGGCACCGGCAGCTTCGCCGCGGCGTCAGCCAACTGGCCGTACGACGCGCGCCGGCCGCTCGGCGGGTGCTGCACTTCGCCGTTCGCGGCGCGGCAGGATGCGGGATCGACGTTCCATTGCTTCGCGGCGGCCGAGACCAGCAGCGTACGGGCGGTCGCGCCCGCACGGCGCAGCGGTTCCCACGCGTAGCGCACCGACGTCGAGCCGCCGGTGAGCTGGCCGCCGAGCAGCGGATCGAGGAACAGCTTCTCGTTCGGCGGCGCATGGTCGAGCGTCACGCTCGACAGCGGCACTTCGAGTTCCTCGGCGATCAGCATCGGCAGCGCCGTATAGACGCCCTGCCCCATCTCGACCTTCGGCATCACCAGCGTGACCTTGCCGGCGCGGTCGATCTGCACGAACGCGTTCGGGGCGAACACGCCGGCGCGCGCGGTTTCATCGCCGTCGCCGCCGATCACCGAACGACGTGCATCGTCGCCCGCGGCCGGCAGGCTGAAGCCGAGCAACAGGCCGCCACCGGCCGCCGCGCCCAGCGACATGCCGAACTTGAGGAACGAACGGCGCGATACGCCCGTACCGGCCCGGCCGGCTTCGATCAGTCCTCGCGACATGTCAGGCCTCCTTCGCGGCTTGCTTCACGGCCGCGCGAATCCGGTTGTACGTGCCGCAGCGGCAGATATTGCCGGCCATCGCCGCGTCGATGTCGGCGTCGGTCGGGTTCGGGTTCGACGCGATCAGCGCGGTGGCGGCCATCACCTGCCCCGACTGGCAGTAACCGCACTGGACGACGTCGAGCTCGCGCCATGCCTGCTGGACCTTGTGGCCGGCCGGCGTTGCGCCGACGGCTTCGATCGTCGTGATCTTGCGGCCCGCGACGGCCGCAACCGGCAGCACGCACGAGCGCGCGGCGACGCCGTCGAGATGTACCGTGCACGCGCCGCATTGCGCGATCCCGCAGCCGAACTTCGTACCGGTGAGGCCGACGACGTCGCGCAGCACCCAGAGCAAGGGCATGTCGTCGGGGGCGTCGACCGAGCGGGTTTCGCCGTTGATGTTGAGGGTGATCATTCAGCCTCCGGGGCCGGTGTATTGGGGAAGCGGCGCGCAAGGCGCGCCGCGCTGTGTCGTCGTTGTCATCGCCGTCGCGCGGTGCGCGACGGGTGCCGCGCGGCCCGGGTGGGACGAGCCGCGGCGGTGATCCGACGTCGTTACTCGGCCACGTCGATGCCCGACAGCACCTTGATGACCGGCGGCGCTGTGAACCAGTCGGCCGACTTCGTGCGGAATTCAACGAAATACGGGCTCGCGAGGTGCGCGTCGAACGCAGCCTGGTCGTCGTAGATCTCGTACAGGTGCAGGTTCGGCGAGCCGTCCTGCTCGCGGAACAGGTCGTAGCGCCGGTTGCCCGGCTCGGTGCGCGTCTTCGCGACCATGCTGCGCAGGACGGCCTCGGCGGCCTCCGCGTGTTCGGGTTTCAGGAACAGCGAAGCAATCACGTGAAGCGCCATCTTGTCACTCCTATCGAAACGGAATCGAGCATGCCACAAGCCGGCGTAACGCGACGCCGGCGTGCAACTGTGGTGTGTTGCCGTGCCGCGGCATCAGGCCAGTTCGTCCGGGCCCACGCGCACGACGACCTTGCCGAAGTTCTTGCCGGCCAGCAGGCCGATCAGCGCTTCCGGTGCGTCGGCCAGGTCGGGGACGACGTCTTCCAGCGTCTTCACCTTGCCCTGCGCGACCCATTCGCTCATGTCCTTCAGGAACGGCGCATAACCGGTCGCATAGTGATCGAGGATGATGAAACCCTGCACGCGGATGCGCTTGCGCAGGATCGTACCCATCAGCGCCGGCACGCGATCACGGCCGGTCGACACCGCGGTGTCGTCGTATGCCGCGTCGTTGTAATGCGCAATGATTCCGCACACCGGCACGCGCGCATGCTCGTTGAGCAGCGGCCACACCGCGTCGAACACGGCCCCGCCGACGTTCTCGAAATAGACGTCGATGCCGTTCGGGCAAGCGTCCTTCAGCTTCGCGGCAAACGCCGGATCGCGATGGTCGACGCACGCGTCGAAGCCGAGCGTGTCGGTCACGTACGTGCACTTGTCGGCGCCGCCCGCGACGCCGACCACGCGGCAGCCCTTCAACTTGGCAATCTGGCCGACCACCGCGCCGACCGCACCGCTCGCCGCCGCGACCACCACGGTTTCGCCGGCCTTCGGCTCGCCGATCTTCAGCAACCCGGTGTAGGCGGTGAAGCCCGGCATGCCGAGCACGCCGAGCGCGTATGACGGATGCGCGAAGTCGCGGCCGAGCGGAATCAGGTCGCGTCCGTCGGACAACGCATAGTCCTGCCAGCCGGCGCCCGCTACCACGAGGTCGCCTGCGCGGAACGCGGGCAGGTTCGACGAGACGACCTGGCTGACGGTGCCGCCGACCATCGGCTGGCCGAGTTCGGCCGGGGGCGCATAGGACGGTGCGTCGCTCATCCGGCCGCGCATGTACGGGTCGAGCGACAGCCAGACCGTGCGCAGCAACACCTGGCCGGCGCCGGGCGTCGGCACGTCAGCGGATTCGATGCGGAAGTTGTCCGGCGTCGGTGCGCCGACCGGGCGCGAATTCAGGATGATCTGGCGGTTTGCGGTCTTGGTTTGCGGCATGTGAGTCTCCGTCAACAGGAATAAACGTGCTTCGTGGGCACGATCGGATCAGGGATGAGGCAGCAGAAGGCACGCACGCGTGGCAGCGCCGACGGTCAGGCCGTCGCGGTCGCACGCGTGCGGTTGGAACAATCGGGACAGCGTAACGCGGAGCGATGCGTTCGTCATGCGAGCTTAAGTAGACCAGTCGTCTAGAATCAGGGCAAAAACAAGGCGCGCCAGTGCGCGCCCGGGTTACGACTGCGCTCCGTCTTGCGCGGCCGGCGGCAGGTTCAGCATGCGCCGCGTTTCGACCATCGCCCTTTCGAGCGGCTGGCGGTTGCGGTGGATTTTTTCCAGCAGCGTTGCGCCCAGCCACAGCTCGTAGAGGATCGCGGCTGTGTACGACGGATCGGCGACCCCGCTCAGCGAACCGTCGGCCAGCCCGGCCTCGATGCCGCCCGCGAGCCGCTCGATGATCTGGCTCGTGCCGTGCCGCAGCACCGTGCGCATCGCCTCCGACAGGTCGGACACTTCCGCGCCGAGCTTCACCGCGAGGCACTTGCCTTCCGGATCGTCCGCGCATTGCGTGTGCAGCCAGTTGCGCCAGTACGTCATCAGGCGCTCGGCGCCCGTGCCGGGCTGATGCTTGAACAGGTTGTCGAGATGCGCGAGATAGCCGTCGAAATACGATTCGAGCAGCGCCTCGCCGAATGCCTCTTTCGAGCCGAAGTAATGGTAGAACGAGCCCTTCGGGATGCCCGCCGCAGCGAGAATCTCGTTCAGACCGACCGCCGAAAACCCCTTGTGGAGCATGATCGGCTTGGCGATATCCAGGATGTGCTGGCGGACTTCCGCGCCTGAAGATGCATTCATGATGACGTATGTTAGCAACGATTAGACCGGTCGTCTAGTAACGTCGAACCGGCATGTTGAGCGGCACTTTACCCGATCCCCGCCGGGCGCCCAAATGTCGCTCCGGCATTCCTCGCCCCGGTTCCGCCCTGCCGCGTGCGCGGCGTCACATGCACGACTCGGTTTCGTCGCGGGCGTTTCATCGATCTCCCGCATAAATACGCGCGGCGCATGTGCCGGCGAACGAGCCGTTTCGACCGGCATTGCACACGTGTGCAACGCGCCGGATCGCCGTTGTCGCCTCCCGAACCCGTGACCAGGAACGCCCATGACCGCTTCGAAACCCGAACGTCCGTCCGCGCCGAACCGCCGGCGCTTCATCCAGCGCGGCGCCGCGCTGACCCTGTCGCCGCTCGTCGGCACGCTGGCTGCCTGCGGCGGCGACGGCAACCCGACGTCCGCGTCGTCGTTCGCCGCCACCGGCGCCGCGGATGCGTCCACCCGCCAGTACGGCATCGCCGACCGCTCGATCACGATCAACGTCGTCAATGCGATCCCGTCGACGACACTCGCGTACGGCAACGCGGCGAGCCAGAGCGGCTCGCTGCCGCGGGCGTCGCAAGCGCAGGTCGCAACCGGGCAATCGACTGCCGTCAGCGCGTCGAACAGCTGGGGCGACTGCACGGGATCGTTCAGCCTGGCCGGCGGGGATGCATCGTTTGCGATCTCGTACACGCATCCGTTCGGGTCGCAACCGACCACCGTCAGCGTCACGCCGTCGGCCGGCTACGTGGCGGGTGCCGACGCCGCCACGTTTCCCGGTCACGACTCGGTCGCGAATCTCACGCTGTATCGCGGCGTCGCGACCGCGAACGGCGCGTGGGTCGTCCCGCTCGCGCAGCTCGCGACGCCGCCGGCCAACAACTGCCAGGATTTCGCGAACAGCATGTTCGGCAGCAACGTGCGCACGGCCGCGGCGATCCAGTCCGCGTACCAAAGTACCGGCCCGCTCGGCTACGTGCCGCCGGCCGACTTCACCGGCGGTCAGCTCGCGGGCTTCGTCGCGCAATGGGTGCAGCGCTGGCAGAACGGCGCAGCTTATGGCGCACTGCCCGCCGCCGATGCGCAACTGATCGACGCGTTGAAGCAGTACGTATCCACCGCATCGAACGCCGGCCCACTGACGATGTGGGTGCCGCAGATCGCGTGGCAAGCCGGCTCCGATCCGGCGGTGTTCGCGTTGACGGGCTATCGCGCGTTTCCGTTCGTCGATGCGCAGGGCAACTGGATCGCGGGTACGCTGTCCGCGTTCCTGACGCAGCTGGCGGCCGGTTCGCACATCGTCGCGATCAGCGCGACGAGCGACCTGCCGGCGGGTGTCACGATGCAGGCGTTCGACAGCTTCGTGGGCGCGAGCGGGCTGACGACGTCGACGGATATCGGCAACTCGCACTACGCATCGGTTTTGAACACGACGGGCCGCTATTACCTGAGCGTCGGCAGCGATTTCGCGCCGGCCGGCTGCGGGCTGATCCTGTCGTTCCTGTACGGGCGCACGGTGAACAACCTGCTCGCGGGCGTGGGCACGTACAACACGTTCATCCAGCTCGAAGGCTGGCAGGCTGGCGGTTCGCGGCACAACGCCGACTATGCGACGTATCAGCAGACGCTGTGGAACATCTCGACGTACGGTGCGTCCGCCTATAGCGAAAAGCGCGCGACGTCGATCTTCCTCGCGCCCGCCGGGTGGACGCCGCAGGTCTATCAGACGACGCGGATGATGCCGTACGTCGGCGCCTATGCGCAGTCGAACGGCTCGCCGCAGGGTTGGCTGAATACGTCGCTCGTCACGATTCCGGCGGACGCGCCGGCGCTGCCGTCGCGGTATGTGTCGAGTTGATCGGTATCGGTAGATGGGCGGGCGATCAGGGGTTTAGGGGGCTCGGTCGCTTGCGTGTCTGCTTCAGGCTTCAGGCTTCAGGCTTCAGGCTTCAGGCTTCAGGCTTCAGGCTTCAGGCTTCAGGCTTCAGGCTTCAGGCTTCAGGCTTCAGGCGTGCGCCGCCTTGGGCTGACGCACGCTTGCGGGCGCCTCCGTCAGCGCGGCGGCGCTTCGGCTGCGCGCTTTCGCGTGCGAGCCCTCCGCTCGTCGCGTTGCGCGGCCGGTGCCGCCTTGGCGCCACGCAGCGCCGACCGGCGCGAGAGCACTGTCATTTCGCGCCGCAGCGCGTCGAGTTCGTTGGCTCGCGCCGCATTGGTCGCCTGCGCGCCGTCGAGCTGCCCTTGAAGCACGCCGCATCGATGCAGCGCATCTCCGAGTTGCGCCTGCAGCGCGGCCACCTCCTTGCGCTGCTGCGTATCGCGCTGCTCCGCGCGCAATGCCACAGCATCGAGTTCCTTCTGCAGCCGCGCGGCGGCGAGCCGCTCGCGATCGATCTCCTGCAGCGCTCGCTTCTCCGACGCGCGCAAGCGTTCCTCTGCCCGGCCGGCGTCGTCGCGCAGCCGGTCGAGTTGGGTGGTGAAATCCGCGCGTGCCTGCGCAAGTGCGCGGTCGCCTTCCGCGTTGTCGGCCGTGAGGCGTTCGATATCCGCTTGCAGCGCTTGTCGCGATGCGTCGTCCGCCGCCCTCGCCTGCTCCAGTTCTTGAATGCGCACCTGCGCGGCCAGGAGTGCGGCCGTGCGTTGTTCCAGCGCGGTTTCGGTGCGGGCGAGTTCGGCCTGCAGTGCCGTGACTTCCGCCTTCGCCGCCATCCGTTCGGCTTCGACTTCCGCGCGCAAGGCGTCGAGCGCGGCGGTCGCGTCGGCGCTCGACCGATTCCACAGCGTTGCAACCAGTTCGCCGGCGGCCGCCTGCAAGTCGGCCGGCAGATCGGGATGCTCGATGCGGACGCGACTTTTTTCCCTCAGCTCCGCCCAGAACTCGCCGAGGACGGCTGTCGGCGTGCTCATGCTGCCCTTGCGGACCAGCTGGTACAGGCGGTTCGCGGTGGGCGTGATACCGAAGCGGAAGAACAGCAGCGCGCAGGCTTCGCGATACAACTCGCGGGTTTTCGGGAAGTCGGCCTTCAGGCGCTCGATTTCGGCGGTCAGGCGGGATTCGTCGGCGGCGAGATCGGACATGGCGGGATTGGGCGGATGGTTTCGTTAATAATATAACGTAAACCGTTAAATATCCAATTCATCGACCATTGTTATTTGACATTATTTCTATAATGTCGAGATTGTCAGGCTTGGTATCGCGCCCATATCGAGTGCAAAATCGCTGAGCACAACACGTCGCCCGACTCCTCCCAACCCGCCTGCACGCCAGAGTGCCTCTTCAATCAGCGCAAAAAATCGTCAACATTGCGCGATTAAAAGCCGACCGCCCCGCTTCACGGCGCCGTCGGCATCCTTCCGGTGCGTCAATGCAATGCATGAGAACAAGGAGCCCGCCATTCCGGATCGGCTTTCGAGGCTTGGTCGCCAAGCGCGTGCCGACGTTCA
Source organism: Burkholderia mycopellens (assembly GCF_964265025.1). Lineage (NCBI taxonomy): Bacteria > Pseudomonadati > Pseudomonadota > Betaproteobacteria > Burkholderiales > Burkholderiaceae > Burkholderia > Burkholderia mycopellens. The sequence continues at coordinate 1,692,782 of NZ_OZ183803.1, forward strand.
TCGGACGGCGTTGACGGCGGGTCTGACGCAGGGGCTGCTCGGCAATCGTGGGGTTCGTGGCGATGGCGCCGCGCTGCCGCTGTTCGAACCCGGCGCGATCTGGCCCGGGCGGTCGCGCCCGACGCTCGCGGATCGCTTCGCCGCGCTGCTGCCGTCGGCGGATGTGCACCGCTGACCGGACGGGCCGCGCCCGGCGCCTGTCATGGAACTGCCACCGTCGACCAGTAGCGTTCGGGTCTGCCCCACGCTATCGACAGACGAATCCACCATGCAGCGCACGTCGCGCGCCACGTCCCACGTTTATGCGGCCATCTCCCGCGCCCTCGCCGTCAGCCTCGCGCTCAACCTGCTGCTGCTCGCCGTCGAGACGGTCGCGGCGTGGTCCGCGCATTCGTCCGGGCTGCTCGCGGACGTCGCACACGCGGCGATCGATCTTGCCGCCGATGCGCTGATCCTCATTGCGTGCCGGCTCGACGCGCGCTTGCCGCCGGAGCGGCGCCCGACCTACGAACCGCTCGCGCTCGCGGGCCTCGGCGCGTTGCTCGTTGCGACCGGCGCGCAAATGATCTGGCATGCAACGAACCGGTTCGCGACGCCGCCCGTCGTGCAGCCGGGCGCGATGACGCTCTCGCTCGTCGCCGTCACGCTCGCCGGCAAGGCCGTGCTGTCGCACTGGATGTTGCGCAAGGCGGGCGAGACGGGCTCCGCGCTGCTCGAGGCGAGCGGCTGGCATGTACGGACCGATGCGCTGTCGTCGCTGCTGGCAGCGCTCGCGATGAGCGCGGCACTGGTCGGCTTCGGCCGTCTCGATGATCTGGCCGCCCTCGCGATCGGCGCGCTTGTGATCCGCACGGGGGCCGGTTTCATCCGGCGCGGCTGTGCGCAGTGGCCGGCGCTGTCGGCATGGGCCGATCGGTCGACGCGTGGCTCGTGAACGCAGCGGGCATCGCCATGCATCGCGGGCGGCAGGGTAGCCGCTATCTGCGGCGCTGAATGAAGAAGCGGCTCGCACGGTGCGAGCCTCTTTCGCATGATGCCGCAGCCGTCGTGCGGCACGCGACGCGTTGACCCATGTCGATGGTTCGCCAGACGAATGCGGCCGGTTCCGATGGATCGACCTCGGCTGTCGCTTACCCGAGCGGCACGACACTCCCGAGCAGAATCCGCACGAGCGTCGCCTGGCGTGTGACACCCGTCTTCGAGAAGATCGCGCGCAGATGCGTGCGCGCCGTGTTCTTGCTGATCCCCGATTCCTCCGCGGCCTCCTCGAGCGTCAGCCCGTTCGTCAGCAGCAGCGCGAGCGACGTCTCGGCGGGCGTCAGGTCGAACAGTTTGCGGATGATTTCCTGCGCGCCCTGCGGCTTGCGGTCGGGATCGCGCAGGAACAGCGTGACGGCCGGCCGCCGCTTGTTGTCCTCCGACCAGTCGGACAGCAGCACCGTGCGCACCAGCAGCCCGAGGCGCGGCTTGTCGAAACAGCGCGTGATCGGCATCGCCTCGACGGTCGCCGTGGCCGTGCCGTGGTGCCCCATCACCGCATGGCGGATCAACCGCTTCAGCGTCCGGTTCTCCTGCGCATCGGTCGCCTCGATCGTGCCGCGCGCAATCGTCAGGCCGTTGTTCTGCTTGAGGATCTCGTCGGCCACGCTGTTCAGGTCGATGATCGTGCCGTTCTCGTCGAGCGTGATCGTGCCGATCTGCATCCGGTTGATCGCGTTCGCATAGATCGAGCGTTCGACCTCGGCCGTGTCGAGCCGCGAATGCAATTCCACCGCGCGCTTCAGGTGTGGCAGCAGCAGTGCGCAGATTGCCTTGTCGCGCGCGGAGAACTGCTTCGACGCATAGTTGCGGCACACGCGGAAGCGGCACTCGACGCCTGACGGCGTGCGCAGGTCGGCGCCGAGGATATAGCGCACGTCCTGCGGCTTCAGGAACTGCTTGTACAGCTCGCTCGACAGCCAGCCGGTGTCGCCGAACACGTCGTCGACCGTCACCACGCGATCGGCCGGCAGGCCGACGAACGGGTCGAGCGAATAGTAGTAGTTGTTGTACGACGCCTCGCCGTCGCCCGGCACCACCGGGCCGAATTCCGACGCGTGCACGGACAGCGGCGCGCGGCGGTCGCTCGCGGCCGCGCGCAGGATCAGCGTCACGTAGTTGGCCTGCAGCCAGCGACGAACCAGTTCGAGCGCACCGGCCCACGGCGGCGTCTCCAGCGGCCCCTGATAGATGCGCGCCATCAGCTCGCTGAAATCCGCGACGCCGATGTCGGCCTCGTCGCTGATTGCCTGGCTCTCTTGCGGAGCCCATCTCGTCTCCATCAGCACGCTCCATCCTCCATACGACATGTTTCCGGCACGACCCAACCGCGCCGCCATGATTAAGACGCGTCTAAATTCCAGCGTCATCGGGAGATTCACTGAATGGGGAGAATTGGCCATCCGTGCGGACGCACCATCGTCCGATCGGATGATGTGGCGCGCTGCCCGCTGCGCTGGAATGCCCGTCAGGCCGTGCCGGCAAGCATCCGGCGCGGACTCGGGGAAAACCGCGACACGGGTTTACCTGATTCAAACCGCATCCGATTCGGACAGGAGTCCCCATGCCGCTCGACCCACAGGCGCAGGCGCTGCTCGCCGCATTCGCCCAGGCGCCCGCGATCGATTTCGCGCAGCTCACCGTTCCCGCGTATCGCGCGAGTCTTGCCGCCGGCGGCGCGTTCGCCCCGGGCGATGCCGTCGCCGCCGAAGAGGACTGGCAGATTCCCGCGTCGGGCCGTCAGTTGTACGCACGGCTGTATCGGCCCGCCGCCGACGGGCCGTTGCCGCTGACCGTGTTCTTCCACGGCGGCGGCTTCGTATCGTGCGGGATCGATTCGCATGCGAACCTGTGCCGCAGCCTCGCGGCCCGTGCGCGCACGCTCGTGCTCTCGGTCGACTACCGGCTTGCGCCCGAGGCGCGCTTCCCGGCCGCCGCGCACGACGCATGCGACGCCGTGCGCTGGGCCGCCGCCAACGCGCGCGATCTCGGCACACGCGCCGGCGCACTTGCCGTGGCCGGCGACAGCGCGGGCGGCAATCTGGCGGCGGTCGCCGCACTGCAGTTGCGTGGCTCGGGCATCGCGATCGCGCACCAGTTGCTGCTGTATCCGGTCGTCGATTGCGCGACCGAGCATCCGTCGTACGAAACGCTCGGCAACGGCTATTTCCTGACGGCGGACATGATGCGCTGGTTCAAGCACCACTATTTCGACGCCGGCGCCGATCGCGCGTCGCCGCTGGCAAGCCCGCTCGCTGCGCCGGATGTCGCGGGCGCGGCGCCGGCGACGATCGTCAGCGCCGAATTCGATCCGCTGCGCGACGAGGCCGAAGCGTATGCGCTGCGCCTCGCGCAGGCCGGCACGCCGGTGACGCTCGTGCGCTGGCCGGGCCAGCTTCACGGTTTCGCGAGCATGCTCGGCGCGCTCGATGCAGCCGACCGCGTGCTGACGTTCGGCGCCGACGCGCTGCGCCGCGCGTTCGACCCGACGGAGGCCCCATGACGCTCGCCGGCACGCGGGAGATCGTCGACGAGCTGCGGGCTGGCCGAATGGTCCTGCTCGTCGACGAAGAGGATCGCGAGAACGAAGGCGATCTCGTGATCGCGGCCGATCACGTGACGCCCGACGCGATCAATTTCATGGCGCGCTTCGGGCGCGGGCTGATCTGCCTGACGCTGACCGCCGAGCGCTGCGAGCAACTGAAGCTACCGCCGATGGCTGATCGCAACGGTACGCCGTTCGGCACTGCGTTCACCGTCAGCATCGAGGCGGCCGAAGGCGTGACGACCGGCATTTCGGCGGCCGATCGCGCGCATACGATCCGTTCGGCGGTGCGGACCGGCGCCCGCCCGGACGATCTCGTGCAGCCCGGCCACGTGTTCCCGATCGCCGCTCGCCCGGGCGGCGTGCTCGTGCGCGCGGGGCACACCGAGGCCGGCTGCGATCTCGCGGCGCTCGCCGGGCTCACGCCCGCATCGGTGATCTGCGAGGTGATGAACGACGACGGCACGATGGCGCGGCTGCCCGAGCTGAAGGCGTTCGCCGCGCATCACGGGCTGAAGATCGGCACGATCGCCGACCTGATCCATTACCGGCGCGAACACGAATCGCTCGTCGAACGCGTCGGTGAACGTCCGCTGCATACGCCGTGGGGACGATTCCGCGCGATCGAGTATCGCGACACCGTGCACGGCGCGCCGCATCTCGCGCTCGTGCGCGGCGAGCCGGATCCGTCGACGCCCGTGCTGACGCGTGTGCACGAATGCCATTCGCTGCTCGACCTGCTCGATGCGGAACCGTCCGCGCATTCGTGGCCGCTGCACGCCGCGCTGCAGCGAATCGACGCGGCCGGCTGCGGGGTGGCCGTGCTGCTCGACTGCGACATGCGCGGCGACGCGATGCGGGCGCCGGCCGGCCATGCGCGCCGCGACGGACGCGTGACGGGGATCGGCTCCCAGATCCTGCGCGAGCTTGGCGTACGGCGGCTGAACGTGCTGTCGAGCCCGTTCCGGCTGCCTGCGCTGTCGGGGCACGACCTCGAGATCATGGCGTTCATTCCGCTCGGCGACGACGATCCGGAAAGCGCACGGGGTGCGCAGCCGCATCCGTTGCGAGCAGCGTAACGCGTTGACGCGGGATGACGGGGCGGCTCTTCGCTTGACAGGCTATCGGTTGTTTTTGTCGATACATACGGCCGGCCCCGGCGTCACGCGGCAATCCTGCGCACCCGTCGGCAGCCAGCATCGAGCGGCTCGTCAAGGTGCCGAGCCCGCCCGGCGCTCACATGACGGCGAGATCCGGCCAGGCCATAGGATCGCGCAGGTTCGGCGCATCGGCCTGACCGAGAACAACGTGTGCGCCGCGATCGCAGCCGTCGTCCGCGCACGGAATCCGCGATTGTCGAAGCCGCCGCGCGGATCCTGGCGGAATTTCAGGCGAACGTGGCAGACGCGATCCTCGACGGCATGCGTCGGCAGCGCCACAAGCCGGACGCAGCCGGATAGCCTCGGCCGTCGCGCGCGGCGAGTCACTACTCCCCTGCGGCGAAGCGCCGGCAATGTTCCAGATACCCCGCTTCGTGGTTGCTCACGAGCTGGACGATGCTGTTCCACAGCCACATCGGCGCATCGATCGTCTTCGCGCGGTTGCGGCCGAGTTCCGCGCGCCACGCCGCGCGCGTCGGCTTGTCCATCTGGCGCGCGTGGGCTGCGCCGACCACCGCGCCGAGATAGCGTGCGACTTCGCGCGCATCGTCCTCGGCAAGCAGATCGATGTCGAGCTTCAGGTCCTGCGGCAGCAGTTCGCGGATCACGACCGCGCGGTCGAGCAGGCGCGCCGCCCGCATCCGCTCGCCGAGGGCCGGCGACAGATGCCGCGCGCCTTCCACGACGCGCTCGGCGTTGTCGCGCGGCATCGCGGCGGTTTCGTCGCGCGGTGCGGCGGCCGTCACGCCCTCCTTGATGTCCATCAGGCACAGGTCGTCGCCGTCGCTGACGTCCCCGTCGATGTCGAGCAGCACCGCGTAGCGCAGCCGTCCGAGCGAACTGCAGCCCTTCACCCAGTACGCCGCGTCGAGCACGTCGACCTTGCCCGCGTCGTTGCGGCCCTTGAGGCTCGTGGCGAGCGTCGCGATCGCTTCGTCGCGGAACAGCTCGCCGATCGCACGCGATTCCTTCGCGCTCAGCGGCCAGAAGCGACGGCCGAGCGGAATCGTCGGCGCGAGCCCTTCGATCCGTTCGACGGCAAGTTGCCGCCACGAGCGGCGCATCGCCTGCTTCATCACGAGGTGGACCGGTTCGGGACGCTCGGGCAGCTTCGCGTTGCGGCTGCCGAACGCCGATGCATAACCGGCCGTCATCGCCTCCATCATGTGCACGATCGTCAGGCCCGCCAGCGCCGACCCGCGCGCGGCCGTCGCCAGCGAAAGCCCGAGGCGGATCAGGTCATGGACGGGATTGCCGATGACCGTCTGGTCGAGATCCCGGATCTGCACGTCGACCTTCCCTTCGCGGTTTGCAACCGGGCCGAGATTGCCGGTATGACAGTCGCCGCAGATCCAGATCGACGGGCCGTGCGGCAGCGCGCTACCGTTGGTTTCGACGAGCCATTCGTAGAACCGGGCCGTATTGCCGCGCACATACGCATGAGGCGAACGCGCCATCTTCCGGCGACGTTGCTCGGTCAGGATTGCCTGGCGCCCTGCGGGTTTCGGCAGGCGCTTCTGCTTCTTCTGCGACTGGCTGCTCATGCGGTTCTCCTGATGTTGTTCGAGTCGTGCGCGGCATGCCGCGTCGTTACGTTGCCATCGAACGATGCCATCTTGCAAACCGGCGGCGTCCGTTCACGCGGGAACGTCGAGCGGGCGATGCGTGAAGGGTTCGACGCGGTCGCGCTCGCACGTGCACTCGTGTTCGAGCCGGATTTCGTCAACGAACTGCGCGACGGCCGGCTCGCGCAGTCGGGCTACACGTCGTGCAACCGCTGTGTCGTGTCGATGTACACGCCGGGCGGCACCGCATGCGTGCTGCGCGAGCCGAACGACCCGGCGCCGAACCGCGTGCCGGCTGCCGGCGCATGACGCTCGACGTGCAGCGCGTGGCGCCCGAGGCAGGCGCCGGTGCCACCTAGCCGGCGTCGCGCGCGCGGGCGAGCGCCGACAGATTCCCTTCCCCGAACCCGTGGTGCCCCTGGCGCTGCACGACTTCGAAGAAGATCTCGCCGGGCCGGCGCTTGACGAAAGTCTGGAAGAACAGGCGCGGCACGCCGTCGCTGCCGATCTCGCCGTCGACCAGCACCGCGCGACGGCGCAGCGCGTCGAGATCGACACCATGCCCCGGCAGCCGCGCGTCGACCTCGTCGTAATAGCGGGCCGGCGGCTCGATGAATTCGACGCCGTTCGCACGCAGCGCATCGACGCAGGACAGGATGTCGTCGGTGGCCAGCGCGACGTGCTGCACGCCCTCGCCCGGATGGTCGGGCAGATACGCATGCATCAGCTCGGTGCGCCGCGTGCCTTCTTCATAGACCGGAATCCGCACCGCGCCGCACGGCGACACCATCACGCGCGATTCCTCCGACACATGCCAGTGCGCGTCGATTTCGTGGATCTCGCGAAAATGCAGCAGGTCGTGGTAGAAATCCAGCCACTCCTGCATGCGCCCCGCGCCGACCGTCTGCGTGAAATGATCGACCTGCCGCAGCCCGACGCCCGCGCAGTCGAGATCGGTATGCGCGGTCGCGATGTCGATCGGCCGGAAATCGATGTCGAAGATCGAGATATCGCCGACGCCGCCGCGCTGGCCGTCACGCCCGCGCCAGCGGTCGACGAAATAGAGGTGCGAATCGCCGATGCCCTGGATCGCCGGAATCTTCAACTCGCCGACCCCGACCTTCTCGCCCTCGAACGCCCACGCGCCGAGCTCGATCGCCCGCTCGAACGCACGCCGGGCGCTGGCCACCCGCAGCCCGATCGCGCAGACGCCCATCCCGTATTCCTCCGCGTAGCGCGCGGCGAACGAATCGGGCTCGGCGTTGATCAGGAAATGCATCTGCCCTTGCCGGTACAGTGTGACGTTCTTGCTGACGTGCCGCGCGATCGCCTTGAACCCGAACTGCTCGAAGCGCTGCGCGAGCGCTTCCGGCACGGGCGCCGCGAATTCGACGAATTCGAGGCCGGCCATCCCGAGCGGATTGGCAGCCGGATCGGTAACGGGCGGCGTATCGCTGGACAGGGGGTGGGAATTGCCGGGCATTCCAGTCTCCGGGGGTATGCGGTCGATGGGGATGGTGCCCGTCGCGTGCGGCATGCGCGGCCAGGGTGGCGACCGCGCATCCGCCCCGAACGGGCGAATTTTCAATGGTTCCAATTTTAACCAGATCGTTCACGGCGGCACACCCTGGCCAAACGGGATATCGTTACGCCGCTCAGTGCAAACCCGGAAAGCGTTCGATAATCGCACGGATTTGAACGATAATCGCGCACATTGTCCGATTGGCCAATTGCCGCCATGCGGCGCGCGCCCTATTCTCCGTTCACCCATCGACTTCAATGCAGCATCGGACGCGGCGCCGCCACGATTCCACGATGCGCCGTGCCAGGAGACATCGCCATGACCCCAACCTTCGACACCCTCGACGCCGCCGCCAGTGCCCGCATACGCAGCCAGGCCCGCAAGGCCGCGATCGGCAGCTTCGTCGGCGCCGTTGTCGACTGGTACGACTTCCTGCTGTACGGGATCGTCGCCGCGCTGGTATTCAATTCCGAATTCTTCCCGAAAGTCAGCCCGACGATGGGCACGCTCGCGGCTTTCGCGACGTTCGGCGTCGGCTTCCTGTTCCGGCCGCTCGGCGGCGTCGTGTTCGGCCACTACGGCGACCGGTTCGGCCGCAAGCGGATGCTGGTGCTGACCGTGATGCTGATGGGGCTGTCGACGGTCGCGATCGGCCTGTTGCCGACTTTCGCGTCGATCGGCTGGTGGGCGCCCGTGCTGCTGGTGCTGATGCGCGCGATCCAGGGTTTCGCGGTCGGCGGCGAATGGGGCGGCGCGGCACTGATGGCCGTCGAGAGCGCGCCGAAGCAGAGGAAGGCGTTCTACAGCAGCGGCGTGCAGGTCGGCTACGGCGTCGGCCTCGTGCTCGCCACGGGCATCGTGTCGATCCTGAGCCACACGCTGGGCGAGGCCGGGTTCAAGTCGTGGGGCTGGCGCCTGCCCTTCGTATTCAGCATCGTGCTCGTGCTGATCGGGCTGTGGGTGCGCAAGAACATGGACGAATCGCAGGAATTCGTCGAGAAGGTCGAACACGGCAACCGCAAGCTGCGCCTGCCGGTGCTGGAAGCGCTGACGCGCCATCCGAAGGCATTCCTGCTGATCATCGCGCTGCGGCTCGCCGAACTGTTCACGATGTATATCGTCACCGCGTTCGCGCTCAGCTATTCGACGACGAACCTCGGCATGTCGCGCGACCTGTTCCTGAACATCGGCTTGCTGGTGGGCGCGGTGAGCTGCGTGACGATCCCGTGTTTCGCGTGGCTGGCCGACCGCTACGGCCTGCGCCGCATCTACCTGATCGGCGCGCTGATCGGCCTTGCGTCCGCGGTGCCGTTCTTCGTCGCGCTGGAGGCACGGTCGATCGCGTGGATCGTGATCTTCTCGATCCTGCTGGCGAACGCCGCGCACGACATGGTCGTGAGCGTCCAGCAACCGCTGTTCACCGAGTTGTTCGGCGCCGAATACCGCTATAGCGGCGCGGGCGTCGGCTACCAGTTCGCGAGCGTGGTCGGCGGCGGGTTCACGCCGTTCATCGCGGTCGGCCTCGTCGGCGTGGGCGGCGGCTCGTGGCACCTCGTCGCCGGTTACCTCGCGGTGGGTTGCCTGATTTCGCTGGTGGTCGCCGCGCGGATGCGGGCGGCGCAGTGACAACCTGACCGAATGGCCGGCCCACCCCATGGCCGGCCATCACGCAGCACTGCTCGACGTCGACCGGCAACGGCACCGCTGCCTCGTGTTCGTGCGCGCGACGTCAAACACTGTCAGTTGCCCGCCCCGATTCCCCTTTTTCGCCGCCGAACATTCCACGCCGCCCGCCGACCAATGGCATCATATGGGCCTACGTCAGTCACCGATACGCCCCCATATCATGTCGAATCTCATCGTCCACGGCGGCACTCCGCTGCGCGGGGACATCAAGCCGTCCGCAAACAAGAACGCCGTCCTGCCGATTCTGTGCGCCACCCTGTTGACCGATCAGCCGCTGCGCCTCGTCGGCGTGCCGGATATCACCGACGTGCGCAAGATCCTCGACATCTTCCGCACGCTCGGCAGCGACGTGTCGGTCGACTTCACGACGGGCCTGCTCGAACTCCACCATCGGAACACGACATTCGATCCGGCCGTCCATCGGCTGCCGGAAGCGATGCGCTCGTCGATCATGCTGATCCCGCCGCTGCTCGCGCGCTTCGGCGTCGCGCGCCTCGAGAACGACGTGAAGGGCTGCACGCTCGGCGTGCGCGAGATCGATCCGCACGTCGAGGTGTTCGAGCGCTTCGGCGCGCACATCGAGCGCACGCCCGATTCGCTGATCGTCCGCACGGAAGGCCCGCTGACGGCCAACGACCACTGGCTCGACTACGCGTCGGTAACGACCACCGAAAACTTCGCGCTATGCGCGACCGCCGCGAACGGCACGTCGACGCTGATGAACGCCGCGTCCGAGCCGCACGTGCAGGAGTTCTGCCAGTTCCTGGCGATGATCGGCGTCGCGATCGAGGGCATCGGCACGTCGCGGCTCTGCGTGACGGGCGGCCGCAAGCTCGGCGGCGGCGAATTCCGCTTCGCCGAGGATTTCCACGAAATCGCGACGTTCCTCGCGCTCGGCGCGATCACGGGCGGCGACATCACGGTGCGCAACTCGTCCCCCGAGCATTTTCCGCTGATCGACCGCACGTTCGCGAAGTTCGGCGTCAACGTCACGCACCGCGACGGCTGGTCGCGCGCGGAACGCGACGGCCCGCTGCGCGTGCGCCGGCCGTTCACGCAGAACATCCTCACCAAGGTCGAAGCCGCGCCTTGGCCGTACCTTCCGGTCGACCTGCTGCCGATCTTCATCGCGCTCGGCGTGCGCGCGGAAGGCAGCGCGATGTTCTGGAACAAGGTGTACGACGGCGCGCTCGGCTGGTCCGGCGAACTGTCGAAGTTCGGCGCGCACGTGCTGCTGTCCGATCCGCATCGTCTGATCACGTTCGGCGGGCTGCAACTGACGCCGGCGCGCGTCGAGAGCCCGTACATCATCCGCGTCGCGATCGCGCTGCTGATGGTGGCCGCGAGCATCGAAGGCCGCTCGGAAATCATGAACGCGCTGCCGATCCGCCGCGCGCACCCGCATTTCGTCGAGAACCTGCGCTCGGTCGGCGCGAACGTCGAGTGGACGAGCAGCGAGTAAGACCCTGACGGTACGGCGCACGCCATCCGGGCGCCGTACCACCTCCGTACCCGGTCGGCGGCCGCACCGGCCGCTTTCTCGCGCGTTACTCGCCGCCCCCGCAATCGGCGTCGCCTGCGCCCATGTGGTCGAACCCGTAGAGCATCACGGCCGTCGTGCCGCGCGCGGGGTTGCTCGGGCGCTTCGCCAGGCTTTCGTCGAGCGGGGCCGATGGATACTGGACACTCGTGTCCATCAGGTTGCCCGGCGCCGACCGCAACTCCGCTTCGGTCAGCTTGCGCCCTTCCGCGCGGGGCAGCCCGAACGCCTTGCGCACATCCGCTTCGTTCCACGTCCCCTTCAGCGTGACGGTGACCATCTGCAGGTCGCCGTGCTCCCAGTCCAGCTCGACCTTCGTCGCGAGCGGATGCACGCTGGCCGCGAGCCGGTCGGGGAACGCCGGGCCTTCGTAGTAGGCCTTCGTGTTCTTGCACACGTCACCGGCGTTCCTGTACTGCTTCAACACGCAATTGAAGCGCTTGTCACGGTAGCCGAAGGCTGTTTCGACATAGCAGCCGAATTTCGGCGACGTCATGCGCGGCCACGCACGCACATCGACGGTCGGCTTCGGGAGGCGCGTGCCGGACGAAGGATTCGCCGCGGCAAGCAGCGGTACGGCCGCGACGAGCACGGCCAACACGGATTCGCGAATTTTCATTGTTCTGTTCCAGTCGAGGCGGCGATTCTAGCGCGGCTTCGCCGGCGAAATCCCCCTTGGAATGCCGCGCAACGGCGGCAACGCTTTCCGCATGTCTTCCACCGAGGTCGCGCACGTCAGACCGATCCGGTAGTTCGGCGCGCCGCCGATTATCGTCGACGGCCATGTTCCGGGCTCGGGGCACGCATCCGGCGTCGAATCAGACCAGCCCCGGCGATGCATCCCGGCAGATCCGATCTGCGCGATAATCGCCCATTCACGCGCGATTACCGCGCACGCAGAAGGCACCTTCCGACGATGAAAAAGCCCGAACTCGACCGACGCGACTGGATTGCCGGCCTCGAAAAAGGCCTGGCGATCCTCGAGGCGTTCGACAGCCAGCATGCGCGCATGACGCCCACCCAGGCTGCCGCGCGCACCGGTCTTACGCGCACGGCCGCGCGGCGCTACCTGCTGACGCTCGAATCGCTCGGCTACGTGTACACCGACGGCAAGCTGTACGGCCTCACGCCGCGCGTGCTGCGGGTCGGCTGGTCGTACTTCGATTCGGCGCGCCTGCCGCGCACGGTCCAGCCCTATCTGCAGCAATTGAGCGCGTCGTTGAACGAGTCGGCCTACGTGAGCGTGCTCGACGGCTGGGAACTCGTGTTCATCGCGCGCAACGGCGTGTCGCGCGTGATGACGACCGGCTTCGTGCTCGGCGCACGCGTGCCGGCGCCGCTCACGTCGCCGGGCGTCGTGCTGCTCGCCCACTATCCCGATCGCGAAGCCGTGCGCGCGTGGCTGGACGACACCGAACTGCCGCCGTTCACACCGCACACCATCACCAACAAGGCGCGCCTGCTCGAACAGGTCGACCGCGCACGCGACGCCGGTTTCGCGGCGATCGAGCAGCAACTGCAGGTCGGCGTGCGCGGGATCGCGGTGCCGCTGAAGAACCGTCATGGGGAAGTGGTTGCCGCGTTGAGCACGAACATGCCGATCGGCGCGGAGACGACCGACGCGGCCGTGCGGCGCGTGCTGCCGCATCTGCAGGAAGCCGCGCTCGCGATGCTGAACGTGCTCTAGGGAAGTCCGCCGATTGCTCCGCCTCCCGTCTGCTCGTTTCGGCAAATCGCCGACGATCTCGATACCGACATCGATCGGATAAGAAAACCACGCCGCTCGCGACGCGCCATGGCAAGCGCATCAAAACGCCGTCGCCGCTTCACCGCATTGCATCGCGCGAGCGCTTCGACCTTTTAAATCCTCGAAGCGGCTCGGGCGGAAACGCACGTGATCGATCACGCGGAAGATGCGCGGCAACGGCCACCGGCAGGTTCGCTTACACGACGGTCAGGCGGCCCTTGCCTTACCCGATCCGCCACCACCTCGGCAGCAGGTCGCGCACTTCACGCCGCCGGTAACGATCGTCGATCAGATGCACGACGCCCTCGTCGCGCTCGGTGCGGATCACGCGCCCGGCCGCCTGCACGACCTTCTGCAAGCCCGGGTACAGGTACATGTAGTCGTAGCCGTTACCGAAGCGCGCGTCCATCGCATGCCGCATCTGTTCGTTGACGTCGTTGACCTGCGGGAGCCCGAGCGTCGCGATGAACGCGCCGATCAGCCGCTCGCCGACCAGGTCCACGCCTTCCGAGAACGCGCCGCCCAGCACCGCGAAGCCGACGCCGCGCCCACCCGCGTCGAAGCGCGCAAGAAACGCGTCGCGCTCGCTTTCGGCCATGCCCGGCGCCTGTGCCCAGACCGGCACGTCCGGATGCCGTGTCTGCATCAGCGCGACCACGCGCCCCAGGTAGTCGAAGCTGCTCAGGAAACCGAGGTAGTTGCCGGGCCGCGTCGCGTATTGCTCGGCGATCAGGTCGACGATCGGTTCGAGCGAACGGTCGCGGTCGCGCCAGCGCGTCGACACGTGGCTCGCGACGCGCACCGTCAGTTGCTCGGCGCGGAACGGCCCGTCGACGTCGAGCCAGCCCGTGTCGCCGGGCAACCCGAGTGTGTCGCGGTAGAAGTGAAACGGGCTCAGCGTCCCCGAGAACAGCACGGTCGCGCATGCGGCTTCGTAGCGCGGCGCGAGAAAACCCGCCGGAATCACGTTGCGCACGCACAGCGTCGACTGGACGCGGCGCCGGCGGCTCGCCGACGCAACGCCGTCGAGCACCGGCTGGCGCGGCATCGGTACGCCGTGCAGCGTCGCGTCGAAGATCGACGCACTGTCGAACGCTTCGGCAAGCACGCCGAACTGGATCGCCTCGAAATGAAACCGCAGCAGTGCGTCGCCGTTCGCGCGCGGCGCATCGGCCAGGTGTTCGCCGAGCGCCGCGACCAGATTCTGCACGGCCGACACGATCGGGCCCGGTATTTCCGGGTACGCGGCATAGCGCCCCGCCTGTGCGCGACTGAGCGTGCCCCAGGCGCGGGCGAGCCGGTCGAACGCCTTGCGCAGCGCCGCGGGCGCAGCCTCGCGGGCCGCCGCGAATGCGAACGGATCGAGCGATGCGCTGTACATCTTGCGCGCGCGATCGAGCAGGTTGTGCGCTTCGTCGACGAGCACGCCGACACGCCACTGGTTCTGCTGCGCGAGCGTGTACAGCATCGCGCTGCCGTCGTAGTAGTAGTTGTAGTCGCCGATCACCATGTCGGACCAGCGCGCGAGCTCCTGCGACAGGTAGTACGGACAGACGTCGTGCGCGAGCGCGGCCGCGCGCACCGTGTCGCGGTCGAGCAGCCCGGCCTCGATCGCCGCATCGCGCGCGGCCGGCAGCCGGTCGTAGAAGCCTTTCGCGAGCGGACACGATTCGCCGTGGCATGCGCTGTCCGGATGCTCGCACGCCTTGTCGCGCGCGACGAGTTCAAGCACGCGCAGCGGCAGCGCCGGCGAGCCCGCGCCGAGCGTCGTCGCGGCCTCGAGCGCGAGCGCGCGGCCGGGCGTTTTCGCGGTCAGGAAGTACACATGGTCGAGCTCGCCCTCGCCGCAGGCCTTCAGCAGCGGAAACACGGTGCCCAGCGTCTTGCCGATGCCGGTCGGTGCCTGCGCCATCAGGCAACGCTCGTCGCGTGCCGCGCGATAGACGGCCACCGCCAGCTCGCGCTGGCCGCTGCGGAACTGTCCGTGCGGAAACGCAAGCGCACGCAGCGCCGCATCACGTGCCGCGCGGTGCGCCGTCTCGCGCTCGGCCCAGCCGACGAAGCACGCGCACTGCTCGGCGAAGAACGTCGCGAGTTCGGCCGCCCCCAGCGTTTGCGTCAGCACTGTCTCGCGTTCGGACACGATGTCGAAATAGACGAGCGCGACGTCGATTTCCTGCAAGCCGCGCGCGTCGCACATCAGGTGCGCGTAGACCTTCGCCTGCGCCCAGTGCAGCACGCGGTGGTTGGCCGGCATCGCATCGAGGCTGCCGCGATAGGTCTTGATCTCCTCGAGACGGTTTGCCACCGGGTCGTAGCCGTCCGCGCGGCCGCGCACGGTGAGCGTGCCCCACGTGCCCGCAAGCGCGATCTCGGTTTCGTAGCGGGCGCCGCGGTTCGACGTGACCGCACCGTGGCCGGCAATGCCTTCCAGCGCGGTCGGCGCGGGCGTGAAGCGCAGGTCGAGATCGCCGCGTCGCGCGGTGAACTCGCACATCGCCCGCACCGCGACGACGTAGCTCATGCGGACAGGCTCGCCGTTTCGGCGTGCGCGACGTCTTCGCCCGCCCACTCGACGTCGATCACGCGCACCGGGATGCCGTGCGCGACGCAGTACGCGAGCCAGCGCGTCTGATTGTCCTGAAGGCGGTCGCCGGGGCCTTTCACCTCGATCAGTTCGTAGCGGCGCTCGCCGGGCCAGAAGCGGACGAGATCGGGCAGCCCCGACCGGTTGCTGCGGATATCCGCGAGCAGGCGCGTGAACCACAGCCGCAAGTGCTCGGGCGGCAGGCACGCGAGCGCCTCGTCGAGCAATTCGTCGCTCAGCACGCCCCAGAACACGAACGGCGATTGCAGCCCCGCCTTCAGCGTGAAATGCCGGCGGATCGTGTCGCGATAGGCGCCCGAATCGAGCTGCGCGAAGCACGCGGCAAACGCGTCCGCGCGGCGCGCGACGAAATCGGGCGCGTGCAGGTCGGCCGGGCCGCGCTGGAACGGGTGAAAGAACGCACCGGGCACCGCGGCGAACACGGGCTCCCAGCACAGCAGCCCGAACAGCGAATTGATCAGCGTGTTTTCGACGTAATGGACGGGCGAAGCGGGTTGCGCGAGATGATCGCGCACCGCAAATTCGACGCTGACGAACGCATCGGGGCGCGCAAGCACGAGCGTTTCGCGCGGCACGTCCGTCGCCGCGGCCGCCCGTTCGACGCGCTGCCCGAGCCGGCGCTGCAGACGCGGCAGCATGCGCTCGACCCGCTGGCGCTCCTCGTCGCTCTCGAAGCCGCCGCGCGCATCGAGCGCCAGCGCGAGCGCATCGCCGTCACGCCCGCAGCGTTCGAGCACGCGGATGCGACGGTGGCGGCTACCGGGCCATGCGCTGCGTGCATACGCGTCGAGCGCGGCGGCCCAGTCGGCCCGGCGTTCGCAGGCCTGCCCGAGCGCGAACAGCAGCTTTGCGCGACGCGTTGCGAGCCACGGCTGCCCGCAATCGACCGCGTCGATCGCGCGTATCAGGTCGTCGAACGGCAGATCGCCGGGCCATGCGTCGAGCGCATCGCGGCACACCTGCAGCGCGAGATACGCATCGACGTCGCCGCGCTGCTGGAACGCACGCGACGACGGCGCGATCGGCACGCTTTCGTACTGGAACACGCCGAGATCGGCGAGCACGAACTCGCTCCAGTCCTGATGGAGATTGCCGAAGAACATCAGGCGCAGCCGGTCGCACAGCGCGCCGACCGTCACGCGCAGCACACGGTCGCCGTCGTGCGCGCCCCATGCGTCGAGCGGTTGCGCGACGTCGTGTCCGGGACGCAGCCGTTCGAGCCATTCGGGCTTGCGTTCGCCCGCATGCGCGGCGAGGGCCGGGAAGATGCGCAGCAGATCGGCCTTGGTCGACAGCGCGAACAGTTCGTCGAGCGTCAGCGCGGGCGCCGGGTCGACCCAGCCGAGTTCGACGAGCGGCGCGGCTGCGGCGAGTGCGCAGCCGATTTCGTCGTACACGAGCTTGCTGGCGCGGAAGTCGCACCCGTTGCGCATCAGCATCCGCACGAGCAGCGCGCGCGACGCCTGCGGCAGCGTCGCGAACCGGCGGACGAACGCGTGCTCGTGCGCGTCGAACAGGTCGTCGTAACGCTCGCCGAGCCAGGCCAGCGCGCGTTCGAAATTGGTCAGGTAGTAAAACGCCGGGGGCGTCGGCGATGCAGGCGTCACGGGATTGATCACTGTACATTCGTACAGGTCGGAATCATATCAAATGTGACGGCCGATGCCGCACGCGCCATCGGCCCGCTGCTGCCCGACCCCGCTCAGAACTGGTAATTCACCGACATGTCGAATACGCCGTTGGTCGACTGCTGCGTGATCGGGCTGCGCGCGGCGCGGCCGACGAGTTGCTCGATCGCGCCGTCGATCGTGACGAACCAGTGCTTGTTCACGAACCAGGCCATCGTCACGCCCGCGCCGTACGACTTGAGCCCGGCCCCCGACGAATAGGCCGGCAACCCGGAACGCGCGGCGGCGCCCGGGTTCACGCCGAACCAGCTGTTCATGTAGCGCGAATCCGCGAACGACACGGTCGGCCCCGCGAACCAGAAGAAATGCTCGTTGCTGCCCGGCAGCGGCATGTACGCGGAGAAATCGCCGACCCAGCCATTCGAGCCACCGATGCTGCGCCGGATATCCGCGCGCAACACGAGCGGAAATTCCTTCGAGATCACGTAATCGGCCGCCAGTTTCATCACCGGAGCCGCGTTGATGTTGTCGAGGCCGTTCAGGTGCTGGATATCGTCGGCCGAGCGGCGCCCGAGGTCGTAACCGACGGACAGGCTCACGCGCCAGTTCGGCCCGCGCAGCACGTTCGCGCCGAGCCCCTCGCCCGTCGACAGGAAGAACAGGTCGCGATAGCGGATGTCGACATTCGGGCCGCCCATCACGCGATAGCGGTCGGAGCCCGCATAGCGCGGCTGCAGCGTCATCGCGGCGCCCACGCTGATATTCCAGGTGGAGATGTTCGGGTCGTAGAGTTTTTCGAGTGGCACACCCGCCGAGTATTGCCACTCGCCGAGCGGCGAAGGCGTCTGGGCCGACGCATCGCGGGCGCCGGCCGCGGCGAGCGCCGCGCAGGCCGACACACCGGAAACGAACCGGCGTGCGCCGGGTGACAGCAAAGGGCGAGCAACAGTCATCACGGCGGTCCCTGGCAGTTGCGCGAAACGAACCTGAAGGAAAGCGCATTGCGCCTCTTCGGCTGCAGCGGCTGGCGGCCTGCGGCGCGAACGTAGCGTGCGCTGAATTAACGGACATCCTACGCGACGCGTGCGCGGACGCAAAGCGCCCGCTGCGGGCGGGCACTTTGCCAGCCGCAGGAATCGTCCGGTGAAGCGTGGTGGAATCAGAATCGCTCGACGTGATAGTCGCCGGCCAGCGCGGCCGGGCTGCGCGTCGACATCATCCGCGAGAAGCCGTCGGCGAGCCGTCCGAGCGCGAGCTGCTTCTGGCTCGCGTCCCAATGCGTATAGGCGTCGTACGCGGCATCGTCGAACGAAACAGTGACGGCAACCGGGCGGCCGCTGGCGCGAAAGCCGATCTGCAGCACGCCGCCCGGCAGTTCCTCGATGTGATAGCGCAACGAGCGCGATTCGAAATAGCGGCCCAGCACCTGAGCGATCGCGCGCTTGTCTGGCGATTGCACGTGAATGTCCATGAGGGTCCTCCCTTTTTCAGTGTTCGCGCGGACGCGTGTGATGCACCGCTTCCTCCCGGCATCCGCATCGGTGACGGGTGCGACGGCGGGTCACCCTGCGGCAGCCCGTCGGGCACGGGCGGATCGACGGGATCGTCGTGCCCGGGCGTCGGGTCCGGGTCGACGTCGGGCGTCGTCGGTTCGGGGCGGTGCAGCGTGTATGGCGTATTCATGTCTCTCCTGCGCGACGGCGCGCATCTCGATGGCGCCGCAACCCTGCGCAAGTGGTGTGCCCATTGCCGCGGCATGTGTCCCGGTTGGCCGCCCCGGTTGGACGCTGTCGCGTGCTCAGAGTCCTCATGGGCCGTCATCACGAGCCACAACGTGCGCCCGTCGGCGGTCGGCCGTACCGCGAGCGCGAATCGGTCGGACGGCGCGCATGCCGCGACGAGCGCCTGCTGCGCGTGCTCGGGGCCGTCGTAGACGGTGTCGTTCAGATCGCGTGCCTCTCCCTTGCCGTCGAACGTGCGCCGCTCGGGCCTCGGGCCGATAGACCGGCGACTCGCGCTGCCACGTGTCGAAACGCTCGTGCAAGTGGCAGAAATCGCGGCCGCAACCGTTCGCGACGTAACGTATCCTTTCAGTGGATGCCTTCATCGCGATGTCCTCTCGTCCACGCCGACGGCGTGCGTGGCTGCGCCGCGCCCCGCGCGGTTTCGCCGACGCGCAAGCGTCGTGCCGTCGGTCCCGCGCAGGCATCGCGCTTGCGCCCCCATCCATGACCCAGGAGGTACGACCATGACCGCTCACGCCCCCGGCCGCCACGACGCCGTGTCACCGGCTGCCGGACTGCTCTGGCTCGCCACGTCGCGCCCGCCGTCCAAAGACAAGACGGAGGAACGCATCGACGAGGGACTCGAGGAAACGTTTCCGGCCAGCGATCCGCCCGCCGTTGGCGGCGCGACCCGTATCGATCCTGCCAAGCCGTCCGGCGAGCGCGAACGCCGCGCGCCGCACGTTCCTTCCCCGCCCCCCGATCACGGCTGACGGCGGCAACCGGCTCGCACTGCGCAGCGGCGCGCCGGAGCAATCCGGAGTCGATCCGATGAAAGGCCTTGAACGCAGATGGCATGAAATCAGCGGCGCCGCCGGCGTCGCAGCGCTGGCGGCGATCGAAAGCGCGGTAGTGCTCGCGATCGTCACGATGACGGGCATCGGGCACTGACGTCCCGCCCTACCCGTTCGCGGCTGCCGCCGTGGAAGATGTACAAGCGGGCTGGCAAATTTCTCCGTCGCCTGGCCGTCGAGGCCCGGCGTGTGCGGCCCGCGCGCGGCACGCCAGCTGCTCCTGGATCGTCTTGTTCACGAAGGAGGCATTCATGTTTCGCGTCACCGAGATCATGTCGCGCGACGTGGTGTGCGTCGCGCCGACCGACACGATTCGCCACGCGGCCGAACTGATGCGGCGCTTCGATATCGGCGTGCTGCCCGTTTGCGACGGCCCCGAACTCGTCGCGATCGTGACTGACCGCGACCTCGCGGTGCGCGGACTGTCGCACGGCCATTCGTCCGATACGCCCGTGCAGGCGGTCGCATCCAGGCCTGTGCAATGGTGCGTCGAGGACGACGGTGTCGGCGACGTCCAGCAGCGGATGGCCGACGTGCAGTTGCATCGGTTGCCGGTGCTCGACCGCAACCGGCGGCTGGTCGGCATCGTGTCGCTCGGCGACATCGCGACCCGCGCGGGCGGCCCCGAGCGGGACGAGCTGGCCAATACGCTCGAGGACGTGTCGCTGCCGCGCCGGCGCTGAGCGGCGCCCGTTCACGCCGCGTGGCCCGCCCGGGCGCCGCTTCGACCAGGAGGTGTTCGATGACAACGGACAGACCGTCGCGCGACGACACGCGCATCGTCGGCGGCAAGCGCCGCACGGCCGGCGGCGGGCCGGGACCCGACGTGATGGCCGCCCGCACGCTCGAAGGCGATCGCGTCCTGACGATGGACGGCGACGACGTCGGCCAGGTCGCCGACATCATGCTCGACGTGCGCTCCGGCCGGATCGCGTATGCGGTCGTGGCGTCGGGCGGCCTGCCCGGGATCGGCGACAAGCTGCTCGCGGTGCCGTGGAACGTCCTCGTGCTCGACGTCGAGCGCCAATGCTTCGTGCTGCCCGTCGCCACCGAACGCGTGCGCGAAGCCCCCGGCTTCGACAGGAACCGCTGGCCCGCAATGGCCGATCCGGAGTGGGCCGAGGCGCTGCATGCGTACTACGGCAGTTCGCCGTACTGGCTGATCGAGGAAGGCGAAACGGCGCTCGACTCGCCGCCGTACGAGGCGTCGCCGGGCGGCCCCGACGCCCCTGAACGCCCCGAAGGCGACGAGCGGTAGCGCGATCGCCGCTCAGTGCGCGGCCGCCACCGCCTGCGCGAGTTGCCGGGCGGCGGCCAGATGCGCGTTCAGCATCGGCAACGCGTTGGCCGCGAACGCGCGAAGCTGCGGATCGCGGCCGTTCCGCGCCTCGGCCTCGTAGAGCCGGATCGCCGCTTCCTGCGCGCGCGGGCCCGCCAGCGCGACATAGGCCGTGTCGAACGCGTGGCCCGCTTGGGTTCGCATCGCGGTCACGGCCGGGTCAACGAGCATCCGCGACTGGACCGGCAGGCCCTTGGCCGCGCCAAGCTGCCGCAACTCGCCGGCGATCCGCCCGTGATCGTTCATCATCCTGCGCGCGAACGCCTTCACGTCCGGATTCGACGAGCGGTCGAGCGCGAGCTGGCTGGCCTGCCGCTCTACCTTGCCGATCATGCCTGCCTTGTCGACGAATTCAGCATCGATACCGGTCGGCCGCTGCGTCATGCCCGCCTCGTCGGCCGTCGTGCCGGGGCGGATGACGCCCGGCGCGACTTGCGCCGGCGAAGCGGGCGACGCCGGCCCCTGCGCGAACGCGACGTTCAATGCGCCGACGATCGCGGCCAGCACGATCGCCGTCGGCCGGCCGGTTCGATTCGTTTTCATCCGGACCTCCGTATGTCGCGACGGAGCGCGCCGGCCGCGCGGGTTGCCGTTGCATCCATCGCGCCGCCTTTCCTCGTCGATGACCCGGCGAGCGGCCCCCGGCGTCTACCGGTCGCGCCCCTTTCGATCGTGCGCGGCGGCCGGCGCGACATCGGCGATCACGCTCGCGAGCGTCGGCATGTCCACCGGCTTGCGCAGATACGCGTCGAACCCGGCCGCCATCACGCGGTGCCGGTCGGCGTTGCCGGCGTGCGCCGTGATCGCGACGACGGGCAGGTGCCCGCTGCCGCCCGGCAAATGTCGGATACGGTCGAGCAGCCAGAAGCCGTCGCCGTCCGGCATCGCGAGATCCGACAGCACGACGTTCGGCGCCTGCCGTTCCACCACGTCGAGCGCGTCATGCCCCGATTGCGCGGTCGACACTTGCGCGCCCATCGTTTCGAGTGCCGCGGCGAGGCTCGCGCGCGATGTCGCGTCATCGTCGACGACGAGCACACGCTGGCCGTCGAGCGTCGTCGTATCCGGCGTGCCCGCCGTGTGCGGCAGATTCTCGGCGGGTTCGTCGACGTCCCAGCCGGCCGGCAGCGTGACCGTGACGGTCGTCCCGCGTCCGGTGCCGGCGCTCGTCGCGACGACTTCGCCGCCAAGCAGTTGGGTGAGGTTGCGCACGATCGACAGGCCGAGCCCGAGGCCGCGCTTCGGCGACGCAAAGGCGCGTTCGGGCCGGCTGAACGTCTCGAACAGATGCGGCAGGTATTCCGGCGCAATACCCTGCCCGGTATCGGCGACCGACAGCCGCACACGCTCGCCCGCCCGGGCCAGCGACACGACGATACGGCCGCCCGGCGGCGTGAACTTGATCGCATTCGACAAGAGGTTCGACAGGACCTGGCGCACGCGCTCGCGGTCCGCCGGAATCACGCAGGTGGGCATCTCGTAACGGGTCGACAGCTCGAGCCCGCTCGCCTGTGCGGTTGCATCGAGTTCACGCGTGGCATCGCGCACGACCCGCACGAGATCGACCGGCACCCGCTCGAGGCGCAACCGGCCCGTCGCGAGCGACGACGCGTCGAGCAGGTCGGCAACCATGTGCGACAGCGACCGCGCGCTGCGATCGATCGCGTCGACCGCCTGTTGCGCGAGCCCCTGTCCGTCGACGTTGCGCAGTACCTCGACCCAGCCGTAGATCACGTTCAGCGGCGTGCGCAGTTCGTGCGACACGGTGGCCAGCAGTTCGTCCTTCAGCCGGTTCGACGTGTCCGCCTGCACGCGTGCGTCGCGCGCGCCGCGCAGCGAGCGCATGTGGCGCCGCTCGTCGCGGCGTCGTGCGTGCGCGTCGCGCAACGTCATCGACAGCCCCGTGCAGTTGCCCTGCGCGTCGACGATCGGCGACGCGGCGACGGTCGCGCGAAAACGGCCGCCGTCGCGTCGCACGCACAGCACGTCGAAAGGACCGACCGGCGCGGGCAGATTCGCGAACGACGCAGGCAACGGATGGCGTCGCAGCCAGCGCGGCGCGATCATCACGGTGATGTCGCGGCCGGCGGCCTGCGTTGCGTCGAGGCCGAAGATCCTTCGCGCCGCCGGATTCCAGCTCGTGACCCGGCGTGCGGCATCGACCCCGACGATCGCGTCAGGCGAAGCATCGACCACGCGGCGCAGCAGGCCGTCGTCCGGTACGGGCATGCGCGGGCCGGGCGTCGGCTCGCGACGCGGCTCGTGCGCATCGGCGTCGCCGTCGTTATCGGGTTCGCGCAGACGATCGTTCGCGAGCAGCGGCTTCATCGCCCTCACGAGCACGCACTCGACGAAGCTGATTGCGGCGAATGCGCCGGCCTGTGCGAGCAGCGTGGCCAGCGACGCGTCACGCCACCCCAGCGCAGCGATCACAGCGACGCTGAACGCGGCGGCAACCAGGCCGCCGCCGAACGACGTCAGCCACGCGGCAGCCGCAACGCCTGCGTAAAAAGGCAGCGGCGCAAATGGCGCGTGCTCGCCGCCGACGCGAACCGCCCACGCCTGCAGCGCGGACGCCAGCCCGACGGCCAGCACGATCCATGCACCCTGCCGTAACAGCTCACGGGTCAGGGTTCTCATTGCATCCTTGCCTCGCGCCGGCTCCGGTCGCACGGCGTCACGCCGCGGGTCGACCATCCGGCCTGCCGTGCAGCGTGCCGGGCGAGCGTGATGGGGTCAGCAAGTGGCATACCCGGTTCGGGCCGCGGATGGCCGGATGGTGTGCCACGCCGGGTGGCCTGGCTGCGTGGCAACCCTGCGGGCCGGGCTGCAGCGGCCGGTGTCGCGGGCCTCGTCAGTGCACCCTGGACGCAACCGGTTTTTTCAGCGGAATGATGTAAAAAAGCACCGACCCGATACCGCGATTCGTGTCAGGAACCGCGATGGCCTGATTCTTCCGTCCCCGCCGCGCACATTGGAAATTTCTATCTTGCGGCACCTTCACAGCCGTTTCGCTGTCGATGAAAATATTGCAATCAACGGAACGCGTGATGCCGATTTTCAAAACGGCCCGCGAAACGCAGATGGGAGATATCGCAAACCGTATGAAGCAGCGGGCCGACGGGCGCCGGTTGTCCGGCCGGTCCTCCGCGATGCGCACGCTGCTCGATCGCATCGAGAAAATTGCACCGACCCGTGCCAGCGTGATGATTGCCGGCGAAAGCGGGGTCGGGAAGGATATCGTCGCGCGCCGGCTGCACGATCTCAGCGCCCGGCGGGACGGCCCGTTCGTCCCCGTGAACTGCGGCGCGATTCCGCCGGATATCGCGGAATCGCAATTGTTCGGGCACGAGAAAGGCAGCTTCACCGGCGCGATCGCGCAACGGGAAGGCTTCTTCGAAGCCGCGCGCGGCGGCACGCTGCTGCTCGACGAGATCGCGGAAATGCCCGCGCCGCTGCAGGTGAAGCTGCTGCGGGCGATCGAATCGAATGTGATCGTGCGGGTGGGCGGCACCGAGCCGATTCCGCTCGACGTGCGGATCGTATCGGCCACGCGCCACAACCCGGCCGAAGCCGTGCGCGACGGCCGGTTGCGCGAGGATCTGTTCTACCGCCTCGCCGCGTTTGCGCTATACGTCCCGCCGCTGCGCCAGCGCGACAGCGACATCGAGACGATCGCACTGGAGTTCGTCGAAGCCCTCAACGCACGGCACCATGCGCACAAGCGGCTGACGGGGGCGGCGATCGCGGCGCTGCGCACGTACTCGTGGCCCGGCAACGTCCGCGAGCTGCACAACACGATCGAGCGCGCGTACATCCTGGCGGACGAAGGCATCGACGTCACGCTGCCGAAGCCGGTGATGCCGCCCGAACGGCTATCGGAGAACACGATGGCGCTGCCGCTCGGCGCGACGTTGCACCATGCGCAGCAGCGCTTCATCGCGGCGACGCTGCACCACTTCGACGGCAACAAGCCGCGCGCCGCGAAAGCGCTCGGGATCAGCCTGAAAACGCTCTACAACCGGCTCGCGCTGATGCCCGACAACGGCCGCTCCTGAGCGGCGCGGCCGTCTGTTCCACAAGCCGCGTCAGGCGACCTTGAACCGCCCGACCGTGGTCGCCAGCGCGTTCGCCTGCGATTGCAGCGCGGTCGCGGCGGCGGTCGACTGTTCGACGAGCGCCGCGTTCTGCTGCACCATTTCGTCGAGCTGCGTGACCGCGCGATTCACTTCCTGGATGCCGCGCGTCTGCTCGTTCGCCGCGTGCGTGATCTCGGAGATGATCGTCGTCACGTTCGACACGTTGGACACGATCTCGCGCATCGTGTCGCCGGCCTGACGCACCTGCCCGGACCCGGCCGACACGCTCGCGACCGTCGATTCGACCAGCACCTTCACTTCGCGCGCGGCCTGCGCGCTGCGTTGCGCGAGGCTTCGCACTTCCTGCGCGACGACCGCGAAGCCGCGGCCCTGCTCGCCCGCACGCGCCGCTTCGACGGCCGCGTTCAGCGCAAGGATGTTGGTCTGGAAGGCGATCCCGTCGATCACGCCGATGATGTCGCCGATCCGGCCCGATGCTTCCTCGATCTTCTCCATCGTCGCGACGACGTCCGACACGACCACGCCGCCGTGCGACGCGATCCGCGACGCGGCTGCCGCGCGTTCGTCGGCCTGGCCGGCGGCGGCCGCCGACTGGCCGACGGTCGCGGTGATCTCTTCCATCGATGCGGCCGTTTCCTCGAGGCTTGCCGCCGCCGATTCGGTGCGCGACGACAGGTCCTGGTTGCCCGCCGCGATCTCGTTCGCGGCCGTGCGCACCGATTCGCTCGCATCGCGGATCTCGCGCATCACGTCGTTCAGCTTGTCGACGAAGCTGTTGAACGAGCGGGCGATGTCGGCCACTTCATCACGGCCCTCGGCCGGCAGGCGCTGCGTCAGGTCGCCCGCACCCGAGCCGATCGCGGCCATGGCCTGGCGCACTTGCGACAGGCGGCGGAACGCGGTCGCGGTGATCGCGCCGATGATCAGCGAAGCCACCCCGACGATCACGAGCAGCGTGATCAGCGAAGCGGTCAGCAGCGAGCGCATCCCGGCCGTCGCCTCGTTCTTGTCGAGCAGCACCAGCGCGTACCAGTCGGTGCCCGGCACCGGGCGTGCGCGCACCAGCTTCGCGTCGCCGCCGACCGTCACCTCGACGGGCGCCGTCGCGGCCGCGATCGTCGCGCCGTTCATCGCGCCGAGCTCGGGCGACACGTCGGCGACCGGCTTCAGCGTGAGCTTCGCGTCAGGGTGTGCAACCACGTGGCCGTTGCTGTCGATCAACATCCCGAAGCTCGCGGGCGTCGGGTGGATCGTCTTCACGTTCGCGATCACGGTGTCCATCGAGACGTCCGCCGCGACGACGCCCTTCAGCGCGCCGTCGCGCAGGATCGGCACCGCGAACGTGACGACGAGGTTGCCCGTACCGGCGTCGACGTACGGTGGCGTGACGACCGGCTTGCCGGCCTGCGCGGCCTGCTTGTACCACGGGCGGCCGGTCGGATCGTAATCGGGCGGAATGCCGGTCGGGTCGGAGAAGTGGAACACCTTGTCGGCATAGCCCGCGTAGACGTTCGTGAAACCGCCGGCCGCGGCCATCTGTTTGAACACCGGCAGCGGATCGGGCGTCAGCGCGGCATCCTGCAGCGACGCGATCATCCGGCTCCGGGTGGCGACCCAGTCGGCGATCCCGACCACGTGGCCGCTGGCGACGGAGGTCAGGTTGCGGTCGATCGCGTCGTCGTTGTACGAACGCGCGATGAAGTAGTTGATGAGCGTGGTGGCGACGAGCGCGAACACGACGATGGCGACGCACGCGGCGAGGATGCGGGCGCGGATGGAGGAGAACATGGCAACGACTCGGTAAGGGAGCGCGAACGCCCGGTGGACGAATTCACCGGGTAAACGGCAATCGCCCGGCTTACTTGAGGCCGCCGTGACAATTCAGTGAAACATATGACAAAAGACCGTGTGACCTGTCAGGAAATTGTCGGGAGATTGTCGGGATGACTGCGCCGGCCGGCGCATCGGCCGCACCGTCACCGGACGCGACGACAGCGCAACGACGGTACCAACGATCCTGGGAGCGGCGATCGAAGCGAGGTTTGAACAGGCTGGTTTGCTGTCGACGGATGCATGAATGTCGATCAGGATCCGGCCCTGGCCTTGCGACGGATCGTGTCGCGTCCGCGGCGTCAGCCGCGGCGCTCGCCCGTCACAGGCGATGGCTCGGACGCGGATCGGCGTCCGCGGGCGGCGCATCGGCCCGCGTGTCGTTATCGAGATCGTCCTGCTGGCGCATCCGGTCGCGCAGATGCCGGATCGCGAACACGTGAATGTAGTCGTGCACCCGCGCGCCGGACGACAGTACGCGCACTTCGTCGTCGAGCATCGCTCGCAACTGATCCGAACCGATCGCGCGCTGTTTGGCGGCTTCCTTGAGTGAATCGAGCAAATTGTCCTTGGACATCGACGGACTCCTGACGGTCGAGGAACGAAAAGAAGAAGGTACCGGAAGCTTAAAGACTGAATGGCAGCGCGGCGTGCGATGCGCCGGCGCGTGTTTGCGCGCGATCAACGACACGTTGCGTGCCGTCTTGCCGGTCCGTCCCCGAACCGGCCGCGCCATATCCGCGGCGCAAACTGCCCGCGAACGAGACTGGAAGCCCTGCCACGCCACCCCGGGGCGCGGCACCGGTCGACTGGCAAACGATGGAACGCCGCTCGACGCCGATGCACTGGCGAACTTAGACCGGCCGAAATCATGCGTCAAGCGACGTCTGCCGCGCGCGGTCCATTCGTCGGAATGAACGCGACGGATCGCCGCCGGGACGGCCGATCGGCCGCCCCGCGTGTCAGCGGATTCCGATAGGCGCCGCGCATTACCTGACAGCGACTTCAGCGCGCGCTGCTTGGCAGCGCACGGGCGCCACACGATACTGGTGACATGGACGAAACGTTCATACGGGTCATCGCTCAGCCGGCCGTCGAGCCGGCACGCGGGGCCTGGCGCAGGAGACCAACCATGGAACATCGCAACTTACCGGGCCGGGACGGCCTGCGGCGCGCGTCGGGCAACGCGCGCGCCCTGCCCGCCAAGGCCGTGCCGGCCGGCAATCGTCCGTCCGACAATATCGACACCTTGCTTGCGCTCGCTCGCGAAGCCGGGTTGCTCGTCACGCTCGACGGGCAGATCGGCCGCGAAAAGTACCAGAGCGTCGCGGGCTCGGTTCTCGCGTTGCAACGGTTCGCCGCGGCACTCTGCGCGCGGGCCGCACCCGACGCGCCGACCATTGAGGAGCCACGCCGCAAGGCGCGCCCCGGCTGGCCGCACGCGAACCGCCTGCGCAACCGCACGTGCAGCGCGTGCGCGCCGCTGCATGTCGCGCACCAGCGCTCGCGGGTGCGCCGCGGCGCAGGCCGACGGCACGACCTGCGCTGGATGCTTCGCGCAACCTGAGCGTTCGGCAGCCGTTGCATGGCACGGGGTCGTGTAACGGCAAGTGCACCACGTAACGCCGGCAGCGGCGCGCATGCCGTAACGCCACCGCGCGCCCTCACGCAACATGACGCGCCGTTCCACACGGCCGCAACGACAACGATTCCTGCGAGGAAAGCAAACCAGACGGGGCCAACTACAACACGAACGAGGAAAGCGGGCGGGGTGGCTTGCACCCCGCCCGTCCTCCAAGGCAACCATCGGCTGCCTACCCTCGTGCCAGAGAGTGCTTGATCAGATGACGCGCCGTGCATCGCACGTTGCGGCTCTGGAAATGGATGTCACGGCTGTGAATGCACCGTCGATCGCAGCCTTTGATACACGCGTTGCGACGTGGCTGAGCAATGCACGACAGACCGCCCGCGTTGCCGGATGTTCCGTCAGTCAATGTCTCACGCGATATGCGCACCGTTTCTGATGCAGGTCAACCCAATCCTGCTTCGCTCTCGACATCGCACGATTTATTCGGCACCGCGCACGAGCAGCACGGGCACCTGTGCGAGATGCGCAACGCGGCGTGCGACGCTGCCGATCAGCCAGGCGGCGATACCGCGCCGGCCGTGCGTGCCGACCACCAGCAATTCCGCACGCCAGTGCGCGGCGTCGCGCATCAGCGCATGGGCCACGTCGTCGCTGGTCGGACGGGTCTCGACGACACCGCGCTTGGTCGGGTTCCCGGTCGCATGGAACAGCGGGCCGACCTTCGCGAGCGCGTCCTCGCCCTCCGCGCGATAGGCATCCTCCAGCGCGCGCACCGGCACGATATCCGTCAGACGAACCGCACGATCGATCACATAGGCCGCGTACAGCAACGTCGTCGGCGTCGCGAAGCCGAGCCCGATGCGCACCGCGTGCAGCGACGGCTCGCTGCCGTCGACCGCGAACATCAGCCGCTGCAGGCCGCCGTCCGACGGCCGCGCATACGCGGCCGGCACGATCAGCAACGCGCAGCGCGCGCGCGACGTCAGCGTGTCCGACATCGCGCCTTCGACGAGCCGCAGCAGCCCGTGATGCGGATTCGCGCCGACCATCAGCACGTCCGCGCCCCATGCCGACGTGTCGCTCACCAGTGCATCGGCCACCGAGCCGCCCGTCACCGACGTATCGACGATGGCCTGCTCGACCTCGATGCCGCTATCGGCGAACAACGCCGCGATCCGTTCGTTGATGGCTTGCGCCTCGCGCATCAGGTCCTCGCGCGCGGACGTCAGCAGTGCGTCGATGCGCGGGATGTCGGGCAATACGAGGCGCGGGTTGTCGATCGCGCAGACGATGCGCAATCGCATGCCGGGACGCAGCAGCGTGCGCGCATAGCGCGCGGCGGACAGCGATTCGGGCGTCGGATCGACGGCCAGCGCGATTCGCGCAAGCGTCGGGATGGGCTGGGCAGGCTGCATGGCGAAGGCCTCGGTGCGTGCGCGTCGTCGCGGAACGACGACGGGAGCTTCGCGCTGAAGTGGCGCACGGCGGCCGGGCGGCCACCGTGATCGCGACGGTTACTGGGATCGGCGGGTTGCCACGCGAAGCGCGGACAATCGATTCGTTCAGCATAGGCCGTCCGGCCCGCACGTGCATGATCGCGATCAAGGGGCGCTCGGGCCCCTGCCCGTGCTGCTTACGACTTCGTCGGCATCGATACCGCCGGACGGTTCGCGTAGAACAGTGCATACGCGATGCCGAGCAGCACGATCCATACCGGCCCGATCACGAGCGCGACGCGCGTGTCGGGCGTGAACGCCATCAGCACGACGACCAGCACGAGAAAGCCGAGCGCGACGAACGAACCGAGCGGATAGAGCGGCACGCGGATCGGCAGGCGCGCGATCTTGTCAGCCGACAGCGTGCGGCGAAAGCGCATCTGCGCGATCAGGATCACGCACCACGTCCAGATCGCACCGAACGTCGACACCGACGTGAGCCACGTGAACACGTGTTGCGGCGCGAGATAGTTGAGCAGCACGCCGATCAGCAGCAGCGCGACCGACACGATCACGCCGTACACCGGCACACCGTTGCGGTTGACCTTGCCGAGCTTGCTCGGCGCCTGGCCCTGCTGCGCGAGGTTGTAGAGCATCCGCGCGGTACTGAACAGGCCGCTGTTGCACGACGACAGCGCCGCGGTCAGCACGACGAAGTTGATGATGCCGGCAGCCGCCGGGATGCCGAGCCGCGAGAACGTCATCACGAACGGGCTGCCCTGCGTGCCGATCTGGTCCCACGGATACAGCGACATGATCACGAACAACGCGCCGATGTAGAAGATCAGCACGCGCCAGAACACCGAGTTCACGGCCTTCGTCAGCGACTTCTCCGGGTTGCGCGCCTCGCCGGCGGTGAGACCGAGCATCTCGACACCGAGATACGCGAACATCACGATCGGCAACGCGGCGATCACGCCGTTGAGGCCGTTCGGCATGAAACCGCCGTGCGCCCACAGGTTCGACAGGCCGATCGCGACACCGCCGTTGCCGATGCCGAACGCGATCATCAACCCGCCGCCGATGATCATCAGCACGATCGTGACGATCTTGATCAGCGCGAACCAGAATTCGAATTCACCGTACAGCTTGACCGCGATGAAGTTCACCGAGCCCATCGCCATGAGCGCCGCGAGCGCCCAGATCCAGTTCGGCACGCCGGGGACCCACATGTGCATGTAGACGCCGACCGCCGTGATTTCCGCCATGCAGGTGACGATCCACACGAACCAGTAGGTCCAGCCGGTCAGGTAGCCGGCCAGCGGCCCGAGGTAGTCGCGTGCGTAACGGCTGAACGCGCCGGCGACAGGATTGGCGATCGCCATCTCGCCGAGTGCGCGCATGATCAGGAAAATCGCGATGCCGCCCAGCAGGTAGGTCAGCAGGATGGCCGGGCCGGCGACGCGGATCGCGGTGGCCGAGCCGAGGAACAGGCCGACGCCGATCGTCGCGCCGAGCGCCATCAGGTTGATGTGCCGCTCTTCCAGCCCGCGGTGCAACTGGTCTTCTGGTTGTTTCAAGTCCGTCTCCTGGCAGCCGCGAACGGGCCGCCGTCATTGTCGATATCAATGCGCGGCCGTTCATGCCGAAAACGAAATAATCTCCGCCGTCGCTTCCTGAATAAGAAACGACACGGATGCTGCGTCAATCCGATTGGAATCGCCGCGGATTATCGATATTTTCCGGAACAATCCGGAAATCGGATCGGGACTTTCACGGAATACGCCCGTGCGGCCCGTGTGACGCGGCTGAGCGCGTGACGAGCGGCAACGGGATCAATCGCTTTCAGCGCGAACGAACGCGCGTCGAGTGTGCGCGATCAGGCGCACGCAATAGGCAGGCGGGATTATAAGAATGATCAGACGTTTCGCGCCAGCCGATTTTCGGAAAAATCGGAGTGCGTGAAATCAGAGGTGGAATTCGGATGCGCGCGAGATAGCGCGCGCATTTACTTGGACAACGTCGCCCTTACCGTATATTCGCCTTCGAGCGCGCCGTGGTCGGAACGCACGAAATAACGCGACGCATCGAGATCGGCCGGCAGCGGCTCGACCGGATAGCCGTGCTTCTCCCACGCGTCGAGTCCGCCCTTCAGCGCGCGGATGTTGTGGATCATCTTCTTGCGCTGCATCTTCGCGATCAGGCGTTTCGCGGTGGCCTCGTTCGGACACACGCAATAGACGACGATCGGCCGTTTCAGCAGTTCGGGGTCCAGCAAATCCGGCGAATCGAGATCGACCGGCACCGCGCCGGCGATCCGGTACGGTTCGCGCTCGCGGATCGCTTTCGGCCGCGCGTCGAAGATCAGCGGCGGCTCGTCCGATGTCATCATCTCGACGAGCTGCGGCGGCGAGATACGCACCTGCGCGAGATAGCGGCGGAACTGCACGCGACGCACCCAGCGGTACAGCAGGAACGTGATGAAGATCGCGAGGAACGCATCGAGGATCGTGCCGCCGCTCGCACGCACCCACAGCACGAACTGGACGATCTGATCGTGAACGGCCGCGCCGCCGACCAGCCAGAACGCGGCCCACAGCGACGCGCCGGCCAGGTCCCAGAACAGGAACACGCCGACGCCGATGGCGGTCGTGCCGAGCAGCGGCGCCGACACGAGGCCGAGGCCCGGCAGGAATTTGGACAGCACGAGCAGCGGCGCACCGTATCTTTCGAATACGTTACGTGCGAAACGCAGCGTCGTGTCGAGCGACAGCGAGAAGCGCACGAGGCCGTTCAGCAGGCGACGGCCGCGCGTGCGGCCCATGAAGAACCACAGCGAATCGGCCAGCATCGTCGCGCCGATCGCCGCCGCGAACATGCTGACCCAGGACGCCTGCCCCATTGCCGCCATCGTACCGCCGAGAATCAGCATCGGGACGGCCGGCACCGGCACGCCGAGCTGCGTGATCAACACGCTCGCGAATACGGCCCACGGGCCGAGCGACGACGGAATAGCGATGGGAAAGTGCCACACGGCGGCGCTCCTGGAAGGCATGCAGCCGCGCGACGGTGGCCGCCGGACGGCTGCGCAACGGGCGCCGCGGCACGTCCGCAGCCGACCTGATGCATCACGGCATTCTAAACGGGTTTGGCCGCGATCGCGCGGAACACGCACCATCGGTACCGGCTTCGCGCCACGGGTTGCACCGCCGTGACAGTCACCTATCCGTGCGCTGACGCTGAGCAAGCTGCACGACGTGTTCCGCGTAGTCGGGAAACGCGGCGGCCAGCGCGGCTGCGTCGGCCAGTTCGAATTCCGCGAACTCGAAGCCCGGCGCGACCGTGCAGCCGACGAGCGCGACATGCTCCGGCGCCGCGCAGCGGGCGCCGAACCAGCTCCCGGCCGGCACGACCGCCTGAAACACGGTGCCCGGATGCGTGAGCGGGTTGCCGAGCCGATGGATCGTCAGCCCGTCGCGGTCGTCGAGCACCCACACTTCGATCAGGTCGCCCACGTAGAAATGCCAGACTTCGTCGGAACGGATCCGGTGCCACGATGAATACGCGCCGTCGCACAACAGGTAGTAGATCGCGGTCGACGCGGCACGTGACGCGCCGTCGGCCGGACGCACGACCGAATCGGTCGCACGGTAGGTTTCGCGGAAATAGCCGCCTTCGGGATGCGGCTGCAGGTCGAACTGGCGAATCAGGTCGGTAGCGGAAATCGGCATGGCGGATGACGTCGGTAAGGTAGGGAGCCGGGCACCCGGCGCACGGCCACGCTTCGCTCATCGCGAACGCGCGCCGCATGCCGCCGGATGCTGCTGCGTCGATCGCCGCGGCCATGCGCGCGGCGAACAAGCGGACACCGGTCGATGCTGCCAGAACTGCGTGTCGGGATGCAACCGCGGGCACGCGAAACGCGCCCGTCGGGTGCAGCGGGCGCGCCGCCCTCGCCCGGCCGATGTGACGGACGCGACAGCTGTGCTCACGCGCCGTGCGTCGTGGGTTTCCGTTTCGTCGGGACGTCATCCGGCGAATGGGCGAGACAGTCGCCGCCCGCGCCCGCCCGTGCGTCAGCGTCAGCGCCTTGCCGCGCGCGTCACTTAGCCGCCGGCGCGCCGGGCTCGCTGTGCCGCACCAGCAGCACGGGCCGGTCGGCCGCGCGCAGCAGCGACTCGGCGACGCTGCCGAGCAGCAGCCGGCGCAGGCCATGCCGCCCGCTCGTGCCCATCACGATCAGGTCGGCGTCGGCTTCAGCCGCGGTGCGCATCAGCACCGTGGCGACATCCTCGCCATAGGCGTCGAGCGCGCGCACGGTGCCCGACACATGCTCCTGCGCGAGCGCCGCTTTCGCATCGTCGAGCACCGGCGTCGCGGCTTCGGTCGCGGCCGCATCGCCATCGCGCTCGCCCGCGAAGCCCGCGTCGACGTCGACGAGCTGCGGCCGGTGCTCGACGACATACGCGCAGGTCACTTCGCCGCCGGACGCCGCCGCGATCCGGATCGCCTCGTTCAGCGCGAGACGCGCACTCGGGCTGCCGTCCAGCCCGACGAAAATCCGCTTGTACATGGTCCGTCCCTCCGACCGGGCACGCATCGCGCGTTGCGCGACGGCGGCCCGTATTCGCCACCCGGCCCGGTGCCCGGTGGCCTGCCGAACAGTCTGCCCCACGTGCCGACGCGCCCGTTGATGCGCGTCAAGCGCGGCGGGCGCGCCCACTGCTTCACGCCGGTTGCCTCAATTTCCAGTGCCCCATTACAAAAAACATGTAAATCGCGCACAATTTCATCTTGAAAATAGACGTTCCGTGCGGCCGGTGCGAGTTTTGCCCGGTTTTGCTGCGCTGCCCTCGTGCCACGGGGCGGCCCCCGACAACAGAATGGCCATCGAATGACCGCAAGTGGAACCCCGACGCGTGACGCCCGAGGGCCCACGCGCCTCCAGATCATGTTACGCCAGCCGCTCGCGGCCGGCGTCGTTGCACTGTGCGCCGGCGCCGCGCTGTCGCTCGGCGTCGCGCTACTCGTGCGCGAGCAGTGGCAAGGCGCCGTCCATACGCGTTTCGAACGCCGCACGACGCACGTGACGGCGATGCTTCGCCACGAGCTGCAATCCGGCGCGGCCGTGCTCGAAGGCGCGCGCGGCGCGTTCAGCCTCGTCCCGGGCATGACGCCCGAGCAATGGCGCCGGTATGCGGACACGCTCGACCTCGACAGCGGCCGCTCGCCGGTTCGCCAGATCGGCTATGCGCCGCTGCCGCCCGCGACGCGCATCGCCCTCGCCGGCGCGAAGCCGATGCCGGCCGGCACGCTCGCGACCGCCGCGCTCAGCGCACCGGCGTCGAATTCGCCCGTCGTGCGCTTCGGCGCGTCCGACGCCGCGCCGCTTGCGCACGCGCTGCAGACCGGCGACGTCGCGCTCGGCGTCCACCCTGCCGACGACGACGCGTCCCGCGACGCCCGCACCTTCACGCTGTTCCTGCCGGTTGCTGCGTCGCCGCATGCGGCCGCCACGCCGCCCGGCCTGCGCGAAACCGGCGCCGACGGCGTGCTGTTCGCGGCGTTGAGCCCGCAGCGCCTGGTCGAGCGCGCGCTCGACGCGGAACGCGGGATCGACGTGCGGATCACCGCCGGCGGCGATCGGCGCGCGATCGTCAGCGTCGAAACGACGACCGACGAGGCCTCGGCATCGCCCGACCTGATGCGGCGCACCGACGAGCTGAATTTCGGCGGCACCGCGCTGACGCTCGCGTATTCCGCGGACGGCCGCCCGAGCGCGACCGGCGCGCAGCGCGCGGCCGGCACCGTGCTCGCTGCTGGGCTGATCGCGTCGATCGTGTTCGCGGTGCTCGTCCATGCGCTGCTGCGCGGCCGCTCCGGCGCCGTCGATTCCGGCGCGAGCAGCCGCGGCATCCTCAACGAGGCGCGGATGATGGGCATCATCCGTTCGTCGATGGAAGCGATCATCACGATCGACGAAAAGCAGACGGTCGTGATCTTCAATCCGATGGCCGAGCAGGTGTTCGGCGTGTCCGCGATGGAGGCGATCGGTGCGCCGCTGTCGCGCTTCATCCCCGAGCGGTTCCGCGCCGCGCACGCGAAGCACGTCGACCAGTTCGGCGTGACGGGCGTGTCCGAGCGGCAGATGGGCCGCCAGCGGGTGCTGTTCGGGCTGCGCGCCAACGGCGAGGAGTTTCCGATCGAGGCCTCGATCTCGCAGATCCGCGACGCGTCCGGCAAGCTTTATACGGTGATGCTGCGCGACATCACCGAGCGGCAGCGCGCCGACACGGCGCTGAAGCAGTCGCGCGAGGAATTGCGCGAACTGTCGGCGAACCTGCAGAACGTGCGCGAAGAGGAAAAGACCCGCATTGCGCGCGAGCTGCACGACGACCTCGGCCAGCAGCTGACCGCGCTGAAGATGGATCTGTCGGTGGTCGAACAGCAACTGCGCGTGCCCGGTCGCACGCAACCCGACGAAGTCATGCAGTCGCACCTGCAGGGCATGCGGCGGCTGATCGACGCGACGGTCGCGTCGGTGCGGCGCATCGCGGCCGACCTGCGGCCCGTGATGCTCGACGATCTCGGCCTCGTGCCCGCGATCGAATGGCTCGCGAACGATTTCACGAACCGCTACGGGATCGATGTCGAACGGCACATCGAAACCGGCGGCCTCACGTTCACCAGTGCGGGCGCGACCACGTTGTTCCGGATCGTCCAGGAAGCGCTGACGAACGTCGCGCGGCACGCGGATGCGACGCGCGTCGCGCTGCGGCTCGACGTCGAGGACGGCTTCTGCGTATTGCGCGTCGCGGACAACGGCCGCGGCTCGGCGCCCGGCGGCCCGGCCCACGAAGACAAATCGTTCGGCCTGATCGGTATTCGCGAACGCGCCCACATGCTGGGCGGCACCGTGACGATCGACACCGCGCTCGCGCGCGGCTTCTCGATCACTGTCGCCTTCCCGCTCAGTACCGTACAACAGGAAACGCTCATCACATGATCAAGGTGCTCATCGCCGACGACCATACGCTCGTACGCGACGGTCTGCGGCACATTCTCCAGAACGCCACCGGATTCGAGGTGGCCGGCGAAGCCTGCGACGGCCCGTCGACGATCGCGCTCGTGCGCGCCACGCCCGCGCAGGTGCTCGTGCTCGACCTGTCGATGCCGGGCCGCAACGGCGTCGAGCTGATCAAGCAGATCAAGGACGAGAAGCCCGCGTTGCGCGTCCTCGTGCTGACCATGCACGCGGAGCAGCAATACGCGGTGCGCGCGTTCCGCGCCGGCGCGTCGGGGTATCTGACGAAGGAAAGCGCGAGCGCCGAGCTGGTCGGCGCGGTCACGAAGGTGGCGTCGGGCGGCGTCTACGTGAGCCTCGCGATGGCCGAGCAGTTCGCGCAGAGCCTGAACGAGCCGGCCGAGACGCTGCCGCACCAGCGGCTGTCCGACCGCGAATTCGACGTGTTCCGGCGGATCGCCGCCGGCCAGACGCTGACCGAGATCGCGAACGCGCTGTGCGTGAGCGCGAAGACGGTCAGCACGTACAAGACGCGGATTCTGGAAAAGATGCAGATGCCGCACGAAGCGGCGCTGGTGCGTTACGCGATGCGGCACAAGCTGCTCGACGAAACGGACGACGTGTAACGGACGACATCCGGCAGCGGATGGCGTGTGTCGCCCGGTCGCGCGGCACGCGTTGGACCGGGCGGCGCACGACGCTTACTTGGCCGGCACCGGGCACGCGAGATCGCCTTCCTCGCACGACAGATAACCCTTCAGCGTTTCGGTGCGCGCTTTCGTCAGATCGTCCAGGCAGGTCGACACGACCATCGGGTACGCACTGCCGCCCTCGGCGTTCGCGCTGGAGAAGTTGCATTCGGCATCGCGGTACGCGATCCAGGCACGCTGCGCATTCACGAGTTTGTCGGCAAGCGGCCGCGCATCGCGCAGGCGCGCGGTGACGGCCTGGTAGGTCCGGTTCAGTTCCCCGTCGGATTTCTTGTACGCGCGATCGGCGCATGCCGTCATCGCCGCCTGATCCGTCGCGTCGGCACAATTCGCCTGCGCATGGGCGAGGTTCGCCGCCAGCGCCAGCGAGCACAGCAGACCGGTCAAGACACGCATGGATGCTCCTTGTTGTTCGTTGAAGTCGTGGAACCCGGTGCCGCGCCTGCCGCGCTGTCGCGCATCGGCGGCCGTCTCGCGGCGACACCGATCGCGATGCTAGCGCACGCGCGCCGGCTTGTCAGCCGGCGTCGCAGCATGCGACGGCTTGCATATCGGCCCTCCGCACCTACACTTGAAAATCGATACGCCGCTTCAGGCCCGCGCTATCGCATCCATCCCGTCTCCGCTTCCGCGCATTCCTCAGCGCAATTCGCGTTCGCATCGCCGAGCGGGGTGACGATTCGTCGGTCAGCTTCCTCCCCCAGCCCAACGTGCCATCGCCGTCGCTCCCTGGAGGGAATCATGAGCTATCACCTTGAAGGCCGTCTGCTCGAGGTCTGCAACTGTCGCGTACTCTGCCCGTGCTGGATCGGCGAGGATCCGGATTTCGGGGTCTGCGACACGATCGTCGCCTGGCATGTCGACAAAGGCACCGTCGACGGCCTCGATGTGGGCGGCAACACGATCGCCGCAGTGTGCCGCGTGCCGGGCAACATCCTGCAAGGCAACTGGACCGCTGCGATCTACCTCAGCGACACGGCGTCCGACGCGCAGGAGCAGGCGCTGCTCAAGGTCTACACGGGCCAGGCCGGCGGCCCGATCGCCGAGCTCGCGAAACTGATCGGCACGGTCGTGTCGATCGAACGCGCCCCCATCACGTTCAACGTCGAAGGGGCGCGCGGCACGCTGTCGATCGGCACCGACTACCACGCGGAACTCGAGCCCCTCGGCCCGAGCGGCGCGCAGACGACGCTGACCGACACCGTGTTCTCGACGGTGCCCGGCGCGCCGGTGTTCGTCGGCAAGGCGCCCGTCTATCGGTCGAGGAATGCGGCGATCGGGATCGACGTCGACCTGAAGAATCACAACGCGCTGCAGAGCACGTTCCTGTTCGACGCGTGAAGCGCGATCGCGCGCCAACGGTCATGGCTGCGTCGCTGCATCGGCGCCTGTTCCCGCTCGTGCTCGCGAGTCTCGTCGCGTTCGCCTGGCTCACCCTGTGGGCGTGGACGCGCAGTCCTTATGGGCGGTACCTCGACCACGGCGATAGCGCGTTGGCCGAACCGTTCAGCGCGCTGTGCCGCGCGCTGCCCGGCGGCACGCTGTGGCTGCCGGCCGCGTTCGCCGCGGCCGGCTGGACGCTGATGATCCTCGCCATGATGCTGCCGACGACGCTGTCGCTGTTCGATGCGTTCGCCCGCGTCGTCGCAAGCCGCCCCGATCAGACGCGCCTGCTGGCGCTGGTCGGCGTCGGCTACGTCGCCACGTGGAGCGGCTTTGGGCTCGTCGCGCATGCCCTGCACGGGCTGCTGCTGACCGGTGTCGCGCGGGTGCCGGCGCTCGCGTGGCGTGGCTGGCTGATCGGCGCGGCCGTCTTCGCGCTCGCCGGCGCGTTCCAGTTCAGCGGACTGAAGACGCACTGCCTCGACCGGTGCCGCACGCCCTACAGTTTCGTGATCAGCCGCTGGCGCGGCCGTGCGCCGATGCGTCACGCGTTTGCGCTCGGCGTGAGCCACGGGCTCTTCTGCGTCGGCTGCTGCTGGGCGCTGATGTTGCTGATGTTCGTCGTCGGCGCCGGCAGTCTCGGCTGGATGCTGGCGCTCGCCGCGTTGATGGCCCTCGAGAAGAATGCGTCGTGGGGGCAGGCGCTCACCGCGCCGCTCGGCGCCGCGTTGTTCGGCGCGGCCGTGCTGATCGTCGCCAGCCACGCTTGAGACCCGCGATGCGACCGCCCGCCTCCGCCTTCGCGCTGCATGTCCGGCCGGGCGTGCGCGTCGTCGTGCTGACGTCGATCGCGATGCTCGCCTTCGCGTCGAATTCGCTGCTGTGCCGACTCGCGCTGCAGGCCGGACGGATCGACGCGGCCAGCTTCGGCAGCCTGCGCCTCGTATCCGGCGCGCTGATGCTCGCGATCGTCGCGCGTGCGGGAGCGCGACAGCCCGCCCCGCGAGCCGACTGGCCCGCCGCGGCGATGCTGTTCGTGTACGTCACGTGCTTCTCGTTTGCGTACCTGACCGTCAGCGCGGCCACCGGCGCGCTGATCCTGTTCGGCGCGGTGCAATTGACGATGTTCGCGGCAGGATGGCACGCCGGCGAACGGTTTGCCGCGACCGGATGGGCCGGGTTCGGCGCGGCGCTCGGCGGACTGGTGTATCTCGTGTCACCCGGGCTCGCCGCGCCTACGCCGCGCGGCGCCGCGCTGATGACCGCCGCCGGCATTGCATGGGGCATCTATTCGATACGTGGCCGTCGGCCCGTCGATCCGGTCGCGGCAACCGCCGGCAACTTCCTGCGCGCCGCGCCGCTGGCACTCGCGCTGAGCGTCGCACTCGCCACCCGCTTTCACGTCACGCCGGCCGGCGTCGCACTCGCCGCGCTTTCCGGCGCGCTGACGTCGGGGCTCGGCTACGTGGTCTGGTATGCCGCGCTGCGGCACCTCACGGCGATGCGCGCCGCGGCGGTTCAGCTCTCCGTTCCGCCCGTCGCCGCGTGCGGCGCCGTGCTGTTCCTGTCTGAACAGCCGACATGGCGGCTCGCGCTCGCATCGGCCGCGATCCTCGGCGGCGTCGCGGCCGTGCTCGCGACGCGGGCACGGCTGGCGGGCAGCATGCGGTGATGCGCATCAAGTTGCAGTGCGCACGCGGCCCCCCCCGTTCAGGCGGCAAAAATGCAAAACCCGTACACGGATACCGTGCACGGGTTTCAGATGAAACGGCAAACCGGGCGCCCTTGCGGACGCTGCCTGGCTTAGTGGCCGAAGAACACCGACGAACGGTCGGTTGCGGCCGGCACGACCACGCGCTGACCCGATTGCGACGTCGCGGCGGCGTTCGCACCGTAGCCCGTTGCATCGGCTTGCGCGCCGGTGTTCTGCGCGGCGGCGATCTTTGCCTGTGCGGCCTGGATGTTTTCCGGGTAGTTCATCCAGTCGTTCGGGTTGTAGCCGGCCTTTTCGAGCTGGACCAGCTCGGCGCGCACTTGCGCGCGCGTCAGCGGCTGCTGGCTCTGGGCAAACGAGACAACCGGTGCGGCCACCAGGGCGGCCAGTGCAACTGCCTTGATCAGCGATTTCATGATGCGTTACCTCCAGGATTGTTTTGTCAGGCGCTTCGGACTCGGGGTCGTTGCGCATGAGGTGAAGTCTAGGAGGCCACGCTATCAGGGTAAATACTTAAATCGCGAATTCACTGTTGACGGAAAACATACAATCGCCACTGAATCGCTCGAACCATCAGACGATTGTCGACATTCACGCACCGAATACCCCGATACGGCACCCGGCGCGTCTGGCCGCGCATCAGCGCCGCCGATCGGTATCCGACGACGCCATCAGCCGGTCGAACAGCAGCGCCTTGAGGCGGATCAGGTCGTCGGCGCCGGTCTCGCCGAACGCCGCGTGATGCAGCGTCAGCGCGGGCGCTGCCGGATCGGCATGGACGGCCCGCACCGTGCTGTCGAGCGCCAGCAGTTCGACCCGGTCGCCGGCCGCGTACGGAAGCTGCACGCGCAAGGATTCGCCGATTGCGGCGATCGGCCGGTCGACGGCAATCGACAGCCCGCTGACACTGATGTCGTGCACCATCCCGATGCCTTCCGCGCCCTCCGGCCCGCCCGCGCAACAGGCCGCGATCCGCACCGCCACGCGCGGCTCCGCGCGCGTACGTAGCCGGTCGACGAAGCCGGGCGGCGACAGCATCAGGAACCGCGCGGCACCCGCCGCCTGCACGGACTCGACCGTCGCGCCGAAACGCGACACCGCGGCACGGCCGATCGCCACGGCCTCGATGTCGTCGCCGGGCGTGAAGTCGATCGCGGTCGCCGGTTGCGGCTCGACGAACAGCGCGCCCGATGCGGCAATGCCGATCAGACGATAGCGCTGCAGCCCGCGTGTCGTGCCGACCCGGCGGCGGATGCCGATCGAAGCCCCCGCCGACAACCCCATCCGCGGCGCGTGAGGCACCGCGTCAGGCATGCGCGGCTCGGCTACGGCTTCGGCGTCGTCGCGCCGCCGCACCGGCCGGAAATGGTCGAACAGGAATGCATGCTGCGCGGCATCGCGCAGCGTCGTGCCCGCCGGCAGCAGCGCGGCGCCGTCGGCATCGTAGAGATCGAAGCCGAGCGGGACGCCGGCGGCGAGATCGTCGCGCGTG
The DNA here is from genome assembly GCF_964265025.1 of Burkholderia mycopellens. NCBI lineage: Bacteria > Pseudomonadati > Pseudomonadota > Betaproteobacteria > Burkholderiales > Burkholderiaceae > Burkholderia > Burkholderia mycopellens. Next base: position 1,735,015 of record NZ_OZ183803.1, read on the forward strand.
AGCGCGACGTAGTCGGTAGATAGCCTCATCGGGGCAGCGCGGAGCGACCGCGCGAGCTGACATGACAACATGATTACGGCAGCTTCGCGCGAAATCTGAACGGCTCCGTTACTGCGACGCGCCGGTCGCGTCGGGTGCGGCCGGCACGGGCGCCTGGGACGGTGCGGCCGAAGGGGCGGCAGCCGGTGCGGCGCCGAGGCCCGCGCTGCCTCCGCCCGCCGCGCTCGCCCCCGCTGGCGGCTGCGCAGGCTGCGGCTGCGACGCGCCCGCCGACAGCGCGGCGGCCGACGCGGCCACTTCGGACGCCGGCACCCATTCCTCGACGATGCCGCCCGATGCCGCTTCGGGCGCCGATGCGACCGAAGCGGCCGAGGCCGCGCCGGTGTCAGCCTCGGGCGCACGCTCCACCCGCTGCGTCCTGACCGGCGCAGGCGCTTTCTTCGCCTCGGGCGGGAACCACGTGTCGAACAGGTCCGTCGCACGCTCGCGCAGCGACGCGAACCAGCCGGGCGACGGCTCGGTATCGAATTTCGCCTTCGTGTCGACGATCCGGGCGCGCTGCGCACGCTGGAAGAAATCGCCGACGATCGGCAGCGCACTGTGCGCGCCCTGCCCCCAGTAGTCGCTGCGCAGCGTCACGCGCCCGTCGTCGAAACCGACCCACGCACCGGCGACGAGGCCGGGCTGCATCAGGATGAACCAGCCGTCCGCGTTGTCCTGCGTCGTGCCCGTCTTGCCGGCCACGTCGCCGCGGATCCCGAAGCGCGTGCGGATGCTGCCGCCCGTGCCCCGCGTCACGACATCGCGCATCACGCTGAGCAACGTCTTGTCGGTTTCGGCGTCGAGCGCGCGCTCGGGCGGCGCCGGCGCGTATTCGGCGAGCACGTCGCCCTGGCGGTTCTCGATGCGCGTCACCATCTGCGGCTCGACATACAGCCCGCCGTTCGCGATCGTCGCGTAAGACGCGACCATCTCCTTCAGCGTGACCGGGCTCGTGCCGAGCGCGAGCGACGGCACGCGTTCGAGCGGGCTTTCGCACACGCCCATGTCGCGTGCGAGCCTTGCCACGGCAGCCGGCCCGACCTTCTCCATCACCTGCGCGGTGATCCGGTTGCGCGACAGCGCGACCGCGTCGCGCAGCGTCATCGGTTTGCCGGTCGGCGGCACGTCGTCGTTCGGCCGCCAGATCTCGCCGCCCTTCAACGGGATCTCGACCGGCTGGTCGATGAACGTGTCGTCCGGCTTCATCCCGCTCGCGAACGCGACGCCATACACGAACGGCTTGAACGTCGAGCCCGGCTGGCGCCGCGCCTGTGCGACGTGGTCGAACGGCTCGCTGGTGAAGTCGCGGCTGCCGACCCACGCGCGGATCTGCCCGTTGCGCGGATCGATCGCGAGGAAGCCGGCCTGCACGTCCGTCTTCGTCTTGCACAGCGCGCGCATGAAGCCGCGGTCGGCCGCGAGCAGCTTCATCGCGGCCGCGTCGTCCTTGCCGGCGTCCTGCGCGGCCTTGTACTCGGGCGACTCGCGCATGAAAGTGCGGAACACCTCGTTGTCGGTGCCGCAGCCGTCGCGGCCGCTCCATGCGTTGTTCGCGATGCCCTGCAACTGGTTGCCCTGCAGCATGAGCGCCTGGGTCGCCATCTGCTGCAGCCGCGAATCGATCGTCGTGCGCACGATCAGCCCGTCCGAGTAGATGTTGTAGTCGTTGCGGTCGGCCCACGCGATCAGCCATTTGCGCAACTGCTGCGCGAAATGCGGCGCCGGCCCCGGCGGCTCCTTCTGGCGCTCGAAATCGATCCGCAGCGGCCGGCGCTGCAACTGCGCGAACTGCGCCGGCGACAGCTTGCCGTACTTCACCATCTGGCCGAGCACCGTATTGCGCCGCTGCAGCGCCCGCTCGGGATTCAGCACCGGGTTGTAGTAGCTGTTGCCCTTCAGCATCCCGACGAGCGTCGCGCTGTCGAGCACGTCGAGCTCGTCGGCCGACTTGTCGAAATAGGTACGCGCGGCCATCTCGACGCCGTACGCGTTGTACAGGAACGGCACCGTGTTCAGGTAGGTCTCGAGGATCTGGTCCTTGCTGTAGACCGCCTCGATCTTCAGCGCGGTGATCGCCTCCTTCACCTTGCGCGTGAGCGTCGGCGCACGGCCGATCTCGTCCGGATACAGGTTGCGCGCGAGCTGCTGCGTGATCGTCGAGCCGCCCTGGCGGCTGCCCGAGAACGTATGGAGCGCGGCCGACGCCGTGCGCTTCCAGTCGAGGCCGTGGTGTTCGTAGAAGCGGTGATCCTCGGTCGCGATCAGCGCGTCGACCATGTGCGGCGAGATCTGCTTGAGCGGCACCCATTCGCGGTTCGACGGCTTGAATTCGGCGAGCAGCTTGCCGTCGGCGGACAGCACCTGCGCGGGCTGGTCGACGCGCGCCTTGCGGATGTCGCCGATGCCCGGCGTGAACGGGATCAGCACGACCACGTACACCACGAACAGCGCCGGCACGGCGGCGCCGGCGAGCAGCACGCCGCGGCGCGTCGGGTGACGGACATGGCGCCACGCGGTGGCGGCGAGAGGCTTGACCCGCGCGACGGCGGCAGCCGCGACGGGTTGGGCGCGCGTGACCCATCTGGCACAGAAGTCACGCACTGACGGCACGTTTCGGCGATTCACGCGGGTGGAGCTCGGCTGAAAAGGGTGCATCGTACCAAACTCGCGCGGCCCGCCGGACCGCAATGGCGCGGCGGCGGCACACGCGGAGCGGCTGCGCGGCGGTTCATGCGCAAAAAAGGCGCGCGCCCCGCAACGGGAACGACGCGCCAAGCCTGGTACTACAAACGGGCGGCCGCGCCCGGCGCGGCCAATCGGCGCGGCACCTCAGCGCACGAGAAAACCGTAGGTCAGCGGATCGCGTTCGTCGACGATCCAGTTCGCGAACCCGCAGATATGCGCGCTGCCCTCCACTTCCGGAATCACGGCCGGGATGGCCCCGACCGTCGTCTCGCGCAGCACGCGCCCCTTGAAGACCGTGCCGACGATCGATTCGTTGACGAGCGTGTCGCCGGCCGCGAGCAGGCCGCGCTGGTAGAGCTGCGCGACCCGGCCGCCGGTGCCGGAGCCGGTCGGCGAGCGGTCGACCTCGCGATCCGCGAACACGCAGCAGTTCGCCTGCGTCGAGCCCGGGTGGCGCGGCGCGTTCGCGATGATCGTGCCGTAGATGTGGTTGATTTCCGGAATCTCCGGATGCACGACCGGGTACTTCGCGTTCGCGGCGGCCTTCACTTCCGCGCCGAAGCGGATCAGCCTTTCCACCGCCGCCTCGCGCACCGGCAGGTCGAACGGCGCGCCGTCGACGTAGAAATAGAACGCGCCGCCGTATGCGATGTCGCCCGTCACCGTGCCGAACGACGGCGTCTCGACCGACACGTCGCGTTGCCAGATGAACGACGGCACGTTGACGAAGCGCACCGGCCCCGCGTGCTCGCCGTCCCACTTGACGAACGCCTCGATGAAGCCGCACGGCGCGTCGATGCCGACCCGCGTTTCCGGCACCGTGCGCTGCACCCAGCCGAGCTCGACGGCCGCGGTCGACAGCGCGATCACGCCGTGCCCGCAATGGTCGCTGTAGCCTTCGTTGTGCACGAAGATCACGCCGAAATCGGCGTTCGGCGACACGGGCTCGGTGAGGTAGCCGCCGTACATGTCGGCATGGCCGCGCGGTTCGAACATCAGCGCGCGGCGGATCTCGTCGGCGTTCTCCTTGAGCCATGCGCGGCGCTGGACGATCGTGTCGCCCGGCAGGCGCGGCAGCCCGCTCGTGACGATACGGAACGCTTCGCCGCCGGTATGAACTTCGACGGTGGAAAGGGATCGGGAAATTTTCATGGTCGATCGAATGCGTTGAAACGAAAGACGGCGGCCGCGCCGCCGTCCGATGACAGACTGGCCGGTTACTTCGCGTACGGTTCGGGCAAGCCGTTGCGGATCACGTAGACGGTGGTCGGCGCGCCCTTCAGGTCGCCGTTCGCGTCGAACGAATAGGTGCCCGCGACGCCCGCATAGTTCGACTTCGCGAGTTGCGCGATCAGCTTCGCCTTGTCGGTGGTCGTGCCGGCCTTGACCATCGCGTCGGCGAGCAACTTCATCCCGTCGTAGTAGTTCACGCCGTAGACCTGCGTATCGGTGTGATACGTGTCGTGGTACTTCTTCAGGAATTCGCGGCCGGCCGCCGTCTTCTCGAGCGCGACACCGCCCTGCGCGCAGTAGACGATCGACGCCGCGTCGCCCGCGACCTTGCCCATGTCCGCCGAGCAGATGCCGTCGCCGCCGAGCAGTTTCGCGCGCAGGCCGCGCTGCTTCATCTGCTTGGCCATCGGCGCGCCCTGCGCGGCATAGCCGCCGAAGAAGATCACGTCGGGGTTGCCGGCCTTGATCTTGGTGAGAATGCCGAGGAAATCGGTGGCCGACGAATTCGTGAATTCCTGGTCGACGATCTTGATCCCGTTCGCCTTCGCGACGTTCATGAACTGCTCGGCAACGCCCTGCCCGTACGCGGTGCGATCGTCGATCACGGCTGCGGTCTTCGCGTTCAGCGTCTTCGCGGCGAAGGTGGCCATCGTGCCGCCGAGCTGTTCGTCGCTCGCGCCGATCCGGAAGATGTTCTTGAAGCCCTGCTTGGTCAGCGCCGGGTTCGACGCCACCGGCAGCATCGGCACGCCGGCTGTCGAGTACACGCGCGATGCGGGAATCGCGACGCCCGAGTTGTATGGCCCGAGCACCGCGACGACGCCCTTGTCGACGAGATTCTGGGCAACCTGCACGCCGGCTTTCGGATCGGCCTGGTCGTCGTCGGAAACCAGTTTGAAGGTAACGGTCTTGCCGGCGACCTTGATGCCGGCCTTGTTGAGTTCGTCGACGGCCAGGCGCGCGCCGTTTTCATTGTCCTTGCCGTTCGCGGCCTGCGGGCCGGTCAGCGGCGCCGAATGGCCGATCATCACGACTTCCTGCGCATGCGCGGAAGTCAGCGCGCCGGCGGCGATGGCCACCGAGAGCGCGGTAACGAGGTGTCGCATGATGTCTCCTGATTGGTTTTGTGTGAAACCAATGTAGGACACGCGTGGTTACCATGCAAGCAATTCAAAAATAAAAACTTCGATTCTGGTCATTTTTCAGACCAGAACGGGCCGGCGCGGTCACTTCGGCGCGATGTCGCGCCGCACGCGCAGGATGTGCTGCTCGACATAGAACGCCGCCGCATCGGCGTCGCCGGACACGATCGCCTCGTAGATCAGCCGGTGTTCGGACACGTAGAGCCGGATCCGGCCCGCATCGTAGATGCCGTCGTCCTTCAGCCGTTTCCACAGCGGCTGGTCCATCGTCTTCGCGACTTCGTCCGCGATCTTCACGATCAGCGCGTCGCCGGTCATCAACGCGAGTTGCCGGTGGAACAGCCGGTCGCTCTCGTTCCACAGCGCGCGCTGATGCGGATCGTCGACGTCGGTAATGGTCTCCATCTGAGCCAGATAGCGCTCCGCACCGGGGTCGGTGCGGCCGTGCGCGGCCGCGAGGCGTGCGATCGCGGGCTCCAGGATCAGCCGCACGTCGAGCGTCGACGTCGGGCTGAAATCGGCTTCGGACGCCCGGTGCATGTCGCCGCGCTGCGCGAGCACGTCGAGCGGCGACGCCACGACGTAGGTGCCCGAATTGCGCTTCGTGAACACGAGCCCTTCGTTCTGCAGCGCGCCGAGCGCCTCGCGCACGGCCGGCCGGCCGACCTGGAACAGCCCCGCGAGCTCGCGCTCGGACGGCAGCCGCGACTCGGCGGCATAGCGCCCCGCGCGGATCTCGTCGCGGATTTTCTCGGCCACCTGCTCGTAGATCTGCAGCGGCCTGAAACCGCCTTCGAGTGTGTCGGGACGCGCGGACATCATCGTGTAGCTCCTGCCCGGTCGAGGGCGTGAATCTGGAATGGGTTCGCACTATACCGGAGCGCGCCGGCAGCGAGGCCATGGCGGCCTTTTCTGGATAGATATTAGAACCAAAACAGGAGCGCCGCTTTATTTTCTGGGTTGCAGGTAGGCCAGCAAGTGGTATAGATTCGATCCACACTGCCCTGTGTCACGGTATCCGGCAGCCCCGTGGCGGGTGCGGCATGCGCCCGTCGTCCACGCTCACCGACGCATACGACGTACACGATGACCGCTCTTTCCCCGATTCCCGTTCTCGATGCAGCCGACACGGCCGCGCTGCTCGACTACCCGGCGCTGCTCGCCACGCTCAGGCAGGCCGTCGCCGACTATGCGGCGGGCGAGATCGTCAGCCCCGAACGCCTGGTCGTGCCGCTGCAGGCCGGCGGCGTGATGCTGTCGATGCCGTCGAGCGCGCGCGACCTCGCGACCCACAAGCTCGTGAACGTGTGCCCGGGCAACGGCGCCCGCGGGCTACCGACGATCCTCGGCCAGGTCACGGCATACGACGCGACCACCGGCGAAATGCGCTTCGCGCTCGACGGCCCGACGGTCACCGGACGCCGCACGGCGGCCATCACCGCACTCGGCATCCAGGCGCTGCATGGCGCCGCGCCGCGCGACATCCTGCTGATCGGCACCGGGAAACAGGCGGCCAATCACGCGGAAGCGTTCGCCGCGATCTTTCCCGAAGCGCGCCTCCACGTGCGCGGCACGAGCGCCGACAGCGCGGCTGCATTCTGTGCCGCGCACCGCGCGCACGCACCGCGTCTCGCGCCGCTCGAAGGCGACGCGATTCCCGATGCGATCGACGTCGTCGTCACGCTGACGACGAGCCGCACCCCCGTCTATCGCGAAGCCGCGCGCGAAGGCCGGCTCGTGGTCGGCGTCGGCGCATTCACCGCGGACGCGGCCGAGATCGACGCAAACACGGTGCGCGCCAGCCGGCTGGTCGTCGACGACCCGGCCGGCGCGCGCCACGAAGCCGGCGACCTGATCGTCGCGCAGGTCGACTGGCAGCACGTCGCGTCGCTCGCCGACGTGCTGGGCGGCGCATTCGACCGCACGGGGCCGCTGCTGTTCAAGAGCGTCGGCTGTGCCGCGTGGGATCTCGCCGCGTGCCGCACGGCGCGCGATACGCTGGCGGCGCGCCAGGCCGGCTGATCGGGCCCGCCGGGGCCGCACACGAGGCACGTCACGAAGCGGCCGTTCCGGTGGTTTCCCGTACGCGTTGTAGGAATTACCCTACAACGCGTCGCAGCGGCCTACATCAACTTCCAATTCGGCCGATTTCATTTTCGGCGGCGCAACACGATACTGCCGGCATGAATGCCAGCCAGTTCCCCCCCGCGCTCCGGGTGTTTCTCGTCGATCACGCCATCGCCGTCCGGCAGCGGATCGCGCTGCTCGTCGGCGCGATCCGCGGTGTCGCCGTCGTCGGCGAGGCGGAAGACGGCCAGGACGCGTGGACGCAGATCCGCAGCAGCCAGGCGGATGTGGTGATCGTCGACCTGCGGCTGGCGGACGGCAGCGGTCTCGACCTGATCGGGATGCTGTCGAAGGCCGCGCCGCGCATCGTCACGATCGTGCTGACGAATCACTCGGCGCGGGCATTCAGAGAGGCATGCGCGTCGGCCGGAGCCGACTACTTCTTCGACAAGACCGCAGAATTCGACGCCGCATGCCGTGTCATCGAATCCCTGGTGCACGCTCGCGCGCACCGCCCCTGACGAGCCGGAGTGACTCATGTCCACAGCCACCCCCTGTGCCGCCGACGTATCCATCGCGCCTCGGCCGGCGATTCCGCTTCGCGCGGTCACGCGCGCCGACGCCGCCAAACATCCCGCCGCGCGCTGCTCGGTATGCGCGATGCGTTCGATGTGCCTGCCGCCCCACCTGACCGCGGCCGAATACGGCCGCCTCGACGCGATCATCTGCACGACCCGGCAGGTTCGCCAGGGCGACGCGCTGTTCCGCACCGACGATCCGTTCCAGAGCATCTATGCGGTGCGCGCGGGTTCGTTCAAGACGGTGATGATGCACCGCGACGGCCGGGAACACGTGACGGGCTTCCAGATTGCCGGTGAAACGCTCGGGATGGACGGCATCGGCAGCGGCCAGCACTGCTGCGACGCGATCGCGCTCGAGGACAGTGTCGTGTGCATCATCCCGTTCGGCGCGCTCGAAGCGGCGTGCCGTGAGATCAAGCCGATGCAGCACTTCCTCTACCAGATGCTGAGCAGCGAGATCGTCCGCGAATCGAGCCAGATGCTGCTGCTCGGCACGATGTCGGCCGAGCAGCGCGTCGCGCATTTCCTGCTGAACCTGTCGTCGCGCTTCGAGGCGCGCGGCTATTCGGCGACGGAATTCAACCTGCGGATGACGCGCGAGGAAATCGGCTGCTATCTCGGGATGAAGCTCGAAACCGTGAGCCGGATGTTCTCGCGGTTCCATCGCGAAGCGCTGGTCGAAACGCGCGGCAAGCGCGTGCGCATCATCGACTCGCAAGCGCTCGCACGGGTCTGATGGAACAAGGCCAGGACGACGCCCGGCCGCCGGCGCGGTTTCGCGCGCGATGCATCATTGCACCGCGCCGCCGCCCGCCGCGTTGCGCAGCTCCGCCCTTGCATCGCCCGCCTGGCACGCGATCAGCGCCTGCTCGGCCTGCATGAACGCACGGCGCAGCACGTCGTCCAGATCGTCGCCGACGCACGGCGGTAGCGTCCAGAGCGCCGTGTCACGCATCACGAGGTCGAGCCGCACGTCGTACCGGCGTGCGCCATCGGCGGCGGCACGCAATTCGATGGCGAGATGGCAACCGCCGATCAGCGCGCGGAACCGTTCGAGCCGCACCAGCTGCGCGCCGGCTTCGGCCTCGACCGCGGCGGAACCCGCGAATCCGTGGCAGGCGATCTGCATGCCCACGCCCATGTCGTGTCTCCTGACGGGGCCGCCCGCTCGTCGACCGCCTTGCAAGTGCCGCCCGCACCCAAAAGCGGCGGCACGTGTTACCCGTGGCACGGCGCGATTTCTTCGATCGCTGCCCGGCCGATAGCCTGCCCGCGCCTTCGCCGGCGCGGGACCGTTCATACGTTGAAGGTCTGCGACGTCTTCATCTCGATCCACGTCATGCCGGCCCGCAGCCCTTCGATCATCGCCTCGCGTTCGGTCGGATACGCATGGCTGTGCTCGAACGTGTGATGAAAACGCGCGGCGCCGGTGCCATGCTCGACCGTCACGCGGCAGCGGAATTCGCCCGATTCGCACGGTCGCGTCTCGACCTCGACGGACCAGTCGCGTTCGTGAATGTTGCCCTGCAATGTCATGCGCCCTCCTGCGGTATCAGTCTTCGAGCCGGAAGTGGCCGCTGTGCAGCAGCACCGGCCGGCCGCCGATTTCCTCGAGCATGCGTCGTGCCATCGCTTCGATCGCCGACCGGTGCGCGTCGAATGCGGTCAGCAGGTCGCGTTCGAGCAGCGACGGCGCCCCGAAATGATCTTCCAGCGCCTCGGCCGTGACCGCGCACTGTACGCAACGCCCGTCGACCAGCGCCGAAAACGCCACGACCAGGTCGCGTGCGCAATATTCGGGTGGTTCCGGCGGGAAGGCAATCTGCATCTGTCCGCCTGTCATCGTCGTGATGGCTCCATGACAAGAGCATAGTGGCGCGCGCGCCCGCACGCTTGACCCACGTCAACGGGTTCGCTGCGCCGCACGATAACGGCGCGGCGGCTTACCCGGCGCGGCTGCGCGATGCCGCTTGAGCCCGGCTTGAGCCCGGCTTGAGCCCGTTTCAGTCCGCTTTCAGCCCGCGTCCGGCTCGATCGCCGCACCGCGTTCCGCGAGCAATTCGCGCAGCACGCTGCGGTGGCAATGGCGTTCGTCGTCGCAGTAGCAGCCGATCGAGAACGCGGTGGTCCCCGACAGCGCCGCCAGCAGGTCCAGCACCTTCGCCGCATCGCCCTGCGCCATTTCCGCGCGGAAGCGGCGCCGGAACGCGTTCCATTCGGCATCGGTTTCGGCCGCCTGCGCCTGCGCGACGAGTTCCGGGCTCGGCGACAGCGTCGGCAACCATACATCATAGTAGTTGCGCGACGCGAATTCCGCCTTCGGCACGCCGCGGGGCGGCCGCCGCACCGTTCCGATCCGCAGGCCCTCGCCGGCCGCGCGCGGCGTGCCGAGCTGGATGATCCGGATGCCCATGTCGCTCCTTCCGAGTTGCGTTCGGTTCCGTGATCGTACCGCCGCGCCTGCGCCCGCGTCAGCCCGGTGGCGCACATTGCGGCCGCACAAAAAAACCGGCTGCCCCCTTGCGGGAGACAGCCGGTTCGGCCTGCCGCGTGGCGCGCCGGAGCGCGCCGCGCTCAGACGCCGCTCTTCAGCACCTTGCCGATGGCGTCGGCGACGATGGCGACGTTCGAGTCGTTCAGGCCCGCCACGCACATCCGGCCCGAACGCAGGATATACACGCCGTGCACTTCGCGCAGCGCATCGACCTGCGATTCGGTCAGGCCCGTGTACGTGAACATCCCGCGCTGCTTCACATAGCGCGTGAGTGCCTCGCCGCTGACGTGGTCGCGCAGGCCGTCATGGATCGACTGGCGCATCCGCGCGATGCGGCGACACATCGCCGCCAGTTCCTCTTCCCACTGCTTGCGCAGCGCAGGCGTGCCGAGCACGGCCGCCACGACCTTCGCGCCGTAGGTTTGCGGGTTGCTGTAGTTCGAGCGCACGGCGCCGGCGAGCTGGCCGAGCACGCGGTCGGCCGCGGCGGCATCCTCGCAGACGACGCTCAGGCCGCCCACGCGCTCGCCATACAACGAGAAGTTCTTCGAGAACGAGTTCGCAACCAGCGTCGGCACGCCGCGGCGGGCGAGTTCGCGCACTGCGAAGGCGTCCGCGTCGAGGCCCGCGCCGAAGCCCTGGTACGCCATGTCGACGAACGGCAGCAGCCCGCGCGCCTCGATCACGTCGATCAGCTTCTCCCACTGGCCTTCGTCAAGGTCGACACCGGTCGGGTTATGGCAGCACGCGTGCAGCAGCACGATGCTGCGCGCCGGCAGCGCGTCGATCGCCGCGAGCATCGCGTCGAACTTCAGGCCGCCCGTCGCTTCGTCGTAGTACGGATACGTGTTTACCGTGAAGCCGGCGCGCTCGAAGATGAAGCGGTGGTTTTCCCAGCTCGGATCGCTGAGCCACACCTGCGCATCCGGGAAGTAGCGCTTCAGGAAATCGGCGCCCACCTTCAGTGCGCCCGAGCCGCCGAGCGTCTGCAGGGTCGCGATGCGGCCGGCCGCGCGGGCCGGGTGATCGGCGCCGAACACGAGCGCCTGCACGGCGTCGCGATACGCAGGCAGGCCGACCATCGGCAGGTACGGCTTCGGGCCGCTCTCGCGCTGCAGCGCGGCTTCGGCTTCGCGCACGGCGCCCATCACCGGAATCCGGCCTTCGGCATCGAAGTAGATGCCGATGCTCAGGTTGACCTTCTGGTCGCGCGGATCTTTCTGGAAGTTCTCGTTGAGCGTCAGGATCGGGTCGCCCGGGTACGCGTCGATGTGTTCGAACATGGCTTGAGTCGGTCTCGTTTGGAAGAATGATCGGTCCTGGCCTGCGTCAGCGTGCGGATGCGCCGTCGTGCACCGCATAGCCTGCATTCTTCTGACGGAAGCGATACCCGACCGCGAGCACCGCGAGCCATACCGGGATCAGGTACACCGACAGGCGGAGATCCGGCGTCAGGTACATCACGACGAGAATGCCGGCCATGAATGCCAGGCACAGGTAATTCGTGAAAGGATAGCCCAGACTGCGGAAGGAAGTCTCTTCCCCGGCCGCGCGCTTCGCCTGGCGGAACTTCAGGTGGATCAGCGTGATCATCGCCCAGTTGATGATCAGCGCCGACACGACGAGGCCCATCAGCACCTCGAACGCCTTGCCCGGCATGAAGTAGTTGACCAGCACGCACACGCCGGTCGCGAGCGCCGACGCGCCGAGCGCGGCGAGCGGAATGCCGCGCTTGTTCACCGAGCACAGCACCTTCGGCGCGTTGCCCTGTTTCGCGAGGCCGAACAGCATCCGGCTGTTGCTGTACACGCCGCTGTTGTAGACCGACAGCGCGGCCGTCAGCACGACCACGTTCAGCACGTTGGCCACCACGTTGCTGCTCAGCGCATGGAAGATCAGCACGAACGGGCTGCCGCCGGTGACGACCTTTTCCCACGGATACAGCGACAGCAGCACGGCCAGCGCGCCGATGTAGAAAATCAGGATGCGGTAGATCACCTGGTTAGTCGCACGCGGAATGCTGCGCTTCGGATCGTCGGCCTCGGCCGCGGTGATACCGATCAGCTCCAGCCCGCCGAACGAGAACATGATCGCGGCCATCGACATCACGAGCCCCGACACGCCGTTCGGGAAGAAGCCGCCGTGCTGCCACAGGTTCCGGACACTCGCCTCCGGCCCCGCATGGCCGCTCACGAGCAGCCAGCCGCCGAAGCCGATCATCCCGACGATCGCGGCGACCTTGATGATCGAGAACCAGAATTCCGTCTCGCCATACGACTTCACGCTTGCCAGGTTGAGCAGGTTGATCGCGACGAAGAACACCAGCGCCGACACCCAGGTCGGCGCGCCCGGCCACCAGTACTGCACGTAGATCCCGACGGCGGACAGCTCGGCCATGCTGACGAGGATGTACAGCACCCAGTAGTTCCAGCCCGACAGGAAGCCGGTGAAGTGGCCGACGTACTTGTCGGCGAAGTAGCTGAACGAGCCGGCGACGGGCTCGTCGACGACCATCTCGCCGAGCTGGCGCATGATGAAGAACGCGACGACGCCCGCCACCGCGTAACCGAGCAGCACGGACGGGCCTGCCATCTTGATCGTCTGCGCGATGCCGAGGAACAGCCCCGTGCCGAGTGCGCCGCCGAGCGCAATCAGCTGGATGTGCCGGTTCTTCAGCCCGCGCTTCAGGCCGTCGCTCTCGTTTCCAGAAACCATGTCTTCTCCACTCTGTCCGCCTCCGCCTGAAGCGGTGCGGCGCGCCTCGGTGTGCCGGGCGCTGTTTTTGCTGTGCCGGGGCCGTTCGTGGAGCCGCCGGGTTGGGGACTGCAATCTTCGCGTGGCGGCGCCCGATTCGCATCGGCGTGCCCGCCAGACCGGCCACCGACTGTCGCCGCGCCCGCATGGCTGCGTTCGCATACGAAAATCCGGCGTCAGTTTAGCGTCGCGACGGCGAAATCGGGTTTCGTAACCCGTTCATGCAAACCCTACATTATGAGATAAGATTGCATCCAGGAGACGAATGAGGAAACAAAAATGCATGAACCGGTTCTGGATCGCCTCGATCGGCACTTGCTCGCGATCCTGCAGGAGAACGGCCGCGCGTCGAACCTCGATCTGGCGAAGGCCGTCGGCCTGTCGCCCGCGCAGACGCTGCGCCGCCACCGGCGTCTGGAAGAGATCGGCGCGATCCGCCGCTACGAAACCCGGCTGTGCCCCGACACGCTCGGTTTCGGCGTCACCGCTTTCGTGCACGTGACGATGGAGCGCGGGCATATCCGCGACCTGTCGAAGTTCCAGAAACTGGTGTCCGATCTCGCGCAGATCCAGGAGTGCTTCTCGGTGACCGGCGACATCGACTACGTGTTGAAGGTCGTCGCACACGATCTGAAAGGCTTGTCGCGGTTCCTACTCGAGACGCTGATGCGCATTCCCGGCGTGAGCGGCGTGCATTCGAGCGTGTGCCTCGACGAGATCAAGTGCACGAGTGCGATGCCGGTGGAAGGCTGAAACTGCGGGCCGCACGCTCGGCCGCCCCGTTCACCTCACCGCTTCAAACGCACTGATCAACAACGCCCCCGCCGCGATCACCACGCAACCGGCCGCCCGGCGCGGCGTCAGCCGCTCGCCGAGGTACACCCGCGCGATCAGCGCCGCGAACACCACGCTCGTTTCCCGCAGCGCCGACACCGGCCCCATCGGCGCGCGATCCATCGCCCAGATCACGATGCCGTACGCGAGCGCCGCGAACACGCCGCCGCAGGCGGCCTTCGCCGTTTCGCCGACATCCTGCTTCAGCCGCAGCGGCCCCGCCCGCAGGCGGTAGTACGCGGCCATCATCGCACCCGTCAGCACGAACATCCACGCGGTATAGCCGACCGTGTTGCCGCTTTCCCGCACGCCGATTCCGTCGACCACGCTGTAGGCCGCGATCGACACGCCGGTCGCGAACGCGGTCGGCAGCACCTGCATCATCCGGTGCTTCGCGCCGCGCCCGCGTTCCAGGCCGATCGCCAGGATGCCCGCGCAGATCAGCACGAGCCCGCATTGCGCGCCGACATTCAGGTGCTCGCCCGCGAACGCCGCCGCGCCGAGCGTGACGAGCAGCGGCGCGGTGCCGCGCGCGACCGGATAGGCGACGGTCAGGTCGCCGTGCTCGTACGCGCGCACCAACAGCAGCGTATAGACGACGTGCAGCACGGCCGACGCGACGACACAGAGCCAGCTCGCCGGCGTGATCGGCGCCGCGGCCGGCAGGAACAGCAGCGCGAACAGCCCGATCGCGATCTGCAGCACCGTGGCCGACCGCAACCGGTCGCCGCTGCCGCGGACGAGCGCGTTCCATGACGCATGCAGGAACGCCGCACACAGAACGGCAAACAAAACGGGGATCGGCACGATGAATACTCGCTGACGGTCGGCCACGCGATATCGTCGCCGCAGGGCGTTCATCGTATGAATACGTCATCCGATTGTCAAAATCCCTGCGCCGCGCGGCCCCCTCCGCAAACCGAGCAGCAACGTCCTCTCGCCCGCCCCGCGCGGCATCTGCGGCAGCGGCCCACGGCGCCGCGGAATGTGACGCAAAGGTGGCACGTGGTTCATTCCTTTCCACTTTCTTTCGCATTGCGTCGCGCCGTAATGAAATCGATACCGCAGCGCAACCGTCGCGAAATCACTCCGTCCCCATATCTTCATACGGGACTGTTTCAATGCGCGTGCTCTCTCGCGAGCTCCGCGCCGAACCCACACGGCGACGGGGCCGCTCTCCACCATCGAAGACCTTACCTGGAGTTTCCCGATGTTCCGTCAAGCCTTGCTTGTCACCGCCTGCGCTGCCGCGGCGCTTGCGCTGTTCGCCTGCGGCGGCAGCGATCCGACGTCGACGCCGCCGGCACCCGTCGTGTCGTCGCAGGACGCGCTGCAGACCGCCACGCCGATCAAGCACGTCGTCGTGATCTACGGTGAAAACATTTCGTTCGACCACTACTTCGGCACCTACCCGAACGCGACGAACCCGTCGGGCGAACCGGCGTTCACCGCCAAGGCCGGCACGCCGACGCCGAACGGCCTGACGGGCACGCTGCTCACCGCGAATCCGAACTTCACGAACACGGCCAACGGCACCGACGCGGCGAACCCGTTCCGCCTCGACCGCACGCAGGCCGCGACCGCCGACCAGAACCACGCGTACACGGCCGAGCAGCAAGCGGAAGACCTCGGCGCGGCCGATCTGTTCCCGAAATACACCGGCAGGGGCTCGTCCGGCGGCGCCGGCGCGTTCGGCACGAAGGGCCAGGTGATGGGCTACTTCGACGGCAATACCGTGACCGCGCTGTGGAACTACGCGCAGCGCTTCGCGATGAGCGACAACACGTACACGACGACGTACGGCCCGTCGACGCCGGGCGCGCTGAACGTCGTGTCGGGCCAGACCAACGGGATGCAGATCGTCAAGACGTCGGCGCAACCGTCGACGCTCGCGAAGAGCTCGTACTACATCAACGACGGTCAGACCGGCTACACGATGATCAACGACGTCGACCCGGGCTATGACGTGTGCTCGAGCACGACCGACCAGGCGATGATGACGGGCAAGAACATCGGCGACCTGCTGAACAGCGCGAAGATCACGTGGGGCGGCTTCATGGGCGGCTTCAACCTGTCGACGACGAACGGCAACGGCACCACGGGCTGCGCCCGCAGCACGGTCGCCACCGCCGTGAACGCCGCGACGTCCGACTACATCCCGCACCACAACTGGTTCCAGTACTACGCGTCGACCGCGAACCCGCAGCACACGCGCCCGAGCTCGGTCGCGGCGATCGGTTCGAGCTTGCAGACCGACGGCAAGACCGCCGAACCGGCGAACCACCAATACGACACGGACGACTTCTTCGCGGCCGTGAAGGCCGGCAACTTCCCGTCGGTCAGCTACCTGAAGGCGCCGGCCGCACAGGATGCGCACGCGGGCTATTCGGATCCGCTCGACGAGCAGGCGTTCGTGACGAAGGTCGTCAACTTCCTGCAGCAGCAGCCGGACTGGCAGAACACCGCCGTGATCGTCACCTATGACGACTCGGACGGCTGGTACGACCACGTGTACACGCCGCCGACCCGCGGTTCGTCGGACCCGGTCGACCAGGTGAGCGGCAACGGCAAGTGCGGCTCGGGCGGCACGACCGGCGTGAACGGCGGCACCGTGAACGGCCGCTGCGGCCCGGGCGTGCGCATTCCGCTGATCGTGATCTCGCCGTACGCGAAGCAGAACTACGTCGATCACACGATGCTCGACCAGTCGTCCGTCGTGCGCTTCATCGAGGACAACTGGCTCGGCGGCCAGCGCATCGGCGGCGGCTCGTTCGACGCGACGGCGGGCGACCTGCGCACCCTGTTCGACTTCACGTCGAAGCCGAACACGACGCCGCTGTATCTCGACCCGACACTCGGCACCGCATTGAGCTCGGCGCCGGCGATCTGACCGGTACTGCCTGACCGCCTGGCCGGCGCATGATGCGTCGGCCGTTTCCGTTTAACGCGCCGCTTCGTGCGGCGCCCGATTTCCGACCGACAGCATGACCGCTCGCCCTGCGTTCCCGTCTCCCGACACCACCGGCACCCGCGCGCCGCGCACGCCGTCCCGCCTCCTGCGCCGCGCGGCATTCGCGATCGGCGCCGCCGTGCTCGGCTACGGCGCGTTCGCGATCGCATTTCCGTCGCAGGTGCCCGCGGCGATCGGCACCGTCGTCGCCGACTGGACGGGGGCGAACCCGCATCCGGTCGTGCTGCAGCGGCCCGCCGCGCAGCCGCTGTCGGCAGTCGCGCAACTCGGCCGCGCGCTGTTCGCCGATCCGTCGCTGTCCGCGTCGGGCAAGCAGTCGTGCGCGTCGTGCCACAGCCCCGATCATGCGTACGGCCCGCCGAACGCGCTCGACGTGCAGCCGGGCGGCCTCGCGATGACGCAGCAGGGCTATCGCCCGCCGCCGTCGCTGATGTATCTGTATCGCCAGCCGAACTTCAGCATCGGCCCCGATGCCGGTGAAAACGACGCCGCGCCGACCGTCGCGCAGCAGGCCGCGTCGGCCGCCGGCGTCGTCAAGGCGCAGAAGGTGGCCGGCACGTCGGCCGCGCCGCAGCTCGTGCCGCAGGGCGGGATGTTCTGGGATGGCCGCGCCGATACGCTGCAGCAGCAGGCGTTCGGCCCGCTGCTGAATCCGGTCGAGATGGCGAACGCGAGCATCGACGACGTCGCGCGCAAGCTCGCGCAGTCGTCGCACCGCGCGCAACTCGAGCAACTGTTCGGCGCACGCGTGTTCGACAGCCCGCAGCTCGCGGTGTCGGAGGCGATGTTCGCGATCGCACGCTACCAGGTGGAGGATCCGTCGTTCCACCCGTACAACAGCAAGTACGACCGCTGGCTCGAAGGCCGTGCACGGCTCACGCAGGCCGAACTGCGCGGGCTGCGCCTGTTCAACGATCCGGACAAGGCGAATTGCGCGGGCTGCCACCTGTCGAAGCCCGGCAAGGACGGGCTGCCGCCGATGTTTACCGACTACCAGTACGAGGCGCTCGGCGCGCCGCGCAACAAGGAACTGGCGCAGAACCGCAACCCGGCGTTCTACGATCTCGGCGTGTGCGGGCCGTTCCGCGACGACCTGAAGGACCAGACGCAGTATTGCGGAATGTTCCTCACGCCGACGCTGCGCAACTCGGCGACGCGCCACGTGTTCTTTCACAACGGCGTGTTCCACACGCTCGACCAGGTGATGGCGTTCTACAACGAGCGCAGCATCTCGCCGCAAAAATTCTATTCGCGCGGCGCGGACGGCAAGGTCGAAGAGTACGACGACATCCCGCCGAAATATCGCGGGAACGTCGACGTGACCGATGCGCCGTTCGATCGCAAACCGGGCGACAAGCCCGCGATGACGGCGCAGGACATCAAGGATATCGAAGCGTTCCTGGGTACGCTGAACGACGAGCCGGCGCAGCACTGAGTCAGGACGACCGCCGCGCCGCGGCGTGTCAGCAGCGCGCGCGGATGCAAAGGAAGGCCGGGGCCAGCGACAGCTCCGCATGGAGCCGCTCCGACGCGGCATTCATCTCGGGCAGCGGCTTCGGCTCGACGAACCGGTCGAGCCGCCAGCCGCCGTCGGCCACTGCGTTCAGGATGTCGGCGAGCGGCCGCCGCCACGCTTCGACGTAGGGTTTCGGTTCGCCGAAACCCGACCAGTGAAAGCCGAAGCGGGACGTATCGAAATAGGTGCCCTCGCCGCGCGTGCGTTCGTCCATCCAGTCCCGCATCGGATGCGCCATCGAAAACACGAGCGTGGCGCCCGGCCGCGCGACGCGCCGGAATTCGCGCAGCGTCGGCGCAAGATCGCGCACGTAGTCAAACGCGAGCGAACAGACGATCTTGTCGAACGCATCGTCGGGCAACCAGGCGAGCGGCCCCTCCAGATCGCCCTCCACGACGTCGACCGGGAGGCCCGCGCAGCGCGTTCTCGCCAGCGCGACCATCTCCGGCGTGACGTCGAACGCATGCACCGTCGCGCCGTGGCGTGCGAGGTGCGCGCTGCAGATGCCGGGCCCGCAGGCGGCGTCGAGCACCGTCAGGCCGTCGACGTCGCCCAGCAGCGCCATCGTTGCCGGACGTTCGTAGAGCGCGTTGTGCGCCTTCGTCGGCGCGATGTCGGCATAACGTTGCGCGAAGCTCGCATACGCCCGGCGGCCGGGCGGTTCGTTCGGATCGGTCATGCAGCCTCCATCGGCGGAAACAGGGTGAGCCGATTATCCACCGGCGGATGGCGACCTGCGTCCCGGCCGCCGATATCAGGCCATGCCGCCCGCCTCGCGCCCAGCCGCGTCAGAACAGATACATTTCCGCGACGAACACGACGCCCGAGAACAGCAGCGTCGTCACGCACTATCCCATGATGTCGCGCACGCCGGGCCCGGCAATCGCGATCGTGGAAACGGGGAGGAAAACGGCCACTGGCGGTGCGATCGGCGCCGCCGGTGAAAAGGTCGGATGCGGGTGCGTTATCGGCCGGCGGTCGCAGGTGCGCTCACGGTCGCAACCGGATTCGCCCGCTGCTCGGCCAGCCGCTGCGCGAACCGGTACGCGACCAGCGAGCCGGCCACGGCAAGCAGCATCGGCACGAGGCTGTCGTGATCCGCGCGCGTGAACTCGAGCAGCAGTACGACCGCCGTGATCGGCATCTGCATCGACGCGGCGAGAAACGCGGTCGCGCCGATGAGCGCACACCCGCCGATCGACGCGCCCGGCCACACGAGGCTCCACAGCCCGCCGAGCACGACGCCGAGCAGCGCGCCGTTCGCGAGGCCCGGTGTCAGCAGGCCGCCTTCCGCGCCGACGCGCAGGCTGCTGGCCTCGATCAGCACCTTCAGCACGAGCAGCGTCGCGGCGAGGCCGATCGTCAGCGTGCCGTCGAAACCCAGCGACGCCGGGCCCTTGCCGTTGCCGAGCAGTTGCGGGAACCGCATCGCGAGCACGCCGATCACCGCGAAGTTGAGCAACGCGAGCACGGGCAACCGCCCATCTTTGGGCGCGTCTGCCCGCGCACGCGTCGTGAGCCGCACGAAGCCGTAGGCGGCAAAGCCGAACAGCGGCCCGCAGACGATCGACCACACCACCAGCGGCGTGCTCAGCACGAACGGCGGCACCGTGTACTGGTGTTCGTTGCCGAGGCCGATCCACGCAACGGCCGCGGCGATCGCCGACGTCGCGACCGCCAGGACCAGCGCACGCAGCGCGAACGTGCCGAGCAGCACTTCGAGCACGAAGATCGCCCCGCCGAGCGGCACGTTATAGACGGCCGCGAGGCCCGCGCCCGCGCCGCACGCGACCATCAGCCGGCAATCGTCGGGCGTGAGCCCCGCCGCATGCGCAAGCCGCCCGGCAAGCAGCGAGCCGATCTCGCGCGGGGCGACTTCGCGGCCGAGCGGCGAGCCGAGCGCGACGGTGACGATCTGCAGCAGCGCGTGAACGGTCGTGCTGACGAACGGCATCCGCGGATCGGCCGCACGCACCGCGCGGCGGATGCTGACGAGCGGCCGGCCATACCGGTACAGCGCCCACCAGCCGCCGCCGGCGACGATCCCGCAGACGATCAGCACCGCGAGCCGGCGCAGCGGATCGGCGCCGGTCACGCCGGTGAGGAAGCTCTCGGTGCCGATCACGTGCGCGATGTCGTAGCCGTACGCGACGTGCTGGATCGCATGCAGCAGCAGCGCGAGCAGCATGCCGCCGAGGCCCGCGCCGACGCCGGTCAGGATCGTGACGACCGCCACGCGCGCGAACGGGCTGGCGGCCGGCGAGGAGGATGCGGGAGCGGACGGGAGATCGAGGCGCATGGGGTCGGCGAATGGGATCGAAAAGACGGCGCGCAACCCGCACGCCGTTGTCAGGACCGCATCGTAGGCCCGCGCCAATCATGAGACAAACGTATTTTTCGAATTGACTCATGCATTTGATGAATGCATGAAGCCTGGCGGGCCTTGACCGCCCGCCGTGCACGTCAATCCGGATACGTGACGTGCTCCGGTTCGCGCCGCAGGATCACCTTCCCGTGTCGGATCGACAGCGCGGCCTTGGCCTGCCGGCGCACGGCTTCGTAATCGCTGTCCGCGTCGAGCACGACGAGATTCGCCGGACGCCCGACCGCGATGCCGTAGCGGTCGCCGAGATGCATCGTCGTCGCGCTGTGGTCGGTCACGAAGTCGAGGCAGCGCTGCAAGTCCTGGTAGCCCATCATGTGGCAGATGTGGAGGCCCGCATCGAGCACGCGCAGGATGTTGCCGTTGCCGAGCGGGTACCACGGGTCCTTGATCGAATCCTGACCGAAGCACACGTTGATGCCCGCGCGATCGAGTTCCGCGACACGCGTGACGCCGCGCCGCTTCGGAAACGTGTCGAAGCGCCCTTGCAGGTGGATGCTCTCGGTCGGGCACGAGATGAAGTTCAGGCCCGCGCGCTTCAGCAAGCGGAACAGCTTCGAGCAGTACGCGTTGTCGTACGAGCCCATCGCGGTGGTATGGCTCGCCGTGACGCGCGCCCCCATCCCGCGCACGCGCGCTTCTTCCGCGAGCACTTCGAGAAAACGCGAATGCGGATCGTCGGTCTCGTCGCAATGCACGTCGACGAGGCAGCCGGTGCGCTCCGCGAGATCCATCAGGAAGCGGATCGAGCTGACGCCCTGCTCGCGCGTGTTCTCGAAATGCGGAATCCCGCCGACGACGTCCGCGCCGAGTTCGATCGCCTGCTCCATCAGTGCGCGGCCGCCGTCGAACGATTCGATGCCTTCCTGCGGAAACGCGACGATCTGCAGGTCGATCAGCCCGCGTGCTTCGTCCTTCACTTCCAGCATCGCCTTCAGCGCGGCAAGCGTCGGATCCGTGACGTCGACGTGCGTGCGCACGTGCTGAATCCCGTGATCGCGCAGCATGCCGATCGCCGCATGCGCGCGCGTCTTCGTGTCCTCGTGCGTGATCGTCGCCTTGCGTTCGGCCCAGCGCTCGATGCCCTCGAACAGCGTGCCGCTCATGTTCCACGCGGGCTCGCCGGCCGTCAGCACCGCGTCGAGGTGAATATGCGGCTCGACGAGCGGCGGAATCGCAAGGCGGCCGCCCGCGTCGACATCCGCTGCGCCCGTGGGTGCGACCGGCGCCGACTGGGCGTCGACCCGCGCGATCCTGCCGCCATCGATGCCGATCGTGAACAGGCCGTCGCGGCCCCGCAGGCGTACGTTGAACAGATTCATGTGAAGTCTCCCCGTGGCATCCATGAAAACGGCCGCGCGCGTGGCGCGGGCGGCCGTGCGATCCCGTTGACGCGTATCGATGAAACGCGTCGATGCGCGCGTGTAACGCCCGGCGTCGGCGCGAACGCCCCATTCTCCACGCACCGGTCACGACGATCAACCGCCGTGCCGCGCGCCGCGCATGTTGCAACGATGCGACAGCCGGCCACCGAGGCGCGGATGCCACGCGCACGCGATCGCGCAAAAGCCGCCGGCGTCAGGCGCACACGGCACGTCATGTCGGTTTTGTGAAGGACTCTTGCCGGATCCGGAAAGGTGCGCTCGCGGCCCCCGGCGGCCTTGCGCGTGGGATGCGTTCCTATACTTGCGCCGAACTTTCGTTGCCAGTCCCACACGCAGGAGCCTTGATATGAAAAAAACCCTCGTCGCCGGCGCATGCACCGCCGCGCTGTTCGCCCCGCTCGCTCACGCACAGAGCTCGGTCACACTGTATGGCCTGATCGACGCCGGCATCGTCTACACCAACAACGCCAACGGTGCGTCGCTGTGGCGCCTGAACAGCGGCACCGTCAACGGCAGCCGCGTCGGGTTTCGCGGCACCGAGGATCTCGGCGGCGGCCTGAAGGCGCTGTTCGTGCTCGAGAACGGCTTCAACGTGAACAACGGCGGGCTCGGGCAGGACGGCAAGCTGTTCGGCCGCCATGCGTACGTCGGCGTGAGCCAGAGCGGCTATGGCACGCTGACGCTCGGCCGCCAATACGACACGATGGTCGACTTCGTCGCGCCGCTGTCGGCCACCGCCGGCGACTTCGGCGACACGAGCTTCGCGCATCCGTTCGACAACGACAACCTGAACCACTCGCTGCGCATCAACAACGCGGTCAAGTACACGAGCGAGACCCATGCGGGCTTCAAGGTCGGCGCGATGTATGCGTTCTCGAACGCGACCAGCTTCGGCGCGAACCGCGCGTACAGCGTCGCGGCAAGCTACACGAACGGCCCGCTGAAGCTGGCCGGCGCGTACCTGCAGATGAACGGCACGAAGGGCTCGACGAGCGCGAGCCCGGGCGCGACCGATGCGGCCGAAGCGAAGAGCCTGAACCAGGGCGGCTGGTCGATCGGCTCGGACCGCATGCGTTCTTACGGCGGCGGCATCAGCTACGGATTCGGCCCGGCCACCGTCGGCTTCGTCTATACGCGCTCGCAGTACGACAACACGGGCTCGTTCGGCTCGACCGGCCAGGTCGCGTTCAACAACTACGACGTGAACGTGCGCTATGCGGTGACGCCGGCGGTCAGCCTCGGCGCGGCCTACGTGTATACGGACGCCAGCGTGTCGAACCCCGACAGCAAGCACGGCACCGATCCGAAGTGGCATCAGGTCGACCTGCAGGCCGTCTACAAGCTGTCGCGCCGCACGGACGTCTATGCGGAAGCGATGTATCAGCACGCAGCGGGCCGCGGCTACCAGGCGTTCATCGACGGCTCGGGCGGCGCATCGAGCACGGCGAACCAGATCGTCGGCACGATCGGCATGCGCACGCGCTTCTGACCGGCACGATGCATCGCCGCCCGACGGCCACGAACCTGCGTTCGCACACGGGTTCGCTGCCCGCGGGCGGCTTGCGCCAATGTTGTTTCATCTGGAAGGCAGCCTGCCTGGAATCGGGGTTTTTACGCGCGAGGGGGCTGCGTAGACTGCCAGCACAGGTCAGGGTCACGCATCGCGTCGATCCGGCCGCCCACCCCGTACCCAGGAGAACCTCGTGAAATCGCTCGTCGCTGCCGCCGCCGCCGTCCTGCTTGCTGCACCGGCCCTGTCTTTCGCCCAGTCGGCCCCATCGCCCGTCACGCGCGCGCAAGTGCTGCAGGAGCTGATCGATCTCGAGTCGGTCGGCTACAACCCGGCGCGCGGCGAAGTCAACAACTATCCGGACGACATCATGGCGGCGCAGGAACGACTCCACGAAAAGCGTCTCGCGGAACAGAAGGCGGCACACGCCGCATACGGCCCGGCCGGCGAACCGGCAACGGAATCGGGTGCGGCCGCCAGGCCCGCGCGGTAACGGCACGACGAAGCGCCCCGCCCGCGTGAACCACGTACCGCGGGCATGGCGCGATTTGCGTTCGCTTGGTTGGCTTGACGAGAAAACGCCGGCCGTGCGGGCAATGCGCCGACGCGCGTCCGCCGCTCAGGCGGCCTGCGGTTCGCGATCGATCGCGCTCAGCATCTCGACGTCGCGCGCGATCATCCCCGGCACCTGGGCACGCAGCATCTCGACCCAGGTCCGCACCTTCGCATCGATGAAGCGGCGCGACGGATACAGCGCGTAGACGTTCATCTTCTGCAGGATATGCGCGGGCAGCACGCGGACGAGCGTGCCGTCGCGCAGTGCGTCGATCGCCGAGTACAACGGCAGCATGCCGATCCCGATGCCGTCGCGGATCGCGAGGGCGAGCGATTCGGCCGTATTGGTCTGCACCGGCCCGGTGACGTGGATCTGTTCGACGCCTTCCGGCCCCTCGAGCACCCATTCGTGCGTCGGGAACGCCGGCGTGCACAGCGTCAGGCACGCGTGCGCAGAGAGATCCTGCGGGCGAGCCGGCGCGCCGTGCCGTTTCACATAGTCGGGCGACGCGCACAGGATGCTGAAGGTCGAGCCGAGCAGGTGCGACACGAGTTCCGAATCGGGCAGCGACGACGCGGTCACGACGGCCATGTCGCTCGTGCCGTCGAACAGGTCGGGCATGCGCTGCGACAGCGACAGCTCGATCGATACGTCAGGAAACTGCGCGTGATAGCGCGTCAGCGCGGGCAATACATAGTGATGACCGACGCTCGCGAAGCTGTGCATGCGCAGCACGCCGGCCG
This sequence comes from Burkholderia mycopellens, assembly GCF_964265025.1. Classification (NCBI taxonomy): domain Bacteria; kingdom Pseudomonadati; phylum Pseudomonadota; class Betaproteobacteria; order Burkholderiales; family Burkholderiaceae; genus Burkholderia; species Burkholderia mycopellens. The sequence goes on from NZ_OZ183803.1 coordinate 1,759,911, forward strand.
GCCGTTCGTGCGCGCAGCTCGCCTCTTCTTCCGCGCGGTCGACGTCGGCGAGGATCTGGCGGCAACGCCGCAGATAGTTTTCGCCGGCCGACGTGAGCGCGAGACGGCGCGTCGAACGATTCATCAGACGGGTGCGCAGGCGCGCCTCGAGCTCCGACACCGCGCGCGACATCGCGCCGGTCGTCGAATTCAGCGATTGCGCGGCGGCGGTGAAACTGCCCGTCTCGACGACGCGCGAAAACACCCGCATGTTTTGTAGGGTATCCATTCCTGTGAGCAACCTGTAGCGGAGCCGCCATTTTCCTCCACGGGATGCGACAGATTGTTACTCCGGCTGCAACTATCGTTTCCCCGCAACTGCGTTAATGCGCGGGCGCCGCACTCCTACAATCGGCGCCTCAACAGTCGAACGGACCGTTCGGACGCGCCGCGCATCTCGCCCGGCCCCGTACCGGCCCCCTCTTTTCATGAAGCCACAACCTGCGATCGAGCGACCTTCCATCGAACCGGCACGATGGAGCACATGGCTCGATCCACTCGGCGACGCGGCACGCGACTGGGCCGCGAGCGACGGGCTGATCTGGCTGCACCTCGCGAAAACGGTGTTCGCGGCGCTCCTTGCGATGGGCATCGCGATGCGCCTGGAGATGTCGCAGCCGCGCACGGCGATGACGACCGTGTTCGTGCTGATGCAGCCGCTGTCGGGGATGGTGTTCGCGAAGAGCTTCTACCGCGTGCTCGGCACGGCGGCCGGCCTCGTCGCCGCACTCGCGCTCGGCGGGCTGTTCGCGCAGCAGCCCGAGCTGTACATGGCCGGCATCACGCTGTGGATCGGCACCTGCATCGCGCTCGCGGTGCGCAATCGCCACTTCCGCTGGTACGGCTTCGTGCTCGCCGGCTACACGGCCGCGCTGATCGGCCTGCCGGCCGTGACGACCCCGCAGACACTGTTCCAGTCCGCACTCACGCGCGCCGCGGAAGTCGCGCTCGGCATCGCGTGCTCCGGTGCGGTCAGCGCGCTGATCCTGCCGCTCAGCTCCGCGAAGGCGCTGATGCGCTCGCTGGGCACGCGCCATGCGACGTTCGCGGCGTTCACGGCCGGCGCGCTCACGGGCGACGTCGCGCGCGGCGATTTCGAGCGGCGCTTCGCCGATTTCGTCGATGACATCGTCGGCTTCGAGGCCAATCGCGCCTTCGCGTCGTTCGAGGATCCGCACATTCGCGCGCGCAGCCGCCGCCTCGCGCGGCTGAACAGCGAGTTCATGAATGCGTGCACGCGGCTGCATGCGCTGCACCAGCTCGTCAAGCGGCTGCGCGCGAATGGCTCGGACGCGGTGCTCGATGCGCTGGCGCCGCACGTCGACGCGCTCGCGCAGCGCTTCGCCGCGCTGCGCGACGAGCGGCCGCGCGGCGTCTCGCCGGCCACCGGCGCGCTGCTCGAACTGCGCCGCTTCCACGGCGCGCTGCCGAAAGCCGCGCGCGCGTCGCGGCGAAACATCGAGGCGCATGCGGCCGGCGGCCTGCTCGACTTCGATACCGCGATCGAGCTGCTGTACCGCTTCATCGGCGAATATCTCGGCTACGCCGACACCTATGCGTCGCTCGACCAGGACGATCACGCATTCGAGCGCTCGGTCACGCATTACGCGGTGAAGACCAACGCGTTCTTCGTCGGGTTCGCGTTCCTGCGCACGATCGTCGCCGTCGGTGCAATGAGTGCGTTCTGGCTTGCCTCCGAATGGCCGAGCGGCCCGCTCGCCGTGATCGCCACCGCGATCGCGTGCGCGCTCAGCTCGACGTCGCCGCGCGCGCCGAAGTTCGTCGCGCAGATGAGCGTCGGCGCGGCGTTCGCGACCGTCGTCGGCTACCTGTTCCTGTGCTACGTGTATCCGAACATCGACGGCTTCCCGCTGCTGTGCGCCGCGCTCGCGCCGGTGCTCGGCCTCGGCGCGTTTCTCGCGATGCGGCCGGGACTGTCCGGCTACGGAATCGGCTTCGCGGTATTTTTCTGCCTGCTCGCGGGGCCCGACAACGCGATCGCGTATACCCCCGAGGTGCTGATCAACAACGGCCTGGCGATCGTCGTCGCGATGCTCGCGTGCGCGCTCGTGTTCGCCGTCGTGTTCCCGACTCACATGCCGTGGCTCACGGGCCGCATCGCGCACGACCTGCGCCGCCAGGTCACGCTGGCGTGCGAAGGCGCGCCGGATGGCCTCGCCCAGCGCTTCCAGTCGAGTACGCACGACCTGATGGCGCAGCTGCGCACGCTGCTCGTGCGGCGCACGCGACAGCATCGCGACGCGCTGCGCTGGATGCTGTCGACGCTCGAGGTCGGCCACGCGGTGATCGACCTGCGCGACGAGTTGAACACGTTCCGCGCATCGAAGCCGCCGCAAATGCTGCGCTGGACCGGTTCGATCGACGCGGTGCTGCGCGAGCTGCCGCGCTTCTTCGACGACCCGACACCCGGCCATCACGCGCGCACGCTGAAATCGGTGAACCTCGCGATCCGCGCGGCGCAGCACACGCTGCAGGCGTGGTACGCGGTGCCCGACGAGCGGCACCGCATGCAGCGAATCGTCGGCTGCCTGCACTTCATGCGCAGCGCGCTGCTGGACAAGGACGCGCCGTTCAACCGGCTCCGCCATTGAGGATCGGTGCGCGCGCAACCGGATCCTTGTTCCGGATGGAAATAAGCTCTACAGCCGCGGTGATTAATCTTTAAGCAGTGCGAGCCTATAGTTTCCTCACTGCCAGCGAGACTGGCACTCACCCAGGAGAAACCAACATGAAGCCGCTGCACCTCGCCCTCGTTGCCCTGTCGCTCACCGCTGCCGTTGCTCACGCACAGCCGGCTCCGGCAGACGTCGCACAGCAGCAGGCGAACCGCGCTGAAGCCGTCGCAACCGCAGGCCGCGTCGATCGTTCGCAATCGAAGCAGGAAGACCCGAACGCCTGTGTCGGCCCCGTCAGCTTCTGCAACATCTACTTCGGCAGCTGAGCATGGCGCCGCGTCGTCACGGCCACGCCCGCACCGTCCGCCTTGCATGCGCGGGCGAGCGGCGGCCCGACCGCTCGCCGCATCGACGCTCCCGCCTACGCCGCTTCGATTGAAGCGGCGCATGCCGTTTCACGCGCCGCGCCCCGGCCGCCAGCCCACCTCGCGCAACGCATCCAGCAAGCGCGCCTGCCCCAGCCCTTCGACCCGTGCACCGCGCGACTCGACGTCGCCGCCCGCGACGAGCGCATTCACGATCGCTTCCTCCACCGCTTCCGCCGCGGCGACGAACAGCGCGGAAATATGGTCGTTGTTGACCATCTGCACGCCGGTGGTCGGCGCGCCCTTGCTGCCGTAGTTCGCCGCCGGCAGGCCGTCGTTGCCCGTTGCGAACGCAAGGAAGATGTCGCCGCTCGAATCCTCGGTGCCCCCGCCGACGCGCGCCAGCCCGACGCTCGCACGCTGCGCGAGGCGCGTGCATTGATGCGGCAGCAACGGCGCGTCGGTCGCGATCGTCACGACGATCGATCCCATCCCGGCCTCGCCTTGCGCGTCCGGCGCGCGGAACGGCGAAGGCACGTGCCGCAGCACTTCGCCGACCGGGTAGCCGGCCACGCGCAGCATCTCGCGCACGCCGTAGTTCGCCTGCACGAGCGCGCCGACGGTCCAGCCGCCCGCATCGGCCGCGAGCACGCGCGACGCGGTGCCGATGCCGCCCTTGAACTCGTGGCAGATCATCCCCGTGCCGCCGCCCACGCCGCCTTCGGCAACCGGCCCCGGCTGAGCGGCGGCCAGCGCGCGCTGCACATGCGCGGCGTTCACGTGCTGCCCCCAGATGTCGTTCAGCAAGCCATCGTAGGTTTCCATCACGACCGGCATGCACCAGTACACGCGGCCGGCCGCCGCTTCGCGCTCGTTCGCGACGAGTGCGTCGCGCACCGCGCCGACGCTGTGCGTGTTCGTATAGGCGATCGGCGTGGTCAGCAGGCCCGCCTCGCGGATCCATTCGAGCCCCGTCGCGTCGCCGTTGCCGTTCAGCACGTGCACGCCCGCGAAACACGGCGAATCGTGCGCGGCGCCCGCGCGCGGCTCGATGACGGTGACGCCGGTGCGGATCGATGCGTCGCCGTTCTCGACGTTCAGCGTGCAATGCCCGACCCGCACGCCCGGAACGTCCGTGATCGCGTTGAAGCGGCCCGGTGTGCCGAGTCCGATGCGGATGCCGAGATCCCTCGTGCGCATGATGCAGTTCCTCCAGTCTCTCAATGGTTCGGTGTTTCAGTGCTTCGACAAGGCCAGCGCTCAGAGCGTGCGGAACGCTTCGCTGTGGCGCGCCCAGACCGCATACATCACGAGCGCGGCGATCAGCAGCCCCGCGATGATGATCAGGTCGGTCGGTTTCGTGGCCGTCGCCAGCGTCGTGTAGAGCGTATAGGCCGCGCCGGCTACCGCGACGAGCGGCGTCACGGGCCACAACGGCATCCGGTAATGATGTTCGACGTCACGGCGCACGAAGCGGCTCGCGAGCGCGGCCAGCCCGACGACCAGATAGATCAGCAGCAACAGGTCGACCGTGAACGCGGTCAGTTCGTCGAGGCTCGACACGAACACGAGCCCGGCCGACGGCACCGCAAGCGCGAGGGTGGCGAGCCACGGCGATTCGAGGCGCGGATGGATCGTCGAGAATGCACGGTTGCAGGTGCGCGACCAGAGCGCGTGCCGGCCGCTGCTGTACAGCAGCCGGCCCATCGTGATCACGATCGCGATGATCGCGTTGAACACCGACAGGAAGATCCCGCCGCTGACCACGCGCGACACGGCCGGGCTGCTCAGCGAACGCACGACATAGCCGATCGGGTCGGCGCTCTTCGTCAGCTCGGTCAGCGACGGCGCGCCGAGCACGATCGCGGTGAGCGGAATCAGTTCGACGACGAGGATCACGAGCAGCGAGTAGATCACCGCCTTCGCGACATTGCGGTTGCCGCCGCGCAGGTCTTCCGCGAGATAGGCGGCCGAGCCGAAGCCGTTGTAGCAGAAGATCGCCGTGCCGATCGCCGGGACGATCGCGGCCAGTGTCGCCGGCACGAGCGCGTTGCCGCTCGCGACGACCGGCGCGATCAGCGCGTCGGCGCCGCGATGCGGCGAACCGAAGCCGAGGCCCGCGATCAGCATCAGCACGCCGATCTCGACGACCAGGAACGCGCCCGTGATCCACGCGTTCGTCTTGATGTTCAGCATGCCGAGCAGGTAGCTGAGCAGCACGATCGTCAGCGCGACGGACTGGTTGCCGAAATGCGTGCCGAGCGCGTTGTTCAGGTAGGGCGCGGCGCCGCTCGCGAGCACGGCCGGGATGAACACGCTGACGGACAGCACCGTGATGAAGGTCAGGTAGCCGGGCAGCGTGCCGAACACGCGCTTGGCCATGACGTATTCGCCGCCCGCACTGCGGTGCGCGGCGCTGAGCTCCGCGTAACAGAGCGCGAACGCCAGCGCGAGCACGCCGCCGAGCAGGAACGACAGCACCGCGCCGCTGCCGGCCTGCTGGATCGCGAACGGCGCGATCACGAAGATCGAGCTCGCGGGCGTCACGCCGGATACGGTGATCATCACCGCATCGCGCACGCTGAGCGTCTGCGACAGCGCGCGCGGCGCGTCTTCCGTTGCAGGCGCCGCTTGCAGCGTGCCCGTCGATTCCGACATCATCGCCATTTCGTTCTCCTGTCCTGCTTTGCCAACGTTTTTTGAACGCCCATACTCGGGCCCGACTGATTGCGTGGCAGTCTAGGAAGCCAATTTCAGGACCGCTATTCCCCCTTCGTGTTACGCCCTTCCGGTGGTGGTATGGATCGTCTCTTTTCCGAAATCGCGATGCACCAGGCGCTCGGCCGCGCAATCGATCATCTCGGCCAGCCGCGCTTCTGGCGGTTTCTGGTGCTGTTGCTCAATGAAATGGTGCCGTTCGACAACGCGCTCGCGACCGCGATCGGCCGCGACGGCGTGCCGCTCGTGCTCGACGAATACGACACGGGCGGCACCGATGCCGCGTCGCCGGTGCCGCTTTACCTGAATGGGTTATATCTGCTCGATCCGTTCCTGCAGGCCGCTCACGACGGGCTCGCCGACGGCTGCTACCGGCTCGAGGAAGTCGCGCCCGACCTGTTCCGGCAGAGTGAATATTTTCTGAGCTACTTCCGCGATGCGGTTGGCGACGACGAGATCCAGATCCTCGTGCGGCCAAACGCCGACCTGCTGCTGTCGCTGTCGCTCGGCGCGGGTACGCGGTTCGACGTCGAGCCGCTCGGCAAGCTGACGGCCGCGATGCCATGGGTGCTCGCGGCGATCCGGCAGCACTGGCGGCTGGTGGGTGACGCGGCACGCGCCACGCCCGATGCCGATCTCGGTGCGCGGGTCGAGCAGGCGCTTGCCCGCTTCGGCGCGGGCGTGCTGACCGATCGCGAGATGTCGATCGCGAGAATGGTGCTGCGCGGCAATTCGTCGAAGGCGATCGCCGAGCGGCTGGCGATATCACCCGAAACGGTGAAGGTGCACCGGCGGCATCTTTACGCGAAGCTTGGCATCTCGTCGCAGCCCGAGCTGTTTTCGCGCTTCATCCAGGCGTTGGGGGAAGATGCGGCGGGATGAACACGTCGACATATCGACAAAGGCGGATGGCAGCGGGCGCGGAATCGTGCAATATCCGTGAATCGCCGCCTTCCCTGGTTATCCGTTGAAGCCCATCCGGATGATCCGTCGACAACGAGACTGCCCCGAAACAGGAATCCCGATTCATGTCGCTCATTCCGCTCGTCGGACTTGGCTGGTTGCTTCTGTGTGCCATCAGCGCCGCGTCGATCGTGCTCGTGCCACCGCTGCTGCTGGTCGCTTACCTGATGGGGAAAGATGTCTGGTCGATTCTCACGCGTGGCCGGCTGCAGTTCGCGTTCCTGGCCTACCTGGGTTCCGCACCGGTGCCGGCGGTCTTCACGTTCCTGCTGGAAGCCGGCGCCGCGGCCGGGAGTGCCGGCGGTGTGGCGTCGGACAGCCTGCGCCGATGGAACGAACAGTTCTTTTTCGCGTTCGTCGCCGCGGCGGCGCTGAGCGGCCTGCTGTTGCTATTGCGGCCGAAAGACGGGAAAGCAGCGAACCCCGAACCGTCGCGACCTGCACAATAGCCGGCACGCGAGAGCCGCGCCATGCCGCCTGCCCGGCTCTCGAGCAGGGGCACGGTCATACGCAGTGTCCTGCTACGTCCGCTACTTCCACTTCGCGCCGATCTGCGCGAGCCCGGCATTCCGGAGATCGTCCGGCAACATCACCACGCGGAACTCGCAGTCCGCATTCAACATCAGGAACCACGGCTCCGCGAGCGCCGGGATCCGCGACGGGTCATTCACGTCGACGATCACGACCGCCCCGCGCCCGCCGTTCTGCTCCGTGAAATACACGGCCTCCGGCTTGACCGCTTCGAGTATTCGCGAGATCACGTCGCCGACGCTGCCATCGCGCACCAGCGTATTGAACGGCTCGTGAGGGATTCGTATGTTGAGAAGCATGCGCATGACCGTCTCCTTGGGCTCCGCCCGGCGTGGGCCCTTCAAGCATAGGTGCTGCGCGACGCCGCGCCAGCGGCGCCAAAAGGCGCGGCCGGCAGGCATTCACATTCCGACGATTCGATGACGCCGCATTGCCTGAACGGCAATCGTTCATGACACGCGAGTCCGGCGAGCATGCCGTCGCGTTCGATGCCCCGTCGCATCGGCGCCCCGCTCGCCCGGCCGCGCCGCACGCATCACTCGGCACGGCCGGCCGCGGCGGGCGCGATCGCGAGATGCAGCGGCCGCTCCGGCCGCAGCGTCACGTTCAGCACCGGCCGCGGCGGTGTCATGCCCGGCGGCACCGACAATTCGTAGCGCTGCAGGATCATCGCGGCGACGATCGTCATTTCCGTCATCGCCAGATGCTGCCCGAGACACACACGCGGGCCCGTGCCGAACGGCATGTAGCTTCCGCGCGGCGCGGCCGGCGCGTCGTCCGCAAAACGCTCGGGACGAAACACGTCGGGCTCCGCAAACCATCGCGCATCGCGTTGCATGAGCTGCAGCGGCAGCATGAACAGCGTCCGAGCGGGGAACTGCCACGGCCCCAGCACGATCGGCCGGGCCGCCCGGCGGCTGATCAGGATCGGCGCGGACGGATACAGGCGCAGCGTTTCCTCGAGCGTGTGCGTCAGGTAGCGCAGCGACGATCGCGTCTCGGCGGACGGCGCGCGACCGCCCAGCACGCGCGCCACTTCGTCGCGTGCGGCGGCCTGCGCCTCCGGATGCGCCGCCATGCACCACGCCCACCAGGTCAGCGCCCCGGCCGTCGTCTCGTGGCCCGCGAGAAACGCCGTCATGCATTCGTCGCGCACGGCCCGCACCGGCCATCGCCGCGCGTCGTCCCGATGCAGCCGCAACAGACGCGACAGCAGATCGTCGGGCCACGCGTGCATCGGCAAGTCGAGACGCGCCTGCAGATGCCGGTCGATCAGCCCGTTCAGCACGGCTATCGCCCGCGCCTTGCCGCGCTTCCACGGCATCCAGTCCGGCGTGCTTGCCGGCCAGTAGAAATCGGCGTTGGCCGCCGCGCTCACCGCGCGCACGGCTTCCTCGGCCGCACGCGCATCGTCGCCGATCGCATCGGAGAACATCGTGCGCATGATCACGTCCATCGCCAGCGACGTCAGCGCGCTTTCGATCGGCCAGTCCGGATCGCGCGCCGGCCACTGCGCAAGCGCGTGTCCGGCCGTCGCCGCGATCGACGGGACGAACGCCTGAACCGGCTTCGGCATGAAATTCGGCTGCAACGCGTGCCGCTTGTCGCGCCACGCGTCGCCTTCGGCGATCAGCACGCTATGGCCGTGAACCTCCTCAAACACCCGGACGGCTCGCTCCCAGCGCCCGAGCGCATCGTGATGCGTCACCAGGAGTTCGCGCACGAGCGCGGGATCGGTCACGACCACCGCATGCTCGGGCCACATTCGCAAGTGCACGACGTCACCGTATGCGCGCTGCCAGCCGGCCAGCGTGCCGAGCAGGTCGCGCGACATCGTGCGCAGCAGCCCCCAACCCGTCAGGCCGGTGCGCGGCCCCGGCGGCCACACGCCGGGCGGGTGAAGCACGGGCGCCGAAGCCGGGGCGCCCGCATGGAATGGACATTGGGAAGTGGATCGCGTATTCATGGGCCGGATTGTCCGCATCGGCTTGCCGGCGGTCTTGAACGCAAACGACATCGACACGCGTCTGGCCTGTCCCTATACTCCGGCGTCATGTTCTCCGATCCGTTATCGATCTCGCCGTCATGCCCCGATCCGCTGGCACGCGCGCCTCGCGTGCTGAGGGACGGGCGGTCGCCGCACGGGCGGCTGTACCCCGCGCCGGCTGCCCTGCAGGGCGCGGTGGTCGCGATCGTGTTGCACGACACGCGCGGGTTCGCGTTGAGCGACGCGCAGCGGCTCTCGCATTTTCCGGCCACGCCGCTGGTGTGCGTGTCGTGGTATCGGGATCTCGACGTGGGCTTCGTCGAACCCGCAGCCGACGGGCCCCGGTGGCGCCCCTTCGGGGCCTCGGCGACGCTGTCGGGCAGCCATTCCGCCCCTACCGTGGCCTGGGCGCCGACGGGTGGAAGGATCGGCATGATCTGCTTCACCGCCGATGCGGCGCGGGCGCTGTTCGGCGTCGCGCTGCCGGACATCCACGACCGCGTGCTCGACGCGCACGCGTGCCTCGCCCCCGACTGGCACCCGCTGCTCGATGGCCTGCTCGGCGCGGAGCGCGATGCCGACGTGCTGGCGGCCATCGAACGTCATCTCGCGCCGCGCTGGCAGGCGCTTCGGCCCACTACACCGCTGTCGTCGCTCCGCCACGCTGGGCGCAGCTGGGTCGAGCGCCTCGCGCTGCAGGCACGCGAATGGCGCGGCACGCACAGCCCGCGCCAGGTCGAACGCCGCATCAAGACCTACAGCGGCCGATCGCTGCGCGAATGGCAGGCGCTCGTCAGGACGGAAAGCGCGTTCTTCGCGGCGCGCGACCGGTTCGAAGCCGGCACCGCGTTCAATTGGGCCACGCTGGCGCTGGACGAAGGGTTCGCCGACCAGGCGCACCTGAGCCGCGAGGTCAAGCGGATCACCGGTTTCTCGCCGAGCGAATTCACGCAACGCTTCATCGAGGACGAATCGTTCTGGATGTACCGGCTCTGGGTGTGACGCGGCGGCGGCCGATCCCGCATTGGTGAGCCGTTTCGCCATGCACGGCCCGCGCGGCTGTGTTCACCAACCTGGTGCCGCTGTTCGGCGAACCGCTGTCGCCATCGATGCTGGGCAGCGGTGCGCTCGTGATCGCGGGCGTCGCGCAAACCAATCGCGCGAGGCGCTGACGCACGGGTAGGCGCAGCGCGCACTCGGGGACGGATGTCAAATACCGGCGCCGGAGCATGGCAACGATCGCGATGCCATTGTGTAACGCCTACGCGCGGCCGATACGCCCCCAATGTTCTCGCAGCCCCGCCAAAAACCGCCTATCGTGAATGGAGCGCCCCGTTTGCCGCCATTCGACCCTGCGTCGCTCGCACCGGCGGCAACGGCACCGCGTTCCGGCACCCTTCATCGCGATCCCGGCGCACGCTCGCCCGTGCACGATCGCGGCCGCCCACCGGATTACAGGAGGCCCTCATGAAAGCCGCGCTGCTCGTCAGCTCCGCCCTGCTCGCCATTGCATCCGCTTCGGCGTCGGCTCAAGGCTCGATCACCAAAGTCGAAAACGGTTCGCTCGTCGCCGCGAACGGAATGACCGTCTATACGTTCGACAAGGACAAGGCCAACGCCGGCACCAGCGCGTGCACGGGCCAGTGCGAATCCTTCTGGCCGCCGTACAAGGCCAGCGCGACCGACGTTCCGGTCGGGCCCTACACGATCGTCAAGCGCGACGACGGCAGCCCGCAATGGGCATACAAGGGCAAGCCGCTGTACTTCTTCTCGAAGGACATGAAACAGGGCGACCGCAACGGCGACAACTTCAAGGACATGTGGCACGTGGTTGCGCCGTAAGCGCTCGTCCGCCGTCTTCCGCGCACGCTGCGCCTGCGCAAGAAAGCCCGCGCGGATCGTCGATCCGGGCGGGCCTTCTCGCGATCGCGCCGGCCGCGCTGCGTCGTCCGCCGTCAAGCGGGCGGGCGACGCATGCGGCCGGGTGGCGCGTCAGCGGTTCGAAGGGAAGCTGAACACAGTCCCTTCGCGCACGCCGGCCGACGGCCAACGCTGCGTGATCGTCTTGCGCTTCGTGTAGAAGCGCACGGCGTCCGGGCCGTACGCGTGCAGGTCGCCGAACAGCGAACGCTTCCAGCCGCCGAACGAGTGGTACGCAACCGGCACCGGCAGCGGCACGTTGATGCCGACCATGCCGATCTGGATGTTGTCGCTGAAGTAGCGCGCGGCCTCGCCGTCGCGCGTGAACAGGCACGTGCCGTTACCGTATTCGTGCGCGTCGATCAGCGCCATCGCCTCGTCGAGCGACTTCAGCCGGATCACGCCGAGCACGGGCCCGAAGATCTCGTGCTGGTAGATCGGCATGCCGGGCTTCACGTTGTCGAACAGGCACGGGCCGAGGTAATAACCGCCGTCGTGGCCGTCGACCTTCACGCCGCGGCCGTCGACGACGAGCGTCGCGCCCGCTGCCACACCGGCTTCGACGAAACCCGTCACCTTGTCGAAATGCTGCTGCGTGACGAGCGGGCCCATGTCGACGCCCGAGCCGTTGCCCGGGCCGACCTTCATCTTTTCGATCTCGGCCTTCAGGCCCGCGACGACCTGGTCGCCCGTCTCGTCGCCGATCGCGACGACCAGCGGAATCGCCATGCAGCGTTCGCCGCACGAGCCGTACGCGGCGCCCATCAGCGCGTTCACCGCGTTGCCGATGTCGGCGTCCGGCATCACGACCGCGAAGTTCTTCGCGCCGCCGAGCGCCTGCACGCGCTTGCCGTGCGCGCAGCCGGTCGAGTAGATGTATTCGGCGATCGGCGTCGAGCCGACGAAGCTCACGGCCTTCACGCGCGAGTCGGTCAGCAGCGTGTCGACCGCTTCCTTGTCGCCATTCACGACGTTCAGCACGCCCGGCGGCAGGCCGGCTTCGAGCGCGAGCTCGGCCATGCGCAACGTAGACGACGGCGTGCGCTCCGACGGCTTCAGCACGAACGTGTTGCCGCACGCGACGGCCATCGGCCACATCCACAGCGGCACCATCACCGGGAAGTTGAACGGCGTGATGCCGGCGGCGACGCCGAGCGCCTGGAACTCGCTCCACGAATCGATCGCGGGGCCGACGTTCTTGCTGTGCTCGCCCTTCAGCAACTCCGGCACGTAGGTTGCGTATTCGACGTTCTCGATCCCGCGCTGCAGTTCTCCCATCGCATCGGCGAGCACCTTGCCGTGCTCGGCCGTGATCAGCGCGCACAGCTCGTCGGCATGCTCCTCGAGCAGCGTCTTGAAGCGGCTCATCACGCGGGCACGCTTCAGCGGCGGCGTGTTGCGCCAGGCCGGAAACGCGGCCTGCGCGGACGCGATCGCCGCTTCGACGGTCAGCTTGTCGGCGAGCGCGACGCTCTTTTTCGATTCGCCGGTGGCCGGGTCGAACACCGGCTGGACGCGGCTGCCGCCGTCGACGCGCTTGCCGTCGATCAGGTGGCCGACGGTGGAGGTCACATTGCTGTCGTGTTTCATCGTTCAGGCTCTTTCGTGAATTCGGTTGTCGCTTGAGGGCAAGCCGCGGCTCAGTCCACTTCGTTCAATGCGTCGGACAGCGCGTTGACCAGGTTGTCGATCTCGCGCTTCTCCGAGATGAACGGGGGCGCCAGCTGGATCGTGTCGCCGCCGTAGCGAACGTAGAAGCCCTTCGCCCAGCAGCGCATCGCGATCTCGTACGGGCGCCGTGCCGGCTCGCCCGGCAGTGCCGCGATCGTCAGGCCAGCCGCGAGCCCGTAGTTGCGGATGTCCGCGACGTGGCGCTGGCCCTTCAGCCCGTGCACGGCCGCCTCGAAATGCGGCGCGAGATCGCGCACGCGGGCCACCGCGTCTTCCTTCACCAGCAGGTCGAGCGCCGCGATGCCGGCCGCGCACGCGACCGGGTGCGCCGAATACGTGTAGCCGTGCGGGAACTCGAGCATGTACTCGGGGCCGCCCGCGGCCATGAACGTGTCGTAGATTTCCTTCGTCGCGATCACGCCGCCGAGCGGCTGCACGCCGTTCGTCACCTGCTTCGCGAAGTTCAGGATGTCCGGCACCACGCCGAACGCGTCGGCGCCCGTCATCGCGCCGGCACGGCCGAAGCCCGTGATGACCTCGTCGAAAATCAGCAGGATGTCGTGCGCGGTACAGATGTCGCGCAGTCGCTTCAGATAGCCCTTCGGCGGCACGACCACGCCCGCCGAACCGGAAAACGGCTCGACGATCACGGCCGCGATGTTCGATGCGTCGTGCAGCGCGATCAGCTCGAGCAGGCGGTCGGCCAGTTCGGCGCCGTGCTCGGGCATCCCGCGCGAAAACTTGTTCTCGGCGAGTTGCGTATGCGGCAGGAAGTCGGCGTCGAGGCCCTGGCCAAACAGCTTGCGGTTCGGCCCGATCCCGCCCACCGAGATACCACCGAAGTTCACGCCGTGGTAGCCCTTCTCGCGGCCGATCAGACGCGTCTTCGTGCCCTTGCCCTTCGCGCGCCAGTACGCGCGGGCCAGCTTCAGCGAGGTATCGGCCGCTTCCGAGCCCGAACCCGTGAAGAACACGTAGTCGAGGCCGGCCGGCGTCAGGTCCTTGATCTTGTTCGCAAGCTCGAACGATTTCGGATGGCCGAACTGGAACGCCGGCGCGTAGTCGAGCTGCGCGACCTGGCGGCTCACGGCTTCGACGATTTCCGTGCGGCCGTGACCGAGGCCCGTGCACCAGAGACCCGACAGGCCGTCGAAAATCTTGCGGCCTTCGGCGTCCGTGTAATACGCGCCCTGGCCCGACACGATCATGCGCGGATCGGCCTTGAACTGGCGGTTGGCGGTGAACGGCATCCAGTGCGCGTCGAGCCATGCGGCGTCGGTACGGATGGTCGTGTCGTCCTGCTGCGCGGCGGTGGTGATGTCGGTCATGTCGGTCGGCGCGGCGCGCCCCTCCTTCTTGTGATGATGTTGCGCATTGTCGGGAGGCCAATTAGTCTCTTCAATATCGCAATATCAATGTTCACTTGCGCAACTATGCAAGCAAAAAAACCGAAGAGCCGTGCGCTGCTCGGGCAGCTCAGCGACATGGATCTGCGCCTGCTGCGGGTCTTCAAGGGCGTCGTGCAGTGCGGCGGGATGGCGGCGGCCGAACTGGAACTGAATATCGGCATCTCGACGATCAGCCGGCACGTGAAGGATCTGGAAACGCGCGTCGGCCTCGTACTGTGCCGGCGCGGCCGTGCGGGCTTCACGCTGACGCCCGAGGGACAGACGGTGTACGAGGAGACGCTGCGGCTGCTCGCGTCGATGGAGGCCTTTCGCAGCAGGATAGACGGTATTCACGAGCGGATGGGCGGAGAACTGCACGTCGCGGTGTTCGACAAGACGGCCACCAACGCGAACGCGCGGCTCGGCGACGCGATCCGCCAGTTCACGGACGAGGCCCCCGACGTCGCGCTGAACCTGCATGTCGCGTCGATCAACGAGGTCGAGCGCGGGATCATCGACGGCAGCTATCAGGTCGGGATCATTCCCGCGCACCGCAATTCGGGCAGCCTCGTGTATTCGGAGCTGTTCGACGAACGGATGCTGCTCTATTGCGGCCGCCAGCATCCGCTTTACGATGCGCCGCACGGCAAGCTCACGTGGACGACGATCCGTAACCACGCGTTCGCGGGGCTCGGCTTCCATTCGCCGAACATGGAACTGAGCCATCGCGCGAAGCTCACGCGCAGCGCGACCGCGTCGGACCAGGAGTCGATCGCGACGCTGATCCTGTCCGGCCGCTATCTCGGCTTCCTCCCCGACCATTACGCGGAAAGCTTCGAAACCAAGGGGCTGATGCAGCCGATCGCGCCGCACCGGTTCAACTACCGGTGCCGGTTCGTGAGCCTGCTGCGCCGCTCGCCGCGGCCGTCGCGGGCCGCGCTGCTGTTTCAGTCGTGTCTCGAAGCCGCGCATGCGGCAGATCGGCCGGGGGCGTGATCATTGGCGTGGCTGGGCGGCTGGGTGCTGAACGGCTGAGTGCCGGACGGCTGAGCGCTGAGCAACCGGGTGCCGAACGACCGAGTGCTGAACGTCCGAATGCCGATCGGCCGAATGTCGAACGACCGAGCGCTGTCCGGCCGAACAACTGAACAGCCTACGCCCCTTTCATAGTCGATCAAACACCACCGCCCGCTCCACCCTGCGCGCGCATGCGCTTCAGAAAATGCGTCGCGACGAGCGCCGCGGCAAAACCGGACATCGCGCCCACACCGAGCGCCCAGCGCGGGCCCAGATGGTTCGCGACCCAGCCCGCCACCGGCGCGCCGATCGGCGTGCCGCCGAGCGCCACCGCGAGACGCAGCGCCATCACGCGGCCGCGCATCGCCGGCTCGGTCGACAGTTGCATCAGGCTGTTGGTCGAGTTCATGAAGGTGATCGCGGCGATCCCGGTCAGCACGAGCGCGGCACCGAACAGCCAGTAGCCCGGCGCCAGCGCGGCCAGCGTGCAGCCGAGCCCGAACAGCGCCGCGCCGATCCACAGATGCCGGAAGCGCGGCCGGTCCCGGCGTGCCGCGAGCAGCGCACCGGTAATCGTGCCGACGGCCATCATCGACGACAGCACGCCGAAGCCGCGCGCGTCGACGTGGAACACGCTGGCCGCCATGGTCGAGATGAACAGCTGGAAATTGAGCCCGAACGTGCCGATCAGGAACAGCATCGCGAGGATCGCCTTCAGGTCCGGGCGCTGCCACACGTAACGGAACCCGTCGAGCAGGCTGCCGCGCGTGCGGCCGGCCCGCGCATGCGCGCGCAGCTCGTCGGCACGCAGCATCGACAGCGACGCCAGCACCGCGACGAAGCTGAGCCCGTTGAGCAGGAACGCCCAGCCGGTGCCGATCGACGCGATGATGAAGCCGGCCGCCGCCGGCCCGATCATCCGCGCCGCGTTGAACGACGTCGAGTTGAGCGCGACGGCGTTCGCCAGCTCCCGGTCGGCGACCAGTTCCGCGACGAAGGTCTGCCGCACCGGCGCATCGAACGCCGACGCGCAGCCGAACAGGAACGCGAACAGATACACGTGCCACAGCTGCGCGACGCCGGTCACCGTCAGCAGCCCCAGCAAGAGCGCGAGGCCGCCCATCAGCGCCTGCGTCGCCATCAGCAGCTTGCGCTGGTCGAAACGGTCGGCCGCGTACCCCGTCCACGGCAGCAGCAGAAGCTGCGGGCCGAACTGCAGCGACATCACGATGCCGACCGCCGACGCGTCGTGATGCGTGAGCTGCGTGAGGACGAGCCAGTCCTGCGCGGTGCGCTGGATCCACGTGCCGATGTTCGACACCAGCGCGCCGATCGCCCACACGCGATAGTTGAAGCCGCGAAGCGAGCGGAACACGCCCGCCGCCGGCACGCTCACGGCCGCTCCCTGTCGGGCTCGTTGCCGCCGTGCAGCTCGCCGAAGCGCCGCGCGAGGAACAGGCCGAGCAGGAGGATGCCGAGGCCAAACGCCGCCGCGTCGGCCGTGACCCGGAGGTCGAAATCGCCGACCCGGCACACCAGCCCATACGCCATCACGAGGTTCGCGACGCCCCACACGACATTCACGGTGGACGACGACAACCCGCGCCCGGGCGGATTCGCGAACGGGGTCTGGAATGGCTCGCCGCGCAACCCGCTGACGAGGTGCGGCACCCCATTCGCGAGAAACGCGCCGCCGAAGCAATACGACACGAGATGCGAGAAGTTCATGTTTGGGTTGTCCTTTCGGCGAGCGGGGCGAGGCGGTTTACGAACGCGGCGGTTCCTGGAATTCGGCGAGCCGCTGCAGCAGCTTCACGGCCGATGCGAGCTCGGCCTGCTCTGCCTCCGACAGTTGCGCGTGCAGCGCGCGGAACAGCCAGTCGTCCTTGGCCGCGCGGTTGGCTTGCAGCACCTTGCGGAAACCGGGCGTGAGCGCGATCAGCGTCTGCCGGCCGTCGGAGGGATCGGGCTCGCCGCTGACGGCGCCCAGCGTCTCGAGCGTCGCGACCGTCACGCGCATCGACTGCGGCCGCACGCTCTCGGCACGCGCGAGCGCCGACACGGTCGCGGGGCCGTCGCGGTCGAGCCGCAACAGCACCGACTTCTGCGATGACGTGAGATCGTTCGGGTGGATCTGCTCCCGCATCCGCCGCATCAGCTTGCCGACCGAGATGCGGAGTTCGCCGGCAAGGCCGGCCAGCGGGAGCGCTTCGGAAGAAGGCACTGGCGTGTTCATGTAGTCAGGATATCCGATATACAGAAAAACTGTACAGTTTAGCTGTGTATTTCAGACTGTAAGGATCGCCTCGTCGCATGCGCTCGAGCCGATGCGAAGCGTCCCGTTCGGCCGCACGAGCCGGCTCTGCGATAATGCGGGCTCCCCATTTCCGCTCCGCCTCCCGCCATGACGCAGCCGTCCGCCCCGCTCTCCACCGACCTGCCGCCGATTTCGTGCCTGCCTGGCGACGCGCTGCCGTGGCTGCCGATGAGCGCCGACCTGCCGGGGCTGGCGATCAAGTACCTGCACATCAATGCGGCCGAGGACACACTGACCGCGCTGCTGAAGATGCCGGCCGGCGGCACGCTGCCGCGCCACCGTCACGACGGCGAGGTGTTCGTCCATACGCTGCAGGGTGCGTGGCGCTACCGCGAATACGACTGGGTGGCGCACGCCGGCTCGACGGTGCTCGAACCGGCCGGCTCGGTGCACACGCCGGAAACGCTCGGCGCGCCGGGTGAGGACGTGATCACGCTCAACGTGATGCGCGGCGATCTCGTGCTGCTCGACGACGACGGCCGCGAGACCGCGCGCGAGAACTGCCGCGTCGCGCTGCTGCGCCAGCGCAAGCATGCGCGCACGGCGCCGGACGCCGCCGCGCCGTTCGTCACGCGTTGAATGCCGGGCGGCCGCGGCGATCGAACGCGCCGCTCGCCGCCGTGATCGTCGCAAGGACAGGCAGAACCGGCGGATGCCGATGACGGTTCAGCCCGTTTCCCGCTCGCCCGCCCGCGCGTCGCGCCGCATCGCCTGCGGCGGTACGCCGAACCCGCGCACGAACGCCTCGCGCATGTGCCGGCGGTCGCGAAAGCCGTTTTCCTTCGCAATCAAGTCGAGCGAGTGGCGGCTCTGCTCGATCATCAGCCGCGCATTCTCCAGCCGCAGCCGCTCGATCGCCTTCGCGGGCGACTGCCCCGTTTCGAGCGTGAACACGCGGCTGAACTGGCGCGGGCTCAGGTGCACGGCTTCGGCGAGATCCTCGACGGTCAGCGCGCGGCCGAGATGCTGCCGCGCGTAGTTCAGCGCGTTCTGGATCCGGTCGGATTTCGGCGCGAGCTTCAGCATTTCCGAATGCTGCGACTGGCCGCCGGCCCGCCGCTGGTGCATCACGAGCTTGTGTGCGACCGATCGCGCGGCATCGGCGCCGAGATCCTTTTCCACCATTGCAAGCGCGAGGTCGAGGCCGGCCGTCATCCCGGCCGACGTCCAGATCGGGCCGTCGACGATGTAGATCCGGTCTTCCTCGACGCGTATCTCCGGATAGCCCCGCTGCATGTCGCGGCCGAACGCCCAGTGCGTCGTCGCGCGGCGCTGCGCAAGCAGCCCGGCCTCGGCCAGCACGAACGCGCCCGTGCAGATGCCGGCGATTCGCTGCGCGCGTGCGTTGGCGCGGCGCAGGAACGCGACGACACCGGCCGGCGCCGGCGAAGCGATCGGATCGTTGACGCCCGCGACGATCCACGTATCGACGGCGATCCGCCCGCGCAGCGCGCACGTGGCGACCGACAGCCCGAGCGACGAGCGCACGTCGCCGCCGTCGACCGAATAGTTGTCCATCACGTAGAACGGCTCGCTCATGCCCATGTTCGCGTACTCGAACACCGATTGCGCGGCGAGCGCCATGATCTGGAAACCATCGCTGATCAAAAAGCCGATGCGGTGCATGTGCGTTCTCCCGTCCCGGGCGAGTGGGTCGGCCCGATGTCCTGAATCATACCCATCTACGTCATTTGTGTCGCAGCGATTCGCGGCCAGAATGGCTTCACGCCATCCGGCCATTCCCATCGAAACGGAGCACATCATGACGCAAGCACATCGCGGTACCGCCCTCATTACCGGCGCGTCGTCGGGCATCGGCGCCGTCTACGCGGACCGCCTCGCACGCCGCGGCTACGACCTGATCCTGGTCGCGCGCAGCCGTGAGCGGCTGGCCGCCCTCGCCGAGCGCATCACGAACGACACGCAGCGCAGCGTCGAGATCATCGACGCCGACCTCAACGACCGCGCCGCACTCGCCGCCGTCGAAGCGAAGCTGAAGCAGGATGCGAGCATCACGCTGCTCGTGAACAACGCGGGCGTCGGCACGCACGCGCCGCTGCTCGACAGCGACGTCGACGCGATGACGCGGATGATCGACCTCAACGTGACCGCGCTTACGCGCCTCACCTATGCGGCGGTGCCCGGCTTCGTCGCCCGCGGCCACGGTGCGGTGATCAACATTTCGTCGATCGTCGCGATCTCGCCGGAAACGCTGAACGGCGTGTACGGCGGCAGCAAGGCGTTCGTGCTCGCGTTCAGCCAGTCGCTGCATCACGAGCTCGCCGGCAAGGGCGTGCAGGTGCAGGCCGTGCTGCCCGGCGCGACCGCCACCGATTTCTGGCAGACGGGCGGCCTGCCGCTCGAACATCTGCCGAAGGAAATCGTGATGCCGGCGCCGGACATGGTCGATGCGGCGCTGGTCGGTTTCGATCGCGGCGAACTCGTGACGATCCCGTCGCTGCACGCGGGCGACGAATGGGCCGCGTACGAGGCCGCGCGCCGCACGATGGCGCCGCACCTGTCGGCCGACACGCCCGCGCCGCGCTACGCGACGGCAAGCTGAGCACGCGGCATCCCGCAGGTCGAAAGCGACGAGCACGTCGAACCCCGGGATGGGCTGCGGAACACGGCGATGCGTGGCGAATCGTCCGTCATCATCCGAGGTTCCGTGGCCCGTTTCCGGGCATGTGCCGATCGGGAGATTCGTCTGCGGAAACACGCATCGGATTCTTTCCTGGCCTGCACAAATGTCGCAAAAAGACAGACGATTCCGGTTCGCTTGCCACGTATTCCGCGCAACAGTAAGCTCTGCGACTGCAGTCCCCAAGCGACCTCGTTCGACCGGTATTCGTCCGATCACGAGGGCCATCGTCCGTTGCGGAATTCGACCATGCGGGTCCGTATGTTCATCACCGAGACGGGTGACGCGCCGGCCTCCGCACGCGGTTCGGCCAACCGTCAGCCCACGCTCCCACCCCTGCCGGAACTCGACACCGTCTGCCGTGTCGCGCGTGCGCATTTCAGCGCCGCCGGCGCGTTCATTACGCGCGCCGGCGCCGATGCGCAACGCGTGCTGGCCGTCGACGGCGAACTGCCCGACCGGCTTGCCGATTCACTTCCCGCCGACGGCTTGCCGCCCCAAGCCGGGCCGCCCCCCGCTGCCGAGGCCCGGTTCGCCCTGCACGGCGCGAACACCACCGGCCAACGCAACGAAGGCTCGCCTCTTGCGCTGCGGATCGTCGCGGCCTGCAAGCTGGCCGCCCCCGATGGCGCGACGCTGGGCACGCTGTGCGTCGTTGACGATAAACGCCCGGCGCTCGACGCCAAGCAATACGCGCTGCTGTGCGACCTCGCCACGCTCGCCGCCGGCACGCTTGCCCGCGCGACCGAAGCAGCCGCTTTGCGCGAACGGCTCGGCGTCGTCGAGGAACACAGCACGCTGACCACGCTCGCGCTGACCGAAAGCGGCACCGGCGTGTGGGATCGCAACGTGGAAACCGGCGAGATCCATTATTCGCCGGCCTGGAAGGCCATGCTCGGCTACGCGCCGCACGAGCTCAGCACCCGGATCGAGGACGCGTACGAACGGCTGCATCCGGACGACGCCGCCGACGTGAAGGCCGCGATGCTCGCGCACTTCGAGCAGCGCACCGACTACTACGCGGTCGAGCACCGCATCCGCTGCAAGGACGGCTCGTACAAATGGATCTGCAGCCGCGGCAAGGTGATTGCCCGCGACGGCAACGGCCGCGCGCTCCGGATGGTCGGGACGACCACGGACATCACCGCGCTGCGCGAGCTCGCCGTGCGATTGCGCGACTCGGCCGCGCTCGTCACGGACCTCACCGACCAGGTTCCCGGGCTGGTGTTCCAGCTGCGGCAGGCGCCCGACGGGCGCCGCTTCTTTTCCTACGCGAGCGCGGGTGTCGGCGACATCTACGAACTGACGCCCGAACAGATCGCCCGCAGCGCCGAGGCGGTCGAGACGCGCATCCATCCGGCCGACCTGGTCGCCTATCGGCAGTCGCTGCACGACTCGTCGATGCGACTGACGCCGTGGCGGCTCGAATATCGCGTGCTGCTGCCCGGCCAGGGCCTGCGCTGGCGCGAAGGCGACGCGCGCCCGCAGCGCACGGCCGACGGCGGCACCGTGTGGCACGGCTTCATCACCGACGCGACCGACCGCAAGCACATCGAGGCCGAACTGCACCGGATGGCGACCACCGACCACCTGACGCAGCTGTCGAACCGCCACGCATTCATGCGGCAAAGCGAAGCCGCGCTGCGCGCCGTGCGCACGACCGGCCAGGCCGCCGCGGTGCTGATGCTCGATCTCGATCACTTCAAGGCGCTGAACGATCGCTGGGGTCACCCGGTCGGCGACCGCGCGCTGCGGCATTTTGCGCGGCTGCTGCTCGCGGAAACCGGGCCGGACGGCATCGTCGGGCGGGTTGGCGGCGAGGAATTCGCGATCGTGCTGCCGGGCGCGGATCTCGACCGCGCGCTGGCATTCGCGCAGCGCGTGCAACAACGCGCGAGCCAGGCGCGGCTCACGCACGAGGATCAGCAGGTCACGCTGACCGTCAGCATCGGCATCGACGCGATGCGGGCGTCGGACTTCGGCGCATACCAGCCGCTGTCGCGCGCCGACAAGGCGCTCTATCTCGCGAAGGAGCGCGGCCGCAACCGGATCGAGGTGTATCGGGCGTAGATTTCTGTCTGGCAACGCTCGCTCCTCGCCGGGCGTGCTGCCACCCCCGTTGCGCGACCGATTCGGGACCGATCGTGTAGGCTAGCGCCCCCGCCCCTACCCACTCCGACTTGCCATGGACAATGCCAAACGCACCGCGCGAATCGCGTCAGGTCTTCTCGTCGTCGCGCTCATCGAGCTGCTGGCGCTTCTGATCGGCTATGTGTTCGCCAGTTCGCTGGACGATCCGTACACCGGCGTGCGCGTGCTGATCACCGCGCTCTTCTGGGCGGCGGGCCTATCGGCCATCGGGGTCGTCGCAGCCGTCGCCTGCCTGTCGATCGACCTGCAGGCGCGCGGCGGCACGATCTACGGAGCGCTGGTGCTGCATGGCCTGCTCGTCCTGCCCGGGCTGTTTCTGTCCCTCCACTGAAGCGCACCGGCGCCGCCCGCGTCACACCGCCCCTTCACGCGGCACCGCCCGCACGCCCAGCAGCATCGCGACCGCGCACGCGGCCAGCAGCGCCGCGATCATCAGCATCGCCGGATCCATGCTGCCGGTTCTCGTGCGGATCAGCCCGACGAGCCACGGCGTGATCATGCCGCTCGATACGCCGATGCTGCTGATCAGCGCGATCCCGCCTGCCGCGCCCGCACCGGAGAAATACGCGGACGGCACGGCCCAGAACACCGGATGCGCGGCAAAGATCAGCATCGCCGCGACCGACAGCAGCGCCATCATCGCGACGATGCTCGGCAGGTGCAGCGTCAGCAGCGCGAGCGCCGCCGCCCCCCCGAACGCGCATGCCGCGAAGTGCCGGCGCCGTTCGCGCTTGCGATCGGAGCGCCGCGCGATCGCGATCAGGCCGGCCGCGCCGACCGCGTTCGGGACGACCGACAACAGGCTGATCTGCACGACATCGTGGATGCCGAATTCGCGAATCATCAGCGGCATCCAGAACAACAGCATCAGGAGCGCGGTGGTCAGCGAGAAATAGATGAATGCGAACAGGTACGTGCGTGGTTCGGCCAGCACCTGGCGCAGCGAGTGCGGCGCCGGCGTATCGACACCGGCGCGGTCGGCGGCCAGGTCGGCCGCGAGCCGCTGGCGGTCGGCGTCGGACAACCAGCGCGCGTGCTCGGGTCGATCGCACAGCCAGAACCACGCGATCACGCCGAGCACGATCGCGGGCGCGCCTTCGATCGCGAACATCCATTGCCAGCCGTGCAGCCCGAGCACGCCCGACATCCCGCGCATCAGCCAGCCCGACAGCAGCCCGCCGACCATCCCGGCCACCGCGACGCCCGCGTAGAAGATCGACAGCACCGACGCGCGCCGCCGCGCCGGATACCAGTACGTCAGGTAGAACACCACGCCCGGAAAGAACCCCGCTTCGAATACGCCGAGCAGGAAGCGCAGCACGTAGAAATGCTTCGCGCTGTCGACGGTGATCATCGCGACCGACACCGCGCCCCACAGGAACATGATCCGCGCAAACGTGCGGCGCGCACCGAAGCGGCGCAGCAGCGCGTTGCTCGGCACCTCGAACAGCACGTAGCCGACGAAGAACAGCACCGCGCCGAGGCTGTACATCGCGTCGGTCAGGCCGAGGTCCTGCCGCATCTGCAACTGCGCGAAGCCGATGTTGCTGCGATCGAGGATCGACACGATGTAGCAGATGAACAGGAACGGCACGATCCGCGCGCCGATGCGGCGGTACAGCGCATCGTCGTCCGTTGATGCGACACCTGGCGCGACGGCACGCGCGGCGGCCGCTTGAAGAGGGGCTGACATCGATCGTCTCCTCGATGGATTCGGGTGCGGGTCCCATACGGGGTGCCGGTCGCCGCCGCCCGCCAGCAGCGACCGGCCGTTGCCTGCCTAGTCGCGCGGCGCGCCTTCGCCTTTCACGCCGAGCATCAGCGCGACACCGCTCGCCACCAGCAGCGCGGCCAGCAGATACACGGCGAGATCCATGCTGCCGGTGCGCGTACGGATCATCCCGATCACCCACGGGCTGACGATGCCGCTCGTGATCCCGATGCTGCTGATCAGCGCGATCCCGGCCGCGGCCGCGTTGCCCGACAGGTAGCGGGTCGGCACGGCCCAGAAGATCGGCAACGCGGCGAAGATCAGCGTCGCCGCGACCGACAGGCACGCGAGCATCGCCGCGAAGCTGTGCAGGTGCAGCGTCAGCGCCGCGAGCGCGAGCCCGCCGCCGATCGTGCAGCACGCGAAGTGCCTGCGGCGCTCGCCGGTGCGATCCGAACGGCGCGCGATCAGGACCAGCCCCACCGCGCCGACCGCATTCGGCACGACCGTGTACAGGCTCACGGCCACGACGTCGGTCACGCCGAAGTCGCGGATCATCAGCGGCATCCAGAAGTTGAGCGTCAGCGACGCGCAGGTGAGTGAGAAATAGATGAACGCGAACAGGTACACGCGCGGGTTCGCGAGTGCCGCCACGAGGCTGCGCCCGTCGTGCGCGTGGCCATGGCCGCAGCCGTCGGTGCACAGCGCGGCAACCTGCGCCTTTTCATCGGATGTGAGCCACGTGGCGTCCTGCGGCCGGTCGACCAGCAACGTGAACGCGGCGAATGCAAGCAGGATCGCCGGCGCGCCTTCGATCGCGAACATCCACTGCCAGCCGTGCATCCCGAGCACGCCGCTCATGTCGCGCATGATCCAGCCCGACATCAGGCCGCCGAGCACGCCGGCCACCGCGACGCCTGCGAAGAACACCGAGATCGCGGCCGCCCGCCGGTTCGCGGGGAACCAGTAGGTCAGGTACAGCACGATGCCGGGAAAGAACCCCGCTTCGAATACGCCGAGCAAGAAGCGCAGCACGTAGAAATGCGACGGCTGCGACACGAACATCATCCCGGTCGACGCGATGCCCCACAGCAGCATGATCCGCGTGAAGGTGCGGCGCGCGCCGAAGCGCGCGAGCAGCAGGTTGCTCGGCACTTCGCAGCACACGTAGCCGACGTAGAACACCGCGGCGCCGAGGCCGTACATCGCATCGCTGAAGCCGAGATCGTGCTTCATCTGCAACTGCGCGAAGCCGACGTTGATACGGTCGAGAAACGAGATGACGTAGCAGAGGAACAGGAACGGCACGATTCGCCACGCGATCTTGCGGAACAGCAGCGCGTCGTTCGTGGCGGCGGAAGCCGAAGCGCTCGCGTGCGCGAGCGCCGCTTCGGCGGGAAGCGATTGAGGCATGTCTCTCTCCAAACAGGCTGCGCGATTCGAGCGCGCAGCCGTCTCCCGGGGCGTACGTGCGCCCTGCTTTCTTGTGAGAACGGATACGGCGGACGGACAGGCGGCAGGAAGCCGTGGCCAGTCGCCGCGTCAGAAAAAAGGCGGAGCGCCCTGTCGGACACCCCGCCTGTGCAAGCCGCTCAATCCTGCAGCGCGGCCCACATTTCCTTGTCGCGCTGCGCCGTCCAGATGCGCGGATGCGTGATGCCGCTCGCTTCGTCGAACGCACGCGACACGTCGAACGGCAGACAGTGCTCGTAGATGAACACGTGGCCGAACTTCGGGTCCATTGCTTCGCGGGTGAGCGCCATCGACGCCTTCAGGTCGAGCTTCTGCTCGACGGCCTTGCGGCCCTGTGCGAGCAGCGTCGTGACGAAATCCTTCGTGTAGTCGAGGCCCTTGTTCACGTCGGCCGGGTTCAGCAGTGCGGGGCCGCGGCCCGGCACGAGCTTCTCGGCGCCGAGCGCGCGCAGCGCCTCGAGCGTGGCCGGCCATTGCTCGAGCTGGGCGTCGCCGCAGTAGCACGCGGCGTCGTATTCGACGAGGTCGCCCGAGAACAGCACCTTCTGCGACGGGATCCAGACGATCGTGTCGCCCTTCGTGTGGCCCGAGCCGACGTGCATGATCTTCACTTCGAGCTTGCCGAGGAACAGCGTGATCTCGCGCTCGAACACCAGCGTCGGCCAGGTCAGGCCCGGCACCGTCTCGACACCGGCGAACAGGCGCGGGAAGCGTTCGATCTCCGACTTCATGTCGGCCTCGCCGCGCTCGACGATCATCTCGTAGGTGCCGCGGCTCGCGATCACGTGCTGCGCGCCTTCGTCGAAATACGCCGATGCGCCGAGCACGCGCACCGCGTGGTAGTGCGACAGCACGACGTGCTTGATCGGCTTGTCGGTCACGCTGCGGATCTTCGCGATCAGGTCCTGGGCCATCGCCGGCGTCGCGGTCGTGTCGACGATCAGCACGCTGTCGTCGCCGATGATCACACCCGAGTTCGGGTCGCCTTCGGCGGTGTACGCGTAGGCGTTCTCGGACAGCTTCGTCCAGGTGACTTTCTTCTCTTCCAGATCGGCTTGGGAGGCGAATGCTTTGGCCATGTTGCGTTCCGTGGCTGCGAGCCATGTGTTGAGGGGAGTGAGCGGATCATCTTCCCGTGCCGAATATTTGTCAATGACAAAGTCGCTTGCTATTGTCTAATACGGGTAAACCTGCGGGCTGGCGCGATAAATGGCGTCGGATACCATGCGGGGTTTCGTCAACGGAAGATTCATCGCGTGCAGAACCACGAAGTCAGCGCAGACGACGCGCCGCCCAAGGCGCAGCGCGGGATCCAGAGTGTCGAGGTCGGCGGCCGGCTGCTCGACGCGCTCGCGCGCCGGCGCAAGCCGCTCGGCCTGTCCGAGCTGGCCGCGGCGGCCGACCTGTCGACCGCGCAGGCGCACACCTATCTCGTCAGCCTGACGCGGCTTGCGCTCGTGAAGCGCGATGCGATCACCGGCAATTACGAGCCGGGGCCGTTGTCGCTGCGGCTCGGGCTGATGTCGATCGAGCGCCAGCCAGCCTATCGCGCGGCGCTGCCGCACGCGGCGCGACTCGCGGAAGCGGTCGGCCTGAGCGTCGCGCTGTCGGTGCCGGGCGTGCTCGGGCCCACGATCGTGCGTATCGAGCACGGCGGCTATCCGCTGCACGTGAACCTGCACGTCGGTTCGGTGATGTCGCTCGACACCACCGCCACCGGCCGCGTGTTCCGCGCGTTCGGCGATCCCGCGCAACTCGACGCGATGGCGGCCAGCCAGGCCGGCGCGGGCGCCACGCTCGCGGGCGCGGAGCAGCCCGTGCCGGAGGCCGGCGTGCCGCGGGCCGAACTCGATGCAATCCGCGCCCGCGGTATCGAGCGCGGCGTCGACCTGCCGAGCCCCGGCGTCAGCGCGATGTGCGTGCCGGTGTTCGACGCGACGGGCACGCTGCAGCTCGCGTTGACGGTGATCGGTTCGACGGGCTCGATCGACGTCGACTGGGACGGCCCGATCGCGGCGGCATTGCGCGACGCGGCACGGCAGGCCACCGCCTTGCTCGGCGCGGCGCACGACGCGCCCCCGCCGGTTTCCGGCCCGGCCCCGGCCGCCCCGCGCGTGCCGCCTGCCCTGGCGGACGATGCGAAGGCGCAGCGCGGCATCCATGCGCTCGACAGCACCGGCGAGCTGCTGCTTGCGCTGGTGTCGGCTGGCCGCGCGCTGCCGCTGCGCGATCTCGCGGCGGCCGCCGGCATGCCGGCCGCGAAGGCCTTTCCTCATCTCGTCAGCCTGCAGAAGATCGGCTTGCTGAGCCGCGACGACGCCGGCTGCTTCGGCGGCGGCCCGCTCGGGCAGGCGCTCGGCCTGATCGCGATGCAGCGCGTGTCGCCGACGCGCGACGCGGAAGCCGAGATCGTCGCGCTGGCCGGCGCGACCGACATGAGCGTCGCGGCCGCGACGCTCGGGCCGCTCGGCCCGACCGTGATCCGACTCGAGGAGTCAGCGCGGCCGCAGCACGTGAGCCTGCAGGTCGGCACGGTGATGTCGCTCGTCAACACGGCGATCGGACGGGTGTTCGCGGCCGGCATGCCTGACGACGTGCTGGCCGACCTGCTCGCGGACGAACCCGTGCGCCTCGCGGGCACCGCCGCCGCGCCGGCCGACGATGCGTTCCGCGCTCGGCTCGCGACGATCCGCGCGACCGGACTCGATTTCGCATTCGACGCGCCGGTGCCGGGCATCGGGACAGTCGCCGCACCCGTGTTCGATCACACCGGCAGCATCCGGCTCGTGATCGCGATCATCGGCTCGTCGCGCGGCTTCCCGCGCGGGCCGGACAGCGACCTCGCGCAGGCGTTGCTCGCCGCGACGCGGCGGCTGTCGTGGCGGTTCGGGTGGATCGGCGGGTAAGCCGCCGCCCGCCGACCGATCGCCGCCCACCGCTCGAATCCCCTCTGTTGCCCCATGCGAGGCCGTGCCGGCGCGGCCTTGTCGCACCGGCACGGCCTCGCGCAGGCAGCCGATATGGCAGCCGACATTCATGTTGCGAAGCCGCAACATGAATTGTCAGTAATTCTCATATAACGAAATCGCATTTCACAAAGCGGAGGCGTTTCGCTATGATTAGGGTTATCCCTAACTCGCCACCTATAAGGGGCTTCGTCATGCAAACGTCTAACCTCTCCGACCGTTCCACCGAATCCGCTGGCTGGCTCGCACGTATGGGCGAGCTGATTGCAGAAGCATGGGCACTCCACCTCGAGAACTGCGAGGTCATCGCCGAAGCACACGCACGCCTGCCGCGCTGAACGGAACGACCGGCCGCCTGCAGGCCGTCCGCACGTTGCCTTGCCTGATCCGCTTGCCCGGACGCGCGCCACGAGGCCGCTGCGTCGGGCAACGGCGTGCAAGGCCAGTCGCAGGAAACGGGCCGGATAGTCCTGTTGAACACGCTCCGTATCGGGAGCGCGTCGAAGTCGTTCTGAAGTTGCTTTAAAGCCGATGCCGGCGCCGATCGGCATCGGCGCGGTTTTGTCTGACGGTTGCCCCGGCCCGCAGCCGTTATCCAGCCTGCACGCAGGTACGCCGGATCGCCGCGGGCGGAAGATTCATCCGCGTTGCCGGCCCAGGTACCGAATCGCGCCGTACGCCTCGTCCCCTCGCTCGCTTGCCGGCTTTCTCCGCGCAAACGCGCAACCCCATGCGCCGTCGTTTCGCCCACGGCCGCATGCTCGTCCCCATTCTCAAAACACCTGAATCGACGGCACGTCCTTCATGCAACGCAGCGCGAACATCGAGCGGCTGTGACGGATGCTCGAAATCTTGTACAGCTTTTCGCGCAGGAAACGCTCGTAGCCGGCCGTGCCGTCCACCGCGACCTTGATCCAGTAGTCGTACTCGCCCGATACGAGATAGGCCTCGAGCACCTCGGGCAGTGCGGCGAGTTCCTCGCCGAAGCGCGCGAGCGCGTCGTCCTCGTGGCGATCGAGCGTGACCTCCAGGATCACGATGTCCGCGTAGCCCAGCTTCCGCTGGTTGACGAGCGCAACATAACCGTCGATGTAGCCGTCCATCTCGAGCTGCCGCGTGCGGTTCCAGCACGCGGTGGTCGACATGCCGATCTGTTCGGCCAGTTCGGCGTTCGACAGACGCGCATTTTTCTGCAGTGCACCAAGGATTTTGCGATCCTGGCTGTCGAGCGTTTTCGGCGAGCGTTCACGTGTGGCCATGGCGGAAAGAATCTTCTACTGAAAAGCGGGATTCTATCTGAACGACATTCCGGATTTGTGTCGGTTTGTGTGGAAAAGCGGAAGCCTTTTAATCCGGCCCCTTGATATATTTTTACCCATGCCTGCTGTCCGGCACGCTCCCCGCGACAACCCCTTCGCACCGGGACGCACGGCCGCAATCACGAGTTGCGGCGCCGGCCAGCAGGCATGCAACTCCCCGCCGCCCGCGCGCCTATCCGGCCGCGCGGCATCGGCGCCCATGTTCCTGTTCCCGCGCTACCCGTCATGTCGTTCAGGCTTTACCTGTCGTTTCTCACTGCCTCCGCCGTTCTCGTCTACGCCCCCGGCCCCGTCAACCTCCTCACCATGAACCAGGCGCTACGCGCCGGCTGGCGCCGCGCGCTGCCGTGCGTCTGGGGTGGCACGCTCGCCGTGCTGCTGCAACTCGCGCTGACCGCGCTGTGCCTGAATTCGCTCGTGCATCTCGACGACCGCGCGCTGACCGTGCTGCGCTGGGCCGGCGCGGCCTACCTCGTCTGGCTCGGCTGCAAGCAATGGCTCAGCCGTGCGCCGGCCGGCGCGCCCGCCGCCTCGATCGGGCCGGCCGGGGCAACCCCGCCGGACACCGACTCGCACCGCGCGCTGTTCTGGCGCGGCCTGGCGACCTCCGGCCTGAATCCGAAGACGCTGCTGTTCTTCCCGTCGTTCTTTCCGCAGTTCCTCAGCCCGAGCGCCGACTGGAGCCTGAACCAGCAGTACCTGCTGCTCGCGGCGACGTTCGCGGTGCTGTTCGCGGGCGGCGTCGCGTCGATGGCGCTGTTCTCGCACCGGCTGAGCCGCGCGCTGCAGCGGCCCGCGCGGATGCGCGCGATGAACCGCGTCACGGGCGGGCTGCTCGTCGGGATGGGCGCGATCATGGTCGGCTGGAACTGAACACGGCCGGGCGGCGGCTTCCTCGCGGCCGCCGTCAAGGCCCCTCGAAAAAGCAGCCGATTGCCGAATGCTTTAGGGTAGCGGCTGTTTCGTTGGACATGCCCGGCCAGCCGGGCGACTGGATGAAGCCCCTCACTACCCGCCTGCGGCGCGTGTTCGCGCCGATCGGCCTGCACTGGTATCTCGCTCTCCTCCTCGCGCTCGACGCGCTCATGGTGCTGCGCCCCGTCGTCGAGCACGCAAAGCTCGGCGCGCATCACGCGTGGCTCGCCGATGCGCTGAACCTCGTCGACAACGCCGGGCTCGTCGTGTTGCCGCAAGTGGTCGTTGCGGCCGGCCTCGCGACGATGGCCATCGGCATCGTGCTGCGCGCCCGCGTCGCGTGGGTGCTGTCGATCCTGCTGCTGGTCGCCGCCGCCGCGATCAGCGTGCTCGGCGGCTATCGCAGCCACGCCGTGTTCGTCTACACGGCCGTGCTGGCCGTCGCGCTGCTGTACTACTGGCGGCACTTCGACCGTGCGAGCGTTGCCGCGAGCAGCCTGTTCGCGTTGCTGAGCATCGTATCGCTGCTGATCTACGCGACCTTCGGCGTGCTGTATCTCGGCGACCAATTCACGCCGCCCGTCCACGATCTCGCCACGGCCGTCTATTTCTCGATCGTATCGATGTCGACGGTGGGTTACGGCGACATCGTTCCGCACGCGCCGACCGCGCGCCTGTTCACCGCGTCGGTGATCGTGCTCGGCATCACGGTGTTCGCGACGTCGATCAGCGCGGTCGTCGGCCCCGTGATCGGCGGCAATCTGAAACGAATCGTCAAGGGAGGCATTTCGAACGTGATCCGCAAGCATCATTACCTGATCGTCGGCGCGACCCCCGTCGCGCATGCGGTGCACGACGGGCTGCGCAAGCGCGGCTACGCGGTGACCGTCGTCGTGCCGGCCGGCGTCGAGCACAACTATCCGGCAACGACCGACCTGATCGTCGGCGATGCAACCGACCACGCGGTCCTGGAAAGCGCCGGCGCGGCGACCGCGCGTGCGGTGCTCGCGCTGCGCTCCGACGACGCCGAGAACGCCTTCATCATCCTCGCGATCCGCGAGATCGCAGCAACGGTGCGCACCGTTGCGCTCGTGAACCACCAGCGCAACCTCGAACGGCTGCGCCTGCTGAAACCCGACATGGTGTTTTCGCCGCAGCAGCTCGCCGGCGAACTGCTGGCCAGCACGCTCAACGACGAACCCGTCGACAAGTCGGTGATCTCGCACCTGCTGTTCGGCACGGCCGACGCCGCATGACCGTGTGACCCCCGTGCCCCGGTTCGGCCGGCGCGCGCCCGCTACAATCGCGCGATGTCCGAATTACTCACTTACGGCGGCCTGTTCGCCGTGTCGATGGTCGCCGCGACCCTGTTGCCGCTCCAGTCCGAAGCCGTGCTCGCCGGCCTGCTGCTCGCCGGGCGCGAACCCGTGTGGGCGCTGGTGCTCGTCGCGAGCATCGGCAACGTCGCCGGCTCCGTGATCAACTGGGCGCTCGGGCGCGGCATCGAGCACTTCCGCGAGCGCCGCTGGTTTCCCGTCAAGCCCGCCGCGCTCGCGCGCGCCGAACGCTGGTACGCGCGCTACGGTCGCTGGTCGCTGCTGCTGAGCTGGGCGCCCGTGATCGGCGATCCGCTGACGATGATCGCGGGTGTGCTGCGCGAGCCGCTGCCGACCTTTCTCGTCATCGTGACGATCGCGAAAGTCGGCCGTTATCTGGCCGTCGCGTGGCTCATGACGCATTGACACCCGCTTCTCGCCGCAGCCCCGTGCGACGGCCGCACCTGCCGGCGCCGCCATCGACGGCGCGCCGCTAAAGATTTCGCCGAAGTTGCCGTATTAACCGGGCAACTAGCGGTGACGCGTGCGTTCCGCCTCCTCTCCCTCCCCACTCAGGATGTCGCATGAGATTGACTCAATCGGGCCGGGTGAGCG
Source organism: Burkholderia mycopellens (assembly GCF_964265025.1). NCBI lineage: Bacteria > Pseudomonadati > Pseudomonadota > Betaproteobacteria > Burkholderiales > Burkholderiaceae > Burkholderia > Burkholderia mycopellens. The sequence goes on from NZ_OZ183803.1 coordinate 1,792,570, forward strand.
TCGGCGCGCGTCTTGCGGCGCTGGCGTGCGCGCTCGTCGCCCTGCTGTTTACCGTTTTCGCGTGGACGCTCGCGCATTTCGCCGGCCAGCAGCTGGCTGAAGAAGCCCACATGCGGATCGTCGACAAGGAACAGTCGATCCGCGCGATGGTCGACCTGTTCGACAAGGCGCTGTCGGCCGAAGCCAACCGCTCGATGTCGCTGTTCGCGAGCTTCCTGCCGCCTGATTTCACGCTCGACCCGGCGCGCACCGTCGACATCGGCGGCGTCGCCGCGCCAACCCTGTCCGCGGGCGGCCAGCCGCTCGACCTCGACTATTCGATCCCCGACCAGTTCCTGAAGAAAAGCGGTGCGATCGCGACGATCTTCGCGCGCGACGGCGACGATTTCGTGCGCATCACGACGTCGCTGAAGAAGCAGGACGGCGCGCGCGCCGTCGGCACCAGGCTCGACCGTGCCGGCCCCGCGTACGCACCGCTCGTCGCCGGACGCAGCTACACGGGCCTCGCGAAGCTGTTCGGCCGGCCGTACATCACGCAGTACAAGCCGGTGACCGATGCGACCGGCCGCGTGATCGGCGCGCTGTTCGTCGGCCTCGACATCGGCGCCGAGCTCAAGCTCGTCGAGGACGGCATCCGGTCGCTGAAGATCGGCGACAACGGCTACTACTTCGTGCTCGATGCATCACAGGGGCCGTCGCGCGGCACCTTCGTCGTGCATCCGGATGCCGACGGCCAGCCTGCCGACGAGACCCGCGCGCCGTACGCGCAGATGCTCGCGGCCGGCCAGGGGCGGCTCGCGTACACGTCGACCGACCCGGCCGCGCACGACAGCGGGCCGACCGCAAAATTCGTATCGTTCACGACGATTCCGCAGTGGCAGTGGCTCGTCGGCGGCATCGCGCTCGACGACGAACTGCTGGCCACCATGCGCGCCACCCGCAACCGCTTCCTGATGATCGGCGCCGTGCTCGTGGCGGCGTTCGCGACGCTGTTCGTCATCGTGGTGCGCCGCGTCGTGAGCCGGCCGCTCGATGCGGCGGCACGGGCGTCCGAGCGCTATGCGGCGGGCGATCTCAGCGTGCGCATCCGCGATGGCGCGGCCACGCGCGGCAAGCCGGGCGACGACGAGATCGGCCGGCTCGTGCAGGCGGTCGACGGGATCGGCGACGGCCTCGCGCGGATCGTCGCGCAGGTGCGCAACAGCTCCGCCGACATCGCGCGCGGCACGGTCGACATCGCGGCCGGCAGCGGCGACATCGCCGCGCGGATCGCGACGCAAGCGAGCAGCGTCGAACAGACGGCCGCCAGCATGGAACAGATCACCGCCGCCGTGCAGCAGAGTGCCGAGCACGCGGCGCAAGCCAACGCGCTGGTCGCGGACGCATCGGCCGCCGCGACGAACGGCGACGCCGCGGTGCAGCGCGTGGTCGCGACGATGGACGACATCGGCCGCGCGACACGCCGGATCGCCGAGATCACGGGCACGATCGAAGGGATCGCGTTCCAGACCAACATCCTGGCGCTGAACGCGGCCGTCGAGGCCGCGCGCGCGGGCGAACACGGCAAGGGCTTCGCGGTGGTCGCGGCCGAAGTGCGCGCGCTCGCTCAGCGCAGCGCGGCCGCGGTCAAGGAGATCGACGCGCTGAGCGCCGAATCGTCGACGACCGTCGAACAGGGCTACCGGATCGCGGAGGCCGCACGCGGCACGATGCGCGACATCGTCGCGCGAGTCGACCAGGTCCGCACGCTGATCGGCGAGATCAGCGCCGCGTCGCGCGAACAATCGACCGGTATCGAGCAGGTGAACCTGGCCGTCACGCAGATCGGCGACGCGACCCAGCAGAACGCGTTGCTGATCTCGGGCGCCGAACGCGCGGCCGTCGCGCTGCGCGACCAGGCCGCGCACCTGTCGGACGCGGTCAGCGTGTTCCGGCTCGAACGGAATGCGTGACGGGGAACGGATGGCCGGCTACGGCCGGCGCATCGCCTACTTCTTGTCGCCGCCCGCCAGGTCGATCGCCTTGTCCGATCCCACCGCATTGCGCAGCTGGAACTTCTGGATCTTCCCGGTCGATGTCTTCGGCAGCTCGCCGAACCGCACGGCCTTCGGCACCTTGAAGCCCGCGAGCAGCGCCTTGCAATGCGCGACGATCTCCTCCTCGGTCGCGCTCGCGCCTTCGCGCAGCTCGACGAACGCGCACGGCACCTCGCCCCACTTCGGGTCGGGCATCGCGACCACGGCCGCGACCGCCACCGCCGGGTGCCGGTACAGCGCATCCTCGACCTCGATGCTCGAGATGTTCTCGCCGCCCGAGATGATGATGTCCTTCTTGCGGTCCTTGATCCGGATGTAGCCGTCCGGCATCAGCACGGCGAGATCGCCGGTATGGAACCACCCGCCGTGAAACGCCTCGTCGGTCGCCTTCGGGTTCTTCAGGTAGCCCTTCATGCAGATGTTGCCGCGGAACATGATCTCGCCGAGCGTCTCGCCGTCGGCCGGCACCGGCGCCATCGTGTCGGGATCGAGCACCGTCGCGCCCGCTTCCAGGTGATAGCGCACGCCCTGGCGCGCATTGAGCCGCGCGCGCTCCTCGTCGCCCAACGCCTCCCACCGCGACTGCTTCGCGCACACGGTCGCTGGCCCGTAGACCTCGGTCAGCCCGTACACGTGCAACAAGTCGAAGCCGATTTCCTTCATCTTCGCGATCACGGCCGGCGCGGGCGCCGCGCCCGCGACCATCGCGTGCACCGTGTGGTCGATCCCTTCGCGGAACTCGGCCGGCGCGTTCGCGATCGCGCTCTGTACGATCGGCGCGCCGCAATAGTGCGTGATGCGTTCGCGGCGGATCAGGTCGAACACCGTCTTCGCGTCGAACTTGCGCAGGCAGACGTTCACGCCCGCGCGCGCCGCGACGGCCCACGGGAAACACCAGCCGTTGCAGTGGAACATCGGCAGCGTCCACAGGTAGACGGCATGCTTCGGCATGTCCCATTCGAGGAGGTTGCTGATCGCCGCGAGATACGCGCCGCGATGGTGGTAGACCACGCCCTTCGGGTCGCCGGTCGTGCCGGACGTGTAGTTCAGCGCGATCGCATCCCATTCGTCGGCGGGCGGCGTCCATGCGTAGTCGGCGTCGCCGCTTGCGACGAGCGCCTCGTAGTCGGTCGCGCCCGCGAAGCGCGCGGGATCGGTCGGCATCGCGTCGGCCACGCTGACGATCTTCAGGCCCGGCACCTCGAGCGCCGCGCGATGGGCGAACTCGGCGTATTCGGTGTCGACGATCAGCACCTTCGCCTCGCCATGACGCAGCATGAACAGCACCGACGACACGTCGAGCCGCGTGTTGATCGTGTTCAGCACGGCGCCGGCCATCGGCACGCCGAAGTGCGCCTCGACCATCGCCGGGATGTTCGGCAGCATCGCCGCGACCGTGTCGCCGCGTTCGACGCCGAGCCGCGCGAGCGCGCTCGCCAGTTGCTTCGCGCGCGTGTAGGTCTCGCCCCAGGTGCGCCGCACGTCGCCGTGCACGATCGCGAGGCGCTCGCCGTAGACTTCGGCCGTCCTGACCAGGAAGTCGATCGGGGTGAGCGGCACGTAATTCGCGTCGCGGCGGCCGAGTCCGGCCTCGAACATCTGCGTCATGATCCTGTCTCCCGTGTCCTGTCGACCGAGGCGCATCCACCCCGAATCGTTTTGATGTGGTTCAATTGCCGACAGCCTAACGGGCGCTATTGTGAGCCGTCTGTCATCGAAACGACAGAGTGCCCGTCACGCGCTGCGCGTTATCCCTATCCTCGCAAACCCGCAACCATGCACGACCCACTCGCCGCACCGCCCGACGCGCCCGCCGACCCGGCCGATGCCCTTCCCGAACCGGGCCGGCTGCCGGCGCTCGCCACGCTGTTCGGCCAGTGCGCGTGGTTCCGCACGCTCGCGCCCGAGCACCAGGCGCTCGTGCTCGCGCAGTCGCACGTCGAGCAGTGCGAGGCCGGCGACGTGATCGCCCATCGGCTCGCGCCGTCCGAATACTGGATCGGCGTGCACCGCGGGCTGCTGAAGCTCGCCATCTTCAATGCGTCGGGGCGCGGCTGCACGTTCTCCGGCGTGCCGTCGGGCGGCTGGTTCGGCGAAGGCAGCGTGATCAAGCGCGAGCTGCGCAAGTACGAGGTCGTCGCGATCCAGCGCTCGACCGTGCTGTTCGTGCCGGCCGACACGTTCCATGCGCTGCTCGACACGAGCCTGCCGTTCACGCGCTTCGTGATCCACCAGTTGAACAACCGGATGGGCGAATTCATCGCGTCGATCCAGAACAGCCGGCTGCTGGACGTCGACGCACGCGTCGCGCAGTCGCTCGCGCAGCTTTTCAACCCCGACCTGTACCCGGACACCGGCCCGTCGCTGTCGATCTCGCAAGAGGAACTGGGAATGCTCGTCGGCGTATCGCGGCAGCGGATCAACCAGGCGCTGCAGCAGCTCGAGAAGCTCGGCGCGCTGCGGCTCGCGTACAACCAGATCGACGTCGTCGATCTCGGTGCGCTCGCGCGCGTCGGGATCGAGCAGATCTGAGCGCGGACCGATGAACGGGATCGCCGCCGACGCCGCTCGCCCGTCCGGTATCGCGGCCGTTTTCCGGCCGTCGCGCCGCGCCGCGTTTCGTCTGCCGAATCGGCAATCGACCGCCGCGCCCCAAACTGACAATTCCGCCAGTTTCGCGACAGTAACCCGTTCCACGCCGACGCCTATCATTCGGGTTCCATTTACCCACGCCTGATCACCGCCTGTCCCGCCGCCTCCATGTGGATCGTCAATCTCGCGCTCAGGCGCCCCTACACGTTCATCGTCATGGCCATCATGATCGTGCTGGCCACCCCGCTTGCGCTGATGCGCACGCCGGTCGACGTGCTGCCCGCGATCAACATTCCCGTGATCAGCGTCATCTGGAATTACAGCGGCTTCTCCGCGACCGAGATGACGAACCGCATCACGTCCGTGCATGAGCGGATCCTGACGACGACCGTCAACAACATCCAGCACGTCGAATCGACGTCGCTGCCGGGCATCGCGGTCGTGAAGGTGTTCCTGCAACCGGGCGCGAACGTGCAGACGGCGATCGCGCAGACGGTCTCGTCCGCGCAGGCGATCGTGCGGCAGATGCCGCAGGGCGCGACGCCGCCGCTCGTGATCACCTACTCGGCGTCGAGCATTCCGGTGATCCAGCTCGGGCTGTCGAGCAAGACGCTCAGCGAACAGTCGCTCGCCGACATCGCGCTCAACTTCCTGCGCCCGCAGCTGATCACGGTGCCGGGCGTGCAGATTCCGTTCCCGTACGGCGGCCGCACACGCGTGGTCGCGATCGACCTCGATCCGCAGGCGCTGCTCGCGAAGGGGCTCACGCCCGCCGACATCGTCAACGCGGTGAACACGCAGAACCTCGTGCTGCCGACCGGCACCGCGAAGATGGGCCAGACCGAATACCGGATCGACACGAACGCGTCGGCCGACACCATCGCCGACATCAACAACCTGCCGGTCCAGACCGTCAACGGCGCGACGACCTACCTGCGCGAGGTGGCGTCGGTCCGCGACGGCTTCGCGCCGCAGACCAACGTCGTGCGCCAGAACGGCCAGCGCGGCGTGCTCATCTCGATCCTGAAAAGCGGCGATGCGTCGACGCTCAAGGTCGTGTCGGACCTGAAGGCGCTGCTGCCGAAGGTGATCCCGACGCTGCCCGAAGGGCTCACGATCACGCCGCTGTTCGACCAGTCGGTGTTCGTCAACGCGGCCGTCCAGGGCGTGATCCACGAGGCGCTGATCGCCGCCGTGCTGACCGCGATGATGATCCTGCTGTTCCTCGGCAACTGGCGCAGCACGCTGATCATCGCGATCTCGATCCCGCTGTCGATCTTCACGTCGCTGATCGCGCTGTCCGCGCTCGGCGAGACCATCAACATCATGACGCTCGGCGGGCTCGCGCTCGCGGTCGGGATTCTGGTGGACGATGCGACCGTCACGATCGAGAACATCGAGCGGCACCTGCATCTCGGTACCGACCTGCACGACGCGATCCTCGAGGGCGCCGGCGAGATCGCGGTGCCCGCGTTCGTGTCGACGCTGTGCATCTGCATCGTGTTCGTGCCGATGTTCTTCCTGACGGGCGTCGCGCGCTACCTGTTCGTGCCGCTCGCGGAAGCCGTCGTGTTCGCGATGCTCGCGTCGTACGTGCTGTCGCGCACGCTGGTGCCGACGCTCGCGATGCTGCTGTTCCGCCCGCAGCAGGCGAGCACCGGCCCCGATCACGCGACGTCGCGCTTCGCACGCATCCATCACGCGTTCAACGATGCGTTCGAGCGGCTGCGCGCGTGGTACATCGTGCTGCTCAGCATCCTGCTGGTGCGCCGCCGCTTCTACGCGATGTGCTTCCTCGGCTTCTGCGTGCTGTCGACGGGCCTCGTGTTCGTGCTCGGCCGCGATTTCTTCCCGAATGCCGATTCGGGCAACATCCGGCTGCACATGCGCGCGCCGACCGGCTACCGGATCGAGGAAACCGCGCGCCTCGCCGACCAGGTCGAACGCGTGATCCGCGAAACCGTGCCGCCCGACGAACTCGGCGCGATCGTCGACAACCTCGGCCTGCCGGCGAGCGGCATCAACCTGTCGTACAGCAACGCGGGCACGATCGGCACGCTCGACGGCGAGCTGCTGATCGCGCTGAAGCCCGGCCACCGCGCGACCCAGCACTACGTGCAGGCGCTGCGCACGGTGCTGCCCGAGCGTTTCCCGGGCGTCGAGTTTTTCTTCCAGCCGTCGGACATCATCACGCAGATCCTCAACTTCGGCCAACCGGCCGCGATCGACCTGCAGGTGCTCGGCAACGATCTCGCGAGTAACATGACTATCGCGAGCAGCCTGATGAAAAAGTTCAGGCAAATCCCCGGCGCCGTCGACGTGCACGTGCTGCAACGCAACAACGAGCCGACCCTGCTGGCCGACATGGACCGTACGCGCATGCAGCAGCTCAACCTCTCCGCGCAGAACGTCGCGCAGAACATGCTGATCTCGCTGTCCGGCAGTTCGCAGACGACGCCGTCGTTCTGGATCAACCCGCGCACCGGTGTCCAGTACCCGCTGCAGATCCAGACCCCGCAATACAGCATCTCGTCGGTCGACGACCTGCTCGGCACGCCGATCTCGGCGAGCGGCCGCACGGGCATGCCGCTGCAACTGCTCGGCAACCTCGTGCAGGTGCGCAGCACCGCGAACCCGGCCGTGATCACGCACTACAACATCCGCCCGGCGATCGACGTGTACGTCAGCGTCGAAGGCCGCGACCTCGGCGCGGTCGCGGGCGAGATCGACCGCATCGTGTCCGACGCGCGCGCGACGCTGCCGCGCGGCACCGAGCTGACGATGCGCGGCCAGGTCGAGACGATGCGCACGTCGTATCTCGGCCTCGGCGCGGGCGTCGCGATGGCGATCGTGCTCGTCTACCTGCTGATCGTCGTCAATTTCCAGTCGTGGCTCGACCCGCTGATCATCATCAGCGCGATGCCGGCCGCGCTCGCCGGCATCGTGTGGATGCTGTTCATCACCGGCACGCACCTGAGCGTACCGGCACTGACGGGCGCGATCATGACGGTGGGTGTCGCGACCGCGAACAGCATCCTGGTCGTGTCGTTCGCGCGGCAGCGCCTCGAGGCCGGCGCGCCGCCGCTCACGGCCGCGCTGGAAGCAGGCGCGACGCGGATCCGGCCGGTGCTGATGACGGCGCTCGCGATGATCATCGGGATGGTGCCGATGGCGCTCGGTCTCGGCGAAGGCGCCGAGCAGAATGCGCCGCTCGGCCGCGCGGTGATCGGCGGGCTGCTGTTCGCGACCGTTTCGACCTTGCTGTTCGTGCCGCTCGTGTTCGGCGGCGTGCATGCGCGGCTGGCCCGCCGGCGTGCACGCCAGGCCGGACACTGACTTTCGTCCCACTACCCGGTTGATTTGGTTGAATTCATGGAAGAGAAACATCACAGCTCCGTCGGCATCCAGGTGGACGAACGCGGCATGCACCTGCCGACGCGCACGTCGGTGTCGCGACGCGGGAAGATCGTCCTGATCGTGATCGGCGTGCTGCTGGCCGCCGGCGCCGCGCGCACGGTGGTCGTCAACGTGCTGAACCGCAACCGGCTCGACGCGGTTGCCGAGCAGAACACGCGCCAGTACGTGAGCATTGCGCATCCGGTCGATGCGGCCACCGGCGGCAAGCTGACGTTGCCCGGCACGCTGCGCGGCTTCGTCGAGGCGCCGATCTATGCCCGCGCGAGCGGCTACGTGCTGCGCTGGCAGGCCGACATCGGCGCGCACGTGAAGCAGGGGCAATTGCTCGCCGAACTCGACACACCCGAGCTGAACCAGGAACTCGCGCAAGCCACCGCCCAGCGCCAGCAGGCGCAAGCCGCACTCGCGCTCGCGAAGACATCGTTCGACCGTGCGCAGCAGTTGCGCCAGCGCGATGCCGTCTCGCAGCAGGAACTCGACGACCGGCAAGGCGCGTTCAACCAGGGCACCGCGAACCTCGCCGCGGCCGATGCGAACATGCGCCGCCTCACCGAGCTGAAAGGCTTCCAGCGGATCGTCGCGCCGATCGACGGGATCGTCACGCAGCGCAACGTCGACGTGGGCGATCTCGTCAGCTCCGGCAACGCCGGCCGCTCGCTGTTCACGGTCGTGCAGGCCGACCGGCTGCGCCTCTACGTGCAGGTGCCGCAGGCGTATGCGCAGCAGGTCAAGGTCGGCCAGCACGTGAGCGTCGCGCAGGCCGAGCTGCCGGGCCGGACCTTCGACGGGACGATCACGCGCACGTCGGAGGCGATCGACGTCGCGACGCGCTCGCTGCAGATCGAGATCACGCTGCCGAACCCGGACGGCAGGCTGCTGCCCGGCGCGTATGTGCAGGCCACCTTGCCGATGACGCCGGTCGGCCGCCTGCAGGTGCCGGCCAATACGTTGCTGTTCCGCGCCGAAGGCCCGACGGTCGCGACCGTCGACGCGAATGGCCAGGTGCGCCTGAAACAGGTGACGGTCGTGCGCACGATCGGGCAGACGCTCGAAGTCGACGGCCCGCTCACGCCGAATGACCGCCTCGTCACGAACCCGAGCGACGCGCTCGCAAACGGCGACCACGTGATCGTCGCGGCGCCGGCCGCGAAACCGGCATCCGGCGCCGCGGAGGCGAAGTCGTGATCGCGATGCGCCTCCGCCGGCGGCCTGCCGCCGTCTCCGCCACCGCCGTTGCGCTCGCGGCGGCCCTCGCCGGCTGTACGGTCGGCCCCGATTACAAGCGGCCCGACGTCGACACGCCGGCCGCGTGGCGGCTCGACCCGGCGGATTCCTACTGGCATCCGGCCGCGCCAGCCCGCGCGCCGCTCGATCCGGCATGGTGGACCGCATTCGGCGATCCGCAGCTCGATGCACTGGAAACCGAAGCGCTGCGCAACAACCAGAACCTGAAGGCCGTCGCCGCGCGCTACGACCAGGCGAAGGCGACGCTCGCGTCGGTCGCCTCGGCGCAGTATCCGGCCGTCGGCCTGAACGCGAGCGGCCAGCGCTTCAAGATCTCGGCCGACCGGCCGCAGACCAACTACGCAACGCCGAACGCGTCGACCGTGCAGAACGACATCCAGGTCGGCGCGAGCGTCAGCTACGAGCTCGACCTGTTCGGCCGCGTGCGGCGCAGCGTCGAATCCGCGCAGGCGACCACCGAGCAGGCCGGTGACGATTTCGCGAACGCACGCCTGGTGCTGACCGCCGATCTCGCATCGAGCTATTTCGCGCTGCGTGAATTCGATACCGAGATCGACGTCGTCAGGCGCTCGATCGACCTGCAGCAGAAAGCGCTCGACTACGTGAGCGCGCGCCACGACCTCGGCGCGGTGTCGGGCCTCGACCTGCTGCAGCAGCGCGCGCAGCTCGACGCGACGCGCACGCAGGCGCAGTTGCTGCTCCAGCAGCGCGTGCAGGTCGAAACCGCGATCGCGACGCTGGTCGGCACGCCGGCCCCCGCCTTCTCGATCGCGCCGCGCGTCGTACCGATCAACGCGCCGGCGCTGCCGACCGGCCTGCCGAGCGACGTGCTGCAGCGGCGCCCCGACGTCGCGTCGGCCGAGCGCGCGATGGCCGCCGCGAATGCGCAGATCGGCGTCGCGCGCGCCGCCTATTTCCCGCGCATCATGCTGTCGCCCGATATCGGCTGGGACGCGACGCGCTTTGCGGGCCTGTTCACCGTGCCGGCGCTGCTGTGGTCGGTCGGCGGGTCGCTCAGCCAGCCGCTGTTCGAAGGCGGCAAACTGAAGGCCGGCGTCGATTTCGCGCAGGCCGGTTACGTTGCCGCGCAGGCCAGCTACCGGCAGACCGTGCTCACCGCCTTCCAGGAGGTGCAGAATGCGGTCACGGGATTGTCGGTGCTCGCCGACGCCGCGCAGCAGGCCGCCGCGGCCGTCGACGACGCGCGCAAGCTCGTGTCGCTCGCGCAGGATCGCTACGCGGGCGGCCTGACGCCGTTCATCGACGTGCTGACGGCCGAGCAGCAGTTGCTGACCAGCGAGCGGCAGGCCGTGCAGATCCAGGGCCAGCGCGCGGCGCTCGTCGTGTTTCTCGCGAAGGCGCTGGGCGGCGGCTGGGATGGCCATGCCGCGGCCGGCCCCGCGCCGGCCGAGGTTGCCACGGCGGCCCCGGCGCGCCCGAGCCCTTAACCGGATTGACCGGACAACGGATTCGAACATGAAAGTCCTGATCGTCGAAGACGAACCGAAAGTCGTTGAATACCTGAAGAGCGGCCTGACCGAGGAAGGCTGGGTCGTCGACACCGCGCTCGACGGCGAGGACGGCGCGTGGAAAGCCGTCGAATTCGAGTACGACGTGGTCGTGCTCGACGTGATGCTGCCGAAGCTGGACGGCTTCGGCGTGCTGCGCGCGTTGCGTGCGCAGAAGCAGACGCCCGTCATCATGCTGACCGCGCGCGACCGCGTCGATGACCGCGTGCGCGGGCTGCGCGGCGGCGCCGACGATTACCTCACCAAGCCGTTCTCGTTCCTCGAACTGATCGAGCGGCTGCGCGCGCTGACGCGCCGCGCTCGCGTGCAGGAATCGACGCTGATCTCGATCGGCGACCTGCGCGTCGACCTGATCGGCCGCCGCGCCACGCGCGACGGCACGCGCCTCGACCTGACCGCGCAGGAATTCCAGCTGCTCGGCGTGCTCGCGCGGCGCAGCGGCGAAGTGTTGTCGAAGACGACCATCGCCGAACTCGTGTGGGACGTGAACTTCGACAGCAACGCGAACGTCGTCGAGACGGCGATCAAGCGCCTGCGCGCGAAACTCGACGGCCCGTTCACGGACAAGCTGCTGCACACGATCCGCGGGATGGGCTACGTCCTCGAGGCGCGCGAGGACGGCGACACCGAGAGGCCCGCATGAAACGCTCGATCGTCCGGCGGCTTTCGGCGATGTTCGGCATCGTGTCGCTGCTCGTGTTCACGCTGGTGGGCTGCGGGCTGTTCGTGATGATGGAGCGCCAGTTGTTCGCCGAGGTGCGCGCGACGCTCGACACGCGCACCAAGGTCGCCGAGATGATCGTGTCGCATGCGACCACGGCCATGCGCGGGCGTCTCATGCAGGAAAAACTCGCCGATCTCGAACCGCCCGACGGCTCGACGCGCTACCAGGTCGACAGCACGAATCCGGACTTCCGCTTCGGCGCGCCCGTCGACGGCGTGCCGGTCGGCGCGCCGTTCGGCGCGTTCCAGCGCTACGCGCTGAACCACAGCACCTACGACGTGATGACGAAGACCGTCACGGTGGCCGGTAACGGCGAGCGGCCGACGCTGAAGCTGGTCGTCGCCAGCTCGTGCGAGCGCACGCAGCGGATGCTGCGCCGCTTCGTCTGGACGCTCGCCGGGCTGATCACGCTCGCGACGCTCATTACGCTGCTGCTGAGCCGCGCGGTGGCCCGCTTCGGGCTCGCGCCGCTCGACCGGCTATCGCAGGACGCATCGGCGATCAGCCTCGCGAACCGCCGCCAGCGGCTGCAGACCGACGCGCTGCCGGCCGAGCTGCGCGATCTCGCCACATCGTTCAACGGTGCGCTCGACCGCATCCAGCAAACCTACGCGCGGCTCGAGGCGTTCAACGCGGACGTCGCGCACGAACTGCGCACGCCGATCAGCATCCTGATCGGCCAGACCCAGGTCGCGCTGACCAGCCGCGACCGCACGGTCGACCGGATGCAGCAGACGCTGCAGTCGAACCTCGAGGAATTCGAGCGGCTGCGCGTGATCATCAACGACATGCTGTTCCTGTCGCGCAGCGACCGCGGCGAACGTGCGACCGACCTGAAGGACGTGTCGCTCGCCGACGAAGTGCGGCGCATGCTCGACTTCCTCGAAATCCCGCTCGACGAGGCGCAGTTGCACGCCGAACTGAACGGCGATGCGCGCGCGGCCGTCGATCCGTCGCTGTTCCGCCGCGCGATGACGAACCTGCTGATCAACGCGATCCAGCATTCGGCGCCCGGCGCGACGGTCAGCGTGACGATCGTGCGCCGCGACACGCTCGTCGAAGTGTCGGTCGCGAACCCGGGTGAGCCGATCGATCCCGCACGGCGCTCGCACGTGTTCGAGCGCTTCTACCGGCTCGAGGAAGCCCGCGCGAACAGCAAGGAGAACCACGGGCTCGGGCTGTCGATCGTCAAGGCCGTCGCCGAGATGCACGGCGGCAGCGTATTCGTCGCCTGCTCGGGCGGCATCAACACGTTCGGGTTCTCGGTGTCGACGCAACCGTGCGCGGGCGGTCCGCTACGCGCTGGCGACGCAGCCGACGCGGCCGGCTCGGCCGATTCGCGTCCGGCCCATGCACCACGCGCGCTGCATTGACGGCGGCCGCGCCTGTCGACGTCCGGCCGCCTCCGATCGGCGCTTGCCAGCCACGAACGCGGCCCGGAACGCATTACGCGCGTGGCTTGCCACCCTGCTCGCGCCACGCCCGCGGCGACATCGCAAACCGCTCGCGAAACACGCGGCTGAAATGCGACATGTCGTTGAATCCCCAGCGCAATGCGACGTCGGACACGCGCAGCGCCACGCATTGCGGATTCGCGAGATCCTGCGCGCACCGTTCGAGTCGCAGGTTCCATACGTAACGCATCAGCGACGTCTCCTCGGCCTCGAAGAGCTTGTTGATGTACCGCGACGAAATCCCGATCGTCCGTTCGATCATCATCGGGTTCAGCTCCGGATCGTGCAGGTGCTCGAGCACATGCCGCTTCACACGCGTCAGTGTCAACGCCTTCATCCTCGATTGCGCGAGGTCGTTGCGCTGCATGCCCCCCAGCGTCATCGCGATCAGCGTGATCGCGGTATCCGACAACTGCCGCATCTCGTCCTCGGTCACGCTACGGATCTGCGACGACATCTGCTCGAGAAACGCACGCATGACGCTGCCGACGCCCTCCCCGGTTTGCGTCGGGCACGCCGTGCGGTGCTCCATCCCGATGACGAGCTGGTTCAGCGTCGCGCGGGGAATGCTCACGACGATCTCGCGCCACGACTGGCCGAACTGCAGGTGGTGAGGCCGTGTCGCGTCGTAGATCGCAAAATCCCCGGGGTGCAGCGTGACGATCTTGCCGTCCTGCTCGACCGACTGGCTGCCCTCGAGCATCAATACTCCGAAATACTTGTCCTCATACTCGCTGCGCGCCTGGCGATAACGCCGAATCACGGCCTGCTCGCTCGCGTGGATTTCCGAGATTCGCATCTTTTCGCACTTGCGCTGCCGCACTCGGCCGAAGAAATCGGCTTTCTGCACGGCCGCGATCTGCACGTCCGCGAACAGGCGCAGAATCGTCTCGCGCCAGAATTCGATACGCTGGCTGACCGAGCCGTCGGGCGGCACCTCGATGGCCGCGTTCGTCCGTTCGTCCAGCGGGCTGTCGGACGCCAGACCGGGCGCGTCGCCGCTTGCGGCGCGCGGGAAAGGACGCATCGTCATGGTCGTGCCCCACATGGGTTAGCAAACACGCAGCCGGTAGCGTGCCCGTTCAAAAGCGCATTGTCCAATCGATGGCCGCGTACGCCGCGTTGCCGGTCGGACCGACACGCGGCGCAGCGGCGACGCGCTACCGCGCCGGGCATGTCATGAGCATGTCGTCCGACGCCAGTCGGAAGACTGTTCATACGCATACGCAACGCGATAGAGCGTCGCCTCGTCGAAACGGCGCCCGACCAGTTGCAGCCCGATCGGCAGGTCGTCGGCTACCCCGCACGGCAGCGACATCGCCGGATGCCCGGACACGTCGAACGGCGCGGTATTCGCGAGCATCTCGAACGCCCTCGTCAGCGACTCGGACATCGCGCAACCGGGCTCCGGCAGCTTCGACGCGCGCATCGGTACGGTCGGCATCACCAATACGTCATACGACTGCAGCGCCGCGTCGTAAGCCGACCGCAAGCGCCGCGCGAGGTTCTGGCACTTCGCGTAGTAGCGCCCGCGATACCGGCTCGTGAAATATTCGCCGAGCAGCATCGTCACCTTCACGGTATCCGGCAACTCATCGGCCCGCTCGCGCCAGCCCGCGTGATGATCGATCATGCCGGTCACGTACAGGCCGCCCCAGTTGAAACCGTGGCTGTTGCCCTTCATCATCTGCTGCGTCGCACCCTCGGCCGCAATCGGCAGCCAGATCGCGGTGCCGGCGGCATGCAGCGGCACCGACACTTCGTCGACGCTCGCGCCCAGCTCGCGCAACCGATGCGTGGCGGCCAGCACGGCCTCGTCGACCACTTGCTCCGAATTCGCGAGCCCGAACGCCTCGCGCAGGATGCCGATCCGCAGTCCCGCGATGCCGTCGCGGATCGCGCCGAGATAATCGGCGCGCGGCGGCAACGCCCGTTGGCGCGGATCGAGTCCGTCGTCACCCGCGATGACATCGAGCAGCAGCGCGTTGTCGAGCACGTTGCTCGTCATCGGCCCCAGATGATCGACGGTTGCCTCGATCGGCATCGCGCCGGTGTACGGCACGAGCCCGTGCGTCGGCTTCATCCCGTAGATGCCGCAATAGGCGGACGGGATCCTGACCGAGCCGCCCTGGTCGCCGCCGAGCGCCATGTCGACCTCGCCGCTCGCGACCAGCGCGCCGCTGCCTGACGACGAGCCGCCGGACGAGTGCCCTGCCTTGCGCGGATTGTGCACCGGCCCCGACGCGCTCGTGTGCGAGCCGCCGGAAAAGCAGTAGTACTCGCAGGTCGACTTGCCGGCGATCGTGCCGCCGGCGTCGAGCACCCGGGTGACGACGGTCGCATCGACGTCGGGCACGTAGCCCTCGAACGTGCTCGCGCCATTGCGCATCGGTACGCCGGCAACGCAGATGTTGTCTTTCACGACCACCGTCTTGCCGCGCAGCTTGCCCTCCGCGGCACCGTGGATCGTGCTCTTGCGCGCCCACGCGCCGTAACGGTTCTCGTCGCCTTCCGGGCGGTAGCCGGGCGTGCGCGGATACGCGACGACGGGCAGATAGTCGGGCAACGCGTCGATGGCGTCGTACGCATCGAAGTTCGCCTGCAGGGCATCGTCGTATTCGGCGAGTTGGCGGGAATCGACATGAAAGCCGAAACCGGCTGCAATGTCGGACAGTTGTTCGCGAGTCGGGCGTTTGATGGCCATCGACGTTCTCCAGTTCGGTAAGCGGCGCCGTCGGCGCCGGCGGGATTCAGCGGGTGACGGCGTCGCGCATCAGTCCGGTGCGCGGATGGCAGTTCACGTATTCGTAAACCTGATGCTTGGCGTCGAAGACGGACACCTCGTGATACAGCCGCAGTTTCGACAGCCCGGTCACGACGCGGAAGAACGTGACGAAGATCCGCAGGTGCGTCGGATGGGATTCGGCCCAGCGCTCGAGGCGGTCGAGCGAGCGCCAGTGGCCGATGTTGTAGCTCTCGTCGAGCACGTTGCCGTCGAGATCGATCGAGCGCACGTAGCGATTGCTGTAGCAGCCGACGTCCGCGCCGTTGTCGCGCAGAAATTCCATCCCGCTGCGCAGCGTCGGCTCGATCTCCTCGAGATACAGTCGGCGCTCGTCGCGCTCGGCCGCGCGCCAGTCCTGGCCGGAGCGAATCAGCGCGATGTTGTCGTGTGCCAGTACGACCACTCGGCCGCCACGGGTCGGATCGCCCTCGACGACGCGCAACTCGCCGTCCGCGCGCATCCAGTCCGTCTGCGAGATCGGGAACCGGTCGCGCATCGATCCCCAGTAGCCGTGCTCCTCGATCTCGCCGCTGACGCCGTCCATGATCGCGCCGACGCCGGGGAAATCGCTCGTGAATGCGTAGAGCGTCTCGAACTGCTCGGCGCGCGGCGCGACGATTTCCCGGAAGTAGCCGATCCCGTCCGCGAGACGCGCGTCGGAGGCCCACCAGTCGGCGAGTGCCGGCAACGCAATCCAGCGCGCATACGCGGCCGGATCGCGCCAGTAGCCGACGGCGATCAGGTTCTCGTAGCCTTGGTCGTCGGTGTGTTGTGTCAGATCGAAGTTGTTCGGGCCGTCCGGCGCACCGAAATCGGCGACGATCCGGCGCAACGCGGCCAGCGCCGTGGCGCGCTTGTCGGCGCCGCGATACTGCACGCCGAAATAGCCCATCACGACCTGGCTCAGGTCTTCGGCGGCCCGGGCGACATACATCGGGAACGGTGGCTGGTAATCGTCGGCGACGCGGCGCGACAGCGTCCGCGGGCAGATCAGGTGTTTGTCGATGGCGGATTCCATGCGTGACCTCTCTGGAAAGGGAATCGGATGTCGAGGTATCGACGTTGGGGACACGGAGCGAGATGCACCGGGCGTATCCCGGCGCACGCGGGTCGTCAGAAGATGTGCGCGTAACGCAGGCCGGCGAGCAGGCTGTTCTTCGGGCCGTTGCGCACGCTCAGATCGGTGCCGAGCTGGATTTGCACCTGATCGGATTTCGTCACGAATTTCGCCGCGGTGATCCGCATGCGCGTCGTGCGAAGCGCGTCGTTGTTGTCCGCGCCGCCCACGCTCGTTTCACCGCCCCAGAACTGCGTAATGCCGATCCCGAGCGACGTGCCCGGATCGGGCATGTAACGCACCATCGCCTGTGCGCTGTAGCTCATCCGCTGATGCAGCGTCGTGCCGCTCGCGCCGTACGACGTGTTGTTGCCGTACCAGATCGCGTCGCCGACGAGATCGAGCGCCCACTGCGGCGAAAAGTGCTTGATGTAGGCCGCCTGGAAATCGAGCGACCAGCGGTTGGCGCCGAGATTGAGACCGCGGTTCTGGTCGTAGCTCCCTGTCGGTGCGTAGACGTAGACCGTCGCGGCGACGACGTCCTTCGCGTCGTTCAGGCGGAATTTCAACGGTGCGGTCAGGATCACGTCGCCGACACCGTTCGTACTGCCAAGCGCACTAGCGTTGCCGAAGCTGCTGATGTGACCGAACGGCAGCAACACCTGCGGATCGATCGTGAGCCTGTCGGTGAGCTGGAACACATGCAGCAGGCGGGCGATGCCGATATTGGACTGCAGGTCGAAATCCGACGTCCGGTGGCCGTTCGCGTAGTAGGCGTTCGTCGCGGAGTAGTTGTAGTACAGCACGCCGATCGTCGCGCCGGCCGGATACTGCTCGTAATCGCCGGGATCGACCTCGACCGCGCCCGCGTAATGCGATGCGACGGCCATCAGCGACAAGCCGATCCAGCGCGCGATACGCTTCAGTTTCATTCTGTTGACGTTGCCCATCATGCTCCTCACCTGGATGCGCAGACACCGCCGCGCTCGACGTACGACGAACGGGAATCGTTGCCGGACGGTGGAATCGCGGGGGGTTGGCTGACTGTTGTTCCGCCGTTACTGCGGGAGTACCGGCGATTCGCGACATCGAACGGCCGTCGCTTGAGAGTGAGAATAGAAAGGCAAAATCCGCATTTCTGTTTTCCGGCGGAACAAGAAATTGGCTGTGGCGGACCTCCGCGCCCCGTGCCATACGGCGGTCGCACAACGTGCGCCGGCGGCCGCCATTGCGTGCCGGGCGCCCTGTCGATGCCACGAATCGCCGTGCCGCCGTTGCGCGTCGGCCCCTGCCGCGCCACGGGGCCGTGTCAGCATAGTTTCCGATCCGTGCCGGCAAAGAACCGCGCTTTTTCTCTTCTTACCCTGCTCGTCGAGCGTGACCGACACCACGCTTCCACGCCCCGCCACGGCAGTACCAACGCGATGGCGGCGGTCGACCCGAACCACCACAAGGAACCCCACGATGAGCGCGATCCCTTCCGCGGAAACAGCCTCGACGCCCGGCGAACGTGCCTGGGCACTGTTTCGCGTGATGAAAGAGAAGAACCTGATCCCCGACGGCTATATCGAAGGCCTGACCGAGCTGATGTCCACGACCTGGGATCCGGCCAACGGCGCACGCATCGTCGCGCGCGCGTGGGTCGACCCGGCGTTTCGCGAACTGCTGCTGAAGGACGGCACGGCCGCGTGCGCGCAGTTCGGCTACACCGGGCCGCAGGGCGAATACATCGTCGCGCTCGAAGACACGCCGACGCTGAAGAACGTGATCGTCTGCAGCCTGTGCTCATGCACGAACTGGCCGGTGCTCGGGCTGCCGCCCGAGTGGTACAAGGGCTTCGAATATCGTGCGCGACTCGTCCGCGAAGGGCGCACGGTGCTGCGCGAACTCGGCACCGACCTGCCCGACGACGTCGTCGTGAAGGTCTGGGATACGACCGCCGAAAGCCGCTATCTCGTGCTGCCGGTGCGGCCGGCCGGCAGTGAGCACATGACCGAGGAACAACTGCGCACGCTCGTCACGAAGGACGTGCTGATCGGCGTGGCGCTGCCGCGCGTGCACTGACTCGCGCCACGTTTCGCTTTCGACCTTCATCTCGGAGTCACATATGGACGGCTTTCACGACCTCGGCGGGTTCCAGGGTTTCGGCCCGGTGCCGCACACGATCAACAGTCTCAGCTACAAGCCGGTCTTCAAGGAAGACTGGGAGCATCTCGCGTACAGCCTGATGTTCGTCGGCGTGGACCCACTGAAAAAATTCAGCGTCGACGAGGTACGTCACGCAGTCGAACGCATCGACGTGCGCCAGCACGTCGGCACGCGCTACTACGAGCGCTACGTGATCGCGACGGCCACCTTGCTCGTCGAAACCGGCGTGCTCACGCAGGACGAACTCGACCGCGCGCTCGGTTCGCATTTCCGGCTCGCAAACCCGCCGAAATCCGGCGGCCGGGCAGCACCTTCCGACTCGACGCGGTTCGAGGTCGGCGATCGCGTCGTCGTTCGCGACGAATACGTCAGCGGACACATCCGCGCGCCGGGCTACGTTCGCGGCAAGGAAGGCGTCGTGCTGCACCGGACGACCGAATCGTGGCCCTTCCCGGACGCGATCGGCCACGGCGACACCGGAGCCGTGCATCAGCCGACCTATCATGTCGAGTTCCGCGTGAAGGATTTGTGGGGCGCCGCCGCCGACGACGGTTATGTTGTGGTCGACCTGTTCGAAGGCTACCTGGATCGCGCGTCCGGGCACAGCGCATGACGACGCCGGAACATCGACAAGCGCCGGCCGCCGCGCCGCCGAGGATTCCGGTCACCGTGCTGTCCGGCTTCCTCGGCGCCGGGAAGACGACGTTGCTGAACCACATCCTGCGCAACCGCGCCGGCCTGAAGGTCGCCGTGATCGTCAACGACATGAGCGAAGTGAACGTCGATGCCGACGACGTGCGGCGCAACGTCGAGCTGCGTCGAGGCGAGGACGAACTCGTCGAAATGAGCAACGGCTGCATCTGCTGCACGCTGCGCGCCGATCTGCTCGAGCAGATCAGCACGCTCGCGCGGCAGCGTTGCTTCGACTATCTGCTGATCGAGTCGACCGGTATCTCGGAGCCGATGCCGGTTGCGGAGACGTTCGCGTTCCTCGACCGCGACGGTTTCAGCCTCAGCGAACTCGCGCGGCTGGACACGCTCGTCACGGTGGTCAACGGCGAGACGTTCGAGGGCATGATCGCGTCGGCTGAACCGGTCACGCACGACGCCACGCTCGCGAACGGCAGCGATTCCGGTCCGCCGCGCAAGCTGTCGGACCTGCTGATCGAACAAGTCGAATACGCGAACGTGATCCTCGTGAGCAGACTCGACCGGATCGGCGACGCAGGTTTCGACCGGCTGCGCGCCCTCCTTGCATCGCTGAATCCGTCCGCGCGAATCCTGCCGATGCAGCACGGCGAGATCGATCCGTCAGACGTCCTCGATACGCGGCGTTTCGATCTCCCGGCGCTCGTCGAATCGCCGGGATGGATGCAACGCATGCAGGCCGACGAACGCCCCTCGGAATCCGACGCGTACGGGATCGCGTCGTGGACTTATCACGAACGTGCGCCGTTTCATCCGGCGCGCCTGCTCGCGTGGCTGCGTCGCCCCTGGGCCAACGGCCGACTGCTTCGCTGCAAGGGATATGTCTGGGCTGCGCACCGATATGCCGACATCGCCATGCTCGTGCAAACGGGCGGCGCGTTCCAGTGGGGTTACGTCGGACGATGGTGGCGATTCGTTCCTCGATCAGACTGGCCGCACGACGACTATCGTCGCGACGGCGTGCTGAAAAAGTGGGAGGAGCCGACCGGCGATTGCCGGCAGGAGATCGTGTTCATCGGGCAGTCGATCGATCACGTCCGGTTGCGTCGCGAACTCGATGCGTGTCTGCTGACGGTCGAAGAAATCGATGCAGGCCCGGCGTCGTGGCTGCGGCTTCCGGAAGCCGACGTGTTCGACGCGCTCGCGACTCCCGCCCGTCCGTGACGTGAGACTCGACGACTGCGGCTGCAACGGTGCTTCCAACGACTTTCGGTCGCCGATGCGCGCGGCGACCGGTTCAGCATCACGTGAATCCCGACAGCGACGCCGAGGGCAGTTTTCTTCAATACCGACACGCGCGGCTTCTTTAGTCTCGATGCGACTTTGACATTCGCATGGAGACAATCAATGAGCATGCTGGTTTCGATGGCCGCATTCGCGCTCGCCTCGTCGATCACCCCCGGTCCCGTCAACATCGTCGCGCTCAGTGCCGGCGCGCGGCACGGCCTCGGCGCGAGCCTGCGCTATGCGGCCGGCGCGACGCTCGGCTTCGTCGCGCTGTTCCTGCTGATCGGCCTCGGGCTGCACGCGGCGCTCGCGCGCTGGCCCGTGCTGACGACCGCCACGCAGTGGTCGGGGATCGCGTTCCTGCTCTATATGGCGTTGCGGCTCGCGCTCGATGACGGCCGGCTGTCTGCGAACCCGGACGTGGCCGGCCCGTCGGCGGCGGCCGGCGCGGCGATGCAGTGGCTGAATCCGAAGGCGTGGCTCGCGTGCGTGGCCGCGATGGGCGCCTATGCTGCCGATGGCGACCGCACGCAGGTCTGGCAGTTCGCCGCGCTGTATCTGGTGATCTGTTTTGCGTCGATCGCGTGCTGGTCGTATGCGGGCGCGTCGCTGCGTCACCGGCTGGCGAACGCGCGGCACATGCGCGTGTTCAATCGGCTGATGGCGCTGCTGCTCGCGGGCAGCGCACTGTTCCTGCTCGACGCGTAGGGCTTGCCGTTCAGTTCGTCGCGCTGCGGTACTGGCCGGGCGTCGCGGCTGCGATCCGCCGGAACGCGCGCTGGAAATGCGCCTGGTCGGCAAAGCCCGCGTCCAGCGCGACTTCGGCGATCGGCCGCCCGCGGCGCAGCTCCGTGCGGCCGTACTGCACGCGGCGATCGATCAGGAAGGCATGCGGCGTCATCCCGTAGCGGGCGCTGAACGCGCGGATCAGGTACGACGGCGACAGATCGGCCGCGGCGCAGATCGCATCGAGCGTGACGCCCTCACGGCAATGCGCGGCGATATAGTCCGCCGCGCGCGCGAGCCGGGCGTTGTCGTCCCCGGCGCGCGGGCCGGGCAGTTCCCGATCGAGCGCGCCGTGCAGCGCCGTGAAGAACTCGACCGCCGCGCTCGCCTTGCCGAGCGGATCGATGCCGGGCGCGACGAGCGTGCGGTAAAAGCCGCCAAATTGCGCGAACAGGTCGCGCCGCTCCGTCAACTTCGCCGAAAACCCTCGAAAGTCGCCGTTCGGATCGTGGCCCAGCGAATGCTGAAGCCGCGCGAGCCACGGCACGTCGACATAGACCATCCGGTACGCCCATGCATCGGGGCCGTACGGATTGCACGCGTGCACCTGTTCCGGATCGATGATCACGAGCACGCCGCGCCCGACATGCTCGTTCGTCGCGCCGTTCACGTAGGTGCTCGTGCCGCCGACGATCGCCCCCACCGAAAACGTGTCGTGCGTGTGCTTCGCATAGCAGATCGCGCGGCCGTCGTCGACGGTGCGCGCCTCGATGAACGGCAGCGCGGCATCACGCCAGAACGGCGACGGTACGACGGATCGGTTGGCGGTACGGCTCACGCAGCGGGCTCCCGGTTCGGACGGCGAACGCTCACCGTACAAGACTGTGCGGCGCCGCGCAACGGGATCGGCGGCTTCGACGCCGGATCGCGCCGTTTCGCCTAAGCTTGGAATTCCGTCCGCTGCGACACCCGCGGCGGATCCCCCTCACTCCTCTCCCGTCACGCACATGCATATCGATCTGAAAGGCAAGACCGCGGTCGTCACCGCCTCCACTGCCGGTATCGGGCTCGCAATCGCCGAAGGGCTCGCGCGCGCCGGCGCACGCGTCGTCGTCAACGGCCGCAGCGATGCGTCGGTGCAGTCCGCGCTCACGCACCTGCGTGCCGCCGTCCCCGATGCGAACTTCGACGGTGTCGCGGCCGACCTGTCCGATGCCGCCGGCGCTGCGCGCATCGCGCAGCACACGCCCGCGGCCGACATCCTCGTCAACAACGCAGGCATCTACGGCCTGAAGGCGTTCTTCGAGATCGACGACGCCGAATGGGAACATTACTTCCAGACCAACGTGATGTCCGGCGTGCGCCTCGCGCGGCATTACCTGAAGGGAATGATCGAACGCAATGCCGGGCGCATCGTGTTCATTTCGTCGGAATCCGGCCTGAACATCCCGGTCGACATGATTCATTACGGATTCACGAAAACCGCGCAGCTGTCGATCGCACGCGGGCTCGCGAAACTCGCGGCCGGCACCCGCGTGACCGTCAACTCGGTGCTGCCGGGGCCGACGATGTCGGACGGCGTGCGGGCGCTGCTGAAGGAAACGGCCGACGAAACCGGCCGCAGCGTCGAGGACGTGGCCGTGGATTTCGTGCGCAACCACCGTTCGAGCTCGATCATCCAGCGGCCCGCGACGCCCGAGGAGGTCGCGAACCTGGTGGTCTACGTGTGCTCGCCGCTCGCTTCGGCGACGACGGGCGCCGCATTGCGGGTGGACGGCGGCGTGGTCGACACGATCGCGTGACGGCCAACGGGCACGGCCGCCGCGCTAGCGCGACGCGGCCTTGCCCGGCTGGAGCGTGCCCTTGCGGTCGGCGTTCATGCAGGAATCGAAGCCGTGTTGCGTGACGACGCCGGCCTTGTCGAACACGACGAAGTATTCGCGGTGATCGTTGCCGTGCTCGATGAAGTAGTTGTAGCAGACGCCGCTGCCGTTGCGAACCATCCATACGCTGCGCGGATTGCCGCCGGCGCGGACGACATCGGCGCGCGTCGCGCCATGCCGCGACGCGGCCCTCGCGAGCGGCGTACGCGAATACGAGAATGGCAGCCACGCGTCGAACCACGCGCAGCCGTGCAACATCAGGCAGCTGGCGGCCAGGGAGAGCGTCGCTGCGGGACGGGCCATCGGAATCAATCGCATGCTTGGGAAAATCTGCTGCGCCGCGCCGGCGCGATCGAAAGCCCCATGCTACTAGACCTTTGGGTCCGGATCGAAAAGAAATGTAGAGATCTTTATCCGAATCCTCGCATTGCCAGCCTCTGCACAACGCAGATCGTCGCCCGTCGCGGCGGCCGATGCACGCCTGGACGCGCATCCGCACCGCCGCGTCATGCCGCCGGCTCGGCACGCATCGTCATGCAATCCATTCGGCCCACAGCATCGTCAGCACGGTCATCAGCGCGGGGCCGACGAACAGCCCGATCAGGCCGAACGTCTCGGCGCCGCCGAGGATGCCGAACAGCACGAGCAGGAACGGCAGCCGCGCGGAATTGCCGATCAGCACCGGCCGCACGAAGTGCTCGGCGACGAACACGACGACGAACCCGAGCACCGCCACCACGATGGCCCACACGGTCGCGCCCTGCACGAACAGCCAGAGCGCCGCCCCGCAGAACACGACGGGCGCGCAGAACGGCAGCATCGCGGCGATCGCCGTGACGAGGCCGAGCAGCGCCGCATGCGGGACGCCGGCCAGCGCATATGCGATGCCGAGCAGCGCGCCCTCGCCGAGCCCGACGACGACGAGCCCCGTCACCGTGCCGAACACGGCCGAGACCATCCGCTCGATCAGCGCCGCGCCGCTGCGCCCGAACGCACGCCGCGCGCCCTGCAGTAACGCCCCCGACAGCTTGTGGCCGGCGCGCAGGATCACGAACAGCGTGACGAGCATGAAGCCGAATTCGAGCAGCCAGTGCGCAAGCTTCGTGCCGAACTGCCGCCCGAACGCGAGGAATTTTTCGCCGTTGACGGCATGCATCGCGCTGGCCGCATGCAGCGGGTGGCCGAGGTTGGCCTGCCACCATTCGGTGACCTGCGCCGCGCCGTAAGGCAGCCGGCCAACCAGGTCGGGCACCGGGATGCCGTTGTCCTGGATCGTGCGCAGCCACTCGCGCAGGTCATGCGCCTGCCCGATCGCCTGGGTTGCCGCGACGGCCACCGGCAGCACGACCAGCAACGAGATCGCCGCCGTGATGACGAGCGCGATGAGCGTCGGGCGGTTGCGGAACAGCCGGTGAGATTCGAAGCGCTTCAGCATCGGCCACATCGCGATGGCGATCACGCAGGCCCAGGCGATGGCGGGAATGAAATCGCGGATCACCCACAGCGCGATGACCAGCAGCGCCGCGTACAGCACGGCACGGGAGACCTGCTGCGTACGCGGCCGTGCGGCAGGATCGGGAGACGACGGGACATGTGCGCCCATGGCACCTCTGTCGAGAATGAGAAAATGGCGGTTCGCGCAGGCAACCGGCCTGCGCGAACCGCCATTCTATCCATCGGCGCCGGATCGGCGGCGCATGTCATGCGCGCGCCGCCCCGGCGCCCCGCCCGCTCAGGCCACCTTGTCGGCGCTCCGGTAGCGCTCGAGCCAGTGCGCGTACGGCGCGGGCAGCGTCCACGACGGACGCTCGACGCCGAGTTGCTTGGCCGCGTAGTACGGCCAGTGCGGGTCGGCCAGATGCGCGCGGCCGACCATCACGAGATCGAGCTGTTCTTCCGCCACCACGCGGTTCGCGAGTTGCGGCGTGTCGATCCCCCACGCGGACGACACCGGCAGCCCGGCCTCGCGGCGCACGCGCTCGGCGATCGGCGCGAGGAACGCCGGACCCCACGGAATCTGCGCGTCGGGCGTCGAGAAACCGACCGACACGCTCAGCATGTCGAGCCCTTCCCGCTTCAGCCGCTGCGTGAGCGCGATCGACTCGGCGAGCGTCTCTTCGTCGCGCCCGTCGTACTCGATCACGCCGAAGCGCGCGGTCAGCGGCAGATGCTCCGGCCACACCTTGCGCACGGCCGCGAGCGTCTCGACGAGGAAGCGACCGCGGTTCTCGGCCGAGCCGCCGTATTCGTCGTCACGCTGGTTCGCATGCACCGAGAAGAAGCTCTGGGCGAGATAGCCGTGCGCGAAGTGCAGTTCGAGCCATTCGAAGCCCAGGTCGCGCGCGCGTTTCGCCGACGCAACGAAGTCGGCCTGCACGCGTGCGATGTCGTCGCGCGTCATCGCGCGCGGCGTCTTCGGCAGATGCGCGCCGAACGGCACGGCCGACGGCGCGATGGTCTGCCAGCCGCGCGGATCGCCTTCGGCGATATGGTCGTCGCCTTCCCACGGACGGTTCGCGCTCGCCTTGCGGCCCGCGTGCGCGATCTGGATGCCGGGTACCGCGCCGGCCGCCTTGATCGCCGCGACCGATGGGGCGAACGCTTCGGCCTGCGCATCGTTCCACAGCCCCGCGCAGCCCGGCGTGATGCGCCCTTCCGGCGCCACGGCCGTCGCCTCGGCGATCACGAGGCCCGCGCCGCCCCGCGCGATGCCGGCCAGATGCACGTGATGCCAATCGTTGACGACGCCGTCCTCGGCGACGTACTGGCACATCGGCGGCACCGCGATGCGGTTGCGCAACGTGACATCCTTGAGTTTGAACGGTTCGAACAGGGCAGACATCCACGGCTCCTTTGCTTGGTTCTGCAAAACGACTGGAAACGCGCCGTGCGGTACGCACGACGGAACGATCGGGCCGTCGACGGGCCGGCCTGCGCCCGGCGACGGATACGGTACGGCGCCGGCCCGGCCGGCGCCCTCGGCTCAACGGTGGCCGAGCTGCGCGAGCAGCGCCTCGGCGACGGGCTCCGACGACGCGGGGTTCTGCCCCGTGATCAGCAGCCCGTCGGTGACGACATGCGGCGCCCAGTCGGCGCTGCGCTCGAATTGCGCGCCGTTGGTCTTCAACATGTCCTCGACGAGGAACGGCACGACTTCCGTCAGTTCGACGGCCGCTTCCTCGCTGTTGGTGAAACCCGTGGCACGCTTGCCGCGCACGACCGATTCGCCGGTCTGCGGGTTCTTCACGTGACGCAGCACGCCCGGCGCGTGGCACACGGCCGCGACCGGCTTGCCGGCCGCCAGCGCGCGCTCGATCAGGCCGATCGAATGCAGATCCTCGGCGAGATCCCACAGCGGGCCATGGCCGCCCGGGTAGAACACGGCGTCGTAGTCGTCCACGGATACCTCGGCCAGCTTGCGCGTCGACGCGAGTTCGGCCTTGGCCGCCGGATCGGCGTCGAAGCGGCGCGTCGCGTTGGTCTGGGCCGTCGGATCGCTGCTTTTCGGATCGAGCGGCGGCTGGCCGCCCTTCGGCGACGCAAGCGTCAGCTCGACGCCCGCATCCTTGAACGTGTAGTACGGCGCGGCCAGTTCCTCGAGCCAGAAGCCGGTCTTCTTGCCGGTGTCGCCGAGCGTGTCGTGCGAGGTCAGGACAACCAGAATCTTCATGATCGGATACTCCTTCGAAATGGATGAGGGAACGGGGCCGCGCAACCGGGCAATCCGGCCGGTCGGCGCGGCGCGCCTGTCGGTTAGTCAGCTGAGACGCGTCAACGTGCGGCCCGCATATCCGAATGCGATACTCGCCTATTAGACCGGTCGTCTAGGATGATTCGAAATAAAACGACGGCGTCTCGCAGCACCACCAGCATCGCAGCGCGGAATGGCATTCAAATGGCATTTCGCGTCTTCGTTGCATGCGCCGCGGACGTCGTCGCATTCATGAGGACGGATGATAGCCGCGGATTAGACCGGTCGTCTAGTAAACGGATAGTCGCCCCTGCTACCGTCATGGCCTTTTCGCAGGGGGCGCGATCCGCCGACGTCCGCAGTCACTCGGCGCTGGCAGCACGGCAGATGCGGTTCGCAGGAACCGCCCGCCCGGCATTGCGCCGGGCGAGTGCGGCCCCGCCTGTGTCACGACCGGGTCAGAGCAACCCCATCCCGCCCGACGCGATGATCTCCGCGCCGACGATGAACGCGGATTCCGGCGCGCTGAGGTGCAGCACCGTCGACGCGATCTCCTCCGGCGTGCCGAACCGGCCGACCGGCACGAGGCCCTTGATCTTGTCGGCGGTTTCATCGAGCGTCGCCGCGTCGAGCCCGAGCTTGCCGTACAGCGGCGTCTGCACGGGCCCGGGGCTCACGACGTTCACGCGCACACCCTGCGGCAGCAACTCCGTCGACAGCGTCTTCGCGAACGAATTGACGGCCGCCTTGCTCGCCGCGTACACCGACGAGCCGGGCATCCCGATGTGCGCGTTGATCGAGCCGTTGATCACGATCGACGCGCCGCGGTTCAGCAGCGGCACCAGCGACTGGATCTGGAAATACGCGCCCTTCACGTTGGTGTTGAACACGAGATCCCACATGGCCTCATCGCTGTCGGCGAACGGCGCGAGTTTCGCGACGCCCGCGTTGATGAACACGGCGTCGAGCCGCGCCCCCGCCGACGCGATCGCATCGGCCAGCGCGCGGGCCGATGCGACGCTGCCGGCCTCGTTGCGAATTGCGAGCGCGCCGGCGCCGAGCGTTTGCCGCGCGGCCTCGAGCGTCTGCGCATCGCGCCCGGTGATGATGACCCGCGCGCCTTCTGCCGCGAATGCCTTGGCGGCCGCCAGGCCGATGCCGCTGTTGCCGCCCGTGACGAGGACCGTCTTTCCTTCGAAGCGTTGCATGATGTTCTCCTGTGAACCGGTGAGTTGACCGTGAACACAGGATGCGCGCGGCGCCCGGCCCTGCCGTACGACGTGCGCGACGAACATGTTCGAAATCGTCGAACGTGTTCGAGCGGGCAGGTTCGCTTGTCCTGCCCTGATCCTCGCCGCGTCAGCCGGCCACGTCGATACCGTCGAGCAGGCGCTGCGCGAGCCGCGGCTCGCGCAATTGCTCGAGCCACCATTGCAGCGCGCGGCCGTCCCGGTCGCCGTGCCACGCGACATACAGCCGGTTCGGCTCGCGCGGATCGGCTGTCTGTTTTTCGACGAGTTCGCCGCGCGCGAGCAGCGACGCCACGCGCCGGAGCGGCACCCAGCCGACACCGAGCCCGTCGCGCTGCGCGAGGATCTTCGCGCGCATCGACGGCACCGCGAGCACGGCCTGTCCGCCGAGCAGGCCATACGCGCGGCCGACCGCGCGCCGCGACGAATCGGCGACGACGACCGCCCGGTGCGCGCCGATCACGTCCCGCGTCAGAGCGCCGGTCGCGGCGGCCAGCGGATGGCGTGGCGACACCGCGAACACCCACTCCATCGCGCCCAGTTCGAACCATTTGAAGCCGGGAATCGCGGGCGGCTCGTTGGTCGCGCCGACCACCAGGTCCGCGCGGCCGTCGCGCAGGGCTTCCCAGGTACCGCCGAGCACTTCGTGCGTGAAACGCAACGACACGCCCGAGTCGAGCGCATCGAACGACCGGACGACCGGCAGCAGCGTGTCGAACTCCAGCACCTCGTCGCTGACGATCCACAGCCGGTCTTCCCAGCCGCTCGCAATCTGCCGCACGCGCTGCGTCAGCCGTGCGACGTCCAGCGCCAGCCGCGCCGCCTCGTCGGTCAGCAACTGGCCGGCCGGCGTGAGCTGCAGCCGGTAGCCGCGCCGGTCGAACAGCAGCGCGTCGAAGCGGGTTTCGAGCTGGCGCGCCGCGTGCGACACCGTCGACGGCGCCTTGCCGAGCCGCGCGGCCGCGCGCGACAGGCTGCCGGTGGCACGGATCGCGTCGAGCAGCGCAAGTTCGTCTTCGGACAGCATGGGCTCGCTCCGGTCTGGGGTTGTCGTGGATCGTAAGGCAGCGGCGGGCCGAGGTCCAATCGGCGGGTACGGGCAGCGGACGCGAGTTACGGGGCCACCCGGCCGGTTCAGCCCGCGTCCCCGATTGCTTGCGGCTTGGCGACCGGTGCGGGCGCCCCGCCAAGCGACCTCCACGGCGGACTTCCGGTATGCTGATCGGCACAAAATTACGACAATCGAGGTAACCACCGCGATGGACATTGCCATCCGCATCGAAGGCCGTCACGACCTGACGGGGCAGATCTTCCGGCAACTGCGCACCGCGATCGTCGACGGGCGGCTCGCCGGCGGCGCGCGGCTGCCGTCGACGCGCGACCTTGCGAAACAGCTGGGCGTATCGCGCAAGACGACGCTCGACGCGTTCGAGCGCCTCGTCGCCGAGGGCTACCTGACTACCCGCGCGGGCGACGGCACGTTCGTCGCCGACGGCCTCGCGCGCGTGCCGCACGCTGCCGCCATGTCGGCGCCGTCGCTCGTCGAGGATACGCCGCGCGTCGACGCGGTCGATGCGCGCGCGCTGTGGAACGACCTGCCCGATGCGCTCGCGATGCCGATGCCGCACGATTCGCCCGGCTTCGACTTCCGTGGCGGCGTGACCGACAAGGCGCTGTTCCCGTTCGACGCGTGGCGGCGCTGCCTGCATCACGCGTTGCGCCAGCAGATGCGCGGCCCCGCCCAGTATCACGACCCGGCCGGCGATCCTCAACTGCGCGGCGCGATCGCGCGCTATGTCGCGTTCAGCCGCGCGGTCGCGTGCGGCTGGGACGACGTGCTCGTCACGCAAGGCGCGCAACAGGCGCTCGACCTGATCGCCCGCGTCGTCGTGCGGCCCGGCGACGTGGTCGCCGTCGAGGACCCCGGCTATCCGCCCGCGCGCGCCGCGTTCGCGTCGCTCGGCGCGACGGTGATCGGCGTGCCGGTCGACGCGCACGGGCTGCTGACCGAACGGCTGCCCGACGACGCACGCCTCGTCTACGTGACGCCATCGCATCAGTTCCCGCTCGGCATGCCGATGACGCTGGACCGGCGCGTCGCGCTGCTCGAATGGGCGCAGCGCCGCCGCGCGGTGATCATCGAGGACGACTATGACGGCGAGTTCCGCTTCGAAGGCCGGCCGGTGGAGTCGCTGAAGAGCCTCGACCGCACCGGCCTCGTCGCCTATGTCGGCACGTTCTCGAAGACGATCTTTCCGGAACTGCGGATCGGCTACGCGATTCCGCCGCGCGCGCTGCGCGGCGCGCTGGCCAAGGCGAAGCAGATCGTCGACTGGCACACCTGCACGCTGACGCAGGCGGCGCTTGCCCGCTTCATGCTCGAAGGCGATTTCGCGCGGCACCTGAAGCGCGTGCAGAAGCACTACGATGCCCGCCGCAAGATGCTGATCGCCCATCTGCGCGGCGCACTCGCGCCGTGGTTCGATGCGATCGTTCCCACCGCCGGCATCCACCTCGCCGCCTACCTGAAGCCGGGGTGCGACGAAGCGGCGCTGGTCCGCGCGGCCCGCGCGCACGACATCGGCCTGTATGGCATCTCGGCGTTCCACGTCGGCGTGCCGGTGCGCGCGGGGCTGCTGTTCGGCTATGGCGGGATCGACGCGCTGCGCATCGACACGGCGCTTGCGAAGCTGGCCGGCCTGCTGGGTTCGGACACCGTCGGCGGCGCGGCACTGGTTACCTGAATTTTCCCGAAATTGGCCATTCAAGCAGGCCAGCGTGCGTCCTAAAGTAGGTCCTGTCGCGCCACCGTGCGCTCCAACCGAGAAAGGACCTGCCATGCAACCGCGCCTGAACTTCTATGCCGCCAGCCCGAATGCGATCAAGGTGATGCGCAATGCCGAGGAATTCCTCGCGAAGAGCTCGATCGAGAAGCCGCTCGCCGAACTCGTCCGCCTGCGCGCGTCGCAGATCAACGGCTGCGCGTTCTGCGTCGACATGCACACGACCGATGCGCGCAAGGGTGGCGAAACCGAGCGCCGCCTGGCCACCGTCGTCACGTGGCGCGAAACGCCGTTCTTCACCGAGCGCGAACGCGCGGCGCTGGAATGGACCGAGGCGCTGACGCTGGTCGCCAGCAACCACGTGCCCGACGCCGTGTGGGAGGCCGTGAAGCCGCACTTCACCGACGAGGAACTGTTCGACCTGTCGATGCTGATCGCGACGATCAACTCGTGGAACCGCTTCGCGATCGCGTTCCGCAAGATGCCCGAGTAAGGAGACGACGATGACTCACGCTACGCACCTGCGTCGCGCCGCCCTGTACGCGTGGCTCGCGACCGGCGCCGCGCTGCTGCCGGCCGCCGCCGGGGCGCACGACGCCGGCGACAACGTGCATACGATCATGCAGCAGGCCGTGCCCGAAGCGCCCGGCAAGCTCGCCGTCGTCGCGACCGTCGACTATGCGCCCGGCCAGGCTTCCGAAGCCCACCGGCACCTCGGCTCGGTGTTCGCGGTCGTGTCGAAAGGCGAAGTGCTGTCGCAGGTGAACGGCGGCCCGCTGCGGCGCTACCGCGCCGGCGAAGGCTGGTACGAGGCGCCCGGCTCGCGCCACCAGGTGTCGCGCAACGCGAGCGCGACCGAGCCTGCGCAGCTCGTCGTGTTCGGGCTGACCGGCGATCACGTGCCGATGACGTCGCCAATCGACCAGTAGCCGCCTTTCGGGGGCGCGCGCCATTGTCCAGGCTCGCGCCCTCGCTTCGCGTCCGGGCCCATGCCGCCGGCGCCATGCCGCAGCCCCGCTCGTTTCCCCCACCGTTTCTCCATTAGCTGTTCCCTACACTCCGCCGCCGGCTGGCCGCGCCGCGCCGCGCCGCGTCACGTCGCCGCCTCGCCCGCCCGCGTCCCCATTCAACGCTCGCCTGATCTCGATCAACCCGGGCGAAAACCCTTCCTTGAAATTAACTAACTCATCAATTAGCGTCGATTTCATGAACGCGAAATCCACCGTCGCCAGGCCGCGCGGGCGCCGCCCGTCGGTCGACGATTTCGACCTGCGCGACCACATGCTCGACGTCGCGATGCAGTTGTTCGCCGAGCGCGGCATCGCCGCGACCACGGTCGCGCAGATCGCCGCCGCGGCCGGCGTCACGTCGGCGATGGTCCACTACTACTTCACGAATCGCGAGCAACTGCTCGACGCGATCGTCGAGGAACGGCTCGCGCAGGTCATCGCGTTCGTGTGGCGGCCGACCGAGCCGCAGATCGAAAACGACCCGTTCGCGCTCGTCGCCGAACTCGTCGACCGCTTCTTCGACGTCACGCGCCGCATGCCGTGGCTGCCGTCGATCTGGCTGCGCGAGATCGTCCACGAAGGCGGGTTGCTGCGCGAGCGGATGGTCCGCCGCATTCCGCTCGACCATGTCGGGCGCTTCGCCGAGCGCATCCGCGGCGCGCAGCAGGCCGGCACGCTGAACCCCGCGCTCGAACCGGCGTTCCTGTTCCATTCGATCATCGCGCTGGTGATGCTGCCGCTCGCGACCGCGAAACTGTGGCAAAGCGCGCGCGGCCTGCCGCCGATCGACCGCGACGTGCTGCACCGTCACGTCCGCGCACTGCTCGGTTCGGGCCTGCAGCCGCCGGCCGCCGCGCCGCGCGCGCCAGCCCGCTCGCCACGGAGCCCGTCGTGAACACGGCCCGCGCGCTGCCGATCGCACTGGCCGCCGCCGTCGCGCTCCTCGCCGGTTGCGAACGGCAGGCCAGCAACGGCACGACCTACCAGGGCTACGTCGAAGGCGAATTCGTGTACCTGTCGTCGTCGCAGTCGGGCACGCTTGCGCAGTTGTCGGTCGCGCGCGGCCAGACCCTCGCCGCCGGCGCACCGGCCTTCTCGCTCGAAGCCGTCAGCGAAACAGCCGCGCTGCTGCAGGCGCAGCACCAGCTCGCGGCCGCCCGCGCGCAGCTTGCCGACCTGCAGACGGGCAAGCGCCCGCCCGAAATCGCGGTCACGCAGGCGCAGCTCGCACAAGCCACCGCGCAGGCCGCGCGGGCCGCCGCGCAACGCGTGCGCGATGAAAGCCAGTACGCTGCCGGCGGCCTGTCGAAACAGCAGCTCGACGATTCGCGCACGGCCGCTCAAACGACCGCCGCGCAGATGCGCGAACTGCAGCAACAGGTCGACGTCGCGCGCCTGCCCGGCCGCGCGCAGCAGATCGCCGCGCAGGCCGCACAGGTCGACGCCGCGCAGGCGGCGGTCGCCGAGGCGCAATGGAAGCTCGACCAGAAGCGCGTCGCCGCGCCCGCCGCCGGACGCGTGTACGACACGCTGTACCGCGTCGGCGAATGGGTGCAGGCCGGCAATCCGGTCGTGCAGATGCTGCCGCCGCAAAACCTGAAGGTGCGCTTCTTCGTGCCGGAAGCCGCCATCGCCTCGCTCGCGCCGGGGCGCACGGTCGCGATCCATTGCGACGGCTGCGCGGCCGACGTGCCCGCGCGCATCACCTATGTGTCGAGCGAGGCCGAATACACACCGCCCGTGATCTACAGTAACGAGAGCCGGACCAAGCTCGTGTTCATGATCGAGGCGCGCCCGGCCGTCGCCGACGCGCCGAAGCTGCACCCGGGCCAGCCCGTCGCCGTGAGGGTGCCATGAACCTGCCGCCCGCACCGTATGCGATCGACGTCGATCGCCTGAACAAGCATTTCGGCGACAAGCATGTCGTGAAGGACGTGTCGCTGCGCGTCGCGCGCGGCGAGATCTTCGGCTTTCTCGGGCCGAACGGCAGCGGCAAGACCACGTCGATCCGGATGATGTGCGGGCTGCTCACGCCCGACTCGGGCAGCGGCACCTGCCTCGGCTACGACATCGTGCGCGACAGTGCGCAGATCAAGCGGCACGTCGGCTACATGACGCAGCGCTTCTCGTACTGGGAAGACCTGTCGATCCGCGAGAACCTCGACTTCGTCGCGCGCGTGTACGGGATGCCCGACCGCAAGGCGGCCGTCGCGCGCGCACTCGACGGGCTCGGCCTCGCGAGCCGCGCGGACCAGCTCACGGGCGCGCTGTCGGGCGGCTGGAAGCAGCGCCTCGCGCTGGCCGCCTGCATGCTGCACGAGCCGGCGCTGCTATTGCTCGACGAACCGACGGCCGGCGTCGATCCGGCCGCGCGCCGCGACTTCTGGGAAGAGCTGCACCGGCTGGCCGCACAAGGGATCTCGGTGCTCGTCAGCACGCACTACATGGACGAGGCCGAGCGCTGCCACAAGCTCGCGTACATCGCGTACGGCGAGCTGCTCGCGCAGGGCACGTCGGCGGAGATCGTCGCGTCGCAGGGGCTCGCGACCCGCGCGATCACCGGTGCGCACCTGAGCGAACTGTCCGCGCGGCTGCGCACGATGCCGGGCGTCGACCAGACGGTCGTATTCGGCTCGGCACTGCATGTGAGCGGCCGCGATCGCGCGCGGCTCGACGCGACGCTCGCGCAGGTCGCGGCGCAAGCCGATGGGCCTGCCGCGCTGCAGGTCGCGCCGATCGACACCGGGCTCGAGGACGTCTTCATCTACATGATGGGCCGCGCGTCCGGGCAACCCGGCGGAGCGTCGTCATGAACGCGTGGGCACGCTTGCACGACGCGTTCTCGGTCGCTCGCTGGTGGAGCATCGTGCTGAAGGAATTCCTGCAGCTGCGGCGCGACCGCGTGACGTTCGCGATGATCGTCGGCGTGCCGATCATCCAGCTCACGCTGTTCGGCTTCGCGATCAACACCGATCCGAAGCACCTGCCCACGGCCGTGATCGTCGCCGATGCGAGCCCGTTCGCGCGCAGCTTCGTCGCCGCGATGCGCAATTCCGCGTACTTCGACATCGTCGAGACGCTGCCCGACGAGGCGGCCGGCCGGCATGCGCTTGCACGCGGCGACGTGCAATTCGTGCTGACCGTGCCGGCCGATTTTTCGCGGCGGCTGCTGCGTGGCGAGCGTCCGTCGCTGCTCGTCGAGGCGGACGCGACCGATCCCGTCGCGACCGCGTCGGCGATCGGCGCGCTGCCGGGCCTCGTGCAGCCCGTCGCGGACAAGGATCTGACGGGTCCGCTCGCCTACCTGAACGGCCGCCCGGCCGCGTTCGACGTCGTGCTGCACCGGCTGTACAACCCCGAGGGCATCACGCAGTACAACGTCGTGCCGGGCCTGATGGGCGTGATCCTGACGATGACGATGGTGATGATGACGGGCCTCGCGATCACCCGCGAACGCGAGCGCGGCACGATGGAGAACCTGCTCGCAACACCGGTGCGGCCGCTCGAGGTGATGACGGGCAAGATCGTCCCGTACGTGCTGATCGGGTTGATCCAGGTGTCGATCATCGTCGCCGCGGCACGGTTCGTGTTCGACGTGCCGTTCGTCGGCGGCGTGTTCGCGATCTACCTGTCCGCGCTGCTGTTCATCGCCGCGAACCTGACCGTCGGCATCACGCTGTCGTCGCTCGCACAGAACCAGTTGCAGGCGATGCAGCTCGCGGTGTTCTATTTCCTGCCGAACATCCTGCTGTCGGGCTTCATGTTCCCGTTCGCCGGGATGCCGAAGTGGGCGCAATTCATCGGCAACCTGCTGCCGCTCACCTACTTCAACCGCCTCGTGCGCGGCATCCTCCTGAAAGGCAACGGCTGGAGCGACCTGTGGCCGTCCGTGTGGCCGGTCGCGCTGTTCACCATCGTCGTGATGGGCGTCGCGCTGCGTTTCTACCGGCGGACGCTCGACTAGGCACGGCACCATGAAACCGGCTTCGCGTCGCCCCTTCCACGTTGACCGCGCTGCTCACGGCTGTGCGCTGGCCGCCGCGCTGCTCGTCGCCGGATGCGCGGTCGGGCCGGATTTCCACGCACCTGACGCGCCAGCCACGCGGCACTACACGCGCGGCGAGCCGCCCGCGACGACGGCCGCCGCCACCGGCGCGGCCGGCGACCCGCAGACGTTCGCACCGGCCGCGCACACGCCGCAATGCTGGTGGACGCAGTTCGGCTCCGAACCGCTGAACCGGCTCGTCGATACCGCGTGGCACAACAGCCCGACGCTTGCCGAAGCCCGCGCGCGGCTCGACGAAGCGCGGCAGAACCATGCGGCCGAAGCCGGCGCGACGATGGTGCCGAAAGTCGATGCGAGCCTGTCCGCCACACGCGAGCAAGTCGACACGACCGCGTTCGGCCTGCCCGCCAACGTGCCCAGCCCGGGGCCGTTCACGCTTTATGACGCATCGGTGAGCGTGTCGTATGTACTCGACGTGTTCGGCGGCAACCGGCGTGCGCTCGAAGCGCTACGCGCGCAAGTCGACTACCAGTCGTACACGCTCGACGCGGCGCGCCTGACACTCGCGGGCAACGTCGTCGCGACCGCGATCCTGCGCGCGTCGCTCGCGCAGCAGGTCGCGCTCACGCGGCAGTTGATCGACGCGCAGGCGCGGCAGTTGCGCATCGTCGAAATGCGTTTCGCGGCGGGCGGTGTTTCGCAGGCCGACGTGCATGCGCAACGCGCACTGCTCGCGCAGACGCAGGCGTCGCTGCCGCCGCTCGACGCCCGCCTCGCGCAGGCCGGCCACCGGCTCGCGATCCTGCTCGGCGTGCCGCCGTCCGATGCCGTGCTGCCCGACCTCACGCTCGAAGCACTTGCGCTGCCGCGCACGCTGCCCGTCGCGTTGCCGTCGACGCTCGCGCGCGAACGACCCGACATCCGCGCGGCCGAAGCCGTGCTGCACCAGGCGAGCGCGAACGTCGGCGTGGCCACCGCGAACCTGTATCCGCGCTTTTCGATTTCGGCGGGGATCGGCTCGGAACGCACGCGCATCGCGGATCTCGTGAGCGGGCTCAATGTGTGGAATGTCGGCCTCGGCCTGACGCAACCGCTCTTTCACGGCGGCGAACTGCGCGCGAAGAAACGTGCGACCGAAGCGGCGTACGACGCAGCATTCGCGAGCTACCGGGAAACCGTGCTGCAGGCGCTTCAGCAGGTGGCCGACGCGATGCGCGCGGTCGAGCACGACGCGGCCGAACTGCAGGCGAGAGATATCGCCGCGCGGGAAGCGGCGGCAAGCAACATGATTGCCGGCGACCGCTACGCGGCGGGCGGGATCAGCACGTTCGACCTGCTCGACGCGCAGCGGCAGGCGCTGCAGACGTCGCTCGACCGCACCCGCGCGCAGGCCGACCGGCTTGCCGATACGGCGGCGCTGTTCCAGGCGCTGGCGGGAAGCTGGACGGATGCGGCTGCGCAGTGACGAACAGGACGGCATTGGCACCGGCCGAACACTGCGCCATGCATCGCATGATGCGCGCACCTGTCAGGCTCGACTGCCGTCGCCGCCCGCTTCCATTCGATGCTCGCCGGTGACGGAACCGGCACTGCGCACAATGCGCACCGCCAATAAAAAACCGGCCCGAAGGCCGGTTTTTCATACCGCATGCCCTGAGCGGCGCTCGCGCGCCGCGCGACATCAGAAGCGGTGGATCAGGCCGACGCCGAGGCCGATCTGGTTCTGCTTCGAACCTGCGCCCACGCCGTCGCCGATCGACGTCGTTGCAGCGATGATCTTGCCGCCGTTCAGCGTGTTGCCGCTCGAATGCTGCCAAGCTTCAACTGCGTACAGGCCCGTGCGCTTCGACAGGCTGTAGTACTGCGACAGCGTGACCTGGTGGTACTTGGCCGAACTCGTGATGCCGTTCGACTGCGTTGCCGCCGTGTACGAGTAGCCCGCCGCGAAGTCCCACTGAGCCGCTGCCTTCCAGTGCAGCACGGCGCCTGCCGTGTTGAAGATCGCCGTGTTGCGGAACGACGAACCGACGCCCGGCGTGTAC
This sequence comes from Burkholderia mycopellens, assembly GCF_964265025.1. Classification (NCBI taxonomy): domain Bacteria; kingdom Pseudomonadati; phylum Pseudomonadota; class Betaproteobacteria; order Burkholderiales; family Burkholderiaceae; genus Burkholderia; species Burkholderia mycopellens. Next base: position 1,830,883 of record NZ_OZ183803.1, read on the forward strand.
TGGACGTTCGAGTACGATGCCGAAATGTCCCATGCCGGCGTGAACTGGTAGCCCGCCGTCACGGCGATACGCTGCTGCGATTGCGCGGTCGCGTAGCCATTGTTGATCGACGAAACGGCCGGCTGGTTGCCGTCACCCGTCGCCGTCAGGCCGTTCTGCACCGTCGAGTTCGCACCCCACACGCCGCCGCCGAGCGTCGCGTTGTTGACCTTCTGGTAGCCGACCGCGATGCCTGCCGGGCCGTTCAGGTACTGGATCGCGGCGCTCCACGTCGAGCCGCGGTTCGTTGCGCCTGCAACGCCGCCGAACGAGTACGAACCGCCGACCGTGAAGCCGTAGAACTTCGGCGACATGTAGACGAGCGAGTTGTTCGCGCGGTAGCTGGTATCCAGCGAGTCGATATCGCCCGGGTGCGCGCCGTAATAGCCGGTCAGCCAGGTCGTCGGGCTGTACGGCGACAGCAGCGTGTAGTACGCGGTGTACTGGCGGCCGGCCGTCAGCGTACCGTACGTGTTGTTGGTCAGGCCAACCCACGCCTGACGCGTGAAGATGCCGTTGGTCCACTGCGACGAGCCGTTAGCCGTGTTGACGCCGGCTTCCAACTGGAAAATCGCCTTCGTGCCGCCGCCGAGATCTTCGCTGCCCTTCAGGCCGAAGCGGCTGCCTGCCCACACGCCGGTGGACATCTGCACCTTCGAGTGACCACCCGAGGTCGCACCGACTGCCGACGAGTTGTTCTGGTAAGCCAGACCGTTATCGACGATACCGTACAGGGTCACGCTGCTTTGAGCGTGGGCGACGGTAGCGGCTGCAAGGCCAGCTGCCGTCATGGCGAAAGCGACGCGCTTTTTCATTGATTCTCCGTCCTCAAAGAATGATTTCTTTTGTGGTGTGGTTTTATGACCTGACACATGTGCGAGTACATGCCGGCGCAATTCTGACGGATTACCGATTATTTCCCAACACGCGCAGTCGGTCATCGTATGATCGACGCAACGCGCGGGTTCACCAAGCGGTTACATAACACCTGAAAACGCTTACGCGGCGGGCCTCTCCGGCATTTCCCGGTGAAAACCCTAGCTTTACATTTTTACAGGTGCAACGCGACCGACGGATGTCGTCAGATGCCTTCGGCAACATACATCTTACAAATGCGCGACCGTGGTCGATGCCACGATTCACGCCGCCGCGAAGGATCGCTGACGTTCATGACACCCACGTTTCGCGAAACGAAATAATGAAAACGTTTTTAGTCGAGGCGCGGGAGATCGGCGGGAGCGGCCCGGCGAACGTGGGCCGAGGGGCGACGCCGGCACCCGTCGTGCCGGCATCGTTCAGTGCGATTCAGCGCGTGGCCGGCGGCACGAGATGCGCGCTCACGGCATCGGCGAGCGCGGTCATGCGCGCGCGAATCGCGGTGTTCGAGCCGACCAGCGCGAGCGACGACGCCATGATCCGGTAGATGCGCTTTCTCGGCACCTTGGCCGGCTTCGCCGGATCGAGCCACGCTGCGTGGCCGGCCAGCAACTCGAGCGTTTCGAGGCCGATCATGATCGGCCACAGGCACGCGAGCCGCAGTCGCACGAAGCGGCGCGGGATCGCGAGCGTATACAGGCACGCGTCGCGATACTGGTCGAGCGTCACGCGCAGCAGGTCGACGAGTACGCCGCGCGCGCGCGCGGACGCATCGGGCGCCGTCAGGTCGGCGACGCCGAGCCCGTGTGCGCCCAGCACGTCGTCGGGCAGGTAGCAGCGGCCGATGCGCAGGTCCTTCCCGCAGTCGCGCAGGATGTTGGTCATCTGCAGCGCCTTGCCGAAACGGATGCCCTTCTCGCACATGTCCGGCAGGTTCCAGCCGCGTGCCGCCGGCGTGTGCATGCCCGTCATGTCGGTCCAGAACTCGCCCACGCAGCCGGCAACGAGATACGTGTAGCGGTCGAGTTCGTCACGCGTCGGCAACGACGCGACCCGCCCCGATTGCTCGTCGGGGAACGTGCGCAGGTCGAATACCATCCCCGCCGTCAGCGTCGCGACGACCTTGCGGATCGAGGCGCGGTCGGCCTCCGGCTGCGCGCGCAGCAGCGCGAGCATCGGCGCCATCGAGCCGAGCAGCACGTGTTCGTGCGAATCGGTCTGCATCCGCGTCACGTCCTCGAGCGCACGCGACAGCGCAACCCCGTCGCCGAGCCGTTCGACCTCGTCGCGCAGGTCGGTCAGCAACGCCGCGCGGCGATCGGGTGCGACGAGCGCCGTGTCGGCGATCGTGTCGGCTGCGCGCGCGAGCAGGTACGCGAGGCCGACCGGATCGCGCATGCCGTCGGGCAGCACGCGCAGCGTCAGGTAGAAGGAGCGGGAAACGTTCTTCAGCAGGTCGCCGAGCAGGTAGGCGGAATCGGTTCGAGTCGTCATGGGTCGGGAAAAATCGGCCGGCGCGGGCCCCGGACGCACACGGGCGCCGGGCGCCCGCGCCGGCCCGCGAGTCGCCGCATCGTCGCGCCAGGCGGACGTCCGCCCCGGCGCGGCGATGCAAAATTCCCGCAAGTTTAGTGCATCCGGCGCGCGGCCTGCCCGAGACGGCCGGAATGCGCCCCACATCGGGCCGCAATCAACTGCTCCGCCGCCGGTATCGCGCCCTAAAAATATTCAAAAGAAAGGCACAAGTAATACATATGTAATTATTCGATGCGACGATCGCGTCCCATTCGACTCCGTGCGACACGCCACGACGGCCGCATGCCGGAGCGATCGCCCCTTTCCGACTCTCGTTTCGAAGGTTCATCGACATGCTCTTCAAGCGCCCGACCTCCCTGCGCTACGTCCCGGTCGCCTGTGCCGCCGCGTTCCTGCTCGCCGCGTGCGGCGGCGACGACGTCGCGTCCGACCCCACCCAGCCGATTTCCGCGAAGGTCCAGGTGGTCGGCCATCGCGGCGCGAGCGCGCTGCGCCCCGAACACACGCTCGCGTCGTACCGCAAGGCGGTCGAGGACGGCGCGGACGTGATCGAGCCCGATCTCGTGTCGACCCGCGACGGCGTGCTCGTCGCGCGTCACGAGAACGAGATCTCGGGCACGACGAACGTGTCAACGCTGCCGCAGTTCGCGGGCCGCAAGGCGACCAAGACGATCGACGGCGCGGAGCTGACCGGCTGGTTCACCGAGGATTTCACGCTCGCCGAGCTGAAGACGCTGCGCGCCCGCGAGCGCATTCCGCAGGTCCGCCCCGCGAACACCGCATACAACGACCAGTTCGAGATTCCGACGTTCGACGAGATCGTCGCGCTCGCGAAGCAGATGTCCGCGCAGACCGGCCGCACGATCCACCTGTATCCGGAGACCAAGCATCCGACCTACTTCCAGTCGATCGGCCTGCCGCTCGAAGACCGTCTCGTCGATGCGCTGCTGAAGGATTCGTACACGGCGCGCACGGCGACCGTCTACATCCAGTCGTTCGAGGTCGCGAACCTGAAGACGATCCGCAACCGGATCAAGTCGAGCCAGCCGAACTGGAAGCTCGTGCAGCTGATGGACGAAGCCGGCCAGCGCCCGTACGACTTCGTGAAGGCGAACGACAAGCGCACCTACGGCGACCTGTCGACGCGCGACGGCATGCGCGAGATCGCGACCTATGCGAACGGCGTCGGCCCGTACAAGACGTCGATCATCGCGGTCGCCGCGGACGGCACGCTGCAGCAGCCGACGCCGTACGTGCGCTATGCGCACGAGGCCGGCCTCGTCGTGCATCCGTACACGTTCCGCCCGGAGAACAACTTCCTGCCCGCCTCGTTGAAGGATGGCGGCACGCCCGCCACGCGCAACACCGCCGGCTCGGTGCGGGAGATCCAGGCTTACCTGCGCGCGGGGATCGACGGCTTCTTTACCGACGATCCGGCCGTCGGCCGCACGGCCGTCGATACGTTCAAGCGCTGAGATGCGCCCTGACCGGGCGCGACGCACGACACGCCGCGCCCGGCTGCACCGCATCGGTCAGATCACGTGGAAGTGATGCGTGCCGTCCCGCTTCAACTGATCGACCAGCCCGTACTCCCAGTCAAGATAGGCCTGCATCGCGGCCGCCGCGTTGTCGGTGCCTTCGTACGGGCGCCGGTAGCGGTCGATGCGCGGTGACGCCAGATGCGTCTCGCCGCTTTCGAGCGGCAGCCCGGCCTCGATCCATGCTGCCGTGCCACCGGCGAGCACCGCGATTTCAGCCGAAGCCGGCAGCAGCGCGCGGGCATCGTCCGCCGCGAACCGCGCCAGCAAGCTCGATCCGCACGTGAACACATAGCGCCTGGCGGGCGGAATCGCCGCGAACGCATCACGCAACTGCGCACGCACGGCGAACCACGCACCCGGGATATGGCGCTTCACGTAGTTCGCGCTGGCCGTCACGTCGACGATCGCCAGCTCGCCGGGTGCCGCCTCCTTCAGCCAGCCCGCGAGCGTCGCGGGCGACACGTCGGTCGCGGGCGGCGTTGCCGGCACGTCGCGCGGCGGCTGGCCGCGCTCGCCGAACTTCGCCGTACCGTGCTCCGGTTCGACGACACGCACGTCCCAGCCCATCTGCGCGAGCCACGACGCGGTCATGTCGGCGCGCACGCCGTCGTCGTCGGCGAGCACGATCCGCGCGCCGCGCACGGCCGCGTGATGGTCGGTCTCCTGCACGAGCTGGCCGCCCGGCGCGCTCAAGAAACCCGGCAAGTGGCCGGCTTCGTATTCATCCGGAGTGCGTACGTCGAAGCGATACAGCGTGCGGCCCGGCTCGCCGAGCGCGGCGACGTCCGCGAGCGCAATGCGCGGCACGCCCGCGCGTTCGGCCACCGCACGCGCCGCCCGCCTTGCGTCGGCACGCTGCGTCGCGTCGATGTCGTCCGGAAAGCGTCGCGCGGCGCCGCGTTCGAGCGTCTGGCCCGCGAGCGTCCAGCCGATCGTGCCGTTGCGCAGCGCGGCGACCGGATTCGGCAGCCCCGCGTTCACGAGCGACTGCGTGCCGATGATGCTGCGCGTGCGGCCCGCGCAGTTGACGATCACTCGCGTCGCCGGGTTCGGCGCGAGCGCGCGCACGCGCAGCACGAGCTCCGCGCCCGGCACGCTCGTCGACGTCGGGATGTTCATCGTCTGGTATTCGTCGAAACGGCGCGCGTCGACGATCACGACATCGGCCTTCGCGTCGATCAGCGCCTGCACTTCCTGCGCGGACAGCGACGGCGTGTGCCGCTCGGCCTCGACCCATTCGCCGAACGACTTGCTCGGCACGTTCACGTCGATGAACAGTTCGCCGCCCGCGGCGAGCCAGCCCGCGAGGCCGCCGTCGAGCAGCCGCACGTCGGAGTAGCCGAGTTGCGCGAGTTTGGCCGCCGCGCGCGGCGCGAGATCCTCGCCGCCCGCTTCGCCGAACACGACGATCGGCGTGTCGCGGCGCGGAATCCGCGTCCACGCGTCGAGTTCGAGTTTCGACAGCGGAAAGTTGGCGGCCCACAGCGGGTGGCCCTGCGCGTACGGATCTTCCTCGCGTACGTCGATCAGCGCGATCTCGTCGCGGGCCAGCAGGCGCGCGCGCACGTCCTGGTACGACGCGACGGGAAAGCGGAAGGTGGAATCGGCGGATTGCGTCACGGTGTCTCTGTCTCGAATGCGTTGAAGTCGGTGAAGAAAACGGTACGGATGAATCTCGGGCCCGCCGACGCGTGCCGGCGGGCAACTGCATCAGGCGTTCGAATAGCCGGACACGAAAGGCTTCACGGTGCCGTCGTCCAGGAACACCGCGCGCTCGACCTTGCCGATGTTCGCGCCGTACACGTGGATGCTGATCGATACCCGATCCGCGAACGCGTTGGTCACGCGGTGGACGTCGCCAATGCGCGGCGACACGGCCTCGATCTCGCCCGGCTGCAGCCGCACGGCGTCGCCCGCCGGCACGGGCTTGCCCGCTGCGTCGAACCGGTACGGCTGCGAGAACTCGCCGCCGCGCAGCATCCCGATCAGCCCCCACACCGTGTGGTTGTGGATCGGCGTCGTCTGGCCGGGCCCCCACACGAAGCTGACGACCGAGAACCGCTCGTCCGGGTCGAGATGCAGCAGGTACTGCCGATAGCGTGCGGGGTCGGGCTGCGCGAATGCGTCGGGCAGCCAGTCGTCGTGTTCGACGAGGGCGGCGAGCAGCACGCCGCCCTCGTCAAGGATGCGCGTCTCGTTCGCGCCGGACGCAAGCAGCGCGCCCAGACCGTCGACGAACGGCCGCAGCGGCGTCTGATGCAACGAAAGCGTACTCATCGGCCGACTCCTCGAATATGATGCCGAATATGATGGATCGTCATGATGCACCCGAAAGACCATGCAGAACAAACATGAAAATTAGCGATATCGACGCTTTTGCAGCGGTCGTCCGCTGCCAGACCCTGAGCCAGGCCGCGGCCGAGCTCGGGATGACGCAGCCCGCGATCACGCGGCGCGTCCAGAATCTCGAGGAAGCGCTCGGCGTGATCCTGCTCGACCGCAACACGAAGCCGCCGCGCCCGACCGACATCGGCCGGCAGGTCTTCGAGCAGTGTCGCGCGATCCTGCGCGAAGTCGATGCGCTGCGGGAGCTGACGGCCGGCAAGCAGCCGCCCGCCGGCGAATTCCGGATCGGGCTCACGCAGGGCCTCGGCGAGCTGATGCTGCCCGCGTTGATCGTCGAACTCGCCGCGCAGTGGCCCGCGCTCGCGACGCAGGTCACGACCGCTTGGGGCGGCATGCTCGTCGAGCGCGTCGCCCGCCGCGAACTCGATGCGGCGCTCGTGTTCCTCGCGCGCGAAATGGTGCTGCCCGCGCAGGTCGAGGGCGAACGGCTGCTGGCCACGCGGCTCGTCGCGGTCGGCCGCAAGGGTGACTGGCCGCGCCGCAGCTATCGGCTCGCCGATTGCCATGCGCGTGGCTGGGTGCTCAATCCGGACGGCTGCGGTTTTCGTGCGGGCTTGCGGCGCGCGCTCGACGCGCAGGGCCTGCCGATGCCGGTCACGCTCGACACCTACGGCCGCGACCTGCAACTGCAGAGCGTCGCGAACGGTTTCGGCATCGGGCTGATGCCGTTGCCGCTCGTCGAAGGCAGCCCGCTGCGCGATGCGCTCGACATCGTGCCGCTCACCGATTTCAAGCCCCAGATCGATCTGTGGTTGCTGCGCCGGCACGATGCGGCCCGCTTCGACGCGCCGCTCGCCGCCGTTGCCGCGCATGCGCGCACGGCGTTCGCGTTGCCCGAGCAGGCGCACGGCAAGGCTGCGTGAGCGTGCCGGGCGGCGACCGCGTCGTGCAGCCCGCTCGAGGTACGCGCCCGCCCTGCTCCGCTCACGCATCGGCGCGGCCGCGTCCGGTCTCGTTGACCGGCGCCCCGCCCGTCTCCGCCGCGCCCTTCGTTTCGTCTTTCGTTTCGTCCTTCGTTTCGCCCCGGCTCACCGCTTCGAGTACCGCACGCCCCGCCGCCACCGCGATCGCATCGTCCTGCGGCGTATGCACGCGGCTGCACAGCACGTCGCGAAAGTGGCGTTCGAGCGGATTGGCGCGGCTCAGCCCGTGATTGCCCGACAGCTTCAACGCCTGCTCGACCACGCGGATCGCGTGCTCGGTCACGGTCCGCTTGACGAGGCCGCTCGTCGTGACCGGCGGTGCGTCGCCCGCGTCGGTGCGCGCGATGTGATCGTCGAGCAGCACGCGGTTCGCATGCAGCCAGCCCTCGATTTCGCCGACCGCCTCCTGCACGCGCGGCAGCGTCGCGAGCGGCGCGCCCAGCCCGCTCGGCGCACGCGTCGTCGCGAACCCGACCAGCCAGTCGCGCGACGCACGCGCCACCGCGTCGTACAGGCCGCCGAGCAGCGCGACCATCCATGCCTGCTGGTCGGCCTGCGCGTCGGCATCCGCATGGGTCGCGGCCGACACGGCCCACGCTTGCGGCGCGCGTACGTCGACCGCGTGATCGGCCGGCAGCCGCACGTCGTCGAACACGACCTCATGGCTGCCTGACGCACGCAGGCCGAGGTGATTCCAGCTTTCGATCACGCGGATGCGATCGCCATCCGCATCGCGGTCTCGCGGCACGAGAAACACGCCGACCCGCGGCGCCGGTTCGTCGGTGCGCGCCCACACGGCCAGCCAGCGCAGCGCCGGAATCCCGGTGCTGTACAGCTTGTGACCGGACAACCGCCAGCCGTCACCGTCGCGACGTGCAATGGTTTCCGGCAAGCCGCCGCGCGACGGCGAACCGAGTGAAGGCTCGACGCGCAGCGCGTTGATCAACGCGCCCTGGGTCACCGCGCTGTCGAACACCGCCCGCCGGAGCCGCGACGGCCAGCGGTTGTCGGCACGGCCGAGCGCGCGATGCTGCAGGTACGTCATCGTCAGCACCAGCGCGGTCGCCGGATCGGCCCGGGCAACGGCGGCCACGATCCGGCTCGCCTGCGCGAGCGTCGCACCGGCGCCGCCATGCTCGCGCGGCACGACCTGCGCGATCAGCCCCGCGCGATGCAGCCGCGCGAAGTTCTCGTGCGGAAAGCGGCCGTCGACGTCGTTGCGGGCCGCGTCGGCGGCCAGTTCCGGTGCGAGGCGGTCAAGCAGCGCGGCGACACGTGCGTCGTCGGCATCGGCATCTTCGGTCGACAGGAGGCGCAGCGAACGCGGCTGCGGCGACGGCGAGGAAGCGGCAAGGCTGGCGGACATCGAAACGGATTCCCTGAGTAAGACGGACAGGCGGCAACAGCGGCAATCGATCGCCGCGCGGCGCGGTTTCTCATGAAGCCGGCGGTCTGGAACGCACCGTGCCGGATTCGCCGGCGCCCGCGCGCCCGATCGTTCGTGAGCCCACAGCGTATGCGCAGCGCACCCTCGCCCAAACCATGCAAATCTGATATTCAAATCGGGATTGATTATTTCCGTTTCGCATGATCCCGGCGTTAACCTGCGCTCCATTCCTGCCCGGCCACGTGCCGGGACGTCCCTGCACCGGAGACCCAGATGAGCGTCGAATTCATCGGCATGATCCAGAGCCAGAAGCAGTCGGAAATCCACCCGCCGTCCGGCCCCGTCGTCGATCCCGATTACGTGCGCGACTTTGCACGCGCCCACGAGACGGCCGGCTTCGACCGGATCCTCGTGCCGCACCACTCGACCGGCCCGTCGGCGACGCTGACGATCGCGTTCGCCGCGGCCGCGACCGAGCGCATCCACTTCATGCTCGCGCACCGCCCGGGCTTCACCGCGCCGACGCTCGCCGCGCGGCAGATCGCGACGCTCGACCAGTTCAGCCGTGGCCGGCTCGCCGTGCACTTCATCTCCGGCGGCTCGGACAGCGAGCAGCAGCGCGACGGCGACTTCCTCGACCACGACGCGCGCTATGCACGCACCGACGAATACCTCGGCATCTTGCGGCGGATCTGGACCGAAGCGCAGCCGTTCGATCACGACGGCACGCACTACCGGTTCAAGCAGGGCTTTTCGGAAGTGAAGCCATTCCAGCAGCCGCATGTGCCGATCTATTTCGGCGGGGCGTCGGAAGCGGCGCTCGCGGTGGCAGGCAAGCACGCGGACGTCTACGCGCTGTGGGGCGAATCGCTCGACCAGGTGCGCGACCTGACGACGCGCGTGCGTGCCGAAGCCGCGAAGCACGGCCGGCAGGTGCGCTTCTCCGTGTCGTTCCGCCCGATCCTCGCCGCGACCGAAGACGAAGCCTGGGCCCGCGCGCATCGCATCCTCGACGAAACGCGCCGGCTGCGCGATGCGGCCGGCCTCGGCGCCGGCGGGCCGCAGCAGAGCGAAGGCGCGCGGCGCCTGCTCGCCGCGGCCGATCGCGGCTCGCGCGTCGACAAGCGGCTGTGGACCGAAATCGCGAAGCTCACCGGCGCCCGCTCGAATTCGACGGCGCTCGTCGGCACGCCCGAACAGGTCGCCGACGCGCTGCTCGACTACTACGACCTCGGCGTGACGACGTTCCTGATCCGCGGCTTCGATCCGCTGGAAGATGCGATCGACTACGGCCGCGAACTGATTCCGCGCGTGCGCAGCGCCGTCGCCGCCCGCGACGCGGCACGCCGCGCGGCCTGAGCCCAACGGAGCCATACGGAGCCCTACGCCACCATGTCCGCCGTCCTTTCCTCGCCCGTCCGTACCGCATCGGGACTCGAACTTGCCGAAGCGCCGCGCCAGCATTTCTGGTTCGATCCGCCGGCACCGCGCATCGACGTCGCCGCCGAGCGCCGTCACCGTCAGGAACGACTCGCAGGCGCGTTCCGCCTGTTCGCACGCTTCGGCTTCGCACAGGGGCTCGCCGGCCACATCACCGCACGCGACCCCGAGCTGCCCGACCACTTCTGGGTGAATCCGCTCGGCGTGCATTTCTCGCAGATCAAGGTGTCCGACCTGCTGCTCGTCAACGCACGCGGCGAAACCGCGATCGGCACGCGGCCGCTGAACAAGGCCGCGTTCGCGATCCACGCGGCGATCCACGACGCGCATCCGCATATCGTCGCCGCCGCGCATACGCATTCGACTTACGGCAAGGCGTGGTCGACGCTCGGCCGCCTGCTCGACCCGCTCACGCAGGACGCCTGCGTGTTCCATGAAGACCACGCGCTGTTCGACGACTTCACGGGGATGGTCGTCGACACGAGCGAAGGCGCGCGGATCGCCGCGGCGCTCGTGAAGCCGGACCGTACCACGCACAAGGGCGTGATCCTGAAGAACCACGGCATCCTGACCGCCGGCCCGTCGGTCGAGGCCGCCGCATGGTGGTACATCGCGCTCGACAACGCCGCGCATACGCAGTTACTCGCCGAGGCAGCCGGCACGCCGCAACCGATCGATCACGCGACCGCACGCCACACGCACGACCAGATCGGCGGCCCCGAGGGCGCGCTGCATGCATTCGACAGCCTGTTCGCGCGCGTCGTCGCCGACGAACCCGACCTGCTCGACTGAGCGCCTTGTCGCACGACCGGAGACCAGACCAACATGACCCGAACCACCGCACCCGCAACCGCGCCCGCCGACGCGCACGACGGCAAACGCCGCACGCTGCTGCGCGCCGCCGGCGCCGTCGCACTCGCCGCGCCCGCGATCACGCTGGGCCGCAAGGCCTGGTCCGCGCCGCCGCTGAAGAAGCTCACGTTCGCGTGGAACCAGAACGCGTTCTGCCTGACGCCGATCGTCGTCGCGCAGGAGCGCGGCTTCTTCGAGAAGAACGGCCTGAAGGTCGAGCTGATCAACTACAGCGGGTCGACCGACCAGTTGCTCGAATCGATCGCGACCGGCAAGGCCGATGCGGCGGTCGGGATGATCCATCGTTGGCTCAAGCCGCTCGAAGCCGGTTTCGACGTGAAGATCATCGGCAGCTCGCATGGCGGCTGCGTGCGGCTGCTCGGCGCGAAGGCAGCCGGCGTGACGACGCTGCAGGCGCTGAAGGGCAAGACGGTCGGCGTCAGCGACCTGGCCGCACCCGGCAAGCATTTCTTCTCGATCCTGCTCGCGAAGAACGGGATCGATCCCGAGCGCGACATCACGTGGCGGCAGTATCCGGCCGATCTGCTCGGCGTGGCGGTGGACAAGGGCGAGATCCACGCGATCGCCGACGGCGACCCGAATCTCTATCTGCTCGAGAAGCGCAGCAACGGTGCGTACACCGAACTGGCGACGAACCTGTCCGGCGAATACGCGCGCAAGGTGTGCTGCGTGATCGGCGCGCGCGGCGACCTCGTGCGCAACGACCGGCCGTCGGCCGCCGCACTCGCACGCTCGATCGTGCAGGCCACCGAGTTCACGCACGACAACCCGAACGAAGCCGCGAAGGTGTTCGCGAAATATTCGCCGAAGATCAGCCCCGAGGACCTGCGCAAGCTCTACGCGACGCTCACCTACGATCACCACCCGACCAACGTCGACCTGCAGCAGGAAATCGCGTTCTACGCGGACGACTTCCGCCGCATCAGCGTGCTGAAGAAGAGCACCGACCCGCAGCGCTTCGCGCAGCAGGTCTATGCGAACGTGCTGGGGTGACGCGATGTCGACGATCGAACGCGCGCCCTCCGCGCACACCGCGTCCGCCCCTTCCGGCGGCAGTGCCGCCGCGACCGCGGCGCGCGTCGCCTGCACGGCGTGCGAAGCGACGCTGGCCGCCGAAGCCCGCGGTGCGCGCACCTGGCCGACCGGCATCGCCGCCGCGCTCGCGTGGGCCGGGCTCGGCGCACTCACGCAGCTGTGGCCGAACCGTGTCGTCGGCTTCACCGACTGGGCGTATACCGACGAATTCGCCGTCGGCGCGTGGACGATCGCCGCGCTGTTGCTCATCGCCGCGACGCTCGGCCATCTCGCACCCGCGACACGCACGCGGCTCGCGCGCTTGCGCCCGGCCGGCCCATGGCTCGTCGCGCTGCCGCTCGTGCTCGCCGCGTGGGAAATCGTCACCGCGAAAACCGGCTGGCTGCCGACCCCGTTCTTCGCGCCGCCGCAGGCGCTGATCGAAGTCTACGTCGACGACTGGCCGCGCCTCCTCGGCAGCGCAGGCAACACGCTGAAGCTGCTCGCGCTCGGCTTCGCGTACGGCGTCGCGGTCGGTTTCGCCGTGGGCGTGTCGATCGGCTGGTCGCGCCGGATCGGCTACTGGGTACATCCGGTGCTGCGCGTGCTCGGCCCCGTGCCGGCCACCGCGCTGCTGCCGCTCACGTTCTACTTCTTCCCGTCGAGCTATTCGGCGGCCGCGTTCCTGATCGCGCTCGCTACCGGCTTCCCGGTCGCCGTGCTGACGTGGTCGGGCGTCGCGAGCGTCAACAAGCAGTATTACGACGTCGCGCGCACGCTCGGTGCGAATGCGCGCTTCCTCGTGCTGCGCGTCGCGATTCCGGCCGCGCTGCCGCACGTGTTCGTCGGCATCTTCATGGGGCTCAGCGCTTCGTTCACGGTGCTGGTCGTCGCCGAGATGATGGGCGTCAAGTCGGGGCTCGGCTGGTACCTGAGCTGGGCGCAGGGCTGGGCATCGTACGTGAACATGTATGCGGCGCTGATCGTGATGGCGCTGCTGTTTTCCGGGCTCATTGCGCTGCTGTTCGCGGTGCGCGATCGCGCGCTCGCCTGGCAGAAAGGAACGGTCAAATGGTGAGCACCGGCGTACTCGAATCGTCCGTTGCGTCTTTCGTCGCCGCGGCGCCCGCCGTCACGGCGCCGCGCGGTGCGCGCATCGACATCCGCCGCGTGAGCCATGCGTTCGACGGCCCCGGCGGCGCGCTGCCGGTGCTCGACGACGTCACGCTGTCGGTCGCGGCCGGCGAATTCGTCGCACTGCTCGGCCCGAGCGGCTGCGGGAAGTCGACGCTGCTGCGCCTCGTCGCGGGCCTCGAGGCCGCGCGGCAAGGCACGATCGCACAGGACGGCGTGCCGATCGAACAACCCGATCCGTCGCGCATCGTCGTGTTCCAGGACCCGACGCTGTACCCGTGGCGGCGCGTGCGCGCAAACGTTGCGCTCGGCCTCGAGGCGCGCGGCGTGGCGCGCGTGTCGCAGCATCGTGTCGACGAGGCGCTCGCGCGCGTCGGGCTGCAGGAATTCTCGAACGCATTCCCGCATCAGCTGTCCGGCGGGATGGCGCAGCGGGTCGCACTGGCCCGCGCGCTCGTCAACGATCCGCGCCTGCTCATTCTCGACGAGCCGCTCGGCAAGCTCGATTCGCTCACGCGGCTCACGATGCAGGCCGAGCTCGCCGCGCTGTGGCAACGCGACGGCTTCTCCGCGCTGCTCGTCACGCACGATGTCGAGGAGGCGCTGTTCCTTGCGCAGCGCGTGATCGTGTTCGGGCCGCGTCCGGCACGCATCGTCGCCGAACTGCACGTCGACCTGCCCTACCCGCGCCATCGCGGCGACCCGCGCCTTGCCGAACTGCGCCACGACGCGTTGCGGCATCTCGGGCTCGATGCGAGCTGGTAGATGCGCGGTGCCGCTCGACGCTGGGCCGCCGCGCGGCGGGAAGGGTGCCGATGAACGCGCCGACGTTCGCCGACTGGGCGCTCATGTTTCTGCAAGGGCTGTATCGCGCACAAATCGCGCTGGCGCGCGTGCTGCATGCGATCGGGTTGACGGGCGACGCCGACGGTCAAGCCGCCTGGCCGTGGGCCCGTCGCATCGCGCTCGAAACGCTGCGCATCGACGCGGGACTCACGCGGCAACTCGCGTTCGCCGCGGCGGCGACGGCGCTGGCCGTCGTGCTCGCGGGCATCGCGCTCGCTTCACGCAAGTGGCGGGTCGCCACGGCGCTCGCCGCGCTGGCCGCGGCATGGTTCGCGCCGTGGCCGCCGTCTTCGCTGTGGCTCTCGCCCGCCGTGCCGACGAGCTTCCAGCGCGATCCCGTGCCGTTTTCGGTATCGAACGTGATGCGCGGCGCGCACCTGTATGCACGACACTGCGCGGCCTGCCACGGCACGGACGGACGCGGCGAAGGGCCGCTCGCGGCCACGCTCTCGCGCTGGCCGCCGACCTTCGCCGGCGCGCTGCTCGCCCGCCGTCTCGACGGCGAGCTGTTCTGGCGCGTACGCCACGGCACGCGCGACGAACACGGCGCGTCGACGATGCCCGGCTTCGCCGCGACGCTCGGCCCGCAGGATACCTGGGCCGTGCTCGACTACCTGAAAGCGCTCGCCGCGGGCAGCGGCGCGCAGGCGCAAGGCGCGTGGCCCGTACCGGTCCCGCTGCCGGCGCTCGACGTGCGCTGCGGCGCCGCCGCGCCGCAACCGCTCGAGCGCTGGCGCGCAGGCCAGCGCGTGCGCGTCGTCGCGCTCGCGCCGGGCGTGACGCCCCCGCCGGAAGACGCGCGCTGGCAAACGCTGCTCGTCACGGCACGCGGCGCGCCCATCGCGCAGGCGAGCGGCACCGCGCAAGCCGATTGCGTCGCGTCGACGCCCGGTGCGTGGCTCGCATTCGCGACGATCGCCGGCGTGGCGCCCGACGCGTTCGGCGGTACGCAGCTCCTCGCCGATCGGCGCGGCTGGCTGCGGGCGCGCGCGTTGCCGGGCAGCGCCGGCTGGTCGGATGCCGACCTGCTGTGCCGTTCGGACAGCGCCGCACGACCGGCCGTACCGGCAGCGACCGGCGATCCGCTGACCGCGCTGCTGCTGCGCGTCGACGCGGAACCCGTGCGCGATGTGCAGGCCGGACTTCCGCATTGATTGAATCCCTGAACGTCTCTTCCGACCGAACTTCACGATGAATCCGACCCGACGCCATTTCCTCGCACAGGCGAGCGCCCTCGCCACGATCGCCGCGGCACCGGCCGCGCTGCGCGCGCAATCGGGCGCACGGCCGCTGCTGCGCGCCGGCGACCAGAAAGGCGGGCTGCGCGCGCTGCTCGAAGCCGCCGGCGAACTGAACGGCCTGGCGTACGACATCGCGTGGACCGAGTTCCCGGCCGGCGCGCCGCTCGCCGAGGCGCTGAACGCGGCCGCCGTCGATTGCGGGCCGATCGGCGATGCGCCGGTGATTTTCGCGCTCGCGTCGGGGGCACGCATCAAGGTGATCGGCGCGAACCGCTCCGACCCGTACGGCACGGCCGTTCTCGTGCGGCCCGATGCGGCGCTGAAGGGCGCGGCCGACCTGAAGGGCAAGCGCATCGGCACCACGCGCGGCTCGATCGGCCATTTCGTCACGCTGAAGGCGCTCGACGCGGCCGGCCTGCCGCCCGACGCCGTCTCGTTCCGCTTCCTGCCGCCCGCCGATACGATGCTTGCGCTTGCAACCGGTTCAATCGACGCCTGGGCGACCTGGGAACCCTATACCGCGCTCGCCGAAACGAGCGGTCGCGCGCGCGTCCTCGTCAATGGCCGCGGGCTGTGGTCGGGCCTCAGCTACATCGCGGCGACCGACGCGGCGATCGCGTCGAAGCGCGACGTGCTGCACGATTTCCTGCGGCGCGTGGTGCGCGCGCAGGTGTGGTCGTACCGGCATGTCGACGCGTATTCCGCCGCGCTCGCGCGCATCATCGGCATTCCGCCGGCGGCCGCGAGGCTGCAGTTCGAGCGCCGAAGCACGCGCTGGCTGCCGATCGACGCGGCGATCATCGCCGAGCAACAACGCACGGCCGACTTCTACCTGAAGGCCGGACTGCTGCGCCAGCCGCTCGACGTGCGCGCGACGTTCGACCCCGGCTTCCCGCTCGCATGACCGGCCGCGCGACGGTGCGCAGCCGCCCAAACGGCGTCGGCACGATCTGGCACAATCGCAGTCTCGCCATCCGCCCTCAGCCAGCGTCATGCCAGCCATCGCCGACCTCTTCGTCTACCCGATCAAATCCTGCGCCGGCATCGCGCTGTCGCGCGCGCAACTGCTCGAAACGGGCCTGGCGTACGACCGCCACTGGCTGATCACCGACCCCGCCGGGCAGATGATCACGCAGCGCACGCACCCGCGCCTCGCGCTGATCCACACCGCGCTCGACAGCGATGCGCTCGTGCTGAACGCGCCGGGCATGCGCGAGATCCGCACGCCGCTCGACGGCAGCGCATCGCCCGCCACGCCGAAAATGGCCACGACCGTGTGGCGCGACACCGTCGACGCGATCGACACGGGCGCCGAAACGGCCGCGTGGCTCAGCGAATTCCTCGGCGTGCCCACGAAGCTCGCGCGCTTCGGCCCCGACGCGCGCCGCGGCTGCAACCGCAAATGGACCGGCGAGATCGATACGCACACGCAATTCGCTGACGGCTACCCGCTGCTCGTGATCGGCCAGGCGTCGCTCGACGACCTGAACGCACGGCTCGCCGCAAAAGGCGCACCGGCGATTCCGATGAACCGTTTCCGCCCGAACATCGTCGTGTCGGATCTCGATGCATACGAAGAGGATTTCGTCGAACACCTCGACACGGAAGGCGCGACGCCCGTGCGGCTGCGCCTCGTGAAGCCGTGCACGCGCTGCCCGATGCCGACGATCGACCAGGCCACCGGCGCGCCCGATCCCGCGTGGCCGCACGAGCCGACCGACACGATGCAGACCTATCGCGCGAACCCGAGCTTCAACGGCGAGCTGACGTTCGGCATCAATGCGATCGTCGTCGAAGGCGCGGGCGCGTGGCTCGAAGTCGGCCAGTCGCTGGAAGCGGAGATCGGGTTCGGCGATTGAGCCGGACGCACGAGACCGCTTGCAACACCCGATCCTCCGCGCAGCCGGGAGGCCGCCGCACATGGCGCGCCGCTTCCCGCATCGCTGATCGCCATCACGCCGCCCGCGGCGCCGCGTCGTTCGCCGCCGGCAACCGGATCGTCACGACCAGCCCGCCGCCGGCCGCATCGGCAAGCGTCACCCTGCCCTGATGCACGCGCGCGATCTCGCGCACGATCGACAGCCCGAGCCCCGTCCCTTCGACCGTCTGCGTCTTGCTGCCGCGATGGAAGCGCTCGAACACCGCGTCGCGCTCGGCCGCCGGAATGCCCGGCCCGTTGTCGATGACGTCGAGCCGCGCGTGCTCGCCATCGCGCGATACGCGCACCGTAATCACCGCGCGGTCGCCCGCGTAACGGATCGCGTTGTCGATCAGGTTGCCGATCATCTCGCCAAGCAGGTCGGACTGCCCATGCACGTCGATATCGGCCTCGTGCTCGAAGCCCAGATCGATGTCGCGCGCGCGTGCGACCGGCGACCAGTCAAGCGTCACGCTGCGCGCGAGCCGGTGCAGCGCGACCGGCTTGTGCGCGACCGCATGACCGCTGTCCGAATCGAGCCGCGACAACGACAGCAGTTGCTGCACGATCTTCGCGGCCTGCCGCACCGCGCCGTTCGCGCGCCGCAGGTGCCCGGTCACGCGCGGCTGCTCGTCGGGCCGCAGCGCGAGCTCGACGCCGGCCTGCACGGCCGCGAGCGGTGTCTTCAGTTGATGGGCCGCGTCCGCGAAGAAACGGCGCCGCGCGACCTGCATCCGCTGCGTGCGGCCGATGTACTGGTTGATCGACTCGACGAGCGGCGCGAGTTCGCTCGGCATCGCGCCGGTATCGAGCGGCGTCGTATCGTCCTCGCTGCGCGCGGCGACCGTCGCCGACAGCCGGTTCAGCGGCCGCAGCCCGCGCCCGACGCCGAGCCACACGATGCCGAGCGCCAGCACGACGAGCAACCCTTCCTGCAGCAGCGACCCCACCAGGATTTCGCGTGCAAGCGCCTGGCGCGCCTCGATCGTCTCGCCGACCATCACCCACACGATGCGCGACTGCGCGGTCGGCACGTCGTGCACCGGGATGCGCAGCGCAGCCATCCGCAACGGTTCGCCGCGATAGACGACATCGTAGTGACGCGTGACGAACAGCGCGCCGTCGCCTGCGTCGCGCCCCTGTGGCAGCGGCAGGTCCGGGTAGCCGGTGATCGTGTGGCCGTTGTCCTCGCGGATCAGGTAGTAGATCTTGCCGCCGTCGCTCGATTCGAGCATTTCCAGCGCGAGATACGGCAGGTCGACCTCGATCTCGCCGTCGTTGAGCCGCACGCCTTCGCGGATCGACTTCAGCGACGACGACAGCGTGCGGTCGAACGCGACGTGCGCGGCGCTCATCGCGCGCTGGTACGTGAGCCAAGAGTCGAGCGCGAGCAGGCCGAGCAGCGGCAGCAGCAGCCACAGCGCGACCTGGGTGCGCAGGTTCGGGCGGGTCACTCGCCCCCCCGCCTGGCCGCACCATGGGACATGGCAGGGCATGCACCGCGCACCGCTCCACGCCCGCGCCGCCGGCCGTGAATGGCATGCGTGTGGTTGGCAGGCCGCGAACGTGTCGATCCTGCGTCGCGCGTCAACGCGTACACCGGTTCCGTGCAAAGGTCGCGAGCGCGGCGGCAGTTCATTCAGCCGTCTCCGCCTTCGCTTCCAGCAGATAACCGAGCCCGCGCAGCGTGACGATCGCGACGCCCGTGTTCTCGAGCTTCTTGCGCAGCCGGTACACGTAGATCTCGATCGCATCGGCGTTGACCGACTCGTCCAGCCCGAAAATCTTCTCCGACAGCGTTTCCTTGTTGATCGCGCGACCGTTGCGCAGGATCAGCACCTCGAGCACCGAACGCTCGCGCGGCGTGAGCGACAGCGGCTCGCCCGCGAGATGGAAGCTGCGGTCGATACTGTCATACGAAAGCGGCCCGCATTCGACCCGCGAATGCTCGTGGCCGAGGCTGCGGCGGATCAGTGCGCGGGCGCGCGCCTCGAGTTCGGTCAGTTCGAACGGCTTCGCCAGGTAGTCGTCGGCGCCGAGATCGAGCCCCTTCACGCGATCCTCGACCGACCCGTGCGCGGTCAGGATCAGCACCGGCACCGGATTGCGCCGTGCACGCAACCGCCGCAGCACTTCCAGCCCGTCGAGCTTCGGCAGCCCGAGATCGAGAATCACCAGCGCGTAATCCTGCGTGCGCAGCACGTGGTCGGCCGCCTCGCCGTCCGCCATGTGATCGACCGCGAAGCGCGCCGCGCTCAGCGCGTCGTTCAACGACTGGGCGAGGTTCGGATTGTCTTCGACGAGCAGCACACGCATGGGGGTTCCAGTAAGGTCAGCGACAGGCCGCTACATTACATGATCCTTTCCACGGCGACGCCTCGCGCAAACACGGGTTGCGCCACCGGCGCGGGCGCTCGTCGGCCCTCCCGCCGACCGTCCGTCAGCGCTCGGCGGCCGGCCGGTTCCGCGTCGCGACGTGCGAACCGTCGCTTACCCGCCGCCGCTCGCGCAGGCCGACGGCCACCGCCACGAACGCGACGCTCGCACCGGCCGTGACGACGATCATCGGGCGCGCGGTGCCATCCGACAGCCACGCCAGCACGCCGCCGCACGCGGCCGTCATCGCCATCTGGATAAAAAAGAACAACCCGGACGCCGTCCCCGCGATCGTAGTGTACGGCTGCATCACCGCGAACTGGCAGGCCGGGATCGCGATCCCGACGGCGATCATCACGAAGAACATCGGGACGACGAGCGCCGCCACCGCCGTCGGCGCGATCGCACCGCCGATCCACAACGCGGCGGCGCTGGCCAGGTTGATGCCCGCCGCCGCCGCGATGACGGCATCGGCCTTCCAGCGCGTGCCAGTCCGCGCAAACACATTCGAGCCGATCAGGTAGCCGAGCACGGTCAGGCCGAAAATCGCGGCATACACCGGGCCGGATACGCCCCGTTGCCGCTGGAACAGCGTCGACGATTCCGCGATGAACGGGTAGTACGTGCAGTACGCGAAACTGATGGCAAGCGAGTAGCGCAGGAAACGGCGCTCGCCGAGCAGGCCCGCATACGTCCGCAGGATCCCCTTGCCCGGCGCCGGCCGCGTGTCGCGTTCGCGGGTCTCCGGCAGGTAGCGCAGCACCATCGCCGTCGCGACGAGCCCGCCTGCCGCAAGCAATCCGAACACGCCACGCCAGCCGAGCCACTCGGCCACTGCGCTGCCGGCCAGCGGTGCAATCACCGGCGACAGCGCCATGCCGGCCGAAATCCGCCCCAGCATCGTGGCCTGCATCGCGGTCGGGAAGCGCTCGCGCACGATCACCCTGCCGATCACCGTTCCGCTGCAGCCGCCCAGCGCCTGGAAGATGCGCGCGACGACGATCGCCGTGACGCTGGCCGACCACGCGCAGGCGACGCTCGCGACCACGTAGAGGCACAGGCCGCCGAGCAAAACGGGACGGCGGCCGTAACGGTCGGACAACGGCCCCGACACCAGCATCGACAGCGCATAGCCGACCATGTAGAGGGTCAGCGTGAGCTGCAACTGCGCATCGGTGCCGTGCAGCGCGTCCGCCATCGCCGGCAGCGACGGCAGGTACGCATCGATCGTGACGCGCGGCAGGCACACGACGAGCATCAACAGGAACAGCCAGCCCCACTGGGGTAATGAACGCGTTTTCATGCGGTGAGCCCGTCTCCGGTCGGATTGATGTGGTCGACAGCAATCTAAGGTCAAAGTGATATAAGCTGAAGGGCCATTAAATCCGACACTGACTGGACCACTATGTCGCGAGGCAAAGCCGCGATTCCGCTCGATCTGCCGTGCCCTGCCGGGTTGTCCGCAGGCAGTCCGCAGTCGAAGCAGGAGTGCATTGCCGACGCACTGCGCGACGCGATCCTGAAGCGCCTGCTGCCCGGCGACAGCCCGCTGCCGTCCAGCCGCACCCTCGCCGCGCGCTGGGGCGTCGCCCGGGGCACGGTCGAAGCGGCGTACGACCGGCTGTGCTCCGAGGGCTATATCGCCCGTACGCAAGGATCCGGGTCGCGGGTCTGCGCAGTGGTGCCGGACAGCTATCTGCGCGCGGCCGCGCAGTCGCGCGACACCGGCCTTCCCCCCTCCGACGCCCACCCCGCGACAGCACGCACGACCGACGCCACCGTGCCGGAACAAGGCGTGCGCCCGGGCGTCCCGTTCGTCGCGCGGCTCGCCGATCCCGGCCTGCTGCCGATGCAGCAATGGAAGAAGGCGCTCGGCGCCAGCCTGCTGGCCGCGACGGCGAACGACCTCGGGGCCACGCCCGCGCAAGGCGTCGAGAGCCTGCGCAATGAAATCGCGGCATACCTGCGGGAATACCGCGGCATCCCGTGCAGCGCCGGCGACATTTTCATCACGACCGGCATCCGGCATTCAATCGATCTCGTCGCGCGCACGCTGCTCACGCGCGGCTCGACGGTGCTGATGGAGGACCCCGGCTATGCGTCGGCGTGGCAGATCTTCACGATCGCGGGTGCGACCGTGATCGACGTGCCGGTCGATCGGGAAGGCATCGACACGGCATCGCTGGAACGGCATCCCGATGCGCGCGCGGCCTACGTGACGCCGGCCCATCAGGCGCCGCTCGGCATCACGATGTCGGTGTCGCGCCGGCTCGAACTGCTCGACTGGGCGCAGCGCAACCGCGCGTGGATCATCGAGGACGACTACGACGGGGAATTCAGCTACCAGACCGCCCCGCTGCCCGCGCTGAAATCGCTCGACGCGTGTGATCGCGTGATCTACTGCGGCTCGTTCAACAAGACGCTGTTCTCGGGGCTGCGCATCGGTTTCATGGTCGTGCCGGCGGAACTGCGGCAGGCCCTTTCGGCCGTGTGGCATGCGACCGCACGCTCGGTCGGCGTGGCGCCCCAGCTGGCGCTGGCCCGCTTCATCGCGCACGGCGATTTTGCGAAGCACCTGCGCGCCGCGCGCCACGCGTACCGCCAACGGCGCGACATCGTGCTCGACCAACTGGCGAAACACGCCGGCGGTCGGTACGCGGTGTCCGGCGAACACGCGGGCTTTCATTTCGTGATGTGGCTGCCGCCCGGGATGGACGACGCCACGTATGTCGCCCAAGCCCATGCGGACGGGATCGAATTGCAGCCGATCCGCGGATTCTGTCGGAGCGCCCGGTGCGAAGCGGGTGTCGTCATCGGGTACTCCGCGCTGACGGCCGCGCATGCGCGGCATGGCGGCCGGCTGCTCGGCAAACTGCTCGCGCAACCCGCATAGCCCCCCTGTCATCGTTGCCGCGCCCCGCGGCAACCTGCTTTCCGCCCGTGCCTGACCGTGCCGCGCGCCGCAAAACGCGCGGCCGCCGCCGCTTCGACCTCGGGAAATCCATGACACAAAGGACGCGATTGTGAACGGAAATGAAAGCAGGCTGAAAGTGCGCCGCAATTAACATCCGCTCCACTCGAACAACACCTAGACGTAACTGGAGGAAGACATGCCGTTTGCACCGAAGCACCTCGCCGCCACGCTGGCGGTCGTTCTGGGCACTGCCGCCGGCGCCGCCGCCGCGCAGGTTCCGGCCGGGTATCCGGGGAGTTACCAGGGCGTGATCGACGCCGCGAAGAAGGAAGGCAAGCTGATCGTCTACTCGACGACCGACACGGGCCTCGTGCGCCCGCTGATCAAGGACTTCGAAAGCCTGTACGGCGTGAAGGTCGAGTACAACGACATGAACAGCACCGAGCTGTACAACCGCTACATCAGCGAGAACGCGGCGAGCAGCACCAGCGCCGACGTGCTGTGGAGCTCGGCGATGGACCTGCAGGTCAAGCTCGTCAACGACGGCCTGATGGCGTCCTACGATTCGCCCGAAAGCGCAAACGTGCCGCAGTGGGCGCAATACCAGAAGCAGGCGTACGGCACGACGTTCGAGCCGCTCGCGATCGTCTACAACAAGCGCCTGATCCCCGAGAACGAAGTGCCGACCACGCGCGCCGACCTGATCAAGCTGCTCACCACGCAAGGCGACAAGTTCAAGGGCAAGGTCACGACCTACGACGTCGAGAAATCGGGCGTCGGCTTCAACGCGCTGACGCAGGACGCGCACCTGAACGAGAAGGTCACGTGGGAGCTCGTGAAGGCGATCGGCGCGACCGGCCCGAAGCTGCAGTCGAGCACGGGCGCGATGATGGAGCGGATCTCGTCGGGCGAGAACCTGATCGGCTACAACATCATCGGTTCGTACGCGTACGCGAAGGCGAAGAAGGACAAGTCGATCGGCTACGTGTTTCCGAAGGACTACACGCAGATCGTGAGCCGCCTCGCCACGGTGTCGAAGAAGTCGAAGAACCCGAACGCCGCGAAGCTGTGGGTCGACTACCTGCTGTCGAAGCGCGGCCAGACGCTGATCGCGAACCAGGCGAACCTGTACGCGATCCGCGCGGACGTGACCGGCGAGACGTCGGCCGCGAGCCTCACGAAGGAACTCGGCGATTCGCTGAAGCCGATCCAGATCGGCACCGGCCTGCTCGTCTATCTCGACCAGTCGAAGCGCCTCGCGTTCCTGAAGCAATGGCAGCAGGCGATCAAGCGCTGATCCGCTGACTGACTGCCGCCCGCCGCGCATCGCGCGGGCGGCCCCTTTCCCTCACCGATTTCCTGGAGGCGGCCATCCGGATGGCCGCAGGGGCGAACTCATGCTTTCAACCAGCACACACGGAACGGCGCCGGCCGTTCCGCCCACCACCGGCCCGCGCGATGCGATTCCCGCGCTGCCGGTCAACAGTCTGCAGCCGCTCGCCGGCATGCTGCGCTGGATCGTCGTCGCGGTGCTGACCATCGCGGTCGCGCTGCCGCTCGGCTTCATCCTGTTCCAGAGCCTGCTGTCCGCGCCGTTCTTCGACGCGAACAAGACGCTCGGCATCGAAGGCTTCCGCTTCATCTTCAGCGATCCCGATTTCTGGTCGGCCGTGAAGAACTCGTTCGTCATCGCCGGCGGGATGCTGTTCATCTCGATTCCGCTCGGCGGCGTCCTCGCGTTCCTGATGGTGCGCACCGACCTGCCCGGCCGCCGCTGGCTCGAACCGCTGCTGCTCACGCCCGTGTTCGTGTCGCCGATGGTGCTCGCGTTCGGCTACGTGGTCGCGGCCGGCCCGGTCGGCTTCTACTCGGTGTGGTTCAAGGAACTGTTCGGGGTGCAGAACGTACCCTGGAACGTGTATTCGATCTTCGCGATCACGGTGATCGTCGGCCTCACGCACGTGCCGCACGTGTACCTGTACTCGTCCGCCGCGTTGCGCAACCTCGGCTCGGACGTCGAGGAAGCCGCCCGCGTGACGGGCGCCCGCCCGTTCCGGGTCGCGCTCGACGTGAGCCTGCCGATGACGATGCCCGCGCTGCTGTTCGCCGGCGTGCTGGTGTTCTTCCTCGGCTTCGAGGTGTTCGGGCTGCCGCTCGTGCTCGGCGATCCGGAAGGCCACCTCGTGCTCGCAACCTACCTGTACAAGCTGACCAACAAGCTCGGCGTGCCGTCGTATCACCTGATGGCCGCGGTCGCGGTGTGCATCGTCGCGATCACGTTCCCGCTCGTGCTGCTGCAGCGCCGCCTGCTGAAAACGGCGAACCGCTTCGTCACCGTAAAGGGCAAGGCTGGCCGCGCGACGGTGCTGCCGCTCGGCGTATGGCGCTGGGTCGCGCTCGCGATCGTCGCGCTGTGGCTGATGCTGACGGTGATCGTGCCGCTCTCGGGCATCGTGCTGCGCGCGTTCGTGACCAACTGGGGCGAAGGCGTCGCGCTCGCCGAAGTGCTGACGCTGTCGAACTTCACCGAGCTGTTCGAGCAGGACAACCTGGTGCGCGCGATCGTCAACACGCTCGGCATCGGCGTGATCGGCGGCGCGCTCGCGGTCGGCTTCTACTCGCTCGTCGCGTTCGCCGGCCACCGCCGCCCCGACTGGGCCACCAAGCTGCTCGACTACATCGTGCTGCTGCCGCGCGCGGTGCCCGGCCTGCTCGCCGGTCTCGCATTCCTGTGGATCTTCCTGTTCGTCCCCGGCCTGCGCGAGCTGAAGAACTCGATGTGGAGCATCTGGATCGCGTACACGGTCGTGTGGCTCGCGTACGGGATGCGGCTCATCCAGAGCGCGCTGCTGCAGGTCGGCCCCGAGCTCGAGGAAGCCGGCCGCAGCGTCGGCGCGACGCGCAGCCGCGTATCGCTCGACGTGACGCTGCCGCTCGTGCGCTTCGGTCTCCTCGCCGCGTGGCTGCTGATCTTCATGATCTTCGAGCGCGAATACTCGACGGCCGTCTACCTGCTGTCCCCCGGCACCGAAGTGATCGGCGCGCTGCTCGTGTCGCTGTGGGCGACCGGCGCCGTCGACCAGGTCGCCGCGCTTTCTGTCATCAACATCGCGATGGTCGGTGCCGGTCTCGGCGTGGCCCTGCGTTTCGGAGTGAAACTTCATGGATAAGCTCATCGTCGACGACCTGCATCTCAGCTACGGCGCCAATCCGATCCTCAAGGGCGTGTCGTTCGAACTGAAGGCCGGCGAAGTCGTCTGCCTGCTCGGCGCATCGGGCAGCGGCAAGACCACGCTGCTGCGCGCGGTGGCCGGCCTCGAACAGCCGTCCGACGGCCGCATCCAGCTCGACGGCCGCGTGTTCTTCGACGGCGCGCAGCGCGTCGACCTGCCCGTCGAGCAGCGCTCGCTCGGCCTTGTGTTCCAGTCGTACGCGCTGTGGCCGCACCGCACCGTCGCCGACAACGTCGGCTACGGGCTGAAGCTGCGCCGCGTCGCACCGGCCGAACAGAAACGCCGCGTTCAGAGCGCGCTCGACCAGCTTGGCCTCGGCCATCTCGCGGAACGCTTTCCGCACCAGCTGTCGGGCGGCCAGCAGCAACGCGTCGCGATCGCACGCGCGCTCGTCTACAACCCGCCGGTGATCCTGCTCGACGAGCCGCTGTCGAACCTCGACGCGAAGCTGCGCGAGGAAGCGCGCGCATGGTTGCGCGAGCTGATCGTGTCGCTCGGGCTGTCGGCCCTGTGCGTGACGCACGACCAGACCGAGGCAATGGCGATGTCCGACCGCATCCTGCTGCTGCGCAACGGCCGCATCGAGCAGGAAGGCACGCCGGCCGAGTTGTACGGCTCGCCGCGTTCGCTGTACACGGCCGAGTTCATGGGCAGCAACAACCGGATCGACGCGCGCGTCGCGGCCGTCGACGGCGAACGCGTGACGCTCGCCGGCGACGGCTGGGAACTGCAGGCGCTCGCCCGCGACACGTTCGCGCCGGGTCAGGACGCGCAGGCCGTGATCCGCCTCGAGCGCGTGCAGGTCACCGACGGCCCGGGCGCGAACCGGCTGCAGGCCGACCTCGTTACGTCGATGTATCTGGGCGACCGCTGGGAATACCTGTTCCATTGCGGCGACATGCGCCTGCGCGCGTTCGGCCACGTACCGCGAGCGGCCGGCAAGCACTGGATCGAATTCCCGACCAACGACTGCTGGGCGTTCGCGAAAGCGGGCTGACCCACGCGGCGGGCGCTCCGCCCGCCACCTGCGCGCGTTCCGTCGTGTCATGACAGGCAGGTCCGGCGGACGTCTTCGGGCGTCCGCCGCGGCGTGCCGCGCGCCGCATTCGCCTGATCCCGCTTCACCCACTCACAAGAACCAAGGAGACACCGTCAATGAAGTCACGCGCAGAACGTTCCCTTCGCGCCGCCGTCCTGACCGGATCGGCCGCCGTCGCCGGCCTCACCGCCGGCGCCGTGCACGCGCAGTCGTCGGTCACGATGTACGGGATCATGGATGCCGGCATCGAATTCGCCAACCACGCCGCGCCGGAAGGCGGCAATTCGTACAAGCTCAAGTCCGGCAACAAGAACACGTCGCGCTGGGGCCTGCGCGGCGTCGAGGATCTCGGCGGCGGGCTGAAGGCCGTGTTCCGTCTCGAAAGCGGGATCGATCTTGCAAACGGCGCGTCCGACGACGGCCCCGACGCGATCTTCGGGCGCCGCGCAACCGTCGGCCTGAAGGGCAAGTGGGGCGAGATCTCGCTCGGCCGCAACTTCACCGTCACCTACGACTACATGCTGCAGTTCGACCCGATGGGCTACTCGCAGAACTATTCGTGGGCGACGTCGTCGATGGCGACCGGCGGCCGCAAGGACGGCATGTTCACGCGTTCGTCGAATGCCGTGCGCTACGACGGCGAATTCAGCGGCGTCAAGTTCGGCGCGATGTACGGCTTCGGCAACGTGCCGGGCAGTGTCAAAACCAGCTCGAAGTACGACGCGGCGATCGGCTACGAGGGCGGCCCGTTCGCCGCGGTGGTCGCGTTCGACCGGCAGAACGGCGCAGCCGACAGCGTGACGCCGGCCGATCCGGTCAACTACATCCAGGGGATTCATGCGGGCCTGAGCTACGACTTCGGCAACCTGAAGACGATGGCCGGCTACCGCAACTACAAGCGCGCGTATCGCACGAGCGCCGCGAACCAGTTGAGCGACATGGTTTGGGTCGGCGGCTCGTACCAGTTCACGCCGACGTTCTCGTTGATCGGCGCCGTATATCACCAGAACATCAAGGGCGGCACGGATGCCGATCCGACGCTCGTGTCGATGCGCGCGCAATACGCGCTGTCGAAGCGCACGGTACTGTACGCGGCCGGCGCATTCGCGATCGGGCAGCACGGGCAGAAGGTCGGCGTATCGCGCGATGTCAACGGCTATGGCACGACCCAGGTCGGGGTGACGGCGGGGATCCAGCAGCGGTTCTAAGCGTGACGGCGGGTAGCGGCGCGCGCACCGTGCGCCGCGTCACCGGCTCGCGGCCCGCGGCTTGCCGCCCTGCCCTCGATGGCGCCACGAAGCGGTTCGCCGGACCGATCGGCATCCTGAAGAGATCACATGCCCAAACGGCGCCAGCCGTGCATGCGGCCAGGCCGCGCGCCGCCGCTTCATCATCCGCCCTCGCGCATCGTGAACACCGTTCGCACCAGGCTGCTCGTGTCGTCCCAATGCGCGCCGACGTCCGCCAGCGGCACGGCCCGCGTCTCGATTGCCAAGGCCGCCGGCCCGGCCGCGTCGAATACGCCGCGCACCGAAGCCAGCAGGCGCGGCAGCGGCACACTGCCGAGGCCGCTGCCCATCAGCTCGATGGCCGTCGCCCGCAGCACCGCGCCCGGCAACAGCACGTCCGCACCGCCGATCGAGCCGATCTGCACGAAACGCAGCCGGCGCCCATCGGGCGTCGCCTTCGCCGCAGCCACCAGCAATACCTGCGCGCTGCTCCCCCACAGATAGTCGAGCACGACATCCACGCCCGCGCGGAAATGCGGCTCGAGCGCCCGCGCCAGATGTGCGTCGTCCTGTTGCAGCGACACGACGGCATCCGCACCCGCGCCGAGCAAGGCCTGCAGCGCGGCCGCGTTGCGGCCGGTCGCGATCACCTTCGCGGCGCCGAGATACTTCGCGATTCGCACCGCCAGCCGCCCCGACGTACCGGTCGCACCGTTGACGAGCACCGTCTCGCCCGCGACGAGCCGCGCACGCTCGGTCAACGCGGCCCACGACGACATGCCGGGAATCGCGATCGCCGCGGCCGTCACGTCGTCGAGCGCGTCGGGCAACGGCACGCATCGCGTATCGGGTACGACCGTGCGCTCGGCCATCGCGCCGAACGGTGCGGGCGGGCCGAAGAAATAGACGCGTTGCCCGTCGTCGCGACGGCCCACGCCGTCGACCCCGACGACGAACGGATAACGCCCGTCCGACGAGTAATGTGTACCGGACGCACGCGCCTGCGCGATCCGGCTCAGCGCGGACGCCGTCACGTCGATCAGGCGGTGCCCCGGCATCTCACGCGGTGCTTCGAATGCCATCTGGACGGGACGCTTGCCGGCGCCCGTCACGACTGCTGCCTTCATGGTTGCTCCTTGAATCAGGGATCTCGGTCGACGGTGCCGATGCGCGTCATCGCGCATCGAGCCACGCACGCAGCGCCGGGTCGCGCACTTCCAGCACGTCGAACAGGCCAAGTGCGCGCAACGCGGGCAACGCGTCGATCGTGTCGGCTTCCGCGCGCGCCCGATCGGCCGGCGCGGCGTTCGTGTCGGTCAGCACCCGCGCGTTCACCAGGAACGCGCCGACGGTGCCCTTGCGGATCGTCGTTCCGTCGGCCTCGATACGGTCGGCATGGTCGGGAAGCATCTGTTCGGCTCGCATCGTGTCTTACTCCGGTTGTCATCGATGGACCCAGTGTAGGCGTGCCAATTCGGCCGATCTCCGGTATAACGGCCATTCGATACCGATATCCGGCCATGTCCGATCCACTCCTGCCCGCCCGATTCGTCACGTCCGACGACGGCCCGTTCGTCGTCGCTGCGGTCCTGTCGCAACGCGACCCGCGCGTGACGCCCTCCCATTCGCATGCGCGCGGCCAGCTCGTCGGCGCGCTGAGCGGACTGCTGACGATCGGGCTCGACGACCAGGACTGGGTCGTGCCAGCGATCCACGCGATCTGGATTCCGCCGCATTGCCGGCATTCGCTGCGCTCGTTCGGGCCGATTTCCGGCTGGTCGGCGTTCGTTGCCGAAGCGCGCTGCGCGGCGCTGCCGGATACGCCGCGCGCGATCCGCACGACGCCGCTGCTGCGGGAGGCCGTGCAGCGCGCGGCCAGTTGGGGTGATGCGGCGCTGGATGCCGCGCGGACGCGGATCGCCGATGTGATCCTCGATGAAATCGCGTCATCGGAAGTCGAGGCGCTGGGGCTGGTGCGGCCGCAGGACCCGCGGCTGATGAGGATCACCGATGCGCTTGCCGCGGATCTCGCGGACAACCGGCGGCTGGAGGAATGGGCCGAATGGGCCGGCATCGGCGCCCGGACCATGAGCCGCCGCTTCGTCGCGGAGACGGGGCTGACGTTCGCGCAGTGGCGTCAGCAGGCCAGGCTACTGCGGGCGCTCGAGAGAATTGCCGACGGTGTACCGGTCACGACGATCGCGCTAGATCTCGGGTACGACAATGTGAGCGCGTTCATCGACATGTTCCGGCGCGCGTTGGGGACGACGCCGGGGAGGTATATGGAAACAGGGCGGCGTGGAGAGGAATAAGCGCGGCGATCTGCAGACATGAAACCGCCGTGCGGAAGGCAGGCGTCCATTAGACAGAAAACGCCAGTCGCCGCCACGGGCTCAATACGTCCCGTCCCCCTTCTTCGCGGCCTCGCCCCCCTTCCCCTTGAACTGCGCAGCCAACCGCTCCGCACTTCTCGCCAGCAGCGTCGTGTCCACACCGACCGCAACGAACAACGCCCCCGCCTCCAGATAGCGCCGCGCGGCCGCCTCATCCGCGCTCAGAATGCCCGGCGCCTTGCCGGCCGCCTTGATCGTCCGGATCGCGCCGTCGATTGCCGCCTGCACATCCGGATGCCCCGGATTGCCGAGATGCCCGAGATCGGCGGCCAGATCCGCCGGCCCGATGAACACGCCATCGACGCCCTCGACCCGCGCAATCGCCTCGATCGCCTCGAGCCCCGCCCGCGTCTCGACCTGCACGAGCACGGCCATCTCGTCGTTCGCGCGATGCAGGTAGTCACCGACGCGATTCCAGCGCGACGCACGCGCCAGCGCACTGCCCACGCCGCGAATCCCGTGCGGCGGATAACGCGTTGCAGCCACCGCCGCGCGCGCTTCATTCGCGCTTTGCACCATCGGCACGAGCAACGTCTGCGCGCCAAGGTCGAGCACCTGCTTGACGATCACCGGATCGTTCCACGGCACGCGCACGACCGGATGCGACGGATACGGCGCGATCGCCTGCAGTTGCGCGAGGATCGTCGGCACCGTGTTCGGCGCATGCTCGCCGTCGATCAGCAGCCAGTCGAAACCGGCACCCGCAACCACCTCGGCGCTGTACGGATTCGCGAGCCCGAGCCACAGCCCGACCTGCGCGTCTGCGCGTGCAAGCGCGGCCTTGAACACATTCGAAGGAATCTGCATCGTCCGCTCACCTCATTCGAAGTAGCACTGGATCGTCCCGAGCGGACCGTAGTCGACGCTGAACGTGTCGCCTGGACGCGCCGCGCACGGCCGCGTGAACGAGCCGCCGAGCACGATCTGCCCTGGCTCCAGCGCGACGTCGAAGCGCGCCAGCCGGTTCGCGAGCCACGCGACGCCATTCGCCGGATGGTTCAGCACGCCGGCCGCGACGCCCGTTTCCTCGACCACGCCGTTGCGCGACATGATCGCCGCGACCCAGCGCAGGTCGACGTCCTGCGGCTTCACGGGCCGCCCGCCGATCACGACGCCCGCGTTCGCCGCGTTGTCGGCGATCGTGTCGAACACCTTGCGCGGCCGCTTCGTGTCGGGGTCGATCGACTGGCTGCGCGCATCGATGATCTCGAGCGCCGGCACCACGTAGTCGACCGCGTCATACACGTCGAAGATCGTGCAGTGCGGGCCCGTGAGCCGCTTGCCGAGCACGAACGCGAGTTCGACCTCGACGCGCGGCACGATGAAGCGCGCGGTCGGGATCGTGCCGCCGTCGTCGAAGAACATGTCATCGAGCAGCGCGCCGTAGTCGGGCTCGTCGATCTGCGACGTGTTCTGCATCGCCTTCGACGTGAGGCCGATCTTGTGGCCCTTCAGCGTACGGCCTTCCGCGAGCTTCATGGCCACCCACGTGCGCTGGATCGCATACGCGTCGTCGATCGTGATGTCGGGATGGTCGAGCGAGATCTGGCGGATCTGCGTGCGCTCGCGCTCGGCGTCGTGCAGACGCCGGGCGAGCTGGTCGATGATGGCGGGTTCGAGCATGGTCGGATCGGGAATGGGGTTCAGCCGGCCCGCTTGTAGCGGGCGTGAATGTTGTTGTGCTTGTACGAGCCGCTTTCGCTGAACTCGGTCAATTCCATCGACAGCGCAAGGTAGCGCTTCGCGTACAGCTCCGCGAAATGCGACTTGATTGCGCCGAACAGCGCGTCGCACGCGGCCTGTTTCTGCTCGTCGGTGCGCCCCGAGCCGATCTTGAGCGTCACGTGGACGAACGCGTCGTCTTCCGTGCCGTCGGCCACGCAATAGTCCTGCAGTTCGATCGCGCGCGAGCGGATGCCGCCCGTCGGGAACACGCCGCCCTGCGCGATCAGCGTGGCGTTGATCGTGCGCAGCAGCGCGGGAATGCGTGCGTCGTCGCGAATGTTCGCGGTGTACTCGACGACGATATGGGGCATGGCCAGTCTCCTGTCGAATGCGTGGCGAGGTACTCAGGACAACGGAAAGATCGCATTGATCTGCCCGGTTCCCGAGCTCGCGAAATAGTCGGTGACGATCTCGACGGGCTTGTCGTAGCGATCCCAGCCGAGCAAGCCGAGCAGCATCGCCGTATCGTGCATCCCGCCTTCGCCGTGGCAATGCGTGTTGTACTCGGGCAGCATCGCGCAGAAGGTCTTGAAATCGCCCTGCTTCCACAGCTCGACCACGCGCAGGTCGACCTGCCGGAAGAATTCGCGGCTGATCTCGTGGATCGATTCCTCGGGGCTGCCGTTGTCGTTGAAGCGGTGCGACAGCGAACCGCTCGCGAGAAACGCGACGTTCGCATCGCTCTTCTCGATCGCTTCGAGCAGCGCCTCGCCGAAGCGCCGGCTTTCGTCGAGCGTGTGCCACATGCACCAGCCGGCGATCGACACGACCTTGAAGTGCTGGTCGGCGTTCATGTAGCGCATCGGCACGAGCGTGCCGTATTCGAGTTCGAGGCTGTCGATCTCGTGCGCGCGGGTCGCGATCCCGCGCGCGGTGGCCGTCTCGGCGATCAGCCGGCCGAGCGCCGGGTTGCCCGGATACGCGTACTGCATGTCGCGGATGAAATGCGGCAGCTCGTTGCTCGTGTACGTGCCGGAGAACCGGGCATTGCAGTTCACGTGATAGCCGGCGTTGACGAGCCAGTGCACGTCCGACACGACGATCGTGTCGACGCCGAGCGCGCGGCAGCGCTCGCCGATCAATTGATGGCCGCGGATCGCCGCCTCGCGGCAGCCGTGATGCCTGCCGGGCAACTCCGACAGGTACATCGACGGCACGTGCGTGATTTTCGCGGCGAGGGACAGTTTGCCCATCGTTCAAGTCTCCGTATGGTTCTTTCGTGCTCCAGACGACCCGCGCCCGTTACACGCCCCAGCGCGGAATGTGGTGCGAACCCATCGAGATGCACACGTTCTTGATCTCCGCGAACACCTCGAAACTGTACTCGCCGCCCTCGCGTCCGGTGCCCGATTCCTTCACGCCGCCAAACGGCTGGCGCAGGTCGCGCACGTTCTGGCTGTTCACGAACACCATCCCGGCCTCGATGCCGCGCGCGAGGCGATGCACCTTGCCGACGTCCTGCGTCCAGATGTACGAAGCAAGGCCGTACGACGTGTCGTTCGCGAGCCGCAGCCCTTCTTCCTCGTCCTCGAACGGAATCAGGCACGCGACCGGCCCGAAGATCTCTTCCTGCGCGACGCGCATCCGGTTGTCGACGTCGGCCAACACGGTCGGCCGCACGAAGTTGCCGTTGCGCAGATGGTCGGGCAGCCCCGCCGGCTTGTCCGCGCCGCCCGCGACCACGCGCGCGCCTTCCTGCTCGCCGATGCGGATATAGCCCGTCACCTTCTCCCAATGCTGGCGCGTGATCATCGCGCCGAGGTTCGTGGCCGGATCGGACGGATCGCCGACCACCAGGTTGTTCGCGCGGCGCGCGAATTCCTGCACGAAACGGTCGTAGATCGTGCGCTGCACGAAGATCCGCGAGCCGGCCGTGCAGCGTTCGCCATTGATCGAGAAGATCGTGAACAGCGATGCATCGAGCGCGCGGTCGAAATCGGCATCGTCGAAGATCAGCACCGGCGACTTGCCGCCCAACTCCATCGAATACTTCTTGAGACCGGCACGCTCCATGATCCGCTTGCCGGTGACGGTGCCGCCGGTGAACGACACCGCGCGCACATCCGGATGGCGCACCAGCGCATCGCCGGCCGTCGCGCCATAGCCCTGCACGACGTTGAGCACGCCCGGCGGAATGCCGGCTTCGAGCGCGAGGCGGCCGAGCTGGTCGGCCGTCAGCGGCGACAGTTCCGACATCTTCAGCACGGCCGTGTTGCCGAGCGCCAGGCACGGCGCCGTCTTCCAGGTCGCGGTCATGAACGGCACGTTCCACGGCGACACCAGCGCGCACACGCCGACCGGCTGGTACAGCGTGTAGTTCAGCATCTGGTCGTCGACCGGATAGCTGCGGCCGTTCATCTGCACGCACACTTCCGCGAAGAAGTTGAAGTTCTCGGACGCGCGCGGAATCAGCTGCTTGCTCGTCTGCGCGATCGGCAGGCCGGTGTCCTGCGTCTCCAGCGCCGCGAGCATCGGCACGTTCTTCTCGATCAGCTCGCCGAGCTTGCGCATCAGCTTCGCGCGCTCCTTGGCGGGCGTGTTCGCCCATTTCGGGAACGCTGCCTTCGCGGCGCGCACGGCCGCGTCGACTTCGGCCTCGCCGCCCGATGCGACGTCGGTGATGACATCGCCCGTCGCGGGATTCAGCGTCGTGAACGTCTCGCGGCTTTCGACTTCGCGGCCGTCGATCCAGTGCTTGATGGTCATGCTCTCTCCTTGGGCGACGGGCTCAGCCGGCGCGATAGTAGTCTGCTTCGCCGACGATCGTGTTCACGAGCCGGCCAATCCCTTCGATCTCGGTCACGACCTCGTCGCCCGGCTTCGTGTCCGCCAGCCCCTCGGGCGTGCCGGTCAGGATCAGGTCGCCCGGCGAGAGCGTCATGAAGCCGCTGATGTGCTCGATCAACGCCGGTACGTCGAAGATCAGGTCGCGCGTGCTGCCGCGCTGCGTCTCCCGGCCGTTTACCGTCGTGCGCAGGGTCAGGTCGCCGGCATCGCCGATCTCGTCGCGGCTGACGAACCACGGCCCGAGCGGCGTACAGGTGTCGCGGTTCTTCACGCGCAGGTTCGGGCGGTAGTAGTTCTCGAGATAATCGCGGATCGCGTAGTCGTTCGCGACCGTATAGCCGGCCACGTAGTCGAGCGCCTGCGCGCGGCCCACGTTGCGCGCGGGCCGGCCGATCACGACGGCCAGCTCGCACTCGTAGTGCATGTGGGCGGCATCCGCCGGGCGCACGGTGCGCGACCGGTGGCCGATGAACGTGTTCGGCCCCTTCAGGAAGATCAGCGGCTCGCTCGGCGCCTTGAACGCGAGTTCCTTCGCGTGGTCGGCGTAGTTGAGGCCGAGCGCGAACGTCGTGCGCGGCGCGACGGGCGGCAGCCACTCCACCCCGTCCTCGGCAACGACTCGCCCCGTATCGAGGCGGATCGCGCCGTCGCCGGCCGGTTCGGCCGCATGCAGTGCGCCGTTGTAGATCACGCGCGCCGTCTTCATCGTGTTTCCTCCGCAATCAGCGTGTGCCGCAACGTGCCGATGCCGGCGGCGGCGATCTCGATCGTGCTGCCCGCGCGGGCATGCGGTGCGCCGCCCGCGACGCCGAGCAGCAGGACATCGCCCGCGTCGAACGACATGAAGGCCGTCACGTCGGCGATCAACTCGCGCACGGAGCGAATCAGCGTGGCCGTCGAGGCGGACACGACCACCTCGCCGTCGATCCGCACGGTCAGGGCGATCGCGTCGACCTCGCCCAGCGCGGCGGCCGGCACGATGGCCGGGCCCAGCGGGCAGAAACCATCACGGCACTTGAAGCGCACGGCCGGACGGTAGTAATCGGGATGCGGCACCGACACGTCGCTCGCGAGCGTGAAGCCGTGAAGGTAGTCGAGCGCCTGCGCGGCCGGCACGCGCGTCGCGCGGCGGGCGAACACGACGGCCACCGACGCGCCGATCTCCAGCGCGTCGATGCCGGCCGGCACGACGACGGCCGCGCCGTCGCCCGCATGCGTGTTGGCGGGCTTGATGTACAGGATCGGCGCCTGCGGCGGGCGGCCGTATGGCGGCGCGTTCACGGCATCGCCGAGCGCGTCGAGCGCCGCGCGCTCGTTGAGCAGCGCACCGTAGACGGTACCGATGGCGACCGGCAACGGCGGCGCCGCGGCGGTCGTGCAAGACAGCTCCATGCGTCATTCCCCTGCCGCGCGTCGCGGCGCATCGTCAATAGTTAATATCTTAAGTAAACAATCTCGCGCGGGCAACCTCGATTACCCTGATACGCGAAATTCACTCCCTGCGGCTGTTAAGATTGATGCGTCCCCGTCCACTGCCCAACCCGATGAACCGTACGCTCGACCATCGCAACCTGGCCATGCTCCTGCTCGAGGCTCGCGAAACGCTGATGGGTCTGTTCCGCCCCATTCTCAAGGAATTCGCGCTGACCGAACAGCAATGGCGGATCATCCGCGTGCTCGACGGCGAACCGGCGCAAGCGCTCGAAGCGGGACAGATCGCGCGGCGCTGCTGCATCCTGAGCCCGAGCCTCACGGGCGTGCTGGAACGTATGGAGCGCGACGGGCTGATCACGCGCACGCGCGCGCAGGAAGATCAGCGCCGGCTGCTGGTCAGCCTGACGCCGCAAAGCAGGAAACTGGTCACGGAAATCGGCCCGCGGATCGACGAGCAGTATCGGCAGCTCGAATCGCGGTTCGGCCAGGACGGCCTCGAAGACATCTATCGCGCGCTCGACCGACTCATCGAGCTCGGCGGCAACACGTGATGACGGCTCCCGCTCCCGCCGGGCGCGGGAACGGGAGCTGGTGCGCTACTGGCAATATCAGTGCACCGCGCCGCGCATCAGGTCGGTCACGGCCATGCCGCGCGACGTGCGCATACATTCCTCGACGTAATCGATGAACGGCAGCGGCTCGAAATCGATTTCGTCGCGCACGCGGCGGTTGTCGAACACGCGATCGACCGTCGCGAATTCGCCGCAGCGCTTCAGTGCGCGGCCGATCACGCGTTCGAGTGCCGGATCGGTCCGCCCGAGCACATCGCGCACCACAAGCGGCAACTCGGCTGGCGCACACGCCGCGTAGCGCGGCGCGCCCGTCATCCCCGCCGCCTCGTCCATCGCACGCACGATCTGTGCGACCTGCGGCGCCTCGTCGCCGGCCGACACGTGATACAGGTCGTGCGCGAGCGTCGGCTTGACGGCCAGCAGCATCGTCGCGCGCGCCACGTCGTCCACCGACACGATGTCGATGCGCGTCATCGGCCGCGCCGTGAAGCGGCGCGCGGCATGCGCCAGCCGGAACATCCAGAACGAGTTCGGCGCGGGCCGCGTACCGAGCACCGTGTGGCCGACCACATGCGACGGCCGCACCACGACGAGCGGCAGCCCGAGCGCGCGCAGACGATGCTCGGTCTCCGCCTTCGCGTGCAGGTAGTCCGCCGCCAGCACGGCGCCCGGCAAGCCTTCCTCGTCGCCCGCGACGTCGTTCGTCACGCCGCCCGCGGCCGCTTCCTGCACGATCCCGCCGCGGCCCGCATGCGCGTAGGCCGTGCCGACATACACGAAGCGCTGCAGTCGCGGGGCCCGAGCGAAGCGTTCGGCGAAGCGCACCGCATCGGCGATGTCGGCCCGCAGGTGCGCGCCGTCAGCCGGCGACGCATGGCCCGCGCAATGAATCACGTGCGTCGCGGCGGCGAGGCGCGACGCGTCGGCGCCCTGCCACACGTCGCCGAGCGCACCGACGATCACGTTCGCATCGGTCAGGCGCGACGCCCAGTAGGGCGCCAGCCCCGCGCGCAGCGCCGCTTCGCGCAGCCGCGCGACGGCGTGGCCGCGGTCCTGCGCCCGTACGACGCAGACGACGCGGTCGAGCAGCCCCGCGTTGACCAGCGCCGTCAGTACGGTACTGCCGATGAAGCCGGTTGCGCCGGTCAGCACCAGGCGCCCGACGTTCGCCGCCGCGACCGGTGCGCTGGCCGGCGACACGAGGCTCGTCCGCCAGTTGAGCGACAGCGCGGTTTTCCAGATCAGCACGATAGTCTCCTTCGAAGAGTCGGCCGGGCATCGCGCGGCCCGCGGTTGCAGGCTGCGCACGGCTCACCGGCCGGGCCGGGCCCTGACGCGCGCCCCGGCAGTCCCGATCGGGCGCGCGGCCCGCGATCGCGTCGATCGCGTCTCTGGCTCGAGGCGGCGGCAGCCGCCGAGGACGGGCGTCCGCGGCACAGGATCGGAAAGATCCCAGTGTGGGGCTCGACCGCAGGCAAGTCTGTTCCGAAAGTTTCGTGAAAGTGTGCCGATTTGTATGGGATTGTCGGAGTCTGTCGTACTGGCCGCGCCGTCAAAGCGCCGCAACATCCGGTCGGGACGCCTTCCGACGGTGCGGCGCCGCCCCGGATCGGCCCGGTTTGCGCAGCCGGACACGCGCGACAGATCGACGCGCCTCGCGGCCCGGTCATCCCATGTCGTGATGATCGGCCCGGCCCCCGTCGGCGCCGCGATCGCCGGTACGCGTGTGTTTGCGCGCGCCGCCGGAATCATCGCGAATCGTCAGACGTCGTTCCATCTGAAACCGCAATGAACTCGATACGGATTTATTGCGGTTTATCACTTGCGTTTCACACCAGTCTATCTAGACTGATCAAGTCAAAACGGTCGAATGTGTCATTTTTTAGGAGACGATCACAATGCGCCTCACCATTCGGATTAATGGCAGCGAATCGGCAACCCGGCAATCCTTCGCGGTACTGTGGGTCGATACCGACGAGGGACTGTGGTCGCGCGAGGCACATCAGGGCCTGGATCTGCCGACCTGGGGCAAGGTCCGCGACGTCGAGGGCGCAATGGCGCTCTGCGCGGCCGACGGCGGGAATGCCTTGTGCCAGTTGAAGGGACTGTCGTTCGATGCGACGCAGCGCGAACAGGGTCCCGCGGTACTCGCCGGCAATCACCCCGGCGCGTGGCGGCTGCAGGCCGTCGATCGCTGCACGAGCGAGCCGGAATACCGGGAATTCATTTCTGTCGCCCGATAGAAATAATCGATTTAATTCGTCTGCGGTTTTCGGGTTTATTCCAGCTTCAGTGATATTCATTTCGATATTCAGCATTACCGGCGCCCCGTTTCGGGGCGTTTTTAATTTTCCGGTTTAAAGAAATAACCGCGAGCCGGTCAATTGATCGCACACCGGGGATGGTCGGCATCGACCGTATTGAATATTGCCGCCCCCGGATCGACCCGCAGCGAATCGCCCCACTCTTCATTGCCTCCGCACCGGTGAGGTTCCGCTTCCGCCCCACCTTCCCTTCGTCCCTTTTTTGCCCCGAGCCGGAGGGCCAATGCCGGTTATTTCTCGGGGCCGGAACACAGTTTCCTCACACGGCGTTTACTCATTTATTACAATCGCATATCCAGACTGACCAGCCGCCTTTCGGCGGCCCGACCCGGCCATTGCATGAGCGTGAAAAAGAAGACCCACCCCGCCGATCCGTACGCGGCCGCGACCAAGAATCCGATGCTTGCATCGCGCCTGCCGATGTGGCGCTCGAAGCTGATCGTGATCGTCGTGTTCGTCGCGTTCGCCGCGCTGATCGGCCGCGCCTTCTGGGTGCAGGTCGCGAACAAAGCGTTCTACGTCGGCCAGGGCCAGAAACGCTACCAGCGCACGATCGAGCTCGACGCGACGCGTGGGCGCATCGTCGACCGCAACGGCGCGATGCTCGCCGTCAGCCTGTTGACCTATGAAATCTGGGCGAACCCGAAACAGGTCGCCGACACCGACTACCCGCAGATCTCGAAGCTGCTCGACATGCCGCTCGTCGAGGTCAAGCGGCGCCTCGGCAACGACAAGACGTTCGTGCTGCTCAAGCGGCAGGTCGACGCGGACACCGCGGGCAAGCTCGACAAGCTCGCGATCGACGGCATCACGCAGATCGCCGATTCGAAGCGCTTCTACCCGGAAGGCGAATCGGCCGCGCACGTGGTCGGCTTCACGAACGTCGAGGACAACGGCCAGGAAGGCGTCGAACTCGCGGCAAATGCGCGCCTGGTGGGTACGTCCGGGCAGCGCGAGGTGATTCGCGACCGGCTCGGCCGCATCGTGTCGGACACGCGCCCGCTCGTCCCGGCGCAGCACGGCGCGACGATCGAACTGACGATCGACCGCCGCATCCAGCAGCTCGCGTTCAGCCAGCTCAAGGCGGCCGTGATCGAGAACAACGCGGTGGCCGGCAGCGTCGTGGTGCTCGATGCGCAGAACGGCGAAATCCTCGCGCTGGCGAACTACCCGACCTTCGACCCGAACGACCGCGCGCGCCTCACCGGCCAGCAGTTGCGCAACCGCGCGGTGATCGACACCTTCGAACCGGGCTCGACGATCAAGCCGCTCGTCGTCGCGCTGTCGATCGACGAGCGCAAGGTCACGCCGAACACGATCATCAACACGTCGCCGGGCAGCTACAAGATCGGCCCGGCCGTGATCCACGACACGTCGAACCATGGCTCGCTGACGGTCGCGCAGGCGCTGCAGAAGTCGAGCAACGTCGCGCTCGCGAAGCTCGCGCTGAACCTGCCCGCCGAAACGATCTGGAACAAATACCAGGAATACGGGATCGGCCGCGCGCCGGAACTGACGTTCCCCGGTGTCGCGTCGGGCCGGCTGCGCGGCTACAAGCGCTGGCGGCCGATCGAGCAGGCGACGATGGCATACGGCTACGGCCTGTCGATGTCGCTGCTGCAGATCGCGCAAACCTACACGGCCTATGCGGGCGACGGCACGCTGCACCCGGTGTCGCTGCTGAAGAACGGCACCGACCAGCAGACGATCGACGCGCATCGCGGCCACCGCGTGACGTCGCCGCAGACAGCCGCGGCGATCCGCTCGATGCTCGAGATGGCGGTCGGCGAAGGCGGCACGGGGCGCCGCGCACGCGTCGACGGCTACCGGATCGGCGGCAAGACGGGCACCGCGCGCAAGCAGGTCGGCGCGACCTATGCGAAGGGCAAGTACCGCGCGCTGTTCGCGGGGATGGCGCCGATGAGCAACCCGCGCCTGATCGTCGCGGTGATGATCGACGAGCCGCGCGGCAAGGGCTATTACGGCGGCACGGTGGCCGGCCCGGTGTTCGCGTCGGTCACGAGCGGTTCGCTGCAGTTGCTCGGCGTGCCGCCTGATGCGCCGGTCGAGCCCGAGAAGGCGCCGCCTGCGAAGGCCCTTGCGCCGCAGAAGACGGTGGCCGCGCCGAAAGCGGCGGCGACGCAGGCAAAGACGGCGGCAGCGCCGAAAACCGCCGCGCCGTCGAGAGCGCCGGCGCAAGCCAACACGGCGGCGGGGTGATCGACGCAGCCCGCGCGGCGGGTCGCCCCGCCCCCCGGCGCGCGTCATGCCCCGACAACCTCGTCGCCTCCTCGCCCCTCCCCGCCATCGGGTCTGTCCCACTTTCTAGGAACGCCGCGCATCATTTGAGCGTTCCCGCTGCCTCCTTCTACAATTTTTCCGTGCGTCGGGCAACCCGGCCCGCATGCGCGACGACGACAAAGGAGAGAGACGCATGCGATTCCACTGGAAGACGCTCGCACTGGCCATGGCGAGCGCGGCGCTGGTCGGCGGGGTGCCCGCCCATGCCGCCGACCCCGCCGACGTGAAAATCGGCTTCCTCGTCAAACAGCCGGACGATCCGTGGTTCCAGGACGAATGGCGCTTCGCCGACCAGGCGGCGAAGGAAAAGCACTTCACGCTGATCAAGATCGCGACGCCGAGCGGTGAAAAGGTATCGACCGCGCTCGACAGCCTCGCCGCGCAAAAGGCACAGGGCGTGATCATCTGCGCCCCCGACGTGAAGCTCGGCCCCGGCATCGCGGCGAAAGCGAAGCGCGCGGGGATCAAGCTGATGTCGGTCGACGACCAGCTCGTCGACGGCCGCGGCGCGCCGCTCCAGGGCGTGCCGCACATGGGGATCTCCGCGTACAAGATCGGCCAGCAGGTCGGCCAGGCAATCGCGGACGAGACGAAGCGGCGCGGCTGGAATCCGGCCGAGGTCGGCATCATCCGGATCGCGTACGACCAGTTGCCGACCGCGAAAGCGCGCACGACCGGCGCGGTGGACGCGCTCAAGGCCGCCGGTTTCCCGGCCGCGAACGTGATCGACGCCCCCGAAATGACCGCCGACACCGAAGGCGCGTTCAACGCGGCGAACATCGCGCTCACCAAGCATGCGAATTTCAAGCGCTGGGTGGCGTTCGGCTCGAACGACGACACGACGGTCGGCGCGGTACGCGCCGCCGAGGGGCGCGGCATCGGCGCCGACGCGATGGTCGCGGTCGGCATCAACGGCAGCCAGGTTGCGCTCAACGAATTCGCGAAGCCGAAGCCGACGGGCTTCTACGGCTCGATCCTGCTGAATCCGCGCCAGCACGGCTACCAGACGAGCGTCAACATGTATGACTGGATCACGAAGAACCAGGCGCCGCAGCCGCTCGTGCTGACCTCCGGCACGCTGATCACGCGCGACAACGAAAAGCAGGCGCGCGCCGCGCTCGGTCTGTGAGCCAGCCCAAGGAGCCGACATGACACGCACCACGCTCGTCACGGGCGCCGCCGGCGGCATCGGCCAGGCGCTGTGCCGCACCTTCCTCGCGGCCGGCGACCGCGTGCTCGCGCTCGATCGCGACCGCGCGGCGCTCGACCGCTTCCTCGATACGCTCGGCGACGCGCGCGCGGCACCGCTCGTCGACGACCTCACCGACGCCGAGCGGCTGCGTTCCCTGCTCGAATCGCAGCCGCCGGTCGACGTGCTCGTCGCGAACGCGGGCACGGCGGCGTCGACCACGCTGCGCGACACGACGCCCGCCACCTGGCGCACGGATCTCGACGCGAACCTGACGGCCACCTACATGAGCGTCGAAGCCGTGCTGCCCGGCATGCGCGCACGCGGGCGCGGCGCGATCGCGATCATCGGTTCGGTCAACGGCGTGCATGCGCTCGGGCATCCGGCGTACAGCGCGGCGAAGGCCGGGCTGATCAGCTACACGAAATCGCTCGCGATCGAATTCGGCCGCGACGGCGTGCGCGCGAACATCGTGCTGCCGGGCACCGTGAAGACACCTGCCTGGGAAGCGCGCGTGGCGCGCAACCCGCAGGTGTTCGAGGCATTGAGGAAGTGGTATCCGCTCGACGATTTCGCGACGCCCGACGACGTCGCGCAGGCTGCGCTGTTCCTGTGCTCGCCGGCCGCGCGGATCATCACCGGTGTCGCGCTGCCCGTCGATGGCGGCCTGCTGGCCGGCAACCGCGTGATGGCGCAGGAACTGACGCTCGAGACGTTCTACTGATCGTGAAGCGGTGCCCGGGGCCGGCGGCCGCCCGCGCCGTCTCGCCCCAACCGGTGCGCGGCGCGATGCCGCGCGCCGTCAATGCGCAGCGGCCGCAGCCGGCTTCGTCATCCTGCCGAGCACGTGCTCGGTCATCCCGCGCGCGAGTTCGGTCTCGCCCATGAACACGGTGCCGATGCCCTCGTGCGACAACAGCGCGGCCTCGTCGCCGCTGTTCGTGCACAGCACGACCTCGAGCGCCGGGTTCAGCGTGCGCGAGATCTCGACGATCTGCCGCACGTCGAACACGTCGGGCAGCGTGACGACCAGCATCCCGGCGCGCGCGATATGCGCCTGCACGAGCACGATCGGCTCGATCGCATCGCCCGACACGGCGGCAACGCCTTCCGCGCGCAGCTTCTCGACGAGCTCGCGATTCTGCTCGACGACGACATACGCGATGCCGCGCTCGTCCAGCGCGTGCGCGATCCGCGTGCCGACCTTGCCGTAGCCGACGATCACGACCTGCCCGGTGAGGTGCGTCTGCGGCGTCGACATCGGCAGCGCGGCGAGCGGATCGTCGCGCGCCTCGAGCTTGCGCGCGAACGCCGAATGCTTGCGGATCCACGCGAGCGCCGGATCGATCATCGCGAACAGCAGCGTGTTCATCGCGATCGAGATCAGCGCGACCGCCAGAATCAGGCTCTGCCCCTCGGCCGACAGCAGCCCGAGCGCGCGGCCGAGCCCTGCAAGGATGAACGAGAACTCGCCGATCTGCGCGAGACCCGCGCCGACCGTCAGCGCGGTGTTCAGCGGATAGCGGAACGCGATCACGAGCGCGACCGCCGCGAGCGTCTTGCCGATCACCACGATCGCCGCGACCTCGATCACGTGCAGCGGCTCCGCGAGCAGGATCTTCGGATCGAACAGCATCCCGACCGAGATGAAGAACAGCACCGAGAACGCGTCGCGCAGCGGCAGCGTCTCGTCGGCTGCGCGCCGGCTGAACTCCGACTCGCGCATCATCATGCCGGCGAAGAACGCGCCGAGCGCGAACGACACGTCGAACAGCTTCGCCGCACCGAACGCGATGCCCACCGCGGCCGCGATCATGCACAGCGTGAACAGCTCGCGCGAGCCGGTGCGCGCGACGAGCCACAGAATGCGCGGAAACACACGCTTGCCGACCACCAGCATCAGCGCGATGAACGCCGCGACCTTCAGCATCGTGACGCCGAGCGTGCCCCACACGCTGCCGCCGGCCGCGTGCGCGTCGCCGGGCGGCGTGCCGCCGAGCAGCCCCGCGACGGGCGGCAGCAGCACCAACACGAGCACCATCACGAGATCCTCGACGACGAGCCAGCCGACCGCAATGCGCCCGTTGACCGTCTCGACCAGCCCGCGCCCTTCGAGCGCACGCAGCAGCACGACGGTACTCGCGACCGACAGCGCGAGCCCGAA
Organism: Burkholderia mycopellens; assembly: GCF_964265025.1. Lineage (NCBI taxonomy): Bacteria > Pseudomonadati > Pseudomonadota > Betaproteobacteria > Burkholderiales > Burkholderiaceae > Burkholderia > Burkholderia mycopellens. The sequence goes on from NZ_OZ183803.1 coordinate 1,875,737, forward strand.
CACGAGCGCCGCCCCGACGCTCCAGCCCCAGGTGAGCGCGAGCCCGCCGCCGAGCAGCGTGGCCACCGTAATCTGGACGATTGCGCCCGGCAGCGCGATCTTGCGCACCGCGAGCAGGTCGCCGAGCGAGAAATGCAGGCCAACGCCGAACATCAGCAGCATCACGCCGACTTCGGCGAGCTGCTGCGCGAGCGACAGGTCGCCGACGAAGCCGGGCGTGCCGGGGCCAATCACGATCCCGGCGAGCAGATAGCCGACGAGCGGCGGCATTTTCAACAGCGACGCGAAATAACCGAAGACCATCGCGAGACCGAAACCGGCCGCGAGCAATGCAATCAGGCTGACGTCATGAGGCATCCCCCCTCCCGAGTTCTTGTAACTGTTTAGTAAGGTTCAAGAATGAAAGGATAAGGGATGAGGCGGACAAATGGCGTGCCCCCGCGAAAAATTCACGCGGCGGCGCGCTCCCGCGGGGTGCAACCCCGGCGAAACGAAAGGCGCCGCGCGGGTGCGGCGGCGCCCTGAAACACCTCGGACAGGCGGGGCGGGCGCCCCGCCGCCCCGTCAACGCGACGCTTGCGGGAACCGCGCGCCCGGCGGCGGTTCGGGCCGGGTCGACGGCACGCTCTTGCGCACCTTCGCGACCTGAGCAGCCGTCACCGGCGCCCCCGTGTTGCCCCAGCTCGTGCGCACGAAGTTGGACACGTCCGCGACTTCCTGGTCCGACAGACGCCAGCCGAACGGCGGCATCGTGAACGTCGACGGCGCGGTGCGCGTGCCCTGCAGGGCGCTGCCTTCCAGCACGACGTGAATCAGCGAGGTCGGATCGTCGCCCTGCACGACCGGGTTGCCGGCGAGCGCCGGGAACACGCGTGTGTAGCCGTGGCCGTCGCTGCGGTGGCAGGCCGTGCAGTTGTCGCGATAGACGGCGGCACCCGGCTTGCTCGCATCGCCGGTCTGCAGCGCCTTCGCGGCAGCCGCGTCGTACACGTGGGGCTGCTCGCCCTGCACGCGCGGCGGCAGCGTCTTCAGGTAGCGCGCGATCGCGTTCAGGTCGTCGTCGGTCATGTGCTGCATGCTGTGGCCGACCACGTCCGTCATCCCGCCGAACGCGGCCGTGCGCAGCGTGCGGCCCGTCTTCAGGAACTGCACGATTTCGGTCTCCGTCCACGTGCCGAGGCCCGTGCGCGGCTCACCGCGCAGGCTCGTCGGCACCCAGCCGTCGATCGCCGCGCCGCCGGCCAGGAAGTCCGGGCCGTCCGCGTCGGTCAGCCCGCGCTCCTGCATGGTCGGCGCGCGCGGCGTATGGCACGCGCCGCAGTGGCCGAGACCCTGCACGAGATACGCACCGCGCGCGACCACCGGATCGCTGTACGGCGCCGCGTCGAACGGCTTCGGTGTCGGCGCGAACATCTTGCGCCAGATCCCGAGCGGCCAGCGCATCGACAGCGGCCACACGATGTCGACCGCGCGGTTCTCGTGCTCGACCGGCGCGACGCCGTGCATGAAGTACGCGTACAGCGCCTTCATGTCGTCGTCGCTCAGGCGCGCGTAGGACGGGAACGGCATGGCCGGATACATCGTGTCGCCGTTCTTGCGCACGCCTTCGCGCACCGCGCGCGTGAAGTCCTCGACCGTCCAGCCGCCCAGGCCCGTTTTCGGGTCGGGCGTGATGTTCGTCGAGTAGATCCCGCCGATCGGCGTGTCGAATTTCAGCCCGCCCGCGAACGGCTTGCCGCCGCTCGCGGTGTGGCACGCGATACAGTCGCCAGCCCGCGCGAGGTATTCGCCGCGCTTGATCAGGGCCGCGTCGGCGGATTGGGCCGCGGGTGCGGCCGCCGGGCCGGAAGCCGCCGCGGGCGCCGCGGCCGGTTGCGCGAACGCCGTCGAGCCGGCGAAGCCGAACGCGGCCCAGGCCGCACCGGCCGCCAGCGCGCGCGACATCCGGCGCGCAACGTTGTGGTTCATCGTCCTCTTCATGCAGTCACCAGCGGGGCGGGATTTTTCAGGTATTGCTCGCGGATCGCACGTGCCGACCAGTAGGCCAGCGCCGCGATGATCCCGGTCGGGTTGTAGCCGATGCCCTGCGGCAGCGCCGATGCGCCCATCACGAACACGTTGTGCACGTCCCAGCACTGCAGGTAGCGGTTCAGCACGCTCGTCTTCGGGTCGGTGCCCATGATCGCGCCGCCGACGAGGTGAGTCGTCTGGTACGCACGCGAATCGAAGTGCTTGCCGAACTCGCGCGTCGACACGCCGATCGCCTTCGGCCCCATCGCCTCCGCGATCTTCTTCATCTGCCCGGTCACGTACTGCGCCATCTTGATGTCGTTGTCCTTCCAGTCGAAGGTCATCCGCAACAGCGGCTGGCCGTACGAATCGCGATAGGTCGGATCGAGGTCGAGATACACGTCGCGGTACGACATGTTGGTGCCGTGCGCGTCCATCGAGATCGTGTGCGCGTAGTTGTCCTTGACCGCCTTCTTCCACGCCGAGCCCCATTGCGGCGTACCGGGCGGCGTCGCGATGCCGCTGATCGGCTTCACGCCGGCCTGGTTCACCCACAGCGGCGAGCCGCCGACGAAGCCGAGCGGGCCGTGGTCGAAGTTGTCCGCGTTGAAATCGTCCACCGCGACGCCGTTGCCGCCCGCGCCGATGAACGGGTTCGTGTAGGTGTCCTTGTCGAAAAACGCCTTGATCGTCGACAGGTTCTGGTACGCGAAATTGCGGCCCACGACGCCTTCGCCCGAGATCGGGTCGTACGGCTTGCCGATACCCGACAGCAGCAGCAGGTGCACGTTGTGGTACTGGAACGCGGCCACGATCACGAGATCGGCCGGCTGGTGCACTTCACGTCCGGCCGGGTCGACGTAGGTCACGCCCGTCGCGCGCTTCTTCGTATCGTCGAGGTCGACGCGCAGCACGTGGCACTTCGAGCGCAGCTCGAAGTTCGGCGCCTGCTTCAGCGCGGGCAGGATGTTCAGGTTCGGCGACGCCTTCGAGTACATGTAGCACGCGTAGCCGCTGCAGTAGCCGCAGAAGTTGCACGGGCCCATCTGCACGCCGTACGGGTTCGTGTATGGGCCCGACGTGTTCGCCGACGGCAGCCGGTACGGATGCAGGCCGAGCGATTTGGCCGCGTCGAAGAAGCGCTGTGCCGAATAGGTGTTGAGCTGCGCGGGCAGCGGGAAGTTGTCGCTGCGATTCGCGTCGAACACGTTGCCGTTACCGACCACCTTGCCGCCGACCTTGTACGCCTGCCCCGACGTGCCGAACACCTTCTCGGCGAAGTCGAAATGCGGCTCGAGCTCGTCGTAGGTCACGCCCGTGTCCTGGATCGTCATCCCTTCGGGGATGAACTTCTTGCCGTAGCGCTCTTCATAGTGGCTGCGCAGGCGCAGCTCTTCCGGCGTGATCCGGAAATGCACGCCCGACCAGTGCAGCCCCGCGCCGCCCACGCCCTCGCCCGGCAGGAACGCGGCGAGCTGCCGATACGGCAGCGCGGTGTCCTGCAGGCCGTGGCGGATCGACACGGTCGTCTTCGACAGGTCGAGGAACAGCTTCTTGCGGATGTTGTAGGTCAGCTCGTCGATCGTGTTCGGATACGCGCCGTCCGGGTAGGTGTCGCGATACTCGCCGCGCTCGAGCGCGACGACGTTCAGGCCCGCTTCGGTCAGTTCCTTCGCGAGAATCGCGCCGGTCCAGCCGAAGCCGACGATCACCGCATCGACATGCGGTTTTTTCTCTGCGGCCATCAGCTGCGCTCCCCGTTGATCGAGACGGGGCCATACGGATACGGCTTGCCGTTCTGGTTGACGAAATCCATGAAGTCCGCGCGCGCGCCCGGAAAACCGATCATCTTCCACGCAGCCATGTCGTGATTGCCGCCGTGCACCGGATCGCAGAAGTAGCCTTCGCGCGTGTTCTGCAGCAACTGACCGAAGAACACGCCCGGCGGCACGTCGTCGATCTGCGCGCCGCCCTTCTCCAGCGCGCCGAGCACGGTGTCGCGCGTCGGCGCGTCGAGATCCGCGAACGCCTTGCCGTGGGTCTTCTCGCAATAGCGGTTGACCGCCGCGATGCCGAGCCGGTAGATGTCGCGCGGCACCAGCTTCAGCTGATAGCCGAGTTCGGGCACGCCTTGCTGGAACGGCCCCTGCATGTACCAGGTGGCGCCGTGCGCATACGGCGTCTCCATCTGGCGGTCGATGAATTCGGGCACGCCCGATTCGAGCGCGCCGGGGCCTTCGGCGTCGGCCGGAATCAGCCGGTCGACGGCGGCCTGGACGAACGCCCATTCCTTTGCATCGAAAAAGGTCGGCTTGTACGGGGCACGCTCGGCGTTGGCCGATGCACCGGGCGCGTTGCCGTTCGTCGCCGAAGGCGACGACGAGCGCAGGTCGCAGCCGGCGACCGACGCGATCGGCACGAGCGCGACCGACGTGCGCAGGAAACGGCGGCGCGAATTGGGTTTGTCTGGTGGCGTGGACATGGTCGGATGTTGATCGTTGGGGATCGGGGCCCGGACGCGCGCACTCCGCATGCGGCATGTCCGGCTTGGCAGCCATGCCGCACGCGGCTGGCCGTCCTGTTCTTTCGTCTGTTGCGAACAACCACGATGCAGGCGCCGTCCATGCGATGCGCGGCAGCGCCTTCATGCAGCCGCGCATCGCGCCAATTCAGGCTGCGCTACACGGATCGGCTTCTTGATGAGCCGTATCGTCTGACAAATACCGGCATCTGCCTGCATCTGCCCCTCATCGCTCATGACCCTCATTCAACTTAGACGCCGCGTTTGCCGACAGCAAGCGCGACGTGCGCGGCGCTCTTTCGGGTCCGGCGACAAGTGCCGCGAATTATAAATGGAACCGGTTCCATCCGGAATCGCGCCAATGCAATTCAATGCATCGAAAACCGCAACAATTGAAAAATCCGGAAGCCGGAACGCGCAAGGATCGTGTGATTGCCGGCTGATGCGGGCGTCAGGGAGAGGATTGTTGTGTGGTGGGCCGCGTCGAAGGCTGTCTCTTTCCAGCCACGCAGCGCACCCGAGGGAGCCGATGTGCGTCGCGTTCTGGTAGCCTCCGCGACTCATGAATACATCGAAGAAAAAACTGCCGGCGCCCGACGCGACCAGCATCAGCCGAACCCTCAGCTACCTGCTGCGCCACGCGCCGGAGACGATCGGGCTGCAACTCGACCCGGAAGGCTGGGCCGATATCGACGAACTGATCACCGGGGCCGCCCGCCAGGGGCACCCTCTCGATCGCGCGACGCTCGAAACCGTCTGTGCGACCAGCGACAAGCAACGCTTCGCCCTCTCCGACGACGGCCGTCGCATCCGGGCAGTACAAGGCCATTCGACGCCCGCCGTGCAGCGCCGCTATCCGGCCGCGCAGCCGCCCGAGCGCCTCTATCACGGCACCGCGACGCGCTTCCTGGATTCGATTCGGGCGCAAGGGCTGAAACCGGGCGCCCGTCATCACGTGCATCTGTCGCCGGAGATCCGGACGGCGCTGGCCGTCGGCAAGCGCTACGGCGTGCCGGTGATCCTCGAGGTCGATGCGCAACGCATGCATCGGCAAGGCTACACGTTCTTCGTCGCGGAAAACGGCGTATGGCTGACCGACACCGTGCCGGCGGAATTCCTTAAGGAGATGGAGAGGCCCGCGTGCTGAGACGCGCGCTCACCACGGCCAGAACATCGACGCGATGGCAAGCGCCAGCGCCGCGCAAAGCGGCGAGTAGTAGCGCGTGTCCATGCGTGCGAAACGCGACCCGCGAATCCGCTTGAAGAAGCCGACGTAACGGAAATCGCCGACGGCCCGCACCGCGAAGATGAGTGCGAGCGCAACGACCGCGAACGAGATCGTGCCGTGATTCGCGTGCTGCCCCAGCCAACCGGCACGCGCGGCGACCCCGCACGCGCCGGCCAGCAATGCCGCCGCGACCGCGAGCGTGCCGATGGCGGTCGGCCGCAGCAGCGGCTCGCCGTCATGCTCCGGAATGGCCGCCCCCTTGCCGCGCCGCCCGCCCAACGCCCAGTAGACGTGAATGAGCGCGATCGCGCAAAGCGTCGGCACGCTGAAATACGCTCCGGTCATGTCGGTCGATATCCTCGTCTCGTTGTCTCGCTATCGCGATATGTTGCCGGCAAGGTTCCGGCACGCGGCCTCGGTCCGCGCCACACGTGACGATACCGAAACCCGGCGACACCCGCATTGCGACGTCCGGTCGCAACCCGCCGCCCGCGACAGCGCATGTTGCGATGCAGTGCGCAAGCAGGCGGGCGCAGGCCGGCCGCTTGACTTCCCTTCGCGCACCACTACGCTGTTATTCCAGTACTGCGGTCGATACGCCCCCGCGCGACCGGCCGCACGTGCATCGTTCGGCGCATTGCGCACCTGCACGACAACGATAACGAAGGCCATGGAGGCGACTCATGCTGATCGGTGTGCCGAAAGAGATCAAGAACCACGAATACCGTGTCGGCCTCACGCCGGCCGGCGCGCACGAACTGACGCGGCACGGCCATCGCGTACTGGTGCAGCGCGGCGCGGGTACGGCGATCGGCCTGCTCGACAACGACTACACCGCCGCGGGCGCATCGCTTTGCGAAGGCGCCGACGAAGTCTTCGCGCGCGCCGACATGATCATCAAGGTCAAGGAGCCGCAACCGGCGGAATGCGCCATGTTGCGACGCGGCCAGATTCTCTACACGTACTTGCATCTCGCACCCGATCCCGACCAGGCGGCCGCGCTCGTGAAGTCCGGCGCCGTCTGCATCGCATACGAAACCGTGACGGGCCCCGGCGGCGGCCTGCCGCTGCTCGCGCCGATGAGCGAGGTGGCCGGGCGCATGTCGATCCAGGTCGCGGCGACCCACCTCGAGAGCCCGCGCGGCGGGCGTGGCTTGCTGATGGGCGGTGTGCCCGGCGTGCCGGCCGCGCATGTCGTCGTGCTCGGCGCCGGTGTGGTGGGCACCGGCGCGCTGCAGATGGCGGTCGGCCTCGGCGCACGCGTCACCGTGCTCGACACCAACGTGAACCGGCTGCGCCAGCTCGACCTCGTCTTCGCCAACCGGATCACGACCGTCTGCTCGAATGCGCACACGATCGACGAAGCCGTGCGCGATGCCGACGTCGTGATCGGCGCGGTGCTCGTACCGGGCGCATCGGCGCCGCGGCTCGTCACGCGCGACATGATCGCGACGATGCGCACGGGGGCCGTCGTCGTCGACGTCGCGATCGACCAGGGCGGCTGCTTCGAGACCTCGCATGCGACGACGCACGCGGCCCCGACCTTCGTCGTCGACGGCGTCGTGCACTACTGCGTCGCGAACATGCCCGGCGCAGTCGCGCGCACGTCGACCTTCGCGCTGAACAACGCAACGCTCACCCATGCGCTCGCGCTCGCCGACAAAGGCTGGAAGCAAGCGATGACCGACGATCCGCATCTGCGCGCGGGCCTGAACGTGTGCGACGGACACATCACGTACGAAGCGGTCGCGCTGGCGCTCGGCCTGCCCTATGTGCCCGCGGCCGGCGTACTGGCATGACGTGACCGCGTTCATGCATGGCCGGCAGCTGGCGGCACACGCCGTCAGCCGCGCTCATGCGCCCTTCGCGCCGCCGCTGCGTTTCGACGCGCCGCCCGCACCCATCGTGCGTGCCAGCAGCGGCCTCAATTGCGCGAGCGTGCGCGTGTTCAGCACGTCGGGCCGCGTGAGCCAGCCACGTCGCGCCTGATCGACGCCGTACGCAAGATTGTCGAGTTCGTCCGCACTGCACGCATCCGAGCCGATCGCCACCGGCACGCCGGCCTGCGCGGCTGCGCGGCACCAGATGTCCGGCAGGTCGAGCCGCCGCGGCTGCGCATCGAGTTCGACGAAGCAGCCGCGCGCCGCGGCATGCTCGATCACGCGCGACACGTCGAGTTCGCATGCGTCCCGCTCGCCGAGCACACGGCCCGTCGGGTGCGCGAGAATCGTGAAATACGGATGATCCATCGCGCGCAGCATGCGCGCGGTCTGTGCGTCGCGCGACAGTTCGAAGCCGTCGCGTACCGCACCGACCACGAGATCGAGCCGGCCAAGCATTGCGTCGGGCACGTCGAGACTGCCGTCCTCGCGAATGCCGGCCTCCACGCCCTTGAGCAGCACGAAATCGTCGAACGACGCGTTGAGGCGATCGATCTCGTCGAGCTGCCCGGCAAGCCAGTCGAAGGGGTGGCGGCCACCACCGGCATGCGGTGCCCGGTCGGTGATGGCCAGGTACGCGAACCCGCGTGCGCGCGCCGCATCGGCCATCGCCCGCAGGCTGTCGCGACCGGTCGATGCGTCGGTATGCGCATGCAGGTCGCCGTGGACATGCTTGCGCTCGACCAGCGCCGGCAGCGTGCCCGCGCGCGCTGCGTCGATCTCGCCGCGATCCTCGCGCAATTCGGGCGGCACGTCGTGCAGGCCAATCGCGGCATAGATCGACGCCTCGGTCGCGCCGGCAATCCGTTCGTCGCCGCGAAACACGCCATACTCGTTGATCTTCAGCCCGCCGGCCTGCGCGATCCTGCGCAACGCGATGTTGTGCGCCTTCGATCCCGTGAAGTAGACGAGTGCCGCGCCGAACGCGTCGGCATCGACGACGCGCAGGTCGACCTGCAACCCGCTGGCGAGCACCACGCTCGACTTCGTCTTGCCGTGCGCCAGCACGCGCACCACCTCGCCATAGCCGACGAACGCGTCGGCGACAGCCGCCGGATCGCGTGCGGTGACGAGGATGTCGAGATCGCCGACCGTCTCGCGGCGGCGGCGGAAACTGCCGGCCGGCACGACCTTGCCGACGCCGGCAACGGCACGCAGGCGTTCGAGCAGCGGCAGCAGCGAGTGCGCCGCATCCGGCAGCAGGAAACGTTGGGGTTCGCGCTTGAGCCGGTCGTCGATCGCTTCGAGCAAATGCGCTTCGGTTTTCGCACCGAAGCCCGGCAGCTCGCGCACGTGCCCGCTCTTCGCTTCCGCGCGAAGCTGCTCGAGCGAATCGACGTGCAGCGCGTCATGGAGCGCCTTCACGCGCTTCGCGCCGAGCCCCGGCACGTCGAGCAGCTCGACGATCGCGCCCGGCAATGCGTGACGCAGCGTTTGCTGCAATTCGCAGGTGCCGGTCGCGACGATCTCGCGCAGCTTCGACGCGAGATCGGGCCCGATCGATGGAATCTTCCCGAGATCGTCGCCGTTCGCGATCATCGCCGGGATATCGCGCCCGTAGTCCGCAATCGTCCGTGCGGCATTGCGATAGGCACGCACCCGGAACGGATTGGCGCCCTGGATCTCGAGCATGTCGGCAATCTCGGCGAACACGGCCGCACACCCGGCATTGTGGATCGGCATGATCGGCGTGGCTCCCTTCCACGTGGATGGCGCCGCGCGCGTGCGCGACGGCGTCTGCCCGCCCGGCGCCGCATGCTGACGCCGCCGGGCGCCCGTTCATCATCGTACGCCGGCCGCGCCACGCGTGCAGCGCCGATATGGCTCGGACGCCGGCGTCAGAGAGTGGCGCGCGGCGTCGTGGCGTAATGCCGCTCGTAGATCGACTGGCAATGCGTGCAGCGCTCGGCGGCCGGGCGTGCCAGCAGGCGCTCGTAGCCCACCGAGCCGTCGCAGTCGATGCACTCGCCGTAGCTGCCGTCGCGCATCCGCTGCTGGGCGCGGCCGATCGCGCGCAGTTCGGTAAGTTTCATGCCGATCAACGCATGATCGACGTCGACGAAGAGATCCGCATTGGCCTCGTCGCCCTCGTCCGGCGCCGCGCCGGCAAGGTCTGCGTAGGATTCCGACGCGCGCTGGTCTTCGCTGGCGCGGATCTCCGCACGCAACGTCTGCTCGCTCTCGTTCAGCCGCTGTTTCAGCGTCTGCCGTTGTTGTGGGTCGAGCGCCATGGCCGTCTCTCCTGTTCCGGGTTCCGCGCTGGGCATTGCGGCGCGCGGTGTCGCGCCGGTGCGCGGCGGGCAGGCGTCACCGCCTGCCACCGTGTCCGGATGTGCGCCCGGAGACACGAAGGGCCGGACGCATTCGACGCAGGATAAACCCATTGAACACGCATGTGTTGACCGGAATCAGCGTGCACTGCAGCGCTCGCGATACGCCCTGCCGAACTGGGGACGGACGCGAAATCGCGACACGATCGCAAAACGAAGCGGCATCTCCGATGGCGGGCGCCGATTCGAACGCCGCGCCCGCCGCCGACGGCATACCCGGCCGCCGGACACGCAAGATTCCGGGCCACGCTTCGTCAGAACGCATTGCGCCCGATGAAACCCCGCACGACCGTCAACAGGATGATCTTCATGTCGAACCAGAAGCTCCAGTTCTGCATGTAGAACAGATCGAACTTCACACGCGCTTCCATCGCCTCGACCTTGCGCGTCTCGCCGCGATAGCCGTTCACCTGTGCCCATCCGGTGATGCCGGGCCGCACGCGGTAGCGATACATGTAGCAGTCGATCAGTTGCCGGTAGAAGTCGTCATGTTCGATCGCATGGGGGCGTGGGCCGACGACCGACATCTGCCCGAACAGCACGTTGAAGAACTGCGGCAGCTCGTCGAGCGATGTGCGCCGCAGGAACGCGCCGACGCGCGTGATGCGCGTATCGTTGCGCGACGCCTGCCGCACGACCCCCGGTTGTGCGCGATGCACGCGCATCGTCCGGAACTTCAGAATGTCGAACTCCCGGCCATCGACGCCCTTGCGGCGCTGCCTGAACAGCACGGGCCCCGGCGACGACAGCTTGACCGCGATCGCCAGCATCGACAGCAGCGGCAGCAACGGGATCAGCACGCCGAAGGCGAACAGCCGGTCGAACGCGAACTTCGCCCACAGCTCCGGCGCCGAGCGTGGCGTGGTCGCGAGGTTGATAGCCGGCATGCCGAGCACGTCGGTCGCCGAGCGATCGACCACCGCCATCTGCCGCACGTCGGGCAGCAGCCGCAATTCCACGAATTCGTCGCGCAACTCGCGGACGATGCGCTGGATCCGCCACTCGTGCGACATCGGCAGCGTGAGCCATACCTCGTCGATCTCGCCGCCGCGAATCAGGTCGCGCAACGCATTCCAGTCGTCGATCACCGGCACGCCGCCGATCCCGCCGGAGGCAGCCGGTGCGTCGTCATCGAATACGCACGCCGCCACGAAAGGGCCCTGCGGCGCGAGCTGCATCCGCTCGACCGCGACACGCCCGTAGGCCGTTGCGCCGACCACTGCGACGCGGCGCTGCCGCGCGCGCGGGTCGTCACGCGTCAGCGCGAGCGCCAGGAGTGCGGTACGGCCGAGCAGCAACGCGGCATCGCCGGCCAGCACCGTGCGCACGATCCAGCGTGTCGTGATCGTGCCGCCGCGGTTCATGATCCACAACGCGGCGGCCACCGTCAGCACGCTCGCGCAGACGAGCCCCACGAGCGTTTGTGTCAGCGCATGCGTGCCGCCGTGCGGCGCCATGCTGCCGCGCACGGAGCGCAGGTAGCGCGGCAGCAATGCCACGGTCAGCACGCACAACAGCGCGATCGCGCCGCGCTGCGCGTCGGACAGCTCGCGCCACGCAAGGCCCGACGCCGCCTGCGCGGCGAGCGCGCCTGCCAGCACGAGCACGACGTCGGTCGCCGCGATCGCGGCCCGCCGCATCGCATTCGTTCCACCGGGCTTCGACTGCATCGTCACGCACCACGTGCCGGGAACCCGCGATGCGCCTCCGGCATGCGGGGCCGAACCGGTGTCGGCCGCGCCGTCCCGCGCGTGCCGAGCAGCCTGCGATAGTCCGCGCGAATCAGGTCGTAGCATTCGCACGCGTGATGTTCGAGGCCGTCTCGGTCGAGCACCGTGATGCGGCCGCGGCGCTGCCGGATCAACCCGGCTTCCTGCAGGTTGCCCGCCGCCTCCGTCACGCCTTCGCGCCGCACGCCGAGCATGTTCGCGATCGTCTGTTGCGTGACCGCCAGTTCGTCGCCGTCAATGCGGTCATGCGCAAGCAGCAGCCAGCGGCTGAGCTGCTCGCTGACCGAGTGATGCCGGTTGCACAGCGCGCTGCGCGAGATCTGCGCCATCGCCGCCTGGCAGTAGTTGAGCAGCAGCCGGTAGGTCTGCGGCGAGCGCTCGAATTCGGCGCGCATCACGCAGCTCGGCACACGATAGGCCATCCCGCCGATGCGGACCTCGACCCGGTGCGACGCCGCGGCGCCACCGACCATCGTCGCCAGCCCGACCACCCCTTCGCGGCCGACCTGCGCCACCTCGACCATCGCACCGTCTTCCATCAGGTGCTGCACGGACATCATCGACGTCGTCGGGAAATGCACGTGGCGCATCGGCTCGCCGACCCGGTCGAGCATCCCGGCCTTGATCCTGACCAGTTCGAGATGCGGTGCGATGGTGCGGATGCTGTCCTCGGGGAGGGCATCGAGGATGGCATTCGCCGAGTAGCTCGAGTGAAGATGAAGCATGTCTGTATCCCTTTTATCGTCCGTGCCGCCTGCAGCTGCGTGCATGGAACTCGTTATCGCGATGCGCGCCCGGACGTCGCAGGGGTTGCGGCCACAACCCTGATTCCGACTGACCATCGGCTTGTTCGCCGCCGGATCGAGTCGACCGCTCCGTTTCGACACGCCAGCCCGAATAAGCGATTTACGTGCCAATACATGCCCATCCTTAATATATGAATCACACCGGATTTAAATCACCCAAATAACTCGTGCAAAAACAAAAAAAGCGTCTCATTTTCGGACACTCTTCCGAGCGATGGACACTGCACGCCATTTGACTGATCATTTTGCGTGCCTCCACCCGAGGTAGCCGCGCCGGTGCCGCGAGGCTTGTCGCTCATATACTTACAGTCGATTTTCAATTGTTTCCGTGATGTGCCGGACAGCACTCCGCTGCGGCGTCACGCCTCACACGGTTGTTTGAAACTGTCTCAAATTTGAATCGACACACTAATTTTCAGCTCTGTCACCTACCGCACAATTCAACCACAAGCCTTTGATTTTCATATGCTTTTGTGCGACCACCATTTATTTGTCAAATAATGTTCAATGCCCGCCAGGCACTTCCCCCACGCGATGCACCTTCCCGACCGATTGATTCCCGGCCGACATGGAATGAATGCCCGAAGTCACATTCAGATTCAGGATGATTAATTTCGTCGAAATGAATCATTAAATCCAGATGACGTTTTCACCTGGACAAAATCGTCAAACTTTGTGAAATGACGCAATATGCAATTGTTCGGTTTCAATGCCGTGCTAGCCTTTTCGCCAGTATCGTCTCTCCATTTTTGACGAACACAAGTCCGCACGATCGTGCGAATTCCCCATTTTCGGGGTATCGCCGCGACGACGCGTGACCGCCACCCTACGAGGATGCGCCGTGACTCATCAGGCCCCTGACACCGTCGCGCATGCGAACGGCATGATCGAGCTTTCCCACAGCTTCGATGCGAACCGCTTTCTCGCGGCCATCGACCGCGAAGAACTCGCGACGCTGGCCCCCCAGCTTCAACTCGTCCACCTGAAATCCGGGCAAGTGCTCTGTGAGCCCGGCGAAATGCTCGCCGCGGTCTACCTGCCCGTCACGACCGCGATTTCGTTGCAGTACGTGTCGTCCGGCGGCATGACGCTGGAAGTCGCGGAGATCGGCAGCGAAAGCGTGGTGTGCGACGACGTGATCGGCGGCAGCGGCCGGATGCCGTGCCGTGCCGTGGCCTGCCGCGACGGCTTCGTCTACCGGCTCGACCGGCGCGTGTTCGCCGCGGCGTTCGACGCATCGCCGGTCATCCGCCATCTCGTGTTCCTGTGCGTGCGGCTGCTGATGGCGCAGGTCTCCCAGATCACGTTCTGCAGCCGTCATCACGTGCTCAAACATCAGTTATGCAGATGGTTCCTGCTCGCGTACGACCGGACGCGCAGCATCGAGATCCAGGTAACGCACAGCATGCTGGCGCAGATGCTCGGCGTGCGCCGCGAAACGGTCACCGATGCCGCCGGCGAAATCCAGAAGCTGGGCCTGATCCGGCAATACCGGAGCTCGATCGAGCTCGCCGACCTCGCCGGCCTCGAAAAAATGTCGTGCGGCTGCCGCGCGATCGTGCGCGACGAGATGAAGCGCATCCTGTCTGCCGATTCGGGCGTGCCGGCCGCGGCGCGCGCCTGATTGGCATGCCGCATCGGGACGGCGCTGGCGCGCCGCCTGCCTGCCGGGTTAGCTGTTTGTAGGGTGGCGAACAGAACGCCGCGTCTGCCAATGGTCTACTGATGCCGGACTGCCGGGGGGACGTCAGCGCGTATCGCGCGTCTGCCCGAGCGGACGACACCACGCACGCCGGAGCAGCACGTGAAAAACGAAATCAGAACCATCCTGAAGCACGTCGCCCATCTCGAAGCCGCGATCGACTCGATCGGCGACGGGGACGATCTCTACGAAGCGGGCCTTTCGTCGCTCGACACGATCCAGCTGATGCTCGCGATCGAGAAGCAATTCAACATCGAGATTCCCGACGAGATGCTGAACCGCAACCTGTTCCGCAGCATCGACGCGCTCGCGGACACGATCACCACGCTGCAACGCACCGAGCATTCAGCATGAGCGCGCTGCTTCCCGAACTCGCGGCCGACAGCGATTCGCGTCGGCTCGACGAGGCCGCGCATGCCGTCGCGCAGATCGCCGCGCAGCACGCGGACGCGGTCGACCGAGACGCGCGCTGCCCCGTCGAGGCGATCGAGGCCATGCGCTCACGCCGCCTGCTCGGCGCGATGGTGCCGCCCCATCTCGGCGGCGCTGGCGCGTCGCTGGAAGACATCGCGTCGGCCTGCTCGATTCTCGGCCAGGCCTGTGCGTCGTCGGCGATGGTGTTCGCGATGCACCAGATCCAGGTCGCCTGCGTCGTCGACCACGCGCTCGACCAGGGCTGGCACAAACTGTTCCTGCAGCAGCTCGTGCGTCACCAGTGGCTGCTCGCATCGGCCACGTCGGAAGACGGCGTCGGCGGCAACCTGCGTGCGAGCCAGTGTGCGCTCGAAATCAACGGCGGCGAGTTCCGGCTGCGCAAATCCGCGCCGACGATCTCGTATGGCGACTATGCGGACGGCATCCTCGCGACCGCACGACGCGATGCGGACGCGCCGGCTTCCGAGCAGGTGCTCGTCACGCTGCTGCGCGACGGCTATACGCTCACGCGCCGCGGCGAATGGGACACGCTCGGGATGCGCGGCACCTGCAGCAACGGTTTCGAGCTCGATGCGCAAGGCGCTGCCGTCCAGTGCCTGCCGGTGCCGTTCGCGAAGATCGCCGAGGAAACGATGGTGCCGGTGTCGCACATCCTGTGGGCCGCGGTATGGATCGGCGTGGCCGGCGACGCGTTCCACCGCGCGCACCAGTTCTTCCGCGCGCAGGCACGCCAGACCGATGGCGCGCCGTCGCCCGCGTCGCGGCGCATCGCCGATTCGCTTGCGCTGATGCAGGCGATGCAGGCCCGCGTCGACAACGTGCTGCGCCTTCATGCGAATCCGGCGTCCCGCTCGTGGTCGGCCGGCATGGCCCGGGCCGCCGAGATCAACACGCTGAAGACCTACGTGTCGACGACCGCGCTGGAAGTCGCGCACCAGGCCATGATGATCTGCGGGATGGCCGGCTACAAGCAGGGCACGCCGTTCAGCATCGGCCGCCACATTCGTGACCTGTATGCGGCGCCGCTGATGATCAGCAACGACCGCATTGCCGTCAACACCTCGAACCTGCTGCTCGCGCTGCGTCCTGCGACGCTGGAGAAACATACGTGAACGATCGCCTTGCCGTGCCCTCCGCCGCATCCGCTCCCGCCGATGCACCGATCGACCGCGCGGGCGTCAACCCGCTGCGCGACGAACTGATCGACGCGGGCCTGCTGGTGTCCACCGGCATCCAGGGCCTGTTCGGCCGCAGCGAACGGTTCGAGCGCGTCGTGGAAGCGCTCGACGCGTTCGTCACGCGCATCGGCGCCGACCAGCAGGCCGAAATGCTGCGCTTCCCGCCGGCGATGAGCCGCACCGAGTTCGAGCGCAGCGAATACATGAAGAGCTTCCCGCAGCTCGCGGGCAGCGTGCATGCGTTCTGCGGCGACGAACACCAGCACCAGCGCGTCTTGCAGTGCCTCGATCGCGGCGACGACTGGACGGAAAGCCAGAAGCCCACCTACGTCGTGATGACGCCGGCCGCGTGCTACCCGGTCTACCCGGTCGTCGCACGCGCAGGCGCGCTGCCGGCCGACGGCCGGATCGTCGACGTCTTCTCGTACTGCTTCCGCCACGAGCCGTCGCTCGATCCGACCCGCATGCAGCTGTTCCGGATGCGCGAGTACGTGCGGATCGGCACGCCCGAGCAGATCGTCGCGTTCCGCGAGACCTGGATCGAACGCGGCACGCGGATGATCGAGATGCTGTGCCTGCCCAACGCGATCGACCTCGCGAACGATCCGTTCTTCGGGCGCGGCGGCAAGATCGTCGCGAACAGCCAGCGCGAGCAGAACCTGAAGTTCGAGCTGCTGATCCCGATCGAGCACGATGGTCGCCAGACCGCCTGCCTGAGCTTCAACTACCACATGGACCATTTCGGGCTGCTGTGGGACATCCGCACCGCCACGGGCGACGTCGCGCACACGGGCTGCGTCGGCTTCGGCCTCGAACGGCTCACGCTCGCGCTGTTCCGCCATCACGGCCTCGACCTCGATGCATGGCCGCGCGCAGTCCGCGACGTGCTGTGGGGCACGCCATGAGATTCGTGTCCCGCGACGGCGACGACGCGTCGTTCGAGGATGTGCGCCACCGCGCGCGCCACTACCGGCCGCATCCGCTGCATGGCCAGGAGATGGTCTGGAAACAGACCAACTGCTACGTCGACATGTGGCTCGAGGTGCTCCGTTGGTGGGGCTTCAATCCGTACGCGGCGCTGCCGTTTACGATCGCGCTCGATTTCGAGGGCGACCAGTTCACGTTCTTCAAGTTTCCGCACGACGAACTGGAGCGGCTGTACGGCATCGTCGTGCAGGAGCACTCGATCTACGAGCCGCTCGTCCAGCACATCGAGACGCAGGTTGCGCGCGGCCACCTGATGATCGTCGAGGTCGACGCGTGGTTCCTGCCCGATACGCGCGGCAGCAGCTACCGCACGCAGCACACGAAGACGACGATCGGCATCGATGCAATCGACCGCGCAAAGCGCCAGATCGGCTACTTCCACAACAGCGGCTATTACGTGGCCGAGGATTTCGACTACGACGGGCTCGTCGGCGGCAACTCGCCGATGACGCTGCCGCCGTACGTCGAATGCGCAAAGCGGCGGTTTGCGCCGCTCGACGAGCGTGCGCTGTGCGAAACGTCGCTCGCCGCGCTGCAGCGCCACCTGCGGCGCCTGCCGGTCGTCGACCCGATCGCCGCATTCCGGCGGCAGTTGCAGACCGATGCGCGGACGCTCGCCGATTCGCCGCTCGAGCGTTTCCATGCGTACTCGTTCAACTCGGTACGGCAGCTCGGCGCGAATTTCGAGCTGTTCGGCCATTACGCGCGCTGGCTGCAGGCCAGCGGCTGCGTCGGGCCGTTCGCCGAGATCCGCGCCGCGTGCGACCGCATCGCGTCCGAAGCGATGGTGCTCGAATTCCGGCTCGCGCGCGCCTGCGCGCGCGGCAAGGAGGAGCGCGGCGAGTCGACGCTCGAAGCGATCGAGGCCGCGTACGCGGATGTGGTTGCCTGCGCGCGGCAAATCGCGTTGCCGCTGCGGCACATGACGCCCGTGCGCAGCGACACCGCGGCAGCCGTGCCGGTCATGCGGTGACGCGCGCGCGCGCCCTGCCCGCGTGGTCGATGCTGGCGACGGCCGCGGGGGTCGCACGGGAACCGCGCGACCTCCCGGCCGCCGGCTGGATCCCGGCGACCGTGCCCGGCACGGTCGCGCAGTCGCTCGCGCTTGCGGGCCGGCTCGACGAAGCCGAATCGCTCGACGAACGCGACCACTGGTACCGGATCGAACTGCGCGGACACGGGCCGCGCGTGCTGCGCTTTCACGGCCTCGCGACGCTCGCGCAAGCGTGGCTCGACGACACGCCGATCCTCCGCTCCGACAGCATGTTCGTCGCACACGACGTATCCGTGTCGCTCGACGGCGCTCACCGGCTGACCCTGTGTTTCCGGGCGCTCGCCCCGCACCTGCGCGACACGCGCGCGCCGCGCCGGGCACGCTGGCGCACGCGGCTCGCCGAGCCGGCGGCGCTGCGCACGATCCGCACGTCGCTGTTCGGCCACATGCCGGGCTGGTTTCCGCCGCATGTACCGACCGGCCCGTGGCGGCCCGTGGACGTGCTCGATCCGGCCGACGGGCCCGTTCTCGTCGATTGCGACCTGCACGCGCGCATCGAAGGCGACACGGGCTGGCTCGATGCGGAACTGACGTTCGCCGCGCCGCTGCCCGACGCGATCGCGGCGCGGCTGTCGTGCGGCCAGCACCACGCCACGCTCGAACGTGCCGGTGCCGACCGTCTGCGCGCCAGCGTCGCGGTACCCAACGTGTGCCGCTGGTGGCCGCATACGCACGGCGAGCCGGTGCTGTACGACGTTGCGCTGCATCTCGGCGACGCGGTGCGGCCGCTCGGTGCAACGGGTTTCCGCACGATCGAAGTCGACGCCGGCGCCGACGGCAAGGGCTTCGGGCTGCGCATCAACGGCGTGCCCGTGTTCGCGCGCGGCGCGTGCTGGAGCAGTGCTGCACCGCTCGCGCTGCACGCGGACGACGCGACCTACGCCCGCCTGCTCGGGCTCGCGCGCGACGCCGGCTTCAACATGATCCGCGTCGGCGGCACGATGACCTACGAGGCCGATGCCTTTCACGCGTGGTGCGACCGGCTCGGGCTGCTGGTCTGGCAGGATTTCATGTTCGCGAACTTCGACTATGCGTTCGATGATCCCGCGTTCGCGGACAACGTCGATCGCGAAGCCCGGCAGTTCCTCTCCCGTCACGGCGCATCGCCGTCGCTCGCCGTACTGTGCGGCGGCAGCGAGATCGCGCAACAGGCCGCGATGTCCGGGCTCGGCCCGAAGCAGCGCTTCCTCGAGCTGACCGCCGACCGGCTGGCCGGCCACGCGGCCGCATGCCGGCCCGACGTCCCGTATGTGCCCGATTCGCCCGACGGCGGCGTGCTGCCGTTCGCACCGCGCGAACGCGTGTCGCACTACTACGGCGTCGGTGCCTACCTGCGCCCGCTCGACGACGCGCGGCGCGCGGACGTGCGCTTCGCGAGCGAATGCCTCGCGTTCTCGAACGTGCCGTGCGACGCGACGCTCGCCGAGCTCGGCTGGCCCGGCGTGCACGAGCCGCGCTGGAAAGCGGCCGTGCCGCGCGACCCCGGCACGTCGTGGGATTTCGAGGACATACGCGACCACTATCTGCAGACGCTCTACGACGTCGTGCCCGACCGGCTGCGGCGCGAGGATCCGGCGCGCTACTTCGAGCTGTCGCGCGCGGTCATTGCGGACCTGATGCGCGAAACGTTTTCGGAATGGCGGCGCACCGGCTCGCGCTGCGCCGGCGCGCTCGTCTGGCAGTTCCAGGACGTGATGCCCGGCGCCGGCTGGGGGGTGATCGACGCCGCGCACCGGCCGAAATCGGCGTGGTATGCGTTGCGCCAGGTCCTGCAGCCGGTGCAGGTGCTGCTCGTCGACGAAGGCTTGAACGGGCTCGATGTGCATGTGGTCAACGAGCGCCCCGCGCCGCTGTCGGCTGCGCTCGAGCTGGTCGCGCTGCGCGACGGCCGCACGCCGGTCGCGCGGGCCGGCTGCCCGGTGCGAATGGCGGCGCACGACGCCGTGCGGATCGGCACGGCCGAGCTGCTCGGCCGGTTCTTCGACTGGACCTACGCGTACCGCTTCGGGCCCTGCGAACACGACACCGTCGTCGCGACACTCCGCGCGGACGACGGCACGCTGCTGTCGCAGGCGTTCCATTTCCCGTCCCGCACGGGTCCGGCCGCCCTGGCGCGCCGTGAACTCGGGCTGGAAGCGTGCGTGTCGCGCACCGGTAACACGTGGCATGTCGACATCGACACACGGCACGTTGCGCGTCATGTGCAGATCGATGCGCCGGGCTACCTGCCGCGCGACGACTGGTTCCATCTCGCGCCCGACACGCCGGCGCGCGTCACCCTCGTTCCGCTTGACCTGACCGGGAAGCATGGAGCCGCGGCCGATGTGCCGCCGGCCGTGGAAGTCCGGGCAGTCAACGCCGCGCGCACGGTGCGCGCCACGCAGGCCGGTTGATGCGGTGCTCGCGGCGGCTGAAAGCCGCGAGCGCCCATGTCGAATCTCAGTCGGACGAGCCCGTGCCGCGCGGCCGCTCGATCCCGTATGCCTCCATCCAGCGATACAGCGTCGCGCGCGACACGCCGAGCTCGCGGGCCGACGCCGCGACGCGCCCGCGCGTGCGCAGCAGCGCGGTTTCGATCGCCTCGCGCTCGATCGACTTGCGGATGTCGGCCACCGACGGCGACGCGGCATCGAGGCAGTACTCGAGTTCGAGATCCTGCGCGGTTATCAGGCGCCCTTCCGTCATCACGACCGCGCGGCGCACGCGGTTGATCAGCTCCCGGACATTGCCGGGCCAGTCGTGCTTGTAGAGTGCCGTGATCGCATCCGTCGAGAAGCCGCGCACGCGATGGCGCGCGTCGCCACGGAAGCGTTCGAGCATGTGATGCGCGAGCAGCTCGATGTCCTTGCCGCGCGCGCGCAGCGGCGGCTGGTCGATGCGCATCACGCACAGACGGTGGAACAGGTCCGGCCGGAAGCGCCCTTCCGCCATCGCGTCCCGCAGGTCGACGTGCGTCGCCGACACGATCCGGACATCGACCGGCACCGGATCGCTGCCGCCCAGCCGATGAATTGCGCGCTCCTGCAGAAAACGCAGCAGGCTCGCCTGACTCTCGTGCGGCAGGTCGCCGATCTCGTCGAGCAGCAGCGTGCCGCCGCTCGCCGCTTCCACATAGCCGATCTTGCGTGCGTTCGCGCCGGTAAACGCGCCGCGTTCATAGCCGAACAGTTCGGATTGCAGCAGGTGCGGCGGAATGGCGCCGCAGTTGACCGCGACGAACGGGCCGTTGCGGCGCTCCGAATGGCGATGGATCGCGACCGCCGTCAACTCCTTGCCAGTCCCCGTTTCGCCGAACACGAACACCGGTGCGTCCGTGCGCGCGAAGCGCCGCACCGTATCGAACAGCCGCAGCATCGCGCTGCAGGTGCCGACGATGCCTTTCTCCTCCGATTCGAGCCGTTCGCGATCGCGCGCGAACAGGCACTCCATGCCGTACGCATGGCCGACGGTATCGGCGATCCGCTGATGCGAGGCGGGCAACGTGACGTAGTCGAAGCAATAGTCGCGCAACAGCGCGCGCACGTTCGGCGAAGCGGTCTGGCCGACGTCGACGAGGGCGACCCAGACGACGTCGCGCATCGACGCGCAGGTCGACGCAATGCTCCCGATCGCGTCGGCATGGCCGCCGCTCAGGTCGAGGATGCCGCAGGTGATTTCACCGGACGTGTCGCGCAGCTCGCTCGCCTGCGCAACGATCGACACTTTCCAGTCGCGTCGCGCCAGTTCCTTTCGCAGCATGACGGACGGCGACTGCGTCCAGTAAATCAGCGGACGCTGCCCGTTACCACTCCCCGCGCCGGCGCTCTTATCGCGCGTTATTGGCATATTCATAACGAACCATCACTTTCTCCACTCCGCGAACCGTTCGCGTGCGCTGCGGCCGGCGGCGCATGGCCACCTTTCCGCGCTGCGTTTCCGCAGCTTTGGCGAAGATCGAAACTGCACACGGCGAGAGCCCCCGGAGGTCGAGCCGGATGTCATCCGGCCTCGTTGTCATCGAACTCGAAGGGAACGCGCGGCTGAGGGAGCCACGACGTTCCCGCTTTGAGGCGACCCGCCATCCAGGCGGAACGCGTCGGCAGACGGGAATGCCGTCGGCATGTGCGTCACGTCGTACACGACCGTTGCGCCCGATGCTGAACCGGATGGCCGCCACCCCGCTTCCGGAATGACCGCCGCATTTCATCCGCTCCTGAATTTACACCCCGTTTCGAGATGGTCTTGTTACCAAAAGATAAACCTGAATCAACCGGTTACGCGACCGATAATGCAACCGGTTGCCCCGCACCACGCGCGTTTGACCACTGAGATTTGATTATCTACGAGCATTCCAGTCAATCAGTGGCAAATACTACTTTTCCCCAAGATAGGCACGGTTGATTGCCAGTCATTTTCACCGAAATCCCCGGGAATGGCCGACACCGCACTCCACTTGCCACATAATCGCGCGCGCCGCCGGACAGCCGAATCGTATCGCGGCGACGCCCGGCCCGCTCGGTCTCCGCTCGTCCGTTACATGCCGTAATCAACCGCGCCACATCACGCATCCCGTTTCGCGGCGCCGACGCACGGCGAGACGCGTGCCGCGCACGCCGATCGCTGTCCGGCGAGTCGTCGCGGCCACGTGTGAAGTCGGTCGCGCCGGCGCGCGCCTCCCGCGATGCAGCATGGCGATCCGCCACGCGACGCTCAGGCTCGTCGGGATCGGATCCGGCGTTTCGTCGGTTCGGATGCGGGCCGCACGTTGTCGCCATCGGCCAGGCCGCGTCGCCTGATCCCAAGCCCCAACAACGGCATGCGGATGGAGGACATGCACGCCGCACGGGCACGCACTGCCCCGGCGTGATTCGACGAGGCGGCTCACGGCCGGCCTGCGCGATACAGCCGACCGCGTGCGTGAGTGTGTGCCCGGCGCCGCCATGCACGACCGGCCCGTCGTGAACGCTCGCAGTCTTCAAGTCCGGCCCCCGGTTCTTTATTGACATTCGATGTTGACTGGCCTCGCATCGACGCGGGCCGCCAGGATGGGGCAATTATGAAAAGGCACCGGCCATCCCGGTGTGTGCTACCGCACCTTGCGGCGCTCGCGCGGCGCTTCCCGGCTGCGCAAGCCGCACCGGCGAAGCGAATCCGGATCGTGAGTACGCTTTCGAACAGACCGACGCACCGCGCACCCGGATGATGAGGATCGCCGCGCTGCATGGGACGATCGCGTCCGTGCGGCACGGCATGCCGAAGGCATCACGCGAGGACAGCATCATGGAATGGCATTGTTGTGAATTCGAACATCTGGGCGCCGTCGACCTCTACGCAATCCTGCGCGCCCGCAACGCCGTGCTGGTGGTCGAAGACGCGCACACGCATCTCGACATCGACGGCAAGGACGCGGGCGCGCTGCATGTCTATGCGACCCTGCGCGACGGCGACACCATGGAAGTCGCGGCTTACGCACGCATCCTGCCCGGCGACGACATCGACCCGGACGTCGTGATCGACAAGGTGCTCACGAGCGAGAGCCGCCGCGACGACGATACGCTCGAGCGGCTCATCGAGCGCGCCCTCACCGCCGCGCAGGCCGCATGGCCCGCGGCTGCGGTGCGCACGCACGTCCCGGCGCCGCGCCAGGCGTTCTACAAGCGTTTCGGATTCCGCAAGGCCTATGGCCCGTATCTCGAACAGGGTGCGCCGTTCATCGGTCTGGTGCGATCGTCCGACCGCGCTGCAGGCGCGCTGCGCAACCTGCTGTCGCGAGCCGTGTCGGCACACCGGTCGCGCAACGACGACGCGCGAGCCGACAGCCGCACACACAACCGGCAGCCCGCCGACACCGGAGCCAATCGATGACCCGCACCCTTCGTCCGGTTCCCGAGCCCGACCTGCCGTGCATCCTGCCGGTGATTCTCGCGGGCGGCTCCGGCACGCGGCTGTGGCCGCTGTCGCGCGAGCAGTATCCGAAGCAGTTGATCGAGCTGACCTCGAACGAATCGCCGTTGTCGGCGACGGCGCGCCGCCTGAACGGCATCGCGAATGCCTCGCTCGGCGACACGCTGCTGCTGGTCTGCGGCGAGCAGCATCGTGTCATGAGTGCCGCACAGGTGCTCGGCCGCGCGGCACCCGCCCGCATCCTGCTCGAGCCGGCCGCACGCAATACCGCGCCTGCGCTGACGCTGGCGGCACTCGACGCAAGCCAGCTCGCGGACGATCCCGTGCTCGCGGTGATGCCGGCCGATCATGTGATCGCCGACGTCGGCGCCTTCCAGGATGCGATCGCGCGCGCGGCGCGTTACGCACAGGAAGGCGCAATCGTCACGCTCGGCGTGCTGCCGCGCCGCGCCGAAACGGGCTACGGCTACATCCAGGTCGGCGAGCCGCGCACGGGCCGCCACGGCGGCCAGGGCGGCTACGCGATCGGTCGCTTCGTCGAAAAGCCCGACGCGGCGCTCGCCGAGCGCTATCTGCAGTCGGGCGACTACTGGTGGAACAGCGGGATTTACGTCACTCGCGCATCGGTCTGGCTAAGGGCGATCGCCGCGCTCGCGCCTGACATCCACGCGGCCTGCGAAACCGCATGGCGTGCGGGCATCGCCGAGGATCCGTTCTTCCGGATCGATGCGGCGGCCTTCGACGCGTGCCCGTCGGACTCGATCGACTACGCGGTGATGGAGCGCCTCGCGGAACACCGCGAACTCGGCATCGAAGGCATCGTGGTGCCGCTCGCGGCCGGCTGGTCGGACGTCGGCACCTGGGATGCGATCTGGGAAATCATGCCGAAGGACGATCACGGCAACGTCGCGCGCGGCCCGATCGTGTTCGAGGATACGCAGGACAGCTTCGTGCGCTCGGAGGGGCGCCTGATCGCGTGCGTCGGGATGAAGGACGTCGTCGTGATCGAGACGCCCGATGCGGTGCTGGTCGCGAACAAGCACGACGTGCAGCGCGTGAAGAACGTCGTCGCGCGGCTGAAGACCGACCGGCGCCCGCAGGCGAGCGAGCACCGCAAGGTGCAGCGGCCGTGGGGACACTACGATTCGATCGATCTCGGCGAGCGCTTCCAGGTGAAACGGATCGTGGTCGAGCCCGGCCAGCAGCTATCGCTGCAGATGCACTATCACCGGGCCGAACACTGGATCGTCGTACGCGGCACCGCGAAGGTGACGCGCGGCAACGAGACGTTCCTGCTCTGCGAAAACGAGTCGACGTATATCGCCGTCGGTGAAATGCACCGTCTCGAGAATCCAGGCAGGATTCCGCTCGAAATCATCGAGGTGCAATCGGGTGAGTATCTCGGCGAGGACGATATCGTCCGGTTCGATGATCAGTATGGACGCGCGGTCGATGCACGGGCGGCGCAACCGGTCCCGATTGCGTCACCGAAAACGCTCACGCCGACCGCCGTGCCGGACGTCGCTCGATAAGCATGTGCGGATCACGCCCCCGCGCGCGCGGAAGACCGACGCATGCCCGGCCACGCTTCGGTCGCGCAATGTAAGCCATCGCACCCAGCCCGTCGCGCGTGCGTAGCACAATGCCTCAGACACGCGTCGTCACGCGTCCTCGAACGGACATTCATCGATGCGCGACATGAATCGTCCGATCACTGTCAGCCGTAGAGACGCGTTTCGCCCTCTCGCCATCTCGGCGCCTCATCGAGTGTCATCGAGTGGATTGATCCCCCGACAACGTCGGCATGTCATAGGCCTGATCGAGATCGAATGGATGCGGACGACAAGGCTTTATCTCATCCATTCATTTAGTCATACATATCTTTTGAATGTTTTCCATCGATCGAATTGAATATCGTCGACATCGCGGGTTGTCGGATATTCGCATTTACGGTCGACCGCGCGGCATCCGGCCGAACAGGCAGCCCAGAAGATGACCACACAACGGATCGTTCATATTGTCGAAGCGTTTGGCGGCGGCGTGCTTTCGATGCTCGTCCACCTCGCCAATCACGCTGCGGCAACGGGCGTCGACGTGACCGTGCTGCATTCCATCCGCCCCGAAACGCCGGCCGATTTCCCGATGCTCTTCCGACCTGACGTCGAGCTCGTCCACGTCGACATGGCTCGCGAAGTCAGTGTCAGGAAGGACCTGCTCAGTTTGCGCGCCCTGGTCCAATGCCTTCGCGAATGCCGTCCGACGGTGATTCATCTTCATTCGTCAAAGGCCGGCGTACTGGGACGGGCCGCAGCTAGAATCGCCGCGCCGGCCGCAAAGGTGCTCTATTCCCCGCATGGCCTGTCGTTTCTGCGTCGCGATGTTTCCCGCGCGAAACAGTTCGCCTATCTGGGATTCGAGCGAATGGCCGCCCTCCTCGGCGGAACCATCGTCGCCTGCTCGGACAGCGAACTCCAGGAGATCAAGGGGCGAATTCGAGCGAAATCGGCCGTGCTGGTGGAAAACGGCGTCAACGTCGTCGAGATCCCTTCGCGTCGGGCGCGTGACGATCACAAGATTGCGATCGGAATGAGCGGTCGCGCGTCTTTCCAGAAAAATCATCAAGCCTTCGTACAACTGGCGACCGAGCTGCACGATGCCGACGTCCAGTTTCTCTGGATTGGCGGCGACGCCGACGAAATTCCGAATCCCCGCGAAAGTCAGGCAATTTTCTGCAGCGGCTGGGTGACGCGTTCGCGCGCACTCGAGCTGGCGTCCGGACTGGATATCTACGTCCAGACCTCGCGCTGGGAAGGCATGCCGGTGGCACTGATCGAGGCGCAGGTGGCAGGCCTGCCCGCCGTGGTCACGGACGTCGTCGGCAACCGCGACGTGGTCATTCACGGCGTGACCGGATACGTCGCGTCAAATGTCGACGAGATGACGCGGTATGTGGCCCTGCTCCGCGACGACCGGCAGCTTCGGGAACAAATGGGGGAATCGGCCAGAAAGTTTGCACTCCATCGGTTTTCGATGAATGCCATCTTCAGACAATGGCAGTCCCTCTACGGACTGAACGCGCGCCCGCGTCGCGCCGATGCCCTGTATTTCGAGCATGCCGCAGCTGAGCAGGTCAAGGCCTGACGCATTGCCGTAATCGGGAACAGTGCGTGTCGCCTTCGACAGCAGTGCACTCCGCACATCGCTCTCTCGACCTTCGGCAATCGAACCGATGCCCGTCATGGACGCGACGCAGGCGGCGCCGTTCAGCCCGATCCACACGCCTCAGGCCGCGTATCGACCTCACCGGATTTGACATGAGCAACCTCAAAGAACCCAGGAAACTCGTTTATAACGGCCGTTTCGCCACCCAGAAAACGACGGGGGTGCAACGCGTCGCACGCGAGTTGATCGCTGCACTGGTCCGGTCGCAGCCGCAGGATTCCGTCACCGTACTCGTTCCGCCGCATACCGATGCCGTGGTGAGCGGTACGAAGACGGTCAAGGTCGGCTTCGCCAAAGGCGTGATCTGGGAGCAACTGGTCCTTCCGCTTTTTGCACGCCGCGACCGCATCGTCAACCTCAGCAATTCCGGTTCCATTTTCCTTGGCCAGCAGATCATCTATATGCACGATGCGGCGGTGTTCGATACACCCGCACACTTCTCCCGACCGTTTCGGGTGTGGTACCGGATCATGTTCTGGATTCTCGCGCGCACCTCCATTTGCGTGTTGACCAACTCCCGCTTTTCGCGCGATCGCCTCGCGCACCACTGCGGCGTTTCAACGGACAAGATCAGCGTCGTCCCACTGGGTGCAGACCATCTCGACGCACTGGAACCGGACCCGAGCGTATTGAACGAACACGCGCTCACGCCGGGCCGGTTCGTGCTGGCGGTCAGCAGCATGAACCCCACCAAGAACTTCGGCCGGCTGATCGCTGCGTTCCGGCAGATCGACGACCCGTCGGTGGATCTCGTCATCGTCGGCATGCGCAATGCCGCCGTGTTTGGCACGCAGGACGATATCTCCGCGCCCGCGCCTAACATCAAGTACGCCGGGTACATCAGCGACGAGAAGCTGAAAGCGCTGTATCAGCATGCGGCCTGCTTCCTCTACCCATCGATCTACGAGGGGTTCGGCATTCCGCCTCTCGAGGCGATGCGATATGGTTGCCCGACGCTGGTCGGAAGATCGGCGGCGCTGCCGGAAGTTTGCGCCGATGCGGCACTCTATTGCGATCCCTATTCGTCGAACGACATCGCAGAAAAATTGCGCAATCTGCTCGACTCCGCCGAACTCAGGGCGGATCTGAAACGTCGAGGTTCCGTTCACGCCGAGCAATACAGCTGGAGCAAGAGCGCGGAAACGATGAACCGAATATTCAATACACTTTAAGGCAGCCTATGCGCATCGTCGGGCGCCCGCTGCCGGCCGGCAAGCGCTCACCCACGTCGATCGACTCCCCGCGATGCCGTCATCCAGCCCGGCAAACGGCATGCGGGATGGCGCTGGAACACCTGCCTTTTGCCGGCCTCGTCGGTGCCGCCATACGAATCCACGGCACCGGGCCTCCCGGGATTACACGCGCTGGCGCGCGGTCGAGCGAACCGGAAAATCACGCGTCCGCACGCGTTCGGCGACCGGCCGGTTCGATCCCGTGTAGGTATTGAAGACGTGCCCCGTGATATCGGCACCGATGCTCCGCAAGCGCGACAACGCGGTCTCGACGTCGGCGACGCGTGTCACGCCACCGCGCGAAACGAGGACGTGCGCGTCGCACTTCGCACCGATGATGCCGAGCGCGTCGTTGTTGGGCAGCAGCGGCGGCCCGTCGATGACGACGAAGTCGTAACGCTCGCGCATTGATGCGATGAGTGTCGTGAAACCGGTGCCTTCCAGCAACTCGCCGGGAGACGTTTTGACCGGAACACCCGCCGGCATGATCGACAGGTGGCTTCCCGCAACGGGCAGCGTCACGGTATCGGGTGACACCGAGCCGTCGAGCACCTGTGCGAGCCCTGGGCCGCCCGCCATCGATGAAGCACGCAAGTCCGCGTTGATCAGCAGCACGCTGGCCTTCGTTCCCGCCAGCAGATACGCCAGATTCGACGCCACGAAGCTGCAGCCGACGCCCGCCGTCACTCCCGTGAACAGCAGGACCTGGCCGCCTTCGCTCCCATGATCAGGCGCCGCGAGCGCAACCTTCAGGCTCGCGCGCAATGCACGCACCGAATCGACCCCCACGTCGTCGGGATGCGTCGCGGCCAGAGGCAACGCCATCACGCGCGACCCGCCAGGCACGGCCGTCAAGGCAGGCGACGACGCCACGATCGCGAGACAGGGGCGATCGGTCACCCTGGCCAACCCGGCCGGTGAATGCAGCTCACGGCGATACAGCGACAGCAAATGCACGCCCGTCAATGCAAGGAACACCCCTGCAAACAGCGCGCCGAGCACGACAATGCCGCGCTTGGGCCAGACCGGCCGGAACGGCGCGACCGCCCAGTCGACCGCCATCACGCCCGGCGACGCGCTGGAAATGGCGAGCTCGAGTTGCTGCGCGTTGGTCAGCACGCTTGTATAAAGCTGCGTCGCGATCGTCACCTGGCGTGACAGCCGCACGAATTCGCGCTGCGTCGTCGGCAACCTGGCCGCCGTTGCGCTCGTGTCGCGGATCTCCTGCTTCACCTGCTCGAGCTGTGACTGAACTGTCTGATACTGGAAGCTCTTTGGCAGAAAACGCTGCCTGACGTCGTCGAGCGAGATCTGCAGCGCGGTCTGGTGCTCCGCCAGCGAGTTGAGGCGGCTGATCAGCGCGACCCCTTGCTGATCGACGTCGATCGCACCGTTCTGCGTCCGGTACCGGTTCAGATCGTCCTCGGCCTTCTGCAAGTCGTGTTTCAGTCCCGGCAGCCGCTGGCGCAGCGAGTCGAGATTGCGCCGTGCGCGATCGGTCCGAAACGCGAGGTCGCGCTGCAGATACTGCTGCACGATTGCGTTGACCATCTTCTTCGCTTCCCGGGCGCTGTCCGTCTGGTAGCTGAGTCGAATCATCGAAGGCGATTCCAGTGTCGAGTCGCGGTTCGGCACGACCGTCTTCAGATGCTTCGATATGTTTTCGTATACGAGCGGCTCGGGTTGCTTGCGCACCGTGAATGCGATGCCCGGACGCGCGCGCAGCGCGTCGACACGCAACCGGCCGGCCGTCGCCTCGCCGGGCAGCCTGAACGGCACCGTTTCACCGACCTTGCCGTGCGCGAGCGCGTGGTTGTCGTCGTCAAGGAGCATCCAGGTATTCGTGTCATCCGCGACGATCCTGAATCGATCACCGAGCGCATTCGTCGGAATCGAGAATTCGCCGATGTCGAGCCGTTCGCCGCCCCATGCATAACCGGTCATCCCGAGCGGCGCCGGCGCGAGCGCGTCGTCCGCATCGAAGCGCGAGGCCACAAGCGAACCGATCAGCGGAAACCGGCTTGCATTGCGGATATCGAGATCGGCACCGGTCGCATCGATCGCTGCGTCGATGACCGCGCGCGATATCAGCATCTCGCTTTCGTCGGACGCCGACGGCGACGCCGCAATCGTCCCGGACACGTCCGACAGCGAACTGATCGACGAACCCGGCTTGGTCTGGACGCGCAGCAGCGCTTCGGCCCGATACTGCGGCGTGGCCAGCA
This sequence comes from Burkholderia mycopellens, assembly GCF_964265025.1. Taxonomy (NCBI): domain Bacteria; kingdom Pseudomonadati; phylum Pseudomonadota; class Betaproteobacteria; order Burkholderiales; family Burkholderiaceae; genus Burkholderia; species Burkholderia mycopellens. Next base: position 1,906,220 of record NZ_OZ183803.1, read on the forward strand.
GTGCGTACAGCACACCCGCGACGAGCGTGACGCCGATCGTTGCGAAGAACAGGCGGCGATGCTGTCTAACGGCTTGCCAAAGCTGCGTCAACCCGGATTCGTCGGGTAACCGCTGCGGAGACTGGATGATTCGTGCGTTGGTTTTCATGGTTGTTTTCTGGATTAAGCGACCGTTTCCGATCTTGCTCGCCGGCTATCGGCCAGTCGCCGAGACGATGAACACCGGGCCCTGCTCTTCGCGAAGTGTCAACCGGCGGCGCGTGATGTCGAGCGACGCTCCATAGAGATCGGATGCGGACGTACCGGCAGCTGGCAACTGCGACAGATCGACGTCGACTGCGTTCCTGTTTCCATAGCACCAGACCACGTATTTCACGACGCCATCGGTCCGCAATTGCAGGACGGCGAAACGGCGGACCTGATCGAGAAACAATCGTGCAGCTCGGGCATTCGCGGTAAACAAGAACAGATTGCGAACTGCCACGTACGCCGGCAGCGGTGTGTTGTCAGCGTCCAGCAGGCCGAAGTTGTGCTCCATGTTCTTCGGGTCGCGGCCATCGTTGCGCATGTCGTAGTAGGCGGTGAGCCCGATTTGCGCGACCCAGTCGACCAGCAGGCGTCGTACCGCGTAGCGCGCCTGACGTTCGCGCGCGACCGGGTCGTGGCCGTCTCGGGTGTGCGACACGTACTTGTAAGCGTAGGTCGGATATGACCACTCGGTGGCCCAGATGGCGGGCGCAGTATGATACGTGGCGAGATCTCGCGCGAGCGCGGCATAGTCGCCCAGCGCGGTTTCCGGCGCATTCTGCCGATACGGATGCACGCTGACCGCGTCGGGTGCGGGCTGCGATGCGCTGCCGATATCGCCGACCGCCCGGATGAATGTCATGTCGACCTGCTGAACGCCTCCCGTCGCAACGACCGCATTCGGATTCGCGGTCTTGACCGCCCGGACGGTCGCTTCCAACAGGTTCCGGTACGCGGCCGGCGATGGCGGCGCGAGCCAGTAGTCCTTGTGGTCCTGCTCGTTCCAGACTTCGAAGCGTACGGGCTGATCGCGATAGTGCCGTGCGGCTTGCGTCGCATATTCGGCGAATGCGTCGACCTGGGCAGGCGACGTCGGCGGCTGCTTGGGTGCGTATCGCGGATGCCCGTAGCCGAGGATGAACAGCGCGCCGAGCCCACGCGCGCGCAGGTTGGCGACGAGCGCATCGTAGTGCGAGAAATCCCAGCCTTTCGGCGTTTCCACCGAATCCCAGAACAGGTCGGTTCGGACGAACGAGAAACCGGCGTCTCGTACTGCGTCGAGCAGCGCCGGATCGTCGATCTCGTGAATCGCGACACCCGAATTCGCGCGCGTGTCGAAAAAGCGCGGGAGGGCGACGAACGGCAGCATCGGCGTTTGCGTCGCATTCGGCAGGACAACGGCCGGTTCGTCCGAGCTGGCGGGATTCGATGCCGTCGATATGACTGCGGCGCCGAGCAGCGCGGACGCGAACCACCTCGCCCACGACCTCGCGCGTGCCGGTTGAATGGCCCTACTCATCGACTGCCTGCCCAAGTCGCCGTGTGCTCCGGGGCGTCGCGGCCGGCATGCACGGTCAGCGTGCGGATCGCGAGGCCCGTGAAGAGCAGACAGCCAAGCGCTTCGAAGATATCGGTCGTCACGCCGCTCAACAGCACGAACAGCAGCATCAGCCATGCTCGCGGGTCGTCGGTACGACTTGCAAGCACGCGCTGAACGAATACGAGCATGACGAGCACGGCCCCCGCTACACCAAGATTCGCGACGACATAGAGCGCGGCATTATCGGAATAGCCGGTATTGAAGCCGAAATCGGCCGTATAGTACGCCGTCGCCGAACCGAAGCCGCCAGGCCCGACGCCGAACCAGAGCAGATTTGCGCTCGCCATGCCGTCGAGCAGCTTTGGCCAGGTGTTCAACAGCCGGTCCTGCATCGAAGCGAGCGACCCCGTATCGGGGACACCCACGTTGGTCGTCGCGGCGATCACCCATCCCGCGACGGGCAATACGATCATCAATCCCGTCAGCACGATACAGGCGCGCTTGAGACCTGTCGTTTTCAGCATGGCGAAACAGAGCAGCACGAGCGAAAGCGCAATGAGTGTCGTCTTGTTGGTGGTGGCCCAGATCGCAGCCGCCGACATTGCGAGCAGCGCCACGATGGCCATCGCGTTGCGCAGGCGCGGGACGAGCCACGTGGTCAGCAGGCCGATCACGAGGCCGGTCGTTGCGCTGCTTCGACCAAAGCCGGTCAGGCGCGGGACGGTACCGACGTAATTGGACGACGCGAGCTGCACATTGACGCCGTCCACGTCGATGCTGCCGCCCACCCATGGCAGGTGTACCAACCCGTTGAGCATGACGCCGGCGCAGCAGGCCGTCGTCAATGCGACGAACGCGAGCCGGATCGGGTTCGACTCGAGCATGTCGAGCGCACCGGGCGGCATGAGGAGCACGAACAGCAACGGCGCGACCGTCCAGATCCAGAAACACGCGGCCACGAGACTGATGCCGTTCGCGAGCGAAACGCACAGTTGCACGGCCAGGTAACTTCCGGCGAGCAGCGTTTCGATGCGCGGCCGCACCACGAGGCCGAGTACGATGCAGCCGACCATCATGGCCTTAGGCAGATAGCCGAGCATCGAAATGCCGGCGAGCGACGTGTAATAGCGGATCGCGCCGGAAAAGACCTCGCTTGCGATCGCAATCATGAATGTGGCGGCCCAGAGCCGGTTAGTCGATCGGTTTCCGTTCATGATGCTGGAGACACATGTTTTCGAGCGGAGCGACGCGAAGGCGTGACGCGCGACAGGGTTCGCGCAAACCGCCCCGTGCGACGTGCGCCGACCAGGCGCGGCGAAGCGTCGCCGGCCTGCGTTCATGTCCGGCCAGTATAGGTGGGCACACTCGGAAGAAACGTTCGACAACCCACACTTTCAGTGCCCGCGGCGTGGCGGGACCGCGCCGCCGCCTTCCCCCGCGTCGTGCGTGCAGCGCGAATCGCGTCACCCCGAACGCACCGGCACGTTGACCAGCCCGACCCGTTCGCGACGGAGAACATAAGCAAGCGCGACGGCAACCGCTGTTTCGGCGATCAATACCGCGATCGCGGCGCCCCGCTCGGCAAACAGCATCGCAAGCGGCGGCAGCAAGGTCATGTTCAACAAGCCGGACGAGATCAGGATGACGCTGAAGGCGCGCTTCATGCCGAGCGGCAGCATCGTTTGAACACCGAACAGATCCGTCAGGCATGCCATGAACGGCACCAGGGCCAGGCAATGCAGCACGCCGACCGTCGGCGCAAACGAACTGCCATACAGAATCCTGACGGCGATCGGCGCGCATGCGTAGATGGCTGCCGACATGGCCAGCACGAGCGCGCCCTGCACGACGATCAGCTTGCGCAGGAACGCAAACGCTTCGTCGCGCGCGTGATGCATCAGATAGGTGACGTGCGGATAGGTCGATGCCCGTAGCGGCTGCAACAGGCCGACCGCGGCCCGGATCAGCTTGTCGCCTGCGGCGAAATAGCCGGCGGCGACGTTACCCGAGACGATACTCAGCAGCACGGTATTGGTCGACGCGTAGAACGAGATCGACGTCGACGCGAGGAACACCTGAAAGCCGCCTTGCAGCGCTGCGACGATATCGACAAACCGCACGCGTACGCGCTCGATCTCGCGCTGAACGAAGAGATACGCAAGCAACGTGATTCCGCACAGCAACGGCACCGCCGCGTTGATCGCGACCGCGGGCAGGAGATCGTCCGGCGTGCGAACCCACAGGAAGAACGCGGCGACACTGAGCGCACGGTACACAACCACCGTGACGCTGAACACGCTCAGCCGCTGGATTCCCTGGAAGTACCAGCCTGGTGTAAGCGCGGCACCGATCGCCATCCCGAATCCGACGAGCAGCGCCGTGCGTTCCGCCGCGAAATGCGGGATCAGCATCGTCAGCGCCATGATCACGGCGAAGCCGGCGACGGTGATCAGCCACTGGGCGCAAACCGTCGTCCAGAAAATGCGGGATCGCTCGACCCTGTCCTTCGCGAGCGCGACACGCGGCGTTGCCGTCAGGTCGAAACTGTAATTCGCCAGATTGATGAAGTATGTTGCCACCGCCAGCACGAACGACAACGTGCCGTACTGTTGCGGGCCGAGCACACGCGTCAGCAGTGGCAACGTGACGAGTGGCACGACATATGTCGATATTTGCAGCGAAAACAACAACGCAAAGTTTTTTCGAACGGCGGTCATCGTGCTTTCCGGGCTGAATGTGAACCTTGCACCGACCGTCAATGAGCCCACGTGCGCGGACCGTCCCTGCCGATGCCGAGCACGGCATACAGCGACGACGCATAGCAGTCGATCGAGTAACGCGACCAGTCGTAGCGACGGTTCGTGCGGTCGAGGTGTGCACGCAGTTCGACCAGTGCGCGTGCGAATTCTTCAGGCGCATTCCGGTAGCGAATCTTGTTGCCGATCTCGTCACCGAAGGTCGAAAGGCTTCCGATGTCGTGCACGAGCGCCGGGAGGCCGAGCATCGCGGCTTCGACGATGACGAGGGGCGCGTTCTCCACCCAGATCGACGGCAACACGAGGGCATCGTGCATGGGTAGTGCGGCGAACAGCGTGTCGTGATCGAGGCGTCCTGCGAAACGCAGCCGCCCCGATTCGACGAGTGCCGCGTACTGGCTTTCCAGGTTGCTCCGCTCCGATCCGTCACCGTAGACGGTGAGCGATGCAATCGCATCGCCGGCCGGCTCAGCCATCCGCGCAACAAACGGCACGAGGCCCTTGTCCGGTTCCACGCGACCGACGAACGCGAGATCGAGACGATCGCCTTTCGCGGGCTTCGGCGCGCGGGGCACCAGTGTGGCGTCGATCGGGTTCGGTACCAGCGTGGCGGGCGTTCGGCCGGATCGCGCGATCAGGTCGCGCATGAACGGACTCGGACAGAGTATCTCGTCGAACAGGCCGATCGGGTCGAAAAGCGCATTGACCGCATGCCAATGCAACTTCTTCGCGACATCGTGAAGAAAACCGTGCGGGCTGGCGGTGAAGGCGAAACGCCTGGCGTGACGCAGCTCGTCGAGCGCCAACGGCCGCGCCCTTCCCCGGGAATAGACCATCAGACTCGGGTTGTAGAACAACAGATGGTAGTCGTGCGCGGTCATGTACAAGCCACATCCCGAGCGCCGCTTGTAGCGGGCCAGCACGGGCAGGATCGCGCTCGACAGCAGATTGTGATAGTTGTGCACGAGGATCCGTTGCGGACGAAATCGCTCGAGCAGCGTGACGAGGGCACGCGCAGCGGCCGGCGACCACGTGCGCGCGCGCCGGCTATCTTCGACATCGGGCAACGTGTGCTCGTCGAAGGTTTCGACCACGACGTCGTCGCGTGCGCGCAGCACGTCGACCGATACCCGATATACCTCCTCGGCCCCGCCCCTGCGAACGAAGTCGTTGATGACCAACACACGCATCACGACCGGCCTCAATGTACGTTGTACGGTGAGAGCGACGCGTCGTCACGGTCTTCGTACGCAGGAGGCGGCTCTGCCCCCCCGTTCAACGAGCGTGCGCCATGCCATCCTGCATGCCCGGCCCGCGGCGCGCGGCGGTTGCTCGTGTTTCGGCAATCGTGGTGATTTCGTTGCATCGGTATTCCTGAACGACCTCGTGGCGCCCACGCCGTCGCAGGCGGGGCGACACGAGAAATGGACACCGCCACGATAATGTTTCGGACACCGGGGATCTGTTCGCACGGTCACTTACGGGCGGATTCAAACAGGCGTCCCCATGCACCAGGGCGCGTTCCGTCCCGTGCACCGGCCGGCTGCCAGCCGTTCAGCCGCCCCCGAATTGCCGCCCCGCCGCGCTTGCGTCGGTGCGACGCTTGCCGAAATGCTACGGAATCGCGCGTTTCGTCTTCGCTTCCGCGTCCGTTTGCGCGACGGCGGTGGCGACGGGCACAGCCGGCGCATGCCAGTCGACCAGCAACGCAGCACATCGATCGATCACGAATTGTGCAGCGGCTGCGCCATGCAACGAGTGGTCGAGTGCATCCTGCGTGTCGACCGATACATTCGGAAGATGCGCGAACGCACCGGAGGACGCCGAGCCGAAATTCCGGACCATGACATCGATGCCGGGGTCGAACGTACCGTAGATCAGATGAGTCTGAATGCCACGCGCAGACATGTCATGCAGCAAGCCGCGTGGCGTGTCCTTTCCCGGCCCCCGGCCGACACGCTCCATGAGGCGCCTGACCGGTACGGTCATGACATCGGTGACGAAACGGAAAAGCGCGCGGAATACCGGACGCGGGTCGCGCCCCTCGGTCAGCAGGCGGCGCCACTTGTCGAGGTTGCGCAACGAGGCAGCATAGCCGCGCATCGAATTGGTCTGGTTATAGACGACGTTCGCGAGCGTCTGCCCGCGCGGCCAGATGAAAACCGGAAGATTGACCGCGATCACACCGGCCAGTGGCCCCTGCGCGGCCGCGTGAAGCGACGCGTACGCCCCTGAGCAGATCCCGAACGCAACGATCTTGTGGTGGCCGGCATCTTTCAGCCAACGCGCGGCGGCAACCATGTCGCCAATCGCCTGGTCCGAGTACGGAATGTCCGTCTGGTCGTCACGCGCACGCTGGCTGCTATCGCCAATGCCGCTCGAATCGATACGCAAGCTGCAGATGCCAAGCGCCGCGAGCGACCGGGCCAGCCGAACGGAGAGTCGTCCGTCGGCAATGCGCGGATTGGCGGCCGTATTGGTAATCAGCAGCGTCGGTGCACCGGCCCGTATTCTCTCGCCCGCCGGTTCGCACAACACGCCGACCAGTTGTTGCGGGCCCACACGAATCAAATGTTCGACGCTGCCATTGCCCGCCAGTACGACCCCGCACACTGGACGTTGCTCGGCGACGCGAACGACCGTTTCCGAACCGTCGTCGACCCAGTTCGCGATCGTATCGGGCAACGCATCGGGCAGCCGCGACCAGAGCGGCTCGCGCATCGCGACCGCCCAGTCCTGGCACGTATGAACGCTCGCCGCGACACCGCGCGCCTGCAACGCGTCCGACAACGCCGCGCTGTCGCCATACGGCGCATCAACGAGCAACGCACGCGCCGGCAACGTGCGCATGTTCGCGACGGCGTCGCACAGGTCGATACGCCGGAGCGCGCCGACGAGATCGTCGGGATACGCATGGCCGAGTACATTGAACGGCCGTTCGTGGCGAACCGCATCCCGTACGGTCGGCGGCACGTTATCGAGCCAGCGTTGTGCGACGAGGGAAAGCTCTCGCACGTAGCTGCGGCCACGCACGACGGGCGCGACTGCGACGAAGCGTGTGAGCCCCGGCATGCGGTCGGCCGCGAGGAGCGCCAACGTTGCGCCGGCACGCACGCCGACGAGCGTCAGGCTGTCCGGCGCAACGCGTTCGTGCAGCGTCCGAACGGCCTGCCGGATGCTCGCCAGCATGCACTCGAAGCGCTCCGGGTCCTGTTCGTCGCCGAGTGAATCGCCGCTCGCCGGATAGTGAAAACGCAGCACCGGGAAGCCACGATCGGCGAGATGCTCGGCAAGTGAGCGCACGAATTTATGAAGCCAAAGCGCCTCGTGGCCAAGCGGCTCGCAAATGACGATGCCATGGGGTCGATTTCCCTCGTGAAGCCAGCCGACGCATCCATCGAACTGGATGGGTGTCATGGTTTGGTCCTTGTTGTAAGTGTCTGACGGGCCGGATTTCAATGCGTGCTTGCCGCAGGCCATGAGGCAAGCGGTCGATCGCTACTCGCGTGAACGAAGGGACGCGCGCATGATGCGCAAGCGTTCGCCGAGGACCACCCCGATCCGCAGACGCTTCGTCGTCGAGAATGCTTCCGAGAATGTGCTCAATTCGGATTCCGTCACGCCGGATGACCTCGATGCGCCAGGCGGACGGCCCCGCTCGATCATCCACGGGTAGTTAATCATTCAATCCTGACGTTTTCCGTACGTCACATTACAATTTCAATACCTGTCGCTGCAACGCCGCACGAGGCGGGCCGAAACGACGCATTGGCAAGGCGTCGTCGCAGCCGGCGCGAGAAAAATCGCGACCACGGCATTCGGAACATCGTTCATGGCGTAACGGCGCGGGCCGTCAGCGCACCCTGCGCCGCAGACGGAATCAGCAGATTCACGACACGACTCCAGCGCACCAGCGATGACGCGTCGACGAATACGACGTCGCGACGCTCGAGCGCGAACTGATCGGCAAGCGCGTACGATGCCGGCGCGCTCCCGTCCAGGTGGTAGACCTGCGGCCGGTTGCCGGGCCCGCGGCGCACCACGTAGATCTGTCGCGCGTCCGACGTGTACTGGCTCACGCCGCCCGTATCGCCGAGCGCTTCGCCGAGGCTCATCCGCCCGTCGGTCAATGTCAGCGTCGCCGGGCGTGTCACCTCGCCCAGCACGAACACCTTCGCGTCGCTCGTCGCGCGCACGCGCACCAGATCCCCGTCGCGCAGCAGGATGTTCGACGGATTCACGCCTGCCGCAACCATCGCCGGCAGGCTCACGTTCACCGTCTTGTCGCCGCGCGTTACCGTGACTTGCGAGCGATCGGCCGCAGTGGTGAAGCCGCCTGCGCGATCGATCGCCTCGGGCAGCGTCATCGGCATGTCGTTGACGATCTGCAACCCGGGGGTGCGCACTTCACCGTCGAGATAGACGCGCTTGCTGCGATACGCCTGGATGCGCAGCGCAATTTGCGGCTTGCGCACGTATTCGCCGAGTCGCCGGGTCAGCGCCGTGCGCGCCTGCGCCTCGGTCATCCCCGCCACGTGTACGAGGCCCGCGTACGCGAATTGCACGTTACCGCTCGCGTCGACCGTGTAGCCCGCCGCGACCGAATTGGTGCCGATATTGTCGCCATTGGTCGCCTGGGCCGTGGGCAGGTTCAGTTCCGGGTGATCCCATACGACGATGTTCAGCACGTCACCGGGACCGATGACGTACGCCGTCGGCGTGCCGAACAGGTGCCGGACTTCGGCGTCGACGCTGGTAGAACGCGTGGCGCGCTGCTGCTCGACGAACGCCGGCGTGATCTCGATCAGGTCCTCGCTCGACACGTTCTGCACGCCGTCGAGGCCGCCCGCGCCCGATGCGGCGACGCTCACACGCGCATTCGCGTCGCGTTCGGCCGGCGCGCGGTAGGTCATGCCGGGCGCAAATGCACATGCGCTCAGCGTACACACGGTCACCCCCACCGCAAACAGTCGCAGTGAACCGAGCCTCGATATAGTTTGTGTAGTCGTTGACATCGCGTCGTTCCAAACTGTGCGGGAACCCGCCCGACATGACGGATTACCGCATTACGCTTGCCGGCACGGCTCGCGCTGCATTGCCGCGCGCCCCTTGTCACAGCGCATCATTCCATACAGCTCATCATGAGCAGCACCCTGCTGGGCTTGTCTGCATCCTGTCGCCGGCGCAACCTGCCGGTCGTGCTCCGGCCGGGTTGCTCACGCGCTGACACGTGATTGGACACTGTCTGGCGACGCGTGTATGTGAGCAACCCCACCGAAAACCTATCTTCATACAAACATCCGATCGGGCCCCGAAGAACACGCCGCGGCCTCGCTGACCACACTGCCTGAAACCGGCGCCAGGCTGCCGCGAGCGCGGTCGCCGGTAATCCGCGATGAACCAAAAAAAAGCGCACCGATCGGTGCGCGTTGCGGTGGAGGGTCGTGTCACAAAGCCGCTATGGCAACCTTGTCAGCCGCCACACCATTTGTTCAGTGTCGCGTCGAACGTGAAGGTCAGAACCTGACCGGTTGCCATGACGACATTGGCCCCGGTCGTCGTCTGAAGGTTCGCGTTGTTCGCGATCGTGCAATTCCCGTTGGTCGCAACGATCTTGACCGACTGACCATCTATGCCGCCGGTCAGGTTCGTCAGCGTCGTCGGCAACGCATAGTTCGCCGTCAGTTTGCTGATACCGGTCACACTCGGCGTCGAGCTCGTGCCGACGAAGCCGTTCGACCAAAGCGCCATCGCATTGCCGGCGCTGTCGGCCGTCGGCGCGCCATAGCTGTAGCGAACCAGTCCGGTCGCATATTCAATATGAAATTGCCACGGCCACATCTGAAGCAGGCGCCCGCTTGCCCATGCGCCACTGACTGCGCGCCCGTACCGATCCTCAGGGATGTATTTGTAGCGCCCGGCAACACCGGTAGCCTGCGAACCGTCAACGCAAATCTTCGAAAAGTATTCGCCAGCCGGAATGTATGACGTATTTGACGAAGAGGGCGTGAATGTGTAGGTATCGGTCCCGGCCGTCACGCTTCCGGATCGCGCAATCGTGCCGGTTATGCCAAAAATCGTTGCCAGCGTGGTGTCGCCAGTTCCATTGACTGCATTCACCGGCATGAAGATCGACAGATTAGGCGTTGTGTTGAAATTCCAGCCGGGAATCGCCACTGCGCTCGCGCCCGTCAGCGTTATCGCAGAAGTGATCGATTGAAATACGCTGTCGGTCTCGCAATCAATTTTTAAATTATATGGGCCCGTGGTAGAGATGAATGCCGCCTCGGCACAACCGAAGTAATTTCTGAACTTGATCGCGTTGTAGCCGACGTTTCCGATAGTCACGCCCTTGACTGTCTTGGGAAAAGAAAAGACAAATTCATTGTCATACGGATAGGTATTGAAATTCGGATTCGGTAAAATTTCAACCGCGTAATCGTTGCGAGCACTCAACGGGAAATTGATTTCGAAGACACTATTGGTGATCTGTCCCACTACGCTGAACATGCGCCCTCCGCTCAGGCCCATCGTTGTCATGCGGTCGTGCAGCAGGATGTTGCGAGCTTGAATGCCGGTCATTGCGTACCCGGTGTTCGACGTGCGCCGGTCTTGCACGGCGAGCGCCGTGCCGTAGCTGAAGATGATGTCGATATTGTTCAGGTTGAACAGGTTCGACGAATCGGATCCGGTGGCGGCTGGACTGTCGTCAAGATAGATGCCGAAGCTGGGCGTGTTCGTCGACACGTCGCCACAATGCCTGATCTTCATCGTACCCAGATTGACTTCGCGTACGTTGGCGCGCGCTTGCGTCGCTCCGCTTCCGGTATCCATCCACAGCACGCCGCCCCCCCGGAAATACAGGCAGTTCACGTGCGCGACGTCGAGCCAGTCCACGTTGCCTTGCAATACCAATCCATGTTGAAGCGATGCGCACGCGCGATTTCCCTGAAGGGTAAAGTCACGCAGCACGCAACCGGCCAGCACGGCCGTGTTGGATGTCCATGACACGTTGCCTGTTTGCGGCAGGTCCGTCGCTTCGCTATTGAAACCCGCGTTCAGTACCGTCAGGCATTGACCGCTGACCCCGGCGCCAAACTGGATGATCGAGGTACGCGCCGAATGCCCGAACAATGCTATCGGCTTCGTGATCGCGGGAAGCGCGCTGCCCGAATAGTAGACCCCGGCAGGAAGATCGCCTTTGACCGGCCAGATGGTCATCAGGTAGTTCAACCACGCTGTCAGGGCCGGGCCGTCGTCGCTGCCGTAGACCACATTCGCTGCCGTCGCGGAGGCACTGGCTGCTTTCGCGAGCGTCACTTGCGTTGCGCTGACGAATGCCGCAATCGTGGTGGAGACCACAAGCGTCGCGACGCCGCTGGCATTGGTCGTCGCAACGTCGATTCGCTTGCCCGCATCCGCAGCCGTGAATGCCGCCGACGCCGATGTGAACGCCGTTGACCCCGACGTCGTTACCCCGTCATTGACGATCCTCGTGTTTCCCTTTGCGCCGAAGTATTTGGCGCTGACCGGCAAATTGGCAGGCAGCGCCGCCGGCAGATCGATCCATACCTGCGTGGTGCCCGCCGCGAGATTGACGACAGCCCCGCCGTTGCTCGACGCCAATACGGTGGTACGCGACAGCGTGTTCCCGCTGACGTTGTACGTGCCGATTCCGATCTCCCAGCTTCCACTCGGGGCACCGGCACCGGTCACGGCCTGCAACCCGTAGTAAAAGGTATCTGCATTTGCACAGACGGACGAAAACGAACGGAATCCGGTCATTGCCCCCGCAAGAGAGAGCGCCCCCGTGCCGATAGTGGTCGTCGTTTCCTGAACCCGATCCTGTAGCTGGAATGCCATATCGATCCTCGACGTGTGGTTGACTGATACGCTTGAATGGGGAAATCCTGAGGGGATGGGCGAGCACGATCGTTCGCACGCGCCCATTCCAGAATAGAAGCGACATTCCCGACAAACAGTGCGCGAAATAACTGAAGCCCGGTTCGATGCGTACGCAACGAACCGGATCGCCCGCCTCGACGTATCGACCGCAAAACCGCTCGCACGCAGGCACTTCTTACCCGATCGCACAGCATCGATCGGAAACGATGACCGCTTTTCCGCCCCGCCGCACGCCCCTGCCGAAGAAAGATCCGACATATCGGTAGAAACACCGATGCTGTAGTCAAACTACATTCATACCATTAGTCGCTGCAGAGAATCGCTACATCCGATTCGGCAGCGTCGGGCGGCCCGTGCGTCGCCGTCCGCGTTGACCGGTCGAGCCCAACCGGCCGTAACGATTCCCCGCCTGGCCTGGCATGCGACGCGCAACCATCCAGCATCGCCAGCCGAATGCGTCCGGTGCGAATCCACCGGACGTGCGCAGCTCCAGACATCATTCGAACAACCGGCAATACGATCATGGAGAGCAACATGCGGGACAAACTCTGGCCGGCCGTCGTGCTGGCAGCGACCCTCTGCACCAATGCCTACGCAAGCAACGCCGATTTCAACGCGCAGGGCGACGCGACCGATGCGTTCGCGTCTGCCGCGGCAGTTCGGCGCGCCGACCTGCTCGTGCGCAAGATGACACTCGACGAAAAACTTCAATTCATTCATTCGCAATACGAAATGTCAAAGGTGCCGGGCGGCGGCGCCGGCTACATCCAGGGCGTGCCGCGGCTCGGCATTCCCGACCTGAACATGGTCGACTCGGCGACGGGTTCCGGCAGCACTTCGCAGGCCAGCACGACGTTCCCCGCGACGATCGCCGTCGCCGCGAGCTGGGATCGCCGCCTGTCGTACGACTACGGCAAGCAGGTCGCCATCCAGTTGCGCGCGCAAGGGTTCGGCATGGGTCTCGGCGGCGGCACCAATCTCGCGCGCGAACCGCGCGGCGGGCGCCTGTTCGAGTATCTCGGCGAGGATCCGCTGCTCGCCGGCGACCTGCTCGCCGAACGCACGCTCGCCACGCAGCGGCAGAAGGTCATCGCGACCATCAAGCACTACGCGGGCAACGAGCAGGAGCACGGCCGGATGGGCGGCAACACGCAGATCGACGAGCGCACGCTGCGCGAACTCTACCTGCTGCCGTTCGAGATCGCCGCGAAGCGCGGGCGGCCCGGCAGCGTGATGTGCAGCTACAACCGCCTGAACGGCACGTATGCATGCGAGAACCCTCACCTGCTGAACGACGTGCTCAAGAACGAATGGGGCTTCCAGGGCCAGGTGCAGTCCGACTGGGGGGCGACGCACAGCACCGCCGCCGCGATCAACGCCGGGCTCGACGAGGAAGAAGACGTCGGATCGACCGTGTACCTGACGCCGGCGGCCGTCAAGCAGGCCATTGCGAACGGCTCGGTGTCGACTGCACGACTCGACGACATGGTGCGGCGCAAGCTCGCGGTGATGATCCGCGTCGGCGTGATGGACGATCCGGCCAAGGGCGGCGGCACGATCGATTTCGCGGCCGCGAGCCGGTTCGCGCAGGCCGCTTCCGAGCAGTCGATCGTGCTGCTGAAGAACGACGGCAACCAGTTGCCGCTTGCCGCGTCGGCACTGTCGCATATCGCCGTGATCGGCGGCCATGCCGATGCGGCCGTGCTGTCCGGCGGCGGCTCGGGCAACACGCGCGACCCCGTATCGGGATCGTTCGCGGGCTGCGGCGGCCTCACGTTCGGTTCATCGACGGGATGCAGCTGGTGGCGCAATCCGTGGCTGAAGGTCGACGTGCCGATCGTCGCCGCGATCCGCGCGCTCGCGCCGGCCGCGCAGGTCACGTATGCCGGCAACAGCGATCAGCAGTCGCCGTTCCGCGCGTACACGCAGCAGGAGATCGACCAGGCCGCGGCACTCGCGGGCCGTTCGGACGTCGCGATCGTGGTGGTCGCACAGCCGGCTGGCGAAGATTTCGGCGATCTCCAGAGCCTGAGCCTCGCGAACCCGTCGAACCAGGATGCGCTCGTCGAAGCCGTCGCGCGTGCGAATCCGCACACGATCGTCGTCGTCCAGAGCGGCAACCCGGTGCTGATGCCGTGGAAGGACCAGGTATCCGCGATCGTCGAGGCGTGGTATCCGGGCGAAGCCGGCGGCAAGGCGATCGCGAACGTGCTGTTCGGCGCGGTCAATCCGTCCGGCAAGCTGCCCGTCACGTTCCCCGCGCGCGATCAGGATTCGCCGACCTGGGGGCAAAACGGCGCGTTCGACAACGATCCCGTCTATGCGGAAAAGCTGAACATGGGCTATCGCTGGTATGACGCGCACAACATCAAACCGATGTTCGAGTTCGGCTACGGGCTGTCGTACACGCACTTCGCGTATTCGGGGCTGTCGGTGTCGAAGCAATGGGACGGGTCGCTGAGCGTCGCGTTCACGGTGCGCAACGACGGGCGCGTTGCGGGCGCGGAGACGCCGCAGGTCTATCTCGGCGTGCCGTATAAGGACGAACCGCCGAAGCGGTTGGTCGGCTGGGAGAAGATCCGGCTGAATCCGGGCGAGACACGGCGTGTGCGCGTTACCGTGTCGCCGCGCATGCAGAGCGTGTGGGATACGTCGCGTAACGGCTGGCGCGTGGTGCCGGGCGGGACGGTGTATGTCGGTGCGTCGTCGCGGGATATCCGGTTGCAAGGGCACTGAGCGGCGATAGCCCGAAGGAAGAGCCGCGCATGTCGTGCCCGGCTCTTCCGTATTCACCCATCCGCTGACGGCCCTTACCAGAGCAACAGCGCCAGCAACGTCGCGAGCGCGGCGATCTCGATCAAGCCGCAACAGGTGAACGGCCGCTGCCGCACCATTCACATCGGCGCGCTTCGCCATTGCGTGTCCGGTGGATCCGCCGGGCCGGATCCTGACGGCATCGAGTTGCTTCGATGCGCACCACGGTAAAATCCGGCTTCCATCCCGCCCATGCAGCTGGCCCATGCCTGCCCGGGTCAGCATCGAAAGAGTCGACACGCCATCATCACCTTGATTTCCTTACACTTTCCCCGCCGCGACGCATGATGTACTCGCTCGCCACCACTTACATCCGCGAACTCGAGATCCGCAAGAGCCGCTTCATCGCGTACGCGATTCCCGTCGACGACCGCGACGCCGCGATGCAGGCACTGCAACGCCTGCGCGAAGAACATCCGACGGCCACGCATGTGTGCTGGGCACTGCTGGCGGGCGGCCAATCCGGGATGTCGGACGACGGCGAGCCATCGGGCACCGCGGGCCGCCCGATCCTGGAAGTGCTGCGCCATCACGATCTCGACGGTGTGCTGGGTGCGGTCGTGCGCTACTACGGTGGCGTGAAGCTCGGCGCGGGCGGATTGGTGCGCGCGTACACCGATGCAATCGCGTCGGCGCTGCTCGATGCCGAGCGCGTCGAGCGCATCCGCTACACGCGGCTCGCGATCGAGATCGGCTATCCCGAGGAGGCGCGCGTGCGCCGCTGGATCGAACAGGCGGGTTATGAACTGGTGGACAGCGCGTACGGGATGACGGTCAGGCTCGTGATCAAGCTGCCCGAGACCGCCGACGTGAACGCGCGGGCCGAGTTGTTCGACCTGACGCAAGGGCGATCAGGCTTTCCCGATCTGTGACGAGCGGCAACCGCGCGCCCCGTCGCCCCCGCTACCGGCAAATTCCGCCGAAAAATCAGATACGTCCGATAGAAAAACCACACGCCGCCACTTAATCTCACCGGGTTCCCGGCGACTCGCGCCGCATACGTTTCCCGCAGGCCGGCGCAAGCAGCACGCAACCGCCACCGGCCGAGGCGGCGCGCCTGGGCCAGGCGCGCCGACGTACGGTTCACCACGCGTCGCCAATAATCAAAACTCGACTACGGGATATCGGACGCATGCATCAAGTGAAGGCACTGCAAGCCCAGCTTGCGGAACTCGATCGGCGCATCAAGGCGGCGCGAAGCCGCGAACGTAACGCGGTGCTGGCGCAGGTACGCGAACTCGTCACGAACTACGCGCTGACCGCACGGGAAATCTTCGGGCAGGGTTACAGCGATCGCGCGAAGCTGTTCACCGTCGGTGTGAAGTATCGCGACCCGACAACCGGCGCGACATGGAGCGGGCGCGGGCGCGCACCCGCATGGATCGTCGGGCGCAACCGCGACGCATTCCTGATCCGGGAGTAACGCGCGCCGCGTTGCACGGCGCGCCCCTTCATCGCATCGAACCCGCCGCGGCCACTCAGTAAGTATCCGGCACGATCATGTTGTCCGGCACCGGCCGGCGGATGTAATCCTCGTGATGCTCGCGCGGCGGCAGGTCGATCGGTGCGTGCGGCACCTCGTGATACGGCACCTGCTGCAGCAGGTGGTGAATGCAGTTCAGCCGCGCGCGCTTCTTGTCGACGGCCTGCACGACCCACCACGGCGCGTCCGGAATGTGCGTACGCAGCAGCATCTCTTCCTTCGCGGCCGTATAGGCTTCCCAGCGGCGGCGGCTCTCGAGATCCATCGGGCTCAGCTTCCACTGCTTGAGCGGATCCTGGATCCGGCTCTGGAATCGCACTTCCTGCTCGTGATCGGTGATCGAGAACCAGTACTTGACGATCTGGATCCCGCTACGCACCAGCATCTTCTCGAACTCGGGCACCGAACGGAAAAACTCCTCGTATTCCTCGTCGGTGCAGAAGTTCATCACACGCTCGACGCCCGCGCGGTTGTACCAGCTGCGGTCGAACAGCACGATCTCGCCACCGGCCGGCAGATGCGCGACATAGCGCTGGAAATACCATTGCGTGCGTTCGCGGTTGTTCGGCGCCGGCAGCGCCGCCACGCGGCATACGCGCGGGTTCAGCCGCTGCGTGATGCGCTTGATCGCACCACCCTTGCCGGCCGCGTCGCGCCCCTCGAAAATGACGACGAGCCGGTGCCCCGTGCTCACGACCCAGTCCTGCAGCTTCACGAGTTCGCCCTGCAGCCGGAACAGTTCCCGGAAATACTGCTTGCGCGCCTCGCGACGCTCCTGCGAAAACAGCAGGTCGTCGGTGTCGTCGAAGCGGCGATCGTCGAGCTCCATCTCGAGCTCTTCGTCGTACGCGTCGACCAGGTCTTCCTCGAAACGGCGCTGGCGCACCTCCATCGATTCCATATCGGTGCGGTCGTCGGTCTCGTTACGGGTATCGTTGTCGCCCATGGGGCCTCCTTCCATCATTGACGCAGCCAAACTCCGACATTATCCCAGTGTCGCGCGTCAAATTCATGAAAAAGGGCCGGCGCGCCGGTCAGAAGCGGAATGCGAGCAGTACGCTCGCCAGCACGGGGTTCGCGGAAATATCGAACGTGTTCGACGCGAGCTGCCGGTTCGGCTGGTCGATGTCCAGCGTAATCTTCGTACGTAACGGGATATAGGTCACCATGCCGGTGACCCAGAACCGGCGCGTGATCTGGTAGCTCGCGCCGACGGTGAACACCGGCTCCCACACGCTCTTCACCTTGGCCGACACGTTGGTCTTGCCCGACAGCAGCAGGTCGCCGCCGGCATCCCAGATACGCTGGAACAGCGACGGGTCGAGCAGCAGCGACTGCAGGCTGCCGATGTCCGCGCCCGCCGCGAGCAGCCCGCCGAGCGACGCGAGCTTGCGCTGGAACACCGGATTCAGGTTCGTGTTCGTGAAGCGCGTATAGCTGATGCCGATGCCCGCGAACGGGCGGAAACGATCGTCGCGCTCCCCGAGGTAATACTTGAACACGACGGAGCCGAGCCACGCGCGCGTGGTCGCGAGCGGATTGCTTTGCGTGTTCGCGAGATCGATCAGCGGAAAGCGCCCCTGGACGCCCGAAAAAATCCGGTCGAGCGGCAGCGCGATGCTGCCGTGCCCGCGCAGGGTCAGCACCGGCGGAATGCCCGCGCCGAGTTCGGCCGCCCAGTTCTCCGAGACGAAGTGGGTCAACGTGAACGCCAGCGTGTTCGTATTGCTGAGCGACAGGCTCGAACCCTGGTTCTGAAAGCTGTTCAGCCCGAGGGCGTCCGTGTGCGTCGTCACGGGTGTCGATCGGCCGGTCGTGCCGATGAAGTGCCAGCCGAGGCCGACCATGTTGCGGTCGTCGCCCATCAGCTGCGTCAGCAGCGGCGGCGCCTGGGCGGCCGGCAGATCGGGCAGCCGTGACGGGTCGATCGGATGCAGTTCGTACGGCATCCGGTCGGCGTGGACGACGCCGCCGGCCGGTGCGCGATCCGCCGTCGCATCGCGGGGTGCGGCCGGCTCGCAGCCGCCAGTTGCGCCGTTGTCGTCGAAGCCGATACCGTCCGCGCCATCGTCGCGCGTGGCCACGCATGCGCGCCCCGCCCCGCTGGTTCGCTGGCCGAGCGTGATCTTGCGCGCCGTCAACGGTACGGTGTCGGGTTGCGGCACATCGCCCGAGTCGTCACGCTCGCGGCGGGCCGGCCCTGCATCGGTCGCCCACGCGCTCGCATCGAATCCGTCCGCGTCGCCGCCCGGCCAGAAGCCGATTCCGTCGGCGCCGGCCTGCCAGCGCGGCTCGGCGTCGCCGTCCGGCTGCGGCGCGCCATGCGCGACGGCCGCGCAAGCGCACAGCGCCGCAGCGAGCCAGCGCGACAGCGGGCGCACGGCGCCCGGCCGCGCGCGGCGGCGACGATCCTTGTCCCGGCTCGCCATCGGCTCAGGCCGGCACGCCGAACAGGCGTTGACGGATGCGGTACAACGGCTCGAACAGCCATTCGAGCAGGCTGCGCCGCTCCAGCACGATATCGGCCTTCAGCATCATCCCGGCCCGCAGCGACAGTGGCCGTCCTTCGAATGCCGGCATGCGGTCGGCCAGCTCGACCCAGGTCTTGAAGTAGGTTTGCGGCGTAGCGGTATCGCCCGGCAGGTTCAGCTCCTTCGCGGAAAACGCGACGGGCGAGATCGACAACACCTTGCCGCGATAGGTGCCGAACTTCTCGACCGGATAGCTGGCGTACGCCACCTTCACTTCCTGCCCTTTCTTCACGAAGCCGGCCTTCGACGACGGAATGTAGACCTCGGCGATCAGCCCGTCGGCCTTCGCGGGCAGGATCTCGACGACGCGCGTGCCCGGCGGGTCGATCACGCCGCCCTGCACGACGTCGAGCCGCACGATCTGCCCGTCGGCCGGCGCGTACAGCACCTGGTTCACGTTCTCGTCGATGTTGTATTCCTTCGCGTTCAGTTCCTCCTGCTTGATCTTCAGTTCCGCGTTCGCGCCGTCGTACTTGCTCTGCATCGTGTCGAGGTCGCCGCGCAGCTTCATCGCGTTCTTCACGAGCTCGGCGCGGCGCAGCAGCAGGTCCTGGTACGCCTGCCCGGCCTGCAGGTACTGCGTGTTGACCTGGTTGTACTGCTCGAGCGTCACGACCTGTTCGTCGAGCAACTGCTTCACGCGCGCACGCCGCTCGCCGTATTCGTCGACGATGCGCTTCTGGTCCTGGATCTGCCGGTCGATCAGCCCGCGGCTCTCGCCCTGCGCGGCGATCTGCTGGTTGATCTGCTGCACCGACGACTTGTATTCGAGCCGCGCGGCATCGATCTGCTGCGTCACCTCGACACGCTGCCGGTCGAGCGCCGCGCGCATCCCCTGCACGTTGTTGGCCTGGCTCACGAAGCTCGTGTCGCGCGTCACCGCCAGCAGCCGCTGGCCGGCCTTCACGTGCTGGTCCTTGCCGACGTAGACGTCGCGCACGGCCCAGCCCGGCGGCGCGCTGACGCCGATCAGCCCCGAGCGCGGCGTCAACATCCCCGACACGCTCTCGGTATTCGCGTAGCTCAGTTCGACGAGCGCGGTCACGAACATCGCGAACATCGCAAGTGACAGGTAGCAGAAGAACCGCAGCGACACCGGCACGTCGACGACGCCGTGGATCACGGTGCCGAAGGTCGTGCCGCGCGCAAGCTTGCGCGACGGCTTCTGTTCTCGGAGGGTGGCGTTCCAGGTCGGCATGGGGCGGGCTCGTCAGGAGCGACGCCGCGCGGCCGCATCGAGCAGCGGCGTCGGCATCAGGTAAGGCGTGAAGTGTTCCCAGAAATGCCACTGCTCGGGCTGGCGTACCAGCGCCTGCTCGAGCCGGTCGACGATGCGCTGGTGCGTCGCGCGCACGGGCGACGCGTCGTCGTCCGCGCCGAGCATCGGCGCGAGCGGGCTGGCCGCGAGCTCGGTGAAATGCACCGCGCAGCGATCGCGGAACGGCACGCCCGTCGCATACGCGACGAGCAGCGGAATCCCCTGCTCGACCGCGAGCTTCACGCCGCCGCCGGCCATCCGCACCCAGCGGCCGCCGAGCCGGCAGCGGTTGGTCTTGCCGAACTTGCCGTGCAGATCGGAGAACAGTAGGAAGACGGGCGCCTCGCGCCGCAGGCTCGTGATCAGCCGCCGCAGGTGCACGCGCTCCTCGATGTCGATGAACTCCACTTCGCCGGCGCCGTATTCGGCGACGAGCCGCAGCGCATCGTCGAAGAACACGCCCGGCGCATCGCGGTGCAGGATCACCATCAGCTTGCGGTCGTCGGGAATCATGAAGCGCAGCTTCGTGACGAACAGCATCAGGTTGCCGAAGTGCAGCCCCGCGAGCATCAGCGGGCCGCCGCGCGCGAGCGCGGTGCGCAACTGCTCGTCGCCTTCGCACGCCATGCCGTCGATCATCGACTTCATCGATTCGAGGCTGTGGGTACGCAGCTTGAGCCCCGCGAACTCGGCCTCGAACAGCTCGCGCACGATCGCCGCCGACACTTCCCGCACGCGTCGCGGATCGTCGTCCAGGTGCGCGCTCAGCATGTATGCGACCGCGCGCTCGATCGACTCGCGAATGCACGGAAAGCAGCGCAGGCATGCGCCCGAGCACCAGCGCATCAGCCGCAGCCCGCGCGCGGGTGACGTGCGCAGCGCGACGGCGCGCACCGCGCGCCGCACCAGGAACGCATACGAGAACGGGTTGAGCAGAAAGAGCCGTCCGAGCATCACCGCGCCTCCTCGGCCGAACGCCATGCGTCGGTCGCATCGGTCAATACGCCGTCCTGCATCTCGTAGATCCGGTCGACCATCGACAGGATCGACGCATCGTGCGTGACGAGCACGATCGTGCACGGCAGCGTCAGCACGTTGCGGCAGATCTCGTGCGTCGTCGCCTGGTCGAGGTTCGACGAGAATTCGTCGAGGATCAGCAGGCGCGGCTCGCAATACAGCGCCCGCGCGATCAGCAGCCGCTGCATCTGGCCGGCCGACAGGAATTTCTGCGTATCGCCGAGCGGCGTGTCGTAGCGATGGTCGAGCCGCTCGATCTCGTCGTGGATGCACGCGAGCTTCGCCGCGTCGAACATCGCGCCGATCCGCGGCGCGGGCGCGAAGTTCGTGATGTTGTCGCGGATCGTCCCGCGAAACAGCTGGTCGGACTGCGTGACGGCCGCGAGATGCTTGCGGTACTGCCGCAGGTTCACTTCCGCGAGATCGACGCCGCCGACGAACAGCGTGCCGGGCTCGGGCCGCACGAGGCCGCAGATCAGGTTCAACAGCGTCGTCTTGCCGCTGCCGGTGCGGCCGACGATCGCGATCTTGCCGCCCGCCGGCACATCGAGCGCGATGTCGCGCAGGATCGGGCGGTGGCCACCCTTCGGCGTATACGACAGCGCGCGAATCGACAGCGCGCCGTCGAAACCGTCGACCGGTCGCACGACGGCGTCCGGCGCGGGCTCCTCGGTCTCGGTCTGCAGCACGTCCGCGACGCGATCCATGTGTACCTGCAGCACCTTGCGGCGCACGTAGAGCTGGATCGAATCGATGAACTTGTCGGCAAACAGGTTCTTGTACTGGATGAACGCGTAGATCACGCCGATCGTGCTCTGGCCGTGCATCACGAGCCACGCGCCATACGTGACGATCACGAGCTGCTCGACGTGCACGATGCCTTTCGAGATCGCATCGAACAGCAGTTGCAGCCGCTCCTGCTGGCGCATGGCTTGCAGCTTCTGCGTGAACGCGTTCACCCACAGGCTGCTGCGCGCGGTCTCGGCCGACAGCAGCTTGATCGAGTGCGCGGAGCGGATGTTCTCGATCAGCAGCGCGTCGGCTTCGGCGCCGCGCGTGAGGATCTGCGACATCGCGTCCTGCAGTTGCGGCTGGATCGCGAGCCGGCTGAGCGCGAACAGCACCATCCCGGCCAGGCTGATGCCGGCCAGCACCGGGCTGTAGTACAGCATCAGCACGAGCGTCAGCGTGCAGGTGACGATATTGAGCAGCCCGCCGACGAGGCCATCGACGAGAAAGCGCCCGACTTCCGACACCGACGACACGCGCGAGATCGAATCGCCGGTGTTGTGGAACAGGAAATAGCCGATCGGCAGCCGCGCGAGATGCCCGACCATGTTCGCCGACAACTGCTGCGACACGATGTTGCGCAGGTAGCTCTTGATGTTGCCGACGAGGTTCGCGTAGAGCGTGTCGAACAGGAACACGATCGCGAACAGGATCGTCAGCAGGTACAGGATGTCGACGTCGGTCTTCTTCAGCGCCTCGTCGATCGTCAGCTGCACGTACGACGGGCCAAGCAGCAGCAGGAGCTGCGCGGCGACGCCGCCCGCGATGCCGATCGCGAGGCTCTTGCGAATGCCGGTCAGCCCTTCGAGGTAGTCGCGCAGCCGGATCCGGTCGGCCTGCCCCGCCCGCGTGAAGCCGATGTCCGGATTCAGTTCGAGCGCATAGCCGGTGATGTGCGTAAGCGCCTGCGCGAGCGGCAGCTTCGTTTCGCCGAGCGCGGGATCGACGATGTGCACGCTGCCGTAGCCGACCTTCGTCAGCACGACATAGTGGTTCATCCCCCAGTGCAGGATGCACGGCGTCTTCAACGCATCGAGCTCGCCCGCGTCGAACTGCAGCCCGCGTGCGCGCAGGCCGAGATCGTTCGCGATCTCCATCAGGTCGAAGAACGACAGCCCGGAATCGATCCGGACCGGGTAGCGGTTGCGCAGCGTGCGCAACGTCGTTTCACGCCCGTGCCACGACGCGATCATCGCGAGGCAGGCCAGGCCGCACTCCGTCACCTCGTCCTGCAGGACCGGACGGACTTTACGCGTATTGAAGAGCATGGTCGGGCACCCGGGGCGCGACGACGCGCCGCCCGGGCCTGCCGGTAGCAGGTCCGTGGCGGGTCGCGCGATACGCATGGTCGCAGCCGGCACGCTGCCGGCTGCGACGGAAGATCGGTGTTACCGGCTGTCGGGCGGGCCGCTCAGCGCGACGAGCCGAGCGACATCCGGAACTGTTCGACGGCGCGGGCCTGGTACTGGGTCATCAGGCCCTGGAGCGTGGTGCCGATCGACTGGTTGACGAGATCGACCGTATAAGCGGCCGAATTGGAGTAAAGCGACGCGCCGCCGCGAATCTGGCGGGCCTGTTCTTCCGTGATGTCTCGCATTTTCTGTGGCCTTTATATTGTCGGAATGCCCGCCACCGTCAGCCAACTGAAATCCAAATGGCTTTTACTTTATTACGGAGATAATCCGGCACTCCTGCCTCCTGATAATCGCCCGAACCGAAAACAATGTATTTCGGATTCACTTTATTTCCACTGCGGCGATCGATTCTTTTCCTTCTGTTTCGCAGCATTTCGCGCGGGGGGCGCCTCCCCGCGCACGGCGGTTACTTGCCGGTGTTATTGAACGTCTTCGGGTTCTGCAGGTAATTGCCGAGGCTCGGCAGGAACTGGCCGAGCGCGGTCACCACCGGCGCGGCGTCAACGGCGAGGCTACCCAGCGAGCTGATCGCACCGCCGCCATGCACATTCCTGACCTGTTCCGTCGTCATGACCTTCATCATTCTCTCCTCGTAAAAAATAAAGATGATGCAAAGAACCTTCATTGAAAGACAAACGGCTTTTAATCCCTAGCGACCTGTTAATCTAATAATCACTGCGATTACGAGCCGAAATCAGGCTATCATGAGAGCGCATCGGAATTCAATGGAGGACACACTCTTACAGGCGCGTTTTCCGAGGCGCCACCGGTAGCAGGCATTCACGCTGTTTGAATTTCAATTTCAATACGTTTAAATCCCGCTGCAATACGTTGTGGCACGGGCAGGAGACGGAGACGGCCATGTTTGAAACGAGGCGCGCGAATCGCGGATCGGCGACGCGGAATACGGGTAACTCCCTATCAAGTTTTACGACTAGGTGGAATCCCCGACTTGCAACCGTGACATTGTTCGCTGTAACGATAGCCGGCATGTCTGCGAACGCGCGTGCGTTCTGCCTCGACACCGCCTTCCAGTACGCGGTCGTGCACGATCCGCGCTACCTGCAGGCGCGCAGCGAATACGACGCGGCCCGCCAGAAATTCCCCGAAGCGCGCGCGCAGATGCTGCCGCAGGCCGCCGCGCAACTCGAATGGGGACGGTACGGTACGCACGCGAACCTGTTCGGCATCGACGTCAGCGGATCGAGCAATGCCGCATACGGTTCCGCGCAGGTCACGCAGGCGCTGTTCAACGTGCCCTACCTGTACGACATGCGGCGCGCGACCGAGTACGAGGAATCGGCAAGACAGAAGCTCGAGGTGGCGAGGCAGGACCTGATCCTGCGCGTCGCGAACGCGTGCTTCGACCTGCTGAGCGCGCGCGAGAAACTGCAGTCGGCCGACGACGAAGTGAACGCGCTCACCCGGCTCGAAAGCGATACCCGACGGATGGCGCAGCTCGGGATGAAGACGATCGGCGATACGGCCGAAATCGAGGCGCGCCGCAGTCTCGCGCAATCCGACGAAGCGCTCGCGCAAACCGACGTCGACGCACGCCGCGCGCGCTACGAGACGCTGCTCGGTTCGACGATCGATTTCTCGCGCTGGCCGCGGCTCGCGATGCGCGGGTCGTCGCCGCGCATTCCGTCGGGCGAATACGCGCCGCAGGATAATCCCGCGTACCGGCAGGCGTATCGTGACGTCCAGGTCGCGCGGCTCGCCGCGAAGCGCGTCGGCGCCGAGCACTTGCCGACCGTCGACCTGTTCGCGTCGTATTCGCGCGGGCTCAACCCGAACCTGCGCGGGCTCACGGATCGCTCCGACTTCCACCAGAGCGCGGTCGGCGTGCAGGTGACGATCCCGATCTTCTCCGGCGGCAGCGTGTACTACCGGCAGGTCGAGGCCGAGCACGTGACCGAGCAGTACCGCAACCGGCTGCGCGAGGTCGAGGAGCAACTGAGTACCGATCATCGCGAGGCGCTGTCCGCGCTCGAATCGGTCGGCAAGCGCATCCGCGCGCTGCAGCAGTCGCTGCAGGCCGCGCGTCTCGCCTACGATTCGTCGATGAAGGCGCATCAGGTCGGCTACAGCACGACGTACGAGACGCTGAACCTGCGGCACGACATCTCGGGCATCCGGCAGAAGCTGTTCGACAGCTATCTCGACGCGCTGAAGCTGCAGCTGAAACTGAAAAGCGTGCTGGGTACGCTCGACGAACAGTCGCTGATCGCGGTGGACAGCTTCCTCGAAAGCAACGCGGCGAACGACCGGAGTTGAACGCGTCTCGACGCGCATCGGCGTTCCACACAAGGTTGTACACGCAACCTTATTCGGTATTGCCGATGCGCTGACCGTCGGCTCCTTCGACACCGGCGAGGCGCGATATCGTCCCGTCGTTCGCGCAAACTTGCGTCCGCCCCCACGCAAACGCCCGACGCCATGCACGATCCCGGGCGCACCCCGCGCCGGTCGCCGCTTGATCCCGACGTGCAGGGGTATACGCGATGTTGCGTCCAAAAAAAACTTTGCCTAGAGTGCATTCCATCGATCCGGCGGACAAAGACGTCCTACGATCGTGCGCAGCGCGCGCCCGCTAGCCCGCGCTTCGCCGGCCCGACATCGGGCCACCCATCCGCATTCCCGTTATCCGACAGCGTTGTCGGATGAACGTACCGGCAAAGAAGCCCTTGCCTCGCTCGTCGAGGCAAGGGCTTTTTTTTGTCTTTCGAAAACGCACGTCTTCACCCGAACCAGGAGCACACCATGCGTCATGGCGATATTTCCAGCAGCAACGACGCCGTCGGCGTCGCCGTCGTCCAGTACAAGATGCCGCGCCTGCACACGCGCGCCGACGTGATCGCGAACGCCCGCGAAATCGCGGAGCGCGTGGTCGGCATCAAGCGCGGCCTGCCCGGCATGGACCTCATCGTGTTCCCCGAGTATTCGACGCACGGGATCATGTACGACGCGAAGGAGATGTACGACACGGCATCGACGATCCCCGGCGAGGAGACCGACATCTTCGCGGCCGCGTGCCGCAAGGCCAACGTGTGGGGCGTGTTCTCGCTGACCGGCGAGCGTCACGAGGAGCACCCGAACAAGGCGCCGTACAACACGCTCGTGCTGATCAACAACCAGGGCGAGATCGTGCAGAAGTACCGCAAGATCATGCCGTGGGTGCCGGTCGAAGGCTGGTATCCGGGCGACTGCACGTCTGTCGCCGAAGGGCCGAAGGGGCTCAAGATCAGCCTGATCATCTGCGACGACGGCAACTACCCGGAGATCTGGCGCGACTGCGTGATGCGCGGCGCCGAACTCGTCGTACGCTGCCAGGGCTACATGTACCCGGCGAAGGACCAGCAGGTGCTCGTGTCGAAGGCGATGGCGTTCATGAACAACTGCTACGTCGCGGTCGCGAATGCGGCCGGGTTCGACGGCGTGTATTCGTATTTCGGCCACTCGGCGATCGTCGGCTTCGACGGCCGCACGCTCGGCGAATGCGGCGAGGAAGAAAACGGCGTGCAGTATGCGGAGCTGTCGGTGAGCCTGATCCGCGACGCGCGCCGCAACATGCAGTCGCAGAACCACCTGTACAAGCTGCTGCACCGCGGCTACACAGGCAAGATCGGCTCCGGCGAATCGCCGAACGGCGTCGCGCAATGCCCGTTCGAGTTCTACGCGAACTGGGTGAACGACCCGGACGGCACGCGCCAGGCCGTCGAGCGCCTCACGCGGGCGACACCCGGCACGCCCGAATGCCCGATCGAAGGCGTTCCGTCCGATGCGCCCGCGCACCGCTGAACCCGCACCCTGCACATCCGTTCGCGCCGCGTGCGCGAACGGCTCCGTCTCACTCTGGAGCCTTCATCATGCTCGGTGTTGCTCTCTTCTTCATCGGCGCGGTGCTGGTCGTCAACGGCGTCGCACTCACCGGCCGCATCGAACCGCGCGACGCGGCCGGCCTGAACCTGCTCGTCGGGCTGCTCGCGTTGCTGATCAACCTCGTCGACCTCGTGCAGGCCTCGGCGCCGCAGCAATATTTCTCGAGCGCGGGCGGCCTGCTGTTCGCATTCACGTACCTGTACCTCGCCGCCGTCCAGTGGCGCGGGCTGCAAGGCGCGGGCCTCGGCTGGTACTGCCTGTTCGTCGCAATCAGCGCGCTCGTCTATGCCGGCACGTCGCATGACATGCGGTTCGGCACGATGTGGTTGCTATGGTCGAGCCTGTGGTTCCTGTTCTTCGTCGCGCTCGGACTGAAGCGGCGCGTGCGTTTCCTGCCCGGCTACACGATCGCGATCGGCATCGGCACCTGCTGGCTGCCCGGCATGCTGATGATGACCGGGAGGTGGTAATGAGCGCACGCGATACGCCGCTTGCTACCGATCCGCTTGCCGGGCACCGCATTGCCGACACACCGTTCTACCAGGCGGCCGGCGCCGAGGCCGACTGGTTCGAGACGGCCTGCCGTCATCACCTGCCGGTGCTGCTGAAAGGGCCGACCGGCTGCGGCAAGACGCGCTTCGTCGAGTACATGGCGTGGCGCATGGGCCTGCCGCTGATTCAGGTCGCATGCAACGACGATACGTCGGCCGCCGACCTGACCGGGCGCCATCTGCTCGACGCCGACGGCACCTACTGGGCCGACGGGCCGCTCACGCTCGCGGCACGGCATGGCGCGATCTGCTATCTCGACGAGATCGTCGAGGCGCGTCCCGACGCAACGGTCGTGATTCATCCGCTGACCGACTCGCGGCGCGTGCTGCCGCTCGACCGGCTCGGCGAGCTCGTGCATGCGCATCCGGATTTCCATCTGGTGATCTCGTACAACCCCGGCTATCACGGCGAACACCGGCGGTTGAAGCCGTCGACGCGGCAACGTTTCGTCGCGATCGACTTCGGCTATCCCGATGCCGCGCATGAAACCGACGTCATCGTGCGCGAAAGCGGCGCCGACCGCGAAACGGCGCGCCGGCTCGTCGATCTTGCCCACCGTACACGCGCGTTGGCGCAGGCCGGCAACGGGCTCGACGAAGGTGCGTCGACGCGCCTGCTCGTGCACGCGGCCCGGCTGATCGTCGCGGGGCTCGCGCCGCTCGATGCGTGCCGGATCGCGATCAGCGACGCGGCGACCGACGACGCCGACACCCGTGCCGCGTTGCAGGCGATGGCCGCCGCGCACTTCGCGACATGAGCGCGCTGCAACTCGCCCGCTTCCTGCACGGGATGACCGCGCACGAAACCGACGTGCGGGTCGACGATGCCGCGCAGCGCGCGACGCTCGGCCATGCCGCGCTGCGCGTGCCCGGTGCGTTGGCTCCCGACGCACGCATCGCGGCGGCGGCGCACGCGCTTGCGCACTGGCTGCATTCACCGTCCGGAGAGCCGTCCGACAAGCTGACGCCGATCGGCCTCGCCGTCGCCGGGCTGATCGAGGATGCGCGCGTCGAAACGCTGCTCGCACGCACGTGGCCGGGGCTGGCGACGTTCTGGGCACCCGCGTTCGCGCCGATCGACCGAGAAGGGCTCACGTTCGGCCGCCTGTGCGCGCGGCTGGCGAAAGCGCTGTTCGATCCATCGTATCGCGACGGCAACCCGTGGGTCGACAAGGGCGTGCGGCTGTTCAATGAACATCGCGACACGCTCGACGATTACCGCGCGTTTCGTACGGTCGCATCGCGGCTTGCGAACGATCTCGGCCAGATGCGCGTGCGGTTCGAGCCTGACGACGGCGCATGGCTGTCCTATCGCGACGACAACGCGTGGTTATGGGCCCGGCCAGCCGCCGTAACGGCCGAACAGGCAGGCAGCGAAGGCGTCGGGATGTCGGCGTCGACCGGCGGCCATGGCGACGAACCCGACGACGAACCGCCGCCCGCGCCCGATGCGCCGCGCTATCCCGAGTGGAATTGCCACACGCAGCGTGAACGTCGCGACTGGACGACGATCGTCGAACGCGCGCCGGCCACGTCGGTGCCGCCCCGTTCGCTTGCCACGCTGATCGAAGCCGACCGGCGCACGGCGAAGCGGGCGCCGTCTCCGCGTGCGGCCGAACCGATGCGACGCGTCGGCCGTCAGCTCGACGGCGATGCGCTCGACGTCGATGCGGCGATCGCCGCACGTATCGCTCGACGCGCCGGGCATGTGCCCGATCCGCGCGTGTTCCGTCGCCGCGTGCCGCACGACGCGCGCGGGCCCGTGCTGATCCTGCTCGACCTGTCGGCGTCGACGGCCGCGCAGGTCGCCACGCTCGAGAAGCGCGCGGCGTTCGTGCTCGGCGAGCTGTTCGACCGGCAGCGGCGGCGCTGGGCCGTGCACGGCTACACGTCGGACGGCCGGCATCGCGTGTACTACGCGCGCTTCAAGGATTTCGGCGAAGCGTTCGACACCGGCCGCCGTGCGGCGCTGCTCGCGGCCGACAGCGGGATGAGCACCCGCACGGGCGCCGCACTGCGCCATGCGCTGGCGTTGTTGCGCCGCGAAGCCGCGCGCGCACGGGCCACCGTGCTGATGATCGGCGACGGTGAGGCCGCCGACATCGACGTGTTCGACCCGCGCTACCTCGTCGAGGATGCGCGCCACGCGGCACGCCAGGGCCGGCAGCGCGGCGTCGCGATCGCCGGTTTGTCGTTCGGCGCACCGCCCGGGTTGTCTACAATACTTGGCGTCGGCCCGAGTTGCGTCCACGCGGCGAACGGCGACGCATTGGCAGCCGTCGTCGCGCACGCGGCCGGGCGCCTGACCGCGTGACGGCCCCACCCGGAAGAGACAGGAAGAGCGAATGAACAGTGTGAAGGTTGGCGTATTGTTCTCGCAAAGCGGATGCACGTCGCGCCTCGGCCAGAGCCAGTTGCGCGGCACGCTGCAGGCGATCGCCGAGATCAACGAAGCGGGCGGCGCGAACGGCTGCGAGATCGTGCCCGTCGTGCGCGATGCGTGTTCGGACCCGGCCGCCTATGCGCGGCTCGCCGAAGAGCTGATCGCCACCGAGCGCGTGAACGTGCTGTTCGGCGCGTACATGTCGAGCAGCCGCAAGGCGCTGATTCCGATCGTCGAGAAGTGGGACAAGCTGCTGTTCTACCCGACGCTCTACGAAGGCTTCGAATTCTCGCCGAACGTGATCTACACGGGCGCGGCGCCCAACCAGAACAGCGTGCAGCTCGCCGCGTTCATGACTGCGCAGTTCGGCGCACGGGTGTACCTGGTCGGGTCCGACTACATTTACCCGTACGAGTCGAACCGCATCATGATCGATCTCGTCACGCAGCATCCGGAAGGCCAGATCCTCGGCGAGGTATACATGCCGCTCGTCGCGTCCGAGCAGGATTTCGCGGCGGTGGTCGAGGACATCCGTGCGAAGGCGCCCGACTTCGTGTTCAGCACGCTGGTAGGCGACAGCACGGCCGCGTTCTACCGCGCGTATGCGCAAGCCGGCCTCGATGCGCGCAAGATGCCGATCGCGAGCCTGACGACCTCCGAGATCGAGCTCGGCCAGATGGGCGCGGCCGCGGCCGGCCACTACACGTCGTCGCCCTATTTTCAGACCATCGATTCCGATGTGAACCGGCGCTGCATCGCGCAGCTCAAGGCGCGCTTCGGCGACGATGCGAGCGCGTCCGCGCCGTGGGAGGCCGCGTATTTCCAGGTGCACCTGTTCGCCAATGCGCTCGCGCGTGCCGGCACCGACCAGCGCGACCGGCTCGTCGAACATCTCGCGGATGCGGAATTCGACGCCCCCCAGGGGCGGGTGAAGATCGACCGGCTTACGCAGCACACGTGCCTCTACCCGCGCATCGGCTGTGCGACGGCCGACGGCAATTTCACGATCGTGCGCGAAGCGACGCGACGCGTGCATCCCGATCCGTACCTCGTCACGCATTCGCTCGGCGACCGCGTGCACGCGCCCGACGAACAGAAGGCATAACCGACGATGCGCGCCCGCACCCCGATCCGCTCGACGCCGCGCCTGCTCGCCGAACTGCGCTCGCTGCGCGTGATGGTGTACTACCCGGATGACGACAACGGCCTGCTGCTCGTCGAGCAGCTTTCGCGCATCGGCTGCCCGACCGAGCAGCGCTGGCCGCCGCCCGCCGCACTGCCGGAAAGCGTCGACCTCGTGATTCTCGCGGTTCGGCCCGACCTGCTGCACCTGTCGATCCCGTGGCTGGAAGACGACGCGCGGCCGCCGCTCATCGCGGTCACGACCTACGAAAGCCCGACGATCCTCGAACTGATGCTGCGCATCGATGCGCAGAGCGCGGTGACGACGCCGATTCGCTCGTTCGGCCTGTTGAGCGCGATGGCGCTCGCGTGTCACCAGAGCCGCCGGCACGACGAATACCGCCGCCGCATCGCTCAACTCGAACAGCGCGTGATATCAGCGCGCACGCTGCAGGAAGCGAAGACACTGCTGATGCAGCACAACGCAATCAGCGAGGAAGAAGCCTACCAGCAGATCCGCTCGCAGGCGATGGAGCGGCGTATTTCCATCAACCAGCTCGCCGAGCAGATCGTGCAGGCGCATGGGCTGCTTAAACGGTAACGCGGGCGCCGTCGCCGCACGTCAGTCCGGCGGTGGCAACACGACCGTATCCTCCGGCCCGAGCACGCGCCCGTCCTGCGAACGCAACTCCAGTTTCCTGACCGGCAACCCGCTCTTCCGGTCGACGAGCAGCACGTGCGCCTCGTCCGGTTCGAAGAAGAAATCCTCGCCCCACTGCCGCAGCGCGACGAGCAGCGGAAACAGGCCGCGCCCTTTCTCGGTCAGCACGTATTCGTGATGCGCGCCGCCATCCGCGGCCGGCACGATGTCCATGATCCCGTGCGCGACCAGGTTGCGCAGACGCGCGGCCAGGATGTTCTTGGCCAGCCCGAGGTTCTTCTGGAATTCGCCGAAACGGCGCAGCCCGTCGAACGCATCGCGCACGATCAGCAGCGACCACCAGTCGCCGATCGCGTCCAGCGGGCGGGCAACGCCGCAGGGGGAATCCTCGTGCGTGGTTCGTCTGTTCATCGATGCATGGGGCGCGTCCGTTCCCGGAATGCGGGCGGAACGGCGGTCGTTTCCGTTGAAATGAATGGTTGCAATATAAAACTCATTACGCGAAAGATCAATCGCTCGGGGCTCGACTGTTCGCGATCGACGAATGGCAGGGTCGATTCGGGCCTGATTGGCACGCCAACTCCTGTGTCCAGCCGCTAAACTACGGCGCCGTTCCTTTCCGACGCGTCGTCATGCACCCATGGCCCGGTCGATCCGCGGTTGGCCCGGACATCTTTCTGGTTGCAACTTGAAACCCGATAACCTACGCTTCATTTTGGTTTCAACTTGAAACCAAATTATCCGACTATCCGAAGGAGCGCTCGATGATCCGGTCCGATGCCACGTTCGACGGCACCTTTCCATTCGCCCCGCATTTCGACGACGCATCCGGCTTCCGGATGCACTACGTGGACGAAGGCCCGCCCAATGGCGAAACCATCCTGTGCCTGCATGGCGAACCCACGTGGGGCTACCTGTTCCGCCATCTGGTTGCCGCGCTGAGTCCGACACACCGCGTCGTCGTCCCCGATCACATGGGCTTTGGCAAAAGCGCGACGCCGCCGGGCCGCAGCTACTGGTTGCAGGACCACATCGACAACCTGGAACGTTTCGTACTCGCGCGCGGCCTCGATCGCATCACGCTCGTGATGCACGACTTCGGCGGCCCGGTCGGCATGGGGCTTGCCGCGCGGCATCCGGATCGCATCCGGCGGATCGTGTCCGTGAACGGGCCGACGCCGTTCGGCCAGCCCGATCTTGTCGAGCGCCTGAACGCGAACGGTCGCGACGCGCCGTGGTTCCGGTGGATCATGCGCGCGGCGGCGGACGATACGCTCGAGACGGTGCTCGGTCAGCTCGGCTTCAACATCCTGAGCACGCTGAAGCTGAACGGGTTCGAAAATCACGCGATCATCAACGACACGTGGATCGCCGCATACGGTGCGCCGTTCGCGCAACCGGCCGACTGTCTCGGCGCGATCGGATGGGCCCGCGGGTTTGCCGCCGGCGCGCACCGGTTCGAGGAGCCCGATGCGGCGGCGCTGCGCGCGATACGCGAAAAACCCGCGCTCGCGATCTGGGGAGACGCCGACCGAACGCTCGGCGCCGAACACTTCCTGCCGCTCTTCACGGCGCTGTTTCCGTCCGCGCCCGTCGAGCGGCTGGCGGGCGTCGGGCACTACTGTCTCGAAGATGCGCCCGACGCCATCGCGGCACGCATCGCACGCTTCATCCGGACCACCGGCTGAGTGTGTTCCGCAGCCGGCGGTACGGCACCCGGCTATGGAACACGGCGTGCGCGGCCGCCTTCGCAACAGCGCACGCCCCCTTCACGTCAGTGAATCACCCGCGTCACCCCCCGCCCGCGCGGGTCGGCCATCGCTTCCGGCGTCTTGCCGTCGATCTTGATCACCTGGATGTCGCCGCTGAAATCCTGCCCCTTCAGCGTGTAGCCGCGCGCCTCGATCTGCTTCGCGAGTTCGCCTTCGACCGGGTGGTACGGCTCCCAGAAGATCGTGTTCGGCGGCAGCAGCTGGTGATGGAAGCGCATCGCGCCGACGGCCTCCTTCAACGGCATCTTGAAGTCGTAGATGTTGTTGATCACCTGGAAGATCGACGTGAAGATCCGCGAACCGCCCGGCGTGCCGATCACGAGCGACACCTTGCCGTCCTTGGTCATGATCGTTGGGGACATCGACGACAGCGGGCGCTTCTTCGGTTCGATCGCGTTCGCGTCGCTGCCGACCACGCCGAACATGTTCGCGACGCCCGGCTTCGCGGAGAAGTCGTCCATCTCGTCGTTCAGCACGATGCCCGTGCCGTCGGCGATCACGCCCGAGCCGAAATAGCCGTTGATCGTGTACGTGTTCGACACCGCGTTGCCCCACTTGTCGACCACCGAGAAGTGCGTCGTTTCGGCCTTCTCCGGCATCGTCGTGCCGAGGCCCGGCTGCACGCTCTTCGTATCCGACGGCTCCTTCGGGTTGACTTCGCCCGCCCGCTTCGCGATGTAGGCGTCGTCGGTCAGCTGCGCGATCGGCACCTTGTAGAAATCCGGATCGCCGAGATACTGCGCACGATCGGCGAACACGCGCTTCTCGATTTCCGCGACGAGGTGGATGTACTGCGGCGAGTTGAGCTTCACGCCCTCGAAGTCCTGCTTGAGGTCGGCCTTCATCTTCAGCAGCTGCACGAGGCCGATGCCGCCCGAGCTCGGAGGCGGCGCGGTGATCACGTCATAGCCGTTCCACTTCGCCTGCACCGGCTGGCGCCACACCGCGCGGTACTGCGCGAGATCCTCGGTGGTGATCAGCCCGTTGCCGTCGCCGGTCTTCATCGACGCGGCGATCAACTCGGCCGTCTTGCCCTTGTAGAAACCTTCCGCGCCATCGTTCGAAATTCGCGTCAGCACATCGGCGAGATCCGGCTGCTTGAAGTTCACGCCGGCCTTCAGCCCGGAGAAATATTTGTCGAAGTTGGTCTTGCCGCCGAACTCCTTCGACGCGTCGACGCCGCGCTGCGCGAGCTGTTCGTCGACGACGAAGCCATCTCGCGCGTAGTGGATCGCCGGCGCGAGCACCTGCTTCCACTTCAGCTTGCCGAAGCGCTTCTGCGCTTCCCACATGCCCGCGACCGTACCCGGCACGCCGACCGCGCGCGGGCCGTACAGGCTCATGCCCTTGACGACGTTGCCGTCCTTGTCGAGGTACATGTCCTTCGTCGCGGCGAGCGGCGCACGCTCGCGGTAGTCGATGAAGTACGGCTTGCCGTCCTTGTAGATCGTCATGAAGCCGCCACCGCCGATGTTGCCGGCTTCCGGATACGTGACGGCGAGCGTGAATGCGATCGCGACGGCCGCGTCGATCGCGTTGCCGCCTTCCTTGAAGATCCGCTCCGCGGCATCCGCGCTGTACTTGTCGGCCACCGCGACCGCCGAACTCGTCAGGACCGCGGGCTGCGGCCCCTTCGCATAGACGGGCGCGTTCGGCAGGAACCCGATGCCGGCCACCGTCGCGAGCACGACAGCGGATGATTTGAAGCGATTCAGCGTAGTCATTGCATGTCCCCCATGTGGATCTCCTTCAGGCCGTAAAAGCCTCTGTTCCGCTCATGGCCGCTGGCGCGCCGACGGCCACATCCGGTTTCGTAGTATAGGGGGACAAAAAGGGTCGAACACGGCGCGTGCAACGAAAGCACATCCGTTGTGTGCGCCCGGTCACGCTGCGGCTTCCGAACGTGCATGCGGATCGGTCGAAATGGCGCGCGATGCGCGTCATCACGCGGCGCACAAAACCGAAAGTTGCGAACTGCGCAGCGGGCCACGTGGCGCTCGCAAAAAAATCTGCAAACGTCCCTCCCGCAGCACGGGCCGATCTGCGAAGATAGCGCCCCGCTTTCGCGCTGCATCATTTTTCGTGCGCGCCCCGCTTCACGTTTCTTCGTCTCGCTTCGTATGGCATCACACAATGCGCATCATGCGTCCGGCATCGCGGCCGGCGTCGCCGCCGCCGTCCTCGTCGCACAAACCGGTGCAACCGGCCCGTGGCACTCGGGTCTGTTCGCCGCATTCGCGGCCGGCGTCGCGGGCGGCACCGCGCCCGACTGGCTCGAAGTCGCATGGTGGAGCCGCAAGCGCCGCCTGTGGATCACGCATCGCACCATCACGCACTGGGGCATCGGCTGGATCGCCCTGCTTGCGCTCGGGTGGCACGGGCTCGTCCATCATCCGCATCCACTGTGGGCCGCGCCGCTGTTCGGCTTCGCATGCGGCGGCCTGATGCACCTCCTCGCCGACTGGCCGAACCCGCTCGGCGTGCCGTGGATCTGGCGGCGTCACTCGCTCAACCTGTGGAACAGCGGGCATTGCGACCTGATCGTCGTGGCCGCCGCATGGGGCGGCACGCTGTGGCTCGCGCAGTCGCTGTGGTCGCGCGCGCCGCTGCTCGAGCACTGGCTCGGCTGGCTGAATCGCGTTTAGTTGCAATTTGACGTAATTCGGCGCGCGATCGGCGTGCCGGCGCACATGCAACTTTCCGTTCGTTGAAAGTGCGGTGACGGCCCCCATCTGAATTCGAATCGTAGACACGCGTGCCCGGCACGCCCGCGCGGCGTCTGGCACACTGACGATTCGATTCGTGCGCGCGCCCTCCGCGCGCTTGCACCCCATTTCAACGCTCAGATGGACGTCACCGCTACCCGCCCTGCCGCCAGTGCGCTCGACGTGTTCCACCCGGCCGTCGCCGCGTGGTTCCGGCGCACGTTCGCCGCGCCCACCGGCGCGCAGGCGCTTGCGTGGCCGCACATCAAGGCCGGGCGCTCGACGCTGGTCGCCGCGCCGACCGGTTCCGGCAAGACGCTCACCGCGTTCCTGTGCGCGCTCGACGAGCTGGTGCGCGATGCGCTGGCGCACGACGGCACGCTGCCCGACGCAACGCTCGTCGTGTACGTGTCGCCGCTGAAAGCGCTGTCGAACGACATCCACGTGAACCTCGATGCGCCGCTTGCCGGCATCGCCGAATCGCTCGCGCAACTCGGCCTGCCGGTGCCGGCGATCCGCACCGCCGTGCGCACCGGCGACACGACGCAGGCCGAGCGCGCCGCGCTGCGCAAGCGCGCGCCGCACATCCTCGTCACGACGCCAGAGTCGCTGTACGTGCTGCTGTCGTCCACGTCGGGGCGGCAGATGCTGTCGAACGTGCGCTCGGTCATCGTCGACGAAATCCATGCGCTCGCGTCGTCGAAGCGCGGCAGCCATCTCGCGTTGTCGCTCGAGCGTCTCGACGCGCTGGCCGGACGTGCGCTGCCGCGGATCGGGCTGTCGGCCACGCAAAAGCCGATCGACGCGGTCGCGCGCTTCCTGGTAGGCGGCCCGGCCGACGCGCCGCGTGACTGCACGATCATCGACACCGGCCACACGCGCGAGCGCGACCTCGCGCTCGAACTGCCGAACGTGCCGCTCGAGCCCGTGATGGCAACCGACGTGTGGGAACAGGTGTACGACCGCATCGCCGGGCTCGCGGCCGCGCATCGCACGACGCTGGTGTTCGTCAACACACGGCGCACCGCCGAGCGCATGGCGCGCCATCTCGCCGACCGGCTGGGCAAGGAAGCGATCGCCGCCCATCACGGCAGCCTCGCGAAGGAGCACCGCTTCGACGCCGAGCAGCGCCTGAAGCGAGGCGAACTGAAGCTGCTCGTCGCCACCGCATCGCTCGAACTCGGCATCGATATCGGCGACGTCGATCTCGTCTGCCAGGTCGGCTCGCCGCGCGGGATCGCACCGTTCCTCCAGCGCGTCGGCCGCTCCGGGCACCATGTCGGCGGCGTACCGAAAGGCCGGCTGTTCCCGCTGTCGCGCGACGAACTCGTCGAGTGCGCCGCGCTGCTCGATTGCGTGCAGCGCGGCGAACTCGACACGCTGCGCATTCCCGAAGCGCCGCTCGACGTGCTCGCGCAACAGATCGTCGCCGAAGTGGCGTGCACGGAATGGCAGGAAGACGCACTGTATGCGAGCTTCACACGCGCGGCGCCGTATGCACGGCTGACGCGCGAGCGCTTCGACGAAGTGATGAAGATGCTCGCCGAAGGCTTCACGAGCCGGCGCGGCGTGCGCGGTGCCTACCTGCATCGCGATATTGTCGGCGGCACCGTGCGCGGGCGCCGCAACGCGATGATGACCGCCACCACGTCGGGCGGCACGATCCCCGACATGGCCGACTACGCGGTGCTGCTCGAACCGCAGGGCATCCAGGTCGGCACGGTCAACGAGGATTTCGCGATCGAGAGTCTCGCGGGCGACGTGTTCCAGCTGGGCAACCAATCGTACCGGATCATTCGCGTGGAAACGGGCCGCGTGCGCGTCGAGGACGCGCAGGGCCAGTCGCCGAACCTCCCGTTCTGGCTCGGCGAGGCACCGGGGCGCAGCGACGAACTGTCGGCGGCGGTCGGCCGGCTGCGCGCGCGGCTCGACGGACTATTCGCCGAAGGCGACCGACAAGGGCATGCCGGAGGCGGTCAACGCACTGACGTCGACATTGGCGGGAAGACGGCGGCTGGAGTCAAGGCGACGACCCAAGCCAGGACCAAGGGCGGTGCAAAATCGACGCGACGTGTTGAAGCCGAAGCCGAAGCCGAAGCCGAAGCCGAAGCCGAAGCCGCGATCAGTGTACGAAACGACGGCGCCCGTGCCGCCCCTGCCTGCCCGGCCGAAAGCCGCCTCGCACCGGCGTTGCGCTGGCTCGTCGACGATCTTCACCTGTCGCCCGACGCCGCCCGCCAGATCACCGACTATCTCGCGCGCACGCGCGCCGTACTCGGCGCACTGCCGACGCAGGACACGCTCGTGATGGAGCGCTTCTTCGACGAATCGGGCGGCACGCAGCTCGTCATCCATTCGCCGTTCGGCAGCCGCATCAACCGCGCGTGGGGGCTCGCGCTGCGCAAGCGCTTCTGCCGCAGTTTCAACTTCGAGCTGCAGGCGGCCGCGACCGACGACGCGATCATCCTGTCGCTGTCGCTCGCGCACAGCTTCGCACTCGACGAAGTGTGGCGCTACCTGCGTCCGGCGAGCGCCGAGCACGTGCTGATCCAGGCCCTGCTCGACGCGCCGATGTTCGGTGTGCGCTGGCGCTGGAACGCGACGACCGCGCTCGCGCTGCCGCGCTTCACCGGCGGCAAGCGCACCGCGCCGCAACTGCAGCGGATGAAGAGCGACGACCTGCTCGCGACCGTGTTCCCCGATCAGGTCGCGTGCCTCGAGAACATAGTCGGCGAGCGCGAGATACCGCATCACCCGCTCGTCGACCAGACGCTCGACGACTGCCTGCACGACGCGATGGACTCCGATGGCTGGCTTGCGCTGCTGCGCCGGATCGAAAGCGGCGCGATCGAGCTCGTCGCGCGCGACCTGCCCGCGCCGTCGCCGCTCGCGGCCGAGATCCTGAACGCGAAACCCTATGCGTTCCTCGACGATGCACCGCTCGAGGAACGCCGCACGCAGGCCGTGCAGTCGCGCCGCTGGAGCGATCCCGAATCGGCCGACGATCTCGGCACGCTCGACGCCGACGCGATCGATGCAGTGCGCGACGAAGCATGGCCACTCGTGCGCGATGCCGACGAAATGCACGACGCGCTGCTCACGCTCGCGTGCATCGCCGATAGCGAAGCACGCGCACACGAAGGCTGGCCCGACCGGCTCGCGACGCTCGCCGAACGCCGCCGCGCAACAAGACTCGTCGCGCCGAACGGTGCCGCCCTGTGGGTGCCGGTCGAACGGCTCGTGTGCGTGCGTGCGCTGCATCCCGACGCGCACACCGCGCCGGCGCTCAAGGTGCCGGCTGCCTGCGCGCAGCCGTGGGAAGCGGATGCCGCACTCGTCGACGTGATCCGCGCGCGGCTCACCGGCTTCGGCCCGCTTGCCCTCGATTCGATCGCGACACCGCTCGGGCTGCCGCCTGCGTCGATCGCGACGGCACTTGCGGCGCTGGAGCGCGAAGGCTATGTGATGCGCGGCCGGTTCACGCCGGGCGCGACGACGGATGAATGGTGCGAACGCCATCTGCTTGCGCGCATTCATCGCTATACGGTGAAGCGGCTGCGCCGCGAGATCGAGCCGGTCGAGCGCGCCGATTTCATGCGCTTCCTGTTCCACTGGCAACACCTGACGCCCGACACGCGCGGCACGGGCCGCGACGCACTCGCGGCCGTGGTCGAACAGCTCGAAGGCTACGAGGCCGCGGCAAGCGCCTGGGAAGACGCGCTGCTGCCCGCTCGGCTCACCGACTACATGGCAGGCGGGCTCGACGAGCTGTGCCGCTCCGGCAAGCTCGTGTGGACGCGCATCGGCGCACCGGCGCGCGCGGCCGGCACACCCGTGAAGACGACGCCGATCGTGCTGCTGCCGCGCCGCCACCTGTCCGCGTGGCAGGTGCTGCGCGATCCCGATGCGCAACCGGCACTGTCCGCGCGCGCCGCACAGGTGCGCGATGCCCTCGCCGCGCACGGCGCGATGTTCTTCGATGCGCTGCTCGACGACCTGCACATGCTGCCCGTCGAACTCGAACAGGCGCTCGGCGAACTCGTGTCGGCCGGCCTCGTGAATGCGGACAGCTACGCGGGCCTGCGTGCGCTGTTGAAGCCCGCCGTCAAGCGCAGCGCGACCTATGCGCCACGCACACGGCGCGGCGGCGCGCTGATCGGCGGGATGGACGACGCGGGCCGCTGGGCGCTCGTGCAACGTCACGCGCCGCCGGACGATGCGCCCGTGCCGAAACGCGACCAGGTTGCAACCGACCCCGATGCGCTCGAACACATCGCATGGACGCTGCTGCGCCGTTACGGCGTCGTGTTCTGGCGGCTGCTCGAACGCGAAGCCGACTGGCTGCCGAGCTGGCGCGAACTCGTGCGTGTCCTGCAGCGCCTCGAGGCGCGCGGCGAGATTCGCGGCGGACGCTTCGTCGCCGGGCTCGCAGGCGAGCAGTTCGCGCTGCCCGAAGCGATTCCGATCCTGCGCGAACTGCGGCGGCAACCGGGCGATGGACAGTACGTGTGCGTGACGGGCGCCGATCCGCTGAATCTCGCCGGCACGCTGCTGCCCGGCGACAAGGTGCCCGCGCTGGCCGGCAATCGCGTGCTGTTCCGCGACGGCGTGCCGGTCGCATCGCTGGTTTCGGGAGCGTTCCACTACGCGCCCGAGCTATCGCCCGCTGCCCGCGAGGATGCCCGCCTGCGGCTCGCGCGGCACTGCTGACATTGGCTGACAAGCGACACCGCACGGACTACTGATCGCCGGGGCGCGCTGCCGGCGTCGTTCGGGTAGCATCGAACGATTTTCCGCGCGGACGCGCGCGCCCAAACACAACGAAACTTCCGGAGACTGCTGTCCATGCCCTCGCATGTCGATTCACCCGCCGTGCATCACGCGGGCTCGCTGACGATTTTCCAGGGCGCCGCGCTGTATATCGGCGCGGTGCTCGGCACCGGCGTGATCGCGTTGCCCGCGCTCGCCGCGGAAGTTGCGGGCCCGGCATCGCTGCTCGCATGGGCCGCGCTGGTCGTGCTGTCCGGGCCGCTCGCCGCCACCTTCGCCGCACTCGGCGCGCGCTATCCCGACGCAGGCGGCGTCTCGACCTACGCCCGGCGTGCATTCGGCCCGAAGGCCGCGGCTATCGTCGGATGGTGCTTCTACTTCGCTGTACCGGCCGGCGCGCCGGCTGCCGCGATGTTCGGTGGCGCATACGTCGCGGCCGTCACCGGTGGCGGGCACACGACCGTCGTCGTCACGGCTGCCGCGCTGATCGCGATCGTGTCGGCCGCGAATGCATTCGGCGTCACCGTGTCAGGCCGCATGCAGCTCGTGTTGTCGGCACTGCTCGTCACGCTGTTGCTCGCCGCGGTGCTCGCCTCCGCGCCGCATGCGCGCACGGAGAACCTGCATCCGTTCGCGCCGCACGGCTGGCTCGCGGTCGGCCAGGCGGCCGCGCTGCTCGTGTGGAGTTTCGCCGGCTGGGAAGCGATCACGCATCTCGCGGCCGAATTCCACCGGCCCGCACACGACATGCCGCGCTCGGCCGGTATCGCGGTCGTGGTGGTCGGGTTCCTGTATCTGTCGGTTGCAGCCGCGAGCGTGACGGTGCTCGGGCCGTCCGCGGGCGGATCGGGGGCGCCGCTCGCCGAACTGATCGCGGGCGGCATCGGCGGTCATGCGCAGGTGCTGGCCGCCGCGGCCGCGGTGCTGCTCACGCTCGGCACGATGAACGCGTATTTCGCGGGCGCGGCCAAGCTCGGCGCGGCGCTTGGGCGCGACGGCGCGTTGCCCGCGTGGCTCGCGCATGGCAGCCAGGTCGGCGGCGTCCCGCGCCGCAGCCTCGGCGTGATCGCCACGCTCGCCGTAGTCGCACTGGCTGCGACGACGCTGACGGATGTCGGGCCGAAGCCCCTCGTGCTCGTCACGTCCGGGTGCTTCGTGATGGTGTACGGGCTCGGCGCGGCCGCCGCGCTGAAACTGCTGCCACGTGGCGGCATCGCGCACCGTTGTGCATGGATTTCGCTGGTCGCGGTCGCCGGGCTGTTCCTGGCGACCGGCTGGTACATCCTGTGCCCGTTGCTGCTCGCGGGCGGTGCGCTGCTTTATCTGCAGGTGGCCGGGCCGCGTCAGTGACCCGCCATGCGTGCTCGGGCCGACACTCGCCTGCTTGCGGCGACGCGCGGACTGATCATGACCGAACCGATGGCCAAAGCGCTGGCCGAACCGCTGGCCGGATTGCCGTCCACTCCGCCGCATGCATCACGCGCGGAGGTGCGGACTCGGCCGTCCGCCGATCCTTCATGCCCGTCAGGCCGGCACCAGCTCGAAGCTGAGCCGTTTGCCGAGCGCGGTGGCCGCGCTCGCGAGCGTCGCCAGCGTGAGGCTCGTGTCGGTTTCGTCGAGCAGCCGGTTGAGCGCGGCGCGGCTGGTCTTCATCCGTGCGGCCATCGCGGTTTTCGTGATGTGCTGCGCCTTCATCTCCTGCCCGATCTGCCACGCGATCACGCGCTTGATCGCGGTGGCGGTGGCCGCTTCGAGATTGCCGTCCTCTTCGAGGAAGGTATCGAAGTCGCTGCCGATATGCGGATTATTCGTGGTCGTCATGTCGTACTCCTGTGCATGGCGTTGCCGGCTGCCCGACCGTCGGAGACGGTGCGTTCAGGCACAACCGGAAATTCAAATGGCGTGCGTCAGCGCCTTCAGGCGCGCGACGGTGACGTCGAGGTCGTCCGACGGCGTGGCCCGCGACTGCTTGAAGAAGCCATGCAGCAGGACCATCGTGTCGCCCACGACTGTAAACAGCACGCGGGCGTTCCGCCCCGGCAGCATCACGCGGATCTCCCACAGATCCCGCGCCATCTTCCGGACCAGCGGCATGCCGAGCGGCCAGCCGAGTTGAACGGTCTTGATCTCTTCGCCGATCGCCCTTCGCTCCGCTTGCCCGAGCGCCTTGAGCCATTCGCGCACCGGCTCGTTGCCTCGGGCCGTGCAAAAGAACCGCACGCCGAGCGTGACCTGGATCTGCTGTCTCGTCATCGTCTTGACACCAATCGTACCAAAAACGATACGATATGCCAAGCACCACGAGGACGGCTACTGGCCGGATGGCCGGTCCGGAAGCGGAGATAGGAACCGAGCCGGGCTTGCCGCCCGGCCCGAAGGATCAGGGATTGCCGCGACCCGGCTTGCGCGCGGCGCGTGGCGTCCGGTGCGGGCGCTTGTCGCCGAACCGTGATCGTGCGATCTCGCGCACGGCATCGATCAGCGTCCGTGCGACCGGCGACGGCTGCGCATCGGTGCGCAGAATGAGCCCGACCGGCTCGTCGGTACCCGCGGATGGCAGCGGCAGGCGCGCCAGCGCACCGGCCGACAGATCGTATTCGGCCGCAT
Organism: Burkholderia mycopellens; assembly: GCF_964265025.1. Classification (NCBI taxonomy): domain Bacteria; kingdom Pseudomonadati; phylum Pseudomonadota; class Betaproteobacteria; order Burkholderiales; family Burkholderiaceae; genus Burkholderia; species Burkholderia mycopellens. The sequence goes on from NZ_OZ183803.1 coordinate 1,950,208, forward strand.
AGAGCGGCACGAACCACACCGCGTCGTTCTCGAGCGCCAGCGCGCGCGCGACCGATACCGACAGCACCTCGATGAACGAATCCAGCGGCGGCGCGCCGCATGCACCGAGCAGTTGCTCGGCGGACTGGCGGATCAGCGTGCCGTACGGCGGCAGCACGACCGGATAGCGCGCGAGTTCGGTGGCCGGCGCCGCGCTCGACAGCAACGGATGCCCTGCACGCACGACGGCGACCAGCGGCTCGTTGTACAACTGCTCGAACGCGAGCCCGATCATCCGCTCCGGCTCCGACAGCCGCCCGATCGCGCACTCGATCGCACCGGACTTCAGGCGCTCGAGCAGATCGGCGTTCGCGGCCGTCGCGATCCGCACGACGACGCGCGGCCAGCGCTCGGCGAGCGCCTTCATCAACGCGGGCGCGAGCGATGCCGCGACGGTCGGCAGCATGCCGATTTCCAGCGTCGCCGCGGCGGCCCCTCCTTCGCGCGCGAGCAACCCGACGCCCTGCCGCAGCGCCAGCACGCACGCGTTCGCGTGCGGCATGAACAGCTGCGCCTCGCGGGTCGGCTGCGCACCCTGACGGCCACGCTCGAACAGCTTCACGCCGAGGATCGCCTCCAGCTCGGCAATCGTCTTCGACACAGCCGGCTGCGTGATCGACAGGCTTTCGGCCGCCTTCTGCACGCCGCCCAGTTGCGCGATCGCAAGAAAGCACTGCAGGTGCCGGAACTTGACGCGGCCGTCAGCGATACGGTTATTCATAACGACTCGTTATGCGATTGACGATGAAATGCCATTTTGCATAACTTTCCGGATAGTCCCAAGCACTCGACGCTGCATCACGCGTGACGCCGCAGTGCCTGGAAACCGGCCGGCTCCCACATCCGCTTCGCGATCAGCAAGCTGGTGCCATGCTTTTGCGCGAGCGGTGCGGACGACGATTCTGCATGGAGCGCGGCGGCCTTGCTGCGCAGCCGGCGCAGCTCCAGTTCGAGCTCCGCGGACGCAGCCTCGGTCAGCATCCCCTGCGAGAACGTCATCGTCTCGCCCTCCCCGTCGAAGCGGCTGTCGAGGAAATCGCCGAGTGCGTGCGCATGGAAGTAACGGCGGATCGGGCCGCCGGGCAGCCAGTCGAAATCGCGCGCGACGCGCACGCGAATCCGGTCGCCCGGCAACAGCGCGACGACGTTCATCCGGTCGAGCATCAGCAGGTATTTCACGCACTCGGCCTTCGTCACCTGATAGGCCGACACGATGTCCTCGACGGTCCAGTAGTTGATCGCGCACACGGCAACGAGCAGCAGTTTGTCGTCCGACACGAGCAGCGCTTCCTGCTGCTCGGTCAGCACGTGCAGCCTCGGCGCCGACGCGGACGCCTCCTGCACGAGCTCGGCCAGCGTATAGCCGAGCAGTTGCGCGATCTCCACGACACGCTCCAGCGTAAAGCGGCCGCTGGCGAACAGCCGCTTCACGCTTGTCTCGGAGACGTCGAGCGCACGTGCGACGTCGCGGTAGGTCATGCCCTGCGCCTTCAACTGGCGCTTCAGCATGTCGATAAGTTGGGCGGTTTCGGTCATTTTGGTATCGAAAAATGATGCTCCAGGTCAGATATTAGGCTACCTGAGCACGCAGATGAACACTTTCAGATACTTGTCTGCATAATCCGCTCCGTGCTGTCACTGAACGACGGAGCCGAAATGACCACCCGAACCGAAACCGCTGCCTACGAATCGCATCACACCGCCCCGCGCGATGCCCGCGACACGGATCGCACGATCCCGCTCGCCACGGTCCGCACGCTGGCCGCCAGCGCGCACGTCGGGGATCTCGTATTCATCCGCGTGCCGGCGAATGCGCCGCGCGACGCGGCAGGCGCGACGGGTGCGTGGGCCAATCGCTTCGGCATCGTCGTCGACACCTCGGGCGACGAGCCCGTGATCGCCGAATCGGCGTTTGCGTGGACGAAGCTCACGCCGCTGTCGCGCTTCGTCGCCCGGACCGACGGCGGACGCATCGCGCTGGCCCGTCGCGTCGCGGCACCGACCACCGAAGCGCAGCGCCGGATTCATTCAACGGCTGAACGGCGGATCGACGCGCTGCTCGGCAACCGCTTCAACCTGCGGACGCGGCGCGGGTTCTGCGCGAACTACGTGAGCGACGTGCTCGGCGCCGACCGGGATGCGACGCCGGCCGCACTGCTGCGCAGCGGCGCGCTGGCACTCGAATTCGACGGGATCGTGTTCGATCCCGGCCGCCAGTCATAACAGGCGCTCAGGGAGACCCGACAACAACAAGAACGACAACACAAAAAAACAGCGACGGGCTGGCTGGAGGGCCGTGCACGGGGTCGTCACCGACGACGCGAAGCCCGATCGCTTTTTCCGCCGGACAGGCATCCTGTCCGGCGGAATTTTCATTGGCGCGTCAAACATAATGAACAGTTATGCGATTAGCGAAAAAAGGTCATTTTGCATAACTTTCCGGATTAGCTAAAGTCCTGCCATCCACTTCGCGAAATACCTATCAGGAGACACCCGATGGATTCCCCCACGATCCTCACGCCGCGCGACTGGCCGTCGCATCCGGCCTACATCCACCCCGAGTACCGTTCGTCCGTGAAGCGCGGCCCGACGCGCCCGCTGATCCCGCTGAAGGAGAAGCTCCGCGACCAGTACGCGCCCGTCTACGGCGCCGAGGATCTCGGCGCACTCGACCATGACCTGACGAAGAACGCGGTGAAGAACGGCGAGCCGCTCGGCGAGCGCATGGTCGTCACGGGCCGCGTGCTCGACGAAGGCGGCAAGCCCGTGCGCAACACGCTCGTCGAGGTGTGGCAGGCGAACGCGGCCGGCCGCTACGTGCACAAGGTCGACCAGCACGACGCACCGCTCGACCCCAACTTCCTCGGCGCGGGCCGCTGCCTGACCGACAGCGAAGGCCGCTACCGCTTCCTGACGATCAAGCCCGGCGCGTACCCGTGGGGCAACCATCCGAACGCGTGGCGCCCGAATCACATCCACTTCTCGCTGTTCGGCGATTACTTCGGCTCGCGTCTCGTCACGCAGATGTATTTCCCCGGCGACCCGCTGCTCGCGTACGACCCGATCTTCCAGGGCACGCCCGAGGCCGCGCGCGATCGCCTGATCTCGCGCTTCTCGATGGACATCACCGAAGAAGGCTATGCGCTCGGCTACGAATTCGACATCGTGCTGCGCGGCCGCGACGCCACCCCGATGGAGCGCTGAACCATGACGACGCTGAAGCAAACCCCTTCGCAGACGGTCGGCCCGTATTTCGCGTACGGCCTGTGCCCGCAGCAATACGACTACGACCTGAAGAGCCTGTTCACGCCGACGATCGCCGCGGCACACGCCGAAGGCGAGCACGTGCTGCTGGTCGGCCAGGTGTTCGACGGCGACGGCAACGTCGTCGGCGACGCGGTGCTCGAATTCACGCAGGTGGACGGCGCCGGCCGCTACCCCGCGTCGCGCGACGACATCGCGAAATCCGGCTTCACGGGCTTCGCGCGAGTCGGCACCGGCACCGATGCGCAGCAGCGCTTCGTCGTCGAGACAGTGAAGCCGGGCCGCATCGCCGCCGACGAAGCGCCGCACATCAACGTGACCGTGATGATGCGCGGGATCCTCACCCACGCGTTCACGCGCGTGTACTTCGACGACGAAGCCGCCGCGAACGCAGCCGACCCCGTGCTGAACGCCGTGCCGGCCGAGCGCCGAGCGACGCTCGTCGCGAAACGCGACGCGCAGCCGGGCCGCCCGGTCGTCTATCGCTTCGACATCCGCATGCAGGGGCCGGACGAAACCGTGTTCTTCGACGTGTAACGCGCATGCCGGCGCACGCCGGCTTCGCCCGCTACCGCACCGCCGCGTGGCGCGATACCGACAGGCATCGCGCCACGCGGCGTTTTTCGTGTTCCGCCGTCATCATTCGATGCTGCGGCGCGTTGCGCCGGGTCATGCGTGCCGATGCCCGTTATCGCGGGCTTCCGCCCCCTGTATCGAACGCGCGATTGAAACGCATGCTGCGACCGCACACAACTCGTCGATTCCGCAGGATATCGTTTGCGCGTTATGCGGCGTATGCTTCGTTATCCAGAACAGCACCCCGGGATTGAATCGCGATCGGCAACAATGACGCATGTCATGCGCGACACCGCCCGGCAGGCTGTGCGCGCATTTTTTCTGACCGAGTGCCTTTAAACGCGTCTGACCGAAGTTGGCAGGCGCGTATTTTTTGGCGGCAGCCGGCGCACCGGTCCGGCGTGCGCCGACTCCCTCCGGTTAGCGCCGAATCTCCAGATAGCGGCTCGGCGTATCGCCCAGAATGCGGCGAAACGCCGACGTGAACGCGCTGGCGCTCGCGTACCCGAGATCGAGCGCGACGCGCGTCACCGGCTGCCCGTCGCTCAGGCGTGCGATCGCCGCGAGCATGCACACCTGCTGGCGCCATGCGGCAAAACTCACCCCCGTCTGCGCGCGAAACTGCCGCGTGAACGTGCGGCGGCTCACGCCTGCATCGGCAGCCACCTGGTCGAGATCGGCCGCGATCGACGGCGACGCGAACAGATGCCGGCACACCTTCGCCAGCCGTGCGTCGGCAGGCAGCGGCGCATGCAGCGACAGGCGCGGCATCGTCGCGATTTCCGCGACCAGCAGCGCCATCAGCTTGCCCGCGCGCCCGCCGACGTCGTACAGGGCCGGCAGGTCGATCGCATCGTCGATCAGTTGCCGCAGCAGTGCGGACACACCATAGACACCGCACTGTTCGGGCAGGCCCGCCTCCCGCGCGGCGTCGCCGGACACGAACGTGTTGAGCATCGTGACCGGCCCGGTCATCGTCATTTCGTGCCGCACGCCGGCCGGCACCCAGCACGCGCGCTGCGGCGGCACCAGCCAGTGCCCGTGCGGCGTCGACACGCTGATCGTGCCGCGCGACGCGAACGCGAATTGCCCGCGCGCATGCGCGTGCGCCGGAAACGTCGTGCCCGCCGCATAGTCGTTGGCGGTCACGACCACGCTCCGGGGAATGTTTTCGTAGGGATCTAACAACGTATTTCTCACGGCCCGAATTCCATCATCAATGACCCGATATCGAAGGCGGGTCTCCTTCGCGCGATTTACGATCCGCTCCACCCTTGCGCGACCTGACGGCCGCAAGACCCGTCGGCCTGATCGGCCGGTTTACTGCATCGGAGCGGACATGCCGAATACGTTTCATCGCGTGGGGAACGGCCCCCACCCTGTTCTTGTACTGCCCGGCTGGTTCGGCGACGCCCACGCGTTCGAACCCGTCGAAGCATGGCTGTCGCGTGACCACTTCAGCTATGTATTCATGGACTACCGAGGTTACGGCCAGATGCGCGACTCGGCGGGCCGCTACACGATCGACGAGATCGCCGCCGACGCGCTCGCGCTGGCCGACGCGCTCGATTTCGCGACCTTCAGCGTCGTCGGGCACTCGATGGGTGCGATGGCGGCCGAGAAAATCGCCGTCATCGCGCCCGGGCGCGTGCGCGCGCTGGTACCGATCACGCCCGTGCCGTGCGGCGGCCTGCCGTTCGACGCGGAGAAGCGCGCGCTATTCGAACGCGCCGCCAACCACGTCGCCGATCGCCGGACCATCATCGATCGCAGCACCGGCGGCCGGCTGCCCGCCGCCTGGGTCGAGTGGAAAGCCGCGTATTCGGCAGCCCGTTCGTCGCCGACGGCGTTCGGCGCGTACTTCCGCGCGTGGGCCGACACGGATTTCAGCGACGAGATCGCCGGCATCCACCCGGTGAAAGTGCTGATCGGCGAGCACGATCCGGCGTTCGACGCGGCGCTGATGGCCCGCACCTACCTGCGGCGCTATCCGCTCGCCACCGTCGACGTGCTGCGCAATGCGGGCCACTACCCGATGAACGAGACGCCGCTCGCGCTGGTCGCGGCGATGGAAGCGTTCCTGCTCGCCGTGAACACGAGCCCCGCCGGCGACCACTGACGACGCGCGGCGCGCAGGCAGCATGGCGTTGACCCGCATCACCGCAGCATGAACGACATCGCCGACAGACTGTTCAGCGTGCGCACCGCGTGCTCGACCGAAGGCCCGTCGAAGCGCAGCGTCACCGCATCGACGCGCGCCAGCGACGGTAGCACGCAGAACAGGTCGGCCAGCGCCGCCGTCTGCACGCGCAGCGTGCAAGCGGCCGGCGCGGGCCGATGGGCGCCGGCGCGCACACCTGCCGACAGTGCGTGCGCGACCGCTTCGCGCGCAGCCGTCGCGATCCGCGCACACGACGCGGCGGGCGTGAGCGTATCGCCGCTCGATGCGCCGCCGGCCGTCTTGACCGTCTCGAAATGCGCATCCGGAAACAGCGGCTGCGTTTCCTCGGCGAATACGTCGTCGCCGGTGGCCAGCGCGACGTGCGCGCCATATTCCCGCGCCAGCGCGCCGTACAGCCCGGCTTCGCCGAGTTCGACGCCGTTCAGCCATACCTGCGTGAACGCAAAGCTGTTGATCGTGTGCGCTAGTACGCCGCGGGTCTGCGATTTCGCGTGATAGCCGATCATGAACACGAGGTCCGGCCGCTGTTCGAGGCCCGCCATCATCCCGAGCGTGCGCGGCTTGCCGAGCACGACGCGCGCACGCGCATCGAGCCCGTCGGGCAGCAGGTTACGGAAGCCTCCATGCGAATCGTTGACCCACACCGCCTGCGCACCGCCCATGAACGCGCCTTCGATCGCCGCGTTCGCCTCGGCGGTCATCCAGCGACGCGCACGCTCGTATTCCGGATTGCCGGCGCGCGTCTGCTCGGTGGCGAACACGCCGGCGACGCCCTCGATGTCGGTCGAAATCAGGATCTTCATGAATAGTTGGGACGGTGTGCGTTGAGCAGAGAGTCGAGATCGGGCACCGCATCGCGCAGCGATTGCCGCACATGGCCATCGCGCCCGGCCACCGTCACGGCCTGCAGCAATGCATCGGCGATGGCGTGCTCGACGCTTTCGGCCGCGGCCATGAACAGCGGATCGAGCGCCGCATCGGCGACGAGGGCCGGCAGCGCGACCGTCGACGCGTCGTGCGCGATCGTGTAAGCGGTGGAGAAGGCAAGCGCGATGTCGCCGCTGCCGTGCCCGTAGACCGAGCCCGTGCGGGCCAGCCCCGCGCCCGCGCGGCGCGCGAGCCGCGATAGTTGCCGCGCATCGAGCGGCGCATCGGTGGCCAGCAACAGGATGATCGAGCCCTGCTCGGGCGGTGCCGCGCGCGCAGCCTCGGCCGCACGCCGTTGCGCGACGATGCGCCCGAGCGGCACGCCGCCGAGCGTCAGCATCGGCAGCCGGCCGAAATTCGCGAGCACGAGCGCGCCGACCGTATAAGGCCGCCCGGCCGCGACGGCGACGCGCGATGCCGAACCGAGCCCGCCCTTCAGGTCGAAGCTCGACATCCCGCGCCCGGCACCCACCGCGCCGCGTGCGACGTCACGCGACGCCGTGCGGCACGCGTCGTCGTAATGCGCGGCCGTGACCGCGAACGCCTGGATATCGTTCAGATAGCCGTCGTTGCACTCGAACACCAGCGGGTTGACGGTCGACCAGTCGCGGCCGATCTGCGGATTCGCCGCGATCGCCGCGCGAATCTGCGCCTGCGCGACCGCGCCGACGCCGAACGTATTGGTCAGCGCGATCGGCGTATCGAGCGTGCCAAGCTCCTCGACCTGCACGAGCCCGACACTCTTGCCGAACCCGTTGATCACGGCAACCCCCGCCGGCACCTTGCAGCGGTACACGTCGCCCGGATGCGGCTTCACGACGGTCACGCCCGTCTGCACGTTTCCGGCATCGAGCGTGCAATGGCCGACCGTCACGCCCGGCACGTCGGCGATCGTGCCGCGCGGCCCGGCCGGCAGCATCGCCGTCCACATCGGTGAAGTGCGCATCAACGGCGCTCCAGCTTCGGATCGAGCGCGTCGCGCAGCCCGTCGCCGAGCAGGTTGAACGCGAGCACGGTCAGGAAGATCGCGAGGCTCGGGAAGATCGCGATGTGCGGCGCCGTCACCATGTCCGCACGCGCCTCGTTGAGCATCGCGCCCCACTCCGGCGTCGGCGGCTGCGCGCCGAGCCCGAGGAACGACAGGCTCGCGGCCGTGATGATCGACGTGCCGATCCGCATCGTGAAGTAGACGACGACCGACGACACGGTACCCGGCAGGATGTGCCGCATGATGATCGTCCAGTCCGACGCGCCGATGCTGCGCGCGGCTTCGACATAGGTCATGTGCTTGAGCATCAGCGTGTTGCCGCGCACCAGCCGTGCGAACGCCGGGATGCTGAAGATCGCGACCGCGCAGATCACGTTGACCATCCCGTTGCCGAGGATCGCGACCACGCCGATCGCGAGCAGGATGCCCGGGAACGCGAACAGCACGTCGGCCACACGCATCGTGATGCGGTCCCACCAGCCTTCGTAGTAACCGGCGAGCAGCCCGAAGAACGTGCCGATCACCGCGCCGAGCGCGACCGAGAAGAAGCCGGCCGCGAGCGAGATGCGCGTGCCCGCGACGATCCGGCTGAAGATGTCGCGACCGAGCGAATCGACGCCGAACCAGTGCACGGCCGACGGCCCCGCATTCAGCGCGTCGTAGTCGAAATAGTTCTCCGGATCGAACGGCACGATGTGCGGGCCGACGAACGCCAGCACGACGAGCGCCAGCACGAAGCCGCCCGCGACGAGCGCGACGGTCTGCTTGCGGAACTTGCGCCAGAATTCGCGCCACGGCGTGCGGATCGCGGTCGGTGCGGCCGGCGCCGCGGTCTGGACTGTCGCGTTCATGCGTGCCTCACTTGAACCGGATGGTCGGGTTGATGACCGCGTACAGCACGTCGACGGTCAGGTTGATCAGGATGAACTCGAGCGAAAACAGCAGCACGATCGCCTGGATCACGGGGTAGTCGCGCATCGTCACCGCATCGACGAGCAGGCGCCCGAGCCCCGGCCAGTTGAACACGACCTCGACGACGATCGAGCCGCCGAGCAGGAAACCGAACTGCAGCCCCATCATCGTGACGACCGGAATCATCGCGTTGCGCAGGCAGTGCTTGAGCACCACCATCGGCTCGTGCACGCCCTTCGCGCGCGCGGTGCGCACGAAATCCTCGTTCAGCACCTCGACGAACGACGCTCGCGTGAAGCGCGCCATCACGGCCGCGACCGCGGCGCCGAGCGTCAGCGACGGCAGCACGTAGCTTTTCCACGAGCCGTCCGGCACGACCGGCAGCCAGCCGAGCTTCACCGAGAAGATTTCCATCAGCAGCATGCCGAGCGCGAACGCGGGAAACGAGATGCCCGACACTGCGAGCGTCATGCCGAGGCGGTCCGGCCAGCGGTTGCGCCACACCGCCGACGCGATCCCGATCGCCATCCCGAACGCCGTCGCCCACACCATGCTGACGAGCGTCAGCATCAGCGTCGGCATGAAGCGTTCGCCGATCTCGGTCGAGACCGGCCGCTTGCTGCGCGTCGACATGCCGAAGTCGCCGTGCGCGATCTTCGTGAAGAAGGTCATGAACTGCGCGGGCAGCGGTCGGTCGAGCCCGAGATCGGCACGCACGAGCGCGACCGTCGCGTCGTCGGCTTCGGGGCCGGCCGCGAGCCGCGCCGGATCGCCCGGCAGCAGGTGGACGAACAGGAACACCAGCACCGCGACGATCGCGAGCGTGGGCAGCAGGCCGAACAGGCGTTTGACGAGAAAATTCAGCATGGGGCACCGATCGAATCAGCGTGCCGGCGGCTTGCGCCGCCGGCACCGCATGGCGGACGAACCGCCGTCATCACCACTGTCATTTCAGCGAGATTTCGTCGAAATTGAACGAGCCGTCCGGCATCACGTATGCGCCCTGCAACCGCTTGCTGCGTGCATACACGATCTTCTCCTGCACGAGGAAGATCCACGGCGCATCGGTCCAGATCTGCTTCTGCGCATCGGCGTAGAGGTCGGCCTTCTTCGCGCGATCGACCGTTTCGAGCGCCTTCGTCAGGTCGCCGTCGACCGTGTCGTTCTTGTAGTACGCGGTGTTGACGAGCTTCGGCGGCGCCGACGCGCCGGCGAGCAGCGGCGTGATCGCCCAGTTCGCTTCACCCGTCGACGACGACCAGCCGATGTAGTACATCCGCACCGGCGCCTTAGCCGGATCCGGCGCGCTCTCGACCTTCGCGACGCGCTCGCCGGCTTCCAGCGCCTGCACCTGCACCTTCACGCCGACCTGCGCGAGCTGCTGCTGCACGAACTGGATCGCCTTCTGCGACGTCGAGTTGTTATAGGCGGACCACAGCGTCGTCTCGAAGCCGTTCGGATAGCCGGCTTCCTTCAGCAGCGCGCGTGCCTTCGCCGGGTCGTACGGCCACGGGCCCAGCTTCGTCGCGTAGTCGACACCCTGCGGCACCACGCCGGTCGACGGCGTCGCGAAGCCGGAGAACGCGACCTTCGCGAGCGCTTCCTTGTTCACCGCGTAGTTCAGCGCCTGCCGCACCTTCGGATTGTCGAACGGCTTCTGCAGCATGTTCAGCGACACGTAGCGCTGCACGATCGACGGCCGCTCCACGATGTCGACCTTCGGGTTGCCCTTCAGGTCGACCGCCTGCTCGAACGGGATGCGGAACGCGAAATCGGCTTCACCCGTCTTGATCAGCGCGGCGCGCGTGTTGTTGTCGACCACCGGCTTCCAGTCGATCGCGTCGATCTTCGGATAGCCCTTCTTCCAGTAGCCGGCGAACTTCTTCACCTTCAGGTCGTCGGTCTGCTTCCATTCGACGAACTCGAACGGGCCCGTGCCGACCGGATGCAGCGCGATGTCGCGGCCCCACTTCTTCAGCGCAGCCGGCGAGATCATCACGGCCGACGGGTGCGCAAGCGTGTTGATCAGCGCCGAGAACGGCTCGCGCAGCGTGATCTTCACCGTGTACGGATCGACCACTTCGGTCTTCTCGATCACGCGGAACATGTTGTAGCGCTTCAGGTGGTTCGCGGGATCGGTCACGCGGTCGAAGTTCGCCTTCACGGCCGCCGCGTTGAAATCGGTGCCGTCGTGGAACTTCACGCCCTGGCGCAGCTTGATCGTGTAGACCTTCGCATCGGGGCTCGCGTCGTAGCCTGTCGCCAGCACGTTGACAAGCTTCATGTCCTTGTCGAAGCCGAACAGCCCCTGGTAGAACGACTTGACGACGGCCTGCGACACCGTGTCGTTCGCGTCGTACGGGTCCATCGTCGTGAACGTCGAATCCACCGCCATCACCGCGGTCTGCTGCGCGAACGCGGGCACTGCGGCCGACAGCGCGAACGCGCCGGCGAGCGCGACGAAACACGCGCGCGGACGAAACATCGGGAACGAATGCTGCTTGGTCATGTTGCTGGGCTCCTATCGGTGAATCGGTGACGCCTCACGGGCGTTTCGGTTTCGACTTCCTGCACGCTCGCGCACCGCCGTCGCGATGCATGTCTTCAGTACGCGCCGCCGACGCGGTGCGTCGCGACGTAATGATCGGGGCCGACCGCGACGAGCGGCGCGACGACCGGCTCGTCGCCGACCGCGCGGATCGGGCTCGGAATCTCGTCCGCCGCAAGCTGGCGCGGCGCATGCCGGCGCGCGGGGTCGGCCACCGGCACCGCGCTCATCAGCTTCTTCGTATACGGATGTTGCGGCGCCTCGAAGACCGCTCGACGCGGGCCGATCTCGACGATCTGGCCGAGATACATCACCGCGACCCGATGGCTGATGCGCTCGACCACGGCCATGTCGTGCGAGATGAACAGGTACGCGACGCCGAGCTCGCGCTGCAGGTCGAGCATCAGGTTGACGATCTGCGCCTGCACCGACACGTCGAGTGCCGACACCGATTCGTCGGCGATCACGACCTTCGGGTTCAGCGCGAGCGCACGCGCGATCGCGATCCGCTGGCGCTGGCCGCCCGAGAATTCGTGCGGATAGCGGCGCGCGGCCTCCGGCGGCAGGCCGACTTTGTCGAGCAGCCAGTCGACGCGCGCCTGCGCGTCGCGGCCGCTCGCGACGCCATGCACGAGCAGCGGCTCCATGATCGAGAAGCCGACGGTCAGGCGCGGGTTCAGCGACGCGAACGGATCCTGGAAGATGAACTGGATGTTCCGGCGCAGCGCCTGCAGCTCCGGGCCCTTCAGCGCGCTGATGTCGCGGCCGTCGAACTCGATCGAGCCGCTCTGCGATTCGACGAGGCGCAGCAGCGAACGGCCGGTGGTCGACTTGCCGCAGCCCGATTCGCCGACCAGCGCGAGCGTCTCGCCCGCGCGCAGCTCGAAGCTCACGCGCTCGACCGCATGCACGTATTGCGACACACGGCCGAACACGCCGCTCTTCACCGGGAAGCGCGTCACGAGATCGCGCACGCGCAGGATCGGCGGCGCAGACCGATCGACGGGCGGCTGCGCCTCGTCGTTCGCGGCGGGGGCGGGCGACGCCGCCGGTGCTGCCGCGCTCGCGCCCTCCACCTTCAGCAGCGGGAATTTCTCGGGCGCATCGGTGCCCTGCATCGAGCCGAGTTTCGGCACGGCCGCGAGCAGCGCGCGCGTGTAGCGATGCTCGGGCGCCGCGAAGATGCGCTCCGATTCGCCCTCCTCGACCTTCTCGCCGCGATACATCACGAGCACGCGGTCGGCCACTTCGGCCACCACGCCCATGTCGTGCGTGATGAAGATCACGCCCATGTTCATTTCGTCCTGCAGCCCGCGCACCAGTTGCAGGATCTGCGCCTGGATCGTCACGTCGAGCGCGGTCGTCGGCTCGTCGGCGATCAGCAGCGAGGGCCGGCACGACAGCGCCATCGCGATCATCACGCGCTGCCGCATCCCGCCCGACAGCTGGTGCGGATAGCGCGCGAACACGCGGCGCGCCTCCGGGATGCGCACGAGTTCGAGCAGCCGCAGCGTCTCCGCGCGCGCTTCCGACATGCTTTTCGACTGATGCAGCGCGATCGCCTCGCTGATCTGGTCACCGACGGTAAACACCGGGTTCAGCGACGTCATCGGCTCCTGGAAGATCATCGCGATGTCCGCGCCGCGAATGCCGCGCATCGTCGCGCCGCTGGCCTGCGCAAGATCGACCAGCGCGCCGCCGCGCCGGCGGAACGCGATCCGGCCGTTCGTGATCGCGCCGCCGCCATGCTCGACGAGCCGCATCAGCGCGAGCGAGGTGACCGACTTGCCCGAACCCGATTCGCCGACGATCGCGAGCGTCTCGCCGCGATCGACGTGAAACGACACGTTGCGCACCGCGTCGAACGTCGCGCCTTCGCGGCGGAACGTGACCGACAGGTCGTCGACGGCCACCACGCGCTGCTCGGGCAGCACCAGGCCGGACGGGTTACGGCTCGAAGTCATCGTGGGTTTCCTCCTCGTGCGGTCCGGGATCAGGCCGTGTCGTCGTCGCGATAGATGCCGACCACCGGCGCTTCACCGACGCGCGCGTAGCCGCGGTACATCCCTTCGGTGTTGAACGGCATCGCGACGTTGCCCTGCGCGTCGACCGCGATGATCCCGCCGCGGCCCGCGAGGCGCGGCAGCTTGTTCATCACGACGTCGTGCGCGGCGTCGGCGAGCGATGCGCCGCGATACGCGATCTGCGCGGCCACGTCATGCGCGGTCACGAGCCGGATGAACATCTCGCCGGTGCCGGTGGCCGACACCGCGCACGTTGCGTCGTCCGCATAGCAGCCCGCGCCGATGATCGGCGAATCGCCGACACGCCCCGGCTGCTTGTTCGTGATGCCGCCCGTCGACGTCGCCGCCGCGATGTGGCCGTGCCGGTCGCAGGCGACCGCGCCGACCGTGCCGTGCTTGCGGTCCGGATCGAGCGGTTCGGCCGGCTGCTGCCGCGATTTGCCGAACGCGAGACTCGCCGCGTCGTGGTCGAGCATGGTGCCCGCCGCTGCGCACGCCTTGAGCCACTGCGCGTGACGCGCCTCGGTGTCGAAGTAGCCCGGTTCCGCGAGTTCGAGCCCCTGCGCGGCCGCGAACGCATCGGCGCCCTCACCCGCGAACAGCACGTGCTCGCTCGCCTCCATTACACGCCGCGCGGCAAGCACGGGATTGCGCACGCGCGTCGCGCAGCAGATCGCGCCGGCGCCGAGCGTCGCGCCGTCCATGACCGCCGCGTCGAGTTCGTGCTTGCCGTCGGCCGTATAGACGGCGCCACGCCCGGCGTTGAACAGCGGACAGTCCTCGAGCATCCGCACCGCGACGGTGACGGCGTCGAGCGCGCTGCCGCCATCGGCCAGCACCTGCTGCGCGGCCGTCAGGATCGCCGTCAGTTCGGCACGGTATTGACGTTCGGTGTCGGAATCCATCGCCTCGCGCAGGATCGTGCCTGCGCCGCCGTGAATCGCAACGATCGCGGATGAAGTCATGTTTTTTTCGGACGGTGAGAAGGTGGGTTGGCGGCCGGCAGCGTCGCTTGCGGCTGGACGAGCCACGGCAGCAGGAATTCGGTCATCTCGGCCGCGGATTTCGCGGACCGGTGCGTGCGCAGCGCGACCGCGTCGATCAGGGCCTCGATCATCGCGAGCACGGCCGCTTCCGACGTGGCCGCGAAGCGCCGTTCGGCCTTGACGTACAGGTTCAGCGACGCGATCGGCGCAAGCGGCGATTGCGGGCCGTCGGAAATCCCCAGTACGCGTGCGCCGCGTGCGGCCGCGCGGCGGGCGAGTTCGATCGTGTCCTTCACGTAGCGCGGAAACGCGAGCGCGATCACGAGATCGCGCGAGTCGGCCGTATACAGCCGCCGCGCCGCGTGCGACGGGCCGCCGAGCAGCGCGAGCGACTGCACGTTGTCATGGCAGACGGACAGCCCGTGCTCCATCAGCCCGGTGAGAAACGCGCTCGACCCCGCGCCGAGGATCAGCACGCGACGCGCGCCGACGATCGCCTCGACCGCGGCCTCGACATCGGCCGCGTCCAGTTGCGCGCGCGTGTTCTCGATGTTCGCGACGGCCTGGTCGAATACCGCATCGATCCACGCGGCGCCGCGTACGCCGGACTCCTGCTCCTGCGCGGAACGCAGCCGCTCGACCGGCCCGAGCGTCGCCTCGAAGCCACGCACCAGCGCCGCGCGCATCGCCGGATAGCCGTCGAAACCGAGTGCCTTCGCGAAGCGGTTCGCGGTCGCGATCGACGCGTTCACGGCCTGCGCGAGTTCGTCGATGCGCATCGTCGCCGCGCGGAACGGATTCGCGAGCACGAACTCCCCCATGCGCCGGTGGATCGGCGTCATCAACGGCATCGCCGACGCGATCCGCTCGGCAATCGCGGGTTCGTCTTGACTGGCGTCGTGCGGAACGAGTGGCGTCATGCGAAGGGTGGTTGCAAGGATGGTGAAAATGAATTTACACAACTCCTATTCCGAAAAGAAATAAATTTTCATCCGGATTGTCGTGCCCCGTCCCGCTCCTTTCGATTGCCCGACGCCCGCACAGCCCCGCCGCTGGGGCCTTTGACACGTGATCGCCGTGCGGCGCCGCGCCTGTTGCCTGCCCTGCTGAGTCGGGGAAAACCCCGACCAAGTTCGTTCGAATGCAATTTCACGTTGACCGGATTCGAATTCGAACATAGGATGTTCGCAAATGATCAGTCGTCAGATAACATTAGCCTTCTGCGACGTCGAAATGTTCACTTGAACACCAGCATTCCGGCTCAATCCGGGAAAACTGGCGCTCATCAAGATCGGACATCGTACAAATAAAGCGAAACAGGCCATCCCGAACGGATGGTCGTCATGGATCGGGCCGGCGCCACGCACCGGCCCTGCCCGACAGGAGACAGCAGTGAAGACAGTCAAGGCGTTGCGCTGGTGGATCATCGTGCTCGTGTGTCTCGGCACGATCCTCAATTACCTCGCACGGAATTCCCTCGCGGTGCTCGCCCCCGAGCTGAAGCAGGTGTTCGCGATCTCGACGCAGCAGTACTCGTACATCGTCGGCGCGTTCCAGATCGGTTACACGATCATGCAGCCCGTGTGCGGCTTCGTCGTCGACCTGATCGGGCTGCGGCTCGGGTTCGCGCTGTTCGCGATGCTGTGGTCGGTGGTCGGCGTTGCGCACGGCTTCGCGTCGGGCTGGCTGTCGCTCGGCATCCTGCGCGGCTTTCTCGGCCTGTTCGAGGCCGCCGCGATTCCGTCGGGGATGAAGGCGGTTGCCGAATGGTTTCCCGATCGCGAGAAATCCGTCGCGGTCGGCTACTTCAACGCGGGCACGTCGCTCGGCGCCGCGATCGCGCCGCCGCTCGTCGTGTTCATCTCGATGCGGTTCGGCTGGCAGGCGGCATTCATGGTCACCGGCGCGCTCGGCTTCGTGTGGGCCGCGCTCTGGTACACGCAGTACCGGTCGCCGGCCGATCATCCGCGCATCACGCCGCAGGAGCGCGCGCTGATCCGCGACGGCCAGGCGACGATGCCGCCGGTGTCGAAGCGCCGCATCCGCGACGTGGTCACCGCGCGGCGCTTCTGGGCCATCGCGCTGCCGCGCTTCTTCGCCGAACCCGCGTGGCAGACCTTCAGCTTCTGGATTCCGCTGTACCTCGCGACCGAGCGCCACATGCCGCTCACGCAGATCGCGATCTTCGCGTGGATGCCGTTTCTCGCGGCCGACGCCGGCGGCATCGCGGGCGGCTACCTGTCGCCGTTTCTCGCCAACCGCTTCAAACTGCCGCTCGTGTGGTCGCGCGTCGCCGGCGTCGCGCTCGGCGCGGTGCTGATGCTCGGGCCCGCGATGATCGGTCTCGTGGCGTCGCCGTACACGGCCATCGCATTGTTCTGCGTCGGCGGCTTCGCGCACCAGATGATCTCCGCGCTCGTCAACACGCTGTCGGCCGACGTGTTCGATTCCGAGGAAGTCGGCACCGCGAGCGGCTTCGCCGGGATGGCCGCGTGGATCGGCGGGCTCGGTTTCTCGCTGCTGGTCGGCGCGCTCGCGGACAAGATCGGCTATGCGCCGCTGTTCGCGTGCCTCGGCCTGTTCGACATCATCGGCGTCACGCTGCTCGCGGTGCTGATCCGCGGGCAGTCGAAGCAGGAACGCCTGCTCGCACAGCACGCCTGACCTTCGCTTTCACAGGAAATCGCATTCATGACTTCGCTTCTTCATCCGCCCGTGTTCCGCGTCGCCGGCCGGCACGCGAACCGTGTGCTGCTCGCGTCCGACGCGGGCGCGACCATCGAGATCTTCGTGCTCGAGGACGACATCGTGCGCGTGCGCGTGCTGCCCGACGCGACGGCGCGCAACCCGCGCACCTGGTCGATCGCACCGGGCCTCGACGACGTGCCGCTCGACGGGCGCGACCGCCTCGACCTCGACGGCTTTGCCCTGCCCGCCTATACGCTCGACGAAGACGACGACGGCGTGCGCATCGAGACCGCGCAGATCCGCGTCGTGGTGCGCCGGCAAGGCGGCCATTGCACGTGGTCGATGCGCGGCGCGGACGGCACGTGGCGCGTCGCACTCGCCGACCGCGCGACGCAGGCGTACAACTTCGGCTGGTGGGACGATCGCGCGTATCACTACGTCGCCCGCGAGCGGGGCGACAAGGTGTTCGGCCTCGGCGAACGTGCGGGCGACCTCGACCGCACCGGCGCGCGCTTCGAAATGCGCAACATCGACGCGATGGGCTACAGCGCGAAGCACACCGATCCGCTGTACAAGCACATTCCGTTTTACATCACGTGGTCGCCCGATGCATGCCAGGGGTTCGGGCTGTTCTACGACACGCTGTCGGACTGCGCGTTCGACATGGGCCGCGAGCTCGACAACTATCACGGCCCGTACCGCTATTTCGTCGCCGAGCACGGCGATCTCGACTACTACTTCATCGCATCGCCCGACACGCCGCTCGCGGCCGCGCGGCGCTTCACGTGGCTCACCGGGCGCCCCGCGCGCACGCCAAAATGGGGGCTCGGCTATTCGGGCTCGACGATGAGCTACACCGATGCGCCGGACGCGCAGCAGCAGATGAACCAGTTCGTCGAACAGTGCGACACGCACGACATCCTGTGCGATTCGTTCCACCTGTCGTCGGGCTATACGTCGATCGGCGCGAAGCGTTACGTGTTCAACTGGAACCGCGACAAGTTTCCCGACGCGAAGGGCTTCGTGAAGCATTACCGCGACCACGGCATTCGCCTGTGCGCGAACATCAAGCCGTGCCTGCTGCGCGACCATCCCGCATTCGATGACGCCGCAAAGCGCGGGCTGCTGATCCGCTCGGCGTCCGGCGAGCCTGCGTGGGTGCAGTTCTGGGACGAGGTCGGCGCGTATCTCGACTTTACGCAGCCTGACGCGTACCGCTGGTGGCGCGAGCAGGTCACGTCGGCGCTGCTCGAATACGGGATCGAGTCGACCTGGAACGACAACAACGAATACGAGATCTGGTCGCCCGACGCGATCGCACACGGCTTCGGCCAGCCGTTCCCCGCGCGCGAGGCGAAAGTCCTGCAGACGATGCTGATGATGCGCGCGTCGCGTGAAGCGCAGCGCGCGCATGCGCCGGGGCAACGGCCTTACCTGGTGTCGCGCTCCGGCGGCGCCGGCATGCAACGTTATGTCCAGACCTGGTCCGGCGACAACTACACGTCGTGGGAAACCTTGCGCTACAACCTGAAAATGGGCCTGGGGCTCGCACTGTCGGGCGTGTCGAACATCGGCCACGACATCGGCGGCTTCTCCGGGCCCGCGCCGTCGCCGGAACTGCTGCTGCGCTGGGTGCAGTTCGGCATCTTCATGCCGCGCTTCAGCATCCATTCGTGGAACGACGACGGCACCGTCAACGAGCCGTGGATGTACCCGGAGATCACCGCGCAGATTGCGTCGCTGATCAAGCAGCGCTACCGGCTGCTGCCCTACCTCTATCACCTGCTGTGGCTGTCGACGACGCGCTACGAGCCCGTGCTGCGGCCGACCTTCGCCGATTTCCCCGGCGATGCGCGCTGCTACGACGAATGTGACGAGATGATGCTCGGCGACGCGCTGCTCGTCGCCCCGGTCGTCGATCCCGGCCTGACGGAGCGCACCGTCTACCTGCCGTCGGGCGCGCGCTGGATGTGCTGCGCGAGCGCGCAGTCGTTCGACGGCGGCACGAGCGTGACGCTGCCCGCGCCGTTCGACACGCCGGTGATGTTGCTGCGCGAGGGCCGTGTGCTGCCGCTGAACGTCGCGGAACAGCATTTCGGCGCGCGTGCCGACACGCGCGGCTTCCTCGTCGCGCCGCGCATCGAGGACGGCGTCGCACAGGGCGAATGCATCGAGGACGACGGCGAGACGGAAGCATGGCGCGACGGCGAATACGGGCTGTGGCGCATCGAGACCGGCCGTGAGGCGTCGGGCGCGCTCGGCGTATCGGTGCGCTGGGACGGTCGCCCGGCGCGCCCGGCCGATCGCATCGAGATCCTGCTGCCCGCGTCGCTGCAAGGCCCGGTCGCCGTGCGCGGCGCGCGCGTCGAGCAGGATGCGCAGGATGGCGCATGGCGCCGCCTCGTCGTCGCATTCGACAACTGAACCGCATGACCTTGGCAAGGCGGGCCGTTCATGCGGCCCGCCGCCCGTCACAGAGGAGGCGATCGAGCCTCCCGCCCACCTTGAAAAGATGAAGAGATCTGGAGATTCGACGATGAAAGCACCCGTCAACCGCTATGCAATCCTGATTTTATCGGCCGCGTCGCTCGGCACGACCGCCGCCCACGCGCAGAGCAGCGTGACGCTGTACGGCGTCGTCGACGATTCGCTCGCGTACGTGAACAACCAGCAGGGCCACTCGAACATCTACATGCGCGACGGCAACCTGTATGCGTCGAAGTTCGGGCTGCGCGGCGACGAGGATCTCGGCGGCGGCACGCATGCGATCTTCGACCTGCAGTCCGGCTTCAACCTGAACACCGGCGCGCAATCCGCCGCCGGCACGATCTTCAACCGCCAGGCGTTCGTCGGCCTGCGCAACGATCATTACGGCACGATGACGGCCGGCCGCCAGTACACGCCCTACTTCCTGTTCGTCGGCCCGTACGCGTCGAGCAGCTGGCTGACCGGCGCAACGGGCGCGCATCCGGGCGACATCGACGGCCTCGACACGACGATCCGCGTGAACAATTCGGTTACCTATACGTCGCCGACCTTCGCGGGGCTGACCGCAAGCGCGATGTACGCATTCGGCGGCATTGCGGGTGCGACCGGCAAGGGCAACACGTTCAGCGCCGCGCTGCGTTATGCGAACGGGCCGATCGGCGTCGCGGCCGGCTACCTGCGCATCAACAGCTCGGGCTCGTCGGCCGGCTTCCTGAATCCGGCGACCGCCGCCTCGGGCAGCTTCGCGGTGTCCGTATTGAACCAGGGCTACCTGACCGCGAAGGCCGTCGAGCAGGTCGCGGCAGCCGGTAACTATACGCTCGGCGACCTGACGATGGGCGTCAACTATTCGAACGTGAAGTACCTGCCCGGCAACGGCTCCGCGTTCACGGACACGGCCGTGTTCAACACCTACGGCGCGCTCGCCGCGTACCGCTTCACACCGGTGTTCTCGGTGGCCGGCGCGTTCGCATACACGCGCGCGTCGAAGGCGAACGGCATCGACAGTGCAGCCCGCTACCAGCAGTATTCGCTGAAGGAGTCGTACAGCCTGTCGAAGCGCACGACACTCTATGCACTACAGGCATACACGCATTCGAGCGGACAGACGCTCGGTGCGCAAGGCGCCGGCCACGTCATCGACGCGGCACCGATCGTCGGCGATTCGCAGCAGCTCACGCCGTCGACGACGCGCGGCCAGTTCGTCGGCATGGCCGGCATCGCCGTCACGTTCTGAACCCCCACGGCAGCGCCATCGCCGCGCTGCCCCTGCCCCGGGCGACGCGCTTTTCTCGCACTTCTCGCATTCCACGCGCGCCGTCCGGGCGCCCGACGCACGTCCGCCACGGCGTTTTCGGCGCCCGGTCCGCCCGCCGGGCGAACCCCGCGGGTTTTCGCGATCCCCTCAATACCTTACAATTCGTCAGGCTTATCTCTTCTGCATACCCCTTCTTGCAGTCCTGACACCGCGGTACACTCGACGCACGCCGTATCAGGGTCCGACGCGCAACCCGCGCGCCGGGCGGCGTCGCGCCTTGTTGCGCCCACAACTGGATGCCCGCCATGCCAGATTCCCGTCCCTCGCCCCGCACGACATTCAAGCCACAGGTCGTCCTGCCCGCGCTCGCGGTCATCGGCGCGCTGCTCGTCGTGTGCGCGTTGCGCCCAAGCGAAGCCGGCGCGCTGTTCTCCGCCGGCCAGCAATGGGTCATCGCGCGCTTCGACTGGTTCTACGTACTCGCCGTCACCGGCTTCCTCGTGTTTCTCGTGCTGATCGCCGCGAGCGACTTCGGCAACATCCGGCTCGGCCCCGATGATGCCGAGCCCGAATTCAGCTTCGTATCGTGGACAGCCATGCTGTTCGCAGCCGGCATGGGCATCGGGCTCATGTACTTCGGCGTCGGCGAGCCGATGCAGCACTTCCTGAAACCGCCGACCGTCGACCCCGGCACGCCCGCCGCCGCGCGCGAGGCGATGCTGATGACCTTCTTCCACTGGGGCTTCCATGCGTGGGCGATCTACGGGCTGATGGGGCTCGTGCTCGCGTACTTCGGCTTCCGCTACAACCTGCCGCTGACGCTGCGCTCCGGGCTGTATCCGGTGCTGCGCGAGCGCATCAACGGGTGGATCGGCCACACGGTCGATGCGTTCGCGCTGGTCGGCACGGTCGCCGGCATCGCGACGACGCTCGGCTACGGTGTGATGCAGCTGAGCGCGGGCCTGCATACCGTCGCCGGCTGGGACACCGGCAGCAACCTGTTTCGCATCGGGCTCGTCGCGGTCGTCGTGATCCTCGCGGGCGTATCGGCCGCAACCGGCCTCGACAAGGGCGTGCGGCGACTGTCCGAGCTGAACCTGCTGCTGGCGTTCCTGCTGCTCGCGTTCGTGGTCGTCGCAGGTCCGACGGCGTTCCTGCTGCGCGCGCTCGGCGACAACATCGGCCAGTATCTGTCGAGCCTCGTCGACCTGTCCTTCAGGACGTACGCGTACGCACCGCCGCGCGAGGAAGGCTGGTTCGGCGGCTGGACGATCCTCTACTGGGCATGGTGGGTGTCGTGGTCGCCGTTCGTCGGCATGTTCATCGCGCGCATCTCGCGCGGCCGCACGATCCGCCAGTTCGTGATCGGCGTGCTGCTCGTGCCGACCGCGTTCAACCTCGTGTGGATGACCGTGTTCGGCAACAGCGCGATCTGGCTCGATACGCACGGCGCGGCCGGCGCGCTCGCGCAAACGGCCACCAATGTCGACGCGCTGCTGTTCCGCTTCTTCGACTTCCTGCCGATGCCGCAACTGCTGTCGATCGTCGCGATCGTGCTGATCGCGGTGTTCTTCGTGACGTCCGCCGATTCGGGCGCGTTCGTGATCGACCAGATCGCGACGCGCGGCAACGCGCACTCGCCCGTCTGGCAACGGCTGTTCTGGGCCGCACTGCTGGGCGTGACGGCCGCGGTGCTGCTGGTCGCGGGCGGGCTCGGCGCATTGCAGGCGATGACGCTGATCGCCGCGCTGCCGGTCGCGATCATCATGATCGCGCTCTGCTACGGGCTGTGGCGCGGGCTCGCTGCCGACCGCGTGCACTATTCGCAGGACGTCGCGCCCGCGACGAGCTTCTGGACCGGCCAGCACTGGCGCCACCGCCTGACCCACATCCTGCGGCAGACGACCGAGGCCGAGGCACGCCAGTTCGTTGCCGAGACGGTCGAGCCCGCGTTGCGCAAGGTCGCCGACGAACTGCGCGCGGGCGGCGTCGATGCGAACGTGCAACGCGACAGCGACGATGCCGTGCGCCTCACCGTGCCGACCGCCGACCACCGCGATTTCGTGTACGGCGTGCGCGTGACGGTGAAATCCGCGGCGGCGTTCCTCGTGCGCGAGGCGGCCGAGCCGGAAGCGGAGCGGGCCCACGTGTACGGGATCGTCACGTTCTTCGAGGATGGGCGGCTCGGCTACGACGTCGAATACCTGCGCAGCGATGAAGTGATTGCCGACGTGCTGCGCCAGTACGAACGCTACGTGTCGCTCGCGGCCGACACGCGCACGCATCTGCTGAGCCGCGCGCCGGGGCACGCGACGGAGGCTGAATGAACGCGTCCGCCGGAGCCTTGACCGCGCGGCGCCCCTGCTGCGCGATCGACGGAGCCACGCGATGAGCGGGTTTCTGCAAAGCCGCTCCACCGACCTCGTCGCGCTCGGCACGCTCGCCGTGCTTTATCTCGGCGGGGCCGGCATCGCGCTGTGGCGGATCCGGGCCGCCGCGCCGCGCGGCAAGCTCTACTGGATCGTCTGCATGGCGCTGCTGGCCGGCGGGGCCGTCGCGATGGGCGGCAATCTGTCGCCCGCGCCGAACAGCGGTGAAATGCCGCCCGGTTTCGCGCTCGGCGTCGAGTCCGTCCTGCTCGGTCTCGTGCTGGTTGCCGGCGGTTGCGCGTGGCTGATGCTGCGCGCGCGCAAACGCTGAACCGCGCATGGCGCGCGGCGAAGTTTCGCCGCGCGGCTTCGTCGTGCGCGGGCAGCAATGTATGGGGGCGGCAGACGGCCCTTTCTCGATCCACCTCGATTGCCACGCATTACGCGGAAGGAGCCCGCGCCGTCACGAGCCAGCACGCCGCGTCGAAGCGTACCTCCGCGCCGTGCACGTAGCGCTCGAACGCGGCACGCACCGTGTCGACCACACGCCGTCGCGTCGCGTCGTCCGTCTCCAGCAGCGCGAGCCCGACCGGGCCCAGCCGGGCGATGTAGTCGTCCAGTGCGGGTTCGGGCAGCGCGCACGCCATATCGATCGGCTCGATCGTAACGTCGGCCCAGCCGCTGTCCGACAGCACCGAAGCGATTCGTTGCCGGTCGCCGAACGCGAACTGCCCCGGCGCGCCGGGCCGCCGCGCGGGCAAGTTCGGCAGCAACGGCGCGGCGGCCCGCTCGGCCGTCGTCATGAACGGGTTGTCGGCCGCGCTGCGCCATGCGACGAACCGCATCTGCGCATCCGGCCGCGCCGCGTGCCGCAGATTCGCGAAGGCCCGGACCGGATCGTCGAAGAACATCACGCCGAGGCGCGACACGATCAGGTCGACGCTCGCAGGCTCGAACGCGTGCGTCTGCACGTCCGCGCGCACGAAGCAGGCGTGAACGCCGCTGCGTTCGGCGCGCGCCTGCGCGGCGTCGATCATCCTGGCCGAGATATCGATGCCCGTACATTGCGTGCCCGCACCGAGCCGCCGCGCGATCGCAAGCGTGACCGCGCCCGTGCCGCAACCGACGTCGAGCACGCTGCGCGCGGACGACGTGGCCGCCGCATCCACCAGCAAGTTCTCCAGCGGTTCGAGCATCCGGTCGATCGGCGCCTGCGTATCGACCCAGGCACGCCCCGACGGGCCGTTCCATAACGCGGATTGTTCGTCATTGGGCCGGCTGGTTTCCATCGTCGATTCCCCTTCTGGTTCGTTGATCGTGCCTCGCACTTTGCTGCTTCAAGCCGGCTTGAGGTCAAGGCCCTCCGGCCGCGACCTGCCGCCGCAATGTCGACGCCCGGCCCGCGTGCGCGCCCCGTCGCCCCGTTTTTTTCATATTTCTTACATTTGCGCTGCGTATCGTTGACGACTTTCCTACGGTACCTACCATGCGACGACTCTTCCCGCGCGCGCTGCTCGCGTGCTGCGCCCCCCTTGTTGCCCTCGCGGCGCTGTCCGCGTGCTCGAACCACATCGATTCGCCGGCCGATCCGGCGAGTGCGTCGGTCAACGTCCAGGCCGCATGGGTCGAGATCGGCGACGCGAACCAGGCGATCGCGCGCGTCATCACGAACTACACGCCCGCTTCGGCCAGCGATCCGCTGTGCCCGCAACTGACCGTCGACGGCAAGCTGTCGCGCATGACGCTGCGCGCAGGCGCCGCGACCCTCGCCCAGCGGCCGACCGCCAGCGATCCGTCCGATTCGAAGCCGTCGAGCTTCCCGGTGTCCGTCTGCGAGATGACGCTGCCGGCCGGCGCGCAGGCGGCGAGCGTCGCGGGCCGCACGCTGCCGCTGCCGAAGGCGCAGCCGCAACGCATCGCGATCATCGCCGACACCGGCTGCCGCATGAAGAAGGCCGACAACGCCTGGCAGGCGTGCAACGACGCGACCGTCTGGCCGCTCGACACGATCGCGGCCAGCGTCGCGAAACTGTCGCCCGACCTCGTGATGCATATCGGCGACTACCACTATCGCGAGAACGCGTGCCCGCCGGACATCGCCGGCTGCAAGGACAGCCCGTGGGGTTATGGCTGGGATACGTGGCAGGCCGACCTGTTCCGCCCGGCCGCCCCGCTGCTCGCGAAGGCGCCGTGGGTCGTCGTGCGTGGCAACCACGAGGAATGCGCGCGGGCGGGCCAGGGCTGGTTCCGCTTCCTCGATCCGCGCCCGTATTCGGCCGCGCGCTCGTGCGACGATCCGGCCAACGACAACAACGCGAACTATTCGGAACCCTATGCGGTGTCGCTCGGCGGCGGCTCGCAGGTGATCGTGTTCGACACCGCGAAGGTAGGCCGCACGCCGCTCAAGACGACCGACGCGCAATTCGGCATCTACCAGAAGCAGTTCCAGACGGTCGCCGCGCTCGCGTCGAAGGCCGGCATGACGACGACGATCTTCACGAACCACCATCCGATCCTCGCGTTCGCGCCGATCGCCGGCAGCACCCCCGCGCCGGGCAATCTCGCGCTGCAGTCGGTGATGTCGAGCCTCAACGCGCAGGCGTACTACCCGCCCGGCGTGCACGTCGCGCTGCACGGCCACGTGCACGATTTCCAGGCGATCAACTTCTCGTCCGGGCATCCGGCGACGATCGTGTCAGGCAACGGCGGCGACAATCTCGACGTCGCGCTGCCCGACCCGTTCCCGGCCGGCCTGACGCCCGCACCGGGCGCCGTGATCGAGCGGCTGTCGCACAACAACAGCTTCGGCTTCCTGATCATGGAGCGCCGCGCCGCCCCGGCGACCGGCTGGGTGTTCCACGCATATTCGGCGGCCGGCAAGCTGCTCGCATCGTGCAACCAGTCGGGCACGACGCTCGCCTGCGACAAGACGGGGTTCATTGCGCCGTGAGTGAAGGAGTTCGATGTGACGGCCGCCATGCACGCGGCCGGCAGATGCTGCGCACCCTCGCCGCTGCCGTGCTCGCCGGCGTGGCGCTCGCGGCTCGCGCCGCGCCGGCCGAAACGGTCCTGCTTCCCGGTGCTCCGCCTTCGCGAGTCGTCGATACCATCGGCAACGGCACGCCGCAGGTAACGGGCAAGATCGACGCAGCCACCGCGCGCTTCGCGCCCGACCCGACGCTCGTCGCGCTCGGCCGCCGGATCTTCTTCGATCCGAGATTGTCCGAGCCACGCGGCATGTCGTGCGCGGGCTGCCACGACCCCGGCCGCGCGTTCGCGCCGACGCTGTCGGCCGCCTCGCTCGCGGGGCCCGGCGTGCCGGAAGGCAGCCGGCCCGGGCACTTCAGCCGGCGCAACGCACCGTCGCTGCTCTATGTGCGCTACGTCCCACGCCGCCACTTCTACCAGGACGACGACGCACCCGCGCCGTCGCCGTTCGGCGGCCTGTTCAGCGACGGCCGCGCGGATACGCTCGCCGAGCAGATTCGCGGGCCGCTGTTCGATCCGGACGAGATGAACAACCGGTCGCCGGCCGCGCTGCTGCGCAAGGTCGACGCGACCGAACTCGCGCCCGATCTCGCCGCACGCTTCGGCGCGACGGTGCGGCGCGATCCCGAGCAACTGGTGCGTGCGCTGGGCCTGGCCGTCGAGGCCTATCTGCAGAGCGACGAGATGGCGCCGTTCACGTCGCGCTTCGACACGTTCCTGCGCACCCGCAAGCCGCTCGCACCGGCCGAGATGCGCGGGCTCGCGCTGTTCCGGAATCCGGACAAGGGCAACTGCATGAGCTGCCATACGCTGTCGGAGACGTCGAGCCGCCCGGAGCGTTCGCTCTTCACCGATTTCGGCTACGACGCAATCGCGGTGCCGCGCAACCGCGCGCTGCCGGCGAACCGCGATCCGCGCCATTTCGACAACGGGTTGTGCGACACCGCACGGCGGCTGCGCTGGCCCGAGCCGACACAATGGTGCGGCTACCTGCGCACGCCGGGGCTGCGCAACGTCGCGGTCAAGCAGACGTTCATGCACAACGGCGTGTTCACGACGCTGCGCGACGCGGTCGCGTTCTACAACACGCGCTCGACCGACCCGGGCTTCTGGTATCACGGGGCCAGAACGTTCGACGACGTGCCGGCCGCCTATCGCGGCAACATCAACGTCAACTCGACGCCGATGAACCGCCGGCCCGGCACGCCGCCCGCGCTCACCGATGCGGAAATCGACGACATCGTCGCGTTCCTCGGCACGCTGACGGACGCGCGCTATACGAAGATCGCTCCCCCCGTGGCGCCCGCTGCCGCTGCTGGCCGGATCGCCCGAACCGCCGTGCCGGCTCGCTGACCCTGGCCGAACGGCCAGCCGCACGCGCACCCGCTTGCGGTCGCCGCAAACACTGGTTATATTTACAGTACTGTATTTATGAACAGTGAGGTGCGCGATGGAACATCTAATCCGTATCGTCAACGAAGCCGATCGCCAAGTGCTGGCGTGGCTCCGTGCCCAGGTCGGTGATGCCCGCGTCGAGCGCGCGGCTCGCCAGCTCGGGCATACGCGCAAGCCCTTCCCGTCCGCCGTATGCCGGTATCTGGGCATGAGCGCACCGGCCACGCTGCGCCAGGCCGAACGGCCCCGCGCCGCGCGTGATTTCTCGGTCGGCGATCGTTACCTGTCGCTGATCCGCCAGCACCTCGCCATGCATTCGGCCAGCCGATGAAATGGCGGCGGCTGGCGGCGTCGGTCGCTCGAAAAGCCGCGGGGCTTGCCTGTTCGCAAGCCCGGCCGGCCGACACCGCGCTTACCTGGCTGCCGTGGCTTCCCGTACGAGGCGGCCGAGCGTTTCGAATGCCGCTTCGTGCGCCGCATCGAACACGCGCGTGCAAGCGAGCCGGATATAGCCGTCGAAGCGGTCGGAATTCGAGAAGATCGAGCCGGGCGCGATTCTGACCCCGTGCGCCAGCGCGGCGTCGAACAGCGCTTCGGAGCGCACGCCCTCCGGCAACGCGATCCACAGCAGCATTCCGCCCGGCGGCTGGTTCATCCGGGTTCCAGCCGGGAAATGCCGCGCAATCGCATCGATCGTCACGTCGCGCTGCACGCGCAACTGTTCGCGGAACCGGTGCAGATGGCGATCGAACGCGCCCGAGCCGACGAATTCGGCCGCAACGGCCTGCAGCAACGCGGCGTTGTGCCGGCTGTGCGCGAACTTCAGCATCTTCACGCGCGCGTGCCAGCGCCCCGCGCTTATCCAGCCAAGCCGCATTCCGGGGGCCAGCACCTTGTTGAACGACGGGCAGTAGATCACCGTGCCGTCGCGATCCCATGCCTTCACCGGCTTGACCGGCTGCGGCGCCTCGACGAGCTCGCGATAAGGCTCGTCCTCGATCACGGCCACGCCATGGCGCGAACACAGCGAGACCAGCGCGGCCTTGCGCTCGTCGGGCATCACGCAGCCGAGCGGGTTCTGCAGGTTCGGCACGACGACCACGGCCCGAATGTCCGGATACGCGGTCAGTGCCACTTCGAGCGCCTCGATCGACAGGCCGGTCGTCGGGCTGGCCGGGATTTCGAGCGCGCGCAAGCCGAGGCTTTCGAGCAACTGGATCAAGCCGAAGAAGGCCGGCGATTCGATCGCGATCGTGTCGCCGGGGCGCGCCACCGCGCGCAATGCGAGATTCACGGCATCGACGCCGCCGCTCGTCGACATCACGTCGTCCGGCGTCACCGTCACGCCGTACGACAGCGCGCGCTTGGCCATCGTCTGCCGGAATTCGGGCGAACCGCCAACGGGCCCCGCATCGGTCAGCAAGGTGGGCTTGCGCCGCAACAGCCGGATCGCGAGCGCCTGCAGGCGCTCGGCCGGATACAGCGTGGCCAGCGCGGACGCGCCGCCGAGATTCAGCGCATCGGGCGCCGCGTTCGCGCGGTCGATCACGCGCGATACGCGTTCGTGCAGGCCCGCGAACGGCGGCTCGACGCTCAGCGGTGGCCCATCGCTTTCCGGCAGCGTTTCGAGCGCGACCGCCGCGCGGCGCCGCACGAAGTAGCCGGAGCGCGGCTTCGCTTCGCACCAGCCGGTATCCTCGAGCCGTCGGAACGCCTGGATCGCGGTCGATAGACTCACGCCGTGCTGTGCCATGAATGCGCGCACCGACGGCATCCGGTCGCCGGGCGACAGCGTGCCGGCCGCGATGATGCGGCGGTAATGCTCGGCGAGCCGTTCGTAAAGCGGTTCGCCGTCCATCGGCAAGGGCGGGCGGGATGAATCGGTGAAAGGCGTCATGCAGGCGATCGTGCCCGCGCGGCCGATCGCACGCCAGATACAGATTCCGGGGAAACCCACCGATACAGCGTCACGAAATCGTCGTCTGCACCGCAACAGATTCCCGGCCCCTGAATCTGTCGCGCCGGTGGCCGTTTCCCTAACCTGATCGCACGCTGTCGCCTCGCCGTCGCGAGGCCGCGCAACCGGGACAGGGAATCGCCATGCAAACGCATCACATCCGGCTCGACGCCGGGCAAAGCCACTTTGCGTGGTTCGACAAGGGCAGCCAGGTGATCGCGCTGGACGGCGCGCTTGCGGTCACGCTGCGTCACGGCAGGCTCAACTGGCTGCCCGACGAGCCACTGCACATTCGCCGCCTGCTCGACGAGGGCGAATGCCTGACGCTCGAGACGGCCGGCCACGTGGCGCTGTCGGCCGACGGCACGGGAGCGGCCAGTGCGACGGTCGTGGAGCCGGCACGCCCGAGACGCTTGATCGTTGCATGGCGCGCGATCCTGCGCCGGCTGTCCGGACGGATACGCGGCGGCCATCATGTGCGCGAACATTCCTGAAATGGCGGCTTGCCGCGTCACCCAGGGGCGGCTAGCTGACACCGCATCATCTGGAGGAGATCCGGAGCGATCCGGTTCGACCGCACTCATGCAGATCGACCAACCTTGACCGGTTCAACCGCCGCAGCCTGTTCGGCACGCGGCGGTCACGACATCACCGCACGCTCCTGCGCCGCTCGCCCCACTCGAAAACCCCCATCCCCGCCACCATCGCGACGACGAACACGATCCCCTTCGCCGACCCGAAGCCGATCGACACGATCGCGGGCCCGGGGCAGAACCCGGCGATCCCCCAGCCGATGCCGAACACGGCACTTCCGGCAACCAGGCGCACGGTAATCGCCCGCACGGCCGGCAACTGCATCGGCAAGCCGAGCCACGACCGCGTCCGGCGCTTCGCCCATGCGAACGCGAACACGGCCACGCCCGTCGCGCCGGCCATCACGAACGCGAGCGACGGATCCCAGCGGCCCGCCAGGTCGAGAAAACCGAGCACCTTCTGCGGATTGGCCATGCCCGACACGATGAGGCCTAGGCCGAACAGCAGCCCCGCCAGAAACGCGAATCCTGCCTGCATGTCAGCCTCCCAGCACGTGCCGTCGCACGAATACGGTCACGAAGCCGGCGGCCATGAAGACCACCGTCGCGACCATTGAACGCAGCGCACCGCGTGACATCCCGCACACGCCGTGGCCGCTCGTGCAACCGCCCGCATACCGCGTGCCGACGCCAACCAGCAGCCCGGCTGCCGCCAATTCGACCCAGCCTGCATCGACCTGCGGCGTCGGATGGTGCCCGACGACGCGCATCACGAGCGGTGCGGCGATCAGCCCGGCGACGAACGCGGCGCGCCAGTCGCGCTCACCCGCGCGTGCCGTGAACAGACCGCCGACGATGCCGCTGATGCCGGCAATCCGGCCGTTGAACGCGACGAGCCACGCGGCCGCGAGCCCGATCAGCACGCCGCCGGCCAGCGACAGCCACGGCGTGAAATGAAGGGCATCAATCTGCATCGCGCCGCCCCTTCGCGGCGGGGCCGCAGAACTGTTCGTACAGCACGGCCATCACCGCGATCGCGGCCGGGCTGTCGAGCGAATAGTGGACGTTCTTGCCCTCGCGGCGCGTGCGAACCAGCGCGTTGTCCCGCAACACGCCGAGTTGCTGCGACAGCGTCGGCTGGCGGATATCCAGCGCTGTCTCGAGATCGCTCACGCAGCGCTCGCCTTGGGACAGTTCGCAGAGCAGCAGCAGCCGGTCGGGATTCGACAGCACCTTGAGCAGCGCGCAGGCCGATTCGGCGGCCGCGCGCATCAGGTCGGGTTCCGGCAACCCGGTGGAAAGATCGTCCTTCATCGACGGAGGAGTAACAGTTAAAGAATCAATATTATATTAATTCATATATTGATCCCAACCGCTTGCCGACTGGCTGCCTTGCACCCTCCTTCGCTCAGGCCTGCTCGCCGGCAATCGCTTTCGCGGCAGGGAGGCGCGCCGCATCGGCACGGACCACGCCGAGCGCCAGCACCGCCATCCCCGCGATCACGCACGGCGCCGCGACGACGGCAAACGCGGTCGACAACGGCACGCCCATCGCCAGCATCGCGCCGCCCGCCATCGATCCGACCACCGAGCCGCCACGGCCGATCCCGTTCGCCCAGCTCACGCCGGTGGTGCGGCACTCGGTCGGATAGAACGCGGCCGATAGCGCGTTTGCGCCGACCTGCGAACCCGACACGCAGAAACCGGCCGCGAACACGGCGAGCGCGGCGCCCCACGGCGATGCGGCAAACACGCCGATCGCGGCAACGAACACGCCGGCCGCTGCATAGCTGCAGGCCAGTACGCGATGTGGGTCGAAACGGTCCATCAACCCGCCGAGGACGATCGCGCCGAGCGTGCCGCCGACCTGAAACATCGCGGTCACGCGCGCGGCCGTCTGCAGCGTCGCGCCGGTCGTGCGCAGCAGCGTCGGCAGCCAGCTCGACAGCAGGTAGATGACGAGCAGGCTCATGAAGAACGCGAGCCACAGCAGCAGCGTGCCGCGCAGCAGGTCGGCACTGAACAGGCGGCCGAGCGGCGACCCGGCCGGCTTGCCGGCTGGCGCGATGAACGACGCGCTTGGAAGATGCGGATCAGGTGCGATACGACCGAGCATCGCCGCGATCCGCTCGCGAGCCGCGCCGGTGTTGACGAGATAGCGCACCGATTCCGGCAAACGCCACGCGAGCACCGGCAGCAGAAGCAGCGGCGCGGCGCCACCGACGACGAGCACCGAGCGCCAGCCGCAATGCTCGATCAGCGACGCCGCCGCGAGCCCGCCGAGCGCGGAGCCGATCGTAAAGCCGCAGAACATCGTCGTCACCAGCAGCGAACGGCGCCGCGCCGGGCAGTATTCGGACGTCAACGTGATCGCATTGGGCATCGCGCCGCCGAGCCCGAGCCCGGTCACGAAGCGCCACGCGATCAGCTCGGTCAGGCCGCCGGCGCTCGCCGACGCGGCGCTCGCGATGCCGAAGCACGCCACGCAGGCGAGCAGCAGGCGCTTGCGGCCGAACCGGTCGCCGAGCGGCCCGAACACGAGCGCACCGGCCATCAACCCGGCGAGCCCCGCGCCGAACACAGGCGCGAGCTGCGCGGGCGACAGGCCCCATTCCGCGCGGATGACGGGGGCAATGAAACCGATCGACGCGGTATCGAACCCGTCGATCGCGACGATCAGAAAGCACAGGACGACGATCGCGGCCTGAAACGGCGCAACGCGATGCCGGTCGATCCATTCGCTGACGTCGATGGACAGCGTATCGGCCATAATGGGGTCTCCTCCAGGAAGGCGGTCGCGCGTCATGTCGTTGAAATGCGCGCCGCCGGAATCGGGCTGAAAACGCGCGTTACGCGACGGGTTTCAGGCAATCCTCCGCACGCCAGCCGTGCAGCCAGTCGAGCGCGTCGTAGAACTGCGCCTGCGTGCGTCCGCCCCAAAGCCCGTTGCGCACCTGCCGCTCGACACCCTTCGCGTGATAGATCCGCCCCATCTCGCGCGCCGAATACAGCACGCGCGCGGTGCGCGGAATCCGCACGCGCTCGTACCGCGCGAACGCCGCCTCGAAATCGCCGTCGGTCCGTGCCACGGCCGCGCCGAGCGTCACGGCATCCTCGAGCGCCTGGCACGCGCCCTGCGCGAGGTATTGCGTCATCGGATGCGCGGCGTCGCCGAGTACCGTCGCACGGCCCTCGCTCCAGCGTTCGACCGGATCGCGATCGGCGGTCGCCCAGCGCTTCCACGACGTCGGCCGGTCGAGCATCTGCCTCGGCAGTGGATGGATGCCGTCGAAGTACGACAGCACTTCCTCCTTGCTGCCCTCGCGCACGCCCCAGGTTTCCTGTTCGCGGCTGTGGAACGTGACGACGAGGTTGTACTGCCGCCCGCCGCGCAGCGGATAGTGGACGAGATGGCAATGCGGGCCGGCCCACACGACCGGCGCATTGATCCGCAGATCCTGCGGCATGTTGTCGACGTCCACCACCGCGCGATACACGACGTGGCCGGTCACGCGATGGGCGTCACCGATCAGCGCATGACGGATCGCGGATTTCACGCCGTCGCAGCCGATTACCGCATCGGCGCGAAAACGTTCGCCGTGCTGGTCGGTCACGGTCACGCCGTTGCCGTCCTGCTCGAAGCCGCACACCTGCGTGCTCGTCCGGAATTCGATCAGCGGATGATCCTTGACCGCCTCGTAGATCGACAGGTGAATGTCAGCGCGATGAATCACCGCATACGGATTGCCGAAGCGCTCGCGGTACGCGGCGCCCGTATCGATGCGCGCCACCTCGCGCGCGTCGACCGCATCCATCAGCTGCAGCCGGTCGGTAAACACCGCCCGGCGGCGCGCAGCTTCGCCGACACCCAGCGCGTCGAGTGCGTTGAATGCATTCGCCGCGAGCTGGATCCCTGCACCGATCTCGCCGATCTGGCCTGCCTGTTCGAGCAGCTTCACGCGAATGCCCTGGCGCGCGAGCGCAAGCGCCGCCGCGAGCCCGCCGATACCGCCGCCGATCACCAGCACGCGCCGGCCCTTGTCTTTTGTCTCGCCCATGTCTGTCTCCTGCTTCGTGTTATGCGACGTAATCCGGTTGTCGCTGCGGCTGTGCCGCGTCGAACGCCGGCTCGCGCCGCGCGTGTTCAAACACTGCGAGGCTGCGCGGATACGCACTCAGGTCGCAATCCATCCGCAACGCATTCGCGACCTGCGGCACGAGGCATAGGTCGGCGAGCGTCGGCGTGTCGCCGAAGCACCACGGCCCCGCGTCCGCGCGCGCGAGCAGCCGCTCGACGCCGGCCATCCCTTCCGCGATCCAGTGCCGGTACCACGCGGTCTTCTGCTGCGGTGTGACCTTGAGCTCGCTGTCGAGATAGCGCAGCACGCGCAGGTTGTTGACCGGATGGATGTCGCATGCGATCAGCGTCGCCAGTTCCAGCACGCGCGCACGACGGTGCGGTTCGAGCGGAATCAGCCGCGGCTCCGGCTGGATCTGGTCGAGGTAATCGAGGATCGCGAGCGACTGCCCGAGACGGAAATCCCCATCGACCAGCGCCGGCACGGCTGCCGACGGGTTCACGTTCGCGACGTAGGCCGCCTCGCGATGCTCGCCGGTACGGATGTTCACCGGCAGCGTGTCGTACGGCAGCCCTTTCAGCGCGAGCGCGATGCGCACCCGGTAGGATGTCGAACTATTGAAGAAGCTATGCAGTTGCACGATGTCGCCTTTCGAGGAAGATGCGTCAGACCACGCGCACGGTCAGCTCGCCGAGCCGTTCGACGCCGACCCTCATCACGTCGCCCGCGACGACCGCGCCGACGCCTTCGGGCGTGCCCGTGAAGATCACGTCCCCCGGTTCGAGGCGGAAGAACTTCGACAGGTCGGCCACCGTTTCCGCAACCGACCAGATCAGGTGCGACACGTCGCTCTGCTGCTTCGTCGCGCCATTGACGGTCAACCACAGGCCGCCCTGCTCGAAATGACCGACGTCGCTTGCCGGATGCACGGGCCCGATCGGCGCCGAGCGGTCGAACGCCTTGCCGATCTCCCACGGCCGGCCCATCTCGCGCATCTTCATCTGCAGGTCGCGGCGCGTCATGTCGAGGCCGACCGCATAGCCCCACACGTGTTCGAGCGCGCGCTCGAGCGGAATGTCCGAACCGCCCTTGCCGATCACCGCGACGAGTTCGGCTTCGTAGTGATAGTTCTGCGTCTGAGACGGATACGCGAGATCGAGCGTTTCGCCGTACGCGACCGGCACGATCGAATCGGCCGGCTTGCAGAAGAAGAACGGCGGCTCGCGATCGGGATCGAAGCCCATTTCGCGCGCATGGGCCGCGTAGTTGCGACCGACGCAATAGACGCGGCGTACCGCGAACTGCGCGTCGCTGCCGGCGACGGGGAGCGCCACGGGCGCTTCGGGCGGGAAAACGAAAGTCATGAGTGGCTCCAGCGTAAATACGAATGAACGGGGCGCCGCCGCGACGGCGCATGGGAAACGGGAAACGGGAAATGAATCGCTGAAAGCGGCCGGCGTCAGTCGCGCGCTTCGCGCAGCAGGTTCAACGCAGACAGCACGGGCCGGTCGGAATAGCTGAACAGCACGCTGTCGGACGATGCCGACAGCCGCACGGGCGCCCACGACGGCGCGACGAAGATGTCGTGCGGCTCGAATGCGAATGCGTTGCCGCCGATGTGCGCGGTGCCGCTGCCTTCGACGACGCAGTAAATCGTCGCGTCGGTGCTGCGGTATGTGCGACCGTCGAAACCGGCCGGCAGGAACTGCATGAAGGTGGCGATCGTCGGCATCGGCCAACCGCCCGTCGCGGGGTTCACATAGCGCAGCTTCACGCCATCCCATGCGTCGAGTTCGCCATTCCGGTACAGCGCGTCGAGCGCGTCGCGGGTGCGTGCATACGGGTAGCTGAATACCGGCGACGTCGGATCGGTCACGCGATGCCGCACCGGCACCATGTTGTGACCGAAGCGCGCGAAGCTGTCGCCTTCCGGGCGGCTCACGGGCTGCACGGCTTCCGGGTAGTTCTCCGCGAAGCCCGCGTCGAGGCTCGCGACGAGCGGGATGTCGAGCCCGTCGAGCCACACGACCGGCTCGCCGCCCTCTTGCTCCGACAGGTTGCCGTGGTCATGCCATGCCCACGACGGCGTGATGATGAAGTCGCCCGGATGCATCGTCGTGCGCTCGCCGTTCACGGCCGTCCACGCGCCACGCCCTTCGACGATGAAGCGCAGCGCCGACTGCGTATGCCGGTGGCTCGGCGCGAACTCGCCCGGCAGGATCAGCTGCAAGCCCGCGTACAGGGTCGGCGTCATGCTCGACTTGCCGGGCAGCCCCGGGTTCTCCAGCACGAGCACGCGACGCACGGCTTCCTCCGCGCTGATCACGCTGCCGGCCTGCATCACGAGGTCGCGCACCTGCGCGTACTTCCAGATCGCAGCCTGCGCGGCGGGCTGCGGGGATGTCGGCACGAGGTTGTGCAGCGATTCCCACAGCGGCGCCAGGCGTTGCTCGGCGATCCGTGCGTAGTAGGTGGCGCGCGGCACGTCCGGATGGCGGGTCGTCATGTTGTCTCCTTGGCGTCGGCCGATCGGCGTCGGCACTGTGTCTGTCGGGTCGGGGACCGTGTTGCAGTCCGTCAGCCGATTTATATTCGACCCAGACATACCCGGTAAAATGGTTAAATCATCTGATCCATATATTTCTGGATATACCTACACGCGACAAGGCATGCGATGGACTGGACCCACCGGCTGCGACTGCGGCACCTGCAGGTACTGTTGAGCGTTGCCGGCACCGGCAATCTGAGCCAGTCGGCGGTCGCGCTCGCGACCACGCAGCCCGCGCTGTCGAAATGGCTGAAGGAACTGGAAGAGGATGTCGGGCTGCCGCTGTTCGAGCGGCATGCACGCGGTCTGCGGCCGACGCCCTACGGTGAAGCGCTGATCGAGCATGCGCGGCGCGTCGAAGCACAGCTCGACATCGCTCGCGACGACATGGCCGCATTGCGGGAAGGCGGCAGCGGCCTCGTGACGATCGGCACGTCGGGCGTGGCGGCGGCCGACACGGTGCCGCTCGCGGTGTCGCAATTGCTGAAACGGATGCCGCGCGCGCAAGTTCGGATGACCGAAAGCACGATGAACCTGCTGATACCGCAGCTCGCGCGCAGTGAACTGGATATCGTCGTGGGCCGCTCCGGGTCGACTTCCGTCGATCCGCTGCTGCATGCCGAAGCGCTGTATGTCGATCCGGTCGTGTTCGTCGCGCGGCCGGGCCACGCGCTCGCCGGTGCGGCGTCGGTCGGCTGGAACGACGTGCTCGCCTATTCGTGGATCGTGTGGCCATCGGGCACGCCCGTGCACAACGCGCTGGAAGCCGCGCTGACGGCCGCCGGGCGCGTGCGGCCACCGCACTGCGTCGAATCGAATTCGTCGATCCTCAACCTCACGCTGCTGAACGACACCGACCTGCTCGGTGTCGCGTCGCACCGCGCCGCGCAGCGCTTCGCGCAATTGAACGCGATCCGGATCCTGCCGATGCAGCTCGAGGGTCAGGGCGCGGTGTCGATGTACTGGCACCCCGACAGCGCGAATCGCGCGGCCGTGGCCGCGACAATCGAGTGCCTGCGCGCCTGTGCAGCTCCGCAGGTCGGCGGATGGGGGAACGTGCAAGCGGATTGAATGTGGCGCGGCCCGGCGTCAACCGGGCCGCGTTGTTGCGTTGTTGCGTTGTTGCGTTGTTGCGTTGTTGCGTTGTTGCGTTGTTGCGTTGTTGCGTTGCCGCGACGACGCATCACATCACATCACGCGCCGTCACAGGCCGCCGTGCCATCCAGCATCAGCGTGCCGACCCGCGCGGGCACGAGCGGCGTGCGCGGCACGGGCGGCGTCCAGCCGAACAGTGCCTGCGCGGCCGCGCCGCACACACGGCCCTGGCACGCGCCCATCCCGCAGCGTGACTGCAGTTTCGCGGCCGTCCAGCCCGGCGCTTGCGCGACTGAATCGAAACGCACATCTTCGCAACGGCACAGCAGCGTGTCGGCCCGCGCAAGCCGGCGGATTGGCTCACGAATCGCGAAACGCTCGCGCACGGCATCGGCAAACGCCTGCCAATGCGCGCGCCGCGCGACGAGCGCGGCCAACTGCGCGGCCTGCCCGGTCGCCGCATAGCCGGCGATTTCGCCTTCGACCATCGCCAGTTCGCTGCCGCCGACGCCCGTACACTCGCCCGCCGCGAAGACCCCGTCGCGGCTCGTGTGCTGGTGCGCATCAATCGCCACCGCGCCGTTGTCGATCCGGCAGCCGAGATGGCTCGGCAGCACGGTATTCGGCACGAGGCCGAAGCCGCATGCGAGCCGGTCGCAGTCGACGTCGAACTCGCGATCGCCCTGACGAATCCGCACTCGCTCGAGCCGCTTGTCGCCGAACGCTTCGACGACATGCGCATCGGGCCGATAGGCGGCGGTGACGAGCTTCGCGGCCTGCGCGAGCTTCGACGGCCAGCGCCACAGCCCCGCCCCGAAACCGGCCACGTCGCCCCATGCGGCCTGTTCGAGCACATGCGATACGCGTGCGCCGGCCTGACGGGCCGTCGCGGCGCTCGCCAGCAGCAGCGGCCCGCTGCCCGCGATCACCGTGCGCTGCGCGCGCACGTCGAGTCCGTACTTGATCAACGCCTGCAAGCCGCCCGCGCCGGTCACCCCCGGCAGCGTCCAGCCCGGAAACGGCAGCAGCAGCTCGCGTGCGCCGCAACAGAGAATCAGCGTCCGGAAATCGAGCAGCAGCCCGCGTTCGTCGTCTTCGAGCAGCAGCGTGCCCGGCTGCGTTTCGGCGACGATGCGCGTCGCCGCGAGATGCGTGACGTTCGGCTGCCGCAATACGGCGAACCGCTCGGCGGCGGCCGGCGTCGGCGTCGCCGTCGCACCTTGCCGCCATATCTGCCCGCCCGCCCGCGGGTTGTCGTCGACGATCGCAACCGTCGCACCGCTTCGCGCGGCGGCCCGTGCGGCCGACAGCCCGGCCGGGCCCGCGCCGACGATCGCGACGTCGACGCTCAGTCGTTCCTGTTTCATCGCGTGCGCTCCACCTGCATCCCGTCACGGCACAGCGTCTGGCAGGCCAGCCGGCGCCGGCCGTCGATCGTCATCCTGCACTCCTGGCAAACGCCCATCCCGCAAAACGGCGCACGCGCCGCGCCCGTGCACGACACGCGCGTCGTGTCGTCGCCGCTCGCCGCGACAGCGGCCGCGACGGTCGCGCCGTCGGCCACCGTCAGCGCGCGGCCGTCCAGATGAATGATCATGTCAGCGCTCCGGCTTCAAGGGACGCGGTGAGGAAGCGTCCCGGCAAATACGGTTCGATATCGATGGGCGGCCGTTCGCCGGCCATCCGCGCAGCGACGAGCCGCGCGCTACCCGGCGCGGTCGTCACGCCGAGCCCTTCATGCCCGACCGCGAGCCACACGCCCGGCCGCGCCGGATGCTCGCCGAGCAGCGGCAGCCCGTCGGGGCTCGCGGAACGGAACCCCGTCCATGCGCGGATGCCGTTCAGGTCGGCCAGGCCGGGCAGATAGCCCACCGCGCGGCGCAGCATGCGCGCGAGCACGGGCGGATCGACTTGCGCGTCCTCGGTGTCGAACTGGCGCGACGAACCGATCAGCAACTGGCCGGTCGGCCGCGGCTGCACGTTGAACGCGACCGACGTGCCGTCGCTCGCATGCGCACTCGCCGCATAGCCCAGCTCGACGAGCTGGTGCGACACCTGGCCCGGGTAGCGGTCGGTAATCAGCAGATGGCCCTTTTTCGGGCGCAGCGGCAATTCGGGCAGCAGCGTGCGCGCGGCAACGCCGTTCGCGACGACCACCCGCTCCGCGCGCAGCGTGTCGCCGCTCGCGAGCGTCACGCTCGCGCCATCGACCGCGACGGCGCGGTCGCGCCGCAACGTGATGCGCGGCGCGCGTTGCAGCAGCCAGTTCGCGGCGACGGGCGCATAGAGGATCGCATCGCCGGGAATCTTCAGCGCACCGCCCAGGCCGGCACGCAGCATCGGCTCCAGTTGCGCGAGCGTCGCCGCATCGATCAGCTCGCCCGCCACGTCGTGCGCGGCCAGCGTCGCCTGCTTCGCGCGCGCCAGATCCATTTCGTGCGCATCGGCGGCGAGCCACAGCGTGCCGCAGTTGCGGTACGCGCAGCCTTCCGGCATCTGGCCGCTCAGCGCGCGCCACAGTTCGATCGAGTAATGGCTGAGCGCGAGTTCGGCCGCGTTGTCGTCCATCGCGACGAGGTGGCCCATCCCCGCGCCGGTCGCACCGCCGCTCGCGTCGTCGACGACGAGCACGCGCAGCCCGCGCTGCGCGAGTTCGTGCGCGCACGCCGCGCCGACGATGCCGGCGCCGACCACGACGACATCTGCCTTCGTGTCGCTCACGGCGCGATACCCCAGCCGAATGGATCGTCTTCCTCGATCAGCAGCGTCGCTTCCGCGCTCAGGTGCGCGCTGCCGCGGATCGTCGGCACGATGCCGCCTTCGGCCTGCTCGTAGCTCGCCTGGAACACGCTGCCGATCACGCTCGCCTGCCGCCATACGGCACCCGGCGCGAGCTTGCCGTCGGCCGCGAGGCACGCGAGCTTCGCGCTCGTGCCGGTGCCGCACGGCGAACGGTCGTACGCAAGGCCCGGGCACAGCACGAAGCTGCGGCTGTCGTGCTCGGGATCGTCGGCGAACAGCTCGATATGGTCGATCTCGCCGCCGTTCGCGCCGGTGATGCCCGCGCGTTCGAGCCCTTCGCGCACGGCCGACGCATACGCGGTGAGCGCCGCGACGTTGTTGCCGGCGACGCGCTGCCCGTGGTCGCTGATCAGGAAGAACCAGTTGCCGCCCCATGCGATGTCGCCCTTCACGGGGCCGTAACCCGGCACGTCGAGCGCGACGTCCTTCGCATGGCGATACGCGGGCACGTTGCGCACGCTGACCGACAGGTCGTCGTGCAGCGTCGCCTCGACGGTGCCGACCGGCGTTTCGATCCGGTGCACGCCAGGCGCGATGCGCCCGATATGGTGCAGCGTGCGCACGACGCCGATCGTGCCGTGCCCGCACATCCCGAGATAGCCGCTGTTGTTGAAGAAGATCACGCCGGCCGCCGCATCGGGCGACACGGGCTCGCACAGCAGCGCGCCGACCAGCACGTCGCTGCCGCGCGGTTCGAGAATGCATGCGGTGCGGTAGCGGTCGTGCTCGCGCGCGAGCACGTCGCGGCGCTCGGCCATGGTGCCGCTGCCGAGCGCGGGGAAACCGGACACGACGAGCCGAGTGGGTTCGCCGCCCGTGTGCGAATCGATGATCTGGATGCGCTTCATCATGAGCCGTCCGAAGTGGGGAAAGGAGCACAGCTTCCTCCGTCGCGCGTCCGCCCGCTTGTGGCTTTTCGATGAGGACGACGACGAAATCGGCATAGTGCGAAGCGCCCTTCCCGCGCCGTCCGGTCGCTGTGCCGATTTCGTCATTTTGCTCCGCGATACGACTCAAGCGTGATGGGCATTTGCGCGGCGATACTGGTTGCCACACCGACACCTGTCGGCCGACCGATACAAACACGTAGGAGATTGAAGTGAGCCGAAACGCCATTCAGTGGACCGGGGTTTTCCCGGCCGTCAGCACCCAGTTCAAGCCGGACTTTTCCCTCGACATCGACGCCACGCACCGAGTGGTGAAGAACCTGGTGAACGACGGCGTATCGGGCCTCGTGGTCTGCGGCACGGTCGGCGAAAACACGTCGCTGTCGACGAACGAGAAGCTCCAGGTGATCGAGGCCGCACGCGACGCGGCCGGCGGCAAGATTCCGGTGATCGCCGGCATCGCCGAATTCACGACCGAATTCGCGCGTAACACGGTGCGTGAAGCGCAGCGCGTCGGCGTCGACGGCGTGATGGTGATGCCCGCGCTCGTCTACTCGGCGAAGCCGCACGAAACCGCCGCGCACTTCCGCGCGGTCGCCACCAGCACCGACCTGCCGGTGATGGTCTACAACAACCCGCCGATCTACAAGAACGACGTGACGCCCGACGTGCTGATCGCGCTGCAGGATTGCGAGAACATCGTCTGCTTCAAGGATTCGTCGGGCGATACGCGCCGCTTCATCGACCTGCGCAACGCGGTCGGCGATCGCTTCGTGCTGTTCGCGGGCCTCGACGACGTCGTGGTCGAGAGCATTGCCGTCGGCGCCGAAGGCTGGGTGTCGGGCATGTCGAACGCGTTCCCGAAGGAAGGCGAGACGCTGTTCCGTCTCGCGAAGCAAAAGCGCTTCGACGAAGCGCTCGCGCTGTACCGCTGGTTCATGCCGCTGCTGCACCTCGACGCGCGCCCCGATCTCGTGCAGTGCATCAAGCTGTGCGAAGAGCTGGTCGGCCGCGGCAGCGCGATCACGCGTCCGCCGCGCCTCGCGCTGCAGGGCGACACACTCGCGGAAGTGAAGGCCATCGTCGCCAAGGCGCTCGCCACGCGCCCGGCGCTGCCCGACGTCGGTCTCTGATCGACTCCCCCGGCGGCGGCGCAAGGCTTACCCCTTCGCTCCGCCGTCTTCGGTCCGGCATGGCCTGCGGGCCCGTTCGCCCCGGCGCCCGCCCGCGCCGCGCGTGAACGGCCCGCGGCCCGCCCCGGTCGTTCGAACCGGGCGACGCCGGCCGGCAGGCTTGCGCCGCTGCTCCGTCGGAGCGCGGCGCACCTCAAGCCTGTGCCGATATTCCTCCCAGGAGACAAGCCCATGCCAGGCCAAGGCAACGCTCACCCGTCTGTCCCGCTTTCCCGTTCCGCGCACCCCGACGCGGGTCACGGCAAGTTCAAGAAACAGCTGTCGCTGACCGATCTCACGTTCATCGGTCTCGGCGCCATTTTCGGTTCGGGGTGGCTGTTCGCCGCGAGTCACGTGTCGACGATCGCGGGCCCGGCCGGCATCTTCTCGTGGCTGCTCGGCGGCTTCGCGGTGCTGCTGCTCGGCATCGTCTACTGCGAACTCGGCGCCGCGCTGCCGCGCGCGGGCGGCGTGGTCCGCTACCCGGTGTTCTCGCACGGCCCGCTGCTCGGCTACCTGATGGGCTTCATCACGCTGATCGCCTTTTCGAGCCTGA
The DNA here is from genome assembly GCF_964265025.1 of Burkholderia mycopellens. Lineage (NCBI taxonomy): Bacteria > Pseudomonadati > Pseudomonadota > Betaproteobacteria > Burkholderiales > Burkholderiaceae > Burkholderia > Burkholderia mycopellens. The sequence goes on from NZ_OZ183803.1 coordinate 1,993,468, forward strand.
TCGCGATCGAAGTCGTCGCCGCGCGCCAGTACGCGGCCGCGTGGTTTCCGGGCCTGACCGTCGTGGGATCGAGCGACCCGACCACGCTCGGCTGGCTCGTGCAGGCCGCGCTGCTGTGCTTCTTCTTTTACCTGAACTATTCGAGCGTTAAGACGTTCGCGAAGGCGAACAACATCATCAGCATCTTCAAGTTCATCGTGCCGCTGTCGGTGATCGCGGTGCTGTTCACGTTCTTCAAGCCCGCGAACCTGACCGTGCACGGCTTCGCGCCGTTCGGCATGCCGGGCATCGAAATGGCCGTGTCCGCGGGCGGCATCATCTTCGCGTACCTCGGGCTCACGCCGATCGTGTCGGTCGCGAGCGAGGTGCGCAATCCGCAGCGCACGATCCCGATCGCGCTGATCCTGTCGATCCTGCTGTCGACACTGATCTACGTGCTGCTGCAGCTCGCGTTCATCGGCAGCATCCCCACCGCGATGCTCGCCGGCGGCTGGCACGACATCAGCAAGGCATTCACGCTGCCGTACCGCGACATCGCGCTGGCGCTCGGCGTCGGCTGGCTCGCGGTGATGGTCGTCGCCGACGCGATGATCTCGCCGAGCGGCTGCGGCAACATCTACATGAACGCAACGCCGCGCGTCGTCTACGGCTGGGCGAAGACGGGCACCTTCTTCAAGGTGTTCACGCGCGTCGACGAAGCGTCCGGCATCCCGCGCGCGGGCCTGTGGCTCACGTTCGGCCTCGCGATCTTCTGGACGATGCCGTTCCCGTCGTGGGAAGCGCTGATCAACATCGTGTCGGCCGCGCTGGTGCTGAGCTATGCGGTCGCACCGGTATCGGTCGCCGCACTGCGCCGCACCGCGCCCGACCTGCCGCGGCCGTTCCGCGCAAGCGCGTTCGGCATCACCGGCCCCGCGTCGTTCGTGATCGCCGCGCTGATCGTCTACTGGTCGGGCTGGAGCACGGTGTCCTGGCTGCTCGGCCTGCAGATCGCGATGTTCGCGATCTATCTCGCATGCCGCCGCTGGGTGCCGACCGCGCATCTGAGCCTCGCCGAGCAAGTGCGTTCGTCCGCGTGGCTGATTGCGTTCTATGCCGCGATGATCGTGCTGTCGTATCTCGGCGGCTTCGGCGGCACGGGCCGGCTTGCGCATCCGTACGACACGGTCGTCGTCGCGGCCGTCGCGCTCGTCATCTACTACTGGGGCGCGAATACCGGTGTGCGCGCCGACAAGCTGCAACTCGACGACGACGAAGACTGACGCGCCCGTTCCTTTTCCCATGATCCCTTCGGCCGGGCGCCCCATGCCCGGCCCCTGCTTTTTCCGAGGAAAACCATGCAACTCACAGGTCAGCTCCTGATCGGCCAATCGGCCGTCGCAGGACAGAACGGCACCCTCCACGCGATCGCCGCCGCAACCGGCGAGCCGCTCGAACCCGCCTTCGGCGGCGCGAGCCTGCACGACCTGGAGACGGCCTGCGCGCTCGCCGACGACGCATTCGACACGTATCGAGAAACGTCGCTCGACGCCCGCGCCGCGTTTCTCGACGCAATCGGCCGCCACATCATGGCGCTCGGCGACGACCTGATCGAGCGCTGCGTCGCCGAAACGGGCCTGCCGCGCGCCCGCATCGTAGGCGAGCGCGGCCGCACGGTCGGCCAGCTCGCGCTGTTCGCATCGCTCGTGCGCGACGGCGGTTTTCTCGACGCGCGAATCGATCCGGCGCGCCCCGAACGCAAGCCGCTGCCGCGCGTCGACCTGCGCCTGCGCAACATCGCGCTCGGGCCCGTGGCCGTGTTCGGCGCATCGAATTTCCCGCTCGCGTTCTCGGTCGCCGGCGGCGACACGGCCTCGGCACTCGCGGCCGGCTGCCCGGTGATCGTCAAGGCGCATTCGGCGCACCCGGGCACGTCGGAGCTCGTCGGCCGCGCGATCCAGCAGGCCGCGCGCGAATGCGGGATGCCGGCCGGCGTGTTCTCGCTGCTGTTCGACGCGTCGCGCGAAATCGGCCAGGCGCTCGTCGCCGATCCGCGCATCAAGGCCGTCGGCTTCACCGGCTCGCGCCGCGGCGGCGTCGCGCTGATGCACATCGCGGCCGCCCGCCCCGAGCCGATTCCCGTCTATGCGGAAATGAGCTCGATCAATCCCGTGCTGCTGTTTCCCGCCGCGCTCGACGCGCGCCACGGAGCGATCGCGCCGCAGTTCGCCGCGTCGCTCACGCTCGGCGCCGGCCAGTTCTGCACGAACCCGGGCCTCGTGCTCGCGGTCGACGGCCCCGCGCTGCGCGCGTTCGAGAAAACGGCCGCCGCTGCGGTGCGTGCCGCGCCCGCGCAAACGATGCTGACGCCGCACATCCACGCCAGCTACGAACAAGGTGTCGCGGCGCTTCGCGATCACGCTGCGGTCGAGCTGCTCGCGCAAGGCGCCGAAGGCAATCGGCTGCAGGCCCGCGCGGCGCTGTTCGCGACCTCGGCCGAGGCGTTCATCGCGCATCCCGAATTGCGCGACGAAGTGTTCGGCCCCGCTTCGCTCATCGTGCGTTGCCCGGACGCCAGCACGCTGCAGCGCGTGCTGAAGTCGCTCGAAGGCCAGCTGACGATCGCCGCGCACCTTGCCGACGGCGACGCCGCGTTGTTCGCCGCGCTGCGACCGCTGCTCGAGCGCAAGGCCGGCCGCATTCTCGTCAACGGCTTCGGCACGGGCGTCGAGGTCGGCCATGCGATGGTGCACGGCGGCCCGTTCCCGGCCACGTCGGACACGCGCACGACGTCCGTCGGCGCGCGCGCGATCGAACGCTTCCTGCGCCCCGTGTCGTATCAGGACCTGCCGGACACGCTGCTGCCCGATGTGATCCGCGACGGCAATCCGCTGAACGTGCCGCAACGCATCGACGGCGTGCCGGCGCCGCGGGAGGCGAACCATGTCTGAGCCGATCGCCGAAGTCGTCCTGTCGCTCGATGAAGTCCACACGCTCGCGCTGCGCGTGCTGACGCACAACGGACTGTCCGACGCCCATGCGCGGGCCATCGCCAACGTGATCACACAGGGCCAGCGCGACGAATGCCATTCGCACGGCGTATACCGGCTGCTGGTCTGCGTGCGTTCGCTGAAGAAGGGCAAGGTCGATCCGCAAGCGGTGCCGACGCTGCGCCGCCTGTCGTCGTCGATCGTCTCGGTCGACGCGCATCGCGGCTTCTCGCTGTTGAGCTTCGAGACAGGCCTGCCGGTGCTCGTCGAAATGGCGAAGCAGCACGGCATCGCCGCGCTGACGATCAACCGCTGCTACCACTTCTCCGCGCTGTGGCCCGAGGTCGAGGCCATCGCGGCCGAGGGGCTGGTCGGCATCGCGATGAATCCGAGCCACAGCTGGGTCGCGCCGGAGGGCGGCCGCGAGCCGGTGTTCGGCACGAATCCGATCGCGTTCGCGTGGCCGCGCCCGGGCGGCGTGCCGTTCGTGTTCGATTTCGCGACGAGCGCGATCGCGCGCGGCGACATCGAGCTGCATGCGAAGCAGGGCAAGCCGATCCCGCCGGAATGGGCGATCGACGCCGACGGCCGGCCGACCACCGATCCGAAGGCCGCGCTGCAGGGCGCGATGCGCACGTTCGGCGGCCACAAGGGTTCGGCGCTCGCGGCGATGGTCGAGTTGCTCGGCGGCGCGCTGATCGGCGACATGACGAGCCGCGAGTCGATGGACTTCGACGAAGGCGTCGGCGCGACGCCGTGCCATGGCGAACTCGTGATCGCATTCGACCCGAAGGTGTTCCTCGGCGACGATCTCGACACGGGGCTCGCGCGCGGCGAACGGATGTTCGAATCGATCGTCGCGCAGGGTGCGCGGCTGCCGTCGCAACGCCGCTTCGACGCCCGCGCGCGCAGCATCGCGAACGGCGTGCGGATTCCGAAGGCGCTGTACGACGAGATCCTGACGCTGCTCGACTGACGCCGACGCGCGGGGCCGGATCGCGTGTTCGCCGCCGATCCGTGCACGAGCCGGCCACCGCTGCGGACGGTCACGCCGGCGGCCCGCAGCCGTGCGCGGGTTCCGCGCCGGGCACGCCGCCCGCGCCGGTGGCCTGCCCCATGGGCGCCACGCCCGCGGCGGCTGTGGGATAATTGCGCGGTTTGCCCTGGGCGCAGCTCAAGAGGTTGTTCGCACGGGCGCGCGAGAGGCCTTTATTCCCCGTGCCTCCACCCTTTTCCCGCGATATTTCTTCAGCAACGACAATGCCCACTTACCGTTCCAAAACCTCCACCGCCGGCCGCAACATGGCAGGTGCGCGCTCGCTCTGGCGCGCCACCGGCATGAAAGACGACGATTTCTCGAAGCCGATCATCGCGGTCGTCAACTCGTTCACCCAGTTCGTGCCGGGGCACGTGCACCTGAAGGATCTCGGCCAGCTCGTCGCGCGCGAGATCGAGGCTGCCGGCGGCGTCGCGAAGGAATTCAACACGATCGCGGTCGACGACGGCATCGCGATGGGCCACGACGGCATGCTGTATTCGCTGCCGAGCCGCGACATCATCGCGGACTCGGTCGAATACATGGTGAACGCGCACTGCGCGGACGCGATGGTCTGCATCTCGAACTGCGACAAGATCACGCCGGGGATGCTGATGGCCGCGATGCGCCTCAACATTCCGGTGATCTTCGTGTCGGGCGGCCCGATGGAAGCGGGCAAGACGCGCCTCGCGAACCCGGTCACCAAGGCCATCGAAGTGAAAAAACTCGACCTCGTCGACGCGATGGTGATCGCGGTCGACCCGTCGTATTCCGACGCCGAAGTCGCCGAAGTCGAACGCTCGGCCTGCCCGACCTGCGGCTCGTGCTCGGGCATGTTCACCGCGAACTCGATGAACTGCCTGACCGAAGCGCTTGGCCTGTCGCTGCCCGGCAACGGCACGGTGGTGGCCACGCACGCCGATCGCGAGCAACTGTTCAAGCGCGCCGGCCGTCGCATCGTCGAGCTCACCCGCCAGCACTACGAGCAGGACGACGAACGCGTGCTGCCGCGCTCGGTGGGCTTCAAGGCATTCGAGAATGCCATGACGCTCGACATCGCGATGGGTGGCTCGACCAACACGATCCTGCACCTGCTTGCAATCGCGCAGGAAGCCGGCATCGACTTCACGATGAAGGACATCGACCGCCTGTCGCGCGTCGTGCCGCAGCTGTGCAAGGTCGCGCCGAACACGAACAAGTACCACATCGAGGACGTACACCGCGCAGGCGGCATCATGGCGATCCTTGGCGAGCTCGACCGCGCCGGCAAGCTGCACACCGACGTGCCGACCGTGCACACGCCGTCGCTGAAGGACGCCCTCGACCAGTGGGACATCGTCCGCACGCAGGACGAAGCGGTGCGCACGTTCTACCAGGCCGGCCCGGCCGGCATCCCGACGCAGGTCGCGTTCAGCCAGAACACGCGCTGGCCGAGCCTCGACCTCGATCGCGCCGAAGGCTGCATCCGCTCGTACGAGCATGCGTTCTCGAAGGAAGGCGGCCTCGCCGTGCTGACGGGCAACATCGCGCTCGACGGCTGCGTGGTCAAGACGGCCGGTGTCGACGAGAGCATCCTCGTGTTCGAAGGCACCGCGCACGTGACCGAATCGCAGGATGAAGCCGTCGAAAACATCCTGAACGACAAGGTCAAGGCCGGCGACGTGGTGATCGTGCGCTACGAAGGCCCGAAGGGTGGCCCCGGCATGCAGGAAATGCTCTACCCGACCAGCTACATCAAGTCGAAGGGCCTCGGCAAAGCATGCGCGCTGCTGACGGACGGCCGTTTCTCGGGCGGCACGTCGGGTTTGTCGATCGGCCATTGCTCGCCGGAAGCGGCAGCGGGCGGCGCGATCGGCCTCGTGCGCGACGGCGACAAGATCCGCATCGACATCCCGAACCGCACGATCAACGTGCTGGTGTCGGACGAGGAACTGGCGCGCCGCCGCGAAGCGCAAAACGCGAAGGGCTGGAAGCCGGCGCAGCCGCGTCCGCGCAAGGTATCCGCGGCGCTGAAGGCCTACGCGAAGCTGGTCATGTCTGCCGACAAGGGCGCCGTGCGCGACCTGTCGCTGCTCGACGACTGACAGGGGCGGCCTGACCGGCTGCCCGCAACGCGCAGCCGGTCAGGCTGCGGGCCGTGCGACCGCCCGCTCGCCCGATCCAGAAGCCGCTCTCCGGAGCGGTTTTTTTTCGTCCGGCGCCCACCGAAAGCGCCGGCATCGTCAGTGACGGAAGTCTTCCGGGCCGCCGCCACCGCTACCGCCGCCACCGCCCCCATGGCTTCCACCGCCGTTCCCGCCGCCTTGCGGCCGCGCGCCGCCGTAACCCCCACCGCCACCCGGGTGCACCGGCGCCGGCATCGTGCGGACCTCTCCGCCCGGTGCGGGCGGCGGGCGCATGACGGCCGGTGGCGGCCCTGCCGGACGCGCATTGCCGGCTGCACCCGGCGGCGGCGTGCGGATCGCGCCGTTCCAGCCGCCGCGCGCAGCCGACGGCCGCGTGTCATGCACGGGCGGCGGACCGCCCGGTGTAACCTGCACCGCCCCGCCCGGTTGCGGGCGCCCCTGTCGCGGCGGTTCGCCACCGGGGCCGAGCCTCGGCTCCGGACGATGCGCCCAGCGATCGCGGTCGTGATACCACGGCCGGTTGCGGTAGTAGCGATCCCAGTACGCCGCGATCGCGAATCCGGTGATCGGCACGCCGATGATCGCGCCGTAGTCGAGCAGCGGCGCGTAACCGCCCTGGTACGGATAGTCGATCAACTGCGCGTCGATCCAGCCGCGCACGCCGGGCAGCGCGACGTCGCACCACGTGTAGTCGCTCAGGCAGCCGAACACGTCCAGCGCGGTGCCCGGCGGAATCTGCGCGACGACCGGATAGTCGGGCGCTGGCCCGGCGAACAGTTCCGCCGGTGAGTTCGTGTAGCCGGTGCTTTGCGCGTCCGCGAGACCCGGCACGGCCGCCAGGCCGAGCAAAGCGACGCACAGGCCGCGAACGATCGTATTCCTCATGCTCATGATGCTCTCCCGCGCGGTGCCGCCGCGCGCCGGTCAATGCCGATGTCCGCCCCAGCCGCCACCCCAGTGGCCGCCGCCCCACGGACGATGCCAGTACCCGCCGCGCCCACGCCAGCCGCCGCCCCATCCGCCCCAGAAGCCGACCGAGATCGCCGGCGCGCCCCAGCCGTACCAACCGGGGTAATACGCAGGGGCATAGTACGGATATGGATAGGGATACGGCGGCGGATAGGCCGGCGTGACGTAGACGGGAGACGGGTCGGCCACGGGCGGCGCGCTCGCCGCCGAGGTCGGGCCCGGCGCAGCGGTGGCCGGTGCAGCCGGTGTGACGGGGATCTCGCGCTGCGTCAGCGTGGCCGGCGTGTAGTACGGAGCATAGCCATACGGACTCGTGTAATAACAGCCGCCGAGGGCCAGCGTCGTCAATGCGAATACCGCACACCTCGCGGCAGGAATCGGGGTCATGTCTTGCTCCGGCAGAATCCGCGCGTCGCCGTCGGGCGTGCGCCTGACTCTAGCTTACGTCCCCTGCAGATTTCCGCTCGGTATGATCGGTTACTTTTTGTTTCCTGCACCGGACGGGCGCGCGGGCACGCCGCGTGCTGGCCCGTCTGCCGCACTCGCGTTGAAGTTCGCGCAAATGCCCTCAACTTGAACGATGTCAGGCTGGCCGGCGCGGACGGGGTTCGCGAGCAACCGGCGGCCCGAAACCAGCGGACTTCGGCCCGCCCAGACAGGAGCGCGGCTCGCGCCGCCATCGACATGACTACGCCACGCCCCACTTCCCGGGCGGACACGCCGCTCGATCCGATCATCCAGTTGCTGGCGCTCGCCGGCGAACAGGGCTATCTGACCCACGCCGACCTCGTCGACGCGCTGCCGCCCGAAAGCGACAGCCCCGACGCGCTCGACGTCGTGCGCGCCGCGCTCGCCGACATCGGCATCGCCGTGCTCGACGAGCCGGCCGCGCCAGCGCCGTTCGCCGGTTCGGCGCCGGTCGACGTCGATCGCGATGCGCTCGATGAAGGTCGCGCGCTGCTTCGCGACCTCGCACGCGGCACGAGCGCGTCGACCGATCCGCTCGCGCTCTACATGCGCCGCATGCAGGCGGTGCCGCTGCTCACGCGCGAAGGCGAAATCGTGCTGGCGCGTGAGATCGAGACGGGCCGCCACCAGATCCTGCACGCGCTCGCCGGCTATCCGGCGGCAGTCGACGCGCTGCTTGCGCGTCATCGCGCAACGGCTGCGGCCGGCGCCGCCGGATCGCACGGTGACGACGCGGGCGACACGCCCGCGCCGGCCAGCTATGACGCACTGCAGACGGCCGTCGCGGCCTTGCGCGGCGCGTTGCACGCGCATGGCTTCGGTTCGGCCGAATACCGCGACGCGCGCAACCGCGTAGCCGCCCTGCTCGGCTCGATCGCGTGGGTCGCGCCGGCCGTCGACGACGCGAGCGGTGTCGTGCGCGCACTCGCTTCTGCGCCGCAGGGCGCCACGGCGGGCGAAGCCGCCTGCTTCGACGCGGTCGCGCGACGGGCACTCGCCGCAGCGCTCACCGACGGCCAGCAGAAAGTGCGCGACGCCACGCGCGCGATGCTCGAGGCGAACCTGCGGCTCGTGCTGTCGATCGCGCGCAAGTACATGAACCGCGGCGTCGACCTGCCCGATCTCGTGCAGGACGGCAGCCTCGGCCTGATGCGTGCGATCGAGAAATTCGAATACCGGCGCGGGTTCAAGTTCTCGACCTATGCGACCTGGTGGATCCGCCAGGCGATCGCACGCGCGGTCGCGGATCGCGCACGCACGATCCGCGTGCCCGTGCACGTCGGCGACCAGTACCAGCGCGTGCAGCGGCATGCGCTGCGTTTTCACCAGCGCACGGGCCGCCGGGCGACGCCGGCCGAGCTCGCGGCCGAAACCGGCCTCGACGAGGACAAGCTGCGCGCGTTGCTCGCGCTCCCTGCCGAGCCCGTGTCGCTCGACGCGCCGCTGCCCGACGCGGACACCGGCCTGGTTGAACTGATCGAGGACCAGGCGTCGGCCAGCCCGTTCGAGCAACTGGCCGACACGCGCATGCGCGAATGCGTGAGGTCGCTGCTCCGGTCGGTCACGCCGGCCGAGGCCGACGTGCTGCGCCGGCGGTTCGGTCTCGGCGGCACCGAGCCCGATACCTACGACGCGATCGCGCAGGACGCGGGCATGTCGCGCGAACGCGTGCGGCAGATCGAGAAACGGGCGCTCGCTGCCTTGCGCACGGCCGCCGAGGCCGAGAACGCGCAGTCGTTCCTCGATGCGTGATCGCGTCACGCGACGCACGGTCGTGTCGCTCTCCGGCACGACCGTGCGCTGCGAACCTGTGCTACGTTTGCCATTGACGTGCATCAAGTTTTCTTGATCGCGCGTCGCGACAATGATGCAAAGCCGACCGGCGCATCGTTCGCCGTGTCCATTCCGTTTGTGCTTCCCCAGGTCCCTCGGCATGCAGACGACCGCCAGCCAAACGTACGAGGAAAACCGGCATATCGCGACCTGCCTGCGCGAGGCGGCGCAGCGGCTGGCTGACCAGGGCGCGAATCCGTACCGGGTCGCCGCGTACCGCGCGTCGGCCGAGACGGTCGATGCGCTCGACCTCGACATCCGCGTGCTGTTCGAGTCCGGCGGCGTCGATGCGCTCGGGACGCTGCCGGAGATCGGCACGGGCGTCGCCCAGGCGATTGCCGAGCTGCTGGTGACGGGGCGCTGGCGCCAGCTCGACCGGCTGTGCGGCGACGCCGAACGCACCTCCGCGTTCGAAGCCGTGCCGGGCATCGGCCACGCGCTCGCACTGCGCATTCACGACCTGCTGCACATCGATACGCTCGAGGAGCTCGAACGCGCGGCCCGCAACGGCCAGCTCGAAACGATCTCGGGCGTCGGCCCGCGGCGCGCGGCCGGCATCCGCGCCGCGCTCGACGACGTGCTGAGCCGCCGCCGGCGCTGGCAGGGCCACGTGCAGGACGCCGGCCCCGGCACGGAGCCGCCCGTCGAACTGCTGCTCTACATCGACCGCCTGTACCGCAACAAGGCCGCCGCCGGCGTATTGCCGACGCCTGGCGCGGCGCAACGCGCCACCACGCACCGGCGGCCGAACGCGGACGGTTACGTGCGGCTGCCCGTGATGCACATGACCAAGGGCGGCTGGCACTTCACCGCGCTGTGCCTGCATGCCGCGATGCGCACGCCGGAGGCGTCCCGCCCGACGGACTGGGTCTCGCTCTATTTCTACGACGCGCTGCAGCGCGAGCACCAGCGCACCGTCTTCACCGAAACGTATGGCTCGCTCGTCGGCAAGCGCATCGTGCGCGGGCGCGAGCAGGAATGCCGCGTGTATTACGCCGGATGAGTCAGTCGTCGCCGGCCTCGTCGATGTCGAACGCGACGTCGAGCACCGACGCGATCTCGCGACATGCATGAGTGAGCGTACGTGTGCGGCGACTGGAATGGCCCACGCCGACATCGAACCAGGTCGAATCCGACACGTAACCGGCTGTGCTTTTCCGGTCTGGCACGTCGAACCAGAAGGTCACCGTGTAGCCGCCCTTCCAGCGAACCGGAATCACCTGCGTGAGCCGCAGTCTCGTGATTGCGCCGTGGCGGAACCGGAAGCTTTGGTCGCCGACGCGGAATCCCGACCACGCGCCGTCGTTCGACACGAACACGGTCAGCGTGTCGTCCGGCGGCGCGGCCGGCAGGCCGTTCGCCGGGGCCAGGTCGGCCGTCGACACCATCGCCGCGCCCGAACCGTCGCGCCCCGCCTCGACATCCACGTAGGCTTCGATCGTCCGCTTCGCGTTGTCGTAGAAACAGCGCGTGACGTCGGGCCGCGCAGCGTCGGTAATCAGAACCAGTTGCTTGAATCGTGCCTGCTCGCCGTATCGAAGCGGCACATCGGGTACATCATCGGGCGCGTCAACCGGTTCGTCGTCCAGACTATCGGCCGGTGCGGGCGGTGCGGTCATGTCAGGCTGCCCAACGCCCCCACGCCGCCGTTTCACCCAAGCGGTTCCCCACATCAGCAGCGCGGTCTGCGCCGCCAGCACGGCGGCCATCGTCGCGCACCCGGCGAGAAACCCGTAATACGGCCCGACCTTCGATGCCGCATATGCGGCCGGAAGCACGTAAAGCACCCATACAAACCACACGCAGCAACCCCGTTGTTCGTGTTTTCGATGTCCGTTTGGAATGGTGCGGCGCGCCGCCCTGCCGCCACCCCAATCCGCCGATGCGCGTTCGCCGCCTACGCGCTATCCGTTTTCGCGCGGCGCGCCGGATGGCGATGCGCGGCAATGCGCAGCAGCTTCTGGAACGACGGACATTCAAGATGGTTCGACGCCGGGCACACGGCCGCATGTCGCAACGCATCGCGCACGGCGCCGAGACGGCGGATCGTGCGGTCGAGTTCGTCGGCCTTGCCGTCGAGCTTTGCGCGATCGATCGCGGGCGGGCCGTCCGTGCCGACCATCGCGAGGATGTCGTCGAGCGAGAAACCTGCCTCGCGGCCCAGTGCGATCAGCGCCAGGCGCTCCAGCACCGACTCGTCGTATTGCCGCCGCAGCCCGTGGCGGCCGGTCGGGACGATCAGCCCCTTTTCCTCGTAGTAGCGCAGCGTCGACGCGGGCAATCCCGAGCGACGCGCCACATCCGCAATGTCCAGCCGGCTCATGCTTGACCTCAAGTGAACTTGAAGTCGCAAGATAGTCGTTCGACTTCACAAAGACAAGCCCGGACTGCCATGAAACCGCTGAAACCACGCTGTATTGCGCTGTACCGCCCCGCCTTTTCCCTTCTTCGCGGAGGGTCGCGATGAGCCCGACCGACGTCCTGCTCAACCTGTTGCCGATCGGCGCGGGCGCCACGTTCGTGATGGATCTGTGGACGCTGTTCCGGCGGCGTGCATTCGGCATTCCGTCGCTCGACTATGCGCTGGTCGGCCGCTGGATCGGCCACATGATGCGCGGCCGGTTCCGGCATGTGTCGATCGGCGCCGCAGCGCCCATGCCGGGCGAACGCACGCTCGGCTGGATCGCGCATTACGCGATCGGCATCGCGTTCGCGGCGCTGCCCGTCGCGATCGCCGGCACGGAATGGATCGGCACGCCGACGCCGCTTCCCGCACTCGTCGCCGGCCTCGCCAGCGTGGTCGCGCCGTTCTTCGTGATGCAGCCCGCGTTCGGCTTCGGCATCGCGGCGTCGCGCACGCCGCACCCGGGCGTCGCGCGCAGGCGTAGTCTCATCACGCATTTGTCTTACGGTGTGGGGCTTTATCTGGCGGCGCTCACACTCGCGGCGCTGCTGCGTTGAGCACGCGGCTTCGTCAACAAAGCCGTAAAAGATAGCGTCGGCTCGACCGAGCCGACATCGACGCCCACGCAAACACTTCGTCGAGCATGACGGGCGCATCGTCCTGTGCCAACCGGACGAACGCCCCGCCGGGCATCCGCACCGGCACGACGGCGATCACGACGCCGCATGCCGGCAGGCGGGCAGCGCTGCCACCCGGCGTTTTCAAGTCGCTCATCCGGGCCGCCCGAACGGCGGCGCGGATCACTCTCCGCCGCAGTCGATCAGGTTGCGGCGCACGCGCCCGAGCAGCCGCACCAGCGTATCGCGCTCGTCAGGCGTGAAGCCGCGCAGCCCGTCGTCGGCGACGGTGTCACCCACTTCGAGCATCTGCGGAAAGATCTCGCGCGACTTGTCGGTCAGCCGGATCACGAATGCACGACGATCGTCGTCGTTCGCGATGCGCTCGATCCAGCCATAGCCTTCCATCCGGTCGAGCAACCGCGTGAGCGAGATCGGCGTGATCTCGAGCCATTCGGCGAGCCGCGCCTGATTCATCTCGCCCTTCCACGTCAGGTACGCGAGCACACGGCTCTGCGCGCGCGTCAGCCCGATGCGCTTCGCGCGCCGGTCGAACAGCCGTCCGTTCAAGCGGGCGACGTCGGCGATCAGATAGCCGATCCGGTTCTCGTAAGTCTTGTCCATGCGGCGATTATAGGGTCAAGCCTGGAACGGCCCGCGGCTCGCGGCCCGGCAATAAGCGGATATATAATAAGCGTGCTTATAAATCCAGCGATACCGGATCGCCGCCCACGGCGACCGCCCCACGGAGACACCCGCTTGAACCCCGCCGCCGACGCCCCCGCCTCGCCCGCCCTGAACCGGCCGATGCTGACCCTGTCGATCATGCTCGCCACGCTGATCCAGACCCTCGACAGCACGATCGCGAACGTCGCGCTGCCGCACATGCAGGGCACGTTGTCCGCGTCTCAGGACGAGATCACGTGGGTGCTGACCTCCTATATCGTCGCCGCGGCGATCGCGACACCGCTCACCGGCTGGCTGTCCGACCGGCTCAGCGTAAAACGGCTGCTGATCGTGTCGATCGCGGGCTTCACGGTGGCCTCGGCGTTGTGCGGGCTCGCCGAGACGCTCGTGCAGATCGTCGGCGCGCGTCTGCTGCAGGGCGTGTTCGGCGCCGCGCTGGTGCCGCTGTCGCAATCGATCCTGCTCGACATCAATCCGCGCGAGAAACAAGGCCAGGCAATGGCGATCTGGGGGATGGGCGTGATGGTCGGCCCGATCCTCGGCCCGACGCTCGGCGGCTGGCTCACCGACAGCTACAACTGGCGCTGGGTGTTCTTCATCAACGTGCCGATCGGCGCGTTCGCGCTCGCCGGCGTGATGACCTTCCTGCCCGCGCGCGCGCCGCGCCCGCACGTGAAGTTCGACGCGTTCGGCTTCGCAACGCTCGCGCTCGCGATCGGCGCGTTCCAGGCGATGCTCGACCGCGGCGAACAGCTCGACTGGTTCGGCTCGTACGAGATCCGCATCGAGGCGCTCGTCGCGGCACTCGGCTTCGCGTTCTTCCTCGTGCATACGGCAACCGTCGGCAAGGCGTCGTTCTTCAAGTCGGAATTGCTGCGCGACCCGAACTTCGCGACGGGTACGCTGTTCATCTTCGTGGTCGGCGCGGTGCTGTACGCGACACGCGCGCTGCTGCCGCCGATGCTGCAGAACCTGATGGGCTACCCGGTCGCGACGACGGGCCTCGTCACCGCGCCAAGCGGCGCCGGCACGATGATCGCGATGCTGTTCGTCGGAAGGCTGTTGAAATACGTGGATGCGCGCATGCTGCTGCTCGCGGGGCTGTCGATTTCCGCGCTCGCGCTATGGCAGATGATGCAGTACACGGTCGTGCTGTCCGAAGCGGACATCGTGTGGCCCGGCGTGGTGCAGGGCTTCGGGCTGGGGCTCGTGTTCGTGCCGCTGAGCGCGCTGTCGTTCTCGACGCTGCCGCCCGAGCTGCGCGCGGACGGCACGGCCACCTACAGCCTGATGCGCAACATCGGCAGCAGTATCGGCATCTCGATCGTGCAGACGCTGATGACGCGCAACACGCAGGTCGCGCATGCCGACCTCGCGACCCACATCACGCTGTTCAACCCGGCCGTGCAGGCAATGGCCGGCAGCCGCCTCGACCTCGCGCTGCTCGACCGCACGATCAACCAGCAGGCGTCGATGATCGCTTACCTGAACGACTTCAAGCTGATGTTCGTCGCGACGCTGCTGATGATCCCGCTGTTGCTGCTGATCCGCCCGCCGCGGAAAGCGGCGAGCGTGGATGTCGCGCACGCGGCGATGGATTGACGCGCCGATGCGGGCGGCGCCTTCCGCTCGGCCGGCGGGCTCCCCGCCCCGCATCCGGAACGCGGAGCGCCGCGCGTGCGTCAGGCCTTCATCGTGCCCGTTCGCACGTAGCGCTCGTGCCACGACAGCGCCTCGGCGAGCAGATGCGGCGTGTGCTTGCCGAAGCTTTCGCGCGACGCGCGCTCGAAGTAGTCCTCGAGCATCGGCCGGTAATCGGGATGCGCACAGCTCGCGATGACCTTGCGTGCACGCTGCTTCGGCGACAGGCCGCGCAGGTCCGCGAGGCCCTGCTCGGTGACGACCACCGCGACATCGTGCTCGGTATGGTCGACGTGGCTCGCCATCGGCACGATCCGCGAGATCGCCCCGCCCTTCGCGGTACTCGCCGACATGAAGCACGACAGGTAGCCGTTGCGCGCGAAATCGCCCGAGCCTCCGATGCCGTTCTGGATCTTCGTGCCCATCACGTGCGTCGAGTTCACGTTGCCGTAGATGTCGGCCTCGATCATCCCGTTCATCGCGATGCAGCCGAGCCGGCGCACGAGTTCCGGATGGTTGCTGATCTCCTGCGGGCGCAGCACGATCTTCTCGCGGAACGTCGCGATTTCGTCGGCGAAGCGCTGCACGGCGGCCGGGCTCAGCGACAGCGCGGTGGCCGACGCGAAGCTCAACGTGCCGTCCTGGAGCAGGTCGAGCATGCCGTCCTGGATCACCTCGGTGTACGCGGTCAGGTTCGAGAAGCCGGCCGAGCTGAGCTCCGCGAGCACCGCGTTCGTGATGTTGCCGACGCCCGACTGCAGCGGCAGCAGGTTTTCCGGCAGGCGGCCGCGCTTCACTTCATGGCGCAGGAAGTCGATCAGCTGCAGCGCGATCTGCTTCGACGTCGCGTCCGGCGCGGAAAACGCATTGCTGCGATCCGGCGCGTCGGTCTCGACGATCGCGACGACCTTGTCGGCCGGGCAACGCAGGTACGGCTCGCCGATCCGGTCGTCGCTCTTCGTCAGCGGAATCGGCTTGCGGTGCGGCGGCAGCGCGGTGCCGTAATAGACGTCGTGCATCCCGTCGAGGCCGAGCGGCTGGCGCGCGTTGACCTCGAGAATCACGTGCTTCGCGCGTTCGAGCCAGGTCTTGTTGTTGCCGATCGACGCGGACGGAATCAGCAGCCCGTCCTCACGGATGCCCGCGACTTCGACGATCGCGACATCGAGATCGCCGTACAGCCCGAACCATGCGTACTGCGCGACGTGGCTCAGGTGGACGTCCTGGTAGTCGACTTCGCCGCCGTTGATCTTGTCGCGCAACGTCGGGTCCGACTGGTACGGCAGGCGCATCGAGATGCCGTTGGTCCGGGCGAGCGCGCCGTCGAGTTCCGGCGCGGTCGACGCGCCCGTCAGCACGTTGATCCGGAAGTCCTCGCCGCGCGCGTGCGCCGCGTCGATGTGGGCGGCAAGCGCGGCCGGTACGGCCTTCGGATAGCCCGAGCCCGTGAAGCCGCTCATGGCGACGGTCATGCCGGGACGGATCAGCGCGGCGGCTTCGTCGGCGGTGCGGACGAGCGAACGCAGGGCGGGAGCGAGGATGCGTGATGAAGACATGGCTGGTTTCTGACGCTTGGGTCTGTCGTTGACGTCGCGGGGGGTGTCTCCTGAGCGACATGAAGCCCTTGGGGCCGCGAGGGGCGGCCGGCACCACAGGCACGATCGGAGTATCGCAGAGGCGATCGCCGCGAAATGTCCGCCAAATGAAAAAGATCCTTGCCGGATTTGCCGGGTATCGAACGACCGTTCTGTGACAGGCGCGCCGTTTGAACCGGATGCACACGAAAGGTGCGCGAAAGCATCGGGCAGAAAGTCCGGCCGCCGATCGCCAACCTGCGTGCATTAATCGACGGATTTCCACCGCAATTTATCGCCCGTCGACCGGCAATGACCGACATCCGTCCGGCGCGGCCAATTGTCACCCGATGCGGATTGTCCCGGCCTGACGCACGTCAAGCTCGCACGTGCCGCGCGACGCGCATCGGGACACGCGAAAGGCACCGCCGCACCGGCCTCCGAGGCCCGTCCGTCCTTGACAGCCGCGCGGCGCGAACCACACTGGAATACGAAACCCGCAGCCCCGTTCGGCCGCCCTTTCGCGTACGCGCTTTTCGGCCGGCCTATCGCCGCAAGACGCGGTAACACTCCCTCATGTCAGGACATTGATCGAATAAAAAGCAACAAATTACAATTCCGTATATATTTCGCCGATGGACCAAAGAAAAACCGCTACACGTTCCGAACCGCCCCTGCCACGCACCTGGGATGCGCGGCTCGCGCGCTCGCTTGTCCGGCCGCTGGTCGACACGCCCGTCACCCCGAATCACCTCACTACCGTCCGTCTGCTGATCGGCCTCGCCGGCGCCTGGTGCCTCGCGCACGGCGGCTTCGGCTGGAGCAATGCAGGCGCGTTCCTGATCGTGCTGTCGAACTTCGTCGACCACACCGATGGCGAACTCGCACGCATCAGCGGCAAGTCGAGCAAGATCGGTCATTTTTATGACCTCGCGGCAGACGCGCTCGTCACGGTCGCGCTGTTCGTCAGCATGGGCATCGGCATCGTCGCCCAGGGCGGCCAGATGGCCGCGTCGCCGGTACTGCTCGGTGCGGTGGCCGGCGCGGCCGTCGCGCTGATCTTCTTCCTGCGCATGCGGATCGAATCGTTCGCCGGCAAGGCCGGCACCAAGCAGGCATTCGCCGGCGGCTTCGAAACCGAAGACGTGCTTTACCTGCTGCCGCTCGTGACGCTGTTCGACGGCGTCGAGCCGTTCCTGCTCGCGGCGTCGATCGGCGCCCCGCTGTTCGCCGCCTGGGTCGTGATCGACTGGTGGCGCATCGTCCGGCGCGGCAACGTTGCTCAGAATCCAACCGAAATCCAGGCTTCCAAATGACTAGCACGCGCGACGACTCCGTGCTGAGCCTGGCACGCCCCGCGCCCGTGCGCGCGGCCGTAGCCGATCCCGATCGCACCGTGGCCGACTGCGTCGGCCGCCTCGACCTCGAGCGCCTGCGCGGCGACTACACGCGCCAGGGCTCGTTCCTGTACCTCGACGCATTCCTGCCGGCCGACGCGCACGCGAAGCTGGCCGATGCCGCCCGCGCGATGCAGGCCGGCCTGAACCGCAATTACCTGCCCGGCCACAAGCAGGGCGGCAGCGTGAGCCGCCATACGATCGACGAGCAGGCCCCGTACATCGCCGAACTGTATCGCTCGAAGGCGCTCATCGCCTTCCTCGAGAAAGTCACGGGCGACAAGCTGATGCTGTCGCCGGACGACGATCCGCACGCATACGCACTGTATTACTACACGAAGCCCGGCGACCACATCGGCTGGCACTACGACACGTCGTACTACGACGGCCGCCGCTACACGTTGCTGATCGGCGTGATCGACGAATCGTCGTGCCGGCTCGACTACGAACTGCACACGCGCAATCCGGACGTGGCCGACGAACCGGGCTCCGTCCAGATCGCCGACGGCGGCATCGTGCTGTTCGACGGCGACAAGCTGCGCCACCGCATCACGCCGCTCGGCCAGAACGAGATGCGCGTGTCGCTCACCTTCGAATACGTGACGAACCCCGGCATGCGGCCGTGGAAGCGCTTCATCTCGAACATGAAGGACGCGATCGCGTATTTCGGTTTCCGCCAGGTGTTCAAGCAACTGGCGACGCGACGCACGACCGGGTCATGACACGCGCCGGGCTCATCCTGCTGTCCCTCGGGACCGCACTCTTCGTTGCACTCCTTGCATGGCAGGGCGTCGGCGCGGTCGCGTCCACGTTCCTCGCGGCCGGTTGGGGGCTCGCGCTCGTCGCGGCGTTCCACGTCGTGCCGCTCGTGATCGATGCGATGGCGGTGTCGGTGATGTTCCGCCCCGGCCAGCCGGGCGCCGAGCTCGGCAACGCGCTGCGCGCGCGCTGGGTCGGCGAATCGGTGAACAGCCTGCTGCCCGCCGGGCAGATCGGCGGCCCCGTGCTGATGGTGCGCCACCTCGCGCAGCGCGGCACGCGGATGGCCGACGCGGCGGCGGCCGTCACCGTCAGCACGACGATGCAGGCGCTCGCGCAGATGGCGTTCGCACTGATCGGCATCGCCGCGTTCAGCCTGTATGCGACGCACGAATCGGTCGCGCACCTGCGCACGCCCGCGCTGATCGCCACCGGCGTGCTCGGCACCCTCGCCGCGCTGTTCTACGTGGCGCAGCGGCGCGGGCTGTTCGGCCGCGGCCTGCGCCTCGCGTCGAAGCTGCTCGGCCCGCGCGACTGGTCGTCGCTGGCCACCCGCGCCGACGCGATCGACGATGCGGTCGGCACGCTGTACCGCGATCGTGCGAAGGTCGCGAAGACGTTCGCATTGAGTCTCGTCGGCTGGATCGTCGGCACCGCGGAAGTGTGGCTCGCGCTGCACTTCCTCGGGCACCCGGTGAGCTGGCTCGACGCGCTGCTGCTCGAGAGCGTCGGCCAGGCCATTCGCGGCGCGGCCTTCGCGATCCCGGGCTCGCTCGGCGCGCAGGAAGGCGGCTACCTGCTCCTCGCGCCGCTGGTCGGACTGCCGCCCGACGCGGCGCTCGCGCTGTCGCTTGCGAAGCGCGCGCGCGAACTCGCGCTCGGCCTGCCCGGCCTGCTCTATCTGCATTTCAGTGAAAGAAACTGGCAGCGGCGCCGTGCGCCGCAGCCGCTCGCCGACTGATCGTTCAGATCCGCCGGCTTTTTGGTTGGAGAACCCATGCGAGCCATCATTCTTGCGGCAGGCCTCGGCTTGCGCCTGCAACAACCGCCCGAGGCGCAGTTCCCGAAGTGCCTGCTGCGCTTCGACGACGTTTCGCTGCTCGAGCGCCATCTGCGCGTGCTCGACGCCGCAGGCGTCGACGAGATCGTGCTCGGGCTGGGCTTCCAGTCCGGGAAGGTCGAGCAGGAATTGAAGCGCCTCGGCCGCCAGGCCGAGATCGTGATCAACGAGCGCTACGACCTCGGCAGCGTGCTGACCGTGCATACCGTCGCCGATGCGATGACGCGCGGCGGCGACGTCCTGCTGATGGACGCCGACGTGCTGTATGACGAGAACATCCTGCACGCGCTGGTGGCCGATGCCGACAAGGCGGTCGACCGCCTGCTGATCGACCGCGACTTCGAGGCCGGCGACGAACCCGTCAAGCTGTGCCTGAAGAACGGCGTGCCGGTCGAACTGCGCAAGCAGCTCGCGGTCGACCTCGACTACGACACGATCGGCGAATCGGTCGGCTTCTTCCGCTTCACCGAAGGCACCGCGCGCCGCCTCGCGGCGATCGTCGCGGGCTACGTCGACAGCGGCCGCGCGAACATGCCGCACGAGGAAGCCGTGCGCGACCTGCTGCTCGAAGGCGGTCATTCGTTCGACGTCGCCGACGTCACCGGCTCGCCGTGGATCGAGATCGACTTCCCGAACGACGTCGCTCGCGCCACGCAAGAAATCCTCCCCCTGATTCAACGCACCACTGCAGGAGTCGCACGATGAACGCACGCGAACCCAATTTCACCGAATCGCGCAGCGCGCGCCTGCGTCGCATGCTCGTCAGCAGCGACCTCGAATTCCTGATGGAAGCGCACAACGGCCTGTCCGCACGGATCGTCCGCGAAGCCGGCTTCAAGGGCATCTGGGCGTCGGGCCTCGCGATTTCCGCGCAATTCGGCGTGCGCGACAACAACGAAGCCAGCTGGACCCAGGTCGTCGACGTGCTGGAATTCATGGCCGACGCGAGCGACCTGCCGATCCTGCTCGACGGCGACACCGGCTACGGCAACTTCAACAACGTGCGCCGCCTCGTGAAGAAGCTCGAGCAGCGCGGCATCGCGGGCGTCTGCATCGAGGACAAGCAGTTTCCGAAGACGAACAGCTTCATCGACGGCGAACGCCAGCCGCTCGCCGAGATCGACGAGTTCTGCGGCAAGATCAAGGCCGGCAAGGATTCGCAGACCGATCCCGACTTCTCGATCGTCGCGCGCGTCGAAGCGCTGATCGCGGGCTGGGGGATGGACGAGGCGCTGCGCCGCGCGAACGCGTACGCGGAAGCCGGAGCCGACGCGATCCTGATCCACAGCAAGCTGTCGCGCCCGGACGAGATCCTGCAGTTCGCGCGCGAATGGAGCGGCAAGGCGCCGCTCGTGATCGTGCCGACCAAGTACTACAGCACGCCGACCGACGTATTCCGTCAGGCCGGCATCAGCACCGTGATCTGGGCGAACCACCTGATCCGCGCATCGGCATCCGCGATGCAGGCGACCGCACGCGAAATCCACGAGAACGAAACGCTGATCAACGTCGAAGACCGCGTCGCATCGGTCAACGAGATCTTCCGCCTGCAGGACGCCGACGAATACTCGGCGGCCGAGCGCATCTACCTGTCGTCGTCGTCGCGCGCGTCGAATGCGGCGATCGTGCTCGCCGCGAGCCGCGGCAAGGGCCTCGAAGCCGTGACCGAAGACAAACCCAAGGTCATGCTGCCGGTCGCCGGCAAGCCGCTGCTGCGCTGGCTCGTCGACGGCTTGAAGAAACACGGCGTGAACGACATCACCGTGGTCGGCGGCTATCGTGCCGACGCGATCGACACGTCGGGCATCAAGCTCGTCGTCAACGAACGCCACGCGCAGACGGGCGAACTCGCGTCGCTCGCATGCGCGGCCGAACGCCTGACCGGCGACACCGTGATCTCGTACGGCGACCTGCTGTTCCGCAGCTACATCCTGCGCGACCTCGCGGAGAGCGAGGCCGAGTTCAGCGTGGTGGTCGATTCGTCGCTGACCGAGCCGACCAACCAGAGCGTGCGCGATTTCGCACTCTGCACGGCCGAGGACGATCGCGGCCTGTTCGGCCAGAAAACCTATCTGCAGCGTGTGTCGAGCGACGTCGCCGCAGGCACGCCGCACGGCCGCTGGATCGGCCTGCTGAACGTGCGCGGCGCCGGTGTCGACCGCCTGAAGGCGACGCTCGCGACGCTGCAGGCGCGCGACGATTTCGACACGCTCGACATCCCCACGCTGCTCAACGAACTGATCGCCGCCGGCGAGAAGATCGAGGTGCAGTACGTGCATGGCCACTGGCGCGGCGTCAACGATCTCGAGGACTTCCGCCGCGCGGGCGACTTCGCGCACGGCCAGACGCCGCTGTCCGAACCGGGCACCGCCAACGGGGGCGCGCAATGATCGAAGCGGCCCAGTTCGTCGAGGCCGCGCGCGCGCGCGGTTTCGACTGGTACGCGGGCGTGCCCTGCTCGTACCTGACGCCGTTCATCAATTACGTGCTGCAGGACCCGACGCTGAATTACGTGTCGGCCGCGAACGAAGGCGACGCGGTCGCGCTGATCGCGGGCGCGACGCTCGGCGGCAAGCGCGGCATCGCGATGATGCAGAACTCGGGGCTCGGCAACGCGGTGAGCCCGCTCACGTCGCTCACGTGGACGTTCCGCCTGCCGCAGTTGCTGATCGTCACGTGGCGCGGCCAGCCGGGCGTGGCCGACGAGCCGCAGCACGCGCTGATGGGCCCGATCACGCCGGCGATGCTCGACACGATGGAGATTCCGTGGGAGACGTTCCCGACCGACCCGGAACAGGTCGGCCCGGCACTCGACCGCGCGATCGCGCACATGGACGCGACGGGCCGCCCGTACGCGCTCGTGATGCAGAAAGGCAGCGTCGCGCCGTATGAACTGAAAGCGAGCCCGGCGGCGAAGCCGCGCGCGCATGTCGCGGCGCAAGCGTCGTCGCGCGCCGCGTCGGCCGACGCCTGGCCGACCCGCCAGGACGCGCTGCAGCGCGTGATCGCGCACACGCCGGTCGATTCGACGGTCGTGCTCGCATCGACCGGCTTCTGCGGCCGCGAACTCTACGCGATCGACGATCGCCCGAACCAGCTGTACATGGTCGGCTCGATGGGCTGCGTGACGCCGCTCGCGCTCGGCCTCGCGCTCGCGCGCCCCGACCTGCGTGTCGTCGCGATCGACGGCGACGGCGCCGCACTGATGCGCATGGGCGTGTTCGCGACGTTCGGCACCTACGGCCCGGCGAACCTGACGCACGTGCTGCTCGACAACGGCGCGCACGAATCGACGGGCGGCCAGGCAACGGTGTCGCAGCATGTGTCGTTCGCGGGCGTCGCGGCCGCATGCGGTTACGCGTCGGCGGTCGAAGGCGACACGCTCGACGTGCTCGATGCGACGCTGGCGGCGCCGGGCGATGGAGTGCAGTTCGTTCGTCTCGCGATCCGTACCGGCGTGCCCGACGGCCTGCCCCGCCCGACCGTGACGCCGGTCGAGGTCAAGACTCGTCTGATGCGGCACATCGGCGCCGCGCAGACCGAAGCCCACGTTGAAGGAGCCCATTGATGCTGCTGCTGAACCCCGGCCCGGTCACGCTCACCGAACGCGTGCGCCGCAGCCTGCTGCAACCCGACCTGTGCCATCGCGAAAGCGAATTCTTCGATCTGCAGGATGAGGCGCGGGCGCGTCTCGTCGCCGCGTACGAGCTTGATCCGGCCGAGTGGACGGCGGTGCTGATGACCGGTTCGGGTACGGCTGCCGTCGAGAGCATGATCGCGGCGCTCGTGCCGAAGGACGGCAAGCTGCTCGTGATCGAGAACGGCGTGTATGGCGAGCGGATTACGCAGATCGCGACGCAATATGGCATCGCGCATGACGTGCTGAAGCATGAGTGGATGCAGGCGCCCGATCTCGCGCAGATCGGTGCACGACTCGATGCGGGTGGGTACTCGCATGTTGCGGTGATTCATCATGAAACGACGACGGGTCGCTTGAACGATCTCGGCGCGATCGCGGAAGTCTGCCGCTCGCGCGGCGTGAAAATGCTCGTCGATGGTGTGAGCAGCTTCGGCGCGGAAGCGATCGATTTTGCTGGCGGCGATATCGATGCGGTTGCTGCCACCGCGAACAAGTGCCTGCACGGCGTGCCGGGTGCAGCGTTCGTGATCGTGCGTCGCAGCGCGCTCGCGAAGGCGGCAAGCCGCACGTATTACCTCGACCTCGGCCGTCTCGCGAAGCTGCAGGATCAGCGGAACACGCCGTTTACGCCGTCCGTGCATGCCTATTACGCGCTTGTCGAGGCGCTGCGAGAGTTTGACGAGGCCGGTGGCTGGCGTGCGCGGCATGCGCATTACAAGGCGCTGGCTGATCAGGCGCAAGCCGGGCTGGCTGCGCGCGGGATGCCGCTGGTACTGCCGGAAGGTGAATCGTCGGTTGTGTTGCGTGCGTACCGGTTGCCGCAAGGTGTGACGTACGAGACGCTGCACGACGGGCTGAAGGCGCGTGGCTTCGTGATCTACGCGGGGCAAGGCGGGTTGTCGAAGGAGCTGTTCCGCATCTCGACGATGGGCGCGATCCAGGCGGCTGACGTCGATCGGTTGCTGGAGGAGTTCACGGCACTGACGCGGTAAGCGTTCGCCCGCCCCTTCCGTTGTCGAAGAAAGGCCCGCAAGGGCCTTTTTTATTCTTCGCGGCCTTCTCGAAAACACGGGCCCCGGTTGTCGGCGTTCGGCCATCGCCGGCCATGCGACACGCGCTGTCGAGTCCCGACGCCTTCTCATCACTCATCTCGACGCGTATCCTTGCGATAATCCGTAGGACTACTTCCGGTCCAGTGTTTGAACGCACGACAAAAACCGGTGGCGTCGGAAAAACCAAGATCAAATGCCAGCACTGCCACACTGGTGTTCGAGTTTGTCAGGCGATCGACCGCGATATCCCGTCGCAGCCCGTCTTTCACCTGCTGGAAATGGGTGCCTTCTTCCGCAAATCTACGATTGAGCGTGCGTACAGACGTATGCAACGCCTGCGCGAGCGCCTGTATCGTCAGCGGCTGCGCGATATTCCGTTCGAGATGCTCACGTGTTTTGGCAACAATCGAACCGTGATGAAACACGCTGAAGGTCCAGGCTCCAGGAGCGGCGTTAAGGAACGCCCATAGTTCGTGCTTTTCGCGTTTGAACGGCTCGGCGCAATCCTGGTACGAGAAATGGATGCTCGTCATCCCGGCATCGAACTGCACCGCCCCGGGAAACAGGAATGCATAGTCTTCCACGTACCTGGGCCTGGCGAAACTGAACTCGACCCGTTGCAGCGCAAGCTCCCTGCCCAGAAGCCAGGACGCTATACCGTGAGCCAGCTTCATCATCAACTCATGTCCGAGGGGCGTAACCTGCGTGCCAGGCGTGCGCTCCACCAGCGCCAGCCGCACCCGCTCGTTCTTCGTCGAGATCTGCAACCGGTAGTCATCCAGCAGCAAATTCCAGAAACGAACAAAACGATTGAACGCGACCAATACCGTTGGCGCGTCCAGCAGGCTGAGCATCAGGTACTTCAACGTGCCGCCCCTGATCGGCCTGGACCATAGCCCCAGCATCTCGTCATCGAGCGACGCCGCGACCGTCCGATACAACGCGACGTACTGCTGCCGAGTGATGCGTGCATCGGGTTGATTGAGAAGAGACAGCGGGATGGCGGCGCTCGCGAGGACCTGTGCCGTCGCGTCTTCTCCGTGACGCGTGCGAACGGCACGCAACATCCCGTGCAGGAAGTGCGCCGACACAGTGAGAGGACGTTGGCGGGACAGATTCATGATTGGATCATTATGGCGCACTTTGCATATTAATTGGCGCGATGTGCGAATTCCCAACCCGCCCCATCCCTATACTGACGCGCTATCTTCGTGATTTCTGAACTTCGTGAGAGGTGTCGGATGGCGCATTGCGCCAATTTCCGGCGGCCTGTCTTCATCAGTCAAAAGAGGAGCACCGTTTGAATACGAGACGCATTGTCGTGACTGGCATGGGTATGGTTTCGCCATTGGGATGCGGAGTCGAATCCGTATGGAGCCGCCTCCTGAAGGGTCATTCGGGCGTGGTCGGCTTGCCCGGCGATGTCACGGACGGCATTGCGTCGAAGGTCGGTGGCGTCGTGCCCATGCAGACGCCTGACTGTCCATGGGGATTCGATCCTTCTCTCGCGGCGGAACCCAAGGACCAGAAGAAGATGGACCGGTTCAGCCTGTTTGCGCTGGGCGCCGCGCAAGAGGCCTTGCATCAATCCGGGTGGCGACCTGAAACCGAAAGCGCTCGCGAAAGAACCGCAACCATCGTAGCGTCCGGCGTGGGCGGGTTCGGTGCCATTGCAGAGGCCGTCAGGATCACTGACGACCGCGGGCCAAGACGGCTGTCTCCCTTCACCGTACCCAGCTTCCTGGCCAACATGGCCGCTGGCCACATCTCCATCCGCCACGGCCTTCGCGGCCCCCTGGGCGCACCGGTTACGGCCTGTGCCGCCAGCGCCCAGGCAATTGGCGACGCAGCACGCCTGATCCGGGCGGGCGAAGCCGACATTGCCGTGTGCGGCGGCGCGGAGGCCTGCATCGATCGCGTCAGCCTGGGGTCATTCGCCGCGGCAAGAACCCTGTCCACGGGCTTCAACGATCATCCGGCGCGGGCATCCCGCCCGTTCGATGCCGGGCGAGACGGCTTCGTCATGGGAGAAGGCGCCGGCATGCTCGTCATAGAAGAGCTCGAACACGCGCTGCGGCGAGGCGCCACCCCCATCGCCGAAGTACTCGGTTATGGCACGAGCGCCGATGCATACCATATGACGTCGCCGCCCGAGGACGGTGCCGGGGGACGACGCGCGATGGAACTCGCCCTCCGGCAGGCGAATCTCGAACCTGAGCTGATCGGGCATTTGAACGCCCATGCGACGTCCACACCCGTCGGCGACATCAGCGAACTGGCGGCCATCAAGACTGTATTTGGAACGGGTCGCGGTCCTGCCGTATCCGCCACCAAGGCGTCGACAGGACATTTGCTCGAGGCTGCCGGCGGCGTGGAAGCGATTTTCACCATCCTTGCGCTACGCGACCAGCTCGCGCCTCCCACGCTGAACCTGACCCAGCCGGACCCGGCAGCGGAAGGCATCGACATTGTCGCCGGATCGGCCCGCCGAATATCGACGGAATATGCGATCTCCAACGGCTTTGGCTTCGGCGGTGTCAACGCCAGCCTGGTATTCCGTCGACTTTGATCCGGCTTCGAGCCGAAGGAAACGCTCGAACACCGGCCCCGGCGCCATCATCTGCGACGGACGCGACGGGCTGCAGGTTCGGCGCGCGTCCGTCCGCGTTTGCCGAATGAAATCGGGGCCGCGTCGCTCCCGTGAAGCGGGTCCGATGCCGGTGGCGGTACAGAGGCGGTCAAGCACTGCGACGATCTTTCCGCGTGCTGAGGTACGCTTCGGGTCGGCAAGCAACATCCACGACAACCCGTGAAGAACCTGTTCCCATCGTGACCACAAGCATCCTCCGCTTCGTACCGCTGCTGGCGCTCGTCGCCGCCCCCGCCGTTCACGCGACCGACAATCAGCCTTGCGGCGACGATACCGTCACCGCCGTCGCCCGCTGGGCCGGTATCGCAAGCGCCCGCATCGCCTCACGCGACACGAACCGGCTCGTCGTCGCGGCGGCGTGCAAGGTCATGCCGAATGCGCCCGGAACGACGATTGCGGCCGTCGCGTTCGATTCGCTTCCCAACAGCCAGAACCCGAACGAAAGCAGCAAGCTGCAGGTCGTCGCGCTCGTCGAGGGCGGCAAGGTCGCGGCGGCCGAAAAGTCGGTGGTCCAAGAGGATGCGGCGATACAGATCGGCGAGAACAGCTATCGCATCGATACAGCGCCGTACCGGCTATCGCCCGATGTGCGGGCGTTCGGCGTCGTGTTTAGCAGCACCGCGCACGGACCGAGCTGCCCTGATGCCTACATGGAGAACGAACTGACCCTGTGGATTCGCGACGGCGCTCGCATCCGCCCCGTGTTTGGTACCAATCTCAATGGCTGGGTCGCCACCACAGGCACCGCGTGCGGCCCCGATACCAGCGACCTGCGCAGCGAGTCCGCCCGCATGACGATTGCTGTCGAGAAAACGTCGCACAACGGCTTTGCGGACCTGTCGATTACGGCACACGTGAAAAACGCGGAAAGCAACGACGATAAACAACCGGACGCGGGGAAACGCACCGTGCGCACGGTCGTCAAATACGACGGCAAATCATACGGGAGCGATATGTACCGGGACTTCTGGTATTCGCCTGCCTCGAAGAAGCGATTCAAATGACGGTAAGCGGGCCGCAGTAACACCACCCCGCCCGCCTACTCCGCCTGCCTACTCCGCCACCTTCGCTCCGATCGCCTCGCCCGACGCCGGCATCCGCCGCGCGTCGTCACGCACACGCCGCATCTCGCGCGCCGCATAGCGATCCTTCAACCGCAGGAACGGCTTCTCGACGAGGAAATAGCTGGCCGTTGCGGCCAGCAACGCCCACACGATGCCGAGCGGAAACGCATGCGGAACCTGCAGATCCGGATTTGCAAACGGCTGCTGCCAAAGATAAAGACTGAACGAGATCGTGCCGACGAACACAACCGGCCGGGCACGCAACCATCGCGCGCACCAGAACTCGCTACGGAAATTCAGCACGACGATCACGATCGCGATCAGCGCGGCTTCGAGCGTCACGCCGTACGTCGCATTCCAGAACCCGCCGAGCCGATGTTCGGCGAGCGGCATGCCGATCAGCACGATCAGGATGATCGCGGTGGCGATGCGCGCCTCGCCACGCCAGGTACGAATCCACGCTTCGAGCCGTTCGCGGTTGAGCGACGCGTAACAGCCGATCAGAATCGAATCGACGCCCGTGTGAAGCATCATCGCGAGCTGCCCGCGCAGCGCGGGCGCACTGAAATACGTCGCCGCGCGCACCAGCGGCACGATCAAGATCAACGCGGCCAGCCAGCGCGTACCGCCGCGACGCATCCCGTATACGAACAGCAGCGGCCAGAACCAGTAGAACTGTTCCTCGAGCGCGAGCGACCAGAAATGGCCGAGATACCACGCACCGTCCGGATGCAGCGTGTTGTCGGCAGTCAGCCCGAACCACGCCGAGTAATTCCACAGATGCAGCGCCGCATACAGCCACTGCCGGCGGTCGACGTCGAACCAGCCGGTGAAGGCCACGATCGCGACCGCCGCGAGATACACGTAGCAGGCCGGCCAGATCCGCAGCGCGCGACGCACGTAGAACGACGTCAGCGCGATGCCGCCCGTGCGCGCGAACTCGGCGCGCAATACGTTGGTGATCAGGAAGCCGCTAAGGACGAAGAAGATCAGCACGCCGAGCCGGCCGTCGGCGATCAGCCGCAACGGCGCGTACCAACCCGTATAGCCGCCGGGCAGCACGTGCTCGGCGTGTCCGACCACGACCATCGCGACCGCGACGGCGCGCAACCCGGTCAATTGCGTGACGCGATGGTTCATCGGCTGGTTTCCGTTGGCACGGTGGATGGGCGGCAGACCGGCGCCCCGCTTCGGCACGCCGATATGCCGCCGGGATTTTGTATGAAAAATATCGGAATGAAATTGCTTCAAAAATCCCCGGGCCCGCACCGGCGGCCGCGCACGCCGCAACGAGCCGGCGTCCCGGGCGGCGAATGGGCATAATGACAAGCCTTGTCCGGCGGCGGCCGGCCCGGTGCCAACACAACGTTTCTTGCGGCGGCGCAATATCCGTCGCCCCCCGTTCGCACACCGGCCCGCGCGTCGTCCGCCTCCTGTCGACCCTTACCCGGAGCCTGCCTGTGTACCCACCGATCGAACCCTACGCCCACGGCCATCTCGACACCGGCGACGGCCACCGCATTTACTGGGAGCGCTGCGGCAACCCGGCCGGCAAGCCCGCCGTGTTCCTGCACGGCGGCCCCGGCGCCGGCTGCAGCCCCGACCATCGCCGCCTGTTCGATCCGGAGCGCTACGACATCCTGCTGTTCGACCAGCGCGGCTGCGGGCGCTCGACGCCGCACGCCAGCCTCGAGAACAACACGACGTGGCACCTGGTCGCCGATATCGAGCGCCTGCGCGAGATGGTCGGCGCTGAAAAGTGGCTCGTGTTCGGCGGATCGTGGGGCAGCGCACTGTCGATCGCGTACGCGGAAACGCATCCCGAGCGCGTGAGCGCGCTGGTCGTGCGCGGCATCTTCACGATGCGTCGCGCGGAATTGCTGTGGTACTACCAGGAAGGCGCATCGTGGCTGTTCCCCGATCTGTGGGAAGAATTCGTTGCACCGATTCCGGAAGCCGAGCGCGGCGACCTGATGGCCGCCTACCATCGCCGGCTGACCGGCCACGACGAAGCCGCGAAGCTCGAAGCCGCGCGCGCGTGGAGCATCTGGGAAGGCCGCACGATCACGCTGCTGCCCGACCCCAAACTCGCCGCACACTTCGGGGACGGCCACTACGCACTCGCGTTCGCGCGGATCGAGAATCACTACTTCGTGAACCACGGCTTCGTCGAGGAAGGCCAGCTGCTGCGCGACGCGCATCGCCTGGCCGGCATCCCGGGCGTGATCGTGCAGGGTCGCTATGACATCGCGACACCCGCGCGTACCGCATGGGATTTGTCGAAGGCATGGCCGGATGCGACGTTCGAGATCGTGCCGGGCGCGGGGCATGCGTACAACGAGCCGGGGATCCTGGAAGCGCTGATCGCGGCAACGGACCGGTTCGCGGACTAGCCGCGCGACGTCAGGAACTCGTTTCCCCGCGCGCCGGATCCGCAGGCGCGTCGGGGTTCGCCGCCAGCTCCCAGTCGCTACGCTTCGGCGGCTTCGTCACGCGAATCAGCACCAGCGCAACACAGAACGTAACGGCCACGTAGACCATGATCGGCTGCCACGGAATGGCAACGGCCGTGCGTTGATATTCCTGCGGCATATGGCGAACCAGCGGCGTCGCGGTCGACACGTAGCCCGCCAGCATGCCCAGCATCGCGATCGCAGCCGTCATCAGCGCGATGCCGCAGTTCCACATGCGCCGCCCGCGCGGCGCGATGGCGGTGCCCAGAACCAGCAGGACGGCCGCCGCCTGCAGCAGGTTCTTCGGCCGGATATTCGGAATGATGTAGGCGAAAGCGCCGGTGTGGGCCGCCGCGTACGATATCGCCCAGTAATACAGTGCCGACGCCGCGGCCAGCAGACCGAAAGACACGAAGCGCCGCACCGTCGAACCCGGCGTGACCTGCCGCAGGCTCAGGTAATCGTTGCCGAGCCGGTTGTACATCAGCGCGAATCCGACGATGCCGAACGGCAACGCGACGAGCACCGGGACCCATGTCGATAACAGGAGCCACACGACACACGATATGCCCCAGGTCGCCAGCGCGAGCGTGCGTCCCCAGCGACGACGCAACGCAAGTGCGACGTGACTGACCAGCCCCGCAATCGCCGACACGAACAATGCGCCCTGCAACACCCGGAACTGCCACGACCACGCCGAAAACGCAATCAGCGATCGTTCGTGCTGGACAAACAGCACGAACGGGACGAACTTCAGCAGTGACGTGATGTTTTGCAGGATGCCTTGATACGCGATCACGCGAATCGTCGTATAGCGGCGGGATGCGGGAATGGCAGCGCCTGTCGTGAGCATGAGGCATGCGTCAAAGAGTCGGTCGGACCGAGAGCATACTCCTCGATCCGGTCAGCCGCGCCGCCCGTGTGCCACGTGTGTCGTCACAGAGCCGCTTCGACGATCGCCTTGCCGCTGATCGCCCGCTCGACGAGCTGCTCGTCGCCGACCTTGCGGATCGCGTCGTCGAGCAGCCCTTCCGGCGCTTCGGTCGCCACCTTCAGCAAGCCCGACAGGCCGCGTGCGTCGAGCACCACCAGCGTCTCCATCGAATCCGCGCGGCTCACGAGCACACGGCGCCACGCCGGCCCCGCGCCGAAGCTCGCGCAGAGCGGAATCGTCTCGCTGCCGAGTGTGTAGTCGAAGGTCTTGATCATGATCCGCCGCCGTTGCATGGGAATGACGATGCGCGACGGTGCGGCGCCGTGACGTCGACGCACCCGCGCGTGCCGCCGGCGCCCCGGATCGAGCCCGATCCGTTCGCCGGCATGACCATGCTAGGCGTGCAGTATTAACGAAGACTTAAACGGCATGCGCGCAGGTACGCGGCATGCGTCACGGCGCGTCGAGCGGCTCCACCGTCACGCCGACCTTCAGCTCCTGATCCGCGCCACCGCCGCGAATCACGCCGCGCAGCGGCGTCACGTCCGCATAGTCGCGGCCGATCGACAGCATCACGTAGTCGTCGCCCGGCGCACGATCGTTGGTCGGGTCGAGCTGCAGCCAGCCATTGTCCTCGGGCCACGCCGGGTCGTACACCTCGACCCATGCATGCGACGCGTCGGCGCCGATCAAGCGCGGCTGCCCGGGCGGCGGCTGCGTAAGCAGGTAGCCGCTCACGTAACGCGCGGCCAGCCCGAGCGAGCGCAGCGCGCCGATCATCACGTGCGCGAAATCCTGGCACACGCCCTTGCGCAAGCGCAGCGCATCGAGCGCCGACGTCGTGATGTCGGTGCTGTTCGGCGTATACGCAAAATCGGCATGCACACGCCGCATCAGCTCCCACGCGGCCTGCACGAGCGGCCGGTGCGGCGTGAAGCTCGAAGCCGCATACGCGGCGAGTTCGGGATCGCACGCGACATGCGGCGACGTAAACACGAATTCGCTCGCCGCGTCGTAGGGTTGCCCTGCGCGAAATCGCAAGCGGTCGCGCACGGCTTCCCACGCCATCGCCCGTTTCCCGTCGGGATTCGCGATGGCGGGCGGCGGCTCGCCGCGCGCACCGCGCGACCAGACGGGCGGCGTCACGCGTACCGTGCTGCGGCTGCGCACGAGCAGCGCATCGTGCGGCTGGTTCAACGCAAACGACGCGCGCGCGTTGCCGAATGCATCGACCTCGGTCCCGACCGATTCCGGCGCGGGATCGATGTCGAGCGCGAACGACAGCACCTGCTGGCGCGGCGTGACGAGCGGCTGCAGGCGCGCCTGGTGCTGCGCCGATTCGACGCGCGCCGCGTAACGGTATTCGGTGTCGTGCGTGACGCGCAGCAACCGGCCGGGAGCAACGGCGGCCGGTGCGGCCGGTGACGCCGCCTGCCGTGCATTGCCGGAGCCCGGCGGCACTTTAGCCGCGCCTTTCGTCGTCACCATAACGTCCTGCCCGCCTCGCGCACGTGGCTGAAATAGCGCTCGCCGATCCGGTTCGACAATTCCCAGACCGCCTTCACCGTCGTGTCGAGCGCATCGAGCAGCTTGTCGTGCCGGCCGCCTTCGGCGGTCTCGCACAGCTCGTGCAGCGACCACGCGGGGACATCGGGAATCGTCTCGGCCAGCTCGGACAGCGCATAGCCTTCGCTTCGCTCGACCTTCGTCAGCCGGCCGCGCAGCGCCTGCACGACCCAGCCGAGCGACCGCGGGTTGTCGGTATCGAGCACGACGAGCGACAACAGCGGCGCAACGTCGAAGCCGCGCTGAAACCGCGAACGGAACGTGATCGTGCTGTCGAACAGCTCCAGCACGAGCTCGAAACCGTCCTGCCGGTGCACCGCGCCTTCGTCGAACGCCACCTTCAGCACGCTGCACAGGAAGTCCAGCCGGTCGATCTGCCGGCCGATCGACAGCAACCGCCAGCCGTCGTCGCGCGTCATGTTGTCGGTCTGCGCGCCCGTGATCGCGCCGAGCAGCAGCCCGAGACGCTCCAGCAATTGCAGCGCCTCGTTGCCGATCTGCTCCTCGGCTTCCGGTTGGCCCGCGCTGTCCGCGAACAGCTGGGTCGCGTCGTCGATCAAGCGCCACTGATCGCTCGACAGCCGTTCGCGGATCGCGGCGGCCGCGCCACGCATCCCGAACAGGCAGGACGCAATGCCCGACGTGCGATCCGTGCCGCGCGTCAGCGACGTCGCGAGCGTGTGCTGGAACGCACGCGGCGCATCGACGGCGTTCGGCGCATCGGCCGCGATCAGGCCCGTGTCGCGGCACAACGTGTCGAGCAGTTCCAGGTGCGCGGGGCTGTCGACGTCGTCCTCGCCTCGCAGCCGTTCGAGCGCGGCGCGCGCGAGGCGCATCAGGTTGGTTGCGCGCTCGGTATACCGGCCGAGCCAGAACAGGTTTTCGGCCGCGCGGCTCGCGATCGCGCGCGGGCGCTCGACGAGGTCGTCGGGGCCGAGGTGCGTCTGCAGCAGCGTCGTCGAATCGACGATGCCTTCGGTCATCACCCACGTGTCGACGGTACTGCCGCCGCGGGGCATCGGCGCGTTGAACAGCGTGTCGCGCGTACCGACCCGCGACAGCCCGCCCGGCAGGAGCCGCCAGCGCTTCGCGCCGTCGGCGAGCGCGAAGACGCGCAGCAACACCGGCTTCGGCACGATGCGCGCGCCGCCGTTGCCGTCGAGCGCGTCCTGGCCCGGCCAGGTCGGCGCCTGCGACAGCGGCAGGTCGGCCTGCACCGTGTAGTGCTCGGACCGCGCGAGAATCCGCGCGCGCCACTCGGCCAGTTGCGCCTGGGTGAGCCGCGCGCCGATCACCGGCTCGAACGGGCCGCCGGCCTGCACGTCGGGTGGATAGGACGCCTTCACGATACCGCGCGCGAGCTGCGGGAGTGCGTCGTCGCACGCGGCCGCCTCACCGCACCACCACGAATGCACGGCCGGCAGCGTCAGCGTTTCGCCGAGCAGCCCTTCCGCCAGACGCGGCATGAAGCCGAGCATCGCCGGCGATTCGAGGAAGCCCGAGCCCGGCGCATTCGCGAGCAGCACGTTACCCGCGCGCACGGCCTGCAGCAGCCCCGGCACGCCGAGCATCGAATCGGGCCGCAGTTCGAGCGGATCGAGCCACGCGTCGTCGACGCGCCGCAGGATGCCGTGCACGGGTTCGAGCCCGCGCAGCGTCTTCAGGAATACGCGGTTGTCGCGTGCGGTCAGGTCGCCGCCCTCGACGAGCGTGAGGCCGAGGTAGCGCGCGAGATAGGCGTGTTCGAAATACGTCGCGCTGTGCGGCCCCGGTGTGAGCAGCACGATCCGCGAATTCTTGCGGGCCGGGCTGAGCGCCTGCATGCTCTGCAGCAGCGCGCGGTACGCGGACGCGAGCCGCTGCACGCGCAGCCCGCGAAACCCGCTCGGAAAGAGCCGCGACACGA
Source organism: Burkholderia mycopellens (assembly GCF_964265025.1). Classification (NCBI taxonomy): domain Bacteria; kingdom Pseudomonadati; phylum Pseudomonadota; class Betaproteobacteria; order Burkholderiales; family Burkholderiaceae; genus Burkholderia; species Burkholderia mycopellens. The sequence continues at coordinate 2,028,273 of NZ_OZ183803.1, forward strand.
TCAGCCGGTTTTCGAGAAGGTAGCCGAGGCCGGCCGCGCCCTGCGTGTGTTGCGCGACGATCCGCCACTGCCCGTCCGGGCCGCGCGCGAGATCGAACGCGACGACGTGCAGCCAGGTATCGCCCGGCACGCGTGCACCGCGCATCGCGCGCAGGTAGCCCGGATGCCCGGTGACGAGCGCGGGCGGCAGCAGCCCGCGTTCGAGGATCGTCTGCGGGCCATACAGGTCGGCCAGCGTCGCGTTCAGCAATCGCACGCGCTGCAGCACGCCGCGCTCGATCGCGATCCAGTCCTCGGGCGTGACGATCAGCGGCAGCAGGTCGAGCGACCACGGGCCGGCCGCGCCGTCGCCGGCGCGCTGCTCGTGCAGTTGATAGAACAGGCCGTTCTCGCGCATGCGCCGGTGCAGCGCGTCGGCGCGGCGATCGAGGTCGGCCACGCCGTCGCTGCCGATCGACGTGAAGAAGCTGCGCCACGCGGGCGCGAGCGCAGGCGCGTTCAGGCCCGCCGCGCTGCCGCGCAGTTCGTCGTAGCGGCCGGCGGCGGCCGGCGCCGCGAGCGCGGCGGCCAGTTCGGCGGCGTCCGGCTGCGCGCCGGTATCGAAAAGCGTGGGGATCGCGTCGGGGGCGGCGAGATGATCTGTGTCTATGGGCGGCACGGTGTCGTTCCGTCGTCAGGGCCCGGCCGCGCGCGCGCGCCGCCACCCAGGCGGCGGGCCGCGGCGCGCGGCCGCAATCTGCCCGCATCCTAGCATTCCGGCGGGGCCGCCAGCGACCGGAGCCGCCGGGTACCGCGAACCGAGCATCGTCGTCCGTCCTGTCATCGTCCGGTCACGGCCGTCGCAGGTCGAGCGTGAACGGAAATTCGCGGCTCGGCGCGGCGGCCGCGACATCCATCCGCCCCGGCGTATGCCCCATCTCGACGAAGCGTGCGAGCCGGCGGCTTTCGGCTTCGTACGCATTGACCGGGAACGTCGCGTAGTTGCGCCCGCCCGGATGCGCGACGTGATAGCGGCAGCCGCCGAGCGAGCGCTGCAGCCACGTATCGACGATGTCGAACGTGAGCGGTGCATGCACGCCGATGGTCGGATGCAGCGCGGACGGCGGCGACCACGCCTTGTAGCGCACGCCCGCGACGTATTCGCCGACGGTGCCGGTCGGCTGCAGCGGCAGCGCGCGGCCATTCACGGTCACGACGTGCCGGTTGTCGTTGAGCCCCGTCACGCGCACTTCGAGCCGCTCGACCGACGAATCGACATAGCGCACCGTGCCGCCGGGCGCGCCCTCCTCGCCCATCACGTGCCACGGCTCCAGCGCGCCGCGCAGCGACAGCTGCATGCCGTTCACCGCGATCTGGCCGAACAACGGGAAGCGGAATTCGAAGTGCGGCGCGAACCACGCCGGGTCGAACGCGAATCCGGCGTCACGCAGTTCGGTCAGCACGTCGTCGAAATCCATCTGAAGAAACGCGGGCAGCATGAAGCGGTCGTGCAGCGCGGTGCCCCAGCGCGTGAGCGGCGTCGTGTACGGCGCGGCCCAGAAACGGGCGACCAGCGCGCGCAGCAGCAATTGCTGCACGATGCTCATCCGCGCATGCGGCGGCATCTCGAATGCGCGCAACTCGAGCAGGCCGAGCCGGCCGGTCGACGCATCCGGCGAATACAGCTTGTCGATGCAGAACTCGCTGCGGTGCGTGTTGCCGGTCACGTCGATCAGCAGGTTGCGCAGCACGCGGTCGACCAGCCACGGCGGCATGTCCTGCCCGTACAGCAGCTTGTTGCGCTGGATCTCCGCGAACGCGATGTCGAGTTCGTAGAGCTGGTCGTTGCGCGCCTCGTCGACGCGCGGCGCCTGGCTCGTCGGTCCGATGAACAGCCCGGAGAACAGGTACGACAGCGACGGATGGTTGTGCCAGTACGCGATCAGGCTCGCCAGCAGGTCCGGGCGGCGCAGGAACGGGCTGTCGGCCGGTGTCGCGCCGCCAAGCACGAAGTGGTTGCCGCCCCCGGTGCCGACGTGACGGCCGTCGACCATGAACTTCTCGCTGCACAGCCGCGACTGCCATGCGGCGTCGTACAGGAATTCGGTGTGGTTGACGAGCTCGTCGAAGTTGGTCGCCGGATGGATGTTCACCTCGATCACGCCGGGATCGGGCGTCACCTGCAGCAGCTTCAGCCGTGCGTCGCGCGGCGGCGGATAGCCTTCGAGCACCAGCTTCACGCCGAGCGCGTGCGCGGTCAACTCGATCGCGCCGAGCAGGTCGAGATAATCCTCGAGCGCGGCCAGCGGCGGCATGAACAGGTACAGGATGCCGTTGCGCACTTCGACGCACAGCGCCGTGCGCGTGATCCACGCGGCGGATTCGAAGCGCTCGGGGAGGCGGTTCGGGTCGCGCGCGGCCGGCCGCCCGCCGGCCACGCCGTCGTCGCGCCACTGCATCACGGTCTGCGCGGATGCCTCGCGATGCACGCCGGACAGGTAGCGCGGCGCATCGGCGGGACCGGCGTAGCGCGCGCGGATCGCGGCGGCGTCCGGCAGCGCGGTGCGCGGCGCGAACGGATCGCGCTCGACCAGATACGGATAGTCGGCACGGCTCGCCCACGGCAGCGAATCGAGCGGCAGCCGATAGCCCATCGGCGAATCGCCGGGCACGAGGTACATCCGCTCGTCGCGGAAGAACCACGGGCCCGTCTGCCAGCGCGGCCCGTCGAGGTCCGGCCGATGGCGGCCCTGTGCGTCTTCCGCGCGCTTGACCGGCAGCACGTAGCCGACCACGCTGTCGAGCTGCTGCTCGAACACCTTGCGCAGCCGCGCGCGTTCGAGCTCGTCGTCGAGACGCGAGTCGAACGGGTCGACGTTGACCGGCAGCCGACGCTCACGCCACAGGTAGTACCAGACGTCCTCGTAGCCGGGCAGGATGAATTCGCCGGTCAGGTTCAGCCGCGCGGCCAGCGCGTCGATGAAGCGCTTCGCGTCGTCTGTCGTATAGGCGGACGGCTCGCGCTCGTCGGCGAACAGCGACGGATCGTGCCACACGGGCTGGCCGTCGGCACGCCAGTAGATCGACAACGCCCAGCGCGGCAGTTGCTCGCCCGGATACCACTTGCCCTGCCCGAAATGCAGGAAGCCGCCGTCGCCGTATTCGGCGCGCAGCCGCTGCACGAGCTCGGTCGCATAGCCGCGCTTGGTCGGGCCGAGCGCATCGGTATTCCACTCGGCGCCGTCGCGATCGTCGATCGACACGAAGGTCGGCTCGCCGCCTTGCGTGAGCCGCACGTCACCGGCCGCGAGCGCGCCGTCGACCTGCGCGCCGAGCGCCAGCACGCCGTCCCATTGCGATTCCGTGTACGGCTTCGTCACGCGCGGCGATTCGTACACGCGCGTCACGGCCATCTCGTGCTCGAACGACACCTCGCACTCGTCGATCAGCCCCTCGACCGGCGCGGCGCTCGTCGGCTGCGGCGTGCAAGCCAGCGGGATGTGGCCTTCGCCGGCGAGCAGGCCCGAGGTCGGGTCGAAGCCGATCCAGCCGGCGCCGGGCAGGTACACCTCGCACCACGCGTGCAGGTCGGTGAAGTCGACCGACGTGCCGCTCGGGCCGTCGAGCGACTTCACGTCGGGCGTGAGCTGGATCAGGTAGCCCGACACGAAACGCGCGGCGATGCCGAGATGGCGGCACAGCTGCACGAGCAGCCATGCGCTGTCGCGGCACGAGCCCGAGGCCAGCTCGAGCGTCTGCTCGGGCGTCTGCACGCCCGGCTCCATCCGCACGAGATAACCGATGTCGCGCTGCAGTTGCTGGTTCAGCGCGACGAGGAAGTTCACGGTGCCGGCCGGCGTGCGGTCGACGCCGTCGACATACGCGCGAAACAGCGGCGCGGCGCTCGTCTGCGGATCGCACGCGAGATACGGCGCGAGTTCGGTCTTCACTGCGTCGTCATAGCTGAACGGGTACTGCTCCGCACTGGCTTCGAGGAAGAAGTCGAACGGGTTGTACACCGACATCTCGGCGACGAGGTCGATCGTGATCTCGAAGTGCTCGGTGCGCTCCGGGAACACGAGTCGCGCGAGATAGTTCGAGAACGGGTCCTGCTGCCAGTTGATGAAGTGCTGCGCGGGCTCGACCGTCATCGAATACGCGAGGATCGGCGTCCGGCAGTGCGGCGCGGGACGCAGACGCACGACCTGCGGGCCGAGGTTGACGAGCCGGTCGTAGCGATAGCGGGTGGTGTGATGCAGCGCGACGTGGATGGACATGGGAGCTCGGTTCGGGTTGGGCCGGCCGCGCGCCGCGTCGCGCTCGATGCGACGCGGCGGCCCGGCCTGGCGGATTCGGCGAAAGCGTGCGCGAGGTCAGACGAGCTCGGGCGTCTGCACGACGCTGATCTCGACGCCGACGGCCGTCGCGCCGAGCCCCGTCACAGGTTGCGCGTCGCGATAGTCGAGGCCGACCGCGATGCGCACGTAGCGCTCGTCCGGGCAGCGATTCATGAACGGATCGAACCCGACCCAGCCAAGCCCCTCGACGTAGGCCTCGGCCCACGCATGGCCGGCCGGTTGCTGCATCAGCCCGGCCGCTTGCTGCTGCGCGCCGAGCGCCGGCTGCGGCAGCCCCTGCGACTGCGCGGCATGTGACGCGCCGAGCGCCTGCTGCATGCCCTCGCCGCTCTGCAGCGCGAGCGCCTCTTCCTCCTCGACGTCGCCCGCGTTCTGCTTCGCGTCGGCGATGCGCTGCATCGCGCTGTCCGCCAGCACGTAGCCCGAGATATAGCGCGCGGGAATCTTCAGCACGCGCGCGGCCGCGATGAACGCATGCGCATGGTCGCGGCTCGTGCCCTCGCCGCTTTGCAGCGCCGTTTCGGCATCGACGGGCGCGTCGGCGGCCAGGTTCGGCGCATACGCAATGCGGTCGTGCACTTCCGTCATCAGCCAGTGCAGCGCATCGAGGCTGCGCGGCTCGATCGGCAGCGCCTCCGCGAGCGCACGCACGGTGTCGCCCGCCTTCGTGAGCGCGGTCTCGCGCTCGAAGATCCACGGCGGCGCATAGCCTTCAGGATTGCCGATAATGCCCGAGCGGTCCTGCGTCTCGACGACGCCGGCCGCGACGACGACGATCTCGGCCTTCGCGCCGCGGTCGTGCCGCACGAGGTCGATCCGGTTGCCGAGCCCGTCGGCATAAGACAGCGTCGGCTCGACGCCGTCGATCGTGACCTGCCACGCGCGCACCGTCTGACCGGGGCCCGACTGCGGGCGCAACCGCAGCCGTTGCAGCGCATGGGTGGCTTGATCGTCGAACTGATAACGCGAGATGTGTCGGATGGCGAGTCGCATGGCAAGTCTCAGTCGAAGTTGTAGGCCTGGGCGATTTCGAGCCCGAGGCTGTTGTTGCGGCCGATGAAGTCGGTCAGGAACTCGTGCAGGCCGCTCTTGAAGATCCGCTCGACCGACGTATCGGACAGCATTTGCAGGATCTTCGTGGCCGTGTCGTGACACGGGTGTGTCACGCCGTAATCCTTCGCGAGCAGGTTCAGGCTCGACACGACGCGCCCGTAGCAATAGCGCAGCGAACGCGGCATGCGGCCGTTCAGGATCAGGTAGTCGGCGATGTTCATCGGCTTGTACTGCACGTCGTACACCCAGCGGTACGAACGGTGCGCGGCGACGCAGCGCAGGATCGTCTCCCACTGGTAGTTGTCGAGGATCGTGCCGACGTGCGACACCGACGGCAGCAGCAGGTGGTATTTGACGTCGATGATCCGCGCGGTGTTGTCCGCGCGCTCGACGAACGCGCCGATCTGCGCGAAATCGAAGATCTCGTTGCGCAGCATCGTGCTGTAGAAGCTGCCGAGGATCAGCGCGGTTTCGCGCTTCACCTGGTCGAGCACCGCCGGCACCTCGCTTTCCGGCACCGGCTGGGCAAGCGCGCGGCGCAGCGCGAGCCACGCGCCGTTCACGCTCTCCCACGCCTCGCGCGTGAGCGCCGTGCGCACCATCCGCGCATTCGAGCGCGCGGCCTCGATGCACGACAGCACGCTCGACGGGTTGTCACGGTCGCGCAGCAGGTAGTCGGTCACGGTATCGGCCGCATACGCGTCGTATTTCTGCCGATAGCCGTCGTCGGTGCCCGAGCTGACGAGCACCGACGACCATTCGGCCGGCGCGTCGGACGTGCGCGTGAGCGCCATCCGCAGCCCGGCATCGACGATGCGCGCGATGTTCTCCGCGCGCTCGATATAGCGGTACATCCAGTAGAGACCGCTTGCAGTACGTCCCAGAAGCATCTCGTGTCCACTCCGTCTTCATTCGGTTCGCGCGCCGGCTCCGGCGCACGGGGTCGCGTCCGGCTCAGTCGGCCAGCACCCAGGTGTCCTTGGTGCCGCCGCCCTGGCTCGAGTTGACGACGAGCGATCCTTCCTTCAGCGCGACGCGCGTGAGCCCGCCCGGCGTGATGCGGATCCGGTCCGACACCAGCACGAACGGCCGCAGGTCGACGTGGCGCGGCGCGAGGCCGGCTTCGGTCAGGATCGGCGTCGTGGACAGCGCGAGCGTCGGCTGCGCGATGTAGTTCGCGGGGCGCGCGCGCAGCTTCGCGGCAAAGGCTTCGAGCTCGGCCTTCGACGCGCACGGCCCGACCAGCATCCCGTAGCCGCCGGAGCCGTGCACTTCCTTCACGACCAGTTCGTCGAGATGGTCGAGCACGTATTTCAGGCTGTCGGCTTCGCCGCAGCGCCAGGTCGGCACGTTCTCCAGCAGCGCCTTGCGGCCCGTGTAGAACTCGACGATCTCCGGCATGTACGAGTAGATCGCCTTGTCATCGGCGATGCCCGTGCCGGGCGCGTTCGCGATCGTGATGTTGCCCGCGCGGTACACGTCCATGATCCCCGCGACGCCCAGCACCGAATCGGGGCGGAACGTGAGCGGATCGAGGAACGCGTCGTCGACGCGGCGGTACAGCACGTCGATCGGCTGGAAGCCTTCGGTCGTGCGCATCGCGACGCGGCCGTCGATCACCTGCAGGTCGCTGCCCTCGACGAGGTGCACGCCCATCTGGTCGGCGAGGAACGAATGTTCGTAGTACGCGGAATTGTGGATGCCGGGCGTGAGCACGGCGACGGTCGGGTTGTCGGCGTTGCCGCCCGGCGGGCACACGGCCGCGAGCGACTGGCGCAGCATCTGCGGATAGGTCTCGACCGGGCGCACCTTCACCTGCTGGAACAGCTCGGGGAAGAGCTGCATCATCGTCTCGCGGTTTTCCAGCATGTACGACACGCCGGACGGCGTGCGCGCGTTGTCCTCCAGCACGTAGAACGCGTTCTCGCCGGTGCGCACGATGTCCACGCCGATGATGTGCGTGTAAACGTTGCCGGGCGGCCGGAAATCGATCATCTCCGGAATGAACGCTTCGTTGTGCGCGATCAGGTGCTTCGGCACGATGCCCGCGCGCACGATTTCCTGGCGATGGTAGATGTCGTCGAGGAACGCGTTGAGCGCCATCACGCGCTGCTCGATGCCGAGCGACAGCCGGCTCCATTCGGCGCCCGAAATGATGCGCGGGACGATGTCGAACGGAATCAGCCGCTCGGCGGCCTCAGCGTCGCCGTAGACGGCGAACGTGATGCCCGTCTTGCGGAACACGCCTTCCGCGTCGTGGGCTTTCTGGGCGAGGCTCGCGGGATTCTGCGTGTCGAGCCACTGCTTCAGGCGCGCGTAGGGCGCCCTTACCATGTCGCCGGATTGCAGCATTTCATCGAATGGCTTCATCGATCTTTTCTCCATCGATCGTTTTCCCCGGCATTGCGCATGCCGGACCGGCGTAATGAATGCTTTGCAAGGAACGTGCCTTGCGCGATCCCATCGATATCCCCCCGTTTTTGCGCCGCGTCAGGCACGCCCGCGCGGCATTGCGCACCACAACGGTGCAACCCCTGACGCGACGGGCGGCCGCGGTGCGCCGCGAACGCGCACGGCCGATGCTGCGCCGCGTCTTTCGAACATAGTTCCCCCGCGTGTCACGAATGTGCAATCTGCACTGCACAAAAAACGGGCCGCCCGGGCGCCGTACCACCGGAACGAAAGGATCGGAAGGCGGGCCGGCACGCGCACGGCGCAACCGGCCCTGGGGGAAGTACCGTCTGCGGCCGCACCGGCAGTTCGACGCGATGAACCGTCCGGTTAGCCGGGTCCGGCACCTCAACGCTATGCAGCCGTAATCCCGCCGACAACGCCCATGCATATTTCGACTGACACCCATCGAAAAAAAACATCGGGCCGACTGGCGCGAGGCGCGGTACGCTAGAAAGTTCGTGCAGCAAACGGTGCCGCCGCCTTTCAGGCGCCCGACTATAAAAAGCGAAGATCGACATGGAAGCAAAGTGGCTGGAAGATTTCCTGAGCCTTGCGGATACCAAGAGCTTTTCCCGGGCCGCGCGTAACCGGCACCTCACGCAGTCGGCATTCAGCAGACGAATTGCCGCACTCGAAACCTGGATGGACGCGAAGCTGGTCGACCGAAGCATCAACCCGATCACGCTGACGCCGGCCGGCCAGATGTTCCGCGGGCTTGCCGCGGACATCCTGCGCAGCATGTATGCGGCGCGCAATCTCGTGAACGGCTACGACCAGTTCGCGGCCAGCGATCAGGTCGTGCGTTTCGCGGTCGCCCACACGCTCGTCTTCACGCTGTTTCCCGAATGGCTGAAGCAGCTCAACGGCGAGGTCGGCCACGTGACCGCGCGCGTCAACGCGGTCAATGTCCCGGAAGGCGTGCAACAGCTCGTCGAAGGTGAATGCGACCTGCTGCTCGGCTATCACCATCCGCAGTTGCCGATCGTGCTCGACCCGAACCACTTCCCGTTCGTCAGCCTCGGCGTCGAACGGATCCTGCCCGTGTCGACGCCGGATGCGCGCGGCAAGCCGGTGTTCCAGCTGCCGGGCACCGCCGATGCGCCGCTGCCGCTGCTCGCGTATTCGTCGGGCGCGTTTCTCGGCAACATCGTCGAGATGCTGCTGCTGAACGCCACCGAGCCGTATGTGCTGCACCGGTGCTTCGAGACGCACATGTCCGAGGCCCTGAAGGGCATGGTCGTGGCCGGGCACGGGATCGGCTGGCTGCCGGAAAGCTGCGTCGCGAAGGAACTCGCGGACGGCACGCTCGTATGCGCGGGTTCGGGCGACTGGATCACCGAGCTCGAGATCCGCCTGTACCGGTCGGCCCGCAAGCGGGGGCTCGCGGCCGAGCAACTGTGGACCTACATCATGAACCGGCCGCGCGCGGCGCTCGAAGGTGCGGCTGACGCGGCCGCACCGGCGGCCGCGCCCGCGATGCGCATCGCGCGGCGCAGCGCGGGCGGCAGCCGCTGATCGTCGCGTTCGCGCCGCTCCCGCAGACGACGCGAACGCGAGTCCGGATTGCGGCAATCCGGTATGCGCATGCGTCCGCGTCGCGCCGTTTCCCGGCGAACGCGATCCGCTCCCCGGCAGCAAGCGGCGATCCCGCCATAGCCTGAATAATTACCACGCCAGACCCGTCATCGTTATCAGAGGAATCGCAATCGTTTGCGTTTCCGGAATGGTTTCTTTACGTCGAACATGGCGTGCCGGCATATTCCGTCTGATTATCATGAAAGAAACACCCTGTTACAGAAAAAAATAAAGTTTTCGATTTCCATGTAACAATCCAAAACGTCGCACGGTCATTTCATATCGCGCGACCTGTATCCGGATCGAAATCAATTCACCCGGAACACAGCCGCAAAAATTTCTTTTATCAGTCGTTATTTTTCGGCACGAAAGTCGATACATCCGACGTGATTCAATGCGTACTGGATCATCGCTACCGGACAGGAATATTCATACTCGGCAATATCGACTTTCTTCATAATTAATAGATTCACGTAAATTCGTCGTTATCCTATTTAAATAGGATATTTAACCGCGTCCCATTCCGGCCACACGCGGTTGTTGGTTAAAAGTCCATCGTGTATCAATAGCATGTCGCAAAAAGAACGCTGGCAAATCTGAATCCGAATAAATGCTCGTCATTGATTCCGGACGGGAGGTTGCAATGTCTTCCTCGTTTCGACAGCATGCTCGCCCCTTCCTGAGCGCCACGCTCTCCGTGCTCTGCGTGAACGCGACGGCCCAGGCGCTCGCGTCCCAGCCACCCGCTCCTGCCCCCGCCTCCGATCCGGGTGCGGGCCGCTACGTCATTTCTTACATCTGCGGCGATGCGCGGATCGACGGCAGCGCACCGCTTCCGCCCGACGGCCGGCCGTACAACCTGGGCGTGTCGTTTGCGTCGGCCAAAACGGGGCAGCCACTCGCCAACGTCCAGGTGCGCCTGCGGCGACATGGTCGCGTCCTCGTCGAATTCAATGCCTCGGGGTCGCGTTGCCTGTTCAGCGTGCCGGATGCGAGCTACCGGGTCGAAGGCACCTATCAGGGCGCCACCCAGTTCGCGATCGTCGAAACGGGTGCGATGACCACGCAGTTGCGATGGTGAGCGCCACCTGCCCCCGCCCGGATCACGACTCTCACCGCAACGTATCGAATCGAGGAGCTTTGAATGACTCGTGCAGAACGACAGGACGACTCGCCCACCCACCAGCCGAAACCCACCTGGGGCCCGGGAAAGAACGCGGCGCTCAGCTTCGTCGCATTCGCCGCAATCTTCGGCATCTTCGCCTACGCCGAGCGGGACACGACGGTCGGCCATGCGAGCGCAGCGCACGACATCTCCGGCATGATCGGAACCGCCGTCGGGAAGACCCGCAAGGCAATCGTGGCCGCAACCGCGCGCGCCACGGGCGCGTCCGGCGGACCCGCGGCTTCGGCTGCCCCCGAGCCGGCGCCGGCACTCGCAAAGGCCGCCCCCTCCTTCACACCGCAGCCGTCCGCTTCGGAAGCCCCCGCGAGCGCGACAGCGCCCCCCGTCACGCTCGCGGCCGAGCAGGAAACTGCGCCGCGGCCCGCACCCCGCGCCGTCGCGCAACACCGGCAGCAACCGCTTGCCCCGCCCGTGACGCTCGCGGCCGGTACGCATGCGACATCGGCCTACGGTCGTGCCGCCGCGCGACACGGTGCCGAGCGTCGTGCGCAGCGTGCCGAAACGCTGGCAGGCACGAGCCGGCGCATGGACTTCGCGCCAAGGCCCCGGCCGTATGGCGCCGACACCGGGCACATGCAGACGGCAAGCATCACGCATGCGGAACTGGAAAGCGCGCGAGCGCTGGCAAAGGCGCGCTCGTGCGCGGTGATCGACGAATGGCGCTGCGTGGAACACAACGCGAGCCGGGCGCTCGCGATCGACCCGACGAACAGCGAATCGCGGGCATTGCTGGGTCAGGCGGTCCGCAACCGGCTCTGAGCCGGGCCCGCATCGCCGAGCACTCGCAGCCCGGCCGCGCGACGGCATGCGTCGCCTGGCAAGCAACCGATGTGGTCGTTTCGAAAGGAGGACCCCTCGTGGACAGCAATCGTCAACAACAATGCACCACCGTCACGCCGTCCAACCGGCGGATCCTCCTGCATGCGCCGCTGGTGTTGCTGCTCGTCGCGTCCGGCCCCTGCTTCGCCGCCGACGGCGATATGGAAGCGGGCCGCGTCAACGAAATCGCCGGGTCCAACGGCGCGCCGGACGCGCCACCGCCCGGCATGCAGCCAACGGTCGTATCGATCCCGATCGCTGACGCGGCGGGCGCCCCACCCCCGCATGCGCCGACGCCGATCGCGCAGGCTTCGGATGCGTCGATGCAGATCGCGCAGGCGTCGAACCCGCAGCCGGCCGTGCCGACCACGGTCGTGGTGGAACCGGAAGCGCCGCGCTCGAGCGCCCCGGTGGCGGGTGCGCGAGCGCCGGATACACCGAAAACGCCGGCACCGGTCGCGCAGACACCGGAAGCGCCGATGCTGCTTGCGCAGGCCGAGATCGCCCGGCCGCCCGATGCATCGGCGCGTCCCGCCTCGACGACGCCCGACACGTCTGCCCCCGCTTCGCCGGCGCCGGTCGTGCCGGCTTCGGACATCCCGTCGAAGGTCGCGCAAGCCGCCCCCGCCACACCGTCGAATGCGCCGACGCAGATCGCGCAGGCCTCCGGCACCCCGATGCCGACCTCGCCTGCGCCTGTTCCCCGGATGCCTGACTCGCCACCGCCGTCGTCTCCGGCGCCGAACGCCCGGACGCCCGGCGCCCAGCTACCCGGCGAACCGACACAACCCTCGCAAGGCCCCGACGTCGAGGCCCCGAACGCCCAGGCGCCGAATCTCCGTACCGCCGATGTCGAGACCGTGCGCAACGACGTGTTCGGTCTCGCGGCGAGCGGCGGCGCGATCAAGGCGCTCGACGAAGCGAAGGCGCGGCCCGATGCGTTCTCTGCCGTCGACATCGCGCAACTCGAGGAACTGTCGATTCGCCAGCAGGTGCGCGGCGGCCGCGACAAGTCGCGCGCGATGACGAGTTCCGACCGCTTCGACGGCATCGACAACGCGCTGCGCGCGGCCGACGATCTCGACAAGCGGATGCCGGCCACGCCCGAGTACACACCGGTCCGGACGGCGCTCGCGGGCGACCGCACGGTCGCCTATGCGGCGCGCGGCGACATGAAGACGGCCGTCACGACGTTCGAGACCATTCCGTCGAACGCGGAGATCTCGATCGATGCGCTGTCGGCTGTCGGCGACGCCTACCTGTACCTGAGCGAACCGGCCAAGGCAACCGCCGTGTACCAGCGCGCACTGAAGCAGGCGAGCACATCGTCGACGGACCGCGCGACCCGCGGCTTCCAGTACGGTGCACGCACGCGCCCGATCGAACTGCGCGAAGGGCTGTTCTGGTCGTACGTCGACCAGGGCCGCGCGGCCGACGCGAAGCAGGTGCTCGACGAAATGGGCGCGTCGCTGCCGCCGGCCAAGGAGGTCCGCACCTACGGCCCGGAGGAAGGCGACTATCTGCGCTACTACCGGCTGCGCGCGCAATACCTGATCTACACGGGTCACGTCGACCAGGGGATCGCCGCGCTCGAAGCGCTCGAGAAGCAGGTGCCGTTCAACGCGGAGATCCGTGCCGCGCACGCCGATGCGGTGTCCGGCCAGTCGCATCCGCGCCAGGCGATCGCGATGTATCGCGCGTCGCTGACCGACCACCCGGACAGCGTCGAGATGCTCGCGGGCCTCGGCCGCGCGGCGCTCACGGCCGACGACTACGCGACCGCGAAGAGCGTCGACCAGACCCTGGACAACACGTTCCCGGACAGCGGCGCCGTGCGCGGATTCAAGCGCGACTACAGCGCGTACCGCAGCCCCGTGTTCACGACCGACCTGAGCTACGAGCACGGCAACAGCGCACTGGCCGACAACAGCTTCACGTCGGACAGCTATGTGTATTCGCAACCGTTCGGCGACAACTGGCGCGTCTTCTCGCACACGTTCTTCGGCTATGCGCAGACCGACTCCGGCAACGTCAGCCGCACGCGTACGGGCGTCGGCGGCGACTACCGGCACGGGCCGCTCACGGTCCTGGGCGAAGTCACGCGCTCGTTCGGCACGGACGGCCGAACCGGCGGCCGCGGGTCGGTCGCTTACGCGCTGAACGATTACTGGACGGTCAGCGGCGAGCTCGACACCAACGACAACTCGCTGCCGTGGAAGGCGTATGTCGCGCACATCTGGGGCCGCTCGGCGAACGTCTCGGTCGTGTATCGCCAGAACGACCGTCGCGAGGTCAAGCTGAGCTACGGCGTGAGCCGCTACAGCGATTCGAACCTGCACCAGGAGATCTCGGCAACCGCCACGCAGCGCGTGTATACGAGCGCCAACCAGCAGGTCAACGTATCGCTGGATCTCGGCACCGACAGCAACACGCGCCAGGACGCGCCCTACTTCAACCCGGGCCGCGACTATGCGGCCGCGGCGACCGTCATGCACCAGCTGACCCTGTGGAAGCAGGGCGACATGGGGTTGCAGCAGCGCGTCTCGGTGTCCGGCGGCGTGTACAACGAGCGCGGCTTCGGCACCAGCCCCCTGTGGAGCGCGCGCCTCGAGCACGCGTGGACGTTCAAGCATGACATCACGCTGAGCTATGGCGTCGAGATCAGCAGCCACGCGTACGACGGCGAGCGCGAACGCTCCGAAACCGGCTTCATGTCGGTCAACCTGCCGTTCTAGCAAGGAGATCGAGTCATGCAATCCCGACGAACCTTCATGTGCGGATGCCTCGGTACGTTTGCCGCCTGTTCGCTGTTTCCCGGCGTGACCAACGCCAGGATGATCGACCTGCTGCCGCCGTCCGATCCGGCCGACGGCAAGACGTTTCGCGTGATCTGCATGCATGACGTGCGCGACAACCTGATGGCGTCGTTTTCGTCGGCGTCGGCGCTGGTCGACCCGTTCGCGGTCGATACCGGTACGCTGACCGCGATCTTCTCGTGGCTGCAGACCAACAACTACCACACCATCACGGTCAAGCAGATCGAGGAGTCGCGGCACGGCGGCCAGCCGCTGCCGCCGCGCGCGGTGCTTCTCACGTTCGACGACGGCTTTCGCAGCCACTACACGAAGGTGCTGCCGCTGCTCGAGCGGTTCAAGTATCCGGCCGTGATGGGCATCGTCACCGCGTGGATCGATACACCGCCGGATACGCCGATCCGCCTCAGCGACACGGTCCAGGTGCCGCGCGACTACTTCATGTCGTGGGACGAGGTGAAGCAGGTCGGCCAGTCGCCGCTCGTCGAGCTCGGCTGCCACACGCACAACCTCCATCACGGCGCGGTCGCGAATCCGCAAGGCAACGAGTTGCCGGCGACCACGTCGCACCTTTACCTGCAAGACGAGAAGCGCTATGAAACCGACGCCGAATTCGAAGCGCGCGTGCACGACGACCTGCAGACATGCGTGCGCCAGATCCACGAACATACCGGCATCGTCGCACGCTCGATGGTTTGGCCATACGGCGCGGAAAACCAGCCCGTGCGCCAGATATCGACGTCACTCGGCATGGACATCCAGTTCAGCCTCGATGCCGGCCCGAATACGCCGGACGTGCCGCTGGACCGGCTGCGGCGGATTCTGATGATGTACGACGTCGACATCGGCGGGTTCGAGCGCTCGATGCGCGAGCCGGCTTCGAACCGCGGCGACGTCGACGTGCCCGAGCGCACCGTGCAGGTCGACCTGGACCAGGTCTACGATCCGGACCCCGCGCGGCAGGAAGCGAATCTCGGCAAGCTGATCGAACGCATCTACCGGATGCAGCCCAAATCGGTGTACCTGCAGGCGTATGCGGACCCGAAAGGCACGGGCGTGGCCGAATCCGTGTATTTCCCGAACCGGCACCTGCCGATGCGCGCCGACCTGTTCTCGCGTGCCGCGTGGCAGCTCAACACGCGTTCCAACGTGCAGGTGTACGCATGGATGCCGGTGCTCGCGTTCCGGCCGCCGGCCGACAGGCAGCGCGGGCTCGAGGCCGTGAGCGCCTACGGCGGCGCGCCGCCCCGCGAGAACGGCACGCGCACGTTCCGCCTGAGCCCGTTCGATCCGGACGCGCGGCTGATGATCCAGCAGATCTACGAAGATCTCAGCAAGCACGCATCGTTCAGCGGCATCCTGTTCAGCGACGACGCCGTGCTCGACGACTACGAGGATGCGGGCCGGCACGCGCTGCGCACCTATTCGCAGTGGGGGCTGCCGGCCGACGTCGGCAAGATCCGCGAGAATCCCGACCTGATGAAACGCTGGACCCGGCAGAAGTCTCGCTACCTGATCGACCTGACCCGCCAGCTCGAACAGATCGTGCTGGCCCACCAGAACGTGGGCGACGTGCTGACCGCGCGCAACATCTTCGCGTTGCCGGTGCTCAAGCCCGAATCGGAAGCGTGGTATGCGCAGAACTACGACGATTTCCTCGCCACGTACGACTACGTCGCGCTGATGGCGATGCCGTACATGGAACAGGCGAAGGATCCCGAAGGCTGGATGGACCAGCTCGTGCAGGCCGTCCGTGCGAAGAAGCTCGGACTGCAGCGCACCGTGTTCGAACTGCAGTCGTACGACTGGCACGCGCACAAGGACGTGGCGGCCGGCACGCTGCTCGCGCAGATGCGGCGGCTGCGCAGCGAGGGTGCGGTGAATTTCGGCTACTACCCGGACAACTTCCTGAACGACCGGCCGGATCTCGACGCGATGCGCGACGTGATGTCGTTGCAGTCGCGCCTCGACCCGACCTCGATCAACGCACTGATGCAGATGCAGAAAACACCGGGGACGAGGACGCCATGACCACCCACAGCCTCATCCAGCGCCTGCAGGATTTCGTCTTCTACTATCCGTTCTTCATGTCGTACCTGTGGATGATCGGCGGCGTCGTGCACTACTTCCTGCTCGAGGAAGGCCGCGAGCTGTCCACGCGGACGATCGCGTCGAGCGGCATCCCAAAGATCTCGATCGTCGTGCCCTGCTTCAACGAAGCCGCGAACGCGCGCAGCGTGATCCGCCACCTGGACCGGATGCAGTATCCGAACTACGACATCATCGCGGTCAACGACGGCAGCCAGGATCGCACCGGCGAGATCCTCAACGAGCTCGCCGTCGAGATCCCGAGGCTGCTCGTGATCCATCACGCGCGCAACGAAGGCAAGGCGGTCGGCCTCACGACCGCGGCGGCCGTGTCGAACGCGGAATACCTGCTGTGCATCGACGGCGATGCGCTGCTCGCGCACGACGCGATCGGCTGGATGCTCGAGCATTTCCTGACCGATCCGGGCGTCGGCGCCGTGACCGGCAACCCGCGCATCCGCACGCGCACGTCGCTGCTCGGCCGCATGCAGGTCGGCGAATTCTCGTCGATCGTCGGGCTGATCAAGCGCACGCAGCAGGTGTACGGCCGCATCTTCACGGTATCCGGCGTGATCACGATGTTCCGCAAGACCGCGCTCGCCGACGTCGGCTACTGGAGTTCGGACATGCTGACCGAGGACATCGACATCAGCTGGAAGCTGCAGTGTCGCGACTGGCGCGTCGTGTACGAGCCGCACGCGCTGAGCTGGATCCTGATGCCGGAGACGGTGAAAGGCCTGTTCCGGCAGCGGTTGCGCTGGTCGAAGGGCGGCATCCAGGTGCTGATGAAGTACGCGGGCACGCTCGCGCGGCCAACGCAGATGATGATGTGGCCGCTGTTCGCGGAGTACCTGATCGGCATTGCGTGGGCCTACTCGATGTCGTTCATCCTGCTGCTCGCACTCATCGGTGTCGTGTACCCGCTGCCGCAAAGCTGGCACGTATCGGTCGTGCCGCACTGGCACGGCATGCTGCTGGTCGCCACCTGCATCATGCAACTGATCATCGGCAGCATGATCGATCGTCGGTACGACGAAAAACTCCTGATGTATTTCCTTGACACCGTCTGGTATCCCGTCGCCTTCTGGCTGATCAGCATGATCACCACCGTCGTCGCCCTGCCTGCCATCGTGCTGCGGGGCCGCGGCAAGCGGGCCGTATGGGTCAGCCCCGACCGAGGCATTCAACATGAAGAACGCGCCGATTATTGACCTTTCCCTGCGCGCACCGCGCGAAATGATCGCCGAGCGCGGCCGCATCGTCGGGTCCGTGCTGATCATCTGGTTCCGGCTCTTGCGGCCGGCACTCGTGGGCGCCGTATGGGCATCGATCTGCATCTATACGTACCGCTACCTGCTGCCGTTCAACCCGGCCGAGATGCCGATCGAACAGATGGTGTTCTACGCGACCGGCATCGCGATCATCGCCGGCACCATCGTCACGTGGCTGATCGCGGGGCGCGTCGTGCATCCGCTGGCGTACCGGCTGCGCGTGTCGAAGATGCTGCGCCGCTCGGCCAGCGCAAAGGTGCGCTCGGTGCCGGCGAACGCCCTGGCCGGCGCCCACCGGCGCGGCGCGCGGCGCACCACGCGCATTCTCGTCGCGTCGCACGACGCGAACGGCTCGATATCCGGCATCGAATGGGTAACCCACGCGGGGCCGCAGCCCCGCGAGTAGGTCGGCGCAGACGCGCCGCCGCGCACGGCACCGCATCGGTGCCGCGCGGCGCCGCTCCCGACACCGTGCTGCCTTGCGTGGCCGGCAGCGCGGCAACCTTTTATGGACGAGGTGAATCATGTGCGGAATCGTCGGAGCAAGCGGCCTGAACAATCAGGTGCCGCAACTGGTCAATGCGCTGAGCAGGCTCGAGTATCGCGGCTACGATTCGTGCGGCATCGCCGTACAGGACGATGGCCGTCTGCGCAGCGAACGCACGTTGCGGCGCGTGACCGACCTGCAGGCCCGCGTGCTGACGCTGGGCCTCGAAGCGCAGACCTGCATCGCGCATACGCGCTGGGCGACCCACGGCGCACCGTCGGAAATGAACGCGCATCCGATCATGTCCGGCGACACGATCGCGGTCGTGCACAACGGCATCATCGAGAACCACGACACGCTGCGCGTGGAGTTGCGGGAGCGCGGCTATACGTTTCGCGGCCAGACCGACACCGAGGTGATCGCGCACCTGATCCACAGCCTCTATCGCGACAACCTGTTCGACGCGGTCGTGCGCGCCGTCAAGCGGCTGCACGGCGCGTACGCGATCGCGGTGCTGAGCGCGCGCGAGCCGCAGCGCCTCGTCGCCGCGCGCGCGGGCTCGCCGCTCGTGATCGGCATCGGCGCCGAACAGAACTACCTCGCGTCGGACTGCGCGGCGCTCGGCGACCTGACTGACCGCTTCGTCTACCTGGAAGACGGCGACGTCGCGCTGATCACGCCGGACCGCATCGCCGTGGTCGACTCGGGCGGGCACGAAGCCCAGCGCCCGCTGTGCCAGGTGAAGGCACGCGAAGGCGACGCCGCGCTCGGCCCGTACCAGCATTTCATGCAGAAGGAAATCTTCGAGCAGCCGAAGGCGATCGACAACACGCTCGACGGCATCGACACGATCTCGCCGGCGCTGTTCGACGCGACCGACGGCGCACGCGCACTGCTGTCGAAAGTGAGGAGCGTGCTGCTGCTCGGCTACGGCACCAGCTACTACGCGGGCCTGACCGCGAAGTACTGGCTGGAGGCCATCGCGGGCGTGCCCGCCCAGGTCGAGATCGCCAGCGAATTCCGCTACCGCGATACGGTGGCCGATCCGCGCACGCTCGTCGTCGGCATTTCGCAATCGGGCGAGACGGCTGACACGATCGGCGCGATCGAGCGCGCGCGCGACAGGGGCCAGGCGCTGTCGATGGCGATCTGCAACGTGGCGACCAGCACGATCGCGCGCAACGCGCCGCTGCGCTTCCTGACGCGGGCCGGCATCGAGCTCGGCGTCGCGTCGACCAAGGCGTTCACGACGCAGCTCGTCGCGCTGTTCGTATTGACCCTGACGCTCGCGCAGCTGCGCGGCCGGCTCGATGCGGCGCAGGTCGCACAGCACCTGAAGCAGCTGCGTGCGCTGCCCGAGCGCATCGGCCACGCGCTCGCCCTCGAAACGCAGATCATGGGCTGGGCCGCGAAGTTCGCGCGCACCGAGAACGCACTGTTCCTCGGGCGCGGCATTCATTTCCCGATCGCGATGGAAGGTGCGCTGAAGCTCAAGGAAGTGTCGTACATCCACGCGGAAGGCTACGCGGCCGGCGAACTGAAGCATGGCCCGCTCGCGCTCGTCACGAGCGCGATGCCGGTCGTCACGATCGCACCGGACGACCGCCTGTTCCAGAAGCTGAAATCCAACATGGCCGAGGTACGCGCGCGCGGCGGACGGCTCTACGTGCTGGCCGGCGACCGTCTCGGGATCGACGCCGATCGCGACACGCACTTGATCCGCGTGCGCGAATCGGGCGACCTGCTGTCGCCGATCGTCAACGTGATTCCGCTGCAACTGCTCGCGTATCACGTCGGCTGCGCGCGCGGTGCCGACGTCGACAAGCCGCGCAACCTCGCGAAATCGGTGACCGTCGAATGATGGGCCGAGCGCGCCCCGTGCGCGTGGTCGCGCGGTGCGTCGCGGTCACGCTGTGCGGCGCATGCGGCTTCGTCACGGCGCCGCCGCCGGCCTGCGCCGCCACGCTGGCCGTGCATACGGTCACCGTGCAGGACGCCCCGTCGCCTCACCCGGGCGTCGATCCGCGCAGCTTCATGCACGGCATCGGCGTGGCCGACGCCGGCAACGGCAAGCGCTGGGTGTTCTTCAGCAGCTCGGGCATCGTGCCGCGCGGCGCGATGCGCAACGGCAACTGGCCGCATGACGTGTACGTCGGCGAATGGCTGCCCGGCAAGCCGCACCTGCTGCACGTCCATACGTTCATCAGCCGCCCCGAGGCGCAGGAGCCCGTATCGATCGCGCAGAACGCGCGCGGCGATATCTTCGTCACGTTCGAGGACGGCTGGAACGCGCCGCAGGAGGTCAGCCAGCGCTACGGCGTCTATCGCCGTGACCTGAAGCCGATCAAGCCCTATCCGAACGACGTCGAATCGGGCGGCCACTCGGGGCATGTCGCCACGGCGGCCGACCGTTTCGTCGTGTTCTATTCCGCCGACTGGATCGACGGCGGCGGCGTCGACAATCTCGGCACCGGCAACGGCGTCTACGTGAAAACCTACGACGCGGCCGGACGCGTGCTGAACCAGGTCGCGGTCGTGCCGCACCGCCGCGAGTGGTGGCCCGTCGTCGCGGGCTCGCCGCATATCGCGCTGCTCGTGTGGCAGAAATACATCGAAGGCAGCACGAACGCGACGCTCGAATACGCGATGTTCGACCCGGTCACGGCCAAGCTGGACAAACTGGGGACGCTGAACGACGCGATCCAGTACTACGTGTACGCGTCGGCTTATGTGCCCGGGATCGACCGCTTCATTGTCGTCACGACGACGGCGGACGATCGCGGCGTCGCGATGCTGATCGCGCCGGACGGCCGCCGCACGGCGACGCTCGACTGCCTGCCGGCGTCGGTGCGCGAATCCGGCATCGGTGTGTCCGGCACGCATGCCTACGTGCCGCTCCGCGACGGGCGGCTGCTGACGCTGGCGCTCGGGCCGGCGGACATGTCGGTCAGCGGCGTGCAGCGTTCGCCGATTCCGTGGGGCTCGACCGGTATCGCCGGCTTTCCGATACCCGGCACCGCGATGCATTTCGTGTCGCTGACGCCGTCGGGCACACGCGAAGCCGATTTCGAACCGGAGCATGAAACGCCGCTGCCGAAGCGCGAAGTGTCCTGTTCGAGTCATTGACGGCGGCCCGGTAACGGGATCGCCGTGAACGCGGCGGGCCGGCGCCCCGGCTCGGTCGCCCCGTCGCGCCCGGGCCGCGCCGCGCGACGCCCCATCCGTCCCGCCCCCCGATCGCCGCGCACGCGGTGGTCGATCCGTCCGGTCGCGGCCGCCCCTTCCCGCGCCGCAGTCGCCAGCGCCGCGCGTACCGGATAGACTGTCGCCCGATTCCTTCCATCGGCCGCGGCGTGCGCCTCCTGTCGCGGCCGGAACGCCCTTTTCCGGAGAACGAATGCTGAAGCGCCGGTGGTTTTCGCTTTTGCTGCTGACGGTATGCCTGATCGGACAACGCGCGTCGGCGCAGTCCGCGCTTGAACTCGAGACGGACGGCACGGCCCGCGCCCTCACCCGGCAGACGCTGCTCGCGCGCCCCGATGCCACCGACATCCAGGTGCCGCGCGACATCGCATACGGCCGGCCGATGACGTTCCGCGCGGTGCCGTTCGCCGCACTGCTCGGCGACACGCCGCTGCCGGCCGACGGGGTGCTCGAGACCCGAGCGGCCGACGGCTTCGCCGCGCAACTGCCGCTGGATCTCGTGCGCCGGCGCACGCCGGCCGGCGCCGTCCCGTGGCTCGCGATCGAGGATCCCGCGCATCCGTGGCCGAAGCTGCCCGGCAAGCAGGTCAGCGCCGGGCCGTTCTATCTGGTCTGGCTCGGGCCGGACGCGTCGTCGGTGCGCGGCGAGCAGTGGCCGTACCAGATCGTGCGCATCACGATCGAGTCGTCGCCGCTCGCGCGCTGGCCGTCGCTCGCCGTCGATGCCGCGTTGCCGGTGAACGATCCGGCTCGCGCGGGCCAGCGCCTGTTCGTCACGCAATGCCTCGCATGCCACCGCCTCGACGGTGCGGGCAGCAGCCATGCCGGCCCCGACCTGAATGCACCGATGAACCCGGTCGACTACTTCCAGCCCGCCGCGCTGCGCCGCTATATCCGTAACCCGGCATCGGTGCGCGACTGGCCGGGCCGCAGCATGCCGGCGTTTCCGCCCGACCAGTTGAGCGACCGTGAACTCGACCAGATCGTCGCGTATCTCGCGTATATGGCGCGGCGCAAGGCCGGCCGGTAACGCGCGGCAAAATCGAATCACTCAAGGAACGTTGATGACGTCAGGCGACACGCTGTTCACCATCGCACCGATCGACGCCGCGCAGACGCACCCGCTCCGGGCAATGATCCTGCTGAATGGCGATCTGGGCGCGTGCGAACTGGCCGGTGACCATGCGCCGACGACACTGCATGTCGGCGTCCGCGACGCGTCGGGCATCGTCGCCGTTGCGTCGCTCTGTGAGGAGTTGCGCGACGACGATCATGCGCGGCCGGCGTGGCGGCTTCGGGGGATGGCCGTCCATCCCGCCGTTCGCGGAATGGGCTTCGGGCGCGTGCTGGTGCAGGTTTGCGTGCGGCACGCGCAAGCACGCGGGGCCGCGCTCGTGTGGTGCACGGCACGCGAATCGGCATACCGGTTCTACGAGAAGCTCGGCTTTGCGGCCGATGGCCCGCCGGTGGCGATGCCGGGGCGCACCGATACCGCGTTCCATGTGATGCGGCGACACGTGAAGCTCATGCTCGCCTCGTCCCAGGACGGCCATACGCCATCGGAATAGCTCGATTTTTGACGACTTAGCGGTCTACCCTCGTCTCGCCAATCCATCCATCGGTCAAAATGTCGTGGCGGTATACTGCGTAGACAACGCGGAAAGACCATCCGAGATCGGGGGCGGGATGACGGATCAACAACGCAAAGGCCTGGGCCTGGCGAGATGCCTGACGGCGATTGTGGGGAGCATCCTCCTCCTCGGCGGGTGCGGTGACCGCTCCGTTTCCGGGGCGTATGTGGCCCACTTCGGCAACCAGGCGGATCTCCTCCAAATCACCGAGACGCCCGACCATCGCTTCACCGGCACGCTGCGCCATGCCGGGCTGAACAACGATGGCACCTTGGCGTCGCGCAGCGCCAACGTGTCGGGGGCGGTCGATGGGAATAGCATCACTCTCACTGTCCTCGAAACGCCCTTGCCCATTGGGCAAAACTTCAGCGGGACCGTGACCGCAAGTGGGATCGACCTCTCGGTGGGCAACGGTGCCCAAACCGGTGTCGAGCACTTCGCCAAAGGGCAGCCTCCCGATTTCGACACAGTGGTCGCTCTGCTCAACCAGGCCGGCCAGCCGATCATCGCCGCGCGCCAACGGAGCCAGCAGGTCGATCAGCTCAACCGCCAAGTTAGCGCTCTCACCGACAGCCTGAACCGCTTCGTCGCCAGTGCACACCAGCACCTCGAACGCCTGCCCCGGGCGCTGGCCTACTACGAGCACGCCGTGACCGTCGAGCAGGCAAAGCTTGATCGCGCCCAACGCCTCGAAGCCACCGGCAACGGTGTTGCGCAGGGCCAGGCCGAGGTGATCGTTGGTCAGATGGGTGTCGACAAGTCGCAGATCTCGATCGCGGACGATTCGATCGACCGGGCGCAGTCCGATGAAATGAAGGCCGAGAACGCCCTCAACGCCCGCATCTCGCAGTGGCGTGGGACCTGCCTAGACGGGAACACCGTGAAGGTCGGCAACGTGATCCCGGACATGGGTCCATGCAAGGGCCTCGCACGTGCCGTGGCGGCGTACAACGCCGTGCTGCCCCCGCTGCACAACGCACTCGTGGCCGCCGCCCAGGCTAAGGTACATGGCCACACCCAGCTCGCTACGATTTGGCAGGCCGCGGACAACCTGCACTGAACTCCACCCCAGCAGAAGGAACCGTGGAAGGCTACGTCTACGAGACGTAGAACAAGGCGATGCTCGGCCTAGTCAAGGTAGGCTTCACCACCGGCACGCCCGGCGAACGTGCGGCGCAGCACAACGGAACCCATGCGCCCTACCCCATGGTGATTTTGAATACTCGCTCCTTGTACCGGACGCACACGCTGTCGAACAGGACGTCCACCTGTACCTGCGCAAACACCGCAAGGGAAAGGAATGGTTTCGGTGCTCGAATCAGCTGACGATCGACGTGATCAAGCATGCCGTCGGTGGCCTCGCCCGCGACGAGTTCTCTCGCGTAGAGCAGGAACGCGGACAGCGGCCTAACAGGAGCAAGCCCGCCAGTACCGGAAAGCCGAAAAGCGCGCCCGCGCCGAAGAACAACTTCAGAGCTAAACTCTGATCGAGGATCGGGGATACCACGGCCTTCGCCGCGATTCCAGCATGCAAACTAACCAGAAATACGGGGATAACGAATGAATCTCGTTAACGACACCGACCTGATCGCAGCCTCCAACCAGGCGCTCGCAGCTCGGCGAAACACGCCAAGCTACCAAAAATGGACAGAAAATCTGTCCACACACCTCGACAAAGTACAAGCGGCAACAGAACACGACTTTCGAACCGCAGCCTTTCAGCGCGAGCTATGGGAAAGCGAAGCGATTTCCGCGACAGGCCAAGGGTTTGTTCCAACGAAGACGTTTTGGACGGATCAAACAATCATTGACATATTCTGGGAAGCAAGAACCCTTGAAGCTACCCAGGCAAGTCAAGGTATCACGAATGAGTTGCAGCGTCTGTGGGATGCAACAGCCGATCGAATTCGGCAGCTTGAATCACGTGTTCCCAGACTCAAGTTGACCCGAGTTTTTGCCGCCCTACAACCGAAACATTTCACGAGCCTCGCCGATTTCGATGCTCTTGTGCGCCTCGCCAAGGCGTTAGGCGTGGGTAAAGCACGGGATGGGCTGGCGGTGCTCCATCAGCGGGTCCTGGATCGCCTTGACGGTATCTGGTCCGAGATTCTAATCCCCTCCGACGAGCCGCCTGAACTGACTCGACTCAAGCTTCCCTGGCTACTTCTTAAGGGCAGTGACAAGCAGGTAGCAGAAGGGGTCACCGTGGAAGCTGGCGACACACCTGGACAGATACAGCTTCGACCGCTGCCGGCCAGTCGACGACGACGTGGCATGCTGGCCATCGGGGGTGCGGTAGCGTCTATCCTCGCGATGCTGCAATTCGTGAAAGATGGTTGTTCACGTGAGGATTTCCGCGAACACGTTCGCTCGGTTAACCCCAAGCTGGCTCCGAGCTCGGTCAACACCAACATCAACGCGCTCATCGCCGAATGGGGAGTTCTTGCCGCAGAAGGCGATCAACTGGTTCTGACATCGAGAGGCGCGGCTTTTCTGGAATCGGAGGATCCAGACGATCTGTCTGAATGGTTACTAACCCAAATCCTCGGCTTCGACAACCTGCTCTATCTTTTGCGTAAAGGACCTCGAGAGCACAAGACGTTGATCGCCGATCTGCGGCAGGTCAACCCCGGCTGGACCACCAACTTTGCTCCGACCGCATTGATCTCATGGCTGCGTGCTATTGGCTTGGCGGACTTCACCTCGGGCAAGTCAATGTCACTGACACCTCGCGGTCAAGAATGGGCAAGCAGAATCTATTGGGAACCCGGCAGGCTCGAGGGAACACCTGTCTCGCCGCCCACAGCGACATCACAGTCGGTTGAATTCATACCGGTCGTCTTCGAACGACCCACCGTGGACCAACTTCTTGCGAATTTTCCAAACGACCTTGTATTCAGCCGCAAAATGGTGGCTCAGCTCGACGCCGCGCTATGGAGCCATGATCGTCGTCATTTTGTAATACTGACGGGTCTTAGCGGTGCTGGAAAAACCCAATTGGCTCGCAGCTATGCCACTGCGCTCTGGAGCAAAGCATCGCCATCCGAATCGGGTGGAGTCTATGTTTTGCCCGTACAACCTGGTTGGCACGATCCCACTGCGCTTTTAGGATATGTGAACCCTCTGAACACCGATCGATACATACGAACAGGATTCCTGAATTTCGTTTTGGATGCAGTCCGCGATCCGGATCGTCCCTACACCGTGATACTGGACGAGATGAATCTCTCTCATCCGGAGCAATACTTCGCTCCATTGCTTTCAGCGATGGAAACAGGGGGGCAGATCGAACTGCATGCACAGGATGACGCTGTTGACGAAATTCCGCCCAACATTTCATACCCGTCAAACCTCTTGATCATCGGCACTGTCAACATGGACGAGACGACGCACGGATTGAGCGACAAGGTACTCGACCGTGCTGCCGTCATCGAGTTTTGGGACATCGATACCGAATCGTATCCGGCCTGGGAAACAAGCGGACTCGATGCTACGCACGTTGCGCAACTCAGGCTGCTGATGAAGCAGCTAGGTAGTGCCTTGTCGCCAGCGCGCCTGCATTTCGGCTGGCGCACGATCGGCGACGTAATCGGGTACGTCCGGGCAGCGCTCGCCGGAGGCGCAATCGAATTTCTTGAGGCCGTCGATCAGGCCGTATACGCCAAGGTGCTACCCAAGATCCGCGGTGAAGACGGTGATCGGCTGCGCAAAGCGCTGACGGACACCGCCAAACTGCTTGGAGAAGCAAAGTGCATTGTCTCCGAGCACAAAGTGGCTCAGCTTTCGGACGATCTTGCAAGACTTGGCAGCGTTCGTTTCTGGAGATGAATCTACCATGCTCCGAGTCAGTCACGAGAGTGGGCAGTCATGGGACATACCAGTTGGCGCTACCGCTACAGGCTTTGTGGAGTCAGAGACATACGTTATCCGCATCGCAAGCCCTGGCTCCCACGTGCTCATCGATGACACGCCATTAGAACGGCAACCCGCCCACAATACGTTTCTCTGGTGTCCCGGCTTCTATGCAGGACGCGTCGTAGCAGAAGTACTGGACGATCCGGGGCAACTCCACGGAACCTACAGCTTGGACGTCGGACCGTCACCAGATAAGGTCGGCCATCCGCAATTCCTGCGCATGATCGACGAGATCCTGGCGTTCAAACCAGAATTACTCCTTGGTGCAGGCGCGAGCTGGTCAGCATTCGGGAATGAGGATGATACGACTTCGCTGGAGATCATCTACTCCCGCTTGCGCCGCTACGGCCCGATTGCGCTTGCCGCTTTGCAAGCGATCTGCTCCCGCCCATTGTCACACCTGCGCCGGGATCGTCTCAACGTCATGCCTCATCAAGCGCGGCGACTCGACACCACTACCGTGCGGGAACTGGCCCGTAGCCGGTTCGTTGGCCAGATACTCGGTTTGGAGGTTACCTCCACGGACGCGCCATCGCACATCAACGTACCGCATTCGGAACACACGTTTGACAACGCCGCAAATCGCGTTATTGCAGTCATGGTCGACCGACTCGCAAATCAGGCTACCGCGCTATGCCGACGCTTTGCAGGCGCCATTAATAGTGCCGACGATTCGCTCACAGTAAAGGTTCCGCGTCGTCTACACATCTTGCGGGAATTCGTTGACGCTTTACGACAACTCCAAAGCTCTCCTGTTTTGAGCGTCGTGACACGCCCCGAGATCACTGCAGCCGGTCTGAATGCCATATCGGCACAGCCGAACTATGCCCGCGCCTTCCAACTGGCATGGAAAGCTTTGCAAACAGGAATCCTGGGGGACACCCATTCCGATCCATTGCCAATCAGCCCAACCTGGGAGGTATTCGAGCGGTGGTGCTTCCTCAGGGTGTGGAAATTGCTTGAGGCAATATCGCCCGTTGCGGGTTGGAGAGTCGACTCCAATGACTCCGCTACGGTCGGCCTGCGGGTGTGCGGAAAAGTAGCCGATGCAGCCATTGCGATCCATCTTCAACCGACCTTTCCTGCTTGGGATCAACCAAGCAGGTCAGGTTTCAAAAGCCTGTCGCGTTTACGAGAGCCCGATCTGGTGCTGACTTCCGAGTCGTCGCGCGGCCGGCGCTTCCTGGTGTTAGACGCCAAGTACCGAGCCAGCCGACTGAATGTCCTTGACGCAATGCAGTCGGCGCATATCTACCGAGACAGTCTCCGATGGCGAGGCGAACGACCTTGCGGGTCGTATCTGTTGCTTCCCCGCCAAGGCGGGGCACCATGGCTGGCAGAAGCTGCATTCCATGCCGCGTTCGAGGTCGGCACGTTCGAACTGGAGCCTGATGACGATGCGCTACAGCTAAAAAAACTCTTGGCTGGCTTCTTGGCACTGGCCTAATCAATGAGGTGCGACGTGTCCAACCAACGGAGATTGCTGTTGCATTTCGCTAAACCGTATCGCAATGCTCAGAATCAAGCCCACCGAGCGTCATTGGCTGTTGCATAACTCGATGGCGCAGTAGCTAAATGGCGACTGGTCCTATTGCATCAATCGATTAGCTAGAACCAAGCTTGATCCTCGGGCATTAGCGACCTGCAGCTCTGCGGCCCCTCAAGATACCGGCTGAAATTAATGCCTGAGACTTCGTCGACCGTTTCCGTTCAGTCAGCGCACAGACACCTACTTGGCACCTACGCTTCACCATAACCAGTTCGCGTAGGGCGCGAGTAGTAGACGCCGATACAGAGGGGGAAATGACATCTGCTAAGCTAGACTTTGAGCGGTTCGTAGTCTGGCTGCATCTGCCAGCTACCCAAGCCCTGCCAGGGGTAAAACGACTGGTAAACCTTGCCGTGGTTAACACGGGCTGGCTTAGACTGTTCTTCAGCACAGCTAGATTCAACATAATCCTGCGATACATCGATCTGCACTCGCCGCCTGCCTGAAACGGACCGCGCGCTTCCATCATCAGGCGAGAATCGGCGCGGCCCGGCGTACAACCTCCTGCCGGACCGCAAGCATCGCGCTCAGGTTTCCTGCGCGCTCCGCAGCACCGCATGCAACAGCACGTCGGCGCCCGCCGCCGCCCACTCGGGCGTAATCGCTTCGGCCTCGTTGTGGCTCAGCCCGTCGACGCACGGCACGAAGATCATCCCCGTCGGTGCAACGCGCGCCACATAGCACGCGTCATGACCCGCGCCGGACACGATATCCATGTGCGACAGCCCGAGCGCCCGTGCCGCATCGCGCACCGTGTCGATGCAGCGCGCCGCGAACGGGATCGGCGCATACGTGAAGATCTGCTCGATCTGCGCGCCGAGGCCCGTTTCGTCGGTCACGCGCGCGAGTTCCGCGCGCAGCGCCGCGTCCAGTTCGTCGAGCACCGCGTCGTCGGGATGGCGGAATTCGACCGTGAAGAAGCAGCCGCCCGGCACGGTATTGCGCGAGTTCGGCCGCGCCTCGATCATCCCGACCGTCGCGCGCGCGTACGGCGCGTAACGGCGGCCGAGCACCTCGACGAACGAGATCATCCGCGCGGCGCCAACCAGCGCATCGCGACGAAACTCCATCGGTGTCGTGCCCGCGTGCGCATCGACACCGGTGAGCGTCACCTCGTACCAGCGCTGCCCCTGCCCGGCCGTCACGACGCCGATCGTCTTGCCGGCCCGCTCGAGAATCGCGCCCTGTTCGATATGCAACTCGTACGCCGCGTGCACCGGATAGCCGCCGACGGGCTCCGCGCCCGCATAGCCGATTCGCGCCAGTTCCTCGCCGATCGTCCGGCCCGTGCCGTCGGTGCGCGACAGCCCGTATTCGAGCGTATAGACGCCCGAAAACACGCCGGCCGACACCATCGCCGGCGCGAAGCGCGAACCTTCCTCGTTGGTCCAGATCACGACGTCGATCGGGCGCTCGGTCTCGATGCCCGCGTCGTTCAGCGCGCGCACGACCTCGAGCCCGCCGAGCACACCGTAGATGCCGTCGTAGCGGCCGCCCGTCGGCTGCGAATCGGCGTGCGAGCCGGTCATGACCGGCGCGGCGCCGGGATTGCGCCCCGCGCGGCGCGCGAACACGTTGCCCATCTGGTCCACGCGTACCGTGCAGCCGGCGTCTTGCGCCCATTGCACGAACAGGTCGCGCGATTCGCGATCGAGATCGGTCAGCGCAAGACGGCAGACGCCGCCCTTCGGCGTCGCGCCGATCTGCGCCATCCGGTCGAGCGACGCCCACAGGCGGTCGCCGTCGACGCGCGGCGCGCTCACGCGCTCGGCCATTGCGTTGTCGTCACGCATCGCCGTTCTCCGGCGCGGCTTGCCGCGCGTAACGGAAATCGCAGCGCTTGCCACCCTGCATGATCGTGCTCGTACGCGTGAGCGCAATGTCCGGCGCATAGCCCTGGATGAAATAACTGTCGCGCGCGCAGCTCAGCAGGTGCCCGATCTCGCCGAGCCCCATCGCGTGATACATCTCCGCGTAGCTGCAGCGATGCACGTCGTAGTCGTAATGCGCGTCGTCCGCGCGCCGCACCTCGACGTCGAGCGCGTCGTCCTTCTCCCACAACACCTGCAGCGCGATGAACGACTTCACGCTCGTGCCGCCAGGCTCCTGCGCGGCGAACGTGCGGCCGGCGTCGACCGCCGCGCCGCGCACGGCTTCCGCGATCACGGCCTGCGCGCGCTCGGCGCCGAACTCGCGCTTCATGATCTCGTAGATGGGCTTGATGATTTCCGCTTCGATGCGGCGCCGCGCGAGGATCCCGAGGCGCGAGTCCTCGGCGGCGGCGGATGGATGGGTGGTGTCGGTCATGGGGATCGTCTTGGTCGCTTGATCGTTGTGTCGCGCCGGGTCGTCTACTTGGTCGCGGTGCGCGAGCCGCCGAGCACGTCGACGACGGCCCACTTGCCGCCGCGCACCTGGTAGATCGTGAAGGCCGGGTCCTTCAGGTTGCCTTCGGCATCGAACGCGATCCGCCCCGTCACGCCGGGCCGGTCGATCGCACGCACTGCCGCGACCAGCTTCGCCGGTTGCGTCGTGCCGGCCTTCTGTGCGGCCGCGATCAACGTGGCGGCCGCGTCGTACGCGAACGGCGCATGTAGTTCGATCGGGGCGCGGAAGCGCGCCTGGTATTGCGTGTCGAATGCCTTGCCGCCCGGCATCCGGTCGAGCGGCAAGCCCGGTTCGAGCGCCGTCACGCCGTCGCCGTCCTTGCCCGCGAGCGACAGGAAGGTCTGGCTCACGAAGCCGCCCGCGCCGAGCAGCGGTGCGTTCACGCCGAGCTGGCGCATCCGGCGCGCGATCGGCGCAGCCTGCGCATCGAGACCACCGAAGAACACGAGATCCGCGCGCTTGCCCTTGATCGCGGTCAGCACCCCGCTGAAGTCGGTCGTCTTGTCGTTCACGTACTGGCGATCGACGATCGCGCCGCCGTTCGCCTGCACGCCCTGGATGAACTGGTCGGCCAGGCCCGAGCCGAACGACGTGCGATCGTCGATCACCGCGATGCGCTTCGCCTTCAGCGTCTTCACCGCGTACGCGCCGGTGAAATGGCCGCCCGCATCGTCGTGACCCATGATCCGGAAGGCCGTCGCATAGCCCTGCTGCGTGTATTGATGGCCGGTGGACGCCGGCGCGATCTGCGGGATACCCGCATCGCGGTAGACGCGCGACGCCGGCACGCTGCAGCCCGTGTTCCAGTGACCAACGACGCCGATCACGTGCTTGTCGACGAGCTGCTGCGCGACCGCGACGGCCGTGCGCGGATCGGACTGGTCATCGGCCGCGACGAGCTTGTAGACCACCGGCTTGCCGCCGATGGTCGGATGCTTCGCGTTCGCGTCGTCGATCGCGAGTTGCGCGCCGTTCTGCAGATCCTTGCCGATCCGCGCGGACGGGCCGGTGAGCGGCGCGGCAAGACCGATCAGGATCGTCTGCGGCGCGGATTGCGCGAACGCGGGAACGGAGGCGACCAAGGCGGCCGCCGAGAAAGCGAGGCTGGCGTGAAGAAAAGCGATTTTCATGTGCGGGGATGGATCGGGGAATCGGATCAAAACATGAAAAATATTAAATATTCTGCACCCAAACCCTAAATACCCAATTGTTGGATGCTTATGCCGTTCCCAACACATTAACCTATGTCCCTGTAAATACTGGATATTCTTATGTTGTCGCTTACCCTGACTTTTCGATAAAATTCGACACATGAAAAATATCGAACAGTTACCGCACGATCCGCCGCTGCGCGCGGTGCGTGCGTTCGAAGCGTTTGCGCGTCTCGGGTCGGTCACCGCGGCGGCGGGCGAGCTCGACATCACGCCGTCGGCGGTCAGCCATCAGTTGCAGCTGCTCGAGGCGTTCATCCAGACGCCGCTGACGGTGCGCGAGGGCCGGCTGCTCGCGCTCACCGACGAAGGCCGCGACTACTACCGCTCGATCAGCGCCGCGTTCTCGGTGCTGCGCAGCGCGACGCGTTTCGTGCGCGACCGCTCGTCGCTGCGGCAGATCACCGTCAGCCTGATTCCGCTGCTCGGCATCGGCTGGTTCATCCCGCGGCTGCACGCGTTCCTGGCCGACAACACAGACGTCGACGTGACCGTGCTGTACGCGCATCACCGCAACTACCGCAGCGATGCATCGGACCTGTCGATCCGCTTCGGCACCGGCGACTGGCCCGGCTACCGCTGCGAGCGGCTGCTGCCGGGCGCGATGGTGCCGATGTGCAGCCCGTCGTTCCTGAAGCGCCACGGGCCGTTTCGCACGCCGGCCGATCTCGCGCGCGCACCGCTCGTGCACGACGAGGATCGCAGCACGTGGGTCAACTGGCTGCAAGGCGCCGGCGTGCGGCACGTGTCGCACGCGGTGGGGCCGATGTTCGAGGACGGCCAGCTCACGCTGAGCGCCGCGCGCGCGGATCTCGGCGCGGCATTGCTGCGCGCGCCGCTGGTCGAACGCGAGCTGGCGAATGGCGAACTCGTGAAGCTGTTCGATCACACGCTCGACGACGGGCGCGATTACTACCTGTGCACGCGCGGCGACGCGGACATGCCGGACGGGGCCAGGCGGCTGGCGGAATGGTTGAGGAAGATGGCGGGGATTTGAGCGGCTCGCCTCCCGCGTTGCCGGACAGCGGCTTACGCGAAGACGCCGCGCCGCCTGAGTGTTGCATGCGCTCGATCGAATATATATGATATGCATATCATATATCGGAGGCTGTCATGAGCCGGATTCTGGTTGATCTGCCGGATGGCCAGCTCGACGAGCTGGCCGCCATCGTCGAGACTGAACATCGTCCTCGCGCCGCCATCATTCGCGACGCGATCAGTGCCTACATTGCCCTGCACAAGCGCCCGCTCGCCGACGACGTATTCGGTCTCTGGAAAGATCGCAAGGTCGACGGGCTCGCGTATCAGGAGGAAATGCGCTCGGAATGGTAAAAGCGCTCTTCGACACCAACATCCTGATCGACTATCTGGGCGGCGTGGAATCCGCCCGCGCGGAACTGGGCCGCTACGACTATCGTGCGATCAGCACGATCTCGTGGATGGAAGTCCTGGTCGGCACGTCCGCACGCGACGAAGCCCCGATCCGCGCATGGCTCTCGTCATTCGAGGTCATTGCGCTCGACAGCACGGTGGCGAATCGCGCCGTGATCATTCGCAAGGAACGCCGCATACGCCTGCCCGACGCGATCGTCTGGGCGTCGGCGCAAGTGAACGGGCTGCTGCTCGTGTCGCGCAACACGAAAGACTTTCCCGCCACGGAACCCGGCGTTCGCGTGCCCTATCAGGTCTGAGCCGATGTGCGCGGCGGCGATGCAAATGCGCCGGTGCGACGCATTTGCCCTAAACCGCTCCTGCAAGAAGGATCGCGCGTGCCTCGCCGGCAAATCGGCCCGCTCGCCGAACACGGCATAACCGAATCGCGCGTCACGCCACTTCGCATCGGGATCGAAAAGGTATCGATCCTCGCGACCGTGCACCCTCTCCCCTCACGCTTGCCTCGAACGAGCGCCCGCGCACGCACTCTCTCGAGCGCCCTCCGCGCACCCCACGCAAACGAGGGCCGGAAGCAGATAGAAATTCCCGATGCCCCGGATTGAAACAAGCAATTTCACAAAGTCAGGGTGAACCCGGATACTGGCAACACTCCACTCACCACTGAAGCAAAGGAATTCTCCAGATGCCGATCATCAACACCCAAATCAAGCCGTTCAAGGCAACCGCTTACCACAATGGCGATTTCGTGCCCGTCTCGGAAGAGAACTTCAAGGGCAAGTGGTCCGTCGTCGTGTTCTACCCGGCCGACTTCACGTTCGTCTGCCCGACCGAGCTGGGCGACCTCGCCGACCGTTACGCGGAATTCCAGAAGCTGGGTGTCGAAATCTACGGTGTGTCGACCGACACGCACTTCACGCACAAGGCGTGGCACGACACGTCGGACACGATCGGCAAGATCAAGTACCCGATGATCGGCGACCCGACGCTCACGCTGTCGCGCAACTTCGACGTGCTGATCGAGGAAGAAGGAATGGCGCTGCGCGGCACGTTCGTGATCAACCCGGAAGGCGAGATCAAGCTGTGCGAAATCCACGACAACGGCATCGGCCGCGACGCGGGCGAACTGCTGCGCAAGGTGCAGGCTGCGCAATACATCGCGGCGCACCCGGGTGAAGTCTGCCCGGCCAAGTGGACGCCGGGTGCGGAAACGCTGACCCCGTCGCTCGACCTGATCGGCAAGATCTGACGATCGCTCCGCGCGCCTCGCACGAGGCGCGCGGGACGCCCGATTCCGGGCCGCCGCGGCATGCGGCCCGCGCCCTCCTCCGGCACGACGTGCCCGACCAGAATCATCAATACGGAATCCGAAACGCCATGCTCGACGCCAATCTCAAGAACCAACTCAAAGCGTACCTCGAAAAGATCACGCGCCCGATCGAACTCGTCGCCTCGCTCGACGACAGCGCGAAATCGCAGGAACTGCTGGCGCTGCTGAACGAGATTGCTTCGCTGACGGATCGTGTGACCGTGACCGAACGCCGCGACGACGCCGAGCGCAAGCCGTCGTTCTCTATCGGCGAGCCCGGCAAGCCGGCCGGCATCCGCTTCGCCGGCATCCCGATGGGCCATGAATTCACGTCGCTCGTGCTCGCGCTGCTGCAGACGGGCGGCCACCCGATCAAGCTCGACGACGACGTGATCGAACAGATCCGTGCGCTCGACGGCGATTACACGTTCGAGACGTACTTCTCGCTGTCGTGCCAGAACTGCCCGGAAGTCGTGCAGGCGCTGAACGTGATGTCGCTGATCAACCCGCGCATCCGTCACGTCGCGATCGACGGCGCACTGTTCCAGGATGAAGTCGAGTCGCGCCAGATCATGGCCGTGCCGACGATGTTCCTGAACGGCACATCGTTCGGCCAGGGCCGCAGCAGCGTGAAGGAAATCCTCGCGAAACTCGATACGGGCGCCAGCGCACGTGCCGCAAAGTCGCTCGAGAACAAGCCGGTGTTCGATACGCTGATCGTCGGCGGCGGCCCGGCAGGCGCGGCGGCGGCGATCTACTCGGCGCGCAAGGGCATTGCGACGGGCGTCGTCGCCGAGCGTTTCGGCGGCCAGGTGCTCGACACGATGGCCATCGAGAACTTCGTGTCGGTGCAGGAAACCGAAGGGCCGAAATTCGCGACCGCGCTCGAGCAGCACGTGAAGCAGTACGACGTCGACATCATGGACGTGCAGCGCGCCGACGCGCTGATTCCGGGCGACGTACACCAGATCCGCCTCGCGAACGGCGCGGTGCTGAAGGCGAAGACGATCGTCCTCGCAACGGGCGCGCGCTGGCGCGAAATCAACGTGCCGGGCGAGCGCGAATACCGTAACCGCGGCGTCGCGTACTGCCC
This sequence comes from Burkholderia mycopellens, assembly GCF_964265025.1. NCBI lineage: Bacteria > Pseudomonadati > Pseudomonadota > Betaproteobacteria > Burkholderiales > Burkholderiaceae > Burkholderia > Burkholderia mycopellens. The sequence continues at coordinate 2,064,048 of NZ_OZ183803.1, forward strand.
GCACTGCGACGGCCCGCTGTTCAAGGGCAAGCGCGTCGCGGTGGTCGGCGGCGGCAACTCGGGTGTCGAGGCCGCGATCGACCTCGCCGGCATCGTGAAGGAAGTCACGCTGATCGAATACGGTGCGCAATTGCGCGCGGACGAAGTGCTGCAGCGCAAGCTGCGCAGCCTGCCGAACGTGACGATCGTCACGCAGGCGCAAACGATCGAGTTGACCGGCGACGGCAGCAAGCTGAACGGGCTCGTCTACAAGGATCTGCGCTCGGGTGAAACGCAGCGCATCGATCTCGAAGGCGTGTTCGTGCAGATCGGCCTCGTGCCGAACACCGAATGGCTGAAAGGCACGGTCGAACTGTCGAAGCACGGCGAGATCGTCGTCGATGCGCGCGGCGCGACGTCGGTGCCCGGCGTGTTCGCGGCCGGCGACGTCACGACGGTGCCGTTCAAGCAGATCGTGATCGCCGTGGGCGAAGGCGCGAAGGCATCGCTCGGCGCGTTCGATCACCTGATCCGGCAGGACGTTGCACCGGTTGCCGCCGCGCAGCCGCAGGCCGAGGAAGCGGTCGCCGCGTAACGCGCGTCAGCCCGTCGGCGCAACAGTTTGTCTCTCTTGGCCCCGCATGCTTTGGTCGGCGTGCGGGGCCCTTTTTATTCCGGAAGCGATCGCGGTTACTGGGTGGCGGTCGGGCCGCTGTTCGCCGGCGCCGGTGACGGTGGCGGCTTGACGTTGCTCGACTCCCTGACCAGTTGCTCGGTCATCGCAGCGGCAACCGGATTCGCACCCGACGACGAACGGCCCTGCCGGTACGCACCGCTGCTCGACGGCACCGACGACATCGGCGGCGGCGGCAACGACGGATCGAGCTTCGCCGACTCCCTGACGAGGGCGGCCGTCTCCGGCGTTTCGGATTGCGTGGCGGAGGGTGCCGTGGCCGCGTGGCGTTCGAGGCCGTCACGCTTGCGCGGCGCGCGTTGCGTGACCTGCGCGGGTGCGGGCGGCGGGGTCGAATCCTGTGCATCGACGGTCACGACGTTGACCTTCGGCGGCGGCGCGCTCGGCTGCGCTTTCTCGCTGACGACGGGAACGGGAGCCGGTGCGGCGCTGACACGCGCGGGTGCTGCCGGGACGGGTGCGGGTGGAGGCGGAACGGCTGCCTGCTTCGATGCCGTATCGGCCTGGGCTGCCGGGGCTGGCGGCGCGATGGCGCCCTGCACCGCGTGATCGTTGTTCGCGGGTGCCGCGGCAACCGGCGCGGCCGAATCGCCGATGCCGGCCTCTTCGATCGCGCGGTGATCCGCGCGCAGGAGCATCACGTAGGCAGTGCCGGCTGCGGCGACCAGGAGCCCACCGGCGATCATCAAGGTCTTGCGGGTACTCGTCATGCTTGCTCACCGCTCATATCGACGTGAACAAGCCATCATACGCGGCGATCGGCCGTCGATCCCGCACGAATACATTTGGTTGCATTGTGCCGGAACAGGTCGGCGCGGCGTTCGTCAGACGTATCGCCGCCCTGCTCCGGCGCCTTCGATGCGCCGCCGTTACTCCGGAAACGGCAATTCAGCCTGCCCTTCCGCACGCATGCCGAACGTGTTCAGCGTCATCGCGACGAGCGCGTAGTAACCGAGCAACGCAACGAGATTCACGACGGTCTCGTGGCCGAAGCGCGCTTGCGCGCGCGCGAATGTCGCGTCGCTCACGCGCCGCGTGTCGTACAGTTCGCTCGCGAATGCATGGATCAACGCATCGTCGTCCGACTCGAATGCAGGTTCGATGCCGCACCGGATCGCCTCTGCCGTCGCGGCCGGCACGCCAGCGTCGAGCGCGATCGGATGGTGGATGTGCCACTCGGCCTGCGAGCGCCAGCGCGCGGCCGTCACGAGAATCGCGAGTTCCGACAGGCGCAGTGGCAGGCCCGTACGGTAGCGGCAGAACGCGCCGAGCTTCTGCGCATGCTGCGCCAGCTCGGGGCTTGCGATCCAGCCGAGAAACGGCCCGTTCAGGTTGCCGCGCGGGCCGCTGAGAATGTCGGCCAGCACGGCCTTCTGCTCATCGGTGGCCGACGCGGGATCGAACGGAGGCAATCTGTTGGTCATGGCGATGTCCGGACAAGGTTCGATGAATGCGTTCACGCGCCGGCCGACGCAAGCGCCGCACCGATCGCGCCCGACAGCCGCTCGACGATCGTATCGATCTGCTGCGCGGTACAGATGAAAGGCGGCGCGACCAGGATGTGATCGCCGTGGACGCCATCGATCGTGCCGCCCATCGGATACACCATCAGGCCGCGCTGCATCGCTTCGCGCTTGACCGCCGCGTGCAGTTTCAGTGCCGGATCGAACGTCGCCTTGCTGTCGCGATCGCGCACGAGCTCGACGCCGACGAACAGCCCGCGGCCGCGCACGTCGCCGATATGCGGATGTGCGCCGTAATGCTCGCGCAACGACGCGCGCAGCTGCTCGCCGCGTGCCTTCACGTTGTCGAGCAGCTTCTCTTCAGCGATCACGCGCTGTACTTCGAGCGCCGCCGCGCATGCGGTCGCATGGCCGAGGTACGTGTGGCCATGCTGGAAGAAACCCGAGCCGTCGACGATCGTCCGGTAGATCCGGTCGCTGACGAGCGTCGCGCCGATCGGCTGGTAGCCCGCGCCGAGCCCTTTCGCGATCGTCAGCAGGTCAGGAGCGACGCCGTCTTCATCGCACGCGTACAGGTAGCCCGTGCGGCCCATCCCCGACATGATCTCGTCGAGGATCAGCAGTACACCGTACTTGTCGCACACCGCGCGAATCTTCTTCAGGTACGTGCGCACCGGCGGCACCGCGCCGGCCGTTGCGCCCACCACCGTCTCCGCGACGAACGCAGCGACGTTGTCCGCGCCGAGCTCGACGATCTTCTGCTCGAGCTCGTCCGCCAGGCGCTGCGCATACGCGTCGTCGGTTTCGCCCGCCTGCTGGTCGCGATACGCATAGCACGGGCTCACGTGGTGCGCCTCGATCAGCAGCGGCAGGAACGGCTCGCGCCGCCATGCGTTGCCGCCGATCGCGAGCGCGCCGAGCGTGTTGCCGTGATAGCTCTGGCGCCGCGCGATGAAATGGCGGCGCTGCGGCTCGCCCTTCTCGACGAAATACTGGCGCGCGAGCTTCAGCGCGGCCTCGACCGCCTCGGAGCCGCCCGACACGAAATACACGTGTTCGAGGCCGGCCGGCGCGGCGTCGACGAGCCGGTCGGCCAGCTCCTCCGCCACGTCGGTCGTGAAGAACGACGTATGCGCGTACGCCAGTTGCTGCGCCTGTCGCTTGATCGCGTCGATCACGCGCTGGTTGCTGTGGCCGAGACACGAAACGGCCGCGCCGCCGCAGGCGTCGATATAGCGTTTGCCGGTCGAGTCGATGATCTCGATGCCGTCGCCTGCGACGGCAACGGGCAAGGTGACGCGCGGAGCGCGATGGAAAACGGTCGTCATGCGTTGCCTCATGGATCAGGACGCGTCGTGCGCGCGTCCGGACGGCACGATGCGCGTCGCGAAACGCGGCGTGCCGTGTTGGTGAATGGTGAAATCGATCGATGCCGCGCCGATCGCGAACACGGCCGTGGCCAGCGTGTTCTCGTCGTCGGGGTCGGCCGGATCGTCGCGGTAGATCGGCAACCCTTCCGGTGCGCGATCGCCGAGCACGCGCCGCAGCGCGGCTTCGTCGATCGCGTCGATGGCGGGCGTCAGCGCATCGACGCGGCGCTGGCGGTCGGCCGACGATTGCGTGACGATCTGCGCCTCCGCGTCGCAGCCGGGATGCACGAGATGGTTCGCATGCCCCGCGAGCCGCGCGACGTCGATCGCCGAACAGCGCGCGACGCTCGCCTCGATGCTCAGCAAGCGTTCATCGCCGGTCGCACCGATCGTGTGATGAAAGCCGCTTGCGCGCGCATGACCGCGCAGCACGTCGGCCGCCGCGTCGAGCGACGTCGCATCGAGCACCGCGCGCGCGAGGATCATGCGCGGCACGCCCGCTGCCGGCGTGCGGATCCGCAGGTTGTTGATCGCCTGCGCGATGCCCGCCCGGTTCGCCGCAAAGGTATGGCCCGGCAGCGAACCGGGGTAGTAGAAGCTGATGAAGCCCGGCTTGCCCGCCGGCTGCACGTCGACGAGCAGGCAGCGCTCGCGCAGGAACGGATCGCCGTCCTCGTTGTGCGCGATCCAGCGCGTGCCGTCAGCGCCGCGCGCGGCGAGCGTCGTGCAGCCGTCCGGCGCGTTGTGGATCAGCTCGCCGCGGCAATTCCAGAGGAAGATGTCCTCGGCCGGCCAGCCGATGCCTGCCGCGATCCCGTCCAGTTCCGCGACGAGATCGGGGTACGCGGCCAGCGCCGCCTGCCGCAGCGCAGCGACGAACGGATGGCCGCGCCAGCGCCGCACGGCCTGCCACGCGCTGCTCTGCTGCATGTATGCATCGAATACGGGGCGGGCGAGCTCGCCGAGGCGCACGCCGATGTCGAACGACGCGCCGGCGATGACGGGAGAAAGGGAAGGCGGCATGTCGGATGTTTCGATATCGTTCAGGACACGTGTTTCAGGAATTCCTTCAGGCGCGGCGTCGGCGGCCGGTCGATCAGGTCGACCGGATGGCCGTCCTCGGCAATCCCGCCCTGATCCATGAACAGCAGGCGCGTGCCGACCCGTTTCGCAAAGCCGATCTCGTGCGTGACGACGATCATCGTCATCCCTTCGGTAGCCAGATCCTGCATCACTTTCAGCACTTCGTGGCGCAATTCCGGATCGAGCGCCGAGGTCGGCTCATCGAACAGCATCAGCCGCGGCCGGATCGCGAGCGCGCGCGCAATCGCGACACGCTGCTGCTGGCCGCCCGACAGCTCCGACGGATAATGATTCGCGCGCGATTCGAGGCCGACCTTGTCGAGCAGCGCCATCGCCTGGTCACGCGCGTCGGCACGCGATGCGCCGCGTACCTGGATCGGCCCGAACATCACGTTCTCGAGTGCGGTCATCTGCGGAAACAGGTTGAACTGCTGGAACACCATGCCGGCTTCGAGCCGGATGTTGCGGATCGTCGTCGCGTTGCCGCGCACGCTCTGGCCGTCGACGAGCAATTCGCCGCCGGTGATTTTCTCGAGCGCGTTGATACAACGCAGCATCGTCGACTTGCCCGAGCCGGACGGGCCGATCACGACGACCACCTCGCCCGCGTCGATCTTCAGGTCGATGTGCTTCAGCACCGGCACGTGGCCGAAGCTCTTCGACACGTTCTGGAATTCGATCATGCTCATAGGATGCGCATCCTCTTCTCGACGAGCCGCAGCGTCAGCGTCATGGCGCCGGTCAGCAGCAGATAGATGACGGCCACCGCCGTCCAGATCTCGACCGCCTGGAAATTGCCCGCGATGATTTCCTGCCCCTTGCGCGTCAGTTCGCCGACGCCGATCACGATGAACAGCGACGTGTCCTTCAGGCTCACGATGCACTGGTTGCCGAGCGGCGGAATCAGGCGCCGGAACGCGAGCGGCCCGACCACCTTCAGCAGCACGCGCGGCATCGACAAGCCCATCGCGAGCCCCGCTTCCGTCAGCCCCTTCGGGATCGACAGCAGCGCGCCGCGCACCACTTCCGCGAGATACGCGCCGGAATTCACCGTGATCGCGATGATCGCGGCCGTCAGGCCGTCGATGCGGATATGCGCGAGCAACGGCAGCGCGAAATACAGGAACATCACCTGCACGACGATCGGCGTGCCGCGGATCAATTCGATATAAACCTGTGCGAGCACGTTCATCGCCTTCGGTCCGTATGCGCGGAACATGCCCGCGATCATCCCGACGACGAAGCCGCCCACCAGCCCGAAAAATGCGATGAACACCGTCAACCGGACCCCGTCCATCAGGTCCGGCAACGCCGCCCAGATCGCCGACCAATCGAAATTCACTTGTCGCTCCCCGTTCGATTCAAGACCGGCGCGGCCGCACGGCCGCGCGCTGTTGCGGCGTCACGCTCACATCTTCGGCGGCTCGGCGCCGAACCACTTCTTGTAGATCTGCGCGTAGCGGCCGTCGGCCCGGATCTTCATGAGCGACGCGTTGACCTTCGGCACGAGCGGGCTGCCCTTCGGGAAGCCGATCCCGTACTTGTCGCCGCTGACCGGCTGGCCCGCGACCTTCACCTTGCCCTTGCCTTCGTTGTTCACGAAGAACAGCACGTTCGGCGTGTCGTGCATCGCCGCATCGACGCGGCCGGCTTCGAGCGCGAGGTACGCCTGGTCGATGTTCGGGAACTGGCGGATCTCCTTCGGTTTCAGGTGCGCCTTGATCCAGTCGATCGTCGCCGTGCCTGTTTTCGCGGCGATCACCTTGCCGTTCAGGTCGTCGATCGACTTGATCGTCGTGTTGCCGGTCTGGACCATCGCCGCGAGACCGCTGTCGTAGTACGGCGCGGAGAAGTCGATCGCCTTCTTGCGCTCTTCCTTGATCGTCATCCCCGACAGCGCGACGTCGATGTTCTGCGTCTGCAGCGCCGGGATCAGGCCCGCGAAATCCATCGGCTGGATCGAGTATTTCCAGCCCTGGTCCTTCGCGATCTCCGCCCACAGGTCGAGATCGAAGCCGACGTACTTGTCGCCCTGCTTGAACTCGAACGGCATGAACGACGTGTCGGTGCCGACGACGAGCGTCCTGGTATCCGCGTGTGCGAGGCTTGCGCCGAGCGCGGCAACGACCGCGACGGCTTTCAGGAAGGAACGGCGACTCATGGTTTCTCTCCGCATGATTGAGCGATGTGACCGGCCGGACGGCCGGCGGGACGACGACATCAAGCCGCACCGCAACATGCGATGCCGAATTAGACATTAGTGCAACATGTGTTGTCAACGGCGATACTACGACAACAAAAAAGTCCGCAACGGATAAATGCATCGAGACAAACCCGCGACGTGCGAGGCAGATAAATCGGAGGAAAGGGAATGCGGCCCGGGGGCAAAGCGGCCGGGCCGAGCCGGGCCGGATCATGCCGCGCGGGTCGATGGCGATGTCTGACGAACAGTTGGCGGTGACTGGCGCGGACCGGCAGGTTTGCCGCGCCGGGCGTCACGCGCGAGAGGAGGATAGCGGCGCAACCGCGCGGCGCGGATCGCCACCGCCAGCGCGCTTGTCGGTCCGCTTGTCGCCCGCTTGTCGGTCCGCTTGTCGCCCGCTTGTCGCCCGCTTGTCGCCCGCTTGTCGCCCGCTTGTCGCCCGCTTGTCGCCCGCTTGTCAGCCCGTTTTTCAGCGCGTCTGTCAGCGCGGATCGTCAGCGCTTCGACGCGCGGCGTCGTGCCGGGGCGGTTGCCCCCGCGATGCCGGCAATCGCCGGTGCGGCTCAACGAATGTTGCGGAATGCGCGCGGCCCAGCCGGTCGGCCGCGCACCGATGCAGCGCCGCTTACGCCGCTACCCCGCTCGCCTGATGCGACACGAGCCGCGCATACGCACCCTGCCGCGCGATCAGGTCGGCATGCCGTCCGGCTTCGATCACGCTGCCGTGTTCCATCACGAGGATCAGGTCGGCATTGCGCACGGTCGACAGCCGGTGCGCGATGATGATCGACGTGCGCTGCGTCATCAGGTCTTCCAGCGCCGCACGGATCTGCTGCTCGCTGATCGTGTCCAGATGGGACGTCGCTTCGTCGAGGATCAGCACCGGCGCATCCTTCAGGAACGCGCGCGCAATCGCGACACGCTGGCGCTGGCCACCCGACAGTTGCACGCCGCGCTCGCCGACGCGCGTCGCGAGCCCGTCCGGCAGCCTCGCGACGAATTCGCCGAGCGCCGCATGGTCTATCGCGCGCCGCACGTCCGCGTCGGACGCGTCGTTCGCGGCGAGCCGGATGTTCGCTTCGAGCGTGTCGTTGAACAGGTAGGTATCCTGCGCAACCAGCGCGATGTGCTGCCGCAGGTCGTCGAGCCGCAAGTCGCGCAGGTCGACGCCGCCGAGCGTCACGCGGCCCTGCTGCGGATCCCAGAAGCGCAGCAGCAGGCTCGCGACCGTCGACTTGCCGGCGCCCGACGCACCGACCAGCGCGATCGTGCTGCCGGGCGGCACCTCGAAGCTCACGCGGTCGATCGCGGGCACGCTGCGGCCCGGGTACGTGAAGGACACGGCCTCGAAACGCACCGCCGGATCGGCAGGCATCGCAAGCGTGCCGTCCGTCACCGGCACCGGCTCCTTCTCCAGCGCGCGCAAACGGCGCGTCGACGCGATCGTGTCGGCGAGCTGGCGCGCGACCTGGCCGATTTCGGCCACCGGCATGAAGGCGGCCACCGCGACCAGCACCAGCAGCGGCAACGACTCGCGCGGAAACCAGCCGCGTGCGCACAGCAGCGCGCCGAGCGCCGCGACGACCAGCCCGCCGAGCCCGCTCGCGATCTCCAGCGCGGCGCTCTGCGCCGACAGGTCGTCGAGCAGCTTCGCGCGTTGCTTGCGGTACGCATCGACTTCGGCCACGAACGCTGCGCGCCGGCGCGCGACGGCCTGGAACGCGGTCAGCTCCGCGAGCCCCTGGATCGTTTCGGTCAGGTGCGCGCCGAGCTGGCCAAGCGCTTCGCGTGCGCCGGTGCCGAGCCGGTCGACATCGCGCCGCGCCAGCACCGGCGCGAGCCCGGCCCACGACAGGAACGGCAGCAGCACGAGCGCGAGCGGCCAGGCCACCGACGCAAGCAGCACCAGCACGGCGGCCGGCACGAGCACCGCGACGAATGCGGGCGCCAGCGTGTGCGCATAGAAATACTCGACGGTCTCGACGTCCTGCGTCGCGAGCGACACGAGATCGCCGGATCGGCGGCGCAGCAGCCCGGCCGGCGCGAGGCGTTCGAGCGTCCCGAACAGCGCGATGCGCATCTCCGCGAGCAGCCGGTACGCCATGTCATGCGCAAGCCACGATTCGAGCCAGTGCAGCACGGCCGCCACCGGTGCGATCACGAGCAGCGCGGTGACGAGCGCCGGGCTCACGTGGCCGCCCGGCACCGCGCCGACCACCCGCGCGCCGATCACGCCGACGCCGATGAACGCGAGCACGCGGCCGATCCCGAACAACACCGTCAGCACGACCTTGCCCGTCCACGGACGCACGAAGCGCAGCAGCGTCCGCAGGGTTTCCGGCCAGCCGATCTCCGCCGCATCGTCGTTCAGCGGCCGCACCTGCGGCCCCGACGACGCGCGCGCGGTCGCGCCGGCCGTCGTCGCCACGCCGACCGATTCGGCGACCGCTTCCAGTTGCGGCCCCATCAGCCGGCGATACGGGCCGTCACGCGCGATCAGCGCCGCGTGCGTGCCCTCGTCGACCACCTGCCCCTGGTCGAGCACCAGGATGCGGTCGGCGCCGATCACGCTGGACAGCCGGTGCGCGAGCACGAGCGTGGTCCGCCCGCGCGTGAGCCGGTCGAGCGCCTGCTGGATCAGCGCTTCGTTCTCCGCGTCGACCGACGACAGCGCCTCGTCGAGCAGCAGGATCGGCGCATCGCGCAGCAGCGCGCGGGCAATCGCGAGGCGCTGGCGCTGGCCGCCCGACAGCATGAGCCCGCGTTCGCCGATGCGCGTCGCGTAGCCGTCGGGCAGCGCCGAGATGAAATCGTGCGCGTTGGCGGCGCGCGCCGCGGCGATCATGTCCGCGTCGCTCGCATCGGGGCGGCCGAGCCGCAGGTTGTCGGCGACGCTGCCGTCGAACAGCGTCGCATCCTGCGCGACGACCGCGATCATCTCGCGCACCTGGCCGGCATCGAGCGTGCGCACGTCGTGACCGCCGATGCGGATCACGCCGCCCTGCGCATCGTGCTGGCGCAGCAGCAGGCGCACGATGGTCGACTTGCCCGCGCCGCTCGGCCCGACGATCGCCACCGTCTCGCCCTCGCGCACCGAGAAGCTCAGCGCCGCATGCGCGCCGGCGCGGCGCCCCGGATACGCGAAGCTGACGGCGTCGAACCCGATCTCCGGCCGCAGGCCCGGCACGCGCGGCGCATCGGCGGCCGGCGCGTGGCTGCCGGCGTCGAGCAGCGCGTGGATCGCATTCGCCGCCGACTGGCCGATCATCCCCTGGTGCAGCACGGAACGCAGGTCGCGCAGCGGCCGGAAAATTTCGCTGCCGGCCATCAGCACGATCAGCAGCGCCTCGAGGCTCATGTCGCCGTGCCGCACGCGCCACGCGCCGACCGCGATGGCAACGGCCGCGCCGAGGCCGGTGCCGAGATCGGTAAAGAGCCGCGTCAGCAGGCCGAGTGCGAGCACCCAGAACGTGCTGTCGGACAGCGCGCGCGCCTTCGCGGCCAGCTTCGCGCCGAATGCCGTGCCTTGCCCGAACGCCTTCAGCGTCGGCAGGCCTTGCACTGCGTCGAGAAACTCCTCGCCGAAAGCCTTGAACGCGGCCGAACGCGCGAGCGCCGCACGCTTGTCGGCGCGATGCACGAGCTGCGGCAACGCAAGCGTGACGAGCGCCGCGACCAGCAGGATCGCGGCCGTCGGCACGTCCCACCACGCGAGCACCGCGAAGATCATCACCGGCGCGCAGGCGGCGATCACGAGCTGCGGCAGGTAGGTGCCGAAAAAGGTCTGCAGCTGCTCGACGCCGTCGACGACGGCCAGCATCACGCCGCCCGTGCGCTCACCGCTGAACCATGCGGGGCCGAGCGCCGCGATCCGGTCGAACAGCCGCGCGCGCAGCGTGGCCTGCACGCGCCCGGCCGTGTGCTGCGCGAGCACCGTGCGGCGATGGTCGAGCCATGCACGCAGCAGCACGCAGGCCGCCGTTGCAACGACGGCTTCGCCGATGCTGCGCGCCGGCGCGCCGGAAAACACCAGCGCCAGCACGCGGCCGAGAAAGACGAAGCGCAGGATCCCGACACCCATCGCGAGCAGGCCGAGCGCGACGGCCGCGGCAACCCGCCAGCGCAGTCCCGCCATCATTGCCCATAGTCGTCGGTCGAAATACATGAAGCCCTCCAGTCGTGTCTGATGACGTTTTTTCTTGACCGGATCGAGGCTACCCGCGCGGCCCGCGCGCGGCAAAAGATGATTTTTCAACGGGTGTTGAGTCAACTACAATACCCCGCATGTCGCACCTCCCTCCCCTCGGCGCATTGCGGGCTTTCGAGGCGGCCGTCCGCCTCGGCGGGTTCGCGCGCGCGGCGGTCGAGCTGAACGTGTCGACGAGCGCGGTCAGTCACCAGATCCGCACGCTCGAGGAATCGCTCGGCGCGCGGCTGCTCGAACGCAGCACGGGGCTCGGCGGCATCAGCGTCACGCCGGCCGGCGCACGCCTGCTGCCGGCGGTCAGCGATGCGCTGTCGCGGCTGACCGACGCCTGCGCCGACATTCGCGGCACCGCGCAACGGCTCACCGTCTCCGCCAACGCACCGTTTTCGGCGATGTGGCTCGCACGCCGCCTCGCGGAATTCTCGTCGCTTCATCCCGAAACGCCGCTGCATGCCGTCGTGCTCGACGACGAACCGGATTACGCGCGCAGCGGCGTCGATCTGGCGATCGTGCACGTGCCCGCGCACCGGCTGCGGGCCGACGACGACGTGCTGATGCAGGAGACCGTGTTCCCGGTATGCAGCCCCGAGCTGTTTCCGTACGCATCGGGGCACGTGTGCCGCTCGCGGCTGCTGCAGGAGATGCACGAGGACAGCCCCGAGATCGACTGGCGCAACTGGGCATCCGAATTCGGCTTGCCGGGCGACTTCGAGACGAAGATCGTCCGTTACAGCAGTTTCAGCCAGGTGATCGGCGCGGCGGTCGGCGGCGCGGGCATCGCGCTCGGCCGCATGCCGCTGATCGAGCCGGAGCTGCGCAGCGGGCGCCTGGTGCCGTTGAAGCCGGGCATCGAACGCACTGCGTCGTGGCGCTTCGTGCTGCGCCGCAACCCGTCGACGCGGCACCGGTTGCTCGATCCGCTGATCGAGTTCCTGCGCCGCGAAGCGGAAGCGGAAGCGGCACCGGTCGCTGGCCCGATCGTTGCGCCCGCATCCAACGACAGTCTCGTGCGCGGCACGGGCGGCGCGACCGGCAAGTAACGCGCCGGCCTCGCCCGCATGCGCCGCTTACGGCACAGCGAAGAACAGCGCGACCACGCACGCCATCCCGCCAAACCACACGAGCGAACGCAGCGATGCCCAGTTCAGCAGGTACATCAGCATATAGACGACGCGGATCGCGACGAATGCCATCGCAAGCTGGTCGACGCGATGCAGGTTCGCGCCGTTGTGCCACGCGACCACCAGCGCGGCCGTGAACAGCGCGAGCGCCTCCCACGCGTTCTGGTGCGCGGCCTGCGCGCGGGCGCGCCAGCCTTCGAGCTTCGCCAGGTAGTCGCGCGGCGCGCGGTTGTCGTAGCCCTTGCGGGCTTTCGCGAGAAACGTCATCGAAAACGGCAACAGCGCCACGATGAACAGGCACAGCTGGGACGTCGTCATCAAAAGTCTCCTCCTTTATGATTACATTGATCAATGACAAGATCGCCGAGAGCTTAGCATTGCGCCGTGCCGTTCACGCACCGGTTTTCTAGACGGGAGACTCGGCTGGAGCGGTCGCCGGCCGTCGCGGCCAGCCTGGTCGGGCACCACAATTTCCACCAAATCATCGACAAAAACGTTAATTAAAACTGGTCGAACACCAATAAGATAGCGCTCAACACTGGCCCGGCGCATTGTCGCGCCAGGCCGCCGCGCGCCGCCGCGCGCACCGAACGACATCCGACCCGAGACATCGCCATGCCCCGTCCCATCGTCGCCCATATCCGCCCCGACGCTGTCCGCCACAACCTCGACTTCATCCGCCGCACCGCCGCGCGATCGCGCGTGTGGGGCGTGATCAAGGCCAACGCATATGGCCACGGCATCGAGCGGATCTACCCGGGCCTCGCCGCCGCCGACGGCATCGCGCTGCTCGATCTCGACGAAGCCGTGCGCGTGCGCGAGCTCGGCTGGGACAAGCCCGTGCTGCTGCTCGAAGGGATCTTCGAGCCGGCCGACGTCGACCTCGCCGATCGGAACCGCCTGACGGTCGCCGTGCACTGCGACGAACAGCTCGACCTGCTGATCGCGGCAAAGCCGCGGCAGCCGATCGACATCCAGCTCAAGATGAACTCCGGGATGAACCGGCTCGGCTACCGGCCTGCCGCTTTCCGTGCCGCGTGGGAACGTGCGGCCAACGCGCCGTCGATCGGCAAGATCACGCTGATGATGCATTTCGCGAACGCCGACGAAGGCGAAGTCGACTGGCAGCTCGACCAGTTCGATGCGGCCACGGCGGGGATTCCGGGCGAGCGCTCGACGTCGAATTCGGCCGCCGTGCTGTGGCATCCGCGCGCACACCGCGACTGGGTGCGGCCCGGCACGATCCTGTACGGTGCATCGCCGACGGGTGCGGCGCGGGATATCGCCGACACGCCGCTGATGGCCGCGATGACGCTCACCAGCAAGATCATCGGCGTGCAGACGATCGCGCCGGAAGAAACCGTCGGCTACGGCCGCCGCTTCACGGCCGACCGGGCGATGCGGATCGGCGTCGTCGCATGCGGCTATGCGGACGGCTATCCGCGCCACGCCCCGACCGGCACGCCGATCGCGGTGGACGGCGTGATGACGCGCGTCGTCGGCCGCGTGTCGATGGACATGCTGACCGTCGACCTGACGCAGTGCCCGAACGCGGGCATCGGGTCGAGCGTCGAGCTGTGGGGCGACCAGGTCAAGGTAGATGACGTGGCGCAAGCCAGCGGCACGATCGGCTACGAGCTGATGTGCGCGCTCGCGCAGCGTGTGCCGGTCGTGATCGTGCCGCCGGGTGCGTCGAGCGAACAGCCCGCGCTGCGCACCGGTAGCTACGGGCGCTGACCGGCGTCGATGCGGCGGCGCGGTTGCATCGCCTCGCCTGCCGCGTGATTCGCGGGCCGCCTCGGGCGGCCCGTTTGCTTTCCGGCGGGCAGGACACGCGTGGATGACTGCCCTTGCGCTCCGTTCGGCGCGCCATCCGGCGACGCACTACGCGCGCCACGTCGGCTTGCGCTTCTCGAGGAACGCGTCGATGCCTTCGCCCGCATCCTCTTCCATCATGTTGCGCGCCATCACGTCGCCCGCATACGCGTAGGCTTCGTCGAGCGGCAACTCGCGCTGGCGATAGAACATCTGCTTGCCGTAACGCACCGCGGCCGGGCTCTTCCCGACGATCTCCGCAACCTTGCGTGCGACGGCCGCATCGAGCGCGTCCTCGGGCACGGCCTCGTTGACGAGCCCCCACGCGGCGGCCGTCGCCGCATCGACGAAGCGCCCGGTCATCAGCATGTCGAACGCACGCTTCGCCGTGACGTTGCGGCTCAACGCAACGGCCGGCGTCGAACAGAACAACCCCACGTTGATGCCCGATACCGCGAAGCGCGCGGTATCGGCCGCGATCGCCAGGTCGCACGCGGCGACGAGCTGGCAGCCGGCCGCCGTCGCAATGCCGTGCACGCGTGCGATGACCGGCACCGGCAACGCGCGCATCGCGAGCATCACGCGGCTGCATTGCGCGAACAGCGCGCGGTAGTAGTCGAGTTCGGGCTTGCTGCGCATCTGCCGCAGGTCGTGGCCCGCGCAGAACGCCTTGCCTTCGGCGGCCAGCACGACGCAGCGCACGCCCGGATCGGCCGCGAGCGACGCAAACGCATCGTGCAGGCTCGCGAGCATCGCCTCGGACAATGCGTTGAACTGCTGCGGGCGGTTCAGCCGCAGCGTGACGACGCCGTCGCGCGCATCGCGCAACAGGATCGGCCCGGCAGTCTCTTGATCGGATTCCATGATGTTCCGCTCGATGGGGTTCGGCAGGATTCGATGCGGCGCGAACGGGCAGCGATGGTGCGCGCGCGTTCGCGGCATGTCGGTGAAATGGTCCTCCACATTCCGTGCGGCGTCCAGTCCGCGCGGCCGCACGTGCCTGCGCGGTGACCTGCTTGCCACGTACCGCCGTGCGGACCACGCGATTCGCGCGTCAGCGGCTTCGCTGCGCGGGTTTCGCCGTGCCGGCCGTCCGCGCGGCAAGGGCGGCCGTCGCATAGGCGACACAACCGACCGCCGCGACCGCCCACAGCGCGGCGGTCGGATTCGGCAACAGCATCGTCGCGGCGCTGGCGATGGCCACGCCGAACAAGCTACCTGCCTGTCGCGCCGCATTGAGGAATCCCGACGCCACACCCGCCGCGTCCGCGGGCACCTGTTCGAGTACGGTCGCGATCATCGGCGCCACGGACAGCGCGGTCCCAGTGCCGAATGCGGCCATCGCCGTCCAGGCTACCGGCCACGGCGCGCGCAGCGCAAGCGCGGCCGCGAGCGCCGGAACGGCCAGCGCCGCCATCCCGAGACCGTTCGCCATCAGCCGGACCGGGCGCACCCGGCCCTGTAATTTTCCGGACAACAGATTGCCGAACGACAGGCTCAGCGCGAACGGCAACAGCGTCAGCCCCGTCTGCCGCGCACTCATGCCGAAGCGCCCGTGCAGGTACAGGCTCAGCACGAACAGCAAGCCGAAGTAGCCGACATAGACGAGGCTGCCCATCAGGTTCATCGCGACGAAGGTGCGATTGCGAAACCACGCCAGCGGAACCATCGGATCGCGAACACGCCGCTCGATGACGACCAGCGCGGCTGCGGCGAGTCCGGCGACCAGAAGCGCGCACCGGACTTCCGCCGCGCCCGGGCCGCGCGTCGGCAGTTCGATCACGGCAAAACACAGCGCGCCGAGCGCGATCGCACCGACACACTGGCCGGCCCAATCGAAGTGGCGTGTTTGCCGCGCGACCGACGCCCGGACGAGTACGGCCGCCCCGGCAAACGCGACCGCGCCGGTCGGCACATTGATCAGGAACGCGCTGCGCCAGCCGAAATCGTCCACAAGGATGCCGCCCAGCACCGGCCCCACGGCCACCGCAACCGACGCGATGCCCGCCCATACCGCAATCGCCCGCGCCCGCTCGGCAGGCACGTCGAAGGTGCTGCGCACGACCGCGAGGGACGCGGGTAAAAAGAGCGCGGCGCCCATGCCCTGCGCGAGTCGCGCGGCCACGAGGACGGCCACGGACGATGCGAAGCCGCATCCCGCCGATGCGGCGACGAACAGCGCCAGCCCCGCGAGGTAGACGTGCTTGGCGCCGAACCGGTCGGAGAGCGCGCCGCCCGCGAGAATCAGCGCGGCGAAGCTGAGCGTGTACGCGTCGACGATCCACGCGAGCTCCGCGACCGTCGCACCGAGACTCGCGCGCATCGCCGGCAGCGCAACGTTGACGATCGTCGTATCGAGTACCGCCATGAACATTCCGATCGCGACGAGCGCAAGCGTGAAGCGGCGTTCGCGGGCCGTCGGGCGGGCCGCTGCCGTGATGGATACGGGAAGGGAAACAGGATTGCAATCAGGCATGAAACCTCCAGGCAGATGCCGGGAGTCTAGAAACGGCACGCGATGCAGAAAAGTGATAATTTCGCATTTGCCTGATGCAGATATGCATCTCCACTGTCTGCCGCCACCCTGCCCGATGACACTGCCGACCCGCATGAACTGGGACAACGCCCGCTTCTTCCTGGCCCTCGCGCGCACCGGCACGCTGCGCGGCGCCGCGGCGCAACTGAACGTCGATCAGGCGACGGTGGGGCGTCGGATCGCCGCGCTCGAAGACGAACTCTCGGCCCGCCTGTTTCTCCGAACCCCGGCCCTCTATGTGCTGACGACCGCCGGCGAAGCGTTGCTCGAGCCCGCCGAAACGATGGAACGGGCGTCGCTCACGATCGAGCGGCGCGTGATGGGCCTCGACGAGCAGCTTGCCGGGTCCGTGCGAATCGCCACGACCGACACGCTCGGCAAGCGTTTCGTGATTCCCGCCATCGCCAGCTTGCGGCGCAGGCATGCCGGCATCGACGTCGTGTGCGTGACGTCGGCCGAGATCGCCAATCTCACGCGCCGCGAAGCGGATCTCGCGATTCGCACGTTGCGGCCGGAATCGCCGGACCTGATCGTCAGGCGGCTCGGTCATCTCGAAACGGGCATCTACGCATCGCGCCGCTACTTGGCCGAGCGTGGCGAACCGGCCGCGGGCAGCGCGTTCGAAGGACACGATCTGGTGATGTACCAGCAGCCGGTGGTGCCGACGATGTGGGACGCCCTGTGCGGCGAATCGACGTCGCGCGGCCGCGTGATGTTCCAGACATCGTCGACGATGATGCTGGTCGAAGCCGCACTTGCGGGGCTCGGCATCGCGGAGCTGCCGTGCTTTCGCGCCGAAACCGAGCCGGAACTGGTGCGCCTCATGCCCCGACGATGCAATCATTTCGACGTGTGGCTCGTCGCGCATGCCGACCTGTACAAGACCGCACGCGTACAGGCGGTGATCGAAGCCGTCGTCGACGAATTCGCGAGCGTCGCGCCGTCGGGCCGGTAACGAACGCGCTACGGCTTCAGCGCGCGGCCGGGATCCGCCTGCCGCGCCATGCACGCACGCCCGACCATACGTGCCCGACGCCGGCCAGGAAAAACAGGGCACCCATCCCGCCGATGGTCAGTACGCCACCCCAGATCGCCCCGAACGTATTCATCCGCGCGCTCATCCTGGGCTCGTCGGGCGTGTAGCGCACCTCGACGGTCGCGCCGTCCTGCACGCTGACCTCGCCGCCCTGCGCGTATTCGACCCGCTCGCCCGCGAGCGTCGTGAACGCGATCTCCGGATGATGCGGGCCTGCGTTCAGCTTGATGACTCGCCCCGGCACGACGATCGAGGTTCGCAGGAATTCGCGCGTCGACTGCGTGTACAGGGCGGTGGCGATCAGCAGGCACGTGCCCGCGACGGTAAACACGACGCCCTTCGCGATCAGCGTCTCCGTCTGCTGCGCGGCGGTGCGGCCGGATCCGGATGCCATCCCGCTCACCTTAGGGGCGTGACCGATAGAACGACACGTCGATCTTCGACTGCGTCTTGCAGCGATACATCACGCCGCGCCCCGTTTCGTCGGTCACCCCTTCATACGGGCCGTTGCAGCCGGTGACCTGGTACTCCGCGAACGGAACGCGCTTGCCGTCCTGCGGCCGGACCAGCACGGGAATGCGCCCCGTCGGGCCGTCGCCGATCGTGCGGACGAGCACCATGCGCGACGCATCGATCGGCGCGGCGGAACGCAGGTAGATCGTGCGCCCCTGCGCGTCGGTCGTGCCTTCGACTTCGAGTTCCCGGTTGTCCTGGGCCGCGCTCGTGTAGAGCGCGAACGCATAGCGCGTGTTCGGCAGCGCCTGCTTCGTCGCGGGGTCGTGCAGCACGAAGTAGCACCCGTTGACGCCTCTGCCGGCCGTTGCCTGCCCGTCGACCTGCACGGGGTGGCACGTGTACGACGAACCGTCGCCGACGGCGGCCTGTTGCGGATTCTGCTGCCCCGTGCCGACGCACCCGCCTGCCAGCACAGCCACCAGCATCGCGCATGCGCCGCGTACGAGCGCTGCCCGATCGATTTTGATTTTCATCGGATGGTGTCCCGTTCCTGAATGTTTGTCCTGAATGCCGAGCGTGCTGCGCAGGTCGCGCAGGCACGCCGCCCTCGGCATCCGGCAGGATACGGACATCGCGGCACGCTGTAAATTGCGCGCGCAGCCGGCCACGCCGCGCCGCGCGGCGACGCGCCGCTCGCGTCGCTGCCGATCGACCACTACGGGCTGATGGGGCTCGCGCAGCGGCTCGCGACACCCGGCCGCATCGAGGGCGTCGCGCGGATCTTCGCGGGGATGATCGTCGTGCAATGGCAGGCGGCCGCGCCACGCGTGCCGGCCACAACCGGCGACGCGGCGGCCACGCCACCCGAACCGCAGCACTGAATGCGCGGGCGGGAGCGGGCGCGCTGCCGCCCGATGTGCGTCAGCCCGCGAGCTTCTTCAGCGCGTCGAGCACCGCGTCGCCCTTGAACGGCTTCACGATCCAGCCCTTCACGCCGGCGGCCTTGCCGCGCTCCTTCATCGCCGGGCTGCTTTCGGTCGTCAGCATCACGACGTTGACCGTCGAGTTCGCCAGCTCGCCGCGGATCTTCTCGACCATCGTCAGGCCGTCCATGTTCGGCATGTTCACGTCGCTGATCACGAGGCGCACGCCGGGCGTCGCCTTGAGCTTCGCGAGGCCGTCCTTGCCGTCCACGGCCGTCGCGACGTCGAGCCCGTGATTGCGCAGGAAGCCCGCGACCTCGTCGCGCACCGTGCCCGAATCGTCGACCACCAGAATCTTTGCCATGTCGTATTCCCCTTCCTTTCCTTGTTGCTGACTTCAATAGTCAAAACAGTTCGAGCTCGCCCGATTCGACCATCGGCCCCACGTCCTGCACCGATTCGCGGAAGTCCTCCGGCGACCAGCTCAGGCTGAACACGAAGCGCTGATCGAGGCAGACGGAACGCCCCGATGCCGGGTCGGTCATCCGGTACTTGAAGCAGAGCTGCGGGCAATCGCCGCCGAACGAGATGAACTTCTGCTTGTGATTGACGACGAGCGGCACCTGCACCGGATGGCGCGCCAGCGCCTCGGCGTCGCCGAGGTAGCGGTTCTTGAACGCGCCCCATACGAGGTTGGTCAGCTCGCCGAGCACGCTGTTCACGTCGCGGAAATCCGGCGCGCGGCCGGCATCGCGCGTGCCGCCGAGCATGTCGAGCAGCGGCTGCTCGCTCGTCTGCAGCAGCATGTAGCCGCGGCACCATGCGCTTTCGAGCGCGATCAGGCTGAACACTTCGCCGAAGATGATCTGGTCGCGCACGATGCACGGTGTCTCGTGCTCGATCGTCATGCCCGGGAACAGGCTGTCGATGCGCGCCTCGGTGATCTCCGAGATGCCGCGCACGAGCGCGTTCGGGTAATCGTGGCCGAACAGGTATTCGTCGATCGCGCGCTTGAGCGGCGTCATGTCGTCGGCGACGTAGGCCGCGCATGCGACGCGCGCGAGCGCCGCCGGCAGCCCGTCGCGCGACGCGAGCGACTCGCGACGCAGGATGATCGGCAACTCGGGGCGCAGCGCATCGATCTGCGTCGCGATGATCGCGCTCTCGGCCGGCGAACCGCCGTAATCCTCGGCCAGCAGGATCGCGCCGAGATCGATGTTCGAGCGCAGCACCTTCAGCAGCCGGTTGCGCCGCACGGTCAGGCCAATCAGGTTGTGCTCGTCGCAGAAACGCTTGATCGCGTCGGCATGCGCGCGACTGTCGTCGAGCACGAGCACCTTGCTGACGGGTTTGTCCAGGGTCATCTCAAGAATTCCTCATGGTCGGTCGGAGTCGATCAGAACAATTCGAGCTCGCCGCCGGTATCCACCGTGGCCGTTTCCGGCACATGGAAATCGACCGGCGCATTCGCGCACACGCACAACGTCGCGCCGACCCGCACGTCGCCGTCGAGCGTCAGGTCGTACGCGGCCACGTGATCGGGCGCCAGCGCCGGCAAGTAGTCGATGCTCGATCCGCTCAGCAGATAAGGCGTCGACATCCCGAGGTCGGGAAACGGTGCGGTCAGCGCCTGATTGATCGCCCCGCAGCACAGGTTCGCGACTTCCATGAACGCTTCGGGCAGCGGCCGCTGGCTGCTCGTGCCCGCCGTCGCGCCGGCGAATTGGCGGCGCGTCGCCTCGTCGTCGCTAAAGCGCAGTGCGAGCAGCAGGCGGAAATGCAGCGCCGAGATCGTCAGCACCGCGACATGCTCGGTCACCTTCGGCTTCGCACGCGGCTTCGCGTGCGCATGATCGTGTGCGGGACCCGCGGCCAGACGGATGTCGCACGCACCGCCGGATGCGAGCCGCGTGCGCGCCGCGTCGAAGAAGATCCGCTCGAAGCCGGCTTTCGCCTGCGCGCTGATCACGCGACGCCTCCTTCGATCCGCGCGTGAAGTTGCCCGGCCAGCGACTCGACGGTCGCGAGCGCGGCCGTGATCATCTTGCCGCCGGCCTGGATGTCCTGGAACGTCGCGGCCGTCACGAGGTCGTTGCGGTTCAGGCTGTCGCGATAGCTGTTCGACAGTTCCTGCGAGCGCGCGGCCAGCCCGCGCACCTCGCTGGCGACGATCGAGAAGCCACGCCCGGCCGTGCCGGCGCGCGCGGCCTCGATCGATGCGTTCAGCGACACGATCGACACGTGCGCGACGATTGCCGACAACTCCTGGTTCTTCGCGCGCATGTCCTGGTTCTGCGTGGTCAGCGAGATCATCTGCTCGTGCCAGCGCTCGAAGGTGCCGGCGAGCCCGCGCAGGCGCGCGGCTTCGTCGGCGATCTTCATCGCGTGCTGCGCCAGCGCGGCGCGATCCGCCGACAGCGCCTGCACGGTATCGCGCTGCGTGCCGGCCGCGGACGTCTCGCGCGCGAGCGCATCCTCGAGCTGAGCCTCGCGCTGCGCCCATGCATCGGACGCCTCCGCATGCGCCGACCTGGCCTCGGCGATGCGCGCATCGGCTGCGTCGAGCGCGCCGCGCAACTGCTCCACGTCGCGTTCGAGCGCCGTCACGAGTCGCTTGCGCGTCAAGCGAAACACGACCGCCGCAACGATCGTGACGACGGCGCCGCCCGCCAGTGCGGCGGCGATCTGGATCATCCACGCCTGCACGATCACGTCGTCACTCCGCCGCGCCGATATCCGCGCGGCGCGCACGCTCGTGTGCGACGCCCTGAGCGGCGCCGTCCGCCGCGAAGCGGGCCGGCAACGACACGATCGTCTCGAACGCGCGATACGGCGCGCCGACGCGATCGTCGGTGAAGCGCAGCGCGATGTCGCCGCCGTCGCGCTTCAGGAAGTTGCGCACCGCGTCCATGCCGACGCCGCGCCCCGACACTTCCGTCACCGTGCTCGCCGTCGAGAAGCCCGGCCGGAAGATCAGCTCGGCCACCGCTTCGTCGGTGAGCGCCGCTTCGTCATTCGCATCGATCCACCCGCGCTCGCGCGCGATGCCGCGAATCCGGTCGAGCGCGAGGCCGCGACCGTCGTCGCTCAGCACGAACCACAGCTCGCCGCCGCCCACGCCGACCGCGATGTCGATCGTGCCGGACGCCGCCTTGCCGGCCGCGCGTCGCTCGTCGGACGATTCGATCCCGTGGTCCATCGAATTGCGCAGCAGGTGCATGAACACGTTCTTCAGTGTCGCGGCGATTTCGCTGCGCACGCGGTGGCCGTGGCTGTCGATATGCACGACGGGCGCCGGCTTGCCGAGTTCGGCCGCGAGCGAAGGCAGCGACTCGATCACGCCGCCGAGCGCATCGCCGATGCCTTGCGTGCCGAGCTGGCTCAGCATGCGGCGCACGGCGTCGCGGGCCGCGTGCCAGTCGGACGCGTTGGCCGGATCGGCGCCGTCGAGCACGCGCAGGCTCTCGCTGATGTGCGCGCGTTCGACCATCAGGAAGTCGGCGCCCTGCACCGGTTCGCCGCTGCGGCCGAGCGTGACCGCGTTGATCGTCGCGTAGTGCTCGACTGCCTCGCGCACGCGCGCCAGGTCGTCCATCAGCGCATCGCGGTTCCACTCGGGGCCGCCGTCCGCGCGGCGCAGCGAGTCGTACGCCTGCTCCGCTTCGTGGACGATGTTCGTCAGGTGCTGGAGGCTGTACGTGCGCGCATTGCCCTTGATCGTGTGCATGTTGCGGAACAGCGCCGCGACGATCGAGTGATCGGCGCGCTCGTGCTGGCGGATCATCCGCTCGTTCTCGCTGAGGAAGCCCTTCGCGCTGTGCACGAAGTCGTGGAACTTGTCCTGGCTGATCGACAGGATCTCGCCGATCATCTCGAGGCGGCGCTGCTGCTCGCCGGCCTGCGCGGTCAGCTCGCGGATCTCGGTCACGTCGCGCACGCACAGCATCAGGCGCACGACCGTGTCGGTCTCGTCGGTGATCGCCGACCAGCTCAGGTCGAGCCACTTCTCGCGGCCGTCCGGCATCCGCTTCGCGACTTCGTTCACCAGCAGGTGCTCGTTGAACGCGAAGTTCATGCTGTCTTCGCCGAGGCACGCGTGCACGGCCGCGTCGACCTGCGAGCGTGCGTCGGAACCGATGTTCGAGTCGTCGAACACGAGCGCCATCAGGTCGCGGCCGGCGATGTCGCCCGTCTCGAAGATGGTTTCGAGGTACGCCGAATACTCCGCATGCACGACGCCGCCTTCGACGACGGTCAGGATCCCCTGCTGCATGTTCTGCAGCATCGCCTGGATGTCGGCCGTCTTCTGCTTGAGCTGCGCCGAGTTCTCCTGGATCTTCTCGATCATCCCGTTGAACGCGACGATCGAGTGGCCGATTTCATCCATCCGGCCCACCGGCACGCGGCGCGTGAAATCCTGGCTCGTCGCGATCTCGCTCATCGCCGTCTGCATCCCGATCAGCGGGCGCGTGATCTGCCGATACAGCAGCAGGCCGAGCGCGGTCAGCAGCACGACCACCGTGCCGGCGACGCCCCCGATCGCGGTCGCCGTCGTCGCGAGCATCCCGTTCAGCGCGCTGATCGCGTCGTCCTTCTGTCGGTTCTTCTCGACGCGCAGCGTGTCGACGATGCTTTCGAGTTCGTCGCGATACTGCGCGACGTTCGCGAACAGGTAAGCCTGCGCCATCTCGGGCTTGCCGTCGGCCTTCATCTTCACGGTGTCGTCGATCGCCGCGAAATAGTTCGCGGCGCTGTCCTTCGCCTGCGAGACGAGCCCGACCTGCGCGTGGCCGACCGCCGACTTCGCCTGCACGTCGAGCGCGGCGCGCAGCGCGCCCTGCTTCGCCTTCAGCTCGTCGCGCGCCTGCGCGGCGGTGTTCGCGTCGGGCGCGTAGACGAGCGTCATCGTCGCGATCTGGATGTTCTTCACATCGGCGACGAGGTCGGCGGACGCGAGCGCGCTCGGCACGATTCCCTGGGTGACCTGGCGTACCTCGGCCGCGCTCTTGCGCGTCTGGTACACGGCATAGATGCCGATCGCGGACAGCGCGAAGAACGTCAGGACGACTAGCAGCGTAATGCGATGACGGATGGTCATGAGTACAGCTCCCCGCAGCGATCCGGCTTCGATCGGCGTTTGGTCTATTGAAAGAATGTGAGCGCCGAATTATCGGGGATGGTGTATGACGCTCCGATGACCGAAAATCAATCGTTCATTGATAAAAATGAAATGAATAATTGTGGCGAAAGAACCCTAAAGTATTGGTGAAATCTGCCGTTAACCATCTACCTCAAGGCTTTCAGTGGCATCACGGCGCGGCCGGAAAATCCGGGATACAGATATTTTTTTATTTAGTTAACCCGCGGATTGGCCGCAATATGGCTTTCGCAAAACGTTTGCGAATTATCGGCGAATCCAGTCGAATTCGCGATTTTTCATTGTCGGCGAGCGATGCGGCGAACCGATGAAAACGATGCCGCCCGCCCCGGGGCCGACGAGCGACGATCACGCGCATCGCATCGTCGCCCTCCGGGGCGGGCGTGACCGGCTACCGGTCAGTGGCTGCTGGCGCGCGTCGCCCCCAGCCCCGTTTCCGAGCGCACCTGCTGCGCGGCGAACGCACCCTTCTCGGCCTTCGCGCGCAGGCTCGTGTCGAGTACCGAGAACAGCCACACGCCCGCGAAGCCGATCGTCATCGAGAACAAGGCAGGCGACGTATACGGGAACCACGCCGAACCCTTCGGATAACCGAGCGTCGCTTCCCACACCGACGGCGACACGATCGTCAGCCCCACCGACGAGACCAGCCCCAGGAACCCGCCGATGACCGCACCGCGCGTGGTACAGCCCTTCCACATCATCGACAGGAACAGCACCGGGAAATTGGCCGATGCCGCCACGGCAAACGCCAGCGACACCATGAACGCGACGTTCTGCTTCTCGAACGCGATGCCCAGCAGCACGGCGATCACGCCGAGCACCAGCGTCGTGATGCGCGACACCTTCAACTCGTCGGCGCTGTTCGCGTTGCCGTTCTTGAAAACGGTGGCATAGAGATCGTGCGACACCGCGGACGCGCCCGACAGCGTGAGCCCGGCCACCACCGCCAGAATCGTCGCGAAGGCCACGGCCGAGATGAAGCCGTAGAACACGTCGCCTCCCACCGTCTTGGCCACCAGCACCGCGGCCATGTTGGCCGTGCCCGCGCCGCCCTTAATCACGCCCTTGGCCACGTCGGCCAGTTCCGGATTGGTCAGCACCAGCGTGATCGCACCGAAACCGATGATGAAGATCAGCACATAGAAATAGCCGATCCAGGTGGTGGCCCAGAACACGGATTTACGCGCTTCCTTCGCATCCGGCACCGTGAAGAAGCGCATCAGGATGTGCGGCAGGCCGGCGGTGCCGAACATCAGCGCCATGCCGAACGAGATGGCCGAGATCGGATCCTTGATGAACCCGCCCGGCGACATCACCGACAGCCCGATCCGGGTCGCGTCGTCCGGCGATTTGCCCGCATTCGCGGCGATCGCGGTCTTGACTTCCACGGCATGGGCGAACAGCGCCTCCGGGCTGAAGCCGTACTGCGCGAGCACCATGATCGCCATGAAGGTCACGCCCGCGAGCAACATGCACGCCTTGATGATCTGCACCCATGTGGTGGCCGTCATGCCGCCGAACAGCACGTAGACCATCATCAGCGCGCCGACGATGACGACCGCCACCCAGTAGTCGAGACCGAACAGCAGCTTGATGAGCTGCCCCGCGCCCACCATCTGCGCGATCAGGTAGAACGCCACCACCACCAGCGTGCCGACCGCGGCGAAACTGCGGATCGGCCCCTGCTCGAAGCGGTAGCCCGCGACGTCGGCGAAGGTGAACTTGCCGAGGTTGCGCAGCCGCTCGGCCATCAGGAACGTGATGACCGGCCAGCCGACCAGAAAACCGATCGAGTAGATCAGGCCATCGTAGCCCGACGTCATCACCGCGGCGGAAATGCCGAGGAAGGATGCCGCCGACATGTAGTCGCCCGAGATCGCCAGGCCGTTCTGAAACCCGGTGATGCCGCCGCCGGCCGTGTAGAAATCCGCGGCGGAACGTGTGCGCGAAGCCGCCCACTTGGTGATCCACAACGTCCCTGCCACGAACAGCGCGAACAGGACGATGGCCGTGGTGTTGGTTGCCTGCCTGGCGGTCTGCCCGACATCGCCGCCGCCCGCGACGGCCGCGCCGCACGCGCCCGCGGCCAGCAGCGCGACCAGCGTCATCGAAAGTGTCTTCTTCATTGGGCGACGTCCTGCAGGATGTCCTGCGTCAGTTGATCGTATTCGTTGTTCGCGCGGCGCACGTAGATGCCGGTGATGACGACGGTGAATACGATCACCGCCATGCCGACCGGTATGCCGACACTCGTCACGCCGCTGCTCACGGGCTGCGCGAGGAACGACTTGTCGAATGCGATCAGTGCGATGTAGCCGTAGTACACGATCAGCATCAGCACCGTCAGACAGACACCGAGCGTGTTGCGGCGCCGCTTGAGCAGCGCATACTTCGGATGCGCTTCGATTTTTTTCACCAACCCATCATGCATCGCCTGTCTCCTGGTTTGCTCTTGAATGTGTGCGGCGATTCTGAACAGCGAAGCTGACTGCGTGCTTACTCGAGCTTTCGCGAGAGGCATCCCGAGTACTATGGTTTTCCCTAGCGGGACAGGGCGGAGCGCTTGACGCGCGTGCGTGACCCAGCGCGGCGCGCGCTGCAACGGCGATGCGGTTTTCGGCGTAGCGATGCGGGTTGGTCAAGGCGCATTTTTTCGCCAGCCCTCGATGAATCGATATTCGGGCGCGACGCCAGTCACTCACATCGATCGTGTCGTTAGAGAGGGATGCGCGTAGGCGGAAGTCGGCATCCGTGCGGCACCGACGAAGCCGACGCAACGATGTCGCACGCTCCCGGTACCGAAACGGCACCGGATCTTGTGCAACGACATGGCCGTGGTTCAGTAGACGATGGCGCGCCCGGCTTGCGCCATGGCATTCATTCCCGGGCGGAAACAATCAATCGCACGCCGGCGATTCACGTCGCCGCCCGCACGCTCTAGACTGTCGCATCGCTTCCCTTTCCGGACCCACGCAATGACCGACGTCCTGCCGCTGACCACCGATCCCGAGTCTGGCCTCCAGTACCTGCTGCGCCCCGCCACCGGCCGCCCCGCTGCCCGCCTGTTGCTGCTGCATGGCGTCGGCGGCAACGAAACCAACCTGCTGAACCTGGCCGACGTCATCGATCCGCGCATCGAGATCGCATTCCTGCGCGGCCCGCTCGCGTTCGGGCCCGGCCAGCACGCATGGTTTCCGGTGCGCTTCGGCCCGAGCGGCCCCGAAATCGACGCGGCCCGCGCGAACGCGAGCCGGATCAAGCTGATTACGCTGCTGCGCGCCTTCCACGCCGGCGGTGACGCGGGCGCCGCGTTGCCGACCGTGATCGCCGGCTTCAGCCAGGGCGGCATCATGAGCGCGAGCGTCGGCCTCACGTCGCCGCAGGACGTCACCGCATTCGCGGTGTTGTGCGGGCGCATCCTGCCCGAAATCGATCCGCTGATTGCACCGCGCGATGCGCTTCGCCCGCTCCATGCGCTGATCGTGCACGGCCGCGCCGACGACAAGCTGCCCGTCGCGTGGGCCGACACCGCCGACGCGAAACTCACGGCGCTCGGCGTCGCGCACGATACGCGGCTGTACGCGGCCGGCCACGAACTGACCGCGGAGATGGCCGGCGATTTCGCCCGCTGGGTCGGCGAGCGCACCGGGTTGAACTGACTGTCACGAGGCGCCGGGGCACCGGCCGCGAACGGACCGGAGCGCCCCGGCGCATACCATTTTCAGGCGCCCTGCGCCGGATCGGCGACGACGCGCGCGGCCGCGGACGCACGCGCATCCGCCGCCTGCACTCGCGCCGTACCGCGCTTCGCCAGCTTCCAGCCGACCATCAGCGCGAGCACGACGACCGGAATCGTCGCGACGGTCCATGTGCCGCCCGGATAGTCGAATGCCATCAGCACCAGCACACCGACGAGGAAGGCCAGCGTGAGCCACGACGTGAACGGCGCGCCGGGCATCCGGAACGACACGGCCTTCAGCTCGCCGCGATCGACCGCGCGGCGGTACAGAATCTGGCACATGACGATGAAGCCCCACGTCGTGATGATCCCGAGCGACGCCATGTTCAGCACGATCTCGAACGCCTGGGCCGGCACGATGTAGTTCAGCGGCACGCCGATCGCGTTGATCGCGACCGTGATCAGGATCCCGCCATACGGCACGCCGCGCGCGTTCATCCGCGACACGAAGCGCGGCGCCGATCCGCCCATCGCGAGCGAGCGCAGCACGCGCCCGGTCGAATAGAGGCCGGAGTTCAGGCTCGACAGCGCGGCGGTCAGCACCACGACGTTCATCACGGTGCCGACGTACGGCACGCCGAGCTTGCTGAAGAACGTCACGAACGGGCTTTCGTGCGCGCTGTACGCCGTCCACGGCAGCAGCATCGTCAACAGCACGACCGAGCCGACGTAGAACAGCGCAATGCGCCACATCACGCTGTTGATGGCTTTCGGCAAGACCTTGCGCGCATCGGCGGTCTCGCCCGCCGCGACCCCGACGAGCTCGATGCTCGCGTAAGCGAACACGACGCCCTGCACGATCAGCACGGCCGGCAGGATGCCGTGCGGAAAGATCCCGCCGTGATCCGCGACCAGGTGAAACCCCGGCATCTGGCCGGCGACGGGATGGCCGCTCGCGAGAAACACGGCGCCGACCGCGAGGAACACCGCGAGCGTGCCCACCTTGACGAGCGAGAACCAGAATTCCATCTCGCCGAACACCTTCACGCCGATCATGTTCATCAACGACACGATCCCGAGCGCGCCGAGCGCGAACACCCACTGCGGCACGTCCGTGAACACGGCCCAGTACTTCATGTAGATCGCGACCGCGGTGATGTCGACGATGCCGGTCATTGCCCAGTTCAGGTAGTACATCCAGCCCGCGACGAACGATGCGCGTTCGCCCATGAACTCCCGTGCGTACGATACGAAGCTGCCGCTGGTCGGCCGGTGCATCACGAGCTCGCCGAGCGCGCGCATGATCAGGAACGCGAACACGCCGCAGACGAGATACACGAGCGCGAGCGCGGGCCCCGCGTGCTGCAGGCGCCCGCCCGCGCCGAGAAAGAGGCCGGTGCCGATCGCGCCGCCCATCGCGATCATCTGCACGTGCCGCGGCTTCAACTGCTTCGCATAGCCGGCTTCGTGCGACGCGAACATCGCATCGGGGTCCGCATGGCGGGAATCCGCGCCGCCGGCCGGATCGGCCGGGCGCTCGCTGCTGTGGTTCATCGTGAGTCTCCGTAGTTTCTTGATGTGTGTTTCTTGATGTGTCGCGCCCCGCGCCGGGAGCGCTTCTGGATCTGTCGCGCGCGGGCCGCCGGCGGCATGTGCCGGCGCCGCGCAGCCGGCGTCAAAGCACGCGCGGCCGGATCAGTGCTTCGGGCTGCAGCGCTTCGTCGACCTGCGCATCGGTCATCCACTCGCGCTCCAGCACGATCTCGCGAATCGACTTGCCGGTCGCATGCGCTTCGGCCGCCACGGCGGTCGCGCGCTTGTAGCCGATATACGGGTTCAGCGCGGTCGCGAGCGCGACCGAGCGCTCCATCGTTTCGCGCAACCGCTCGGGATTCGCGGTGATCCCGCTCACGCACCGCTGCGCGAGCGTCGTGCAGGCGGCGGTCAGATGGCTGAAGCTGCGGAACAGCGCGCTGGCGATCACCGGCTCGAACGCGTTGAGCTGAAGCTGTCCGGCCTCGGCGGCAAAAGTCACGGTCAGGTCGTTGCCGAACACCTCGAACGCAACCTGGTTGACGACTTCCGGGATCACCGGATTCACCTTGCCGGGCATGATCGACGAGCCGGCCTGCACGGGCGGCAGGTTGATCTCGCCGAACCCCGCGCGCGGGCCGCTCGACAGCAGCCGCAGGTCGTTGCAGATCTTCGACAGCTTCACGGCGATCCGCTTGAGCACCCCCGACACCTGCACGAACGCGCCGCAATCCTGGGTCGCTTCGATCAGGTTCGGCGCGGTGCTCAGGTCGAGCCCGGTAATGCGCCGCAGCGCCGCGAGCGCCTTCTCCGCATACTGCGGATGCGCGGTGATCCCCGTACCGATCGCGGTCGCGCCGAGGTTGATCTCGCGAATCAGCCAGCCGGCTTCCTGCAGGCGCGCGATGTCTTCCGTCATCATCACCGCGTAGGTCGAGAACTCCTGGCCGAGCGTCATCGGCACCGCGTCCTGCAACTGCGTGCGGCCGAGCTTCAGCAAGCCGGCGAACGCGTCGGCGCGCTCCGCGAACGCATCGCGCAGGCGCGCCATCGCTTCGAGCAGGTGCTCGACCGCGAAGCAGGTCGCGACCCGGATCGCGGTCGGATAGACATCGTTGGTGCTCTGCGCGAGATTGACGTGCTCGTTCGGGTGCAGGTATTCGTACTGCCCTCGCGCGTGCCCCATGATTTCGAGCGCGCGGTTGCAGATCACCTCGTTCGCGTTCATGTTGGTCGACGTGCCGGCGCCGCCCTGGATGATGTCGACGACGAACTGGTCGTGCAGGCGCCCTTCGCGGATCTCGACGCACGCGGCGGCGATCGCATCGCGGTACGGCTTCGGCAGCAGTCCGAGCTCGCAGTTCGCGTCAGCCGCGGCCTCCTTCACCGCGGCGAGCGCCATCACGAAGTACGGCAGCGACGCAATGGTGCGGCCCGAAATATCGAAGTTCTCCTTCGCGCGCAGCGTATGGACGCCGTAGTAGGCCTCGTCCGGAATGCTTCGCTTACCTAAAAGATCCGCTTCGACGCGGAAGCCGGTTTCTGCCATCGTGCCCTCCTGGGTGTCTCGTGCCGCTCGTCGTTCGCCGCTTCCCGACGCGACGGGTTCGCATTCTATGCCTTTGCAAAAACAAGCTCGCTTCTGTATTATCGAAAGCAGTTTTGCGTGGGATGCAACAGCGAGAATCGAATGAAAAGAGGCGCGAGAGACACCGGCATCGATCACATGGGCGCGATGCGCGCGTTCGTCAGAGTGGTCGAAACGGGGAGTTTTTCGGCGGTCGCGAAGGAGATGCACGTGTCGACGTCCACGGTCGCGCGCAAGATCACGGCGATCGAGGAGGCACTCGGCGTCGCGCTGCTGCACCGCTCGACGCACAGCGTGACGCTCACCGAAGCCGGCCATATCTACCTGGAGCGCGCCGTCACGCTGATCGCCGATCTCGACGACACATTGCGCGTCGTCGCCGAGCTGAATGCGCAGCCGAGCGGCCCGCTGAAGCTCACCGCGCCGGTGGCGTTCGGCCGCCGCCATCTCGCGCCGCTGGTCGCGCCGTTTCTCGCGCGCTACCCGACGATCCAGCTCGACGTGCGGCTCACCGACAACCACAACGACCTCGTGGCCGGCGGCTTCGATCTCGACATTCACGAGGGCGAGAACTACCTGGACAACCTCGTCGTCCACCGCCTGTCGCGCAACGACAGCATCCTGTGCGCGACGCCCGGCTATCTCGACCGCTGCGGGCGCCCGTCCACGCCGGACGACCTCAAGCAGCACAACTGCCTGCGCTACGTGCATCCGGAAGGCGATCCGCGCTGGGCGCTCGTGAACGGCGACGCGCATCACAGCGTGCTGCCGGCCGGCAACCTCGTCACCGACCATTCGGAGCTGCTGCTCGAAGCGACCTGCGCGGGGCTCGGCATCGCGGAATTCGAGATCTGGCTGGTGCGCGACCTGCTCGCGAGCGGCCGGCTCGAAGCCGTGCTGCCGCGCTACCGGCTGCAGAACCGGCTGACGGGCGAATACATCTACATCGCGTATCTGGCGAACCGGCGCAGTTCGGCGAAGCTGCGCGTGCTGAAGGACTTTCTCGCGGAACACCTCGCGCATATCGGCGAGCTGTCGGAGCTGGAACTGACGAAGATTCGCGGCGCGAGCGCGTAGTCACGCTCGCGCCGCTTCGCGCGGCCCGGGTCGCGGGCCGGCGGCGTCACAACGCAGCCACGCCGTTCAGCCCGGCTGCAACTCGAACGGGAACGTGGCGTGCCCGATCTCGACGCCCTGCGTGTTGAGCATCCGGGGCCGATGGAAGCCCGCCAGTTGCGCGCGCTGCTCGGCCGTGCCGATCTGCAGCCGCTCGAGAAGTTCGCTGACGACCATGTAGAGCACGTCGAGATTGCCGTCCTCGATCTTCACCGAGATGCCGAGCGCACCGTCGGCGCCCAGTTGCCGCGTACGCGCCGACGCACGCACGCCGATTCCGTAGCAGGCGTCGGCGCCGAGCTTGCCGACCACCTGGCCGTCGAACGCCTTCATCAGCACCGTGCAATAGCGCCCGTCGCCGGCAACCAGTTCCGGATACGCGGTCATCGCACGATGAATCCGCGCCAGCGCGCGAACGCGCTCGCTGATTTCGCCGCCGCCCGCCTCCACCGTATCCGCACCGTCGGCGAGCGACGCGTACAGACGCGCGAGCCGATCCAGCGAAAATGCCGGCGTCGGCAGGTTGCACCCGTCGATCGCCCAGCCCACTTCGTCATCGCGCAGCCCGCACGCTTCGGCCACCACGTGCTTCACGCGCACCTGCATCGGATGGTCGGGCAGATGGTAATCGGCGATCGCCGCGCCGATCGCCCGCGCGCCGGCCAGCATCCCCACGTGCTTGCCCGAACAGTTGCTGCATACGCCGGTCGGCGTGTAGTCGCGCTTGATCCACGACCGGTACACCGCATCCGACAACGGCGGATGGCCGCCGCAACGCAAGTCCGATTCGTGCGAGTCGACCTTGGCGAGCATCGCGCGCGTGCGTTCGATGTGCCGGTCCTCGCTGCTGTGCGACGCGCACATCAGCGCGATGTCCGCATCGTCGAAGCCGAAGCGGTCGGGCGCGCCCGTCTCGATCACCGACAGCGCCTGCGCCGGCTTGGCCGCCGAACGGGCGAGCGTCATCCGGAACGGATCGCCGAACCGGGCCAGCAGCCTGCCGCGTGCATCAACCACCGCCACATGGGCGACGTGCGTGTTCTCGATCGCATCGCCTCGGTAGGTGACGACTGCTGCGCGTTGGGTGTCCATCTTGTGTTGTCTCCATGCTCGGGGCCTGCTTGCCGGGGCCCGTCCAACCGGTACGGCAGTGTAGCGAGTCGTCGCCGCCGCGCGCCGGCCGGGCGATGGAAAGCGGTGTTGCACGCGACGCAAAGGCAATCGCGCCCCCACGAAAGCCTGACCGAATGAGTACAAGAACCATTCAATCGTTTACAGAATTCGTACCAATCCGTACAATTGCGACCGCAAACGCGAATCATACGCATTTGCATTGACGTTTTCCGATGTCCCGCGCGGCCTGGCCGGCATCGAGAAGACGCACCCGCTCACCGAATCTTCTGCTGCTTCCCGATATGCCCGCCCAGTTCAAGACGAGGCCTCGCGCCCTCGTATCGGCGCTGACCTGCTCCGTTTTCCTGACCCCGCTGCTCGCTTCCGCCGAAACCGCCCCCGCTGCCGCACCTTCCGCCGACCGGCCTGCCCCGTCCGCCGACGTGCAGGCGACGCTGCCGACGATCACGGTCCAGTCGAGCGCGCCGTCGGACATGCAGGTGAAGCGTTCGCCGTCGTACAAGTTCACCGCGCCGCTGCTCGACACGCCGCGCTCGGTCACGGTGATCCCCGAGCAACTGATCAAGGAAAAGAACGTCACGTCGTTCGCCGACGCGCTGCGTTCGGTGCCGGGCATCACGTTCCTCGGCGGCGATGCGGCCGCGAACCCGTCAGCAGATCGCCCGGTGATCCGCGGCTTCGAATCGCGCAATTCGATCTTCGTCGACGGGATGCGCGACTCGGGGCTGCAGAACCGCGAAACGTTCGCGGTCGAGCAGATCAGCGTGATCAAGGGTCCCGACTCGGTCTATGCGGGCCGCGGCTCGGTGGGCGGCAGCATCGACATCGTCACGAAGACGCCGAAGAACGACGACTTCATCAACAGCAGCATCGGCTTCGGCACCGACGGCTACAAGCGCGCGACGGTCGACGCGAACCACCGGATCAACGACACGACCGCCGTGCGCCTGAACGTGATGGGTCACGACGCGAACCAGGCCGGCCGCAACGACGTGTACAACAAGCGCTGGGGCGTCGCGCCGTCGATCGTGTTCGGATTGAATACGCCGACCACCGTCACGGTCAGCTACTACCACATGAACTCGTACGACATGCCGGACTTCAGCGTGCCGTTCCGCGCGTCGGGCGGCACGCCGGTGCCGACCGATCGCGGGCAGTTCTTCGGGCTGAACACGCGCGACTACCGCTACGGGCAGACCGACACCGCCGAAGTGCGCGTCGAGCACAAGATCAACGACGACTGGAAGCTGAAGAACACGACGATGTTCGGCCGCTCGACGCTCGATTACGTGGCGACCAACCCGCAGATCCTCGCGTCGAACCCGACCATGCTGAGCCTGCAGGCGAAGAGCGGCAAGTACGCGCTCAACGGCTTCTCGAACCAGACCGAGGTGACCGGCAGCGCGAGCCTGTTCGGCATGAAGCACACGATGACGGCCGGCGTCGAGTTCAGCCATGAACAGGCGCGCTACGAGGGTTACCTCGTGTCGGATTCGGCCGGCAACAACATCCGCTCGGGCGGCCCGTGCTCGGTGGCCGGCAACTGCACGCCGCTCGCCGGCGGCTGGAACCCGAACATGCCGTGGACCGGCAGTATCGTGCTGAACGGCGACAAGGGCTTCCCCGGCGCGACGACGAACACGCGCACCGACACGGTGTCCGCGTACCTCTTCGATACCGTGAAGCTGTCCGAGCGCTGGCAGTTCAACACGGGGCTGCGCTTCGACCGCTACGACACGACCGGCAAGCAGGCCGGCGTGGCCGACCTGTGGAACACGTCGAACCTGTTCAGCTACCAGTTCGGCCTCGTGTTCAAGCCGGTGAGCAACGTGAGCCTGTATGCGTCGTACGGCACGTCGTCGAACCCGCCCGGCTCGAACGGCGGCCTCGGCGGCGGCACCGACCAGATCACCGCGACGAACCAGGATCTCGCACCGGAGCGCTCGCGCAACATCGAGATCGGCGCGAAGTGGGACGTGCTGCAGGATCAGCTGTCGCTGACGTCGGCGCTGTTCCAGACCGAGAAGACCAACGCGCGCGTCAGCGACGGCCTCGGTCACACGATCAACGCAGGCAAGCAGCGCGTGCGCGGCGTCGAACTCGGCTTCGCGGGCAACCTGACGCCGAAGTGGCACATCTTCGGCGGCTACTCGTACCTGAACGCGATCACGACCGACGCGGGCCCCGGCAGCCCGGGCGCATCGGGCCTGCCGATGGTGATGGTGCCGAAGCACAACTTCACGCTGTGGACGAGCTACGACGTGATGCCGAAGCTCACGCTCGGCGCCGGTGCGACGGTGATGAGCCAGACCTACGCGTCGGTATCCGCGACGACGAAGAAATGGACGCCCGGTTATGCGCGCTTCGACGCGGCCGCAACGTGGCGCGTGAACAAGACGATGGACGTGCAGCTCAACGTGCAAAACCTGTTCGACAAGAAGTATTACGCGAGCGCGTATCCGATCTACGCGACGTGGGCGCCGGGCCGTTCGGCGATGGTCACGCTCAACTTCTATCAGTAACGCCGCCGTCGGCGGCGGCGTCAATGGCCACGGGATCGCGCCCGGCTCGCCCGGCGATACGCCCTCGCGCTGCGACTGCGTGTACGTGACGCCGCGCCACCCGTGCCCGGCCGCCGCGACGATGCCGGTCGAACGCAGCCGCGCCCCGCTCGATTGCGCGCGGCAGCATGACGTCGTGATCATCGGGGACGATTACGATCGCGCGCTCGCGGAAACGTACGAGTTCCCGAACGGCGTGGACGCGCACACGCGACGTCATGACGCGCGCTGGTAGTAGATGTTCTGCGGATGGCGCGCATCCGCGAAGAAGAACCAACGCTCCGCGACCAGCCCCGCATACTGGATCACGAATGCCGCGCCGAGCGCGACGGCGGCCTCGACCGACGTCGGCGCGAGCGCGAGCGCGCCGGTCAGCACGCACGGCACCGCGAATGCGCCGACCAGGAAGCCGGCCTTCACCGCGCGCAGCGTGCCGTTGCCCTGCCCGTGAAAGAACTCCCGCGTATTGAACGCGCTGGCCGTGAAGCCGCGCGACGTCTGTTCGACCTTCTCGCTGCGGATCCCGGTCGCGCTCTGCACGGTCGACTTCGGCCGCAGTCGCGCATTGCGTGCGAGCGACGCGAGCCGTGTAACGCAGCCCGCGAACGTCAGCACGCACGCGGCCACGGCGAGCCGGCCGACCAGCGTCGGCGCGAGCCACGCGGCGCACGCCGTCGCCAGCGTGCAGCCCGACGCGCAGCCGAGCAGCACGAAGTTCACGAGCGTCAGCGGGCTCGCCCATTCCTGCAGGAAGCGCAGGCACACGTAGATCATCGCCGTGCACACGAACAGCGCGACGCTCGCGAGCGCGCCCGCCGCACCGATCAGCAACGTGCCGGGCCAGCCGAACCGGTGCGCCGCGCCATACGCGAACGCGCACGCGAGAAACACCGGCAGCGCGATGCATTCGCGCGACAGCCACGACGTGCGCCACATCGCGATCGCCCGCCACGCGCGTTCGGGGTGGCCGAGATGGAAGAACGACGCCAGCAAGCCGAGTGCGCCGAGCGCGACCGACAGCGCGGCGCCCGTCACGTAGAACGACGCCGCGATCTCGACGCCCGCCGCGCGCGTCAGCGCCTCGACGAGCACGAGCGTCAGCAGCAGGCCCTGTGCCGCGCCGCACAGGGTGGTAAGAAAGACGACCGAAAAGGCTGGGCGCATGGGGACTCCGTTTTTTTCGTATGAATGAAGGGCTTCGCGCTCAGCGCCGCGTCGCGAGCGACGCGAGATTGAGGTCGCCGCGCGCCGCGCGGGCTTCGAACGACTCGTCCTCGTCGCGGCCGTTCGACGCGCTGCCGCACCCGCCGCGACTCCCGCAGCCGCACGATGCTTCGGTCTTCACGCGCGGCAGGTAATGGTTCGACGGCCGCGTGCCCCATTCTGGCATCAGCGCATAGCCGCCGCGTTCGCGGATCGCGCGCGACACATCGGACTCCGGATCGTGCACGTCGCCGAACAGCCGCGCCGACGTCGGGCACGCGAGCACGCAGGCCGGCTTCCGGTCGCGTTCGGGCAGCGCCGGGTTGTCGATGCGGTCCGCGCACAGCGTGCACTTCGTCATCTCCCTGCGGCCTTCGTCGAGCTCGCGTGCGCCGTACGGGCACGCCCACGCGCAGTACTTGCAGCCGATGCACTTGTCGTAGTCGACCAGCACGATCCCGTCCGACTTGCGCTTGTAGCTCGCGCCGGTCGGGCAGACGGGCACGCACGGCGGATCCTCGCAGTGCAGGCACGATTTCGGGAAGTGGATCGTGTCGGTCATCGGGAACACGCCCGCTTCGTAGGTCTGCACGCGGTTGAAGAACGTGCCGGACGGATCGTCGTCGTACGGGCGCAGGTCGGCAAGACTGCCGGCCTCGCCCGACGTGTTCCATTCCTTGCAGCTGGTCACGCAGGCATGGCAGCCGACGCACACGTTCAGGTCGATGACGAGGGCCATCTGGGTCATGGTCGTGCTCCTTCGCTCAGCGATCTTCAGGCTTCGGGCCGGCCGACGTCGCGCGCCGCAGCCGCGCGGCGAATGCGCCGGTTCCCGCGAAATACGCCTGCACGCGCCGCAGCACGCGTGGCGTGCCCGGCAGCGCCGGCATCGGCGCGAACTGCGGCAAGGTCGTCGCCGCATCGGCTTCGGCCGGATAGATCCGCACCTGCACGTCGTACCAGCCGGCCTGCCCCGTTATCGGATCGGAGTTCGACATCCGCGCGCCGCCGCGTGCCGCATCCGGCAGCTCGTCGGTGATCACGTGGTTCAACAGGAAGCCGCGCTGCGACTCGCCCGCCTGCGGCCCGAGGTTCCACGCGCCGGCCGCCTTGCCGATCGCGTTCCAGGTCCACACGGTGCCAGGCTCGACCGCCTCGCTGTAGCGCGCGCGGCAACGCACCTTGCCCCACGGCGATTCGACGTAGATCCACGCGCCGTCGCCGATCTGCTGCGCGGCGGCGGTCACCGGATTCACGAACAGGTGGTTCTCGCCGTGGATCTGCCGCAGCCACGCGTTCTGCGAATCCCACGAGTGGTACATCGCCATCGGCCGCTGCGTGATCGCCGCGAGCGGATAGCGGCCCGCATCGGTCAGCCCGCTTTCGAGCGAGCGATGCCAGAACGGCAGCGGATCGAAATAGCGCGCGATGCGCTCGCGCAGGTGGTCGGGCGGCTGGCGGCCCGACGTGCGGCCCTGCGCGGCGAGCCGGAATTTCTGCATCACGTCCGAGTAGAGCTGGATCACGATCGGCACGCCGAACTTGCGCATCCCGTTGTCGACCGCCCACTGCATGTACGGCCCATTGCAGTTGCGCATGTACTGCAGCGGCTCCGGCAGCCGGTGGTGGTACACGCAGTTGTTCTCGGCATAGCGCTTCCACTGGTCGGGGTTCGGCTCGCCGACGACGGCCTTGTCGCCGTCCTTGCCGCGCCAACCGATCAGGAAGCCGGTGCCCGAGTCGGGCGCCGTCTGGAAGTTAATGACGAAATCCGGATAGTCGCGGTATTTGCGCTGCCCGTCGGCCGTCGTGAACGCCGGAAACTTCAGTCGGCTCGCCAGCTCGATCAGCACTTCCTGGAACGGCTTGCATTCGCCGGCCGGCGGCACCACCGGCACACGCACCGAGTCGACCGGCCCGTCGAATTCGGAGATCGGACGGTCGAGCACCGACATCACGTCATGCCGTTCGAGGTAGGTCGTGTCGGGCAGGATCAGGTCGGCGAATGCCGTCATCTCCGACGCGAACGCATCGCACACGACGAGGAACGGGATCCGGTATTCGCCGTCGTCGCGCTTGTCGACCAGCATCTTGCGCACTTCGGTCGTATTCATCGACGAATTCCACGCCATGTTGGCCATGAAGATCAGCAGCGTGTCGATCGGATAGGGATCGCCGCGCCATGCATTGGTGATCACCGAATGCATGAGCCCGTGCACCGCGAGCGGGTATTCCCACGAGAACGCCTTGTCGAGCCGCGCGGGCGTGCCGTCCGGATGGACGAACAGGTCCTCGGGGCCCGCGGGCCAGCCGAGCGGGCCGGTGGCGAGCGGCGTGTTCGGCTGGATCTGCGCCGGGTCGTTCGGCGGTTTCGCCGACGGCGGCACCGCGCGCGGATACGGCGCCTTGTGCCGGAAGCCGCCCGGCCGGTCGATCGTGCCGAGCAGCGACATCAGCACGGCGAGCGCGCGGATCGTCTGGAAACCGTTCGAATGCGCGGCGAGCCCGCGCATCGCATGGAACGCGATCGGCACGCCCTTCACCGATTCGTGCGCCTTGCCCCACGAGTCGGTCCAGCGCACCGGCAGCTCGATCGCGTGGTCGCGCGCAACCGTCTCCATCTCGCGCGCCAGGCGGCGGATCGTGTCGGCCGCGATGCCGGTGATGTCGGCCGCCCATTCGGGCGTGCATTCGGCCACCTGTTCGCGCAGCAGCGTGAACGACGGCGCGACGGGCGTGCCGTCGTCGAGCGTATAGCGGCCGTCGAGCGCGGGCTCCGCGCCTTCCGCATGATGCAGCACCGCGCGGTTCGTCTTCGTGTCCCACCACATCCGGTTCTGCGGATACAGCGCATTGACCTCCGGCGCGTCGGCGTCACGCACGAACAGCCCGAACGTGTCGGCGCCGTCGCGCTGGTCGACCAGCTCGGCCGCGTTCGTGAAGCGGGACACGAATTCGCGGTCGAACGCGTCGCGCGCGATCAGCTCGTGCATCAACGCCATGAACAGCGCGCCATCGGTGCCGGGACGAATCGGAATCCATTCGTCGGCAATGGCCGCATAGCCGGTGCGCACCGGATTGATCGCGATGAAGCGGCCGCCCGCGCGCTTGAACTTGCCGAGCGCGATCTTCAGCGGATTCGAATGATGGTCTTCCGCCGTGCCGATCATGAAGAACAGCTTCGCGTGGTCGAGATCCGGCCCGCCGAATTCCCAGAACGAGCCGCCGATCGTGTAGATCATCCCGGCCGCCATGTTCGCCGAGCAGAACCCGCCATGCGCCGCATAGTTCGGCGTACCGAACTGTTTCGCGAACAGGCCGGTGAGCGCCTGCATCTGGTCGCGCCCGGTGAACAGCGCGAACCGCTTCGGGTCGGTGGCGCGCAGGTGCGCGAGACGCTTTTCGAGCACGTCGAACGCAACCTCCCACGACACCGGCTCGAACTGCGCGTCGCCACGCTCGGCGCCCGGCTTGCGCATCAGCGGTTGTGTGAGCCGCGCGGGCGAATACTGCTTCATGATTCCCGACGAACCTTTCGCGCAGATGACGCCCTGGTTCAGCGGATGCGCGGGATTGCCGTCGATATAGCGCACCTCGCCGTCGCGCAGGTGCACGCGGATGCCGCAGCGGCACGCGCACATGTAGCACGTCGTCGTCTTGATCTCGGCCTGCTCGTCCCGCTCGCGTGCCCGATGTTCCATCGCCTGTCCTCGTTCGTGGATGAGGGCGCGCCCGCCGGGGCGCACCCGTGAATCGGTTCATCCATGCTATGCCGGCACGCGGCCGACATAAAGTCGCATCCTCTGATCGGTGCTATCGGTCGGCCCGATAGTTGCGCTGGCCGGCCATCGGATCGGGCCGGAAGCCGCATGCGCGAAGGCCCGGCTTGCGGGCCGGGCCTTCGGCGTCATGCGTTGCCGCGCATGACCGCGGCGGATAGGCGGGCAGTTCGCTGTCGTCCGGATGCTCGCGGCGGCGGCGCGTGAGCCCGTAGGCGACGGCCGGCACACCCAGGCTAGCGACACCGAGCCACAGCGGCTTGCGCGGGTCAGGGATGAACGCCATCGCGACGAGGAATTCGTGCGCGGGATGGTGGCTGTCGCGGTGCCGGTGAAGGATGCGTAGCGGCCGCGTGCTCGCGACGCTCGCCGTGCATGCGCCGACCGCGCGCGCGACGCTCAGCGACCTGCTGGAGAACGTGCCGAAGATGCGGGAGGCGGCCGCGCGGTTGGCGCCGCTGCTGCATGCGGCTGAGGGCGCGCCGCCGGGTTGACGCGGTCGAGTGTGTTCATGCCGACGTGCGATCACACGCTCAAGCGTTCACGCAGTCACGCAGTCACGCAGTCACGCAGTCACGCAAGGTGATAACGCAACCAGAAAGTCTCGCGACACGCGTTGTCGAACGTCATCCGCGTCGGGCCGATCGATTGGGCATCGGGATGGCGGAGCACGTCGTAGTCGATAAAGCATTCCGCGCACAGCAGGTCCGACGGCGCGCGATCCTGCTCGACCGAGCGGCGCACGATCGCA
The DNA here is from genome assembly GCF_964265025.1 of Burkholderia mycopellens. Lineage (NCBI taxonomy): Bacteria > Pseudomonadati > Pseudomonadota > Betaproteobacteria > Burkholderiales > Burkholderiaceae > Burkholderia > Burkholderia mycopellens. The sequence goes on from NZ_OZ183803.1 coordinate 2,105,439, forward strand.
CCGTTGTCGAAGCGGTATTCGGTTTCGTCGCGCGTAACCTCGACGTCGTCGTCGGTCCAGCGGTCGTGCGACGTCGTGTGCGACACGATCGACACCGGGCCGGCGAGCCCGTGGATCGCGGCGACGTAGGAAATGAGCTTGTCCATGGCGAGGCGGCAAACGGATGGATGGCCGCCTCGCGCACCTGCATCGCACGACGCAACCCGAGCGGCGAGTATAGCCGCGCGCCGAAGACCTTGCCGCCGGCGGGGTTTCGCGCGCTACGCCTCCAGCGCCAGCAGCGCGAACGTCGCGAGCCAGTGCTCGCCCATGTAGTCGCCGGCCACGTGTGCGAGTGCGCTCGCAAGATGCCGGTCGGCCGCCTCGAGCAGCTTCGCGCGCCGCGCATCGCCTTCCGGCAGCGAGCCGGCGAGCGCACGCTGGCACCACGCGCGGCTCAGGTTCAGCCCGTCGAGGTGCGCGATCTTCCCGTCGCTACGATCGCTGACGGTCGCCGGCTCGAACAGCGCCGCCGGCTCGCCGCGCGCGAGATCGGGCAGGAAGCGCGCGAACCAGCCGTCGAATTCGGCGCCCGGCAGCACGCGCCGCATCAGCTCCGCCTCCATCAGCGCGGGCGACAGGAATTCGTCGCCCGACGGCTCCCACGCCTGGCACGCGACATCGTTCAGGTGCCAGCGCTTCGCGGTATCGACGATCAGCGCCGCGAGCCCGTCGCGCTGCGTATCGCGCGCGAAATCGAGCGTGAGCGCCAGCGCGAACGCGGTGTTGAAGTGCGTGCCGACACGCAGCGGATAGGTCGCTTTCGGCAGGAAGGTCTCGAAGCGCGACACGAACAGGTCGGTAAGCGGCGCCATCGTCTTCGCCCAACGGGCGGCCTGCGGCAGCGCCCCCTTCAGCGCGAGCCGCTCCAGCTGCGCCGACAGCGCGAGCAGCCACGCCCAGCCGTACGGACGCTCGAAGCCGGCGTTGTGCGGCAGCGCGAGATACGCCCGCTCGCCGGCGACGTTCGCATCGGTGAAGTGCGCATCGACGATCGCGACGATGCGTTCGGCCTCCGGCAATGCCGGGTAGCGTTCGAGCACGCGCAGCACGAGCCAGTAGCCGTGCACGCACGAGTGCCAGTCGTAGCTGCCGTAGAAGATCGGGTGAAGTGCGCGCGGCCCCTGCACGTCCTGCGGGCCGGCGAGCGAATGTGTGAGCTTGTTCGGATATTCGCGGGTCAGGTGCGCGAGCGCGAGCGACGCGAATTTCGACGCGAGTTCGGGGGTCAGTCGGTCGGTCATGAGGATCTCGTCCATCGAGTCAGAAGCGGAATGCGAACGCGTACATCAGCAGCGTGTTCACGGCGAGCAGCAGCACGGCTGTCGGCCACTGCACCTTGATCACGCCGTTCTTGTCCTTCAGTTCGAGCAGCGCGGCCGGCACGATGTTGAAGTTCGCGGCCATCGGCGTCATCAGCGTACCGCAGAAGCCGCTCAGCATCCCGATCGCGCCGACGATCGCCGGGTTGCCGTGGAACTGGTGGACGATCAGCGGCAGGCCGATGCCGGCCGTCATCACGGGGAACGCGGCAAAGCCGTTGCCCATGATCATCGTGAACAGCGCCATGCCGACCGTGTAGGCCGCGACCACCGCGAACGGCGAATCGATCGGCACCCACTCCTTCACGAGCCCCGACACCACCCCGCCGACGCCCGCGACCGCGAACAGCGCGCCGAGCGCCGCGAGCATCTGCGGCAGGATCGCGGCCCAGCCGACCGCATCCATCGTGTGGCGCGCCTCCTTCACGGCATGCACGGGCGAATCGCGCAGCATCGCGAGCGCGACGGCGAACGCGACGAGCGTGCCGAGCACGAGCGAGATCAGCGTCACGCTCTTTTGGTCGACGAACGGCACCCGCTTCAGCGCGAACGTGCCGATCAGCGTGACGACCGGGATCAGCAGCGCGGGCACGAACAGCCTGTTGCCGAAACGCTGCGCGAGCGTCTCGCGCCGCGCGGCCGCGGCCTCCCCGGCTTCATCGGACTGGCCGCGCCCGAGCTTGCCCGAGCCGGCGATCACCGCGAGCGCGATCGCGAGGCAGCCCGTCACGAAATGCGGCAGCCACGCGCCGAACAGGAACGTGACCGCGTAGATCGCCCAGAACGCGAAATTGACGATGCGGCGCGGGTTCGTGCGATCCGTCAGGTTGAAGAACGCGAACGCGCCGAACATCAGCCCCGCGAGCGTGTACAGCGCTTCGAGGCCGATCATCGCGCGCCCTCCTGCGCCACCAGGCCGAAGCCGCGCGCCAGCCGGCGGTCGAGCAGCGCGAGGCGCGTGCAGTGGATCAGGAGCGCGGCGATCGCGGTCGGGATCGCCCACACCGACAGGTGCAGCGGCTCGATGGAGATTCCGTTCTGTTCGAGAAAGCCCTTGATCAACAGGATCGACTGGATCGCGATGAAGATGTCCTCGCCGAAGAACACGGCGACGTTGTCGACACCCGACGCATGCGCGCGGATCTGCTGGCGCACCGATTCGGGCAGCTCGCCGTGGCGGTTGACCGCGGCGGCCTCGGCCATCGGCGCGATCAGCGGCCGCACCATCTGCGCATGGCCGCCGAGCGACGTGAGGCCGAGTGCGGCCGTTGTCTGGCGCAGCACGAAGTACAGCATCAGCACGCGGCCCGTGGTGGCCGCCTGCACGCGCGAGATCATGTGCTTCGCCTGCTCCTTGAGCCCGTTGCGCTCGAGCAGCGCGATCACCGGCAGCGTCAGCCAGATGAGCCCCATGTAGCGGTTTTCGGTGAACGCCTTGCCGAACGCGCTGACGATGTCGACGAGATTCAGCCCGCCCGCCAGCCCCGTCGCGAGCCCCGCGATCGTGACCACCAGCAGCGCATTGAAGCGCAGCGCAAAACCGATCACGACGATCGGCACCCCAATCAGCACCAGCATTGCTCCTCCTTGTATCGGACGCGCGGCGCCTTGGCATACGCCGCCTGCCCGGTTTGGACCGGGCTCTGACGGCGCAATCTAGCACGAGACTTTATCGATAAATAGTCGACAATTTACTGCTCCGGGTAAACGTTGAAACGTGCGAACACCGTGCCCGGGCCATGTGTCGGCGGTATTTCATCCGAGGAATCGACGGACGGACGGCCGGCGCGGACGCACCGGTCCCGGCACGCGCGTGCCCGCTCCGGGGGCGGCGTGCGACGGGCCGCCGCGCGTGGCGAAGCCCCGGTGCGCCGACTACACTGGAAAGCATCGGCAACGGACGGGAGAGCCGCCATGATTGACGTATTCCAGACCATCGGCAGCCGCGCGTTCTCCGCTCATCTGGCGAAGGACGGGATGGTGACGCTGATGGAGCAACGCCAGGAAGTCGATCGCGTGACGCTCGCGACCGCGTATGCCGCGCTCGTCGAGGAGTCCGAGCAGGAAGCCGACCTGCTCGACGCGACGGTCGAAGGCATGATGCGTGCGCTGATCCAGGGGTACGCGCGCAGTCATTGACGGCGCGACCGCGCCCGGTGAAGCGGATGGCAGGCTGGCGCGGGCGCTACGCGGCCGCTGTACCGGCGCCCGTGTCGAACCATCGGCCCGCACGCAGCTGCCGGTAGTCGGCCTGCGTGAAGATCCTCAGCAGGTTCGCGACCGCGCCGTTGCTGGCGCGGTCGCGTTCCGTCATGAAGGCTTCGACCTCGTCGCGGTCGGCAAACAGGATCGTGCGAAAGTAGCGTTCGCGCTCCGCGTCGGACAGGTTCGTTGCGCTCAGCTGGTACGGAGGGTGAAGCGCCGCGAACAGGAAGTAAAAGCGCTCGGCGTCGTCGCGCAGCACGCGCACCGCGTCCGGATCGACCGGAAAGTCGCGGTAGAACGACGCGTGCCCGCTCTCGATGTAGATCCGGTACAGCAACCGGCCGTCGTGCTCGATCACGATCGGCGCGTACGGGTCGCGGCTGACAAGCAGCGTGTCGGGCGCGGTCATCGCGAACGCCTCGCGGCCGGCTCCCCGCCGGTGCCGCGCCGCCATGCAGACGCCGCCCCGACGCACAGCCACACCGCGACGGCGCGCGCGGTCATTTGAAAACGAGGCGTCTGGTTCATGGGGTTCGGCGGATTTCGCGTGACGGATGGCGGGAGAGTTCGATTGGCGCGTCATGATCGCATGGCGTGCCGTCCGCCCGCCAGCGGCGACCGGCTTTCACGTGCCATTCGGCGGCCGGCGGCCGCCTCCCGACACGCGTCGTCATAGAGGAAACGCACTGAAACGGCACAATGCGCGAATTTTTCGATTGCCGCCGCCCGCGCCGCATGACAGCATTCGGGCGTCGCCAACCGAAAAGAATGCCGCGCCGTCCGGCCGCCGATGCTGCCCGGCGGCCTCGAACAGGCAGCCCCTTCCATGAACCCGGCCCACCTCCAACATTACGCACCGACCGGAGAATTCCGCTTGTGAACATCGGCATCGTCAACGACCTCCCGCTTGCCGTCGAGGCGATGCGCCGCGCGATCGCGCGCCGGCCCGAGCACCGCGTGCTGTGGGTCGCGACCGACGGCGCGCAAGCCGTCGAGCTGTGCGCCACGCAGCCGCCCGATGTCGTGCTGATGGACCTGATCATGCCGAAATTCGACGGGATCGAAGCGACGCGGCGGATCATGCGATCCGAACGACCGTGCGCGATCCTGATCGTGACGAGCTGTATCGGCGCGAATGCGTGGCGCGTGTTCGAGGCGATGGGCGCCGGCGCGCTCGACGCGGTCGATACGCCGCGGCTCGGCGACGGCGCGGCCGGCGACACGACCCGGCTGCTGCTCGCGAAGATCGACCAGATCGGACGCCTGCTCGACGCTCCCGGCGGCACGCGCCTCGCCGGCATGGCCTCACGCGCCGACGGCGGCCCGCTGGTCGCGATCGGCGCATCGGCCGGCGGCCCCGGCGCGCTCGCGTCGATCCTCGGCGCGCTACCGGCCGATTTCAACGCACCGATCGTGATCGTCCAGCACGTCGACCGCGCGTTCGCCGAAGGCATGGCGCAATGGCTCGACGGCCAGACGCCGCTCGCCGTGCGCGTCGCGCGCGAAGGCGACCGCCCGCAGCCGGGCGTCGCGCTGCTCGCCGCGACCGACGACCACCTGCGCATCACGCGCGCCGGCACGCTCGAATACACGCGCGAACCGGCCGCCACGCCGTATCGCCCGTCGGTCGACGTGTTCTTCAACAGCCTGACCGAGCACTGGGCCGGCCGCGTGATCGGCGTGCTGCTGACGGGAATGGGACGCGACGGTGCGATCGGCCTGAAGGCGCTGCGGATGAAGGGCTACCATACGATCGCGCAGGACGAGGCGACGAGCGCCGTGTACGGCATGCCGAAGGCGGCCGCGACACTCGGCGCGGCGCGCGCGATCCTGCCGCTCGGGCGCATCGCGGGCGAACTGGCGGCGCTCGCGAGAATCTGAGCCCGACGATGAACACGCGCAACACCCATGGCTGCCCCTGCAACAACCGCAACGACTGCAACACCCCGCATCGACCATGACCATTGACCTGACTCGCCCGCCAGGCGGCTCCTACACGCCGCCCGCCGACGTGCCGGCGATGGTGCTGCTGGTCGATGACCAGACGATCGTCGCGGAAGCCGTGCGGCGCGCGCTCGTCGACGAGGAAGGCATCGATTTCCACTACTGCCCGCGTTCGGACGACGCGATGGCCACCGCGATCGAGACACGGCCGACCGTGATCCTGCAGGACCTCGTGATGCCCGGCATCGACGGGCTGAGCCTCGTGAAAGCGTACCGGACGAATCCGGCGACGCGCGACGTGCCGATCATCGTGCTGTCGACGCAGGAAGAGCCCGTGATCAAGAGCGCCGCGTTCGCGGCCGGCGCGAACGACTACCTCGTGAAGCTGCCCGACCGCATCGAGCTCGTCGCGCGGGTGCGCTACCACTCGCGCTCGTACATGAACCTGCTGCAGCGCGACGAGGCCTATCGCGCGCTGCGGCAATCGCAGCAGCAGTTGCTCGAAGCCAATCTCGAGCTGCGGCGTCTCACGCATTCCGACGGCCTGACCGGGCTGTCGAACCGGCGCTATCTCGACGAATACCTCGCCGCCGAATGGCGGCGAGGTATGCGCGAGCGCAGCGAGCTGTCGCTGCTGATGATCGATGTCGACAACTTCAAGCTGTACAACGACACGTACGGCCACGTGTCGGGCGACAGCGTGCTCAAGCAGATCGCGTCGACCATCGAGCGCTGTCTCGGCCAGTCGGGCGATCTTGCCGCGCGTTTCGGCGGCGAGGAATTCGCGGTCGTGATGCCGGCCACGTCGCCGGGCGCCGCGCGGCTGCTCGGCGAGAAGATCCGCCTCGCGATCGAGGCACTGCGGCTGCGCCACGCGCATTCGTCGACGGGCGACACCGTGACGATCAGCATCGGCGGCGCGAGCATCGTGCCGATGCCCGGCCTGCCGACGACCGTGCTGATCGAAGCCGCCGACCGCGCGCTCTATCGCGCGAAGCATGAAGGCAAGAACCGCGTCGAGATCGATGCGACGCCGACGACGCCGGTCCCCGGCGATTTCGGCGGGCCGCGCGTCGACTGAGCGCCGAACGCGCGCCGCGCTCACACGGCGCCGAGCCGGCGCGCGTAGTCGGTCGGGTCCAGCGGGCGGCTGAACAGATAGCCCTGCTGCATGTCGCAGCCGATCTGCTGCAAAAACCACGATTGCGCCTGCGTCTCGACGCCTTCGGCCGTGACCTTCATCCCGAGCGAATGCGCCATCGCGACCACGGCCTGCGTAATCGCCACCGAATCGTGATGATCGGGCACGCCCGACACGAACGAGCGGTCGACCTTCAGGTTGTGCAGCGGAAAGCGCTTCAGGTAAGCGAGCGACGAATAGCCGGTGCCGAAATCGTCGACCGAGATCCGCACGTTCATGTCCGTGAGCGCCTCGAGCATCGGCAGCACGGTGTCCGTGTCATTCATCAGCAGTCCTTCGGTAATCTCGAGTTCGAGCGCGGAAGGATCGAGTCGCGCCTGCGCGAGGCAGCGCTCGACCGACTCGACGAGCCCTTCGTGGAACTGCCGCGGCGACAGGTTGACGGCCAGCATCAGATCGGGCGCGATCGTGCGGCGCCATTCGGCGGCCTGTCGGCACGCGGTTTCGAGCACCCATTGGCCTATCGCGACGATCTGCCCCGTATCTTCCGCGACCGGGATGAACTCCGCCGGCGACATCGGCCCGAGCTCCGGGCTCGTCCAGCGCAGCAGCGCCTCGGCGCCGACGGTGCGGCCGCTGCGTGCATCGACGACGGGCTGATACGCGAGCCGCAGCATGTCCGACGAAAGCGCGCGCCGCAGCGACTGCTCGATCGCGAAGCGGCGCTGCAGCCGCAGGTTGAGCTGCGCGGTGAAGAACGTGAAGTGGTTGCGGCCGCGCTGTTTCGCGTCGTACATCGCCGAATCCGCGTTGCGCATCAGCGTGACGGCATCGTCGCCGTCGCGCGGCGCGACGCTGATGCCGATCGACACGCCGAGCCAGTATTCGTTGTTCGCGATCGCGAACGGTTTCGCGATCGTGTCGATCACCTCGCGTGCGAGCGCCGCGAGCCGGTCGGGATCCTGGCAGTCGTCGACGAGGATCACGAACTCGTCGCCGCCGACGCGCGTAAGCGCATACCGGCCGCCCGCGCAGGCCGCGAGCCGCGCGGCGACGCTGCGCAGCAGCGCGTCGCCCGCGTCGTGGCCGGCCGTGTCGTTGACCTTCTTGAAGCCGACCAGATCGATGAACAGGATCGCGACGCGCGCGGGCCCGCCCGCCGCCTCGTGCCCGCCGAACAGCTCGCGCATGCGGTCGCCGAGCCAGCGGCGGTTGTAGAGGCCCGTCAGCGCATCGCGCGTCGCCAGGTAGCGCAACTGCTGCTGCGCTTCGCGCACGGGGCCGATGTCGTTGAACGACACGAGCACCGAATCGGCCTGCGTCTCGCCCGGCTTCACGATCGGCACCGCGTTGCCGCGCACCCAGATGATGTCGCCGTCCGCGAGGCCGAAACCGACCGTGTAGCCGAGCAGCGGCGTGGCCGTCTCGAGCGCGCGCCGGCTCGGCCATTCGTCGGGCGCGATCGGCGTGCCGTCCTCGCGCAGCTTGCGCAGGATCACCGTCGACAGCCGGCGGCCGACGAGGTCGCCCTTCACGCGCATCATCCGGTTCGCACTCGGGTTGCTCGCGACCACGACGCCGTCGCGCGACACGACGAGGATCCCTTCCTGCAGGCTGTTGACCACGAGCCGGTGATGTTCCTCGCTGCGCGCGAGCTGCCGCACCATCCGGTCCTGGTGAACCGCGAGGCCGACGCTATTGCCGATATCGCGCAACAGTTCGGTTTCCTCGTCGCCCGGCCGGCGCGGCGTGCGGTGATAGACGGCGAACGCGCCGAGCACGGCGCCGGTATCGTCGAGGAACGGCACCGACCAGCACGCACGCAAGCCCAGCGGCAATGCGACAGCACGGTAGTCGGCCCACAGGGGATCGGTTTCGATGTCTTCGACGGCGACCATCCGGCGCAGGTACATCGCCGTGCCGCACGAGCCGGCCACGGGCCCGATGCAGGCCCCTTCGATCGCCGCGCTGTACTGCGCGGGCAGCGAGGGCGCGGCGCCGACGTGCACGTGCACGCCGTCGGGATCGAGCAGCAGGATCGTGCACGACGCACCGTCGCCGAGCAAAGCCTCGGCACGCCGGCAGACTTCGACCAACAGCTCCGGCAGCGGTGTGTTGCGCGTGATCAGCCTCAGCACGCTTTGCTCGGACGCGAGCACTTCCGCCGCGAGCCCGAGACTGTAGCGAGAACTTTGCGGTTCGGTATTCAAGATGAATCCTGCCGTCTGTCCGATCGGGTCTGATGCGCCCGATTCGTTTTCGATCCTTCGTGCCGTTTTTCGCTCCGGGTTTACGCCGATGCCCGGTGCGCCCCGTATTGCGCGCCGTGCCATCGCGCGCCGAAACCTATTTAACACCAATCCGTGACGCCCCGCGCATCCGCTCGCATCAGGGGTTACGCGCGGTCGGCGCGGCGTTTGCAGACGGCAGTCAGCTAGCTGAAAGACTTGCGCTCGGCGCGACGGCCCTCGGCGAGGAAACGGCTCGCGTGCGCCGCGTTTGCAAACGATTCGTCAGATTGTGGCGACGCCCCGGCTGCGTTCGCGTGCCGTCGTCCGCGCCGGGATCCGCGCGCCTGGGCAGCGGATGGCGCGGCCCGCACACGACGATCACGTCGCACCGGACGGCCGGCTTCCCGCGGCCACGCCAGCGCGCCCGGAATCCGTTGCGGCGGCCGGCGGACGCCATCGCGGGCCGGCCAGGCCGCATTTTCGGATCCGTGATTCAATGACGATCGAACCGGCGTCGCGCATTCCGGCGGCACGGCGATGTGTGTCCTCATCGAACGACCTTCACGGGATCACCATGACGAACCCTGCCGAAATCAAGGCGCTCGTTTTCGATGTCTTCGGAACGATCGTCGACTGGAGAAACGGCGTCGCACGCGGCGCCGCCGCGTTCCTCGACCGCCACGCCCCCGCGCTCGACCCGCTCGAATTCGCCGATGCATGGCGGGCCGAATATTCGCCGTCGATGGAGGAAATCCGCAGCGGGCGCCGCCGTTACGTGCGGCTCGACGTGCTGCATCGCGAGAACCTCGTCCGCACGCTCGACCGCTACGGGATCGTCGACGTGCCCGACGCCGACATCGACGCGCTCAACCTCGCGTGGCACAGCCTCGACCCGTGGCCCGACGCCGTCGCGGCGCTGCACCGGCTGAAGCGGCGCTTCATCATCGCGCCGCTGTCGAACGGCAACATCCGGCTGATGGTCGACGTCGCGAAACGTGCGGGGCTGCCGTGGGATGCGATTCTCGGCGCGGAAGTCGTCCGCGCGTACAAGCCGTCGCCGCAGGTCTACAGCGAGACGGTCGAGATTCTCGGCGTCGAGCCGGCCGAGCTGTGCCTGGTCGCCGCGCACAACGGCGACCTCGCGGCCGCGCGCCGGCAGGGGCTATCGACCGCGTTCGTGCTGCGGCCGACCGAACACGGGCCCGGCCAGACGACCGACCTGAAAGCCGACGATGCGTGGGACTTCGACGTCAGGAACCTGAACGAACTCGCGGACCGGCTCGCGTGCCCGCGTTGAAAACCGGGTTCCGGTGCGCGATCGCGGGGAGGCCGGCGGCTCGTCGAGCGCCGGCTCCCAAGGCCTAGCGCGCCGACGCCATCTCGGCCGCCTGCCCCTGCGCCGCCATCGCGAGACGCCGCCAGTTGCGGGCCGCATACCGGTGCGCCTGCTGCAACGCGAGCCACAACCCGATCTGCCTGATCTGCCTGATCGGCCTGAAGAGGCCGCGCGCACTGAACACGGTACGCCGTTCGACGCGTGTCCGGCCGCCTTCCACGGGCGTCAGCGTGAATTCGTCCTCGAGCAGGCCGACCCAGTCGCGGCACCACACCGTCGACGCCACCATCCGGTAACGCAGCCGGCGCGGCTCGTCGAGCACGAGAATCCGCTGGTCGATGGTGCCGCGATCGGTCGTGCACTGCCGCGTGTTGCCGACGGCCGGCACGCCTTCGAGCACGCGGCAGCTGACCGGCTTCGGCACGCCGAGGCGGAACAGCAACGGCCGCGTATCGTCCATCCGGGCATGGAGGAAATGCGGCCAGACATGCTCGGGCCGGCAATCGAACGTCCACTGCGAATGAATTTCCACGACACTCTCCTGGCAACTGCCGGTACGGACATGGCGCGATGATAGCCCTCGCCTCCGCGTTGCGCTGCAGGCACGCCGCTGCAGCGATCGCCGCCGCTTCCGTCACCGGCTAATCGGCGTCGCCGACGAATCTCATCGTCCCCGATTCGCCCGACAGCAGCGCGCGATTCGCGTCCGCCGCCGCCCGCAGGTAATCCCACAGCGCGGTCACGCGCCGCAGCTTGCGCAGATCCTCGCGGCACGTCAGCCAGAAGCACCGCGTGACGACCACGTCGTCCGGCAGCACCGGCACCAGCGCCGGCTGCGTGCCCGCCATGAAGCACGGCAGGATCGCGAGCCCGCCGCCCTGCAGCGCCGCGAAGTACTGCGCGATCACGCTCGTCGTGCGCAGCCCGGCCGTTGCGCCCGGCACCGCGCGGTCCAGATACAGCAGTTCGTTGCTGAATGCGAGATCGTCGACGTAGCTGATGAACGCGTGCTGCGCGAGATCGTCCGTGCAGGTAATCGGCGCGTGGTTCGCGAGATAGTCGCGCGTCGCATAGAGCCGCAGCTGGTAGTCGCACAGCTTGGTGACCACGTAAGGCCCGCGCTCGGGCCGCTCGAGCGTGATCGCCAGATCGGCCTCGCGCTTCGGCAGGTTGACGAAATGCGGCACCGGCAGCAGGTCGACCGTCACGTACGGATGCGCGGCGCGAAACCGCGCGAGCTGCGGCGCGAGGAAAAAGCAGCCGAACCCCTCGGTCGACCCGATCCGCACGTGGCCCGACAACGCCTCGCCGGTGTTCGCGACCTGGTCGCACGCGGACTGCACGGTCGTCTCCATCGCGTCCGCATACGCGACGAGCCGCTGCCCTTCGACCGTCAGCATGAAGCCGCCGGAGCGCGACTTGTCGAACAGCAGCGTGCCCATCGCGGCCTCGAGCGCCCGAATGCGCCGCGCGACGGTCGTGTAGTCGACCCCGAGCCGCTTCGCGGCGCCGCTCGCGCGCTGCGTGCGCGCGACTTCGAGGAAAAAGCGCAGGTCGTCCCAGTTCAGGTTGCCGGAAACCGGCTCGGTGGCATGTCGCATCGTCGAGAAAAAGGCTGGCGTCTCCAGGCCGGTCGTTGATATGCATAAATGCACATCCAACCGGTTTCTTTATCGGTACATGATGAATCTGCGCATAACTATACTCGACCGTGACCTGCGGACCACGAGCCGCGGCACCACCACGGAGACACCATGCAGACCCGATCCACCCTCGATGAGCATGCGACAGTCGCGGCGCCGGCGCCCGGGCGCACCGCGAAGCACTACCTGTTGGCCGGCTGGGCCAGCATGGCCGGCACCACGATCGAGTGGTACGACTTCTTCCTCTACGGCACGGCCGCCGCGCTCGTGTTCAACCGCATCTTCTTCCCGTCGCTGGACCCGGTCGTCGGCACGCTCGCCGCATTCGGCACGTTCGCGGTCGGCTTCATCGGCCGGCCGATGGGCGGCATCGTGTTCGGCCACTTCGGCGACCGGATCGGCCGCAAGTCGATGCTGATGATCACGCTGCTGCTGATGGGCGTGCCGAGCATGATCATCGGGCTGATCCCGTCGTACGACCGCATCGGCTACTGGGCCGCCGCGCTGCTGATCGCGATGCGCTTCCTGCAGGGGATGGCCGTCGGCGGCGAATGGGGCGGCGCGGTGCTGATGGCCGTCGAACACGCGCCGAAGGGCCGCAAGGGGCTGTTCGGCAGCCTGCCGCAGACGGGGGTCGGGCTCGGCCTGATCCTGTCGTCGGTCGCGATGGCCGCGGTGGCCGCGCTGCCGGAAGCCGACATGCTGTCGTGGGGCTGGCGCGTGCCGTTTCTCGCGAGCATCGCGCTCGTCGGCCTCGGCTGGTTCATCCGCGCGAAGGTGCCCGAATCGCCCGACTTCGAGAAGATGCAGCGCCAGGGCAAGGCCGAGAAGTCGCCGGTGACGGCCGCGCTGCGCCGCCATCCGCGCGAGGTGCTGACGATCGTCGGCGCGCGCGCCGCGGAGAACACCTGGTTCTACATGGTCGTCACGTTCGCGCTCGCTTACGCGACGCAGCAGCTGCACCTGCCGAAGGCCGCCATGCTGCACGCGATCACGGCCGGCGCGGCGCTGTCGCTCGTCACGATGCCGCTGTGCGGCCACCTGAGCGACCGCATCGGCCAGCGCCGGATGTTCGCGATCGGCCTCGTGCTGATGGGCGCGTTCGCCGCGCCGTTCTTCATGATGCTCGGCACGCAGCAGGTGTCGTACGCATGGTGGGCGATCGTGCTCGGCCTCGGTGTCGTGTTCCCGATCCTCTATGCGCCGGAATCGCTGCTGTTCGCGCAGCAGTTCCCCGCGGAAATCCGCTACAGCGGCATCTCGCTGTCGGTGCAGCTGGCCGGCGTGATCGGCGGCGGCTTCGCGCCGATGATCGCGACGTCGCTGCTCAAGGCCGGCGGCGGCCAGCCGCACTACGTGATCGCGTACCTCGTCGGCTTCGGCGTGTTCGCGCTCATGTGTACCGCGCTGATGCGGCCTCCGCGCGCCTGAGCGCGCCTGCCGGCATCCGTCCGGATCCAGTTCGTCCTGCTGTCCGCCGTGCCTGCACGGGCGGCGGAAACAGGCTGCTTTTTCATCGCAACACCGCTTCCCTCCCGGAGAGTTCCATGAACGCCGCAGTTCCCCAGACCACCCTCGCCCTGCCCACCGCCAAGCTGCTGATCGACGGCGCGTTCGTCGAATCGCAAAGTGCCGAATGGGGCGACATCGTCAACCCCGCGACGCAGGAAACGATCGGCCGCGTGCCGTTTGCGACGCTCGACGAGGTCGATGCCGCGATCGCGTCCGCGCAGCGTGCATTCCAGACGTGGAAGACGACCCCGATCGGCGCACGGCTGCGCATCATGCTGAAGTTCCAGGATCTCGTACGCCGCAATCTCGAACGGATCGCGCACACGCTGACAGCCGAGCAAGGCAAGACGCTGCCCGACGCGCAGGGCGACATCTTCCGCGGCCTCGAGGTGGTCGAGCACGCGTGCTCGATCGGCACGCTGCAGCAAGGCGAATTCGCGGAAAACGTCGCTGGTGGTGTGGATACCTACACGCTGCGCCAGCCGATCGGCGTGTGCGCGGGCATCACGCCGTTCAACTTCCCCGGCATGATTCCGCTGTGGATGTTCCCGATGGCGATCGTGTGCGGCAACACGTTCGTGCTGAAGCCGTCGGAGCAGGATCCGCTGTCGACGATGCAGCTCGTCGAGCTCGCGATCGAGGCCGGCGTGCCGCAGGGCGTGCTGAACGTCGTGCACGGCGGCAAGACGGTGGTCGACCGTCTCTGCACGCATCCGGACATCAAGGCGATCTCGTTCGTCGGCTCGACGCGCGTCGGCACGCACGTGTACAACCTCGGCAGCCAGCACGGCAAGCGCGTGCAGTCGATGATGGGCGCGAAGAATCACGCGGTCGTGCTGCCCGATGCCCACCGCGAGCAGACGATCAACGCACTCGTCGGCGCGGGCTTCGGCGCGGCCGGCCAGCGCTGCATGGCGACGTCGGTCGTCGTGCTGGTCGGCCAAGCGCGCGACTGGCTGCCCGAGCTCGTCGAAAAGGCGAAGCTGTTGAAGGTCAACGCGGGCGCGGAAGCGGGCACGGACGTCGGCCCCGTCGTATCGAAGGCGGCGAAGGAACGCATCCTGTCGCTGATCGACGCAGGCGTGAAGGCCGGCGCGAAGCTCGAACTCGACGGCCGCAACGTGAAGGTGCCCGGCTACGAGCAGGGCAACTTCGTCGGCCCGACGATCTTCTCGGGCGTGACGACCGACATGTCGATCTACACCGAAGAAATCTTCGGGCCGGTGGTGGTCGTGCTCGAAGCCGACACGCTCGACGAAGCGATCGCGCTCGTCAACCGCAACCCGATGGGCAACGGCGTGGGCCTGTTCACGCAGAGCGGCGCGGCCGCGCGCAAGTTCCAGAGCGAGATCGACATCGGCCAGGTCGGCATCAACATCCCGATCCCGGTGCCGGTGCCCTACTTCAGCTTCACGGGTTCGCGCGGCTCGAAACTCGGCGATCTCGGCCCGTACGGCAAGCAGGTCGTCCAGTTCTACACGCAGACCAAGACGGTCACCGCGCGCTGGTTCGACGACGACGCGACGGCCGGCGGCGTGAACACGACGATCGCGCTGCGCTGAGTGCGAAGCATGGAACCGGACAAGGCGCTAAAGCGCCAGGTCCGGTCGACACGGAGACCTGTACATGGAAATCGCATTCATCGGACTCGGCAACATGGGCGGCCCGATGGCCGCCAACCTGCTGAAAGCCGGCCACACGCTGACGGTGTTCGACCTCGACGCGCACGCGGTCGAGGCCGCCGTGCGCGCCGGCGCGGCGGCCGCCGGCTCGCCGCGTGAAGCGGCCGCGCGCGGCGCGGTCGTGATCACGATGCTGCCGGCCGCGCAGCACGTGCGCGCGGTCTACCTCGGCGACGACGGCGTGCTGGCCGGCGCGCGCGCCGGCGCGGCGCTGATCGACTGCAGCACGATCGATCCCGGCACCGTACGCGCCGTGGCCGACGCCGCCGCGCAGCGCGGCTTCCCGCTCGCCGACGCGCCCGTGTCGGGCGGCACCGGCGGCGCACAGGCCGGCACGCTGACCTTCATGGTCGGCGCGGACGCCGCGCTGTTCGAGCGCCTCCGCCCCGTGCTGCTCGACATGGGCAAGAACGTCGTGCATTGCGGCGGCACGGGCACCGGGCAGATCGCGAAGATCTGCAACAACCTGCTGCTCGGGATCTCGATGATGGGCGTCTCCGAAGCGATGGCGCTCGGCGCGGCGCTCGGGATCGATCCGGCCGTGCTGGCCGCCATCATCAATACGTCGACCGGCCGCTGCTGGAGCTCGGACACCTACAACCCGTATCCGGGCGTGAGCGACACCGCGCCGGCCGCGCGCGGCTACGCGGGCGGGTTCGCGGCGAACCTGATGCTTAAGGATCTCGGGCTCGCGACCGAAGCGGCGCGCGGCGCCCGCCAGCCGGTGTGGATGGGCGCGCTCGCGCAGCAGCTCTATCAGTCGATGAGCCAGCAGGGGCTCGGCACGCTCGACTTCTCCGCGTGCGTGAAGCTGTACGAGGCGCAGCCGGCGTAACCGCCGCAGCCTGCACCGGACGTGCGCCGACCCGCGATGTGCGTGAACGGCATCGCGGGTCGTCTTGCTTGCGGGGGAAGGAAAACGCGGGCGGCGGCGCCGCCGCCGGTCGTTCAACCGCGCGGGTTCGACGCCGTCTCGAAGGTCGGATGGCACTCGAACGCGAGTTCGGAGCGCGCGCCGACACGGCTGCCGCCGGTCAGCGATTCCTGCTTCATGCTCGCGCGCATGCCGCGCTGCGTGCAGTAGTTGGTGGCTTCGTCGACGGCCTTCGTGTGGGCGTCGGCCCACGTCGTCGACACGCCGACCGTGCGCGTCGTCACGGTATACACGTTCGGGTTCGACGTCGCGGTCACGTCGGAAGCGGTCGAACACGCGGCGAGCAAGCATGCGGCAGCCGCGACGGTCAACCATCGCAAGGTTCGAAAGGAAACTGGAGTGGACATGGGGGGCAAGCGCGCGCCGTTCGACGCGCATTGAACAACATAGGCAACAGTATGCCTGCTCGATCGCCGGAGATCATGCCCCTTTCGGTGAACACATTGTTTCGAATGGTTAAACGATGATGAAAATGGGGAAATATTTCCGCCCTGTTTCCGGGCCAGATCGCGCGAGCGAGTCGTTTTTCCCGGCCGGCCCGCCGCAGTGCGTTGCCCGGCGGCCGATCAGTGCGCGGCTTCCTGCCGGATCCTGGCCGACGCTTCCGCCAGGTTCCGCCACGCCGGCTGTCCCGGCGCGTAGCGCGCACGGATATACGCGGCCAGTTCGGCCATCTGCCGATCGTCGAATGCGTCGCCGAAGCCCGGCATGTAGCCCAGCTCGCCGGTGGCCGGCTGGTCGATCCCGTGATGCAGCACGCGCAGCAGGTTGTCCGGCGCGGCCTGGCTGACGCTCGTGTTGAGCCCCATCAGCGGGCGGACGCCGAAATGCCCGACGCCGCCCGATTCCGCATGACAGACCGCACACGCGGCGTCGAACGCCCGGCGGCCGTTCTCGAGGCCGAGCGTCGCGACGGCTTGCGCACCGCGCGCCCGCCGGGCCGCCGCATCGGCCGCCGCCGCGGTATCGACGGGCGGCGACAGCGACGCGAGATAGTGCGCGATCGACCGGACATCGGCCGCGGGCAGCGACGCAAGCCCCGCGACGACGGGCGCCATCGGCCCCGCCGCGACGCCATGCTGCGCGGAGAAGCCCGTGCGCAGGTAGTCGAACAGCGCGCTTTCGGTCCACGGCACCGGCGTCGCCGGCGACGCGACGAGCGGCGGCGCGACCCACCCCTCGGCCTCGCCTCCCGACAGGTACGCCCGACCGCCCTTCTCCGCGCCCAGCGCGTTGCGCGGCGTATGGCACGCGCCGCAGTGCCCGGCGCCGTCGACCAGATACTTGCCGCGATTCCACATCGCGGAGCGTGCCGGGTCCGGCACGAACGGCCGCGCATCGTGAAACAGCCAGTTCCAGCCGGCGACGAGGCGCCGCTGGTCGAGCGGGAACGGCAGTTTGGTCTTCGGCGGCACATGCTTCACCGGCGGCTGCGACATCAGGTACGCATAGAGCGCGAGCAGGTCGGGCTCGCTCAGCTTCGCGAACGCCGTGTACGGGAACGCCGGGTACAGGTGCGTGCCGTCGCGCGAGATGCCTTCGCGCATCGCGCGCGCGAACGCCGGATACGACCATCGGCCGATGCCGGTTTCGGGATCCGGCGTGAGGTTCGTCGTGTAGATCACGCCGAACGGCGTATCGAGCGCGAGCCCGCCCGCGTTGGTCGCGCCGCCTGGCGCGGTGTGGCACACCGCGCAATCGCCGGCGAGGGCGACCAGGCGGCCGCGTTCGAGCGTTGCCGCGCTCCACATCGCGCCATCCGCGCCGCCGGGCGCAACGGGTGCGATCGACGCGGGGCCCGGCAGGATCGCGCAGGCCAGACCGATCAGCCCGCCGACCACCCCGCCCACGCCGCCGCCGGCCAGCCAGCGGCGCCAGCGCGATGCGCGACGCGGGTCGCGGCGCCCCGCTTCGCCGGAATCGGCCGGCACCGGTCGCGCGAGCGCCGCGCGAATGCGCTCGGCGTCGAACGGCGGCGCGCGAAACCGCACGCCCGTCGCATCGTACAGTGCGTTCGCGATCGCCGCCGCCGCGGGCGCCGCCGCTTGCTCGATCCGGCGTGCATCGTGCGCGGACAGTTCACCGTGCGCGCGATGCACGGTGTCGTCGAACGCGATCAGTTCGTGAGCGATCGCATCCGGCCGCGCCCCCGTGCCGGTTTCGTCGTGCGCGCGCCGCGCGGACAAGCGCGCCCCCATCACGCGCGAAATCGCCGCCTCGATCTGCCAGGCGGGCAAGCCGGCCATCGACGCGTCTCCCGGTTCGCCGGCACCCTGCCCGGCCACGACGCGCCGCACCGCGACGTTGCCCGTCGCGCGGTCGACATCGAGATCGACGACCCATGCGGACCAGCGCGCGTCGCCGTCGCGTATCGCGTCGGCTGCCGGCGGCGTGTTGCCGGAAGACGCCGCGGCGCCATCGAAAGCGAAGCCGCGCCCGCTCAGGTGCGCATGGGCACCCGGGTCGACCGCGGCCGGCGCGCCCCATGCGGCGCGCTCGCTGACCATCCGGATAATCTCGCGCGGCCCCGCGTCCCGCGCCGCATCGAGGTGCTGCAGGCGCAACGCGACCGGGTCGCGCCGCAACGCGTCCGCGAGTTCGTCGACGAAGGATTCGCGCGCGAACACGTGCGCGTGGCCGGGAATCGCGTGGCCGGCATCGGCAAGCTCGATCGACGTCTGCGCATGCCGGTAGACGAACGGCGCGGCAGGGCCGGTATCCGCGCGCTCGGTCTTCGCACCATGCGACGCGTGAAGATCGTCCGTGGCCGCCCGCGCGCGATAGCGCCAGGTCGTCATTCGTCCGTCGGACGCGGTTCGCGTTTCGACGTCGAGCGATACCTGCGCGCCTGCATGCACATCTCCGATCGGCCATGTGTAGCGCGCATGGTGCGCGCACAATGCATCGACGCTAACGTCATCGCGCGGCTCGGGTAACGTGGCGCGTGCCGACGCGACGGGCAGGCCTGTGTCAGGCTTCATCGCCGCCTCGCAGGTAGCGAGCCGCGCGATGCACGGCCCGGATGATCTCCAGGTGCGTGCCGCAGCGGCAAAGGTTGAAGCGCAACGCATCGCGAATCGCCGCATCGTCCGGCGCGGGATCGCGGTCGAGCAACGCCTTCGTGCTCATGATCATCCCGTTCAGGCAATAGCCGCACTGCGCGGCCTGCTCGTCGATGAACGCGCGCTGGATCGGATGCGGCGCGTCGCGCGACCCGAGTCCTTCCAGCGTCGTGACGTCGCGCCCGCTCGCGGCGGCGGCCGGCACGACGCACGAACGCGTTGCCTGCCCGTCGACCAGCACCGTGCATGCACCGCACTGCCCGAGCCCGCAGCCGTATTTCGGGCCGTTGAGCGCGCAGTCGTTGCGCAGGACCAGCAGCAGCGGCGCGTCGGGTGCGGCATCGTCGAAGGTGTGCGGCGCGCCGTTCACGCGAAACGCCAGCGGCCGCGACGGAGAAGCGGGATGGGACATGAATGGATCCGGAATGCGGCGCGCGGGCCGAGGGGCCGGGGGCCGGCGGCGGGCACTGCCGCCGGCGCGCCTGACATATAACACGCCGAAAAACACCCGTACCGGCGCATCGGCGCTCGCGACGGCGAAGCGCCGGCCGGCGCGGGGCCGCGTACGCGTCAGGCCACGGCCGCGACGCTGTTGCGCGACGGCGAGACGAGCGGCACGTCGAACACGTCGTAGCCGAACACCCACGACGGATCCTCGTTCGTGCGCAGCCACGTGTTGTTGTGCGATACGAGCTGCACCTTCGACGCACGCGCCGCACGATTCGCCTCGTACAGCGCGAATGCGCCCGCGTAGTCGCCGACGCCGACTTCGTCGAGGCAACGCGCGAGCATCGCGGCATCCTCGATCGCCATCGCCGCGCCCTGTGCCATGTGCGGCTTCATCGGGTGGCACGCGTCGCCGAGCAGCACGAGGCGGCCGCGGCTCCACAACGGCAACGGATCGCGTTCGAGCAGCGGCCACTTGGTGATCGACGGCGACACATCGATCAGGTGCTGGATGTCGGCGTGGAAACCGGCGAACGCCTCGCGCATTTCGTCGCGGCTGCTGTCGACCATCGACACGCCTTCGGGCCATTCGGCCTGCGGCACGCCGGTCACGTAGTAATACTCGTCGCGCTTCTCGGTCACGTAGTAGACCATCATGTGGCGATCCTCCGACCACCACTTCACGCACATGTCGTACGGCTTGTGGCCGAGCAGCGACGCCGGGAACACCGCGCGGTGCGCGACATAGCCCGTGTAGCGCGGCGGCTCCGCGCCGAGCAGGTGCTCGCGGATCCGCGAATTCACACCATCCGCGCCGATCACGATGTCGGCCATCTCGACGCTGCCGTCGGCGAACGTCAGGCGCACCGCGTCGCCGGTGTCGTCCACGGCCGCGAGCCGCTTGCCGAAGCGGATCGTGCCGGGCGTCACCGCCTGCGTCATCAATGCATGGAAATCGCCGCGATGCACGGTCAGGTAGCTCGCGCCGTAGGCCTTGCGCGCGTAGTCGCCGAGGGGGATCCGAGCGAGCACGTCGGCCGTTTGCCAGTCGCGGCTGTACCAGCAATCCGGATGCGAACCCATCGTCTCCAGCGCGTCCTCGCAGCCGATGCGCCGCATGATCTTCATCACGTTCGGGCCGAGGTGAATGCCCGCGCCGAGGCGCGAGAACGCCGGCGCCTGCTCGTACAGCGCGACGTCGTAGCCACCGCGCTGAAGCAGCGCCGCGGCGGCCGTGCCGCCGAGGCCGGCGCCGATGATTGCGATACGGGGTGTGCTCATGCGGATCTCCTGATCGTGGGCCCGTCGCCGGACACGGCGCGAGAACGGGCGGATTGAATGGCGTTTATAAAGCGTACACACTCAATTTATTCAGGACAAGCGGATTGTCGCCAGTCGCGGAGACATTCGGGAAAACACCAATAATTCCACGAATATTCGCGGTGAAAAGGGATCAACCAAAGATCGACGCCATTTTTATCCATTGCGATTTTCAAATGTACACACTAGACTTTGCTCGACATCCGGCGATCCCGCGC
Organism: Burkholderia mycopellens; assembly: GCF_964265025.1. Taxonomy (NCBI): domain Bacteria; kingdom Pseudomonadati; phylum Pseudomonadota; class Betaproteobacteria; order Burkholderiales; family Burkholderiaceae; genus Burkholderia; species Burkholderia mycopellens. The sequence continues at coordinate 2,126,475 of NZ_OZ183803.1, forward strand.
CAGCGTGCCGCCCCATCCTTACCGACACGGAGCCTCCCCCGCCATGAGCAAGACCTACCGCATCGGCCAGATCGTGCCGAGTTCCAACACGACGATGGAAACCGAGATTCCCGCGATGCTGCGGCTGCGCGAAGCGATCCGCCCCGAGCGCTTCACGTATCACTCGAGCCGAATGCGGATGAAGAAGGTCGTCAAGGAAGAACTCGCGGCGATGGATGCCGAATCCGACCGCTGCGCGGTGGAACTGAGCGATGCGCGCGTCGACGTACTCGGCTACGCGTGCCTCGTCGCGATCATGGCGATGGGGCACGGCTACCACCGCGTGTCTCAGGCGCGCCTGACGAAGCACACGGCGGACAACGGCGCACAGGCGCCGGTGCTGACGAGCGCAGGCGCGCTCATCGACGCGCTGAAGGTGATCGGCGCGAAGCGGATCGTCGTCGTCGCGCCGTACATGTTGCCGCTGACCGAACTCGTGGTCGACTACATCCGCAACGAAGGCTTTGACGTGCTCGCGTACCGCGCGCTGGAAATCCCCGACAACCTCGACGTCGGCCGCCACGACCCGGCGCGCCTGCCCGATATCGTGAAGACGCTGCCTTACCAGGACGCCGATGCGATCGTGCTGTCCGCCTGCGTGCAGATGCCGTCGCTGCCGGCCGTCGCGAAGGTCGAGGCGATGACCGGCAAGCCCGTGATCACGGCCGCGATCGCGACGACCTACGCGATGCTGCGCGAACTCGACCTCGAACCGATCGTGCCCGGCGCGGGCGCACTGCTGTCCGGCGCGTACTGAGCGCGCCCCTTTCGACGGAGCCCACATGCCCTCGACTTTCCTGTACGGCGCGAATGTTCGCGCGAACGGCATCCGCCAGCACTACCTGCGCTACGGCGGCGCGACCGGCGCGCGCGCAGCGCGCCCGGCAATCGTGCTGATTCCCGGCATCACGAGCCCCGCGATCACGTGGGGTTTCGTCGGCGAAGTATTCGGCGCGGCGTTCGATACCTACGTGGTCGACGTGCGCGGCCGCGGGCTGTCCGACGCGTCGCCATCGCTCGACTACAGCCTCGATGCGCAGGCCGACGACATCGCGGCACTCATCGCCGCGCTCGGCCTGCCGCGCACGAGCCTCGTCGGCCATTCGATGGGCGCGCGGATCGCCGCGCGCGCGGCGCGGCGCACCATCCGCGGGCTCGAATCGGTCGTGCTCGTCGATCCGCCCGTGTCGGGCCCGAACCGTCGCGACTACCCGGGCAAGCTGCCGTGGTACATCGACTCGATGGCGCTCGCGCGCGCCGGCACCGACGCCGAAGGCATGCGCGCGTTCTGCCCGACCTGGACCGACGCCGAACTGCAGCTGCGCGCCGAATGGCTGCATACCTGCGACGAGCGCGCGGTGCGCGCGACGTACGAAGGTTTTCATACCGACGATTTCCACGCGGACGCCGCGCAGCTGGCCGTGCCGTCGCTGCTGATCACGGCCGAACGCGGCGACGTGGTGCGCGACGACGACGTCGCCGAACTGCAGCGCGCGACGCCGTCGATGCGGCACGTGCGCGTGCCCGACGCCGGCCACATGATTCCCTGGGACAACGCGCCGGGCTTCTACGCGGCATTCGGCGACTTCCTCGGCGCGCCGCTCGCGGCCTGATCGCGCGGCGCCCGCCCCTTTCCTTCACGCCTTTACCGGAGCCGACGATGCCAGTCAGCGATACCCAACTGATCGACGCCTGGAAGCAGGTGCTCGCGCTGTCACGCCTCGAACCGGGCCAGACCGTCACGATCCTGACGAGCGCGGCCACTCACCCGCAAACACTGTCGTGCGCACTGATCGCGACGCAAACGATGGGCGCGATCGTCAACCGGCTCGACCTGCCGCCGGTGAACGGCGACAAGGCGTTCAGCCGCGACCCGCTTGCGTATCTCGGCACGACGCCGCTGACGGGCAACAAGGCCGCGATCGCCGCGCTGCGCGAGAGCGACCTCGTGCTCGACCTGATGACGCTGCTGTTCTCGCCCGAGCAGCACGACATCCTGAAGTCCGGCACGAAAATCCTGCTCGCGGTCGAGCCGCCCGAAGTGCTCGTGCGGATGGTGCCCACGCTCGCCGACCGCACGCGCGTGCTCGCCGCGGCGAAACGGATCGCCGCCGCCCGCGAGATGCGCGTGACGTCGGCGGCCGGCACCGCGCTCGTGTGCCCGCTCGGCGAGTTCCCGCCGACGGCCGAATACGGCTTCGTCGACGCGCCGGGCCGCTGGGACCACTGGCCGAGCGGCTTCGCGCTGACCTACCCGAACGACCGCACCGCGCGCGGCACGATCGTGATCGATCGCGGCGACATCCTGTTGCCGCAGAAGCGCTACGTGAGCGAACCGATCGTACTGACCGTCGAAGGCGGCTATGCAACGCGCATCGAAGGCGGCGTCGACGCCGACCTGCTGCGCGACTACATGGAGACCTTCGCCGACCCCGAAGGCTATGCGATCTCGCATGTCGGCTGGGGACTGCAGCCGCGGGCGCGCTGGTCGACGCTCGGGCTGTACGACCGGGAGGCGACGATCGGGATGGACGCGCGCGCATTCGAGGGCAACTTCCTGTTCTCGCTCGGCCCGAACAACGAAGGCGGCGGCAACCGCACGACCACCTGCCACATCGACATCCCGCTGCGCCGCTGCACGGTCGAACTCGACGGCGCAACCGTCGTGCGCGACGGCCGCGTGACCGATCAACCCGCGTGACCCACGAGCACCCGACACCATGAACGATCTTTCCCGCCACGCCGAAGCCAACGTCTATCGCCAGCAGGGTTTCGGCACGCCGTTGCCGCCGCACGGCAACATCGGCCTGCTGATCGTCGACTTCGTGGTCGGCTTCGCCGATCCCGCCACGTTCGGCGGCGGCAACATCGCACCGGCGATCGCGCGCACGACGCGTGCGCTCGCGCTCGCGCGCGAACGCGGCTGGCCCGTCGCGCACAGCCGCATCGTGTATGCGGACGACGGCAGCGACGACAACGTGTTCTCGCTGAAGGTGCCCGGCATGGCGACGCTGACCGAGCACCATCCGAACAGCGCGATCGTGCCGGAGCTCACGCCGGCGCCAGGCGAACTCGTCGTGCGCAAGACCGTGCCGTCGGCATTCTTCGGCACGCAACTGGCGCCGTGGCTCGCGCAACGGGCGGTGCAGACGCTGCTCGTCGCGGGCGCCGTGACGAGCGGCTGCGTGCGCGCGAGCGTGGTCGACGCGATGTCGCACGGGTTCCGCCCGCTCGTGCTCGCCGATTGCGTCGGGGATCGCGCGATCGCGCCGCACGACGCGAACCTGTTCGACATGCAACAGAAATACGCGGCGGTGATGCCGCTCGACGATGCGATCGCGGCGATCGATGCGATGCAGGCGCGCACACGATGATCCGTCGCGGCGGGCCGGCGGCGTGACTGGCCGGCGGGCGCCCGCCCGATTGACGCTGCGCTTTTGGCGGCCTAGATTGGGCACGCGCGCGCTCGCGACGGTCACCGTCATTGCCCTCGCCACACACCGCGAACAGGACGCCCGGGCCGCCGGCCGCCTCGCCCCACATACGCTGCATCCGGCCGCGCGCCGCCTCTCCCTCGACAGGACCCGTCATCCGTGAACCGCTCCGAACTGCTCGCGCGCAACGGCTGCCTGACCGTGATCCGGCCGCCCGCGCCGCCCGTCAAGCCGGCGCCCGGCCAGCCGGGCAGCCTGTCGTCCTACGTGCCGGCGCTGCCGGAAGTGTTCGTCGCGATTCTCGACGACGGCCGCATCCTCGCGTTCAACGGCCACGTCGATCTCGGCACCGGCATCCGCACGTCGCTCGCGCAGATCGTCGCCGAGGAACTCGATGTGCCGGCCGCGCGCGTGACGATGGTGCTCGGCGACACGGCCGCGACACCGAACCAGGGCCCGACCATCGCGAGCGCGACGATCCAGATTTCCGCGACGCCGCTGCGCTGTGCGGCCGCGCAGGCGCGCCACGCGCTGCTGGCGCTTGCCGCCGAACGGTTCGACGTCGACGCGGCGCAACTGCACATCGACGATGCGACGATCTCGGCGAACGGGCAAACGGCCACGTTCGCCACGCTCGTCGCCGCGCACCGGATCGCGCTGACGCTGGACCTGAACACCCGCACGAAGGACCCCGCCCAATACCGGATCGTCGGCAGGTCGTCGCCGCGCGTCGACCTGCCCGCGAAGGCAACCGGCCAGCTCACGTTCGTGCACGACATGCGCGTGCCCGGCATGCTGCACGGTCGCGTCGTGCGGCCGCCGTATGCAGGTCACGACAGCGGCGCATTCGTCGGCGCCTCGCTCGTCGACGTCGACCGCGCGTCGGTGGCCGACGTGCCGGGGCTCGTGGCCGTCGTTGCGATCGGCGATTTCGTCGGCGTGGTGGCCGAGCGCGAGGAACACGCGATCCGCGCGGCGCGCCAGCTGCGCGTGACGTGGCGGCCGCTCCCCGCACTGCCGTCGCTCGACGAACCGGCCGCCGCGATCGCCGCCGCGCCGGCCACACGCCGCGTGCTGCTCGACGAAGGCGATGTCGACGCCGCACGTACGCAGCCCGACACGATCACGCTATCGCGCACCTATGCGTGGCCGTTCCAGATGCACGGCTCGATCGGCCCGTCATGCGCGCTCGCCGACTACCGCGAACCGGGCGACGGCCGGATCACCGTGTGGTCCGGCACGCAGAACCCCGTATCGCTGCGCTACGACCTCGCGACGCTCGTCGCGCGCGACGAAGCCGATTTCGACGTGGTGCGAATGGAAGCGGCCGGCTGCTACGGCCGCAACGGCGCGGACGACGTGTGCGGCGACGCGCTGCTGCTGTCGCGCGCGGTCGGCCGCCCGGTGCGCGTGCAGTTGTCGCGCGCGGACGAACATCTGTGGGAACCGAAAGGCACGGGCCAGCTGATGCAGGTGACCGGCACCGTCACGCGTGACGGCCGCCTGCTCGGCTACGATTTCACGACGCGCTACCCGTCGAACGACGCGCCGCTGCTCGCGGCGCTGCTGACCGGCACGATCGCGCCCGAGCCGCGCGTGTTCGAGATGGGCGACCGCACGGCCGTGTCGCCTTACGCGAGCCCGCATCGCCGCTTCGTCTGCGAGGATCTCGCACCGCTCGTGCGCGCGTCGTGGTTGCGCGGCGTGTCGGCGTTGCCGAACTCGTTCGCGCACGATGCGTTCGTCGACGAATGCGCGGCGCTGACCGGCATCGACCCGCTTGCATTCCGGCTGCGCCATCTGCAGGACACGCGCGCGTCCGAACTACTGCAGGCGGTGGCCGAGCGCGCGGGCTGGACGCCGCGCGTGCGACGCACGCCGCATGAAGCCGCTCCATCGCGGCTCGTGCGCGGCCGCGGGATCGCCTACGCGCGCTACGTGCACAGCCGCTTCCCCGGCTTCGGCGCGGCGTGGTCGGCGTGGATCGTCGACCTGAGCGTCGATCGCGTGTCGGGCGAGATCCGCATCGAACGCGTGACGGTCGGCCAGGACACGGGCACGATGATCAACCCCGACGGCGTGCGCCACCAGATCCACGGCAACGTGATCCAGGTATTGAGCCGCACGCTGAAGGAGCGCGTGCGCTTCGCCGACGGCAAGGTCGCGTCGCGCGAATGGGCGAGCTATCCGATCCTGACCTTCGCGGAAGTGCCGGACGTCGATGTCGTGCTGATGCCGAGGCAAGGCGAGCCGCCGCTCGGCGCAGGAGAATCGGCGTCGGTGCCGGGCCCTGCCGCCGTCGCGAACGCGTTGTTCGATGCGACCGGCGTGCGGTTCTATGCGCCGCCGTTTACGCCGGAGACGGTCCGGGCCGCGTTGCGCGACGCAGGCCGGTTGATGACGGTCGACGCAGCCGGTGAGCATCTGGCAAACAGCGCGGCTTGAGCGCCGCCAGCTTCATCGCGGAATCGCAGCCGGCCGACAAACGGGCCAACCAGACGGGCACGACCACCGCCCGCGAGCGGCGCGCATCACGCGTCGCCGTCTTCTTCCATCATCTTGCGCAGCAGAAACTGCAACGCGACCCGCTCGCCCGGATTGAGCGCGCCATACGTGCGCTCCGTCACCTGCCGCGCGAACGGCACCGTGCGGTCGATCAGCGCGAGGCCGGTCGCGGTGGCGCGCACGATCAGCTTGCGGCCGTCGTTCGGATCGGGCAGCACCTCGATCAGCGCGCGCGCCTTCAGCCGATCGACCACGCCACGGATCGTCGCCTGGTCGATCGCGGTCGCCTTGACGATGTCGTTCAGCGAGCACGCCTGGCGCTCCTTGACCGCACACAGCGTGACGAACTGCGCGGCCGTGAGATCCGAATCGGGAATCGCCTCCTGGAAGATCGACACGTGTCGCTGATACGCGCGGCGCAGCAGGTGCCCGACCTGGTCGTGAAAGTCGTAGGAATCCTTGGAAGACGCCATGAAAGTAAAGGCTCGTGCCGCAAGTCAGTGAAAGACAAGCAGTGTACACCCTCAATTCGGCTCGACCGGAAGCCGGGTTGCCGCTTCATTGCGGTGCATCAGCATGCGCGGTACCCGGCGCGCGGCGCGCCTGACGATCGCCTGACGGCTGCGCATCGTCCGCCGGAAACGTCGCCGAGACGGCAAGCCAAGCACGTTCGAACCTGCTGCCGCGCAAGTGCTTGCGTACATCGGCAAACTTTCGTGCATACACTCCACTTTTAAGTGCATACGCACGAATCATGTGCATGCCAATTCCTCTCGCTACCCTCTTGAAACATGCATGAATCCCCATCAAGAACCTCGTCAAACACGTGGGTTTTTTCACACGAATGCTTGCCGTAACGTGGCCGGAACCGTGCCTGTGTGATTCGGTATTTTCTAGCGTGTACGCTACTTAATTGCCGTGATATACAGACTCCAGTGCGCAGCGGAACGTTCGCTCGCGTCGATCGGCCACCCATTCATCCGTCACCTTCGAACAGGGGCAATCCCATGTCTACCGCACACCCGAGCGCCGCCGTTTCCCCCGACGACGCGCTGCACGGCAATCTCTACCGCAAGGTCACGCTGCGCCTGATTACCCTCTTCTGCCTGTGCTACTTCGCGGCCTATCTCGACCGCATCAACATCGGGCTCGCGAAACTCCAGATGCTCGACGCGCTGAAGTTCAGCGATACCGTGTACGGGCTCGGCGCCGGCCTGTTCTTCGCCGGCTACATCCTGTTCGAAGTCCCGAGCAACCTGGTGCTGCAACGCGTCGGCGCGAAGCTGTGGATCGCGCGGATCATGATCACGTGGGGCCTGCTGTCGGGGGCGACGATGTTCGTGCACACGCCGATGCAGTTCTACATCGTGCGTTTCCTGCTCGGCGCGGCCGAGGCCGGCTTCCTGCCCGGCGTGCTGCTGTACCTGACGCAGTGGTATCCCGATGCGCGCCGCGCGCGGATCGTCGCGCTGTTCATGGTCGGACTGCCGCTGTCGAGCATGATCGGCAGCCCGATCTCCGGCTGGATCATGCGCGCGTTCGACGGCACGCACGGGCTCGGCGGCTGGCAGTGGCTGTTCCTGCTCGAAGCGCTGCCATCGGTGCTGCTCGGCTTCGCGGTACTGCGCTGGCTGCCCAACAACATCGAATCCGCGCAGTGGCTGACTGCCGACGAGCAGCACGCGTTGCGTGCGAACCTCGACGCCGATCCGTCCGGCAACAAGAGCCATGCGCTCGGCAAGGCGTTCTCCGATCCGAAGGTATGGGCGCTCGGCCTGATCGACCTGTGCGTGCTGCTCGGCCTCTATGCGGTGAGCTTCTGGCTGCCGACGATCCTGCGCGACACGGGCGTGAAGGATGCATATCACATCGGCTGGCTGATGGTGATCCCGAATGCCGCGGCCGTGCTCGCCACGCTGTACTGCGGCGCAAGTTCCGACCGCGCGCGCGAACGCCGCTGGCATATCGTCGTGCCGTTCATGGTGTCGGCCGTCGCACTGGCAATTGCGGCATCGTCGTCGCACGGCACGTTCGGGACGGTGCTGCTGTTCTCGCTGATCAACGCGGGAGCGGCCGCCGCGATGCCGGTCGTCTGGGCGTTGCCGTCGACGTTCCTGAAGGGGCCGGCCGCCGCCGGCGGGATCGCGTTCGCGTGCTCGATCGCCAACCTCGGCGGGTTCGGCAGCACCTACTTCATCGGCTGGCTGCGCGACACGTTCCATTCGCAAAGCGCGGGGCTGTACGGTTTCGCCGCGTGCATGGTGATCGGCTGCGCCTTCGCGCTCGCCTATCCGGCCCGGCTCGTCAACCGCTGACACAGCCCGTCCCGCGCGCGACGCGGTCGTTTTTACAACCGCGCCGAGCGCGCGACCCGCCCCACACGACCTGCCCCACCCCGCGCACGCTGCCCCTGCGGCGCGTGCGCGCTTTCCACCGCCGCTTCCCACCGCCGCCTCCCGGCTCGCTCCCGCCGCCGTTCGTCACGCAGGCACATCGCTTGCGTCATCCACGCGCCCGCCGATCCGGCGGGCAGCATCCTTCCCACAACCGGCGCTGCGCACCGCGCGACCCTTCGCGCGGCGATCCCGCATCGCAAGCAGGTTCCCTGAACGAGAGGACAACATGAAATCAATACGAACGCTGGTCGCCCTGTGCTCGGTCGTTTCCGTGCTCGCGGCATGCGGCGGCGACGGCAACGACGTCGGCACCGAACTCGGCATCTCGAAGCCGCAGGCGCGCTTCATCAACGCGGTGCCGGCCGGGCCGAACCTCGACTACTACCTGAACGCGAAGCTCGACCAGGGCGGTATCGCGTACAAGGGCGTGACGCGCTATCACGACGTCGACTCGGGTACGCAGAACGCCAGCTATGACGTCTCGGGCACGACGACGACCATCGCCGCGCAATCGTTCAGCGCGGCAAACGGCCATCACTACACGACGATCGCACTGCCGAGCACGACGTCGCTGATTTCCGTGATCGACGATCCGTACGACAAGGGCCTGCTGTCGGACAAGGCGCGCGTGCGCAGCTTCAACGCGTCGCCGAACGCGCAGAACGTCGACATGTACATCGTCCCGCCCGGCACCGACATCACGACGCAAAGCCCGACGCTCGCGGGCGCGGCCTACCAGAACGCGGTGCCGGCATCGACGCAGGATTCGATCTACCTGAACGGCGGCAGCTACCAGGTGATCGTCACGACGGCCGGCAGCAAGACGCCGATCCTCAAGACCGCGCCGGTCACCATCAACAACAACGCCGACTGGCTGCTGCTGACGATCCCGTCGGGCGGGGTCGGCGACGTGACGCCGAACGATATCCACGTCCTGGTTGCGCAGGGCAACGACGCCGATACGTCCGCGCAGGAACTCGGTCCGCAATAAGGACCGCCAACGGTCGCGGTGGCCGGCGCGATCGTGCCGCCCGCCGCACCTTCTCGCCGCGCCGTCAGCTGTTCCGCTCCAGGACGATCACATGCTCGGCGCGCGCGCCGTCGCCGTGCTCGACGTCGACGTCGACGGCGCCGACATGACGCACGTGCCAGCCCGGCCGCGTCGCGATCTGCGGCAGGTTGCCGGACGGACGGCTCTCGATCCCGCCAAGCCCTTGGTCGGGCGTCTCGACCGCTTCGTCGAGCGACGCGTTCGAATGAATCACGTTGTCGTGCCATTTCGACGCGCCCGCGGCCGCCTCCATGCCCTTGCCGTCGACGTCGACGTCGACCATGGTGTCGGTCATCGCCATGCACGCGTTGTCGAGCGTCGCGATCCGGGCGGCCGCTCGCCGCACGGGGTCGTCGCTGTCGGGCGCATGCGTACCGCGTTCGATCGGCGGCAGGCCGGTCGGCGTCTTCGCGGCAATCATTTCCGGCGTCAACGGGCGCCCGCCCGCCGCATCGGGCATGCGGCGCGCCGCCGGCGCCGGGCGCTTCGCCGCCTCGTCTCCCCGATCTTTCGGGGCACGGTTCGATTCCACGTTCTGCATCGCACCTCCTCGTCCGGCCGGCGTGCGCCGGCATCAGGCCGTCGGCACCGGTCCGGGAATCACTACAACGGTCCTTGCAAATCTTTCATGTGCGCGGCAGCGCGCACGTGCACCACCCGGCACGGCGCCGCTTCAAGCGGACGTCGCACCCGCACACGGCCGGGGCAACGTCCGGCACACGGGATCACCGCGGGATCACCGCGGGTCAGCCGCGGGTCAGCCGCCGCTCGCGCCGTCCGGCGCGGAGGCCGCGCCCGGCATGCTCGCGCCGCTGTCGCTGCTGCTGCCGGCCGCGCCGCTGCTCGGCGTGCCCGACGGCGCGGCCGACATGCCGCCCGTTGCGCTCGTGTCGGAGCTCGCGCCGCTGCTGTCGCTCTTCTTCTGGCAGCCCGCACCTGCCGCCAGGCCCGCAATCAGGATGCCGGCGAAGACGGCCCGCGACACATGACGAAGTGAATATCGCTGCATGACACCTCCGCTGATGTCGATGTGGATGGAGCCCGCTGGCGAGCAATTCCCGTGCCGCACCGGCCGTCGCCGACGCCCGCATTGCATTCATTTTTCAAATGACGCCCAACCGAATATTTAATTTCCCATCGCCGTGCCGGCCTTCCATACTCGCGAACAAATCCGAGACATAACGTCCACGGTGGCCGGGCCGGCGCAGCGTTCCCACGCTGCCGGTTGCGCGCCCCGCACATGGAAGGAGACAACGGCGTGCAACTGGAAGCCACCCACCGCCCGGGCCTCGCGCTCGGCGCGGACGACGCATCGCATCGAACCGATTCGGCCGCGCGCGACCCCGCGCTGAGCCCGCGGCTGCACAACCCCGACCTCGCGCCGACCCAGGCCGAGGGCCGGACGTGGGGCCGCTACAGCATCTTTGCGCTGTGGACCAACGACGTGCACAACATCGCGAACTACTCGTTCGCGATCGGGCTGTTCGCACTCGGCCTGTCGGGCTGGCAGATGCTCGCGTCGCTCGCGATCGGCGCGGTGCTCGTGTACTGCTTCATGAACCTCACCGGCTACATGGGCCAGAAGACCGGCGTGCCGTTCCCCGTGATCAGCCGGATGAGCTTCGGTATCTACGGCGCGCTGCTGCCGGCGCTGATCCGCGCTGTGATCGCGATCGCATGGTTCGGTATCCAGACCTATCTCGCGTCGGTCGTGCTGCGCGTGCTGCTCACCGCGATCTGGCCGGGCCTCGCCGCATTCGACCAGAATGCGATCTTCGGGCTGTCGACGCTCGGCTGGGTCACGTTCGTCGCGATCTGGCTCGTGCAGATCGGCATCCTTACGTACGGGATGGAAATGGTCCGCAAGTACGAGGGGCTGGCCGGCCCGGTCATCCTCGTCACGACGCTGTCGCTTGCCGCCTGGATGTATAGCCGCACGGGCGGCCATCTCGCGATGTCGATCGGCAAGCCGCCGACCGGCTTCAAGATGTGGACGCAGATCTTCGCGGGCGGCTCGCTGTGGCTCGCGATCTACGGCACGCTGGTGCTCAACTTCTGCGATTTCGCACGCTCGTCGCCGAGCGCGAAGACGGTACGGGTCGGCAACTTCTGGGGCCTGCCGGTCAACATCCTCGTGTTCGCGACGATCAGCTTCGTGCTCGCCGGCGCGCAGTTCAAGCTGAACGGCCACATCATCCACAGCCCGACGGAAATCATCGCGACGGTGCCGAACAAGCTGTTCCTCGTGCTCGGCTGCCTCGCGTTCCTGATCGTGACGGTCGCCGTGAACATCATGGCGAACTTCGTCGCGCCGGCCTTCGTGCTGACGAGTCTCGCGCCGCATCGCCTGTCGTTCCGCCGCGCGGGCCTGATCAGCGCGACGGTCGCCGTGCTGATCCTGCCGTGGAACCTGTACAACAGCCCGATCGTGATCGTCTACTTCCTGTCCGGCCTCGGTGCGCTGCTCGGCCCGCTGTACGGGATCATCACGGTCGACTACTGGCTCGTGCGCAAGCAGCGCGTGAACGTGCCCGACCTCTATACCGAAGCGCCGAGCGGCGCCTACTTCTACACGCGCGGCGTGAACCGCAAGGCGCTCGCGGCGCTCGTGCCGTCCGCGCTGATCTCGATCACGCTCGCCGTCGTGCCGGCCTTCAGCGCGATGACGCCGTTCTCGTGGCTGCTCGGCGCGGCCATCGCGGGCAGCGTGTACTGGCTGCTGGCCGATCGCAAACGGCACTACGACGAGCGCTCGGGCGAATCCATCGCGGTCGCCTGCGCCCAACACTGAAACACCTGCATACGGAGTCGCAATGAGGATCCTGGTAGTCAACGTCAACACGACCGAGTCGATCACCGACGCGATCGCCGCACAGGCGCAGGCCGCCGCGTCGCCGGGCACGGAGATCGTCGGGCTGACGCCGCGCTTCGGCGCGGAGTCGGTCGAAGGCAACTTCGAGAGCTACCTCGCGGCAATCGCCGTGATGGATCGCGTGCTGAGCTACGACGAGCCGTACGACGCGGTGATCCAGGCCGGCTACGGCGAACACGGCCGCGAAGGCCTGCAGGAACTGCTGACGGTGCCCGTCGTCGACATCACCGAAGCGGCCGCGAGCGTCGCGATGCTGCTCGGCCACCGCTACTCGGTGGTCACGACGCTCGACCGCACGGTGCCGCTGATCGAGGATCGCCTGAAGCTCGCTGGGCTCGATGCGCGCTGCGCGTCGGTGCGCGCAAGCGGCCTCGCGGTGCTCGAACTCGAGGAAAACCCTGCCCGCGCAATCGAGTCGATCGTCGGCCAGGCGCAGCGCGCGGTGAAGGACGATCACGCGGAAGTGATCTGTCTCGGCTGCGGCGGGATGGCCGGCCTCGACCGGCAGATCGAGGAATGCACGGGCGTACCGGTCGTCGACGGCGTATCGGCGGCGGTCGCGCTCGCCGAGTCGCTGGTGCGCCTGAAGCTGAAGACGTCGAAGGTCCGCACGTACGCGCCGCCGCGCCCGAAGCGGATCGTCGGCTGGCCTGGCACCTTCGCACAATGACGCGCCGCCGGCCCGCTGCTGCGTCGCGCTCGGGCATCGGGGCGCCGGGAGACGTATCGGCATGCGGGACACGCTAGAACCGAACACGCCGCCCGGCGGCGCGCCCGACGCCGCGGGCGCGCTCGACGTGCTCGATGCACGGTTGATGCGCATCCTGCTCGTGCTGCTGACCGAGCGCACCGTGTCGCGTGCGGCCGTGCGCCTGAACATGTCGCAGCCGGCCACCAGCGCCGCGCTCAAGCGCCTGCGCACGCTGCTCGGCGATCCGCTGCTGGTGCGCAGCCGCTACGGGATGGTGCCGACCGAATTCGGCGCACGGCTGATCGAACCGCTGCGCAACGCGCTGCGCGTGATCGACTTCATCCGCATCCAGCAGCCGACGTTCGACGCGCGCACGTCGGTGCGCACCTATCGGATCGGCTGCCCCGACTACCTGAACGTGCTGTTCGTGCCGAAGCTCGTCGCGCTGTTCCGCGAACGCGCGCCGAGCGCGCAACTCGTGTTCCATCCGCTCGGCGACGGCTTCGACGACGAGCGCGCGCTGGCCGACGGCGAACTCGACGTCGTGATCGACAATCGCCCGGCACGCGCGTCGCGGTTCCGGCAGGACGACCTGTTCGACGATCGCATCGTGTGCCTGATGCGCGCGGCGCATCCGCTCGCGCGACATGGCACGATGACGGCTGCCGATTTTGCCGAAGCACCGCAGCTGTGCCCGACACCGTCGTGGCGCGAAGCGTCCGGCGCGATCGACCAGCAACTTGAACGCGTGGGCCTGCAGCGGCGGATCGTCGTCACGCTGCCGCATTTCGAACTCGCCGCGCATGCGCTGGTGCGCACCGACATGCTCCTGACCACCACATACCGGCTCGCGCGGCACTACGCGAAGCTGCTGCCGCTCGCCGCCGTCGCGTTGCCGGCCGAACCGCCGGACATCGTGTACCGGATGACCTGGAACGAATCGGGTGCGTGCGCCGAGGGCGTGCGCTGGTTGCGCGGGCTGATCGCGGAAGCGACGCGTGCGTGGCTCGACGCCGAGGCCGCGTTACCGGCCGTCTCGGCCGTCTCGGCCGTCCAGGCGGCCGACGCGAGCGCCGCCCCTGCGCCCGATACGCCGCGTTCGCCGGTGCGACGTCGTGCCACGCATTGCGGCCGCACCCACCGGACACCCATCGCACGCGCGACGCGTGCGCACCGCGCGACAACGAAGCCGCATTGAATGCGATGCGGCGGCGCCCGCGGTAGGCCCCGTCCTATTTACTCGCGGCAGACGCGCTATGCACAATGACGGCATTCGAGAGAGTCATCCGGAATCCGAGGGCATGCCGATGAAAACCTACCTGATCGCCGTGGCCGCACCGTTCGTGCTGCTGGCCCACTCCCCCGCATTCGCCGACACACAGGATTGCGCGACGCGCATCCGCGCGCTGCAGACGCAGATCGATCAAGCGAAGCGGTTCGGTCATACGCAACAGCTGATGCGCCAGCAGATCGCGCTCGCACAAATTCAGGAGAACTGCACGGACGCCGGCCAGCTTTCGCGTGCCGAACGCAAGGTGCAGGACAAGCAGCGCGATGTCGAACAGGCTCGGGGCGACGTGCGGGATGCGCAGGCGCGCGTACGCGAAGCCCAGACGCACGACGACGCGCGCAAGGTCGAGAAGGCCCGGCGCAAGCTCGCCGACAAACAGGACAAGCTGCGCGAAGCGACGCGCGACCTGCACGAGGCCGAAGCCGATCGCAACGCATTGAAGAGTTGACAGCGCGCGCGGCGCGCCGTCACGCTTCGCGCATCGGTTGCGCAAGCAACGTGTGGGCAACGACGGCCACGACCAGCGCAAGCACGCCGCTCACCGTCAGCGCATGGGCGAACCCGCTTGCGAATGCGACGGGCGCCGCCTGCGCGAGCGCACCGGCGGCCGACGGCGGCACGCGGCCGAGCGCCTGCGCGAGATCGCCGGCGAGCAGACTCGACATGAACGGCGCATCGGCGAACGCGCGCAGGCCCGGCGCGGCGGACAGCAAGCGGTCGAGCCGCGCATGCGTGCTCGCCGCCAGCACCGCGCCGAGCACGCCGACGGCCGTCACGATCGCCGAGAAGCGCGTCGTCGTGCTGATGCCCGATGCCATGCCGGTGCGGTTCGGCGGCACGCACGCCATGATCGCCTTCTGCGTGTCGCCGTTCATGATGCCCGCGCCGCAGCCCGTCACGACCATGCCGAGCGCGACGAGCCGGTAGTCGCCACTGGCCGTCAGCGCCGCGGTCGCGAGGTTGCCCGCGCCGATCAGCGCGAGCCCGCCCGCCAGCACGCCGCCGGACGCCACGCGCGCGGCCAGCGCCGCGCCGAGCGACGGCCCGGCGATCATCGCGAACGCGAACGGCAGCATCCCGAGCCCCGCGTCGATCGCCGACATCCCGAACGCGTTCTGCAGGTACAGCGGCAGAAACGTCATCATCACCTGCGCGCACGCTGCATAGCCGAACATCGCGAGCACGGCGCCGACGAAGCGCGGCTGGCGGAACAGCGCGAGATCGATCATCGGCCGCGCCTGCCAGCGCTCCGCGCCGATGAACGCCGCGAACAGCGCGGCGGCGAGCGCGAGCCGGCCGAGCGTCGCGGCCGACAGCCAGCCGTGCGACGGCGCACCGATCAGCGCCGCGATCGCACACGCGAGCGCCGCGCCGAACAGCAGGCTGCCCGCCGCGTCCACGCGCTTCGCGTGCGGATCGCGCGACTCGTCGATCGCAACGCGCGCACCGGCCGCGAGCAGCAGGCAGACGGGCAGGTTCAGCAGGAACACCCAGCGCCAGCCGATCCATTGCGTGATCGCGCCGCCGACGAGCGGCGCGATGGCCGTCGCGATCCCCATGCACATGCCCCAGATCGCCCACGCGCGCGCCCGTTCGCGCCCGTCCGGGAAACGGTTCGCGATCACGGCGAGCGCGGCCGTCAGCAGCAGCGCGGCGCCGCAGCCCTTCACCGCCCGCGCGGCGATCAGCCAGCCGGCCGTCGGCGCGACGCCGCAGCCGAGCGACGCGAGAAAGAACAGCGCGAGCCCCGTGAAGAGCATCCGCTTGCGGCCAAAGCGGTCAGCCAGCCCGCCCGCCGGCAGCAGGCACGCGGCGAACGCGGTCATGTACGCGCTCACGACCCATTCGATATCGGCGAAGCTCGCGTGGAAACTGCGCGCGATGCTCGGCAGCGACACGGCGACGACGTTCGTGTCGAGCACGATCAGCGAGCAGGTCGCGGACGCGACGGCGAGCGTCGCGGCGGCGGGCATGCGGGCGCCCGTGCGCGGGGCGGCGGCCGCGCCTGCGCGCGACGCCGGTGAAGACTGGGACATCGGCTACTCCGGAACGAGATCGACGAGCCGTATGCTAGGCTTTCCCCGTATTGCCTGTCATTGACACTTCCAAGCTGTTTTATTAACGAAAACTGCAATCATGGACCGGCTCGAATTCCGCCACGTGCGCGCGTTCCTGAGCGTCGCCCGGCATCTGCACTTCGCCCGCGCGGCCGAAGCGCTCGACATGGCACCGCCCGCGCTCACGCGGCAGATCCAGGAGGCCGAACGCGTGCTCGGCGTGCGCCTCTTTCACCGGTCGCGCCGCGCGGTCACGCTGAGCGCGGCCGGCGAGGCCTATCTCGCCGAGGCGAGCGCCGCGGTCGAGCACCTGCAGCGCGGCCGCGAACTCGCGACCTTGGCCGAGCGCGGCGAACTCGGCCGGATCGAGATCGGCTACGTGTCGTCGGCCGTCTATTCAGGCACGCTGCAGCGCACCGTCGGCGCGTTTCGCGACGCGCATCCGCGCATCGAACTGAACCTGCGCGAAGTGCCGATGGACGACGTCGCGAACCAGCTCGACACGGGCCGGCTCGACCTCGCCTACGTGCGCCCGCCGATGCCGCTGCCCGGCGGCCTGCGGGTCGTCACGCTGCAGCGCGACGTGTTCGTCGCGGCCGTGCCGGCCGGGTCGCGCTACGCGTCGATGGCGACCCTTCGCGCCGCCGATCTCGCCGACGCGCGCTTCGCGGTACCCGAACAGGAGCGCGGCACGCTCGAAGTGGCGCGCCGCGGCCGCTTCGCACCGCTGATCGCCGCACGCCCGGGCGGCCTGCTCGCGGTGCTCGCGTGCGTATCCGTGAATGGCTGGGTCGCCGTGATTCCCGACGCGCTCGCCGGTTGCGTGTCGCTGCCGGGCGTCGTGTACCGGCCGATCGCCGGCAAGCCGATCACGTCGGAACTGGCGCTCGCGCATCGGCGCTTCGAAAAGGCGCCGGCGGTCCGCGCGTTCCTGCGGACGGTTCCGTCGGCCACGCACGACCCCGCATGAAACATCCGCGTGCGGCGCTGGCGGCGATGCCGGCCGTCGCCGCACGAATATGCATTGCACGATTCGATGTTTGTCGGCCGGAAACCGATTCCGTAACCTGCCCGGCAGCCGCGCCGCCCGCGCGCGGATCACCGAGGACACCCCGCCGATGAATCCCTCCTCTGCTCCGGCGCGCCGCCGCGTGCTGCAGCGTCTGGCCGCCCTCGCCGCCGCACCGCTCGCCGGCGGCATCGCACGGCCCGCCCACGCAGCCAGCGCCGATCTGTCCGGCGTCACGCTCGTGCTCGGCGACCAGGCCGGCGGCCTGCGCGCGCTCGCGGAAGCCGCGCGCGTGCTCGACGGTACGCGCTACCGGTTCCGCTGGGCCAACTTCCAGGGTGCCGCGCCGCTGTTCGAGGCGCAACGCGCGGGCGCAATCGATCTCGCGCCGGCCGGCGACCTGCCCGTGCTGACGGCCGCGCTCGGCGACCCGTCGTTGCGGATCGTCGCGACGCGCGTCGGCTCGCCGGCGTCGCTCGGCATCGTCGTGCCGCCCGATTCGCCCGTGCGCACCGTCGCCGACCTGAAAGGACAAACCGTCGTCGTGTCGTCCGCGCGCGGCAGCATCTCGCAGTACCAGTTGTACGGCGCGCTGCGCGAACACGGCCTCGCGCCGCGCGATGTCGACGTGCGCTTCGTGCTGCCCGTCGATGCGTTCGCCGCGTTCGAGGCGCAACGGATCGGCATCTGGGCGACGTTCGACCCGTACTACGGGCATGCGGTACGGCGCGGCGCGCGCATCGTCCGCGACGGCAGCGGCATCAATTCCGGGCTGGCGTTCCTGACGTCGCCGGTCGAGACGCTCGACGATCGCGCGAAGCGCGCGGCACTCGCGGACGTGCTGGCGCGGCTCGCCCGCGCGGGGCAATGGGCGCTTGCGCATCCGGCCGACTATGCGGGCGTCTATGCGTCGCTCACGCGTCTGCCGACCGACGCGGCCACCGACATCGCGCGCCGGGCCGCGCTCGCGCAGCGCAGCCTCAGCGACGCCGACATCGACGTGCTGCAGCGTGTCGCCGACCGCGCGGCGGCCGACGCGATCCTGCCGCGGCGCGTCGATGTCGGATCGATCGCGATCCGCAACGTATCCGCCTGAGCGAGGCCGCGCAGGGCTGCGTTCAGCGTGGGCGCGCCATGTCGAGGGGCGGCAGGTCGTCGCCGAACGTCGAGGCGACGAGCGTGCGCATCGCGGCGACCAGCCGCGTCGGCTCCGACGGGTTGAACGTGCCGCGCTCGAATGCGGCAGGCACGGCGCGATGCCGCGCGGCCCGCCACGCGCCGCGACCGCCGGCGCGCTCGAATGCAGCGAACGGCAGCCGCTCGACGATTGGGCTGCCGCACCCGCCTCAATTCGTGTTACGAATCCCCGATTCCTGCCTACAATGGATCGAAACACCTGTCGCCCGGCCTGCCGCGGACGACAACCGGATCCATACGGTGCAGCGCAGGCCGGATCTCTCGGGGGACGTATGTCCGCGCATGCCAGAAAGCCACTGGTCTCGCTCGTCGTGCCGTTCCACGACGAGGACGAAGCAATCGACACGTTCTTTGCAACAACGCTGCCCATCCTCGAATCGGTCGAGTCGATCCGTTTCGAGATCGTCTGCATCAACGACGGCAGCCGCGACGACACGCTCGGCAGGCTGATCGACGTCGCCGCCGGCGACCCGCGCGTGCGCATCGTCGATCTCACCCGGCGCTTCGGCAAGGAGGCCGCGCTTACCGCCGGCCTCGACGAAGCCGCCGGCACCGCCGTGATCCTGATCGACGCCGACCTGCAGGACCCGCCCGCGCTGATCCCCACGATGGTCGAACGCTGGCTCGCCGGCGCCGAGGTCGTCGCCGCGAAGCGCACCGACCGCATGTGCGACCCGCTGTTGCAGCGCGTGGCCGCCGCGCTCTACTACCGCGTGCACAACCGCCTCTCCGAAGTCGAGATGCCCGAGAACGTCGGCGATTTCCGCCTGATGGACCGCCAGGTCGTCGACGCGCTGCGCGCGCTCCCCGAGCGCCGGCGCTTCATGAAAGGCCTGTTCGCGTGGGTCGGCTATCGCACCGAAATCGTCGAATACACGCGTGCGCCACGCAGCGGCGGCCGCTCCAAATTCTCCGGATGGCGGCGCTGGAACTTCGCGCTCGAAGGCATCACGAGCTTCAGCACCGTACCGCTGCGCGTGTGGACCTACATCGGTCTCGCGTTCGCCGCGCTGTCGTTCGTCTACGGCACGTTCATCGTCATGCGCACGCTGCTGTTCGGCAATCCCGTGCACGGCTACGCATCGCTGATCTCCGTGATGCTGTTCGTCGGCGGCATCCAGCTGATCGGTATCGGCGTGATCGGCGAATACCTCGGCCGCATCTATCACGAGTCGAAGCAGCGTCCGGTCTATCTCGTGCGGCGGCGCTACCACGCGCAGCGGGACGCCGCCGCACATCCCGCGTCGAAGCTGCTGCAGTTCCCGCTCAAGCGCACGCACGCGGCCCGCCGCCGGACGGCGCTGCCCGCGGCCGCCGGCCACGGTGCGGCGCGGAAAGCGTCCGTCAAGTAACCACACACACGACGCATGGATCTCCCCCGGCAATCGATACGATCGGCGGATCATCCCGTCCGCGCGTGGCTGACACCCCGGCGCGTCGTTGCGTACAGCGCGGTCGCGCTTGCGTGCTACGCGCTGCTGCTCGCCACCTGGGCAGCCGTCGTCCGTGACGCGCCCGCCACCGCGCTGACGCGCCCGGGCCCCGACTACGCGGTGTTCTGGTCGGCGTCGTACGTGATGCTGCATGGCTCGCCATGGCAAGCGTACGATCTGCCGACCTTCTCGCGGCTGGCGGCCGACCTGTTCCCGCAGTTCCGCCGGGGAAACCTCGTCGCGTGGCTGTACCCGCCCACCAACCTGCTGCTCGTGACGCCGCTGGCGCTGCTGCCCTTTGCGATCGGCTATCCGCTGTTCGTCGCGTTCGGCGTCGGCGTTTTCGGATTCGCCGCCTCGCGCGTATCGCGGCTCGGCGCGATCCCGGGCGCATCGCGCGTCGGCGGGTTCGCGCTGGTCGCCGCCCCATGCGTGTTCGTCACCGGGATATTCGGGCAGAACGCGTTCCTGACCGCGTCGTGCGCGGCGCTGGCCGTCTGCTGGGCGGAGCGTCGGCCGATGTGGGCCGGCCTCTGCATCGGCCTGCTGTCGGCCAAGCCGCAGATGGCATTGCTGTTTCCGTTCGTGCTGGTCGCCACGCGCGCATGGCGCACGATCGCGTGGGCCGCACTGGCCACCACCGCGTTCGCCGCGTTGAGCGTCCTGATCTGCGGGGTCGAGTCGCTACGGCTGTTCGTCGCCGGCACGGCGGTCGCGCGCTCGCTCCTCCTCGAGCAAAGCATCATGTTCTGGCTCGTGTCGCCGACGCCGTTCGCCGCGTTCCGCCTCGCGGGCCTGCCGCCCGGTGTCGCGTATGTCGCGCAAGCGTGCATCGCGGCGCTGGCGATCGCCGCCGCCTGCCTCGTGTGGACGCGCTCGCGCGACATCCGCTTGCGCGCGGCGGTGCTGGCGGTCGCAACGCTCGTCGCGAACCCGTACGTGTGGCACTACGAGCTCGCCTGGCTCGGCATCGCGATCGCGTGCATGCTGGCGGCCGGATGGCAGGACGGCTGGCTGCGCGGCGAGCAGACCGCGATCGCGCTCATGTGGCTGCTGCCAGTCGTCGAATACCTGAACCCGTGGCTGCAATGGCCGCAGATCGGCCCGGTCGTGACGCTGTTCGCGCTCCTCGTGCTGGTGCGCCGCGCCGGCCCGGGGGCTCAAAACGCGAGCCGCGGCGGCACGTAGACGCCATAGTACGGCCCGACCCCGGTCGCCACGCCTGTCATCTTCACACCGGCGACGAAGTGGCCCTGGATATACTTGTACGAGCCACCGAGCGACACGTCGATATGGAATGGCGCGAACGCGACGATCGGCACGCTGGTACTGGTCGCGGTCTGCGTGACGACCGGCAGCACCACCGTCTTGCCGACCGGCACCGACGTATAGAGCGTCGCCTTCACGCCGGTCGCGAGATTGATGCTGTCGCCGATGTTGAGCGTCGTCGGGTTGCCGGTCGCCATCAGGCCGCTCATCGTCGCCGTGTCGGTCGCGGTCGACAGGAACGACGTCCACTGCCCGCCCATGCACAGCAGGCCGTAGATCTGGCCGTTCGTGATCGAGAATTCAAACGGCTGGCCCGTCAGCGGATTGATCAGCGGCTGGTTGGTTGCCGCGTTCCAGTACAGGTTGTACACGCACTGGTCGATCGCGACCGGAAACAACCCGCCTGCCCCGACCCCGCCCGGCGCCGCCAGCACCGCCACCGCGGTCGCACTATCGGATGCACCGGGGATCCCCAGCAGCCCGCCAAGCAGCAGCGGAATCGAACCGCCGTTCACACCGGGTGCGCGCGACACGGTGACCTGCACCGCCGGCACGTCGTACTGGCCGGGCGTGATGGTCGTCGGCTGCATGGATGCGGGGTTGCGCGTCACGTTCCAGTATCCGGTAGTCACCGTGCCGGTCGACAGCGCCGCACCGGCCGCCGAGTTCTGCGCGATCACGCCGTTCGCCGCCGCTGCGGCCTGCGACCAGTTCACCGCGCCGCCGCTCGGCGACATCATCGCATCGGCCCCCGCGAGCGCGGCCGCGTCGGCCGCGTTCTGCAACTGGTTGTTCACCGTGACCACCCACGCGATGTCGATCGCCAGCGCGCCGAACGACAGCAGCGGAATCAGGAACAGCAGGAAGAACAGCGCAACCGAACCGCGCTGCCGCACGGGGCCGACGGGCTGCGTCGCAGTCACGTCATTCATAGAGCATCACCGACGTCGCCGAGACCGTCACCGGGCCGGTCAGCGCACTGAACGCGGACCCGAGCACGAGCCCCGAATACGTGTAGGTCACGGTCACCGTCAGCGCGGTGCCCGACGTCGTGCCGTTCGCCTGCGTCACGGTCACCGCCGGTGTCGTCGCGGTGCCGCCGGTGATCAGGCTGTTCTGCATGGCGTTCTGCGCGATGCTGGCGATCTGCGTCGTGGTCAGCATCGGCACGCGCAGCATGACGCCGGCGCGCGCGGCCTCGCGGCTCGCGTTCGTGATGACCGCCTTGTCGCACAGGATCAGGCTCGTGTCGATGATGCCGATCAGCACCATCAGCAGGAACGGCAGCATCAGCACGAACTCGAGGGACACGACGCCGCGCGCATGGCGGGCGCCCGTCGCCCCGCGTGTCATTTTTCAGCCCCCGCGCCCGGCGGCACGACGCCCGGCTCCAGCGCCGCGCCGGACAGCGGCGGCGGGCTACCGGCGCCTCCGGAAACCCCGCGCGACGCAAGCCGCGCGCGCACCGCCTGGTAGAAGCGCAGGTTGTCGGCCACCGCCGACGCGGGCAATTCAGCGGACAGCAGCTTCTTCGCCGAATCGGTATTGCCGAGCACGCCGTACGCGAACGCGAGATTCTGGCGCGCCTGCCACGGCGCGGACGGCAGCCCGGCGACGTCGAGCAGCACGTTCACGCCCTCGCGCGGCCGGTTGCTCAGCACGAGCGACAACCCGAGGTCGACGCGCAGCCCCTGCGCGTCCGGATGCGCGCGCAGCGCGTCGCGATACACGACCTGCGCATCCGCATGACGCCCCTGCAGGTCGAGCACGGTGCCGAGCCCTTCCGCCGCGAGCGGATGGTTCGGCTGCGCGGCCAGCAGGTCGCGATAGCGCTGCGCGGCTTCGTCGAGACGCCGCTGCCGCAACGCGACGCGCGCGAGCCCGAGCCGAGGGCCGAGCTCCGCCGGCGCCTGCCGCTGCGCTTCGTCGTAGAGGATCCGCGCGCGCTCCAGGTCACCCGCGCGGTAGTTGACGTCGCCGAGCCCCAGCCGCGCCGCGAGCGAGTCGGGATGCGTCGTGAGCACCTTCTCGTACAGCGTCGACGCGAGATCGACGTTGCCGCCGGCGAGCGCGCTGTCGGCGATGCGCAATTCGGCCTGCGGGTCGTCGCTCTTGTGCGACAGCACCGGCCGCGTCTGGATGCCCGGCGTGCCGCAGCCGGCCAGCACCGGCAGTACGGCCGCGAGTGCGAATGCGCGTACGACGGATCGTGTCATCTGAATACCTCGAGCAGGCGGATCGCCGCCGGGCCCGCCGCGATCAGGCAGACCGTCGGCAGGATGAACAGCATCATCGGCAGCGTGATCTTCGGCGCGAGCTTCGCGGCCCGTTCCTCGAGCGCGACGATCTGCTCGGTGCGCTCCGTGCGCGACAGCGTGCGCAGCGCCTGCGTGATCGGCGTGCCGAACCGCTGCGACTGCGTCAGCGTCGTCGCGAGCGAGCGTGCCGACGTGAAATCGACGCGCGTCGCGAAATGCGCGAGCGTCGCGGCTACGTCGCCGCTCAGCGTCAGCTCGTCCGCGCACACGGTCAGCTCGTCGGCGAGCGGCGGGCAGATGCGCGACAGTTCGTGCGCGACGCGTCGGATGCCCGACGCGAGGCTGTTGCCGGCCATCGTGCAGATCACCAGCAGGTCGAGCGCATCGGGAAAGCATGCGGCGACGATCCGCCGCCGCCGCCGGATCATCACGCCGAGCACGTATTCCGGCACGATCACGCCGATCACGAACGCGGCGATCATCGCCAGCGCGCGGATCACGAAGTATTCGCCGAAGCGCGGAATCAGCGGGCTGAACACGATCGCGCCGCACGCGAACAGCACGCCGCAGCTCAGCTTGATCCCGATCATCACCGACACCGCGCGGCGCTCGCGAAAGCCGGCGCGCGTCAGTTGCAGGCCGAGCTTCACGCGCTGCATCGGGTCGAGCACCGGCAGCCGTTCACCGAGCTGCGCGAGCCGGCGCGTGAGATCCAGGCGAACGCCGCCCGGCTGCCGCCACCCCGCCACCGGTGCCGGCGGATGCTGGCCGGCCGCCAGCCGCACGCGCGCGGCGATCCGCTGGCGGGTGCCCCCGCCGGGCGTGCCGAGCGCCACCGCGACACAGGCGAGCAACAACAGCAACTCGAGGCCGCGGGCGGCCAGTATCGACAGCGTCATCGCGCGGTATCCAGTTTCGAGATCCTGCGGATCACCAGCAGGCCGACCGTCAGCAACCCGGCCGCGATCGTCAGCATCGTGTGCCCCGGGTGCGTCGTGAACAGCAGCATCACGTAGTCGCGGTTCACGGCGAACAGCGCGCCGATCATCACGAACGGCACCGCCGAAATGATGTTCGTCGTGATGCGTCCTTCGGCGGTCAGCGCGCGGGTCTTCACGCGGATGTCGCGGCGCGTGCGGATGATGCTCGACAGCTCGTCGAGCGTCTCGCCGAGGCTGCCGCCGGTCTCGCGCTGCAACAGCAGGTAGACGGTGAAGAACGAGAAGTCCGCGATCATCAGCCGGTCCGCGGCGTGCGTCAGCACGTCCTTGAGATCCGCGCCGACCCGCAGGCCGTCCCCCATCGAGCGGAACGTCGCGCGCACCGGCTCGGCCGCGCTGTCGCCGACCATGCTGATCGCCTGTGTGACCGGAATGCCCGCGCGCACGGCCCGCACGATCACGTCGATCGCGTCGGGGAACGCTTCGAGAAAGCGCATCCGGAAACGCTCGACCAGCGCACGGTAGCTGGCGCGCATCGCGACCAGCGGCAACCCGGCGTAGATCAGCGGACGCAGGAAGCCCGGCGGCCCGATCAGCTTCACCGCGACGATCGCCGCGATCGCGCCCGCGATCGTGCTGGCGACGACGATCCTCACGCCGCCCTTGCCGCCGACCGCGCGCACGCGGGTCACGCGGCGCTGCAGCCAAGCGCGCAGGCGGCCCTGGCGACGCTCGAGGTTGAGCAGCGCGACACCCGGTGCGGCGGGCGCGTGCCCGTCGCGTCCGGCCAGCGACGGCGACAACCGCCGCATCCGGGCGCGGATGCGCTGGGCCGGCGTGCGGCTCGCGCGATCGAACCGCGACGACAGCACGAGCCCGATCGCAACGATCATCACGAACACGCCCACCGCGAACAGGTCGGCGGCCCTCATGTCCGGAACACCTCGGCGAGCGCATCCTCGACGCCGTAATACGCGGCGCGCGCCGCGAATCCCGGCCGCAGCGGCGACGCCTCGAACACGCCCTTCACCGCATCGCGCGTCGTGTCGCCTTCCTGGCGGAACGCAAACAGGTCCTGCGTGATGACCACCTCACCTTCCATCCCGACGATCTCGGTGATCCGCGTGACGCGCCGCACGCCGTCGCGCATCCGCTCGATCTGCACGAACAGGTGCACGGCGCTCGCGATCTGGCGCCGGATCGACAGCAGCTGCAGGTTCGCATTCGCCATCATGACCATGCTCTCGAGCCGGCTGATCGCATCGCGCGGCGAATTCGCGTGGATCGTCGTCATCGAGCCGTCATGGCCCGTGTTCATCGCCTGCAGCACGTCGAACGCCTCGGGGCCGCGAATCTCGCCGAGGATGATGCGGTCGGGCCGCATCCGCAGCGCGTTGCGCACGAGATCGCGCTGCGAGATCCCGCCGAGCCCCTCGGTATTTTCCGGCCGCGTCTCGAGGCTCACGACGTGCGGCTGCAGCAACTGCAGCTCGGCCGCATCCTCGATCGTCACGATCCGTTCGTGCTGCTCGATGTGCTGCGACAGCGCGTTGAGCAGCGTCGTCTTGCCCGAGCCGGTGCCGCCCGAGATCACGATGTTCAGCCGGCACGCGCACGCGACCTTCAGCACCTGCAGCATCGGCGGCGAGATGTTGCCCTGCTGCGCCATTCGCGCGAGCGTGATGTCGCGCTTCGCGAACTTGCGGATCGAGATCGACGGGCCGCGCAGCGCGATCGGCGGCAGCACGACGTTCACGCGGCTGCCGTCGGCGAGCCGCGCATCGACCATCGGGCTGCTCTCGTCGACGCGACGCCCCACCGCCGCCGCGATCCGCTGCGCGACGCTCGCCACGTGCGCGTCGTCGCGGAACTTCAGCGACGTGAGCTCGAGCCGGCCCGCGCGCTCGACGTAGACCTGGTCGGGCCCGTTGACGAGGATGTCGGTGACGGTGTCGTCGGCGAGCAGCGGCTCGATCGGCCCGACCCCGAACATGTCGTTCAGGATCGCATCGACGATCAGCACCTGCTCGCCGGCCGAGATCTTCAGGCGCTCGCGATCGACCGTGTGCGCGGCCACCTGCTCGATGCCTGCGCGCACTTCGTCGCGCGTCCTCATCAACGCCGCCGACATGTTCATCGACGCGAACACCGCGGTGCGGATCGCGTCGAACTTGCTCGACCGGATCAGCGCTTCGTGGGTATCCGCGGCCACGGGCGCGCGGGCCGAAGCCGGCGCAGGCATGTCTGCCGCGGCCGAGACCGGGGCCGGTGCGGGCTCACGCTTCACGGCGGGCGTTGCGGCCTGTACAGCGGCCTGTGTCGCGGCCGGCACGGGGTCCGCCGGCGGCCGGTTGCGGGTACCGAACGTCACGATCCCTTCCTCCACTTGACGAGCCGCGCATACCACGGCTCGGCGACGACCATCGGTTCGCCGGTGATGCCGCTCGCGAGCTGCCGGATCTGGTCCACGAAGCCGTTCCGCTTCCCGCCTTCGATCGGCTCGCCAAGGTTCTCGGCAACCGCGAGCGTCTGCGGCTCGTGCGGCAGTTCATGCAGCTTCGCGCCGCCGAACGCTTCCTCGAAATCGACCGGCTCGACGCGGCCCGCGACCGGCGCGAGCGGATTGTTCAGCACCAGCGACAGCAGCCGCTCGCCGGGCAGCTCCCGCACGAAACGCACGAGCCGCGCCGCTTCGTACGCGGCGTGCACCGAACGGTCGACCACGACATGGACGAGATCGGACGCCGCGAGCGCGTCCTCGAGCAGCTTGCCGGCGCCGCTCCCGACGTCGAACAGCACGTAGTGGAAGCGGTCCTTCAGCATGTCGACCAGGCGCGCGACGGCCTCGTCGCCCACCGGCGCGTCGGCGCCGTACGCCAGCTCGGCGGACAGGACGTGCAACCGGTCGCCCTTCGTCACGAACATGCGCTCGAACAACGCGTCGTCGGGGCGCTGCCCCATGTTCAGCAATTCGATCAGCCCGTTGTTGCTGGACAGCCCGAGCATCGCGTTCGCACCGCCGCCATGCAGGTTCAGGTCGACGTAGGCCACGCGGCGGCGCTTCTCGCCCGCCAGGAAGCGCGCGAGGCTCACCGTGATCGTGGTCGCGCCGACCCCGCCGCGCGCGCCGACGAAGCTGACGACCTTGCCGGTGCGCGCCTGGACGACCGACTCCGTCGCCGTCAGCGCCCGCCGCATCAGCTCGACGGTCAGCGGCTTGACGATGTAGTCCTGCACGCCGATGCCGAGCAGGTTGCGAAACAGCCCCACGTCGTTCTGCGTACCGATCGCGATGACCCGCACCGATGGATCGCACACGTCGGCGAGCCGCATCAGGTCCGACACCGGCAGCACCGAATCCGACACGTCGATGACGAGCTGGCGCGGCGAACGCTCGGACTGCTGCAGCAGCCGGATCGCATCGTCGCAGACGCCCAGTTGCAGATGGGTACGCGTGATCGACAGCTCCTGCGCGACGCGCCGTATCACGTCATCGCTGCCCGCATCGGAGACGACCGCGACGAGATCGGCCGCGCCCGCGGACGCGGCGCGCCGGGTGTGCTGACGGTCGAGGAGGTTCATGGGCGGCATCGTGATGGCATCCGGGTCGGTTCAATGGCTGGGCGAGCCGGTCGTCAGCGTCTTGTCGGGCGTCGGCTGCTTCACGCGATCCTCGACGTAGCGGCGCACCGCTTCGGCCGCGGTCTGCGCGTCCGCGCCGCCGTACGGCACGGGCGCGACGAGATCCTCCGGCCGCGCGAGCATCGCCGCGAGGTTCGAGTAGGTCGCGCAGCCAAACGGCACGCCCGGCCGCGCGAACCCCGCGTCGACGAGATGCGACGGCTGCATCAGCTTCGCGCAATCGGGCGCCACCGCGTGCGCGCCGTCGAAGCCGATCGACCGCGCATCGGGCAGGTTGACCGGCGGCGGCGCCGACAGGCAGCCCGCCAACGCCAGCGGCAGCAGTGCGGCGACGGTCGATCGGGTTCGCATGCGCGTTCCTCCGGTTCAGTACACGAAGCCCGCGGCGCCGACGAGGCGCGGCGTGTCGCCCGACAGCAGGTCGAGCCCGAGGCTGCGCTGCACCGCGAACTCCAGGTCGCTGCTCGGCCGCGCGACGGTGTCGATCGCCTGCTCGAGCTGGCCGGGCCCGGTCGGCTGCACGATGTACGGCGTGACGATCACGACCACCTCGGTCTTGTTGTCCTGGAAGTTCTTCGACGAAAACAGCCGGCCGATGATCGGCAGCCGGCCGAGCCCCGGAATCTGCGACACGGTGTCGGCCGTCTGGCTCTGCAGCAGCCCGCCGATCGCGAAGCTCTGCCCGCTCGACAGCTCGACCGTCGTCTCGACGCGCCGCACCGTGAGCCCCGGCACCTTGACGCCGCCGGTCGTCACGCTGTTGCTCGCATCGATCTCGCTCACTTCCGGCCGCACCTTCAGGCTGATCCGGTTGTCGGCGAGCACGGTCGGCGTGAAATCGAGCGACACGCCGAACGGCTTGAACTCGACCGTGATCGCGCCGGTCGACGAACCGGCCTGCGCCACCGGGATCGGAATCTCGCCGCCCGCGAGGAAGCTCGCGGTCTCGCCGGACATCGCGGTGAGGTTCGGTTCCGCGAGCATCGTGATCAGGCCCTCCTGGTCGAGCGCGTCGAGCACCACGTCGATCGACCAGCGCCCCGCGCGGAATCCGCCGAGCACCGAGAAGGCGCCCGTCGGCGACAGGTTGAACAGGCCGCTCGTCGGATCGAACAGCGTGCGCCCGTTGAACAGCCCGCCGACGAAGTTGCCGGCGCCGCCCAGCGCGCTCCAGTTGATGCCGAGCTGCTGCGTGAGGTTGCGGCTCACCTCGGTCACCCGCACGCGCAGGTTCACCTGGATCGGGCGCGACAGCGTGAGCCGGTTCACGATCTTCTCCTTGTCGTGCAGGTACGGCGCGAGCGACTGCATCACGGCGTCCGCGTCGGCCGCGCTCGGCACCTTGCCCGACACCATCAGCGAGCCCGGCGCACCGGATACCGCCAGCTTCAGCTGCGGAAAGCGGCTGTCGAGCACGCCCTGCAGCGACGCCGTGTCGACCTGCACGATCACCGTCTTGCGCAGGATCGGGCGATGGTTCGCGCCGAGCGCGATCAGCGTGGTCGTGCCCGCCTTCTTGCCGAACACGAACACGGTGCGCGGCGACGGCACCTGGATGTCCGCGATGGTCGGATCGGCGACGAACATCGCGGTCGCGGGCTCGGGCAGCGACAGCAGCTCCCCCTTGCCGGTCGCGATCGACAGCGCCGCGCCCGCGTCCGGCGCGCGTGCGACCTGCGCGGACGCGCTCCCGGATGCAACGATGCAGGCCAGGCACCAGAAAGCGATCCAACGAACCATGCGCACCATGCGTGTTCCCGTCAAATGCCGGCCGCCGGGCGGCCGGCCCGAATCGTCAATCCGTCACTGCGCCGCCACGGCCGGTGGCTGCGCAGTCGTCTCCGCCGCGACATTGGCGCCCCCCGTCGTCGCGGGCATCGCCGGCCAGGCCGGCAGCCCGGACGGCAGCGGCGGCAGGCCCGGCGTGCCGGTGCCGCCGCCACGCGAACCGTCGTCGACCGACGAACCGCGATAGATCACGACCGCGTTGCTCCGCCACGCCGGCCGCGCGCCCGTATCCGGCCCGGCGGACGGCTCGCGTGCGGCCTCGCGGGCCGCGCGCGACACGTCGCCGGCCCATACGGGTTGCGTATCGGGCTCCTGTTCGCCGCCGCCTGCCGGCTGCCGCCGGTCGCTCGTCGCGAAACTGCGCAGCGCGAGCGACAACGAGCCGAGGCGTGTCGCCACCAGCACGACCTGCGCGGTGCGCGGCGCGACCTCGAGCGTGACCGTGCGCGCGCGGGCTGCCGCGTCCGGAGCGCTCGCCGGCGCCTTCGCGCGCTGGAATTCGGAACCGACCGCCAGCACGCGCGCGCGCCGCACCACCGTTTCCGCTTCGAACGTGCCGGGCGACGTCGCCGAGCCGCCGATCTGCTGCGTCAGCAGCACGTCGACGAAGTCGCCCGGCTGGATCAGCCCCGCATTGCCCGACACGTCGTCGACCGGCACCGAGATCGCGCGCATGCCGGGCTGCAACGCCGCCGCGAGAAAATCCGGCGCACCGGCCGGAATCACGTTCTCGACGCGAATCGGCGCGCCGGCGCCGACGTGGTTGCGCAGCAGCGCGCCCTTCAGGTCCGCGCCCGGCTGCGACTCGACGAACGCGCCGGCCGGCACCTGTGCGCGCGGCATGCGTTTCCACGCCAGATCGTTGTCGCGCAGCAGCAGCCCTTCCGGCAGATCGGCGGCAGCGACCCGCACGCGTGCCTGATCCGTTTCGGCCGGCACCGACGGCGTCGACGCGGCGACGTACAGTTCGCGCAGGATGAACGCACCGATGCCGGCGGCAACGACCAGCACGGCCAGTCTCAGCGGTTTGGGCATGGCGGCGTGCGTCCCCCCGGCTAGATAAGCGAAACCGTGTGTGGAAACGACGCCCAGACGGCCAGCGTGCCGCCGAGCGCGAGCGCAACGCCGTACGGCACGCCGCGCGCGGCGACCGCGCGGACCTGCGCGGCGTGCCGCCGCCGTGAAGCCAGCAACGCGAGGCCGCACAACGCACCGCACGCGCCGACGCCCGTCAGCACCGGAAACGCCCATGCCGGGCCGGCCCACAGGAATACCGCCGCCGCCAGCTTGACGTCGCCTCCGCCGATCCAGCCCGCGTGGCGCATGCCGCCGAACAACAGCAGCATCGACGCACCGGCGGCGACGTGGCCGGCCAGCGGCGCGAACCCGTCGTGCGCGAGCGCCGCCGCGACGAAATACAGCGCCGCGAACGCGAGCACGACGCGATTGGACAGGCGCCGGTCGCGCAGATCCTGCGCCGCGAGCGCGGCCAGCAAGACCGTGGCCACCGACTGCACGAACGTGAGCATGAGAGAGCCGTCCGTCGACACGCCCCGGCCGGATACGTTCTACCGCAGCGGATCCCGGTGTTCGTCGGTGGCGCGCGGGTTCAGGGGATCAGATCAGGCTCGTCACCTTGCTCATCAGCGACGTGAACACGCTCGGCAAGCCACCGGTGGTGCTGCTGAGGATCACGCCGACCGCCGCCAGCGCGACCACGACGATACCGGCCAGCACGGCGTACTCGAGCGCGCTGACGCCACGTTCGTCACGCAGCAGGGACTTGACGTATTGCAGCATGGCAACCTCCGTGTAACGGGGTCGGTGACCGACCGTTGAACGCAAAGACGCTCCGTTGCTCCGGCGGTTGCGCAGGACATTCGCCCGTTGCGACACGTGCGCACGCCTCTGGCACGAGGTCGTTCGCCCCCCCGGAATCCTCTCGATCACTGCAACACGCGGCGTGCAACGACGACTTCGGTCGTGCGTGCCTGCATCCACGGTGCGGTCTTTCCCGCACAAGGCAACCGCGCTGATTCGTCTAGGGTATAGACAATTTTTCAGGCGAATTCAAATTATTTGGCGTCGAAATGTATTTATGGATTTAACCCTGCAACGATGAAAGCGATTCCGTTCATTTGCGGTCATTTTTTCTCACATCGGATCGAATGATTCGCTTATCTGAACAGACGCATGAACTGTTTCTTGGCATGATTTACCAGCCGAAAACCTAACCGTTTCCATTCGATTTACCGACATGCCGGGGCGCTTCACATGCGCCCGTCTGGCCGCGCCAGATTGACCGTCCCGGCACACATGACGGGCTCACATCACATTTCCACGATTACCCGACCCCGTTTTCACGCCCCGATTCGACGAGCGATCTCCACGCGAATCCGTGCTCGTCTTCACCGCGATTTTTCAATTGGAAATTTCCTGATTCGGCTTTCGTTATCAATCGACTTGATTTGAATTCAGAATGAATTTCAGATGCATGTGAATGGAATTCACGTTCATATGGAACGAAACGCCCGGCGCGGCAACCCGCCAGGCGGCGATAAGCATAGTTCAAATCGTTTCTTGTCCGGCCCCGGCCCGTCATCGAGAATGCGCCGACGGGCTGAGGCCCGGACTCGCTCCCCCCAACGTTCCGGATCCATCGATTCATGCTTCCACTGCGCCTGCTTCGATCGCTGCTGATCGCGTCCCTCATCGCGTTGCCGGCCGCCGCCGCGCACGCCGACAAGCCCGCCACCATCCGCATCGGTGTCGCCCAGCAAGGCGCCGGCGATCCGCCGACGTTCGGCGGATCGAGCGCCGCCACCGCGCAGCTGCAGCAACTGGTCGAAAAGGAGTTCGCGGCCGACGGCATCAAGGTGCAGTGGTTGTTCTTCAAGGGCGCCGGGCCGGCCGTCAACGAGGCGATCGCGAACAAGGCGCTCGACTTCGCGTACCAGGGCGACCTGCCCGCCGTGCTCGCGCGTGCGAACGGGATCAAGACGCGCCTGCTGCTCGCCGCGAGCGTGCGTTCGGGCGTGAAGATCGCGGTGCCGCCCGACTCCACCATCCGCTCGATCAAGGACCTGAAGGACCGCCGCGTGTCGATCTTCCGCGGCACGAACCTGCAGCTCGTCGCCGACAATGCGCTCGCGAAAAACGGCCTCACCGAACGCGACCTGCGCGTGATCAATCTCGACTCCGCGAGCTCGCTCGCCGCACTCGCGTCGAAAGGCATCGATGCGTCGGTGGGCGATTACCAGCTGTACAAGCTGCGCGACGCGGGGCTCGCGAAGATCATCTACGAATCGCAGAATGACGGCCCGCAGTTCACGCGCCAGACCCACCTGCTCGTGCTCGACGATTTCGAGCGCGCGCATCCGGACATCGTGCAGCGCGTCGTCAACGCGCTCGTGAAGGGCGCGCAATGGTCGTCCGACGAAGCGAACCGCGATGCGCTGTTCAAGCTGTGGGCGAAGAGCGGCGTGCCCGTTTCGTCGTGGCAGGCCGACTATGCGAACCAGCGGCTGAAAGATCGCCTGTCACCGCTGATCGACCCGTTCGTCGTCGCGCGCTACAAGTCCGTCGCGCAGGATGCGCTGGCGCTGAAGCTGATCCGCCAGCCGGTCGACGTCGATGGCTGGTTCGAGCCGAAGTATCTCGACAATGCGCTGCGCACGCTGAAGCTCGAACGCTACTGGCAACGCTACGACGCGGCCGGCAAGCCCCTTTCCTGACCCGGACCCGCCCCGATGAGCGACACCGCGGTTTCCATCCCGTCATCCGAGCGCCACGCGCTGGCCGCGCCGCCGCACCGTGCGGCGGCCGTGCAACGGTGGTCGTGGCGGCTCGCGCCGTGGCTGCTGCCTGCGCTGCTGTTCGCGCTGTGGAGCGTCGGCAGCGCGCGCGGCTGGATCGCGCCGCAGATCCTGCCGCCGCCCGAACGCGTGTTCGACGCGCTCGAGGAGCTCGCCACGAGCGGCGATCTCGTGCGCCACACGCTGATCAGCCTGCAGCGCGTGCTGGTCGGGTTCGCCGCCGGCACGCTGCTCGGCTTCGCGACCGGCGTCGCGCTCGGCCTGTCGCGCACGCTGGAAGCGTACGTACTGCCGAGCTTCAACGCGCTGGTGCAGATTCCGGTGCTCGGCTGGCTACCGTTCCTGCTGCTGCTCGTCGGCGTCGGCGAACCGCTCAAGTACCTGCTGATCGCGCATGCGGCGCTCGTGCCCGTCACGCTGAGCACGTTGCAAGGGTTTCGCCAGACACCGCCCGCGCTCGACGAAGTCGCGCGCGTATTCGGTTACACGCACCGGCAACGCATCGTGCACGTCGTGCTGCCCGCCGCGATCCCGACGCTCGCGACCGGCGTGCGGCTCGCGTTCACGAAGTCGTGGCTCGCGCTCGTCGTCGTCGAGCTCGTCGCATCGTCCGAAGGGCTCGGCTACCTGATCGTGTACGGGCGGCAACTGTTCCAGCTCGATCTCGTGATGGCGGCCGTGATCGTCGTCGGGGCGGTCGGCCTGCTGATCAACCGGCTGCTCGACGCACTCGAAGCGCGCCTGCGCCGCGGCGTGCCGTCCGCGTTCCGCGGCTGAACCGCCCGCCCTGCCCGCGTAACCGAAGGAGATCCCCCCGTGACGCACCCCGCCTCGCCCGACGCTGCATCGCCGCCCGCCCCGGCCGCCCGCCGCCTGCACGCGCCCGACTGGCGCGGCTTCGTGCTGCCGCTCGCCGCATTCGCGCTGTGGTGGGCGATCGCTTCCGCGCACCTCGTGAACAGCGGGCTGCTCGTCGGCCCGGCCGACGTATTGCGCACCGCATGGGCGCAAGCCGCGAGCGGCGCACTCGGCCGCGCGCTGTCCGCATCGCTCGCGCGTGAAGCGTGCGGTTTCGCGCTCGGCGCGACGGGCGGGCTCCTGCTCGGCGCTGCGCTCGGGCTGTCGCGCGTCGCCGCGCGAATGATCGGCCCGAGCTTCGACACGTTCAAGCAGGTCTCGCTGTTCGCGTGGATTCCGCTGATTTCGGTGTGGTTCGGACTCGGCGACGTCGCCAAGGTCGTGTTCCTGTCGCTCGCCGCGCTGCTGCCCGTTGCCGCGCACACCTGCGACGGCATTCATGCGGTGCCGCGCGCGTATGTCGACGTTGCCCGCGCGCTGCGCTACTCGCGGCGCCAGCTCGTGCGCTACGTGATCCTGCCGGCCGCGCTGCCGTCGATCTTCACCGGACTGTATCTCGGCCTGATCTACTCGTGGCTCGCGACGCTCGGCGCCGAATACCTGCTGGTCGCCGGCAGCGGGATCGGCAACACGCTGATCGACGGCAGCGAACAATTCCGGATGGATCTCGTGCTGTTCGGGATCATCGTCGTCGGCGTGACCGGCTGGGCACTGAACGCGATCGCGCGTGCGATCGAACGCAAGGTGCTGGCCCGGCGCGGCGACCTGCCGCGCTGATCGCCCTTTCCTTCCCCGCCCCCTTCCTCGCACCGCCATGACGACCCTCGCCTCCGATTCGCTCGACATCCTCCACGTGAGCAAGCACTACGCGCAACGCGGCGCCGCACTCGCCGTACTCGACGACGTGTCGCTGCACGTGCGCGCCGGGGAATTCGTCACGATCGTCGGCGCGAGCGGCTGCGGCAAGTCGACGCTGCTGCGGCTGATCGCCGGGCTCGACGCCGACTACACGGGCGAGATCCGGGCCGGCGCCGAACGCGTGCGCGACACGTCGCTGCAGCGCGGCATCGTGTTCCAGGATCACCGACTGTTCCCGTGGCTGACCGTCGCGCAGAACATCGCGGCCGCGCTGCGCAACGCCCCGCTCGACGCGGCCGCGAAGCGGCGCGCGGTCGCCGATCACATCGCGCTCGTCGGGCTGAACGGTTTCGAGCACGCGTATCCGAACCAGCTGTCGGGCGGGATGGCGCAGCGCGTCGCGATCGCGCGCGGCCTCGTGAACCGCCCGCGCGTGCTGCTGCTCGACGAGCCGTTCGGCGCGCTCGACGCGCAAACACGCGCGCGGATGCAGAACGAGCTGCTGCGCATCTGGGAACAGGAGCGGATCACAATGATCCTCGTCACGCACGACGTCGACGAAGCCGTGTATCTCGGCGACCGCGTCGTGACGATGGCGCCACGCCCGGGCCGCATCGAACGCATCGTCGACGTCGCGTTGCCACGCCCGCGCCGGCGCGATTCGCCGGCATTCGCGCGGCTGCGCGACACCGTGCTCGCGGATTTCGACGAGCGCGAACCGCCGGGTGACGATCGCGCGGGCGGCAAGCGTATCGACGCGCCGCGCCCGCACCGGATCGGCGAATGGCGGATGGCGTGGTAGCACGCGTGACGCGCCGGATTGCTCAGCACGACGACGCATATCGATCATCGCTGCGCACACGCTAAGGTTGTGACGATTCATCGGTTCCGATTACGCACGGTCCCTGCTTGAATGGGAACTCGACCGACCCGACTCCAGGAGACTCCCGATGTCCGAAGTCCAGCACGCCGCTCACCCGTCCTCGCATGCTTCGCACGCCGCGCCGCGCACGGCCGCCGCCCCGCTCCAGCTTCGCCAGGTCGCCGGCCGGATCGGCGCCGAGATCGCCGGCGTGCGGCTGTCGGGCACGCTCGACGACGCGACGTTCGACGCGATCCAGGCCGCACTGCTGCGCCACAAGGTGCTGTTCTTCCGTGGCCAGCACCATCTCGACGACACCGCACAGGAAGCGTTCGCACGCCGCTTCGGCCATACCGTCGCGCACCCGACCGTGCCGTCCGTCGACGGCAGCGCGCACCTGCTCGAACTCGATTCCGCGCACGGCGCCCGCGCCAATTCGTGGCATACCGACGTGACCTTCGTCGATGCGTACCCGAAAATCTCGATCCTGCGCGCCGTCGTGATTCCGCCGTTCGGCGGCGATACCGTGTGGGCCAACACGGCCGCCGCCTACGCGCACCTTCCCGACCCGCTGCGCGCGCTCGCCGACACGCTGTGGGCGCTGCATACCAACGCGTACGACTACGCGTCGACGCACGTGCATGCCGACGATACGCAATTGAAGCGCTACCGCGAAGTGTTTACGTCGACCGTCTACGAAACCGAGCACCCGGTCGTGCGCGTCCATCCGGAAACCGGCGAACGCACGCTCGTGCTCGGGCATTTCGTGCAGCGACTCAAGGGCCTGTCGGCGCAGGATTCCGCGCACCTGCTGCAGGTGTTCCACGAACACGTGACGCGTCTCGAGAACACCGTGCGCTGGAACTGGCAGGAAGGCGACGTCGCGATCTGGGACAACCGCGCGACGCAGCACTACGCGATCAACGACTACGGCGATGCGCGCCGCGTCGTGCGCCGCGCGACCGTGCATGGCGACGTGCCGGTCGGCATCGACGGCCGCCGGAGCGTCGTGCTGAAGGGGCCGGGCGCGACGCTGCAATAACGCCCGCGTCTCGCGGCGGTGCCGTTCCATGCGCGCCGTCGCGTGTTCCCCGCCATTCGCCACCGGACACACCACGATGAACCTCCCGCCACCGGACCGACGCTTGCACCCGCAACGATGTCGGCCATCCGCCCCGTTCACTTCCGCCAGGAGCGTCGCATGAGCGCCCTACTCGAACCCGCCGCCCAGCCGGTCGACGTGATCCCGCTGTCCGCCCATATCGGTGCGGAAATACGCGGCGTCGACCTCACGCAACCGTTGACCACGCCGCAGATCTCGGCGATCCGCGCCGCGCTGCTGAAATGGCGCGTCATCTTCTTCCGCGAGCAATTCCTCACGCACGAGCAGCACGTCGCGTTCTCCGCGCAGTTCGGCGAGCCGACGGTCGGCCATCCGGTGTTCGGGCACGTCGACGGACACCCCGCCGTCTACTCGATCGCGAAGCACCGCAAGGCGACGCGCTTCGAAGGCGAACCGGTGCGCCGGCCGTGGACCGGCTGGCACACCGACGTGACGGCCGCCGTGAACCCGCCGTGGGCGTCGATCCTGCGCGGCGTGACGATCCCGCCGTACGGCGGCGACACGCACTGGACGAACCTCGTGCGGGCGTACGAAACGCTGTCCGCGCCGCTGCGCGGCTTCGTCGACGGGCTGCGCGGCATTCATCGCTTCACGCCGCCGGCCGGCGCGCGCGCCACCGACGCGTTCGACGAGGCGGTCGAGCGCCGTCCGCTCGTGACCGAGCATCCGCTCGTGCGCGTGCATCCGGAGACCGGTGAACGCGCGCTGTACGTGAGCCCGAGCTTCCTGAAATCGGTCGTCGGGCTGACGCCGCGCGAGAGCCAGGCACTGCTCGAGCTGCTGTGGGAACACGTGACGCGGCCGGAATTCACGATCCGCTTCAAGTGGGAACCGCGCAGCATCGCGTTCTGGGACAACCGCGCGACCGCCCACCTCGCGCCTGCCGACATCTTCGATCTCGACTTCGATCGCCAGCTCTATCGCACGACGCTCACCGGCGACGTGCCGGTCGGCCCCGACGGCCGGCCGTCGGTCGCGCTCGAAGGCTCGCCGGTCGAAGCCGCGGCGGCGGTCGCGCTCAACTGAACCGGCTTGACGGCGGCCGGCGCGCACCGCATCGCGCCGGCCGTTCCCGCCGTCACACCCCGCGGACGAAAGCACCGTCCGCGCGGCTCTCCCGTCAATCCAGCCAGACGCCGTCGAAGCGGTGCCCACCCAGCGGCGAGAACGTCAGCCCGTGTACGCGCTTGGACACGGGCAGCGACACGATCGACGTCGCGATCGGCGTGAACGGCACCTGGTCCTTGAACACGACCTGCGCCTGTTCGTACAGCGCCGTGCGTTTCGCGACGTCCGCATTGGCGCGCGCCGCATCCACCAGCTTCTCGAAATCCTGGTTGCACCACTTCGCGAGATTGCTGCCGTGCACCGCGTCGCAGCCGAGCAGCGTCCCGAGCCAGTTGTCGGGGTCTCCGTTGTCGCCCGACCAGCCGTACAGGATCGCGTCGTGCTGGCCGTCGTGCTTCGCGCGGCGGTTGTACTCGCCCCATTCGTAGCTGACGATCTTCGCGCGCACGCCGATCTTCGCCCAGTCCTGCTGGATCAGCTGCGCCATCAGCTGCGCATTCGGGTTGTACGGCCGCTGCACGGGCATCGCCCACAGCGTCAGGTCGAAGCCGTTCGGGAACCCGGCCTGCGCAAGCAGCGCCTTCGCGGCCGCCGGATCGCGCGGCGCATCCTTCAGGCGCGGGTTGTACGACCATTGCGCGGGCGGCATCGGGTTCGTCGCGATCTTCGCGTCGCCGTTGAACACGGTCTTCACGATCGCCGCCTTGTCGATCGCGATGTCGAGCGCACGCCGCACGTCGACGCGATCGAGCGGCGCATGCTGCGTGTTGTACGCGACGAAGCCGACGTTGAAGCCCATTCCCGAGAACAACGTCAGTTTCGGGTCGCGCCGCACCGTGTCGAGATCGGCCGGCCGCGGGAATGCCGATACCTGGCACTCGCCGGCCACCAGCTTCTGCAGGCGCGCGGCCGGATCGGGCGTGATCGCGAACACGAGGCGCGCGAGCTTCACGTCATCCGGCTTCCAGTAGTCGGGATTCGCGTCGTAGCGGATCAGCGCATCCTTCTGGTACATGCGCAGCAGGAACGGCCCGGTACCGACCGGAAACTGGTTGATGTCGGCCTCACGGTGGCGCGCCGCGAGCTGCGACGCATACTCGGCCGACAGGATCGACGCGAACGCCATCGCGAGATTGCGCACGAACACGACGTCGGGCGTCTTGAGCACGAAGCGCACCGTGTCGTCGTCGACCTTGTCGATGCGCTCGACATTGCGGTCGAAGCCGAGGTCGCTGAAATACGGGAAGCTGACCGGGTAGGCCTTGCGGAACGGATCGTCGGGATCGAGCATCCGGCGGAACGTGAAAACGACGTCGTCGGCCTGGAACGGCCGCGTCGGCTTGAACCACGCGGTGCTCTGGAATTTCACGCCGCGCCGCAAGTGGAACGTGATCGTGCGCTGGTCGGGCGACACGTCCCAGCTCGTCGCGAGCGCGGGTTCGAGATCGAGCGTGCCGCGCTTGAACTGCACGAGCCCGTTGTAGACCGGGTAGGTGCTCGCGTCGAAATCGGTACTCGTCGTGTGCTGGCCCGGATCGAAGCCGGCAGGGCTGCCTTCGGTGCAGTACACGAGCGTCTTGCCGGCCGGCGCGGCGAGCGCCTGCGTGGCCGCGCCGGCAAGCAGCAGCGACGCCGCAATGCAGCGCAGGGCCGTCGCGGCAGGAAATGCGCCACGCGCACGACGCGCGGCTGACGAAACGAAAGCGTTCTTCATGGTGACGGAGACAGCAGAGGGCTGTCATGCAAATGACGACGGCCGATCTTCGCGCGCCGCCCGCCGATCGCTTACCAATTAATTTCGCGTTGCTTATCGTCGTGGATGCGTCCCGCTGCCCGCGCATGAAAACGTCCACGCGAGCGCCGGGCGGCCGTCCCGCGTCGCCGTCTTCCGGCCCCCTGCAGACTCGCCCGAAATGGCGCATCGTATCGGCTGGCCAACGTCGGCACGGACGCGCCGGGATCCGCCCGGCAGCGCCGCGCCGCCGATTCCAGGAGGACCCACGATGCCTGTCAGCTCCGATACGTCCGCTCGCCCGGTGAAGACGCCGGGCCCCGATCATCCGATCACGGTCGAACCGCACCCGCGGCGCGTCGTGGTCAAGGCGGCCGGCAAGGTCGTCGCGGATACGTGCCGCGCGCTGGCGCTGCGCGAAGCCGCTTACCCGGCCGTGTTCTACATCCCGCGCGAGGACGCCGACCTGACGCTGCTGCAACGCACCGATCACGCGACGTACTGCCCGTACAAGGGCGACGCCGCCTACTACTCGATTCCGGCCGGCGGCGAGCGCGCGGTCAATGCCGTCTGGACCTACGAGGCGCCCTATCCGGCCGTCGATGCGATCCGCGGGCATCTCGCGTTCTATCCGGATCGCGTCGATTCGATCGAGGAAAGCCCGGCCGGCTCCGATTGAGGGTCGCGTCAGCCGTTTATCGAGCGTCGGCGCGGCCGCGCGTGCAATCCGGCGATTTCGCCGGCGCGGCCCGCCGTGCCGACGGCGCTCGCTTGTGCGAATCACCGGTTCGAACATCGTCAACGCGCCGCCGCTGATTTGCATATGCGCATTCGTTGGTTGGCCGCCGGCGCACACGGACGTATCGTCACGAGTCCGGCGCGGGCCGGCCCGTGGCGTGCAGCGCCCGCACCCGGCCCCGCCCTGCGCCAACCGCGCGCCGTTCGCGCGCGGCCCGCTCCCTCGCACGCAGGACGCCTCGATGAACGACACACCGCACGCAGACGTTGAACCGACACCGGCGAACCCGCATCGCCGCCAGTGGCTGCAAGGCGCGGCCGCCGGGCTGGCCGGGCTCGCGCTCGGCCCGCTCGCGGGCCTGCCCGCGCACGCGCAAGACAGCGGCACGCGGCTGCGCATCGGTTTCCAGAAATACGGCAACTTCGTCGTACTCAAGGCGCGCGGCACGCTGGAGAAGCGGCTCGCGAGCCAGGGCGTCACCGTGCAGTGGCTTGAATTCCCGGCCGGCCCGCAATTGCTCGAGGGCCTGAACGCCGGCGCGATCGACGTCGGCACGGTCGGCGAGACGCCGCCGATCTTCGCGCAGGCGGGCGGCGTCGATTTCGTCTATATCGGCAACGAGCCTCCCGCGCCGCAGGGCGAGGCGATCGTCGTGCTGCCCGATTCGCCGATCCGCACCGTCGCGCAGCTGCGCGGCAAGAAGGTCGCGTTCAACAAGGGTTCGAACGTCCACTTCCTGCTCGTGAAGGCGCTCGAACGCGCGGGCCTGACGTATGCCGACATCCAGCCGATCTACCTGACGCCCGCCGACGCCCGCGCCGCGTTCGTGCAGCGCAGCGTCGATGCGTGGGTGATCTGGGATCCGTACCTGGCCGCCGCCGAGCGGCAGATCGGCGCACGCGTGATCGCGAGCGGCGAAGGGCTCGTGCGCAATACGCAGTACTACCTCGCCGCGCGCAAATACGCGGCCGCTCACCCGCAGGTGCTGCGCGCGCTGCTCGACGAAGTCGACGCGGTCGATCGCTGGGCGCGCGACCACGTGCCGGAAGTCGCCGCGCAACTGTCGCCGCTCGTCGGCCTCGACGCGCCGACGCTCGAAGTCGCGCTCAAGCGCGCCGGCTACGGCGTGCAGCCGATCGGCGACGCGACGCTCGCCTATCAGCAGACCATCGCCGATACCTTCAGCGTGCTGAAACTGATTCCGGGCAAGCTGTCGGTCGCGAGCGCACGCTGACGCGCCGCCGCTACCGGCACACGGCGCGGTACGCGTGCATCAGCATGCGGGCGTCGCGCCGATGCGCCGCCATTCGTCGTAGTCGGTGACGAGGCCCGCTGCGTCGACCGCGACATCAGCCGCATACGTGTCGCTTTCGTAGCGATACACGCGCTCCGCGGTACGCGTATAGCGCTGCTCGCCGCGCACGAACGCGAAATCCGGAAAGCGCAGCCACGCGGTACGAATCACGGCCGACTCGCCGACGGCCAGCCCGAGCCGTCGGATCGGCAGCGTATTCGTCGACGGGCTGAAACCGAGATCGACGTCGGTCGCGCCCGCGAGCGCCGGTACGTCGACGCCATCGATCGTCCATCGCCCCGCGTCGCACGCGATATCCCACTGCCGCGGCGGCTGCGTGCCGCCCCACTGCGTGATGCGTGCCGAGCGCGTGAGCCAGTCGGCGCCGCATGCGATCGCATAGTCGATGCGAAACGGCGAGCCGTCGATCGCGCCCGACACCGAACCCGACAGGTCGATTCCCGTTCGCGACTCGACGAGCCTGCACCATTCGGCCGCCTGCCACGTCCGCACGGTCTGCCATGCGACGCAGCGCGTGCGCACCACGTCATCCTGTTGCGTCATGTCTTCGTCTCCAGTCGTTCGCACGGAAGCGCATTGTCACGCATCGCGCCGACGAACACACGCGGCTTCGGCAACCGATGGTCAGTATCGGTTCGCCGCGCACCTTCGGGCGGCCCCGCTTTGATACCATCCGTCGATCGGCATCAACCGGAACCGGACAAGGGGCGCGACTTCATGGATTTGCTGGCGACGATGCGCATCTACGTCAGGGTGGTCGAGCGCGGCACGATGTCCGGCGCGGCGCGGGATCTCGACATGGGCCAGCCGGCCGTCAGCGAACGCATCGAGCGACTCGAGAAGCATCTCGGCACACGGCTCCTATTGCGCAGCGCACGCACCCTTGCATGCACGGAAGAAGGCCGGATCTTTTACGAACGCAGCAAGGCGCTGCTCGAAGCGGCCGACGACGCGGTCGCGTCGGTGTCGAAGACGGAAAACGCGCTCGACGGCACGATCCGGCTCGCGGCGCCGCAATGCGTCGGCGAGGTCGTACTGCCGGGCGTGCTGATGCATGTCCGCACCGCGTATCCGAATCTGCACATCGATCTGGTCCTGAACGACGACCTCGTCGATCCGGTCACCGAAGGCGTCGACATCTCGATCCGCGTCGGACAGCTCGGCGACGGCGGGTTCGTCGCGCATCCGGTCGGCGCGGTCGGCCGCCGGCTCGTCGCCGCGCCGTCGTATCTCGAGCGGCATGGCCCGATCGACACGGCGGCCGATCTCGCGAACCATCCGTTCATCCGCGTGAAAGGCGTCTTCGCCAGCGAACGGTTGCCGCTGCAGCGCGACGGCGGCTCGCTCGAATACGCGCGCATCCGCACGATCATCACGACGAGCCACTGGCGCCCGATGTTCGACACGATCATGGCCGGCGGCGGCATCGGCGTGGTCCAGCAGCCGGCCTGCGCCGAGGCGCTCGCGGCCGGCAGGCTCGTCGAGCTCCTGCCGCGGTACGTGATTCCCGACTTCGCGCTCAACGTGCTCGTGCATGCGCAGCGGCCGCTGCCGCCGCGCGTGCGGGCCGTTGTCGACCTGCTGAAGCAGGACCTCCCGCCGCTGCTGGCCCGCCCTGCCCGATAACGGCGGCGACCGCTGCCCCGTCACGCCTGCGGCGACTTCCCCGGCGCCTTCGCATGGGCGCCGACTTCCATCCGGCAGAAGCGCGCGCTGGCGAAGCCGAACAGCGTCCAGCCCAGGCACACGCACAGGCTGCCGAGCATGTCACGCCGTGGGCCGGATGCGGGCGCGTGGCCGTTGCGCTCGGGTGCGCATGCATCGCGACGCGGCCCGCGCGACCGGCTGCGAGCGCATCGTGAATGCGTGAATGCGTGACGGGCGGCACGACGCGCACGCCCACCGCATCACCACGCCTGCCGGTAGATCTCCAGCGCGTCGGCCTCCGTCACCTCGCGCGGATTGTTCACGAGCAGGCGCGTCTGCAGCATCGCATCCGACGCCATCCTCGGCAGGTCACCTTCTCCGATGCCGACCTCGCGCAGCGTGCGCGGGATGCCCGTCGCGACGATCAGCCGGTCGATCTCGGCGATCAGCG
The DNA here is from genome assembly GCF_964265025.1 of Burkholderia mycopellens. Taxonomy (NCBI): domain Bacteria; kingdom Pseudomonadati; phylum Pseudomonadota; class Betaproteobacteria; order Burkholderiales; family Burkholderiaceae; genus Burkholderia; species Burkholderia mycopellens. The sequence goes on from NZ_OZ183803.1 coordinate 2,170,816, forward strand.
CGTGCGTGCGCGCTTCATCGCTGCCCGTCGCCGACGGCGCGACGATCGCCGCGAGTTCCGCATACAGCGGCGCGGCGGCCGGCGCGTTGAAACGCAGCACGTGCGGCAGCACGAGCGCATTCGACAGCCCGTGCGGCACATGGAAGATTCCGCCGACCGGATAGGCCAGCGCATGCACGGCCGCGACCGGCGCATTCGCGAACGCCTGCCCCGCGAACATCGCGCCGACCAGCATCGCTTCACGCGCGTGGCGGTCGTGGCCGTCGTCGCACGCCACGAGCAGGTTGCGCGACAGCAGCGTCAGCGCGTGCACGGCCAGCATGTCGGATACCGGGTTCTTGAGCCGCGCGGACGTGTAGGCTTCGATCGCATGCACCATCGCATCGATGCCCGTCGCGGCCGTCGCCGCACGCGGCAGGCCGAGCGTCAATTCGGCGTCGAGGATCGCGAGATCCGCGAACAGGTGCGGCGACACGACGCCCATCTTGCGCGCCTCGCCGACCGTGACGATCGACACGGCCGTCACCTCGGAGCCGGTGCCGGCCGTCGTCGGCATCTGCACGAGCGGCAGTCGCGCGCTCGTGACCTGGTCGACGCCGTACATGTCGGCCAGCGCCTGCCGCCCCGGCGCGAGCACCGCGATCAGCTTCGCGACGTCCATCGACGATCCGCCGCCCAGGCCGAGCACGATCTCGGCATCGGCCGCGACGGCCCGTTCGGTCGCGTCCAGCACCACGTGCTCGGGCGGATCGGCGATCACGTCGTCGATCACGGTGACCTGCCAGCCGTGCGCGGCGAGGCTCTCCAGCGCGGGCGCGAGCACGCCGCTGCGATGCAGGAACGCGTCGGTGACGACACACAGCCGCACGAGCGCCGGAAAGCGCTCGCGCAACAACGCGCCGAGCCGGCGCGCGGCGCCGAATTCGACGACCTGCGTCGCAACGGTACGGAATTGAAACGGGTTCATCGGGTGCCTCCCGGTGGCGTCGCCGTGCCGGTGTCCGGCTGCACCATGTAGTGCGACACTTCGCGGCGATCGAGCAACGGAATGATCTCGCCGAACCCGATCCGCTGGAAATGCGGCGTTTCCCGATGCACGTCGAGGCCATCCGCGTCGCGATAGCGTTCGAGGATCACGACGTGGTCGGGGTCCTCCGGCGACCGGAAATAGGCGTAGTCGAGATTCTTCGGCTCGGCGCGCGTCGCCAGCGCGAGCTCCGCGAGCAATTCGATCACGCGATCGCCGTTGCCGGGTTTGGCGTGGAAATGCGCGATGACCTGCAGGTAAGGTTCGTTCATGTTGCGCTCCGGGTTCGACTGGGGGCCGTCGCGACGGGGACGCATGCGATGTGCGGCGAACCGGAAGGATTCGAACGCGACGGCGCAACGCCGTGTCACGGGCGGGTCGTCGCATTGTATTGAATCGGCGGGACCTTCGCAGCGGCACTACCGTGCAACGAAAAACACGGCGGATCGCAATAGGCCTCTACTCGCGCGACGCGCCGACTACCACGGCACCGTCCTCCCCAGATAGTCGAGATATTCGAGCCCCGGGCGCGCACGCTTTGCGATCAACACGTCGACGAGACTCGGCACGCTTTCCTCGATCGTCAGGCGCGCATCCGGCCCACCCAGTTCCGTGCGGACCCAGCCGGGCGCCATCAGCACCATCGCACGCCGCGTATCGGCCTGACGCGCCGCGAAGCTGCGCATGAACTGGTTCAGCGCGGCCTTGCTGCCACGATAGACCTCGCGCATCCCGCTGACGTTGTTCGCGACGCTGCCCTGCCCCGATGACATCGCACCGATCAGGCCGTCCGCGGTCACGAGATCCTGCAGCGTCTCGATCACGCGCATCGGCGCCAGCGCATTCGTGATCATCACGCGCACGAACTCGTCGGTCGTCACTTCGCCGATCGTTTCGGTGGGCTCGTTCGTGGTTCCCGCATTCACGAACAGCATGTCGAAGCGCCGGCCCGACAGCCGCTCGCGCAGCGCAGCCAGTTGCACCGGCTCGCAGATGTCGAGCGTCTCGATCTCGAGCCGGCCGTCGAACCGGTCGGCGAGGTCGTGCAGCTTGGTGCGCCCCGATCCTGCGCGCACGGTGCCCGTCACGCGCCAGCCTTTGTCGAGGAACGCCTCCGCCATCGCGAGCCCGAGGCCGCGCGAGGCCGCGACGAGCAGGATCGCGGGCGCGTTCCCGTCAGATACAGTTGATTGCATGGTTTCCGCCTTTGCCTGGTTTCGTCATGCCGCCACTATAGGTGCGCATCACGACAGGCGCCAGACGCACCCGATTCAACTCATCGTTGCATCGAACGCCATGCCAAACCGCGTGGAGGCGTATCCTGTCTCCATGGAAGACATCGACCTGAACCTCGTCACCGCGCTCGACGTACTGCTGTCGGAAGGCAGCGTGACCGGCGCCGCGCGCCGGCTTGGCTTGAGCACGTCCGCAATGAGCCGCACGCTCACGCGGCTGCGGCTGTCCATCGGCGATCCGTTGCTCGTGCGCGCGGGGCGCAAGCTCGTGCCGACGCCGCACGCAGCGGCGTTGCGCGACCGCGTGCACGCGATCGCCAGCGATGCGCGCACGGTGCTGCGGCCGGCAACGGCCGACGTGGACATCGCGACGCACGCATCCACGTTCACGATCCGCACGGCCGCATCGTTCATGGAAATGCTGGCCGGCCCGGTGGTCGCCGCACTCGGCGAAATCGCGCCGCAGGTGCGCATCCGCTTCGTCCCGAAGCCCGACCGCGATCCGCAAGCCCTGCGCGACGGCGCCGTCGACCTGGAAATCGGCAAGCGCGGCGACGATGCACCCGAGTTGCACACCCGCATGCTGTTTCGCGACTGGCACGTCGCGGTGGCACGCGCCGGACACCCGCTGTTCGCATCGGGCAGGATCACGCCGGCGCGCTATGCGGCCTGCCATCACGTGATCGCGTCGCAGCTCGGCGATTTCGGCGGGCCGGCCGACCACTCGACCGACCAGGCCGGCCCGCACCGCACCGTGCACGTCGTCGTACCGGGCTACCCCGATGCGATGCGGGTCGCGGCCAGCACCGACCTGATCGCGCTCGTGCCGCGCTCGAGCCTCGGCAATGCGTTCGCGCCGGGGCTCACGGAGGCCCTCGGGCTGCGCAGCTTCGAGATCCCGGTGCGCCTGCCCGAGATCCTCGTGTCCGCGCTGTGGCATCCGCGCATGCACGGCGATCCCGTGCATCGCCGCCTGCGCGAGGTGGTCATCGCCGTCTGCCAGCGCGCGTATCCGGAGGGCCGCGCGCCACGCCCGCCGGCGCGCCGCACCGGCACGCGCGCGGCGGGCTGACACGCGGCTCAGACCAGCCGGCCGCCGCCGTCGATGTGCAGGATCTCGCCGTTCATGAAGCCGTTACCCAGCAGGAACGCGATCGCTTCTCCCACTTCGTCGGCGCGCCCGACACGGCCGCCGGGCAACGCCGCCGCGGCGCCCGCGAGGATCGTGTCGCGCGCTTCCGGGCCGAACGCGTCGTACAGCGGCGTCTCGACGAAGCCCGGTGCGACGACGTTCACGCGAATCGGTTTCAATTCCAGCGCGAGCGACTGCGCCAGCGCCTCGACACCACGCACGGCGGCGGCAATGACGGACACGCCCTGCGCGGCCGGACGATCCGACAATTGCCCGCCGGTCAGCACGATCGAGCCGGTCGCGGGCATCCGCGGCAACGCCGCGCGGATCGCGTAGACCGGCCCGGCGATCCGCTCGTGCAGCGCGGCGAGCAGGTGATCGGGATCGGTCTCGTTCAGCTTGCCGGCAATGAACCGGCCGGCCGTGACGACCAGATGGTCGACGCGCGCGATCCCGTCAAAGGCAGCCTGCACCGCATGCCGGTCGGCGATGTGGGCCACCGCGATGCGCGCGCCGCCGATCGCCTGTGCGGCAGACTCGAGCTTCGCGCGGGTCCGGCCGACCAGCGTGACGCCGGCGCCTTTCGCCTTCACGGCGGCCGCGGCCTCGAGGCCGATTCCGGAGCTCCCGCCGAATACCACGACGTGCGCTCCGTTCAGTGGCGAAGATTGCGTTGCCTCGTTCATGTTCATGTCGACTCCTCATCAGGGATTGAAGGTTCGCGAACGTTAGGTCATTCTCAATTGCGCGGGAACATGGGAGACTTGAATAAGGTTCATGCCATAAAGGAATAAGATGGATTCGCTGCGATCCATGCGCGTGTTCGTCCGCGCGATCGAACTCGGCAATTTCTCGGCCGTCGCGCGCGAGGAAGGCACCGGCCAGCCGACGATCAGCAAGATCGTCGCCGCGTTCGAACGGGAACTTGGCGTTCGTCTCCTGGAACGCTCGACCACGAGCCTCGCGCCCACCGACGAAGGCCGCCGGTTCTACGATCGCTGCAAGCGCGTGATCGACGAATACGCGAGCGCGGTGGCCGAGGTGCGCGGGCAAACGGTGCGGCCGGTCGGCAAGCTGGTCGTCAATGCGCCGCTGGGGCTGGGCGAGCTGAGACTGAACGCGCTCGTGCTCGAATTCCTCGCCGCGTGGCCGGAAATCGAGGTCGAACTGCAACTGACCGACCGCGTGATCGACCTGGTCGAAGAAGGCGTCGACGTCGCGATTCGCCTCGGCCACTTGCTGCCGCCGGATGCCGTGGCCCGGCACATCGCGTCATCGCCGCGCCTGCTGGTCGCCACGCCGGGGTACGTGTCGCAGGCGCCGACGCTCCGCCGGCCGGACGACCTCGCGAAGCACGAGTATGTCGGCTACGCGCGCGCGGACATCGGCAACGAACTGACCTTCGCCCGCGGCGACGAGCAAGCCGTCGTTCCGGTGCGTGGCCGGTATCGCGTGAACAGCTCGATGGCCCTGCGGGAATGCTTCCTGGCAGGCAACGCGGTAGGCAGCGGGCCTGCGTGGCTCGTTCAGGACCTGATCGACAGCGGCCAACTCGTGCGGTTGCTGCCGAAGTGGGACATGGTGCCGCCGCACGCGCTGCACCTCGTGTACGCGTCGCGCCGGTATCTGCCGCTTCGGACCCGCACGTTCCTGCAGTTCATGGAGCGGCGGATTCCGGCGCTGCCCGGGTTCCATGCGACTACCGCCCCGACTGACATCCCGACTGCGCCCGCCTCGCGGCAGGCCCGCTGACCGACGGGCGCCGCGGCCACGGCCGGCCCGGGCGCCGATCCGCCGCCGTTTTCCCGATCCGTCGAATCCCCGCTATCGCAGCGGCGCCGGCTGGCCGTTCGGCTAAAATGCCGCACTTTCCACCTTGTCCGGCCCGCTCGCCATGCATCCCGCCTCCCCCGCCCAGTCCGCCGTCCACGGCGCCGACGCCGCCGATTCGGCCCGCGACCTCGTCTACGGCCCGAACGACCGGCCGGCGCCGATGGTCGCCTTCGTCGCCGCGCTGCAGCACCTGCTGGCGATCATCGTGCCGATCGTCACGCCCGGCCTGCTGATTTGCCAGGCGCTCGGCGTGTCCAGCCGCGATACGACCCTGATCGTGTCGATGTCGCTCATGATTTCCGGCCTTGCCACCTTCGTCCAGTGCAAGCGCTTCGGCCCGCTCGGCGCCGGCCTGCTGATCGTCCAGGGCACGAGCTTCAACTTCGTCGGCCCGCTGATCGCCGGCGGCAGCCTGATGGTCAAGCAAGGCACACCCGTCGAGACCGTGATGGCCGCGATCTTCGGCGTCGTGATTGCCGGGTCGTTCGTCGAGATGGGCGTATCGCGCATCCTGCCGTTCGTGAAGCGCCTGATCACGCCGCTCGTCACCGGCATCGTCGTGCTATTGATCGGCCTCACGCTGATCAAGGTCGGCCTCATCAGCATGGGCGGCGGCTATGGCGCGATGGCCAAGGGCACGTTCGCGAGCGCGGAGAACCTGACGCTGTCCGGCCTCGTGCTCGGCACGATCATCCTGCTGAACCGTGTGCCGATCGTGTGGGTGCGCAGTACCGCGCTCGTCATCGCGCTCGTCATCGGCTATCTCGCGGCCGCGTTCCTCGGCCGCCTCGACTTCACCGGCATGCACCAGGCCGCGCTGTTCCAGGTCCCGACGCCGCTGCACTTCGGCATCGGCTTCTCGTGGTCGCTGTTCGTGCCGATGCTGATCATCTACCTCGTCACGTCGCTCGAAGCGATCGGCGACGTCACGGCCACCAGCAAGATCTCGAACGAGCCGGTCGAAGGCCCGGTGTGGATGCAACGGATCAAGGGCGGCGTGCTCGTGAACGGTGCGAACTCGCTGCTGGCCGGCGTGTTCAACACGTTCCCGAGCTCGGTGTTCGCGCAGAACAACGGCGTGATCCAGATCACCGGCGTCGCGAGCCGCTACGTGGGCATCTGGATCGCGGGGATGCTCGTGGTGCTCGGGCTGTTCCCGGTCGTCGCCGGCGTGCTGCAGGCCGTGCCGGAGCCCGTGCTCGGCGGTGCGGCGATGGTGATGTTCGGCGCGGTGGCCGCATCGGGCATCAACATCCTTGCCGGCGTCCATCTCGATCGTCGCGCGCTGCTGATCATTGCGGTGTCGCTCGCGCTCGGCCTCGGCGTGTCGCAAGTGCCGGACATCCTCAACAGCCTGCCGCACGCGCTGAAGAACGTGCTGGAATCGGGGGTGGCGACGGGCGGCATCTGCGCGCTCGTGATGAACTGGTTCCTGCCGGAGAAGAAGTAACCGGATGAATCGCACGACGTCGGGCTCCGTGCGACGCTTGCTCGCAGAGAAAGCGCGTACGGACGGTCCGGCGATCGTAACGCATCGCCGCGATGCGGCGCTGCATACCCCAACCTTCGCAAGGGCGCCCGGCCGGGCCGGTCCACGCCATGTGTCCCGCACCCCACCCTGCACTTTCGACGTGTCCCTGGACCATCGGCCGCGTGTCGACTGAGGTCAAACGTCAAACCCGGTCAGGCTGCCTTGGCCGATCAATTTGTGCTGGGTAGAATCACACCATGCCCCGAATCCCCGCACCCAATACCGCCCCCGAAGCGAGCGCCGCTCCGGTCAAGGAACGCGCGACCATCGTCTGCCACCGCGGCGAACAAGTTTTGCTCGTCGCCCGCGCGGCATCGCGCTGGGCCCTTCCCGGCGGCACGATCAAGCGCGGGGAAACGCCGCTCGAAGCCGCGCATCGCGAGTTGCGCGAAGAAACCGGGATGACCGGCCAGCCTCTCGTCTACTCGATGCAGTTCACCGGGCTCGCAAAGATCCATCACGTGTTCTTCGCGGAAGTCGGCCCGGACCATACGCCGCAAGCGAACAACGAGATCGCGAAATGCAAGTGGTTTCCGATCGACAGCGTCGACGGGTTGCGCGCGAGCATTCCGACGAAGCGAATCGTCGAACTCGTTTATCAACACGAAATCAGCAAGGCGTAGCGCGTGACGGACGAGCGCAGTGATGAGCCGGCGGACGGCTCGGATCGTCGTACGTGAATCAGCGGCGCGTGAGCGCTCAGTGCGAGCGCCTTCTTCGCAACTCGTGCGTGGAATAGACGACCAGGAAGATGCCCAGCATCGCAACACCGGACGCCATGAAGTCATTCGCGCTTCCCGAGCTTTGCAGGGACTTCGGGAAAATGCCGAGACTCAATCCCGCGACAGCAAGAAGCAATCCCGCAGCCACGCCCCAGATCGGTCCGGCGGTCCTTTCAATTTTATTTTTCATACAGCACCCGTCTACAGTCATTACCTGAACGGTATCGGCAGAAGACGCCGCATCTACCCTCAGTCGTTCCACTCCACTATAGCCGGGAAATAATTCGCATACCTTTGGTAATTTTCCCGATCAAGTTTCGTTGAGCGCGATCGCCGGCACAGTCCCGCAATTGCACGTGGATTGAAGCGTATCGGGTCGAAAAGAAAAGACGGGGTGGCGGAAGGCAGCAGGAGTCGAACCTACCCGGGATTGTCTGACACCCCCAACTGGATTTGAAGTCCAGCCGTACCACCGGATACGAATGCCTTCCGTGGGGAAAAGAACACCGGGCGGACGGTACATTTACCGGAGTCGAATTGATCGGCCCAGACAGGACGCTGCAGTGATCGGGCCGTCCCGACAGGCGTTCGGAATGGCTCGCCTACGGGCGCAACCCAAGCACGCCGAGATAGGCATCGAGTGAGCGCCGCACCGACTCGGCCACCAGGCGCGTAATGCCGCTGTAGTCGCCGGTCGTGCACGCGTCGTCCAGCGTATCGTAGTAAGCCAGCCGATCTTCCTTGCGAATGACCGCGGGCGGATAGCCAGACTTCATCAGTTCGAAATTCAGCAGCAACCGCCCCGTTCTTCCATTGCCGTCGACAAACGGATGGATCTTCACGAACCGCGTATGCAGTTCGGCGGCGCGTGCCACGGGATGCATCGCTCCCGCCTGCGTGTCCCAATCGATGAGCGCGGCCATTTCAGCCGGCAAATGCAGGAAATCCGGTGGCGTCGTGCTTGCGCCGGCGATCACGACGTTCTCCCGGCGATACCTGCCGGCCTCGCCGTCGTCGATCCCCTTCAATACCAGCCCGTGAATATTCCGGATCTGCCATTCGGACAGCGTTTCCTGCTTGCCGACGATTTCTTCGACATAGAGAATCGCGTCGCGATGATTGGTGGCTTCGAAATGCTCGCGCAGCGACTTTCCGCCGACCGTAATGCCTTCGAGCACAACCTTCGTTTCCCGCAAGGTCAGCGTATTGCCTTCGATCGCATTCGAATGATAAGTCCACTCCAGCATCAGCTTTTCGCGCAATGACGCCAGCGTATGCGGCGGAAGCGGACGCGCCGCGTCCAGCTTTGCCTTGTCGGCATCGACGGCTTCCAGCAGAAGCGATACGGACGAATCCATGAAATCACCAAAATCGACCAATGCGCGCCATTTTACTCCGCGTCGGGAATGGCGACTGGCGGAAGGCAGCAGGAGTCGAACCTACCCGGGAGCGTCTGACACCCCCAACTGGATTTGAAGTCCAGCCGTACCACCGGATACGAATGCCTTCCGTGGGGAAAAGAACCAAAAGAACAGCGAGCGCCTACGCCTGAATATCCGCCCAACCGCTGTCAGGCCGCAGGAAGTGAAGATCGCGGTGGAAGCGAGTATACCCAACCCGGTCGAAGAACTCGAGAATCTGGATCGCGCGCTTGCGGCCGAGCCCCGTCGCGTCGCGGAACGTCGCGGCATCGAGCCCGCCGCCGCGCGACGGTGCGAGATGCGCGACGAGTGCCGCCAGCTCACGCATGACGTCCGCGTGATAGAACAGGTCGCGCACGACCTGGTGCACGTCGCCACGCCGCGCGAGCTTGCGCAGCAAGGTCCGCACCGCGTCCTCGGCCGCGCCCGAGTCGCGGGCCAGGTCGCGCACCCACGGCGGGTCGAAGCGCCCCGCGTGGATCAGCGGCAGCAGTTGCCGCGCCAGTGCTTCCTCGCGCGAATCGAGGCGCACCGAATGCGACGGCAGATGCAACCACGGCCCGCTTCGCGCGACTTCGCCGCCGGCCACCAGCGCATCGACGAGCGCGCGCCACAGCGCATCGCCGGCGAGCGGCGCGGCCATCCGACGCAAGCGTGCGGCGTCGAGCCCCTGCTCGTCGGGCATGCGCTCGTGATACACACGCAGCGTATCGATCGCCCGCGTCTGCAGCGCACGCCAGTGCGCCCGGGCAATCACCGCGCCGTCGTTCGACGCGGCATCGCGCTGCCCGATCGCCAGCGCGTCTTCCGGCAGCGCCAGCGCATTCGGCGCGAAACCCGTCAGATGCGTGAGCATTGCGCGCGGGATGCCGAGCGGCGCCTGCGCGAGCAGCGCATCGAGACAGCCTTCGTCGAGCCATTCGGCCAGCGCGTCGAGCCACGCGCGACGCTGAGGCGTCCGACGCTTGCGCGCCGGCCCGAACGGATCGAGCACGCGGCCGCCGCCGATCGTGCGCGTCGCCTGCGGATTGCGGACGATGAACCGGTCGCCCGGCAGCGCAAACACCGGCTCGTCGAATACCAGTTGCACGCGCATCCGCTGGCCGGCCGCGAGCGTATCGCCGTCGAGCAGCGCGACATGCGCGACGCGATGCAGCGTGCCGAGATGCACGTGCAGCGGCGCCCAATGCGTCAGCGTGAGCCCCGCATCCGCGAGCAGCGTCAGGTCGACGTCGAGACGCGGCGACGTCGCGACGAGCCGCGCATCGGCGACGGTATCGCCGCGCTCGACATCGGCCTTGTCGACACCTGCCAGATTCAGCGCGCAACGCTCGCCCGCGCGGCCGGCCTCGACCGGCCGGTTCTGCGCATGGATGCTGCGCACGCGCGCCGCGCCGCCCGTTCGCACGATCGCGAGCGTGTCGCCGGTCACGACGCGGCCCGAGAACGCCGTACCCGTCACGACGGTGCCCTGCCCCGCGAGCGTAAACACGCGATCGACCGCGAGCCGGAACAGCCCGTCGTCGCGTCGGGCGCGCCACGCGATCGCTGCGTCCGCCAGATAACGCTTCAACGCGGCGACGCCCGGATCGTCCACAGCCGTCGCACGCGTTTCGAAAATCGGCACGCCGGCCAGCGTCGAGTCGTTCAACCACGTGACGATCTCGTCGCGCACTTCGGCCACGCGCGCAGCGTCGACGCGATCGCACTTCGTCAGCGCGACGGCGCCGTGCGTGACGCCAAGCAGCTGCAGGATTGCGAGATGCTCACGCGTCTGCGGCATCACGCCGTCGTCGGCGGCGATCACGAGCAGCGCGAAGTCGATCCCGCATGCGCCGGCCGCCATCGTATGAATCAGCTTCTCGTGGCCCGGCACGTCGATCAGGCCGAGCACGTCGCCATTGTCGAGCGGCGTATACGCATAACCGAGTTCGATCGAGATGCCACGCGCCTTTTCTTCTTTCAGGCGATCGGTGTCGACACCCGTCAGCGCGCGCGCCAGCGTCGTCTTGCCGTGATCGATGTGTCCGGCGGTACCGACGATCATGCAGCGGCCCCCGCGAGCCGCACGCATTGCGCGACGAACGCCGCCTCGTCGGCGGCTTCGAGGCAGCGCAGGTCGAGTCGCAGTGCCTGATCGGCGACGCGGCCGATCACCGGGCGCGGCCATTCGCGCAGCCGTTTCTCGAGCTGAGCAAGCGCGCGGCCGCTGCGTTTGCCGTCCGCCGTGCGCACGACGAGCCCGGCGCTCGGCAACTGGTCGACCGGTAGCGCGCCGCTGCCGATCTGGCTGAACATCGGTTCGACCGTCACGTCGAAACCGCCGCCGAGCGCGGCCTGCAGCGCCGGACGCACACGTTCGGCAGCCTCGGCGATCTCGCGCTGCGGGCGCGTCAGCAGGCGCAGCGTCGTGAGCCGGTCACGCAGGAACTCGGGGGACTGGTAAAGGCGCAGCACGGGCTCGAGCGCCGCGAGCGTCAGCTTGCCGACGCGCAATGCGCGCTTGAGCGGATGTTTCTTGATCTTCGCGATCAGCGCGCGATCGCCGACGATCAGGCCGGCCTGCGGCCCGCCGAGCAGTTTGTCGCCGCTGAACGTGACAACGTTTGCGCCGGCGGCAACGGTTTCCTGCACGGTCGTCTCGTGCGGCAGGCCCCATTGCGACAGGTCGGCGAGCGTGCCGCTGCCGAGATCGACGGCAATCGGCAGTCCGTGCTCGCGCGCAAGCGGCGCGAGCTCGGCGAGCGTCGCTTCCTTCGTGAAACCGCTGATCGCGTAGTTGCTGCAGTGCACCTTCATCAGCAGCGCGGTGCGCGGGCCGATGGCGTCCGCATAGTCGTGCAGATGGGTGCGGTTGGTCGTGCCGACTTCGCGCAGCCTGGTGCCCGCGCGGCTCATGATGTCGGGAATGCGGAATGCGCCGCCGATCTCGACCAGCTCGCCGCGCGACACGACGACTTCCCGCTTCGTCGCGAGCGCCGACAGCGCAAGCAACACGGCCGCCGCGTTGTTGTTGACGACGGTCGCGGCTTCCGCGCCCGTCAGTTCGCACAGCAGATCGTCGATCAGGTCGTCGCGATCGCCGCGGCGGCCCGTGGCGAGGTCGAACTCGAGGTTGACCGGCCGCGTCAGCACGTCGACCACCGCGCGCACCGCGTCGTCGGGCAACAGCGCGCGCCCGAGGTTCGTGTGCAGCACGGTGCCGGTCAGGTTGAACACGGCGCGCACCGTGCCGGCGCTCTGCGCGGCCAGCGTGCGCTCGACCGCAGCGGCGATGCGCGGCTCGTCGAGCGGTTCGGCCGCAGCCGGATCGTGCTGCGCGGCGGTACGCCAGCGTTCGAGCTCGGCACGCACGGCGTTCAGCACGCGCGTGCGGCCGTAGTCCGTGATGAGCGGTTGCAGCGGCGCCGACGACAGCACACGCTCGACAGACGGCACGCGCGCCAGCACCGCATTCAGTTCATTCACACCCGGTTCGGTCACGTCGTTGTGGCTCCAGTCTCATGCTTCGCAGTGGGCCGGCGCCGGTGCTCGCGCACCGCCTCGGCCCCTGCCGTCAATTCGCGTCCCGCGAGACATCCGGCCACAGCAGCGGGTTCGGCGAACTGCGCTGGTAGCCGGCCTCGTTCATCAGCAGGTCGAGCGTGAGACTCGCGAGATCGTCCGCCAGCGGCTCGAATTCGTAGTCCTTCTCCTGATAGCCGATCTTGCGATAGGTCTTGCACTCGTCGCACGACTCTGCCTTGACGGCTTCGCTGCCGCCCTCGATCCCGTGATACGCGATGCCCTTCGTCGAATCGCAGTGCGAGCACTTCGTGCGCACCATGTGCCACTCGGTCGTGCACAGCCCGCATTGCAGGAAACGGTAACCCTGGTACTGGCCGCCCACCCGCACGACGCTCGCGACCGGATGCGTGCCGCACACGGGGCACAGCCCCGGCTGGTCGAGATACGGGACGTCAGCCGGCGCAACGCGGCTTGCGAGGTCCGTCCAGACGACCTGCAGCGCGGCCATCAGGAACGGCGCGGTAGCCGGGTCGACTTCGGCGAAACGCAGCGCGAGGATCGCGTCGGCTTGTGCGTCGAGTTCGGCGGGCGCCATCAGGCGCAGCCGGTCGAGCAGCTTCGCGAGCTGCGGGTTGACAAGCCCCGCGCCTTCGACGCGGTCGAGCAGTTCGTACAGCACGGCACGCCAGCGCGGATCGCGCTCGCCGTCGAGCGCCGGCACGAGCGGCATCGAATGCTGCTGCGCACGCGCGATCGCTTCCTTCGACGGCAGCGGCAGCTCGAGTGTTTGCAGTGTCGCGTGCTGCGCATCGGCGACGGTGGCCATCAGCCGCAGGTAGCCGCTGATCGGGTTCAGGTCGGCCAGCTTGCGCAGCCGCGCGGCGCGCGCCGAGAACGCGGTGGCGCGCTCCGGCAGGCGAAAGCGCGGGATGGCCGAATGATCGAGTGCCGAGATCTCGGTCGGTTCGAGAATGCGTTGTGTCACAGATATGTCTTCCAAATAAACAAGCGCCGACAAGTCGGCGCTTCAGGCGGTTCCGACGGCTGACGGGCCAGCCCGCCGCGATCGGCGAGCCGCCCCGCTCCGGTGCGTTATTTCACGCTTTCACGGAACCACTTCGGGTGATGCTTGCGAGCCCAGCCCAGCGTGACGGTGCCGCGCACCATCGCGCCGATCGAGCCCTTCACCCACAACGCCGCGTAAATGTGCACGATGATGCTCGCGATCAGCACGAAGGCCGCCACGGCATGCACGACAGCGGCCGCGCGGATCACCCCGATCGGGAAGTAGAACGAGAAGTAGCGCCGCCAGATCACGACTCCCGACAGCAGGAGCAGCAACAGGCACGCCACCAGCGTAAAGAATAGCAGCTTCTGTCCGGCGTTATAGCGCCCGACAGGCGGCAGCTTGTCTTCCTGGTTGGTCAGCACGTCGCCGATCTGCTTGAGCCACTGCCGGTCGTCCGCGTCGAGCGCGTTGTGATGCCAGAAGCGCACCACCAGGATCGCGAACGACACGAACATCACGAGGCCGACGAACGGATGCAGGATCCGCGTCCACTGGCCGCCGCCGAACAGCGCGGTCAGCCAGAACATCGACGGATGGAACAGCGCGAGCCCGGACAGCGCGAGCAGCACGAACGTGATCGCGGTGATCCAGTGGTTCGTGCGCTCGTTCGCCGAGTAGCGGACGATCAGGTTGGGGTCGTCGTGCTTCATTTCGCGTCCTCCTTGATGCGTCGCGCCTCGTCGCGCGCGGCCGCTTCCTCTTCGTCGCTCACCTCGTTCGGACCGACCCGGACATAGTGGAAGAACCCGGCGAGCGCGGTCAGCGCGATGCCCGCGACCGCGAGCGGCTTCGCGATGCCCTTCCACAGCTTCACCATCGGGCTGATCGACGGGTTGTCGGGCAGCCCGTGGTACAGCGACGGTTGATCGGCGTGGTGCAGCACGTACATCACGTGCGTGCCGCCGACGCCCTGCGGATCGTACAGCCCCGCATGCTCGAAGCCGCGCTCCTTCAGGTCCTCGATCCGCTCGGCCGCATGCTGCTTCATGTCCTCCTTGGTGCCGAACACGATCGCGCCGGTCGGGCAGGTCTTCACGCAGGCCGGTTCCTGGCCGACCGCGACGCGGTCGGAACAGAGCGTGCACTTGTAGGCGCGATGATCCTTCTTCGAGATCCGCGGAACGTTGAACGGGCAGCCGGTCACGCAATAGCCGCAACCGATGCAGTTCTCCTCGTGGAAATCGACGATCCCGTTGTTGTACTGCACGATCGCGCCCGGCGACGGACACGCCTTCAGGCAGCCCGGATCCTCGCAGTGCATGCAGCCGTCCTTGCGGATCAGCCACTCGAGGTCGCCCGCCGGGTTCTCGTATTCGGAGAACCGCATGACCGTCCACGAATGCTCGGTCAGGTCGGCCGGGTTGTCGTACACGCCGACGTTGGTGCCGATTTCGTCGCGCAGGTCGTTCCACTCCATGCATGCGGTCTGGCATGCCTTGCAGCCGATGCACTTCGATACGTCGATCAGCTTCGCGACACTCCCGGTCACCGGTTCACGCACCGTGGGCGGTGGCGTCGTGGTGGCCGAGACGCGCTTGATATCCAGCGATTGCAATGCCATCTCTTTCCCCTTACGCCTTTTCGACCTTCACCAGGAACGACTTGAATTCCGGTGTATAGGAGTTGCCGTCACCCACGGACGGAGTCAGGGTATTGGCGAGATAGCCGGGCTTCGTCAGACCCTTGAAGCCCCAGTGCAACGGGACGCCGACCGTCTGGACCTTCTTGCCGTCGACCGTCAGCGGCTTGATCCGCTTCGTGACGAGGGCAACCGCGATGATGTAGCCGCGCTTGGACGACACCTTCACGCGCTCGCCGTGCGCGACGCCGACTTCCTTCGCGAGGTCTTCGCCGATCTCGACGAATTGCTCGGGCTGGATGATCGAGTTCAGCCGCGCATGCTTGGTCCAGTAGTGGAAGTGCTCGGTCAGCCGGTACGTCGTCGCCACGTGCGGGAAGTCCGCCACCTTGCCGAACGACGCGCGGTCGTCCGGGAACACGCGGGCAGCCGGGTTGTTCAGCGCCTGCGGGTTGTTCGGGTGCAGCGGGTTCGCGTCGAGCGGCGTCTCGAACGGCTCGTAGTGCTCGGGGAACGGACCTTCGTTCATCCCCGCCCGTGCGAAGAAGCGCGCGACGCCCTCCGGGTTCATGATGAACGGCCCCATCCCGTTTTCCGGGGGTTCGTCCGCCTTGAAGTCCGGGATATCGGGGCCCGCCCACGCCTTGCCGTTCCAGCCGATCAGCTTGCGGGTCGGGTCGAACGGCTTGCCGCTTACGTCGCACGAAGCGCGGTTGTACAGGATTCGCCGGTTCGCCGGCCACGCCCACGCCCAGTTCAGCGTCTGGCCGATGCCGGTCGGATCCGAGTTGTCGCGCCGCCCCATCTGGTTGCCGGCCTGGGTCCATGCCCCGCAGAAAATCCAGCAGCCGCTCGCGGTCGTGCCGTCGTCCTTCAGTTGCGCGAACCCGGCGAGCTGCTCGCCCTTCTTCACGAGCGTCTTCGTCGGATCCTTCGGATCGGGCAGATCGGCGAGCGCCCGCCCGTTGAACTCCATCGCGAGCTCCTGGGGCGTCGGGCTTTCCGGGTTCGCGTACGGCCAGCTCAGGTTCACGATCGGATCCGGATACTTGCCGCCGTCCGCCTGGTACATCTTGCGCATGCGCAGGAACAGCCCCGACATGATCTCGAGGTCGCTCTTCGCTTCGCCCGGCGGCTCCGCACCCTTCCAGTGCCATTGCAGCACGCGGCTCGAGCTCACGAGCGAGCCGTCTTCCTCCGCGAAGCACGTCGTGGGCAAACGGAACACCTCGGTCTGGATCTTCGACGCATCGACGTCGTTGTAGTCGCCATGATGCTTCCAGAACTCGGAGGTTTCGGTCGCGAGCGGATCCATGATCACGAGCCACTTGAGCTTCGCGAGCCCCGCGGCCGTCTTCACCTTCGACGGCGCCGCCGCGAGCGGGTTGAAGCCCTGGCAGATGTAGCCGTTCATCTTGCCGGCATTCATCAGCTCGATCGCCTGCAACAGGTCGTACTGCTTGTCCAGCTTCGGCAGGTAGTCGTAGCCCCAGTTGTTCTCGGCCGTGGCGGCATCGCCCCACCACGACTTCATGAAGCTGACGTGGAACGCCTTGTAGTTCTTCCAGTAGCTCAGCTGGTTGGGCCGCAACGGCTGCTGCGTGCGCTTGTTGATGTAGCCGTCGAAATCCTGCTCGGACTGCATCGGCAGCGTCATGTAGCCGGGCAGCAGGTTCGACATCAGCCCGAGGTCGGTCAGCCCCTGGATGTTCGAGTGGCCGCGCAGCGCGTTCATCCCGCCGCCGGCGATGCCGATGTTACCGAGCAGCAACTGCACCATCGCGCCGGTGCGGATCATCTGCGCGCCGACCGAGTGGTGCGTCCAGCCGAGCGCGTACAGGATCGTGCCGGCCCGGCCGGGAACGGCCGTGGTCGCGAGCATCTCGCACACCTTCAGGAACTTCTCCTTCGGCGTGCCGCACGTCTGCTGGACCATGTCCGGCGTATAGCGCGCGTAGTGCTGCTTCAGCAGGTTGTACACGCAACGCGGATGCTGCAGCGTCGGGTCGACCTTCACGAAGCCGTCGTCACCGCGCTCGTAGTCCCAGCTCGATTTGTCCGGGTACGCGTGCTTCTGGGCGTCGTAGCCGGAATAGATGCCGTCGTTGAACGCGAAATCCTCGCGCACGATGAACGAGAAGTCCGTGTAGTTCTTCACGTACTCATGCTGGATCTTGTCGTTCGTCAGCAGATAGTTGATGACGCCGCCCAGGAAGACGATGTCGGTGCCGGTGCGGATCGGCGCGTAGTAGTCGGCCACCGAGGCCGTACGCGTGAAGCGCGGGTCGACGACGATCAGCCGCGCCTTGCGGTGCGCCTTCGCCTCCGTTACCCACTTGAAACCGCACGGATGGGCCTCGGCTGCATTGCCGCCCATCACGAGAATCACGTCCGCGTTCTTGATGTCGACCCAATGGTTCGTCATCGCTCCACGGCCAAACGTCGGGGCAAGACCTGCCACCGTCGGGCCATGTCAGACACGCGCCTGATTGTCGAATGCGAGCATTCCCAGACTGCGGACAGTCTTGTGCGTCAGGTAGCCGACCTCGTTGCTGCCGGCCGACGCGGCCAGCATGCCGGTGGTCAGCCAGCGGTTGACCTTCGCGCCGTCTTCCGCCGTCTCGACGAAGTTCGCGTCGCGATCGGCCTTCATCAGCTTCGCGATGCGGTCGAGCGCGTCATTCCACGAGATCGGTTCCCACTTGTCCGAACCGGGCGCACGATACTCGGGGTGCGTCAGGCGGCTCGGGCTGTGGATGAAATCGATCAGGCTCGCGCCCTTCGGGCACAGCGTGCCGCGATTGACGGGATGGTCGGGATCGCCTTCGATATGGATGATGCTCGCCTGGGCGTTCTTCGCGCCGTCTCCGAGGCTGTACATCAGGATGCCGCAACCCACTGAACAGTAAGGACAGGTGTTGCGCGTTTCGACTGTGCGCGCCAGCTTGTACTGTCGGACTTCGGCGAGCGCTTCGGATGGCGAGAAGCCCATCAGGGCTAGACTCGATCCGGCAAGCGACGTAGCCGTCACCTTCAGGAACTGGCGCCGGGACATTTGTAGCATGGCAGGTCTCGGCGTTATTGTGGGGGTGGGGAAACTGAAAGGAATTATAGACAGTCCACGCAACTATGTTCGATTCTTCGGATCAATTCTGAATTGTCCGATTATCAACGGTGACCGCCGCACGGCATCTCGACCGAATCCTCATGAAACGACAGATCACCACCGAGGCGACCCGCCTCGCACAACGACAGGCCAACTGGGCCCTCACCGCATTCAAGCGCTTCTCGTCCGACCGCTGCTCCGCGATGGCCGCGGGCATCGCGTTTTTCTCCGCGTTTTCGCTCGCGCCGATGCTCGTGATGGTGATCGCGGTCGCCGGCTGGTTCTACGGCGACGACGCCGCGCGCGGCCAGGTATTCGAACAGGCGCACCAGTTGATCGGAGACGACGCGGCGGCCAGCATCCAGACGATCGTGCAGAACGCGCACCGCGCGGGCGAGCGCGGCGGCCTCGCGACGCTGATCTCGTTCGCCGCGCTGGCGATCGGTGCGTCGGCCACCTTCGCGTCGCTCAGCGCCGCACTCAGCGTGATCTGGCCGGCCACCGAAAACCGCTGGTCGAGCATGCTTGGGCTGGTGCGCGTGCGGCTGATCTCGTTCGGGCTCGTGCTCGGCGTCGCGTTCCTCCTGATCGTGTCGCTCGTGCTCGATACCGCGATCACGTTCGTCGGCACCTGGCTGCTGGGCAATTCGCCGTATGTCGTCGTCACGAACGTCGTGCAGTTCTTCGTCGGCATCGCGGTGCTCGCGGCCGCATTCGCCGCGTTGATGAAGTTCCTGCCCGACGCGCGCGTCGCGTGGCGCGACGCCGCGGTCGGCGGCGTCGTGTCCGCGATCCTGTTCTCCGGCGGCAAGAAGCTGTTCGCGCTGTACCTCGCGCATGCGGGCACGGCCAGTGCGTTCGGCGCAGCCGGATCGTTCGCGGTCCTGTTGATGTGGTTGTACTTCTCCGCGATCGTGCTGCTGCTCGGCGCGGAATTCGCGGCGGCCCGCGGCGACGCGCATCGGCTTGCCGGTGTCGCATCGGCCGAATCCGCTCAAACCGAACGCGCGCGCGGCGACTGATTCGCCACCTCTCCGAAATGCGGCGCGCGCAGAGCCTCGCGCGCCGCGAAATGGCCTGCTACACGCCCGCCAAACTCCCGCAACCACGCTGTCCG
Organism: Burkholderia mycopellens; assembly: GCF_964265025.1. NCBI lineage: Bacteria > Pseudomonadati > Pseudomonadota > Betaproteobacteria > Burkholderiales > Burkholderiaceae > Burkholderia > Burkholderia mycopellens. Next base: position 2,190,095 of record NZ_OZ183803.1, read on the forward strand.
CCGCGCATTCGCGCGGCGTTGGCGCGTTCGTTGCACGCCGGCACGTTCGCCGCTGCAACGGCAAACGTTTGCACGCGCTCATTTCGCTGCTCCAACCGGCCGAAACGGGGCCTCTGCCTCAATGTGCATCACACACTGAAACAATCGCCCCGCACCAATTGTCAACTATTTCAAAAACAGGAACAGTTGTTGATGTGCTTGATATATATGGACTTTTTGGTGCTGTTACCTTTTCGAGACACTTTATTTTTTAAGCTTTCTTGCGTCGATGGCACTGAGCTATTCTCCAATCCGCAACAAATAACGATGAATCACTTGCGTGGAGAAACTCAACGATGAAGAAACTTGCTCTCTCGACCCTCTCGCTCGCCCTGCTGGGCGCCGCCGGCGCTGCTCAGGCACAGTCGAGCGTGACGCTGTACGGCGTGATCGACACGTCGATCACCTATGTTCACGGTAACGCAGGTCAAGGCAACAATTCGTGGTCGATGGGTAGCGGCAACCTGCAAGGCAGCCGTTTCGGCCTGAAGGGTTCCGAAGACCTCGGTGGTGGCCTGAAGGCGATCTTCCAGTTGGAAAACGGCTTCAACTCGGCATCGGGCGCATTGGGTCAGGGTGGTCGCATGTTCGGCCGCCAGGCATTCGTCGGCCTCCAAAGCGACCAGTACGGTACGGTCACGCTGGGTCGTCAGTATGACCCGCTCGTCGACCTGGTTCAGGCAGTCACGGCTGACAACTACTTCGGCAGCGTGTTCGCCACGCCGGGCGACGTCGACAACAACGACAACAGCCTGCGCGTCAGCAACGCAGTGAAGTACACGTCGCCGGTCTGGGCAGGCCTGCAAGTCGAAGCCATGTACGCATTCGGCGGTGTTGCCGGCGCAACCGGCAGCGGTCAGACGTGGGCAGCGGCAGCAGCCTACAACAACGGCCCGCTCGGCCTGGCTGCTGGCTACTTCCACGCAAGCAACTCGGCTCCGATCACCGCCGGCCGTCGCACCGGCTGGGCCGGTTCGTCCGACGCAATTTTCGACGGCGATCCGGGCACGACGTTCATCAACAACGCATTCACGTCGTCGTCGTCGATCGGCATCGCACAAGCGGCCGGCCAGTACGCATTCGGCCCGGTGACGGTCGGCCTCGGCTACAGCAACGCACAGTACAAGTCGGATGGCAGCTCGGCGTTCGGCACGAACCAGAAGTACAACACCGGCCGCGCATTCGTCACGTACCAGGCATCGGCACCGCTGCTGCTGGGTGTCGGCTACATCTACACGAAGGGTAGCGGCGACAACAACGGCAAGTACCATCAAGTTTCGCTCGGCGCGGATTACTCGCTGTCGAAGCGCACGGATGTCTACCTGGTTGGCGCGTACCAGCACGCAAGCGGCAAGAACGCGGACGGCAGCGATGCGCAAGCGTCGATCGGCTCGTACGGTATCGCCGGCAAGAGCTCGCAAGAGCTGGTCGCTCTCGGCCTGCGCCACAAGTTCTAAAAACGACGTACCCGGCGTGCATGGCGTCTCCGACGCCTTGCCGCCGAACTGGAAAGCCAGTCATCGGTTTCGGCCGTGGCTGGCTTTTTTTTCGTCCGTCGCCGCCGGGCCGGCACGGCCCGCTCCCGCCGACGGCCGATACCTGGGCACCGAGGCACTTCAGCCGGCCGGCAGCGGCGCCTGGCGGCTGCAATACGCCGGAAACGCGATTTCCTGACGCAGGGGCCTCTCGCCGTGTGCGCGCCGGACGACTACCATCCGCACTGTCGGCGCCACGGATCCGGTGCAACGGCCACTTGCCCCGGCGTGTCGATCTCGGCGGTCTTCATCCGTCGTATCGAGGCCGGCACGCGATTTGCGCCCCGGCCAATGCAGACAGGAGATACGCCATGACGATTCAGAAGATCACGCCCTTCCTCTGGTATGCGGCGGAAGCCGAAGAAGCCGCGGCCTTCTATGCGGGCATCTTTCCGGATTCGCGCATCGTGCGCGTCACCGCGGTGCCCGGCACCGACGGCACGCGGATGGTCGAGTTCGAGCTGTTCGGGCAGCCGTTCTTCGCGATGAGCCACCCGCGCACCGACACGTTCAACCACGCGATCTCGCTGCTGGTCAGCTGCGCCGACCAGGCGGAGCTCGACCGCTACTGGAACGCCCTGCTCGACAACGGCGGCACGGCCGACGCCTGCGGCTGGCTCAGAGACCGCTACGGCGTCTCGTGGCAGATCGTTCCGGAAGCGCTGATCCCGATGATGTCCGACCGGGACACCGTCAAGGCCACGCGCGTGGCCGCCGCGATGATGCAGATGGTCAAGCTCGACGACGCCGCGCTGAAAGCCGCCTATGCCGGCACGGCGGGCTGACGAAGCAGCCCTCCGCACAGCGCGTGCGCGATGACGCGCCGGATCGCCGACAGGCATCCGGCTCGACCGCATGCGCGTGCGGCCGCCGCGCCGATGCCCGTGATCGTCGTCGGCTTCGCCCGCAAGCCGGACACGTGCGCGGCATCTGCGGCTACGGCGACAGCATCGATTCGACCGTTCGCCGCGCGTAGCCGATGAATTCGGCAAGGGGTTCACCCGACACGATCGCTGCATCCTCCTCGCCGCCGCGACATCTGGCCGGCAAGTTTCAGGCAAGCGTTCCAGTATCCATGTCACGGCGACGTCCTTGGGCGCGATCCTGCCGGTCGCGGCGCTGTACCCGATGCGCGCAAGCGTGAGCACCCCGTTGCATTCGTCACCGCGCCAGTTCGGTTCGGCATTCCACTGCGCAACGGTGGCCCATAGCGCGGCGACAAAATCCTGTGCCGGTACGTGCTCGAAAAGCGCCGCCGCTGCCGGGCCGGCCGGCACGACACTGTGCCGTCGCACCTTCGTCAACAGGATCGCCAGATCGTGATCGACGAGCGCCGGTTCGACGCTGCCGGCTTCGGGGTCGCGGCGCCGCCACTCGCCGAACTGCAGTTCGCGCCGCGCCGGGTGACGCCACGGTACGACTTCGTCGTGCGCGACGACGGTCGCTTCCAGTGCGCGCATGCCGCCGGCGCGACCGGGCGGCGCCGACACGGCAAGCAGGTCGAGCATCAACGCGCGTCGTGTCGGCTCGTCAGGGCGGGTCGACACCGTCACCAGCAGGTCGACGTCGCTGCGCGGTTTCAGCCCGCCGTCGAGCGCCGATCCGAACAGGTGGATCGCCTTCAGCGTCGCGCGCGATCGCGTCGCACGCCGCGGCGACCTGGGCTGCGATTTCGTCGGGAATGGTTTCCGTCGCGATGCGTGACCCTCGCGCTGCGCACGCATCCGGCGCAGCGAGCGCGACGGGCAGCGGCGGATCCGCTGCAAGCGCACAAGCGGATTGCCGTTCGTCATCGCGCGTGCGCGGCGCGTCTTCCGGAGTACGTCACGCGTCGAACCGGTCCTTCCGCCATATCGCGGCTTCGCTGCCGCGCGATTGGCGCAGCGCAATAAAAATCCCCGCACGCTTTCGCGTACGGGGATCGTCGGACATCGCAACGGCTGCCGACATGCATTCGGCAACCGCTGCGCGGCATTACGCTGCCGCGTCCTTCAGCTTCTTCAGCGCACGTGCCTTCACGCGCACGCTGGCCGGCTTCGCCGGGAACCAACGCTCTTCGCCCGTGAACGGATCCTTGCCGAAGCGCTTCTTCTTCGCCGGCACGACTTGTGCCGTGATCTTCAGCAGACCCGGCAGCGTGAACTCGCCCGCGCCCTTCTTGTGGACCGAGCCCAGCACGACGTTCTCGAGTGCGACGAGCACTGCCTTGACCGCCTTCACTTCGACAGCTGCGCGCTCAGCGATGTGCGTTGCGAGCGATGCCTTCGTGAACTTGTCCTTCAGCGGCGTCGGAGCGGCCGGTGCCGCCTTCGCGACAACCTTCTTGGCCACTACTTTCTTCGCGGGCGCAGCCTTTTTGGCAGCCACTTTCTTGGTGGCCGGTGCGGCAGCCTTTTTGGCCACCTTTTTAGCGGAAGTCGCCATGTTTCTCCTACCAGGTGTGGTCGTTGGATACACGAAGCGTGCAACGCGCGCGCTTCAACGCCGGATTCTACAAGCGCCGCGACGCTTCGTGCAGTACTTTTATGCGTTTTCGCGGGGTTTCCCGCAGGTTTTTTTGCATGCGACCGATTGCGTCGACGCTCCAGCATCGAAAAACGCCTTCACGTAGGCACCCGAACGCGAATTACGTTCGATATTTGCGCACCTATACTGGGCTCGCTCAATGCCCGGATGCCGCCATGCGCGAAGCCAGATACGTCAAAGGACTCGACGGCCTGCGAGCCCTCGCCGTCATCCTCGTTTTCCTGTCCCACAAGGGCCACGTCCTTGCCGTCGACGTCGGCAAGCTGGGCGTGTGGACGTTTTTCCTCATCAGCGGATTCCTGATCGTCGGCGAGCTGCATCGCAACCGCCAGGCGGTCGAGCGCGGCGCCATGACGCGCCGCCATGCGCTCGCGCTGTTCCTCGCGAAACGCGCGCTGCGGATCTTTCCCGTCTATTACCTGCTGCTCGCCGCGCTCGCGATCGCGCACGCGCTGTTCTACCAGCGCGACGTCAATCTCGGACTCGCGTGGCACGCGGCGTTCCTGTCGAATTACTGGATCGGCGTCGTCAAGGACGGCTGGCCGGGCTCCACGTCGCACTTCTGGAGCCTCGCAGTTGAACAGCAGTTCTATCTGATTGCGCCGCTCGCGCTGCTCGCGCTGCCGGCCGCGCGACACGTCGCGCTCGGCATCGCGGCCGTCGTGCTGGGCGCACTCGCGCATCTCGCGCTCTACCTGTGCGACGCGTCGCCGGTGCTGATCTACGCATTTTCGCCGTGGAATTTCGCGCTGATCGCGCTCGGTGGCGTCGGCGCGATCGTGCTCGCCGATCGCGGTGCGGCCGCCGTGCGCCGCGTTCCGCCCGGCTGGCTCGGCGCGGCAGGCCTCCTGTTCTTTCTCGTGCTGCCCGCTTGCACGGCGTTGCCCGGCACGATCGCGGGGCTCGCGGATCTCGGCCTGTCCGCCTCGCTCGGCGCCCTGCTACTGTGGATCGTCAGCGAACCCGAGCATCCGGTCGTGGCGCTGCTCGACCGGGCGCCGCTCGCCTATCTCGGCACGATCAGCTACGGCTTCTACCTGTTCCACAACCTGATTCCGGCGCGTTTCGGCGTGCTGCCTGCGCACGTCGCGCACGTGGCCATACCGGAAATCGTCCGCGACACGCTACCCGAGATGCTGCAGTTCGCGCTCGCCGTGCTGCTCGCGCACCTGTCCTGGCGCTATCTCGAAAAGCGACTGCTCGATTTCAAGAAGCCGGTCGCCGCGATGCTGGCCCGGCATTTCGTCGCGCGGCCGGGCACGTCGGCACGTTGAACGCCGTACGGATGCGGCGACGATCGAACGTGGAAACCGCGATTCAGGCCACAACCCGGAGCTGACACTCGGTAAGCGAGGCGTCGCCGCGTCGCTTCAGCGACCGGCGCCGGTAGAACCGGTGCGGTCACAAACGTCGATGTACATCGTGCGACCGTATCGCCGATCCGGTCACCCGGTCGCCCGCTGCGGCACCGGTTTCAGGCGTGACGTCCGTTCTTGTCGAAGCGCCCCGCTCCGCACGCGGCGCCGCTCTCGAAGCCAGTTCGCCACGACACACACGCCGACGGCGCGCACCACGATCGCGCAACCGCGCACCTGTCCATGCAAAAAAGCCCCGGCGCGCGAGCGGCCGGGGCTAACGGAACAACCACCACCTGAAACAATGGAGCGAGCGGCTGCCTAGGCGACGGCAGCCAGCGCGGGCAAGCAGGTACGCAGGTAGGCCTCGAATTCGCGGCTCACTTCCGGATGCTGGAGCGCGAGTTCGACGGTAGCCTTGAGATAGCCGATCTTGCTGCCGCAGTCGAAGCGCGTGCCATAGTAGCGATACGCGAGCACCTGCTCGTTCGCGAGCAGCGACTGGACCGCATCGGTCAGCTGCAGCTCGCCGCCGGCGCCCGGCCTGAGCTTGCGCAGGTGATCGAAGATCGTCGGCATGAAAACGTAGCGGCCGACCACGCCGAGATTCGACGGCGCATCTTCCGGCGCCGGCTTCTCGATGATGCCCGACAGCTTGATGATGTCCTCTTCCCATTCGCGGCCTTCGACGACGCCGTACGAGCGGCTGTCGTCGCGTGCGATCGTCTCGACCCCGATCACCGAGCTGTGATAGTGGTCGAACACGTCGACCAGCTGCTTCAGCACCGGCTGTTCGCCGTGCAGCAGGTCGTCGGCGAGGATCACCGCGAACGGCTCGCCATGCACCAGCTTCTCCGCGCACAGCACCGCGTGGCCGAGGCCGAGCGCTTCCGGCTGGCGCACGTAGAAGCAGTTCACGTGGCTCGGCTTGATGCCGCGCACGAGCTCGAGCAACTTTTCCTTGCCGCGCGCCTCGAGCTCGGCCTCGATCTCGTACGACTTGTCGAAGTGATCCTCGATCGCGCGCTTGCTGCGCCCGGTGACGAAGATCATCTCGGTGATACCTGCGTTGATCGCTTCCTCGACCGCGTACTGGATCAACGGCTTGTCGACGACGGGCAGCATTTCCTTCGGGCTCGCCTTCGTTGCCGGGAGGAACCGCGTGCCGAGACCGGCAACGGGGAACACGGCCTTGGTGACTTTCAACATGTTCGCATCCTGATTGCGTTGACTGCGCCGCGTCGACCCGGGACCCGGCGCGATTGTGTTCCGAACGGCATATCGACAATCGACGGCACTGCCAATTCGACTCCGCTCATTTTCGATATGGACTGATTGCCCAATGATTCCGGAAAAAATATAATCCTTTCAACCCGGTCGATATTGCCGAGCCGAGTGCCGAAGCAGAAACAAATTACCGATTTTCCAGATACAAATTCTTACGACTCGAATTCCTCGATATAGGGCACGCCGCCCCGTTCGAGCCCCGGGCGAATCGGTTCGTTCTTCAGCGCCTCTCGGTACGCCGACAGCATGGCCATGACCAGCAGTACTGCAGCGCTTGCGATCCAATGCATGTCCATCTTGCCGCTCCTTGCATCAATCAACTGGAGCTTCAAATTATCAGAAAAAAATCGGTAAATAATTGACCTGCCTCGTGGAACCGCTTTCTGAACGCGATGAAACCATGATGTGGAATTCCGATATTTCCCGGCGAGATTTTTTTATTCATTGATCGAATTCTTGCGCATTACGATTGGATGAAACTTCCCGTCCATCCGTCGCAAGGAATCGAATCGCATGCAAGCTTTCAGCGGATCGTCTCTAGCCGCGCCGCCCGTCGCCGATCACAAGGAACACGTGATCGACACGATGCGCGGCTTCGCGGCGCTGCTCGTCGCCTATTTCCACTGCCGGCAGGTCGTCTGGGTCGGCATGCAGAGCTTCCATCACGCTTACGGCCATGCGCTCAGCCCGAGCGCGATCGCCGGCTACCTGACCTTCCCGTTCGCGTGGGGCTCCGCCGGCGTGCCGATCTTCTTCGTGATCAGCGGCTACTGCATCCACCGCAACGCGGCGCTCAAGCTCGCGGCCGATCCCGCGTACCGGCTCGATGCGCCGAACTTCTGGGTGCGCCGGTTCGCGCGCATCTACCCGGTGCTGCTCGCCGCGCTGCTGTTCACGCTCGCGCTCGACTCGGTCAGCCTGCAGATCGAGCCCGTCAGCCACAAGATCCGTGATGTCGGCCTCGTCGCGTTCCTCGTGAACCTGTTCTCGCTGCAGGGCGTCGCCGGCTACACGTACGGGTCGAACGGCGCGCTGTGGACGCTGTCGCTCGAAGTGCAGTTCTACGCGATCTACCCGCTGCTGTTCGCGCTGCGCCGGCGCATCGGCATGCCGGCGGTCGTGGCCGCGGTCGCGCTCGTCAACGTCGTGTCGGCGTGGCTGCTCGAACGGCACGATCTGCAGTTCTTCACGTCGTACTGGCTGTCCTGGACGATCGGTGCGTGGATCGCCGACGTGCGTGCGCAGCAGGCGCGCGGCGGCGGCGCGGCCACCGTGCCGTCGCGTGCGTGGTACGGCGCGGCAGCGGTGCTGCTGGCCGCCGGCTGCGGCGCGTTCCATTACGGCCAGTACGGCGCGTTCCAGCTGTGGTCGGCCGGCTTCGCATGCTTCCTGTACCGTGCGCTCGCCCGCCCGCCGCACCCGACGCCGCCGCTGCGCGTGCTGAGCTGGTTCGGCGACTTCAGTTACTCGCTGTACCTGATCCACTTGCCGCTGTTCGTCTGCCTCGGCTCGGTGCTGTTCCATTCCGAGCTGCAGTTGTCGATCTGGCCGTCGTTCGCGTTCATGGCTACCGCGATCCCGGTCGCGTACGTGTTCTACCGGATGTTCGAACGGCCCGCGATGACGTGGTCGGCCAGCTTCAAGCCGGCCCGCCCCGCTCGGGTCGTCACGCCGGCGCCCGAACGGGCAGTCTGACCCGGAAGGTCCGCCTTTCCGAGCCCCTGCGCGGCGTCCCGCTGCGCGGGGGCTTATTCATGGCTTGGGCGGGTCGGCACGGCGGGTTGGCACGGGTGGGCTAGCCTCCCGGCGTCGGGCCGCGCTACGGCCCGCATGAGCCGTCCTCGACCGACTTTCATTATCGGGACTGTCTGGACGCAGCCTTCTGTCGTCACCTTCCGGCGTCACCCACCGCCCCCCCCAATCGACGACCGGCCAAACACGCACCCTGCACGGCGCATGACAACCCGCCCGGCAAAGGCCCCGACGCTGAAAAACCAAGCCCCCACGCAGCACACCGCCGCATGAGGGCTCGTTTCCCGCCGGCTCGCGCCGATTACCGCTGCTTCGCCCTCGCGGCCTTCGCCGTATCCGCGAGGATCTTCTCCACCCGCTCCACATACGTTTCGGTGCCGAACCGGCGCACCGCCGTCGCACGCCCACTCGCGACGAGCCGCTCGCGCAGCGCACCGTCGCGCTTCAGCGTATCCAGCGCATCGGCCAGTGCGGTCGGATCGCCCGGCGCGCAGAGCAGCCCGTTGTCGCCGTCCTCGATGATCTCGACGACACCGCCCGCGCGGGCCGCGACGACCGGCCGCCGCGCGAGCATCCCCTCGACGATCACGCGCCCGAACGGCTCGGGCGTGATCGACGTGTGCGCAACGACATCGACCGCCGTCATGCACGCGGCCACGTCGCGCTGGAACCCGAGGAAATGCACGCGCGCGTCCATCCCGTGCCGGGCAACGTATTCATGCAGCTGCGCGGCGTATTCGTCCTCGCCGAACAGCGGTGCGCCGACCAGCACCACGTGCATGTCGGGATGCCGCGCAGCGGCCTCCAGCAGTACATGCTGCCCCTTCCAGTGCGCGAGGCGGCTGAACGAGCCGACGAGCCATGCGTGCTCGGGCAACCCCAGCCGCGCGCGCAGCGCGGCCTGGCTGACGCCTTCCAGCGCATCGAACGGCTCGGCCGAAATGCCGTTGAACACGACGTCGACGTGCTGCGGCGTGAAGCCCGTCAGCTTACGGAACGCCTGCGCAGACGCATCCGAATTCGCGATCACGCGCGTGACGCCGAACCGCGCGCAGTACTTGATCGCCAGCAGCTGCTTGCTGCCGAAATGGTCGGTGCTGACGATGTCGCGCAGGTGCCACACCACCGGCTTGCGCGCAAGCCGCCCGGCCAGCGCGGCGACCACCATCGCGCGCTGCGTGTTCGCGTAGATCACCTCGGCACGGCGTGCGCGGCGCGCGACGTCGCGCACCAGCCGCACGAGCTGTTTCACCGCGCCGACCGACACGCCGCCCTGCTTGCGCACGCCCGCGAGCGCGCCCTGGTCGACCACGTCGACGCGCGCGCCGATCTCGTCGAGCGCCGCACGGAACGGGCCGTCGTCGAACAGCAGGACATCGGCGTTCGCGCGCATGTGCTTCATGATCTCGAGCAGCGACAGCTCGGCGCCGCCCAGCACGCCGCTCTGGTCGAGCACGAGCGTCGCCGGGCCGCGCGGGGCCGGCATCGGCGCGATGGCCGTACCACGCTGCGCGGTCGAGCCAGGCAGCGCGGCTTCGACATAGTCGAGAAAGCGCCGCCGGAACGTATCCGCGGAGAATCGCTCCGCGTTCGCGCGGCAGGCGTTCGGCGTGAAGCGCTGCGGCGCACGCTCGAAATCGTCGACGGCCGCGACGATCGCGTGCGGCGTCTGTTCGTCGAAAAAGAGCCCGGTCGGATTCAGGTTCGATTGCGGGTCGAGCACGGTTTCGAGCGCGCCGCCCTTGCCGTACGCGATCACCGGCGTGCCGCACGCCTGCGCCTCGACCACCGAGATCCCGAAATCCTCCTCGGCCGCGAATACGAACGCCTTCGCGCGGCGCATCCGGTCGTGCAGCACCGCGAAAGGCTGGTAGCCCATGATCTCGACGTTCGGGCCGGCCTTCGCGCGGATCTTCTGCATCTCGGGGCCGTCGCCGATCACGACGAGCTTGCGCTCGGGCGTCCGCGAGAACGCATCGACGATCAGGTCGATCTTCTTGTACGGCACCATTCGCGATGCGGTCAGGTAGAAATCCTCCTTCTGCGCGTTCAGCGAAAACGCGTCGACATCGACCGGCGGGAAGATCACCGCCGCGTCGCGGTGGTAGACCTTCTTGATGCGCCGCGCGATGAACGCGGAGTTCGCGACGAAGCCGTCCACCGCGTTCGCGGTGCGCGTGTCCCAGTTGCGGATGTAATGCAGGATCATCCGCGCGAGCAGCGATTTCGGCCCGTGCGTGAGGTTCGACTGTTCCAGGTACTGGTGCTGCAGATCCCACGCATAGCGGATCGGCGAATGCACGTAGCTGATGTGCACCTGGTCCGGCCCCGTCAGCACGCCCTTCGCGACCGCGTGGCTGCTCGAGATCACGAGGTCGTACTCGGACACGTCGAGCTGCTCGATCGCGAGCGGCATCAGCGGCAGGTAGCTGCGGTACTTGGTGCGCGCGAACGGCAGCTTCTGGATGAACGACGTCGTCACCGGCTTGCCGCGCACGAACGCCCGATCGTCGAGGAAATCGACGAGGCTGAACAGGTCCGCATCGGGAAAACACGCGACGATCTGCTCGAGCACGCGCTCGGCGCCTGCATAGGTGACGAGCCAGTCGTGGACGATCGCCACGCGCAGCGCGCGCGACGCATGGCGCGCGCCGGCGCGTTCGGCCGGCACGGACCGGCGCAGCACGGCGGCGTCGCCCGCTTCGGCCACGGCCGCATCGGCGGCGGCGAGATTCAACACGGCGTGTTCCGCCAGATCGCGATTCATACGGTTCTCCTCGCATTGAGACGGACGAACAGGTCGCGCACGAGCGCACGCAACCCCGGTGTCATCGTGAGCGACCACGCAACATTCAGCAGCAGCACGACCGCGCACATGCCGATCGACTCGACGAGCCCCGGCCACGCCTGCGCCAGAAACAGGCTCGCGAGCAGGAAGGCCAGGTGCGCGAGCATGTCGAGCACGATCGCGCGCATCCGGATCGCCGACAGGTACAGCAGCACGCCGTAGTCGACGAGCGCACGCGCGGCAACCACCACCGCCGCGCCGATCAGCCCGAAGTGATGAATGCCGAACCACAGGCCACCGACGAAGAACGGCATCTCGACGAGCCCGGCGAACGCCGCGCGGGCCGGATTGACCTGCGACTGGATCAGGATTCGCGTGACGCTCGCCTGGCCGACGAGCCATACGCTGATGACCAGCACACGCCCGACCGGCGCCGAATGCGCGGCGAGATCGGCGCCGACCCACAGCGTGAGAAACGGCGCGAGCGCGAAAATTGCAACGATGCCGACCGGCGTGAACACGCCGTTCAGGAATTCGAGCGACTGGCGCGCGAGCGTGTCCGCATGGTCGCGGCCCACCGCCGACAGGCGCGGGAACAGCGTGCGCACGAGCGCGTTCGGCAGCATGTTCAGGCGCGTGACGAGGTTCTGCGGCACCGTGTAGTAAGTGACGAACTTCGCGCCCATCCCCGCGCCGAGCATCACGCGATCGAGCGTGTCCGCAATCATGCTCGTCGTGCTCGCGATCAGCATCCAGCCGCCGAAGTTGAACAGCCCTTTCGCGGTGCCCCACTGCGGCGGATCGATGCGCCGGATCCCGAGCACCTTGATGCTGGCGTGGCCGAGCATCACCGCTGCGACCAGCCGCGCGACGACGGCCGCGGCAAGCACCGTCTGCAGGTTCGGCGCGATCCACCATGCGGCGCCGAGCGGCAGCAGCTGGAACAGGAACGTGCCGATCGTCTGGTTCGTGTTGAACACGCCGAAGCGTTCGGCGCCGTTGATCGCGCCGGCGAACACCCACGACACGTTCGCCAGCGGAATCGCGAGCGCGAGCCACGGCAGCGCGAGATAGACCTCGTGCTGCATCGCCGCCGACACCTTCGTGAAGTACGCGGTGTAGATGAACGCGCCGAAATAGATCAGCAGCCCGCCCACGATGCCGGTGCCGAGGTTCAGCCAGAACGCGCTCCAGAACACGCGCGCGCTCTCGTCGGCGTTGCCGCTCGCGAGCGCCTTCGAGATGTGGTTCTGCGCGGCCATGCTCATCCCGAGATCGAGAATCCCGAAATAGCCGATCAGCGTCCACACGAGGCTGACGACGCCATAGCGTTCGACGCCGAGCGCATGGATATAGGCGGGCACGGTGACCAGCGACACGAAGGTCGGCAGGATCAGCCCGATGAAGTTGATCGAAACGTTCTTGAGTATGCCTTTGTCCATGCTTGTGCCTTGTGTGACGTCGCCCGTCACGGTTTCCAGCGATACATCAGCACCTTGCCGCGCGCGTCTTCCTCGACGAACACGAGGTATTCGCCGTTTTCGCGGCGGAACGCGCTGATGCCGAACGGCACGTCGACCCAGCCGGATGCCTTGCCGACCTCGGCGCCGGGGCTCATCACGCCCACTTCCTTGCCGGTTTCCTTGTCGTACACGTGGATCTTGCCGACCGGCTCCACCCCGAACAGATAGCGGCCCTCGACCGTGATCCCGATCAGGTCGAAGATCGGCTTCGCATCGAGCTGCCACGGCAGCGCGACCTGGTAGCGCACGACCGGCGAGCCCGTCGACCACTTGTCGAAGCGCACCAGCACGCGGCCCACTTCCTTGTTGATGCCCGGCTGCGGCGGTGCGTCGGCCGTGTAGCCGGTCACGTACAGCGTGTCCGTCTGCGCGTCGTAGATCGAGCGGCGCAGCTGCGTGAACGGCTGCGGCATCGGGTAGGTCATGACCTTGTCGTACGAGTAGACCGGGTTGCCGGCCTTGTCGACGCCGCCATAGCGGAAGCGGTGGATGCCGCGCACGTCGCTCGTGCGCCAAATGTCGCCCTTCGTGTCGACCCACCAGCCCCAGCCACCCGCCTTCGCCTTGCCCGTCGTGTTGAGCTCGAACTCGTCGGCATCCAGCCGGCCGTTGCCGTTTGCGTCGCGCCACAGCCAGTCGCCGCCCGGCGGCTTGTTCGGCACGTTGTCGACCGGCCGCGCACGGCCCGCGATCAGGCCGGACGGAATCGCGACTTCGCCGTCGCGCTTCGCATCGAAGCGGTAGATCTTCAGGTGATCGGCGTACATGTCGGTCAGGTACAGGAACGTGCGGCCGTCGACGCGGCGCGCGATCGGCATGCCCGGCCACTGGTCCGTGTGGAACACGGGGTCGTCCGGATACTTGAAGCGGTTCGACAGGAAGCCGACGTATTTCCAGTCCTGGCCCGGCGGTTTCGACAGGTCCAGTTCGAAGCGCTTGTTGCCCGTGTACACGCTGTTCGGCCGCGCCGGGTCGAGCCACGCGCCGTCGACGAACAGCAGCCCCTGCACCTGCCAGCGCGGCTTGCCGTCCGGCGTGTAGCTTTCGAGCACCGCGCCGAGCCCTGCGCCGATCGTGTCGTGACGCGGCCCGATGCCGTTCATCGACACATAGATGTTGCCCGCGCGGTCGACGCCGACGCCCGTCAGCCCGTTGAAGCGCTGCGGCCCCGGCCGGCCCGGCACCGGGCCCGCGAAAATGCCGCCGCGCTCGCCGAGCGTGCCCGACTGCGCATAGCCCTTGCCGCCTTTCGAGAAGATCAGGATCTGCTGGCGCGGGCCATTGTCCGCGACGAGCACACGCCCTTTCGCATCGACCGCCACGTCCACCGCGTCGGCGCCTTCGGGCAGCGCGGGCGCGTCGTCGAGCCTGCGGCCGTCCGCGCGCACGTGCACCAGGTGCGCGGGCCCGTTGATCGTATCCGTGAGCAGCCACAGCGTGCCGTCGCCCGCGAGCGCGATGCGGCCCGGCTCGTGCGCGCTCCACGTGCCCTTCTGCTGCATCGTCTCCGCGTCGTACACGTCCACCGCGTCACGCGACGGATTCGTCGCGAACAGTGTCTTGTCGTCGGCCGCGAGGCCGCCGACTTCCGCCTTCTGCTCGCCGACTTCCGAGCGCGCGGGCGCCGCCACCTCGTTCATCATCATGAAGCTCGCGGCCATCCGCGCGCGGCCGGTGTCCGCCCGGCCGCCCGGCGCGACCTGCGGCGCCGCGCGAAACGGCGCGGGCTGCTTCAAGTCGCCGATCGTGCGGCGCGAGATGCCGAACCACTGCTTGCCCTTGTCCGGCCAGATGCCGGGCGACTGCAGGTGGCCGCGCTCGTTGCCGACACCGATCGCGACGTACGCATACTTGCTGTTCACGGCGATCGCGCTGCCGCCGAGGTTGCCCCAGCCGTGCGTGCCGCCCGCGAAGCCGAGCATCTTCCCGTCCTGGTAGACGCTCGCCTCGGCCCCGCTCTCGTCCCACGGCGCATTCGTATACACCTTGCCCTCAGGCGTCACCGCGATCGCGCGGATGTCGATCTGCGTCCAGCTGCCGTCGCCATAGCCGAACGTATTGCCGATCCACGACGTCGTCGCGGGCAACACCGTTTCCGCCGGTGCGGCGCGCGTCAGCAGCGTCGCGCATACCGTCATGCCAACCAGAATCAGACGTCGCAATGCGCTTCTCCAGACTTGATGCAACAGCGACCGGCACCGCCACGGACTGCCGCCGGCGCACCCTGTCGCTAAATGGGTTTCAAACGTCGCGATGCAGGTTACAAGCAAAAATAATCACAAGAAATTTGGAAATATTTGGGGATGTTTCCGCGTGACATATCGAACCGGAACAGAGGCGACAAGGCACTCGAAAACGGCAATAACGACCGCCTTTCGTTTCCCAACCCGTAGAAAATGCCGCTTCGCACCGCCTGACGGGGCCTTCCGGGCACGACCTTCCACCGCGCGACCGAAATAATCGGTATTTGAATATTTGCCGTCAGATAAATGACGCGCGTTTTTTTGCCGATTTCTTTTCCCTAGAATCGATTTCGATTCGATATTTCATTTAATGGCATGCATTACGTTCACGTTTACGCATCGGATGTGCGACACGCCCCGGCTCACGCCGCGCGTCGCGAAGGAGCGGCACGATGACGGGCATCTCGCGACCCGCGGACCTCACCCCGCCGCAACACGGCCGCATCGTGCAGCTCGACGGGCTGCGTGCGATCGCGGTCGGTGCCGTGTTCCTCCAGCACGCACTGAAGGCGCCGCTGTGGATGGGTGTCGACCTGTTCTTCGTACTGAGCGGCCTGCTGATCACCGGCATCCTGCTCGATCGCAAGGCGCGCGGTCAGTCGTACTTCAGCCACTTCTACGCGCGCCGCGTGCGCCGCATCCTGCCGCCGTACGCGCTGCTGCTGCTGGTGTCGACGATCCTGTTCGGCGCGAGCTGGCTGCCGCACTGGCCGTGGTTCGCATTCTTCTCGACCAACATCGGGCTGTCGCTCGGCAGCATCGGCCATGACAGCCTGAACGTGCTGTGGTCGCTCGCGGTCGAGGAGCAGTTCTATATCTTCTGGCCGTTCGTCGTGCTGTGGTGCTCGGAGCGCGCGCTGCTGTGGGTCGCCGCCGCGCTGATCGTCGCGGCCCCCGTGCTGCGCGCGATCGCGACCCCATGGTTCGACTCGTTCTGGCCGATCTACTACCTGACGCCGTTCCGGATGGACCTGCTCGCCGCAGGCGCGCTGCTCGCGATCGTGCTGCGCCGCGACCGGCGCGCGCTGGAGCCGTTCTATCCGCTCGCGATCGCCGGCGCGCTCGTGTCGCTCGCGATCCTCGGCTGGCTGCACCTGTCGTTCCCGCGCTTTCGCGCCGCGAACACACCGCTGTCGAATGCGGCGCTCTACAGCGTCTCGCTGCTGCTGTGTACGTCGATCGTCGTGATCGCACTGCGCGGCCGCGGCATCGTGCAGCGCGTGCTGACGAACCCGATGCTCGTCTACGTGGGCACCGTCAGCTACACCGTGTACCTGATCCACCTCAGCGTGCTGTACGCGCTGTGGCCGCTGCATCTGAACCGTTTCGTCACGGCCGCGCTGGCGCTCGCGATCACGCTCGCGTACGCGACCTTGAGCTGGTACGGCTTCGAACGGCGCCTGACGCGCGGCCCCGCCCGCCGCGCGCTGCCGGCCGCCGCCGGCACGACCGCCTGAATTTCATCATCCATCGTTTCTACCAGGACAACGTCATGAGCCAAACTCGCAAGAAGGCCATCATCACCGGGATCTCGGGGCAAGACGGCGCCTACCTGACCAAGCTGCTGCTCGACAAGGGCTATGAGGTCACCGGCACCTACCGCCGCACCAGCTCGGTGAATTTCTGGCGCATCGCCGAGCTCGGCGTCGACACGCACCCGAACCTCACGCTCGTCGAGCACGACCTGACCGACGCCGGCTCGAGCCTGCGCCTGCTCGAACGCACGCAGCCCGACGAGTTGTACAACCTCGCCGCGCAGAGCTTCGTCGGCGTGTCGTTCGACCAGCCGGCGACGACCGCCGAAGTGACGGGCCTGGGTCCGCTGAACCTGCTCGAGGCGATCCGCGTCGTGAGCCCGACGACGCGCTTCTACCAGGCATCGACCTCCGAGATGTTCGGCAAGGTGCAGTCGATTCCGCAGACGGAAGCGACCTCGTTCTATCCGCGCAGCCCGTACGGCGTCGCGAAGCTGTACGCGCACTGGATGACGGTGAACTACCGCGAGTCGTACGGCCTGTTCGGCAGCAGCGGCATCCTGTTCAACCACGAATCGCCGCTGCGCGGCCGCGAGTTCGTCACGCGCAAGATCACCGACACCATCGCGAAGATCAAGCTCGGCAAGGCGACCCGCCTCGAGCTCGGCAACCTCGACGCGAAGCGCGACTGGGGCTTCGCGCTCGAGTACGTCGAAGGCATGTGGCGCATGCTGCAGGCCGACGAGCCCGACACCTACGTGCTCGCCACCAACCGCACCGAGACCGTTCGAGACTTCGTGCGGATGGCGTTCGCCGCGGCCGGCTACCAGATCGAATGGACCGGCAAGGGTGAGCAGGAACGCGGCCTCGACGCGTCGAACGGCAGCGTGCTCGTGGAAGTGAATCCGAAGTTCTACCGCCCTGCCGAGGTCGACCTGCTGATCGGCTGCGCCGACAAGGCTAAAGCGAAGCTGGGCTGGGAACCGAAGACGACGCTCGAACAACTTTGCCAGATGATGGTCGAAGCGGATTTGACGCGGAATCAACACCATGACACGTTCTGAAGCCGGACGCCCGTCGCGCCGTGCGTTCGTCACGGGCCTGACGGGCTTCACGGGCCGCTACATGGCCGAACGCCTGCAGGCGGCCGGCTACGAGGTCTGGGGCACGGTCGCGCCTGGCACGGCACGGCCCGACGATCCGGCCTTCGCGTCCTGCACGCTGCTGCCCGTCGACCTGCTCGACGCGGATGCGATGCGCGCGGCAGCCGCCGACGCCCGGCCCGACGCGGTCGTGCATCTCGCCGCCCGCGCGCATGTCGCGCAGGACGATCCGTCGCAGACCTACGCGGTCAACATCGTCGGCACGCGCAACCTGCTGGCCGCGCTCGCGGGACTCGACCGCCGCCCGTCGGCCGTGCTGCTCGCCAGCAGCGCGAACATCTACGGCAATTCGACGGCCGGCGTGCTCGACGAAACCGTCGCCCCTGCCCCGGCGAACGACTACGCGGTCAGCAAGCTCGCGATGGAATACGCGGCGAAGCTGTGGGCGGACCGGCTGCCGATCGTGATCGCGCGGCCGTTCAACTACACGGGTGTCGGCCAGAGCGACGCGTACCTGCTGCCGAAGCTCGTCGCACACTACGCGCGCAACGCACCGCGCATCTCGCTGGGCAATCTCGATGTGAGCCGCGATTTCTCCGACGTGCGCGACGTGACGGCCGCATACCTGAAGCTGGTCGAAGCCGCGCCGGCCGGCGAGACGTTCAACGTCTGCTCGGAGCGCGCGTATTCGCTGAAGGAAGTGCTGGCGATGCTGTCGCGCATCGCCGGTTACGTAATCGACGTGACGGTCGATCCGCGTTTCGTGCGGCACAACGAGGTGAAGCGCCTGAGCGGGTCGCGCGAGAAGCTGCGGCGCGCGGTGGGCGAGCTGCCCGTCACGCCGCTCGACGAAACACTGCGATGGATGGTGGAAGCAATGCGCGACGCGCCGCACGGGCACGCCGGCTAATTCCGGCAACGCACGCGCCTCGCCAGACTGAAAAGATAACGGGCCGCTCTATCGAGCGGCCCGTTGTCATGTCGTCCCGGAGAAAGCGGTCGCCGCGCTCAGCCTTCGAGGCCGCGTGCGAGATCCTTGCGCAGGTCGCCCGCATCCTCCAGGCCGACCGACAGCCGGATCAGCCCTTCGCTGATCCCCGCTGCCGCGCGCGCTTCCGGTGTGATGCGGGCGTGCGTGGTCGTCGCGGGATGGGTAATGGTCGACCGCGTGTCGCCGAGGTTGCCGGTGATCGAGATCAGCTTCGTGTTGTCGATCACGCGCCACGCATTCGCGCGCTGCTGTTCGGGCGTGTCGCCCTTCAGCTCGAACGACAGGATCGACCCGCCCGCCTTCTGCTGACGCTTCGCGAGTTCGTGCTGCGGGTGCGATTCGAGGCCCGGATGAAACACGCGTGCGACGGCCGGATGCGAATCGAGCCAGCGTGCAATCTCCAGCGCGTTCGCCGACTGCTTCTCGACGCGCAGCGACAGCGTCTCCATTCCCTTCAGCAGCACCCACGCGTTGAACGCCGACAGCGTCGGCCCCGCGCTACGCACGAACGGGAACACCTTGCCCATGATGAATTCCTTCGAGCCGACCAGCGCGCCGCCGAGTACGCGGCCCTGACCGTCGAGGAATTTCGTCGCCGAGTGCATCACGACATCCGCGCCGAGTTTCAGCGGCTGCTGCAGCACCGGGCTGCAGAAACAGTTGTCGACGACGAACAGCGCGTTCGATGCCTTCGCGATCTTGCCGATCGCCTCGATGTCGGCGAGTTCGGTCAGCGGGTTCGACGGCGTCTCGAGGAAGAACATCTTCGTTTCCGGCCGCACGGCTTCCTTCCATGCGTTCAGGTCGGTCGGGTCGACGAAGGTCGTCGTGATGCCGAACTTGCTGAAGATCTGCGAGAACATCCCGAGCGTCGAGCCGAACAGGCTGCGCGAGCTGACGAGGTGATCGCCGGCCTGCAGCGCGGCCATCACGACCGACATGATCGCGGCCATCCCCGACGCCGTCGCGATGCAGGCCTCGCCGCCCTCGAGCGCCGCGAGGCGCTCCTGGAACATGGTGACCGTCGGGTTCGTGAAGCGCGAATAGGTGAAGTAGTCTTCCGAATTCGCGAAGCGCTCGGCCGCGTCGGCCGCGCTCTGGAAGCAGAAGCTCGACGTGAGGAACAGCGCTTCCGAGTGCTCGTTGAAGTCACTGCGCAGCGTGCCCGCGCGCACGGCGAGCGTGTCGAAGTTGAGGGAGTCGTCCATGTTCCGTTTTCCGTATTCGATGACCGCGCGTATCGCGCAAGCCAGGTCAAAACCAGGCCAAAACAAAAAGCCCGCTATGCGTCGGCATCAGCGGGCTTCGGTGCGGTACGACAGCGATCGACTCGGGCCGGTTGCCACCGGCCTTCGCTTTAGCTGTTTTGGGAAAGTCGCCCCGCGTCCGCAAGCTGAATCAAATCGACGCAAGGCCACATCCTATCACGCTTCGTCAAAAGCGTGCGCCGGTGTCACTCGACCGACAGCTGCAGGTTCATCTGCGAGCGTTGGGTGTCGCCGGCCGTATCGCGATCGGCCTGCGATGCCGGCGTGAGGCGCGCGCGCTCGATCGCATCGAGATACTCGGGCGTCACGTCGCCGGTGATGTAGTTGCCGTCGAAGCACGACGCCTCGAAGCCTTCGAGCTTCGGGTTGATGTCGCGCACCGCGCGGCGCAGGTCGTCGACGTCCTGGTAGATCAGGTGGTCGGCGCCGATGATCTTCGCGACGTCTTCGTCGGTACGGCCATGGGCGACCAGCTCGCCGCGCGTCGGCATGTCGATGCCGTACACGTTCGGGAACTTCACGGGCGGCGCCGCCGACGCGAAGATCACCGACTTCGCGCCCGCATCGCGCGCCATCTGCACGATTTCATGCGAGGTCGTGCCGCGCACGATCGAATCGTCGACGATCAGCACGTGCTTGTCCTTGAACTCGATGCTCATCGCATTCAGCTTCTGGCGCACCGACTTCTTGCGCACGGCCTGGCCCGGCATGATGAAGGTACGGCCGACGTAGCGGTTCTTGAAGAAGCCTTCGCGGTACTCGACGCCGAGCTTCGCGGCGACCTGCATCGCAGCCGGGCGCGACGAATCGGGAATCGGCATCACGACGTCGATCGGCACATTCGGCAGCTCGCGCTTGATCTTCTCGGCGAGATAATCGCCCATGCGCAGGCGCACGTTGTAGACCGGCACGCCGTCGAGGCACGAATCCGGGCGCGCGAGGTACACGTATTCGAACATGCACGGATTCAGCGTCGGCTGCTCGGCGCACTGCTGGCTGTGGAAGTTGCCGGCCGGGTCGATGAAGATCGCCTCGCCCGGCTGCACGTCGCGCACGAATTCGAAGCCGATGCCTTCGACCGCGACCGACTCCGACGCGACCATCCACTCGGTGCCGTGCTCGGTCTCGAGCTTGCCGATGCAGAGCGGGCGGATGCCGAACGGATCGCGGAACGCGAGCAGGCCGTAGCCGGCGATCAGCGACACGATCGCGTACGAGCCCTGCAGGCGGCGATGTACGCCCGAGACGGCCTTGAACACCGAGGCGGGATCGAGCTCGAGGCCCGTGGTCGACAGTTGCAGCTCGTGCGCGAACACGTTGAGCAGCACTTCGCTGTCGGAATTGGTGTTGATGTGCCGGCGATCGATCCGGAACATCTCGTCCTTCAACTGCTGCCAGTTCGTCAGGTTGCCGTTGTGCGCGAGGATGATCCCGAACGGCGCATTCACGTAGAACGGCTGTGCCTCGGCTTCGCTCGACGCCGAACCGGCCGTCGGGTAGCGCACCTGGCCGATGCCGTAGGTGCCGGGCAGGCTGCGCATGTTGCGCGTGCGGAACACGTCGCGCACCATGCCGTTCGCCTTGTACATGTGGAAATTGCTGCCGTCCGCCGTCGCGATGCCCGCTGCGTCCTGACCGCGATGCTGCAGCAGCAGCAGGCTGTCATAGATCAGCTGATTGACGGGGGATTGGGAGATAACGCCTACGATGCCGCACATGGCATGTCCTTCAGAATGACAAAATCGGTTCCGTCCTGCCCGGCCGCGTCGTCACACGCGTACGTACTGGGCCATGCCGTCGGGCAGGAGCTGCTTCAGCTCGTGCACGCCCTGTTCGGCGAAAGGACGCAATAGCGCATTGCGCCAGAAATCCTGTTTGGGCAGTTCGGTCAGCCCGGCCGCCGCGACCAGCAGTACCACCAGCACGCAGCCGCGGACGAGCCCGAACATCATGCCCAGCGAGCGGTCGACGCCGCCCAGGCCACTCGCCTGCGCGATCCGCGACAGCAGCGCGTTCGCGACGCCGGCGACCAGCACCACGCCGATCACGAGCAACGCGAAGGCGATCACCCACTGCGTCAGCGCGCCGCCCGGCCAGTTCGCCGGAATGTACGGCACGACCAGCCCGACATAGCGACCGGCGATCACGATCGCCGCGATCCAGCCGATCAGCCCGAAAATCTCGGACACGAAGCCGCGCCACGCACCGCGTAGCGCCGACAACACGATCACCGCCAATACAGCGTAGTCGAAAGCCGTCAACATCGTGCGTTACTGCGTCAGACCGGCTTCGCGCACCTTCGCGATCGCGGCGGAAGCCGCCGCGCGATCCGCGAACGGGCCCGCACGCAACAGTGTAGCCGTGCTGCCGTCCGCCTGCTTGCGATGCTCGACATATGCGGGCACACCCGCCGATTTCAATTTGGTGGCCCACGAACGGGCCGTCGCGTCGTCCTTGAACGAACCGAGCTGCACCGCGAAACGCGCGCCGGCCGGCGACGACGGCGACGAAGCGTCGCTGCTGTCCGGGCTGGCGGCGTCGGTATTCGCGACGGCTGCGGGCGCGGGTGCAGGCTTCGGCGCAGCCGGCTTCGCCGCGGGGGCAGCCGGTTTCGGCGCAGGCTTCGGCGGCGTCACGCTCGCCGTGGTCGTGATATCGGGTTTCGCGGCCGGCTTGTCGGCATCCGTCGGCGCAGCCGCAACGGCCACATCGGATGCCGGCGGTTCGTCGTGCGCGACGCCCGCCTGTACGTCGGACGCATCATCGTCGCGCGACGCGACCGCCTGGTGAGCGGGACGATTCGGGATGTCGATGGCGATGTCGTCCGTGACCGGCTTCGGGTGCGAATCGAGCACCATCGGCAGCACGATCACGGCCGCGACGACGAGCGCGATCGCGCCGACGAGGCGACGGCGCGCGCGTTGCTTTTCTGGAAGGGTCGGATCGAGGAGCAGTGCGTCCGATTCCGGACGCTCGGTGCGGCGCGAGCGGCGCTCGACGCGTTCGGTGCGCTCCGTGCGCACATTCCGGGAGGCCCCGGTGCGACCGCCGCGCCGCGGGGGCGCGTCGTCGTCTTTTTTGCCGAACGAGAAAATTCCCATGAATGGCTGAGTCCGAAACTGCCCGTCAGTCAGTGTTGCTGCGATTTACGGTAGGCCAGCACGCCGGCAACCGTATGGAAACTGCCGAAAACCACGATTCTATCATTTTCGGATGCTCTTTTTAGTGCATCGCGAAACGCTTCGGCGGGCGACGTGTAACGCGTGACGCTCGAATCGGGCCCCTCCTCCACGCCGGCCTTGCGCAGCGCGGTTTCGAGCTGCTCCGCGGACGCCGCGCGCGGCAGCGGCAGGTCGGTTACGCACCAGTGGTCGATCTCGCCCTTCAGGTGCTGCAGCACGCCGTCGATGTCCTTGTCGTGCATCGCGCCGAACACCGCATACGTGTACGGGAAGAAACCCATGTTGCCGAGGTTCTGCTCGAGCACGGCCGCCGCATGCGGGTTGTGCGCGACGTCCAGCACGATCGCCGGCTTGCCGGGCAGCACCTGGAAGCGCCCCGGCAGTTCGACGTTCGCGAGGCCGAGCCGGATGTCCTGCGCCGACACCGGCAGCACCGGGCGCAGCGCTTCGAGCGCGGCGAGCGCGGCCGATGCATTGATCAGCTGATTCGCCCCGCGCAGCGCCGGATACGCAAGCGCCGGGTAGCGCTTCTCGCGACCGAGGTAGCTCCACTGCTGGCGCTCCGCGCCTGCCTGCGCCTCGTAGCGGAAATCGCGGCCGACCAGCCACAGGTCGGCGCCGATCGCTTCGGCGTGGTCGATCAGCGTTTGCGGCGCGGCCGGATCGCCGCAGATCGCCGGCTTGCCGGCACGGAAGATCCCGGCCTTCTCGAAGGCGATCTTCTCGCGCGTGTCGCCGAGATATTCGGTGTGGTCGATGTCGATGCTCGTGACGATCGCGCAATCGGTATCGATGATATTGACCGCGTCGAGCCGGCCGCCGAGGCCGACTTCGAGGATCACGGCGTCGAGCCCGCGCGATGCGAACAGGTGCAGGATCGCGAGCGTCGTGAATTCGAAGTACGTGAGCGACACGGGCTCGGGCAACGACGTGCGCGCCGCTTCGACGGCCTCGAAGTGCGGCAGCAGTTCGTCATCGGTGACGTTCTGCCCGTTCACGCGCGCGCGCTCGTTGAATTCGAGCAGGTGCGGCGACGTGTGGCAACCGACCTTGTAGCCCGCGCGCACGAGGATCGTCTCGAGGAACGCGCAGGTCGAGCCCTTGCCGTTCGTGCCGCCGACGGTGATGACGGGACACGCGAATTCGAGCTGCAGCGCCGCCTTGACCTGCCCAATGCGGGTCAGGCCCATGTCGATGCCGACCGGGTGCGCGCGCTCGAGATGCGAAAGCCACGCGTCGAGAGTGGGAAAAGTGCTCATCGGTTCAAATCTGGATCGGGACCGCCACTACGCAAAAAAACGAAGCGCGCCGCCTGGCGCTGAAGCCAGGCGACGCGCAGTGTTCACAACCTCTCGCCGGTCAAGCCAGCGCGTCAGCCGGCTGTCGCTGCAGCAGCGCGAGCAACTGCGCGATCTCGTCGCGCATCTTGCGGCGGTCGACGATCATGTCGATCGCGCCCGTCTTCAGCAGGAATTCGGCGCGCTGGAAGCCTTCCGGCAGCTTCTCGCGGACCGTCTGCTCGATCACGCGCGGGCCGGCGAAGCCGATCAGCGCCTTCGGTTCGGCGATCACGACGTCGCCGAGGAAGGCAAAGCTCGCCGACACGCCGCCCATCGTCGGGTCGGTCAGCACCGAGATGAACGGCAGCTTCGCTTCGGCCAGCTTGGTCAGCATCGCGGTGGTTTTCGCCATCTGCATCAGCGACAGCAGGCTTTCCTGCATCCGCGCACCGCCCGAAGCGGTAAAGCAGATGAACGGCACCTGCTGTTCCAGCGCGTTCTGCGCGCCGCGTGCGAAGCGCTCGCCGACCACCGAGCCCATCGAGCCGCCCATGAACGAGAACTCGAAGCAGGCCGCGACCACCGGCAGCGTGTGGATCGCACCGCCCATCACGACCATCGCGTCGGTTTCGCCCGTGTCGTCCATCGCTTCCTTCAGACGATCGGGGTACTTGCGGCTGTCCTTGAACTTCAGCGAATCGACCGGCACGATTTCCTGGCCGATTTCATAGCGGCCTTCCGGATCGAGCAGCCCGTCGAGGCGCTCACGCGCACCGATGCGCATGTGGTGATCGCACTTCGGGCACACGTGCAGGTTCGCGTCCACGTCGTTGCGGTACAGCACGGCCTCGCAGGACGGGCACTTGACCCACAGGCCTTCCGGAATGCCCTTGCGGCTTTTCGGGTCGGTCTGCTTGATCTTCGGCGGCAACAGTTTGTCGAGCCAGCTCATCGTATGGTTTCCTGTTCCGTAGCGGGGCGGGCCGCATGACCCGTTCCCGCTTCCTGTGTTGTGTTTATCGCGCCGTCTTGCCCGCGCCGTCCAGGGCGGCGCGCAACTCGGCGATGAAAGTCTTCAGCGCGGCGGCGGCGCCTTCCGGCGCGGCGCTTTCGAGCAGCTGCACGAGGCGGCTACCGATCACGACGGCGTCCGACACTTCGGCCACCGCGCGCGCCGTTTCGGCGTCGCGGATGCCGAAGCCGACACCTACCGGAACCGGCACGCGCGACTTGATGGCCGGGATTTTACCCGCAATGCTCGAAACATCCAGATTTCCCGCACCGGTCACGCCCTTGAGCGACACGTAATACACGTAGCCGCTCGCGATCTTGCCGACGTCGGCGATGCGTTCGTCGGTCGACGTGGGCGCGAGCAGGAAGATCGGATCGATCTGCACGGCACGCATTTTCTCGGCGAACACGCCCGCCTCTTCCGGCGGATAGTCGACGACGAGCACGCCGTCGACCCCGGCCGCCTGTGCTTCGGCCGCGAACGCGTCGACGCCCATCCGCTCGATCGGGTTCGCATAGCCCATCAGCACGACCGGGGTTTTGGGGTCGGTTTCGCGAAAGCGCTTCACGTCGGCGAGCACGCTCTTGAGCGTGACGCCGCGCGCGAGTGCGCGTTCCGACGAGCGCTGGATCACGGGGCCGTCGGCCATCGGGTCCGAGAACGGCACGCCGAGTTCGATCACGTCCGCGCCGCCTTCGGCGAGCGCGTGCATGAATTCGACGGTTTTGGCCGGATCGGGGTCGCCGGCCGTGATGAACGGGATCAGGCCCTTACGGCCTTGTTCGGCGAGCGCGGCGAAGGTCTGCTGAATACGGGACATGGCAATTTTCCTGGATGCGTTGCGTTCGGCGATGCGGCGGCGCGATTCACGCGCACGCCGGCGCAGCGAGCGCGTTCACACGCTCGTGCGCGATCGCACAATAGCTTTCGTTGATCTCGTAGCCGACGAAGTCGCGCCCCTGCCTTGCGCAGGCCACCGCGGTCGTGCCGCTGCCCATGAACGGATCGAGCACGCGGCCGCCCGGCGGGCAGCTTGCGAGCACCATCCGCTCGATGATTTCCAGCGGCTTCTGGGTCGGATGATCGACGCGCTCCGCGTGCTGCCGGTGCAGGCGCGAGACCGACCAGACGTCCTTCGGGTTGTAGCCCATCTCCAGCCACTTGCTGCCTTCGAACAGCTTGCGCGAGCGGGCCTTCTTCGTGTCGGCGTCGTACGGGATGCGGACCGGATCGAGATCGAAGTAATACGCCTTGGACACCGCGAAAAAGCCGATGTTGTCGTGCACCGACGTGAACCGGCGCGTCGTGCCGCCCATGCTCGGCACGCGCCGGTCCCAGATGATCTCGTTGACCATCGTGAGCTGCGTCTTCAGGAAACTGAAGATTTCCGGCGCGTACTGCCACGTGCAGAAGATGTACATCGACCCGCTCGGCTTCAGCTTCGGAATAGCGAGCTCGAGCCACTCGCGCGTCCACGCGAGGAAGTCGTCGCCCGAACGCTTGTCCGAGTCGTTGCCGTAGTCCTTGCCGAGCCCGTACGGCGGATCGGCGACGATCAGGTCGATCGACGCGTCCGGCAGATGCGCGGCATGGGTCAGGAAATCGCGGTTATGCAATTCGATACCGGACGGCAGCGCGCGCGGCACGGCAGCGGCGGGCTGAACCGCCCCCGCCTCGCTCGCGGCGCCGCCGCCCGGTTCTTCGATCAGGTCACGCATCGGTCGGGGTCAGAGCTCGATGCCCGATCGCTCGGCGACCGTGTGCATGTCCTTGTCGCCACGGCCCGACAGGTTGACGAGCAGGATCTTGTCCTTCGGCAACGTCGGCGCGAGCTTCACGCCATATGCGATCGCGTGGCTCGACTCGAGCGCGGGAATGATCCCCTCGATCCGGCAGCAGTCGTGGAACGCCTTCAGCGCTTCCTCGTCGGTGATGCCGACGTACTGCGCACGGCCGCTGTCCTTCAGCCACGCGTGCTCGGGGCCGACGCCCGGATAGTCGAGGCCCGCCGACACCGAATGCGTCTCGATGATCTGGCCGTTGTCGTCCTGCAGCAGGTATGTGCGATTGCCGTGCAGCACGCCCGGGCTGCCGGCGATCAGCGACGCCGCGTGATGCCCCGTGTCGATGCCGTCGCCGGCGGCTTCGACACCGATCAGCTGCACCGACGTGTCGTCGATGTACGGATAGAAGATACCCATCGCGTTCGAACCGCCGCCCACGCAGGCGATCACCGCGTCAGGCTGCCGGCCTGCGAGTTCGGGCATCTGCACCTTGCACTCGTCGCCGATCACGCGCTGGAAGTCGCGCACCATCATCGGGTACGGGTGCGGGCCCGCGACCGTGCCGATGATGTAGAACGTGTTCTCGATGTTCGTGACCCAGTCGCGCATCGCTTCGTTCAGCGCGTCCTTCAGCGTGCGCGAACCCGATTCGACCGGCACGACGGTCGCGCCGAGCAGCTTCATCCGGTAGACGTTCGCGGCCTGGCGGCGCACGTCTTCCGAACCCATGTAGACGACGCACTCCATCCCGAAGCGGGCGCAGATCGTCGCGGTCGCGACGCCGTGCTGGCCGGCGCCCGTCTCGGCGATCACGCGCTTCTTGCCCATGCGCTTCGCGAGCAGCGCCTGGCCGATCACGTTGTTGATCTTGTGCGCGCCCGTGTGGTTCAGGTCTTCGCGCTTCAGGTAGATCTGCGCACCGCCGAGCGTCTCGCTCCAGCGCTGCGCGTGATAGATCGGCGACGGGCGGCCGACGAAATGCTTCAGCTCGCGCTCGAATTCGGCGACGAAATCGGGATCGTTCTGGAATTTTTCATACGCCGCGCGCAGTTCGTCCAGCGCATGAATCAGCGTCTCGGCGACGAACGTGCCGCCATATGGGCCGAAGTGGCCACGATCATCAGGAAGGTTGTACATGGTGTCTCTCTCGATCGGTCGGTGCGCCCCGCTTTCGGAGCCGCACCGGCTTGCATCACCCGGCGTCCGCTTCGCGCACCGCGCGTACGAACGCCGCCATCCGGGCGTGATCCTTCACGCCCTTCGCGCCCTCCACTTCGATGCCACTCGAGACATCGACAGCAAACGGGCGCAACTGGCGAATCGCATCACCGACGTTTTGCGCGCTCAAGCCACCACTCAAAACGGCCCGATGCGCGAGCTCTGCGGGAATAAGAGACCAATCGAAGACCTTGCCGCTACCACCGTAATCCGGCACCAGGGTGTCGAACAGGAGGCCGCGCGCTTTCGAATAACGAAGACCCGATTCTACCAAATCGGCCGATTGCGTCGAGGGGCCCACGCGCACCGCGCGCAGCCACGGCAGGCGCGCCGCGCGGCCGAGCGCATCGCACTGCTCGGGCGTCTCGTCGCCATGGAACTGCAGCAGCGTGAGCGGCACGTCGCGCACGACGGCCTCGATCTCGGCCTCGGTCGCGTTCACAAACAACCCGACCACCGACACGAACGGCGGCGCGAGGCGCGCCAGCTCGGCCGCCTGCGCGATCGACACCGCACGCGGGCTCTTCGGGTAGAACACGAGGCCGATCGCATCGGCGCCGAGCGCGGCCGCGTGCAGCACGTCCTCGGGGCGCGACAGCCCGCACAGCTTGATGCGGGTGCGCGGCGGCAGGCCGGCCGCGGTGGAAGTCGAGGGAGACACGGCGTGATCCGTCATGATTGCGGGTCCAGATCGGCCCAGACGCTGCTCCACGGCACGCTGCCGAGCTGCGCGGGCGGGACGGCGAATTCCGCCGGGTAGCCGACGTGGGCGAGATACAACCCGTCGGCCATGAATGTGGGCGCCGCGAGATTGCGGTCGCGCCCGGCCAGCACGTCGGCGAGCCAGTCGGCCGGATAGCGGCCGCGGCCGACCGCGACGAGGCAGCCCATCAGGTTGCGCACCATATGGTGCAGGAACGCGTTGGCGCGGAACCGGAAATGAACGAAGTGGCCCACGCGCCGCACGTCGATCTGGTACAGGTGTTTGACCGGCGTCTTCGACTGGCATTCCGACGACCGGAACGACGAGAAATCGTGCTCGCCGATCAGGTACGCGGCGGCGGCGCGCATCGCGTCGTCGTCGAGCGGCGTATGAATCCACCCCGCACGCCCCGCGAGCATCGGCGAGCGCACGGGATGCACGTAGAGCGCGTAGTAATAGGTGCGTTCGAACGCCGAGAAACGCGCATGGAACGTGTCCGGCATCGGCTTCGCCCATTGCACCGCCACGGTCGGCGGCAGGAACGCGTTGGTGCCGCGCACCCACGAGAAAACCTCGCGATCGAGATCGGTATCGAAGTGCACGACCTGCCCGAGCCCGTGCACGCCCGTGTCGGTCCGCCCGGCCACCGTCGTATGCAGCGGCACGCGCGCGAACTCGGCCAGTGCATGCTCGAGCCGATCCTGCACGGTCTTGCCGTGCGGCTGCGCCTGCCAGCCGCAGAACGCCGCGCCGTCGTACTGAATGCCGAGCGCGATCCGCATCACGCCTCGTCCGCCAGTTTCGCGAGCAGCGCACGCGCATCGTCGCGCGTCGCAATGTCGTTCGCGTCGACCACTTCCTGCAGCAGCGTCCGCGCACCGGACAGGTCGCCCAGCTCGACGTACTCGGACGCAAGGTCGAGCTTGTTCCGCGCGATGCGGGCAAGCTCGTCCGGCGTCAGGGCCGGCAACGCAGCGCCCGGCGCGGACGGCAGGTCGAGATCGAAATCGAGCTTCAGCGCGCCGAAGTGCGCGCCACCGAGCGGCGGCAGCGGCGACGTCGCAATCGGGCCGCCCGCTTGGCTCGCAGGCGTCGCTGCGTCCGGATCCCAATCGAACTCGTCGTCCTGGTCGGCCGGATGTTCCGGGGCCGGATCGATCGAGTCAACCCGCAGGTGCTGCGCGGCTTGACCGTTAGTTGCGATTTTGCCGATGTCAGACTGCCCTGCTTGCGCAGCCGGCTCGTCCGCCGCCAGCGACAGCTCGTCCGGCATGCGCGGCGGCAACGGCATGTCGAGGCTGTTGAGCGCGCTGATCGCGTTCTGCATCAGCACCTCGTGCTGCGCTTCGGCGGCCGCGGGTGCGGCCGGTGTCTCGGCAGGCTTTTCCGCCGGTTTTGCGGCAGCGGCCTGCTCTTCCGGCTCGGCAACGTTCGGAACCGGAGCCGCCTCGCTCGCGGGCGGCTCCGCAGCGTGCGCGGTCGGCAATTCGGGCTGCTCGCCATGGGGCGCCGCTTCTTCCGGCGCCGGCGATACATCCGTATCCGGCGTCTCGACCGTCTCCGCCGCTGCGGCAGTCGCCGCGGCAAGGCTCAAGTCGGACGCTGCATCGCGTGCGACCGGCATCTCGGGCCGGATCGGCAGCTCCGGTTCGACGGACGGCGCGGCTTCAGCCGCCGCAACCGCGGCACCGCCTGCTGCGGCCGGTGCAGCCGTCGCACCGGTACCCGACTCTTCCGTGCGCCGGCCTTTCCGGCGCTTGCGCCACGCGAAACCTGCCGCGAGGACGATGACGGCCGCACCGGCCACCGCGGCCGGACGCCAGTCCATCTGCTCGTGACTGCGTGCCGGTGCCGCGATCGGCGCGGCCGGTTGCGCGGGCGTCGATACCGATGCCGGCTGCACTGCGCTGGCAGCCACGCCTGACGCCGCTTCGCCTGTGGTCGGCGCGGCAGCGGACGCACCCGCATCGCTTGCGGCCGGACGCGGTGCGGCAGGTGCCGGGGCCGGGGCCGGAGCCGGCGTAACGCCGTTCGTCGTGGCCGGCTTGCCGATACCGTGCTTCTGCAACTCCATCAGCACCCGGTTCTTCAGCGCCAGCAGTTGCTGCAGGCTCGACGGCCGCGGCTGCGACGCGGCTGTGACAGGCGCCGCGCCGGCCGGTTCGTTCATGCCGGAAACCTGGCTGCCCGGCGCAGGCGGGATTGCGGCACCGCTCGCGGACGATGGCGCCGGCTGGATCGCGCCGCTCCATACATGCGGCCCGCTTGCACCGGCAACGGGCGCTGCCGGCTGAATGCTTTCGACAGCCGATGCGCCGTGTGCAGCCGAAGCACCAACCGATGCCGCCGCGCCAGCAGCCGTCGCTGCGCTCGCACCGCTGACCGGAGCCGCATGCACGGCTGGCGCCACCGGCGAGGTTTGCACGGTCGACCCCGGATGCGGTGCGGACGCGCCATGCTGCGCGACTGCCGTGCCGCCCGATGCGGCGGCGGGCGCGGACGCTGCCGCCGCACCGGACGCTGCGGATGCACCTGCCGGCACGAGTGCCGCGCCTGTCGCGTCGAGCGCCGGCACGGTCAGCGTCGCGCCGACCTTCAGGCGGCTCGCGTCGTGCTTCATGAACGCCTGCGGATTGGCGTCGAACAGTGCGCGGCCGGCGCGCGCGAGCACGCCTGGATCGCGCGACTGCGTGGCCGCTTTTGCAATGTCGTTCAACGACTGGCCCGGCTGGACCGTCACGGTAAGCGGCACTGCGCCGCCGGCAGCGGACGCCGGCAGTTCGCCGGCGCCGGCGGCCCAGGCCGATGCGGTTGCGCCGAGCGCCAGGATCGCCAGCGCGCCACGCACGGCGCGCGACAAACGGGACTGACGCGGAAACAAGGAAATTCGGGACATCGTTGGCTCTATCGCCGCGCGCGGGCGCGGCTCGGTTTCGCGGTTGAAAGCGTCAATAAAGTTGCCGCAGAAATGCAAAAGCGTCGCGTGGAACGCGACGCTTTCGGCGGGTCTGTGCGTCGTAACCGCGTAGTTTACTTCACGCGATCGGGTTCGGGCCGAATTCATCGCCGATGGGTGCAATCGATCGAGTGTGCGCGTCGGGGCGTCCCGAGATCGGGCGCGTTGGCGCGTGGGCACACACGCTGCAGCCTGCGCCTTCGATCGATCGGAAGCACGTCTCTCACTGATGAAAAAAACCGTCCGGCCGCATCGCATCCCGAACGCATGTCGCAGCCTTTGCTCGCTCAACGGTGCGGTTCGCACAACCCGTGGCCCGACGCAGAGGTACGGCCGGGGAATCCGGTGCGTTTGCTCAATAATTCGCGCCGCCTGCCGTTAATGGAACAACAAGCGCCAATCAAAATAAATCAAGCCAACCACCATCCCATTAAAATAAATTTCAATTGATCGATAAGAGGCCAATTCCCCTTTCTTATCGTCTAATTGAATATTTCCGCCGCAAAACCCCCGCCCCACAAGGCTCTCCAGCCTCATCTCCACTTCATTACTCATACGAAAACGATCATTTCGACAGCAATTCAATTACATTACACAAAATTACACAGATCAAATAATTGCCGTCGCTAGGATCGTCTTCAAACAAGAATCGGCGCAGTTCGACCATCGCGCTCGCACCCGCCGGAAACGCGGGAACGCGGACGGCCGGGCTGACGCCGAGAGGTGCCAGGGAGGCATCGCGCAGTCGCACGACTGCATTCACTCACCAGCTCGTTACGGGGATCGAACATGGGCTATCAACAGGGTTTGAGCGGGTTGGCCGGCGCGGCGAACCATCTCGACGTGATCGGCAACAACATCGCGAACGCAAACACGGTTGGCTTCAAGCAGGGTCGCGCGAACTTCGCCGACATGTACGCGAATTCGGTCGCGACGTCGACCAACACGCAGATCGGCATCGGCACGCGGCTCGCATCGGTGCAGCAGCAATTCGGCCAGGGGACGATCAACACGACGAAGTCGTCGCTCGACATCGCGATCAACGGTAACGGCTTCTTCCAGATGTCGAACAACGGCGTGACGACGTACTCGCGTGACGGCGTATTCCACCGCGACAAGAGCGGCGCCATCGTCGACGCGCAAAACCGCAACCTGATGGGCTATGCGGCAGGCCCGGGCGGCGTCATCAACACCGCGGCGACCGTGCCGCTGCAGGCGCCGACCAACAACATCTCGCCACAGGCGACGACGAAGATCACCGGCCAGTTCAACCTGAACTCGCAGGACAAGGTGCCGGCCAAGACGCCGTTCAATGCGGGCGACAACACCACGTACAACTACAATTCGTCAATTCAGGTGTACGACACGCTCGGCGGCGCGCAACAGGTGTCGATGTATTTCACGAAGAACGCGGCCGGCGCCTGGCAGGCCTACGCGGGCGTGCAAGGCCAGACGCCGACGAATCTCGGCACCGTCACGTTCGACGCGTCCGGCCGGATCAGCTCGACGACGTCGGCCGCAACCGGCCAGCCGACGCCTAGCCTCGGCCAGTTCGCGTTCTCGATCCCCAACGCGTCGGGCGGCGCCAATCCGCAAAACCTGACGCTCGACCTGAGCGGCACGACGCAGTTCGGCGGAAAAAGCGGCGTGAACAATCTCGCACAGGACGGCTTCGCGAGCGGCACGCTGACGACGTTCTCGATCGGCGCCGACGGCAAGCTCACGGGCAATTACTCGAATGGCCAGAGCGCGGTGCTCGGCCTGATCGCGCTCGCGAACTTCAACAACCCGAATGGGCTCGAGAACATCGGCGGCAATCAGTATGTGGAAACCGCCGCGTCGGGTGTGCCGCAGATCTCCGCGCCGGGCAGCACGAACCACGGCACGCTGCAGGGGAGCGCGCTGGAAAACTCGAACGTCGACCTGACGTCCGAGCTCGTGAACCTGATCAAGGCGCAGCGCGACTACCAGGCCAATGCGCAGACGATCAAGACCCAGCAGACCGTCGACCAGACGCTCCTGAACATGCGCTGACCCGCGCATGAAAAACGCGCCGCGCCAGCCTTGATATCGTCAAGGCCGACGCGGCGCGCGATCTTGTGCACCGCGGCCCGCGTATCGCGGGCCGGTTATCCCGCTTACTTGTCGAGCAGGATGCGCAGCATGCGGCGCAGCGGCTCGGCCGCGCCCCACAGCAGCTGGTCGCCGACCGTGAACGCCGACAGGTATTCACCGCCCATCGCGAGCTTGCGCAGGCGGCCGACCGGCACCGTCAGCGTGCCCGTGACGTTCGCCGGCGACAGGTCGCGCATCGACGCTTCACGCTCGTTCGGCACGACCTTCACCCAGTCGTTCGCCGATGCGAGGATGCCGTTGATCTCGTCGAGCGGCACGTCCTTGTTCAGCTTGATCGTCAGCGCCTGCGAGTGACAGCGCATCGCGCCGATCCGCACGCACAGGCCGTCGACCGGGATCGAACCCGGCTCGCCCATGGCCGGCTTGCCGAGAATCTTGTTGGTTTCCGCGCCGCCCTTCCACTCTTCCTTCGACATCCCGTTGCCGAGATCCTTGTCGATCCACGGAATCAGCGAGCCCGCGAGCGGCACGCCGAAGTGGCTCGTCGGCATCGAATCGCTGTTCATCGCGGCCAGCACGCGGCGGTCGATATCGAGGATCGCGGAAGCCGGATCGGCGAGCTGCGCCTGAACCGCGCCGTTCAGCGTACCCATCTGCGACAGCAGTTCGCGCATGTTCTGCGCGCCCGCGCCCGATGCAGCCTGGTAGGTCATCGCCGTCATCCAGTCGACGAGGTTCTCGCGGAACAGGCCGCCGAGCGCCATCAGCATCAGGCTGACCGTGCAGTTGCCGCCGATGAAGTTCTTCGTGCCCTTGACGAGCGCATCCTTGATCACGTCGAGGTTGACCGGATCGAGGATGATGACCGCGTCGTCCTTCATCCGCAGCGACGATGCCGCATCGATCCAGTAGCCGTTCCAGCCGGCCGCGCGCAGCTTCGGGAACACTTCGTTCGTGTAGTCGCCGCCCTGGCACGTGATGATCACGTCGCACTTCTTCAGCTCGTCGACGTTGGTCGCATCCTTGAGCGTAGTCTCGTTTTTCGCGAACGAGGGCGCTTTGCCGCCCGTGTTGCTGGTGCTGAAAAACACCGGTTCGATCAGGTCGAAATCGCCCTCTTCCTGCATGCGCTGCATCAGGACGCTGCCGACCATGCCGCGCCAACCTACGAGACCTACGTTCATGACTAACCCTTTGATGGAGCTTCCCCGCCATTTCCGTCCCCGATGTGACCGCGCGGGGAAATAGGCGGGCACGACGGACGATCAGCGTTTAATGATCGTTTTCGTGGTAATGGTTTTCGTGATGACGATGGCGCGCGCACCCGCACGGGCTGTGTTGCCGTGGAGTTTCAAGACCGGGGAGATCAGGGAAATAAGCGCCATCGTTCGAGTCTACACAAAGCCGGTGGCCCGCACAACGGCCAACCGCTTGCGAACCGGCCGATTTCGCGGCCCGTTCGCACCCTTTCTACATGACTGCGTTACAGCGCCGCGACCACCGCGTCGCCCATCGCTGTCGTACCGACCTTCTGGCAGCCCGGCGTCGCAATGTCGCCCGTCCGGTAGCCCTGTTCGAGCACCGTTTTCACCGCGCGCTCGATGCGATCGGCCTGCTCCGCACGATTCAGCGAGTAGCGCAGCATCATCGCGGCCGACAGGATCGTCGCGAGCGGGTTCGCGATGCCCTTGCCCGCGATGTCCGGCGCCGAACCGTGCGACGGCTCGTACAGGCCCTTGTTGTTCTTGTCGAGCGACGCCGACGGCAGCATGCCGATCGAGCCCGTCAGCATCGACGCCTCATCCGACAGGATATCGCCGAACATGTTGCCCGTGACGATCACGTCGAATTGCTTCGGCGCCTTCGCAAGCTGCATCGCCGCATTGTCGACGTACATGTGCGACAGCTCGACGTCCGCGTATTCCTTCGACACGTCGATCATGATGTCGCGCCAGAACTGCGACGTCTCGAGCACGTTCGCCTTGTCGACCGACAGCAGCTTCTTCGCGCGCTTGCGGGCCGCCTGGAACGCGACGTGCGCGATGCGGCGCACTTCCGGTTCCGAATAACGCATCGTGTCGAAACCTTCGCGCTCGCCGGCGAACAGGCCGTCCGGTGCAGCGCGCACGCCGCGCGGCTGGCCGAAGTAGATGTCGCCGTTCAGTTCGCGCACGATCAGGATGTCGAGGCCCGCGACCAGCTCGGGCTTCAGCGGCGATGCATCGACGAGCTGCGGATAGCAGATCGCCGGGCGGAAGTTCGCGAACAGCTCGAGGTGCTTGCGCAGCCCGAGGATCGCCTGCTCGGGGCGCAGCGCGCGCTCGAGCGAATCGTACTTCCAGTCGCCCACGGCGCCGAACAGGATCGCGTCGGCTTCCTTCGCGAGCTTCAGCGTCGCGTCCGGCAGCGGATGGCCGCTTGCCTCGTAGCCCGCGCCGCCGACCGGCGCCTGTTCGAGTTCGAACTTCTCGTCGAGTGCGTTCAGCACCTTCACGGCTTCATCGACGATTTCCGGACCGATGCCGTCGCCCGGCAGCACTGCAATCTTCATGCGAAATTCCTGACTGGGTAGGTTTTTATGGAGGCAGGCCGGCGAACGCGCCGCCGGCGCGCCCGCCCGAAAGGCACGATCAGCCGACCAGCTTGGTGTTGAGCCACGGCTGCTTCACCAGGCGCTCGGCTTCGAACTGGCGAATCTTGTCCGCGTGGCGCAGCGTGAGGCCGATGTCGTCGAAGCCGTTCAACAGGCAGTACTTGCGGAACGCGGTGATCTCGAACGGATACTCGCGGCCGTCGCCCGTGCGCACGACCTGCGCGTCGAGGTCGACCGTGACCTCGAAGCCGTTGAACGCGACCGTCTCGTTGAACAGGTGATCGACCTGCTGCTCGGTCAGCACGATCGGCAGCAAGCCGTTCTTGAAGCAGTTGTTGAAGAAGATATCCGCGAAGCTCGGCGCGATGATCGCGCGGAAACCGTACTGCTGCAGCGCCCACGGCGCGTGCTCGCGCGAGCTGCCGCAGCCGAAGTTCTTGCGCGCGAGCAGCACGGATGCGCCCTGGTAGCGCGGCTGGTTCAGCACGAAGTCGGGATTCAGCGGACGCTTCGAGTTGTCCTGGCCCGGCTCGCCGTGATCGAGGTAACGCCATTCATCGAACGCGTTCGGACCGAAGCCCGTGCGCTTGATCGACTTCAGGAACTGCTTCGGGATGATCGCGTCGGTGTCGACGTTCTCGCGATCGAGCGGCGCCACGACGCCGGTATGTACTGTGAATTTTTCCATGATCCGTCTATCCGGTTGGAGGGCCGGCGTTCAGCCGGCGCACATCGACAAATTCTCGGCGGGAATCGTCACTCCGCGGCGCGCTTCAGCGCGTTGCCGGCGGCGTTGACGTCCTGCCCGAAGCCCTGGACGGTATTGCAGCCCGCGAGGCCGAAACCCAGCCCCGCCAGCGCCAGCGCGGCAACCAGCCGCGCAATGACCTTCGATGCCGTCACGCGTCACCCCAGCTTGCGAATGTCGACGAAGTGACCTTCGATCGCCGCGGCCGCCGCCATCGCGGGGCTCACCAGGTGCGTGCGACCGCCCGCGCCCTGCCGGCCTTCGAAGTTGCGGTTCGACGTCGACGCGCAGCGCTCGCCCGGATCGAGCCGGTCGGCGTTCATCGCGAGGCACATCGAGCAGCCCGGCTCGCGCCATTCGAAGCCCGCATCCGTGAACACCTTGTCGAGCCCTTCGCGTTCGGCCTGTGCCTTCACGAGGCCCGAGCCCGGCACGACCATCGCGAGCCGCACGTTCGATGCGACGCGACGGTTCAGCTTCTTCACGACATACGCGGCTGCGCGGATGTCCTCGATGCGCGCGTTCGTGCACGAGCCGATGAAGATCTTGTCGACCTTGATCGATTCGATCGGCGTGTTCGGCTCGAGCGCCATGTAGGCCAGCGCACGCTCCATCGCATCACGCTTGACCGGATCCTTCTCGCGCTCGGGATCCGGCACGCGACCGTCGATCGACGTGACCATTTCCGGCGACGTGCCCCACGTGACCTGCGGGACGATTTCGGCTGCGTTCAGCTCGACCACGCGATCGAACTGCGCACCGTCGTCCGACTTGAACTGGCGCCAGTACTCGACGGCCTGGTCCCATTCCGCGCCGGTCGGCACGAACGGGCGGCCTTTCAGGTAATCGATCGTCGTATCGTCGACGGCAACCATGCCTGCGCGCGCACCGGCTTCGATCGCCATGTTGCAGACGGTCATCCGGCCTTCCATCGTCAGCGCGCGGATCGTCGAGCCGCCGAATTCGATCGCGTAGCCCGTGCCGCCGGCCGTGCCGATCTTGCCGATGATCGCGAGCACGATGTCCTTCGCGGTACAACCGCGCGGCAGCGTGCCTTCGACCTTCACGAGCATGTTCTTGCTCTTCTTCTGCAACAGGGTTTGCGTCGCGAGCACGTGCTCGACTTCCGACGTGCCGATGCCGTGTGCGAGCGCGCCGAATGCGCCGTGTGTCGACGTATGCGAATCACCGCACACGATCGTCATGCCCGGCAGCGTCGCGCCCTGCTCCGGCCCGATGATGTGGACGATGCCCTGGCGCACGTCGTTCATCTTGAACTGCGTGATGCCGAACGCATCGCAGTTCGCGTCGAGCGTGTCGACCTGGAGCTTCGAGACGGGATCGGCGATGCCGTGGCTGCGATCGGTGGTCGGCACGTTGTGGTCCGACACGGCCAGGTTCGCGCTGATGCGCCACACCGGACGCTGCGCCATCTTCAGCCCTTCGAACGCCTGCGGGCTCGTGACTTCATGCAGCAGCTGACGGTCGATGTAGAGCAAAGTCGTGCCGTCTTCCTCGGTGTGGACCACGTGGGTGTTCCACAGTTTGTCGTAGAGAGTCTGTGCCATGGGTATGCGGGGTCGTTGTGACTACAAGCCTTGCGGATGCGGTCGATTATGCCACGCAGAACGCGTCACGACGCAGGCCGGATGCGAAAAAACCCATTAAAAACAGTGGTTTGGCTGGTAGTGCCAATACCTGTATCGGCATTACCAGCCAAACGGGGCGCGCCGGTGCGTCGCGGCTTCAGCCGTTCGGATACTCGCGATTGATCAGGTCGAGCCGCAGCATGCCGAGCTGCACACCCGCATTGCTCATCAGGTAGAGATCGCGCCGCCGCAAGGCCGGCATCGACGCCGACGTGTCGTAGAGCGACGGCAGCGTGAGGCTGGCCGGCACGGCGACCTGCATCCCTGCCGCAGCCGACACGCGCACGGCGATCGACGCCTGATCCGAATGCGTGACGACAGCGACCTTGCCGAGCGCCGCGGCCGAGCCGGCCTGCCTGACGATCGCGGCGGCCACGCCATCGGGCGTCGGTATCGGGCTGCCGGCAACCAGGGCCGGCGTCGCGATCGACGTCACGCCGGCCGTCAGCCCGTACTTCGATGCGAGCACGCTCGCGACCTCCTGCTGCGCGTAGATCGGGGCCGAGACCTTCTGTCGAAGCTGGAACACGGCGTCGGCGATCGCCTCGTTCACGGGGCCCGGCATCGGTGTGGTGCCGGATGTCGGGGCACGACTGCCGAAGCTGAACGCGGCAATCGTGTGGATGCCGGCAGCGTCGACGGTCGGCGGCGCCCACGCGAAAAACGTGTCGAACAGGTAGCCTGTTTCGTCGGTGGCGGTCGCGCGATCGTTCAGTTCGTTCGTCAGCTTGCCGAGCATCTGGCGCTGCAATTCCGCATCGGAAACGGGGGCATCATTCGCGAAAGCCGGGGCAACGGACGCGCACGAGGCGGCCAGCAACGAAGAGGAAGCCAGGAAATGGCGGCGGGTCGTCATGGTCATGAGGTTCGAGTGAGGAGCGGCGGGCGTCAGCCCTTCGGGAACGCCTGCATCGTCGCGGTCACCGCGCGGGCAAGCATCTGCGCATACATGTCGTGCACGAGATAGAGGCTGCGGTTGCGCGTCCACGGCTGGCCCGATTGCGGGTCGTACATCGTCGGCAGCGACACCTCCGCCACCGCCGCGGCCTTCATGCCCGCCTGCTGCGAG
This sequence comes from Burkholderia mycopellens, assembly GCF_964265025.1. NCBI lineage: Bacteria > Pseudomonadati > Pseudomonadota > Betaproteobacteria > Burkholderiales > Burkholderiaceae > Burkholderia > Burkholderia mycopellens. The sequence goes on from NZ_OZ183803.1 coordinate 2,230,250, forward strand.
GTCTGGATGCAGCGCTTCGCATGGTCGCGATGGCCGACCACCGCAACGGTGCCCATCGCCGCCGCGCCGCCCGCGCGCGACACGGCCACGGCCGCGACACCGGCCGTGCTCAGGTACACGATCGAGCCGTCGCTCGCGATCACCGGCTCGACCGACGACAGCACGTCGGCGCCCATCCCGTACTTCGACACGAGAAAGCGCGCGATCTCCCACTGCGCATAGACCTTCACCGGTTTCAGCTGGCGAATGCGGTACACGGCATCCGCGAGCGCTTCGTTGACGGGCCCCGGGTCGGGTAGCGCCGATTGGTTGCCGCCGGTGCTCGACGTATTGCCGCTTGCCGCATTCGGGCGATTGCCGAAGCTGTACGCGACGATCGCGCCGATCTGTGCAGCCGGCACCGTCGGCAGATCCCACGTGAAGCCGACATCGGTCAACGCCGGCACGATCGCGTTGACCGTCGCCGCGTCGCCGAGCTGCGCGTTGAGCTTCGCGGACATCTGCGCGGCCAGCGCCGCATCGGTCACGGGCGCCGACGTGACGTCGTCACCGCCGCATGCGCTCAACAACGGCGCCACGGCAACCGCGGGCGCGGTAACCAGGAATTTTCTGCGTAAAGAAGCCGACGGGTTCAGATTCATGAGAAATACGAAATGATGCGAGCAACGCCGACAGCCGGTCACGGCGTTGCAAATCGCGGGTTCACGGGAAATGACAACCTGACGCGTCGCGCGGTTGGGCGATGGATGGCAGGCTCGACGCTCGAATCGAATCGCTGCGCATCGGTAGAGTGACGATGCGGGATCGTAGTGGGCATTTATTAAATCGCGGTGAACCTGTCGATCGGATGCAAACGCTCGCCCCTCCGTTTCATCCATGGACGCACGCATTTCATCCATGTACGGCCCCGAAGACGGCACGCGCAACGCGTAGCGCGCGATGCACGCGGTACTTTTCCCGCGATCGCCTAGACTGTCTATTCGCAGCGGGTGGCACGCGACACGCGGCCGCCCGGTCGTCACGATGCCTGTGGCAGCCGGTTCAACGAACGGGAAGACAGCATGCGATACGAACTGTATTACTGGCCCGAGATCCAGGGCCGGGGCGAGTACGTGCGGCTCGCACTTGAAGCCGCCGAAGCCGACTATGTCGACGTCGCGCGCGAATCCGGGCGCGGCATGGGCGTGCCGGCGATGATGCGCATGATGGACGGCACCAAGGCCGAATGCGTGCCGTTCGCGCCGCCGTTCCTGAAGGCCGGTGACCTGATCATCGGGCAGACCGCGAACATCCTGCTGTTTCTCGGCGCGCGGCTCGGGCTCGCGCCTGACGACGAAGCCGGCCGGCTGTGGGTGCACCAGCTTCAGCTGACCGTCGCCGATTTCGTCACCGAGATCCACGACACGCACCATCCGATCGCAAGCTGCCTCTACTACGAGGATCAGCGGGCGGAAGCCGCCGAGCGCGCAGCCGATTTTCTGGAAAACCGGCTGCCGAAATTCCTCGGCTACTTCGAGCGCGTACTCGACCAGAATCCGCACAAGAGCGGCTACCTCGCCGGCAACGCACTCAGTTATGCGGACCTGTCGATGTTCCAGACGATCGAGGGCCTGCGCTACGCGTTTCCGAAAGCGATGAAGCGTGCGGAGCGGAAGATCGCGGCGCTGGTCGCGCTGCACGACCGCGTCGCACTGAATCCGCCGGTCGCGCTCTATCTCGAGTCGGAACGCCGTATCCCGTTCAACGACATGGGCATCTTCCGGCACTATCCGGAGCTGGACAAGTAACGCCGGCACGGCATCCGCGCCGCTTCATGCGAGGCGGCCGCCGCATCGGCACCGGCCGGGCGCTACGGCCGGCGCCCGTTACCGCGCCCTCCGTGCCGGGCCGTCAGCGCGGCTGCCCGTGCTGCGTGGCCGCTGCATCGACGGCCTCGACCGAACGCGTCAGCCACGGCCCGATGTCCATCTCCTCGTAGCGCACGAGCCGGCTCTTGCGCGCACGGCGATACGCCCACCAGATCGCGACGAACAGCGGAATCCATACGTAGATCGACAGCACTTCCATCCAGTCGATGCGGGCCGCGAAGAACGCCTGGTAATCCTGCCCGAGCGAGATCACGATGCAGATCGCGATCGCAAACAGCGGCCCGAACGGAAACCATTTCGCGCGGTAAGGCAGTTGATCGAGCCGGTAGCCCTGCTTCAGGAACCCCTTGCGGAACCGGTAATGGCAAACCGCGATACCGAGCCACGCGATGAAGCCGGTGATACCGACCGTATTCAGCAACCACAGATAGATGCCCTGGTTGTTGGACAGCGACGTGAGGAAGCACAGCCCGCCGACGGCCATCGTCGCGTATAGCGCGTTGCGCGGCACGCCACCCGGCGACAGCGTCGCGAACATCGCAGGCGCGCGCCCTTCCGCAGCGAGGTTGTACAGCATCCGCGTCGCCGCGTAGGTGCCAGAATTGCCGGCCGACAGCACGGCCGTCAGGATCACGAGATTCATTGCGCCGGCCGCGAGCCGGAAACCCGCGTGGCTGAACACCAGCGTGAACGGGCTCACGCCGATGTCGGTCACGTCGCTCTTCAGCAGGTTCGGATCCGTGTATGGCACCAGCAGCCCGATCACGAAGATCGCGAACACGTAGAACAGCATGATCCGCCAGAAGATCTGCTTCACCGCGCGCGGGATCGTCTTGCGCGGGTTTTCCGATTCGCCAGCGGTGATCCCGACCAGCTCGGTGCCGAGAAACGAAAAGCCCGCGATCAGCGCGACGCTCATCATCGCGTGCACGCCGCCGACGAACGGGGCGTCGCCCGTCGTGAAGTTGCGCAAACCGACCGGGCGGCCGTTCCCGATCAGGCCGGCCGCGATCAGCAGCCCGGCCGCGATGAACGCGACCACGGTGACGACCTTGATCAGCGAGAACCAGTATTCCGATTCACCGAAGCCGCGCACCGACAGCGTATTCAGCAGGAAGATCAGCACGAGGAAGCCCGCGCCCCACCAGATGCCCGGTATGGTTGGAAACCAGTAGCGCATCACGATCTGTGCGGCGACCAGCTCGATCGCGATCGTCACGGCCCAGCTGTACCAGTAGGTCCAGCCGAGCGCGACGCCGAAGCCTTCGTCGACGTACTTCTCGCCGTAGATCGCAAACGAGCCCGATACCGGCATCAGTGCGGCCATCTCGCCGAGGCCCGTGACGACGAAGTACACCATCAGCCCGATCGCGATATACGCGGCAATCGCACCGCCCGGCCCGGCCTGCGCGACCGACGCACCCGACGCGACGAACAGCCCCGTGCCGATCGAGCCGCCGATCGCGATCATCGCGATGTGGCGGCCCTGCAGACGGCGCTTCAGCGTCGTTCCGGACGGTTCGGCCGTTTCCGCTGCCGCTTGCAAAGCATCCATAGTGTTCATCCTGGTTCGGTTTGAGCTTGACGATTTGATTCGGAATGCAAATCGTCAGGCCCGGTCATTCGCGTCGACACCGGCCCTTCCCGGCCGGCCGCATCACACGACGCTGCGCTTGATCGCCTGCAGTTCGGCCGTCGTCACGATCTTTTCGATCCGGAACCGCGGGCTTTCCAGCCACGCGTTCGCGATCCGCCGGTACTCGTCGAGATCCTCGCACGCGAGCCGCACGAGAAAATCGAACGTGCCGCTGACGAGCCAGCAATCGAGCACGGCCGGATTCGCCCGCATTTCGTCCTCGAACGGCGCCTGCGAACGCCCGTGGTCGGCTAGTGTGACCTGCGCGATCACGACGATCGGCTTGGTCGCGCGCGGCGCCTTGATCACCGCGCGGTACCCTTCGATCACACCGAGCGCCTCGAGCCGCTCGACACGCGCCTGGCACGGCCGCGGCGTGAGGTTCACGAGCTCGGACAGCTTCCGGTAGGAAATGCGCCCGTCGGTGCGCAGGATGTCGAGGATCCGGAGATCGATCTTGTCGAGCTGCATCTTCTTGTCGGTCATCCGCGTTCGCTCCGGTCGGGTCGTGGCTGGTGCGCGCAACGTCTCCTGTTCCGCGCGGGGGCCACATTATCCGGCCGAAGCGGCCGCGCGCCAATCGGCTAGAACCGCAGCGACAGGCAGGTCAGGCCGCCGTCCATCTTGCGGAACTCGCTCGTATCGATCACGTGCAGCGGCAGCCCGAGCGACGCGATCGCATCGTGCACGCGCGGGTAACCGGCCGGCGTGATCAGCGTGCCGTTCACGCGCAGCGTGTTGCCCGCGTATTCGTCGGCAGCCGAGATCGCGATCCGGCGATAGTCGGCGAACGCCGGATGCGCGGCGAGCGCCTCGGTCACGAGCAGCGTGTCGTCGCCGAGCGCGTTGACGACCGACTTGAGATGCAGGCCGGCGCCCACCGGCACCGCGACGACCGAATAACCGTAGCGCGACACGAGCGATTCGAATGCGGCGATGCCTTCGGCATCGGTACGGCCCGTCAGGCCAATGTAGAAACGCTTGCCGACCTGCATCACGTCGCCGCCGTCGAGACGGCCGTCCTGCATCGGCAGCAAGTCGCGATGCGCGGCCAGCGCCGCTTCGATGTGCGCCGTCTCGCCACGCCGCGCCGGCGCACCGGGGCGCGTGATCACCGCGAATTCCGGCGTCACGACCGCGGTGTCCTCGACGAAGTGCGAATCGGGGAACGCCTCCAGCGGCGGCAGTTCGGTCAGCTCGACGCCGAGCGTGCGCAGCGCTTCGCAGTAAGCGTGGAACTGGGTGAGCGTCTTGTCGTAATCGGGCGCGCCGAGTTCGGCGGTGGTCAGGCCCGCGCCACAGGACGGCGCGGGTCGGCGAACGATCGCTTGCGTGAATTGCATCGACTCCTCCATGGTCAGCGCCACATCCGTGCGTCACACGGGCGGCTGCGTTGTGTCCGGACCATTATCGGAAGCCAAATTGCGCAATTCGCGTCGATTTCGGCTGCGCCGACAGCCGATTACGTCGAATTGTGCGCGGCGCGCAGCGGATTCGGCAGCTCACCCGCCCCCTGCCTGGCGAGCCGCCGCTTTCACATGCCGCATGCCTGCTACACGTGCGCCCCGAACCCCATCTGCAAACGACCGAGCGCCGTGAGATCGCCCTCCCCGCCGCGTCCGTCGAATTCGACCTCGAAATGATCGGCCGGGAAGTCGGGCGGGCTCTCGCCACGCAGGAACGCGGCCCGCTGGCGTTGCAGGTACGCGTCGCTCTTCGCGCAACCGGGCGCGGCCGCGATGTACATCACGTTGCTGTCGCCGCTGCCGCGGTGCGCATCCTCGACCGCGTGCACGACGTCGCCGTGCCAGAACACCGCGTCGCCCGGCTCCATGTGCGGGATCGGCACCAGCGCGTCGAGCAGCAGTGCGTGCCATTCAGGCCGGATCGACAGCGCCCGGCCGGGACGCGCGCCGCACAGGTCATCGTCGGCCACATCGTCCTGCAGCGCGCGCAGCACGATGTAGGCCATCGCGTTCGCGACCGGGATCAACTGCAGCGTGCCGTCGCCGGGCCCTTGCGGCGTCAGTGCGGTCCAGCCCTGGAACGTACGGAACATCGAGCACACAGCCGGCGACGGAATCTCCTCGACGTCGGGACGAAACGCCGCGTCGAACGGATCGTAATCGCGCCAGTTGCCGGCCAGCACGTGACGGTAGACCTGGCGGAAATTCGCGCCGAGCCAGCGTTCGACGGAACCGCCGTCGACATGCGGCGACAGCCCGAGCGACGTCGAGCCGGGCGGGCGGCGACGAATCCGGTCAGCATAGGCCGGCACCTGGTCGGGATCGAAGTGCGTGCGCCCGCCGTGCGCGTGCCGCCACAGGCGGTTCAGGAACACACGCGCCTGGGTCAGTGCCGGCGACTGGCGCGCAGCCACCTGCGGCTTCGACCAGTAGACGCCGTAGATCTGCGGCTTGCCCGACGCGAGGTTCCCGAAATAGCGATCCTCGGCACGCGCGTGCAGCCGCTCGGTGAAGCGGTTCGCGTCCAGGTACGCACCGATCTCGTCGTTCCAGTCGCGCGCCTGCCGCGCATCGAATACGCCACGGATCACGACCGCGCCATGCGTGCGGATCGCAGCAATCGCGTGCGGATCGACGGTACCGCTCGCGATGTCCTCAAACGGCACCACCGGAATGACGTCATGGCCATGCGCATGCGCACGCCGGATCGCGTCGACCTGCCGTGCGATATCGCCCACCAGTTCGCGAAACGTGGCCGCATGACCGGGCAAGTCGGCGCGCAGCGCTCTTTTCGCGTCGCGAATCGCGGCAGGCAGGTCGTCAATCGTCAGTTGCATCGTGGTCTCCTCGCTGACAGGTGTCGTGATGTGCTGTCAGCGTACGGCCGATGCTCGGCCATCGTCACCACTATCCGGCCAACTATCGATACAATTCGGACAACCGTGCCTCACTCCGGACGATGACAGACCACGCACAGCTTGTTGCCGTCCGGATCGCGGAAATAAGCGCCGTAGTAGTCTCGGTGATAGTCCGGCCGCAGGCCCGGCGGCCCTTCGCAGGTGCCGCCGTGGCGCAGCGCGAGCGCGTGGCAGCGATCGACGTGCGCGCGGGTCGGCGCAACGAACGCGATCGTGTGGCCATTGCCCGGTTCGGGCGCGCGGCCGTCGAGCGGCTGGCCAAAGAAGAACAGCGGCCGGTCGGTGTCGGCCGGCATCCAGCCCGACCAGCCGTCCGGTTCGCGAAATTTGAGGCGCAACCCGAGTTCCGCGAATAGCGGTGCGTAGAAATCGTAGGCGCGCGCGGTGTCGGTCACACCCACGCAAACATGTGAAAACATGGCATCGCTCCGTCGTGACGATTGCTCACGATCATGCCACGGCGCGATGCCGGCCCTCGCCCGGAGGCCGCGATGAAACCGCAGTACGAGCACGTGACGTTCGCTCCCGGCTGTTCGATCCGCGTCTATCACCGTCAGCTCGCGCGCATTCCGTTCGAATGGCATCGCCATCCCGAATACGAACTGACACTGACGCTCAACAGCCGCGGTCGGCGCTTCATCGGCGATCACGTCGCGCACTACGCGGACGACGACCTGGTGCTCGTGCCGCCCAACCTGCCACATACCTGGTCGTCGAATGCACGCATCGATCGCGATGCGCCCGAAGTCGCGCTCGTCATCTGGTTCGACGGCGACTGGGCGCGGCGCCTGGCCGACTGTTGCCCGGAATACGCGCCGCTGCGCTCGCTGCTGCGGCGTGCCGCACCGGGCCTGCGTTTCGGCGCGGACGCGGCCCGGGCGATGCGCGCACGACTGCCGCAGTTGCTCGATCCGTCTCCACGCGCACGGCTCGCGGCGGCGCTCGACACGCTCGCCGATCTCGCGCAAGCCGGCGGCGAACCGCTCGCCACCGCGCACACGTATGCCCCGACCGACGGCGCGACACCGCCCGCCAGCGTGGCCGCCCCCGAAGCCGAACGCCTCGACCGCGTGCTCGACGCAATCGACCGGCATTTCCACGAACCGCTGCGCATCGGCGCGCTCGCCGCCACTGCTCACATGTCCGAACGCACTTTGCAACGCCTGTTCGTCCGGCATCTCGGCGAAAGCGTCGGCCGCTACGTGCAGCGGCTGCGGCTCGCGCATGCGTGCCGCCATCTCGTCGGCACCGACTGGCCGATCGCGACCGTGGCCGTGCGCTGCGGCATTCCGAATGCCGCGAACTTCAACCGACAATTCCTCGCCGCGCGCGGGATGACGCCCGGCGCATACCGGCAGTTCTTCGTGCAGCACGGCCATGCGCCCGATGACGACGCGCCCGCACTCGACACGCGCCCGCCGTCGCTCGAGCGCCGCGCCGGCCCGGGCGACCCTCGGCCGCACAAATGAAAACACCCCGACGGGATGACCCGTCGGGGTGTCGTGGCGTTGCGTTTCGCCCGACGCGAGCGGCCTGCCGGCCGTTCGCGCCGCGCACGACTTAACGTGCGTTGAGCGGCTTCGCTTCGCGCGGCGTATCGCCGATGAACAGCTGGCGCGGACGGCCGATCTTCTGCTCCGGATCGCCGATCATTTCGTTCCACTGTGCGATCCAGCCGACCGTACGTGCCATCGCGAAGATACACGTGAACATCGACGTCGGGATGCCCAGCGCGCGCTGGACGATGCCCGAGTAGAAGTCGACGTTCGGGTACAGCTTGCGCGACACGAAGTATTCGTCTTCCAGCGCGATCTTCTCGAGCTGCATCGCGAGCTTGAACAGCGGGTCGTCGTGCAGGCCCAGTTCGTTCAGCACTTCGTAGCACGTTTCGCGCATCAGCTTCGCACGCGGGTCGTAGTTCTTGTACACGCGGTGACCGAAGCCCATCAGCTTCACGCCCGAATTCTTGTCCTTCACCTGCTTGATGAATTCGGGGATGTTGTCCGGCGAACCGATCTGCTCGAGCATGTTCAGCGCGGCTTCGTTCGCACCACCGTGCGCCGGGCCCCACAGACACGCGATACCGGCCGCGATACATGCGAACGGGTTCGCGCCCGACGAGCCGGCAAGGCGCACGGTCGACGTCGATGCGTTCTGCTCGTGATCGGCGTGCAGGATCAGGATGCGATCGAGTGCGCGGACGAGCACGTCGTTGACCTTGTACTCTTCGCACGGGTTCGAGAACATCATGTGCATGAAGTTCGCGCTGTACGACAGCGAGTTCTTCGGATACACGAACGGCTGACCGATGCTGTACTTGTACGCCATCGCGACGAGCGTCGGCAGCTTCGCGATCATGCGGATCGCCGACACTTCACGGTGACGCGGATCGTTGATGTCGAGCGAGTCGTGGTAGAACGCCGACAGCGCGCCGACCGCAGCGACCAGGATCGCCATCGGGTGTGCATCGCGACGGAAGCCACGGAAGAAGAAGTGCATCTGCTCGTGCACCATCGTGTGCTTCGTGACGGTATCGACGAATTCCTTCTTCTGCGCTGCGTTCGGCAGTTCACCCTTCAGCAGCAGGTAGCAGCTTTCGAGGAAGTCGGCGTTTTGCGCGAGGTTGTCGATCGGGTAACCGCGGTACAGCAGTTCGCCCTTGTCGCCGTCGATGTACGTGATCGCCGAATTACAAGCTGCCGTCGACATGAAGCCCGGGTCGTACGTGAACTTGCCGGTCTGGCCGTACAGCTTGCGGATGTCGATCACGTCCGGGCCCATCGTGCCCTTGTAGATCGGCAGTTCGACGCTCGGAGAGTTGTCGCTGAACGATAGCGTGGCTTTAACATCAGACGGAGTCATGGCACATCCTCAATCGAAATAAAGAAACGGGATTCGATAACGGGCACAGCGCGTTACACCTTGGCGTTACACGTTGCGCAGCATCTCCAACAGCCGGTGAATGTCCGGGCTGTCTAGGTCGCCTTCTGGTTCCTTGCGCGCGAGGAGCAAGTCCATCAGGTCGTTGTCGCTCAGATCGAGCAGGCGCGACAACGCGCCTACGTCTGCATCGGTGAGGTCATGCTCGTATCTGCTGAAGAAACGCTCGAAAATGATGTCGTTCTCCAGCAGACCCCGCCGCGCACGCCAGCGAAGGCGTGCGCGACGGTGCGGGTCGGATTGATGCGAATCGTCGCTCATCTCGCAGACTCCCGCAGGGCCGCCCCAAGGGTGTCGACACCCCCTCGGGGGGCAGCGAACGCAGTGAGCTTGGGGGTCGTCATATCAAACCGCGCGGCGAACCATCAGTTCCTTGATCTTGCCGATCGCCTTCGTCGGGTTCAGGCCCTTCGGGCAGACGTCGACGCAGTTCATGATCGTGTGGCAACGGAACAGACGGTACGGGTCTTCCAGGTTGTCGAGACGCTCGCCGGTAGCCGTGTCGCGGCTGTCCGCGATGAAGCGGTAAGCCTGCAGCAGGCCGGCCGGGCCGACGAACTTGTCCGGGTTCCACCAGAAGCTCGGGCACGACGTCGAGCAGCTCGCGCACAGAATGCACTCGTACACGCCGTCGAGCTCGTCGCGCTCTTCCGGCGACTGGAGGCGTTCCTTCTCCGGCGGCGGCGCGTCGTTGATCAGGTACGGCTTGATCGAGTGGTACTGGTTGAAGAAGTGCGTCATGTCGACGATCAGGTCGCGCACGACGGGCAGGCCCGGCAGCGGACGCAGCACGATCTTCTGCGGCAGGTCGTTCAGGTTCGTCAGGCACGCGAGACCGTTCTTGCCGTTGATGTTCATCGCGTCCGAACCGCACACGCCTTCGCGGCACGAACGGCGGAACGACAGCGTCTCGTCCACGGCCTTCAGCTTCACCAGTGCGTCGAGCAGCATGCGCTCGTGCTGGATCTCGAGCTCGTACGTCTGCATGCGCGGCGCTGCGTCCTTGTCCGGATCGTAGCGGTAGACTTCAAAAATGCGTTTTGCCATTTCGGATTCCTTTGACTCGGCTTAGAACGTGCGCGGCTTCGGCGGCACGGATTCGACCGTCAGCGGCTTCATTTGAACCGGCTTGTAGTCGAGGCGATCGCCTTCGCTGTACCACAGCGTGTGGCGCAGCCAATTCTCGTCGTCGCGGTGTTCGTAGTCGCTGTGGGCGTGTGCGCCACGGCTTTCCTTACGTGCTTCCGCCGACACCATCGTTGCGCGAGCAACTTCGATCAGGTTCTCCAGCTCGAGCGCTTCGACGCGCGCGGTGTTGAACACCTTCGACTTGTCCTTCAGGTGGATGCTTTCCACGCGCGCCTTCAGGCCGGCCATCTGGTCGACGCCTTCCTTCAGCAGTTCCGACGTGCGGAACACGCCTGCGTGCTTCTGCATCGTCGAGCGGATGTCGTTCGCGACGTCCTGCGTGTATTCACCCGAAGTCGACTTGTCGAGCTTCGCCAGGCGCGCCAGCGAGAATTCGCCCGCATCGGCCGGCAGCGGCTTGTGTTCCTTCTGGTTCTTCACGTGCTCGACGATGTGGTTGCCGGCCGCACGGCCGAACACCACGAGATCCAGCAGCGAGTTCGTGCCGAGGCGGTTCGCGCCGTGCACGGACACGCACGAGCATTCGCCCACTGCGTAGAAGCCGTTGACCGGATCCTTGTGACCGCGCGACGTGCCGACGACCTGACCGTGGATGTTGGTCGGGATGCCGCCCATTTGGTAGTGGATCGTCGGGACGACCGGGATCGGTTCCTTGATCGCGTCGACGTTCGCAAACTTCAGCGCGATTTCGCGGATCGACGGCAGACGCTTCATGATCGTCTCGGCACCGATGTGCGACAGGTCGAGCAGCACGTGATCCTTGTTCGGACCCACGCCGCGGCCTTCCTTGATTTCCTGGTCCATCGAACGCGACACGAAGTCACGCGGCGCCAGATCCTTCAGCGTCGGCGCGTAGCGCTCCATGAAACGCTCGCCGTTCGCGTTGCGCAGGATACCGCCTTCACCGCGCACGCCTTCGGTGATCAGCACGCCCGCGCCGGCCACGCCGGTCGGGTGGAACTGCCAGAACTCCATGTCCTGCAGCGCGATGCCCGAACGCGCGGCCATGCCGAGGCCGTCGCCGGTGTTGATGAACGCGTTGGTCGATGCCGCGAAGATCCGGCCTGCGCCGCCCGTCGCGAACAGCGTGGTCTTGCCTTCCATGATGTAGACGTCGCCCGTCTCCATCTCGAGGGCCGTCACACCGAGCACGTCGCCTTCCGCGTCGCGGATCAGGTCGAGCGCCATCCATTCGACGAAGAACTGCGTCTTCGCTTCGACGTTCTGCTGGTACAGCGTGTGCAGCAGTGCGTGACCGGTACGGTCGGCGGCCGCGCAAGCGCGCTGAACCGGCTTCTCGCCGTAGTTCGCGGTGTGGCCGCCGAACGGGCGCTGGTAGATCGTGCCGTCGGCGTTACGGTCGAACGGCATGCCGAAGTGCTCGAGTTCGTACACGACGTTCGGCGCTTCACGGCACATGAACTCGATCGCGTCCTGGTCGCCGAGCCAGTCGGAGCCCTTGATCGTGTCGTAGAAGTGGAAGTGCCAGTTGTCTTCGCTCATGTTGCCGAGCGACGCGCCGATGCCGCCCTGCGCGGCCACCGTGTGCGAACGGGTCGGGAACACCTTCGACAGCACGCCGACCGACAGGCCCGCGCGCGACAGTTGCAGCGCCGCGCGCAAGCCGGAGCCGCCTGCGCCGACGATCACTACGTCAAACTTGCGGCGCGGGAGGGAAGTTTTGATTGCAGCCATTCTTTACACTCTCCAGAGAATCTGCGCGGCGTAGCCCGCACATGCGAGCAGCCAGACGATGGTCAGCGATTGCAGCAGCAGGCGCACACCGACGGGCTTCACGTAGTCCATCCAGATGTCGCGCACGCCGACCCATGCGTGGTAGAAGAGGGAAAGCAGCATCACGAAGGTGGCGAGCTTCATCCATTGCGCGGCGAAGATCGATGCCCAGCCTTCGTACGAGAAATCGTGCGCGCCGAAGAACAGGACGAGCAGAATGACCGTGTAGACCGCCATGATCGTGGCGGTGATGCGCTGCGCAAGCCAGTCACGCAGGCCGTAATGTGCGCCGACGACGAGGCGCTTCGAGCCGATTCGGTTATTGGCTGCCATTTTCTTAGAATGCTCCGAACAGTTTGAGTGCCATGGCGATCGTCAGGGCGATCGAGACGACAAAGGCGACGGCTGCCGTCCGCTTGCCGCCTTCCTTCGTGACGGCGTCGTGGTTGACGTCCATCAGCAGGTGGCGAATGCCCGCGCAGAAATGGTGGAAGAAGGCCCACGACAATGCGAGGACGATCAGCTTGACGACGATGTTGGAGAGGAAAGCCTTGAAGACTTCGAAGCTGAGCTCGGACGTGAGGCTCTGATCGAAGAGGAACAGCAGGAACGGCAGGAACAAGAACAGCAGCGCGCCGCTGACTCGATGGAGGATCGACAAAGTCGCTGCCAGCGGCATGCGATATTTCATCGTGATATCGCTGAATCCGATGTTCCGGTATTCCGGCCTCGGCTTTCTTACTGCATCAGTCATGCTAGACCCCTACTATGTTGTCACACTAATCCGCGATTTTAGCGCCTTTTTATATCGCGCTGCAGCGAAAGTCTGCTCTGGATAGTTGCGCGAACAAGAACAAAGGCGGCCCGAAACGTGCTTCGCGAACGTGGGGAACGCGAACGCACTCGGCTTGAGCCGATACACCGTCAACTCAAGTCATTCTGATAGTAGTACCCGGTTGTGACATACCAGCCGCGACGCACTTCCACCGGCCGGTCTCCGTATGTATAGGACACCCGCTCGACCGACAGCAAAGGGAAACCTGCCGGCACGTGCAGCAGGTCGGCCACCGCCGGCTCCGCCGCCACCGCACGGATCTTCTCCGTCGCGCGGATCATCCGCGTGCCGAACTCCGTCTCGAACATCGCATAGAGCGGCCCCTTGTACTCGCTTAGCCGCTCGAACGTGAGCCCGCGGAACATCGCGCCCGGCAGCCAGATCTCGTCGAGCACCGTCACCTCGCTGTCGAATTCCAGCAGGCGGCGCACCTGCACGACGGGGTCGGCCGGCTTCAGGTCGAGCTGCCGCGCGATCTCGGCCGGCGCGCGCAGGCGGCGGCATTCGAGCAGGCGGCTCACGTGCGGATGCTCGGCACCGTCGTCGGCCAGCAGCCGCAGGAAGCGGAACTGCGCGCGATCTTCATTGTGCGTTGCAACAAAAGTACCCTTGCCCTGCCGCCGGACCACGAGGTTTTCGGCGGCCAGCTCGTCGATCGCCTTGCGGACGGTGCCCTGGCTGACCTTGTAACGGGCCGCGAGCTCCACCTCGCTCGGGATGATCTCGCCCGGCTTCCATTCACCGGTTTCGAGACTTTGCGTGATCAATGACTTAATCTGCTGGTATAACGGGCTGAACGTCGGCGACGGAGCCGCCGCAGGCGAAGGTGCGGGATCGCTCCCGCCCGGCTGCCCTGGGCCGCCTGCGCCGGTCTGATTCGCGGTATTCGCCTGGTTCGATGTCATGGCGCGCATTTCATCACAAACCGCACTTTTAAGTCCACTCAATTTCCGCAAAACATCTGTCTTATATAAGACATATGATACCGTTTGACTTTGCGCGAGACGACTCCTACACTCCCGGTCGAGCAAGGGTTCGCGGGTGCAAAAGCGCGTCCCCGGCTACGTGCCACGGCCGTCTCCAGGTTCACCGCGTCTGCCATCGCGAGTCCTCCGCCCTGCTTCAATGCAACGCTACGCACAACGCGCATAGAATGGCGTTTTCGCGAGTGTCCAACGCTTCACCCGTCCTGGAGATTTTCAATGGCTAAGCCCGCAAAGCGCGTTGCCGTCACCGGCGCCGCAGGTCAAATCGCTTACTCCCTGCTGTTCCGCATCGCGAACGGCGACCTGCTCGGCAAGGACCAGCCGGTCATCCTGCAACTGCTCGACCTCCCGCAAGCCCAAGCCGCCGTCAAAGGCGTCGTGATGGAACTCGACGATTGCGCGTTCCCGCTGCTCGCGGGCGTCGTGATCACCGACGATCCGAAGGTCGCATTCAAGGATGCCGACGTCGCACTGCTGGTTGGCGCACGTCCGCGCTCGAAGGGCATGGAGCGCAAGGACCTGCTGTCGGCAAACGCCGAAATCTTCACGGTTCAGGGCGCTGCGCTGAACGAAGTCGCGAGCCGCGACGTGAAGGTGCTCGTCGTCGGCAACCCGGCGAACACGAACGCATACATCGCGATGAAGTCGGCCCCGGATCTGCCGAAGAAGAACTTCACGGCCATGCTGCGCCTCGACCACAACCGCGCGCTGTCGCAGCTCGCAGCGAAGTCGGGCAAGCCGGTCGCATCGATCGAGAAGCTCGCCGTGTGGGGCAACCACTCGCCGACGATGTACCCCGACTTCCGCTTCGCGACCGCCGAAGGCGAATCGCTGCTGAAGCTGATCAACGACGACGTGTGGAACCGCGACACGTTCATCCCGACCGTCGGCAAGCGCGGCGCGGCGATCATCGAAGCGCGCGGCCTGTCGTCGGCAGCGTCGGCAGCGAACGCGGCGATCGACCACGTGCGTGACTGGGTCCTCGGCACGAACGGCAAGTGGGTCACGATGGGCATCCCGTCGGACGGCTCGTACGGCATCCCCGAAGACATCATCTACGGCGTGCCGGTCGTGTGCGAAAACGGCGAGTACAAGCGCATCGAAGGCCTGGAAATCGACGCATTCTCGCGCGAGAAGATGGACGGCACGCTGGCCGAGCTGCTCGAAGAGCGCGATGGCGTCGCCCACCTGCTGAAGAACTAAGCATCACGCGTATCGCCGGGCGGCCCTCGGGCAGCCCGGTTTCGGCCCGGGCCGGCATGCCGCCAGCCCGGCCAACCGATCCGATCCGTGCACGTTTTGCCGCTCCGCGCCCGCCGCGCGCCGGCCCAGAACGCGCCCGAATCCGATTTTCTCCACGTTGACCCGCTTCCCTGGCGTAGACGAGATGGCCGCGCTCACTCCCGCACAAGTGCTGTACGACGGGGCGTCCCCGCCCGCGATCCTGCCCTGCTGTGATCACTACGCGGGCAGCGAAAAGCTGATGCGCAAGTCGCTCGCGCTGCAGGCCGAGCTGGGCCCCGTGTTCGACATCACGCTCGACTGTGAAGACGGCGCGGCCGTCGGCCAGGAAGCCGCGCACGCGGCACTCGTCGCCGACATGCTCGGCAGCGACGAGAACCGCTTCGGCCGCGTTGGCGTGCGCATCCACGATTTTTCCCACCCGCACTGGCGCGACGACGTGCGCATCGTGCTGCGTGCGCCGCGCGCCCCCGCCCACATCACGCTCCCGAAGATCGCGAGCGCCGCCGACGCAGCCGAAATGACCGCGTTCATCGAGGGTACGCGCCGCGAGCTCGGCATCGCGCAGCCGATTCCGGTCGACGTGCTGGTCGAGACGCACGGCGCGCTCGCGCAGGCGGCCGCCCTCGCCGCACTGCCGACCGTCGGCACGCTGAGCTTCGGGCTGATGGATTTCGTCTCCGCGCACCATGGCGCGATTCCCGATGCCGCGATGCGCTCGCCCGGCCAATTCGAGCACCCGCTCGTGCGCCGCGCGAAGCTGGAAATCGCCGCGGCCTGCCACGCACACGGCAAGACGCCATCGCACAACGTCACGACGGAAGTGCGCGACATGAGCGTCGTCGCCGCCGATGCGCGCCGCGCGCGCGACGAATTCGCATTCACGCGGATGTGGAGCATCCACCCCGCGCAGGTCCGCCCGATCGTCGACGCATTCGCGCCGCGCACCGACGAGGTCGCACTGGCCGCCGAGATCCTGCTGGCCGCGCAGGCCGCCGACTGGGGACCGACGCGCCACGGTGATACGCTGCACGATCGCGCGAGTTACCGGTATTACTGGTCGGTGCTGCGCCGCGCGCGGGCCACCGGCCAGCCCGTACCGGCCGAGGCCGCGCCGCTGTTCGGCCCGGCCGCCGCGGGCAGCGCGCCGTAAGCGCGCGCCGCCCGCCGATACACGAGTTTCATGCATTCGGCGAGGCGCGAACCGGATAGAGGTTTGCGAAACGACAAAAAACGTAACGGAGCCCGAAAACCTGATATATGCGAGGCCAAATAGGTGAAAATAGCGGCCGCTGCGCGCTTTCGGGGCGCGTGCAGTTTCAAACCGGCCGGCAGTTTCGATTGCCGGCCCTTGTCAACTGATTATCGAAAGGTTCTGACTCCATGAAGAAACTCCTGATCGCTACCGCCATCGGCGCCTTGTCCGCCACGATGCTGGTGTCGGCTCCGAGCGCGTTTGCCCAGGGTACGACCACGACGACCGCGAAGAAGGCCGCGGCCAAGCGTCCGGCGCCGGCCAAGCGGATCATCCCGCGCAGCAAGAAGGCACAGGCACGTGCCGCGGCGAAGGTCGATCCGGTACCGGACGGCGCGGTCAAGTGGTCGTGCAAGGAAGGTCTGTCGTTCGACCTCGCCGGCGACATGAAGCGCGACCAGGTCGTCACGGTTCACTGGGCGAAGAAGAACTACAAGCTGCCGCGTCAGGCCACGACGACGGGCGCCGACACGTTCTACGATCCGGCAGCAGGCTTCAAGCTGATCGTGATCCCGACCAAGGCGATGCTGTTCTCCGACGCAAACGGCGGCGAACGCCTCGCGGACGAATGCGTGACGCCGGAAATGGCGCAAGGCACGCCGGCACCGACGCAGTCGAACGAACTGAAGCCGGCAACGAACTAAGCGCGTTCCCATCGGCCCCTCGATGTCCGCCCCGGTCTCCAACGTCCGCCCTGCTCCGGATACGGTACTCGTCGATATCGTCGACTACGTGCTGAATGCCGGCATCGACAGCGCGCTCGCGCTGGAGACGGCGCGTCATTGCCTGATCGACACGCTCGGATGCGGACTCGAGGCGCTGTCCTACCCTGCCTGCACCAAGCTGCTTGGCCCCGTCGTGCCCGGCACGATCGTGCCGAACGGCGCGAAGGTGCCGGGCACGTCCTTCCAGCTCGATCCCGTCCAGGCCGCCTTCGACATCGGCGCGATGATCCGCTGGCTGGACTTCAACGACACCTGGCTCGCCGCCGAATGGGGTCATCCGTCCGACAATCTCGGCGGGATCCTGGCGACGGCCGACTGGCTTTCCCGCACGGCCGTCGCGGCCGGCCGGAAGCCGCTCACGATGCGCGACGTGCTGGTCGCGATGATCCAGGCCCACGAGATCCAGGGCTGCCTCGCGCTCGAGAATTCGTTCAACGCGGTCGGGCTCGACCACGTGCTGCTCGTGAAGGTCGCATCGACGGCCGTCGTCGGGCGGCTGCTCGGGCTCACGCGCGACGAGCTGGTCAACGCGGTGTCCAACGCGTTCGTCGACGGCCAGGCGCTGCGCACCTACCGCCACGCACCGAACACGGGCTCGCGCAAATCATGGGCAGCCGGCGATGCAACTTCCCGTGCGGTGCGCCTCGCGCTGATCGCGAAAACGGGTGAAATGGGCTACCCGTCGGCGCTCACCGCGAAGACTTGGGGCTTCTACGACGTGCTGTTCCGCGGCCAGCCGTTCCGCTTCCAGCGCCCGTACGGCACGTACGTGATGGAAAACGTACTGTTCAAGATCGCGTTCCCCGCCGAATTCCACGCGCAGACGGCCGCCGAGGCCGCGCTGCAGCTGCACGCGCAGCTCGCCGCCGCGGGCCGCACGACCGACGACATCGGCCGGATCACGATTCGCACGCACGCGGCCGCGATCCGCATCATCGACAAGCAGGGCCCGCTGGCCAATCCGGCCGACCGCGACCACTGCATCCAGTACATGGTCGCCGTGCCGCTGCTGTTCGGCCGGCTGACCGCGGCCGACTACGAAGATTCGGCCGCCGCCGATCCCCGCATCGACGCGCTGCGCGCGAAGACCGTGTGCGTCGAGGATCCGCAGTTCACGAAGGACTACCACGACCCGGACAAACGCTCGATCGCGAATGCACTGACGATCGAGTTCACGGACGGGTCGAAGCTTGCCGAAGTGGCGGTCGAATACCCGCTCGGCCACCGGCGGCGCCGGGCCGAAGGCGTCCCGCTGCTGGTCGAGAAGTTCAGGACCAACCTTGCCCGCCGCTTCCCGGCAAAGCAGCAACAAGCGATTCTCGACGTGTCGCTGGATCAGGCAAAGCTCGAAGCGATGCCGGTCGATGAGTACGTCGATCTGTATGTGATATAGGGGGCTGTTTGCGGATGAAACGGACATGCGAATGCCCCAAATCGGTCGCAGGACAAGAAGTGAGGAGCGCCGTTTGGCCGTGCCAAACAAGGGACGAACGACGCCGTCATGCGGCCGATTTGGGGCATTCCCGTGGAATGAAATTTAATTTTGGGGTTGCCCCGAGAAAGGCCGCTCGCTGCGTCACGCTCCTTGCGAATACGTCCAGTATTCGCCGCGTCGCAGTCCTCGCGAGCGGCCTTTCTCGGGGCAACGCATGTCCGTTTCATCCGCAAACAGCCCCCAGGTCATCTACAGGACTCTTTGTTTCCTAGCCTTAAACCCAGGAAAATCACCATGGCCCACAATCTCCACAAGACCCTCAAGGAATTCGACAGCGGTTCCGGCAAAGGCAAGTTCTACTCGCTGCCGCAGCTCGGCAAGGAACTGAAGACGAAGATCGAACGCCTGCCGGTGTCGATCCGTATCGTGCTCGAGTCCGTGCTGCGCAACTACGACGGCAAGAAAATCACCGAAGAACACATCGAGCAGCTCGCGAACTGGAAGCCGACCGCGAAGCGCGTCGACGAGATTCCGTTCGTGGTGTCGCGCGTCGTGCTGCAGGACTTCACGGGTGTGCCGCTGCTCGCCGACATCGCGGCCATGCGCGGCGTCGCCGAGCGTACGGGCAAGAACCCGAAGAAGATCGAACCGCTGGTCCCGGTCGATCTCGTCGTCGATCACTCGGTGCAGATCGACTACTTCCGCCAGAAGGACGCGCTCGACCTGAACATGAAACTGGAATTCCAGCGCAACAACGAGCGCTACCAGTTCATGAAGTGGGGCATGCAGGCATTCGACACGTTCAAGGTCGTGCCGCCGGGCGTGGGCATCGTCCACCAGGTGAACCTCGAATACCTCGCGCGCGGCGTCCACAAGAAGGCGGACGGCGGCGACACCGTGTACTACCCGGATACGCTCGTCGGCACCGACAGCCACACGACGATGATCAACGGCATCGGCGTGGTCGGCTGGGGCGTGGGCGGCATCGAAGCCGAAGCCGGCATGCTCGGCCAGCCGGTGTACTTCCTGACGCCGGACGTGGTCGGTGTCGAGCTGAAGGGCAAGCTGCGCGAAGGCGTGACGGCCACCGACCTCGTGCTGACGATCACCGAAATGCTGCGCAAGGAGAAGGTCGTCGGCAAGTTCGTCGAATTCTTCGGCGAAGGCACGAAGTCGCTGTCGCTGCCGGACCGCGCCACGATCGGCAACATGGCGCCGGAATACGGCGCAACGATGGGCTTCTTCCCGGTCGACGAAAAGACGATCGACTACTTCGAAGGCACGGGCCGCACGAAGGCCGAAATCGCCGCGTTCGAAAACTACTTCAAGGCGCAGAAGCTGTTCGGTATCCCGAAGGCCGGCGACATCGACTACACGAAGACGGTGACGCTCGACCTCGCGACGGTCGCACCGTCGCTGGCCGGCCCGAAGCGCCCGCAGGACCGCATCGAGATCGGCAACGTCAAGTCGACGTTCACCGACCTGTTCTCGAAGCCGGTCGCGGAAAACGGCTTCGCGAAGAAGGCGGACGATCTGGCCACGCAATACACGACGAGCAACGGCGTCGACGTGAAGAACGGCGACGTGCTGATCGCCGCGATCACGTCGTGCACGAACACGTCGAACCCGAGCGTACTGCTGGCCGCCGGCCTGCTCGCGAAGAAGGCGGTCGAGGCCGGCCTCACGGTCGATCCGAAGATCAAGACCTCGCTCGCGCCGGGATCGCGCATCGTCACCGAGTACCTGACGAAGACGGGCCTGCTGCCCTACCTGTCGAAGCTCGGCTTCGAAGTCGCGGCCTACGGCTGCACGACCTGTATCGGCAACGCGGGCGACCTGACGCCGGAACTGAACGAAGCGATCACGAAGAACGATATCGTCGCGGCAGCCGTGCTGTCGGGCAACCGTAACTTCGAAGCACGTATCCACCCGAACATCCGCGCGAACTTCCTCGCGTCGCCGCCGCTGGTCGTCGCATACGCGATCGCCGGCAACATCACGCGCGACCTGATGACCGAGCCGGTCGGCAAGGGCAAGGGCGGCCGCGACATCTACCTCGGCGACATCTGGCCGACGAGCGAAGAAATCCACGCGCTGCTCAAGTTCGCGCTCGATCCGAAGAAGTTCGAGGACAACTACTCGAAGCTGACCAAGAAGGGCGACCTCTGGAGCAAGATCGAGGGCGAATCGGGCCAGGTCTACGACTGGCCGAAGTCGACGTACATCGCCGAGCCGCCGTTCTTCGGCAACGACTTCTCGATGGAACCCGCTGCGTCGATCCCGACGGTCAACGGTGCGCGCGCACTGGGCATCTTCGGTGACTCGGTCACGACCGACCACATCAGCCCGGCAGGCTCGATCAAGGAAGATTCGCCGGCAGGCAAGTGGCTGAAGGAAAACGGCGTGCAGAAGGCCGACTTCAACAGCTACGGCTCGCGCCGCGGCAATCACGACGTGATGATGCGCGGCACGTTCGCGAACGTCCGGATCAAGAACCTGATGATCCCGGCGAAGGCCGACGGCTCGCGCGTCGAAGGCGGCCTGACGATTCATCAGCCGAGCGGTGAACAGCTGTCGATCTACGATGCGGCGATGAAGTACGTCGACGCCGGCACGCCGACCGTCGTGTTCGCGGGCGAAGAGTACGGCACGGGCTCGTCGCGCGACTGGGCCGCGAAGGGCACGCAGCTGCTCGGCGTGAAGGCCGTGATCGCACGCAGCTTCGAGCGCATCCACCGCTCGAACCTGGTCGGCATGGGCGTGCTGCCGCTGCAATTCAAGGGCTCGGACAGCGTCCAGTCGCTCGGCATCACCGGCGACGAGACGTACGACATCGAAGGCCTCGGCGACGACTTCAAGCCGCAGCAGGACGTCACGCTCGTGATCCACCGCAAGAACGGCGACACGCAGCGCGTGCCGGTGCTGCTGCGCATCGATACGCCGATCGAAGTCGACTACTACAAGCACGGCGGTATCCTGCCGTTCGTGCTGCGCTCGCTGCTCGCAGCGTAAGCGCCCTGCTTTTGCAGGTGCCGCAGCCGCCTCGCGGGCGGTTGCGGCCGATTTGGAAGCCCGACCTCGTGTCGGGCTTTTTTTCGTGCGTGCGTTACGCGATATCGCCGTGCGTCCGGCGCGTCACGCCGCGTTGTCGGCGCGCGCCTTCGCGCCTGGGCCCGCTCGCCGCGTGTTCTTCTTCAGATGCGTGCGGTTGTATTCGATCGCCGCGCGCACGAGGGTCTTCAGCGCCCGCTTGTCGATCCGGTCGCCTTCGAAGAAATCGATCGCGCGCCGCGCATTGCCGTCGAGGCCGTCGTTGAACAACCTGGCGGGATCGGGCAGATGCGCGCCATGCATGAACGTCAGCTTCACCTTGCCCTTGTGCGCGTTCGCCACGGCGATCATTCCGTCGCACGACCACACGGGGCTGCCCATCCATTTCCATTCCTCGACGATGCCTGCTTGCGCATCGAGGATCGTCTGGCGCAGATCGGCGAAGGTCTTGCCGCGCCAGTCGGCAATGCCGGCGATCAGCGCGTCGATACGTTCCGACGGCGTGAGGTCCGTTGTGCTCATGCGCGGGCCTCCGTGCCTTCGTCGGGGCGCGCCAGTACCTGTTCGAGCGAATCGAAGAACCGGACCCAGCCGTGCTGCGCACCGCGGTACGCGTGCTCCTGGTCGGTGCGGAAGCCGACCTGCTCCATCCGCAGGTGCGTGCCGACCGGCGTCGGCGTGAGCGTCCACGTGACGACGCTTTCGAGGCCGTATGCGGCCCACGTATAAGACAAAGCGCGCGGCGGCTCGATCGTCAGGACCGTGCAGTCGACCGAGCCCCAGTCCGCACGGAAGCTGAATGCGCGGCCCGCGACGGGCTCGAAGTCGCTCTTCATCAGCCACGCCTCGATCAGGTGCGGTTGCGTGAGCGCGCGCCAGATCTTCTCCGGCGGATGCGGCAGCTCCCGCTCGACGACGACGGAGCGCGTTTCGGTAGTGGCCTGGTTCATTACTGATCCATCCTTTTGAGCAGATCTTCGAGGGCGTCGAACCGGTTCTGCCAGAAGCCCGCCATCTGGCTCGTCCAGTCGATCAGCGGGGCCAGCGCTTGCGGCTGTGCGCTGTAGTGCGTCTGCCGGCCTTCGTGGCGGTCGCTCACGAGCCCGGCCTGCTTCAGGACGCCGAGATGCTTGGAGACGGCCGGCTGCGAGACGCCCGCATGAGCCGTCAGCGCGGCAACCGTCAGCTCGCCGTCCGCGCACAGCCGCTCGAAGAGCGCGCGGCGCGTCGGGTCGGCAAGCGTTCTGAAAAGCGTGTCGTTAGCGTTCTGCATGTCCTGATTCATAACCCGTTGGTTATGGGTTGAAGGATATCTGCTGAACGGCAAGAGTCAAGGAGGTATTTCGAGGATGCCGAGGTGCTCCGCTGTTGCATGCGACGCGCTTCGCGTCGAACGCAGTCGCGCCGGAAGCGGGCTGGCCGAAGGTCTCGCGGACCGTCAGATCACGCCGGCTTCGCCCATCCGGGTTCGAGTGTTTGCTCTAATTTTTATTCGATCGTCGCGCGCTGATGCCGTGCCACACATGACCCGGCCTCAAATCCAAGCGCCCATGCGCCGCAGTTGCCGGTAAAAATCGTCTTCCAGCAAGCGACGCCTCAGAAACGAACCGCCAAGCTGGATCAGGAACAGCAATACGAATCCGGCCAGGCAGGACCAGAACCATCCTCTGGATGCATTAAGAGCATCAAGCGCGACCACGATCAGGATCAGGCAACAACTCCCACCCAGGCTTACCGACAAGCTAAGCCGACGCATATAGCCCGCCTCGACGCGAGGCACCGGTGCGCTCTGCGCTCCGACCAAATTCAGCCGCACCTGTTGAGCGCTCGGCAAAGCAACCAGCTGTGCGCCTTGGCCATGCGCCACCATCTGCGCCGCGAGCGCCTGAAGCAATAGCCCATTCACCGGCCCCGGCTTGCCGATCGCGCGGTCGACATCGTGCACCGGCAGTTCCAGTCCTGCATCCTTGATGGCGCCGAGCGTCGCATGCCGACCCGGGGGCGGCAGATCACTCAGCCACGCGTGCCTGATGCGCACGCGCGGCGTCTGCTCCGATGCCAGCAGCGTTTCCAGGGCGTCCACCATGGAATCGGAAGGCATCGCAATCGGGCGGAATAAACGCGCCTGAGGCCGGAGTTTTCCGTTGAAGTCCTCGATCACGCGCGGCGAGGTGAGCAACATCGCCACGGCGGCCTCCGACCATGCCGGCTCCGCGCCCTCCGCATGCATTTGACAAGCCAGCAACAACCGGAAATCGGATTTGCAGCCTTCGTCGAACCACGTCTGGATGTTCGTCTGCTTCGCACCGAACGGCACCCATCCGAACTGCACGAGGTCGGGCAGGTTAAGCCTCTTCCAGACGGCCCGGAGTTCGGTAAGATCCTCCTTGCCGGCCGATTGCAGGATCACATCGACGACACGGCTCCGCGCATGACGCGCAAGGCTGGCAGCGAACGGCGTCAGCAGTTGCTCCAGTACCCGTTCGAGCCGCGATACGCCTGCCGAACCTTTCGCCTCCGGCAACGCCAGGATCTTGCCGGGATTCATCGGCGCACTGCCTTCCAGGCCCAGCAGGCGTTCGGCCAACTCGGGCTCAGGCGTCAACGCAATGCTATCGACAATCACCATGTGAGCTTGCGCCCATTGCCGCCACGTCGCCCGCTCGCTGCGGCACAGGAAATTCCACCAGTCGACCCGCTCGATCCACTCCTCATAGCTGCAATAGATCACGCCGCACACGGCACCCGACACCAGCAACGGCAACAGCAACGCGCGCACGAAGAAGTGTTCGGATATCACCGGCTTGCCCTGCTCCCACGTGAGTACCGCAATGAGCATGCCCGCGATCTGGATGACGACGATCGCAAGTACGCACCACCAGATCGAGGGGGGCTTGCCGTACTGATATTCCCCGACGTTCGGGACCGTCCACGTTCGCTTCATGCGATTTTCATCCCTGCGCTGCTTGCGATCACCTGGCTGCCACACTGTGTTCGGCACAGGTGCACCGCCCATTTGCGGCCGCCTTCGCTGTAACCCTCGGCGCATTCGATGATCGGGTTGTCGCCGTGCTCCGGGCATGAGACGACGTCATGAAGCAGCGCTACCTTGCGGCCGTCGAGGTCGAATGTCGATGATGCGGTTTTGACAACACCTCCGTGTGTGGTGGCATCGCCTAGGCATACGGGTGTTTTCATGAGGAAGGTCCTTGTAATTGCGGGTGACGCGCCACATCGAAGCTGGATCATGGCTGGCCCTTGCCTGAAACTGTCGACCCAAGTTGAGAGCCATCTATGTTCCGACAAAGCCATGCTCTCGCCTGCACGGATGGGGTATCCGGCTCGATCAAATTAATAGAGAGCGGTTTCATGTCTTTGCGTTCTCCCGAGTCGCTCACCACTTTCCCTTTCCCGTCGTATTCATCAAACCGGAGAGTAAAGAACGTAGCAACCTCATTCTTTCTATAATCATCTCCACACCAATACGCCTTGCCCTCAATAAGCGATGCATAGCCGAGCGCTTTTATACATCGACCTCTCGCCTCCTCACGAGTCTGCGCCACCGCACGATCAGAGCAATTCATTTTATTTACCATAACCGGAGAAAAAACGATACTCGCATTACGCCCTCCGCGCCTGGCTCGCTTTGCATCAACGTAGACATCGTCACCACCAAAACTTCGACCTACATATTTCCAAACCTCCTGATCCAGCGTCGTTTCAAATAACGGATTGTCGAATTGCGCAAATGCGCTTCCTGACAACATCAAGGCTACAGGTAGCAAAATTCTATATAACTCATTCAGGCAACCGAGGGGTTTCATCATGGGGTCTTTGTTGTAAGTTTCACGCGCCTCATGGCACCAGCGGCGCGTCCGGGTTCGTTGGCTTGATCGATGCGTCACAGGTAATGCGGTCCTGACCGGAGGGCGTGCGAAGCTTTGAAAAAACACCTGGTCGCTTTGATGCTGCAAAGCTCCCGCCCTTGACACCAGGCGGATAGGGTCTGCCTAAATCAATGCCTGGGATCATCGGAGACATAATGACGTAGGCATCGTCGTCTCCCCACTTCTTCGCGACATAGAGTTTGTCTTCGGTTACGAACATCGAATAGCTCTTCGAGTCCTCGAACGAATTGAAGCTATGTTCCATGTAAACTGTCGTGGCAAAGGTTTTTCCGCCATTTGTCGAATACCAAAGTGGTACTACACAACCTTTTTCACCATTACCACAAAATGCTCTCGGTGGATAAGCCAGAGGCAAAACGATATTCATTCCAGTCGGATCGGCGTTAATGATGTGCCCCTGGAAATTTTCAAAATGCCCGCGACCTAAATACTTTCTGATGCCGGTACGGGTATCGTTGTAGTACGATTCCCCGTGATAACAGTCTCGATAACGTTCCAGCGTCACGAAGCGGTGGTCATCAATCCGGTAGATGACTTGGGGCGGCGAGTCATATGGCAACTCCTTGAGCGTCGAACTCATGAAATCCCCAAGCCCAAAGGCCGGCCGCCGCGAAGTCTGTGCCGTGCATCCTTGCAGCAGGGCGACCAGACTGATTACAGCGATCATGTATCTCATTACGCTCCTCCTTTCCATTGCTGTTGCCGCATTTGTTATACTTCGGCCTTACTTTTTCCTCGACTAACCGACTCGCGACAGCAAAGCAACCGGTCCCGGGCCAGCGATTCGATCAACGCGCGAAGATCGATCCCACAAGCCACACGATGACGGCACGGCCGAATGTCTGCACCTCACTGCGGAACTAGTGGCGCGTCGAAATTAGTCGGCTTAATCGACGCATCGCAGGTGATGCGATCCTGTCCGGACGGCGTGCGAAGGCCATCCGGCATTAACTTTTTCTTAGATTCCCACGCACCGTCCGATTCAAAGATTGATGGCTGAGGGTTACCGGGATCGACAGAATGGTGAAGCAGGTATTGGCGAACGCTCAAATCGTATTCCGGCCGATCCATTCTGTATTGATATTTCTTGGCAACAAACAACTTGTCTCTTGTTACTGCCACCGTATAGTCTTTCGAGTCCTCGAATGCATTGAAACTGTGATCCATGTAAATCTTCGTGGCGAAAGTTTTCCCACCATCTGTCGAGTACCAAAATGGCACCGCACAACCCTTTTCACCATTGCCACAAATCAGTCCATCCGGATACGCCAGCGGCAAAACAATATTCGCCCCAGTCGGGTCAGCGTTAATAATACGTCCCTGGAAGTTTTCAAACAGGCCTCGCCCTAAATACTTTCGAATTCCAGCGCGGGAGTCGTTGTAGTACGATTCCCCGTGTTGACAGTCCCGGTAATGTTCCAGCGTTACAGAGCGGTGATCGTCGATTCGGTAGATGACTTGGGTTGGTGAGTCATACGGCAATTCCTTGAGCGCTGAGCTCATGAAATCTCCAAGCCCGAAAGTCGGGCGCCGCGAAGTCTGTACGGTGCATCCTTGCAGCAGGGCGAATAGCGTGAATGCACAAATCGTGTATCTCATCACGCTCCTCCTTTCCATTGCTGTTGCCGAAGTTGTTCTGCTTCGGCGTTGCTTTGTTCCTCGGAGATCGTGGTCCAATCGATACAGGGTGGCTTGGTAACGGATTGGGAGGCGCCAAGCTCAAAGTAACTGTCGTAGCCTTGCATCCAGTCGGCCAATTTCATCAGGCGGGTCCAGAACGCCGCCCTCTCGTATGCATCACAAAAGCCGACGGGGAGATCGTAGGCCACCACCCGACGCATGAACGCTTGGTGCTGCGGCAACGTGCTGTGGTTGGTCGGCTCAGCGCGATAGGTGTCGAGTCGTTGCAGCATTTCGTCTTGGGTCTCAGGTCGAGTCGTGCGCCTAGAGCTGTAAATGTCCTCGGTAGTAACGGTGTGCTCCGGCTGATAAATCGACCGCATATAACGGTAGTCGGGATCAGCGTAGCTCCCTGTATTCGGATCATTCTGATCGGGAACCCACTTACCCATTTCCTCGGCTCCTCTACG
The DNA here is from genome assembly GCF_964265025.1 of Burkholderia mycopellens. Taxonomy (NCBI): domain Bacteria; kingdom Pseudomonadati; phylum Pseudomonadota; class Betaproteobacteria; order Burkholderiales; family Burkholderiaceae; genus Burkholderia; species Burkholderia mycopellens. The sequence continues at coordinate 2,257,988 of NZ_OZ183803.1, forward strand.
TGAGTCTTCGAACTGACGCATCTCGTCCGCCGTGACCGGATGCGGTACCTCTTCAGCATTGATCGTCACGGTTTTGTCCGGATGCGGCACTGTCCACAGCTTCACGAGAGGTGTGAAAATATCCCTGTTTCCATTCCAGAAATCGGTCGGCTTCGCACCGGGCACGAGCTTGTTTTCGAGAATTGGCGGCAAAGTACCGAACTTCTTCACGCCCGGCGCGTCGCCCACCGGAGTACCCCGCGCCAGCATGCGCTGCTTGACGGTATCGCCTAACTCGGCGAGCAGTTTGTCGTCCACGCCCTGCCAGCCGATGCTTTGCAGAGGCACCGCACCCATCACGCGATCATGCGGCGTGAAGTACACGTACAGTCGACCGTGATTGTCGCGCTCGTGGATACCGGAGTTGCGCTGGTTGTCAGGGCGCCAGAAATCTATGTCCTCGGAGGCACCGCACTGCAACTGCTGCAATTGCGCCTCGGTGAAGATGCGCTTGTCCTCCTTGAGCCGATTTGCGATATTCCGGAAGGTATTGACGCGTGCCTCGGGAGTAGGGCGCGCCACACCGCAGGCCAGCGCGTCCGTGATCTTGTCATCGAGTGCGTACGGCGAGTTCATCACAAACAGGGCATCAGGCGCGCGCGTCTTGCACAAGGCGGTCGCTGCCATCGCGATCATGGTGCCCTGGCTGTGCGACATCACAGTCACGGTATCGCGCGGACATTCGGAACGAATCTTGTCGATCAGGTCCGCCAATCGTTGCGCCGCGTGTGCATAGTAGTCGCGTGGTGGCGCATCCTGGAGTTGCCGATCGGCCTCGGTATTGAGCTTCTCCATATCGAACCCGAGCACATGACGTTTGAATCCTTCCCGGCTCCACAATTGCGACAGGTTATTGGTACCGTTCTGGAAAGGACCGCCTCCCCAATACCATGGACCTTTCTCGTTTGTGCACGCGGGCGCCCCCCATGCAGATAAATCGAAACCGCGCGGACTGCGCATCTGAATGCGCCAGTTGCGCTCCTCTCCGTCCTTCGCACGGTAGCCCCAGTAGAAGCGGATCACGGGAGAGTTACCTTCGTCCCCCTTCTTGATATACCTAGGCACGGGACGGTCACCGTCTACCGTGCTGTAGGTATTCGCCTTCAGATCGCTCCGTTTCAGCCGTTCGTTGAGCCCTTGGCACAACGCCCTTTCCGCGGCGTCATACCACTCCCCCGTGGAATTAACGCCATGCACAAAGATGATGATGCCTGGCATATGCGGCGGAATGCGGCATTCTGCGCGCACCTGAAAACTGCTCGGCGTGTGATAGGACTCCCAATACGGCTGCCCCAGATGATCGCGCTGCATCGGCACGATGCGTGTTGCGGTGTCGTGCCGATAGGGTTTCGGCGTACCAGCATCGTCGTCCGTGTCGTCCGGCTGGTTGGAGTGATCCGTCATGAATCAGCCCTCCTTATTGTTCTGAAGCAGCAACTTGAGCCCCCGTGCAACATCCTGCCGGCTCAACGAGGTCTCGCCCTTGTCGTTGGTTATGCCCTCGATAATCTGTCCTCCGGCGAGCTGAATCTTGTACGGTCGGTTTGCAACCGGTCGCCCGGTGATGTCGTCGCTGAGAATGAACCGCTCGTCGTTCGCGATATCGATCTGGTTGAACTTCGGCAACGGCAGCGACAGCGCACCCGGTCCTTCCTTCTGGATTTCGATGATTTTGAGGATCAGGCAGCCGGCCCCGCCAATCTCGACGTTATCGCCCTGCACCTTGATGTAGGCCGTACCGCCGCCGCCGAGCACAACCCCGTTCGCGGCATTGACGGTCGTGGTGCCGTCGGCACTGGTGATCCGCATGTCCTTCTGCGCCACCAACTCCATCGCGTCGGACTGCGCCTGGATCCGAACCTTGCCGCGCGCGGCGTAGAGCTTGATACCGAACTTGTGCGCAAACAGCGACAGCACCTCGCCCGCCGCGATCGCGACATTCCGGAGCGCATTCACGTTGAACCGCGACGACGTGCCGACACTCACGTCCTTGCCTGCCGACACCATCACCCGATCCGGCGTCGCCAGGCCAATGCCGTTCGGCGCGGACAGTGCGATCACGGCCGTCTTCAAGCTCGCCAGTTCGTCTTTCAGCCACGCGTTTTCCGCCCTCAGGTCCGCGATCTCCGCATGCGCCACCGCTGCGGCGTCGGTCAACCCCTGGGCCTGCGCCTGTGTCAGCGCGAACTGGTTCGTCGCCGGCCGCATGTCGGTCGTCTGCCCGATCGCCTTCTCCTGCCTGTCGGACGACACCAACAGACCGCCCCCCGCGCGCACATGCCCCCGATCGTCGGTGCGCAGTTCGAAACCCTCGCCGCGCAGTTGTTGATCGCGGTCCACCGTATAGCCGAGATTGAGCTGCGACTTGCCATGCTCGGTCGCGACTTTGATGTGTTCGCGACCCTGCCGGTCATCCATCTCCAACGTGTTGTTCGAGCGCGTGCGGATCGTGTTGCGCGTGCCCCAGGGCACGCCCGCGACGATCGGGTCCGTGTGCTGCGCGGTATGCAACACGTGGCTGATGAACGGCAAATCCACGCAGCCCCACAGAAAGCTCACGCCGACCACCGTGCCTTCGACGAGCCCGAAGTGAAAGCCTGTTTGGTTCGGCCCCGCAAACGGCTTCGCCAGCCTCATCGGGCAGCTCTGCAGACCCGGTACTCGCTTGTCGCGATCCAGATGGAGATCGACGATGTATTCGCCCTCGCTATCCAGATATGGGTCTTTCCAGCCGCCGGACGATGCGATCGTCCCGGTGATGACCCCGTCGATCCTGGGCCACGTCGCTTCCATCAACGGCATTCGATACTGGCGATCGGATGGAATCGCGTCGAACTTGACGTGATAGGCCTTTCTCCGGCTCGCGCCACACGTCACCCGTACCACGACCAGCCCGTGCTTCGCATCGGGCAATTCCCGGTTCGACAGTTTCAGCACCGAGCCGGGCGTGAGGTCCAGCATGTCGCACTCGCCGCGATACTCGACTTGCCCGGCCAGCGCAGCCTCGCGGCGCAACTGCGCCTCTTCCTTCGCGTCGTCCTCGCTCCGGCCCGGCGCTCCCCATGTATACGCTTCACCATACGTGCCGCGATCATCGCGGATCGAACTGACCGCCTCGATCGGCGCCGATTCCGCCGCTTCGGTGTTGAATGTGCGCACCGCGTAGGCCGCGGACATGGTCTTCGCGCACATTTCCAGTGCGCTGACCGACTCGATGCCCCCGGTTTCCAGACCGCCGTGCGGCCGGTATGCAACCGTCAGGTGCTCGGGATCGCGGCGGTAGTGCGCATAGTCGTCGCAGAAGCACACCCGCTCGCAGCGCTCCCCTTCCTCGCAGACGAACCAGATGCCCGAGCGCCGGCACAGTCGCGTGATGAACGCCAGATCGTCCTCGCCCCACTGCATCACGAAGCTGCGCTTTCGATAGGATCGATACAGCTTGAATTCGAAGCGAGCGAAAATCTTGTTGAACTCGTGTTCCCGCAGGATCTGCTCGATGATCTCGGGAATGCTCATGTCCAGAAAGAACCGGCACTTCGGCGCATTGCGCAACAGCGCCAGACGCGATTCCAGCACGATCTCGTACAGTGACTGATCGCGGTTCGTGGCCTTGAGCGCGAAGCCGGTCACCACGCCTTGCACGCGACGCGCGCCTTCCGGTTGGCTCCATCGGTCCCGCGGCGGCGGCTGGATCACGAACGCGCCGATTCGGTTCAGGAATTCGCTGCGTGACAAATCATGGCGGGGATGGGTGAACCGGATCGTGTACTTAGTCGGCTCGCCGATCCCGCGCTCGCCATCGAACTCGTAGATGTCCGCAAGCGCGGCAGCGGGCGCACCCTTGATATCCAGACTATAGAACTGATGGATATCGACGCCCGCGCGCGCAGTCGCGTCGGACATGGCCAAGTTCGCGATCAATTAATTCTCCGAAAACGTTTGCGGAATATTCGGCGCGACTTTAACTGGATGAAAGACAAATCTGCTATAGGACGAATCTGAAATTAGCAAGGAGCGGGATTTAAAGCCGGATCCATTGACGAATCCTGCTCGAGCGGAAACAGACTCCGTGTTTCCCGAATGCCGCTTCGCTCGATTGGCACCACGCGGCCGATGCATGGGCTCTCACCGCGCGACATGTGCGGTGCGTCCGGAGACCATCGGCGCGTGTACCGAAAACTGTCGCAGGCCGGAACCCGATAGCGCATTCCGCGTGCGGCGGAACAGCGCCATCGAAACGCCCGGAATCGAAAACATCTCCCGAAAATCCGGAATGCCGGCTTATGACCGAACATTCGATACGGAAACCTACCGTTCTGCACGCCGCGAAATGCCTACGAGGACTATCCAATCCAGTTTCGGCGACAGCGGCGTTCAGGCGTCGGCGATCGCCGCCGCAAGTCATTGGGCATCGCACCGGACAAGATCGACCATTCAAGATCGCTTTCGCTTCGCGAAGCGCTCCAAACAGCGCCGGCTTCATGTTTCCGGACTCGAGCGTTTGCTCTAATTCACGTCGGCGTTCTCGCAATCGAAAGCGGTCTGCAAGACTGCGCGGCAAGCTGTTCCACACTTCGGGAAACGCCGGCGGTCGGCCAGCCCCAATGTCGTGCATCAGCGATGCCGTCCCGGCCGCCTCGCCTCGTTTGATCACATAGTGCGACACCGCGTGCGGCGATGGACGATCGAGAATCATGCGCATACGAGATCGTCCACGCCGCCATCGCGCACGTTTCGGCGCTCCGGCGAACAACTCGTGCGCACGAGCGCGGGGCGTCGTCGTGCCATCGTGTCGCGAACCGGTTCCGTCGCCAATACGGAGCAGTTGCCGTCTGCACCGCGCGATACACACCCGGTCGCGCGCCGATGTCAGAACTGACAGCTATGGAAACTGGCAGCTACCTGAACGGCAGCGACGCCCTACGCTCGTCACCGCTCGCGATCCCACAAGGATCGAGGGCTCCAGCAACGTCGTCTCTCCTAAAAAGGACTCCCGATGAAAAGGAACGCCTGGTTTGCCCTGCCCCTGCCGTCGCCCCGCCGCCTTGCGTGCGTGGCACCGCTCGTGTTCGCCGCCGTTGCGGCGCATGCGGCGACGGACTGGGTCGACACCCATACGAAGGCCTTTCTGACCGGCCCGCAGTTGATGGCGCGCAGCGCGGCGCCGTCGCTCGAACTCGCGGCCGGCGAAACGACTGACGTCGTCGTCAGCCTGAAGCTGCGCAATGCCGCGCAGCTCAAGCAACTGTCGCGCGACGTGAACCGGCCGGGCAGCCCGCATTACCGCCAGTACCTCACGCACGAGCAGTTCCTCGCCAACTACGCGCCGACCGACGCGCAGGTGAAGTCGGTCGTCGACTATCTGCGCAAGAGCGGTTTCGTCAACATCGAGGTCGCGCCGAACCGGCTGCTGGTATCCGCACGCGGCACGGCCGGCACCGTGAAGACCGCATTCAACACGTCGCTCGTGCACTTCGAATACGCAGGCCACTCCGGCTTCGCGAACACGTCGACTGCACAGGTGCCGCGCGCGCTCGGCGACGTCGTCGGCTCGGTGCTCGGGCTGCAGAGCGTCGCACACGCTCGGCCGCTGCTGCATATCGGCAACGTGTCGAAGCCGCAGGCGCTCGCGGCCGGCACGGCGACCGGCCACTATCCGAAGGAATTCCCGGCCCTGTACAACGCAACCGGCGTGCCGACCGCCGCCGGCGTCACCGTCGGCATCATCACGATCGGCGGCGTGTCGCAGACGCTGACGGACCTGAAGCAGTTCACGTCGAGCAACGGCTACGGCACGGTCTCGACGCAAACCATCAAGACCAACGGCTCGGGCGGCAACTACACCGACGACCAGGACGGCCAGGGCGAGTGGGATCTCGACAGCCAGTCGATCGTCGGCTCGGCCGGCGGCCAGGTCGGCAAGCTTGTGTTCTACATGGCGGATCTCAACGCGAGCGGCAACACGGGCCTCACGCAGGCGTTCAACCGCGCGGTGTCGGACAACACCGCGAAAGTGATCAACGTGTCGCTCGGCTGGTGCGAGACCGACGCGAGCGCGGACGGCACGCTCGACGCCGAGGAACAGATCTTCACGACCGCCGCGGCACAAGGCCAGACGTTCTCGGTTTCGTCGGGCGACGAAGGCGTGTACGAGTGCAACAACCGCGGTTATCCGGACGGCTCGAACTACACGGTGTCGTGGCCGGCTTCGTCGCCGCACGTGCTCGCGATCGGCGGCACGACGCTCTACACGACGTCGTCGGGCGCGTTCTCGAATGAAACGGTGTGGAACGAAGGGCTCGACGGCAACGGCAAGCTGTGGGCGACGGGCGGCGGCGTCAGCACGATCCTGCCGGCCCCGTCGTGGCAGTCGGGCAGCAACCGCCAGTTGCCGGACGTCGCGTTCGACGCCGCGCAAAGCACCGGCGCGTACATCTACAACTACGGCCAGTTGCAGCAGATCGGCGGCACGAGCCTCGCCGCGCCGATCTTCACGGGCCTCTGGGCGCGTCTGCTCGCAGCGAACGGCACGGGCCTCGGCTTCCCGGCCGGCAAGTTCTACGCCGACATCCCGTCGAACCCGTCGCTGGTGCGCTACGACGTGGTGTCGGGGAACAACGGCTATCAGGGGTATGGCTACAACGCAGGCACCGGCTGGGATTACACGACCGGCTTCGGCAGCCTGAACATCGCGAACCTCAACCAGCTGATCAAGTCGGGCGGGTTCTAAGCGAAGCGTGAAGGCCGGCGCGCGGTGGTGGTTCGTTGCGCGCCGGTTCGTGACTTTCCCGCGACCGTTGTCCGGTCGTCAGCCTGCGCCGCTACTGCGCACAACCCTACTCCGTCGCCTGCTCGCGCACGCGCTCCGATGCGGCCGGCACGCCGGCCCGATGCGACGGCGCAAACAGCCGCAACCCGCTCGCGACGCTCGCGGCCCCGGCGAAGCCCGCGCCGAGCATCAACGCGAGCGTCGGCCCGTGGCGCCCCGCGATCCCGAACGACAGCGCGACGAGCGCCGCACCCGTCGCCTGCCCGATCAGCCGCGCGGTCGCGATGATCCCGCTCGCGCCGCCGCTGCGCTCGGGCGGCGCACTCGACATCAGCGCCTTCAGGTTCGGCGACTGGAAGAAGCCGAAGCCCGCGCCGCACAACATCATCCGCCAGCCGATGTCGATGACGCCCGGCGCCGCCGGCAGCGCGGCGAGCGACACCATGCCCGCGCTCAGCAATGCAAGACCGATCGCGCCGAGCAGGCCCGGCGGATAGCGATCCGACAAGCGCCCCGCGATCGGCGCGGCGAGCGCGACGATCGCCGACCACGGGGTCATCAGGAATCCCGTCTCGACCGCGTTGCGATGCAGGACGGTTTCGAAATAGAACGGCAGCGACACGAACGCGAGCCCCTGCGCGGCGAACGCGCACACGGCGGTCAGCGCGGACAGCGTGAACACCGGCCGGCGAAACAGGTCGACCGGCAGCATCGGCGCCGGGTGCCCGGCCTGACGGCGGATCAGCAACCAGCCGAATGTGAGCGCAACCGCGGCCGCCGCGAACACGACGGAAAGCGGCCCGCGCTGCGCGAATTCGCCGAGCGCGAAGATCAGCGATGCGAACGTGATCACGTTGAACAATGCGGCGACCGGATCGAACGCATGCTTGCCGCGCGCCGTCTGCGGTAGCGACGGAATCGCCACGGCCAGCGCGAACACGCCGAGCGGCACGTTCACGGCGAACAGCCACGGCCATGCGGCGACCGACAGGATCAGCGACGCGATGGTCGGCCCGACCGCGAACGACACGCCGACCACGAGCGCGTTGAAGCCGACACCGCGCCCGAGCCGGTGCGCGGGGAACAGGCCGCGGATCAGCGCGACGTTGACGCTCATGATCGCGCTCGCACCGAAGCCATGCACGATCCGTGCGGCCGTCAGCATCGGCAACGTCGACGCGAGCGAACAGCCGAGCGACGCGAGCGTGAACACCGCGAGCCCGGCGATATACACGCGCTTGTGGCCCACGATGTCGCCGAGCGATGCGAACGGCAGCAGCGTCGCGACCATCGCGAGCTGGTACGCGTTGATGATCCACACGGACGCGGCCGGCGATGCATGCAGGTCGGCGGCGATCGCAGGCAGCGCGGTGTTCGCGATCGCGGTGTCGAGCGTCGCGAGCGCGACGGCCAGGAGCACGGCGGACATCGCGCGCCAGTTGACGGCCGGCTCATGCGCGCCGGCGGGGGAAGCGAATTCGGACAAGATAAGGCTCGACTGACGAGCGACGCGTTGCGCCGCGTCGCGGATTGGACTCGCGGCGGCGTTCCGGTCGCACCGCACGGAACGCGCACCGCCTCGCCCCGTATTGTTGCAGAGCCGCATCGAACGTGCAGGCGGGCGCCTCGTCAGTCAGGAAAATGAAAGCGAATGCGGTGCCGCGCAGGGTGCGCGGCAGGCAGGCTCGCTGAGTCAGGTCACCGCGCGCCGCGCATTGCGGCCCCGCAGCCATTCGAGCGCAAGCAGCAGGCTCGTCGAGAAGATGATCAGGATCGTTGCGAGCGCAGCGATCGTCGGGCTGATGTTCTCGCGGATCCCCGTGAACATCTGGCGCGGCAGCGTCGTCTGGTCCGCGCCCGCGAGGAACAACGTGACGACGACTTCGTCGAACGACGTCGCGAACGCGAACAGCGCGCCCGACATCACGCCCGGTGCGATCACCGGCAGCGTCACGCGGAAGAACGTCGACACCGGATTCGCACCGAGCGACAGGCTCGCGCGCACGAGGTTCTGGTTGAAGCCCTGCAGTGTCGCGGCGACCGTCGTCACGACGAACGGCACGCCGAGCGCCGCGTGCGCGGCGATCAGCCCCGTGTAGGTGTTCGCGAGTCCGAGCGGCGCGAAAAAGAGGTACATGCCGACGCCGACCACGACGACCGGCACGATCATCGGCGAAAGCAGCACGGCCATCAGCAGCCCCTTGCCGCGAAAGTCGGCCTTCGTGAGACCGATCGCGGCGAGCGTGCCGAGCACCGTCGCGACGACGGTCGCCGACGGTGCGACGATGAAGCTGTTCTTCGCGGCCATCCGCCACTCGTCCGATGCAATCAGGTTCTCGTACCAGCGCATCGAGAAACCCGGAATCGGATAGACGAGGAACGTGCTCGACGAAAACGACAGCGGCACGATCGCGAGCACCGGCAGGATCAGGTACAGCAGTGTCAGCACGACGAGCACGCGCAGCGCGATGTACCACGCGCGCTCGACGAACGACATGTGCGGCGCGAACAGCGGCCTGGCAAGTTTCATGGTTCGAATCCCCTTCCCGTTTCGTAGTGCGCGGCGCTCAACCGAGGCTCACGTTGGTGCGCGTGAAGCGCCCGTACACCGCGTACAGCACGAGCGTCGCCGCGAGCAGCAACCCGCCGAGCGCGCATGCCATGCCCCAGTTGATCGTCACGTTCGTGAAGTACGCGACGTAGTAGCTGACCATCTGGTCGTTCGGCCCGCCGAGCAGCGCGGGCGTGATGTAGTAGCCGATCGCGAGGATGAACACGAGCAGTGCGCCCGCGCCGACGCCCGGATAGGTCTGCGGCACGTATACGCGCCAGAACGCGGCGAACGGATGGCTGCCGAGCGACACGGCCGCGCGCTGGTAGGTTGGCGGGATCGACTTCATCACGCTGTAGAGCGGCAGGATCATGAACGGCAGCAGGATGTGCGTCATCGAGATGTATACGCCGACGCGATTGAACAGCAGCGTCAGCGGATGCGAGATCAGCCCGCTGCCGACCAGCGCGGTGTTGATGAGCCCTTCGCTCTGCAGCAGCACGATCCACGCGGCGACGCGCACGAGCACCGACGTCCAGAACGGAATCAGCACGAGGATCATCACGAGGTTCGAGCGACGCTCCGACAGCGTCGAGATCCAGTACGCGAGCGGATAGCCGAGCAGCAGCGCGAACAGCGTGACGGCGACGCCGATCACGAACGTGCGGCCGAAGATCGCGAGATAGATCGACTGGTCGGGATCGGCCTGCACGATGTGGCCGAAGCCGTCCTGCTTGTGGTCGAGCGCGGCGAGCAGGTAGAACGGCGACACCTGGCTGCCGTTCTTCGCGATCGACTGCCAGTACGCGACGTCGCCCCAGCGCGCATCGAGTTCGACGATTTTTTCGCGCGTCTGCGCGGGCGTCAGCGCCGCGTCGTTGTCGCCCTTCAGCGGCATCGCGCGCGCCGTCTTCGCGACGAGCGAGCGATAGCCGGGAATTTCGTTGTTCAGGCGCCGCGCGAGCGCCCCCATCGCCTCGCTGTCCGCCACCTTCGTCATGTCGGCCGCAAGCGCGACATACGCGGCGTCGGCCGGCGGCGCCTTGCGGTCCCAGCCCGACAGCGCGGCGACCGTCTTGGGCAGCGCGGTCGCGATCTCCGGGTTCTGCACCGCGCGCGTAAGCAGCGTGCCGATCGGCACGACGAAAATCAGCAGCAGGAAAATTGCGAGCGGCGCGACCAGCAGCAGTGCCATCGTGCGCTTGCGGGCCTCGGCGGCCTTCAGCTCGCGCTTGAGCGCGGCGGTCGACGGCGAGGAAGGCGCGATCGTCATCGTATTCAACGGTTCTCTCCGGCCGGGCACGTTCCGGCGGACTGCCGCGCGACACGATCGACGTGCCGCGCGGCCGGTTGCATCAGGACACCGTTCAGGAAGCCTGATCGGTTACTTCGTCGCCCACGCGGCGAAGCGCTGCTCGAGCTCGTCGCTGTGGTCGGTCCAGAAGCCGATATCCTCCAGCACCGCGTTCTTGCCGTTGGCCGGCGAGTTCGGCAGGTTCGCGAGCGTCTTCGCGTCGAGCGACTTGATCGCCGCGATGTTCGTGGGGCCGTACGCGATGTGCTGCGCATACGCCTGCTGCGGCTTCGGCGTCAGCGAGTACGCGATGTACTGCTCGGCCAGCGCCTTGTTCGGCGAGCCCTTCGGAATCGCCCAGTAGTCGAGGTCGTAGATGCTGCCGTTCCACACGACCTTCAGGTTCTTGCCTTCCTTCTGCGCGGCGTCGATGCGGCCGTTGTACGCGGTCGACATCACGACGTCGCCGGCGACGAGGAACTGCGGCGGCTGCGCGCCCGCTTCCCACCACTGGATGTTCGGCTTCAGCTCGTCGAGCTTCTTGAACGCGCGGTCCTGGCCAGCCTTCGTGCCGAGCACCTTGTACACGTCCTTCGGTGCGACACCGTCGGCCATCAGCGCGAATTCGAGGTTATAGCGCGCGCCCTTGCGCATGCCGCGCTTGCCGGGGAATTTCTTCACGTTCCAGAAATCGGCCCAGCCGGTCGGTGCCGACTTCAGCTTGTCCGCGTTGTACGACAGCGCCGTCGACCACACGAAGAAGCCGACGCCGCATACCTGCGGCGATTCCGGAATCAGGTCGGACTTCTTGGCGATCTTCGACCAGTCGAGCTTCTCGTACAGCCCTTCGTCACAGCCGCGGTTCAGGTCGCCCGATTCGACTTCGACCACGTCCCAGTTGACGTGCTTCGCCTCGACCATTGCTTTCACTTTCGCCTGCTCGCCGTTGTATTCGACGGCCGTGACCTTGTTGCCGGTCGCCTTCTCGAACGGCTGGTTGAACGCGGCCTTTTGCGCGTCGCCGTTCGCGCCGCCGAAATTGACGACCGTGAGTTCGGCAGCCGATGCCGATGCGCCGACGACGGCGAGCGCCAGTGCCAGCGCGGTGCGCCGTGCGGTAATGCGTGCTCGGTTCATGGTGGTTCCTCTCCTCTCGTGGTGGAAATGGGCAGTTGTTGTTGACGACGTACTGCGGGAAATCGGGGAAACCCTGCTCACGCGAACACGCGCAGGTGTTCGGGCGCAAACGCGAGCGCGACCGGGGCGCCGGGCGAGAACGCATCGAGCGCGCCGGTGCCGAGCGGCACCTTCACGAAGCATTCGTCCTGGCCGGGCAGAGCGCAACGCATGCGCACGTGGTCGCCGAAATAGATGAGGCTGCGCGCCTCGCCGCTCAACTGGTTGGCGGCCGAGCCGTTCGCGTGCCCGTTCGCGCCATGCACGGCGAGGCTCATGCGTTCGGGGCGGATGCACGCGACGGCCGGCGCACCCTCGGCCGCATCGCCGATGCGGCGGCCGACGAGCTTCGTGCCGTCGTCGAGCCGGAATTCGCAGAATTCGCCGTCGACGCGCGCGATGGTGCCGCGCAGCCGGTTGCTGTCGCCGATGAAGTTCGCGACAAATTCATTGCATGGCGATTCGTACAGGCGGTCGACGGTGTCGAGCTGCTGCACGATGCCCTTGTCGAACACGGCGACGCGATCGGACATCGTCAGCGCCTCGCCCTGGTCGTGCGTCACGTAGACGAAGGTCACGCCGAGCTTTTCGTGCAGCGCCTTCAGTTCGTACTGCATGTGTTCGCGCAGTTGCTTGTCGAGCGCGCCGAGCGGCTCGTCCATCAGCACCAGCTTCGGCTCGAACACGAGCGCGCGCGCCAGCGCGATGCGCTGCTGCTGGCCGCCCGACAGTTGCGCCGGGTAGCGTTTCGCGAAGCGCTCCATCTGCACCATCTTCAGCGCATGCGCGACGCGTTCCGCGCGCTCGGCCGCCGGAAGCTTGCGTACGGTCAGCGGATACGCGACGTTCTGCTCGACCGTCAGGTGCGGGAACAGCGCGTAGTTCTGGAACACCATGCCGATGTTGCGCTTGTGCGGCGGCACGTTGTTCAGGAGTTCGCCGTCGAGGCGGATCTCGCCGCCGGTCGGAAACTCGAAACCGGCGAGCATCATCAGGCAGGTCGTCTTGCCGGAACCCGACGGCCCGAGCAGCGTCAGGAATTCCCCGCGGTGGATATCGAGGTCGAGCGATTTGACGACCAGCGTTTCTCCGTCGTAGGTCTTCCGCACGCCGCGAAAGCTGACGATCACATCATCGGACTTCATCGTGGCTGTCCCCTTGCTTCGCGACAATTGATTTTGAGATGCGAGCCACTATACGGCGCGCACGGTTCTACAATAGGGAACCATTTCAATATTCCGCGTGGGACCACTTTGGACACCGTGATCGTCGCCGACTGGCTCTCCGGCCGCCTCGACCGTAGCTCGCCCGAGCCGATGTACCGGCAGTTGCTGCAGTTGATGCAGCAGGCCATCCTGACCGGGGAATTGGGGCCAGGCACCAAGCTGCCGAGTTCACGCACGCTCGCGGCCGACCTGTCGATCGCGCGCAATACCGTGCTGCACGTGTACGACCAGCTGACGGCCGAAGGCTACGTGCTCACGACCACCGGCAGCGGCACCTATGTGGCCGACACACGGCCGGACGCCGCCGCGATCCACGTGCCGGGCGCCGCGCCGCCGCCGTCGAGCGCCGATGAACCGCCGCAGCCGGGCGCGCAGGGCGGCCTGTCGATGCGCGGCCGGCAGCTGATCGAGCACGCGGGCGTGTCGCGGCGCCAGTGGGGCGCGTTCATGCCGGGCGTGCCGGACGTGTCGGAATTCCCGAGCCGGACGTGGAGCCGCCTGCAGGCACGGCTGTGGAAGGAAGCGAACCCCGAGCTGCTGACCTACGCGCCGGGCGGCGGCTACCGGCCGTTGCGGCGCGCGCTCGCCGATTACCTGCGCGTCGCGCGCTCGGTCAAATGCTCGCCGGACCAGCTCATCATCACGACGGGCATCCACCAGTCGATCGACCTCGCGGTGCGGCTGCTGTCCGACATCGGCGATCGCGCGTGGGTCGAGGAGCCGTGCTACTGGGGCGTGCGCAGCGTATTGCAGGCGGCCGGTCTCACGCTGACGCCGGTGCCGGTCGACCAGGAAGGGCTCGACCCGCGCGCCAGCGACATGCAGCATCCGCCGCGGCTCGTGCTCGTCACGCCGTCGCATCAGTACCCGCTCGGCATGGTGATGAGCCTCGCACGACGCCGGATGCTGCTCGAATACGCGCGCCAGCACCGCTGCTGGATCATCGAGGACGACTACGACAGCGAGTTCCGCTACGGCAGCCGCCCGCTCGCATCGCTGCAAGGGCTCGACGACGGCGGCCGCGTGATCTACGTCGGCAGCCTCGGCAAGATGCTGTTCCCGGGGCTGCGGATGGGCTACATGGTCGTGCCCGAGCATCTGGTCGACACGTTCCGCACCGGCTTATCGGAGCTGTACCGCGAGGGCCAGCTGATGCAGCAGGCCGTGCTCGCCGAATTCATCATGGACGGCCACCTGACCTCGCACGTCAGGCGGATGCGCACGCTGTACGGCGAGCGCCGGCAACTGATGATCGACGCGATCCGCGCGCGCTTCGGCGAGGCGCTGCCCGTGATGGGCGACGAGGCCGGCCTGCATCTCGTGCTCGGCCTGCCCGACGCCTGCGACGATCGCGCGGTCACGCAGAGCGCGTTCGATGCCGGCGTGATCGTGCGCCCGCTCACCAGCTACTACAGCAGCCTCGACACCGCGCGGCGCGGCCTGCTGCTCGGCTATGCGTGCGTCGCGCACGAAAGCATCGGGCCCGCGTTCGACACGCTCGCGAATACCATCGAGCAACACCTGCCTCGGGACCTCACGCGCGCGGCATAGCGGCGTTCATTCGCCACGCCGCCCGCGCCTGCCACATTACCGCGCGCCGCCCGCCCCGCGATCGAGCGATGCCGCGCGCACGGCTTCGCCGGGCTTCGTGAACACGCGCTGCCGCAGCGCGGCGATCTGCGCATCGCGATCCTGCGGAGACAGGCCCGCCGACTCGATCTGCGCACGTTGCGCGGCATAGTCCGCGTAGCGGCTCTGCCACGATGCATCGTCCTGCTGCATCTGCGCGACGCGTGCGGCGGCTTCCGGGCCAAGCGTCTGGGTCAGTTGCGCGCGCATCGCGTCGGGCGCCGCCCCGCTCTTCTGCAATTGCGCGATCTGGTCGATCGCCGCACGCTGCTGGTCGATGCGCTGCTGCGCGGCGCGTTCGTCAGCCGGCATCTGCTGTTCGAGCGCCGCGAGCCGCTCGGCCTTCTGCGCATCCGTCAGCGTGGAATCCTGCGTGATCTTCAGCCGCGCGAGGTCGTAGCGCTGCCGCCACTGCTCCGCACCGAAGAACGGCTGGGCCCACTCGCCGAGCGTGCGGTAGGCGATCGACGCGCGCTGGTCGAGCGCGAGCTGCAGCGCGCCCAGGTCGGACTTGTCGACCGCGCCGGCATCGCGCAGCTTCGCAAGTGCGTCGCGATACGCGCGATAGCGGTGCCATACGTCGAGCGCCTCGGCCTGCGCAACCGTGCCGTCGAGTTGCGCGGCAATCTCGCGCACGACGAACGCATCGAGCGCGGTCGCGCTCAGGTCGCTCTGCGCGGTCAGACAGTAGTCGAAGAAATCGCGCACCGCGCGCGACTTCGCGAGATGGCCGCCGGCATCGAGCGGCAACCGCGGCGCGCTGGAGCCGGCGAGTGACGGCGGCAGACCCGCGCTTGCCGGCACGGCGGCCTGCGGCGGCGCGGCAGCCAGTCCGCCTGCCGCCGGCGCATCCGGCGCATCGCCGGCAGCGCCCGTCCCGCGATGCCAGCCCGCGCCGCTCCACATCGCCACGCCGGCAATCGCCGCCAGCCCCACGACACCATAGACCATGGCGCGCCGCGCCAGCGGCGCGCGTCCCTCACGTGCCGTCATCGATTACACGCCCGCCAGCTTCAGCCGGTTCGCATGCGTGCGGATCACCGCGACCGGATCTTCCGCATACGCGCCGCGCACGCCGAGCAGCTGGTTGATCTCGTCGAGGTGGTTCCACTTGTAGCTCGTGCTCAGCACCTTGCCGTACAGCGCACTGCACTTCGACACGAGCCCGTCATTTTGCCCGGAGCCGCGGTTGATCATCACCGTGCCCGTGCCGAACAGCGCGAGCGTCGACGCGTCGAGCGCGTTCGCCGGATCGACGACAGGAAGGACGCTCGTGTCGGTCGCTCCCGTGACGCCCAACAGCGAAAGCGTCGGCTGGATCGCCGTGCCGGCCCACGAGTACAGCAGATGCGTGTTGCCGCCGACGGTTTCCGTCGGCGCGCCGGTCTGGCAACTGCCCGGCGCACCCAGGCCCGCACTGGGGTAATTCTGGTTGTAGGTGGCGGCCCGTGCGGTGGTCAGCGTCTGCAGCGCGGCGAGCGCGTCCTGGTTCGTGTTGTGGCTGCTGCTCGTCAGGATGCCGAACACATTGACGAACGCGGCGATCACCGATGATGAAAGCCCGGTCGGATCGTATGCAAGCACGCTCTGCACGAAGTCGGCGAACTCGGAGCCGCGATGCGGCGTGCCGATCGTCGTCACCGACGCGACGAGATCGGGTGCGACGGCCGCGACGTAGCGCGACGTGAGGCCCCCCTGGCTGTGGCCAACGAGATTGACCTTGGTTGCGCCCGTCGCCGCGAGCACCGTCTTCACGTAAGCGAGCAACTGTTCGCCGCGCCCGTTCGGGCCGTCGTCGCTCTGGAATCCAGACAAGTTCGCGACGTAGACGGTCGCACCGTTCTGTTGCAGGTCTTCCTGGATGCCATACCAATACTCGAGCACGCCGGCGTACTTGTCGGTACCCGAGAGCCCGTGCACGAGGATGATCGGATAACGCGTCGCCGCGTAGCCGTCGGCGGGCGCGGTCGCCGCCGTCGCCGCGTGCGTCGTCGCGAGCGTCATCACCGCGGTCGTCCCCGCGAACGGCGCGATGCTCATCGCGCATGCCACTGCCCCTGCCACCACCCTGGAACGCATCGTTTTGGCCATGCATGTTCTCCTGATTATTGTGCTGCCGGTGCGAATGAAGCCGGATCGACACGCACTATGCGTCGCAAACGTCGCGACCACCGTGTGCATCGAATGCGGGAGTGAATCACGAGTCGCCAACGTTTGCGCCCTGACTAGATACGGTTCTCTAATCGGTTGACGCGCCCCGCCCGTTCGGGCGGGGCCGCGTTCATGGGCACGCATGCTGCAACGCACACGTGCGATGCGTTACAGCTTCGCGCTCACGCGCACCCATGCGGTCCGGCCCGGCTCCATCACCGGCGAGTTCGCCGGATAGCCGAAGCCCGCGTTGCCGGCGAGGTTCAGGTGCTCGGTGTAGGCCTTGTTCAGCACGTTGTCGACGCCGACCGAGATCTGCACGCGCTTGCTGACGTTGTATTGCGTATGCAGCGAGAGCACACCGAATCCGGCGCTCGGGCCGAAGTCCTTGCCGACCACGTTGCCCTCGTTCAGGGCATAGCGATGCTGCGGCGCAACGATGCGCCACAGCCCCCCTGCCGACCACGCACCACGCGTGTATTCGAGCCCGATGCGCGCCTCGAGCGGCGGCATCTGCGGCAACGGATCGCCGGTTGCGGCGTTGCGCCCCCACGCATACGCGAGCGACGTCTCGACGCGCAGCGGCGAAACCGGTTTCCACGACACGCCCGCTTCGCCGCCCATGATCTGCGCGTTGACGTTGGTTGCCTGCGTGGTCGGGCCCATCATGCCGGCCGCGTAGTTGAACAGGATGAAGTCCTGCACGTAGCCCGCGTACGCCGACACCCATGCATCGAGCCGATCGCTCTTGTATTGCGCACCGATATCGAGCTGCGTGGTCTTCTCCGGCTGTACCGCCGAGAACGCGTTGATCGAGCCGGCCGGCCCGCGCTTCGCGGAAAACAGCTCCCAGTAGTCGGGGTAGCGCTCCGTATGGCCGACGCCCGCGTACCATGTGACGGGCAGCGACGCGAGATCGCGCTCGTAGCGGACGAAGCCGCTCGGCAATACGCGCGTGCGATCGTCGTCGAAGGTCGGATTCGGCTTGCTCATCATCATGCCGCTCGTCGTCGCGCGCTTGTCGCGCGCGCTCGCATAGTCGATGCGCGCGCCGCCGATCACGCGCGACACTTCGCTCGCGTACCACGTCAGTTCGCCGAACACGCCCGCGTTCCACATCGTCGCCTGCGCGTCCCACGGCTTGTCGCCGTAGTTCTGCCGTCCCATCGCCGAACGCGAGTCGAGCCGGTTCGATTGCGCGTCGACACCCGTCACGAGCTTGAAGTCGTCGGCAAAACGAAACGTCGCGGCCGCGCGCGCGCCGAACGTGCGACGCCGCACTTCCGACGCCATCCGCATCGGCATGCTGCTGGTCGGGTCCGGTTGCCGCAACGTGTAGTTGTCCATCACGTGATCGGCTTCGTTGTAGTACACACGGGCCTCGATCCGGTCGAGCACGTCGCCGAGATGCTTCTTGTCGAACGACAGGCCGAACGTTTCCCGGCGGAAATGCGCGCCGTCCATCCCGCGCCCCGCGTAGCGCGCATAGCCGTCGCCGGTGCCGGCGGTCAGCTCGACGCGTGTGTGGTCGTCCGGTGTCCAGCCGAGCGCCGCATCGGCGTTCCACTTGTCCCACTGCGACGGCACGGTGTTGCCGTTGCCGTCCTTGTAGTCCTGCGAATGTGCGTGGTTCGCGGTCACTCGGCCATAGACGTCCGGCGTGCCGGCCGTCACGTCGATGTTCTGGTCGTTGCGGCCGAACGACCCGCCGACCAGGCTGCCCGCGAAGCGCATGCCGGGCTTGTCGAAGCGCGGCGTCACGCGCTCGAACATCACGGTGCCGGCCGACGCGCCGGGACCGTACAGCACGGTCTGCGGGCCCTTCACGACGGTGACCTTGTCATAGCTTTCCGGTGCGATATACGACGTCGGCGCATCCATCCGGCCCGGACATGCGCCGAGCGTCGACATCCCGTTCGCCAGGATGTTCAGCCGCGAGCCGAACATCCCGCGCAGCACGAGGTCGCCGTTGGTGCCGCCGCTGCGGATCGACGTGAAACCGGGGATGGTTTTCAGGTAATCCGCGCCGTCGCTGGCGGGCAGCGGCTGGCGCGGCGTCTTCGGATCCGTGACGACGACGAGCGGCGTCGACAGCGGCGATGCGACGACTTCGATGGCCGGCAGCGGCGCGGCCGTGTCCTCGGTCGGCGCGCCGGGTGTGGGCGCCGTTTCGGCGGCCGCGGCGCTCGCGGCCAATGCACCGACAGCGAGCGCGGGAACGGTAAGTTTCAGCACGCGCGGCATGTGCCGCACACAGGCATTGCGTGACGCCCGCGGCGCACGCAACTGGAAAATGGTCATGATCGAAAGCCCGAGTAACGCCCTCCACGCGGCCTCGACGGGCCGCACGGATATCGGCGGTGAAAAGAACGGAAACAGCGCGTCAGGCGCGCTCGGGCGGGGCGCGCGGGTACGCGCGCGGATAGCGGTCGGCACGCGCCGCGACGGCGGGCGGCGCGGCGGCGGAAACGGAAACGAAGGGAACGGAAGCGAGTGCCGCGGCGGCCGGCCCGCCGATCGCGGGGCTGTGCGCGAAGAAACCGCAGTAGCCGCACGCATCGAGATGCAGCGCATGATCGTGCCTGCGGCCCGCATCGGGGGACTGATGCGCGCCATGCTCCGTACTGCAGACGATCGCGTCAGGCACGGCAGCCTGCGCGACGCGCCACTGCGACACCAGTGGCGCCGCGATCGCGAACCAGATCGCGAGCACGCCAAGCCAGGCGGTCAGGTGACGATGTCGGTGCAGCATGCTCGGCAACGAGTAAGCGGAATGTAAAAACAGCCGAGATGTTACAGAATGTTTAACGCGATGGCCAGTGCGGATGCCGGTAAACGAACCGAGGGCGCATGGTTGTCAACACAACCATGCGCCCTCGCCTGCTGCAGGTTTCCGGAACGTGCCGTTCAGGGTGCCATGCGCCGCAGCACGTCGTCGCGCCGGATGAAATGATGGTAGAGCGCGGCCAGCGCGTGCAGGCCGATCACGAAGTAGAACGCGTTGCCGATCAGTTCGTGCGCTTCCTTGATCGTCGGCCGCAGCGCCTTGTCGGGGCCGAACAGCGTGAACGACAGGCCGAGCCAGTCGAGCGACACCGGCTTGCCGCCCAGGTTGATCATCATGATGCCGAGCAGCGGCTGCGCGATGATGAATACGTAGAGCGCGACATGCGCGAGCTTCGAGAGCCAGCGCAGCAGCGCCGCTTGCGGAATGGCATCCGGAACACGGCTGACGGCCCGCCACAGCACGCGCAGCACCGACAGCACGAGCACGAGCGTGCCCGCGGTGAGATGCACGTTCATCCAGAACACCCGGCTGTCGCTGCCTTTCGGCCCACGGATCTCGATGGCCAGATAGGCCAGCGCCACCAGCAGGAAGACGGCCCAGTGGAAGAAGATCGCGGGCGAGCTGTAGCGCGTCTGTTTCGCGAGGATGTTTCTCATGCTTCGTCTCGTGTCGTATGCGGGGATGGACGCATGCAGCCACCGGCCTGCGCCCGGCAAAACTGCCCCGATTGTAGCCGTACGGGCGCCCGGTTTTGCACGACGCGGCAAATATCCGACGAATTGCCCATGCGCGCCGCGCGGGGCTTCATATGGGAAAATCCGCATCGCGCGTGCGGACGGCTGTGGCACGATGTAGCTTTGGTGCGACGGTGCGCGGGCATCATGAGCAAGGCGTTCTTCGTTGCGGCCTATCGGCTGATCGCCGCGTTGCTCGCGGTATCCACCACGCTGCGCAGCATCGCCAACTACTGGCACCTGCCGGGCTTTCATCTCGGCAACTACCTCAGCTACTTCACGCAACTGAGCGGCCTCTATGCGGCCGCAATGCTCGCCACCGGGCTGTGGCACATCGCACGCCCCGGCTCGGCCCGCTACGAATCGATGCGCGGCGCCGCGGTGCTGTACGTCCTGATCACCGCGATCGTCTACGAACTCCTGCTCGCGCGGCTCGATGCACTGCGCCACATCACGCCGGCGTTCAACAACTGGGTGCTGCACCGGATCGTGCCGCTCGTCATGCTGTGCGACTGGCTGTACGTGGAGCCGCGCCTGCCGATTCCCCGGCGCAGCGCGTTCGCGTGGCTCGCTTTCCCGATCGTCTATCTCGGCTATACGCTGGTGCGTGGCGCGCTGGAGAACTGGTACCCCTACCCGTTCGTCGATCCGCGGCCGCACGGCTACCTGCCGGTTGCGATCCAGTGCTCGCTGATCGCGATTGGGGCGACGGCGCTCGCACTCGGCATACGCTGGCTCGGCAATCACGCGAGACAGTCGGGTGCGGTGACGCTCAGGAAGGGATGACGGCGGGAACGTGTGCGCCGCCCGGCGCACACGGGGTGACGCGGGTCGTCAGCCGCCGTTGCGCGGCAGGAAGTTCATCGGATCGACGACCTTGCCGTTCTGGCGGACTTCGAACTCGAACGTCGAGCGGCCGCTCGCGTCGGTGCCCATTTCGGCGACCGGCTGGCCCTGGCGCACCGCATCGCCTTCGTTGACGAGCAGCTTGCCGTTGTGTCCGTAGGCCGTGATGAGCCCGTTCTCATGCTTCAGGATCACGAGCGGGCCGTAGGCCTTGACACCGGACCCGGCGTACACCACGCGCCCGGCCGCCGCGGCCCGCACCGAATGGTCGGGCCCGGATGCGACGATCACGATGCCGCGCGTCTTGCCGGCCGAGAACGGCGTCGCCACGACACCGGTGGCCGGCCATGCGAGCGAGCCCGGCTGTGCGGCCGCCGCGGGCGGCTGCCCAAACGACGTCGCGGCAGGCGGCGGCGCGACGCGCAGCACCTGGCCGGGATACACGGCATCGGTCGGTGCCATGTGGTTCCAGCTGGCCACGTCCTGGATGCGCTGCCCGTAGGCGTTCGCGACGCTCGCGAGCGTATCGCCCGGATTCACGCGGTAATAGCCGGCGATCACGCCCGGCGTCGCGGCCGACGTGGGTGCCGGCTGGCGCGCCGGCTGCCAGTTGTCGGTCCACGGCGTCATCGTGCAGCCCGTCAGCGCGATGGCTGCGGCAACGAGCGCCGCCTGCGGCAGCCAGCGCGTCAGCGCATCGTGGATGGGAATAGTTTCTCTCAAGGGTCCTCCCGGATTTGCGTCGTTGCGCCGCCCACCGCCCCCCGGCGCGCGACGCACGATGTCCGGCCGAACGGCCGGACCAATCAGTATCCGACCGCTCTCGCGGCCGTCAGTTTCCACAGCGGGACGTTGGCGCGAATGAGCTCGCCGGCCCCTTTTTCGCGTCGTCCCAGCCGGCAAAGATACCATTTGTGGCGGTCAAGGCCGCGTCAGTTGCCCGATCCGGCAACAATCTTGCGGCGTCACACCATCATCGCGGCGGCCTGCAAGCCGCGCCGCGCGGGCCGCCGGGCGGGCCTGCGGCGGATCTTTCGCCTGCCGTGCCGCCCTCGCGAGCAGTATCGGTCCCGTCACATTCTCCCCTTCGATCGCCACCTATACTCGGTGATGCACTGCGCGACCCAACGACAACGAGGAGCATGACAATGAACAACGCGACGTTTCTTTCCGTGCAGCTCAACGCCGATGACTTCTCCGGTTCCAGCGGCCTGGTCGAATTGCTCAACCGGCACCTGCTGTTCGCGACCGACGTCGCCGAGGCGGCCGATGCGCTCGTCCAGCTGGCGAGCGTCGCGCATTTGACCGGCGCCACGCGCCACAGCGTCGAGCTGCCGATCCTCGCGATCGAACGGCTGCGTGATGCGCTCGACACGTTGAGCGGCTACGACGAAACGTGGCTGCAGGTGCTGGAACCGGCCGAAGCGCTGTTCCGGGATATCGGGCGCGGCCGGCGCGCGCTGCACTGAACCAGCGGTTGGCGCGATATGCGCGCCGCCAATGAAAACAGCCCGTCGTTCCGCATGACGGAACGACGGGCTGTTTGTACTTCCAGGGTCGGATCAGGCCGCCGATGCGGCCGCACCATTAACGACCCTTGTAGATCGGGGCGTCGTCAGCGATACGCTTGACTTGCCAGCCGGTCTTGGCCTTGGCCGGCGCGCCGGATTCCTGCGCGGCAGCCGGTTGCGCGCCGTAGCCGGTCGTGTCGGCAGCGGCGACGTTCTGTTGCGGGTTCAGGCGGGCTTCTGCAGCCTGGATGCTTTCCGGGTAGTTCGTACGGTCGCTGCCCAGCTTGTAGCCGGCCTGTTGCACGGCGGCCAGTTCGGCCTTGACCTGTGCGCGGGTGACGGGCGCGTTCTGTTGGGCGAACGAGACAGCGGGAACGGCGAGGACGGCAGCTGCGGCGAACGTTGCGATCAGCGATTTCATGATTACCTCCGGGATTTTTTTGCTCCGCCGCACACACCATGTCTGCAGCGATGGAACAGAGTTTAGTCCCGGCGTCGCCTAGGGAAAACCATGAAAGAGCGAAAACACTGTTTCCCCGGAGCCAACAATGTCGGCATCCGGGATAGAAAAACCCTATTCAAAGAATAGATTTTCGCAACAATGCTGTCCCCGCCAGCCGGTTACGACCAGTTCGCGTGGAAGCTGCCCGGCTTGTCGGTACGCTCGAACGTGTGCGCACCGAAGAAATCTCGCTGCGCCTGCACGAGGTTCGCCGGCAGCCGCTCGGAGCGGTAGCTGTCGAAGTACGCGACCGCCGACGCGAACGCCGGCACCGGCACGCCGGCCTTCACCGCGGCAACCACGACATCGCGCAGCGACGCCTGGTAATTCGCGGCGATGTCCTTGAAGTACGGATCGAGCAGCAGGTTCGCGAGCGCCGGATCCTTCGCGTACGCGTCCGTGATCTTCTGCAGGAAGCGTGCGCGGATGATGCAGCCCGCGCGGAAGATCTTCGCGATCGTCCCGAGATCGAGGTTCCAGCCGTACTCTTCCGACGCCGTGCGCAGTTGCGCGAAGCCCTGCGCGTACGAGATCACCTTGCTCAAGTAGAGCGCGCGACGCACCGCTTCGATGAACGCGGCGCGATCGCCGTCGAGCGGCACGGCAACCGGGCCCGACAGGATCTTGCTGGCCGCGATGCGTTCGGTCTTCAGCGACGACAGCACGCGCGCGAACACCGATTCGGTGATGAGCGGCAGCGGCACGCCGAGATCCAGCGCGTTCTGGCTCGTCCATTTGCCGGTGCCCTTCTGCGCGGCGCGATCGAGGATCACGTCGACGAGGTGCTTGCCGGTTTCCTCGTCCTTCTTGCCGAAGATCTTCGACGTGATCTCGATCAGGTAGCTGTCGAGTTCGCCCTGGTTCCACTCGGTGTACACCGCGCCGAGCTCGTCGTTGGTCAGGCCCGCGACGCCCTTCAGCACCGCATAGCTTTCTGCGATCAACTGCATGTCGCCGTACTCGATGCCGTTGTGGACCATCTTCACGTAATGGCCTGCGCCGTCCGGGCCCATGTACGCGACGCACGGCTCGCCGTCCGACGGCGCCTTGGCGGCGATCTGCTTGAGGATCGGCTCGACGAGGTCGTATGCGTCACGCTGGCCGCCGGGCATGATCGACGGGCCGCGCAGCGCGCCCTCTTCGCCACCCGACACGCCGGTGCCGATGAAGTGCAGGCCCGATTGCGCGAGCTCCTGGTTGCGGCGGATCGTGTCGGTGAAGTGCGTATTGCCGCCGTCGATCAGCACGTCGCCCTTCTCGAGCAGCGGCTTGAGCGACGCAATCGTCGCGTCGGTCGCTTCACCGGCCTTCACCATCATCAGGATCCGGCGCGGCGTTTCGAGCGACGCGACGAACGCCTCGAGCGTATAGGTCGGCACCAGATTGCGGCCGGGGAATTCGGCGATCAGTTCGTCGGTTTTCTCGCGGCTGCGGTTGTACACCGACACCGCGTAACCGCGGCTCTCGATATTGAGTGCGAGATTGCGGCCCATCACCGCGAGCCCGATCACACCGATTGCTTGTTTGCCCATTAGTCAATTCTCCGGAAAAAACGGGGCGCGACCCGAACCGGGTCGCGCGCACAGGCGAAAGGATAGTGGAAACCCGGCGGCGATGCGCGCTTGCGTGTCATTGCTCCGCGTGCGGCAGCCGCCGGAACACGACGCTCAGGTTGTTCGCCGGCATGTCCACCACCTCGATGCAGTCGAGCCCGCGATCGAGGCCGAGCGCGACGACGGTCTCGAGATCGCGCACGCCCCACGACGGGTCGCGGCTGCGCAGTTGCAGGTCGAAGGCTTCGTTCGACGGCGCCGTATGCCGACCCTCGCGGCGATACGGCCCGTAAAGGAACAGCACGCCGCCCGGCCGCAGCAGGCGCGACGCACCTGCGAACAGCGCGTCGGTGCAGGCCCATGGCGAGATGTGAATCATGTTGATGCAGACGATTGCATCGAGCGCGTCGACCGGCCAGGACGCGTCGCGCACGTCGAACGCGAGCGGCGCGGCAACGTTGGCGAGGCCCGCATGGGC
Organism: Burkholderia mycopellens; assembly: GCF_964265025.1. NCBI lineage: Bacteria > Pseudomonadati > Pseudomonadota > Betaproteobacteria > Burkholderiales > Burkholderiaceae > Burkholderia > Burkholderia mycopellens. Next base: position 2,283,235 of record NZ_OZ183803.1, read on the forward strand.
CACCCATGCGGCGATCGAGCGCCGCGCCTGCGCGTCGGGATCGCTCGGCTGCCAGTGCAGGCCCGGCAGCGCCTGCGCGAAGTGGACCGCATGCTGCCCCGTGCCGCTCGCGATCTCGAGCACGCGGCCGCTCGCCGGCAACACGCGGCGCAAGACGTCGAGGATCGGCCCGCGATTGCGTTCGGCTGCCGGCGCCGACAGCCGCGCGGACGGATCGGGAGTAGAGGTCGGGCCGCTCACGATGCCTGCTCCGGTGCGCGGCCCGTGAGGCCCAGCCGCGCAGTCAGCGCGTCGAGCGCGGGCGCGCAGCGTGCCTCCACCTTCAGCGTCAGCATCGGATCGGCGCGCGTATGGCCGAGATTGAGCGCGGCGACCGGCTTGTGCCGTGCCTGCGCCCACACGCAGAAGCGGTAGCCGGAGTACACCATCAGCGACGAGCCGACGACCAGCAGCGCATCGGCCGCGTCGAGCGCCTGCGACGCGAGCGCCACGCGCTCGCGCGGCACGTTTTCGCCGAAGAACACGACCGCCGGCTTCAGCAGCCCGCCGCACGCGGGGCACGCGGGGATGCGGAACGTGTCGAGCGCGGCCCATTCGAGGTGCGCGTCGCCATCCGCGGCCGGCTCGGCCTGCGCGCCCAGCAATTCGGGATTGTCGGCCTCGAGCATGACCTGGATCGTCGCGCGCGCATGATGCGCGCCGCAGCCGAGGCACGTGACGCCGTCGATTCCGCCGTGCAGTTCAACGACGTCGTCGCTGCCCGCGCGCTGGTGCAGGCCGTCGACGTTCTGCGTGACGAGTCGCTCGATCCGCCCCGCACTGCCGAGCCGCGCCAGCGCGACGTGCGACCCGTTCGGCTGCGCGCGGCCGACGACGGGCCAGCCGATCATGCTGCGCGCCCAATAGCGCCGCCGCGCGGCATCGGAGCCGAGGAATTCGTGGAGCTGGATCGGCGGCGAGCGCATCCATTGGCCGTTGCGGTCGCGATAGCCGGGAATGCCGGAGTCGGTGCTGATGCCCGCGCCGGTCAAGACCAGCAGGCGCGGATGACGCTCGACGAACGTGTGCAGCGCATCGAGCGCGGCCGGATCGACGCCGGCGGTTGAAGGGTCGTGCAGGGCTTTGTCGTTCATGTTGGCAACACGTGATCGGGCGCGCCGGCAAGCACCGTGCGCCCGCACGGGCGGCCAGGCACGCCAGCACATGATACAGAACGCCGCGCGATCGGGCCGAGGGCTCGCGTCGCAAACCGGCGCACAAAAAAAGACGCCCATCCGCCACGTGGCGGACGGGCGCTTCAACAATTGATCCATCGGGGTAGTGGATCAACTGACAGCACAATTTCGCGGCGTCCGCCCTGCCGTGGCCGGCGAATGCTTCCCCTGGACTGCATATGTTCCGCGATGCCGAACGCATCGTTGCGCTGCCGGCTTTCCGGTGCGGTCCGGTTCGGCCCCGTCGTGCCGACGCAATGCACGGCACGCACACGCATACGCCGCACGACGACTCGCGTTGCGCGCGGCACATTGACGATCCGGGATCCGGGCCGGGCCATCCGCAGGCATTCGAGGTTCATCCCCGACGGCCGACCGGCACCAGTCGGCCTCGTGCGTTACATCTGCACGTCGTCGTTCAGATCAAACCCGATTGCTCGGATGGAACGGAAAGCCGCGCGCTCACGTCGCCTCGATCAACGGCGAAGCGAATACGCTGGCAGGTCGGCGATTCATGTTTGCAACACGACACGTTGCGATTCGGTCTGTTTTCATTCTCTTGTCCCCGTCTCCGATACGTCCGACCCACTGAAGCGATCGCCGGACCGACTGCGTCCGCGACCGCGCTCACGGCCTGCACAGATATGCAAGGAGCGCACCATGCTTCACGCCGCAAGGCCGCGCGGGCGGATTGGGTGCGATCGACGCGAATCGCGCACCGGCAAGAAGCGCGAACGTTTCGAAACTGAAACGCCTTCCGGATCGACGAACGTCGACCGGGCGTGCCGTCACGCGGTGCAGGCACGCCCCGCGCGGGTAGTGCGGTGTTGCATCCGCGCGCGTTCGCCCCACAGTGCCGCACGAATGCGGCGCGCGGCCCCATCCTGACGTTCCTCGCGCAGCGCGCACCACCTGACCGGAGCCCCCTACTCGATGCATGCCTGACGCAAACGACTGGCTGGATATCGACGACCGCACGTTGTTCCGACTGCATCCGGATCGCCGGACCGAACGCAAGAACGATCCCGACTACTCCCCCGGGTCGCGCTTCTGGTTCGGCCTCACACTGCCAGGCATGACGCTGGGGGTGGCTTGACGCAGCGGCCGGCGCGACGCCTCGACACGCGTCAACGAAAGGCTTCGATCACCTTGGCACGGCGCTCGGTTTCGTCGACGAAGCAACTGTCGACCTCCACGAGCCCGAGCGTGCCGCCCGCATCGGGCTGCCGCGATTCGGCGCAAGCGGCATCCCGTGCCTTGAGCCAGCGGCGCTCGTCGTTGCGCAACCTCGCTTTGCCCTGCTCATCCAGGCTCGCCATCTTCGTCTTGTAGACGGTATTCAACCGTTTGTCGGCCGCGTCGTATTTCAGCCGCAGGCAATTGCGGATGTCGGCCGTGTAGCCTGTCTCCTCGGCAGTCTTGCAGATAGCGGCTCGCTCCGCCTCGTCCGCGAGCGTACCGGACGCAACCGCGAAGAGCATTGCGCCCGCCGCTAGACCGATCATCCTGTGTTGCAGCGCATTCATCCGGATTCGTTGATTTCAATGACGGAAGGCATCGATTATGCCCGGCCCGCTGCCTGCATGACCCTCGCGGCTCCGACGTCAACCGGTCACGCTCGATCGGTCACTGCGCATGCGGTGCCGCGCAACCGTCGTGCAAACACGCTAGCATTCAGACACGCATCGCCCTGCGTATGCCCCGCACTGCCTCCCAGGATTCGACATGACGACGCCCGCCCGCCCCGACGTTGCGCATCGCGTCTTTTCGGACGGACGGCTGTCGATCGGCCTCACGCTGCCGCTGCTTCGCAGCGGCCAAATCGTCGCCGATTTCAACGAACAACTCGAACTCGCGGCACTGGCCGACACGCTCGGCTTTCGCGCGTTGTGGATTCGCGACGTGCCGCTGAACAGCGCCGACTATCCCGACCCGGTCGGCCACCTCGACCCGTGGGTCCTGCTCGGCGCACTGGCGTCACGCACGCGCCGGATCTCGCTCGCCAGCGGCGCGATCGTGCTGCCGCTGCGTCATCCGCTGCATATCGCGAAGGGCGCGCTGTCGGTCGCGACGCTGTCGGACGGGCGCTTCATCCTCGGGCTCGGCTCCGGCGACCGGCCGCCCGAGTATGCGGCGTTCGGCGTCGATGCGGAAACGCGGCGCGACCGCTACCGCGCGCACTGGGAGGTCGTCGCGGCCGCGCTCGGTGTGCCGTCTCGTGTGCTGCCCGACGAAGCGCCGCCCGATGCGCCCGAATTCACGCTGCTGCCACGCGGCGCCGACGCGGTGCCGATGCTGGCAGTCGGCTCGGGTGGGCAAAGCGTCGACTGGATCGCACGGCACTCGATCGGCTGGATGACGTATCACCGCGATCCGGACACGCAGCGCGCCCGCCATTCGATGTGGCGCGCGGCGGTCGAGCGGCTCGCGTCGCCCGCCTTTCGCGCGTTCGGCGTGTCGATGCGGCTCGACCTTGTCGCGAATCCCGACGCGCCGGCCACCGCCTTGCCGCTCGGCCATGCAACCGGACGCCGCGCCTTGGTGGACATCCTGCGCGACATGCGCGCGGCGGGCACGCACCACGTCACGCTGAATCCAGGCTCGGACCGGCCCGTGCGCGAAGTCATCGAAGAAATCGCGGAACACGTCCTGCCGGCTTTTCACGACGAGCCAGCGCAATTCAGCAGGATTCCATAGTAATTCGACGCGACGCGTGCATCGTCCACCGCTGCTGACAAGCCGTCATTACAAATGCATTACACGCCGGCAATCGAAACGCCCCGACTTATCCGGCTGCCTACAATCGGCGTCAGACACATGACTGCGCAAACGCGCCGCTAACGCCCGTGCCGCGTCGGGCATGCGCGATTCGAATGATCGTCGATGGAACTATTCGGTTCCGATCGCAATCATGTTAACTTCCGTCCATCGTTCAGCCCGGCGGGCCGCGCGCCGATGCGCGCCCGCATGCCTACTTCATGCGACATTTCCTCCTCGGCTGGCTGCTTGCCGCAGTCGTCTCGGCCGCGCACGCGGCCGCTCCCGCCCCGGCCGCCGCGTCTGCCGCGTCCGGCACCGCGCCCGCGCTGACGCCGCAACAGGCGCAGCAGGCACTCAATGTGCTCGAAAATCCACGCGATCGCGCGCAGGTCGAAACGACGCTGCGCGCGATCGCGGCCGTCGGCGCACTGAGCACACCTGCGGTCGCGGCAAGCGATGCGGCTGCGGCCAGCGCCGCGTCGGCCGCCGCGGCCCCGGCCGCGCTCAAGTCGAATGGGCTCGCGTCGATGCTCGTCCGGCAGGGATCGCGCTGGGCCACCGAAATCGGCGGTGCGCTGAAGGAATCGCTGCACTCGCTGCTCGATGTCGGGTCGGTCGGAAGCTGGTGGCATGACAGGCTGGTGCGCGCCGACGAGCGCGCGAATCTTGCACACGCGCTCTGGATCATCATCGCCGTGCTCGTGCCCGCGCTCCTCGTCGAATGGTTCGCGAAGCGGCTGTTGCGACGTGCGCTGGGCGCAGTGGCCGCTCGGCGCGCCGGCACGTCGCGCCGCACCGCCCCCGACGCCGTTACATCCGACTCCGCCGCGCCCGACGACGACAACGCCCCGCCGGGCACCCCCGCCCCGCCCGACGCTCCCAACACCCCCAATGCCGCGCCCGCAGCGTCGGAAGGCCGCGGCCACGCGCGCCGCCACACCACACTGCTGCACCGGATGCCGCGCGTGCTCGTCAGCCTCGCATTGCGTGCGGTGCCGCTGCTCGTGTTCGTCGGCGTCGCGAGCCTGACGATGTCGGCGATCGGCGATACGGACACGCCGATCGAATCCGCGCTCGAAGCACTGATCGACATCTACGTGATCTGCCGGCTCGTCACGATCGTCAGCCGGCTGTTCTTCCAGCCCGATGCGCGGCAATTGCGGTTGCTGCATATCAGCGACGCGTGGGCCGGCTTCGCGCAACGCTCGATCGCGCGGATCGTGATCGTGATCGGCGCCTGCACGGCCGCTGTCGAGATCGCCGCGAACTTCGGTCTCAGCGACGCCGGTCACGTCGCGCTGCTCAAAGCCGTCGCGCTCGTCGGACACCTGATGGTTTCGGCACTGATCCTGCGGTGCCGCCAGCCGGTCGCCGCACGGATCCGTTCAGCCGGCGAGGACCGTCCGTCCTTCACGATGATCGCCAACGCGCTCGCGGACGCATGGGCGCCCGTGTCGGTATTCATCGTGATGGCGCTGTGGTTCGTGTGGGCGCGCGACGTCCACAACGGCTACCGCGTGCTGATCACGCTCGGCGGCCGCTCGATCGCCGTGATGATCGGCATGCGGATGGTGTCGATCGTCGTGTTCGGCGCGCTCGCGCGGCTGTTCCAGGGCCGCGACGAAGACCGCACGCTCGTCCACGCGCACGCGTACCGCTACTACCCGCTGCTGCGCCAGATCGTGTCGGGCGCGATCGGCATCGTGACCGTCCTGGTGCTGCTGCAGATCTGGGGTGTGCCGATCTTCCGCGCGTTCGAAACCGGCACGATCGGCCACCGGCTCGCGTCGGCGCTGGTGACGATCGCCATCGCGGCCATCGTCGCGCTCATCGTGTGGGAAGCCGCGAACATCGCGATCGAGCGCCGGCTGCAACGATGGACCCGCGAAGGCAATCTCGTGCGCGCGGCGCGGCTGCGCACGCTGCTGCCGATGCTGCGCTCGCTGCTGTTCGTGATGATCGCGCTCGTCGTCGTGCTGACGGGCCTCAGCCAGCTCGGCGTGAACGTCGGCCCGCTGCTTGCCGGCGCCAGCATCTTCGGCGTCGCGCTCGGCTTCGGCTCGCAGAAGCTCGTGCAGGATTTCATCACCGGGATCTTCCTGCTGATGGAAAACGCGATGCAGGTCGGTGACTGGGTCACGCTCGCCGGCGTGTCGGGCACGGTCGAGTACCTGTCGATCCGCACCGTGCGGCTGCGCGCCGGCGACGGGTCGCTGTACACGATCCCGTTCAGCTCGGTGACGACCGTCAACAATACGAATCGCGGGCTCGGCAACGCGTCCGTCAAGATCAGCATTGCCTACGGCGAGGATATCGATCGCGCGGTCGCGACGCTGAAGGAGATCGGCGCCGCGTTGCGCGACGATCCGAAGTACCGCGACGGCATCCTGTCGGACTTCAGCTACTGGGGTATCGACCAGGTCGACGGCGCGGCGCTCGCGCTGGCCGGACAGATGCAATGCACGGACTCGACGCGCTGGAGCGTGCAGCGTGAATTCAACCGGCGGATCGCGGAGACATTCCGCGAACGCGGCATCCGGATCGCCAATCCGCAGCGCAGCGTCGTCGCGTACGCGGACGGATCGCGGCCTGTCGTCAATGGCGACAACGGTGACAACGGCCATGCGCCCGAACCGACGGCCCGGCCGCCGGCGCCCGCCGAACCGGCGCGCAAGCCGGGTTGACCCGCCGGGGCTGACGGCGCACCGCGTTCAACGCCGGGCGGGCTTGTTCACGCGTCGAGTGCTGTTCGCGGCGGGCGTCGACGCCCCCGCCTTCGCCGTGCGTTTCGCCGCCGCACCCCGCCCCCGCTTCGAGCCGGCGTCAGGGTCGGCCGCCAATCCGTCGCGCTGCGCGTGCCATTGCCGGAGCAGCACGCGCGTCTGCTCGGCGATCGTGTCGGTCAGCAGCGCCGCACGCTCGCCTTCGAATGCCTCCCATTCGAGCAACTGCAGCGCCGAACGCTGCGCGATGTGGAACACCGTGATCTGCCCGAACAGGCTCAGCGCGCGCAATCGCGTGACCGGATCGTTGGCCGGCCGCCCCGAGATACGGCCGATCAGCTCGGCGCTCACGTCGTTGAGCGGCTTGCGCATGCGTTTCATCAGGATATCGCTCGCGCTCGCCGGTTCCTGGCCGCCTTGCTCGCGCGCGAAGAACATGCGCTGGTTCATCGTCTTCGGCGCCGTGAACATCCGGTTCGCAACCGCACGCAGCAACCCGACAAACGCGTCGATCAGCACGTCGACGTCCGCGTCCGCATCGAGCATCGCCCATGCATGGCCGACTGCCGGCGCGAACACTTCCCAGCCGAGCTCGGCGATCGTCTCCACGCACGCGCGGTACACGCCTTCCTTGTTCTCGAAATAGTACTGGAGCGCCGGCGCATTCACGCCGGCCATCGCCGCGATCTCGCGTGTCGATGCCCCCGCGAACCCGCGCTCGCCGAACAGTTCGATCGCCGCCTCGATGATCCGCTGGCGCGTTTCGTCGCCGCGGGCGTAGCCGCCCGCCGACGTGCGGCGCAGCTTCTTCGCTTCGTTCATGCCTTCCTCGTCATTCGATCGCCCGACATTCTACTTGACACAATTTTATCAACTGGAATAATTATTCCACTTGGAATAAATTGGACGCCCGCATGTCGACGCTGCAAGACTCGCCACAGAAAGCAAATCGTCAGGAAAACGGAACAACCCCGCAAAACGGCAACAGCACGAAGCGGCGCGTCCTGCTCGTCGCCGCCGTGCTGGCGGCCATCGGCGGCGCCGTCTGGCTCGGCCGATGGTGGACCGTCGGCCGCTTCATCGAAAGCACCAACGACGCGTACTTGCAGGCGGACAGCATGACCGCCGCGCCGAAGGTTGCCGGCTACGTGACCGACGTGTATGTGCGCGACAACCAGGCCGTGAAGGCCGGCGATCCGCTCGTGCGGCTCGACGTCCGCCAGTACCAGGTCGCGCTCGCGCAATCGCTTGCGACCGTCGACGCGCGCCGCGCGGATATCGCACGCGCCGAAGCCGACATCAGCCAGCAGCATGCGAATCTCGAGCAGGCCGACGCGCAGGCAAAGGTGTCGCGCATCAATGCGCAGCACGCCAGCGACGAATACTCGCGCTATGCGCCGCTCGCGGCGACCGGTGCGGAAACGCACGAACGCGTCGCCGACCTGAAGAGCACGCGCGATCAGGCGGCCGCGACGCTCGCCGCGAACAACGCGTCGATCGCCGCCGCACGCACGCAGATCGCGTCGTTCACCGCGCAGCTCCAGCAGGCGCGCGCGCAACTCGAGGCCGCGCAGGCCAGCGCCGCGCAGGCGCAGCTCGACCTCGACAACACGATCGTGCGCAGCACGCTCGACGGCCGCGTCGGCGATCGCACGGTGCGCGTCGGTCAATACGTGCAGCCCGGCACGCGCCTGCTGACCGTCGTGCCCGTCGACTCGATCTACCTCGTCGCGAACTTCAAGGAAACGCAGATCCGCAACATGCGTATCGGCCAGCCCGTCGAACTGCACGTCGACGCGCTGCCGGATGGTGCGCTGTCCGGCGTCGTCGACAGCTTCGCACCCGGCACGGGCGCGCAGTTCGCGCTGCTGCCGCCCGAGAATGCGACCGGCAACTTCACGAAGATCGTCCAGCGCGTGCCGGTGCGCATCCGCCTCGCCGCGAACGCCCGCGCGCAGCGCATGCTGCTGCCGGGGCTGTCGGTGACGGTCGACGTCGATACACGCTCGACCCGCGACGAGACGCACCATGGCTGAACCGTCCGCCACGATGCCCATGCCGCCGCACGAAGGCCGCGCGAGCGTGACCGACTGGATCGCGGTCGCGGCCGGCGCGCTCGGCGCGCTGATGGCGACGCTCGACATCTCGATCACGAACTCCGCGCTGCCGCAGATCCAGGGCGAAATCGGCGCAACCGGCACCGAAGGCACGTGGATCTCGACCGGCTACCTGATGTCGGAGATCGTGATGATCCCGCTCGCCGCATGGCTCACGCGCGTGTTCGGGCTGCGTAATTTCCTGCTGACGAACTCCGCGCTGTTCATCGCGTTCTCGATGATGTGCGGCTGGTCGCATTCGCTGCCGATGATGATCGCCGGCCGGATCGGCCAGGGCTTCACCGGCGGCGCATTGATCCCGACCGCGCAGACCATCATCCGCACGCGGCTACCGCTGTCGCAGCTACCGGTCGGCATGACGCTGTTCGGCCTGATCGTGCTGCTCGGGCCGCTGTTCGGCCCCGTACTCGGCGGCTGGCTCGCGGAGAACGTGAACTGGAGCTGGTGCTTCTTCCTGAACCTGCCGGTGTGCCTGCTGCTGATGGCGCTGTTGATATTCGGGCTGCCGTCGGACCGCCCGCAATGGCACGCATTCCTGAACGCGGACTGGCTCGGAATCTTCGGCCTCGCGATCGGGCTGAGCTCGCTGACCGTCGTGCTCGAGGAAGGCCAGCGCGAACGCTGGTTCGAATCGCAGATGATCGTCACGCTGAGCATCGTGTCGTTCGCCGGGATGATCCTGATCGCGTTGTCGCAGATCTTTGCGAAGCGGCCGATCGTGCGGCTGTCGCTGATGCGCAATCCGCGCTACGCGAGCGTGATCGTGATCGTGTCGGCGGTCGGTGCCGGGCTGTACGGCGTGTCCTACCTGCTGCCGCAGTTCCTCGCGATCGTCGCCGGCTACAACGCGGAACAGGCAGGCGCGATCATGCTGCTGTCGGGGCTGCCCGCCTTTCTCGTGATGCCGATCCTGCCGCGCCTGCTCGGCAAGGTCGATTTCCGCATCCTCGTGATCTCGGGGCTGCTGCTGTTCTGCCTGAGCTGCATGCTCGACATCAGCCTGACCGCGCAGAGCGTCGGCCACGATTTCGTCTGGTCGCAACTGATCCGCGGCGTCGCGCAGATGCTCGCGATGATGCCGCTCAACCAGGCATCGATGGCGGCCGTCGCACGCGAAGACTCGGGCGATGCGGCCGGGCTCTACAACATGGCGCGCAATCTCGGCGGCTCGATCGGGCTCGCGATCATCGGCACCGTGATCGATCGGCGCACGACTTTCCACACGGCCGCGCTCCGCGAATCGGTGACGGCGAACTCGCTGATCGGGCAGGAGCGGCTGTCGGCCTACGCGGCCAACTGGTTCGCGCACACCGGCGACCTCGCGTATTCGAACATGCGCTCGCTCGGACAACTGGCGCGGCAGATCCAGATCCAGGCGGTCGTGATGACCTATTCCGAAACCTTTTACCTGCTGGGCCTCGCACTGCTCGCCTGCGTGCCGCTCGCGCTGCTGCTGAGAACGCCGCGCGGGCCGCAGCCGACGTCGTCCGGCCACTGAACCGTCTTACGCGATGAAACCCTTCTCCCTGCCCCGCCGCCCTGCGCTCACGCTGTGCGCGGCCGCGTGCCTGCTTGCCGGCTGCACGGTCGGCCCCGACTACCGCGGCGCGCCCGCCGCGCCGGATGCGCCGACTTTCGTTCGCGCACCGGCCTCCGGCATCGACACCACTGCGCCCGCGCCGAGCGCGTGGTGGCACACGCTCAACGATCGCCGGCTCGACGACCTGATCACCGCCGCGCTCGCGTACAACCCGGATCTGCACGCCGCGCAGGCGCGCTTGCGCGCGTCGCGCGCGCAGCTCTCGCAACAGCGCGCGGCGCAGTTGCCGAAATCGTCGGCCACCGTCGCCGCCATCCGCATGCGCGAGCCGGACGTCAGCGCGCTCGGTTCGCTGCTGCCGTCGAGCGGCTCGAGCCAGTCGGGCACAACATCGCCGTTGCCAGGCGGCTCGGGCCCGCTGCAGCTCTATTCGGCAGGCTTCGACGCAACCTGGGAAATCGACCTGTTCGGCGGTACCCGTCGCGCGGTCGAAGCCGCATCCGCACAGGCGGAAGCGGTCGACGCCGACCTCGCCGATACGCAGGTGTCGATCGCGGCCGAAGTGGCGAACGCGTACATCGACCTGCGCGACCAGCAGCAGCGGCTCGCGCTGTCGCGGCGTACCGCCGAGTTGCAGCAGAAGATGCTCGACCTCACGCAGCAGCGCCGCGCGCGCGGCGTCGCCGCGGATGTCGACGTTGAACGCCTGACGACACAGGTCGAAAACACGCGTGCGTCTCTGATCCCGCTCGACGCGCAGGTGACGGAATCGCTCGACCGGCTCGCGATCCTCACGGGCCGCGCGCCCGGTGCGCTCGACGCAACGCTGTCGACACCGGATGCACCGCTGCCGACGCTACCCGGCAGCGTCGCGATCGGCGATCCGGCCACGCTGCTGAAACGGCGCCCCGACATTCGCGCGGCCGAACGCCGGCTCGCATCGAGCAACGCGCAGATCGGCGAGCATGTCGCCGATTACTTCCCGAAGGTGACGCTGCTCGGCGATCTCGGTTTCAGCGCGACCGACCCGGGCCACCTGTTCCGCAAGCAGAACTTCACCTGGGTCGGCGCGCCGTATCTGCAATGGAATATTCTCGACTTCGGGCGCACGCGCGGTGCGGTGCGCGCGGCCGAAGCATCGCGCGACGAAGCGGAAGCGAATTATCAGAAGGTGGTGCTCTGCGCCTTGCAGGATGCCAACACGGCATTGCAGCGCTACGGGCACCAGCGCGAGCACGTCGTTGCGCTCACCAAGGTGCAGACGTCGGCCGTGCATTCCCGATCGTTGATGGACGAGCGCTATCGCGCGGGTGTCGCATCGCTGATCGACCTGCTCGATACGCAACGCGAGGCGTTGTCCGCACAGCAGAACGTGATCGCCGGGCAGGCCGAACTGATCAAGGACTATGTGTCGCTGCAGAAGAACCTCGGGCTCGGGTGGCAGGCGGGCGCAAGTTGAAGGCAAATTGATCGGTGCCGCACGGCCGGGTTGGTCGAAGCCGCCGCGGCGCCGATGCTTGAAATGCGGATCGCAACATCCACGCAAGGCATCGCACATTCAGTCGTCCGTGCTCGATGCGCGCGGAGCGCTTCATCGTACGCGATGCAACAACTCATTGCGCGCGCAACAATATTCGCAGTCTGCGCGGATAACAGCCACGCTCACCCCGCATCGACGACGCTGCTATCGGAAACATATCGAATATCAATTAGCCAATCGTCTGACGATCTCTTCTAATTCAGTCGGCTTCCCCACCACCGATCGGATTCAAGGAGTTCCATCGTCATGTCCTCATCCTCCAATCGCGTGCTGAGACACGCAGTCGCCGCGCTCTGCGTTGCACTTTCCGCGTCCCCCCATGCCGCCGAGCTCACTCGAGACACCGGCGCCCCCGTCGGCGACAACGAGAATTCGCAGACGGCCGGCCCTGCCGGCCCCGTGCTCCTGCAAGACTCTGCACTCATCGAGAAACTGCAGCGCTTCGATCGCGAACGCATTCCGGAACGAGTCGTGCATGCACGCGGCACCGGCGCATTCGGCGAGTTCGTGCCGAGCGCCGACATCTCGAGCCTGACGAAAGCGACGGTCTTCACGCCAGGCACCCGCACGCCCGTGTTCGTCCGCTTCTCCACCGTGATGGGCTATCGCGGCTCGCCCGAACAGGCGCGCGATCCGCGCGGCTTCGCGGTGAAGTTCTATACGCAACAGGGCAACTGGGACATGGTCGGCATCAACTGGCCCGTGTTCTTCATTCGCGACGGCATCAAGTTCCCCGACTTCGTTCACGCGAACAAGCCAAGCGCCGTGACCGGCGTACAGGATCCGAACCTCGCATTCGACTTCTTCGCGAACACCCCCGAAGCGACGAACATGCTGACGATGCTGTACACGAATGCGGGCATGCCCGATTCATACCGTCACATGGACGGCTTCGCGGTTCACGCATTCAAGTTCGTCAATGCGCACGGCGACGTGCACTACGTGAAGTTCCACTGGAAAAGCCAGCAAGGCGTACACGGCCTGCGTCCGCAAGACATCGACGCATCGATCGGGCGCGACTGGAACATGATGACGAACGACCTGTACGGCGCGCTGAAGCAAGGCGACTTCCCGAAGTGGGATCTGTACGTGCAGGTGCTCACGCCGCAGGACCTGAACCGGTTCGACTTCGATGCGCTGGACGACACGAAGGTCTGGACCGGCGTCCCCGAGCGCAAGATCGGCACGATGACGCTGAACCGCGTGCCTGACAACTACTTCCAGTCGACCGAGGAATCGGCGTTCGCGCCGTCGCGACTCGTGCCGGGCATCGAGCCGTCCGAAGACCGGATGCTGCAGGACCGCCTGTTCGCGTACGCCGACACGCAGATGTACCGGCTCGGCGCGAACTACATGGACCTGCCGATCAACCGGCCCGTCGTGCCGGTGGTCAACAACAACCAGGACGGGAAGATGAACGCCGGCGACCGCAAGGGCGACGTGAACTACGAACCGTCGACGCTGCATGAACTCGCGCCGGACCCGCAGTACAAATCCGTGCGCATGACGCTCGGCGGAACGACTCAGCAGGAAGCGATCCACAAGAAGCTGCGGTTCCGCCAGGCGGGCGAGTACTACCGCAGCCTGTCGCAGCAGGACAGGGACGACCTGATCACCGCACTGTCCGGCGATCTCGGCAAGGTGACGAACGCTCACAACCAGTACGCGATGCTGTCGTACTTCTACAAGGCCGATGCCGACTACGGCACGCGTCTCGCGCAGGCCGTTCATGCCGACGTCCGGCAAGTGCAATCGCTCGCGTCGAAGCTGAGCGAGAACTGATCCCGCGGCTGCGGTCGCCGTCGACGTGCGGGGTTGCACCGCGCACGTCGACCTGCCCCACACATCAGGACATCCCCATGCAATCCCAACGGCTGACCCGCGCGATCCGCTCGACCACAACGGCCCTCGTGCTGGCCGCGACCGCCGGTTGTGCGCACCTTCCCGACCGGCCGGCTTATTCACCGGCCGATCCTGCCGCGCTGCGCCGCTACGACAGCGACTGGTTCGATGCCGCCCGCGTCGGACGCGTCGACATCCTGCGTGCATTGCACGACGCGGGCTATCCACTCGACGCCACCGACAGCCACGGCTTTACGGCCGTGATACTCGCGTCCTACGACGGCCAACCGGCCGCGCTCGACTATCTGCTGTCGGCCGGCGCAAACGCATGTGCCGGCGACCGTCACGGCAACACGGCGCTGATGGGTGCCCTCTTCAAGAACGAACCCGACATCGCGCGGCGCCTGATCGACACGCAGTGCCCGATCGACCAGACGAACGGCGCCGGGGAAACCGCGCTCGGATTCGCCACGTTGTTCAATCGATTCGACCTGATTCCGGTCCTCGTCGCGCGTGGCGCGAATCCGAATCATGTCGATCGGCGCGGCCAGTCGCTGCTGCAGCTCGCGCAGTCGCACGACAACACGGAAGCCGTGGACGCGCTGCGGCATGCAGGTGCGAGGCAGTAAAAAAGCAGGATTCCTGCTTGTTTCAGATAACGCAGGGTGACAGGGAAGCGATCTCTTACGTCGCCATCGACACCTCGCAGAATCAAAAAAGCGCGTCGAGCAGCCGGTAGAAAGCGATCCTCCCTGGATCGGGCTGCTCGATTCCGTACCGGGCGAAGAAAGGTGCGCCCCGGCGCTTCGAGTCACGGCTCGAACCCGATCGGCCAATTGCACCCATTACGCATCAAACCAGTCACTATCGGCGAATCGAATTGGGTATTACCTTTTTTGTCACCGCCAAACATTACAAAACACTGCCAATCTTTTCAAAAGCATTTCACTTATTCGATTTAATTTAGTTTCATATAATCAAAAAAAGTTTGACATCGCGCTTTCGTTCTTGATAACGTCCGATGCAAGCAATCTGACGAATTGTTCACCACGCACTCGCTTCCGCTCGACGTTTTTTCGCTTCCGCCGCACCGCAGTGCTCGCCGCCGGCTGTATCGTTCGCGCGCCGGCGCATGCAACATCCCGATGCATCTCATTGGACGACTGCCATCCGGCAGCGCGCCGAAGGATCGAACAAAATGAGCAGGACACCGAAACTGTTGCTCTAGCCATCCCGCCCGCGCCAGGTCCGGCGCAGTTGCGTCGTATCGCGGCGCAGCCTTCCCGTTACCGCGCTTTCCGTATTTCGCCCCCGGAGAAACAACACGTTTCCGGATCGGGTGAAAGGCCCTGTCGCGTCCGTGCCATCCGCACGCATGCGGCAGAAATCGGCGGTGCATGACCCGCATCGCTGTCGACCGTTGTTGTTCGTGCTGTTCGATGTTCAACCGGAGGGGTAATTCAAATGAATCAGGTTGCAGACAAGAAACAAAAGCACATTCGCCTCGTCAAGCTCGCATTCGCCGCAGCCGCCGCCGCGTCGTTCGGCATGGCAACCGTCCACGCCGCGCCTGCGGCCGGCTGGACGGAAACGCGCACCAAGGGCTTCCTGCCGCTCGTGCAGCAGAGCGAAGCCGGTACGGCCGGCGCGCCTGCCGCGAGCACGGCCGCCGCTGCAGCAGCGGCGATCGAGATGGCGCCGGGCGAATCGGTGGACATCGTGCTCGGGCTGAACCTGCGCAACGAAGCACAACTCGACCAATACCTGCACGACCTGCATACGCCTGGTTCGCCGCACTACAGGCAGTTCCTCACGCCGGCGCAGTTCGCATCGCAATATGCGCCGACCGACCAGCAGGTCGCGTCGGTCGTCGCGCATCTGCGCAAGGCAGGCTTCGTGAACATCGTGGTCGCGCCGAACCGCCTGCTGGTATCCGCATCCGGCACCGCGGCAACCATCAAGTCAGCGTTCCGCACGACGCTCAAGCGCTTCACGCGCAACGGCCGCAGCGTCTATGCGAATACCGACGCCGCGCAAGTGCCGAACGCGATCGGCGGCGTCGTGGGCGCCGTGCTGGGCCTGCAGAACGTCGAGTTGATGCACACGGGCGCGGGCAGCCGGCCGCAAGGCAACACCAGCAACCTGACGATTCCGGCCGGCGCATCGGCGGTGCCGCACAACCCGACCGAATTCTCGTCGCTCTATGGCGGCGACGGTACGCCGACTGCCTCGCAGACCACCGTCGGCATCATCTCCGAAGGCGATCTGTCGCAGACGGTGAGCGACCTCAATACGTTCGCCGCAAACAACAGCCTCGGCTCGATCAGCAGCCGCATCGTGAAGACGGGCCCGTCCGGCAGTTCGTACACCGACACCGACGGCACCGTCGAATGGAACCTCGACAGCCAGTCGATCGTCGGCGCGGCCGGCGGCAGCGTGAAGCAGGTCGTCTTCTACGTCGCACCGTCGATGACGCTCACCGCGATCACCGCCGCGTACAACAAGGCCGTGACCGACAACGTCGCGAAGGTGATCAACGTGTCGCTCGGCGTGTGCGAATCGTCCGCGAACAGCACCGGCTCGCAGGCAACCGACGACACGATCTTCAAGCAGGCGATCGCGCAGGGGCAGACCTTCTCGGTATCCGCCGGCGATCACGGCGCGTACGAATGCGCGAGCGGTACGCCGTCGCGCTCGACCTACACGGTGAGCGAGCCGGCAACATCGCCGTACGTGATCGCGGTGGGCGGCACGACACTGTTCACGAATACGTCGAACAACGCGTACAACAGCGAGATCGTCTGGAACGATCCGAGCTGGCAGCCGGGAACCGTGTGGTCGACGGGTGGCGGGTACAGCAAGTACGAAGCCGCGCCGTCGTGGCAATCGTCGAGCCTCACCGGGTCGACCAAGCGCGCACTGCCTGACGTCGGCTTCGACGCGGACCTGCGCACCGGCGCGATTCTCGTCGTGAACGGCCAGACCTCCGACACGCTGTGGGGCTCGGGCTACCTGAACAACGAAGGCGGCACGAGCCTCGCCGCGCCGATCTTCACGGGCATCTGGGCGCGCCTGCAGTCCGCGAACAACAATGCGCTCGGATTCCCCGCGTCGAGCATCTACAAGTACTTCCCGAGCAACGCGGCCCTGCTGCACGACGTCACATCCGGCAACAACGGCAGCGGCACCTACGGCTACAAGGCGAAGGCCGGCTGGGACGCGACGACGGGCTTCGGCAGCGTGAACATCTCGAAGCTGAACGCGTTCATCCAGAGCACGCCGGATTTCGCACGCTGATGGAGCGGTGACCGCTCCGGTTCCGCGTGTGCACCGTCGCGCACGCATGGAATCGGATGGGATGGTGTGAACAACCCGCGAAGGCTGCAAAACCTTCGCGGGTTTTTTGCGTTCCGCGTAACCTCGCGGCGCAGCATCCGGCGCAGCGACGCACTCATCAACCTTTCAATCGTTGCGCAAGCAACTTTCATTACAATTTCAATGGCCGTGCCAACCCGCTTACGGACTGCAAGGTACACATACTGTTACACAACACCCGGACAACTTCCGCGTGCGTCGTGCGTTTAACTGGATATATCGATTCGTCGCGGGACAATCACCATGCGAACACGACCTTCGCCTGCTCCGGCCGATGCCTCCGGAGCATGTGCAAACGGTCGCGGCACAGTGCTCGAGCCGATCGCGCGGCCCGCATATCCGCCAACACCGACACAACACCGAACGCACAACATGACCCACGCACGTGCACACCGCCCCGTCAGGACGCTGATCGCGTCGTCCCTCATCGTGTCTCTGCTCAGCCTCTCGGCCTGCAACAAGAACGGGAACACCAGCACCGCCGCTGCGGCCAGCGATGCGAGTGCGGCCGCGGCGGCACAGCCCGCATCCGCGCCCGTCGCCTACACGCCTCCGAGTGCCGACCAGCTCTACCAGATGGTCGCGCCGATCGCACTCTTCCCCGACAAACTCGTCGCGCTGGTGCTTGCGGGTGCAACCTACCCGGACCAGGTCACGGCAGCCAACAACTGGGTGATGCAGAATCCGTCGTTGAAGGGGCAGGCACTCGCGACCGCCGCCGATACGCAGCCGTGGGATCCGTCCGTCAAGGCATTGACCGCGTTCCCCGCGGTACTGTCGCAGATGGCGTCGAACCCGGCCTGGACCACGTCGCTCGGCCAGGCTTACTACAACGACCCCACCGACGTGATGAACGCGATCCAGGTGATGCGCCAGCGCGCGCAGGCCTCCGGCCATCTCCGCTCAGGCGGCCAGATGCGGGTCACGCAAGTCGCGCAGGCCGCACCGGCCGGCTACACGCCGGCCACCGATGCGCCCGTGGTCTACGCCGGACCGGCGATCGTACCGCCGCCGGCGCAGGCCATCGAGATCGAATCCGCACAGCCCGATGTCGTCTACGTCCCGTCGTACAGCCCGACGGTCGTCTACGGCGAGCCGGTTTCGGCCTACCCCGGCTACGTGTATCGGCCGCCTTCATACAGTACGGGTGAAGTCGTTGCCGCCGGCGTGATCACGTTCGGCGTCGGCATCGCCGTCGGCGCCGCGATCTTCGGGCACCACGACTGGGGCTGGCACGCATGGGGCATGAACTGGGGCACGCCGCGTCGGGAAGGCCCCGGCTGGAATGGCGGCTGGCAGCGTCCGGCCGTGGTGTACAACCACACCACGTACGTGTCGAAGTCGACCACCGTGATCAACCACATCACCAACATTCGCAACACGCGAATTACGAACAACTACGGCGGCAACGTCACCAACAACACGACGAACACGACGACCGAACGCAACGCGCTGCAGCCGGGCGCCGTGCCGATGACGACGCCGCACTTCGGCGCGAACGATACGCGCCCCGGCGCGCGGCCGTCGCCCGACGCGTTCGCGCAGAACCGTGCGAACGAGCCGCATGCAGAAGCGTCGACGCAACATGCGCCTGGCGCGATGCGCGAGGCGCGACAGCCGGAGCACGCCGCACAGGAAAATCGCGCGATCGCGCAGCAACAGCAACAGCAATTGCAGCAGCAGCGCGAGGAAGTGCAGCAACGCAACGCGGAGCAGCAGCGTCAGCGCGAAGCAATACAGCCACGCAACGAGACGCCGCAGCAATTGCACAAGGAAACGCCGCCGCGCAACGAAGCGCCGCCGCAGGAACACGCGGCACCGGAGCTACGACAACCGGCCCCCGAGCACGCACCCGTACAGCGTCCGCACCCTGACGAGCCGCATCCGCCGCACGAGACGCACGAGCATCGCGCCGACTGAAGCCCACCTCGTCACGGCAGCGTGGCATTCGCGCTGCCGTCCGATGAAACCCGTGTCTCGCTGTCATGCCGAGGCAACGCGGCGCAACACGTCGCACACCTCCGTTTTCGGCCATACCGCGCGGCCTTGCCGCGCAACTCACTCGGTCCAGTTCCGGACGTAGTCCGGTACAGGCATGTTGCTGTCGGCATGGACCGGCGCGCTGCGCGTCGTCTTCAACGGCAGGATCCCCGTCCAGACAGCGAGCGCGAGATCGTCTTCCTTGTCGGACGGCATCGAATCGCTGACTTTTACAGCGGCTTCCGCAAGGGCAATCCGCAGCACGCGGGTCGCATTGACCTCCTTTTCGTTGCCGGGCCGCGCATCATGCTTGCGACCGGGCGCGATCTTGTCCATCAATGCATCCAGCGCCACCAGCTTTTCCGCACGACCCTCCACCATCTCGAACCGCCCGTAGATCACCGCGGAGCGATAATTCATCGAATGGTTGAAGGCCGACCTGGCCAACACGAGACCGTCCAGCAACGTAATCGCGACGGAGGCCGGTGCACCCGCCGCCAACGCCTTGATCATCCGGCTGCCGTTGGACCCGTGAATATAGAGATCGTCGCCGCGCCTCCAGTGCGCGGTCGGGATGCAGTGCGTGTCCTCGCCCGAACCGAATGCGATGTGGCACACGTAGGCCTCGTCCACGATGCGACGAAGCATGTCTCGATCATGGTTTGCCAGTTCCGGCAGGCGGCGAATGGTGGTACGGGATGCAGGGGAGATGACGGTCTGGTCTTTCATGTTTCGATTTCCTGTTCGCGCGCCCTTGCGCGCATCGAGCGGCCCGCGCTCCGGCAAGACTCAGGCACTCGCTCCAAATAATATTTGCACTACGAAGTGAATCGAATCGAACGTTACAGCTTCCACGCGCGAGCGACCGGTCGATCGGCCCATCGACAGCCGTTTGCCAGATCGATCAAAATACGTGCGTGCCACTCTCCGTGACGATCCCCGGAAATGCCCGCGCACCGGCCGGCACCACGAGAACGCGAACGATACGATGCGCGTCGAATCTTCAAAAGAACCAGCTCAACGAAAAATTCTAGAACCAGCCCATGGATCTCGCGCTGCTCATCTCATCGCTTTCCAGACAGGACGGCACGACACGACACAGCCAGCAGGAAGCCCTCTACCGGAGCCTGCGCGACATGCTGCTGGACGGGCGTATCCCGCCCGGCACGCGGCTCGTGTCGACGCGTGTGCTCGCAGCCGAGCTGGGTATCGCGCGCAACTCGGCGGTCTATGCGTACGAGCGCCTTGCCGAGGAAGGCTTCGTCGCGGCCACGCGAAACGGGACGATCACGCGATGGGACGGATGCGGCCGTTCCAGCGCAGCGCTCGAAAGCGGCCCGGCCCCGGTTCAATTGTCCGGGCGCGTGCACGGGCTGGAGAACGCCGATCCCGAACCCGAACGCATGTTGCCGTTCGTTCCCGGCCTCCCTTCGCTCGATGAATTCCCCGTTGCCCAATGGCGCCGCTGCATCGAGCGCGCGTGGAGAGTCATCAAGCCCACCCAGCTCGCATACGGTCCAGTCGAAGGGCTACCCGAATTGCGGCGTGCCGTGGCCGCCTACATCCGGGTCTCGCGAGGCGTGCGCTGCGAAACAGACCAGGTATTCATCACCGACGGCACGCAAGGCAGCCTCGAACTGTGCGCGCGCATGCTGGCGGATCCCGGTGAATATGGCTGGCTCGAGAACCCCTGCTACAACGGCGCCCGAACCGCATTCCGGTCGACCGGCCTGGAGCTCGTGTCGATCGAAGTCGACCGCGAAGGGATGGCGCCAACCGACGAACAGTGGCGCACCCGGCCGCCCCGGCTGATCTATACGACGCCGTCGCACCAATACCCGCTCGGCGCGCTGATGAGCCCCCGGCGGCGCGCGGCGCTCGTCGAGCACGCACGTGCGTGCGGCGCGTGGATCATCGAGGACGATTACGACAGCGAGTTCCGCCACGGCGGCCAGCCGCTGCCCGCGATCCAGGGCCTGCGTGCCGACGCACCGGTCTGCTATCTCGGCACTTTCAGCAAGACGATGTTTCCCGCCCTTCGGCTCGGCTTCATGGTGGTTCCGTCGATTCTGGTCGAACGCTTCACCAGCACGCTGCGCGAACTCGTCCATCGCGGCCACTCGGCCGATCAACTGGCGATGGCCGAATTCATCGACACCGGCCTCTTTGCGCGACACCTGCGCAGGATGAGGACGCTGTACACCGAGCGGCGGAGCAGCCTCGAAGCCGCACTCGCCCGCCACCTCGGCACGGTGCTGAGCGTTCGCGAAAGCCCGGGCGGCATGCATCTGTCGGCGGATCTCGCGATGCCGCTGCACGATACCGACGTCGCACGCGCCGCAGCCGCACGTGGCCTGCTGCTTCAGCCGCTGAGCAGCTATCGGGTAGGCGACGGCCGGCCGTACAACGGCTTCGTGCTGGGGTACGCCGGGCTGAACGACGCGACGATCGAAGCCGCCACGATGCAGCTCGCGGCCGTCATCGAGCAGCACGGCCGCACGCGTTGCTGAATGTCGCGTGCGGCAGCGTCGCTCACAGTTGCGATTCGATCGGAAACAGCCCGAGAAACCAGACTTCCATCCGCCGCGCGGCGGACACTTCCGGTTCGTGATCGAGCTCGGTGACCTTGCCGTCCGACTCGGTCTGAATCCACTTGAGCTGCCGGTTGCCCGCCAGATCGGTCCTTGGCTCGACGCGCCACGCAATTCGATCGAGCCGAGCTTCCAGATCGTTGGCCACCTGCGACGCAATCGCCGGACTCTCGCAGTAAACGCCGATCTCCGTATTGAGGTTCAGCGAGCGCGGATCGAGATTCATCGACCCGATGAAAATGCTCTTGTGATCGAACACGTAGGTCTTCGCATGCAGCGACGCACGCGACGACCCGATGATGACCTGCTTCGAAATGCTCTTGTCGCCCGACGGCCGCCGTTCGTAAAGCCGCACGCCGGCGGCCAAGAGATCGCTTCGGTAGTGCCGGTAGCCCGCATGCACGGCCGCCACGTCGGTCGACGCGAGCGAGTTGGTCAGCACCGTCACGCGCACGCCGCGCGCCGTGAGCGCGCGCAGCCGCTCGACGACCTCCTTGCCCGGCACGAAATACGGGGACACGATCAGCAGATCATGTTCGGGCTGCAATGCGAGTGCCCGCAACCGCGGCATCAGGTGCCCGTCGCTGTCCTTCGGCGCGTGCGCGATCTTCGACGGATCGTCGTACAGCACCGTCGCGTGGCCCCACGACAGTTCCGTGCCCTGCCCGTGAACGATCCGGTCGAGCCGCTGCCTGGCCTCGAGCACGTACGGATTGTCCTCCATGGCCCTCAGGTAATCGCGTAACCGTTCGCGCTCGCGGTCCAGCCCGCCGGGCGCCGCGTCATGCCCGACCAGCGCACTGATCGGATACGCGTACGGCGAATTCCAGAACGTATCGAATTCGGTCGAGATGTCCTTCACGACCGGACCATGAACGACGACGTCGAGATCGCCGAACTCCAGCATCGACGACGCGCCGAAATACTCGTCGCCGATATTGCGGCCGCCGACGATCGCCGCCTGGTTGTCCGCGATCATCGCCTTGTTGTGCATGCGCCGGTTGACACGCGAGAACTCGAACACGGTGCCGATCTTCTTGAACCGGCGCGCGGCGACCGGATTGAACAGCCGGATCTCGATGTTCGGATGCGAACTGATCTCGAGCAGCTTGCGGTCGTCCGCGTTCGTGCCGAGGTCGTCGAGCAACGCACGGACCCGCACGCCGCGATCGGCCGCACGAATGATCGCGTCGGCCAGTTCGTGCCCGGTCAGGTCGTCATGCCAGATGTAGTACTGAAGGTCGAGCGAGCGATCCGCGCGATCGGCCAGCAACACGCGCGCATCCAGCGCGTCGACCGGATCGGTCAGCAGATGAAACGCGTCCTGCCCCGGATGCGTGCTGGCCTGCTGCCGGAACGCGATACCCAGCCGCGTGTTGTCCGTATCGGTGTATGCGTGCGTCGGCACGCGATCGGCCTGCGGCGGCAGGCTCGCGCAGGCAACGAGTGCCAGCAACGAAAGAATCGCACCCCACGAACGCAGCATGGTCATGATTGCCGTCCCACTCCCGGCCGAAGTCTGTTTATTCTCGCCGCCGGATGGATCGCGGGGCTGTTTGGCTTTCCTTCGGCCGCAACCGATGTCGCGTGCGGAACGGCCGCGCTACAGCATACTTCGATTGACCGCGATACGGCACCTTCTCGGTACTTTCCTGACCCTGGCGCTCGTCTCGCGTCCACGCAAAGAAAAACCCGCGACGCATGAAGCCGTCGCGGGTTTTCGGCATGCTGCGCGAGCGCGCGCATGAAATCTGGTGGGCCCGGCGGGGTTCGAACCCGCGACCAATCGATTATGAGTCGACTGCTCTAACCGCTGAGCTACAAGCCCTGATGAGAAGCAAAGCGTGTCACACGCCTCCCCGGCAAAGAAGCCGGGCCGGCATTGTAACAACAAAGGAGACAAACGCCACCGGCATCACGCGGATACCGGCGGCGTTCGCAGGAGAGACGCTGGAAATCAGTTCCCTTCGAGGAACGACTTCAGCTTGTCGGAACGGCTCGGGTGACGCAGCTTGCGCAGCGCCTTGGCCTCGATCTGACGGATCCGCTCGCGCGTGACGTCGAACTGCTTGCCGACTTCCTCGAGCGTGTGATCGGTGCTCATCTCGATGCCGAAACGCATCCGCAGCACCTTCGCCTCGCGCGGCGTCAGCGAATCGAGCACGTCCTTCACGACGTCGCGCATACTGGCATGCAGCGCGGCATCCGCCGGCGCGACCGTGTTGGTGTCCTCGATGAAGTCGCCGAGATGGGAATCGTCGTCGTCACCGATCGGCGTTTCCATCGAGATCGGCTCCTTCGCGATCTTCATGATCTTGCGGATCTTGTCTTCCGGCATTTCCATCTTCTCGGCGAGCGTGGCCGGATCCGGCTCGAGACCGGTTTCCTGCAGGATCTGCCGCGAGATGCGGTTCATCTTGTTGATCGTCTCGATCATGTGAACCGGAATCCGGATCGTGCGCGCCTGGTCGGCGATCGAGCGCGTGATGGCCTGACGGATCCACCACGTCGCATAGGTCGAGAACTTGTAGCCGCGACGGTATTCGAACTTGTCCACCGCCTTCATCAGGCCGATGTTGCCTTCCTGGATCAGGTCGAGGAACTGCAGGCCGCGGTTCGTATACTTCTTCGCGATCGAGATCACGAGACGCAGGTTCGCCTCGGTCATTTCGCGCTTCGCCTGGCGCGCCTTCAGTTCGCCGGCCGCCATCTGGCGGTTGGTTTCCTTCAGGTCCTTCAGCGGCAGCACGACGCGCGCCTGCAGGTCGAGCAGGCGCTGCTGCTGTTCGCGGATCGCCGGAACGTTACGCGACAGCACCGCGCTGTACGAATGGCCTTCGGCCATGATCTTCTCGGCCCAGTCGAGGTCGGTTTCATTGCCCGGGAAGCGCGCGATGAATTCCGAACGCGGCATGCCGCACTTGTCGACGACGATGTGCAGGATCTGGCGCTCGACCTGACGCACTTCGTCCACCTGCGCACGCAGCGTGTCGCACAGGCGTTCGACGGTACGCGCGGTGAAGCGGATCGTCATCAGTTCGGTCTGGATCGTTTCCTGCGCCTTCAGGTAGGCCTTCGACTTGTAGCCTTCCTTTTCGAACGCGCGGCGCATCTTGTCGAACCACTCGCTGATCTGCGCGAACTTCTCGAGCGAGGCACGCTTGAGGGCTTCGAGCTGGGCGGCGTTGGCCGATGCCTGGGCGGCACCGTCGTCTTCCTCCTCTTCCTCTTCTTCCTCTTCCTCTTCGGCTTCCTCGTCCTCGTTCTCGATGGCTTCCGCTTCCTTCGCGGAGAAGCCGTCGGTGTCAGCGGAGTCCGAAGCATTCGGATCGAGCAGGCCGTCGACGAGTTCGTCGACGCGGATCTCTTCGTTCGCGACGCGTTCGGCCATCGCGAGGATGTCGGCGATCGTCGTCGGGCACGCGGAGATGGCCATCACCATGTGGCGCAGGCCGTCCTCGATCCGCTTTGCGATCTCGATTTCGCCTTCGCGCGTGAGCAGCTCGACCGTGCCCATTTCACGCATGTACATCCGGACCGGATCGGTCGTGCGGCCGAATTCCGAATCGACGGTGGACAGCGCGACTTCCGCTTCCTCTTCGACTTCATCGTCCGACGACGCGGCGGGCGCGTTGTCGTTCAGGAGCAGCGTTTCCGCGTCCGGCGCCTGCTCGTAGACCGCCACGCCCATGTCGTTGAACGTGCCGATGATGCCTTCGAGGGCTTCGGTCTCGGTGAAGTTGTCCGGCAGGTGGTCGTTGATTTCGGCGTACGTCAGGAAGCCGCGCTCCTTGCCGAGCTTGATCAGCGCGCGCAGTTTCACGCGGCGCTCTTCGAGCTCCTCGGCCGTACCCGGCGTGCTCGTCGCGAACGCTTCCTTCAGCAGCGCCTTTTCCTTGGCGCGACGATCGCGCACCTTGGATTTGCCCGGTGCAGCCGCCGCTGCGGGCTGCTCGTCGCTCTGATTTGCGTCGTCTTCGACGGATACTTCGTTCAGCTTTTTGGTCATGGAGTTCGCCGTACCGGCTATATCGACTCGCGGCTGCTGGACGACAGCCGGTTGAACCGTGGGTGCATGAGTAGTACGTACTGCCGTTTCGTCCGCGGCGGCAGTCGTGTCCCTTGCGCTTTTCGCACTTGCCCGCTTCGCCGCCGGCTTGGCCGGCCCGGAGTCGGGTCTGGCGGCAGCCCGTGTTCTGGCTGCCGGTGCCGGCGCAGCCTGAGCAGTGCCGGCCGCGGTTTTCTTTCCTGCAGCGGCTGACGTGGCTGAAGACGTTGTCCTGGTGGAAGAAGCAGACTTGGCCGCTGTGACCTTTTTGGTCGGCTCCGTCGAGCCCTTGCCCGTTGCTTTCTTTCCGCCTGTCGTCTTTGCCATCGCGATTCTCGCCTCTGCTTGGAAAACAAACCGCTGGAAACCTTATATTATAGCACGCTGGGGAGCCCTCTCTAAGCTCTCCGGCCGCCTACAGCCCGAGCCGACGCTTCATGTCGGTTCGCTGCTGGTTCAATTCCGTCAATTCGGCCAATTCCTCGGGTGTGAAGGTGGACTGCCGCGCCAGCCTGTCTAGCCGGTCGCAGCAGGCGTCGTAACGCATCTTGAGCACCGCCGCCTGCAGCTCCTCCCCCGCGATCCGTTCCTGTTCACGCTGCCGCTCGGGCACCGTCTCGTCTTCCGGATTCTGTAACAGCAAGTCGCGGACGTTTTCATCATAGTCCAGAATTTCGCGGAAGATTTCCTCGTAAGTCGCTCCATTCGAGGACGTTCGCAGGACATCCGACAGCAGCCGGAACTCCGCGCCGTCGCCCAGCGCGCGCGCATGATCGACGACTTCCGCGAACAATTCGCCGATGCGCGGCAACGCGCGCAGGGTCGCAATCTGTTCGTCGTCGAGCTGCGACGCGATACGCGGATGCATCACCAGCGTGCGCAACGCGCGCTTTTCGCTGTCCGTCACGCGGCGCCGCTCGCTGCGCGCGGGCGCCTGGCGCGGCGGCGCCGCGATCCGCGTATCGACGTCGGACAGCGCCGCGACCTCTTCGAACGGGATGTCGAGACGGTCCGCGAACATGTGCATGATCTGCGCGCGCAACGCGTTCGCGGGCAGCGCCTGCAGCAGCGGCTTCGCATCGAACAGCGCCTTCGCGCGGCCTTCCGGCTGGTCGAGCGCCTTGCCGGCAATTGCTTCGTTCAGCAGAAATTGCGACAGCGGCATGGCGCGCTCAACCTGCTCGGAGAACGCATCCGCGCCGAACTCGCGCACATAGCTGTCCGGATCGTGCTCGGCCGGCAGAAAAAGGAACCGGATCGTGCGATTGTCCGCCGCATGCGGCAAGCACGCCTCGAGCGCGCGTCGCGCCGCCCGCCGCCCGGCCGAATCGCCGTCGAAACTGAAAATGACCGTATCGGTCTGGCGCAACAGCTTCTGCACGTGAATCGGCGTGCACGCGGTGCCGAGCGTCGCGACCGCATTCGGGAACCCGAGCTGCGCGAGCGCGACGACGTCCATGTAGCCTTCGACGACCAGCACGTACTTGCGCTCGCGAATCGCGAGCCGCGCCTCGAACAGGCCGTACAGCTCGCTACCCTTGTTGAACAGCGGGGTTTCGGGCGAATTCAGGTACTTCGGCTCGCCGCTGCCGAGCACGCGCCCACCGAAGCCGATCACCTGCCCCTTCACGTTGCGGATCGGGAACATGATCCGCTCGCGGAACCGGTCGTAGCGGCGCGCAGCGCCCTGCGCATCGGTCTTCTCGCTGACGATCACGAGCCCCGACTCGACGAGCGATTCGTCGCGATAGTCCGGGAACGCGGCTTCGAGGTTCTGCCAGCCGTCCGGCGCGTAGCCGAGCCCGAAGCGCGCGGCGATCTCGCCGGTCAGGCCCCGGTTCTTCAGGTACTGGATCGCGACGGTCGCGCCGCGCAGCTGCTTGCGGTAGTAGTCGCACGCGGCGGTCATCGCATCGGACAGCGCGGTCGCGACCGATTTCGACACCGGCGCCGGATAGTCGCCACCCCCGCCTCCGCCCCCACCGCCGCCACGCATCGAAGGCTCGTGCGGCACGGTCAGGCCAACGGACTGCGCGAGCTCCTGCACGGCCTCCGGGAACGTGAGCCCCGCGTGTTCCATCAGGAAGCCGATCGCCGTACCGTGCGCGCCGCAACCGAAGCAGTGATAGAACTGCTTGGTCGGACTGACCGTAAACGACGGGCTTTTCTCGTTATGGAACGGGCACAGCCCCATGAAGTTGGCGCCGCCCTTCTTGAGCTGCACGTACCGGCCCACCACGTCGACGATATCGACGCGGTTCAGCAAATCCTGCAGGAACGAATGCGGAATCACCGTGGGTTCGAGCGAAAAAAGACAATACGACACCCCGGCGCACGCACTGCGCGCCGGGGAGACAGGTGTTACTTCGTGAGCGCGGCCTTGACCAGCGCGGAAATGGCCGTCATGTCGGCACGGCCGGCGAGCTTACCCTTCAGGACGCCCATCACCTTGCCCATGTCCTGCGGGCCGGCGGCGCCCGTCTGCGCGACAGCTGCCTGGACTTCGGCGGCCACCTCGGCCTCCGATAGCTGCTCGGGCATGTAGCCGCTCAGCACGACCAGTTCGGCCTGCTCCTTCGCGACGAGATCGTCACGGCCGGCGGCCTGGAACTGGCTGATCGAATCCTTGCGCTGCTTGATCATCTTGTCGATCACGGCCGTGATGCCTGCGTCGTCGAGGGTGACCTGATCGTCGACTTCGCGCTGCTTGATCGCGGCCATCAGCAAACGAATCGTTGCCAGGCGCTCGCTTTCCTTCGCGCGCATCGCGGCCTTCATGTCTTCGCTGATCTGCTCTTTCAAACTCATCTCTCACCCGGGAAGGAAACGTGAATCCGACGCCCGCCATAAGGGCGTCAACACAAAAACCCGCTTGGGACAGTGTCTCAAGCGGGTTGCTCGAATCCGGCATCGGCGGCTCGCCTGATCGGTCGCACGATCATGCGCGATCTTTCGCGATCGCCGGTGCGCCGCTCAGCGAACCGCGCGGCGCCCAATCGTTCAGTACAACTTCTTCGGCAGTGTCTGGCTGCGGATACGCTTGTAATGACGCTTCACCGCAGCAGCCTTCTTGCGCTTGCGCTCCGCGGTCGGCTTCTCGTAAAACTCGCGCGCGCGAAGTTCGGTCAGCAGACCATTCTTCTCGATCGTGCGCTTGAAGCGACGCATTGCAACTTCGAACGGCTCGTTCTCTTTAACGCGAATGATCGTCATGATCCGACACGAATAAAGGTTTGCAGGGAAAGACTACCGAGTATAGCAGAGCGATTGCCTAAAGGCACGGGGCCTGGTCCCGCCAAAACGGCGTCTCCGGCCCGTCAGGTGCCGCGCGAATACTCTGCCGCGGCCTGTCCGGCCGCCGTGCCGGACGCCCACGCCCACTGGAAGTTGTAGCCGCCGAGCCAGCCCGTCACGTCCACCGCCTCGCCGACGAAGAACAGTCCCGGCACGCGCGCGCTCATCATCGTCGCCGACGACAGGTCACGCGTATCGACCCCACCTTTCGTCACTTCGGCCTTCTTGTAGCCCTCGGTGCCGTTGGGCGTCAGCGTCCAGCCGGACAGCGCGTCGCCGATCTGGCGCAGCGTCTTGTCGGGCAGGTCCGCGAGCCGCGCGTCTGCCGCGACGCGATGCGTGTCGAGCCACGCATGCGCGAGACGCGACGGCACCCAGTCCGCGAGCAGCGAACCGATCTGGCGCCTTGACGTGCGCTTCGCGTCGAGCAGGTCGGCGACCGTGTCGCGCTGCGGCAACAAATCGACGCGGATCGGGTCACCAGGCTGCCAGTAGCTCGAGATCTGCAGGATCCCGGGCCCGGACAGGCCGCGATGGGTCAGCAGCAGATCCTCGACGAATTCGCCGCCGCGTTTCTTGTCGCCGGTCGATACGCGCACTTCGAGCGATACGCCGGACAACGCCGCGAACGGCTCCCAATCCTGCTGCGCAAACGTCAACGGCACGAGCGCCGGCCGCGTATCGATGAGCTTGTGACCGAACTGCTTGGCGAGCCGGTAGCCGAAGTCGGTTGCGCCGATCTTCGGGATCGACAGGCCGCCGGTCGCGATGATCAGCGCACGCGCACCGATCGTCCCCGCCTGCTGCGTGTCGAGCGTGAAGCCGGCCGGCGCGTGGCGCACCGCGTCGACGACCACGGGCCGGCGCCACGCAACGCCGCCCGAATCGCACTCGTGCTTCAGCATGTCGATGATCGCGTCGCTGCCATGGTCGCAAAAGAGCTGGCCCTTGTGCTTTTCGTGCCAGGTCACATGATGGCGCTTGAGCAGCCCGAGGAAGTCGCGCGGCGTATAGCGCGCCAGCGCCGAGCGCGCGAAATGGGGATTCGACGACAGGTAGTTGTCGGGGCCGGCATACAGGTTCGTGAAGTTGCAGCGGCCGCCGCCCGAAATGCGGATCTTCTCGGCGAGCCGCGGCGCGTGATCGATCAGCACGACGCGGCGGCCGAGCTGCCCGGCAACCGCGGCGCTCATCATCCCGGCGGCGCCCGCGCCGATCACGGCGATGTCATAAGTTTCCATGGCGCGAATTGTACCCGCCCGGCATCGGACCCGGGCCGCGGCCAGCGGCGGCCGGCCTTCGCCTGCTATACTTTCCGGTTACGTTGACCTTCCCGCGGCGTGCCCGACACGGCGCGCCCTGCCCGTACCCATGCTCGTTCTCGGCATCGAAAGCTCCTGTGACGAAACCGGCCTCGCGCTCTACGACACGCAGCGCGGCCTGCTCGCGCACGCGCTCCACTCGCAGATCGCCATGCACCGCGAATACGGCGGCGTCGTGCCCGAGCTCGCGTCGCGCGACCACATCCGCCGCGCGCTGCCGTTGCTCGAGGAAGTGATGGCGCAAAGCGGCACGCGCCGCGATGACATCGACGCGATCGCGTTCACGCAGGGCCCCGGCCTCGCCGGCGCGCTGCTGGTCGGCGCGAGCATCGCGAATGCGCTCGCGCTCGCCTGGAACAAGCCGACCGTCGGCATCCATCACCTCGAAGGCCACCTGCTGTCGCCGCTGCTCGTCGCCGAGCCGCCCCCCTTCCCGTTCGTGGCGCTGCTGGTGTCCGGCGGCCATACGCAATTGATGCGCGTGACCGACGTCGGCGTGTACGAGACGCTCGGCGAAACGCTCGACGACGCGGCCGGCGAAGCATTCGACAAGACGGCCAAGCTGATCGGCCTCGGCTACCCGGGCGGCCCGGAAGTGTCGAAGCTCGCCGAAACCGGCACGCCGGGTGCGGTCGTGCTGCCGCGCCCGATGCTGCACTCGGGCGACCTCGACTTCAGCTTCAGCGGCCTGAAGACGGCCGTGCTCACGCAGATGAAGAAGTTCGAAGCGGCAAAGCTCGAGGGCGAAGCACTCGAGCGCGCGAAGGCCGACCTTGCGCGCGGCTTCGTCGACGCGGCCGTCGACGTGCTCGTCGCCAAGTCGCTCGCCGCGCTGAAGCAGACGAAGCTCAAGCGCCTCGTGGTCGCGGGCGGTGTCGGCGCGAACCGTCAGTTGCGCGCTGCGCTGTCGGCCGCCGCGGCCAAGCGCGGCTTCGACGTACACTACCCCGATCTCGCGCTCTGCACCGACAACGGCGCGATGATCGCACTCGCAGGCGCATTGCGGCTCGGCCGCTGGCCCGAGCAGGCGAATGCCGACTACGCATTCACGGTGAAGCCGCGCTGGGATCTCGCATCGCTCGCGCGCTGAACCATGCGACGCGACGCAACGTCGCACCAACAAACAACAAGGCCGCTCATTCGAGCGGCCTTTTTCCATCAGCGCGACAAAACGCCGCGGCGTTATGCAGCCTGCCGCTTGTCGCGTTCGATCAGCGCATACGCGCTGTGATTGTGAATCGACTCGAAGTTCTCGGCTTCGAGCACGTATGCCGCCACACGCTCGTCCGCATCGAGACGCTGCGCGACGTCACGCACGAGATCCTCGACGAATTTCGGGTTCTCGTAGGCACGCTCGGTGACGAACTTCTCGTCCGGACGCTTCAGCAGGCCCCACAGCTCGCACGACGCCTCTTCCTCCGCGATGCGGATCAGCGCCTCGACCGGCAGGTCGGCCGCGAGCTCCGCATCGATCGTCACGTGTGAACGCTGGTTGTGCGCGCCGTACTGCGAGATCTTCTTCGAGCACGGGCACAGGCTCGTCACCGGCACGAGCACCTTCAGGAACACGCGCGTGTCGCCGTTGCGGCTTTCGCCCGCGAGCGTCACTTCATAATCGAGCAGGCTCTGCACGCCCGACACCGGCGCCGTCTTGTTCACGAAGTACGGAAACGTGACTTCGATGCGACCGGCCTCGGCTTCCAGCTTCTCGAGCATCGACGCAAGCATCGCGCGGAAACGCTCGACCGTGAGCGGCGCACGATTCTCTTCGAGCAGCGCGACGAAGCGCGACATGTGCGTGCCTTTCTGGTCGGCAGGCAGGCGGACATCGAGGTTCCAGACACCGACGGTCGGCTGCACGTCGCCGCTTTCGGTACACACCGTCAACGGATGCCGGACCGCCTTCACGCCCACGCGCTGAATCGGAATCTGGCGGGTATCCACCGTGCTCTGCACGTCAGGCATCACGAAGGCGGGATTCATCTGGTTCATCTTGTTCAATCCTTGTAAGCCGCGCGTTCGACGACGCGCACGCCGCGTCAAGCGGCAGCCGGAAAAGCAACATGGGCCCGCAGGCCCATGTTTTCCGCATCAATGAAGACCGGTTGCGCCAGTCGCACCGACACCGCCCGCAGGCGGCGCCAGCTTATGCGACGCGCTTCGCCTGACCGGCGACGTCGGCCGCCGGATTCAGAAAGCGTTCGCGAATCGATTTCGCGATACCCGCGCCGTCGAGGCCGCATTGCGACAGCAGCTTCGCGGGGTCGCCGTGATCGATGAACAGGTCAGGGAGGCCCAATTGTAGTACGGGTCGGATAACCCCACTCTCCATCAGGGCTTCCACGCAGGCCGAGCCCGCGCCGCCCATCACGCAGCCTTCCTCGACCGTGACGAGATAATCGTGCGTCTCGGCGAGCTCACGCACGAGCGCCCCATCGAGCGGCTTCACGAAGCGCATGTTCGCGACAGTTGCGTCGAGTTCCTCGGCCGCGGCGAGCGACGGTGCGACCATCGTGCCGAACGCAAGGATTGCGACGCGCTTGCCTTCCGGCTGCGACGTGCGGCGACGCACTTCACCCTTGCCGAGCGGGATCTCGGTGAATTCCTTCACCGTCGCCACGCCCGTGCCCGCGCCGCGCGGATAGCGCACTGCGGTCGGGTTCGGCTGCTGCAGCGCCGTGTGCAGCATCTGGCGGCATTCGTTCTCGTCGGACGCAGCCATGATCGTCATGTTCGGGATGCAGCGCATGAACGCGAGATCGTACGCGCCCGCGTGCGTCGCGCCGTCCGCGCCGACGAGGCCCGCGCGGTCGATCGCGAACACGACCGGCAGGTTCTGCAGCGCGACGTCGTGGATCAGCTGGTCGTACGCACGCTGCAGGAACGTCGAGTAGATCGCGACGACCGGCTTCAGCCCTTCGGTTGCGAGGCCGCCCGCGAACGTCACCGCGTGCTGCTCGGCGATGCCGACGTCGTAGTAGCGCTCCTTGAAGCGCTTTTCGAACTCGACCATGCCCGAGCCTTCGCGCATCGCGGGCGTGATCCCGACGACGCGCGTATCGCGCTCGGCTTCATCGCACAGCCACTCGCCGAACACCTGCGTGTACGTCTTCTTCGCGGGCGCGGCCGACGGCTTGATGCCTTCGGCCGGGTTGAACTTGCCCGGGCCGTGATAGAGCACGGGATCGGCTTCGGCGAGCTTGTAGCCCTGGCCTTTCTTCGTCACCACGTGCAGGAACTGCGGACCGCGCAGCTCGCGGATGTTCTGCAGCGTCGGGATCAGCGAATCGAGATCGTGACCGTCGATCGGGCCGATGTAGTTGAAGCCGAACTCTTCGAACAGCGTGGCCGGAACGACCATGCCCTTCGCGTGCTCCTCGAGCTTGCGCGCGAGTTCCAGCACCGGCGGCGCAACGCTCAGCACGCGCTCGACGCCCGCGCGCGCAGCCGCATAGAAGCGGCCCGACATCAGGCGTGCAAGATGGCGATTCAGCGCGCCGACCGGCGGCGAGATCGACATGTCGTTGTCGTTCAGGATCACGAGCACTTTCGCATCTTCCGACACGCCCGCGTTGTTCATCGCCTCGAACGCCATGCCTGCCGTCATCGCGCCGTCGCCGATCACGGCGATCGAGAAGCGGTCGTCGCCGTTCAGCTGACTGCCGATCGCCATGCCGAGCGCGGCCGAGATCGACGTGCTCGAGTGCGCGGTGCCGAACGTGTCGTATTCGGATTCGCTGCGACGCGGGAAGCCCGAGATGCCGTCCTGCTGGCGCAGCGAATGCATCTGGTCACGGCGGCCCGTCAGGATCTTGTGCGGGTAGGTCTGGTGGCCCACGTCCCAGACGATCCGATCGTTCGGCGTGTTGAACACGTAGTGCAACGCGATCGTCAGCTCGACCGTCCCGAGGTTGGACGACAAATGGCCGCCCGTCTTCGACACGCTGTCGAGCACGAACGCGCGCAGTTCATCCGCGAGCGGTTGCAGTTGGCGACGATCGAGGCGGCGCAAATCCGCCGGGTCGTCGATGGTTTTCAGCAAGTCGTACATCGTCGTTCCATTGTAGGAAATCAAACGCGCCCGCATTCTGTTGCACGCACCGTAGCATGTGCGCGGCGGCGGGCTTTCGCGTCAGCTGACCCGGTTCACTACCAGGTCGGCAAGTTCGGCGAGACGCTGTGCGCGTGCGCCGAACGGTTTCAGCGCGTCGTGCGCTTCGGCGCGCAGTTGCGCTGCGAGCTCGCGCGACGCCTCGAGGCCGAGGATCGATACATAGGTCGGCTTGTCGTTTGCCGCATCCTTGCCGGCCGTCTTGCCAAGCGTCGCCGAATCGGTCGTGACGTCGAGAATGTCGTCGACGACCTGGAAGGCCAGGCCCACGGCACCCGCGTACACATCGAGCGCAGCCATCGTTTCCGCGGACGGCGTCTCGCCGGCCAGCGCGCCCATCCGCACGGCCGCGCGCAGCAGTGCGCCCGTCTTCATCCGGTGCATCGTCTCGAGCTGCTCGCGCGTCAGCTTGAGGCCGACGCTCGCCAGGTCGATCGCCTGCCCGCCGGCCATGCCGATCGAACCGCTCGCCAGCGCCAGCTCGCGCACGAGCGCGGCCTGCTGCGCCGGCGACAGCGCAGCGGCGTCGGTCAGCGCAACGAACGCCTGCGACTGCAGCGCGTCGCCGACGAGCAGTGCGGTCGGCTCGTCGTACTGCACGTGCACGGTCGGCTTGCCGCGACGCAGCGCGTCGTCGTCCATGCACGGCATGTCGTCGTGCACGAGCGAGTAGACGTGGATCATCTCCAGCGCTGCCGCCGCCGCATTGCGCGCCGCCTCCGTCGCGCCGGTCAGTTCGCCTGCTGCATGGCACAGCAGCGGGCGAACGCGTTTGCCGCCGCCGAGGACCGCATAGCGCATCGCCTCGTGGAGTTTCTCCGGCACCGCGGTTTCAGCGGGCAAATAGAGGCTGAGTGCGTCCTCGACACGGTCAAGCACGGACCGCATCCATTGTTCGAATGTCATAGATCGTCGTCTTCGCCGTCCGTGGCGGCCGTTCCGGACGAAAGCGGCTTCAGCGTCGCGCCGTCGAGCACGCGAACCTGCTGCTCCACTTTCTCGAGCTGCTGTTGGCAAAACGCAACGAGGGTCGCACCGCGGCGATACGCCGTCAGTGAATCCTCGAGGCTCAACGCGCCGCCTTCCATCCGGGCAACCAGCGTCTCGAGTTCCGCGAGCGCCGTCTCGTAATTGTCCGGCAACGGTTCGGTGCCATTACCGGGCGGCGTGGCGCCTGGGGATGCGGTTTTCGCCATGGACGAGGGTGTCAAATTTCAAAACAAGTCGGACATTCTACGGCAAAAGAGAATTTTCCGACCTGCCGTCGTGGGCACCCGGGTACATATTCCGGCCCCACCTACGAAACATAGTGTGCGCCCCCTGATTGTCGCCCGACAAAAAATTGACACAAATCAGGCACTTAATCCTAGCCTAACGAGGCGAACCGGGTATAATTCCCCGTTTCCCTAAATCGATTTTTCGATGGTTGGGTTGTTCACTGCTTTCACGCTAACACCGGGAGTGGGAATGTCCAATCTGAGCGACGCGCTTCAGTTGAAGTCGGCTCACAGCCAGCTTCCAGTCACTGCATACTTCGATGAGGCGCTACTCGAGCGCGAGATCGAAACCCTCTTCAAGAAAGGACCTCGTTACGTCGGGCACGAGTTGATGGTGCCCGAGGCGGGGGATTATTTTGCGCTGCCGTCCGAGAAGGAAGGCCGTGTGCTGGTTCGCAACCAGGCGAACCAGATCGAACTGCTGTCGAACGTCTGCCGCCACCGGCAGGCGATCATGCTCAACGGGCGCGGCCACACGCAGAACATCGTGTGCCCGCTGCACCGCTGGACGTACGATCTGGAAGGCCAGTTGCTCGGCGCGCCGCACTTCCCCGACAAGCCGTGCCTGAACCTCGGCAAGAGCCCCCTGCAGAACTGGCAAGGGCTGCTGTTCGAGGCCGAAGGCCGGAATGTCGCGCGCGACCTCGCCAACCTCGGCACGAAGCATCACTTCGACTTCTCCGAGTACCACTTCGATCACGTCGAAGTGCACGAGTGCGATTACAACTGGAAGACGTTCATCGAGGTCTACCTCGAGGATTACCACGTCGTCCCGTTCCACCCGGGCCTCGGCAGCTTCGTGTCGTGCGACGACCTCAAGTGGGAGTTCGGCGACTGGTACAGCGTACAGACGGTCGGCGTGCACAACGCCCTCGCGAAACCGGGCAGCGCGACCTACCAGAAATGGCACGAGCAGGTGCTGAAGTTCCGCAACGGCGTGCCGCCGGAGTTCGGCGCGATCTGGATGGTCTACTACCCGGGCCTCATGATCGAGTGGTATCCGCACGTGCTCGTCGTATCGTGGCTGATTCCGCAGGGCCCGCAGAAGACGACCAACATCGTCGAGTTCTATTACCCCGAGGAAATCGCGCTGTTCGAACGCGAATTCGTCGAGGCCGAACGCGCCGCCTATATGGAAACGGCCGTCGAGGACGACGAGATCGCGATGCGGATGGATGCAGGCCGCCATGCGCTGATGGCGCGCGGCGAGTCGCAGGTCGGCCCGTACCAGAGCCCGATGGAAGACGGCATGCAGCACTTCCACGAGTTCCTGCGCCGCCACCTCGGCGACATCTGACGGCCGGTGCGGCGCCTTGACGCCGCACGGCATCCGGCAGACGAAAAGACGGGCTTCGGCCCGTCTTTTTTTGTTTAGACTTGGAATGTCAGGCCATTCGCACTCCAGGGAGCCGTCATGCCACACACTCACTACACCACGCTCATCTCCGCCGCCAATCTCGCCGAGCGCCTGGCGGCGGCGCCCGGCAGCGTCGCGCTGTTCGACTGCCGCTTCGATCTCGTCGATCCGGCTGCCGGCGAAGCCGCGTATGCGGCCGGCCATATCCCCGGCGCCCAGTACCTCCATCTCGACCGCGACCTGTCGGGCCGCAAGACGGGCACCAACGGCCGCCATCCGCTGCCGACCCGCGACGCACTCGCCACGCTGCTCGCGAGCCGCGGCCTCAAGCAGGGCCAGCAGGTCGTCGCGTACGACGCACAAGGCGGCGCGTATGCGGCGCGCCTGTGGTGGCTGCTGCGCTGGCTCGGCCACGATTCGGTTGCCGTGCTCGATGGCGGCCTGCAGGCCTGGGAAGCAGCCGGCCAGCCGCTGGCAACCGACGCGCCGCATCCGGCCGCCGGCGATTTCCGCTCGGCCGCGCCGCTCGAATCGACGGTCGACGCGGCTGCCGTGCTCGCCAACGTGAACACACCCACGCGTGTCGTGATCGATGCGCGCGCACCCGATCGCTACCGGGGCGAAAACGAAACGATCGATCGCGTGGGCGGCCACATCCCCGGCGCGCGCAACCGCTTCTTCAAGGACAACCTGGCCGCCGACGGCCGCTTCAAGACCGGCCATGAACTGCGCGAGGCGTTTTCCGCCGTGCTGGCAGGCACCGAACCGAACCGCGTGATCCTGCAATGCGGCTCCGGCGTCACCGCGTGCCACAACGCGCTTGCGCTGGAGGTTGCGGGCCTGCACGGCGCGTCGCTGTATCCGGGCTCGTGGAGCGAATGGAGCGCCGATCCGTCGCGGCCGATCGCAACCGGCCCGACGCCGTAAGCGCCGGCGCGGCGCAGTCGCAACGAAGCGGCGGCATCTGCCGCCGCTTGCCGTTTACATCACGCCGTACTTGCGAAGCCACGCGATCGCGCGCTTCCAGCTCTCCTCCGCATCGGCCTTCACGTAACTCGGCCGGTAATCGGCAAAGAACGCGTGACCGGCATCCGGATACACGACGATTTCCGATTCGCGCGCGAGCTTCGAATCGCTCGTCTGAATCGCCTTGCGCATGTCCTCGAGCGAAGCCTGCGTGATGTTCGCATCCTTCTCGCCATACAGCCCGAGCACCGGCACCTTCAGCAACGATGCATGATCGACCGGGTTGAACGGCGTCATTTCGTCGGTCTTGCCTTCGACGAACCCGTACCACGCAACCGCCGCACGCACGTGCGGGTTGTGCTCCGCATACAGCCAGCTCTGGCGGCCACCCCAGCAGAACCCGACCACGCCGAGACGCGACAGGTCGCCGCCGTTCTTGCCGGCCCACGCGACGGTCGCATCGAGATCCTCGGTAACCTGCCGGTCGGGCACCTTGCTGATGATGTGCTCGACCAGATCCTTGATCGTCGAATATTTCTCCGCGTTGCCCTGTCGCGCGAACAGGTCGGGCGCGATCGCGAGATAACCGAGCTTCGCGAAACGGCGGCAGACATCGGCGATGTGCGCGTGCACGCCGAAGATCTCGTGGATCACGATGACGACCGGCAGGTTCGTCTTGTCCTTCGGCTGCGCGCGATACGCGGGCACGCTCGCGTCGCCCGAGCGGATCTCGACGGTGTCGACGTCCAGCCCTTCGCTGTCGGTCGTGACCGTCTGCGCCGACACGGGCAGCACGGCCGCCGCGAAGGCCCCGCCCAGCGCGGCCTGCATG
This sequence comes from Burkholderia mycopellens, assembly GCF_964265025.1. Classification (NCBI taxonomy): domain Bacteria; kingdom Pseudomonadati; phylum Pseudomonadota; class Betaproteobacteria; order Burkholderiales; family Burkholderiaceae; genus Burkholderia; species Burkholderia mycopellens. The sequence continues at coordinate 2,322,124 of NZ_OZ183803.1, forward strand.
AACTTGCGGCGCGAGAACGGAACGTGGGGAACCAGGCTGTCGACTTCGGGTTTCAACATGAATGCACTCCTCGATTGGGGGCCGCCGACGCGATCACGGGCACGGCATGACGGCGCATCGCGACGGCGCGCGGCGCGGATGTCGCGGCGGTTGGCACTCCGCCGCAAACGGAAACCCGGACAAGATGCCCAATAATCCGTTGTCGCGTCAACTGTCAGATATGTAAGACTCGATTACGACGCCTTGATTCGGCGGCGAAGAAACGCGCAGGCGGCCCGTCGAATCGCGATGCAGCAAGCCGCTTGTCGATCGCCGTTGCGCGATCGAATGCTTGCCGTTTGAAACGAAAAACGCGCGGTCGATATCGCCCGTCACGCGCAGACATGGCAGCCCGACTGCCCGCAAGAAACAACGGGCGGAAACGACGCACGACGTGCGCACTCCCCGCCCGCTTCCCGCGCTTGCCGCGCGTTCAGTGCAGCTTGACGCGCGGCAGCGTCGTGCGCCGCAGCCAGTGCGCGACCGTATCGAGCATCATGCGCGGATAGCCGTGCAGCGCAGCGATGTGCATCCGGTACAGCGACATGTACATGAAGCGTGCGAACAGCCCTTCGATCAGCATGTTGCCGCCGATCAGCCCGCCCATCAGGTTGCCGACCGCGCTGAAATGGCCGAGCGACACGAGCGAGCCCAGGTCGCGATAGGTGAATTCGGGCAGCGGGCGCCCGTCGAGCCGGCAGCCGATTGCCTTCAGCAGGAAGCTCGCCTGCTGGTGCGCAGCCTGCGCGCGTGGCGGCACGTTGCGTTCGTTGCCGGGCCATGCACATGCCGCACAGTCGCCGAGCGCGAACACGTTGTCGTCGGTGAAGGTCTGCAGCGTGCGGCGCACGTCGAGCTGGCCGAGCTTGTTGACCTGGAGACCATCGAGATTGGCGAGCACGGACGGCGCCTTGATGCCCGCGGCCCAGACCGTCAGGTCGGCACGCACCGTCTTGCCGCTCGCCGTATGGACGGCCCCGGGCGCCACCTCGGTCACGCGCTCGGCGAGCATCAGCCGCACGCCGATCTTTTCGAGCAGTTCGGCCGTCGCCGACGACACGCGCTCCGGCAACGCCGGGAGGATCCGCGGCCCCGATTCGATCAGCACGATGCCGACGTCGTGCCGCGGGTCGAGCTTGTGCAGCCCGTAGGCCGACAACACCTGCGCGGTGTTGCGCAGCTCGGCGGACAGCTCGACGCCAGTCGCACCGCCGCCGACGATCGCGACCTGGATGCGCGGCTCGGCCGCCTCGCCCGGCGCGGTCGGTGCCGGCGCCTGGTGCTCGGCGCGCATGCACGCGGCGATCAGCCGCTTGCGGAAGCGCTCTGCCTCGCCAACGGTATCGAGCGCGATCGCATTTTCCGCCGCGCCCTGCACGCCGAAGAAGTGAGTCGTGCTGCCGATCGCGATCACGAGCGTGTCATATTCCAGCTCGCGCGCCGGCAGCAGCTCCTCGCCGTCGCTGTCGTTGACCGGCGAGAGCGTGATGCGTTTCGCCGCGCGGTCGAGCCCGGCCAGCCCGCCCTGCTGGAACTCGAAGCCATGCCAGCGCGCCTGCGCCGCATATTCGAGCTCCTGCGTGAATGGATCCATGCTGCCGGCCGCAACCTCGTGCAGCAGCGGTTTCCAGATGTGGGTCGGATTGCGGTCGACGAGCGTGACAAGCGCACGCGCGGGACGATTGCCGCGCGCGCCGTAACGGTCGCCGAGCCGCGTCGCCAGTTCAAGGCCGCCCGCGCCTCCGCCTACGATGATGATCCGATGCATCTGTTCCCCCTTTGCGATTCGAAACTGCTGCCGCCGGACAGTGCAAACGCGATGCATTCGCGCCACCCGGTGGATTAACCGGTTCGGACACCATCGATGTGCAGTTCGAAGCACTTCGATGTTTCCAACCCCGGAACGCGGGGTGCGCATGCTCCCGCGTCAATGACATGCATTGTCCGGGAGCTTGCGCGTTGACCACAAGCAAACCATCTCGATATTCAGCATCCCTGCAACAATATGCCGCAGGAATCGGGAACCGCGCGGCGGTGCGTCAGTGTGCCTCTTCCCAGTTCGCGCCGGCGCCCACTTCGGCAACCAGCGGCACCTTCAGCTTCGCCACGCCGCACATCATTTCCGGCAGTTTCTCGCGCACCAGCGACAGTTCGCCGTCGGGTACCTCGAGCACCAGTTCATCGTGCACCTGCATGATCATCCGCGATGCAAGCTTGTCGCGTGTGAGCCAGTCGTCCACCGCGATCATCGACAGCTTGATCAGGTCGGCCGCCGTGCCCTGCATCGGCGCATTGATTGCCGCGCGCTCGGCCGCCTGGCGGCGCGGGCCGTTGCCGCCGTTGATCTCGGGCAGCCACAGACGGCGACCGAAGACGGTTTCGACGTAGCCCTTCTCCTTCGCCACCGCGCGCGTGTCTTCCATGTACTGTGCAACGCCCGGGTAGCGGGCGAAATAGCGGTCGATATAGAGCTTCGCCGCATCGCGCGTAATGCCGAGGTTCGACGCGAGCCCGAACGCGCTCATCCCGTAGATGAGCCCGAAGTTGATCACCTTCGCAATGCGGCGCTGGTCGGAATTGACCTCCAGCGGCGTCACGCCGAACACCTCGGCGGCCGTCGCGCGGTGGATGTCCTCGCCCTGCGAGAACGCGCGCAGCAGCGACGCGTCGCCCGAGATGTGCGCCATGATCCGCAGTTCGATCTGCGAATAATCGGCCGACACGATCCGGTGGCCCGGCGAGGCGATGAACGCTTCGCGGATCCGCCGGCCCTCGGCCGTGCGCACCGGAATGTTCTGAAGATTCGGATCGTTCGACGCAAGGCGCCCCGTGACCGCGACCGCCTGCGCGTAGTTCGTGTGCACGCGGCCCGTCGCAGGGTTCACCATGCGCGGCAGCTTGTCGGTATAGGTCGACTTCAGCTTCGACAGCCCGCGATGCTCGAGCAGCAGCTTCGGCAGCGGGTAGTCCTCGGCCAGCTTCTGCAGCACTTCCTCGTCGGTCGACGGCGCGCCGCTCGGCGTCTTTTTCACGACCGGCAACTGCAGCTTTTCGAAGAAAATCTGCCCGATCTGCTTCGGCGAGCCGAGATTGAATTCGCCGCCCGCCAGTTCGTACGCCTGCGCTTCGAGCTCGATCAGGCGCGTCGCAATTTCGGTGCTCTGCGCGTGCAGGAGTGCATCGTCGATCAGCACGCCCGTACGCTCCATCTTGCGCAGCACGAGCGACACGGGCATCTCGATCTCGCGATACACGCGCAACAGGCCTGGTTCGCGCGCAACCTGCGGATACAGCGCGTGATGCAGCTGCAACGTGATGTCGGCATCCTCGGCCGCGTATTCGGCGGCCTGCGCGAGCGCCACTTCGTCGAAACCGATCTGCTTCGCGCCCTTGCCGGCCACGTCTTCGTACTTGATCGTCTTGACGCCCAGATGACGCAGCGCAAGGCTGTCCATGTCGTGCGTGCGGTGCGATTCGACCACGTAGGATTCGAGCAGCGTGTCGTGCTCGATGCCGTTCAGCGCGATGTCGTAGTTCGCGAGCACCTGCGCGTCGTACTTCAGGTGCTGGCCGACCTTCTTGCGATCGGCCGATTCGAGCCACGGCTTCAGGCGCGCGAGCACTTCATCGAGCGGAAGCTGCTCGGGCATGTCGGGGCCGCGGTGTGCAACCGGCAGATAGGCAGCCTTGCCCGGCTCGACCGAGAACGACAGACCGACGAGCCGCGCGAGCATCGGATCGAGCGAGGTCGTCTCGGTGTCGAATGCGGTCAGCGCGGCCGCATCGATCTTCGCGAACCACGCATCGAATTGCTCCCAGGTCTGGATCGTGTCGTATTCGCGGTCGATGTCGGCCGCCACCACCGGCGCCGGCTCGCCTTCCGGCGCATCGGCGCCGCCGCCTTCCGCCGGCGCGCTGTCGACTTCACGCAGCCAGGTCTTGAAGCCGTAGCGCGCGAAGATGTCGCGCAACAGGTCGCGCGCTTCGCCGTCGGTCTTCAACGACGCTTCGATCGATTCGAGATGCGGCGCGAGATCGCAGGCCGTCTCGACGGTCACGAGCTTTCGGCCAAGCGGCAGGAAGTCGAGCGCGCGGCGCAGGTTGTCGCCGACCACGCCCTTGATGTCGCCCGCATGCTCGATCACGCCGTCGAGACTGTCGTACTGCGCCAGCCATTTCACGGCCGTCTTCGGCCCGCACTTCTCGACGCCCGGCACGTTGTCGACGGTATCGCCGATCAGTGCGAGGTAGTCGATGATGCGCTCGGGCGGCACGCCGAACTTCGCGATCACGCCTTCGCGGTCGAGCGTCTCGTTGGTCATCGTGTTGACGAGCGTGACGTGGTCGGTGACGAGCTGCGCGAGATCCTTGTCGCCCGTCGACACGATCACGTTCATCCCGTGCCGCTCGGCTTCGCGCGCGAGCGTGCCGATCACGTCGTCGGCCTCGACGCCCTCGACCATCAGCAGCGGCCAGCCGAGCGCGCGCACCGCGCCGTGGATCGGCTCGACCTGCAACGCGAGGTCGGGCGGCATCGACGGGCGGTTTGCCTTATAGTCGGCATAAAGGTCGTCACGGAACGTCTTGCCCTTTGCATCGAACACGCACGCGCTATACTCTGCACTGACTTCCTTGCGCATACGGCGCAGCATGTTGATGATTCCGTAGAGCGCTCCGGTCGGCTCCCCGCCAGGGCCACGCAAATCAGGCATCGCATGGTAAGCCCGATACAGATAGCTCGAACCGTCAACCAATAGCAGGGTCTTACCTTCCAGATTTCGTTCTTCAGGCATTATGAACAAGAGAAAAGTGATTCCGAGTCTGCGTTCGCTCGCAGATCAAGAACGCGCGACGGCCAAGAAGGCGCGCGCATCGTGGCAGATGTTCACGATTATGGCAGAGTTTATCGAGGCGACCGAGTACCTGTCGGAGATCCGCCCGGCTGTCAGCATCTACGGTTCTGCCCGCCTCAAACCCGATACGCCGCACTACAAGCTCGCCACGCAGATCGCGCGCAAGCTGTCCGACGCCGGCTTCGCCGTGATCTCCGGCGGCGGCCCCGGCATCATGGAAGCCGCGAACAAGGGCGCGCACGCAGGTAAAGCGCCGTCGGTCGGCCTGAACATCGAGCTGCCGCACGAGCAGGCCGGCAACCACTACCAGGATATCTCGCTGCGCTTCCGCCACTTCTTCACGCGCAAGGTCACGTTCGTGAAGAACTCCGATGCGGTGATCGTGATGCCGGGCGGTTTCGGCACACTCGACGAGCTGTCGGAAGTGCTCACGCTGATCCAGACGAAGAAGTCGCGCCTCGTGCCGATCATCCTCGTCGGCAGCGAGTTCTGGAAGGGGCTGCTGCAGTGGTTCCGCGACCAGCTGATCCCGATGGGCCTCATCAATCCGGAAGACATGGACCTGATGCAGGTGATCGACGATCCCGACCAGGTGCTCGACGCAGTGCTCGCGTTCTACGAGGACAGCGGCGAGGAAGAAGGCTCGGACGATGACGGCCATCCGCCGCGCCCCGAAGAAGACCGGATGTTCTACCTGTAATCCATCCGTGACGACCGCCGGCCCGACGGCCGGCGTCCCCCTCGCGCGCGGCAGGCGTGGCGGTTCCGCCACCTGCCGCGTGTCACTTTGTAACGCGCGATTAATCGCACTTCGTGGCCTCGCGCCGCCGAATGTCAAATCCGCGCAGCCGGTGCCCTGCGACTCGCGCGCAATCATCCGCGCACGCAGGTCGCCATTGTCAAATGATGCGGCCCGACACCCGCACTCCGCGCCTGCCAGCCGCCAATCCGCCGTAACAAACCCGCCTCGCGTTTTCTGTCGTGCGCCAGCACACTGCATGTGTCGGTGCGGCGTTTCCCCCGGTGGAACGATCCCCCCTCGCTTCCATCGCGTCGCGCCGGCCCTTTACAACGACATCACGGAAAAAGAACATGCAACGCTCGCTGATCGCCCTTGCCTTCGCCGGCCTCGGCCTTTCGCTGTCCGGCCTCGCCCACGCCGTCAACGTCGACGTCAACATCGGCACGCCCGCACCGGTCGTCGTTGCGCCCGCGCCCGCGGTGATCGTCGGCTGGCATGGCGACCGCTACTGGGACGGCCACCGCTACTGGGAACGCCGCGAGTGGGAAGACCACCAGCGTCATCGCGGTCACGACGATCACGGCTATCACTGCCCGCCGGGACACGCGAAGAAGGGTGAGTGCTGAGCGACACCGCGCGGCCGCTCGCCGTACGCAAGGCCGCCCGTGCGCTTCGGCGCCGGGCGGCCTTTTGATTTTCAACCGCCGGCCGCATGAGTCGACGGCGTCGTCGGCTGGAAAAATCGCTTCGCGCCCGGTGGTAGCATTGCCCCTGCCCGAGGCCAATCCCGCCACTCATGCCGCTCATCCGAATCTGGGCCGTCGAACATGCCCTTGCATCCGGCGTCGCCGCGCCGACCGACATCCTCACGGCGGCCAATCATCTCGCTGCAACGGCATCGCAGGGCCGCACGCGCACACCGTTTCGCTGGCGCGTCGAATCGATCGGCGGACGGCCGGTGCGCGCCGCCTCCGGCCAGGTCATCCCGGTCGACGGCGCGATCGACGGCAGCAGTCCCGCCGACGCGATCTGGCTGACGAGCCCATTCGTCGCGGATCTCGAGCGGCTGCTCGACCGCCCCGCCGCGCTCGCGCCGCTGTTCGACGCGCTGCGTCGGCAACACGCGCGCGGCACGCTGATCGCGACGTACTGTACCGGCGCATTCCTGCTCGCCGAGGCCGGCTTGCTCGACGGCCGCGTTGCCACGACGCACTGGTCGAAGGCATCGAGCTTCCGCGCGCGCTACCCGGACGTGGCGCTGCGTGCGTCGGACATCCTGACCGAGCAGGACGGCATACTCTGCGGCGGCGCCATCACCTCTTATCAGAATCTCGCGCTGCGAGTCGTCGACAAGCTGGCGAATGCGCGCCTTGCAGCGTCGGTCGCCAGGCTCATGCTGATCGACATGAACCGCGTGTCGCAGGATTCGTTCATCGACCTCGACCGGACGAGCCATCGCGAGCACGACGATGCAGCCATCGCGCGCGCCCAGCACTGGATGGAAAAGCACTTGCGGGAACCCTTCAGCCTCGCCCGGCTGAGCGATCACGTCGCGATGAGCGAACGCACGCTCCATCGCCGGTTCCGGGACGCGGTGGGCGCGCCGCCGCTCAGGTATCTGCAGACGCTCAGGATCGAAGTCGCGAAGCGGCTGCTCGCGGAAACGAAGCTCGCGATCGATGCTGTATGCGAGCGCGTCGGCTACGCGGACATCAGCGGCTTTCGGCAACTGTTCAAGCGCGAGACCGGCATCTCCCCCGGCGAGTATCGCCGTCGCTTTAGGCAATAGTCGCGCACGACAGGCATCGAACACGATGTCGGAAATGGCATCGTTGAATGGCAGTTTCGCCACTGCGCGTATCGGCATCGGGTTCATACACTGGGTTCACGTCGTCCCGCTCCGGAGCGACGCCCTCTGAACCGAACCAGGACACCGCCATGCCGATGATCGACGTCATCATTCCCGAAGGTGCGCTCGCACCGCAGGCCGAAGCACGACTGATGGAAGAGCTGACCGATACGCTGATCCGTCACGAGGGGCTCGATCCCGACAATCCGCGCGTGCGGGACGTGACCTGGATCTTCGTTCATCGCCCCGCGGCCGTGTATCGCGCCGGAGTTGTCGCCCTTGCGCCGATCTACCGGATCGTGCCGACCGTGCCCGAAGGTCAGTACACGGACGCCGCGCGCGCCGGGCTGATCGCGGAGGTGACCGCTGCCGTCGCTCGCGCGGAAGGTGTGCCGGTCGACGCCGTCGCCACGCGCGTGTGGGTCTTTCCAACGGAAATCGATGACGGCTGCTGGGGCAGTCGCGGTGCGGTGCGTCGCCTGCCGGACATCATGGACTATTTCGGTGGCGCAACGCTGCGGGCGCTCGGGGAACGGCGGCTGGCGATCAAGCGGCGCATGGATGCGATTGCGGTGCTCGAAGCCGTGCTCGTCGCGATGCGCGAGACGCATCAAGGACTGTCGCTCGTTCGCGACGCCGAGCCCGCGTACTGATGCTCGACGAGCGCGTGCCGCCTCCCGGCACCCGAACCCGGCTTCAGGGAGTACGGGTATGTGCGGCGCGCGCAGCGGCGCGGCGCCGTGGCCCGGCTCGCCATCAGGGCACGCGTTGGCCGTGACGACGTCGCACAGCACGACGAACGCGCCGATCGCGGCCATGAGGACAGCCATGGTCCGCCGGGGCGCTTGAACATCCGCGAGCGCGAAGCGATCACGCGCAATCTCCCGGCCGGCAAGGCCGCCCGGAGGCTCGCCCGCGATCAGGCGCGTGTCATGCCGACGCTTCCGCAAACGAAATCGGCGCAAGATCCGGATGCGCGCCAAGCCGGTCGGCAAGGAAATCCATCAGCAAACGGCTCCTCCGCGGCAGATGCATGCGCTGCGGCATGCACAGATGGAGGCCGTAACGGCAGGTCACGTGCCGGGTCAGCAGCGGCACGAGATGCCCCTCGCGAATGTGCGCGTGAACCGAATAGCCGAAGAACTGGCCGATCGCGGCGCCGCTCAGCACCGTGTCGAGTTCCGCATCGATGTCGTTGGTCGCGATGAACGGGTCGATCTGTCGTGTGTCGACACGACCATCAACCAGGAATTCCCACGGAAACGGCTTGCCCGTGCGCGGATACAGGAATGCGGTGCAACGATGATCGCGCAACGCGTCTATCGTCTGCGGCTCGCCGTGTCGACGCAGATACGCAGGCGCCGCGCAGACGATCAACTGAAGATCGGTGACGCGCCGTGCCACGAGCCCGCTGTCGGGCAGATTGCCGGTCCGCACGGCAATGTCGATCCGCTGTTCGACGATGTCGGCCATGTCGTCGCTGACGATGAGCTCTGCCGTGACGCCCGGCTGCCGGTCGCAGAATTCGCCGAGCAGCGGCGCGAGGAAGCGCCGGGCCAGCGAATACGGCGCCGCAACACGGATCGTGCCGGCCGCGAGCGCCCGATCGTCGTCGAGCATGCGCAGCGCGCTCTCCAGTTCCCCGACAGCGCCGCGGCATTGTGCAAGCAGGCGCTCACCCTCGAGCGTCAGCGCGATTCCGCGCGTCGAGCGCAGGAGCAGCCGTACGCTCAACAACGCTTCCAGCGCTGCGACCTGCTTGCTGGCCGCTTGCGGTGTCATGCCCAGCTCGCGGGCGCCCGCGCTGATGCCGCCCGCGGCCGCGATACGGACGAATACCGTCAGCGCTTTCAACCGATCCATTCGCAGCTCCCGTCAAACCCGGAACACCCGGGCAATCGTCCATTGCACGCAACGCCTGTCCGACCGGTTGAATCGGTTTCAACCGGTCGGGTGCTATTCGCGCGGCGCCCTGCTTCGCACAATGGCGCAGTCTTCGATACCCGATGCCAGACAGCCCACCGCCATGAACACACTCTCATTTTCAGCCGTTGCGCGAACCGTCGTCGCAGCCGCATTGATCGTCGCTGGTTCGCCGCGAGCAACCGCACAGGAAGCCGACGCGGGCAGCCGCGTGGCCGAGACGGTACTGCTGCGAACCACGCAGGCGTGGGACGGCTCGCGGTATCGCACGTACCCGTCAGGACAACCGGAGATCACGGTCGTACGCTACACGATTCCGCCGCACGCGGTATTGCCGTGGCATACGCATCCTTCGATCAACATCGGCTACGTGCTGTCGGGCCACCTCACCGCCGTGCGCCGCAGCGACGGCAAGCGGCTGGCGCTCGGCCCCGGCGACGTGGTGCCGGAAATGGTCGACGGCGCCCATCGCGGCGAAACCGGCGACGAGCGCGCCGAACTGATCGTGTTCTACGCCGGCGCGCCCGGCACGCCCCTGACGGTGCCCGACCACCGGGACTAAGCACCTCGACCATGCGCCGGCCCGCCGGCCAGCTCGCTTCCCTTTACATGGAGCCACTCTCGTCATGCCCGACTCACGAAGCTCGTCATCATCTCCCGCCACCACGCGCCCCCGACTCGACGGACGCGTCGCGCTCGTTACCGGCGGCGGCACCGGCATCGGCCGAGCGGCCGCGCTCGCCTTCGCGCGGGAAGGCGCCCATGTCGTCGTCGCCGGACGGCGCGCGGCGCCGCTCGACGAAACCGTACGCGCGATTACCGAGCGCGGTGGCGAAGCCTTCGCGATGGCCATCGACGTCGGATCCGCCGATGGCGTGCGCGCGCTCGTCGACGCAACGATCCGACGCTACGGCGCATTGCATGCCGCGTTCAACAATGCAGGTACGGAAGGCACATTCGCCCCGATCGTGGAACAGACCGAGGCCGACTTCGACCATGTGATCGCCACCAATCTCAAGGGTACGTGGCTGTCGATCAAATACGAAATGGGGGCAATGCTCGCGCACGGCGGCGGTGCGATCGTCAATACGTCGTCGTGGCTCGCGAAAGGCGCGCTTGCCGGCTCGTCGACCTATTCGGCCAGCAAGGGCGCGCTCGATGCACTGGTGCGCGCGGTCGCACTCGAGGGCGGCCCGCACGGCGTCCGGATCAACAACGTGAACCCCGGCATCATCGACACGCCGATGGCGCGCCGCTTCGGCGACGACGAGATGTTCCGCCCCTTTGCCGCATTCACGCCCGCACGGCGGATCGGCACGCCGGAAGACGTGGCCGACGCGGCCGTCTGGCTCTGCAGCGACGAAGCGCGCTTCGTGACGGGAGAATCGCTCCTGGTCGACGGCGGCTACACGATCGGCGGCATGCGCTGACCCGCGCCGGGACGGAGGAGGAACCGATGGAATACGTGAGGCTGGGAAGGTCCGGGCTGAAGGTGTCGAGGCTATGCCTGGGCTGCATGACCTACGGCGACCCGTCGTGGCGTCCGTGGGTCGCGACCGAAGAGGAAGCCCGCCCTTTCATTCGTACGGCACTCGATGCGGGCGTGAATTTCTTCGACACGGCCGACATCTACTCGGGCGGCGAGAGCGAGCGCATTCTCGGGCGGGCGCTGCGCGATTTCGCGACGCGCGATGATGTGGTGATCGCAACCAAGGCGTTCTTTCCGACCGGCGACGGGCCGAACGCACGCGGGCTGTCGCGCAAGCATCTGCTCGCCAGCATCGATGCGTCGCTGCAGCGCCTCGGGACGGATTACGTCGATCTCTACGTGATCCACCGGTTCGATCCGGACACGCCGATCGAAGAAACGCTTGATGCGCTCGATACCATCGTGAAGAGCGGCAAGGTCCGCTATCTCGGCGCGTCGTCGATGCATGCGTGGCAATTCATGAAGATGCTCGCGTTCCAGCGGCATCACGGACTTGCCCGATTCGTCTCGATGCAGAGCCAGTACAGCCTGATCTGCCGCGACGACGAGCGCGACATGCTTCCGCTCTGCATGGGGGAAGGGATTGCCTACACGCCGTGGTCCCCGCTCGGCCGCGGGCTGCTGGCCGGCTCGCGCGATGCGTCGACGACGCGGGCCGCAACCGACCGGCAAATGGTGTCCTGGTACGACGGGCGTGACGCGGTCGCGGCGACCGTCGATGCCGTCCGGCAGGTGGCGCAGGCGCGCGGGCTGCCGCCCGCGCGGATCGCCCTGGCATGGGTGCTGAGCCGACCAGGCATCACCGCGCCGATCGTCGGGTTGTCCAAGCCGAATCACCCGACCGACGCACTCGCGGCGCTCGACCTGAGACTCGACGATCGCGAGACCGCGTTGCTCGAGGCTGCATTCGACCGGACCGTCGAAACGGTCCAATGGTGACCAAGGCGCCTGCGATCGGATCCAGCCTGCGTTTCGAAGCCGCGTCGTTCATTACGGGCGCGCGACCGTACGCTGCCAGCCCTCTTAATCGCATGCACCGTCACGTCCGCGAGGGCGGCAACTCGGAAAACGTGAACCCCGGCGACGCCCCGCAGGGCCCGCCGGTCATCGCACTTACTGAAACGCCACTTCCGCAAAGCTCCGCAGCTTGCGGCTATGCAGCTTGTCGAGCCCGTTCGTCCGCAGGATCTCCATCGCCCTCACGCCGATCTGCAGATGCTGGTCGACCTGCCCGCGATAGAACGTGTCGGCCATGCCCGGCAGCTTCAGCTCACCATGCAGCGGCTTGTCCGACACGCACAGCAGCGTGCCGTACGGCACCCGGAAGCGGAAGCCGTTCGCGGCGATCGTCGCGCTTTCCATGTCGAGCGCGATCGCACGGCTCTGCGACAGCCGCTGCACCGGCTCGCGATGATCGCGCAACTCCCAGTTACGGTTGTCGACGCTCGCGACCGTACCCGTGCGCATCACGCGCTTCAGTTCAGCGCCCTCCAGTCGGGTCACGTCGGCCACCCCGCGCTCGAGTGCGAGCTGCACTTCGGCCAGCGCCGGAATCGGTACCCACAGCGGCAGGTCGGCGTCGAGCACGTGATCCTCGCGCACGTAGCCGTGTGCGAGCACGTAGTCGCCGAGGCGCTGCGTGTTGCGCAGCCCCGCGCAGTGACCGAGCATCACCCACGCGTGCGGACGCAGCACCGCGATGTGATCGGTGATCGTCTTCGCGTTCGACGGGCCGACGCCGATGTTGACCATCGTGATGCCGCTGCCGTCCGCGCGCTTCAGGTGATACGCGGGCATCTGCGGCAGGCGGGGCGGCGCGGCGCCCTCGGCCGGTTCGCTGCCGAGGTTCGCGTTGTACGTGACGACATCGCCCGGCTCGACGAACGCGCTGTACTGGCTCCGGTATGCACGCACCTCGGGATCGTCGCTCTCCGTCATCACCGTGCGGCCCAGCTTCACGAACTCGTCGATGTAGAACTGGTAGTTCGTGTACAGCACGTAGTTCTGGAAATGCGTGGGCGACGTCGCCGTGTAGTGGCGCAGCCGATGCAGCGAGAAGTCGACGCGCGCGGCCGTGAACAGCGCGAGCGGGTGCGGCTCGCCCGGCGCCGGCTCGAACGTGCCGTTGACGATGCGGTCGTCGAGATACGACAGGTCGGGCGTATCGAAGATGTCGCGCATCGCGAGCAGGCGGTCGCGGTCGAGCTCGCCCTCGAGATGGATCCCTTCAGGAAACGCGAAATGAATCGGAATCGGCTGCGACGACACGCCGATCTCGATCTTCACATGGTGGTTCTTCGACAGCAGGCGCAGCTGCTCGCGATAGTAGTTCGCGAAAAGATCGGGGCGCGTGACCGTCGTCTCGAACACGCCGGGGCCCGCGACGAAACCGTACGAGCGGCGCGAATCGACATGCGTGTTGACGTCGGTGCGGATCCGCACGAACGGGTAGCACGCGCGCACGTGCTCGGTGATCGGTTCATGGCGGCGATAGCGCGCGAACGCGTCGCGCAGGAAGCCCGTGTTCGTGTCGTAAATGGCGGACAGCCGCGCAACGGCGGCGATCGGATCGTCGAAAGCCTCGACTGACGGGCTCTCGGGCGTCAGCACTCGGTGCCGGCGGCTCAAATCGTTCTTCATTTTCATCACCTCGTCTGATCCGACGACATTACCACGGAACCCGGTCGCCCTTATGGCTGCCCCTACGCACGCGAGGGCCGGATGGGGCGCAGTATTTGCTAAAATCGGTGGGTTCACTGGAGACTCATCATGAAGCCGCTCATTCTCGTCACCGCTGCCGCCGCGTTTGCCGCCGCCAGCGTCGCTTACGCCGCCGGCGGCACGCCTGACGCCGACGCGCAGGCTCGGGCCGAGGCCAACGAGGCCGCCGGCCTGCCCGATCTCCGCAAGATCAACCGGCCGGGCGCCGAAGTCACGTCGAAAGTCGACTTCGCCGACATCCGCCGCACGCCGAGCTTCCACGAAAAGAGCAAGAACGGCACCGAAGTCACCGAGTACCGCGATCGCGGCAAACCGGTCGAGATCGACGTGAAGTCGAACTTCGGCACGCGCTACCAGATGAGCTCGACGCCCGACACGTCGCCGAAGCCGCACGACGCGGGCATCCCGATCACGCGCCTGCCGTCGCTGAACCTGCGCTACTGATTTCGTGGCGCGCGGCATCTGACGCCGCGCGCCGCCTCCCTTCACCCGCTGTCGCGACGCACGCCGCCCGCGTGCCGACACCCTGACCTGACGCATCCCGCATGGCCGTTTTCACTGCTGTTTCCGACTCCGATCTCGCGCAATGGATGCGCCACTACGAACTGGGCGACGTGCTTGCGTTCCGCGGCATTCCGTCCGGTATCGAAAACAGCAATTTCTTCCTGACGACGACGCGCGGCGAGTACGTCCTCACGATCTTCGAAAAGCTCACGGCGCAGCAACTGCCGTTCTACCTCGACCTGATGCGCCATCTGGCCGGCCACGGCGTGCCCGTGCCCGATCCGATCCCGCGCGACGACGGCGCGCTGTTCGGCATGCTGCACGGCAAGCCGGCCGCGATCGTCACGAAGCTCGACGGCTCGGCTGAACTCGCGCCGGGGGTCGAGCACTGCATCGAGGTCGGGCAGATGCTCGCGCGCCTGCACCTCGCCGGCCGCGACTATCCGCGCAACCAGCCGAACCTGCGCAGCCTGCCGTGGTGGCAGGAGAACGTGCCGGCGATCGTGCCGTTCATCACGGAGCCGCAGCGCGCGCTGCTGGAAGGCGAGCTCGCGCACCAGGCCAGCTTCTTCGCATCGGACGACTACGCGGCGTTGCCGGCCGGGCCGTGCCATTGCGACCTGTTCCGCGACAACGTGCTGTTCGCGCACGCGGCGCCCGGCACCGGCCACGACGTGCGGCTCGGCGGCTTCTTCGACTTCTATTTCGCCGGCTGCGACAAGTGGCTGTTCGACGTCGCGGTCACGGTCAACGACTGGTGCGTCGACCTCGCGACCGGCGTGCTCGACGTCGCGCGCGCCGACGCGCTGCTGCGCGCATACCAGACCGTTCGGCCGTTCACGGCCGAGGAGCGCCGCCACTGGAGCGACATGCTGCGCGCGGGCGCGTATCGCTTCTGGGTGTCGCGCCTGTACGACTTCTATCTGCCCCGCGCGGCCGAGATGCTCAAGCCGCACGACCCCGGCCATTTCGAACGCATCCTGCGCGAGCGTATCGCGCACACGCCCGCGCTTCCCGAGATCCAAACCGCATGCAACTGATCGAAGTGCCCGCCAAAACGGGCTATGTCTGGTTCCGTCAAGGCGTCTGGCTGTTCCGCCGGAACCCGCTCGCGTTCATCACGCTGTTCTTCACGTACCTGCTGGCGATCACGCTGATATCGATGGTGCCCGTGATCGGCTCCGCGCTGCCGCTGGTATTCATTCCCGGCGTCGCGGTCGGCTTCATGGCCGCGTGCCGCGACACGGTGGCCGGCAAGCCCGTGATGCCGACGATCCTCGTCGACGGCTTCCGCTCGTACGGCACCATCGCGACCCAGCGGCTGCTCGTGCTCGGTGTGATCTACGTCGCGTCGATGGTGCTCGTGTTCGCCGCTTCGTCGTTCGTGGACGGCGGCGCGCTGTTCCACGTGATGATGGGCGCGGCGGACGAAGCGAGCACCACGCCGGAAGGGCTCGCCGCGCAAGGCACGCTCGGCGCGCTGTTCTTCGCGACGCTGCTCTACCTGCCGGTCGCGATGCTGTTCTGGTTCGCGCCGGTGCTGGTCGCGTGGCATGACGTCCCGCCCGTCAAGGCGCTGTTCTTCAGCGTCGTCAGTTGCTGGCGCAATCGCGGCGCGTTCGTCGTGTACGGCATGCTGTGGTTCGGCGTCGCGCTCGGCACGTCGCTCGCGCTGTCGCTGCTGCTGCAGGCGCTCGGCGCCGGCGCCTACGCGCTGACGATCATGATGCCGGTAACGATCATCATCGTCACGATGCTGTACTGCTCGTTCTACGCAACCTATCGCGGCTGCTTCGGCGTACAGGAACCGGGCGCAACGACCACCACGTCGGGTCGCTGAAGTACCCCCGGCCGGCGCACGCCGCCGGCCACCGTTCTCCGCGACGGGTTGGCTCCCGGCGCCCCATCCCTTCCCCGCCCCGGTCGGCCGCCGGCCCGCGCCGGCCGCCCCCTGTTCATCCCGATCTTTTGCGCGCAAAATAATTTGCGTGCAAATTGTTCGCGCGTTCGCCGCGCCTCCCGAATCATGGACCGCCTGCCCCCGCTGCCCCAGACGCTCGACGAGCAACTCTGCTTCGCGCTCTACTCGACTTCGCACGCGATGACGAAGACGTACAAGCCGCTGCTCGACAAGCTGTCGCTGACCTATCCCCAATATCTCGCGATGCTCGTGCTGTGGGAACGCGACGACATCGCCGTGAAAGACATCGCCGCGCGGCTCGACCTCGACCCGGCCACGGTCACGCCGCTGCTGAAGCGACTGGAGGCGCTCGGCTACGTCGAGCGCGTGCGCAGCGCGGCCGATGAACGCGTCGTGAACGTACTTGTGACGCCGGAAGGCCGTGCGCTGAAGGATCGCGCGCGCTCGGTCCCCGTCGATCTCTTTTGCGCGATGCAGCAATCCCCCGAGTTCCTGGTCAGGCTGCGCACCGATCTCCAGCAGTTGCGCGACGCGCTGTCGGCCGCCAACGAACGGTGACAGGCGAGCCTCCGCGAACCGGCCCGGCGCTCCCGGGCTTTTTCTTCAAAAATTCATTTGCACACAAATGATTTGTGTTCTATATTTTTCTCGTGGCCGGCGACACCCCGTTCGACCGGACCGCTTTTCCTCTCTTTTCCCGACAGGAGCTGCACGATGAACATTCTGTACAAGACCAGCGCCACGAGCACGGGTGGCCGCGACGGCCGCGCGGTATCCGCTGACAACAAGCTGGAAGTGAAGCTGGCCGCGCCGCGCGAACTCGGCGGCACGGGCGCGGAAGGCACGAACCCGGAGCAACTGTTTGCCGCAGGTTACTCGGCCTGTTTCCTGAGCGCGATGAAATTCGTCGCCGGTCAGGACAAGAAGGCACTGCCGGCCGACACGCAGGTCACGGCGGAAGTGGGCATCGGCCCGAACGACGCCGGCGGTTTCGCGCTCGACGTCGAGTTGCGCGTGTCGCTCCCGGGATTCGACAAGGCCGACGCGCAAGCGCTGGTCGAAAAGGCGCACCACGTGTGCCCGTACTCGAACGCGACGCGCAACAACGTGCCGGTACGCCTGACGGTCGTCTGACGCGACACAAGGCCGGGCCAGGCATGCAAAAAGGGCGCGTGCGGCATGTAGCCGCACGCGCCCTTTTTTGCTGCGTGACTCGCCGGAACGGCGGACCTGACTGCCCGCCCTGCGCTGCTTAGCGCGCGCCGATCGAGTACGGGCGGTTCATCGCCGCTTCGCGATCGATCTTGCGCATGCGGAATTCGAGGTCGTAGATGTCAGTGGCTTCGGCCAGGTACGCCTCGGCGCGCTCTTTCGAGGCCTTTTCAGCGTTCTTGGTCAGCATCAGGAAGAGGTGGCTCAGCAGGTACATGGTCGATCTCGCAATCCAGAGGTTCTTTGACTAGGGTTTTCCCGAATTATAGGGAAAACCCTAGTCTTTGGCCAGCGTCGATCAGACGATGCGTCGTTCGGTCGCCACAGTGCGACGATGCGCTTCGAAAAAGGCCCAGATCATCGCGCTCGCATCGGGGCCGACCGCTGCATGAAACGGCACGGCTTCATCGCCGCCGGCCCACGCATGGTCGAGCCCTTTCACATGACAGAGCCGCACGACCGGCTCGCCGTCGCGGCAGACGTCGGTGATCTGCGCGCCCGCTTCGCGCGTCTCGACCCGCTCGCCGCCGCGCAGCGCGCCGCGGCTGTCGGCGAGCCCGTTCAGGCGCATGAACTGCACCGTCAACTGGTCGGCATTCTTCGGCGCGACCACGTGGTCGCCGTCGCCCTGGACGATCAGCGCGGGCATGCCCGGATACGCGGCGGCATCGACCACCGCATCGACGGCCGCAGCCGGGTTTTGGCGTACCCCGCGCCGCATCACGTCCATCGCGGTAATGCCCGAACTCGCCTCGCCGAGCGCTGGGCCCGAATGCAGCGCCACCGCCGCAAAACGGTCCGGATGGTGCAGTGCAAGAAGCGACGCGAGGCCCGCACCGGCCGACAGCCCCGCGACATAGACACGCGACGCGTCGAAACCGTGTTCGTCGACGAGCGCGTCGACGAGCGACGCCACTGCGTTCGCCTCGCCGCGGCCCGCGCGGTCGGTGTCTTCATACCAATGCCAGCAGCCGTGCGCGTGCGCGCGCAGCGACTGCTCCGGATACAGCACCGCGAAACCATGCTTGTCGGCCAGCAGATTCATCCGCGTGCCTTGCACGAATTCGTCGACGGACTGCTGGCAGCCGTGCAGCATCACGACGAGCGGCATCGCGCCACGCCGGCGGCCCGGCGGTACGTAGAGGCCGTACGCGAGATTCTGGACGAGGCGCCCGAGCGCGGGCGCCATCGGATGTTCGCCGCGCGTCCACTCGCCGGCCGCCCATGCGGCGGCGCGCGGCCGCACGCGCGATTCACGCGGCGGGGACAGATCGGATACGGCGGGAGAGGCCGCGGCCTCGAGTGCGTCGCGTGTGATGCGCTGCGCGTCGCGCGCCGCGCGCTTGGCGGCCGGTGACAGGATGCGTTTCATGCCGCCCAGCCACACCTTGGTCAGACTCTTGGTCATCGATCGGGCTCGCAGTCAGGAAAAATAGGGGCACCACAGCGGATGCATCGTTCGTCTTTGTGCAATGCACCATAACATTGTTTCTGGGATTTTTCCTGCATGCGGATCGTTCCCGGCCGCGCAAAAAACGGGGCTCGTGCGCACGCGGCGCTATACTGGGGCTTCGTCGCTTGTATCCGTTGTAGTCGTTCTTTCCGGCTCGCGCGTTGATTTAAGCATCTTCCCCGCCTTCGTTCGTCCCCTTCCCGATGTTCGACCTGCCGTCTCACCTGTGGATCATGATCACCGCGTTCGGCGGCGCCGGCCTGACCTTGCCGCTCGCGATCACGATCGCCGTCTGGCTCGCGCTCGGCTACTCGTGGCAGCGCGCGGCCGCGTGGCTCGGCGTGCTCGCGGCCGCGATCGGCGTGGTCGCGCTCACGAAGATCGCGTTCCTCGGCTGGGGGATCGGCATCCGCAAGTGGGATTTCACGGGGTTCAGCGGCCATGCCATGCTGTCGACGTCGGTCTATCCGGTCGCGATTTTCCTGGCGCTGATCCGCACGCGCACGCCGATGCGAATCGCCGGCATCGCGCTCGGGCTCGCGGCCGGTGTCGCGGTCGGCGTGTCGCGCGTCGCGCTCGACGCACATTCGCCGTCCGAATCGATCACCGGCTGTATCGTCGGCGCGATCGCCGCGCTCGCGTTCATCGCCGGCTCGTGGCGCGCGGTGCCGCACCGCTGGTCGGTGCCTGCGGTCGTCGCGAGCCTCGCGCTCGTCACCGTGGCGCTGCACGGCATCACGGTGCCGTCGCATCGGTGGGTCACCAAGGTGGCGCTGCAACTGTCGGGCCACGAGCGTCCGTTCGTCCGCGCGCGCTGGAAGGCCAACCCGAACTACCGTCCTGCATCGCAGCCGTCGTCGCTGCAGCGCACCCAGTCGTCGCTGCAAACGCTCCGTACGTGACCGGCCTCCCCGCCGTCACGCCCGCTCCTTTTCACGTCTGACCATTCCATGCGTGCCACCGCATGAGCGGTATGTCGAGCGTTATAACCCGCCCTATATTACGATTACGGTTTCCACCCATTCAAAACGAATCCGCCATGCGCTCAACCGTCCGTCCGCTTCGCCGCACCCTGGTCCGCCTGCTGCCGATCGCCACGCTTGCCGCTGCCGGTATCGCGTTCAGCGCGCCCGCTTGCGCCGCGGATGAACTGGTCGTGTCGGCCGCCGCCAGCCTGACGAACGCGTTCAAGGCCGTCGGCGATGCGTACGAGAAGCAGCATCCGGATACCAAGGTGCTGTTCAACTTCGGCGCGTCGGACGTGCTGATGCAGCAGATCGCCAAGGGCGCACCGGCTGACGTGTTCGCGTCGGCCGACCAGAAGGCGATGGACCGTGCGGCCGACGAAAAGGTGATCGTGCCCGGCACGCGGCGCGATTTCGCGGCGAACTCGCTCGTGCTGATCGTGCCGGCGGACAGCAAGGCCGCCGCGCCGACGTCGCTGAACGACCTGACGGCACCCGGCGTGAAGCGCATCGCGTACGGCGACCCGGCATCGGTGCCGGTCGGCCGCTACACGGAAGGCGCACTGCGCGCGGCCGGCGTGTGGGATGCCGTCAGCGCGAAGGGCGTGCTGGCCGCGAACGTGCGCCAGAGCCTCGACTACGTCGCGCGCGGTGAGGTCGACGCAGGCTTCGTGTTCGGTACCGACGCTGCGATCATGCCGGGCCGCGTGAAAGTTGCGCTGACCGTGCCGACGAAGACGGCCATCACCTATCCGATCGCCGTAGTCAAGGACAGCCGCCACGCCGCGCACGCGCAGTCGTTCATCGACTTCGTCGCGTCGCCGCAGGGCCAGGCCGTGCTGTCGACGTTCGGCTTCAAGCCTGCGGGCAAGTGAGCGTAGCGCGATGCAAGACGCCTGGGTACCGCTGCTGCTGTCGCTGAAGGTTGCCGGCTGGGCAACCGCGCTCGACATCGTGCTCGGCGTCGCGGCCGCGTTCATGCTCGCGCGCTGGCGCTCGCCGCTGCGCGACGTCGTCGATTCCGTGCTGACGCTGCCGCTCGTGCTGCCGCCGACGGTGCTCGGGTATTACCTGCTCGTGCTGCTCGGCCGGCGCGGCGTGTTCGGCGCGTGGCTCGACAAGCTCGGCATCGAGCTCGTCTTCACGTGGCAAGGCGCGGTGATCGCGTCGATGGTCGTCGCGTTTCCGTTGATCCTGAAGTCGGCCCGGGCTGCGTTCGAAGGCGTCGATCCGCACCTCGAACGCGCGGCGCGCACGCTCGGGCTCGGCGAAGCCGCGGTGTTCTTCCGTGTGACGCTGCCGCTCGCCACGCGCGGAATTCTCGCGGGCGCGCTGCTCGCGTTCGCACGCGCGCTCGGCGAGTTCGGCGCGACGCTGATGATCGCGGGCAACCTGCCCGGTCGCACGCAGACGCTGTCGGTCGCGATCTACGCGGCCGTGCAGGCCGGCGACGACAGCACGGCCAACTTCCTCGTGCTGGTGACGTCGATCACCTGCGTGCTGGTGCTGCTCGCGACCGGCTGGCTCGTGCCGTCGCGCGCCCGGCGGAGCCAGCTGACATGACGCGCGCATTTCGTCCGTATCGCCTGCTTCGCGCGGCCGCCGGGTTGAGTCGACGGAGGCTCGCATGAGCCTCGTCGTCGACATCCGCAAGACCTATGCGAACGCCGAGCGCCGCTTCACGCTCGACGTGTCGTTCACGGCGACGACGCAGCGCGTCGTGCTGTTCGGGCCGTCCGGCGCGGGCAAGAGCATGACGCTGCAGGCGATCGCCGGCCTGCTGTCTCCCGACGAAGGCACGATCGTGCTGAACGACGAACCGCTGTTCGACGCCGCTCGCCGCATCGACGTGCCGACTCGCGAGCGCCGCGTCGCGTACCTGTTCCAGGATTACGCACTGTTTCCGCATCTGAACGTGCGCCAGAACATCGCGTTCGGGCTGACATCGGGGCTGCGCAATCCGCGCGCGAAGGCGGTGCCGCGGGAAGTCGCGTACTGGCTGCAAGCATTCGATCTCGAAGCGCTCGCGGGACAGTATCCGTCGCAATTGTCGGGCGGGCAGAAACAGCGCGTCGCGCTGGCGCGCGCACTGGTCGCGCAGCCGCGGATCCTGCTGCTCGACGAACCGTTCGCGGCGCTCGACGGCGCGATGCGCCAGCGCATGCGTCACGAGCTCGCCGAGTTGCAGGCGCGACTCGATATCCCGATGGTGCTGATCTCGCACGATCCCGACGACGTTGCCGCGTTCGGCGACCAGGTCGTGCAGTTGAGCGAAGGACGCGTGCAGGCGGCTCCGCCGCACGCCGAGTGGCCGACGCGCGTCGCATGAGCGCGCGAGGCCGTGGTCGTGGCAGGCAGGTAGGAGCCTGAGAGAAGCCGTGCGTAGCGGCACATGCTGAAAGCGGAAACGAAGCCGGCGCCGGGCAGGCACTGTGCGATGCCGGCTTCGCCCCGCCCGTCACACGATCCTCGAAGCGCGCCGCCCGGCCTGCCTCGTCAGCCCGTCACCGCAAGAATCACGCTCGACGCCTTGAACAGTGCGATCGCCCGCCGGCCGGCGTCGAGTTGCAACGCATCGACGCTGTCGTTGGTCACGACGGCCGTCAGCGTCCCGCCGCCGTCGAGCGCCAGCGTCACCTCGCTGTTCACCGCGCCCGCCGCGACGGTTTCCACGCTGCCGCGCAGTTGATTCCGCGCGGACACCTTCATCTCGGGCCCGCCATCGTCGACCGCGAGCACGACCCACGACGCCTTCACCAGCGCGCAGGCGTCCGCGCCGACCTGCAGGCCGAGCGCATCGGCGCTCTCGTGCGTCAGCACGGCAACGATCGGCTGTCCGCCGGGCAGCGTGAGCATGACCTCGTCGTTGACGGTACCGCGCACGATCGATGCGACCTTGCCGAACAACTGGTTGCGCGCGCTGGTCTTCATCCCGATCCGGCCGATCAACGCCCAGTCGACGTCGAATCCGGCCACGGCCGCGCTCGCGGCCTCGATGAACCGGCGATGCTCGCGCTCGATCGTGCGGAACGCGGCGATCAGCGACGTCGCGCGCGCCGTCAGTGTCGTGCCGCCGCCGCCCTTGCCGCCCGTCGAACGCGCGACGAGCGGTTCGCCGGCAAGATTGTTCATCGTGTCGACCGCATCCCACGCCGCCTTGTAGCTGAGGCCGACGGCCTTCGCCGCGCGCGTGATCGAACCGGTGTCGCCGATCGCCGCGAGCAACGCGATACGCGTGGCGCCGCCGAGCGTCTGCTCGCCGGCGCGCAGCCACAGCTCGCCGCCCAGTTCGAGCGGTTCGGCGGACGGGGAAGAATGCGGTGCGTCGGTCATCGGGATACGTGCGGGAATCGGGCGGCCATTATAGTCAGCGCGTGCCGGTCAACCCGGCTTGCCGTCGAGCTTCGGCGGCCGCAGGCTGGCCAGCAGCGTCTCGGCATCGCGCGCCGCGCGCTGCTCGAGCGCCGCGCCGTAGCCACGCACGAAACCGAGCTGGTAAGGCGGCGCAGCCAGTTTTTCGAGGTGATGCAGCGCGACCATCGTGTCGTTCGCTTCGCCGAGCACGCTCTGCACGCGTGTGAGCGTCTTGACCGTTTCGGTACGCGTGCGGCGTGACGCCAGCGACGCGAAGAATTCGAGCGCGTAGCGCAGCCGCTTCGCCTCGATCCGTACCTGATGGCGCGCGGCCGTGTCGAGCGACGTGAGCGACGGCGATGCATAGAGATGACCGAACAGCCGCCGGACACGCTTCGTTGCGTGGCGCCGCAGCGAGGGCGCGTCACCGTCTTCGGCGGCCGGCAGCGCAAGCGCGCTCAGCCATTCGAGCCAGCCGAGCGTCAGCCGCGCATAGCGGGCCGAATGCAGCGCCTGCCGCAATTCGACCCGCGCGGCCGCGCACTGCGCGCGCGCGGCGTCGAGCGTGCCGTTCCACTCGCCGTCGCCGCCGTCGGCCGCGATCAGCGCGGGCAGGCTTTCGGTCGCGAACACGTCCCAGTCGCGCACGGTGCCGAGCAGCGAGGCAAGCCAGTGCAGGTCGACACCGAGCGTGTCGCGCCACTGGCGGTCGGCAAAGAGCGGGAAGAAGCGCATCAGCGTGCGCAGGCGGCGCAGCGCGACACGCATCTGGTGCACGAATTCGGGATCGTCGTGCTCGAGCACCCCGCCTTCGTTGCCGAGCCATTGCGCGGTGATGTCGCCGGACAGCGCGAACAGCGCGGCGCGCTGCGTGCGCACGCCGGTCAGGTCGACGAGCTTCGCCTTGACGGGCGGCCCGTCGGCGGCCGGCTCGGCCGCGCATGCGCGATCGATCACGCTCGTCAGTTGCGCGAATGCGGGCCACGCACCGCTCAATTCGCGCGCCGCGGCAAACAGCGCTTGCAGCGCGGCCGTGCGCGCGGGCAGCGTTTCCCAGTCGGGCGCGGCAAGGCGCAGTTCGACGTAGCGGCGTGGCGGCGCGCTACCATGATGCAGCGTGATGTCGTCGAGCGTCATCTCGACCACGACGCCGCTGTCGTCGGCCCAGCGGCCGCGCCGCCGTTCGCTGACGAGACGCAGCGCCGGCGATTCCGGCTGGGTACCGGTCTCCTCCGGGCGCCCGGTCGGATCCGGCGCGGCGCCGTCGGCTTCGCCTGCCGCGACGACGGCCTCGGCTGCGACGGCCGCCTCGGGTACGGGCGGCGGCATCGCGACGACGATGCCCGCATGCTCCGCGTCGAACAGTTCGCGCGCCGTGACACCCGGCGCAAACGCCTTCGTGCGCGACGCGACGACCCGCCTGCCATGCGCATTCGATTCGACCCACGTCCACCAGCTCGCGCCGGGGCTCGGCTCGGCCTCCTCGATCCGGCACGGCTCGATCGTCACGCGTTCGTGGCCGCGGCGCATCCGGACCTGCGGGCAGATCCGCCACGCGCGCACGAGTTCGGCGCCGAAATCACGCTGCGCGCCGCGGGCGCGACTTGCAGCCTTGACCGGCCATCCTTCCAGCGACAGCGACAACACGATTTCCAGCACACGCGACATGGAGGCCCCTGCACATGAAGAATCGCCGGCGCATCGTTCGCGCCGGCGTCGCCCGTGAAGCTGCTTCCATAGTACACGTCGCCGAAACTCGCAGGCAGCGATCCGGCCCTGTCGCGCTGTCGCAGGTCAAACGGCGTATTGCGCGAGGCCGTTGCCGAACGACCAGTCCTCTTTCAGCACCTCGACCAGACTGATGAATACGTCCTGCTGCCGCACGCCGGGCTGCTGCGCGAGGTTGTCCGCGATCGCCCGGTACAGCGCCCGCTTCTGCTCGAGCGTACGCGTGTTGTTCGCGGTGATCTGGATCATCACGAGATCGTCGCTGCGTTCGATATCGAGGTAGTGACGCCCGAACACGAAGTTCTCGGCCGCATGCTCGGTGACGACCATGAAGATGTCGTCCTCGGGCACGTTGAACGTGTGCATCAGCGCGCGATGCACGCCGTCGACGAGCGCCGCGCGGTAGGCGGCCGGCTTGCCCTCGCGGACTGCGATACGGGTGAATGGCATGGTCCTGCTCCTGTCGGTGAGGTTGACGTTGAAGAACGGAAACACAGCGTCAGGTTAGGCCTGCCGAACTATAATAAACAGTCATCGATGAATATTTCATCCATTTTCATTGAAAATGAAAGTCCTCGACCTCGATGCCGTACGCGCGTTCGTGCTGGTCGCCGATCTCGCCAGCTTCACGCGCGCCGCCGATGCGCTCGGCACCACACAATCGGCCGTCAGCCTGAAGCTGAAGCGGCTGGAAGCCCACCTCGGCAAGCCGCTGCTCGCGCGCACGCCGCGCGTCGTCAAGCTGGCCGCCGATGGCGAGAATTTCCTGCCGGCCGCCCGCGCGCTGCTCGACGCGCACGATCACGCGCTGGGCGCGATCTCGGCCGGCACGCACCGCCTGTCGCTCGGCGTCAGCGAGCATGTCGCGGTGCCCGACCTGCCGGCGGTGCTCACGAGCCTGCATCGGCAAGATCCGGGGTTGTCGCTCGAAATGCATCTGGGAACGTCGACGAACCTGCTCGCGCAATACGACGAACGCCGGTTCGATGCGGTGATCGTGCGGCACGAGCCGGGCGAAGACCCGCCGCGCGAAGACGGCACGCTGCTGTTCTCCGAACCGCTGGTCTGGCTCGCCGCACCGGACTGGGCACCGCGCGCGGGCGAACCGCTGCCGCTCGCGGTGCTGGCCGGCCCATGCGGCGTGCGGGCCGCCGCGCTGCGCGCGCTCGACCGTGCGGGGAGGCCATGGCGGGAACGCTTTACGGGCGGCGGCGTGGCGGCG
This sequence comes from Burkholderia mycopellens, assembly GCF_964265025.1. Lineage (NCBI taxonomy): Bacteria > Pseudomonadati > Pseudomonadota > Betaproteobacteria > Burkholderiales > Burkholderiaceae > Burkholderia > Burkholderia mycopellens. The sequence goes on from NZ_OZ183803.1 coordinate 2,348,099, forward strand.
GTCACGGCCGCCGCCGCAGCGGGGCTGGCCGTCTGCCCGCTCGCGCGGCGGGTCGCGCCGCGCACGCTGGTCGACGTCGGCGCGAAATTCGGGCTGCCGCCGCTGCCGCTGTCGCAGGTCGTGCTGTATTCGCGCGTGCGCGACGCACGCGCCGCCGCCGCGTTGCGCAGGTTTGCCGACAGCCTTGCAATCTCGGCGTAAACTAGCCGGTTTCGCCGCCCGCAATCTCCAGAAGAATTCCGATGACGCCCGAAGCCCGCAAGCACCTCCGTGCCAACCTGCTGATGCTCGCCGCCGCCGCGATCTGGGGTTCGGCTTTCGTCGCCCAACGCCTGAGCCTCGACGTTATCGGGCCGTTCCTGTTCACGGGGCTGCGTTTCCTGCTCGGCGCGCTGGTGCTGGTGCCGCTGCTGATGCTGAACACGGCGTCGCGCACGCAACTCGCGGCGATCCGCCGTGAACCGAAGCGGCTGCTGCCGGGCCTCGCGCTCGGCGGGCTGCTGGCGGTATCGATTTCGCTGCAGCAGATCGGTCTGCAGTACACGCGCATCGCCAATGCAGGCTTCATCAGCTCGCTGTACGTCGTGATCGTGCCGCTGATGGGGGTGTTCGCACGTCACCGGATCGGCCCGGGCACGTGGTTCGGCGCGCTGCTCGCGGCGATCGGCCTGTATTTCCTCAGCATCAACGAGCAGTTCTCGGTGCTGTACGGCGACTGGTTCCAGCTCGCGGGCGCCGTGATCATCGCCGCGCACGTGATGGCCGTCGGCCGTTTCGCGAAGCGCCACGATCCGCTCGTACTCGCGTTCATGCAGTTCGTCGTGTGCGGCGCGGCGTGCTTCGCGGTCGGCCTCGTCATCGAGCCGGTCAGCGGCGCGATGCTGCGCAGCGCGCTGCCGACGCTGCTGTATGGCGGCCTGCTGTCGGTCGGCGTCGGCTATACGCTGCAGGTCGTCGCGCAACGCGACGCGGCGCCCGCGCACGCGGCCGTGATCTTCAGCATGGAAGGCGTATTCGCGGCGGTCGCCGGCTGGGCCGCGCTCGGCGAAACGCTGACGCTGCGCGCGCTCGTCGGCTGCGCGCTGATGCTGGCCGGCCTGCTCGCGTGCCAGTTACTGCCGAACGGCGACGCCCGGAAAAAGGACGAGGACGCGCTGCCGGCGTGACACGCACCGTCCCTATAATGGCAGTTCGCGTGACTTCCACGCCAACCGCTTCCGACAGGCCAGCTCCGTGACGTCCACTTCCGTCGATCCCGCCGCCGACCTGCTGCGCGAACGCGCAGCGCATTACGCCACCCAGGCGGCGCTGTTCCTGCGCGACCAGGCGCTCTCCACCGCGTCGCATGACCTGCGCAGCCCGCTGAACGCCATGCACAGCTGGGCGTACGTGCTCGAGCGCCAGCTCGCCAACGCCGATCCGAACCTGCAGCGTGCGCTTGCGGGCATCTGCACGGGCATCGACCAGCAGGTCGCGCTGATCGACGACGTGCTCGACGCGCCGCGTGCCGACACGCGCACGCTCGCCCTCAAGCCGCAGCCGTTCGCGCTGCGCGCGCTGCTCGACGACACGGTCGCGCTCGTCCGTTTCGCGCTCGCCGACGCGCGACAGGTCGCGCTCGATGCGACGCTGCCGGACGGCGAACCGTCATTGATCGCCGACCGCGAACGCATCGCACAAGCGCTCTGGACAATGCTGACGACCGCGGTCGAAGCCAGCGCCGCCGGCAGCCGCGTGACGTTCACGTGCACCCGCGACGGCGTGCAGTTCACCGCGTGCGCCACGTGCACCGTCAACGCCGGCGCGCTCGCCGATCCCGCTCAGCCGCATGCGTTCGAACCGTTCGCACGACGCGAGATGCTGCGCCAGCGCGACGCCAAACGGATCGCCTGGACGCTCGCGCTTTGCCAGCGCGTCGCGCTCGCACACGGCGGCACGTTCTCGCACGACGCGTTCGCCGACGGCGCCACGGCCACCCTCACGTTCTCCGTCCCCGGTGAGGCGCCGGTGTAAGCAATCGGCCGCCCGACACATTACAGATTCCTTTCCGGCCCTATACTGATGGGCCTGTCATAACCGGAGTGTTTCTTTGTTACAGATCTTCGCGCTCATCGGCGCGTTGTTCCTGGTGGCCCTGAACGGGTTCTTCGTCGCGGCCGAATTCGGCCTCGTCAAACTGCGCGCCACGCGCGTCAAGACACTGGCCCGCAAGCACGGCCTGCGCGGCCGCATCCTCGGGATCGTGCATGGCCGGCTCGACGCGTATCTTTCCGCGTGCCAGCTCGGCATCACGCTTGCGTCGCTCGGCCTCGGCTGGGTCGGCGAACCGGCGTTCGCGCAGCTGCTCGGCCCGCTGCTCGACCTGATCGGCGTGCAGTCCGAACGCGTCGTGCACCTGATCTCGCTGGTGTTCGCGTTCTCGCTGATCTCGTTCCTGCATATCGTCGTCGGCGAGCTGGCGCCGAAATCGATGGCGATCCGCCAGTCGGAGAAGGTCGGCCTGTGGGTCGCGCTGCCGCTCTATGCGTTCTACTGGGCGATGTATCCGGCGATCTGGGTGCTCAACAACAGCGCCAACGCGGTGCTGCGGCTCGCGGGGCTGTCCGCCGACCATGGCGGCGACGCGCACTACTCGACCGACGAGCTGAAGCTGATCCTGCGCAGCCGCCGCAGCACGGCCGGCAATCCGGCCCAGCCGGCGCGCGGCACGTACAGCAACGACGAGTGGAACACGCTCGCGCATTCGCTCGATTTTTCGTCGATGACAGTGTCGGACCTGATGCGGCCCGCCCATGAAATGATCGGCCTGCGCCGCGACCTGCCGCTACCCGACAACATGGAGATCGTCGCGCGCCACCGCTTCAGCCGCTATCCGCTGTTCGAGGATGCGTCGCGCGAGCAGGTGAGCGGGCTGATCCACCTGAAGGACCTGCTGCTCGCGCGTCACGCGGGCGCGGCGCTGGAAGACCTGTCGGACTACGTACGTCCGGTGCAGTACGTGAAGCCGGACACGCCGGCACTCGACCTGTTCCGCCGCTTCCGCAAGGGCGCGCCGCACTTCGCGCTGGTCGGCAACAAGGGCGAGAAACCGATCGGCTTCCTGACGCTCGACAACCTGCTCGGCGCACTGGTCGGACAGATCCACGACGAGTTCCGCCAGGGCGACGCCGACTGGAGCCGCCTCGACGACGGCACGCTGATGGGCAAGGGCAGCCTGCCCGTCGTATCGCTCGAACAGGCGCTCGGCATCGACATCGACGAAGGCCGCGCGGAATCGGTCGGCGGCCTCGTGATCCAGGCGCTCGGCGACCTGCCGACCGAAGGGCAGCGCGTGTCGTTCGACCGCTTCGACGTCGTCGTGAAGAAGATGAACGGGCCACGCATCGTGCTCGTGCGCGTCTACCCGAAGATCGCGAAAGAGGCCGACGAATGACGGCCGCGCTTCGCCGCACGCGATGAACGCCACGCTGCCGCGCTGCTGCGTGATCACGCCGGAACCGGCGTCCGCGTCGGCGGCCGATCGCGCGGCGTTTCTCGACCGGCTGTCGGACGTGCTCGCGCGCGGCGAGACACTCGTGCAACTGCGGGTGAAATCGCTCGATGCCGCCGCGTTTGCGCGGCTCGCCGCCGAAGCGCTCGCGCGCTGCGACGCGGCCGGCGCGGACCTGATGCTGAACGGCCCGATCGATGCGGCCAGCGTGATGCGGCTCGCCAGCGCCGGCTGGCATCTCGACGGGGCGGCCTTACGCGCTGCCACGCAGCGGCCATTGCCGGCCGGACGCAGGGTGTCCGCTGCCTGTCACACGCGCGATGACCTGCTGCTGGCCGCGCGCGCCGGCGCGGATTTCATCACGCTGTCGCCCGTGTTGCCGACGCTCAGCCATCCCGGTGCGCCGACGCTCGGCTGGACGCATTTCGGCGCGCTGGCCGCCGAGGCCACGATGCCCGTGTTCGCGCTCGGCGGCATGACGCGCACGCACCTCGACGAGGCACGCCGCCACGGCGCATACGGCATCGCGGGCATTCGCGGGTTCTGGTAGTTCGGGGATTTCCTGCGGCGCAACCGGGCGCGGATGCGCCCGGTCTTTCAGACACTTGCCCGCTCAGGTCGTCATGCGTTCAGGCTCGGACGCATTCCGCGCCACGTGCCGTCATCGATGCGACGCGCATCGTGCGTGAGCGCATACCGGTTGACGTCACCCGTCAGCCACGCGACGAGCGAGTACGGCGGCAACACCCCTTCATCGACCCGGTCGCGCGCACGCGCCGGCGTCTCGAACACGACTCGCCCGCTCGGTGCGTCGAACGGCACCGCGTCGGGCGACAGGTTCAACGCGATCGTCAGCGTCTCGTCATCGGCGAGCCGCCACGATGCAAGCAGCGCGTCGGCTTCGCCGTCGCCGTCCGACTTCAGCGCATGCGCATCCTGCGGCCGACAATCGGACAGCCGCGGCGAGATCAGCTTCGCGCGCACCGCAAGCGCCGACTGCACGAAATGCGCGCGGTCGGCATCGCGCGCGGTTTCGTCGAAGATCAACGGGATCTGCGGCGTGAGCAGCGACAGCGCAAGTGCGGCCAGACCGGCCTCCTGCCCGTGGTCGCCCTGCCCGCTGTCGCGCCACGCGCCATCGGACAGCACCAGCGACGTCAACGACAGCCCGCTGTCGGCAGTCATGCCTTCTCCCGACCCGGCCGGCTGGAATGCGGCCCCGGCCGCGGTCAGCGCACGGGCGAGCGTGTGAATCGACTGGTGCGTGGAAATACCTTCGTGGGGCGACGCGTCGCGCCCCGTCAACCGGTGCAACGCGCGTTCACCGCACCCGTTCCACTGCGCATCGAAATGGGTATCGGCAAGATGCGCCGGATGCCGCTCGCTGCCGAGCACGAGATGGATCAGCCGGTCGGCCGGCACGGCCGCGCGCACGCGGTCCGCGATCTCGCACAGCCACGACACGCCGATCCGGTCGGCTTCGCGCAGGCGCAGCCCGTCGCAACGGTACTCGTCGATCCAGTACAGCGCGTTGTCGCAGAAGAAATCGCAGACCTCCGGATGATCGAGCGCAAGCGGCGGCGCCTGCAGCGGATCGTCGCGCGTATGGAAGAACGGTGCCGCGTAGTGACGCAGCGCCTCGGTGCCGCTGCCGAAGCGCGCGTAGTCGAGCTCCAGCAGCACCGCGAGACCATAGCCGTGGGCCGCGTCGATCAACGCCTTCAGCGCGTTGGGGCCGCCTTCGGCCGCGAGCGGCGCGAACGGCAGGCTGTCGTGCGGCGACGCGAGCAGCTCCAGCGCGGTCACGCCGAGGCGCGCGAGTTGCGGCAGGCGCCGGCGCACGCCGTCGAAACCGCCCACCGCATGCGGACGAATCGCATAGAGCGCGATGTCTTCCCATGCGCGCCCGCGCCAGAACGTATTGCGCCACGTGAACGCGCGCGGATCGACGACCTCGCTCGGGCCGTTGAGCCCTTCGGGTTGCGAGCGCGACGCGGGATCGGGAATCGATACCGCATCGTCGAGGCGATAGCGGTAAAGCGCACCCGCGCCACAATCGGCAAAGACTTCGAACCAGTTCGGGCCGGCAGCCGTCATCGGGACGAGCAACGGGCCGAAGCCGGTATCGAGTTCGAGCTGGACCTGCGTGCTGCCCGGCGCCCACAAGCGAAAATGCGTGCGCGGCGTCGCGCAGAGCGCGCCACAGGGCTGTGCGCCGAACGGCAAGCAGTGAATGTAGTGCTGCGCATACGGATCGTGCGGACAATCGGACATCATGCGCTCCTCATGCGTACCGAGCGGCATGGCCGCGCCAGCGGGGCGCGGCACATCGGGGCCCGGCATGCGACGGCCAGGCGGGGGGAGAGAAACGAGTATGCGCCGGTTTCGCCACCGCGATGCATCGCTCCCGGACATTTTTAAATACGAATCGACCCCGGGAAAACCCGCAATCCGACCGGTCCCGGCGAGTCAGGTAGCCGGCATACCGGAATGACTGCTCGCCTTGTTGCACCGGCCGCGCCCGCTTACGCTCAGCGTCATGCTCGCGGACACGTCGTCCGCGCCCGACCCGAGGAACCCGCCATGTCGCTTCCCGCCAGCGCCGCCAAATTCAATCCGGCACGCGCACACGAATACGCCGAGCAATCCCGCATCGCGCTTGCCGGCTACGATGCCTGCCACGAACTCACCGCGTGCATGCTCGCATCGGCAATCGCAGCGCCCGAGGCGCGGATCCTCGTCGCGGGCGCGGGCGGCACGGGGCAGGAAATCTGCGTGGCGGCCGCGCTCGAGCCGGGCTGGCAGTTCACGGCCGTCGACCCGTCCGTGCCGATGCTCGCGCTCGCGCGCTCGAACGTCGAGACCGCGGGCTTCGGCGCGCGCACGGCGTTCGTCGAAGACGGTGTCGATGCGTTGCCCGATACGCCCGCGTTCGACGGCGCGACGCTGATCGGCGTGCTGCATCACGTCCCCGGCGACGAAGCGAAGGCGGCGCTGCTGCAAGCGATCGCGCGGCGCCTGAAACCCGGTGCGCCGCTCGTGCTCGCCGGCAACCATCGCCGCTACGCGGACCACCCTCGCCTGCTCGATGCGTGGCAGCAGCGCTGGCGCATGAAAGGCGCAACGCCCGACGCGGTGCGCGCGCAACTCGCGAAAATCCTGCAGGGCGCCGATCCGCCCGCGTCCGAGGAAGCGGTGTTCGGCATGCTGCGCGATGCGGGCTTCGACGCGCCGCTGCGCTTTTTCGCGAGCCTGTTCTGGGGTGCGTGGATCGCGGTGCGGCGCGCATGATGGGGCGGGGCGGGCGGCTGGACGCGGCTCGTCATCGCGCACGATGCGCTTCGCGTACGCGCCGCGCGCACTGGGTATGATGTCGTTCCCGCCCCCACTTCCAGCGTCGACATGCTCACCGTCCATCACCTGAACAACTCGCGCTCGCAGCGTGTGCTCTGGCTGCTCGAAGAACTGGATGTGCCGTACGAGATCGTGCGCTACGCACGTGATCCGAAGACGATGCTCGCGCCGCCCGAGTTGCGCGCGATCCATCCGCTCGGCAAGTCACCGGTCGTCACCGACGACGGCCGCACGTACGCCGAATCGGGCGCGATCATCGAATACCTGGTCGAACGCTACGGCAACGGCCGCCTGGCGCCGCCGCCCGGCGCGCCCGAGCGGCACGACTACACGTACTGGCTGCACTACGCGGAGGGGTCGGCGATGCCGCCGCTGCTGCTCAAGCTCGTCGCGCTGCGGATCGCGCACGCGCCGATGCCGTTCTTCGCACGGCCGATCGCGCGCAAGATCGCCGACACGCTGCAATCGAGCTTCGTCGATCCGCAGATCGCGCTGCATCTCGGCTATATCGACGACACGTTGAGCCGCACCGGCTGGTTCGTCGGCGACAGTTTCAGCGCAGCCGACATCCAGATGAGCTTTCCGCTCGAAGCCGCGACCGCGCGCGGGGGCGGCAGCCGGTATCCCGCGATCGCGCGCTTCCTCGACGCGATCCACGCGCGGCCCGCGTACCAGCGGGCGCTGGAGCGCGGCGGCCCGTACGACCTGCTCAAGTAGCCCTTGGCCTGCGTCAGCTCAGCAGGCCCGCCGCGACGTTGATCGACAGCCCGAGCACGGCCATGTTGAAGTAGAACGACAGGATCGACTGCGCGAGCACCGAGCGCCGCGCGGAGCGGTTCGTCATCGACACATCGGCCGTCTGCGACGCGACCGCGATCGTGAACGCGAAATACAGGAAGTCCCAATAATCGGGTTCCGGGTGCTGGTCCGGGAAGCAGAGCGCGCGGTCGCTGCTCGGCGAGCCGTAGTAGAGCCGCGCATAGTGCAGCGTGAAGATCGTCGGGATCAGGAACCATGCGCCGAACAGCGTCGCGCCCGTTACCGCGTAATGGCCGAGCCCCGCGCGAAACCCGACGCCCTTGGCCGTCGCCAGCTCGATCGCGATCGCGGCCACGCTCGCGACCGTCGCGAGGCAGACGACGGTCAGCACCGTCGTCGCGTTTTCATCCTCGCGAATCGCGATTTCGCGCACCTTGTGATGGTGCGCGGTAACCATGCGCACCCACATCAGCGCGAGATACAACCAGATCGCGCAATCCCAGCCGATCAGCGCGCGCACGGTCGGACGCAGCGGAATCGGCAGCAGCACCGCGCAAAGCAAGCCTGCGACGAACGCCGCGACCATGCGCGGCCGGTTGCGTAAAACCTGCGGATAAAACGTCATCGTGAAATTCCGAAAGCGGATGGAAAGGATTCGGGCGGCGCTCGGTGCGGCCCGCTGCGCCGCACCGGCGGGTAACGCGCCCCGATTATCGCCATTCCAGCGTGACGTGGCGATGGGCGCGAGCGCCTAAGATGATGGGATGACTGCCACCGCCCCCCTCTGCCACCATCCGGCGAACACGGCCGGCCGCGACTTCGTCGTCGGCGACCTGCACGGCTGCGTGGATGTGCTGCGCGCGCTGCTGCACGACATCCGCTTCGATCCGGCCCGCGACCGCCTGTTCTCGGTCGGCGACCTGGTCGACCGCGGCCCCGCCTCCGAAACCACGCTCGACCTGCTCGACCGCCCGTGGTGCCACGTCGTGCGCGGCAATCACGAGGAAGTGCTGAGCCTCGTGGCGCGCGGCAAGCTGTCGCCCGACGCGTGGCGCGGGATCGGCGGCGACTGGGGCGCCGACCTGCCGCCGGAACGGCTGCACGCGCATGCGGCGCGCGTCGACGCGCTGCCGCTGGTGCGCGTGATCGGCGACGGTCCCGGGCGCTTCAACGTACTGCATGCGGAATTCTTCGGCTCGGACGCCGATCTCGACACGGGCAGCTATGCGCACGACGTGCGCGAGCGGCTGATCTGGGGCCGCGATCTCGTCCAGGGGCTCGCCGATCCGGCGCGGCAGGCCGGGCTGTCGCTGACCTGCACGGGGCACACGCCCGTGCGCGCGCCGCAGCGGATCGGCGCGCAGTGGTTCATCGACACGGGCGCGTTCGCGCCGGCCGGGCGGCTCACGCTCGCCGAGCCGCGCACCGGGCGCACCTGGTCGATGACACAGGCCGAAGCGCGCGAACGCCACGCGGGCGACTGGCCGCTGCCTTGACGCCTTGACGCCTTGACGCCTTGACGCCTTGACGCCTTGACGCCTTGACGCCAGCAAGGGTGCCCTAGCCGACCTGGTTCAGTTCGAACACCGCATCGACGACCGAGCCGTTCCAGTTGTATTCAAGGTACGCCGCGTGATGGCAGTCGCGCAGCAGCGCGGTGCGGAACGCCGCCAGGCACTCGCCGCGCGGGTCGCGCACCGACGGATAGACGATCCCCGCGCCGCCGGCATTGCGCACCGCGCGACCGAGCGCCTGCCCGGCGCTGTAATCGAGCGGATGCAGCAACGCCGGATCGCGTTCCGGCCACATGCGTAGGTCGGCCACGTCGCCTTGCGCGATCACCGTATAGAGCCGCATCTGCTGACGCATCGGCGGCTCCTTCGTCGCGTCCAGGAACAGCGCGCTGTGATACCGCGTTTCGGCGATCGCCGTATCGCGAGAACGCGCGCAGTAGAACACGCCATAGCTGCCGTCGGAAAAGCGGCTGCCCTGCGGATTGAGGTGCGTGAACGCGGCCATGATCGGCCCCCAGCCGGGCCCGTAGCGGCGCTCGGCCGGCGGCACGAGATCGAGCGTGCCGACTTCATTGCGGATGCGGTCGTTGGTCAGCGATTCGAGCGCGTAAAGCGCGTCGAAATCGTCCGCCGAGGCCACACGGTCGAACAGGTTGATCGCCGGAAAACGGGTGGGAATCACGCGATAGGCTGGCGCCCAGTCGACCGCCGTCGTGGGCCATTGTTGTGCTCGGATCGGCATGGTCACGCCCAGCCGCCTCGCATCGCGTCGAGATATTGCCGGACGGCGACCAGATCGCCGACGTTGCCGGCGAGCATCCGGTCGAGTGCGCGCTTGCCGCCGAACGGCGCCGCGTCGTTCGGCCGCTTGACCCACGCATCGGCCGCGGCCGGCTGCGGCAGCAGGATCTGCAGCGCCTTGTAGATGCCAAGCAGCAGCGACAGGCGCTCGAGCGTATCGCGCGGCAGCCGCGCCGATTCCGGCGTGGACTTCCACTTGAAGAACGTCGAACGGCCTGGCGACCCGAGCAGCACGATCTGCTCGTCGATCGTCAGTCCCCAGTCGCGTGCGATGTTGAAAAACGCACGCAGCCCGGCCGCCGACATCTGCGCGATCGAGGCCCGCGGTGGGGCGGAGTGCGATTCATAAGCGGGCTGTGACATGATCGTTAGTCTCGAAACGAATTTACTAACAAGATTAGTCCATTTTCGCATTTTTGCAAGGGTCGAGACCCGACGACCGGCCCGCATGTCCGAAGAAACGATATTTTTTGTCCATTCTGGACTCTTATTTTATTTTCTGCGTTAATGGCCGTGCGGACCCCGCGCGCAGACGCGGTTCGTGTCCGTGAAACCGTGTCGCACGGAAACCGGAAGCACCCGCCAAGGAACGCACCATGAAGAGACTGATTGCCGCTGTTTCGATCGCCCTGCTCGCGGTATCCGCAGGCCCCGCCGTCGCGAAGGACTGGACCACGATTCGCTTCGGCACCGACGCCAGCTACGCGCCGTTCGAGTCGAAGGCACCCGACGGCAAGCTGGTCGGCTTCGACATCGACCTCGGCAACGAGATCTGCGCGCGCCTGAAGGCGAAGTGCGTGTGGCTCGAGAACGACTTTGACGGGATGATTCCGGCGCTGAAGGCGAAAAAATTCGACGCGGTGCTGTCGTCGATGTCGATCACGCCGCAGCGCGCGCAGCAAATCGGCTTCACGACGAAGATCTACAACCAGCCGACGCGGCTCGTCGTGAAAAAGGGCTCGCCGCTGCTGCCGACAGCCGAATCGCTGAAGGGCAAGTCGATCGGCGTCGAGCAGGGCACGACGCAGGAAACGTACGCGAAGACGTACTGGGGCAAGCAAGGTGCGAACGTCGTCTCGTACCAGAACCAGGACGGCGTGTACGCGGACCTGACCTCGGGCCGCCTCGACGCGGCGCTGCAGGATGAAGTGCAGGCGGCCATCGGGTTCCTGAAATCGTCGCGCGGCGCGAACTACACGTTCGTCGGCCCCGAGTTCGTCGACGAGAAGGTGCTCGGCATCGGCGCCGGCATCGGGCTGCGCAAGGAGGACGCCGACCTGAAGGCGAAGATCGATGGCGCCATCCTCGACATGGTCAAGGACGGCACCTACAAGCGGCTCGCATCGAAGTACTTCGACTTCGACATCTACGGCGGCTGAAACGGCGTCGCGCGCGTACGGGCGCCACTCCCGTCGCGCGCGTCCGACCGCCCCTCCCCTCACGACCTGGCGGCAACGGCATGATGCCGTGTGCCATCACATCGAATGCATCATCCGTCATACGCGCGGCACGACGCTTCGTATTTCATTCGGATTGCAGATTGATCGTTCGCGACGACGATGCGCGGCGCGAACGGATATCGTGCGGCTTCAGTCAGTATGCGAAGACCGGGCGTCGAGGTACCGGCGCCCGTGCGCACATGCCCTTGCGTATCGGGTTCGCGTGCAGGAAAGTACCGACCCGGCGCGGATGACCGGCAACCAGCCGGATCCGCCTCGCACCGGGCGCGGAGAGATGGCCTGTCGATGCATGCCGGCCGGCTGCGAGACCCACGTTCGACCGGCGATGCTCCGACTCACTGCGATCGCGGCCTGCCGGCCGCGGCGTGTGGCGATCGATCATTTTTCTTCCCCGTATCAGTCTGATGGTTGTTCCGGCAACCGGACGAGGCCGGTGCCCCGACGATCATCGACGACGCTCCGTGCTCGCCGGAACGCGGCCGTCGTGCCGCGCTCCGCCGCCGCATCCCCGCGGACTGTATCCTGGCCGGTACTGACAGGGTTCGCTGCCGAACCGGACGGACCGTGCATCGTCGGCTTTCGCACGCCCACTGTCGCAAGGAGCGGGCCAGCTTCGCGCGAGCCCGTCCGGACAAGGGGTTGACCGGGCAGCGTGGCGGCCGGAACGGGTGCGGCAGGCGGGAAGTTGCGAAACTGAAACACGCGGCGCGCGGCGCGCATCGGCCGCGCGGCGGCCCGGCCTTGCCGGATAAGGCTGAACAATGCAGCGCGGCATTTTTACCGATCAGGAGCCGGCCGTTCACCCCGATTTGTCGCGCAAATCGGCGTTGCTGCCGAGGCGAAATGTTTCATGCGCTTTACATGCCGTCGGCTGCGCGCGCCACCGGTTGTCCGCGCCATCCATTGGCCGGCGCCGGGACGGCCGATCGCGTGGCTATACTGCGAAACCGGCGCGCGCCACGTTTGCGTCGGCACCTGTTGCCGGCCCATGCCCCGTGACACCGCTCCCCATGCCACCACGCCGCTCGAACGACCGCCCCCCCATGATCCGCACCCTCTATACCGCCGAACGCGCCAGGCTGATTCGCTTCGGGGTGTCGGGCGTCGGTTCGACCGCACTGCATGCGCTGATCGCGGCCGCGATGTTCGCGCTGTTCGACGCGACGCCGGTGAGCGCGAACGCGGTCGCGTTCGCGTGCTCGACCGCGTTCTCGTATCTCGCCAACACGCTGTGGAGCTTTTCGTCGCCCGTGACGTGGGGCAACTTCATGCGCTTTCTCGCCGTCGCGATGGCTGGCCTCGTCGTGACGATGCTGCTGGCGCACGGCACCGACACGCTCGGCCTCGCCCGCGCGTGGAGCGTCGTCGCGGTCGTGCTGTGCGTGCCGCCCGTCACGTTCGTGCTGCATCGGCTCTGGACCTATCGCTGAACCGGTTCACGCGTCACGCGTGTATCGCTCAGCCGACCCGCTGATGCCCCGCGTCGCCGGACGGCGTGCCGTCGTGACCGCCGTTGTCGCCGTTGTTGTCGTGATCGTTCAACCCGTGCTCGATCATCATCCGGTAGAGCGTCACGCGTGAAATGCCGAGTTCGGCCGCGGCCTTGTTGATGCGGTGATCGTTGCGCAGCAGCGCATTCTCGATCGCGGTGCGCTCGGCGAGCGCCCGCGCCTGTTCGAGCGTCACCGGTTCGGTTTCTCCCGGCGTGTCGAGCCCGAGATCGTGCGGCGTCAGCAGCCGGCTCTCGGCCATCACGATCGCGCGCCGCACGCGGTTGATCAGCTCGCGCACATTGCCCGGCCATTCGTAGCGGCGCATCGCATCCAGCGCGGCCGACGTGAAGCCGCTGATCTTGCGGCCGCTGTCGGACTTGAATTTCTGCAGCACGTAGTGCGCGAGGATGTCGATGTCCTTGCCGCGCGCGCGCAGCGGCGGCTCGTGGATGCGCAGCACGCACAGGCGGTGATAAAGGTCCGCGCGGAAACGCCCGCCCTCGACCGCGCTGTCGAGATCGACGTGGGTGGCCGAGATGATCCGCACGTCGACCGGAATCGACTCCTGCCCGCCGAGCCGCTCGATCTTTCCTTCCTGCAGGAAACGCAGCAGGCTCGCCTGGCTTTCGACCGGCATGTCGCCGATTTCGTCGAGAAACAGCGTGCCGCCGTTCGCCGATTCGATCCGGCCCGCGCGCCGCTGGTTCGCGCCGGTGAACGCACCGCGCTCGTAGCCGAACAGTTCCGATTGCAGCAGGTGATGCGGAATCGCGCCGCAATTGATCGCGACGAACGGCCCCTTGCCGCGGCCAGAACGCTCGTGAATCGCGAGCGCCGTCAGCTCCTTGCCGGTGCCCGACTCGCCCGAGATGAACACGCTCGCGTCGGTCTTCGCGACCTTGCGGATCGTGCTGAACAGCTGCTGCATCGCCTCGCAGTTGCCGATCATCCCGTGTTCGCCGATCGACGCCGCATAGGCCGCGCCGTCGACGCGATCGAGCGCGGCCATCCCGCGCGCATGGCCGAGCACGTGCGAAATCCATTCGTACGGCAACGGAAGCGTCACATAATCGAAGCAATAGCTGCGGATCAGTTCGCGCACCGCGGGACTGATCGTGATGCCGGCCTGCGCGATGGAAATCCAGCCGATCGACGGCTGGCTCAGGCACGCCTTCAGCGCGGGATAGTCGCGCGACGTGAACCCGGTGAAATCGACCAGACCGGCGGCGACGCTCACGCCGGACGTCATGTTCTGCGCGGCGCCGGCCGTCTTCGCAACGGAGATTTCCCAGCCGAGCCCGCGCAGTTGCTCAAGCAACGGCTCATCGGGCGAACGCATGATCACGAACAGCTTGCGTCCGTCTTCGGGCGCGGTGACGGACACATGCGTCATCTCGGACACCGCTTGCCCGTTTGCGTCAGGTGACCTAGCAACCATCGTTGTTCCCCGCTTGGCGTTGGTATCGCGCCGGCTCGCCGTCGCACGCGACGGACCTCGATAGAACCGACATATTGGCCGCATTTCCGTCCGAATAAAATCCCCTCGTGCATGAATCGCGCGTGAGGTGGACATTGTCATGAACGGTATATCGATGCGGCCGGCGCGCCGCTAGATGGGTGTTATCCCTGTGGCGTACGTGGGGGGAACCCTGATCGGGCGGCTGCGCGGCGCGCAAAGCCGCGCCGGTGCTGGCGCACGGCGCGCTCGGGCGATGCGGCGCACCCAGGATCCGCTTGCCCGCGCATGCGTGCGCAACGGGTCGACGGGCCGGCAAGGCAGCCGCGCGACCGGTTCGAGTTGATTTGGGTCAATCGTCAGAGGAAGCCGGCTGATGCACGAACGCAACATGCGCGGCCCGACGCCGCGCATGCTGGCGCAGCGGCGACCTCAGCGGCCCGATGCGAGCGGCGCCGGCGCGTTCGCGCGGCCACGGCCGGCCGGCGTGCCGCCGTGTTCGCCGTAGGTGGCGGCGAGCGCGTCGACTCGCGCCAGATGATGGTGATTGTCGTGATCCCACGGATGGAAGCCCGGCCGGAAGAAGCTCAGCCATTCGCCGGCGATGCGCGGGAACAACCCACGGCGCGGCCCGTAAAGGAACGCGATCATCCGCAGCATGCCGCGCACGTGATGGCCGGCGCCGCGATCGCGCCACAGCAGCGTCGCGTGCATCAGGAATACGGTCGGCCAGAACGTCAGCGTCGTCAGCAGATACACGCCGATACGGATCAGGTAACGGCGCAGCCCCGGTTCCATCGCCGCATTCCATACGTCGAACGACACGGCCTTGTGCTCGGTTTCCTCGAGCGCGTGCCAGATCCACATCTGGCGGTAACCCTCGACCGAGCCGTCGAGGCGCGTCGGGTCGCGCAGCAGCCAGTCGGCGAGCATCGCCGTGTAGTGCTCCGCCGCGACCGTGTGTGCGAGTTGCACCGAATGCGGGAGCTTGCGCTTCATGTAGCCGAGCACCGTCCACACGCGCTTGTCGAGTTTGCGCGCGGGCAGGTGGTTCGCCTGCATCAGCTCGTTGTACTCGATGTGCTCGCGCGTGTGCATCGCCTCCTGGCCGATGAAGCCGAGCACCTGCTGCTTCAGCACGGGATCGTCGATCCGGTCGCGGTAGTTGCGCACCGAATCCATGAAGAAGCGTTCGCCGGCCGGGAACAGCAGCGACAGCGCGTTGAAGAAATGGGTCACGTGCGACCCGAGGCCATGCCAGTCCTTCGCGCGTTCGACCGGCAGGTCGAAGCGCAGGTCGCGGCGCACCGGCATGATCCCGGCCGCGGTGGCGGAAGCGGCTGACTTCATGTTCATCGTTCTCCTGGTTCCGGAGCGGCCCGGCGCGTCACTCGACGTAGCCGGCGCGGGCCCGGGCGGCGCGTCGCGCACCGCCAAAATCTTGACATTGACAGCTGTAAAGATAGGCCGCCCGCGGCGGTGCACGCAAGCCGCGCGGTAGATGCGCGCTTCCAAACAGGGCACGGTCGAAAAGGCGAAAAAAACGGCGATCGAACAGTGTCCGGACCAGGTGGGATTCGAACGCGCGCGGCGGCGCGCGACGGCTATGCGCTGCTCCGCGCCGTGTTGCGTCGATGGCCCGAAAGCCTTGTGTGGCGGGTGCTTTGCGGAAATCGGCAGCGCCACGCGGCGCGTCACCGGGCGCCCCGGTAGCACCGATTCATACACGCGTCGCACTCGTGCGGTGCAACCGCGGTCGCCGGGTGCGCGAAAAATTCAAACGCGCGTTCCATTTGCGTGTCGGGCGATCGCGGCCGCGGTGACCCGGCGCCGCCCGCGACACGCGTGCGGCCGGCCGAAGGCCACGAGCGCCGGCCCGCTGCGCGCTCGCCTACAATAGCGCTTTTACCCATCCTTTTTCAGGAGAAGTCATGTCTGTCATCACGACCGAATCGGGCCTCAAATACGAAGACCTGACCGAAGGCACCGGCGACGTAGCGCAAGCCGGCCAGACCGTCAGCGTCCACTACACGGGCTGGCTGACCGACGGTCAGAAATTCGATTCGAGCAAGGATCGCAACGACCCGTTCGCGTTCGTGCTCGGCGGCGGCATGGTCATCAAGGGCTGGGACGAAGGCGTGCAGGGCATGAAGGTCGGCGGCGTGCGTCGCCTGACGATCCCGCCGCAACTCGGCTACGGCCCGCGCGGCGCAGGCGGCGTGATTCCGCCGAACGCCACGCTCGTGTTCGAAGTCGAACTGCTCGCCCTCTGACCCGGCACTCGAGCCGCCGGCTGAAGCCCCGCCTCATGGCACACCTTCCGTCCCCCACCGTCGCACTGCAACGCTACGACACGCTCGAAGCGTCGGACGTGCACGACTTTCACCAGATCGTGCTCGGCATCGATGGCGCGATGGTGATGGCGGTGGACGGCGTCAGCCAGCGTCTCGACCGGCACGGCGCGTGGCTGGTTCCGGCCGGCGCGCGCCACGATTACGCGGGCCTGGGCGAGAACCGCCAGCTCGTGCTCAATCTTCCCGCCGCATCGCTTGCGGTGCCGCAGCGGCTGTTCGACAGCGCGCGCGCCGTGACGATCGATCCGGCGCTGACGTCGCTGGTCGCGCAGATCGCGGCAGCCGCCGCGCGACTCGACGCGAGCGCCGGTGACGCGCAGCACGCGGCCGCGCACCGTTTCCAGTGGCAGGCCGCCGCGCGGCTGTGCGGCGCGCTGCTCGACGAACGCGGCATCGCCGCGCCCGCGTCGGGCCTCGATTTCGCGCGCATCGACCGCTGGCTGCGCGCACGGCTCGCGGAGCCGCTGCGCATCGCCGATCTTGCCGCGCACTGCGGCTACGGGATGCGCCGCTTTCATCAACTGTTCGTCGACGCGTTCGGCGAAACGCCGCATCGCTACCTGCAGCGGCTCAGGCTCGACGCGGCCGTGATCCTGCTCGCGGACGGCCGGTATCCGCTCGTCGATATCGCCGGGATGGTCGGCTTCGCGGATCAAAGCACGTTCACGCATGCGTTCACGAAGCGCTTCGGCATGGCGCCGGGACGCTGGCGCGGCGAGCGGCATTGAACGCAGCTGCGGTTTCGCGGCGGGCACGCATCAACGCACGTCGCGGCACGGTTCGGTAAAGCGCGTTCGCGCCAGACCGGCCGCGATCTTTGGCGCTTCTGCTTCTGCTTCTGCTTCGACCCCGCTCGTCGCCCCGCTATTTAGCATCGAGCGTTTCGACGCTTCACGTCCCGCTGAAACATCACCTGCCGGTCGCATCCTACGATTGACGCATGGATACGACCGCCCCCACCCCCGCC
Source organism: Burkholderia mycopellens (assembly GCF_964265025.1). Taxonomy (NCBI): domain Bacteria; kingdom Pseudomonadati; phylum Pseudomonadota; class Betaproteobacteria; order Burkholderiales; family Burkholderiaceae; genus Burkholderia; species Burkholderia mycopellens. Next base: position 2,365,747 of record NZ_OZ183803.1, read on the forward strand.
TTCCCGTCCGCGCTCGCCCGCATCGTCGCGACCGTCAGCACCGGTTTCGTCGTGACGCAGCTCGACGTGACGATCGTCAACATCGCGCTCGCGCATCTCGCCGGCGACCTGCACTTGCCGGTCGCCGGCCTGCAGTGGGTCGTCGATGCGTACACGCTCGCGTTTGCCGTCCTGATGCTGTCGGGCGGCGCGCTCGGCGACCGCTTCGGCGCGCGTCGCCTGTACCTCGCCGGCCTCGTGCTGTTCGCGCTGGCGTCGCTCGCGTGCGGCGCCGCGAGCGCACCCGCGATGCTGATCGCGGCGCGCGCGCTGCAGGGGGTCGGCGCCGCGGCGATGCTGCCCAATTCGCTTGCGCTGCTCAACGACGCATGTCGGCACGACCCGCACCTGCGCGCGCGCGCAGTCGGCTGGTGGACGGCGGCCGGCTCGATCTCGATCGCGGCCGGGCCGGTCGTCGGCGGCCTGCTGATCGCGGCATGGGGCTGGCGCGGCATCTTCCTCGTGAACCTGCCGCTGTGTGCGGCCGGGCTGGCGGCCGCCTTTGCATGGATACCCGCGCGCCGTGCAGTGGCGGCGCCGGCCGCGCCTTCCCGATCCGTTAGCGCACTCGACCTGCGCGGCCAGCTCATCGCGATCGCGATGCTGACCGCGCTGACCGGCGCCGTGATCGAATGGCGGCCGCTCGGCCTCACGCATCCGGTCGTCGCCGGCGGCTTCGCGCTGGCCGCACTCGCCGCGCTCGCGTTCGTTGCAGCGGAAACGCGCACGGCCACGCCGATGCTGCCGCTGTCGCTGTTCCGCCATCGCACCTTCAGCGCGGCCGTGCTGTTCGGGATCTGCGTGAATCTCACGTACTACGGCACCGTGTTCGTGCTCGCGCTGTATCTGCAGCGCGCACGCGGCGAATCGGCGTTGCAGGCGGGCCTTGCGTTCCTGCCGCTGACAGGCGGCTTCCTGCTGTCGAACCTCGCAAGCGGGCGCGTCGTGGCGCGTCACGGCCCGCGGGCGCCGATGCTGGCGGGCGCGCTCGTCGCCGCGCTCGGCTACGGGTCGCTGCATTTCATCGACGCGTCGACGCCGCTGGCCGTCCTGCTCGTGCCGTTCCTGCTGATTCCGACGGGCATGGGTTTCGCGGTGCCGGCCATGACGACCGCCGTGCTCGCGTCCGTCGCGCCCGAGCGGGCCGGCATCGCGTCGGCCGTGCTGAATACCGCGCGGCAGGCCGGCGGCGCGATGGGCGTGGCAGCGTTCGGCGCGCTCGCCGGCGGTGGCGGCGCGAGGCAGGTCGTGGACGGGTTGCGGATCGAAACGGCCGTGTCGGTCGCGCTGCTGGTCACCGCCGCGCTGCTCGCGACGCTGGTGCGGCCCGATGCGCATCGCGGCGCATCTTCCGCGCGTCAGGCCGTGGCGGCGGCCGATTGAACCTCGGGCGCGGTCATGCGCCGCCGACCTTCTTCACAACCGTCTCGCCCGCCTTCAACGGCCGGCCGTCGTCATGCCGCAGCGCGAGCTTGCGGATCGCGCGCCCGGTACTGCGGTCGACCAGCACCGAATGCGGCTCGCCGCGCGCAAACAGGTTCGCCTCGCCCCACTGCCGCAGCATCACGATCACCGGAAACAGCCCCTCGCCCTTTTTGGTGAGCACGTACTCCTGATACGCGCTGCCGTCCGACGCCGGCACGACGTCGAACACGCCCGCGTCCACCAGCATCTTCAGCCGGTCGGACAGGATGTTGCTCGCGACGCCGAGGCTCGCGCGGAAATCGCCGAACCGGCGCACGCCGTCGAATGCATCGCGCACGATCAGCAACGCCCAGCGATCGCCGACGATATCGGTCGCCCGCGCCACCGGGCACGGCGAATCCGCAAGACTTTTCTGCCTGGCCATGTTCCTCTCCGCAATCTTGCCGGCCGCCTTCGCGGCAACACCGGCCATCCGTGCACGGACGTCTCGCCCGCCGCACAACAGGTTGCATTTTAAAACTACTTTTCCTACACTCCACACTGGTTTTAATTTGCAACTACTTTGCGCGAGGGAACCCATGGCGTCTTCCTGTCATTCCGGCACCGTTGCAGCGGACGTGCCGACACATGCTGCACATCCGGCCGGTGGCGGCCGCCTGTCCGCGGCGCGCGTCGCGGTGCTGGCCGTGTGCTGCGCGGCCAGTGTCGCGAACGTGTACTACGCGCAGCCGCTGCTCGACTCGATCGCGCGGGATTTCGGCGTGTCCCAGACGGCCGTCGGCGGCGTCATCACCGCGACGCAACTCGGCTGTGCGCTCGCGCTGCTGTTCGTCGTGCCGCTCGGCGACCTGCTGAACCGCAAGCGCCTGATCGCCGTGCAGCTTCTGCTGCTGACGGCGGCGTGCATCGGCGTGGCCGCATCGTCGACGCGCGTCGCGCTGCTGGCGGGCATGGCCGCGGTCGGGCTGCTCGGCACCGCGATGACGCAGGGGCTGATCGCATGCTCCGCCGCGCTCGCGGGCGCAGGCGAACGCGGGCGCGTGGTGGGTGCCGCACAGGGCGGCGTCGTGGTCGGGTTACTGGCCGCGCGCTCGCTGGCGGGCGTCGTCACCGATATCGCGGGCTGGCGAGCCGTCTATCTGGTGTCGGGTGCGCTGGCGATCGCGATGCTCGTCGTGCTGTCGCGGCTGTTGCCGGACGAGACCGCACCGCGCGAGCGCATCGGCTACGCGGCGCTGCTGCGATCGATGGTGTCGTTGCTGCGTGACGAACGCGTACTGCGCGTGCGTGGCGTGATCGCGCTGCTGATGTTCGCGGCGTTCAGCATCTTCTGGAGCGCGCTGGTGCTGCCGCTGAGCGCGCCGCCGCACGCGATGTCGCATACGCAGATCGGTGCGTTCGGCCTCGTCGGCGCGCTGGGCGCGGCAGCCGCCGCCCGCGCGGGCCGGCTCGCGGATCGCGGGCGCGGCGAAGCGACGACCGGCGCGGCGCTCGCGCTGCTCGCATGCTCGTGGCTGCCGCTCGCGTTCGGCGATACATCGATTGCATGGCTGATCGTCGGCATCGTGCTGCTCGATGTCGGCGGGCAGGCCGTCCACGTCGTCAACCAGAGCATGATTCTCGGCGCACGGCCCGACACGCATGCGCGCCTCGTCGGCTGCTACATGCTGTTCTATTCGGCCGGCAGCGGGCTCGGCGCGATTGCGTCGACGATGATGTATGCGCGCGCCGGATGGGCAGGCGTCTGCGTGCTCGGCGCGGTCGTGAGCGTCGCGGCGCTCGGGGTCTGGGCCGCGACGCTCAGGCGCGCGTGATGCGGGCCGGCGCCGCGTATCGAATGGAGAAAACCGGCCTGCTCTCCGTGGCGGCCGGCACGCGAACCGGCCACGCATGCGCGCCGGTTTGCGCTCTCGGTTCCGCTCCCGGTCCGGCGCGCAGGTTGCGCGCCGCGGGCGCTCAGCCTGCCGCCTGGATCGCCTCTTCGTACACGCCGGCAACGCGCCGCGCGATCACCGCATTGTCGAAATGATCGCGTGCATAGCGCTTGCACGCGGCCTCGTCGGGCAGCCTGATCGCGCCCGACAACGCGGCACCGAGCCCTTCCGCGATCGCGTCCGCACCCGTGGACGGCAGCACGAGATCGTCGGACAGCCCGGCAACCGCCTCCGGCAGCCCGCCCACTGGCGTGACCAGCACGGGCGTGCCGGACGCGAGCGATTCGACGGTGATCAGCCCGAAGCCTTCGAGCGCGACCGTCGGCACGACGCTGACCGTCGCCGCGCGGTACAGCGCCGCGAGATGGTTGTCGGGCACGAAGCCGAGCAGCTTCACGTTGTCCTGCAGCCCGGCCGCATCGATGCGCTGCTGCAGTTCCTCGCCGATCTTGCCCTTGCCGGCGATCAGCAGCAGCAGGTCCGGGTGACGGTGCTTGAGGAGGCCGATCGCATCGATCAGGTCCTCAAGCCCCATGCGCCGCACGAGCCGGCGCACGGCCAGCACGATCGGCCGGTCCTGCGGCAGTTGCAGCTTGTGCCGGGCCTCGGTCGGTGTGAGCGGCGTATCGAACTGCGCGGTATCGACGCAGCCGGGAATCACGCGCACGCGCGACGGCTCGATCCCGTAGCGGTTCGTCAGGATCTGGCCGAAGGCCTGCGACAGCACGATCAGCCGCGACGAACGCGTATAGACGGCCTGTTCGAGATAGCGCTTCGCGCGCTGCCCGAGCGACGCGGCGCCCTCGACCTGGCTTTCGTCGGCCCACGGCCCCTGGAAGTGCGACACCTGCGGAATTCCGCGCGTGACGTCGAGGCCCGGGAACGTGTACAGCGCGAAGTGCGACGAGATCACGTCCGGCCGCTCGCTGCGGATCTCCTCTCGCAGCGCGCGACGCGCGGCGAGCATCCGGCGCGCAAGCGATTCCGATGCGGGGCCGAAGCCCTGGATCGCGCCATCCGTGTCGTCGGCGACCTTCGGCGAGCCGGCAACGAGCCCGCGCACCTCGACGCCCGCGCCCGGCAGCGCGCCGACGAGCGAGTAGTACATCCGGTCAAGGCCGCCCGCACGTTCGGGGAACCAGTGCATGCCGATTTGCAACGATTTGATCGGCCGGGAGGATTGGGACATCAAGATTGCTCCTGGGTGACCGCATGCTCGACCCGCTCGAAAGCGGACGGCTGCGTGGGTTGGCCGATGCGCCGGTAGAGCGCGACGTACTGGGCACCCATGTGCGCCCAGCCGAAACGGGTCATCAGTTCGCGGGCTGCCATGCCCATCGCGCGACAGGTGTCGCGCGAGGCCGCGAGCGCGCCGATCGCCTGTGCGAGTGCGGCCGGATCGTCCGGATCCTCCAGCACGATCCCGCATTCGCGCGTGATGATTTCCGCTCCGCCCGCCGTACGCGCGGTGACGACCGGCAGCCCGGCCGCCATCGCCTCGAGCAGCGACAGGCTCATCGCTTCGTAGCGCGACGGAAACACGTAGGCGTCGACCGAGCGCATCAGCGTCGGCATGTTTTTCACGAGACCGAGGAAATGCACGCGCGAATCGATACCGAGCGCACGCGCCTCTTCCGGATACGGGCTGCCCGGCAGATAGCCGGCCACCGCCAGATGCACGTTCGCCGGCAGCTTCGTCAGCGCCTTCAGCACGGTGCCGAGGTTCTTGCGCGGCGTGCGCAGGTCGCCGACGAACAGCAGCAGGAACGCATCGGCCGGCAGCTTGAACGCGGCACGGTCGGCCACGGCGCCCGCGAACGCGCCGGCGTCGACACCGTTGTAGATCACGCTGATCTTGCGGCTGTCGATGCCGAGCCCGGCGATCTCGTCGGCCACCTTCTGCGATACGGCCGTGATCGCGCGCGAACGCCGGTACGCCCAGCGCTCGAGCGTCGTGTTCACGCGCGTGTAGACATACTGGTAAGCCGACCACAGCCCTTTCGTCGGCCCGAACGGATAGTACGGACTCTTGAACCAGCCGCCATGCACGAAGTGCGCGGTATTCACGTCGGCCTTGATCCACGAAATGAAGCCGTTCACGTGCAGCACGTCGTACTCGCCGCGGTGCGCGCGCAGCCAGGCCGCGCTCTTCAGCGCGAACACCTGCTGCTTGACGAGATTCGACGGCCAGAAGCCGCCGACCTTCACGGGCACCCAGCGCACGCGCGGGTCGGCCAGCAGCTCCGGCGCGACGTACGACGCGACCAGCGTGACCTCGTAGTGCTCGGCCAGCGCCGCGCGCGCGATTTCGTAATTGACGCGGCCCTGCCCGTCGTTATGTCGCACGACGTGCGTGACGATCGCGATTCTCAATGGACGCCTCCCCGTAAACGCGCGGCGGCCAGCAGGCGTTGAGCCTTTTGCCAGTGCGCCGCGGAAAGAATCGAAAAAATGGCTGTGAACATCAACAGGCCGCCCGTGCCGATCAGCGAGTTCGTGAACACGAGCATCGCGAAGGTCGACAGGCACAGGCTCAGGCACGCGCCGACGAACTTGTCCTTGCGCAGCCTGAACGCCGCGCGCAGCGTGCGGCCGAACAGCATCACGACGCCCGAGAGGTACAGCAGCGTGCCGGGCCAGCCGAGCACGAACGGCACGTTCATCACGCCGCTGTCGAAGCTGCCGTACTTGCCGAGCTCGCCGCTGTCGCTCGACAGCTTCGTGGATGCACCCGTCGCGCCCATCCCTTCGCCGGCGACGTCGGTGAACGCCGTCTGCGCGAAGGTGGCGTAGAACTTGTTGCGGTCGTCGTAGCTGCGGTCGTCCTTCAGGTTCGTGATCGACTGCAGACGCTGGCCGAGACGATCGGCCACCGGCCCGACGGTCAGCAACGGCACGCACAGCCCGACCAGCACGACGCCGCTGATCAGGATCCGCATCCGCACGCGGTTGTTCGACTGCGCGAGCTGGATCGCCAGCGCGATCACCCAGCCGCCCCACGTCGAGCGCACGAGACACAGCGCGAACGACACGAAGCCGGCCGCCCCGGCGAACCAGCGGATCTTCTGCGGCGCCGCGAGCACGAACACCAGCGCGCCCATCATCGCGAACGCGAACGGCCCCGACGAGTTCATCGTGCTGAACACGCGCACGCCGTACGGCACCGGCTCGCCCTGCGAGCCCATGTCGGAACCGATCATCCACAGCACGTCCCACTGCGGCATCACGAAATACTGCACGACGCCGTAGACGCCCATCACGAGCATGCCCCACATGAACGTGGACAGCAGTACGTCACGGTACTCGGGGTAGTCGCGCGCATTGACCATGATGTGGAAGCCGATCAGCACCGGGTACACCCAGTTCGCGAGGTCGTAGGTCGCGGCCATCACGCCGCTCGACACGATCCCGACGAGGTACGCATAGGTGAGCCCGAACAGCATCAGCAGGATCGGGATCCCGCGCCGCTGCGCGAGCACGCGGTAATGCCGGATCAGCCCGAAGCCGGCGATCATCGTCACCGCGAGCGGCGCGACCTGGATCAGGCTCGTCGGCGTGAACGCGCCCTTCGACCAGTCGGCGAGACGCCGCACTTCCGGGCTCAGGAACCACACCCACCACATGAAGCCGACGTAGCGCGCCGGACTCTTGAAATACAGCCAGATGCCGACCGCGATGGCCAGCACCGGAAACGCGAGCGTCAGCACCTTGCCCTGGTGAATGGCGATCAGCGCGGCCGTGAACGTCCACAGCCCGGCCTGGCCGACCCAGTGTTTCGGCTCGGGAAGCCGGTTGCGTTTGCGCGACGGCGCGCGTTCGGCGGCAATCGTACTCATCGATCCGCTCTCACCGCGACGACGGGCGCGAATCCGCGAGCGGCATCGCCAGGCCCGCGGCTGCCGGCGTGCGGCGCCGGCGCAGCATGTCGCGCGTGATCCGCACGTGCTGCTCGGCGAACGCCTGCGTGGTCAGGTCGCGTTCGCGCAGGCACGCGGCGGCGGCCCGCGCGCAGCCGAGCGCCGCAACCGGATCGGCCGCGAAGCGATCGGCGGCCTGGCGCATCGCCTGCGCGTCGAAGGCCGGCACATAGGCGGCCGTATCGGGCGGGAAGTAGTCGCCGAGCCCGCCGACGTCAGACACGATCATCGGCTTGCCGACGGCGGCCGCCTCGAGCATCACCGTGATGCCCGACGCGTGGAAGTTCGGCCGCAACGGCACGACGATCACGTCGGCCCACGCGTACAGCTCGTGCTGCTTCGCGAGCCCCGATGCCGAGCCGATCTTCACGTTCGGCGCATGCCACTCGCGCGGCACGCGACGCCGCGTCGCGAGCCGCACGTCGTAGCGTTCGTCGCCGCCGAACGCGGCGAGGAAGGTGCGCCAGTCGCGGTCGCGGTCGTTGCCGATCGCCGCGATCCGCAGCGGCCGGTTCGGTTGCCATTGCCGCGGCTCGGTGAGCGGGAAATCCTGCGTGTTCAGCCCGTAGTAGACGAACTCGGCATCGCGCCCGAGGTAGCGGCGGCACAGGTCGGCGTTGTCGCGGGCGAGCGTGGTCAACGCGTCGGCACGCGCGAGCAGCTTGCGGTACAGCCAGCGCCGCGGGCCGCCGAAGCTGCCCCACTTGTCGAACAGCCAGACGCTCTGTGCGAGCAGCAGCGGGCGCTTGCCCTGCGCACCGGCGAGCTTCAGGATCAGCGCAGCAGCCAGATGCTCCTGTTCCGTGTGCGTCCAGATCACGTCGGTGTTCAGCAGCGCGGCGCGGTTGCGCCACGCATGCACGACGTCGAAGCCGAGCACCGCCTTCAGCGCGCGGCGCGCGAGGCTGGCGACGCGGCTCTCGCCCGCATCCTGCGAATAGGTCAGCCGGAATTCGTCGGATTCGGCATGGTGATAACCGTACAGACAGCCGATGTTCTCGCCTTTCCGGTAGGTACGCGGATCGGCGCCGTAAAACAGGTGAACGTGAACCTTGGTTGCAGTCATTCGAGCCCTTCTCCGGGTTCGGCCGCGCGGCGTGGCGCGCGCGGCGCGTTCAAGACGTCACCGGCGGCATCGCCGCACGATGGGGGGCAGGGTTCGCCCGGCGGGCATCGCGCGCGCCGCGGCGCACCGCGCGCCAATGCGCCCGGATCCGCTCGCGCTTCGCCGTAGGCAGCGACAGCAGCACGTGCGCGAAGCCCGGGTAGACGCGCGTACCGACCAGCGTCCACCACCACCACGCGATCTCGCGCCGGACCGGCGGAAGGTGATCGCGCAGGATCAGGTGCAGGTTGTACGCGCCGTTGCTGATCGCATTCAGCGACGCGGCATCGCGCCGGTCGTCGTCGAAGCGCTCCGCCGGAAAATGATCGACCGCGATCGCCGGGTCGTAGACGAGCTTCCAGCCGTCGCGCTGCACCTGCATGCTGAAACCCATGTCGTTGTGCACCTGCGCACCGGCGCCTCGCAGCCGCGTGTCGAAGCGCAGCCGCTCGATCGCGGCACGGCGGTAGCTCATGTTCGCGCCTTTCAGCATGTCGACTTCGCGCGGGCCGCCGACGCCGAGATGATGATTGCCGACGATCTTGCCGGACAGCGTGAGCTGGCCGACGAGCTCGCGCGATTCGTCGAGCACGCGGCCCTTCTCGTGCACCCAGTCGCGCCCGCCGACCGCCCCCACGCGCGGATCGGCTTCGAACACCGATACGACACGCGCGAGCCAGTCGGGGCGGGGGGCGGCGTCGTCGTCGGTGATCGCGACGACGTCGCCGTTCGCCGAGTCGAGCCCCTTGTTCAGCGCGGCGACCTGGCCCGGCACGTCGACCGGCACGATGCGCAGCGGCAGCGCGCCGCCGACCGCCGGATCGGCGAGCCGTTCGTGCGTGGCGTCATCCTCCGGGCGCGCGACGACGATCACCTCATCGGGCAGCCGATGCTGCCGCTGCAGCGCCAGCAGGCAGCGCGCGAGGTCGGCGGGACGCCGATAGGTCGGAACGAGCACGGAAATTTTCATCGTTGGTTCTCCTGTCGACCGGGCGGGCAACGCTCGCTGCCCGCCCGGTTACGTGCGGTGCGGATCAGGCGCTCAGGTATTCGTGCACGGCCGCATAGCCGCGGCCGTAGCCGCGCGCCTTCGGCGGCACGCCGTTGAAGATCCCGCCTTCCAGGTCGACGCCCGCGGTGCGCAGGCGCTTGATCGCGTCGGCGATCTCGCCTTCGGTGTGCATGCCCGAGCGCAGCACGAGGAACGTCGAGCCGGCCATGCGGCCGATGATCGTCGCATCGGTCACCGCGAGCACCGGCGGCGAATCGATCAGGATCACGTCGTAGCGCTTGCCGAGCCCTTCGAGGTATTGCGGCAGGCGCGTCGACATCAACAGCTCAGACGGGTTCGGCGGACGCGTGCCGGCCGAGATGAACGACAGGCCCTGCACCGGCGTCTCGCGCACCGCTTCCTCGAGCGCCGACTGGTCGCTCAGCAGTTCGGACAGGCCCGGCTGCGACGTGAGGCCGAAGTAGCGGTCGAGGAGGCCGCGACGCATGTCCGCGTCGATCAGCAGCACGCGCTTGCCCGAATGCGCGAGCAGCACCGCGAGGTTGACCGCCAGGAAACTCTTGCCGATGCCGGGCGTCGGGCCCGTCAGCACGATCACGCGGTTCTTCGCGTCCATCATCGCGAACTGCATCGCGGTGCGCAGGCTGCGCAGGCTCTCGACGCTGAGATCCTTCGGACGCAGGCTCGCGAGGATCGGCCGCGCGCGGCTGCCGCCCTTCTCGGCCTGTGCGTCGAGCTTCGCCTGCTCGGCGCTTTGCGGCACCAGCCCGTACAGCGGCAGGTTGAACGCGCGCTCGATGCGGTCGGGATCCTCGATGCCCTGGAAAAGATTGCGGCGCAGGAACACAACGCCCGTGCCGAGGATCAGCCCGAGGAACACCGCGGCCGACAGGATCAGCACCTTCTTCGGCTTGACCGGATCGCCCGGACGCAGCGCGGAATCGACGAGGTGGATGTTGCCGCCCGTGCCGGCCCGCTGCACCGACAGTTCCTGCACGCGGTTCAGCAGCAGTACGTAGATGTCCTCTGCAACCTTCGCGTCACGCTGCAACTGGACGGCCTTCACTTCGGTGGCCGGCAGGCTGCGGAAGCGGTTGCTGAACTTGTCCTTCTCGCCCTGCAGCTCCGCGAGCTGCTGCTTCGCGGCGATCACCATCGGGTGCGAATCGGTGAAGCGCTGCGCGAGCGACGCGAGCTGCAGGCGCTGCGCGGCGATCTGCTGCTCGTACTGCACGCTGCCCTCGAGGTAGACCTTCGCCTCGTCGCTCGCGTTGATCGAGCCCGACGTGCGCTGGTACTGCGTCAGCGCGGCTTCCGCGCGTTCGAGGTCGGCCTTCAGGCGCGGCTCCTCGCCCTTCAGGAAGTCGAGCATCTTGGTCGCCTCGGCCTGCTTCGCGACCACGTGCTGGTTCAGGTACGACTGCGCGAGCGCGTTCGCGATCGCGGCGGTCTGGTCCGGATCCTTGCCTTCGAGCGAGATCTGCACGACGCCCGTCTGCTTGCCCTGCTCGGTCACCTGGATGCCGGTCTGGAAGCCGCTGATCGCGTCGAGATCGTTGAAGCGCACCACCGTGAACTGCGTGCCGGGGCGCGCGACGAGCTTCGACACGAGCAGGGTCACGCCGCCGCCCTGCGCCGATTCGCCGACATGGCCCGACAGCAGCCGCATGCCGTTCTGGTCGACGAGCGAATAGGTGCCGTTCGGGCCGGCCGTCAGCGTCAGCTTCTTGCCTTCGAGCGCGGGCACGACGTTGATCGAATCGACGTCGGCGATTTCGCCGCCCCACGCATACGATTTCAGGCCGAGCCACGGCCGGGCCGGCATACCCGGCGTCGCCATGCGCGCGGCGAGGCTGCCGATCACCGGCAGCGTCTTCGGCGCGACCGAGAAGTTCAGCTTGAACTGCTCGACCACCGGCGCGACCACGCCGCGGCTCTTGATGATCTCGATTTCCGCATCGGTCTGCGCCTGCTGCGGACCGGTGTTGATCGTCGCGCCGGTCTGCGTCTGCGTGAGCGCCTGCGACGTGTTGTCGTTGCTCTCGACCCGCACGTGCACGTCGGCCTGGTAGACCGGCTTCGCGATGTAGCAGTACAGGCCGGCGAGCGCGACGACCGTGACCGCGATACCGAGCAGCAGCCAGATGTCGTCCATGATCACCTGGAGCAGCTGGCCGAGGACGACGTCCTCTTCCTCGGTTTTCGCGGACAGATCCGCGTAGGAGTGTTTCGCTTGCGTGTTCACCATTCGTTCCCGCTTGAGTGGTGCCGGGGCGGAGAGGCCGCCCCGGCGGGCTATCAGCGCGTGATCTGCCGCATGTAGAAGATCGTCTGGATCGTCGGCAGCACCTGCTGCAACACACGGTTGAACTGCACCGAGCCGGCCGTGCTGACGTAGACGACGTCGAGCGGTTGAAGCGGGAAGCGGCTCGACAACATCAGCGCATCCGGCTGCGTCATGTCGAGACGGAACACTTCAGGCTTCGTCGGGTTTTCGCGCATGCCGCGCATCACGTAGATCTTGCGCGGGTTCGCGTCGGTATCGAGGATCCCGCCGCCCGCCGTTAGCGCGTCGGCGATCGTCAGCTTGCCCTTGAGCATCGGCACCGTGACCGGCGTCTTGACCTCGCCCATGATGAACACGCGGCTGTCGCTGCGATCCGGCACGTTGACGATGTCGCCCGGCTGCAGCATCACGTTCTGCCGCACTTCGCCGCGGTCGAGCACGCCGTTCGCGTCGAGCGTGTAGAGCTTGCCGTCGCGCGTCAGGCGCACGCGCTGCAGGTCGGCCTCGCTGGTCGAGCCGCCCGAGCGCGAGATCGCGTCGACCAGCGTCAGCGGCACGTCGCTCACCGCGAGCGGGCCCGGCTGCTTCACCTCGCCCGTCACCTGCACCTTCTGACTGCGGAACGACAGCACGCGCACGTCGAGCTGCGGATTCTTCACGTAGCGCGACAGCGAGGTGGCCATCTGCTCGCGGATCTGCGCGACCGTCTTGCCGGCCACCTTGATGCGGCCGACGAACGGGAAGAAGATCGTGCCGTCGGCGGCGACCGTCTGGCCGTACGGGTCGGCCTGGCCCGGCAGCGCGGTCGTATACGGCTGCTGCAGCGCGCCCGCGACCGACTGCGTCGTGTTGCCGCCGCTCGAGAACGACTGCCCCTGCGGCGTCGTCAGCTCCGGGTGGTCCCACACGGTGACGCCGAGGATGTCCTGCGGGCCGACGCGGTACACGTACTCCGACGGATCGGTAAAACGTCCGGGCGGCAGCGGATGGTCGACCTGCGCTTTCTGCAGCTGGTCCATCACCACTTGGGCGTCGATGTAATGAACCGGATAGGTTTCGGCCGCTTGCTGCCGGCCTTCGTCCTTCAGGTTCGACGAGTCGAGGTAGTTGCCGGGCGCGGTTGCACAGGCCGACAGGAAAGTCGTCAGCGCGACGGCAAGCGCCACCGGGCGCATCGGGCGTTTCAGCATAGTTTCTGTAGCCATCCTTGAACCAGGCGTTCGATCAGTGAGTAGCTTTCGCGGTAATCGGCCTCGGGGCCGCCGTGCGGATCGGCGATCTCGGCGCCTTCCCACTTGCCGAGCAGGTGGACCTTGCCGCGCGCGAACGGATCGACCGACTCGACGGCCGCAATCTGTCCGCGCTCGCTGACGAGAATCAGATCGGCGTCGCGCACGATCCGGCGCGACAGCCGCCGCGAGCGATGGGTCGTCGCATCGACGCCGTGCTCGGCGAGCAGTTGACGCATCACCGGATCGATGCCGTCGCCGTCGTTCGCATGCACGCCGGCCGAGTGGAACGTCGGGCGCGGGCCGCCGCGCGACGCGGCGTGCGACTTGAACAGCATTTCCGCTGCCGGGCTGCGGCAGACGTTCGCATGACAGACGATCAGGATGTTCCGGAACATGGCATCTCGTGACGAGTGACGGGAAACGGGTTACGCGCTTGCGGGCGCGGTGCCCGGCACTCGGGCGGCGACGGCCTGGCGCGAGCCCGGCCGGCCGATCGGGTGGTACTCGATGCCCAGCTCGCTCATCGTCTCCGGCTCGTACAGGTTGCGGCCGTCGAAGATCACCGGCGCTTTCCACAGGCGGCCGAGCGCGGCGAAGTCGGGGCTCTTGAAGATCTTCCATTCGGTGACGATCACGAGCGCGTCGGCATCGCGTGCGGCCTGCGCCTCGTCGTCGACGAACGTCAGGCGCTCGAGCCAGCTCGGGTGATCGGCGAGATCGAGCGCGATCACGCGGCGCGCTTCCTGCTGCGCGACCGGGTCGTACGCGGCGATGCGCGCGCCGCGCGACAGCAGCTCGGCGATCAGCTCGCGGCTCGGCGCCTCGCGCATGTCGTCGGTGTTCGGCTTGAACGCGAGGCCCCAGATGGCGAACGTGCGGCCGGTCAGGTCCTCGCCGAAACGCGCGACGATCTTCTCGGCGAGCACGCGCTTTTGCGTGGCGTTGACCGACGACACCGCTTTCAGGATCTGCAGCGCCTGCCCGTGCTCGTCGGCCGTGCGGATCAGCGCCTCGACGTCCTTCGGAAAGCACGAACCGCCGTAGCCGCAGCCGGCATACAGGAAGTGATAGCCGATGCGCGGATCGGAGCCGATCCCGCGGCGCACGGCCTCGATGTCCGCACCGAAGCGGTCGGCGAGGTTCGCCAGCTCGTTCATGAACGAGATGCGGGTCGCGAGCATCGCGTTCGCCGCGTATTTCGTGAACTCGGCCGAGCGCACGTCCATATACAGCGTGCGTTCGTGGTTGCGGTTGAACGGCGCGTAGAGCTTCTTCATCAGCTCGCGGGCGCGCTCGCCCGGCACGTCGTCGTCGCAGCCGATCACGATGCGGTCCGGCCGCGTGAAATCGTCGACCGCCGCGCCTTCCTTCAGGAATTCCGGGTTCGACACGACCGAGAACATCTGGTCGCCACCGCGCTTCGCGAGTTCTTCCGCCACCGCCGCGCGCACGCGTTCGGCCGTGCCGACCGGCACCGTCGACTTGTCGACGATCACCTTGAAGCCCGTCATGGTGCGGCCGATGTTGCGGGCGGCCGCGAGCACGTATTGCAGGTCGGCCGAACCGTCCTCGTCGGGCGGCGTGCCGACCGCGATGAACTGCACGTCGCCGTGCGCGACCGCGGCCTCGATATCGGTCGAGAAACGCAGGCGGCCGGCCGCGCGATTGCGCGCGATCACTTCCTTGAGGCCCGGCTCGTGGATCGGCACGCCGCCGTTGTTCAGGATGTCGATCTTTGCCTGGTCGACGTCCAGACAGAACACGTCGTGCCCGATGTCGGCGAGACAGGCGCCGGTGACAAGACCTACGTAACCGCTGCCGATGATAGTCAGATTCATGATGTGTCGGACCTCTTGACCAATGATTCGAAATTCGTAAAACCGGAATGCCTGCGCGGCGCGATCTCGGTACCCGGTACTCAGTACGCGTTGCTGCCGGTAAAGCCTTTCCAGAGCGTCAGCACGACGATCTTGATGTCGAGCCAGAACGACCAGTTCTGCATGTAGTACAGATCGAGCTTCACGCGTCCCATCATCTTCTCGATCTGGTCGGTCTCGCCGCGAAAGCCGTTGATCTGCGCCCACCCGGTGATGCCCGGCTTGATCCGGTAGCGGAACATGTAGCCCTTGACCAGATCCTTGTAGATGTCGTCGTGCGCGAGCGCATGCGGACGCGGGCCGACGACCGACATCTCGCCCTTCAGCACGTTGATGAACTGCGGCAGCTCGTCGAGGCTCGTGCGGCGCAGGAACCGGCCGACCGGCGTCACGCGCGAATCGTTCTTCTTCGCCTGCGTGACCTGGCCCGCCGCTTCCTGGTGCACCTTCATCGAGCGGAACTTGTAGATCTCGAACTCGTGCCCGTCGATGCCCTTGCGCTTCTGGCGGAAGAACACCGGCCCGCGCGACGTCAGCTTGATCAGGCCGGCGATCAGCAGCATCGCCGGCGCGAGCGCCGTGAGCGCCGCCAGCGCGAACAGCCGGTCGAACACGAACTTCGGCAGGATCCGCACGTCGGTGATCGGCGACGCCGCGAGGTTGATCGCCGGCACGCCGAGCACCTCGACCACCTCCTGGTTGAAGAACGACAGCGTGCGCACGTCCGGGATGAAGCGGATATTCACGAAGTCGTGGCGGAACACCGTCACGATATGGTGAATCCGGCGTTCCTCCGTGATCGGCAGCGTGAGCCACAGCTCGCTGATCGCGCGGCTGCGCACCAGCCACACCAGCGATTCGAACTGCCGCTCGATGCGCACGTCGTCGAGCGCGACTTCGCCCGGCGCTTCGCTTTCGTCGTAGACGCACACCGGGTTGAAACCGGCTTCCGGCCGCGCCCGCATCTGCGCGATCAGCCGCCGCGCCGCCGGCGTGCCGCCGACGATCGCGACCGCCTTCAGGTTGTAGCCGCCGCGGCGCAGTTGCCGCAGCACGACGTGCACGCAGGCCTTCGAGCCGGCGAGCAGCGTCATCGTCGCGAGCGCCCAGTAACCCAGCCACAGCCGCGACAGGTCGCCCGACTGATGAAAGCTGAAGCTCAACAGGATGCCCGCGAGTTCGACCACGAGCCACGCGAACGCCACCCGCCCCACCAGCCCGACGAGACGCTTGCCGCGCCAGGACTGGTAAATGCCGAACGCGGGAAAACACACGACGACGAGCAGGCAATCGAACAGCATCATCGTGCGCTGCAGGTCGTTGAGCCAGATGCTGCCGCCGTGCAGCGCGGCGGCGATCAACGCCCCCGTCACGACCATCGCGATATCGATGACTCTCGCCAGCACGCTCAACATGTCTGCTTCCTCTTTGAACAGGCGTTTGCCGAACTGCTCCTTGCGCGACCGGTGCCGCACATTCGATTCAAACGTTGCATGTCGTTATTGAAGCGGTAAGAAATTTTCGCCTCAAGCGTACAAGTATTTCGAAAAATAATCGGAAATTATTTCCGGGAAACTTTTGAATTAAATCGGCATGTTTTCCCGAAGCGCTCGCGGGCCGGGAATTTTTCGGAAGCTTTACGATTTCCGCTCACCCTTTGCTGGCGGTCAAGGCCAGCCGATAAAAGGATTTATTTTTTATTTTTTTAATTGCATCGGATGCCAGCGCGAGAAATCCTTCCGGATGAATTCATGGCGAATATCCGGCAATGGGTCCGGTTTTATTGTCGATTTACTTCGTGCTACAACGACAGGCACTGACTTCAACCGTGGAGAGTGTCCTCATGAATGCTCCGGCCGTGGCTGCCGAAACGCGCCACTCTTCTTTCGCCGCCCCCGCCGCCGGCACGCACGTCGCCGTGCAACCGGTGATTCTCGCCGGTGGGTCCGGCACGCGCCTGTGGCCGATGTCGCGCGAACGTTTTCCAAAACAGCTGATCGGCCTGCTCGGCGAACATTCGCTGCTGCAGTCGACCGCGCTGCGCCTCGACGGCCTGGCGGCCGACCATCCGCTGAACGACGACGTGCTGATCGTATGCGGCGAGGATCACCGCTTCACCACCGCCGAACAGCTGCGCCTGACCGGCAAATCGGCGTCGATCATGCTCGAGCCGGTCGGCCGCGACACCGCGCCCGCGCTGACGCTCGCCGCGTTGCGGCTCGTCGCCGGCGGCAACGATGCGGTGATGACCGTGATGCCGGCCGACCACGCGGTCGCCGACCTGCCGCGCTTCCACGCGGCCGTCGCGGCCGGCGTGCACTGCGCGGCGCAAGGCAAGATCGCAACGCTGGGCATCGTGCCCAAGCACGCGGAAACCGGCTACGGCTACATCCGCGTCGGCGCGCCGCTCGGCGACGCCGCCACGGGCAACCTCGACGTGCGCCGCCTCGACCGTTTCGTCGAGAAACCGCATCTCGAACTCGCTCAGCAGTACGTCGCATCGGGCGAATACTGGTGGAACAGCGGCATCTTCATCGTTCGCGCATCGGTCTGGCTGAAGGCGATCCGCCAGCTCGAACCGGCGATCCATGCGGCCTGCGAGCAGGCCGTCGCCCAGGGCAAGGCCGATGGCGATTTCTTCCGCATCGATCGCGACGCATTCGCCGCGTCACCGTCGAACTCGATCGACTACGCGGTGATGGAGCCGCTCGCCAGCCTGCCGCAACTGTGTGAAAGCGTCGTCGTGCCGCTCGACGCCGGCTGGTCGGACGTCGGCTCGTGGGACGCGATCTGGCAGATCTCGCCGAAGGACGAGGCCGAGAACGTCGGCCGCGGCCACGTGCTGTTCGAAGGCGCGGAATCGACGTTCGCGCATTCGGAAAGCCGCCTCGTTGCCTGCGTCGGCACGCAGAACCTCGTCGTCGTCGAAACGCCCGACGCCGTGCTCGTCGCGGACAAGTCGCGCGTGCAGGACGTGAAGAAAATCGTCGGGCACATCAAGGCGCAACGCGGCGCGGAAGCGACCGATCACCGCAAGGTGCATCGCCCGTGGGGCCACTACGACTCGGTCGACATGGGCGAACGCTTCCAGGTGAAACGCATCGTCGTGAAACCGGGTGCACGCCTGTCGCTGCAGATGCACCACCACCGTGCCGAACACTGGATCGTCGTCTGCGGCACCGCACGCATCACGCGCGGCGACGAAACGTTCCTGCTGTCCGAAAACGAATCGACGTACATCCCGCTCGGCGTGTCGCACCGACTGGAGAACCCCGGCAAGATGCCGCTCGAGCTGATCGAAGTGCAGTCGGGTGCGTATCTCGGCGAGGACGACATCGTCCGCTTCGACGATACCTACGGCCGGCAGTAACGCACGTGCACGCGGGGCGCCGCTTCGACGGCGGCGCCCCGGCACGGCAAGCATGGAAAGACGGGACTGCCGCGCGGGCGTCGTGGCACACGACGGCCCGCGCGTTTCGGCGGTACGGCGATCAGCCGACGCGGTACACGTACTCGCGGCGCTCCGGCTGCACCGGATCGTTGCGGCTTTCGGACAGCGTGGTCGCGCGACGCTCGGCGATGAAGCGCTTGATGTCGGACTCTGCACGCGCGAGCGCGGACAGGCCGGCCAGCACCTCGCCTTGCGACTCGCGCGCCGGTTCGTCGCTCGCGCCATGGCGATCGATCCACTGGCGTGCCCAGTCGAGCGCGAACTGCTCGGCTTCCTCGGCATCGGTGAAACGCGGGCCGATCAGGCCCGAGCGCTCGACGCGCCGGCCTTGCTGCGAAATCTCGGCCCACGCGCGATACATCAGGTTCTGCACCGGCTGCGCAATGCCGTAGATCGTATAGCCGCGATATTCGTCGACTTGCGGTTCGGCCGCGGCGAAGCTCGCCGACGACGCACGCGCAGGGCGCAGCTCTCTCGACGGCGCCCCGGGCACCGCGAACGACACGGCTGACGGATCGACCACTTCATCGACCGGCATCGCGCTCAGCGACGCGCCCTCGCCCTGCCAAACGTTTGCCTGAGCGACCGGCAATTGCCACGATTCGGGGTTCTGCCAGAACACGCCGCGCAAGCGATCGTTGTCGGGCGCAGGCTCGGCACGACGCGCGGACACGACCGGCGCCGGCGGCGGCGGGATATACGCGAACGTGCGCCCGCTGAACTGGGTCAGCACGTCGATCATCTGCAGCAGCGTGCCGGACGCCAGCCATTCCTCGTAACGGCGACGGCACGTCGGCCCGGACGGATAGCGACCGGGCAGCTTCGACCAGGCTTCACCGGTCGTCAGGATCCAGAGCACCGCGTTGGCAACGACGCGCGGTTCGGCTCGTGGACGCCCACGACGATTCAGCCGGATGGGTTCATCGGCGATCAGCGTTGAAAGACGAAACCACTCTTCATCGTTAAGCTCATCGAAGAACATAGTAGATCTCTCCACGCAGCCAGGCCGGGGCTGCGATTGGCGGCGCCGTCGCGACACATCGCGTCGCGGGGCGGCCAGGTTGCACATTATGGTTATCCGACGTTGTGCATACCGGCGCGGCACCGCACTTTCACGGTGCCGCCATTCCCGGCAATGACGCACAAATCACGGTCTCACTCCAATGTGGGAATTTTTGTGCACGAAGCATACCATCCCTAGGGTTTATCTCAATATGACAATGACTTAATGTTACGCACTGAAACAACCCGCCATGGGTGCGCAATGTATTTACGCTTGAATTTTTTTGCGGGATCTTTATACCCGCCGCTGCAAGGGCCCGCCTGGCGGGGCTCAGAAGCGTATGAAGAGTACCTTTTCATGGGCATTTTCGGGCCACTCCACTCCCTGCCGGCAACAATCCCGCGCATTGCTTCCCGACATCGGTAAATCAGGGAAAAAAGCGTAACAAGATATTCACGAATCGGTAAATCATTCGAATTCGGTTGATTTAAATTATCTCCGTGCACAATATTTTTATTGTTTCTCTGCGAGTGATGAAAGCACGGTGACGCACGATGCACATTTTTCGCCACGCGCAAGCTCGTGACGTCTGTTACATCTTCACGGCGGCAGGCGAGCAATCGCGCCGCATCGGCGGCGGACATCCCGTTTCGGGTCGGAACGGAAAAAGGAGACCGGTCGGCAGGACGTGCCGGACGTGCAGCGGACGCGTCAGCGCAGATCGCCGGCGAGCGAGGCGGTCACGTCCGCGTCCACGCGCTGCGCCGGCATCGTGTAGGCCGGGTGATCGCAGCCGATCGACAGCGCCGCCCCGCCCTTGAGCGCCGCGCGCATCGGCGCGCCGAGCTCGAAGCGCAGGAAGTGCACGGCCGACGTCTTCTCGGCGTTGTCGCGCTCGAGATCCTCGTCGGCGATCGCGTAGACGCTCGCATGCCCGTCGACCTGCAGGTACACGCGATCCTCGATGCCGATCAGCCGCGCGAGCGCCGCGCGCCGTTCGAGCTCGTGCTCGTACTCGATCTGCATCGTCGCCTTCAGGTTCGTGCCGTCGGGCACGAGCGGCAGATACGCTTCCAGCTCGCCTTCGATGCCGGCCTGGTCGAAGATCTTCTCGATGTGCAGCATCTCCTGGATCTGATAGCGGATCGTCGTCTCGTCCTCGAACAGCAAGCGCAGGTGATTGCCGAGCGCCACCGCGCGGCGGCGCTTGTACGCGACGAGCCGCGCGTGTTCGGCCTTGCGGATCTTCGCGTACGCTTCGAGCGTCAGCAGGGAATCGCGGGTCAACGTCATGGGAGAGCCTCGTGGGTCGGCCGGCGGCGGCTCAGATGCCGTACGCGCGGCGCAGCAGCGTGAGCGGATGGGCGAGCGGTGCGGATGGCAACCCCTTGTCGTCGATGCCCTGCACGATGTGATGGCCGGCCAGCGCGCAGTCCGACGACACGAAATCCGGCTGCGGTTCGGCCATCGCCTTGAACACGGGCCCGCCGATCCGCATCGCGTCCGCGTGAAATTCCTTCTTCACGCCGAACGTGCCCGCGTGGCCCGAGCAGCGCTCGACGACATTCACACGCGTATCGGGCACGAGCGACAGCGCGTCGGCCGTCTTGCGGCCGATGTTCTGCACGCGCGCATGGCACGGCACGTGATACGACACGGTGCCGAGGCCCGTCTTGAAATCGGTCTTCAGCAGCCCGTCGCGATGCCGCGCGATCACGTATTCGAACGGATCCCAGAATGCTTCGGCCACCGCGCGCACTGCTTCGTCGCCGGGGAACATCAGCGGCAGCTCGCTCTTGTACATCAGCACGCAGCTCGGGATCGCGCCGATCAGCGCATAGCCTTCGCGCGCGTAGCGTTCGAGCACGGGCAGGTTCACGTCCTTCTTCGCGGCCACGCCGGCGAGATTGCCCTGCTCGAGCAGCGGCATCCCGCAGCAGGCTTCGCGCGTGACGAGTTCGTACGGGATGTCGTTGTGCGCGAGGATCGCGAGCAGGTCGTGGCCGATGCCGGGCTCGTTGAAATTCACGTAGCAGGTCGCGTAGATCGCGACCTTGCCGGGCGTGCGTTCGCCGTCGCGCACCGGCAAGCCGTCCGAGGGCCTCGCCGTGCGCCGGAACTTGCGCGGCGCGAATTCCGGCAGCCACGCATGGCGATCGACACCGAGTGTCGCCTCGAGCGCATGGCGCACGGGCGGCGTGCGGTTCACCGCGTTCACCGCCTGCGTGACGATCGGTATGCCGGCGAAGTGGCCAAGCGCGTCGGTGTTCGACAGCACCTTGTCGCGCAGCGTCGCTTCGCCGCGCTGGTAGCGCGCGGCCTTGCCGCGCAGCATCAGGTGCGGAAAGTCGACGTTCCATGCATGCGGCGGCACGTACGGGCATTTCGTCATGTAGCAGAGGTCGCACAGGTAGCACTGGTCGACGACCTTGCCGAACGCTTCCTTCGGCACCTCCTCGATATCGCCCATCGGCGTGTCGTCGACCAGATCGAACAGCGTCGGAAACGCGCCGCACAACGACACACAGCGCCGGCATCCGGCGCAGATGTCGAACACGCGCGTCATTTCAGCATCGATCGCGGCCTGGTCGTAGAACGCATCGGACTGCCAGTCGAGCGGATGCCGGGTCGGGGCTTCGAGACTGCCTTCCTTGTGGGGCATGGGGCGCTCCAGCGTGGCGCGCATGCGCGCCAGCGCCGCCCGCACGATGCGGGCAGCGATGAACGAACAGCCGGCCGCTTGCCGGTCGCACGGCCTGCCGTGCGGCCCGCGGGCGGCCCGTCAGTCGACGAGACTGTCCAGCGCCTTCGTGTAGCGGTTCGCGTGGCTGCGTTCAGCCTTCGCGAGCGTCTCGAACCAGTTCGCGATTTCGTCGAAGCCCTCGTCGCGCGCCGTCTTCGCCATGCCCGGATACATGTCGGTGTATTCGTGCGTTTCGCCGGCGATCGCCGATTCGAGATTCTGCCGCGATGAACCGAACGGCAAGCCCGTTGCCGGATCGCCGACGGCTTCCAGGTATTCGAGATGGCCGTGCGCATGGCCGGTTTCGCCTTCGGCGGTCGAGCGGAACAGCGCAGCGACGTCGTTCTGGCCTTCGACGTCAGCCTTCGAAGCGAAATACAGATAGCGCCGGTTCGCCTGCGATTCGCCCGCGAATGCGGCCTTCAGGTTCTCTTCGGTTTTGCTGCCCTTGAGCTGAGCCATTTGCGCCTCCGTTCGAGTCGGCGCGGCCGCATGCGAAGCCGGGCCGATCAGGTATGTGGGGAACGATGCGTGTGCCGGGGCGCGCGCATCGTGCTCTTCAATCTAGGCGCTCGCGTTCGCATCCCCCAATAGGCTTTTTCAATCCGGGCGATAGTGCTTGGCGGGACGCGGGGCTTGGGGCTCGGGGCTCGGGGCTCAGGGCTCAGGGCTCAGGGCTCAGGGCTCGGGGTGCGCGCGTGCTGCGTGGGTCAAGCGTCGGTCGCGCGCCTGAGCAGCAATTCGCGTTCGCGCTCGTTGCGCGTCAGTTCCGCCGCGCGGCGGAATTCGGCCTTCGCCTCGTCGGCGCGGCCCAGCTTCGCCAGCAGGTCGCCGCGCACGCTCGGCAGCCAGTGATAGCGCGCGAGCGCGGGATCGTCGCGCAGCGCGTCGACGAGTTCGAGCGCCGCAGCGGGCCCGAACGCCATCCCCACGGCCACCGCGCGATTCAGCTCGACGACGGGCGACGGTGCGACTTCGGCAAGCGCGTCATACAGCGCGACGATCTGCGCCCAGTCCGTATCCGACGCCTGCCGCGCGCGCGCGTGGCAGGCCGCCAGCGCGGCCTGCAGCGCATACGGCCCGCGTACGCCGCCGAGCTTCGTCGCGCGTTCGAGCGCCGCGAGGCCACGCCGGATCAGCAGCGGATCCCAGCGGCTGCGATCCTGGTCGAGCAGCAGCACGGGCCGGCCCTGCGCGTCGATGCGCGCATGCATGCGCGACGCCTGCAGCTCCATCAGCGCGACGAGCCCGAGCACCTCGCTCTCGTCCGGCGCCAGCCCGGCCAGCACGCGGCCGAGCCGCAACGCCTCGTCGCACAGCGCCGGGCGCGTCCAGTCGTCGCCCGAGGTCGCCGCATGGCCTTCGTTGAACACGAGATAGATCACTTCGAGCACCGACGCGAGCCGCGCGGGCCGCGCATCGGCAGCCGGCACCTCGAACGGCACGTGCGCCGCCGCGAGCGTGCGCTTGGCGCGCACGATCCGCTGCGCGATCGTCGGCTCGGGCGTCAGGAACGCGCGCGCGATCTCGCCCGTCGTCAGCCCACCGAGCAGCCGCAGTGTGAGCGCCACGCGCGCATCGGTCGACAGCACCGGGTGGCACGACGTGAAGATCAGCCGCAGCAGGTCGTCGCCGATGTCGTCGCTCGTGTCGACGAACGCCTCCGCGATGTCGGGGACGACGTGCGCTTCGAGCGCGTCCATCTCGTGGCCGAGCTGGTCGCGCTTCGCCGCGTGGAGCGACTCCTGACGGACACGATCGAGTGCGCGACGCTTCACGGCCGTCATCAGCCATGCGGCCGGGTTGTCGGGCACGCCGTCGACGGGCCAGTGCTCGAGCGCCGCGACGAGCGTGTCCTGCGCCAGTTCCTCGGCCACGCCGACGTCGCGCACCACACGCGCGGCGCGCGCGATGATCTTGGGCGCCTCGATCCGCCAGACCGCTTCAATCGCACGGTGAGTCGCCTCACGCGTCACGACGCCTGCCCCTCGGCGGACGCGTCCAGCGGCATGGCCATCAGCTCCCATGCATGGCCGTCCGGATCGTCGAACCCGTGGCCGTACATGTTCGGGTACTCGCGCGGCGCTTGCGGCGCGGACCCGCCGGCCGCCAGCGCCTTTGCGACGATCGCGTCGACTTCGGCGCGGCTTTCGCACGACAGGCACGACAGGACCTGCACCTGCGTTGCCGGATCGATGATGGTTTTGCCGGTGAACGTCTGGAAAAACGGACGCACGAGCAGCATCGCGAAAATCGTGTCGCTGATCTTGATGCAGGCGGCCTGGTCGTTGGTATAGGCCGGCACGACTTCGAAGCCGAGCGCCTGGTAGAACGCCTTCGAGCGCGGCAGGTCGGCCACGGGCAGGTTGATGAAGACCATCTTGTGCATGTCGGGTGCTCCCGGTGAAGTTGGATTCAGGTGGGCAGTCAATCAGGCGCCGGTACGGCCGACGTGGAGCTCGCGGAACCGCTCGACCGCGTCGCTCGGCGTGAGGTCGTCAAGCTCGAACAGCGGCCGCACCTCGATCTCGCAATCCATCTCGGCGCCGAACGGCGCAGGGAACCGGCGCGTCCATTCGAGCGCTTCGTCGCGCGAACGCACCTGGATCAGCGTATAGCCGGCAATCAGCTCCTTCGTTTCGGCGAACGGGCCGTCGACCACGGTGCCCTTGCCGCCCGAGTAGCGCACGCGCCAGCCGTTCGCGCTCGGGCGCAGCCCGTTCGCGTCGAGCAGCACGCCGGCCCTGGCCAGTTCCTCGTGATAGACGGTCATGGCTTCGACCAGCCGGTTGTCCGGCAACGCGTCGGACTCGCTGACGGCGTTCGCCCGGATCATGATCATGAATCGCATCGTTCACTCCTTGTCGTCGTTGAAAGGCGACGCCCATTCGTCGGCGCCTTATCCGGACGACGGCCGGAAGACAACCGGATCGACATATTCCGCGACACATCAGGGTAAATACCGAGTCGCGGCCTTCACAAAAAGCACGGACCGACCGCGCGCACCTCGACCGTGCACCATTGCGCGGCCGGACACTGGCGCGCGATCTCGATCGCTTCCTCGCGCGTGTCGACGTCGACGATGAAGAAGCCGCCGACCATCTCCTTCGCCTCCGCGAACGGGCCGTCGAGCAGGCGCGTCTCGCCGTCGCGCACCTGCACGCGCGTACCGCGCTCGGCGCGCTCCAGCGACTCGACGCCGCGCAGCACGCCGCGCGCCTTGAGCGTTTCGGCGAAATCGACCATCCGCGCGTACAGCGCCTGACCTTCGTCGAGTGTGCGTTCGGCGCGCTGGTCGGTCGGCTCGACAATCAACAGCATGTAAGACATGGGCTTCTCCTGTGGGAACGGGGCACGGCAGCGTTCGCTGCGCGATCGGGATGCGCCGACCGATGCAAAAAGCGTAGCAGCCGCCGTGCGGCTTGCATCGTCGGCCAATCGGCACTGGCCGGACGGCCAATTCGGCCGCTTCCTGACATTTTGCCGTCAAGATGTCCTCCCGAACCGTCGGATTTTCTTCCTGTGGACCGTCCCATGTCACGCCTGCTTGGCCCGCTTGCCGTTGCACCGTTCATCGCCCTGGCGACCCTCGCCGCCCTCGCCGCCCTCGCTGCCCGGCCGGCCACGGCCGCGCCGCCGGTCAGCGCCGGCTGCGGCGGCGCAACCACGCCGATTGCCGAACTCCGCAGCGCCGGCGGCCCGTCGCCGCTGGCCGGTCAAACCACCTCGATCGAAGCGGTCGTCACGGCGGCGTTCGGCGGTGCCGACGGCCTCGGCGGCTTCTTCGTCCAGCAGGCCGACGCACAGCGACGGCACCGGCCGGGCATCCCGGAAGGCGTGTTCGTGTATGCGCCGAACGCACGCGCGAAGGCCGGCGATCTCGTGCATCTCACGGGCCGGGTCGACGAGCAATACGGCCGGACCCAATTCACGCTGTCGGGCGGCGTGACCGTCTGCGCACACGGGCAGACAGTCACACCTGCAACGCTCACGCTGCCGGTCGCCACGCTATCCGTGCTGAGCGCGCTCGAAGGCATGCGGGTGCGCCTGCCGCAAACCCTGACCGTCAGCGATACCCACGAGCTCGGCCGCTACGGCAGCATCGTCCTCAGCAACGGCCGGCTGCGCATCCCGACCCACGTCGCGCCGCCGGCCGAGGCCGCCGCGATCGCGACAGCGAACGCACGCAACCGCATCGTGCTCGACGACGGCTCGAACCGCCGCGATCCCGCGACCGTGCGCTATCCGCCGCCCGCGCTGAGTGCCGCCAACACGCTGCGCGCAGGCTATACGGTACGCGGCGTCGAAGGCGTGATCGAACTGCGTTACGGCACGTGGCGGCTGCAACCGGTTGCGGGCGCGGCGCCGGTGTTCGATGCCGCCGCGAACCCGCGTACCGATGCGCCGGCCCGGCATCCCGATGCCGACGTGCGCATCGTGTCGTTCAACGTATTCAACTATTTCAACGGCGACGGGAACGGTGACGGATTCGATGCCCCGGCCAATCGCGGTGCGAAAACGCCCGCCGCGTTCGCGCGGCAGGAGGCGAAGATCGTCGCGGCATTGCGCGCGCTGCGTGCCGACGTGATCGGGCTGATGGAAATCGCGAACAACGGCTACGGCGACGCGAGCGCCGTGCGGCGTCTCGCCGCGCAGCTCGGCGACGGCTGGCGCACCGTCGATCCCGGCACCGCGCGGCTCGGCCGCGACGCGATCGCGGTCGCACTGCTGTACGACAGCCGCACGGTCGAGCCGGCCGGGCGCGCCGCGACCGTCGCACTCGGCGGCCGGCACCGCCCGCCGCTCGCGCAGACATTCCGGCGCATCGGCGGCACGCGCGCCTTCACGGTCGCGGTCAATCACCTGAAATCGAAGAACTGCCCGAACGCGACCGGTGTCGATCGTGACCAGTCGGACGGCCAGGGCTGCTGGAATGCGGCGCGCACGCGAGCCGCCGCGCGCATCGCCGATTGGCTCGCCACGTCGCCGACCGGCACCACGGCCGAAGGCGTACTCCTGATCGGCGACCTGAACAGCTACGCGAAGGAAGATCCGCTGCGCGCGCTCGAATCACGCGGTTACGCGAACCTGGTGCCCCGCTTCGTCGGCGATGCTGCGTACAGCTACGTATTTCGCGGCGAAGCCGGTAGCCTCGACCACGCGCTCGCCACGCCGGCGCTCGCCGCGCGCGTGAAGGCCGTGCACGTCTGGCACATCAACGCCGACGAACCGGTGGCCCTGCAACCCGTGCCCGATTACAAAACGTCCGCGCAACGGTCGACTTATTACGCACCCGACGCGTACCGGTCATCGGATCACGATCCCGTCGTGATCGACGTCGCGCTTGGCGAGGGCGGCACGTTCGCCGCCCCGGGCACGAACCGTGCTCGTCAACCACGCGGCGACTAGTGCATTTGCATCAGCACAAGGCCTGCAACGGCACTATTTACCTGATGGCCCCGGCGACGCGATATTTACCGAACCTTCACCGCGTACCGCAACCCGGTACGCCGCTTCATCCGGAAAGCGAATTTTTTTCAATCGCCGCGCTGCCCCGTGCGGCGGGGCTTCGCGGCAATCCTGCCGACGCATTGAAAATTTGTCTCGAAACAAAATCGGGCCAAGTGAATCACACCTGTTGCTGGGATTCATCTTATCTTCAAATTTACGTTGAATCGAAGGAGGATCAACACCATGGCGCTCACCGACTCGATCGAACACAAGCTGGACCGCGGTCTGTCCGACATTCGTCGCACGGGCCGGCGCGTGGGACGCACGACGCGCTCGGCCGCCCGCGACCTGCATGCCGACGTCACCGACGATCTGCGCGGGCTGGTCGACGAACTGGAAGATCTGCTGAAAAACGATGGCGACGGCGATATCGCCGCGCTGCGCAAGCGCGTGCAATCCAGGCTCGATGAAGCGCGCAGCGCGCTCGACCATGCGTCGGGCAGCGCGGCCGCCCGACTGCGCGAATCGGCCGAACGCGTGTCGCAGGTCGTACAAGACAACCCGTGGCAAACCGCCGGCGTCGTCGCCGGCCTCGCGTTCGTTGCGGGCCTGCTCCTCGCCCGCCGTTGAACGGAGCCGGCCGCCCCGCTGCCCGCCCCGACCGTACTCAATCAGACAACGAAGGAGAAACGCCATGCAGAAGACCCTTGCCATGAAAGCCGCCGCCGCCGTCCTGCTCGGCGGCCTCGCGCTCGCCGGCTGCACGACCACCCCGGACAAACCGGAAGGCGCCGCGGCCAGCGCGTCGAAGCGCCAGTCGATCGACGCCAGCGTCAACGCGACGCTGTCGCGTCTCTATTCGACGGTGCCGGGTTCGCGTGAACTCGTCGCGAAATCGCGCGGCGTGCTCGTGTTCCCGAACGTGCTGCAGGCCGGCTTCATCGTAGGCGGCCAGTCCGGCAACGGCGCGCTGCGCGTCGGCGGCAGCACGGTCGGCTACTACAACACGTCGTCGCTGTCGGTCGGCCTGCAGGCCGGCGCGCAGTCGAAGGCGATCGTGTTCCTGTTCATGACGCAGGATGCGCTCGACTCGTTCCGCAGGTCCGAAGGCTGGGCCGCAGGCGCCGACGCATCGGTCGCGGTCGTGAAGGTCGGCGCGAACGGCGCGGTCGATACGACCACGGCCACCGCCCCGGTCGAGGTGCTGATCCTGACCAACGCGGGCCTGATGGGCGACCTGTCGGTGAACGGCACCAAGGTCACGAAGCTCAATATCTGACGATGCGGCACGCGGCGTCGCGCCGCGTTTGCTTCCCGGCAGCGCCGCGGCCCCGCCCGCGGCGTTTTCGCATGTGCCGCCCGCAGCGGCTATGATGGCGGCACCTTTGCGGGCATACTCCGCTTCGGGCCGCCCCGCGGCGCATTTCGCCGCGAACCCGTGACGATCGCGAACCGATCGTGCGCGGGGCAACGAGATTCAATCAAACCACGCATCAATCTGCGCGAATGTCATCCATGGAAAGCGGACACGACCACCAAAAATTCTTCTATTTCCTGCTGGCCGCGGTCACCGTCGGACTCTGCTGGATCCTCGCGCCGTTTTCCGGAGCCGTGTTCTGGGGCACCATTCTCGCGATCCTGTTCCAGCCCGTGCAGCGCTGGCTCGCCGCACGCTTCGGCAAGCGGCGCAACCTGGCCGCACTCGTGACGCTGTCGCTGATCGTGCTGATCGTGATCCTGCCGCTCGTGTTCGTCGCCGCGACGCTCGTGCAGGAAATCGCGTACGTGTACCAGGAAATCAAGACCGCGCAGCCGAACTATTCGCAATACTTCCAGGACATCATCCACGCGCTGCCGTCGTCGATCCAGCACCTGCTGCAGAAATACGGGTTGGGCAACCTCCCGGGCATCCAGAAGAAGCTGACCGATGGCGCTGCGCAGATCAGCCAGCTTGCGGCAACGCAGGCACTCAGCATCGGCCAGAACACGTTCCAGTTCGTCGTGAGCTTCGGCGTGATGCTGTACATGGTGTTCTTCCTGTTGCGCGACGGCGGCGAGATCGGCCGCCGCGTGCGCCGCGCGCTGCCGCTCGACGAAGAGCACAAGAACCTGCTGCTGGCGAAATTCACGACGGTCGTGCGCGCGACGGTGAAGGGCAACATCGCGGTCGCGCTCGTGCAAGGCGCGCTCGGCGGCCTGATCTTCTGGATCCTCGGGATCGAAGGCGTGGTGCTGTGGGGCGCGCTGATGGCGTTCCTGTCGCTGCTGCCCGCGATCGGCGCGAGCCTCGTCTGGGTGCCCGCCGCGCTCTACTTCCTGATGATCGGCGCGCTCTGGAAATGCGCGATCCTCGTCGCGTTCTGCGTGGGCGTGATCGGCCTCGTCGACAACCTGCTGCGCCCGATCCTCGTCGGCAAGGACACGAAGATGCCCGACTGGGTCGTGCTGATCTCGACGCTCGGCGGGATGGCGCTGTTCGGCATCACCGGCTTCGTGATCGGGCCGCTCGTCGCCGCGCTGTTCATGGCGAGCTGGGACATCTACGCACGGGCCGAACACGGCGAATGATGCGTCGCACGGCCGCGTGCCACGCACCTGCATGCACGCGCCGTCACGGATGACGAATGCGAATCACGACGGGCGCCACGGCGCCCGTTTCCTCATCCGCCGCCAGCATCATCACGCCGCCATACGGACCCACGCGATACGTGCGGCCCGACACCAGCGGCACGCTTCGATCGTCGCGCGCATCGCGCCACGTTGCACGCACACGCGAAGCGATATCCGGTGCGAACGGCGCACCGTCCGGCCCGACCAGCGCCACATGGGCACCCGGCAAACGCCGGCCATGCGCATCGAACCGCAGCGTGGCCGCCGCCTCGCCGTTCGCCACCTCGCGTCCTTCGACCCCCACGCCCGACCGCGCGTCGAGCGTCACGTCGTAGAGATCGACGAGCGCGCCCGTGAAGCGCACGTCACCGCCCGACGCAGCGTGCCCGGCCGCCCCGGCATTCGACATCGCGAACGCCACGCCAAGCCCGATCGCCATCCTCCGCACGGCACTCGCGCACCGCACCGTTCGATTGCGCATCGCCACCGATGCCGCCCGCTTCGCGTCGTTTCGCATGTTCCTTCTCCCTTGGCGTGACCAGAAAAAAGGCGGCGTGACATGTCGGTCACGCCGCCTGTCTGCTGGCAATCACTTTAGGGAGAGGCGTCCGGACAATATATGGGACAAGTCCGAAACTAAGGCCCGGTTGTTCGAACGCACCGCGTTCGACACCGGCTCGCCGCGCGAGCGTACGAACGGCATCGCACGCGGCGCGGCGGGCCGGTCACGCGCCGGGATCGACGCGCAGCACGAGCTTGCCGCGATGGTCGCCGTCGAACAGGCGATTCAGCACGTCGGGCGCATTCTCGAGACCGTCCGCCACCGTCTCCTCGGCCTTGAGCCGGCCGTCGCGCAGCCAGCCCGCGAGCGTCTGCACGGCCTCGCGGCTCTTGCGATAGTCGAGGATCAGGAAGCCGCGCATCGTCAGCCGCTTCGAGATCAACACGCCGACGTCGTCCGCCGCGCGCCCGCTGTTGTAATTCGAGATCACGCCGCACAGCGCGACGCGCCCGCCGATCACCATCCGCGACAGCACCGCGCGCATCACCTCGCCGCCTACATTTTCGAAGTTCACGTGCACGCCGTCCGGCGTCGCCGCTTTCAGCTGCTGACGGAAATCGTCGGCCTTGTAGTCGACGGCCGCGTCGAAGCCGAGCGTCTCGGTCAGATAGCGGCACTTGTCCGCGCCGCCCGCGATGCCGACCACGCGCGCACCGTGGATCTTGCCGATCTGCCCGGCGATCGAGCCGACCGAGCCGGCCGCCGCCGATACCACGAGCGTCTCGCCCGGCTGCACCGGCGCGATGTCCGTCAGCCCGTAGTACGCGGTCAGCCCGCTCATCCCGCACGCGCCGAGCAGCGTCGGCAACGGCAGGCCCGTCTCCGCAGGCAGCTTCACGAGCTGCGCGGCCTGGTCGGCCGGCACGATCGCGTAGTCCTGCCAGCCGACGAGCCCCTGCACGAGATCGCCTTCCGCGAACCCCGCATGGCGCGACGCCACCACGCGCCCGATGCCGAGCGCGCGCATCACCTCGCCGATCGCGACGGGCGGCAGGTACTGCGGCACGTCGCTCATCCACACGCGGTTGGTCGGGTCCATCGACAGATACAGCACGCGCACGAGTACTTCGCCCTCCGCGAGCGCCGGCACCGGCGTCGCGACGAGCGAAAAGTGTTCGCGGCCGACCCGCCCTTCCGGGCGCGTCTTCAGCAGCAGTTGGCGGTTCACGAGTGTGGACACGATGTTCTCCTCCAGTCGTTGTCGTTCGGGATACGTATCAGACCGCGCACATGCCGCCGTCGATGACAAGTTCGGCGGCCGTCACGAAGCGGCTCTCGTCGGACGCGAGATACACGGCCGCATGCGCGACGTCGTCCGGCTCGCCGAGCCGGCGCAGCGGAATGCCGCGCGCGAGCTTGCGCGTCGCATCGCGTTCGCCGAGCGACTGGAACAGCGGCTCGACGATCCCCGTACGAATGAACGCCGGGTGAATCGAGTTGCAGCGCACGTCGATCTCGCGGCGTGCGCAGTCGATCGCGACCGACTTCGTCAGCGATGCGACCGCCGCCTTCGACGCGTTGTACGCGGTGAAATCCGGCTCGACCTTGAACGCGGCCACCGACGAGATGTTGATGATCGATGCGGGATGGCTTTCGGCCAGGTACGACAGCGCATGCTTGCAGCCGAGCACGATGCTCTCGACGTTGATCGCCATCACGCGCCGCCATTCGTCCAGTTCGATCTGCGCGGGTGAGCCGATCGAGCCGACACCCGCGTTGTTGACGAGCACCGACAGCCCGCCCATCGCATCGACCGCCTGCGCGAGCAGCGCCTGCCAGCGCGCTTCGTCGCGCACGTCCTGCGTCGCGGCGAACGCGACCGGCGTCGCGTGGCCCGCGTTGAGTTCCTGCGCGAACGCGTCGAGCACCGCCGCGTCGGCGATGTCGGTCACGAACACGCGCGCGCCCTGCTCGACCATCCGGCGCGCGATCGCACGGCCGAGGCCGCCCGCGGCGCCCGTGATATATGCGCACTTGCCGGCAAGGCGCGAAGAAACGACTGTCATGTGACCTGCTCCTGTCGTGAATCGTCGTCGCGGAACGCTGCCGCGACGGGTTTGCCGTGCCTGTTCCGGCCAACCCGGGCCGGCTGACCGCGCCTCGGCATCACGAGGCGCCGCACGGTTTACGCGAGTATATCGGCGTGCCGGACGGGCCGGGCAGCCTGCCCCGGTTGAACGACAGCCAGCGTACGCGAATGCCGCCAATCGATGAAATGAATAATCGTTATGCCCAGTCATAGGTGCCGTTAATGACCTTCATGTGTCGGCGCGCGTGCACGGGCCGGCGGCACTCGCCCGTCATGTCGACCGGCCGGTTCGTCGATTCAGGGCATGACGGAGCGCCGCGTTCCGCGCAGACGCAGACGCGAACGCAATCGGGAAGATGAACGGTGTGGAATCGTGCAACCGCCGGGCGAATGCCGGCGGCAAGCAAGCGGCGCCGGTGCGCCGTGACCGGCTGCCGTCAGAATCCGTCGCCCGACGGCGTGCGCACGAACGCGCAGAGTTGCGGCGAGTGGGTATCGATCATCTGCTGGAACGGCGCACGGTGCCCGTACGCGATGCCGGACACGAGCAGCAGGCAGACGGCCGCGACGCGCGGCGAGAATGCACGCTGCCGCGCGCCGTCGTAGCCGCGCAGGAACACCAGCGCGACCGCCGCGCCGAGCATCCAGCCGACGATCACTTCCGGAACGGTGTGCGAATGATCGAACACGCGCGCGACGGCCGTGACCGCGCCCACGGCGAGCCCGGCCGCGATGCCGGGCGCCTTGCCCGGCCGGAACGCCTGCCACAGCATCGACAGCGCGACGGTCCACACGGACGTCGACAGCATCGTATGGCCGCTGATCACGCGGAAATCGAATTGCGGCAGCTCGATGCCGCACCCGGCATAGAGGATCTTGGTGGCACCGACGAGGCCCATGCCGGCGGCGAGCAGCACACCCCAGCGAACGGCGAGGCGCCAGTCGGTCAGCGCGAACCAAGCCGCGCACGTCAGTGCGATCGGCAAGGTCAGCGCGGCATCGCCGATGTTGCTGATTTCACTCCACATAACGGACTTCGGACGACGATCGAAAGGCCGCAGTTTACCGCATGCGCGCCGCGCGACTGTGTCAGCCTGTGACAGGCTGTATCAGCCCGCGACACCGGAAATCAGCAACAGGTTCGTGCCGGTAATGACGGCGAACAGCGCCCACGCGGCAATTTGCATCCCGCGCCCGATCGCGTGCTCGCCCATCGTGTTGCGATCGCTGACCGAGCGGATCAGCGGCCACATCGCGAACGGGAGTTGCAAGCTCAGCAGCACCTGGCTCCACACCAGCAACTGCCCGACCGAGCCGTCGCCGAGCCACAGCACGCCGATCAGCGCCGGCACGAGGGCGAGCCCGCGCGTGATCAGCCGGCGCTGGTAGCACGGGATCTTCGTATGCAGGAAGCCGTCCATGATCACCTGGCCGGCGATCGTGCCGGTCAGCGTCGAGCTCTGCCCCGACGCGAGCAGCGCAATGCCGAACAGCAGCGCGGCAGCACCGCCCGCGATCGGCGTAATCAGTTTGTAGGCCTGCTCGATGTCGGTCACGTTGTGCTGACCCGTCGCATGGAATGCCGCGCCCGCGACGACCAGGATCGCCGCGTTGACGAGCATCGCGACGAACAGCGACACGCAGGTATCGATACGCACCAGCGCGAGCGTGTCGCGGATCATCCCCCGCGCGCCGCCGACCACGCGCCGCGTCTGCACGACCGACGAATGCAGGTACAGGTTGTGCGGCATGATCGTCGCGCCGACGATGCCGAGCGCGAGCACGATCGCGTCCTTGCGGTCGTGGCCCGGATCGCCCGGCACCAGCCCGCCGGCCACCGCGTGCCAGTCGGGCGGCGTGATCGCGACCTGCGCGACGAAGCAGAACGCCATCGTCGCGATCAGCGCGAGCACGATCGCCTCGATCTGCCGGAACCCCTTGCCCTGCAGGCCGAGCACGATCACCGTGTCGAGCGCGGTCAGCACGATCCCCCATGCGAGCGGCACGCCGAGCAGCAGCTTGAACGCAAGCGCGCAGCCGAGGACTTCCGCGATGTCGCACGCGATGATCGACACTTCGGCGGTCACCCACTGCACGATGCGGCCGAACCGGCCGTAGCGGTCGTAGCTGGCCTGCGCGAGATCCCTGCCGGCGACGAGGCCGAGCCGCGCCGCGAGCATCTGCAGGAAGATCGCCGCGAGGCTCGAGAACGCGACCACCCACAGCAGCGAATAGCCGAACTGCGAGCCGGCCTGG
Source organism: Burkholderia mycopellens (assembly GCF_964265025.1). Lineage (NCBI taxonomy): Bacteria > Pseudomonadati > Pseudomonadota > Betaproteobacteria > Burkholderiales > Burkholderiaceae > Burkholderia > Burkholderia mycopellens. The sequence continues at coordinate 2,400,680 of NZ_OZ183803.1, forward strand.
ATGTCGGTCGCCCAGTTGCCGGGATCCATGTACCCGATCGCGACCAGCAGGCCGGGGCCGAAGAAGCGCTTGAGCTTCTGCCAGCGCGGCGCGCCGGCATCGATCGTGATGCTGCCCTTTACTTCCGACGGGCAGAAAGGGGCGGTGGCGGTAGTGGGGAGGAAGGACATGGAAACCGGGGATCGAAATCGCGACAGGACGATTCTACGGGTATCCGCCCGGTTTTCTCGCGCGCGGCCTCGCACGCGGCGCAACGCCCCCCGGCGCCGTCGCAGCGCCCCCCGTCCGCATCCGCCGGCGCCGCGCCACGGGTGAGGATCCTTTCGCGCTCGGCGACGCGAAACTCGGTCGGCGACATCAGCATGCGCTGGCGAAACAGCTTCGCGAGCCGCTCGCCGCTGCCGAACCCGGTACGGCGCGCGACTTTATCGGCCGGCAGCGTCGTGTGGACCAGCATGTGGCAGGCGCGCTCGAGCCGCACGTGCTGGACGAACTCGGTCGGCGTCACGCCGATTTCCTTCTTGAAGCGCCGCAGGAAGTTGCGCTCGCTCATCGCGGCAGCCTGGGCGGCATTCGCGATCGAGATGCGGTTCACGCTCTGCGCGCGCAGCCGCTGCGCCGACATCCGGATCGACGGGCTCGCGCTCAGCTCGCGAAAGGCCCACATCGACTGCGGATAGCGTTGCTCGACCGGCCGCAGCAGGTTGCTGGCGATCTCCTGCGCGGCGCCGTCGCCAAGGTCGGCGCGGAACATGTCGAGCACGGCGGCAAACACGTCGGTTTCGCCGGCCTGCGCCTCGACCGTCGTGGCGCCCCGTCGCCCGGCCCGACCAGGCCGCCCTTCGATCGCCGCCGACGGACGCCGCATGGCCGCGAGCGTGGGCAGATCCATCCCGTCGACGATCCAGCGCGCATGACGGCGAATGTCGGCGAGGCGACGCTGCAACGCGTCGTCCCAGTTGACGGCCGCGCGGTCACCGTGAAGATGAAAGAACGCGAGTGCGCGGCGGCCGTGCTCGTCACCGAGCGGATCGGCCGCGATGCTCACGCCGGAGGACGACTGCAACAGCCCCCCGCTTTCGGATACGTACTTCAGCTGGTAGTCAGCACTGTGTGCGTGCAGGCGATTCGCCAGGTTGAAAGCCTCGCCAAGACGCGCGGCCTGGGCCAACGAAAATCCCGTACTCAAATAGATAACGACCCATCTCTGATCTGCTGCATTCACTGGCCAAGCCCCCGACTTGTTCGACTTCTTCTAATACCGTCGAACTGTCAGGCTTATATTTGGTTTAAATGCGTGCGACAGGACGGCTATCCCGAAATATGAAGCGACGGCATCTTAGCCGAACGGGTCGCGCCTTTGGCACGAAATGGCCGACGCGGACAGCATGATGGCGGATTACTACAGGCTGCCAAGGCTCGTTGGCGGGCCTGAGCGGAATTGCCCGGGCCGATATCGCCGATTATTGCGATTGCGTGCGTCGCAATTCGCGCATTTCATTGCGACTTATTGCGTCAGGTATCCGGATAAATACACAACCCAATATCGGCTCAAACGATATCGACTCGCATCCAATGCCGTCGATTGTCACGCAGGACAGCCCGCGTATCCGCTGCCTGCGCATCCTTTAGAATCGGCCCACCATTCACTACGCCGCCCGCGCCCCGTGCCCGCCGATCACCGTCTCGACCTGAACCTGTTTCGCGTGCTCGACGCCGTCTACGTGCATGGCGGCATCGGCGCGGCCGCCCGCGCGCTGCACCTCACGCAGCCGGCCGTCACGCATGCGCTCAACCGGCTGCGCGCGCATTTCGACGATCCGCTGTTCGTGCGGCAGGGCAACCGGGTCGTGGCAACCGAGCGCACGCGTTCGATCATCGCGGACGTGCAGTTGCACCTGAAGGGCCTACAAGGCACCGCGCGCGCACCGTCGGCATTCGATCCCGCGACGCTCGACCTGAGCATCGCGGTAGGCATTCGCGACGTGCTCGAATCGATCGCGCTGCCGCGGATCGTCGCCGCGTTCGCCGACGAAGCGCCGGGCCTGCGGCTCGTGAGCCGCCGCATCGCGGTGGCCGACATCGAGCGCGAACTCGCATCGGGCAATCTCGATCTCGCCGTCGATCGCCGCGTGCCGACCGGCCCGCGCATCGCCACCGAACACCTGCTCGACGATTCGCTCGTCGTCGCGCTGCGCGGCGATCATCCGCTCGCGCGCGACCCGCTGCGGCGCGGCGACTATTTCGCGGCGCAGCATGTCGCGGTGTCGTCGCTCGGCGAGCCGCAATCGCTCGACGTGCTGCTCGGCAACGACGGCCGTTTCCGCGATATCCGGCTCACCTGCCAGCACTATTTCGCCGCATGCCAGATCGCCGCGACCGGCAACCTGCTGGTCACGCTGCCGCACACCTATGCGTTGCGGATGGCCGCGATGCTGCCGATCGTCGTGCGGCCGCTACCGTTGCGGCTCAAGCCGTTCCCGCTCCTCGCGTACTGGCACGAGTCGCGCGACGCCGATCGGGCGCACCAGTGGGTGCGCGAACGTATCGCCGCGCTCGTGCGCAGCAGCGCCGGCGTGACCGACGCATAGCCGCGCGGCGCACGCCGTCGCGATCGGGGCGGTATGCTGGCGGCTGCGCGCCGCCACGCGGCGCCCGCTTCCCTCTTCCCGCTGACCGGAGACTTGCCATGTCACTCATCCATGCCGCCGCCGTCCTCGACGCCGATGCGCCCGACTACGTCGTCCAGCTGCAGGCCGGCACGCACGCATTGACCGGCGACGAAGCGCCACGCGAAGGCGGCCAGGATCGCGGGCCGGCGCCGTACGAATTCGTGCTGGCGGGCCTCGCGCAATGCACGGCCGCGACGCTGCGCATGTATATGCAGCGCAAGACGTGGCCGGCCACGCGCATCGACGTGCGCACCGAGCTTCATGCCGATCGCGACGGCACGCAGTACGTGCGCCGCGTCGTGACGCTCGACGGTCCGCTCGATGACGCGCAACGCCAGCGCCTCGCCGAAATCTGCGAGAAAACGCCGGTCACGCAGTTCATCAAGCGTGGCACACGGATCGACACGACGTTGAACTGACACACGACGCACGCGGCGCACGATCGCCGCGCCAAAAGAAACGGGGGGCCGCGCACGATGCGCGGCCCCCCGTTGCGTCGCTACCGTCAGGCGCTTACAGGCCGAGCGCGGACAGGTCGAGCTTGCCGCCCTTCATCGGCGGGCACCAGAAATACGCGCCGGTCAGCGGCCGCGTAAAGCGGAACAGGCCGTCGACGATCCCGTCATCCGCGCCGCTCATCCGGCGCATCTGCACGTCGAACGCGCGGAACGAGCAGCCGAACGCCACGAAGTAGAGGCCCGCGCGACGCGCGTCCGACCACGGCGACGAACGGCGCAGCATGAACGCTTCGGGCTCGAAGCTTTCCTGCGCGGTGCGCTTCACGTGCGCGAACTCGGGTGCATCGTCGAGTTCTTCGTTGTCCGAGCGGCGACGCCCGATGATGTTGTCCATGTCGCCCGACGGAATGCGCTCCATCTGGTCGAAGTCGTGCAGCCATTGCTGGACCGCGACGAAGCTCGCGCCGTCGAGCCCCGCGCCCTGCCCGGTCACGATCGCCGCGGCCACCGCGTCGTCGCCTTCCGGGTTCTCGGTGCCGTCCTCGTAGCCGGACAGGTCGCGATCGTTCGAATAGCGGAAACCGTCCACCGCATCCTGCAGCGCAAACGCCGGCGCCAGCGCGCGTTCGATCGCCCGCGTGCGCAGCACGATCTCGCCGCGGTCGTCGCCGCGCAGCCAGACCCACACGTCGGCCGGCGTCGCCGGCAGCGTGCGGTCCTTCACCGCGAACGCCGGGAATTCGGTCAGGCCCGGCACCGGGTGCCCGAGATGCGCCGCCAGCGCATGCCCGAACCCGACCACCGTGTCGCGTCCGTCGACGATCTCGCGCAGCGCGGCCAGCGCCGCCGCCACATTGCCGTCATTCGAAATCGTGAAAGTGAGGTATCGGGCCGCCGTATCGATCGGGGTCAGGATGCCTTGCTGAACGTCGCTCATCGTGTCCTCAGGAATGTATCGTGGTGAATCTGCGAGGGCCGCGGCGTCTTGCGCCGCAGACGCCGAAGTGTAATCGATGCGCGTGCCGCGCCCTTGCGCTGCCGCACTGGGGAAGGCCCGCAAAAGAAGGGCCCAAAAGCCAAATACTAACCGTATCGACGCTGCAACGCGGCATTCATCAGACGTTGCGGCGCCCCCGGCACTGCTGATAGAATCTTTGCACGTCTTTTCGGCGTCCTTTCAACCGTTCACTTCAGGGGAGGTGCAGATGTTCCGAATGCCAGCAACCTTCCCGAACGTGGTCCCACGGCGCAGCTGATCCAGCCCGCCGTCCGCGCCGGCTCCCGAGTTTTCCGCTAACCCGTCAGCCGCGCCGTTTCCCGACAGCCCGTTTCGTTTCGCCGCACGGTTTCCGCGCGGCCCGGCTGTTGCGTTTTCGATGTTCTCCGAACCGGAAAGTCCCGTCGCGCGATGCGCCGGGCAACGAACAATGACCAGAAAAACCTCCCATCTGGGCGGCCAGGCATTCCAGGCCGTCTTCGGCTTCACCTTCCGTTACTGGCGCAAGCAGCCGGCCCGCACCGCCACGGTCGCGAGCCTTGCACTGCTCGCCGCGCTCGCCGACGTGCTCACGCCGCTGTTCGCCGGTCGCCTCGTCGACGCGCTGTCGACCGGCCTGACCGACCGCGCCGCCGCCTGGCATGCGGCTCTCGTCGCGTTCGGCACGCTCGCCGCGCTCGGTCTCGGCGCGACGGTGCTGCGGCAAGGCGTCTACCTGAACATCATCACGCTCACCCTGAAGATGATGAGCGAGATCGCGGCCGCGTCGTTCCATCGCGTGCAGCGCTTCTCGACCGACTGGCACGCGAACAGCTTCGCGGGCTCGACCGTGCGCAAGATCACGCGCGGGATCTGGGCGCTCGACCTGCTGAACGACACCGTGCTGATCGCGCTGCTTCCGTCGGTCACGATGCTCGTCGGCGCCACCGTGCTGCTCGGCACGCACTGGCCCGTGATGGGGCTCGTCGTCGGCGCGGGTTCGCTGCTGTACATCACGGTGACGGTGGCGGTGTCGCTCGGCATCGTCGCGCCGGCCGCGCGGCTCGGCAACCTGTGGGATACGCGCATGGGCGGCGCGCTCGCCGATGCCGTGAGCTGCAACGCGGTCGTCAAGGCGTTCGGCGCGGAGACGCGCGAGGAAGCGCGGCTCGCGCGCGTGATCGGCAAGTGGCGGCAACGCACGCGCCGCACGTGGGTGCGCGGCACGTTCAACGGCGGGTTGCAGGGCGCGATGCTCGTTGCGATGCAGGCCGCGATGATCGGCGTCGCGCTGCGGCTGTGGGTGAACGATGAGGCGAGCGTCGGCGACATCGCGTTCGCGCTGACGATGTTCTTCATGCTGCAGGGCTACCTGCGCGACGTCGGCATGCACATCCGCAACCTGCAACGCTCGGTGAACGACATGGAAGAACTCGTCGCGCTCGAGCGCCAGCCGCTCGGCATCGACGATCGTCCCGGCGCGCCGGCGATCCGGATCGGGCAAGGCGAGATCCGCTTCGAGCACGTGACGTTCCGCTACGACAACCATCCGGTGCCGCTGTACGACGATTTCTCGATGCGGATCGCGCCGGGCGAGCGCGTGGGCCTCGTCGGCCATTCGGGGTCGGGCAAGACGTCGTTCATCAAGCTGATCCAGCGCCTGTACGACGTGTCGGGCGGCCGCATCACGATCGACGGCCAGGACATCGCGCGGGTGCGGCAGGATTCGCTGCGCAGCCAGATCGCGATCGTCCAGCAGGAGCCCGTGCTGTTCCACCGCACGCTCGCGGAGAACATCGCGTATGCGCGCCCCGACGCGAGCCGGGCCGACATCGAGCGCGCCGCGCGGCTGGCCAGCGCGCACGACTTCATCGCCACGCTGCCGGACGGCTATGACACGCTCGTTGGCGAACGCGGGATCAAGCTGTCGGGCGGTGAACGCCAACGGGTCGCGATCGCACGCGCGTTCCTCGCCGATGCACCGATCCTGATCCTCGACGAAGCCACGTCGAGCCTCGACAGCGAAAGCGAGCTGCTGATCCAGCAGGCGATGGAGCGGCTGATGGTCGGCCGCACGACGCTCGTGGTCGCGCACCGGCTGTCGACCGTGCGTGCGCTCGACCGGCTGCTGGTGCTCGATCGCGGCAAGGTGATCGAGGAAGGCAGCCACGACGCGCTGATCCGGATTGACGGCGGCATCTACCGCCGGCTGTTCGAGCGGCAGGCGCTGGAACTCGCGAAGGGGCTCGCCGATTCGCCGCGACGCACGGCGGACGACGCCGCCGGGCCGCTCGGCGAGCCGGCCGAGGCGTGACGCAAGCGTGTCGCAATGCGTGCCGGCGGTACGGTCGTCGCCGCCCGGGCCATGTCGACGGCAATCGGTTCCGGATCGAGGCCGTGCCACGCGCACGGCCTTTTTTTGTCCCGAATTGGGCTGCCCACTGCGGCTGGTCACTCAGACGGGCTGACCGACCTTCGGATCGTGCGGGTGGGCTGGCTGCCTTGGCTCATGATCAACATCCCGCGGAACATCCGCGAACCCATCGCAAGCTTCACAAGTTCTTGAAATTGCTCAAACCGCCGTGTCCGACGAACGTCGATTCAGCGCAGCCTGTTCTGATCCAGTCACGTTGTTACCCTCAACGTTGAGATAGGCCGACCTCTTGACCCAAGCATCATGAGTCTTGATGCGGCTTCGGCGCGTGCAGCGCCTGACTCAATAAGCCCTCGATTCTCCACAGACGCGGCGAAACATGTAGGCCCGATGGCCTGAAGCAACCCACCCGTATGCATGTCGCGCTATCCCATCCCAAAGAGCGAATCGATGACGTTCTTGATCCACGTCCTGACGTCGCTCCAGGTGATTTTCTTCTGCCTGACAATTTTTCTCAGAAACAATACTGACCATGCGACGGCGAAGCCAATGGCGACACATATGCTTAAAAATGAAAATGTACTCATTAGAATGAAAGAGTCCCAATTTCCTTCAGGATTTCAAGTGGCTTTTCTTTGAACTCCCCTGCTTTCTTCTTTGCAAACTCCCAGGGAGAGGGTTCACGCTCGTCATCAAATTCCGTTCCATATGGCAAAACGCCCAAGAGATTCTTCCATCGTGCATCTGACAGTTTTTCATTGCCCGCCTCTTGGCATTGCTGTCGTGCGCGCTGCCACGCCGCCCCCGCACTCTTGAAATTCCAGAGTGCCCATGCTCCGGCGCCGACTCCTGCCGGTGCTCCCAAACCAGTGGCATCCAGTCCGACGGATGCAGCCATTTTCACTGCGCCCGTACCGTACAGGCGGCCTGCATTCATCGCATTGACGCTACAAACCGCCGCTTTTGCCAAGTTCACCAACCCGAGTGGATCGACATACGCCGCGGGATTCCCATCAACGTAGGCATAGGCATTGAGGCCTCCGGCCAACTCGAGCGGATCCCTAGACAGATACCGCCCAATATCCGGTGCGTAATAGCGATAGCGGTTGTAGTGCAACCCGGTCTCTTCATCAACCTGCTGCCCCTGGAACCGCAACGAGTTCCTCGGTTCGATCCCCGCCGCCCTCGACGCCCGCGAGATCACGTCCGGCGCTTCGCCCCACGCCTTGTACGACGTCTCCCATACGATGTCACCCGCCTCATCCGTCAGCAGCTGCGGCGTACCGATCTGGTCGCAGTAGTAATGGAACATCTTCGCGTCCGCTCGACGCTCCGGCACCTTCTGCAGCGGATCGTCCTCCGGCACATACCGGTCGGTACTCTTCCACACCGGTGTCGCGATTCCCTGCACCGGCTCCGCTACATACTGTGCCAGCGGTATGAACGTCCCCGGCTCGTAGATATAGTGCGTACCACGCTCGCCATCGCTCTCGTAAGCGAGAGCATCGCCGTCCCACCCGAACACCGTCCGCTCGCCGTTCACCTCCTTCGCGATGCGACGACCGAACGCGTCATAGAAATACCGCGCCTGACTCTGCCGCGACGTCTCCACGACACGCGCCTCCAGCAAGCGATTGAACTCGTCCCATTCGTATTTCTGCTCACCGGCCGACGTACGCTTGCGGATCAAATTCCCCCGCGGGTCGTACTCGAAGTGCATCCCTGCATACGCTTTCAGCAGGTTGCCAAGCACCTTTGGCACTTCCGCCGGCAAAGTGCTCGAAGGTCTCACGGGACTGGACGGGGACACTGGCGCCGCTTGTGGGGGCAACAGATCAATGATGTTGCTCGCTGGATCGAATGCAAAGTATTCCTTTGCAACCGGGCTGATCGCCTCGATCAATCGCCCGATCGGATCGTATCGATAATCAATCCCACCCTTACGACTATCCTCGATACTCGACAATTGCCCGACCGCATCGTAACGATATCGTCGCGCCGTCATCGGCACGGTGGACGTCACCCGCTGGAGCGTCTGCTGCAATACCCGTCCCGCCGGGTCGTACATCGTGCGCTTCTCGACTTTGCCCGGCAGCATCCGAACTGTCTCCCGGTGTAGATCGTCACGTTCGATCTGTGCGCGCGCCTCGCCGTCCAGCAGCATCCCGTGCACGTGCCCAGAACCGTACATCAGCCAATCGACCACATGCCCGTCTGGACGCACGGTCCGCCGCCGATGGCCCAACTCATCATATTCGTGATGCCAGATGTAACTGCGCGGCTCGCCGAACACACTATAGGCATGGTGTTCCCGGACGAGATTACCGACCGGATCAAAATAGAACTGGATACGACTAGACCGATTGACAGCCTCAATCAGCCGCCCGCTCGGGTCGTACGCAAAACGCTCCTCACTCTCGCCTGCTGCACGCTTGGTCAAGCGGCCGCTTGCATCGACCTCGACCGACTTCATGCATCCCGCCTCGTTCACCGCAATGAGTCTGCCGCTTCCCGGATCGTACTCGTAACGCGTCGACTTTCCGTCGAAACCGATCTCCTCGATCAACCGCCCCGCCAGATCGTAATGGAACTGATACGTCGCGAGGTTCGCATCCGTCAACGCGGTCAGCCGGCCAAGAGGGTCATAACGATACGCAAGCGATTGTCCCAGCGCATCCACGCGGCTCGCGATCCGGCCGAATGCATCATAGCCGTACCGTGTCGACCTGCCAAACTGATCGGTACGCCGCAACAACCGGCCCTCCGCGTCGTAATGCACGTGCTCGACGCCTGCCGGGGAACGAATCTCGGCGAGTTGTCCGTTCGAACCGTAGCCGTAGGCAACGACCGCACCAGCGGCATCCTTTGCCTCGATCAAGCGGCCGATGTCGTCATAGCGCCATTCCGTCTTCTTGCCAGAGCAGTCCGTATAGCTCGTCGGCTGCCCGGCATCGTTGTATTCGAGTGCCTTCGATCCGCCCTTCGCATCGATGACTTGCGTGGGCCACCCTTTGTCGTTGAAGCTGTACTTCGTCGCATGCCCAAGGGGATCGAGTTCCTCGACGACGTTGCCTGCATCATCGTACTTGCGATGCCACGAATGCCCGTTCGGATCGACAAGACGAACCGGCTGGCCCTTGCCGTCGTATTCCGTCTCGACGACGCTGCCGTCAGAACGCTCGCGCCGCGTGAGGTTGCCGCGCGCATCATATTCCATCCGCTCGATGGTGCCGTCCTGGCGGATATGCAGAACCAGATTGTGATGCTCGTCGCGCCTGTACCACTCCTCGTTGCCGTCCGGATAGACGATTCGATACACGTAGCCGTGAGTGCTGTAGTAGTACCGCGTCATTTGCCCGAGCGTGTTGGTTACGTAGGTCAGGCGGATATTCGGATTCCATGCAAGACGGATATCGACGCTGCCGTCATCGGCATATTCGCGTATGCATTTCGCGTTTGCGTTGTCGTCAGCGTTCGCGCCATCCCATTCGAGAGTCATCCCGCGCCCGGTGCGATCCGTGTAGCGAGTGACAAGGTGCCGATAGTACTGGTAAGTCCGCGCGTTGCCATGGTGGTCGACCGAGCGCACCAAATCGCCGTCAACATCGAATTCGTAACGTGCAAGCGTCCGACGTGCGCCGCCTTCGAGTAGCTGTTCGATCTGCACGATCCGGCCATGTCGATCGTGCTCGAATGCGAGCACGTTGCCGCTTGCATCGATCAGCCGTGTGAGGCGATCGAGCGAATTGTAATCGAGCGTGATCGTGTTGCCCGATCGGTCCTTTTGCGCAGCGAGGCGAAACGCGTCACCGCGGCGCTCATACACATGTAGCGTATCGTGGCCATATGAAATAGTCACCCAAGTATCGTCGAGGCGCGATAGCGTCAGGTTCTCCGACAGATCGTCATACACGTCCCCAACGGCAAGCGCACGATACCCGACGCTGCGCCCTTCCGAGTCGCGATAGAACCACTGGTCGCCCTCGATATCGATCCGGGTCGTGTACGGCACAATCCAGCGCGCGCCCAGTTCGCCATTGTCGTAGGCGGACAACCGCGACCGATACGTGCGCGCCCAAACGACCGGCAATGCGCCCGGCAGGTCAAAGTCGGCGTGAGAGAACCGTTCGTCGCCAAACGCGAAATCGATCGATGCCGGCGACTCACCTTGCCCGCAGGCCTTGCAGTCACTCTTGCCTGGCCCCTCCACGGACGCCTGTACTGAGGTCGTCTCCAGCCCTTCCTGCTCTCGAGTCTTCTCCGCCTTGCTTCCTCCACCCGATTGCAGCGCCACACTCTGCGCATGCACCTTCCCGCTTTCCCGCGCCCGCGTAACGGCCTCGCTCAACTGCTCGATGAGCCACATCATTTTGCCTTCCTCGCTACCGGATAGCGACCGAATCGACGATGCGACCTTCGGCGCTTCCGTCAGCAGGAACACGACTGCGCTTCGATACGACTCCAGCCATGCATCCGGCGCGAGTTTCGGAGAAGTGCCAGTCACGTTGTTTCCGACGGGCTTGCCAAGCGCCTTGCAGCCCTCCCACGCGAAGGCGATCCCGTCGCCGACCTGGCTCGTGCTGTACCACGGCCGCTCGTCGCCCATCTTCTTCGGACGCTGTTCCGCGCGCTTCACGCTATCGCTGCTGCCGGAGAGCTGGCCGTGCAACGCCTTGTCCATACCCGTCGCGATCGCGACCATCAGATCTTCCGCCTGCGACGCGCACCCATCGAGCAGTTCGACTAGACCGGCCTTCAGCTTGTTGAGAAAATCCTCGATCTCGGTCGCGCAGGTCGCATTGATATGTGTGACGAGCACTGAAATGATCCCCGCACCGAGATTGCTGCGCGCAATCGGCATCTGATTGCGCACCAGCGCGAGCAACGGGCGTGCCGACATCCGGAACGGCGCGAGCGTTGGCGGCAACGGAATGGTGCCGATCAGGTCGATCGCAAGGCTCATGTGGTCGAGCGTCTGGCCTCCACGCCTCTGGACAAGCTCGGCGATATCCTCGAGCGCGTCGGTTGTCGCGATGATGTTGCCGAGGATCGGCACCGCGCCGGCAAATGTCTTCACGTCCTCAAACGTGATGTGGTTGCCGCTGACCTTGCGCAACCACGCATCGAAGCGGTTACCGACCGCGGCGACATCCTTCGGAGAAACATCGCTGAGCCAGGTAACGGCCTGTTCCTTCTCGGCGCCCGGCGGAAATTGTTGTGCCATGTCGTTCTTCGTTCAATTCGTTCTTTTCAAGACGGCTGACAAGCCACCGCCCTCTCAGGATTTCAGCGGTCCGCCAAACCCGCTCGTCGGCAGCTTCATGCCGGTGGCACCTGTAACTGACGCTACCGTCGCGGCACCCTTGCCTGCGATCCCGGCGACACCTGGCAACGCACCCTGCAGTGCGCCGGACGCCGCGCTGGCAACCGGCGCTGCCAATGCCGAGAGCCCACCTTGCCGTGCCGCCTGCACCATCCCTGCCACCTGCCTCGCGGCGCTGCCCAGGCTCGACGCCGTCTGCAGTGCAGAGACTGCACCTGCCCCACCCAGCACGCCCGCCGCAGCCGGCAACGCAGAACTCGCCAACCCGCCCAGCGCTGCACCTGCACCGCCGCCGCTCACGAGCCCCATGGCTGCCGTCGCAGCAGCAGGGGCCATCCCTTGCAACTGGCTGGCAAGCTGCCCCGTTGCCGCTGCCTGAGCCGCTTCCGGCGACGGTTCGACCGGCTCCGCCGGCCACTTCGCTTCCTTGAAATAATTCGCCGGCTGATCCGACTCGCGCGGATCCTTCCCGAACTCGACGCGCACCGCGCCCGGCGGCAGCCCGCTCACGACCGTGTAGCCGCTGTTGTCGAGCGCACCCTTCTTCAGCACCGAACCGTTCACGTCCTTCACCGTGAACAGCCCGCCCTTCACCGCCTCGCCGTTCACGTACTTGTGAAACAACTCCAACTGCCCCGGCTGATCCGGCCGCGGGCTCGGCAGCGGATACCCCATGCTTGCCGGCCCCGCGAACGTATGCGATGCACCTTTGATATCGATCTTCCCGGGTGCATGAACCTCGACGTTGCCATCCTTGATCCGGATATAGGCGCCACCGCTCGTCAGCAGAATCCCCTGGTCGGCCGCGATCTCGATCCGGTCCGTCGCCGACACCACCTTCACCGCCTTCTGCGCGGTCACCTCGATGTTGTCCGACTGCGCCTGGATCTCTACCTTGCCCTTGCCCGCGAACAGCTTCATCCCCGCGTTCTGCGCGAACAGGCTCAGCTTCTGCCCGATGCTCCCGATCAGCGACTTGCCCGCCGCAACGTGCACGCTCTGCCCGCTCGCCACGTTCACGTGATCGTTCGCGACCACATGCACGGACTGCTGCGTCGTCATCCCGATCCCCGACGGGCTGCCGAACAGCATCACCGGCTCCTTGAACGCGTTCGCGTTACCCGTGCCGCCGCCTGCCGTGCGCCCGCCGGACGCGCTGCCCGATGCGCTGTCCTGCGTCGCATCCGTGAACGCGCGCATCGTGTCCTGCGCGTCTTTCAGGCTTTCCGCCTGATGCTGCTCGCTCACGCCCGACATCGCCTCGACGAGGCTTTCGCCCGTCACGAGCTGCTGCTGCGCTTCCTTCACGTCGAGCGGCTGGCTGTTCGCCGCCTTCGGATGCGTCGTCACGTACAGGCCCTGGCTTGCCCGCACCGCGCCGTACGCATCCGAGCGCAGGTCGAAGCCGCTGCCGAGATACGACCCGCGCGAGTTGCCGCTCTGGTCGATGATGTAGCCCAGATGCAGCAGGCTGTTCGCGCTGCTGCTCATCAGCTGCACGCGGTTCTGGCCGGTCGCATCGTCCATCACGAGCTGGTTATAGCCGCTGCCCGAATATTCTTTCGACCGATAGCCCGACAGGATCCCGTCGGTATGCCACTGCGGCTGGTTCGCGCCGTTGTACACGCGCCCGACCGCGAGCGGCCGGTCGCAGTCGCCGCCGACGTAGTCGATCAGCACTTCCTCACCGATGCGTGGCACGTGCACGCCGCCGTAGCCACCGCCCGTATCCGACTGCACGACGCGCACCCAGCACGACGCGTTCTCGTTGCCCGGATTCAACCGGTCCCACACGAACTGCACGCGGATCCGGTTCAGTTCGTCCGTATAGACTTCCTCGCCCTGCGGCCCGACGACGATCGCCGTCTCGAGATGCATCTCCGGCTTGGGATGCTCGAACGGGCTGCGATACGGCACGCTCACGCGTTGCGCTTCGACTTCGACGAGATAGAAGCCGGCCGATCCGTCGTCGTGCTGCACGCGAAACGCGGGATCGGTACCGTAGTTGTCCTGTGCCTGCGTCAGCGCTTCGCGCAGGCTGTACGGAAAGTCTGCGCTGTCGCTTGCAACAGGCAGATTGTTCTCGATCCACCACGCCACCTCGATCGCGACGAATTCGCGCTGGTCGGCGGGATCACGATCGTGCTCGGGATGATCGGCCAGCGTGAAGCGCCGGCCGGCGTCGATCGCGCGCACCCCGCCTGCGGCATGGAAACGCTTCGCCCGCGACTCCCACTCCTCCATCTTGACCTTCGTCAGATGGTCGCCGCGTGTCTGATCGAGATACGTGTAAGCGCCCGTGTACTCGTAGACTTCGAGTCGATCCGGCAACTCGCCCTGGCCGCCCATCGTCGGCAGCGACGTGCCTTTCGGGTTCGACGGCTGCGAAGGATTCTTGTAGTCGAACGTGCGCGTCGTACGTGTCACGCTCTGCAGCGTGCGCGTACCCGACCATTGCGTAAACGCGTCGGGTTCACTGGCCGCGTCGCCGCGATAAAAACGTACGGTTTCCGGCGACAGCGACGCGAGCGCCTGCAGGTTGTCGGTGATCACGAGCGTGTGCGACTTGCCGTCGTCGGCCTGCTGCCATGCGCAGTAGAGCCCCTCGTTCTCCATCAGCCGATGCACGAAATGCCAGTCGGTGTCGTGCTGGCGCGTGTACGACCGGTTCGGCAGCGGCTTCGACAGCGCGAAGCGGAAATGCCCCTGCGCCTGCGGATGCTGGTTCAGCACGTCGCTGATGATCTGGTCGACAGTCGTATCGTTCCAGAGCCGCTGATCGCGACGAAACTTCAGGAAGTGGGTGAAATCGGCGAACGCGAGCTGATAGGTCGTGAGCCCGCCGTCGGCGCCCAGCCGGCGCGCGGTATGCACGTAGCCATTGATCGGCCGGTAGCCGAGATCGCCCTGCTGGATCCACAACGTGACGGGCTGCGCGATCAGCTTTTTTAGTTCCACATCGCTGTCGGTCGACAGTACGTCGAGCGTGAACTCGTATGCACGCCCGATACGAGAGCGACCGACTGCCCGTTGAACGGTCAGGACGTTGGCCCCCAATGGCGTATCGAGCTTCAGCAACCGGTCCTGCTGAAGCAATCCGCCGCGCAACGCGGCGATTGTGTTCTGCATGTTCATGAACGGCCTTTTTTCTTTTTGACACGCCCTCGGATGGCGCGAGAATTTAATTTAGCTTTCGTGATTTTACAGATAAATTACAAAATGAATCGGGAAAATGACCTGATTTAAAAGGTTCATCGCGGATTACCGGGGAACGCGGCGGCGCCGAACCGCGCGCCGCCGCGTGTCCGCCGCCGGGATCACTTATCATGTCGGCCAGGCAATTCGCGATGAAAGGCAGACCATGTTTACAGGCATTGTTCAGGGTGTTGGCACCATCAACGCCATCAAGGATCACGGCGAGCTGAGGACGTTCAGCATCGAATTCCCCGAGCGGTTCACCGACGATATCGAGATCGGCGCCAGCGTGTCGGTCGACGGCGTCTGCCTGACGGTGACGACCATCCACTCGCCGCAGCTGATCGACTTCGACGTGATGCTGCCGAGCCTGCGGATCACCACGCTGGCCGATCTCACGACGGGCGCGCACATCAACGTGGAGCGTGCCGCGAAGGACGGCGCGGAGATCGGCGGTCATCCGTTGTCCGGCCACGTGGATTTCACCGGGACCATCCGGCACATCGCAATGTCCGAACACAACCGGATGGTGCGCATCGGCGTGCCGGAGGCGTTCAAGCGGTATGTGTTCGCGAAGGGCTATATCGCGATCAACGGTTGCAGCCTGACGGTGTCCGACGTCAACCGCGACGAGGGCTGGTTCGATGTCTGGCTGATTCCCGAAACGCGACGCGCGACGACTTTCGATGCGAAGGGCGTCAACGACACGGTCAACATCGAGATCGAGCGCAGCACGCAGGTGGTCGTCGACACGATCCGGGAATCGGTCAAGGAAACGCTCGGCGAACTGAACGGCGTCGTCACCGCATTGCTGGCGGAAAAAGGCATCGACATCGAGGAACTGCTGGCGCGGCATGTCGCGCGGCTGCCGAAGCAGTAACGGATACCGGCGCGCTAGGTGATCCGCTGGATCACCGCGTACCGGCTGCCGTCAAAAAACACCTCGACCCACGGCTCCGATTCCTCGAAGGTCCAGAGGACAAGATCAAGGTCGATCGGCTCGTCGTCGTCGGGCCAGGGCATGTTCCACCCGCCCGCGACGGCGACCACCCCGCCCGTGTAGAGCGGGCATTGCGCCATCCACGCGCGCGCGTAGTCGTGCGCCGCGACGCCCTTGAAGTTGCTGTTGAATCCCCAGTCGCGTTGCCAGCCATGCGCGTCGAGATACGCTTCGATCGCGGCGGAACCGAAGCGGAACACAGCGTCGATCGGCGGAAGCGACGTTGCTTCGGATCGGTACAGCGGGTGTTCGGACTGGGCCGGCCGCGCGGCGGTTTCCACGCGGCCTGATATCCCGTCCTCGTCGAGATACACGTTCAGCCATGTGCCGCCGCGCTCGACGGAAAGGCACAACGCGCCTGCCTCGACGCCATGCCAGTAGCCGGTGACGGGTTCGCCGTCTTGCGCGAAGCGGTATTGATGGCATGGCCTGGCAAGGCGCCGCGCTTCGATCAGAAAGTCTTCCAGCGTCATGGGATGTTCTCCCGGCTTCCGTCGCCTTGGGTACCGCGTGGATGCGTCGAACGATCGCCCGCTACCGGATACGGACCGCGTTCACTCGACGGCATCGACGCCACGATAAAGCGTTCAATGTCGGCCGCCACGTGTTCGGGCGGTCGGTCGCTCGCAAACCGTTTGCAGTTCAGGCGCATGAACGCGGGGAACCGATCGCGGATCTTGCGCATCTCGTCGGCTTCATTCGCATTCAGATACGGCCGGGACATTTGCCGGCCCACGACCAGTTTCGCGCAGCGTTCGAGATCGAACGACGGCAACAGGAGCGCGGTGAATCCGTCCTCCTCGATGCCGCGGCGAAGCGCCGGATAGGCCGGCGCGACATCGGCCGGATACAGCATGAAACCGGACGAAATCGCGCAGATCGTGGGTGCCGACAAGTCGTGCTTGAGGCGCTCGTACAGCCGGACGTTGTACGACGCGTACTCGGCATAGCCGCGGCGCCGGATGAAATCGGCGATGTTCCCATGCGCGGCCAGAAAGCATTGATCCACGTCGACGAACCGCCAGTTCAGACGTGCCGCGACAATCGCCCCGACTGTGGTCTTGCCGGCACCGCCCGGCCCGATCAGATGTACCAGCAACAACACGCCCCCCTTCGACATCGCATGCATCGCGTTCCCGGAGGCGCCGCGACGAATCCGGCTTCCGCGCCCGCCTCACTCCGCTTCCGCCTGCGCGCCCTTCCCCACCGCCACGCGCTGCGCGCGATAAATGCCCGCGTGCCCCGAGAACAGATACGCGACGACACACGCGACGATCGCATACACGCCGATATCCGCGCCGAACAGTTCGATCGCCATGATCGTCGACGCGATCGGCGTATTGGCCGCGCCGGCGAACACCGCGACGAAGCCGAGCCCCGCCAGCACGGGCACCGGCAGCGCCAGCACCTGGCCGAGTGCGTTGCCGAGCGTCGCGCCGATGTAGAACAGCGGCGTCACTTCACCGCCCTTGAACCCCGACGCGAGGGTGACGACGGTGAACGCGAACTTGCCCGCGAAATCGTAGAGCGCCAGCGGGCCATGAAACGCGGCCTCGATCGTCGGGATGCCGAGGCCGAGATATTGCGGCACGTTCCACGCGGTGGCGGCCGCGGCAACCAGCAGGCCGCCGAGCACCGGCTGCAGCGGCGCATAGCGGACGACGCGCCTGAACCACGCGGTCAGCGCATGCGTCGCAAACGCGAACAGCCGCCCGACCACGCCGAACGCCATGCCCGCGACGACCGTCACGGCCAGCCCCGTCGCCGACACGGCCGGCACGAACGGAATCGCATAGGCGGTGTGATGCACGCCCCACGCGCGACATACGGCGTCCGCGACGATCGCCGAGGCGACGCAGGTCAGCAGCGCGTCGTACCGCACGCGCCCGATCGCGAGCACTTCGAGCCCGAACACGGCGCCCGCAAGCGGCGTGCCGAACACCGATGCGAAACCGGCCGCGATGCCCCCCATCAGCAGCACGCGGCGATGGTCGCGATCGAGACGAAACACGTGCGTGACGCGATCAGCGAGCGCGCCGCCCATCTGCACGGCGGTGCCCTCGCGGCCGGCCGAGCCGCCGAACAGGTGCGTGACGACGGTCGCGACGAGCACGAGCGGCGCCATCCGCTTCGGCACGAGCGCCTTCGGGTCGTGAATCTCGTCGATCAGCAGGTTGTTGCCGCGCGCGACGGACTGGCCGAAGCGATGGTAGATCCAGCCGGTCGCAAAACCGGCGGCCGGCAGCCCCCACAGCAGCCACGGGTGCGCCACGCGCGTGCCGGTCGCCCAGTCGAGCGCGATCAGGAACAGGGCGGAAGCCGTGCCGGCCAGCGTGCCAAGCAGGGCCGAGAGCGCGAGCCAGCGGCACACGTAGCGCACGGTCGCGAGAAGATCGGCAGAAGTCGAGAAAAACATGATTTCCAGATTCGACGGAACATCAAAACCTGGGCGGCAGAATACCGCATGGACGGCCTGCGACCTCCTGACGACCCAGGAACACGCAGGCATCATCAGCCGGGCTAACCGGCGGTTGAGGGCCGCACCGTGCGCAACGCGCCGAGTACGACCGCAGGGAGGCATGCCATCTCCGCTGGCCGCCATTGTACGCGACGCCCCGCGCCGCCCGCAATGCGGCCGCCGGCGCCCCGGAACGACGCGGCATCGCGACGCCGGTCGGGCGCCGTCAGTCGCGCAGCGGCCGCGTGATGCGCGAGATCAGCTGAGGCGCGATCCGCTCGAGCGGCAGGATCGCCGACGCCGCGTTGATCGCCGCGGCCGCCTTCGGCATCCCGTAGACGGCGCTGGTCGCCTCGTCCTGCGCGATCGTGTAGCAGCCCTTCGCGCGCATCGCCTTCAGGCCGAGCGCGCCGTCGCGCCCCATGCCCGTCAGCAGCACACCGAACGCTTCGCCCTGCCAGCCATCCGCGACGCTGTTGAAGAACACGTCGATCGACGGCCGGTACGGCGTCTCGACCGGATGCCGCGTATAGCCGAGCACCCCGCGCGGCGACAGGTACAGGTGATCGTTGGTCGCCGCGAGCAGCACCTCGCCGGCCTGCGGCACGCTGCCCTGCCGCGCGACGCGCACCGGCAACCGCGTATACCCGTCGAGCCACTCGGCCATCCCGAGCGCGAACGCCTGGTCAACGTGCTGGACGATCACGATTGCCGCCGGAAAGTCGGCCGGCAGCGCACGCAGCAACGCGGTCAGCGCGGTCGGCCCGCCCGCCGACGCGCCGATCGCGACGAGCGTCGGCTGGCCACGCTCCGGCGCCGGCCCCGGCGGCACGAGCGCCGCGGTCCGGCTTTCGAGCAGGCGGCCGATCTGGTCTATCTTCGCGAGCAGCGCCTGCGGCGATGCATCGGCCGACAGCCCGAGCGCGAGCGTCGGCGTGTCGACCGCATCGAGCGCGCCGGCGCCCATCGCTTCGTAGACCGACGACGTGTTCGCGCTGACGCTCGCCGTCACGATCAGGATCGCGCACGGCGAGCGCGCCATGATCCGGCGTGTCGCGGCCACGCCGTCGACCTTCGGCATCACGAGATCCATCAACACGAGATCGGGCGGATGCGCGACGCAGAAATCCACCGCCTCGTCGCCATCGGTTGCGACCCACAGCACGCGATGGTCCGTGCGCAGCGCGAGCACGCGGCGCAGCGCCTCCACGGCGAGCGGCAAGTCGTTGACGATGCCGATGTTCATCCGCGCGCGTCCCCGATCAGGTCGTGGACGGCGTCGAGCAACGCCTCGTCGTGGAAGCTGCTCTTCGCGAGGTAGTAGTCGGCGCCCGCATCGAGCCCGCGACGGCGATCCTCGTCGCGATCCTTGTACGACACGATCATCACCGGCAAGCGCTTGAGCATCGGATCGCTCTTGATCAACGTGACGAGCTCGATGCCGTCCATGCGCGGCATGTCGACGTCCGTGACGACCAGATCGAACCCTTCGCCGCGCACCGCGTTCCAGCCTTCCATCCCGTCGACCGCCACCGTCACGTCGTAGCCGCGCTTTTCCAGCAGCTTGCGTTCGAGTTCGCGCACCGTCAGCGAATCGTCGACGACGAGCACGCGGCGGCGCCGGTCGGCGAGCGCGAGCTGCGGATCACGCGTGAGCCGCGCGAGCTGCCCACCGCGCACGAGCTTGTCGACCGAGCGGATCAGGTCCTCGACGTCGACGATCAGCACCGGGTCGCCGTTCTCGAGCAGCGCGCCGGCCGCGATGTTCTGGATCTTGTGCAGGCGGCTGTCGAGCGGCTGCACGACGAGCATCCGCTCGCCGAGGAAGCGGTCGACCGCGACGCCGTACAACTCGGGCTCCCCGCCGACCACCACGACGGCCGTGCTCGTGCGCGCGACGTCGGGCTCGCCCGCATCGAGCAACTGGTGCGCAGCGACGAGGCCCGCGCGCCGGCCGTCGAACGGGAAATGCGGCTGCCCTTCGAGCACGTCGATATCGTCGTGTGCGAGTTCGAGCGTGCGGCGCACGTGCGCGAGCGGGAACGCATACGGTTCGCCGCCCACTTCGACGAGCAGGCTGCGGATCACCGACAGCGTGAGCGGCAACTGCAGCACGAAGCGCATGCCCGCGCCCGGTTCGTTGAAGATCCGCACCGCACCGCGCACGCCGCGCACCATCTCCTGCACCGCGTCGAGGCCGACGCCGCGGCCCGACACGTCGGTCACCGCATCGCGCATCGAGAAACCCGGCAGCAGCAGGAATTCGAGCAACTCCGGATCGGACAGCCGCGCGGCCGTCTCGTCGTCGGTCAAGCGCTGGCGCACGACGGCCGCGCGCAGCGCGTCCATGTCGACGCCCGGGCCGTCGTCGATCACGCTGACGAGCAGCGAGCCGGCGCTGTGACGCGCCTCCAGCGTCACGCTCGCCTCGGCCGGCTTGCCGCGCGCACGCCGTGCGTCCGGCGAATCGACGCCGTGATCGATCGCGTTGCGCAGCAGGTGGCCGAGCGGCGCGTCGAGCAGATCGAGGATGTCGCGGTCGACCTGCGTGCCCTCGCCGACGATCGAGAAACGCACCTGCTTGCCGAGCGAGCGCGCAAGATCGCGGACGATGCGCGGGTACGCGCGCGTCGCGTCGCCGAACGGCCGCATCCGGCACTGCAGCGCTTCGTCGTAAAGCTGCTCGGCGATATGCGTGCTGCGCCGCTCGAAGCGGTCGAATTCGTCCATGCGCTCGGCGAGCGAACGCTGCAGGTCGTTGAGCATGTGCCGCACTTCGTTCATCGACGCGAGCATGCCCGCGTCGAGATCGTCGGCGAATTGTTCGTATATCAAATCGAGCGACCGGGCCGCGTCGCGCTGGGCACGCTTCACGCGCAGCATCGACTCGGCAAACGGCTTGAGCCAGCGCGATTCGACCAGCGACTCGCCCGACAGGCTCAGCAGCCGGTTCAGCGTATCCGCACGCACGCGGCGCATCGCGCCGGCGCCGGCCACGCGGCCGGCCTGGGCCGGATCGGGCACCGGGGCCGACACGGCAAGCGGCGGCACCGCGGCGCTGGCCCCGACGGGCTCGTTCGCGGCGCCGTCGTGCTCGCGATACGGCACGACCGACGGTGGAACCGGCGGCGGGACGGCGGACGGCGCCTGCATCGTCTGCACGCCATCGGCGCCGGTCAGCGCCGCCGCGAACACGTCGATCTCCGTCTGCGTCACGGGTTGCCCCTGCGGATCGCCGACGCGCACCAGCAGATCGACGCCCGCCAGCAGCACGTCGACGTGCGTGGCCGTCAGTGCGATCGTGCCGGCCTGCGCGGCGACGAAGCACTCTTCCATCCGCCCCGCGATCTCGACGCCGAGCGGCACGCCGACGATGCGCGCGGCGCCCTTCAGCGAATGCGCGGCGCGCATGCATGCCTCGAGCGCGACGGAATCGGGTTCGCCCGATTCGAGCGCGAGCAGCCGCTCCGACAGCGCCTGGGTCTGCGTGCGCGTCTCCTCGCGATACAGTTCGAGCAGCGACAGGTGGCTCAGATCGTCATCGCCGCTCATCGCATGCTCCGTGTGACTGCGTCGAACAGGCGGTCGTCATCGAGCAGGCCCACCGACTTGCCGCGCCACGACAGCACGCCGCGCGACAGGCCGGCGCTCGCGCGCCCGACCGTCGCCGGGACGGGCACCCAGTCGGAGGCGCCGAAGCGCAGCACGCCCTCGACTTCGTCGACCGGAAACACGACCGGCTCGCCCTGGTGTGCAGCCACCAGCAAGCGCGTGAAGCGGCCATCGTCACCGCCGCTGCCGCCCTTGCCGGCGCCGAGGCCGAGCAGCGCGCCGATCGAGATCGCGATGCGCAGCGTGCCGCGGATGTTGACCACGCCGCGCACGGCCGAATTGCGGCGATGCGGCAGCGAATGGATCGGCCGCGTGCCGGCGATCTCGCGCAGCACGCCGATCGGCAGTGCGAGCCATTCGTCGGCCACGCGGAATGCCAGCGCCGCGTGATGCGTATCGGCATCGGCGTCGTGCACGTGCGGCGCGCCGGGTGCGCTCATCCGGCGCGTGGTGTCGGCCATCTCGGCCCCGTCGAGCGGACGCTCGAGCAGCTTCGCCGCGTGATATGCGTACACCGGGCAGTTCAGGCAGCGCAGGCAGTCGTTCAGCCGCTCGCAGGTGCGGTCGCCACGCGTGCCGATCCGGTTCCAGCAATCGTCGACGCCGATCGTCGTCTCGTCAATGGCAGCGGCGGCGCGGTTCATGAATTCCTCTGGTCATCGCGGTGTCGGTCCCCAACCCGTAGTCTTGTCAGCCGGCCGAGCGCCGTGCGCGCTCGAGCAGCCATTGCGCGCCCGCGCGATCGCCGCCGACGTCGAGCAGCGTCGCAAGATGGGTCAGCGCTTCGTGGTGCGTGGGCCGCAGGTACAGCGCCTTCCGGTAGAAGTCGCCGGCTTCCGCGGCGCGTCCGCGCGCATCCGCGATCAGCCCGTTCAGGTAGAACGCATCGGCATGCGGCCCGACGCGCGCCGAGAACTGCGCGAGCACGCGCTCGGCCTCGTCGAACGCGCCGGCATTCGCCAGCGCCTGCGCATCTTCCAGCGTCGGTGCGGCGCTTTCGGCAGCCGGGGCGAGCGACGCGGCCGGTTCGGCCGCCGTCACCGGCCGGTCGCCCCGTGCGTCGAACGCGGCCGCGCGCACGGCCGGCGGCGCCGCGACCGGCTGACGCGTGTCGCCGAGCCAGGCCGGCGGTGCGACCGCCAGCACCGAGCGGGTCGCCGCGAGCGGTGCCACCGTGAAGCGCTCCGCGCGCCGATACGGCGCTGCCGCTGAGAACGGCGCCGCCGGCCGGGCCGCGAATACGTCCGGCGCCGCGCCCGCGGTCTCGCGATGAAACGCGAAGGCCAGCGGCACGCGCGCCGAGCGCATCCCGTGCCGCATCGCGACACCCGTCTCGGCCGGCCCGACGAACAGCACGCCGTCGTCGACCAGGCGCGCGTCGAGCGAGCGGATCACGCGATCCTGCGCGTCGCGATCGAAGTAGATCAGCACGTTGCGGCAGAACACGAAATCGTAGCGAATGCCCGTGTCCACGGCCGGTTCGACGAGGTTCGCCTGACTGAACTGCACGCACGCGCGCACGCGCTCGTCGAGCAGCCAGCCGTCGCGGGTCGGCGTGAAGTGCCGCGCGCGAAACTCCGTCGCGGTGCCGCGGAACGCGTTGCGCCCGTAGCGGCCGAGCCGAGCCTGCTCGATCGCGCGCGCGCTGAGGTCGATCGCGTCGATCGTGAAGCTGGCCGGGTCGAGCCCCGCGTCGAGCAGCGCCATCGCCGCAGAATACGGCTCCTCGCCCGTCGAACACGGTGCGCTCAGCACGCGGATCACCCGGCCGGGCAGCGCGGCGAGCCGTTCGGCCGCAAGCCGCGCAAGCGTCGCGAAGGCCTCGCGGTCGCGGAAAAACCAGGTCTCGGGCACGACGAACAGCTCGATCAGCGCACGCCGTTCGTCGGCCGACGCGTTGAGCTGCTGCCAGTAGGCGTCGAGCGCGTCCTGCGTCACGGGCGGCCGCGCCGCCGACGGCAGGCGCTCGCCGTCCGCCTGCAGCGCGTGCACGCGTTCCGTCAGCGCGCGGGTCAGGAAATCGTTGCCGAGCGAATCGGGGTCGATGCCGGTCTCGCGCAGCAGCCAGCCGCGAAATCGCGATTCGGACTCTTTCATGCGGACTCTCCCCCATGGCCCGGCAGGCCGTCGAACAGATACAGGTGCGCGATGTCGTCGATCAGGTCGGATACCGATACCTGCTGCACGACGCCATCGGGCGTATTCGCGACAGGCCCGAGCCAGCGCGTGCGCGCGGTCGAGATGCCGCTCGGCCGAAACGCCGCGCGGTCGATCCGCATCGTCTGCGTCGCACGCTCGACGATCAGCCCGATCGTACGCTCGCCGTTCGCTTCGTCCGTGCGATAGCGGACCATCACGAGCCGCGTCGAGCGCAACGCATGCGCGCGGCGCCCGAGCGCCAGCATCGGCACGTCGATCACCGGCACCGGCTGGCCGCCGCGCATCAGCAGCCCGGCGATCCATTCGGGGGCGCCGGGCACGGCCTTCGTGACCGCAAGCGGCAGCACCTCGTCGATGCCGGCCGCGTCGAGCGCATAGCGTTCGCCGTCGAGCGCGAATATCAGGAACAGCGCGTGGGCGCCGTGCTGCGTATCGGCGCGCGTCACGCGTCGACCTTGAAGCGCGACACGCTGGTGCGCAACTGGTTCGCGACGAGCGTCAGGTCGTCGATCGCCTGCGACGACTGACGCAGCGACTCGGCCGTCTGCTGCGCGGCTTCCGACAGCTGCGACAGCGCCTGCGTGATTTGCTCGGCGCCGTTCGCCTGCGTCTGCATGCCTTCGTTGACCATCTGGAAACGCGGCGCGAGCGTCTGCACCTCGGCGATGATCTGCGACAGCTGCCCGCCGACCTGCTGCACGTCGAGCATTCCGCGGCGCACTTCCTCGGAGAACTTGTCCATCCCCATCACGCCCGCCGACACCGCCGACTGGATCTCCTTCACCGTCTGCTCGATGTCGTAGGTCGCCACCGCCGTCTGGTCGGCGAGCCGGCGGATCTCGGTCGCGACGACCGCGAAGCCGCGGCCGTACTCGCCGGCCTTCTCGGCCTCGATCGCCGCATTCAGCGACAGCAGGTTGGTCTGGTCGGCCACCTTGGTGATCGTCGCGACCACCTGGTTGATGTTCAGCGCCTTCTCGTTGAGGATCGCGAGCTTCGCGTTCACCGAACCGGCCGCGTCCATCACGCTGCGCATCGTCTCGCCCATCCGCGTGAGCCCGCTCTGGCTCACGCCCGCGAGCGTCGCCGACTGCTCGGCCACGCCGGCCACTTCGTTCATCGTGCGCAACAGGTCGCGCGACGTCGCGAAGATCTCGCGCGAGGTCGCGCCGATCTCGGTCGTCGTCGCCGCGGTTTCGTTCGCGGTTGCCTGCTGTTCGCGCGACGTCGCGGCGATCTCGGCGACCGACGTCGTCACCTGCAGCGACGACTGCTGCGCGCGCGAGACGAGTTCGGTCAGCTCGTCGGCCATCCGGTTGAAGCCCGTCTCGAGCGTGCCGAATTCGTCGCGGCGGCGCAGGTCGAGGCGGCGCGTCAGGTTGCCGGTGCGCATCACGTCATGCACTTCGACGAGCCGCGCCATCGGCACGGTGACCGAACGGAACAGCAAATAGCCGAGCGCGATCGCGGACAGCAGCATCACCGCCAGTGCGGTCGCGAGCACGACCTCGGTGTCCTGCACGGAATCGCGGATCAGCTTCGCGGACTGGTCGGCGAACTTGCGGTTCTCCTGCACCAGCGTATTGGCATTGCGCACGACCTCGACCCACACGGGCTGCACCTTCGCGTAGGCGGCAACGGCCTCGTCGTGCGATACGCGGTGTTTCTGCACGGCTTCGTTCAGCAGCGGCTGGTAGCGGTCGTAGGCGCTGCGAAAGGTCGCGAAACGCTGACGGTCGTCGTCGCGGAACGTCGTGTTCTGGTAATCGACCGACAGCGACTCGACCTCCTTCAGCGCGTCGGCGATTTTCGCGAGATCGCGCTGTACGGCTTCGGGGTCGGTGTCGACGAACGTTGCCTGCTGCAGCAGCGCGAACGATTCGTTGACCGAGCCGCGCAGCGACGCCGCGAGGTAGACGCCGGGCAGCGAGTCGCGCTCGATGCTGACGGCTTCGCTGTTGATCGCGCGCAGTCGCTCGTAGGAGACGCCGGCCGTCACCAGCATCAGCACGAACAGCACGCCGAAGCTGAGCAGGATGCGATTGCCGAGCGTCAGCCGGGCAGCGCCGATCGTCGGATGCAGGCTTTCATTGGTCGCGCGGGGCGTCACGGTGGCCATGTTCGTTATGGGCTTTCTAAAATCAGCGTTGAAAAAATCCGCGCCCGCCTGCGCGCCGGACGGCGCGCCACGAGCGCATCGGGGTCTGCGGGCAGCGCGGCGCCGGCAGGCCGCGCCGCGAAATCACCGCTCCGCTTGCGCCGGCAGCCGAAGCGCGACCATGAAGCCGCGCGCCGTATTGCGCATCAGGATCTGGCCGCGATGCCGCGCCGCCGTCGCGCGGACGAACGCGAGCCCGAGGCCGAAGCCGCCGCGCGCCGCGCCATGCGCGGATTCGAGTTGCACGAACGACTCGGTCGCGGCCGTGCGCTGCTCCGGCGCGATCCCGGCGCCGGTATCCTCGACACCGATCAGCCATGCACCGTCCTCGCTGCTCAGCGTGCAGTACACGTCCGTGCCGGCCGGGCCGTACTTCAGCCCGTTGTCGATCAGGTTCGCGACCGCGCGCGTCAGCATCATGCGATCGCCCATCGTCACGCATTCGGTATCGGGCACGTGCGCGGCGACCCGGCTGCCAAGCCCGGCCGCCTTCTCCCACAGCTGGTCGACGGCATCGAGCACGATCTCGTTGAGACTCACCACCTCGTGCGCGCGGCGCTCGGACTGCGCGCGGGTCAGGTGGATGAAGCCGTCGGCAAGCGCGAGCGCGCGCCGCGCATGGCCGGCAATGCGCTCCATGATCGCGGGCATCTCGCCGTGCTCGTTCCGGTAGACGTCGAGCAGCGCGAGGATCGACGTCTGCGGCGAACGCATGTCGTGCGACAGGAAATCGAGCGCCTCGTCGCGCTGCCGGGACATCAGGTAAGAATTCGAGTGATAGCGGATGCGGGCGGCCAGTTCCATCGCATCGGGGAGCTTCACCAGGTAGTCGTTCGCGCCGGCGATGAATGCCTCGCGCTTGACGATCGGCTCCTCCTTCGCGGACAGCACGATGATCGGCACGCGAGCGGTGGCGGCGTCCGCGCGCCACGCGCGGACCAGATCGAGGCCGTCGATCTCCGGCATCACGAGATCCTGCAGGATGACCGTCGGCTTCACGTCGCGCGCGACCGCCATCGCCCGGTGCGCGTCGGTGCACACGTGCAGGTCGATGTCATGTTCGCTGCGCAGCGCGCGGCGGATCACCTCACCGACGAACGGTTGATCGTCGACGAGAAGGACCGATAACCCCGATTCAAGACAATCCGAGGCATTATCACCGCTCGATTCTTTCATGAATACAGTTTCAAACGCCGATTCTCCAATCGATTCTTTCATAGGAGTTGCTTATCAGACTTGGACGCTATCTTATTTTGGCGGTTGAAAAACCCGCCTGATTTTGCCGACTTGGCCTGTCGGCACTGCCTTGCAGGGCTCCGGACGCCGATTTCTCCCCGTTAGCGGCCGCATTACCTCCGCATCCTTTCTCTCAATAAACATAACCGGCTGATTCTAAATGAAATTAGAACACAGCATCTATCTCCTTCCGGTTTAGTTTTGCCAAATATGCAGAAAGAGACGGAAAGAGTTAAATCAGATCATTTCCGGATTCGAAAGACGATAACGTTTGCGAGACCGGTGCGATAAGGTTTGCATGCGCCGCAAGGCTGCTTGCCCGCCACATTTGAGGGCCGGATGAAAATCCCCCAAATCGACGGGCACGCGAAAAAAAGCGCGCCGGGCAGCGATCGGCCCGGACGCGCTTCGAGCCGGCTGGCGCCGGCCGCTCGATGGCGGTATGACACAGGCGTGCGGCCTTACCCGCGCGCGTGCTGCGCGGACACTTCCTGCAGGTCGAGGTCGCGTTCGAGTGCGTGCAGCATCTCGTCGTGGATGTGGCCCGAACGGTGCAGGCGCAACAGTTCCGCACGCCCGGCCTTGATCGCGGCCAGCACGACGTCGTAGTGTGCGGCGCGCACTTCCGCCGGATACGCGGGCTCGTTCTTCGCCCGCTCGGTCAATTCCGCGCGGTATGTGTACTGCTCGAGCAGGCGCGGATGGATCACGACCCCGTTCTCGTCGCGCACGAGCGGCTGGATCGCCGCGAGCTGCGCCGCCTCGACGTACGCCCACGTCTGCGGCTCGGTCAGGTGGTGGGCCGCGCGTTCTTCGCGCTGCGGCAGGCGCAACAGCCGGATCAGCGGCCCGATCGTCGTGCCCTGCAGCAGCACGGTGACGAGGATCACCGCGAACGACGCGACCAGGATCACGTCGCGGCCGGGCATCGCCTCGGGCAGCGACAACGCGATCGCCAGCGTGACGACGCCGCGCATCCCGGCCCAGCTCATGATCGTCGCGGCCTTCCAGTCGGGCGCTTCACCACGCCGCGCGATCCCGCGCACCGGCCACTTCAGCGCCTCGACCGCGTAGATCCACACGAAGCGCGACACGATCACCGCCGCCAGCACCGCGAGCATCGGCGGCACCATCGTGGCGAGCACCTGCTCGAAGCCGCCGAGCCGGTGGATCGCGCCGCGCAGCGACAGCCCGATCAGCACGAACACCATCGCTTCGAGCAGGAACACGATGACCTGCCAGAACGCGGTGCCGCGTGTGCGCACGGCCGCCGAGAACACCTCGTGCTGATGCCAGCCGATGATCATGCCGGCCGTGACGGTGGCGATCACGCCGGACACTTCGGCCATTTCCCCCGCGATGTACGCGATCCAGCCGGCGATCACCGCAACGGTGATCACGAGATAGTCGTCGTCGAGCAGCTTCAGGAACCACACGACGAGCTTGCCGACCGCAAAGCCGATCGCCACGCCACCGAGCCCCAGCTCCGCGAAGCGCACGACCGCGTGCTCGAGGCTGAACGCGCCGGTCAGCGCGGCAGCGACCGCGAAGCGGAACAGCACGAGGCCGGCCGCATCGTTCAACAGGCTCTCGCCCTCGAGCAGCACCATCAACCGGCGCGGCAGCGCGACACGCTCGAGCACGGCCTTCGCTGCGACGGCGTCGGGCGGCGACACGATCGCGCCGAGCGCGAAGCACGCGGCCCACGGCAGCGACGGCGCCACCCAGTGCACGGCGAATCCGACCGCGAACGTCGTGAACACGACCGCGCCGATCGCGAGCAGCAGGATGCCGCCGACGTTGCGCTTGAACTCCTCCCACACCGAGAAGTACGCGCCGTCCATCAGCAGCGGCGGCAGGAACACCAGCAGCACCAGTTCGGGGTCGAGATCGATCGGCGGCAGGCCGGGAATGAACGCGATGCCGATGCCGCCGATCAGCAGCGCGGCCGCGGGCGGCAGCCGCAGCCGCTTGGCGATGCATTCGAGCGCGACGATCGCGAGGAATGACAACAAAACCAGCTTGAATGCCGAGACGGGAGACATGAATCGACCTCGTGAAGAATGAATTCGCGCTTTCCGGCGTCGTACCCCGGTCGGCAGTTTCGCGCGATTACATCACGAGGCGAGGCCCGCAGTCGAGCGCGTTCGGGCGGCCCGCCGCATGCCGCGGGCACCGTGCGAGCCGGCGCCGGCCCGACGTGCACGACGCCATGAAAAACGGCACGCGGGCCGGCCCGATTGCCCGCCTGCGTGCCGTCGCGGCGCCGCGCTGCCTGCCCGCGCGTTACCGGCGCCGCACGACCATCAGCCGCGGCTCGGTCATGTCCTCGATCGCGTAGCGGATCCCTTCGCGGCCGAGGCCCGAATCCTTCACGCCGCCGTACGGCATGTTGTCGACGCGGAACGACGGCACGTCGTTGATCACGACGCCGCCGACCTCCAGTTCGTCCCACGCACGCTGCGCATGTGCGAGCGAATCGGTAAACACGCCGGCCTGCAGCCCGAAGTCGCTGTCGTTCACGCGCGCGAGTGCATCGTCGAAGCGGTCGAATTTCTCGAGGATCGCGACGGGGCCGAAGGCCTCCTTCCGGTACAGGTCCTGCTCGTGCCCGACGTTTTCGAGCAGCGTCGCCTCGAACATCGCGCCATCGACCTTGCCGCCCGCGACGATCTTCGCGCCCGCCGCGACGGCCGCATCCATCCAGCCCGACAGCCGGCGCGATTCGGATTCGGAGATCATCGGGCCGACGAACGTCGACGGATCCTTCGGATCGCCCATCTTCAGCGAACGGGTCTTCGCGATCAGCTTTTCGCGCAACGCGTCGTACAGGTCGGCATGCACGAGGATCCGCTGCACGCCGATGCAGCTCTGGCCCGACTGGTAGTACGCGCCGAACGCGAGACGCTCGACCACGTAGTCGAGCCGCTCGCGCTGGTCCGCATCGACGATCGCGGCCGCGTTGCCGCCGAGCTCCAGCACGACTTTCTTCTTGCCGGCCTTCTCCTTCAGCGCCCAGCCGACGGCCGGCGAGCCCGTAAACGACAGCAGCTTGAAGCGCTCGTCGGTCGTGAAGAGATCGGCGCCGTCGCGATGCGCGGGCAGCACCGAGAACGCGCCCTTCGGCAAGTCGGTTTCCGCGAGCACCTCGCCGATGATCAGCGCGCCGATCGGCGTGCGGCTCGCCGGCTTCAGCACGAACGGGCAGCCGGCCGCGAGCGCGGGCGCGACCTTGTGCGCGGCGAGGTTCAGCGGGAAGTTGAACGGCGAGATGAACGAGCACGGGCCGACCGGCACGCGCTTCGTGTAGCCCGTATAGCCCTGCGCACGCGCGGAGATCTCGAGGTTGATGATCTCGCCGTCGATGCGCACCGATTCCTCGGACGCCACGCGGAACGTGTCGATCAGCCGCGTGACTTCGCCCTTCGAATCGTTGATCGGCTTGCCGGCCTCGATGCACAGCGCCTCGGCCAGCTCGTCGAAGCGCTCGCGAAAGCGCGCGACGCAATGGTCGAGCACCGCCTGCCGCTTGTAGGCCGGGAGCTCGCGCATCGGCTTCGCGGCGGCGACCGCCGCGCCGATCGCCGCATCGATCGCCTTCGCGTCGGCCAGCGCGACGCGCGTCGCGACCTCGCCGCTGAACTTGTCCGTCACTTCCAGATCGGTGTTCGCGTAGACGGCTTCGTTGGCGAGGTAGTACGGATAGGTTTCCTTCAACATGGAACGACTCCTTCCTGTGAACGGGACATTCAGAGTTGCGCCGACAGGCGCTTGATCTCGCGGTTCAGCACGCGTTCGTTGTCCGAGTAGTCGATCGGCACGTCGATCACGTGCACGCCCGGCGACGAGAAACACTCGCGCAGCAGCGGCTCGAGATCGTCGGCCGATTCGACGCGATGCCCGTGCGCGCCATAGCTTTGTGCATAGGCCACGAAATCGGGGTTCTGCAGCGTCATCGCGAAATCGGGGAAGTTCATGTTCTCCTGCTTCCAGCGGATCATGCCGAACGCGTCGTCGCGCAGGATCATCACGACGAGGTCGAGCTTCAGCCGCACGGCCGTTTCGAGCTCCTGCGAATTCATCATGAAGCCGCCGTCACCGCACACGGCGATCACCTTGCGCTGCGGATGCACGATCTTCGTCGCGATCGCCGACGGTAGCCCCGCGCCCATCGACGCGAGCGCGTTGTCGAGCAGCAGCGAATTCGGCTCGTGCGCGCGCCAGTAACGCGCGAACCAGATCTTGTACATCCCGTTGTCGAGACAGACGATGCCGTCGACCGGCATTGCGTTGTACAGATCGTTGACGATTCGCACCGGGTACATCGGGAAGCGCGCATCGTGCTGGCCCTTCTCCAGATGGGCGTCGAAATGCGCCTTGATCATCGCGAAGCGCTCGAAATCCCAGTGCGGCTGCGGCGCGAGCGCCTCCTTCATCTGCCACACCGCATTCGCGATGTCGCCGACCACCTCGATCTGCGGGAAGTAGACGGGGTCGACCTGCGCACCGAGGAAGTTCACGTGGATCACGGTCTTGTCGTCGGTACGCATGAAGAACGGCGGCTTCTCGATCACGTCGTGGCCGACGTTGATGATGCAGTCTGCATGCTCGATCGCGCGGTGCACGAAATCGCCGTCAGACAGCGTCGCGTTGCCGAGCCACAGCGGATGCGTCTCGTCGATCACGCCCTTGCCCATCTGCGTCGTGAAGAACGGGATGCCTGTCTTGTCGACGAATTCGAGCAGCATCTTGCAGGTGGTCTTGCGGTTGCCGCCCGCGCCGATCATCAGCAGCGGATGGCGCGCGGCCTGGATCGCGTCGACCGCATGCGCGACCGCCTTCTCCTCGGCCACCGGCCGCCGGCTGTAGCTGCGCGGGATCGGCTTGCCGTCGCCCTCCTCGTGCGCGATGTCTTCCGGCAGTTCGAGGTGCGCGGCGCCCGGGCGCTCTTCCTCCGCGCGGCGAAACGCCTCGCGCACGGCCGATGGGATGTTGCCGATCGACACGATCTGCCGCGTGAACTTCGTGAGCGGCTGCATCATGTCGACGACGTCGACGATCTGGAAGTGGCCCTGCTTGCTGGACTTGATCGGCTTCTGCCCGGTGATCATCAGCATCGGCATGCCGCCGAGCTGCGCATACGCGGCGGCCGTCACGAAGTTCGTCGCGCCGGGCCCGAGCGTGGCGATACACACGCCGGTGCGGCCCGTCAGGCGGCCGTAGGTGGCGGCCATGAACCCGGCCGCCTGCTCGTGCCGGGTCAGCACGAGCTTGATCTTCGATCGCCGCAGCGATTCGAGCAGATCGAGGTTTTCCTCGCCGGGAATGCCGAACACGTACTCGACGCCTTCGGCTTCCAGCGCCTTCACGAACAGATCCGATGCTTTCATGGGGGACTCTCGGTTGATGCCGCCTGCCCGGCCTACGGACGCGCGGCGTTCAGAACGCGCGCCGGCCTACGGCACGCGGACGCTTTACCTACTGGACACAAACCACGGCACTTCCCGCCACGCGATGCGCGGCGGCGCCCCCGGATACCGGAGGACAAACGGACCCGCCCATGCGCGGCGAGCGCGCACGGGCGGCAAAGACGTGATTGATTGTAGACGGATTCGGAAAACTTCGACTTCGGCCAAACGGCCATTTGGCGCGCAAACGAAGCGGGCGGCCCTAATGTAGCGGCTGCGGAATAGCCGATACATCTGTGAACCATGGTTGACATGCCACAATCAATGCCCTACAGTGCGCCTACGTTCAGCATCCGGACCACCGACGTCTTCGACGCATGGTTTGCCGGCCTGCCGGATCGCGTCGCGAAGCGCCGCATCCAGGCACGCATCGACCGCCTGTCGATGGGCAATCCGGGCGACTGGAAATCCGTCGGCTCGCCGGTCGTCGAAATGCGTATCGACCACGGCCCCGGCTACCGCGTCTACTACGTCCGGCGCGGAACGATCTGGGTCATCCTGCTCTGCGGCGGCGATAAATCGACGCAACAGGCCGACATCCGCGCCGCGCACGCGATGCTTGCGCATCTCGACATGGAGTAATCGATGGACAAGATCCACACCCGGCCGTGGGATTCGGCCGACCATCTGAAAACCGAAGACGACATGGCCGACTACTTCGAAGCCTGCCTGCAAGAAGCCGGCGACGATCCGGCCTTCATCGCGCACGCGCTCGGCGTGATCGCACGCGCCCGCGGCATGTCGCAGGTCGCGCGCGATGCGGGCCTGTCGCGCGAAGGGCTGTACAAGGCGCTGTCGCACGACGGCAACCCGAGCTTCGGCACGATCCTGAAGGTCATCAAGGCGCTCGGCCTGCAACTGCACGGCTCGAAAGCGCACGCGTGACGCGTGGGTGCGCGCCATCGCGCCGTCTGCGCGATGGCCGCGGCTGCATCAATTCAGCCAACCGGCCGCCCAGCGCGGCACCAGCGACACCAGATACAACCCGAGCCCGATCAGTCCGCCGACCAGCGTGCCGTTGATGCGGATGTACTGCAAATCCTTGCCGATGTTCAGCTCGATCTGCCGCGACATCTCGCGCGCATCCCAGTTGCGCACCGTGTCGCGGATGTGACGCATCAGGAAATCCGCGAAATCCGGCGCCATCTCGTGCACGGCCTTCTCGACGTGCTCGTTCAGCGACGCGCGCAATGCCGGGCTTTCCGCCAGCCGCGCACCGAGCCAACCGCCGAGCATCGCGGCCTGCCGGTGCAGCGCCGAATCGGGGCGCGCGAGATCGGCTTTCAGCCATGCGCGCAACTGGTCCCACAAATCGCGCGCATATTCGTTGAACGCGGCACCGTCGCGGATATAGCGCTTGATCTCCTCGCCCTTCTCGATGAACGCGGGATCGTGCTTCAACCGCTCGGTCAAGCGCACGACCGTCCGGTCGAAGCGCTGCCGCAGCTCGTGCTCGGGATCCGCCGCCACGCCTTCCAGCACGCGGCTCACCGCGCTCGCGAGCATCCGCGCGCCGTTCTCGCCGAACCACTGCGTCGGCATGATCTTCTCGACCTTCGGGTACTGCGTCTTCAGCCATTCGACGATGAAGCCCGCGATCACCTCGCGGTTCTCCTCCTTGTCGAGCACGTCGACCACCTGTTCGATCGCATCGTCGAGCAGCGCCTGGTGGCGGCCGTCCTTCGTCAGCGTGTCGAGGATCGCGCCGGCCGATTGCGACAGGTCGACCCGGTCGAGCACCGCGCGAAACGCGTCATGGACGAACGACTGGATCCGTGCGTCGTCGGTCATGTCGAGCGCGAAACTCATCAGCTTCGTCACATAGCCGCCGAGCGCGTCGGTGTTCGCCGGCTCGCCGAGCCACGCGCCGAGTTTCTGCGCGGGGTCGTGCTGGCGAATCTGCGCGGCGAGCGCATCGGGGCCGAGGAACTTCTCGCGCACGAACACCGCGAGGTTGTCGGCGATCTTGTCCTTGTTCTTCGGAATGATCTCGGTATGGCGCGACACGAACGGGATCGGCACGCGGCGGAACAGCGCGACGACCGCGAACCAGTCGGCCAGCGCGCCCACCATCGCGGCTTCGGCCACGGCCTTGAAGCCGTCGACCCACGGGCCGCGCGGCAGCAGGATCGTCGCGACGAACACCGCGACCGCGGCCAGCAGCAGCCACAGTGCGCGGCGCTTGCTGTGTTTCAGTTCGAGGGCTTTGTCTGGCGTCATGGGCAACCGGTCGGGCGAACGATGCCGCTAATATGCACCGGTTGCGGTGCTGCCGACAAACATTGCGACGCCCATCGGGCGGGCGGCACTCCGCCGGATCGGACCGGCGGATCGCGCCCGGGGCCGGCCGGCATCGTCACCGCATGCCGGGCCGGACGACCGTGCGGCTGCTACAGGAACGTCTTCAGGTTCACCGCCGGATCGGCGAGCTTCACCGGGTCCGGCACCGCCCCCGCCGCGATCAGCCGGCGCGACGCGCCGATGTCGCGCCCCAGGTTCGCCGCCGCCACCGCGACGATCTTGCCATCGTCGCCCAGCCCGAACACCGTGAACGGCCCGCTCGCCGGATCACCGCGCACGACGGTCGTACATTCGCTGCCGAACAGCCCGAGCATCTGCAGGTTGCAGTCGTACTGATCGGACCATAACCACGGCAGCTCGGCATAGCTTTCGTCGGCCCCGAGCAGGTTCGCGGCCGCGACGGCCGGCTGGTTCTCGGCGACCTGCCACGATTCGATCCGCACGTGACGCCCGAGCAGCGGATTGAAGTGCATCGTCACCTCGCCCGCCGCGAAGATCGCGGGATCGGTCGTCCGACAGCCCGCGTCGACGCGTATCCCGTTGTCGACGTCGAGCCCGGCCGCCTGCGCAAGTTCGACGTTGGGCACGACACCGATGCCGACCACGACGATATCGGCCTGCACGTCGCCGCGATCGGTCTCGACGATCGCACCGCCGGCCGGTGCACGACGAATCGCACGCGGCAGCGTCGCCATCTGAAACACCACGCCGCGCGCGTCGTGCAACTGATGCGCATACGCACCGACGACTTCCGGCAACGCACGCTGCAGCAACCGGGGCGCCGGATCGATCACCGTTACGTCGCAGCCGAGCTGGCGCGCCGCGGCCGCGACCTCGAGGCCGATGAAACCGCCGCCGAGCACCGCGACATGGCGGCCCGGCGCGAGTTGTGCGCGCAACGCACGCGCATCGTCGACCGTGCGAACGTAATGCGGCTCGACGCCTTCGTCGATCGCACCGCCGAACCTGCGCACCCGCGAACCCGTCGCGAGCACGAGCCGCGCGTACGGCAGCGTCGCGCCGTCGTCGAGCCGCACGCGCCGCGCGTCACGCTCGATCGCATCGACGCGCGTGCCGAGCCGCAGCTCGACGCGCTGCGCGTCGTACCACGCCGCGTCGCGCACGAACGCGCGCTGCTCGCCGCCGTCGCTCATCAGCGCATCCTTCGACAACGCGGGCCGGTCGTACGGCAGCTCACGCTCCGCGCCGATCATCACGATGCGCGCGGCGGCGTCGCGCTCGCGCAGCGCTTCGGCCGTGCGCCGGGCCGCGTGGCCCGCGCCGACGATCACGAACGGATCAGCCGACATTGACTTCCACCTGCCCGTCGACGATCCGGATCGGATAGGTCTTCACCGGCTCCGTGATCGGCGCGCATTTCGGCGCACCGGTGCGGATGTCGATCAACCCCTGGTGCAGCGGGCATTCGACGCAACCGTCCTCCACATACCCTTCGGACAGCCGTGCATGGCCGTGCGTGCAGAGGTCGTGCATCGCGAACAGCTCGTCGCCGATCCGGAACACGGCGATCGGCTTCTGGCCGGCGACACGCGCCGCCGGTTCGTCTTCGGTGAATTCGTCGTAAGCGCCAAGCGGGTGCCACTCGGCGAGCGTTGCTTCGGTCATGTCGGTTCCTTGCTTCGTCAGATCGGGGTGGCGAGCAGCGTCTGCACGCGCGACGTGTCGTAGATCACGCGCTTGGTCTTGTAGCGCAGACCGTCCGGCGTGCGCACGACCGTGTCGTAGTACTTGCCGGCCTGGTACACGTTCGACTCGCCGTTGCTGCGCGTCTGCACGACCACGTAGTTGCTCTCGGTGTCGATCTCGCCGTCGCGTTCGGCGACGATCGTCAGGCCCGACGTCATGTGCCGGTACGTATGCTCTTCGTAGATGTTCGCGTGCCGCAGCGACACCACGCGGTCGCGCAGCATCCGCTGGTTCGTGCAGTGGACGATCCCGACCGGCAGCCCGAGATCCGCGTTCTCCTTCGGCACGATTTCGTACGTGCAGTCCTCGGTAAACATCGTCGGCCATGCTTCGAGCCGATCGTTGTCGAGGTGCCCGATATAGCGGTTCTGGAGCATGTAAATCTCGAACCACGTCTTCATGTCTTCCGTCATTTCTCGCTCCCGCTTCAATAGCCCATCAGCTTCTGGTAGCCGACCCAGAACTTGCGGATCAGGCTTTCGGTGATCACCGTGTCCTGCTGGTCCGGATTGCCGCGCGACATCTCGATCACCGACGTCGCATCGGCGTCGCGCACCGTGCCGCGCTGCACGAGCTCGGTCGCCTCCGTGTCTTCCATCGAGATATAGCCGGCCGGCCCGACGAGGTTCGCCTGCTTGATGCGCAGCGCGCGCAGCTCGGGCGTGTCGTCCGCATAGCCGAAGAAGTGAAAGATCAGCTCGAAGTTGTCGGGGCCCTTCGGCAGGATCTGTCGTGCAACCAGCGTGTTGTGGATCTGCTGGATCACGAGCTGCGGGAAGATCGGCTGGATATGGTTCGTGCAGTCCTCGTCGTATTCCGACACGAGATCCAGGATCGATTCGTCTTCGAGGTGAAAGCCCTCGTCGAACGAACGGATGTTCTGCTGCTTGTACGCGGCCGACGTGTCGTCGTTCGTCTTCGTCACCGTGATGATGCTGTGCAGCCCGTGGTTCGCGTCCGGAATCGAACGCGCCTTCATCCCGACGCGGAAGATGTTGAAGGTCGTATGGAACAGGTGCAGCATGCTCGCGTGATACGGGTCCTTCACGTTCTCCATATACAGCTTCCAGTTCGACTTCGAATACTGGCGCGTGCAGCCGAGATACTCGATCGGCTTGTGGAAGATCCGGTCGATCCACGGGCGCATCTGCTCGCCGAGGTAGTCGGGCAGCGGCATCACATCGTCGCTGAAGGTGGCGAACACCAGCCCGCGATAGCTGTCGACGCGCAGCTTGCGCAGCCCGTGCTGCTTCGGATCGAAATCCGCCGGCATCCCGGTCATCCCCTTCTGGCCGCGCCGGAACGGCACGCCGAGCAGGTTGCCCGTGTTGTCGAAGCTCCACTGGTGATACACGCACGTGTGCGAGCTCGCGTTGCCGCGCGACTTGCGGCACACCTGCGCGCCGCGGTGTGCGCAACGGTTCACCCACGCGGCGAGCGTGCCGTCCTCGGCGCGCGTGACGACCACCGGCGTGTCGCCGACGAACGTGCTCTTGAAATCGCCGGCGTTCGGGATTTCCGCTTCCAGCGCGACGAAGTTCCACGTCGGCCCGCGGAAGATGCGTTCCTGCTCGCGTTCGTAGACGGCCTGCGAGCTGAACACCTTGTACGGCACGCGCGAGCCGTCGTCGTGCGGAAAGCTCACGTCGGACGCGTCGCCGCGCGCGGCGAACACGACGGGCGATTCTGTCTGCTCCATGTCGGACTCCTTGTTGATCCGTTGCATTAATAAGATGGGGTCCATTTTTGAAAGGCTAATATTCGCCGTCTATCCGGAAAGTGCGATTGCGGCGGTGCAATATCCACTTTCGGCGGATTTCTGAGCTAGCATGGCGGCACGCACGATGCGGCATTTGATCGAGACCCATTCGTCGGATCGAAGCGCGCCGTCCACAATCAGGCTGATGCCCATGTCCCCAACGTCGTTCGAGCCGCTCGCGCTGCGCGCGCACCGGCTGTTCGAATCCCGCGATCTCGACGAGACGCGCGAGCGGATCTCGCGCGTGATGCAGCCGCACGCGCTGCTGCCGAACGGCCGCGTGCACGGGGCGTCGCACATGGATTTCGTCAAGCTCGGCGGGCTCGGGATCGGCACGATCGCGTTCGGCGACGCGATGCGCGTGCAGGTCGACGCGGTCGACGGCTATTACCTGCTGATGTTCTGCCTGTCCGGCCAGGCCGAGGTGCGCGCGATGGGGCGGCAGCTCGGCGTCGACGGCCAGACCGGCGTGCTGTGCGCGCCCGGCGAGCGCTTCGACGCGGTGCTGTCCGCCGATTGCGAGCAATTCGTGCTGCGCATCGATGCGGCGACCGTCGGGTCGCTGACCGGCGACCCGCGCGCGACGCTCGACCCCGTGCTGCATATCAGCGACGCCGCGCTCGCCGCATGGCGCCAGCAACTGATGCTCGTCGCGCGTTCGCCCGAACTGCTCGAACGCGCGAGCGCGAACCCGCGCGTCGCGTCGCAGCTCGAGCACCTGCTGATCGACCTGCTGATCGAAGGCCACCCGCCGTCCGTGCTGCACGCGTCGCATCGCGACCCGGCGCCCGGCTTCGTGCGGCGCGCGCAGGAGTTCGTGAACGCGCATTACGCGCAGCCGCTGCAGCTCGCCGATATCGTCCGCGCCGCCAACGTGCCGGAGCGCACGCTGCGCGACGCGTTCCTGCAGTTCCGCGGGACGAGCCCGATGCAATACCTGCGCGCGACGCGGCTCGACCATGCGCGCGAGCTGTTACGCGGCGCGGCGTCAGACCGGCGCATTGCCGATATCGCGCTCGATTGCGGGTTTACGCACCTCGGGCGGTTCGCGATCGCTTATCGGGAGAAATTCGGGGAATCGCCGTCGGAGACGCTCGGCGGGAAGCAGTAGGCGGGCGCTGGCCCGACTCGGTGAACCACAGGCCAGCTGGATCAAGGGCCGGGGGCACGACCGACTGTTTGCCGGCTTCCGGCTTGCAGCCCTGCCCGGCCGACACCAGAGGGCGCGCCGTTCCGCCCGTGCCAGACAACATCGCCTCATGCCGCCCTTTTGTGCATTTGACCGGAACCCCCTAACGCGACCGTTAGTTGCAGCAATGCCCAATCGGCGTGCCCTTACGCGGCCGGCGCGAACATCTCCCGCGCAATCGCGCAGAACGCCGCCGTCGCGGCGCTTTCGCCGTGCAGCCGGCGGCTCATGATGATCGGCGACGTCGCGGCCGGCTCCGGCAGGCGCCGGTAGACGACGCCCCTCACGCGCACGCCCTCCACGCTCTCCGGCACCAGCGACACGCCGACTTTCGCGGCGACGAGCCCGAGCGCCGTCTGCAATTCGCGCACCTCATGGACGGCCGCCGGCACCAGCCCGCCATCGCGCAATGCGGATAGCTGCTGGTCCGCGAAGCTCGGCCGCGGCGTGCTCGGATAGACGATCAGCGTCTCGTTCGCGATATCCGCGAGCGCGAGCGGCCGGGCCGGATCGGCAAGCGGATGCCCGACCGGCAGCGCCGCGATCAGCTTTTCCTCGATCAACGCCTCGCGCACCAGTTGGTCGTCGTCGAACCGCAGCCGGCCGAAGCCCACGTCGATCCGCCCGCCCTTCAGCGCGCCGAGCTGCTCCAGCGTGAACATTTCGATCAGCGACAGTTCGACGTCCGGCTGCGCCTCGCGAAATGCACGGATCACGTCCGGCAGCGCGCCGTACAACGTCGACGGCACGAAGCCGATCACGATCCGCTCCGACAATTGCGCGAGCCGCCGCGTCAGCGGGCCGAGCTCGTCGGCCTGGTCGACGAGGCGCTTCGCCTGCGCATAGAACACGCGCCCCGCATCCGTCAGTTTCAGCGGCCGTGCGCCGCGCTCGAACAGCGGCAATCCGATCTCGTCCTCGATCGCCTGGAGCTGGCGGCTAAGCGGCGGCTGCGTCATGTGCAGCCGCTCGGCCGCCCGCGTGATGTTCATTTCCTCGGCGACGGCGATGAAGTAGCGGAGCTGACGCAATTCCATTTCATGCCTCAAAGGTATGGAAGTAGTCGGAAAGAGTGTTGGACGACGCCGGGTGGGAATTCCTACCATGTGCACCAACAGGAGGAATCGCATGATAGCAACTGCCGCCACCATCGAACGCATCGAGACGCTGCTCGTCGACGTGCCGACGATCAGGCCCCACAAATTGTCGGTCGCCACGATGAATTGCCAGACCCTCGTGCTGGTGCGTGTTCGATGCACGGACGGTATCGAAGGCGTCGGCGAGGCGACGACCATCGGCGGCCTCGCGTACGGCGAGGAGAGCCCCGAAAGCATCAAGGTCAACATCGACACCTACTTCGCGCCGCTGCTGCAGGGCCTGGACGCGACCCGCCCGGGCGCTGCGCTGGCGCGCGCCCGCAAGCTGTTCCAGGGCAACCGCTTCGCGAAGTGCGCGATCGAGACCGCGTTGTTCGACGCGCAGGCGCGCCGCCTCGGCGTGCCGCTGTCCGAGCTGTTCGGCGGCCGCCGGACCGATGCGGTCGATGTCGCATGGACGCTCGCGAGCGGCGACACGCAGCGCGACATCGCGGAAGCCGAAGCGATGCTCGACGCGCGTCGCCACCGTGCGTTCAAGCTGAAGATCGGCTCGAACGCGGTGGCCGACGACGTCGCGCACGTGATCGCGATCAAGCGCGCGCTCGGCGCGCGCGGCGACGTGCGCGTCGACGTGAACCAGGCATGGAGCGAAACCGACGCGATCTGGGCCGGCGCACGGCTTGCGGAAGCCGGCGTGAGCCTCGTCGAGCAGCCGATCGCCGCGACCAACCGCGCGGGGCTGAAACGCCTCACGCAACTGGCGCAAGTGCCGATCATGGCCGACGAGGCGCTGCACGGCCCCGTCGATGCATTCGCGCT
Source organism: Burkholderia mycopellens (assembly GCF_964265025.1). Lineage (NCBI taxonomy): Bacteria > Pseudomonadati > Pseudomonadota > Betaproteobacteria > Burkholderiales > Burkholderiaceae > Burkholderia > Burkholderia mycopellens. The sequence goes on from NZ_OZ183803.1 coordinate 2,442,642, forward strand.
CGCGCAGGATCGCGCGGCCGACGTGTTCGCGGTGAAGATCGCGCAATCGGGCGGCCTGCAGGGTGCGGCGAGCGTCGCGTCGATCGCGGCGGCGGCCGGCATCGAACTGTACGGCGGCACGATGCTCGAGGGCGCGGCCGGCACGATGGCGTCCGCGCAACTGTTCAGCACGTTCGACTCGCTGAAATGGGGCACCGAGCTGTTCGGCCCGTTGCTGCTCACCGAGGAAATCCTCGTCGAGCCGCTGCGCTACGAGGATTTCAAGCTGCACCTGCCGGCGACGCCCGGCCTCGGCATCACCTTCGACTGGGCCCGCATCGAGCGGATGCGACGCGACGCCCGCTGACCCCACACGACAACCGAAACCGGAGACACACATGGACAAGCAAGCCATCGATGCACTGCTGAAGACCTTCGACGACGCCGCCGAAAAGCCGGGCAACCCGCGCGTGCGCGCGATCGTCAACCGGATCGTGAAGGACATCTGCTACACGATCGAGGACTTCGACGTGCAGCCGAACGAATTCTGGACGGCGCTGAACTATCTGAACGAAGCCGGCCGTGAATTCGGGCTGATCGCCGCGGGCCTCGGCCTCGAGCGCTTCCTCGACGTGCGCATGGACGAAGCCGAGGAAAAGGCCGGCATCCAGGGCGGCACGCCGCGCACGATCGAAGGGCCGCTGTATGTCGCCGGTGCGCCGGAATCGGTCGGCCATGCGCGTCTCGACGACGGCACCGATCCGGGCCAGACGCTGATCATGCGCGGCCAGGTGCTCGGTCAGGATGGCGCGCCGATCGCGAACGCACTGGTCGAGGTGTGGCACGCGAACCATCTCGGCAACTACTCGTACTTCGATCAATCGCAGCCCGCGTTCAACCTGCGCCGCTCGATCCGCACCGATGCCGAAGGCCGCTACAGCTTCCGCAGCGTGCTGCCGGTCGGCTACAGCGTGCCGCCGGGCAGCAAGACCGAGCAACTGCTCGACCAGCTCGGCCGCCACGGCCATCGTCCGGCGCACATTCACTTCTTCGTTTCGGCGGACGGTTATCGTAAGCTGACGACGCAGATCAACATCGATGGCGATCCGCATCTGTGGGACGACTTCGCCTTCGCGACGCGCGACGGGTTGATCCCGCCGGTGAAGCAGGCCGAAGGCGCGGAAGGCAAGCCGTATGGCGTCGACGGGCCGTTCGCGCTAATCGACTTCGATTTCTCGCTGCTCAAGGAAAAGCAGGACGTGCCGGCGAGCGAAGTCGAGCGGGCCCGCGCGCAGGCCTGAGCGGCCTTCCCGTTCGACGAATCGACAACACAAGGAGTGCAGCATGCTGTTTCATGTGGAAATGACCGTTCGTCTGCCGACGGACATGGATCCGGTCAAGGCGGCCACGCTGAAGGCGGAAGAAAAGGCGATGTGCCAGCGGCTGATGAACGAAGGGACCTGGCGGCATCTGTGGCGGATCGCCGGACAGTATGCAAATGTCAGCATCTTCGACGTCGAAAGTGTGCAGCAGCTGCATGACGTGCTCAGCCAGTTGCCGCTGTTTCCGTATATGGAGATGGAAGTGCGGGCGCTGTGCCGGCATCCGTCTTCGGTGCGGGAAGACGATCGGTAATTCCGGCAGCGGCCCATGCCGCCGGGTATCCGGCGGCATGAGTCGCGAGACATGGCGTCGCGGTGACGCTACGCAAACCTGCATGAACGATTATTCGACTGTCGGCAACGACTGGGCTAATTCGAACCCATCGCCGACTTGATCGAGCGTCCAGCGACGCGGCGCGTGCAGCTTTACCCATCGAGTGCGTTCACGGTCGTCGGATACACGCCCGATCGACATTTTGGCCTTGCCCGTCGAGTAGTTCACACTGAGCGTACGCACGGCGCCCGTATTACGCATCACCGAGAAGTTGTCATAGCCGATCAGCATGAAATTCCGATCCTGCCACCGAAACGTATAGGTGGTCGATCCCATTTCCCAACTCCCAGCGCTGGCAAAGCGACCCAGCCTGACCTGCAACGTACCTCGGTCGATGCTCACGTTCCCCTCTTCCAGGGCATCCGCCAGACACGGTGATTCCCGGGTCGGTATCAGCGTTTCGTTTCGCAGCGCGAGAGCGTACTGCCCATCTGGCTGTGCAAAGGCGACGACAAGGATGCGCGGATTCGCGTCGAACGGGCTCTCGCACATGCCGCCATCAGATATCACGTTCGCGGGATCATTGTCACGCAGAACCAGCACAAGATCGTCGCGGCCATCGCCGTTCAGATCGCCCTTCGTCTGAAATTCGAGCTTCCAGCCCTTTGGAACAAAGTCTTCGGGCTTTCCAGCGAGCGGCACGATGAGTGGGGACGGTACATCTTGAGCCGCCACGCGAACGGACACGATGGCACCAAGCCAAATTGCCAGTCCTAGCTGTTTAGAGAACCCGAAGGGCTTGCTCCCACTCGGAATAGATTGCGCGACTTTCACTTAGGCATGTCCTCCGTCATCTGTAATCTGCTCGACGTCAGATCGAGGCGTAAAGGCTTATCCGGATCAAGCTTCTTTTTCTCGATAACTCGTCTCCAGTCTCCGGCGGCTCCGGGGACGCGATACAACGCAACGACCGCCACATACGCCGTCTCGCGTTGCATCGGTTGAGACAAGCTCGACGAAGCGCCGGGGTTTACAACAGCCGACATATCCGCCTGCAAATCCTGGGCAAGCACCGTCCGGTCATTCTTCAACAAATCCTCGTATGACGCCCCGTCGAACAGCTTGCGGTCCTTCAACTGATAGACGCGAACGGCCACCGATGTCGGCCGCCCTGCGTCGTCCGGGTTCAGTGCGGCGCGCGCGGAAAGATCCACGTCGAGCACCTTCACCTGCTTGAAAAATACGGCGCGATACGCATTCGACGACGCGTCCGACACGGACTGCCAGGCACCGCAACCTGACAGCAACAATACGGCGGCAGCGGCGGCCGCACTCATTCGATGGAACATGGAACCTCCTGGATCAGATCGTGTGCGGCACGAGATGCGGGTTGGGTTGTGGTAACGGAAACGCGTCGTACACGCCGAGCGCAATGTCGATCACGCGTTCATCGACCGACGGCAGCACCGTCGTCCAGCCCAGACGCGGCGCCGGGCCCGAGCGTTCGACGCCGACGGTCGGGTACGGAACGAACCGTGACGACACTTCCATCCGCAAATGCACATCGGCCTTGACGCCGACATACAGCTGGATGAATGCCATCACCTCCCGATGCAGCCTCGCACCGGGCAACAGGTCCTGCGCCTGTCGCTCGTCGACCGGCCGCAATGTCATGCGCACCGCCCGGCTGCGATACGTGAGGCGCTTGCCGAGCACGTAACCACGGCCGAGCCCGCTGCGCTTCCCGTCCGGCAGCACTGCCGCATCCGGCTTCGCCGACGTCAACGGCGTCGGTCGCCCGGTACTCGTCGTCACCGCCCAGAACTCGTCGACACGGACATCGACCCCGGGCGCCGCGAGCGCCACCACCCCGGCCAGCCCTTCCGACGTACGCGTGCGCTGGGTCAGCAAGCCCAGCAACCCAAGCATCCGCGAATTCGGCAAGCCCGCCCGCAACGGCTTGTCGCCCCATCCAAATCCCGCCAGACACAGCAGGCTCTGCGAATAATCGTCGACACCGCCGGCCCGAAAACGCTCCGGATAGCGATACTTCTTCCATGCGCGATACAGCAGTGTCGCCGCGCGATGATTGAACGGATCGAGAAATGCCTCGACCGCCTCGTGCCCTTCCTCCCGCAGCACGATCTCGTCGATCATGTGCGACGGCATGGCCGCATCGACGCCGTAAAGCCCCATGAATGTCGTGCGTACGGTCGGCGGCGCATCGGGGTGCGCGTCGTCGAATTCGACAGCGGCCACCTCGCCCGCCGGAAACCCCAACCGCGGACGCGGCCGGAATCGCACCGGCTCATGTTCCGGCGTGTCGCGCGTACCGAATCCGGGACGTTCGGGCGCACATGCCTCCAGCAGACGACAGAACTGCATGAATGTCATCTGCTGCGCCCGCTGGAACAGCGCCCCGGTCAACACCGGCGGCCCCTTCGATGCGGCGGCTTCGGCCGCCATCCGATTGCTCGAACCCGTCATAGCGGCGCCCGCCGCGCCTTGCTGCGCGGCCAATCCGTCCGGAATCGCGACGGCAGGCTGACGATTGCCAGCTTCGTGAACAGATTGATCTCCGCATACGCGCCGAAGAACCGGTGCAGCAGCTCGCCGAACAGCATCACGTCGCCGTCGCCGGAGAACGCGTGCGAATCGAGCGTGACCTCGATCAGCACGCCGCGCTCGACCGCGCCGCCCGACACCTCCTCGATCATGTGCTGCGACACGTGCAGGATGCCGGCGAGCCGCCGCCGGTTCAGTTCTTCGTTCGTCCAGTCGTACAGCGCCAACGCGCCGCGCAGCACTTCCGCATTCATCATCGACAGAAAGTTCGGCGCGAGATGCGACAGTACGCGCCACTGGAAGCGATCTTCCGTCGGCGGATACAACGGCAACGTCGGCGACACCAGATTGCACACGCTCGCGACGTTCGGGGTGCTGGCCGCCAACTCATCGAGGCTCACCTCACGCAACCCCTTGCGCGGCAGCAACCCGTTCGTGCCCGTCACACGCAGCGACAGGCTCTCCTCCGGCAGGGTGTCCATCGTTTCCCACGCGTGGCCGCCGAGAATCACCCACATTTCGTGCAGCCCCGATACGCCGGAACGCACACGGGTATGGAAATAACGTTCCGGCGCCTCGTGACGCAACATGCCGCCGCGATGCCGGAACGTCGCGAACGGCACGTATTCGTATCGCTCGGCCGTATCGTGGTCGAACGTCGCGACCGCGTCGACCGAATACGTTTCGACATGCTCGCCCCGATGACCGGCCGGCACGACGCGATATTCCGTTTCGTGATGGTCGATCTCGATCGGCTCGGCATCCAGTTCGAACAGGTTGATCACCGGCGAACAGAACAGTCGCACGTGATCTGCGTTGAACCGCTGATCCAACGGATAAGCCTCCTTCAGCACGATCTCCAGTTCGAAGCGGGTGGATTTTTCGGGCAGCGTCGTGACCTCCAGTCCGCACAGATCGACGAACAGGAATTTCTCGCGGAACGTGAAGTATTCGAGCAGCAGCTGATATCCGGAAAACGCCGCATCGGCTTTGGGCCACAGCCGCTCTTCCGTCGAAAATCCCGCCGGCTGGATCGTGACGCCGGCGAGCGGTACGGCTTCGCCATCGCGTATTTCCGGAACGCGCCAGTGAATCGAATCGACCTGACGCGTCAACGCGAGATGCATCGCGAACGCGGTCGGCAGATCGGCGTTCAGGTGCAGCCGCAGCCGCGACAGATCCGTCTCCTTGCGCAGCGCCGATCCGTGCAACGCGAAGCCGACACGGATCACCGAGCGGCCGTCGTGACGCACGGCCGGCGCTGCATGCGTGATCGAGACCGGCTGCAGCGCAACGGCCTGCGTCGTCCGATACAGACATTGCACCGTCCGCGGCGCCACGCCTTCCGTGCCGCTCGGAGATGGCACGTTAATCGGCGCCGAACGCACCGGCACGCCGGCCGGCACGGTTACCGTTTTCTGCAGTTTCTCGGCGAATGGCGTCAGCTCGACGATCGACAGCGAAGGGATCATCCGCAGATAGTGCGGCCACAACAGGCTGACGAGCCCTTCGGTGAGCTCGGGCAATTCGTCGTCGAGTTTTTGCCTGAGCCTGCCGGTCAGGAACGCGAAACCTTCGAACAGACGTTCGACGTATGGATCGCGATCGCCGACGCGGTCGAGATTGAGCAGGCGTGCACGGTCGGGATGCGCCTTCGCGAATTCCTTGCCGGACTCGCGCAAATAGCGCATTTCCGCTTCGTAGTAGCGCAGGATGGGATCGTCGTTGTCCATGGGAATCCGTTATGACAGGGTCAATGCGCGGGCGGGATCGAGCACGGTCAGCTCCGCCTGCAGTTCGGCGATGCGCCGCGCGAGCGCCGGCTTGTCGGCATCCTTCCGGTGGCTCATCGCCTTCAGTGCTTTCATCAGTTGCTGCTTGACATCGAACGTCAGCGCCGGCTCCCAGCGCATCAACGGCAGCGACCGGGCGGACGCGTCAAGTTCGGCCAGCAGCGCGAGCGACGTATCGGGCCGGCCGGCATGATCGGCCAGACGAGCCATCACGAACCGCTGCAAGTAACGATGGCGGTCGGTCTTCATGCCCGGAAGCGTTTCGAGCCATGCGAAGGCCGTCTCGATGCCATCGCGCGCGGCCAGTTCGCGAGCCTGGGTTTCGATCTCCGGCCAGTCGCCGGCGGCATCGCTTTCGCTATCGGCGGAAACCGGCAACGCCGTAACCGTCTCGCCTGCCTCCAGGTCGCGCACGACCGCGTGCCGGGTAATCCATTCGAGCGTCGTGTCGTCGGAGAAAGGCGTGCCGTCGCTGAATGCCAGCCGCTCGATGCCCGGCAGTCGTTCGAGAAACAGCGCAAAGTCGGCGCGCAGCAGTTCGCGCCACGCGCTGTACGGCGTGCCGACATGATCGAGCGCGACGTGCTGGAAGTACTGCAGGTCGAACCACAGGTGATTCACGCCTTCCATGAACGCACCTTCGACCCGTTCGAGCAATTCGTGCCAATGCTTCTGCAGCACGAGACGCTTCATCTGCTGGCGCAATTCGGCGCGCGGCGGCGCCAGACGCGTATGCAACGCGGCATCCGACGGCGGCACGTCATGCAACGTGTCCCAGCGAACGCTGCGCACGACGCGCACCGACGGCAAGTAGCCGTTTTCCCGCTCCCGCAACCACGCCGCCATCGAACGTGCCTGATCGAGCAGGTCACGCGTCGACGCGATCACCCCGTTCGACACGGGAACCGGCGCAGTCCTTTGCGGCGGGATCGCGCCCGGATTCGCGCCGCGAGCCGGTTCCTCCTTGCGCTCGAAACGGGCACCCAGCGGCTGCAGATTCGGGCGCGCGGCTTCCGGCCAGTTTCCCGTTCGTTCGACGAGCACGTCGAGTGCAGCAAGCGCACGTTCGAGATCGGCTGGCGCGAAGTCGCCGCGGCTGTCCAGCGTCTCGATCATGCGCGAAGTCGCCAGCATTTCCAGCGCCGCCCGCTTCGCCTCGGCCCGCGCGGGCAGCACGGCCTCGCCGAACCGGTCGATGAGTGAAGCAGTCAGTTCGATTCCGTCGCTAAAGCCTGCCGGACCGTCCTGCCGTAATCTCGCAAATGTGTAGTAGCCAGCCAGACGCAGATCCTTCCCGGTTTCCTTGAGCAACTGCTCGCAGGTGCGGACGATCCGCGCGTCGTCGATTCCCGACAGCTTGTTTGCCTCGTCCTTCAGTTCGAAGAACGCATCCTCGTAACCGGGATCGCGGCCGCATGCTTGCTCCCCGGGTATCGGGACCAGCCATGCGGCCCAGGTAGCCCGTCGGGACGCCTGCAGCGAATCGACGCGAGGACCGCCGACGAGTGTCTTGACGAAATTGGCAAGCGTCATGGCAGGTCCCGGAATGCAAATGCGTCACCCAGCAAACGGAGGGCGTGTCCGAACGGTTTGATGGAGGCGTCGGAAGATGCCGAAGCCGTCGCCAGCAAGGACAGTGCCATCCGCGGATCGCTCTTTGGTGGTTTCTCGCCGGTTGCGCTCGGTCGCGCCTCCGCTATCGCGGTCGTCTGACGGGATACCTTTTCGGCCTCCACCGGCATCGCTTCATCCGGCCACGTCATCGCGCCCGGCAGCCCTGGCGGCAATGGCACGGCGGCGTGCCTGGCCGCGTCAATCGCCGCGGCCGGCAACGGCGGCGGACTGGCCGTCGACACCTTCGGCCCGGCGCTCGCCGCCCCGGTCATGAAAATCCGTGCAGGCAGCACGAAGTTGCGCAACTGGAGAACGTCGAGCGGGCCCGCACCCGCGTCGCTGCGCAGTTGCACCTTCAGCGGGATGCCCTGGCTGGTGTCCGGGGCCCAGGTCAGCAGGTAGCGTGCGTTGTCCTGTTGCGTGACCTTCGCCCGCTCGAACAGGCGAATCAGTCCGAATCGCCCCTGCGAATCGAGCGCCGTCCGCAAGCCGCCCTGCTCGGTCTGCCATTCGATATGCGACAGGTTTTCGAGCGACTGGCCGGGCCATTCGAACGGTGTCCATTCCTGCTTCTGGTTGAAGTAGCGCAATTCACGGCCGGACAACACGAATCGCATGTCGGTAACGCCCGGCGTCGGGACCGCCTGCAACTCGTAGCGCACGCGCGCATCGCCGGACGGGAACAGCACCGTCGAAATACGCGTGAGTTTGTTCAATCCGTTCAGGAAGCCGGGATCGATCGTCAGCGCACCGGAATCGGTGCCTTGTGCGGGCACCCAGCGGTCGCCGTGCCGCTCGATGACGCCGGCGAGCTGCGTCGTCACGAATTGCGTGATCACGCCGCCATCGGGCCGCATGAAGCGCGCCATTTCGGGCAGCGACGCGTCGTTGTCCGAATCCGCGAACGGGTAGCGGCCGCTGAACGACTTGTTCCAGTCGGCCACGATCGCCGCGCGCCAGATCTCGTTCAGGCTCGACGCGGCCGGCTGCACGACGACCTGCCATGCCTGGTCGAACGGCGCGCGGAACAGTGCGCCGAAGCCGGACCACTGCTCGCCGAGGCTCGCGGCGACCCGGCTCGCATAGTCGCGGCTATCGGCGATGTCGGATGTCTTGCCCTGCAACACCGACTGGGCGGCCAGTCGCGCAACCGCGTCCGGATCGGCGCTGGAGACAATCTGCGAAGTCTTCAGGCGCATGGCCGTGATGCGCTCCAGATATCGGGCGAGGCTCAGGTCACCGGTCGCGGCCATTTGCGCGGCGGCGGTTTGACCGTTGGCCGGCGCAACGGAGACGAGATCGCTGCCGGTCAGACGCAGGATCGGGCCGAACGCGCCCGCCAGCGGTGCGAGCTGCGGCTTGACCTGCTTCGACGGATCCTTTTCGTCCGCACCGACGAGCTGCTGCGCCTTGCTGATCAGCGTGTCGGACAGCGACTGCGTGTTGGCGCCCGTGCCCGCCTGATAGACGATCGCATTCATCAGCGCGACGAGCGGTGAACGTTGCGGATCGCCCAGCAACGTCAGTTGATCGGCCGTGGCGGAAAGCGTCGGCGCCGGTTGCCAGCGCACGCTGTTGAGGAACTGTGCCCAGGCTCGCGCATAGTCGTCGAAATAGCGTTGGCGCAGTTCGTCCTTTAGGGTCGACGAGGACTGACCGGCGGCCTTGGTATCGGAAAGCACCCAGTCGCTCGACACGTCGTGTTGCTCGCCGGCATCGTCGATGGTCTTGGCGATCCGTTCGTCCCATGCCGCGCGCGTGAATACGCCCGGTATGGTCATGGTCGTGTTGAACAAGCCGCGGCTTGTCGCGCCGCCTGTACCGGCCTGGGATGTCGCGTCACCCAGCAGCGTGGCAAGCGATACCGGTGGGTACTTCGGCGTCGCTTCGTCGAGGATCTGCTGGTAGACCGCGTCCCGCGAATTCTGAATGCCCCGAACGCCGATCACCGTCTGGCGAGTCGCCGCGATCAACGTACTGTCCGGAACGATTGCCAACGCAGCCGCCGTTGACTTCGCACCGGGTCCCAGATGGTTCGTGAAGAATGTAATGGCTTGCAGCCGCAAGTCCTCCCATCTGCCTGGCGACAACGATGAATTGATGGGGCGCGCCGGCATGGACGTCGCGACGAGCTGAGGCGTCAGGAATGCAGCCACCGCGCGCTCCGGTTTCGCGAGCATCAGATAGGTCTTGAGCGTGTCGTATGCGGCCTGTACTTGCGTATCGCCGCCGCTGGCGATTTCTGCGTCGGATAGCGATGCCAGTTGATGCAGTCGGGCCTCGAGCTGCCGGCGAATCGGGCCGACGAGAATGCGGTTCGCCGCATCGGCATAGTGCGGCCAGAGGGCATCGAGCAATGCGTGGTCGCGATTCAGGCCGAAGCGGGCACTCAGCGGTGCCCGGTTGCGCTGGTGGATTTCAAGTGTGTCGATCTGTCGTTCAAGATGGGTAAGCGTCTGCAGGGACTGTGTCGGGTCCCGGGCTTCCTTGAGATTCACGACCGTATCTGCGGCACTTCCTATCGTCGCGCGGTTGACGAAGCCGGACAGCATCGTGCCGGCGAGCCAGCAGCCGGTTACGGCAGTCGCCATCCACGCCGCCGTGGTCGACAACGAGAAGCCGACGCGGCGACCATGAACCTTGCGGCTGTGATCGGCGACGGTTTGCCAGATCGTTCGGTGTTGGGGACCGGTTGGCGAGTCGTCGTCGTTCGTATCGCTTGATAACGGCAGCCCCGGTTCGCGCTCCTTGAACAATGGCGCGAACAGTAGGCCGTGAACCCCATGTTTCCAGGTACGGGATTGGTTAGCTTTCAACACGAGCCCCGTCAACGCAGCGCGCAGATTGGCAATATGCTGCGACAGCTCGAGGGGATAGCGATCGCGTGCGTCTCTGGTGAGGCGTACAACCCCCGTGCCTGCCAGGTCGTAGGTGAGATCCTGCAACGACGAATCGATATCGTCTGAGTTCAAGCACGCGTTCGACCAGGTAAAGCCGATTGCTTCATCCGGGCTCGACGTCATGCTGCCGAAATCGGTGGCGTCGAGCAGATATGCGGGCGCCGCCCAGCGCAGGGCACGCGCGTGAAGCGCCAGTTGCCGGCTAACGCCATCGACGTCGAACGATACGTCCGCCGAACTGCGGTTACGTGTCACCGCAACGATCGCGTCAATCGGCTGGTACCGGCGCAGGCGGCGGATCTGATCGAGCCATTCCGTCTCGAGCGTGTCGCGGGTTTGCCCGGCGTACAGCAGAATCGTATCGCCGTTGATTACGTACCCCGTGTCGGCAAGTCCCGGTGCCAAGCGCTTCACCAGCGGCAGGTCGCCGGCGACGAGCACCCATCGTTCGCGATAGCGCCAACGCCGGCCGTGACGGTCACGCAGGAGGTTCCGCAGCGCCGTAGCTCTGTCAACTGGCCCCGGTGGACCGTCCTGATCGTTGTGATCGACGGACACTGCGCGTTTTCCGGCGTCGTAACGAGCAAACCAACGGGATGCTCTCAGTGAGGCGATCGAAAGCAGCACAAACTCGACGTGCTTGATCAGCAGGATCACGATCAGCAAGCCCACCGCTAGCGAAAGCTCGATGATGATCCGGGTATCTCGCGACCATCCGTGGCGGGGCCCCTCCATCCATACCGCGCTACCGAGCGCAAGGAAGACGATCACTGCCGCGACGCCTATGAAGAGGCCTGCTGGCAGGGTCTTGTTGTCGTTCTTGTTATCGTTCATGTCTGCTTTCTGCACATGAGGGCGATCAGTTCTTCACCTTCGCCACACATTACTAGTTGCGGGTCGCCCGTTGTCCGGGCACTTTCTGCAGCAAGGACAGCAGCCAACCACGGCCCTGCGCCGGAACAGTCGCCCACCGACGTTTCGAGCGAGATCCATCGCGTCTCGTCGGGAAACGACGCGGCTTGCCGAACTGCACTGACTCTGTCGCCGGACAGGCCATGCGTCCACACTGTGCGCAGACAGTCGCGCGAGGTCTGTCCCCAGCGCGCGGCAAGCTCAAGCGTCCGGGCGGCGGTATCGAACGGGCCTCGGGCGGGGCGATGCAATCGCAACCCGGCTGGCATGGCCGATGACTCAAGGCGCGGGTGTCCGACGAGCAGCGCGACACCCGCCTCTGCAACGCCATCGGACAGGACGGAACTGATTGCATCGCGAAGCTCAACGGCAACCAGCAGGTGGACCGTATCGACGGCTCGCTTGTCCAGCCACGCGTCCGTTCGGAAGAGCGAAATCAGGTGTTCACCCGATGTGATGTCCACCTTCAATGCAGGCACTCGTTCAGTGAGCACCGCCCGTAGTCGGGTCTCGAAAACCTCGGATTTCAGCCTGGATCGATGATGAAGCTCGATCTGAAGCTTCGTTCGCGGTGGGAGCGCATTGAGCTGTGGCAGGAGGCGGTCTATCAAGCGTTCGAGCAGCCACGTACACACGGCATGATGCCGAGCATGTTCAGTGAGTTCGTTACCCGGATGAAAATGCATCTCCGGGATGTCGAGCCAACGTGCATTGACCTCGCTATCCGCGACCGCGCCGCTCGGCCGAAGCTTCGCCAGCTCAGTTCCCGTCAGTATTCGTTCAAGCGAGTTTTCCGAATCGTTCGCGTCGAAGCACCATGCATGGCCGAGTATCGCAAGCGGTCTGCTCGACATCGCGTGACATGACTGCTCGGCCTCATCACTCACGCGGTTGGTCGCAATCGCCTGATTGCGACGGGTGTAGCCATACGCGAGCCACGCGAATAGCAGGAAAGTCCAGACCAGGAAGGGATAACCAACGACACAAAGCCAGAACCACGGCGTATTCGTCAGGCGGTCCGTCGGCCAAAATGTGATCGCCAGCCCAGCCCCGGCCGCCATGACAAGCACCAGCAGGGGTATCCAGACGATCATTGAGACCCGAGGCGGAGGTGGTACATCCACTCGCGGCGGCACGCGATTGAAATCGACGGGCATCGCTTACCTGACCTGCGCTCCGGTGGACGAGGCGATGAGCACCGCCCCACACCGCGTGTGATCGCCGTCGCGCGATAGCAGCGTGGTGCCATCCTTCATCCTGCCGCTGCCTTCGACGATTTCGTTGTCGCCGTGAATCGGGCACGAGACTTTGTCACCCACACGGGCGGCCCGGCGCTCCTTTACCTTGATGTGATCCGAGCCGGTCGGGGTCTTGCCGCCGTGGCTCGTTGTGTCGCCTTCGTATGCGAGATTTTTCACTATGCCCCCCCTGATTTGATTACCGAGTGCTAATTGACCGGTACGTTTCCCTAGCAATTGATTGATATGCGATTGCACGTATCGATGCATCGTTTTCACACGAAATATTGGAAATTCTCTCCTTCCCTTTATACATCACAATTCCAGAATAAAGCGCCGGACCATCGTCAACCTTAGTGACCTTGTCGTACAAATAGTATGTGTATCCAAGCCAATAAAATCGAATATGCGTTTCCCCACCCCCCGCATAAGGAGCATATGACAAGAAGAAAAAATCTCTCGCATCTTCTTTGCCACCCGGGATCCGCAAGCCCACCTTTCCATCAACTCCACTTCGATAAATCAGGGCTCCACTCTCTTTTGATTTACATAGTGACGAAACAGATTTTTCAAGTTCGCAGTTGAATATTGCCACTTCTTTTGTGGCGCACAATCCTTCGGCGCGCGCGACCACCATCGAAGTAATTCCAATTATTGAAGCCGCAACAAATCGACAAATCCTCATAAATTACCCTACCGAAAAATCAAGAAAATCACCACATGATTGCAGCGGCCATGCCGATCATTATTTCCAACCAAACAGGCATGACCAGCTGAGCAGTCTTCACATGAGACATTTTCACTTTGCCTTCTTCATCATAAATTGATGCGGCACCAAAATGGCATCTTTAGGAGCATAGAACTCCCCTTCACTTGGATTTCTAACAACATGCCAAATTAGACGCCCACCAACCATTCTCAGGAAAGCCTCTCCATTCTTCGCACCAAAAAATGAATTGAAATTTACGACAGCCGACTTACCATCACCACCAATAACCCCATCAATATTTGGACTTTCTTCGTCATCGCAGTCGATCTTATTTCCGTTTTGCGCGACCGCACAATACTGCCCATAAATTCTCCCCCCCTGTTTTTTTAGATCAATTGAGAACGTCATGGTGCCAGATGAATTACTCCAATCCCACTCACCGACAAAACAATCCATGGGAGACGCATACCCACTGGCCGAAACCACAACGAACACGCACCCTAAAATTAGACCCTTAACCCAACCTACGATATTGATCATTTGTAGCCCAAGCATCTATCAGTTCGTTTTGTCCATCCATCCAAAAATTTGTAATTCTTGTTCGGCTTCCCTTTTCTATCGTGTGCAAGGTACGTATAATATTGCTTCCGTACCACTCCGATTTTTTGCACAAGATCATCTTGATTTTCAATTGAATTAATGCTGTCAATAAATAACTTCGACATCACATTATTGTGCGCAATTTCAACGGAATAATCCGAGGTGAGAAGTTCCTGGATTTTTCTAATGGCTTGGCCAGATGTTATCGTCCAGTCGTATATATTCAGGGCAGTTTTTTCATTTAATATCTTGCAAAAACCGCGAGGCTCCCAGTATCGCTTCAGGTATATCACCTTAGCCTGGTCATCGGTCAGTGCTTTCAGATTTTCCAACGTCGGCTCCACGCCGACATCTTCTTCGGCGTATGCTTTCCAAGTAGCCCACGCGATACCTTTGTTTGTAGCACCTCCAGAGTCATTTGGATCATTCACAAATCCACCCTCGTTGAAAAGAACTATCTTTGATATTTTTTCAAAACGTGTTTTACAGTCACATTCAAGTGTGAAGTTTGCTATGAGTCCAATTGCATTAATATGGCAAACATCCTCACCCGGAAAATCCACAACACCGGCTTTCACATCGGCCCACCACGCGAGCGCTTCGATCCGCTTTTGTTCTGCTCCGTGCTGCAGCTTCGGCCCCGTCTGCTTTTCCAACTCGGCGATCATCTGCTTCCATTTCGACGGATTCGCCCACTCGCTCTCATGCTTGACGATCAACCGAGACGCCGCCTGTATCACCCACGGATACCCACCACGCTCGGTCCGCGACAGCGTGCATAATTCATCAGCTGCTCGCTTACCATCACCTTCCGTAAACAGAGCGTCATACACCTTAAGCATCAACGGACTGAGCTTCGAACGCGAAGCAAGGTCATCAACATTGGCGCCGCTCGCATAGTCAACCCACGCCTGTGTTGTCGCAAAGATCGTATGCGCCGGATCATGAGCATCCGCAAGGCATTCGAAATCAACCCACTTCTGTGCGAATTCCCGCGTCACCCGACCGCCCGGGTGGTTGAAGTCGCACACCCAGCCGTCAATCGGCTGACCTTGTGCATTCACACCGTCAACATGCCACCAGTTCACCGGATAACCCGGATCAGGATTCGGACGCGGCTCGGCGACTCGTCGATTCGGGTCCCGCGCCAGTTCAGCAAGCGAATACACCTGAACGGCACCCGTCTTTCTCGACTGTGGGTCAATACCCGGGACAAATTTTTTCTTGTCTTGAGTACGTTGATACAGCACCGTGTCCGGCGCGATCCGCAGGATCGTCGGCTCGGATGGCAGGCCCAGTGCCACCCAGTCCTCTTTGTTCGGGCCGTGTTGATCGACCCATGCACGTCCTTTTTCGAGGGACGACTGAATGCTGTCATCGCAGAAGACTTCGATGTGCGCCAGCCTGGTTCCGGACGTGCATTGGTTCAGCGAGTCATAGCGGCCGAGGTGTCCAATCAGGTCTCCTGCCTTGACTGGAATTCCGGACGCATCACCTGGCGTACCTTGGCCCGTCGTCACGACAACCCGATCAAATATGGAGTCTTCGACCGTCTCTTCGGCAACCGGACCACCGTTTTCCTGGCCGAGAAAGACCCACTTGCCGATCGCACTCGACGGCTCGACGTATTCACCGGCTTTCTGTGGATACAGTGATGTCCCATGAAGGTCGGTTAACTGTCCCCACGGCTTTCCATTCTTCGTCTCGATCTTCCCGATGCCGACGTTGGCGCCTTGCGGCAGGATCGCGATGGGACTACCGCCTGGGGTCTTGCGAATACGCAGTCCCTGCTGTGCAGGATCGGCAACCTGCCCGCTTCGGCCTGACGCTTGCTTGTCCTGCGCATACTGCGTCACCCGCCATTGCCGCGGCCAATACGACGGCTTTTCCCGCTTTGGGAAGTTTGCGTAGTCATCCCAGGACATCAGATGCATGTACAAGCTGTAAAACGTCAGCTTCGTGTCCCGTGGGAACTCCATCGTGTGTCGCACCAGCGCAAAGGCCGTGCTATACGGCGCCTCGTAAGGCAATCCGCCATCTGCCGTTGCAACCTCGCTGACCGGATAAGTCTTGTTGGCGCGAAACGCGATCAACATGCCATCGGCAATGCACCGCAATCCCGCATCGAGGTCCAAGGCCTGTCCGGCACCTGCCTCCGTGACATGAATGCCGCCATGCCACATGCCGTTACTGCTCGCGAGATAGGTACCGGACGACTCACGCTCGGCCAGCAATCGATAAATATCGTGCTCGTTGGTGAATCGAGTGGATGCCTCGGACTGACCTTGCCCTTTGCGCAAAAACGGAAACGCAAACGACAATTGCTTCAATCCAGCTTTGGCAGGCTGCGGCGGCGTCGGTGATTTCTTCGGTGCGGCTTTGGTCGCCATGGTCGGGCTTACTCCGAAAATCCGAAATTCAATGCGTTCTTCACGTCGTTGAGCGGCACCGTGGACCAGGTCGGGAATTTGAAACTGCCGCCGGCGGCGTCGTTAACGGTCAAGTTGCCTTTCAATTCGATCTCGCCCGCAGGACTCCCGAGAATGATCCTTCCGCCTGCCAGCTTGATGTAAGCGCCCGCGCCGTCGCCAATCGTGACGCCCTTTCGACCCGTTATCGTGACTTCGCCGTCCGACGAGCTCATCAGCATGTCCTGCATTGCCATCAGTTCCATGCCGTCGCCTTGTGCCTGAATCTGTACCTTGCCCTTTGCTGCGAAGAGCCTGATTCCGAACTTTGCCGCAAGGAACGAAATCGCTTCGCCGGCCGCCACCGTCATGCGTTTCATCACGCCAATGTCGAGCCCTTCGCCGGTCGTGACAAACATCTGTTTGCGCGCAGCAATCTGAACGTGCTGCCCACTGGCGATGCCAACACCTTCTGGCGCACTCGCAACAATGACAGGCTTCTGGAGCCGGCTAAGCTTCTGCCCGATCAGCACGCGTTGCTGGTTAGCCTCAGCCTGGAGTGCCTTGGCCGCATTCGCGGTGTCATTGAGCGAACGCAGAATTTCTTCGGCCTGCGCGAACGTCGCGTCCGCATTCTGCATGGCAAGCTGCTCGCCGGCCGCACCTGGTTGTGCCTCGGCCGATATGAGCACGCCGTCTGCTGCCCTAATCGACGCGTGACCGGCGGTGGCGAGTTCGGCACCGTTTCCGCGCGCCTTGCGATCGGTGTCCACCATGAAGCCCAGATTCAGCTGGCTAGCCCGAAACGGCGTTATCAGATGGACATGCTCGTTGCTTTCCTTATCCTCCATCCGCAACTCATTCCGCGCAGCCGTACGAATCAGATTCCGCGTATGGTTCAGGTTGTTGACCAGATCCGGATGCAGGCTGTCGTGCATCGCCCCGATAATCACCGGCCGATTTGGATCGCCGTCCGTATGGACAATGGCCACCTCAGCCCCGTCGATCAGCGGAAAATGATGCCCGTAGTTGTCGCCGCTATAAGGCTTCGCAAACCGCACCGGCCGGCTCGTCCCACCCGGGCTCCATTCGTCGAGATCGAACGGCAGCTTGATCACGTACCAGCCCTGCTCGGTCAGATACGCGTACTTGTAGTTCCCCGGCGACGTAATCCGCGCCGGCAGAATCCCGTCAACGACCGGCCGCGAAACGGAAGCCATTGGCGTACGCCACACGCGATTCGACGGAATCCCCTCGAACGCCACCCAATATGCGTCACTGCGCCCGCCACGCGACTCCACCGACGTCACGAAAATCCCGTGCTTCGCATCGACCTGACTCGGTTCGACCCGCATCACCTCGCCGGCTTCGAGCCAGAACGGATTGCCCGCCCCCTTGAACGTAATCTGCTCGGCCAGATAGGCTTCGTGCCGCAACCGGGCAACCCGCTTGCCCTCTTCGGGTGTCTCGTAATGCTCGCCCCAGCGATAATCGATGGCGTTCGTCGTCTTGTCGTCGCGC
This sequence comes from Burkholderia mycopellens, assembly GCF_964265025.1. Classification (NCBI taxonomy): domain Bacteria; kingdom Pseudomonadati; phylum Pseudomonadota; class Betaproteobacteria; order Burkholderiales; family Burkholderiaceae; genus Burkholderia; species Burkholderia mycopellens. The sequence continues at coordinate 2,460,537 of NZ_OZ183803.1, forward strand.
GCCGTGTTTTCCTCGACCAGCAACGACACCTCGGCCTGCCGATGGTTGTAGTCATGCAGCCGCACCGCCTCCGGCACACGCTTCGTCTCGCGCCCGAGTGTCTTGATCGAATCGGCGCCGACGCTTTCCAGCCCCGAGTCACGTCGATACGGCACCGTGCGCTGCTTGCGCGCATACGCATCCAGATCGTCGCCGAACACGACCACGGCGCGATCCTTCTTCTGCTCCCAGCGAAACCAGATCCCCTCTTCCGCGCAAATGCGCCGGATGAACGCGAACGTCGTCTCGTGATACTGCGTCACGTACTCGCGACGCTTGTACTGCCCGCGTAACTGAAACCTGAAATCGACACCCGCGCGATACCCGTAATGCCGCAGCGTATCGGTCACGATCTCCTCGACCGACTGCTTCTGAAACAGCCGGCTGGTCACACCACGGTCGAGATCGGCCAGCGTCGGCTCGAGCACGACCCGGTAGCGCGTTTCATCCGCCGACGTCTCCAACTCGTCGAACTGCGTGATCACGCCGTGAACCGTATACGCCGCAGGCTTCGCACTGAACTGCGCCGCGTTCTCCCCGAACATCTTCCGCAGGTAATCCATGTTCGGATCGACCGGATCGGCACTGAACTTCGCGGGCCGGCCCAGCACCTGGTCCATCGGAATCCCCGCCGCCGGGCTCGTGAATTCGATCTCGTACCGATAAAGCTGGCTCACGCGGTCCAGCCCGGTGAACTTCAGGATCGAGAACGGCGCCGGATGCGGCGCCAGCTTCAATTCATAAGCCTGCGTAGGCAAAATCATCGACATGGATTCTCCCGGTTGCGCAACACGCGCTGCGCCGCCGGGACAACCATCGACGCCCCGGCGGCTCGCGCACAAACGTCGGATCAGTTCTTGGCCTTCGGCATTTGCGACACGAGCGACAGCCCGATATCCATCCCTTCGACCTGGAAGTGCGGCACGATGAACAGCTTGATCCGGAAGAAACCCGGGTTGTCGTCGATGTCCTCGACCGTTACCTTCGCGTCGCGCAGCGGGTGCGACGCCTGCAACTCGTCGCCCGGATCCTTCATTTCGGTCACGAGCCCCTTGATCCAGCCGTTCAGTTCGAGTTCGAGCAGACGGCGATCCTTGGTCGTGCCGATGTTCTCGCGCTGAATCAGCTTCAGGTAGTGCGCGATACGCGACAGCAGGAAGATGTACGGCAGCCGCGCGTTGATCCGGCTGTTCGCCGTGGCTTCCTTGGTCTCGTACAGCGCAGGCTTCTGCGCCGAGCTCGCGGAGAAGAAGCACGCGAAGTCGTGATTCTTGTAGAACGACAACGGGATGAAGCCGAGATTCGCGAACTCGAATTCGCGCGTTTCCGGGATCAGCACCTCGGTCGGAATCTTCGGCTGGTAACCAGTACCGAGGTCATACAGGTGAACCGGCAGATCCTCGACCTTGCCGCCCGCCTGCGGCCCGCGAATCTGCACGCACCAGCCATTGCTGACGAAGCTGCGCACCATGTTCGCAGCGAACGCGAACGACGCGGTCATCCACAGGTACTTGTCGTGATCGGGGCCCTTGACGGCTTCCTCGTAGTTGAACGCCCGCACCGGCGCCGTATCCTTGCCGTACGGCAGGCGGCCGAGTACGCGCGGCATCGTCAGACCGACGTAGCGGGCATCGTCGGTATCGCGGAAGCTCTTCCACTTGATGTATTCGGCGCGATCGAAGTAGTTGCCGATGTCCTGGATCGCGGCCACTTCCTCCATCGACTGCTTGCCGAAGAACGCCGGCCCGACCGAGCCGATGAACGGCATGTGCGCCGCGGCCGCCACCTTCGAAATATTGCGCAGCAGCGCGACATCCATCGGCGAATTCGCAAACTCGAAGTCGCTGATCATCGCGCTGATCGGCTGGCCGCCCGGTGTGTCGTATTCCTCGATGTACGTCAAGCGATACAAGCCGCTCTGGATCAGTTCAGGCGTGTCCTCGAAGTCGCGCTGCAGCGCCTCCTTCGACACGTCCAGCACCTCGATTCGCGCGTTCTTGCGGAAATCGGTACGGCTCACGAGCATCTTCAGGCCACGCCAGCGCGCTTCGAGCGCCTGGAATTCCTGCGTATGCATCACCGCATCGAGCTGGCGGCCGATCTGCCGGTCGATCTGGCCGATATGAAAGTCGAGCAGCGACTTGTCCAGCCGGTCGACCGGCTGGCGCGCGTTCACGACCAACTCGAGGAACGCGCCCATCCCGCGCGCGATACGCTCGTCGGCCGACGCCTCGGACAGCATGTCGTTGTCCCGGAACGCCTCGAGCGGGCGCGCTTCGTTGACGGGTTTCAGGTTGATCTTGCTGCACAGCGATGCATAGACGCTGTCGATATCCCCGTGCGGGGCGTCCAGCACGACGGTCTCGGTCGCGCCAGTTTGCTGCGTGTCAGTGGATTTCATGTCGGATCCTGTCTGCGATCGAATCGCTACGATGTTGCGGAATGCGCTGAACGCGCGCTTTGCCTGGCGTCGTTCACGCATGCCCTTCCGGCTGCGTCGCGGCGGTCGCGATCTGCGCAAGTTCGCCACGGAGCTTCGCGGACAGGCGGTCGTCCTTCAGCACCTTCTCGAACTCGCGACGGAACGTGCCGTTGTCGAGCAGGTTTGATTTCAAGTCGCGCAACAGATTGCGCATCGCGAGCAGCGCCTGAAGCTCGGGAATCTGGCGCGCCACCCGCTCGGGCTCGAAATCCTTGATCGACCGGAACGACAGGTTGACGGGCAGCTCCGAACCGTCGCCGGCCAGCGTGTTGTCCGCAGCGATCCTGAGATCCGGTGCGTAGTCGGCCAGCACGGCATCGAAGTTGTTCTTGTCGATGTTCACTTTCTTCCGCTCGGCCAGCGGCGCCTGCTCGCGACCGGCGCTGAAGTCGCCCGCCACCAGCAGCTTCAGCGGTAGCTCGACCTTCTTTTGCGCCCCGCCCGTATGCAGATCAAGGGTGATCGACACCCGGCTCTTCGGGATCTCTCGCTGAAAGCTATCCAATTCGTTCTCCTTATCTCAGGAAGCTTGAAGACGCCGCGATGTGCACCCGCAATCGCAGGTGCACCGTCGTTCACGTCACCTTTGCTCAACCCCGCAACACGTATTGACGGACGACCGAATCGGATATTTGCGGCACGACATCCGATTCAGGCGGCAAAAAATATCACGCCATTTCACATGAAGTAAACCACCAAAATTTAAAATCGATCATTAACCAAAAATACAACCACCAGAATAATACTAGTACGAATACACAAAATCCGACCACACCTCAACAAGCCCAGCCCCGCCCACACCAAAAACCAATCTCAAATAACATCAAACGACATATAAATATCTGATTTTTATGCACAAAAACAGATATCAAAGAGCATTTTTATCTCAATAAAACTGCGCACCGCACATCCACCAACCACAAAGCAAACCAATCCACAAAATCTCAAAAAATAACCCCCGCATATCTCAATACAAATGACACACTCATCAACAATTCAACCAGTTCCGGGGTATACGAAATCGGAAAACGATGGTTAGAATCGTCGCCTCATAATTCCTAATCGATATAGACCACACCATGCGGATCGAAAAGCCGCTCTGGCATGAAGGGCTGATTCTTACGCAGCAGCATTTCCAGCAGCAGGACCGCTGGAACGGATTCGCGCTGCAACAGTTGGCGTCGGCCATCGCCGTATCGCCTTGGGGAACGCTGAACGTCGACGTCGACGAAGAAGCACTGGCCTCCGGCCGCCTGAAGCTCACGCGGCTGCAGCTACGCTTCCCGGACGGAACGCCGGTCGACACGACCGTCGCCGATGCACTGCCGCCCGCTCGCGACCTCGTCGGCGAAATTCCTGCCGATACCCAGACGGTCGATGTGCTCGCCGCACTCGCGCTGCCCGATGCGAACGGCAGCAACTGTCGTTTCCACGAAACGGCGCTCGCCCGCCCGCGTCGCGCGTACCGGGAATTCGTGAAGGTGACGGACCTGAACGGAACCGCGGAAACCGAAATCGCCGCCGAGCGCCACGCGGTCCGGTTGCTGTACGGGTACGAGTCGCACGCCGACGATACGGCATGCGCGATAGCCCGCCTGACGCGCGCGACGAGCGGTCAGTTTCAGCTCGATCGCGGATATGTGCCGCCCTGCCTGGCGCTGTCGGGTCATGCACTGCATATCGAGCGCATCCGGAGGCTGGCGGATATCCTCGCCGCCAAAAGCGCGCTCCTCGGCGAGCGTCGCAGCGAACGGACCGAACAGGTGGCCGAATACGGCGTCGCCGACGTCCAGCTCTTCTGGCTCCTGCACTGCATTCATCAAGCGTGGCCGCAACTGCGCTTTCTCGCGTCGCATCCCAGGCAGCCCACGGATCGCTTGTACCAGGTACTCGCCCAGTTGGCAGGATCGCTCACCACGTTCTCGACGCGCGTGTCGCTGACCGACATCCCGTCTTACGATCACGCCGCGGCACATGAGGTTTTCGCGACGCTCGAATCGCTGATCCGCGATCTGCTGGACGCGATCATCCCGTCGCGAGTCGTGTCGATCGGGCTTTCACACACGACGCCCACAACCTGGGCCGGCCAGTTCCGCGACGAGCGCATCGTCGAAGGTGCGGCGGACTGGTACCTGTCCGTCAACGCTGCGCTGCCGGCATTCGAGCTCGTCGAACAGTTTCCGCGACTGTGCAAGATCGGCGCGCCGGACGACGTCGAGCACATCGTCAATTCCGCGGTGGCCGGCATTCCGCTCAAGGCCGTGCAGCGCGTGCCGGGCGCCATTCCGGTCAGGCTGGACAACCACTATTTCGCGCTCGACGCACATGACGCCGCACATGCGCGGATGCTCGCCGCGCGCGCTTGCCAGATCTACCTGCCCGCGTCGATTCCGGACGCGTCGATCGAACTCTATGCGGTGCTGCGCTGATGAATACCATCGTTTCCACTCGTCACGAATCCGCACTGCTGGCGCGGGAGCCATCGTCCGGCCGCCCGCCCGGGCCTTCGATACGCGCGCTGCTGCGCGATACGGCACTGCTCGTCACCCACCTGTCGAACGGTGGGCAGGTCGACAGCCAGGAGAACCTGCGTCAACAGTGCATCCGGCTCATCGCGCAGTTCGCGACGGCACTCGATGCGCAAGGGATCGCCGCCGACATCCGGGACGACGCCGTCCTCGCCCAGTGCGGGCTGATCGATGAAGCGGCATTGCGTTACCTTCCCGCGTCGGACAAGGGGAACTGGGAATCCCGACCGCTGCAGGTCGAGCGCTTCGGCACTCACGATGCGGGAACGCGCATCTACGACCGCATCGAGCACCGGATGCGCGAATCCGCGCCGAACGTCGACCTGCTCGAATGCTATGCGGCCGTGCTCGGCCTCGGGTTCCGCGGTCGTTACGCTGCCCGTTCGGGCCTCTCGGCACAAACCCACGAAGGCGAAGCGAAACGTCAGGCCGTGATCGCTGCGCTGGTCGCACGGGTCGATCAGTTGCGACCGGCCTCGCAACCGGGGTTCGTCACCGACCGCTCGAACGCGCGGCTGATCGACCGGCTCAGACGCCTGTCGCCGTGGGCGATCGCGGGAACGGCATGCGTGATCGCGATAGGCGTGTGGTTCGCGTGGGATCGCATCCTCGACGCGGAACTGGCACAACTCGTCCAGAAAGCTCAGCGGCCGTGACTTCCGATACTGTTCTTTCACCGGCGCCAACACGCGTCGACGCCGACGCCGCCCGCGCGGCCCTGACAGGCCTCGGCTACCCGCTGCGCACGGTCGTGACGATCTCGGCCGCCCTGGCGCTTGCCGTCATCGGATGGGTCCTGCCCGTCGACCGCGGCATCATGTGGGGATTGATTGCGATCGTCATCGCGCTTTCGGCGCTGATCGTCTGGTTGCATTCGCGCAGATTGACGCATGCCCGCAAACAGAACGTGCACGTGCTTGCGCAACTCGGCGCGGCGACCGCCGACCTGCCCGTCGCGCTGCGCACCAGGATGCCGCTCGCGCTCGTCACCGGAGACGGGCTGCCCGCCTTGTTCGATCGCGACGCAACCGGGTCGCGCTTCGTCCACGTCGGAGACGGCGCCATCTGGTTGCGGGCCGATCGCCCGCAGGATCTTCCCCGCCTTGCCGTCGCCGTCCGCCAGTGGCGGGACGGTCATGCCCCCGATTGCGTCGTGTTGTCGGTCGCGCCGGGATTGCATGCGAACGACGATGTGTTGTCGCAAACGCTGCGCGTCATCCGGCAGGCGGTTGCAGACACGTCGCGCATGCTCGGCGCGTCGCTGCCGGGCTACGTCGCCATCTATCAGCGATTCTCCGATACAGCCGCTCCAGCGGAGCCGGCGGCCCAGTGGTATGGCGTATCGGCAGGCTCGCCGATCGCGGACATGCACCGTTTCGACTCCGCGATCGAAGCAGCCGAATCCGACGCCCTCCATGCCGACGGAAGTCGCACGGTCGCGGCACGCGCCGCCGGGATCGGCTCAATGATCGGATGGACGCGCCGTACCGCGCTCAATACGCTTACGGACCGACGCCAGCCTGCGCCGCCCTGGCCGTTGTTCGGCGCCGGCTGGGTCGACCATGGCCCCGCGACGGGCCCCGGCAAGCCATGGGAGCGCGAAGTCCGATCGCGCATCGGCATCGCACCGGCCGCGCTACCTGCATCGCCTTCTCCATGGCCGCTGCCGCAGCCGCTGATCGACGCGATGCCGCGCCGGTCGCGGCGATCGCCGCGCATCACCGCTGTCGTGCATGTCGTCGCGATCGTTGCTTGCGCGGCCACCATCGCCGTCTGCGGCGCCGCGAAAAACAACGAAACGCTGATGACCCGAATCGGCGAACACGTCGAGCGCTACAACCGTCTCCCCGCTACGCAAGACGCCGCGAAGCGCGACGCGCTCAAATCCCTTTCGTCGGACCGCGACCAGCTCGACCGGTATGCGCGTATCGGCATTCCGCTCCGGCTGTCGTTCGGCATGTATCGCGGCACTCGACTGCTGCCGATACTCAACGACGTGATCGCGTCCTACGAGCCGCCCGCGCCGCCGCCCGCCGTCGTCACGCTGGACAGCATGTCGCTGTTCGACAGCGGCAAAGCACAACTGAAGCCGGGCTCCACGCGCGCGATGGTCGATGCGCTCGAACTGATCAACGCGCATCCGGGCAAGCGCGTTCTTGTCGCCGGCTATACGGACGCTCAGGGCCGCCCCGAGCGCAACCTGAAGCTGTCGATCGACCGTGCGGCCGCCGTGCGCGACTGGCTCGTCGATGCGTCCGGGATACCGACGACGCAATTCGCGATCCAGGGCTACGGCGATACGCGACCGGTCGCGGACAACTCCACGCCCGAAGGCCGGGCAAGGAATCGCCGGGTCGAAATCACGCTGGTGCCCGACATGCCGGCGCCGGCCGCTTCGATCCGCACCGTGCGGTAACACGCGTTTTGGTTCCCGGGGCATCCGCTCCGGGTTTGTCAGCGCCGGACTTGGGTTCCGGCGATTCGCAGTACGAATAAGAAGGAGTAGACAAATGGCAATTCCGGCCTACATGTGGCTCAAGGACGACGGCGGTGCGGACATCAAGGGTTCGGTGACCGTCCAGGATCGTGAAGGCAGCGTCGAACTGGTCGCGTTCGATCACGGCGTGCACATTCCGACCGACGGCAATACGGGCAAGCTCACCGGCACGCGCGTGCACAAGCCGATCACGCTGACGAAAGAGACGGACGCATCGACGCCGTACCTGTACAAGGCCGTGACGAGCGGACAGACGCTGAAGTCGGTCGAGATCAAGTGGTACAAGATCGACGACGCGGGCAAGGAGAAGGAGTACTTCAACACGAAGCTCGACAACGTGAAGATCGTCGCCGTGAAGCCGAAGATGCTCGACATCAAGAACCCCGACTACGAGAAACACAACCATCTCGAAGACGTCGAACTGCGCTACGAGACGATCACGTGGTCGTACAAGGACGGCAACATTATCCACAAGGACACGTGGAACGAACGTTCCTGATGCGCTGACCGACTGGCGGAATCCGGTAAGCCCGTGCGCCGGATTCCGCTCCGCTGCTCGCCCATTCGCAGTCGCACCCTTCGGTTCGCATGGGCATAGGCGAATCCACACTCTCCCCAATCCTGCTCCGCTATCCACATGACGCCGCCTCTCCGGGACGCCTCCCACCTCATCCGCCGCCTCAACCCCCACTGCACGCGTGCGCTCGAAGCCGCGGCGAGTCTTTGCCAGACCCGGCTCGCGGACGAAATCGCGGTCGAGCACTGGGTGCTGAAACTGATCGAAGCGGACGACGGCGACATTCCGGCGATCCTGCGTCACTACGATCTCGATATCGATGCGGTGTGGGATGCATTGATCGACGTGATCGACCGTATGCCGCGTACGTTGCGCGGCATGCCGGCGCTGTCACGGCAACTCGCCACGGTGATCGAGGACGCATGGACGCATGCGGTGTCGGACAATTCCGACGGCACCATTCGCTCGGGCCACCTGCTGCAGGCGATCGTCGACGCGCCGCACGTGTTGCGCACGCAACGCGCGTGGCCGCTGTTGTCGGTTTCGAGCGCGCAGATCCGACGCGTGCTGCCGCGACTTGGGCGACGCTCGTCCGAGAACGCGTCCGACGACATGACGTTGCCGCCGATAACGTCGCCAACCGCGGATCAATCCGGCCATGTCGCGACGGATGCCTCCGCCGATCGTCATGCGCCCCAGGCACCGTCGCGCACCACCGACGACAACGCCCTCGCGCGCTTTGCGCTCGACCTGACCGAGAAGGCCCGTCTTGGCGAGATCGACCCCGTCTTCGGCCGCGACCGGGAGATCCGGCAGATGATCGACGTGCTGTCGCGCCGCCGCAAGAACAACCCGATCCTGGTCGGCGAGCCGGGCGTCGGCAAGACCGCACTCGTCGAAGGGCTCGCGTTGCGCGTGATCGAAGGCAGCGTGCCGGAGACGATCCGCGACACGCGCATCCTGACGCTCGACCTCGGCTTGCTGCAGGCCGGCGCAGGCGTGAAGGGCGAATTCGAGCAACGGCTAAAGAACGTGATCGACGAGGTGCGGACATCGACGACACCCATCCTGCTGTTCATCGACGAAGCGCATACGCTGATCGGCTCGGGCAACGCGGCAGGCGGCGCCGACGCGGCCAACCTGCTCAAGCCGGCGCTCGCGCGCGGCGAGTTGCGCACGATCGCGGCAACCACGTGGGCCGAGTACAACGAATATTTCGAACGCGATGCCGCGCTCGAGCGGCGCTTCCAGGTCATCAAGGTCGACGAGCCCGACGACGACACGGCCTGCCTGATGCTGCGCGGGCTCGCCAGCCGCTTTGCAAAGCATCACGACGTCCACATTCGCGACGAGGCGATCGTCGCGGCCGTGCGGCTGTCACGCCGCTACATCCCGGCCCGGCAGCTGCCGGACAAGGCTGTCGATCTGATCGACACGGCGGCCGCGCGCGTGCGCATGGCGCTCGACGTGCCGCCGGTCGAGCTGCAGCAGGCACGCGCGACGCTGACGGCACTCGAACTGGAACGCACCGCGCTCGATGCGGATTCCCGTGCCGGGATCGGCGACGTCGCCGGGCGACGCGCCACGATCGACACGGAATACGACGCCGTACGCGACACCATAGACACGCTGCTTGGCCAGTACACGCGAGAACGCGAACTCGTCGACCTGCTGCGCACCCTTCGCGGCGCGGCCGGCCCCACGCCTGATCCGGCGGCCGTTACCAATACCATCGACGCGCTGGCAACCATTCAGGGCAAGTCGCCGATGATCGCCGCCGACGTCGATGCGCAATCGATCGCGCGCGTGGTCGCGGAATGGACCGGTGTGCCGGTCGGCAATCTCGTCGACGACGAACTGCGCAGCCTGCTCGCGCTCGAAACGACGCTGGCCGCGCGTGTGGTGGCGCAGGCCGATGCGATCGGCGCACTGGCGGAGAGCCTGCGGACCGCCAAGGCCGGGCTGAAGAACGACCACGCACCGCTCGGCGTGTTCCTGCTCACCGGGCCGTCCGGCGTCGGCAAGACCGAAACCGCGCTGGCACTTGCCGACCTGTTGTTCGGCGGCAAAGCCGCGCTGACGACGATCAACCTGTCCGAGTACCAGGAAGCGCATACGGTATCGCAGCTCAAGGGCTCGCCGCCCGGCTACGTCGGTTACGGACGCGGCGGGGTCCTGACCGAAGCCGTACGTCAGCGTCCGTACAGCGTCGTGCTGCTGGACGAAGTCGAGAAAGCGCATCGCGACGTGCTCGACATTTTCTATCAGGTGTTCGACCGCGGCACGATGCGCGACGGCGAAGGGCGCGAAATCGATTTCCGCAACTGCGTGATCGTGATGACGTCCAATCTCGGCAGCGCGCAAATCGACGATGCAACGGCCGAGAATCCGGCGATCACGCACGAAGCGCTGCGCGAAACCGTCCATCCGCAGTTGGTCGCGCACTTCCAGCCCGCCCTGCTCGCACGCTTTCAGACGCTCGTTTACCGGCCGCTCGACGCTGCCGCGCTCGCATCGATCGTGCGAATCAAGCTCGACAGGATCGCCGAACGCCTCCATCGACAACACGCGGTGACCCTGACGTACGCAGACGATCTGATCGAATCGATCGCGCGGCACTGCGTGTCGCGCGAATCCGGCGCACGCAGCGTCGATGCATTCCTGAACCAGCGCGTGCTGCCGGTCGTCTCGCGCGAACTGCTCGCCAGGATGGCATCAGGCGCGACGCCGCGACACATCCTGTTGTCGGCCACTGCCGAAGGATCGTTGACGATCGACTTCGTCGATGCGCCGGCGGCCGGCGATACCGGCACTACGCGGCGAAACGACCGATGACCGCCGGCCCGTCGCTGTATGACATGCTGCTCGGCCAGATCGGCGGCGAACCGATTGGCGCTCACGACGATCGCACGCTCGAATGCCTGAGCGTGCAGCAGAACGTGCGCCGCATTCTCAATACGCGGGCGGGCTCGCTCAAGCATCTACCCGACTACGGGCTGCCCGACCTCACGAACATCTACATGGCATTGCCCGCATCGGCGCATTTGCTCAAGCAGCAAATGGAAGCAACGCTGCTGAAGTACGAGCCGCGCATTCGCTCGATCGACGTCGGGATCGTCGACAATCGCGATCCCGGCATCCTCGTCAGCTTCGAGATGACGTGCCACCTGAAGAACGCCGGGCTCGTGCGATTCGGCACCTACTTCGAGCCGCCGGGCCGCCTGCGCGTCGAACGACGCATCGACCTGCCGTGATCTCGCGCCGTCACTGCTCGTGCGCAAGATGCGCGGCAAACCCCACTTTCTCCGGCACGATCTCCGGCTTGAGCGTCAACGCCGGAATCTCGTAATCGCCCGCGTTCTGCCGCCGAAACGGAATCGGCTGCGTCGTCCACAGTTCATCCAGACGCTTGCCCAGCGCCGCGCGCGTGTCGTCGAAGCGCGCATCGTTCATCTTGCCCGTCCGGTAGATCACGAACGGCGGCAGCACATCGAAGCCCGGGTAATACAGCACGCCGTGCTGAATCGGGAACAGCACGTCGTCGATCGGCCCGTTGATGCCGCGCGGGCTGTAATGCGATTCCCACCCGCCCGTCGTGACGATCACCATCGCGCGCTTGCCGGCAAACGCGCCTTCACCGTAGCGATCGCCCCAGTGCGTATCGGAATGCTCGCCGACACCGTACGCAAAACCGTACGCATACACGCGCTCGAACCAACCCTTCATGATCGCCGGCATCGAGAACCACCACAGCGGAAACTGCAGGATCACCGCGTCAGCCCACTTCAGCTTGTCCTGTTCGCGCGCGATATCGTCGCGCTGCGTGCCCGTCTCGAATGCATGCTTCGAGTCGAGCGCGGGATCGAAGCGCGCATCGGGCGCACGATCGGTCACGTCGTTCGCATCGAACGCGGCCTTCCAGTTCATCGCGTACAGGTCGGTCACCTGCACCGTGTGGCCGGCCGCTACGAGACGCTCGACGGCAAAGTCGCGCAACGCGCCGTTCAGCGAGCGCGGCTCGGGATGGGCATACACGATCAGCACATTCATGTTCGTCACTCCGTCGATTGAATGACTGCAGGATGCCGCTACCCACGCTATATTTGAAATGAATTCATGATATTCCAGGTATAGCCATGAATAATCTCAGGCGACTCGATCTGAACCTGCTGGTCACGCTGGACGTGCTGCTCGCCGAGCACAACGTCACGCGCGCGGCCGAGAAACTGAACATGTCGCAGCCGTCGGTGAGCGTGCAGCTGCAGAAGCTGCGCGACCTGTTCGGCGATCCGCTGCTGCTGCCGGGGCCGCGCGGAATGCGGCCGACCGCACGCGCGGAAGCGCTGCGCGAGCCGTTGCGCGACGCGCTCGAAGCCGTCGAGCGTGCGGTCGTTCCGGCCACGCCGTTCGATCCCGCGACCGCGACGAACACGTGGCGGGTGGCCGCGACCGACTACGGCGAATCGACGATCGTGCTGCCCGCGCTGAGCACGCTGCGCTCAGCCGCGCCCGGTACGCGACTCGCAGTCGTCGAACTCGTGCCGCCGCGCATCGAGCAGGATGCCGAACGAAATGGCATCGATCTCGCCTTCCATACGACCGAAGGGTCGCCGCCCGGCATGCGGCGCTTGCCGCTGTTCGTCGAGCGTTACGTGCTCATCGGTCGCGCCGGGCACCCGAAGCTGAAGCGGCGCCCGACGCTCGCGCAGTTCGGCACGCTCGAGCACGTGATCGTGTCGCCCGACGGCGGCGGCTTCGTCGGCGTAACGGACGAAGTGCTCGCGAAGGTGGGCACCACGCGGCGCGTCGTGCTGTCGGTGCCGCATTTCCTGTTCGTGATGTCGGCGGTCGCCAGCACCGATCTCGTCGCGATGCTGCCCGAGCGGCTGGTGCGTGACGTGCCCGCGCTGCGGGTGGTGGAAGCGCCGGTCGAGGTGCCCGGTTATGAAATGTCGATGCTGTGGCATGAGCGCGTGCATCGCGATCCGGCCCATCGGTGGCTGCGGGAGACCATCGCGGAATCGGTATAAGCGGAACGCGGCCAGCGGAATCGGCGCGACAACGCGCGACCGGCGCTCGCGTGCCGGCTTCCAACGGCTTCCGGCATCCGCTCGCGTCCGCGACGACAAGATTCTTCATCCGGGACTTGAAACCGCCTTGAACACTGTATATATTTACAGTGCTTTTGCACCATTTGACCCGAATTCCGTCATCCATCGACGGACGGATTTTTGTGAGGCGACCATGTTCCAGGCATCCGCATTCGATCCCGAGCAACCCGGCTTCAACCCCGTCCAATTCGAGCGCGCCGCGCAGCGCGCGGTCGTCGATCTGCAGCGTGTCGCGGGCGGCCCCGCGCAGCGGGCGCTCGGCCTGCGGCGCCGCACCCATCCTGCGGCCGTCCGCACGATGAGCTGGCAGGCGCTGCTGAACGTCGAAGAGCTGGCATTCTCGAATGCCGGTTTCCTGAGCCGCAACGATCCGGCCGTCGTCGACGCATTCATCCGGCTGCGCGACAGCCGCCTGGTCGCCGCGGACGTCGAGGAGCCGGTCGACTGGCGCCGCGACGACGACGACCTGCCGGCCATCTACCTGATCGTCAAGGCGATGCTGGAAGCGGAAGAGGAAGAACGCGCCGAAGCGGCCTGAGCCGTGTGATGGCCGTGCGCGGTCACGGTCTGTCGAGGCCGCGCCGCCACGTTGCGTGGCGACGCGCCCGGCGCTGCTGCCCGTTTCATCCCCGCGCCGACGAATCGGTACCCCGGACGGTGAGTCACGAACCGCATCGCAGGCGGATCACCGCCACGCGGCGTACGTCCGGCATACGTCCTCCGGGCGGTGGTCGCAGCGACCGCCCGTTACAACCGTGCCGCGAGCCGCGCGCCCTGATCGATCGCGCGCTTCGCGTCGAGTTCGGCGGCCAGTTCCGCGCCGCCGATCAGGTGCACCGAACGCCCGGCCGCCTGCAGCGGCGCGAGCAGCGCGCGCTGCGGCTCCTGCCCCGTGCAGAGCACGATCGTGTCGGCTTCGATCAGTTCGTGATCGGTGCGTTTCTCGCCGTACGACACGTGCAGGCCGCGCGCATCGATCAGTTCATAGTTCACGCCGCCGATCATCTTCACCTGCTTCATCTTCAGCGTCGCACGGTGAATCCAGCCGGTCGTCTTGCCGAGCCCCTTGCCGAGCGGCGCGGCCTTGCGCTGCAGCAGCGTCACTTCACGCGCGGGCGCCGTCACCTGCGCACGCGTGACGCCGCCACGCGTCGTGGCCGGGTCCGTCACGCCCCACTCGGCCTTCCATTCTTCCAGATCGAGCGCAGGCGATTCACCCTCCTGCACCAGATACTCGGCGACATCGAAGCCGATCCCGCCCGCGCCGACCACCGCGACCCGCCGGCCGACCGGCTGCCGGCCCGCGAGCACGTCGATGTAGCTGAGCACGTTCGGCCCGTCCTGCCCCGGAATCTTCGGGTCGCGCGGCGCCACGCCGGTCGCGAGCACGATCTCGTCGTAGCCGCCCGCGATCAGGTCGCTCGCGTCGACGCGGCGGTTCAAGTGCAGGTTCACGCCGGTCAGCTCGACCTGGCGGCCGAAGTAGCTGAGCGCTTCGTGGAACTCTTCCTTGCCCGGAATCCGCTTCGCCATGTTGAACTGGCCGCCGATCTCGGCCGCTCCGTCGAACAGGTCGACCTGATGGCCGCGCTGCGCGAGCACGGTCGAGCATGCGAGCCCGGCCGGCCCCGCGCCGACGACCGCGATGCGCTTCGGCTGCGGCGCGGGCGTGTATTTCAGCTCCGTCTCGTGGCACGCGCGCGGATTCAGCAGGCATGACGCGATCTTGTTCTTGAACGCATGATCGAGGCACGCCTGGTTGCAGCCGATGCAGGTGTTGATCTCGTCGGCCCGACCCTGCGCGGCCTTGACCACGAACTCCGCATCCGCGAGCAGCGGGCGGGCCATCGACACCATGTCCGCGCAGCCATCCGCGAGGAGCTGCTCGGCCACTTCGGGACGATTGATCCGGTTGGTGGTCACGAGTGGAATGCCGACCTCGCCTTTCATCTTCTTCGTCACCCAGGCGAACGCGCCGCGCGGCACCGAGGTCGCGATCGTCGGCACACGGGCTTCGTGCCAGCCGATCCCCGTGTTGATGATGGTCGCGCCCGCGCGCTCGACGGCCTTCGCGAGCTGCACGGTTTCGCTCCAGTCGCTGCCGTCCGGAATCAGGTCGAGCATCGACAGCCGGTAGATCAGGATGAAATCGCGGCCGACCGCTTCGCGCGTGCGCTCGATGATCTCGATCGGCAGGCGGATGCGGTTCTCGTACGCACCGCCCCACTGGTCGGTGCGCTTGTTCGTATGCATCGAGATGAACTGGTTGATCAGGTAGCCTTCGGAGCCCATGATCTCGACGCCGTCATACCCGGCTTCACGCGCGAGCGTCGCGCAGCGCACGAACGCGCGGATCTGCCGCTCGACGCCGCGCGCGCTCAGTTCGTGCGGCGCGAACGGCGAGATCGGCGACTTGATCCGCGACGGCGCGACCGCGAACGGGTGATAGCCGTAGCGGCCCGTATGCAGGATCTGCAGCGCGATCTTGCCGTCCTCCGCGTGCACGGCATCCGTGATCTCGCGATGCCGCCGCGCGGCGGCCGACGTCATCAGCGTGCCGCCGAACGGCTTGGTCCAGCCGGCCACGTTCGGCGCGAAGCCGCCCGTCACGATCAGGCCCACGCCGCCGCGGGCGCGTTCGGCGAAATACTCGGCGAGCCGCGGCAGCGTCTTGCGGCTGTCCTCGAGGCCCGTGTGCATCGAGCCCATCAGCACGCGGTTCTTCAGCGTCGTGAAGCCGAGATCAAGCGGGGCGAGCAGGTGGGGAAAGGTCGTGGTCATGATGATCGTGCCGATAAGCGATGCATGACATCGTAGGCGCGCGCCGCCTTGAACGTGAGGGGGCAAACAGCCATAATGCTTGTCATTTCCGGCCAAATCGACATGACCTCCCCTCTCGCCAAGGACCGCCTCGGGCTGCGCCGGCCGACGATTCCCGTCGCCTATACGCGCCTGCTGCTGCAGGCGCTGGCCGCGCGCGGCGTCGACCTGGCCGCCGTGCGCGCCGGCACGGGCCTGCGCGACGCGGTACTGGCCGAACCGGACGCGCGCGTCGCGCCGTCGCAATGGGGGCGGCTCGTGCTCAATGCGATCGAGATCGGCGGCGATCCGGGCATCGGGCTTGCGTTCGGGTTGCTGTTGAAGCCGACCGTGCACGGCTTTCTCGGCTACGCGACGCTGACCGCGCGGGACATCCGGGAAGCGCTGTCCGTCACGCAGCGCTACTTCCGGATGCGCAACCGCCAATATCGCCTGACCTATGAAGAAGACGAACACGGCGCGACGCTCGAACTGCACGGCGTGCAGGCCAGCCCGGTACTGCAGCATCACGTGATGTTCGAGTTCGTGCTGACGGGACTCGCGCAAAACATCTCGCAATGGGCCGGGCGCGCGTCGCCGCCGATCAGGCTGCAATTCGCGTGGCCTGAGCCGCCCTATTTCGCGCGCTATCGCGATCAGTTGCCGCCAGTCGAATTCGGCTGTGCCGCCAACGCGCTGTGGATCGCGCGCGACGTGCTCGACTGGCCGCTGCCGCTCGCCGACGAAGTCGCGCACCGGCAGGCGCTCGTTCAGGTGGAACGCGAGTATGCGCAGGTGCGTCAGGACGAAGGCGATCTGGTCGAACGCGTGCGCGCGGAGCTCGCACGTGGCGCCGGCGATTACCCGGGGCCGGAGACGCTCGCCGACGCGCTGCTCGTGTCGACGCGCACGCTGCGGCGCCGGCTGGAGGAAGCCGGTTCGAGCTATCGGCAATTGCTCGACGAAGCGCGGTTTCGCGACGCGAAGCAGTTGCTCGCCGCGTCGGATCTCGACCTGAAAACGATCGCCGAGCGGCTGCAATTCACCGACCCGGCGAATTTCACGCGCGCGTTCCGGCGCTGGGCCGGGCAGACGCCGAGCGCGTATCGCGAAGCGGCCGCGGGTACCGCGCACGGATGATGCGGGATTGCGGGCGACACGACGTGCCTGCGCGGGCGTTCATCGGTATGATCGATGCCACGCCAAAGCGGCGCCGACCGGCGCCCTCTCCCGACCATGCGCCATCACACCACCGTGATCGAATCGACGATCGACCGCATCGATACGAACCTCATCCGGGTCACGGCCGACATCAGGAAGGTGCCGCTTTATCGCCTGACGATGCAGGGCGCGTGCTACTTCATCTCCGCCTACGACATCGACGCAGAGGCGTTCAAGCAGATCGATCAATTGAAGCCCGGGATGGCTGTGCGCGCGTGCATCTTCGACGATCGCGGCCGCCGCCGGATCGCGTGGATCCGAAGCAACGATCTGGCAATCGCCCCTTACGATGCGTTCAGACAGAAGAACAGCAACCTGTCGCTGCTCACGTGGGCGTCATGCTTCTTCATGCTGAGCCTGCTGATTGGCGCCGCCGCCTTCAAACTGGGCTGGGCGCTCGTCGTCGCACTCACCCTGTTCGTGACCATCGTCAGCCTGCTGGGCACGCTGCTCGCGATCGCCGGTCTCTCCGAGCTGGCCCTCCAGCCCCAGCGGCGCGAGGCCCACGAAAGGTGGCAACTCGAACCGGTCGGTTTCACGGCGGAACGGAGCAGCCCATGACCGATCTCACCATGCAGATCGCATCCGGTTGCGTGACGTCGGTCAGCCAGCAGACGATCAGTACGGACGTCTGGAGCAACAACCTCGGCTGGACCAGGCAGAGCATCGAGGAGATCGCGCTGCAGCTCGACACGTTCGATGCACCGCTCACGGTCAGGACCAGCGGCACGCGCAACCTGTTCATCGTCGCGGGCGACCGGTTGACGGTCGCGTACGCCCGAAACCAGGATCGCCGCGCCATCTACGGGATCCGCAACGCGATCGACGGCTCCGTGTATCTCGTTCGCACCGCCAAGGTCGCGAGCGCCCGCACCGACGTTTTCGTGACGATCGGCCTGCTGGTCGCGCTGGCCTTCATCGGCGGCATCATGTGTGCGGTATCGCGCAGCACGAGCGGGATGCTCGACGCGTTTGCGTGGTTCGCCTCGGGCGCGATCGGCCTGTTCGTGCTGAGCACGCTCCTGCGTATCGTGTTCGGCGTGATCGTGTGGCCGGAGGTTCGGCGGCTCGCGCAGCCCGGCGGCAAGCGCGAAATGAAGGCCGCCCGGCATGCACTGTCGCTCGCGAAGGACGACGCGCCGCACATTCGCTTCATTTGAGCCGCCCCGGCGCACAACGTGTCACGGGTCGATGCCGATCCGCGCGCCGCCGTCACCCTCGCCCGCTTCGATCCGCACCTCCCCCTTCGCGGCAACGATCGCGTCGTACACGTCATCGGTCACGCACACCACCGGCACCGCGATCGCGTACAGCTCGGCAGCGACGATCGCGCCGATCGAGATGATCAGGTCGCGCTCCTTCAGCACGATCCCGACCGGCCCCGTGCCGTTGCGCACGGCTTCCGCGAGCACGCTGCTGCTCGAACTCGAGCCCTTCGCGTGCGGCATCACCATCACCTTGCCGGCGAGGCTCGCGCCGGCTTGCGGATGCCCGCGATCGACGATCCTTCCCGCGCCGGAGTCATAGCCGCCCCAGAAGCTGAGCGGCTTGTCGAGCACGAACGGGCGCGCGCGTGCGCGGCCCGGTACGAGCGTGTCGCCCGTCAATACCTTGCGCGTGACCTCAGTCATCGAATCGCACCTTTCCTTCGTACGCCGAACGCACGCATTCGCGCATGCTGCCGTACGCGACCGTCACGCCGATGTTCGCGGGCGCATACGACGCCCATTTCCCCGAATTGGTCATCACGAGCCCCGACAGTTGCTTCATCACCGGCGTGATGTACGTGCAGGTGTCGACGACGATCTGGATGCCGCGTGCAGCGAATTTCTCCGCGAGGCCGGCTTCGTCCAGCTCCCACAGGATGAACCGGCTCGTGTTCACGTAGAAATCGCAGGCCGGCTTGCCGTCGAACGCGTCGAGCAACGCATCGAGCGTGCGGAATTCAGCCAGCGAGAAATGCGGCGTGCCGAGCGCCACCGCGACGAGCGCATCGCCGGCCGCGCCGTGGTTCAGCGTGCGGCGAATCTCGTCGAGATCGGCCATCGCGACGTCTACCGTGCGCTGCGCCGCTTGCCCGTGCAACGCGGCGTCGAGCGTCGGTGCCTCGGGTGTCACGCCGACCGCGTGGAACAGCGCGACGGCCCCGCTCGACGCGGCGGCCGCACCGAGCGCCTTGAGTTCGTCTTCGGTGGTATCCGCCGGCAGCCCGACGATCGCCGGCACGACCGCCCCCGCGATCCTGCCGATCAGCAGCCCGAGCGCGGCGAAATGGATATCGCGCGACGGCAGGCGGCTGAAGTCCGGCGCGTTGAACACGATCCGCGCAGCGCGGTTCGCTTCGACATGCAGCCCCGCATACGGCGCACGCCCGGTGATCGCGGCGGCCAGGTCGAGAAAATCGCCGTACCGGCTCGTCCGCGCGCCGAGCACCGAGTTCGCGAACACGATCGCGTTCGATTCGGCCCACGCGATCTGCTCGCCTTTCGCGGGACGGTTCTTCAGCTGGTACGGCGCACACGTGAAGCTCGATTCGCAGCCGAGCTGCAGATGCGCGTCCATCAGGCGTTGCGCATCGCGCTGGATCGTGCGATCGCCGTGATACAGCTCGGGATGGATCAGGTCGAGCGACCCGACGTTCAGCGTGGTCGGCACCGCAACCTTCGCGCCGGTGTCGACGAAATACTCGACGAAGTCGAGGCTCGTCCGGCCGTGGTAAAGACAGCCGTCGATATGGGCGGACGTGATGTCGATCAGGTGCGGCGCGGACATCACTTGCGCCGTGCGCGCGACGATCCGCATCGCGCGCGCGACGCCATCGCCGAAATCCCCGCGCAGCATGGCGCTGTCGCGGTCACTCAACTGCAGCATCGATTGCTCCTCTGACGCGTGCCGGCGGCGCCGATCGGTGAAACTCGTCAGGGGACTCTACAACTGGAAATAAAAACTGTCCAGATTGCCATCGATCCGGACAGTTTAAAAACCAATTTCCACTCTCGAACGCCAATGAAGCGGTCAATGGCTCGAATTTCGCTCCAGTTTGCCGCCGATCGCTCTAGCGTTCCGCGGTCACGCTGAACAGCTCGTCGCGCAGCGCCTTCGCGCGGTCGCGGCCGAACTGCATCTCGAATTCGTCCTGCGCGGCCTGCCATGCGACCCGCGCCCGCGCGAACGTGTGCTCGCCCTGCTGCGTGAGGCTCAGTGCATGCGCGCGCGCATCGTGCGCGGATGCGGCCGTCGCGACGACACCGTCGCGCTGCAGCGGCTTCAACGCGCGCAGCAGCGTCGTGCGATCCATCACGAGCGCATCGGCGAGTTCGCTCATCAGCAGGCCGGGCTGGCGCGCCAGGTTCGCCATGATCGAGAACTGGGCGGGCGTGACCCCAACCGGGGCCAGATGGCGCTCGTACAGTTGCGTGACGAAGCGCGCCGCCTGACGCAGCGCGAGACAGTTGCACGCCTGGGCAATCGAGGTGTCGTTCATGCTCCGCAATTTATATGTGCATATGCATAAAGTCAATGTACACTCCGCCGTAACAAGGCCGGTGGCCGGCCCTCGCGTCAAGGAGATGGACATGGACTACATCGACAAGCTGCGGATTTTCCGGTCGGTGGTGGAGATGCGCAGCTTCACGCGCGCCGCCGACATCCACGGCCTCGCACGGCCTGTCGTGTCGCGCGCGGTCGCGGATCTGGAAGCGCGTTTCGGCAGCCGGCTGCTGCACCGGACCACCCGCCAGGTGTCGCTGACCGAAACGGCCGAGCGCATCTACGAGCGCTGCGCGGCCGTGCTCGACGAACTCGACTCGCTCGAGGCGGAAGCGCAGGCCTCGACGCGCGAGCCCGAAGGCCTGCTGCGCCTCGTCGCGCACACGACGGCCGCGCTGAACCAGCTGGTGCCGCTGATCGCCGGCTTCAAGGCCGCTCACCCGAGGGTGCGCCTCGACGTGACGCTGACCGAGCGCCCGGTCGATCTGGTCGGCGAAGGCTACGACATCGGCATCGTCGTGCCGTACATGCTGACGAACGAATCGACCGTCGTGCGGCTCATCGAACGGATTCCGCTCGTGATCGTCGCGACGCCCGCGTATCTGCAAGCCCGTTCGCGCCCGGTCACGCCGGCCGACCTCGCCGACCATCCGTTCGTGCCGATGTCGCCGTCGCTGCGCCGGCCCGCGCTGTCGTTCCACGTCGACGGCAACACGCTGACCGTGCCGTTCCGCTTCGACATCTCGTCGAACAGCCCCGTCTTCAACCGCGAAATGGTGATGCATGACTTCGGCATCGGCGTCGTGCCGAAGACGCTCGTCGGCGCCCAGCTCGCGTCGGGCGCGCTCGTGCAGTTGCTGGCCGACGCCGATCTCGTCGACGGGTTCGTCGAGATCAAGCTCGCGTACGCGAACCGCGCGCTACTGCCCGCGAAGGTCAAGGCGTTCATCGACTACACGGCCGCCTACTGCGACCGCGAAGGCTGGATTGTTCCGGCCGCGGCCTGATCCGGCGCGCGAACGCACCGGTCTGCCGCCGATTGGTACAGCCACGACACCAATCTGATCCTGCCCCGGCCATCGATTCGCACCGCCCCTCGCCCTAACATGTGTACATGCACAAGACCACGCTCACCGATGACGATTGCTTCGCCGTCCGGCAAGCCGCCCGCCGGATCTCGCAGTTCTACGAACGTTATCTGTCGCAGGCGGGCGTGACGCCGTCGCAGTACAGCATTCTCGCGCTGCTGCGCGATCGGCCGGGCCTGACGATGGCGACGCTGTCGGCCGTGCTGGTGATCGAACGCACCGCGCTGCTGCGCGCGCTCAAGCCGCTCGTCGGCGCGGCGCTGGTGGCGGGCCGGATCGAGCCGCCGTGCCGCCGCCAGACGTTCGCGCTGACCGAGCACGGCGAAACGAAGATCGCCGACGCGCAGGTGCACTGGCTCGCCGCGCAGGAAGCGTTCGAGCAGCGGTTCGGGTCGACCCAGGCGGCCCGCCTGAGAGACGAACTGTTCCGGATCACGCACAACCTCCCGGAACGCTAGCCCGTTCCCCGATCGACGACACGACGTCGATCGCTTTGATTAGTGCATATACATAGGTGAATCGATGGATACGACCCAAGGCGCTGCCTCATCCCGTGAAGCAGCCACTCTCGACCGGCCCGCGAAGCAACAGCGCCGTGTGCCGTGGATGCGCATCGCGGTGGGCGCCGTCGTCATCGTCGTCGCCGCCGCCGCGCTCGACTGGCTGTTCGTGCTGCGCTTCCAGGAGAGCACTGACGATGCGTATGTCGGCGGCGACGTGACGGTGCTCGCGCCGAAGGTCAACGGCTTCGTCGACAGGATCCTCGTGACCGACAACCAGCGCGTGAAGGCCGGCGACGTGCTCGTGCAGCTCGATGCGCGCGACTACGACGCGAAACTCGCACAGGCCAGCGCCGAGGTCGACAGCGCGCGCGCCGCCGTGACCGAACTCGAGGCGAAGCAGCAACTGCAATACGCGGTGATCGGCCAGCAGGCGGCCGACAAGAGCGCATCGTCGGCCGAGCTGACGCGTGCCGCATCGGATCGCGTGCGCTACCGCGAGCTCGTGAAATCCGACGCCGTGTCGAACCAGATCGTCGAACGCGCGGACGCCGATTACGCGAAGGCCGGCGCCGCCGTCGAGCGCAGCGACGCCGCGCTGCTCGCATCGAAGCGGCAGCTCGACGTGCTCGGCGCGCAACTCGCCGACGCGCGGGCCCGCGTGAACACCGCGCTTGCCGCGCAGCGCGTCGCCGCGCTCAACGTCGAATACACGACGATCCGCGCGCCGGTCGACGGCTACGTCGGCAATCGCACGGGCCGCGTCGGGATGCTCGCGAACGTCGGCGTGCCGCTGCTGACGATCGTGCCGGCTTCCGGACTGTGGATCGACGCGAACTTCAAGGAAGACCAGCTTCGCAAGATGCACGCGGGCGATCGCGTCGACGTGTCGCTCGATGCGTCGAGCACACGCCTGCACGGCCGCGTGGACAGCCTCGCCCCCGCCACCGGCGCCACCTTCAGCGTGCTGCCGCCCGAGAACGCGACCGGCAACTTCACGAAGATCGTCCAGCGCGTGCCCGTGCGCGTGCATCTCGATCCGCAGCCGGGCCTCGACCACGTGCTGCGCCCCGGCCTGTCCGCGGTCGTGACCGTGCATACCGATCACGCAAACTGAGCGGGAGACGACGATGACCACCGCGTTTTCCGGCGACCCGGCGTCGCAACCGACCAAGCAGCGCGTGTTCGCCTTCGCGCTGATGTGCGTCGGCTTCTTCATGGCGACGCTCGACATCCAGATCGTCGCGTCGTCGCTGCGCGACATCGGCGGCGGCTTGTCCGCGAGCCAGGACGAACTGTCGTGGGTGCAGACGGCCTACCTGATCGCCGAGATCATCGTGATCCCGATGTCGGGCTGGCTGTCGAAAGTGATGTCGACGCGCTGGCTGTTCACCGCATCGGCCGTCGGCTTCACGATCACCAGCATGCTGTGCGGGCTCGCGTGGGACATCAATTCGATGATCCTGTTTCGCGGGCTGCAGGGTGCGCTCGGCGCCGCGATGATCCCGACCGTGTTCACCACCGCGTTCGTGCTGTTCCCCGGCAGGCAGCGGCTGATCGCATCGACGACCATCGGCGCGCTCGCATCGCTCGCCCCGGCGATCGGCCCCGTGATCGGCGGCTGGATCACCGATCAATGGTCGTGGCACTGGCTGTTCTACCTGAACCTCGTGCCGGGCATCGCGGTGGCCTTGCTCGTGCCGCGCTACGTGCATATCGACGAACCCGACCTCAGCCTCGTCAAGCGCGGCGACTATCTCGGCATCGCGCTGATGTCGGGTTTCCTCGGCTGCCTCGAATACGTGCTGGAGGAAGGCCCGCGCAAGAACTGGTTCGGCGACGACGCGATCGTGATCTGCGCATGGATCTCCGGCATCTGCGGCTTCCTGTTCATCGTGCATGCGCTGACCGCGAAGGATCCGATCGTCGACCTGCGCGCGCTCGCGGTGCGCAACTTCGGGATCGGCAGCCTGCTGTCGTTCGTGACCGGCATCGGGATCTTCGTGACCGTGTTCCTGACGCCGCTGTTCCTTGCGCAGGTGCGCGCGTTCAGCTCGCTGCAGATCGGCCTGGCGCTGCTGTCGGTCGGCGCGTTCCAGCTGATTGCGCTCTGTGCGTATGCGTTCGCCGCGCGCTTCTTCAGCCTGCGCGCGCTGCTCGTG
The DNA here is from genome assembly GCF_964265025.1 of Burkholderia mycopellens. Classification (NCBI taxonomy): domain Bacteria; kingdom Pseudomonadati; phylum Pseudomonadota; class Betaproteobacteria; order Burkholderiales; family Burkholderiaceae; genus Burkholderia; species Burkholderia mycopellens. Next base: position 2,484,970 of record NZ_OZ183803.1, read on the forward strand.
TTCGGGCTGATCTGCTTTGGGCTCGGCTGCTACCTGTACACGCCGATCACGCACGACTGGGGCTGGCGCGAACTGCTGCTGCCGCAGGCGCTGCGCGGCATCGGCCAGCAGTTCAGCGTGCCGCCGATCGTGACGATGGCGCTCGGCTCGCTGCCGCAGTCGCGCCTGAAATCGGCGAGCGGACTGTTCAACCTGATGCGCAATCTCGGCGGGGCGATCGGCATCGCGGTGAGCGCGACGATGCTCAACGACCGGCTGAACTTTCACTATCTGCGCCTGAACGAGCACGTGAGCGCCGGCCAGCCGCAGATCGCACCGCTGCTCGATCGCCAGGCCGCGTACTGGACGTCCGTGGCCGGCAACACGCTGGACACCGCGCAAGCCGGCCTGGCGAACCTGCACCACCTGATCTATCGCGAAGCGCTGACGCTCACGTATGCGGATGCGTACTACGCGCTGTCGCTGTGCTTCGTCGTCGCGCTGATCGCGGTCGTCTTCTCCAAACCCATTTCCCTGAACGCGCCGCCGCCGGACGCGCACTGAGGTTGAGGTCATCACCATCATGAAAAAACTTCTCGTCGCCCTCGCCGTCAGCGCACTCGCCGCAGGATGTGCGGTGCAGCCCGCGCAGCATCCGGCGCTTCAGGATTCGGTTCGAACGCTCGCGCCCGATGGTTGGGATACCGATGTGCCGCGCGCGGACATCGACGCCGCCGCGTGGTGGGCGCAATTCCACGACCCCGTGCTCGACCGGCTGATCGCCACCGTGCTCGATGGCAACCTCGATCTGCAGGCGGCCGCCGAACGCGTGAAGCAGGCGCAGGCGCTGACCGTGCAAAAGCGCGCGGTGCTGCTGCCCGAACTCGACGCGACCGCGCATGCGGCCGACGCCCGCCAGAACACGCCGCCGCCGCTCGGCTATGTGCGACAGGCCGGCGCGGGGCTCGCGCTGAGCTGGTCACCGGACGTGTTCGGCGGCGAACGGCTCGACCTGCTCGCCGCGCAAGCCGAGCTGGTCGGACAGAAGCATGCGGAGGATGCGATGCGGCTCGCGCTCGCGGCCGACGCGGCTTCCGCGTATGTCGATCTGCGCTGGGCGCAGCAGGAATTGAAGATCCTGCAGGACAACGCGAAGATCCGGCAGCATGCGCTCGAACTCACGCGCAAGCGGCAGGCGTTCGGGCTGTCGACGGAGCTCGACGTCACGCGCGCGCAGAACCAGCTCGACGCGCTCGAAGCGCGGATCCCGCCGACGCAGGCGCAGATTGCGCATCAGCTCAACCTGATCGCCGTGTATTCGGGGCGCACGCCGGAATCGGTCGATCGGCTCGTGCTCGCGCAGGCCGGAGAAATTCCGGCGCCGCCGGTTGGCGCGCCGGTGACGTTGCCTTCGCAAGCGTTACTGCGGCGGCCGGATGTGCTGACGGCGTATGCGCAGGTCGAGCGACGGGCGGCGCAAGTCGGCGTGGCGAAGGCCGAACGGTATCCGAAGTTTTCGTTGAACCTGACGGACGGGATTCTGGCCGCGTCTTATCTCGGGTTGCCGACGTTGACCGATAACCTGTTCAGTGCCGCGTTAAGCGCGACGAGCCCGATCTTCAATGCGGGGCGGATTACCGCCGATATCGCGCAGAGCGAAAGCCGGATGCGCGAGTCGGAACTCGGGTTACGGCAGACGATGCTGCAGGCGTTGCGGGAAGTCGAGGATGCGCGGGCGAATCTCGTCAGCGCCGATGAGGCGTCGCGCAGGCTTGATAGTGCGCTTGCTGCTTCGGATAAAGCGCTTGGGTTGGCGAATCAGCTCTATAAAGGTGGCGCGACGGATTTTCTGGATGTGCTGTCCGCGCAGGAGGTTTATCTGAGGGATTCGGATTCGCTCAATCAGGTCAAGCGCGAACATGCGCTGGCGGCGGTGGCGCTGTATCGGTCGCTTGGGGGTGGGTGGAGCAGGAATGACGCGGCGGGTGGGCCGGAGGTGCAGGCGGTGGCGAAGAACAACTGAGCCGTGTAAGTCTGGACGCTGCCCTTTCGGTCAGCGCCGGATTAGCTCTGAGCTTGCCTGGATGTCACCTCATCAAGGGCAGTGATCGATCCGAAGCGGCCGATCGAGCGTCCGGACATTTAAGGACTGGTGCCAGATTGATGCAGCCGTTCGGACCCGCGCTGCCGTCACGGGGCGAGGCACCAGGTTGACCACAAGATGCACCGTCATTCGAATACGCCCGCGCGACCCCTACCTTGAGTGAATGATGTGATGCGATTCACTTGCTGCAGACCACAACAGCGCGAATCAGGCGCAGTGCGCATACGGATCTACCGTCAAGGCTGCGATTGCCGACCAGTCGAGATCGCCCATGCCCGCATTGACCGTTTCGGCCATCTGGCCATGGACGGCAGCGAGCATCGGGAGTGTGCGGCCAGCCTGTTCGGCCGCTTCGGAGGCGAGACGAAGATCTTTCAAGCCAAGCGCGGCCTTGAAACCAGGTTGATACGCGTTCCTGATGATATTGCCGGAATAGGTCTGGTAAGGACGGCTGCCGAACAGCGTGCCCAGGATCAATTCGAAAAATCGCTCTCGTGAAAGCCCGTTCGTCTCGGTGAGAACGACGGCTTCCGCCATCGCTTGAATGGCCATCGTGATCATCATGTTGCAGGCGATTTTCGCAGCATAGGCCGTGGACGGCTCTTCGCCCATGTCCCAGACGCGTTTGCCGACGATGTCCAGTGCCGGCATGACTTTCTCCAGCGCGGCAGGCGCGCCGGCGGCGAGCACGTTGAGTTCGCCCCTGGCGGCGACATCCGGGCGCCCCAGCACCGGCGCAGCGACAAATGCGACGCGTGCCGCTCGATGCAACTCCGCCAGTTCCCGTGCGAACGCCACCGAGATCGTCGATGCCACGACGTGCACCAGTCCCGGTCGTGCATGAAGCAGAAGACTTGTGTCCAGCAGGACGTTGCGGATTGCCGCGTCGTCGGACAGCATCGTCAAGGTCATATCAGCCTGCAACGCTTGCACCGGCGTCTCCACCATGCGCACGCCTTCGACATGGCCGCCCGAACGATTCCACGCCGTGACGGCATGACCGGCAGCGACCAGATTGCGGGCCATTTCCCGGCCCATTGCACCCAGGCCAATTATTCCGATTTCCATTTGACTCTCCTCGCGAATGGCCGCGTTCACAACGTCGCTTGCACCGGGTTCGATGCTTCCGTGTGTTCGACGAGCCAGTTCAGCACCGGCATCAGTGCATCGTCGGAGTTCTTCTCGTAGATCAACCCGTGGCCGTTGCCGAACACGCCATGGTCGGGAAGATGCAGCACTTCAGCACGACTACCGGATGCCTTGAGTTGCTCGATAGTGGGTCGACTGGCGGCCGCGAAGGCGGAGGCCTCCGCTGTGACGGCCACGATCGGCAAACCGGCGAGCCGAGGCAGCCGATGTGTACCGGGCGCGGCCGCGCGCAGCGCTTCAGGCGAAGCAACGGGCGGCTCCCAGTTCAGAGGCGCCGCTGCGAGGCCCCATGTCAGCGAGCCGATATTCGGAATCTCCGCGAACGGTGGGCCCATCGGCTCGACGGCGACGATCGCTTTTACCAGGCCGGGCCGACGATCGGCCACCAACCAGCCGACCGGCCCCGACGCCGAGTGCGTCAGCAGGATCGCCGGGCCGATCCTGTCCAACAGCTTTGCGATCCGGTCCGCTTCCATGTCTTCGGAAAACGCGAGGTCTGCGGGAAGCGGGCCATAACCCGCGATGAACTCGTCCATCGCGGCTTCGTCGTCACGGGCAAAAGGCCATTGCGTGTGCCGACCTTCGTATTCGCTCGGGAAGTAGATATGGCGGCCGTGTTCGTACGAAAACGCCGGCCCCATCGGTCCCATGGTCTCGACGTGGAAAGGAGACCTTCCCTGTCCGGGACGGTCGGCAACGAGAACCGCATAGCCCGCTTCCACCAGGCGCTGTGCCCAGCCAGGCCGGCCATCCGGTGTGTCGAACCACTCGGTTCCCTGATAGCCGCCGCCATGCAGAAGCACGATCGGCCACGGGCGAGTCACCTGCTCCGGCGCTTCCCATTCGACAAAGAGCGGGCCGCATTGGTAGGTCTCACCGTTTCGTTTGATCCGATCGCCCGGAATCCACATATGACCGCGACGTACGGTGCGCGGGGCAACTTGTGTCCAGAAGGCCAAGGTCATTCTCCTGTTTGTAGCTTGACGGGTGCGTGGCGCGCGAGTCGTGCATCGACCCGATCAGAACCGGGTGACGCGCAAGCGTTTGGGGAACATGTCGGTGAAGGTCGCGACGTCGGCCATGACCTGCACGGCTTCCGGGGATCCAAACGCGGCTTCGATGGCCGCCTCGTCGCGAAAAATGCATTCGCAGATCACCACGGTGCCAACGTGCGTCAGCGCCGGAAAGAAAGCCGCGACACGCTCGAGACCGTAGCGCCGCCATGCCTGCATCACGAGCGGCAGGTGATATTCGACGTAGTAGCTCCGGTCAAAGCGTTCGTCGGGTGTGCCCTCGTAGGTGACATACACGGTCGTTGATGTGATGCGCGACATGACAATCTCCGTTCTGCCTGGTTGTTCGATCTGCCCCACGCGTCATGACGGATTTCAATCCGCAGGGAGGCCGCGAGGACGTGACGACATACGCGACGAATCCCAGTCTCGCAAATTCAATTTCGTACGGCAATTCAATATAATGAACATATTCCGTTCATTTTTGTGGGTGCGTGAGCATGGAGTGGAGCGATGTCAGGATCTTCCTCGCGATCGCGCGGACCGGGACGCTCGGTGCCGCGGCACGTGCGCTGCATCTCAGTCATCCGACTATCGGGCGACGGCTTCGCGCGCTTGAAGAATCGATGGGACAGGTACTGTTTCAGCGAACCGCGGACGGGTTTGTCCTGACTGAGGAAGGCACCGCTATCCTGCCGCTGGCCGAGCAAATGGAAGACAGCGCGTTGACCATGGAGCGCAGACTGACCGGTGAGCAGACGAAGCTGGAAGGAACGCTCAAGGTGTCGTCGGCCGACTGGTTTGGCGCCTATGTCCTGCCGCCCGTGATTGCCGAGTATTCGCGCGAATATCCGCTCGTTGAAATCGAGATCCTGACAGGCACACGCCTGTTCAACCTGGCGCAGCGTGAAGCGGACGTCGCTTTCCGCATCGTTCCGTTCGACGGGCCCGATATCGTGCAACGACGTTTGACCCAGATGCGATACGGCGTCTACGTGGCGACCACGAGTGCCGATCCCGTGGAAGGCGATGGTATGGGGCACCGCCTGATCGCGATGGATACGTCAACGGGCAGCTTTCCGGATATCGACTGGCTCAGAAATCGTTTCCCCAACGCGGGCATTGTATTGCAGTCGAATAACCGAAATGTCCAGGCGCAGATGTGCGGCAGAGGGTTGGGCATTGCCGTATTGCCGCGGCCTGTCGGCGATCAGCTCGCTACCATTCGCAGGCTCGATTTGAGCGATGAGCCGCCGCATCGGGACATCTGGATGGGCTACCATCGCGACCTCAGGCGGCTGAATCGATTACGCGCCTTCGTGGATCTCGCGATTAAACACGTTGGATGCTAGTCGATGGACGAGAATCGGAGTGTAGCGTCTCGCGAGCCAAGCCCGTGACGTAGATGCGGGTGGAGCTCGTGCGCGGTCAGCTTGCTCGGTGGAATGTGCTTGCCTCAGTGGGTCGTGACGCCCGCGACAGACGCACGAGTTGTCGGCAGGATGGAGCAACGTCGAACGCGCATTTATGGTCGACTATTAGTTGGACGGGGTAGCGGATTACGAGCGTGCGCGAGAGCTATCAAGCATCGGACCGCACCTCCGAAAGGAGTTTCCGCACACGAACGGAAACAGGCTCGTCGGGCGCCCGTCCCTTTAGAAAATGTTCCAGCTCCTGATATGCGCCGGCGTCGCGGCCAACCTTCGCAAGCACAAAGGCAAGCGCGATCGGATGCTGAACGTAATTGTAGAAGCCTAGGCCTCCACTCGACAGATATCCTCGCAGCCATTCAAACGCGCGGACAAGATCTTCCAATGAGTTGACGCGTCGCCAAAGTTCGTCCGCGCGCGAGACTGCCATTTCGACTATCTGTGGTGCCGATAGAACAAGGGCGTGCTCTCCGCAGGTCAGGTTTATATCGAGGGCTTTGTCCCGCGCATCGACGCATAGATCGAACGTCGCGGATTTATTTGTCCGATGCCATCGAACGGTATTGCCTGATACGTGAGGAACGAAGTCGAGCGAAAGCCCCCATCGTGGGGCTATTACACCGCCTTTCCATGCCGGAAACGCAAACATTTGACGTATCGGCGTTCCATCGAATCTGACCCACCTTAGCGGCGCAACGAGTTCGAATCCTCTCCCATCCAAAGCCGACTCGACAAAGGGGGAGACGATCCGATGAGCATCATTCAAGGTCAGCATTTCGATTGGGCTGGTGTTTCGAGAACCACCTTGGATGCGCTGAAACCATCCGCCAAAATTCATAGTTTCAATGCTTCCTGTCGCTGGTGCACACGATTGTCGACGATTCCGCCCGTTATGTCGAACGACCGTTCATGGCCGACTGATGCCGATAACGAACAGACGCGATGTATCGAACCCAATGGGACGACGATCTGCCTTAGATGGATATTGCGGCCGGTAGCGCACGCTCCATCACGATTGCTTGGGCGGCGAAATCCATCGCTGGTTTGCGAAGCAACTCAACGAAGCCTTCGCGTTTCCAGAATTCGAACGCTCTCGGATTGGTATCGATGACTGCAATGCGTAATGCGCGACACTGCCAGCCCATTCCGATTGCTTCGGCGAGACGCAGAACCTGCGGGCCAAAGCCCCGTCCCTGCGAACTTTCCCGGAACAACAGCAGGCCGATGAAAGCGATGTCGACCTCTGGATAGCCCCGCGCCATTTCCATACATCCAACCGCCTCGAGATCGTGAGAGATTTCGTAGACAAATTTGTCCGAATGGCTTTTGCCGGGCGGTAGCGCATCAAGTACCTCGATGGCGGCGTTCGGAGGGGGCAGCCTGCCTTCCACGGCCAGGCTATAGCCTGGCGCACCTTCGAGCACAGCTTGCAGACGTTCCATGTCGTTCGACGACTGGCGGTCGATTAGGCGTAGCGTGGGCGTGTGCATGGTCATGGCGGTTCAGGCGAGAATGTGCGATGCCGATTGTGGACGATCTGGGCGTCGAAGTCGAAGGACCGCTTCTGGCAGAACCCGGTCCGCGGCTGCACCGACAAAGCGCGACTGGCTTAACCCGAAGCGGCCCTCCATCCCACAACGCCTGGCAGGCTATGTGCTAAGCGCCAGAAACCCTGGGCATTCAGCCATGCTCTGCACACCACACCTAAGAAGGCGCACCGTATCTTCTGTGCCAAGGGCGGCGACCTCGCCGACCCTTTCCCCTTCGGGGGCAAACAATACGGCCCAAAAACTGAATTGACGCAGCAATGTGACGAAACCGAGTTCGAGCGGGACAAATTCCGCTTCGTCGTGGGGTGTCTTGCTCCAAGATGCGTAACTGCGCAAGGCAGCGCCGGTCATCCAGGCGTACTCCAGCCTTGCAGACCTTTCACTTGCTGGCAACTGGCTCCGGATGAAGTCGGTGAACCTGAACATCGGTGTACTGCGCGAGGCATACGCGAAGACGGGTGAAATCGGCTTCCTGTGCCACGCCCGCGCCGACCTGATCGTGAACTACCCGCAGGCGATCACCATCATTGAAGGCGTGACGAGCAAGGCCGCGAAGGCGTAAGCGGAGCGGCAGCGAGGATGCCGAAGGGGCCGGGGCTATCAAAAGTCCTGGCCCTTTGTCCGTCTAGACCCCACGTTCCCTCACGCGCAGAAAATTTCCCCATTTTCAAAGGAATTCAGCAAATGGCAGGCGTAAAAGGCAAGTCCGGCGGGCCGCGAGCCAATAGCGGCGGGGCTCGGCCGGGGGCTGGCCGACCCAAGAAGCAGCAACCACCACCTGCTCCGCTGGAGGAGCGCGACATGCTCCAGCTACTCCAGGACGTCGCGCTTGGCCGCGTAGAAGCTACAGCGCTTCAGGTGCGCGCAGCAATCGCGGCGGTGCAGTACACGCACCCCAAGAAGAGCGAGACAGGGAAGAAAACGCAACGCGACGAAGCGGCAAAGAAGGTAGCGAGTCGGTTCACACCGGCCGCACCACCAAAGCTCGTAGTCAACAACAGAAAATAGGAACCGACATGAAACAGAAACCGGACCCGGCATGGGCGACGATCAAGCAAATGGACGATCCGCGCGAGTTCCTACAGGCCGTGATGAATAACGGTGAGATTGATATGGTGATGCGTATCGAGGCAGCGACCGCACTGTTGTCTTGCGGTCAAGACAGCAACGAATAGAGGTAGCACGCGCGCGCAGGCAATATACGCGCTCAGCCACCTGTGCTTCCATTGGATAGATATAATCTTTGATCCACCAACGGAGGTAGACCATGAAAATGACGAATGCAGAAAAACTGATGACCATCATGCTCGCTGAGATTTTGGAGGGTCTCAAAACCAAGGGGGAAATTGATCCGAATTTCGTAAAGGAAGCAATTTTTCACGACCATCTTTGGGGATTGGAATGGAAATACCAAGGTATCTTCGCCGATTCCCTTGAGCCGACGCCGGAGCCAGTCAAATTTGTTATCGATGTGCTGGACATGTGGTCATTTATCGAGCGAGGATACAAAGGGCTGTCCGCTGAGGATAAGGCGCGCGTCGATACAGATGTACCGTACGGCATTGACAGCTTCGAGGGTTTCGATGGAAATAACGAGACCGAATATATGTCGATCACCCGCTTTGTCGTGGAGGAACTTAACCGTTTCACTGAATTCAAGGGTAGGGAGTTCAATTCGCACATGCCGAGCGCGGCTCGCTATCGGGCAATGCTGGCAGTATTTGAGCCGATCCGCAAAAAACTTGGGGCGCCGCGTAATTTGAATGCCGACGAGCTTATCCAGATCGGGAAGCGTTGATGTTAAATATCGGCTAATGGCACATCCGAAAGACCGTGCATGCGGCGGTATGTTCGGTGAATAATTTGATGGGTAGCTCGTAATCGTCGGACGGATGCCGTTATCCGAGCTGGCTCGAAGACAGATAATCTGCCTTCTCAGAGGGGGCCCGCCGGGAACTATCCGTGCGGGCCAATAAGCCGAAAGAAAGGCTAAGCGGCTTTAGGTGGTAGCTTGGAAAGCTTCAGGATGTCGCCAACAGCCATGTATGTATAAACAACGCAGCGGTCTGCCTCTTCGCGAGAGGAAATAACAGCGTGTGAGCCTTTTTGGGCCGCTTTGAACAACGAGTCGAGTCGCTCACCAAGAAATCCGAGATGAGAGCCTATAATAGCGGTCGCGCGTTCTGAATTGCTCCGATCGTCGGCAAAGCAGGAAAGCCGATTGATGTAGTTGTCCGGTCCAAGTTTAATTTCTCGTGACTTTCCACCGGAGCTTACGACCCGGGGAGTGTCCGTAGCAGGAAAGAGGGCATCAGCTAAATCTTGCAAGACACGGCGGCACCCGTGAACTGCGTTTGACCAGTCTTCAGGATTGTCTGATTCCAGATTGTCGTAGATTGCTGAGAATTTCTGTACTGCTGTTGGAACGGTTTCCCCAATCTCAGCATCGACGAGTTCTCGGATCCGAGAAAAAGCGTCGCCAGCAATCGACGAGAATTTGAGTTCGAGATTCTTCTTTGAAACGTAATTGTGTATGAATGCTCCCCGGGAGCTCAGTCGTCTAGTCGCTAGAACGAGATTCTTCTGATGGCGATCACGCTCATCTTTGTTCCCTCTGGCCGCAGACACAAACTGTCTCGGGTTGGCCGAAGTGATCGATACGTTTGGGTCTCGTGCGGCATCTATCCCAATTCTTGCGCTTTCAATCTTCGCCTCTAGTTCACCGATTGACTCAAGGTAGGCTGTTTCCTTGATCTCGTTTTCCAACTTTAGCTGATTTATACGGCCAGCAATTTGTGCGCATTTCCAGACGCTAGGGGGGACACCGTCGGGCGTTGTTGGATATCCACTTGCTTCATACTCGAAAATCTGTCGATAGTCGAAGTCGTTGAGGAGTCGAGCGAGGCGACTTGCCTTCAGCGCAATTTGGGTCAGCGGGGTTTCCGTAAGTTCGATATTACGAAGAATGTCGTTTGACAGATCTAACGCTTCGGAAAGTGCCGCTCTGCTCGGTAGAATCGCGTCCATACTTAGGTCTCACTGCGCTCATTTTGTCCCGGGTTCTCGGCTAGCCAACATGGTTCGCTTCTCGGAACGGGGTATTAAGGGGGCATATAGTTTACTATCTCATGGGAAACGCAGCACCATCAAGACTCGCCCGAGCGGATCAGCATCAGTGCAAGCAACGGTGATCCTCACGGCAGAAACAATGAGCCGGTTTGGTGGTGCGCCCACGTTCGACGCGTTGAACTCCGGTGGAGCGGTGCACCATCATTCGCATGATGCGCTAGGCGGTGTAGTTGACTCGGCGACGAGCATATCCCCGGTTGGTGGCAGTGGTGGCGAGAACATCACGATTGCACCGAATATCGCGGTGGAAGGCGGCTCAATCTCGGACGCTAACGCATTGTACCGTGTCCTCTGGAACATGAGGACGGGCAGGAAGTGACACCGGGAGACAAGCGAAAACGAATGGTGGTATCTGAGGGGGTATCTCGTCTATCATTTTCCGTAGTCCCCTTGACACATAAGCGTTAGCCGGCCGTCTTCGCACTCGCAAGAACAATATCTAGATTTGCGTTCATGACGTATAAGGCTTGGCCGATAAAAGTTGCTCAGGATAGGTCATTCCGCCACACCTCGCGACGATTGCGGTTTCGACGACCGCTCTTGGCTTAACAGTCACTCAATTGCTCTCGAAGCGGTCGCTGGATCTAGCCAGCCGAATCTGAACCGAACTCTCTATTGAAAAGTTAATCGAAATCGATCCGAAATGCACTCTCGTCTTCGTATTTCAGATTTAAATCGACGAAGATCGCACTTGAGAGTGCGGTCGCCAACGCGATCTTCAATTCTGGTTTGACACCATCGAGATGAAAAGAAAACTCCCATCCCAGCGATGCATCGATCCAGGACACGAATAGATCATCGCTACCGGACTGCCAAAACTGAACGTTCTTCAGTCTACCTGTCGATGCTTCATCAACAATCGTGGCTCTGGATACTGCGATCTGATGGCCGTCATCGCTCCAGTGCGTTATTCGACCACTATCGGGATTGGCAAGCATAAATCCAAGAGGCTTGAGCAAAGTCTCGACAAAACAAAAAGCTTCCGAAAATGGACCTTTCAGCAATACGATCAAGATAGGTTTTGCCATCGCGTTTACTGACCAAAGTGTTGGCTGGCTGCCGTTGTCGTCATAAGGACGCAGTCGATTGTCGACGATTCCGTTGACGGTGTCGAACGACTGTTCGTGGCCGAGACGAGCCGAGACGAACGACGCTAGACTTCGATACACCGGCTGAGTGATTTCATCAATTCGTTGCATCGACGGGTTGAATCCGCAGCCAAAATGAGTCAGACAATCCAACGCTATTTGCTTGGCCTACTGTTTTCTGCATGGATGCCCCCCCTCGCGACACCGCCCGCGAGGGGGCACGCACGCTTACATGGCCGCTTCGAAGATCGCGATGACCTGGGCCAGCGTCGCCTTGCGCGGATTCGTCAACATGCAGGCGTCCTTTTGTGCGTTGTGACCCATCACTTCGTGATCCTCATCTTTTACGCCGAGACCTGCGAGACCCGACGGAATCCCCACCGATGCAGACAGGCGCCGGATGGCGGTGACCGAGGCGCCGGCAGCGTCGGCCATGCTCAGACCCGCCGTGTTCGCCCCCAGAAGCGCGGCAATCCGGGCGAAGCGCTCGGGCGCGGCGATGAGGTTGAACTCGCACACGTGCGGCAGCAGGATCGCGTTGCACACGCCGTGCGGCAGGTTGTAGAAGCCGCCGAGCTGATGGGCCATCGCATGCACATAGCCGAGCGAGGCGTTGTTGAATGCCATGCCCGCGAGGTACTGCGCGTAGCACATCGCCGCGCGTGCCTCCATGGATTCGCCGTTCGCGACGGCCTTCGGCAGCCATTCCCCGATCAGCGCGATTGCCTTTTCCGCACAGGCGTCCGTAATCGGCGTCGCTGCGGTGGACACGTACGCTTCCACGGCGTGGGTCAACGCGTCCATGCCGGTGGCGGCGGTGAGCGCCGGCGGCATGGCCACCATCAGGCGCGGATCGTCGATCGCGATGAGCGGCGTGCAGCGCCAGTCGACGATGGCCATCTTCACGTGATTGCTGGAGTTGGTGATGATGCAAAAACGCGTCATCTCCGCCGCCGTACCCGCCGTTGTGTTGATCGAGATCAAAGGCGTCATCGGCACGCTCGACTTGTCGATGCCCTCGTAGTCACGGATATGCCCGCCGCCCGCCGTGACCAACCCGATGCCTTTGGCACAGTCATGCGAAGAACCGCCGCCCAGCGAAACGATGAAGTCGCAGCCCTCTTGCTGGTAGAGCTTGACGCCATCGTGGACGTTGATGTCGGTGGGGTTCGGCTCGGCGCCCGAGAAGATGACCGCCTCGAGCCCCGCCTCGCGGATGTAGCCGGCGATGATGCCGGACACCCCCATCTTGTGCAGGCCGGCGTCGGTGACGATGAGCGCCTTTTTCGCGCCCAGCGATTTGGCTCGCGCGCCCGTCTCGCGCGCACAGCCCGGCCCGATGAGGGTCACACAGGGGATGAAGAAGCTGTCGGTACGGTCGGCGATGCTCAGGTAGCTCATTTTGTCTCCGGTGATGTGGGTTGCTTATGTGGGTTTGCCATGCACACCCGCATAAGCTCATGCACGAACCGTACCAATGCATCGAAGCGAGGATTTTCGGGGCATGCCTGCCGGTTGCGCCTGCCGCGCTGTTTCACCTCGAAACAATGCAACACGGAAGGTGTTCAAAAATCGGACAGGTGCGCAACGCGACGAGGTGTTCTCTGCCGTGCGTTTTGCACGCATCGTCGACTGTCGAATCGACGCGTGCGGGACCGGCACAGCAGCCACGCTCTGCGTGCCAAACGCAAAATCCGGCACCGTAGCGGATCGGAATAATCGCGCGCATTCGAATCAGGAATCAGCTGGGCGCCGATACGAACGTCATCCACTTGCTCGACAAACGCCGTGATGGCCTCGCGTCACTTGGCTGAAGTTCATTTGCCGTCGCGCGGATGTTTGACCGCGATCAAATCGGAGCAACGCCTACCTCACGCTGCCGTCCAGCCCTAGTGAGCAGATCGTCGTCTCTATGCGCAGCATCGGCCGCTGCACCTGCTGATGGACAAGGCGTACGAAGGCAATGAAACCCGACAACTCGCGCTCGATCCCGGTTTCATCCCGGTCGTTCCCCCGTTGAGTACGCGCGTCGAGCCTTGGGAGGACGACCGGGAATGTACAAGCGTCGCAATGAGGTCGAGCAACTGTTCCGTCGATCGAAGGGCTTCCGCCGCATCTTCTCGTGCTTTGACACACTCGATTTGATGTTCACATTGCCCTGATCGTCGAAGCCCTTCGCTAGTGTGAACACGCCCGAGTCCAGACTTATACAACTGACCACCGGGGTGTACAGGGTTGGCGGGTCAACTGAATGGCACCACTGCCCTGCACGATGCGACACCGTGCAAGACAAGGCCCCTCACTTCCTGACGTCGCGTACAACAAAGTACAAGTCTTTGGTTTTCGCGTTCAGCAAGTATCCGCCGTGAACATTCTGATACGCCCCGCTTCGCCCGAGTCCGTCGAAATTGAAGCTCACGCAGAGATAGCGCTCACGGCCGACCGTTGCCATGCTCCACTCGGCCAGCGCGGGATTGAATGCAGTCGGCTTGATTCCACCGTTATTTCCAACGGGTATCGCCGCAGACAATCGGTAGAGCCTGCCAGCGTAGATCAGCGCCTGCGTCGACTTTCCTTCGGCGTAGCCGACGTCGGCACCCTCATGTTTGACGACGTAGCTGGCGTTGAACCCGTCCGCGTAGTCGCCCTCTTGCGACACCTCATGCGTGTCGATGCCCTGGATCGCAATCGCCGGCGAGACGGACTGCGCCATCAGGCAGCTTTTCACCAGCCCGTCGCCGGGAGGGGCTGCCCGTCCGATACCGGACACGGCCATGATCGCGACCAACAAACCGATCTTCTTCATCGATATGCGTTCTCACGCCGATTCGGCGAGGTGACATGACGTCGCGCCGACATACCGCTTCTCGATGCGTGCGGGACCGACTGAGCGACAACTCGTCGGCGTGCAGCGTGAACGCCCGCGCCGCCCCGCCCCTCGCACCCGCGAATCACAGCGGCGGCCGCTTCAGCTTCACCCAGCGCTGCACCGACGGCCGCTCCCACTGCGCACGCGCATAGTCGGCGAGGCGCTGCGGCACCGGATCGTCGTTCAGTACCAGACGGTTCAGCATCACCGCCAGGTCGACATCGGCAATGCTCCATTCGCCGAACAGGTTTGCCGCGCCCGGCGCGAGCAGCTTGTCGGCGGCCGCGAACAGCTTCTGCGCGGCGGCCTGCGCCAGGCTCGACAGCGGTTCGCTCGACGGCCCGTAGAACAGCACTTCGGTCGACCGCTCAGTACGCACCGGCATCAGGTCGCTGCGCAGCCACGCCTGCACCTGTCGCGCCCGCGCGCGCTGGCGCGGCTCGACCGGATAGAGCCGCGTGCCCGGGAAAATCTCGTCGAGATACTCGGTAATCGCCGACGATTCCGACAGCGCGAAATCGTCGTGCACGAGCGTCGGCACGCGTTGCGTCAGCGACGTCGCCGCATAGTCGGGCGCGAAATGCGCGCAGTTGCCGAGATCGACGGTCACCAGTTCGTAGGGCAGCGATTTTTCCTCGAGCGCGACGAAGACCGACATCGCGTAAGGGCTCGTGTATTGCGTATCCGCGTAGAGGCGGAGATGACCGGTTTGCACTGCTGGCTCCTTGTGGGTACGGATGCTCGCGGCGGCTGGTTGATGCGCCGACAGGCTCCGGGTGAGTCGATACGGTGGTTTGACAGATTAGCAGCGGCTGGTTTCGTGTGTGCCGTTGCTACATGGTCATGCGGCGTCGGGCCAGCGGTAGCCGATCACTTCGTTCAACGGGTACGCGAGTTCGCGCACTTCTTCCAGTTGATTGCCGCCGAAGAGATACACCTGTTCGTCGTCGTGACGCAGGTAGAAACCGACATGCCCTTTCCAGCTCGCGGGATCGTCGCGCGTCAGGACGGCGATGCAACCGTAGACCGGACGTTCCAGCGGCCGCCCCCATTCGAGCCACGAACGCGCGAGCGCAGAGCCCGTGCCACGAATGCCGACGTGCGTCATGCACCAGTTGACGAACGACGAACACCAGGAAATCTTGTCGTCGTAGCCGACCAGGTTCGTCTGGTTGTTGTATTCGACGATGCGCGGGTTGATGCTGCCGGGCGGATGGCGGCGAATGCCGAGTTCGGCCATCGCGACGGGCATCCACGGCGGATGAGCGGCGTCCGGTTTGCTCTCAGGGTTGAATAGGGTCACGTCGTTCTCGGGCGAGTGTGATGTGCGGTCAATCTTCGCATGAATGATGCGCGGCGACGAGAGTCACCGGCATCGTGGCGCGGCGTGCATGACCACCCCTCACGCATTGCCCACTCCCGGTGGGAAATGATCCAACCGGACAGGCGTTTATCAACGCGCCCTGTTGCCCCACACTGCGTTGGTCCGCCGGCATTTCGGCGTTTCCCGACGAGGTCAACGATGACGCAGCCCCTTCTTCCCCGCGACGACACCTATGCACGTGGTCTCGCATTGTTCGAGCGCCTGCACGGCGCGCATAGCGGCAAGGATCTTGCGCAGTCGCGCGAAACACTCTGCCCCGACTTCCTGACGATGACGATGCAATGGGCGTTCGCCGGCGTGCTGGACCGTCCCGGGCTCGACCTGGCGACGCGCGAGCTGGTCGTGATCGCCAGTTGCGTGACGCTCGGGTATGCGTTGCCGCAGTTGCGTGCGCATACCGAAGCCGCGCTGGTCGCCGGCGCGACGCGCGAGCAGATCGTCGAGACGATCCTGCAGACGATGTTCTATGGCGGCGGTGCGGCCGTGAACAACGCGTTGGGCGTCGTGGCGGAAGTCTTCGCCGCCCTGCCCGATACCGACGGACTCATTCCGCCGGGTCCGCAGCCGCAAAATGATCCAGCGCAAACGCGATGAATGCGCGGAGCTTGGCCGGCGCGCCCGCATCGCGCGCGTAGAGCAGGTAAAAGTCTCGGCCGCGCGACTCATACGCGGCCAGCAGCCGATGCAGGCGGCCGGCCTCGAGGTCGGCCTTGACGAGCCCGAACGGCTGCAGGATCACGCCGCCGCCGGCCAGCGCGGCCTCGCGCAGCGCGGGGCCACTATCGACGCGCAATCGATACGCGACAGGCACCTCGATCGCGCCGTCCGGCCCGTCGAATCGCCACCGGTAACGCGGCCCCCATCGCGTATGCCCCAGGCAATCGTGGTTCAGCAAATCCTGCGGCGTGACCGGTGTGCCGTGGCGAGCCAAGTAATCCGGCGACGCGCACACGACCATCCGGTAGTACGACGGCAGCGGCCGCGCGACGAGCGACGAATCGGCGAGTGGCCCGACGCGAAACGCGAGGTCGATACCGTCGCCGACCGGATCGACTACGGCATCGGTCAGCACGAGTTCGATATCGACGCGCGGGTATTGCGCGAGAAAAGCAGCGACGGCCGGCGCGAGCTGCGTGACGCCGAACGAAATCGGCGCGGCGATGCGGAGGTGGCCGGACGGATCGCTACCGAGTGTCGATGCGGCGTCGTCGGCGGTCTCGACCCGATCGAGGATGTCGCGACAGCGCTCCAGGTAAAGCGCACCGGCCTCGGTCAGATGGTGGCGCCGTGTCGTGCGGTGAAGCAGTTTCACGCCCAGGCGTGCTTCGAGCGCGTTCAGGTGCTTGCCGACCATGCTCGGCGACAGGCCGAGCCGCTCGGCCGCGGTGGTCAGACTGCCGGTGCTGACGATCTCGACGAACACCGACATGCTTTCGAAGCGGTCCATGGTGCCTGGGCAGGGTGAAAGGGAAATGGAGGCCGGCGAACGCCGTCACGCGCGCACCGCGGCAATCTTCGCATGAATGCGATCCGCAATTGCCGTAATTGCGTGGCGCAAAAAAAAGCACGGGGAAATCTCCCCGTGCCTTGCTGCTACGTCCACATGCGTCGCGCAGGCATCCCCGCGCGGCCACGCATCAACGCCAGCCGCGGTGCCAGCCGTAGTGCGGATGCCACCATCCCCACCCATAGTGCGGGTGATAGCGCCACGAATAGCCGGGAGCCGGCATCGCGCCGACCGGCGCAACGTAGACGACGCCAGCGGGGGCGACTGCCGGCGGTTCAGCCGGGGCCACCACGCAGCCGGACAGCGACGCGCCCAACAGCAGCGACGCGACCAGGGTGTAACAGGATTTCGTTTTCATCGTTGATCATCCAAACGTCGTGGCCATGTGAGGCGTACAGGGTTACTGCCAGCCGGGATGTCGCGCGCGGTAGTACTCGAGCGCAGCGGCACGCTCCTGCTCGGCTTGCCGGGCCAGTTGCTCCGCACGCTGCATATGGCCACCGAACTCGCCGCCATGTTCCTGCTGGATGACGTGCATTTCCTCGATGGAGCGCTGAAGATCGTGCGTGGCGGCCATCGCCTTGTTGTGAAGCTCGTCGGCGAACGCGGCATTCGCCATCAAAGCGGCGCACAGAATCACGGGGATGGATTTGAGTTTCATGAGTGCAGTTCTCCGTCTTGTTGTGAAAGGGATTGTTGCTGCAATAGAGAACGCCCCGTCCCGGCCCCCTGTTGACGCCGCATCGCCCACACTTTGTAAATCTGTATTACGCGCCAGGCGGTCGGGCTTTCCCCCATGCGCCATGCTTGTGATTTCCTTTCGATCCGTGTTTATGATGTCGCGAGCCACGAGACCTTCACACCCGCCATGCGCATCACGCCCCTGCCGCCCCTTCAGTGCCTCATCGCGTTCGAAGCCGCCGTGCGGCATGCGAGCTTCACGCGCGCGGCCGCCGAACTGCACCTGACCCAAAGCGCGATCAGCCGGCAGATCCAGCAGCTCGAGGCATTCCTCGGCCGCTCGCTGTTCGTGCGCGAACATCGTTCGCTGCGGCTGACGATGGCCGGCGAGCAATACGCGGCGCAGGTGCACCGTCTCCTCACGCAATGCGCGGAGGCCACGCACGACGTGATGAAGCCCTACGGCGATCTCGAACTGACGATCGCGTGCTCGTCCGGCGTGGCGCTGCTGTGGCTCACGCCGCGCCTGCCCGGGTTTCGCGCCGCGTATCCGGACATCAAGCTGCGGCTGATCGTGCGCGACGGGCTTGCGTCGATGTCGCCGGCGGAATTCGACGTGGGCGTCTACTACGTGCGCCAGCAGGCGCCCGCCGAATACACCGCGCGCCGCCTGTTCGACGAGGAAGTGTTTCCCGTCTGCGCACCGGGTTACCTGGCCGGCCGCACGCTCGACGCGGCCGATCTCGCGAACGAGACGCTGCTGCGCCTCGAGGACGGGCAGCGTCAGTGGATGTCGTGGTCCGAATGGTTCGACCAGAACGACATCGACCGGCAGAAGGCGCAGCCGCAGGACATCACGATCAACTCGTATCCGCAGATCGTGCAGATGACCATTCTCGGCCAGGGCGTGTCGCTCGGCTGGCGCTACATGATCGACGCGTGCATCGAGGCCGGGCTGCTCGTGCGCGTGACCGAGGCATCCGCGAGCCACGGTGGCGGCTACTACGTGATCTCGCCCAACGACCGCGCGCAGAACCACGCCGCACGCCTGTTCACACGCTGGCTGTTCGAACAGGCGGAGCGGCAGACGGCGCCCTGACCCATCCGGCACGCGAAGCATGCGTCCAGCGCATGCGTGCATGCGAATCTTTCGTTTCAGAAAAAAATCGCGCTGTCCTTAGCATGGGGTTCACGCGGGGCGCCCGTCCCGGCTTCTGACCAAGGAAGAGACCATGCAAGGAACGCTTTCCCCGCGCGCCGCGCCTGCCGTCGATGCGGCAGTGCAGCAGCGCCGCCGCGCCATCGTCGCGACCGTGATCGGCAACGGTCTCGAATGGTTCGATTTCACCGTCTACAGCTTCTTCGCGGTCATCATCGCGAAACTGTTCTTTCCGACCGGCAACGAACTGACGTCCGTGCTGCTGACCGTCGCGACGTTCGGCGTCGGCTTCTTCATGCGGCCCGTGGGCGGCATCGTGCTCGGCATCTACGCCGACAAGGTCGGGCGCAAGGCCGCGCTGTCACTCACCATCCTGATGATGGCCGCCGGCACCGCGCTCATCGGGCTCGCGCCGACCTACGAACAGGCCGGCATCGCCGCGCCGCTGCTGATCGTCGTCGCGCGGCTGCTGCAAGGTTTCTCGGCCGGCGGCGAGATGGGCGGCGCCACCGCGTTCCTCACCGAATACGCGCCGCCGGAGAAGCGCGCGTACTACTCGAGCTGGATCCAGTCGAGCATCGGCTTCGCGGTGCTGCTCGGCGCCGCGACCGGCACCTTCGTCACGACGTCGCTCGACGCGCAGGCGCTGCATAGCTGGGGCTGGCGGCTGCCGTTCCTGCTCGGGATTATCGTCGGGCCGGTCGGCTACTTCATCCGCAGCCATCTCGACGAGACGCCCGCATTCAGTGCCGTCGAAGCGCAGGCGAAAGAAAGCTCGCCGCTGAAGGAGGTGCTGTCCACCTACCCGCGCGAAACGTTCGCGAGCTTTTCGATGGTCATTCTGTGGACCGTCTGCACCTACGTGCTGCTCTTCTACATGCCGACGTATTCCGTGCGCACGCTGCACCTGCCGCAATCGACCGGTTTCGCGGCCGGCATGGTCGGCGGGCTGATGATCATGTGCTGCTCGCCGATCGTCGGACGGCTCGCCGACGTGTGGGGACGGCGCGTGTTCCTGTCCGGATCGGCGCTCGCCATCCTCGTGCTCGCGTGGCCGATGTTCGCGTGGATCAACCATGCGCCCGGGTTCACGTCGCTGATCGTGTTCCAGGCCGTGTTCGGCGTGCTGATCGCGACCTACACGGGGCCGATCCTCGCGGCGTTCGCCGAACTGTTCCCGACCAAGGTGCTGTCGACCGGGCTGTCCGTTGCGTACAACTTCGCGGTCACCATCTTCGGCGGGTTCGCGCCGTTCCTGATCACGTGGCTCATCGCCCGCACCGGCAGCAACATGGCGCCGGCCTTCTACGTGACCCTCGCGGCGGCCGTCAGCTTCATCGGAACGCGCTTCGTGAAGGACGCGAAGCGGGCTGCCTCCACGACTCGATAAGGATATTTCCTCATGACCATTACCGTGCTTCAGGGCGGCAACGTTCTGGACCTCGAACGAGGCGTGTTGCTCGAACATCATCATGTCGTGATCGACGGCGAACGGATTGTCGAAGTCACCGATCGGCCGGTGGATTTGCCGAATGCGCAGGTGATCGACGTGCGCGGCAAGACCGTGATGCCGGGGTTCATCGATTGCCATGTGCATGTGCTGGCGTCGAATGCGAATCTCGGCGCGAATGCGACGCAGCCGAACATTCTCGCGGCGATTCGCTCGTTGCCGATTCTCGATGCGATGTTGTCGCGCGGGTTCACCAGCGTGCGCGATGCAGGCGGCGCGGACTGGAGCCTGATGCAGGCGGTCGAGACCGGGCTGGTGTCGGGGCCGCGGATTTTTCCGTCGGGAAAGGCGTTGTCTCAGACCGGCGGGCATGGGGACTTTCGGCCGCGCGGGGACTTGCTGGAGCCTTGCTCGTGCTGTTTCAGGACGGGCGCGATTGCGCGGGTGGTGGACGGGGTCGAAGGTGTGCGGCTTGCGGTACGTGAAGAAATTCAGAAAGGCGCGACGCAGATCAAGATCATGGCGTCAGGGGGCGTGGCTTCGCCGACCGACCCGATTGCGAACACGCAGTACGCCGAGGACGAGATTCGGGCCATCGTGGATGAAGCCGAGGCCGCGAATACGTATGTGATGGCGCATGCGTACACGGGGCGGGCGATTGCGCGGGCCGTGCGGTGCGGGGTAAGGACGATCGAGCACGGCAACCTCGTGGACGAGGCGGCGGCGAAACTGATGCACGCGCATGGCGCGTTTGTGGTGCCCACGCTTGTCACTTACGACGCGCTGGCCAAACACGGCGCGGAGTTCGGGATGCCGCCCGAATCGGTGGCAAAGGTGGCTTCCGTTCAGCAGAAGGGACGCGAATCGCTGGAGATCTATGCGAACGCCGGCGTGAAGATGGGGTTCGGGTCGGACCTGCTCGGGGAAATGCATGCATTCCAGTGCGGAGAGTTTCGGATCCGGGCCGAGGTGCTGGGGAATCTGGAAGCCCTCAGGTCGGCGACGACCGTTGCGGCGGAGATCGTCAACATGCCGGGGCAGCTCGGGGTGGTCGCGGCGGGCGCAATCGCGGATCTGGTCGTGCTGGACGGGAATCCGCTCGAGGATATCGGCGTGGTGGCCGGTCAGGGCGAGCGCGTCGAATATGTATTGCAGCGCGGGAAGATCGTGAAAGCGCGGGCGAGTTAGGGTTGGCTCGCGTTTGCGCGGGTCTCTCCGCGTACAGCGGTCGTAACAATCGTTAAAGGTAAGCATCAACACGGACACGGCGCTCGCAAGCGCCCCCCCGGCCCTCGGTTGAGTTCGCGCGGAAACAGCAATCCAGCAGCAAGGGCCGCGCGAAGCGGCCCTTGCCGCTTATGCCTGTTCCTCTTCCTGGGCTGCCGCACCGTAAGGCTGCTCTCGCCAGTTCAGCGCGCTACGATCAGGTTTGATGGTGACGAACCGAAGATCGAAATTGAACTCGAGATATACGCGATCACCTGGTAGGAATCCGAACATCTCGAAATGCGCGTCGATCGCACGCATCCATGGCATGTACGGCTGGCCCTCCTGCGGAAGGTCAGGCTTGTTGTCGAGGATCAGCTCAACCTCGGGATACTGTTTGCGCTTCTTGGGACGTGACTTACTATAGGCGTTAGCCATTGCCGACTCCTTGGGTGAGTTGGTGGTGGTCAGCGGGTCGTATGGGTTGCCGCCCATGCGGCCCGCGCTTCTTTGATGCCTTGGGTTTCCCCTTCTTTCTCCCCTTCGCTACGTCTTGTTGGCAAGACGGCTTACGGTCGACCATCGGTGCGAAGGGGACCGCGTTCAATCTCCGATGGCGAGAAGCAAGGCTTCATGACCAGTGTAGTCGTGCTGGTGTCTCAGAAATGGGGGATTTGGGGGGATTGGCCGTTAGGTAGAGGGAGGTGCGTGCCCGTGCCTGATGCTTCAGGTCAGTGATGTGGGGGACTTTTATCCTGCGGACCGCTAAGACCGATCGATCCCGAACTATTTCAATTACGGGAAATACCTCGACCGCAACTCTTCTTAAGTCGTACGGCACACGATCGCTAACGCTCAACGCGTGGCTGGCTAACGGTCGCTTGTGGCCGTATCCTTAAGGACTGAGCTGGAGCGTCAATCGCGTGCGGTTGCCACCAATGTCAATGTCGGAAATCACCTGTTTGAGTCGCTCAGTCAGCATCCGTGCCGGTCCGCTGTCTCTCCAATACGAGACATTGTCTTGCTGTGCGGCAGCCACCGGCGTCAGTAAGGTCCGTACAGCATAATGGCTTGTTCTGGTAGCTCGTCGGGCTCATAACCCAAAGCTCGGAGAGGGCGGCCGGGATACGTTAATTTCTCGCCAATACGCACTAAAAACTGTAGATCTCAAACTAGGTAACTTCTGCTCCATCCTTGACAGAGCAGGCATCATTTACAACACTGATAGTGCAGTTTCGTATAAAGATCGGAGTCCAAGCAGGTTCAACTCTTGGCTTGTTGCGCTGCGGGTTGGTGAAGGTTCTGATTCAGTCCACCTCCACTAATAAGGTCTACGCCACATGCTGCGGCCTGGAGTGAATCGGCGCGAAGGATCAAGTTCATTGTAAACAAACAATTCCAAGGAGAGAACGATGATTCCACGGCATGTTTTCTTGTGGACAGTGATCGCCGCGGTGGTGCCGCAGATTTGTTCAGCCCAAGACGACGGGCTCAATGCCTGCGTCGAAATCTACAAAAACTCGACGCGCGATTATTCACAAGCGCAGCAGACCAATATCGAGCTGGCACGGTCTTTCAATTCCTTTTGCAAGAAGGACGGCACGGTCAATACCTCAGCCGCCGGGGTCGGGCTAGACGCCATCGTCAATTCCATCCCTTTCAAATTTTCTTTCAGCGATTCAACCAACGAACAGAAGATGGAAGAATTCTGCAAGGTCGGTGCATCGCAATATGATTCCTGGAATTTGAACAGCAGCGCTTCATCGACCGTCGTTACCGATGCACTGTCAAACTTCAATAGCTGCGTCGATCTCGCCAAAGCCGGCCTGCAATTAAAAGTAAGGCTCAACCAGCCAGATACCCTGGTGGTCAGCGGCGTCGCATCGCCCGCATATACTGGCTTCATCAACAGCGTTGCCTATGACAACACAACCATGACATGTAGCAGCGCCGACTTCAATGATGCTCACAAGCCGGTCACGCTGAGGGGGCCGGTGCATCTCAGCACCAAAGTGCCATTTTCTATCACCTGCGTCAAAACGAAGCAACGCGTGGGAGGTGCGACCTTTTATCAGCGGACAACACTGACCATCGCCGCCAGCGCGCTCAGTCCCCTGGCGATCGTCTTTCCTTCCGATACGTTGAATGGCTATGAACTCGCCTCGCAGGCTAGTCTTGCAGTCAGCCAAGCTGCATCGGAAGTTGCTGTGGCCCAGGCGGCAACCGCCGCCCAGAAACAGGCCACCGACAAATTGCAGAACCGCCTGGACGGCGTGACCGTATCGGTCTATGCCCGTGACCTCGAAGCACACAACTGTTTTGGCACCGGCGCAAATTGGGGAAAGGGGCTGGACCAAGAGGTCGCCAACACCTGTGGATCCCGACCGCACGCGACCGCCACCGATAGTCTTCGTGGAGGCGGGAAATGTGGCTATGCTGCGGTAGCCTACGCCTGCGTCAATATTCCCTAGTCAGGTGGAGCATCAATCGTCAACGGAGACGGCACCTACGGCCGAGAAAGGAATGCCCTTCTTGGCCGTATCGAAGTTTCTGGTCAAAACCATGCGTGACGCTCGCAGTTCCGACGAGTCGCTAAGTTACGAGGCAAGCGCCAAGCGAGCTGCGCGTCACTCGATCACGCCCTCAGAAACCAAATTTGTTCGGTGGCCCCTTTCACGTCGGTTCGACACGCGCGCGTTGCGACAAGTGTGGTGGCCGTCGACGGCGGCCGCTAGCCGATACCAAATGGGTCAAATGGCCGAAACGTGCTGCGGATTCAACCGGTCGATGCAACAGATTGATGGAACCGCTGGGCGGGCGTGTCAAAGTTTAGCGTCTTACGCGGACGCTCGTTGAGACGCCTCGCTACAGCGTCGAGTTGGGCTTGGGAATAGGCAGAGAGGTCGGTACCTTTCGGGAAGTACTGCCTCAGCAGTCCGTTCATGTTTTCATTCGAGCCGCGTTGCCACGGATTCTGCGGATCGCAGAAATAGACCTGGATCTTGGTCGCCACGGTAAAGCGTTTGTGATCAGCCATTTCCGTGCCCCTGTCCCAGGTCAGCGATTTATATAGTTCCCGAGGTAACTTGCTGGCGTGTCGTATCAGCGCGTTGACCACAGCCTCGGAATCCTTGCCGGCTACTTTTACCAGCATCACGTATCGACTCTGACGTTCGACAAGAGTCGCAATCTGGCTGGTAGCGTTGCCAAACAGCAAGTCCCCTTCCCAGTGCCCGGGTATCGCGCGATCCTCCGCCGTCGCGGGGCGTTCACTGATCGATACAGCGTCGCGAATGTTCGTGCGGTCTTCGGTTTTCAATGTGTGATGGCGAGACCGGCGCATCGCTCGAGAGCGTCGCAAGTGTTCAAGCAATTCCTTTTTCAGGGCACCGCGAGCTTGAATATAGAGGCTCCGATAGATCGTCTCGTGTGACACCAGATGGTCCTTGTTGACGGCATACGCATGCTTGAGCCAACCAGAAATCTGCTCAGGGGACCACTGCAGCTTCAGCTTTGCAGCGACAACTCGCGCCAGCGTCTGGTTGCTCACTAATTTGCAAATCTTCGGGCGACGTGCCCGATCCCAGGCGAGCTCATCCGCCCGGCTCGCTCGATAACCTTGGCTGCCTCCGTTGCGCTGCAGCTCGCGGCTGATCGTGGAAGGAGCACGTCCCAGCTTGGCCGCGATAGACCGAATCGATAATCCGCTCACCAGGCAGCGAGAGATTTCCTCGCGTTCCGCGAGCGTCAATGTCTGCGGTGCGCGATGTCTTTGCGGTGGCTCGATGCCGCCGGCCTCTGACAGGATCCGCTGTATCGAAGAGTGGCCCCGATCGAACAGTTTGGCAATTTGATGAATCGTTTCACCTTTGCGCCAGCGGTCCCACATGAGTGCTTTCTGACTCTCAGAATAGTAGATCCTCGGCCTCTGCTTCATTTGCAACACCTCCACTGCTTGCGCAGATTCTAGTGTGTTGCATCGACCGGTTGAATCCGCAGCCGAATTTCGGCCATATGCGACTGCCTAACAAGCGTCTCTTTATGGCCGACTTCCGCCCGACGCGACTGGCGGCAACCCACATCAGCCCTTCGACGCGACCCGAGCCATACGGCAGCTTCCAAAGAAGAATAGCCATTCGAGCAGCCGTGTCGGCCGGCAGGTTCGCGGCCTTTGCCGACATTCGGGCATTGGCCGCTGCACTACGCGACTTTCGAGCCTATTATCCTTTCGCCATCCAGCTTTAGAAGCAATCGCACGGGCTCGGCCTGCTGGCGAAAGAACCCGATCGCGGCGTCGAGTTCGCGCTCTACGCCTTCCCGGGTGAGCTTTAGCCGATCAATGAAGTTCTGGTTCAGTGCTAGGAGTTCCAGCTTGCGCTGTGAAATCGTTGAATTCGTGTTTGTTAGCGCAGACAACTCTTGCGCCTTCTGACGCATAAGTTTGGTCGCGCTCGCGATAAGCGGGCCATCCTCTCGAAGGTCGTGCAACGATTGTCGGATATTGTCGAGCCGCGTAGTTTTGAGGCTTTCGCTCAGGCCCAGAGTCACCGCGAGCTGCAAAACCGCGGCGCGCGCGCGAATGCAGAAGTGCATCTCCGCGCAAAGCCTTGCGAGTCGCGCGTGATGTCCCTTGAGTGCTGCATGTATACCGCCGGTCCCAAAAGTGTCGGGATCACTGATTCCGGCGATCTCCTCAATTGCCTTGTCGATGTCTCTTTGAAGGTGACCCTGAACGCCCAAAAGCGTGACTTCGTTCATTTCGAGAACCGTTGACAACCCTTCCGGCGCCTCGCCCGTCATCACTGAGGGAGCTACCTGTTCAAGATATGCGACAATCCCGGATACCTCCGCGAATCTGCCGTTTTGCTGGAAATCCTCGATGCACTTGACGGTAGTTTTCAGTTCGTTGAGCTCGCGCTTGATGTCGGCGAGATGTTTTTGTCCAAGCGCGACAGAAGCGACCTGCAAGAGGGCGCCAGCGTTAACGATATTGGACAGCGACGAAGGATCGAGAAGGGTACCGTGACTCGGCTTGCCATCGATCATCGCGATTAAACGATAGCCCTCTTTGCCCTTTGCCTTTAGCAGAGGCCCGTTGATCACCACTTCCATGTAGGTGTTCGACGCGACGTTCTGAGCTGCGGCTAGGCTTGGTACCGCCTGGAACAGCGGGCTAAGTCTACTGATACCCGCGGCGCTACTCTCGCGCGGCCAGTCTTCAATGCTGGGGTCGGAAATGCGCGTCAGCGAAACCAAGGAGTCCGCGCCAGTCTCGCCGACGATCAATGTGGCGGAGCGCGTCACAGACCGCGGGACCGCCGGAGCATTTTCGAACACAGCGTCGGAGTTTGACGCTATCGACTCCAGGACCAGGCGACGCACGTACGCAATATGCAGCACGCAGGGCGCCGTAACGCGATACGCGGGATCGGCAAGCGAAAGTGTTGTGAGTGCGGGTACTCCCGAAAGCCCGAATATCGCAAGCGGTCCTTTGGCTGCGTTGCCCTTGACCACGTTCGAAAATTTCGTCGCTTCGGAGAGCACCTTGGCCCGCGCCCGTTCCGCTGCGGCATCGCGCTCGGGACGGGAGAGTGTCGACCACTCAACGTCCAGATATAGGTTCAGCAACGCCGATTCGCTCTTGACAATATCGCTTTCGTCAAAGGGAATACCAAATCTTTTGCAGACGTCACTGACGATCTCCCTATAGTCAGGACCGCCCCCACGCACCGTATTGGCCATCGTATTGCCGCCAAACCTTCGGATCTCGTCACCAATTGCCCGGTAGTACCGGGACGGTTGTGAGGGGCATTTCTTGTACTCTTCGTCTGATTCGATCGAGCTACTAACACGGTCTTTGATTAGGGAGAGGAGTGGTTTTAGGTCATGGTCGGTACAAACCGACAGCAGTGCGTAAAGGTCGCCCTTTCGAATATCTCCGATCATTGAGTATTTGATCGTGCGCGCGGTCTTCGCGGTCATAGTGCTCCGAGTTGTCACATATTTTTGGAAGTGTCCTGCAGGGTATCTATAGTTCGGTCTGCGAGTATTGTTGTCAACGCTTTGTTTGGTGAAGGATGACCGTTGTTGAATGTGACGGTGCCGCTCCAATGTCACACCAAGCGCCGAGACGAACGACGCTTCCTGGCCGACTGCCGCCCGATGCGGTCGATGGTGAAACTGGCTCCCATGATCGTTCGTAAGTTGGAAGTGGTCATACGGCGGCCACGGTCACACACGGTTAGCCGCACTTGGCCGAGCGATTCAGGGGGAGATATGAGCGATAAATGCACCTACGCGAAATTCTGGCGCTGTGCACTACAGGTCAATCCTGTCGGCTACAACGGCACTTACAGAGGTACCGATCACGGACTGGACGAAGATGGCTACAACCAAGCATTGCGCCAAAAGTGCCTTGAGCTGCACATCACAGTTGTGGGCTTGGCCGATCATGGTAGCGTGGCCAGTGTCGATGCCTTTCGTCAGGTGCTACAGCCGCGTGGGATCGTGGTGTTCCCCGGCTTCGAGATCGCATCGAACGACAAGACCCATAGGTCCCATTGACAGCCCGGTCCTTACAGACTTCCGTTTCTACATCTCAACCAGCAGCAGATCGGCCAGCGCTCGATCCCCGGCACGGCCGCGCGTGCATGGTGTGACGCCATCACCGCCATGCGCCGATTCGCGCTCCGAACATGGGCATCGGGACACCATGGGCCATCCACTATCATGGGGTATCCGTCATGCTCCGCAGCCAAATGGACTATTCGAACGCAACCCGGAACCAGCACTTTGTCCCGCAGGTCGAGCAACGCCTCAACGCGGCGAACCCTTTCGCACCGCCGCAAGATCAACGGATCTTTTCGTTCAAAGTCGAAGATCGGGAGTCTTTTACCATTCGACTTGAGAGCAAGAGGGGAAGACTGATCTCTAGCAATCTTTCGCTCGATGACCTCTTCACGTTTGACGTCGCGTCGGACCGCGCTTCGCGACTCAACTTCGAGGCAAGCTTTCAACGCTTCGAACAGGAGATAGCCACCACAACCGGGAGCCTGCTTCAGAAGCTCGCGTCGGGCGACAACAATGTCGGCGGCGAGATCGCTAGCATCTTCACGGCCAAACTACTTAACTTCGCGCGCAACCCCTTTTCGGTGGCCAAAATCCTGAACACGTTCGGTGTGCTCGCAAACTATGAGCCTACCGCACCGGATGCAAAACGGATGTTCGAACGTGTGCTCAATGGTCGCAAGCCTCATCAGGCATGGCTTTGTTCGCAACTTGGCATATCCGACACCGACTATGGCCGATGGCTGCGGATGCTGTTCATGCTCTTTGTGGAATCGGGGGATGAGAGTCTCTCTATGCTCGAGAGCATGGTCAAAGCAGTGTTTGAGCGAAAGAGCCATGCTGCGGCAGTCATGGTTTGTAGCTATAGCGAAGCACGATGCCTACTATCTGATCGTGGTTTCAGCCAATTTACGGATCGGCAGGACCAGATCGGCTTGGAGTTTAATCTTCGCCACAACGCTTTTATTCGTTACTTGTTTGCCGATCACGCGGGGTTAGTTCCCCACGCGCCGCACGAACTAATTGAGCACCATCAGAAACAGAACCATCCGGTCCAGCTTTACTATCTTGCGGACAATCTCGAATGTCTACGAGCATTCAATCGGAACGCAATCTACTTTTGCCAGAGTCGCGTATTCTGCTCATCCCGCGAAGAAATTCTTCTCTAGGAGCGCGATGCATCGTTTCACTTCGCTGGATATGGGATATCCAGCGCCTGCGCAATCAGTTCGAAGCCCTTACTCCCTTTATACGCATCGATGTCAAGCCCACGCAGCATGACGTTCTCCCACCCGCCGCTCTTGCGGTGGTGCGTACGGATAAATTCGGGCGTCAGCACGTAGAACTCCGGCTCCCCCGCCCCGTCGATCGCCGCGTGCCTCTTCGCCTTAGAAAGGTAGTAACCAACGTTCAGAAAAGCCACCACGAGAAAGTCGAACGCGTCAATCGACCGCTCCTTGACCGGGAACCCGCGATCGCAATCGGTCGCGTAGCGACTCTTCACCTGCACGCGTAATTGCCGGGACGCCTTGCGCGGGTCCGGGTGTATGCAGATGAGGTCGTAGCCTTCGTTCATCGGCGGGGCCTTATAGGTGAGGACGTTCCTGCGCAGCAGGTGGCCCATCACAAGGTACTCGGCGCTCAACGAGATGGCTGGAAAGCGGGCAGCGCGGCGTGCCTCCTCGCCGTCCGGGATTTCGTCAACGGCATTGCTTTCGTCCACCGCGCTACTCCTGCACGTGCAGTTTATGGAAAAGTTCGGCCATTGCCTGCCTGTATGCCTCGGGGTCCTTCCCCGCAGCGTCAGGATTCGCGTGTCTGAACATATAACCCGCCATCATGTGCGTGACCGCATTCGCTTCGGCATGCACCCACTGCGCAAATTGCATCACCTCGGCATAGCTTGCTGCATCGTTATCGTCATTCACGGGCCAGCTTTTATGGAGAATCCAGCGGTGCATGAGTTCGTTGCGCCGGTCGATCAAGGTGTTGAGGCAATCTTCCAGATCCGCTGCGATCTGCCCGCGCTGCGAGAGCAGCTTCACCACGTTCGCTGTCGCCGTCTTGTACTTCTCGGGTGTGATGAAGCCCCCCCGTCGCCTCACGATACGCTTCGTCATTCATCATCTTGAAGCCTTCGTGGATCGACACGAAGGCCACCTCGAACATCTGCATTGCGATCGCCGCGCGTCCGATCGCCGCGTAAGCTTGCTCCATGAAATCCGTATCCTTTACAGAAAAGTAAAAGCCGCCCTGACGTCGCAAATCATCGCCCGTATTCCTTGGCAAGCCAAGATGGCAGATTGTTGAACCGTTTTCGCTTCGCATTAAGCCGATATTCGTGGGGCAATTGCTTTATCGATGCGATACCCGGCGAGGACCTAGTAGACAACCTACGCCATGAACCGCGCCATCGAATCTCGAAGCGACGTTGAGCGTACCAATTTACCAGATCGTCGGATTATCGATCTGTCGCCATAGCGTCACGCTTACGGTCGGACAGGATGCCGGAAAGAGCGGCAACAACCAGTGGTTGTCCGCCGTGCGCTACATAACGGACGTTCAAGCGCTCGCAGCCAAGGTCCGAAAGTGGCCGAACCCGGGCCACCAACTGGACATCACCAAATGCCATCCGGAGTCCGCCCAAGCCCCCCTCACAACGCGATGCGTTTCTGCATAAAAACACTCAACGGATCGTCCGTGTAATCCCCAAACGGTCCCCGCCGCTGATATCCGGCAGACGCATACAAAGCCAGCGCCTCAGGCTGATAGGGTCCAGTCTCAAGCCTGATCACCTTGCAACCCGAGTCAACCGCCCGTGACTCAAGCATCGTCACAAGCTTCCTCGCCACACCCTGCCCACGCCCACGCGGACTGACATACATCCGCTTCAATTCGCCGAATTCCGGGTTGAGGACAATCGCCCCGCACCCGATTGCCTGCCCCTCTCTGTCCCGCGCAACGGCGAACAGCACGTTGGATTGCTTCAGCGACGCGATATCCAGCGCGTGCCGACTCTCAGGCGGGTACAGGGTGTCCTGGTACGCATCCAGATCGGCGATAAGGGCAATCACGTCGGGTTGGTCGGGAGACTCGAAAGCGATAGTCATGGCAGACGAAGCTGGATAAAAGGGAAATTGAAGTACCCGACGACGCAGCCGTGCTCGACATCGATGGCTGTCCGGTTTCCAGCAGCTGATTGTCAGCGATGCGTCCGATACTGTCGAACCTCTCAAAAAAGCGGAAGAATCCGATCACCTAGTGATATCACCCGACTCAACGACCATCAAAACAATTGCATCCTATTGAACAACCGCATCGACCATCGCCTGCGCATCGGACACAAACCGCGAATAGCGCCGCTGTTTGGGAATTTGCTGCGAGAAACAGGCTGGACGCTGTTCCTCGGCCACGTGCTCCGCACTGCAGGCGGCAATCGTCGGCAACGTCGCATCCCGCCACATGAGATAAACCCGGGTGCCCTGCTTGATCGACACCATCAACGTATTCGGCCCATCCGGCATCCCGTCCTGACTGTCACCCAACAGCAACGCCTTCACCACTGCATCGGCCGGTTTCCGCTTCACCGGCAATTCGGCAAACCGATACTCCGCAGCGTCGCCACCGAGCACGTCGGTGTAAAACGTCTCGTTGTCGAAAATGGCCGCCGTGTCATCCGCCGACTTGATTCCCGCATCCGCCGTCGCCACCCAGGCCTTCAAAAGCGGAACCGTCGTCACGACGAGATTCACCTTCCCGTCATTCGACTTCAAGCGCAGTCCATCCGGCCCGGGCGTCATCCCGTTGTCGATGTAGAGGGTGTCGACGGTACTCCACGCCTTCCCGGAAAACCCTTTCGCCCTGACCGTCCCGACAAGCTTAACCAGCCGCGCATTCACCTCGGCCGTGTATTTCTTGTCCAGATCCGCCTGATCTTCCACCCGCGCCGCGGTAACCGCGTCGACGGCTTTCTTCCGATAGGCAAGGTAAGAATCAGTAGGCGACGCAATCACCTTCGCCCCCACCGCAGCCACCACCGCGACGAGCACCACCGCTCCCACCCCGATCTTCCACCTGGAAATGCGTTTCATTTTTATAACCGCCACCGAATTTCGCGCCGATATGCAAAACGGCTGCCGTGACCCCACGGCAGCCGTCCCTCAGAAACGCCCTATTCTAAATCGCGAATCAGACTTTATTCATCCACCTTGAAAGCCGACACCAGCCGGGTCAATTCCGCCGCCTGCTGCTTCAAGCTCGCCGCAGCCGCCGCGCTTTCTTCCACCAGCGCCGCATTCTGTTGCGTCATCTGATCGAGCGACTGCACCGCCTCCCCGATCTGATCGATCCCGGCACTCTGCTCCAGGCTCGCCTCGGCAATCTCGTTCATCATCGCGCTCACGCCCTGCACTTGCGACACGACATCGCGCATCACCTTCCCGGCCTCGCTCACCAGCCGCGACCCGGTGTTCACCGTGCCCGCGCTATGCTCGATCAGCCCCTTGATCTCCTTCGCCGCCTGCGCGCTGCGCTGCGCCAGATTCCGCACTTCCGAAGCCACCACCGCAAACCCGCGCCCCTGCTCCCCGGCCCGAGCCGCTTCCACCGCCGCGTTCAACGCAAGAATATTCGTCTGGAACGAGATGCTGTCGATCATCACGATGATCTCGGAGATCCGCTGCGACGCGTCGCTGATCTCCTGCATCGTGGTCACGACCTCACCCACCACCTGCCCGCCGCGCGCCGCCGCATCGGAAGCGCCGTTGATCATCTTCGCGGCCGTCGTCGCCGTTTCGGTGTTGTTGCGCACCACGGCCGTGATCTCCTCCATCGACGAAGCCGTGCGCTCCAGGTTGCTCGACTGCCCTTCGGTGCGTTCGCTGAGATCGGCATTCCCGGTCGCAATCTGCGCCGACCCGGTCGCAATCGACGAGGAAGCCGCGCGAATGCTATGCACCAGCGCAGACAGCGACGACACGAACCGGTTGAACGCATCCGACAACTGCCCGATCTCGTCCTGGCTCTCGACCGTCATCCGGCGCGTCAGGTCGCCCTGGCCGCTGGCGATCTCCGACAGCAGCGTCGCCGCGCGGCGGATCGGCGCGGCGATCGCGCGGCCCACCAGCCAGATCACGAGCAACGCGACGCCAAGGCCCACCACCGCCGCAACCAGCGCCGCGCTACGGATCGCACGCGTCACCGGCCCGAGCAGTTCGGCCTGCGGCACCTCGACGACCACATACGCGTTCAACTCCGGAATGAACGACGTCGCGATGAAGCGCGCGCCGCCGTCGCCGTTGTAGCTCAGGTACGCATACGGCTGGCCGGCCAGCAGCGTCGACGACGCATCGCCGGGCAACCCCGGTTGATCCTTCATGAAATGCTTGCCGTCGATCAGCGACGAATCGCGATGCATCATGATCGCGCCGTCGGGACGCACGAGATACGCGAAGCCGGTCTCGCCGATCCGGTAAGCAGCGATGCCCTTCGCGAGCGCATCGACGGACAGGCTCATGCAGGCCGCGCCGATCGGCACGCCGTCGAGCTCGACGCGGCTATTGATGAACATCATGTAGCCGCCGACCGTCACCTCGCGGTCCATGTTCACGTCGAACGCCTTGCCGGACGACAGGAAGCCGGTCAGCCACTGATCCTGGTCGGTCACCTTCCGCTGCAGGCCCGATTCGTTGTAGTAGTTGCCGCTCTTCACGGACACCCACTGCACCGACGCGGCCTTCTGCTCGTCCTTCACGTTCTTCGCGAGCTGGATCCAGTTGCGCGTGCCGGCGTCGGGTTCGCCGTCGGCTTCCCATTGCAGCAGGAACGCATCGCGCGCGAGAATCCGCGACGCGGCGATCGGCCCGGCCATCTGCCGCTGCACGTCGGCGCGGATGCCGTTCACGGCCGTCGGCAGCTCTTCGCGCACGACGCGATCGCGCACCGCGTTGCCGATCAGGCGGATGCTGAGCCCGCTCGAGATCGCGACGAACACGAGCAGGCAACTCGTCATGCTGAGAATCAGCTTGTTCTGAATGGAAAGCTTGCGCCAGAAATGCATGGGGAACCCTCGATAGCCGCTCGGTCTGAGCCAGTTTGGGTTATCGGCATGCACGCGCAGAACCGCATCGCTGATTTCAGATGTTCATCATGCGAGATTCGTTATGGTGTTGTCAGGCGGGCATATGCAGCCGCCTATGGATGCGCGATCAACGAAAATTCAGCGCCAATCAATACGCAACGAAGATCGTGACACGCCGGTTGCGCGCCCGCGCGGCGGCATCGTCCCCCGCGACGAGCGGCTGCGTATCGGCCCGCCCGATGGCCGCGAGCCGATGCGGTGCGACGCCGCGCTCGGTCAGGTAGCGCACGACGCTCCCCGCGCGCGCCGACGACAGCTCCCAGTTCGATTCGTATTTCGCGTTCGCGATCGGCACGCTGTCGGTATGCCCTTCGACGAGAATGTCGCCGGTCGCGTGATCGCTCAGCGCCTGCGCGATCTGGTTCAGCACGGGCGACGAATCGGGCAGCAAGCGCGCATCGCCGACATTGAACAGGATCTTCGCGTCGATGCCGATCTCGACACCATGCGGCGCTTTCACGAGCGAGATCCGGCCGTTCGACTTCAACGA
This sequence comes from Burkholderia mycopellens, assembly GCF_964265025.1. Lineage (NCBI taxonomy): Bacteria > Pseudomonadati > Pseudomonadota > Betaproteobacteria > Burkholderiales > Burkholderiaceae > Burkholderia > Burkholderia mycopellens. Next base: position 2,519,864 of record NZ_OZ183803.1, read on the forward strand.
ATCGAGCAACGCGAGCCACGGCGGCGAGTGCTCGGGCGTCACGGCAGCGGATGGGGATGCACCCGCTGCGCTTTCGGCATGCCGCGCGAGCGTCTGATACCGCGCATCGAGCGCGTTGTACTTCGCGAGCTGGAGCACGTACAACGCGAGAAACAGCACCATCAGCGTCGTGATGAGATCCGCGTACGAAATCAGCCAGCGGCCGGATTGCGCGCCTTCGTGTCCGTCGTCGTCGCGATCGGCGGCGGATGCACCGTCAGTTCGAGCAGTCATGCGATTGGAATTCCGGGTTCGTCGTACGGCATGCGCCCGTCACGCGAGCGATTCGACCGCGCGCCCGCGCACGTCGCCGGTCAGGCGCGTCTCGATCGTATGCGGCGATTCCTTGCGCGAGATCGCCAGCAAACCGTCGAGATACAGCTTGCGAAACCGCAGCTCGCTGTCGATCTGCGCGCGCAGCTTGCCGTACAGCGGCAGGAACACGAGGTTGGCGAACGCCAGCCCGTACAGCGTCGCGATGAACGCGACCGCGATGCCCGGCCCGAGCTGCGCCGGTTCGAGAATATGGCTCGTCACCTGCACGAGCCCGAGCACCGAGCCGAGAATGCCGAACGTCGGCGCATATCCGCCGGCCTGCTGCCACACGCGCGCGGCGGCGAGGCGGCTGCGTTCGTAGGCATCGAGTTCGCGCTGCAACGCGTCCTCGAGCACGGCGGTCGACACGCCGTTCGCCAGCAGTTCGAGCCCGCGCCGTGCGAACGGATGAATGCCGCTCACGTCCATCGATTCGAACGCGAGCAGCCCGTCGAGCTTCGCGCGGTCGCCCCATTCGAGCAGGTCGGACAGGTTCTGGCGATCGACCTCGCGCGCACGGACGAACGCGAGCCGCAGCTGTTTCACTGCGTCGAAGAAGCGCGCCCAGGTGTTCTGGATCATCACCGCGCCGAGCGTGCCGCCGAGCACGATCACGAGCGCCTCGAACTGGAACAGCATCGAGAAGTGCCCGCCTTCCAGCGCGAAACCGAACACGATCGCCGCGCCGCCCAACACCACACCGGCCAGGGTCAACAGGTCCATGCGCGCCCCCTCGTCATGCATCCGATGCCGACGCGACCGGCGCGATGGCCGCCGCCGGCGCCTTCGCCGCGCGAACGGCATCCAGCACGCGCCGCTCGATGTCCTCGATCTCGACCGGATCGAGCTTGAGCTCGCGGCGCATCACCCACGACACCTCGTTGCGCCGCGCCTCGGTCATCACGGAGAACAGCTTGTCGGCCACCGCGCGATCGTCGAGATTCGCGATGAGCTTCGCGAGATCGTAGGTGTCGAACGTGCTGACGACGTCGAACAGCGTGCGCTGGTCGATCGACACGAGATCCTCCAGCGAGCGCACCTCGCCACGACGCGCATTGCGCCGCGAGAAGTACGCGACACCCTTCTGCTCGACGTAGCTGAGCACCTTCGATTTGCGGAACGCGAACACTTCGTCGGCGATCTCGCCGTTCGACAGCTTGTTGAGCAGGATGGTCTTCTCGACGCCGATCAGCGATTCGAGATCGGCCAGCTCGATGAGTTCGAGTTCGCTGTTGATCGACAGGTCGAGATCGTGATCGGCCACCTGCTGCGCGCGATCGATCACGCGCGCGGCGTCGAACGTGACGACCTGGCGTGCATCCGACGACGCCGCATAGTCGGTTGCCCCGCCGGAGAGGTCCGTCTGCGCGGCCTCGATCGTGACGAGATTGAGCTTCTCCATGCGTCGCAGCATCGCGAGCACGTGCGGCCGCGAATGGCCGGCAATCGCGCGGCATTTGCGGATCACTTCGGCGAGCGGCACCGAGGTTTCGGCCGCATGCGCCTGCATCGGCCGGCGCGTCCAGGCGTCGCCGCCATCGCGCGCATCGGCGCCCGCCATCAGCGACAGCACATGCGCATACGACAGCACGCCCGGCATGAAATCGGCGTGCGTGTAGGTGGCGAGCTGGTCGTCCTTGCGCTTCACGCGGCGAATCATCGTCCGCACGATATGACGCAGCAGCGCCGACACGCGCTCGATTTCTTCATCGAGCATGCCGGCCGGCACGACCGTGAGCTGACAGAATGAAAGGGCCTTCGCGGTATGGGCGCGCGGCTCGGCCGCGAGCAACGCCGATTCCCCGAAGAACTCGCCGCGGCCGAGTGTCGCGACGACGACGCGCTTGTCGTCGCATCGCGTGGAAAGCTCGACCTTGCCTTCGGCGATCAGAAAGATGACGGGCTCACCTGCAAAGCCCTCGGAGTAAATGATTTCCCCTGGCGCCGCCGTACGCGTCCACGATTGCTGACGATTCAAGTCGATTCCCCTGCTGCGCTGACTTACTTGTGCGGCTGCGCGTCGCGCTTCATGCGCGATCATCGCCGCCGTTCCCCGTGCTCCCGTTTACGACACACGCGGCAGGGTTCTTTAACGTCATCGCGGGGATGCCCCGAGCAAAACTTGATGCAAATCGTTTGCGCTGCGAATACGGCGCGATGCATCCGGGAAAACGACGAGACATCGCACGTTCCCCGGATCGGCCAGGCCCGCCGCGATCCTTACTTCCGGCCTTCAACGCACACGCCTACGCATTCGCACATGAGCACGCGGCTCACTCGTGCAAGCCCCACGACACGAGCACCGCGTGGATGTTTCGCGCGTATTCGTCCCGATAGCGCGGCGTTTCCGAGTGATAGGCGCCGATCGCCTGCCAGGTGTTCCCGTAGCGGACCATCTTGCGTTTCAGCATCCACGCCGCGACGTAGAGGTTCACGCACGCGTCCTTCAGCGCACCCGGCGGTACGCCGTTGCGGCGCAGCTCGCCGAAGTGCACCGAGTTGATCTGGGTCTGGCCGACGTCGATGCTGCCATCCGCGTTGCGATGCACGGCACTGGGGTTGCCCTTCGATTCGTACCAGGCGATCGCGCGCAGGATCTGCGGGTTGACCCCTTGATAGCCGGCTGCGCGCTCGAAACACTCGCCGTCGGGCACGGCGTCGTCCGCACGCACCGGGGTGACGACGAGTGCGCTCAGCAACACCATCGCGAGCCCCAGCCACGGCATGAAGCCGGGCCGCATCGCGACCATCCGGGTGCGGGCCGTCACGTATCCGCCGCTTCGATTCCGCGGGTTCATGGCGTCATCGCCAGCGCAGCGGCACCGGCCCCCGTCGTGCGTCGCTCGTGCGTGCTCTTCGCCAGCGCGTCGTCGAGCTTCTTGTCCTCGGCCGCGAGCGCCGCGCGCGATTCGTCCGTCACGACGAGGCGCACCTGAAATTCCGGCGCCTTCTTCACGGGCGATGCGTGGCGCAGCCGCTTCGCATGACGGCTGCCCGCCGGCGCGGGCGCCTGCACTTCATCGTCGCCGCCCGCCCCCGGCGGCAGCGACGCGAACGGCGGCAGCGGCGGAAACACCTGATTGGCTGCGGCAGGGGCAAACGGCGCGCCGTCGCCCGGCGGCGTCGCAAACGCGGTGCCGCACACGAGCATGGCGGCACAGATCGACAGTCGTAGCATCGCGGGATCTCCTGTTACTGGGTCGGTCCGACCTGGACGCTGTACGGCCGGCAACTGCCGGCCGCGACGTTCTCGACGCGTACCGACGCAGCACGCGGCGTCGTGATGCCGCGCCGGATCGACTGGTTCAGGTAACCGAAATCCTGCGGCAGCGCGGCCACGCGAATCGTCATCGGTTGCGATTGCTTCGATGCCAGCGCACCGACTTTCGCGAGCAACGTGGTCAGTTGAGGATCGCGCGCGCCGAGCGCATCGGCTGGTATGACGAAATCGACGAGCGATGTCGACGCGGCAGGTGCGTCGGTGTGCGCATTCGCGTCCTGGCGTCCGGGTTGAAGTTGGGCGCAGCCGGCTGAAACGACGAGCGCAGCGGCAAAGACAAGCATGACGAACGGTTTCACGTGTTTCTCTTGCGGTCACTGGACCTGCGTTATCGGCACCGTTCCCGCGATGTTTACCCCGACGAAATGCGAGGCCCGCCGCACGGGGCCTCACGCCGTGCGTCGATTCGTCCGATTTAAGCGCGCTTTGGTCAGACGCCATTCATCCGATATTTCAGCGCGTCACGCGATACAGCGTGTGCGCCGCACGTGATCCGGCGCGTCAGAACTCCATGTCGAGTTCGTCGATGTCTTCGTGCTCCGCCTTCGCCGCAGCGATCCATTCCGCGACGAACGGATGCGCGAGCACCTGCATGCAGTACTCGGCGATATCGGGCTCCAGCTTCACGTCGTAGGTCAGGAAGCGCGTGACGACCGGCGCATACATCGCGTCGGCGATGCCGATCTCCGCGCCGAACAGCCAGGGGCCGCCGTACGCGGCGAGGCACTCGCGCCAGATCGTCACGATCCGCTCGATGTCGTGCTGCGCGCGCGACCAGATGCGGAAGCCGGGGAAATGCGCGCGCAGGTTCATCGGCAACGCGGATCGCAACGCGCTGAAACCGGAATGCATCTCGCCGCAGATCGACCGGCAATGCGCGCGTGCTTTCCGGTCTTCAGGCAGCAGCCGCGCCTGCGGCCGGATTTCGTTCAGGTACTCGGCGATCGCGAGCGTGTCCCACACCGTGTTGCCGTCGTGCGTCAGGCACGGCACGAGAATCGACGGCGACAGCAGCAGCAGCTCCGCGCGCGACGCGGCATCGATCGGCACGCTGACCGTCTCGAACGTGAGCCCGCTCAGCTTCGCGAGCAGCCAGCCGCGCATCGACCACGACGAGTAATTGCGGCTGCTGATGGTCAGCGTCGTCTGTCCGGTGACTTCCATGTCGCTCCCCTGTTCAAAGCCGTTCGTGCCCCTGCACCGAAACGGATGCCACGCGGCATCACCCGCACCATGCCGGTGCGGCGCATTCGCCGAACTGGCGCAGCACCGCACGCTGTCGCGGCACGTGCCGCACGCCAGGCCGGCCGGGCAACGCATCGCGCGCGGCTGCCGTGTGTGGCGTGCCACCTGCGTTGCCGCGCTCCCGAACCGCGTGCAACGCGCGTGCCAGCCGCGGGCTGGCACATCGCTTGCCTCGTTCCATGCAATGCGGCACAACGAGCGACAGCCATGAATCTGCTTGCCTATCCGTTCTACCAATGGTCTGCAGAATGCACGCGCCCGGCGCGCGCATGGGCCGCCGCCGCCCGCGCGACGATGTCGCTGTGGCCGCCCGCCACCTCAACGCCGACCGGCCGCATGCTCGACGCGCTGTGCGAACTGTTCGAGTGCTGCGCGTTCTCGCATCGGCGTCCGCCGTTCGGCATCGCGTCGATCGCCGTCGACGGCGAGACGGTGCCGATCGTCGAGGAAGCCGCCGCGGCGACGCCGTTCGGCACGCTGCTGCATTTCCGCAAGGCGTTGCCGGTGGCGCGCCAGCCGCGCGTGCTGATCGTCGCGCCGATGTCCGGGCATTTCGCGACGCTGTTGCGCGGCACCGTGCGCACGATGCTGGCCGACCACGACGTGTACATCACCGATTGGCACAACCCGCGCGACATCCCGCTGACGGCCGGACGATTCGGCTTCGACGAATACGTCGCGCACGTGATCGACTTCATCCGCCAGATCGGCCCGGATGCGCATGTGCTCGCGATCTGCCAGCCGACCGTCGCCGCGCTCGCGGCAGTGGCGTTGATGGCCGCCGGCGGCGATCCCGCGCAGCCCGCGAGCCTGACACTGATGGCAGGGCCGATCGACTGCCGCGTGAATCCGACGAAGGTCAACGCGCTCGCGACGAGCCAGCCGATCGAATGGTTCGCGCGGAACCTGATCAGCGTCGTGCCGGCGGGCTTCGTCGGCGCGCAACGCTGCGTGTATCCGGGTTTCGTGCAGGTGGGCGCGTTCATGTCGATGAATCCCGATCGCCATGCGGCGTCGTTCGCCGACCTGTATTACGAGCGCGCGAAAGGCGACCCGGCGAAAGCCGACACGCTGCGGCACTTCTACGACGAATACTTCGCCACCGCCGATCTCACCGCGGAGTTCTATCTGGAAACGGTCGAGAAGGTGTTCCAGCAATATGCGCTCGCGCGCGGCGAGCTGACGGTCGGCGATCGGCTCGTCGAACCGGCGGCGATTCACCGCACCGCGCTGTTGACGATCGAAGGCGAGAAGGACGATATCTGCGCGGTCGGCCAGACAGTGGCCGCGCAGGAGCTGTGCTCCGGATTACCGTCGTATCTGAAGACGCACCACGTGCAGACGGGCGCCGGCCATTACGGCGTGTTCAACGGCAGCCGCTGGGAAACGCAGATCTATCCGATCGTGCGCGCGACGATCCACGACAACGAGCCGTACGATCGCACTGCCGGTGCGGAAGGCAACGCGGACGGCACGCACTACGTCACGCTGCGCGCGCTGCTCGATGCCCGCGCAGCCGCGCACGATGCGGCGGCCGATATGCCGTCGCATCAAGCCCACTGAACGCATGCGACGCTGAAAATGAAACGCCCCGCCATGGATGGCGGGGCGTACATTGCCGCAGCGTGCAGACGACGCGCGAGGAAGCGGCCTCGCGCGTCAGCCTATGTTACGAGCAGGCCTTGCCGTGCGATGCGTGGTAACCCTTCGCCTTCGCATCCGCTTCCGACATGTAGCTGCCGTGCTTCGTCTTGCCGTAGTACTTGTCGGTCGAGCAGTGGTAGACCTTCGTGCTGTCGTTGGCCCACACCTTGCCCGGGCCGCCGCCCGGCGCTGCCGCCGCGGTCGTCGCAGCCGCGCTCTTCGCCGGTGCGGTGCCGGATGCAGGGGCTGCGGAGGCTGCCATGGCCGGCGCGGCGGCCGGTGCGCTCGCGGCTGCCGCCGACGATGCGCCGTACCAGGTCTTCACGCCCTTGTGGCCCGCGCATGCGCCCTTCTTCGACGCGCCCGAGTAGAACGAGCCGTCCTTGCACAGACCGGTCGTGCCGGCCGGCGCACTGGCCGGAACCTGCGCGAACGCACCGATCGACATACCCATGCCGGCGACCAGCGCGGCGATCAACATCGTCTTTTTCATAGTCCTCTCCTGATTTGCCTGAATGAAGAATGCGTCCCGGGTATTCCCGGGAAAGTCGCGGTTACCGCACCCAGCGACACACGCGATGGTGGTGGTGGTGATCGAAGTGGCACTCACGGTGCGAATGGGCTTCGGCAAGGGCCGGAACGAGAACGGCACAGGCCACTGCGGTAGCCGTCAGGATCTTTGCGATGCGCTTCATGAAACTCTCCCGGGTAGGTCAACCGGTGATCCGGCTGGTACCTCCTTAACGCCGGTCGTCGACAAGCCGTGCACCGCGTTCACGCTCAATTGACGATTTTTGACAACGCAGCGCCGTCAACGCCTCGAAGCTGACGAATGTCTTTCTTTTCTTTCCGGATCTTCAGCCTCGAAACCGTTCGGAACTCGAAAGAATGTGAAGAAGGAGAAGCCGATCGCACGGAAACCTCCGTGGAAGGCGCAACAAAAAACCGCCCGAGGGCGGTTTGTCACCAACAAGCGTGCGGATGGTGCGTGCCGAAACGCCGCGCGGCTACGCCCCCGCTTCTCCCCACGGCGTCGGCGGCGGCACCGCGCACGGCCCCTCGACATCGATCGACTTGAAATCGGCGGGGCCGACGATCTCCAGGTATTCCATGTCCGGCGAGTAGTCGAACAGGTAGTGGACGATCCCCGGCGCCTGGTGCACGCAATCGCCGGCCGCCACCAGCGTCTCCCGTTCGCCGTACATGAAGCGCGCCCAGCCCTTCAGCATGATCACGATATGGAATTCGGCCTCGTGACGGTGCCAGCCGGTGCCCGCCTCCGGTGCATGATTCGCCCTGACGAGTTGCGCGAGAACCTTGCCGTTCGTCGCGGCCGCGATGCCGAGATCGCGATACAGGAAGAAGTCGCGCAGGCCTTCGCCGACAAAGGCGGTGTCCTGCGGCTTCACATGGGAAAAAGCGGTGGAGGTCGGTGTGCTCATCGCGGTGCTCCTTCATCGACAGGATCACGCGTGACAAGCATTTTGCGTTCCAGCGTACGGCGTCGCGGACGATGCGCGACGCCGCGCGCCGCGTTACTTCAACCGCCCCGACAGGAACTGCCCGAGCCGTTCGCTCTTCGGGTTCACGAGAATCTCCTGCGGATTCCCTTCCTCCTCGATCTTCCCCTGATGCAGGAAGATCACGTGATTCGACACGTTGCGCGCGAAGCCCATCTCGTGCGTGACGACGACCATCGTGCGGCCTTCCTCGGCGAGCTTCTGCATCACCTTCAGCACTTCGCCCACCAGCTCCGGGTCGAGCGCCGACGTCGGCTCGTCGAACAGCATCACTTCCGGCTCCATCGCGAGCGCGCGGGCAATCGCCACCCGCTGCTGCTGGCCGCCCGACAGGTGCGACGGATACATGCCCTCGACGCGCGGCGCGAGGCCGACCTTCTCCAGGTACTTGCGCGCCCGTGCGATCGCTTCGTCCTTGCTGACCCCGAGCACGGCCATCGGCGCTTCGATCACATTCTCGAGCACCGTCATGTGCGCCCACAGGTTGAAGTGCTGGAACACCATCGACAGCTTCGTGCGCATCCGCTGCAGTTGCTTCGGGTCGGCCACGCGCAGCGAGCCGTTGCGGTCGCGCGTGGTCTGGATCGGCTCGCTGCCGATCGTGATCTGCCCGGAGCACGGCTGCTCGAGGAAGTTGATGCAGCGCAGGAACGTGCTCTTGCCGGAGCCGCTCGAGCCGATGATGCTGATCACGTCGCCGGCCTTCGCCTTCATCGACACGCCTTTCAACACCTCGTTGTCGCCGAACTTCTTGTGCAGGTTGTCAACGGTGAGCTTGTACATGCTGGGTCCTTCCTTGCGAATCTTGCGAAAGCGTTAATGGCCGCGCGGCGAGAGGTACGCGAGCCAGCGCGTCTCGAGCTTGCGGAACGCCCAGATGAGCGTGAACACGACAATGGCGTACAGCACGGCCGCGATGCCATAGGCCTGGAACGACATGTACGTCGCCGAATTGACGTCGCGCGTGACCTTCAGGATGTCGGGCACGGTCGCGGTGAACGCGAGCGTCGTCGCGTGCAGCATCAGGATCACTTCGTTGCTGTAGCTCGGCAGCGAGCGGCGCAGCGCGGAAGGCAGGATGATCCGCGTATAGAGCTTGAAGCGCGACATCCCGTAGGCCATGCCGGCCTCGATCTCGCCGGCCGACGTCGCCTTGATCGCGCCCGCGAAGATCTCCGTCGCATACGCGCATTCGTTCAGCACGAACGCAAGCAGCGTGCAGTTCATCGCATTGCGGAAGAACGTGTCGAGCAGCACGTGGTTGTGCACGACCTGCAGGCTGTAGATGCCCGTGTAGCACATCAGCAGCTGCACGTAGAGCGGCGTGCCGCGAAACACGTACGTATAGAGCCACACCGGGCCCGAGATCCAGCGGTTCGACGATGCGCGCGCGATCGCGAGCGGCACGGCGAGCGCGAAGCCCAGCGCGATCGACACGACCAGCAGCCACAGCGTGATCGCAAGGCCGCTGAAGCGGTAGCCGTCGGTGTACAGATAGCTTTGCCAGTACTGGCTGACGAGTTCGATCACAGTGCAAGCCTCCGGACGCCAACGGAATAACGCTTCTCGAGGTGATGCAGCACGACGTTGGACACCGTCGTGATCGCGAGGTAGATCGCGCCTGCCGCCAGCGTGAAGAAGAAGAAATCGAGCGTGCTCTTGCCCGCGTCCTGCGACGCCTTGACGACGTCGGCGAGGCCGATGATCGACACGAGCGCGGTGGCCTTCACGAGCACCTGCCAGTTGTTGCCGATGCCGGGCAGCGCGAAACGCATCATCTGCGGAAACAGGATGCGGCGGAACACGCGCCACCCGCTCATCCCGTACGCGAAGCCCGCTTCGAGCTGGCCGCGCGGCACCGCGAGGAACGCGCCGCGGAAGGTCTCGGTGAAGTACGCGCCGTAGATGAAGCCGAGGGTGATGACGCCCGCCACGAACGGGTCGATGTCGATCTGGTCCCAGCCGAGCATGTCGGTGAAGTTGTTCAGCAGGATCTGGATCCCGTAGAACAGCAGCAGCATCAGCACGAGGTCCGGCACCGCGCGGATCAGCGTCGTGTAGAAGGTGCCGATCGACTTGAGCACGCGGTTCGTCGACAGTTTCGCGCTCGCGCCGACGAGGCCCAGCGCGAGCGACGCGGCAAGCGACAGCACCGCGAGCTTCACGGTTTCCACCGTGCCGGCCCACAGCAGCGGGCCAAATCCTTGGAAGATCATATGAGGGATCCAGAGCGAGGTGGCTGGATTGTCGATAGCCATTAGCCGCGCATCAAACGATATCTGCGCACTACCTGATGCACCCTGCTCATCAAGTCGGACGCATCACGCGAAGCGGGTTGCAGCCACGACAGACGCGGCGCGCGCCACCGCCGGTGCGCGCCGCATGGCGGGTCAGCTACCGTAGACGTCGAACGCGAAGTACTTCTTCTCGAGCTTCTTGTACGTGCCGTCCTTGATGATGTCGGCGATCGCGTGGTCGATCTTCGCCTTCAGGTCGGCGTCGTCCTTGCGCAGCCCGATGCCGGCGCCGTTGCCGAGCGTCTTCGGATCGTCGATGTCGTTGCCGGCGAATGCGAAGTTCGCGCCGCGCGGCGTCTTCAGGAAGCCGATGTCGGCCTGTACCGCGTCCTGCAGCGCCGCGTCGAGGCGGCCCGACATCAGGTCCTGGTAGACGCCGTCCTGGTTCTGGTAAGGCACGACCTGCACGCCCTTCGGCGCCCAGTACGTCTTCGCGTAGGTTTCCTGGATGGTGCCCTGCTCGACGCCCACCGACTTGCCCTTCAGCGAGTCGGCCGTCGGCTGCAGGTTCGCGCCCTTCTTCGCGACGAGGCGGGTCGGCGTGTTGAACAGCTTGTCGGAGAACGCGATCTGCTCGGCACGCGCCGGCGTCATCGACATCGACGACAGCACGCCGTCGAACTTCTTCGCCTTCAGCGCGGGAATCATCCCGTCGAAGTCGTTCTCGATCCACACGCATTTCGCCTTCAGGCGGGCGCAGATCTCGTTGCCGAGATCGACGTCGAAGCCGACGACCTTACCGCTTGCGTCCTTCGATTCGAACGGCGGATAGCTGGCGTCGACGCCGAACCGGATCGTCGACCAATCCTTGGCGTGGGCACCGACCGCGATGCAGGCAAGGGCAATACTGAGCGCGAGTTTCTTCATGGCGTTCCTGTCAGAGGCGAGCTGGGCAAGGGTCCCGTCGGGCGGCGCCGCCGTGAACCCTTCCAACCCGGAGATCGTCCCTTCCGGCGACACTCCAAGTTGTACATACAACTTTGCCTTTTCCACGGGTTCGCCAGCAATCCGTGTTTATCTCTAATTGTCGGTGGAATAGGATCGTGGGTCGCAAATTTCCTTATATTTCAATTAATTAAGCATTACGCCAAGCTAAACGACCGCTTTCTCCGCGCCTCGGCGCGCGGCCGGGCGCCGGCTTTCACTTGTCTAGACCGGGCAACGCCGCGTCGCGCGGCCCGGCCGCCATGCCGACCGTTTCCAGGCCGACCAGCCGGTAGCCGAACTGCAGCTCCGTCAGCAGGTGCCGCGGGCGCGCGGGCACCGGCTCGAGCTTCTGCCGCAGGTTCGTCATGTACACCCGCACGTAATGCGCGCGGTCCGCGTCGTGGATGCCCCAGACCTCCGCCAGCAATTGCCGCGCGGCGATCACGCCGCCGCGCGCACGAATCAGCGCGGCGAGCAGCCGGAATTCGAGGCGCGTCAGATGGACGGGCTCGCCGCCACGCGCGACTTCGTGCTTGCCGAGATCGACCGTCACGTCGCCGAACCGCACGATCGACGACGATTGCCCGTCGGTCGACACGAACGCCGCGCGCCGCAACTGCGCACGCGCCCGGGCGAGCAGTTCGGGCACGCCGAACGGCTTGGGCAGGTAATCGTCCGCGCCCGCATCGAGCGCCGCGACCTTCTCCACCTCCTGCTGCCGTGCCGACAGCACGATCACCGGCACCGTCGACCATTCGCGCAGTTCGCGGATGAACGTCTTGCCGTCGTCGTCCGGCAGCCCGAGATCGACGATCACGAGATCGGGCTTGCTGCTCGCCGCATACATCCGCGCCTCGCGTGCCGTCGACGCCTCGCAGGTGTCGAGCCCCTCCTGTTCCAGCGCCATCCGCACGAAACGGCGGATGTCCGATTCGTCCTCGACGATAAGTACGCGCGATCTGATCATGTCCGGCTCTCGTGTTCGATGTCGGGCGGCGCGCCCAGTGGCAGGCGAATCTCGAACCGCGCGCCGTGCGGATCGAGCGGCACCGCGCGGATCGAGCCGCCGTGCGCGTTGACGATGCTGCGGCACAGCGCGAGCCCGAGCCCCACGCCGCTGATCGACGATTCCTTGCGTTCGCGCTCGAACGGCTCGAACAGCGGCTCGGTGTTGCGCGCAATGAAGCCGGGCCCGTCGTCCTCGACGAATACGTAAAGCGTTTCGCCGAACACGCGTGCCCGCACCGCCACGGCCGCGTCCGCGCCCGCATACTTCGCCGCGTTGTCGAGCAGGTTCATCAACACGCGCTCGATCAGCAGCGCGTCGACGTCGATCAGCGGCAGGTCGGCGGGCAAGTCGGCACTCACGTCGCGGCCGGCCAGCACGCCCGCCGAATGCGCGAGCGCGCTGCCGACGATCTCGTCGAGCATGTGCCACTCGCGATTGAGCCGCACGCCCTCGCTCTGCATGCGCGCGAGATCGAGCAGGTTCACGACGAGTCCGTGCAGCGCCTCGGCCTGGTTGCGGATGCCGTGCGCGAGCGCGGCCGGCTGGCCGTCGGCCAGCCGCTCGGGCCGCTCCAGCGTCTCGGCGAGCCCGCGGATCGCGGTCAGCGGCGTCTTCAGGTCGTGCGACACCGCGGCGAGCAGCGCATTGCGCAGCCGCTCGCCTTCGATCCGCACGAGCGTGTGCTGCGCGACGCCAACGTAGTGCACGCGTTCGAGCGCCATCGCGATCGACGAGCACAGCGCATCGATCAGGCGGCGATCGTCGGGGTCCGTGGGCACCGGCTGCGCGTCGCCGAACAGCACGAGCACGCCGCGCACGCGCATCGGCGCCTTCAGCGGCAGGTATTGCGCGGCCGCCCGCTCGAACGGCGGCAGCCCGCACCCGGCGCCGCGCGCATGCTCGTAGACCCAGCGGGCGATCGGTGCGTCGACGAACCCTGCATGCCGCGCCGGCAGCAGACGGTCATCCGCATCCGGCAGCACGAGCGCGACGCGCACGCCGAGCAGCGGCGCGATCGTGCCGGTGCAAATCGCTGCGATCTGCTCGGTCTCGATCGCTGCCGACAGGTCGTGCGCGACCCGTGCCAGCGCGGCCGAGCGTTTCTCGTTCGCGCGCGCGGCCCGCGCCTCCGCGCGCAGGCGCGCCGCGAGCTGGCCAATCGCGAGCGCGACGGCCAGCATCAGCGCAAACGTGAATACGTACTGCGTATCGGACACCGCGAACGACAGCCTCGGCTCGACGAAGAAGAAGTCGAAGCAGCCGACGCAGACGAACGCGGCCCACGCGCCGGCCAGCCGGCCGAGCCGCAGCGCGATCAGCACGACGGTCATCAGGAACAGCATCACGACGTTCGACAGGTCGAACACGCGCAGCAGCGCGCTCGCCGCCAGCGTCGCCAGCGCGCACACGAGCGTGGCGAGCAGCAGCGGCGCCGCGTACTGCGACACCCACACGTGCGAACGCGGTCGCGCTTCGCGCACGGCCAGCGTCGGCCGCGTATCCGGCCCCGCACCCGCGATGCGGTCGGCCAGCGCCGCGCACGCGCGCAGCACGCTTCGCCAGCGATCGCGGCGCGCGCCGTCCCCGCCGCGGCGGGCGGCGGTGTCCCGCGGCCCCGTTGCCCGTCGATTCGCTTCGCTCACGTTCACATTCACATCCATGATCGCTTCCGGCAATTGAAACGCCGAACGGCCCCGCACACGCCCTGAAGGCGTGAACGGGGCCGCGACGGCGCGTTCGGTCAGATAAACGGCGTCAACAGCATGTCGATCAGCTTGATGCCGATGAACGGTGCGACGATGCCGCCCACACCGTAGATCAGCAGGTTGCGCCCCAGCAGCGTCTCGGCCGGCTCCGCGCGATACTTCACGCCCTTCAGCGCGAGCGGGATCAGCGCGACGATGATCAGCGCATTGAAGATCACCGCCGACAGGATCGCCGACGTCGGGCTGTGCAGCCCCATCACGTTCAGCGCGCCGAGCGCCGGATACGTCGCCACGAACGCCGCCGGGATGATCGCGAAATACTTCGCGAGATCGTTGGCGACGCTGAACGTGGTGAGCGCGCCGCGCGTCATGATCATCTGCTTGCCGACCTCGACCACCTGCATCAGCTTGGTCGGGTTGCTGTCCAGATCGACCATGTTGGCCGCCTCTTTCGCTGCCTGCGTGCCGCTGTGCATCGCGACGGCCACGTCGGCCTGCGCGAGCGCGGGCGCGTCGTTGGTGCCGTCGCCCGTCATCGCGACGAGATGGCCCTTCGCCTGGTGCTCGCGGATCAGCCGCAGCTTGTCCTCGGGCGTCGCTTCCGCCAGGTAGTCGTCGACGCCGGCTTCCGCCGCGATCGCGGCCGCGGTGAGCCGGTTGTCGCCGGTGATCATCACGGTCTTCACGCCGACCTTGCGCAGTTCGGCGAAGCGCGCGGCGATCCCGTGCTTGACGATGTCCTTCAGCTCGATCGCGCCGAGCACGCGCGAGCCGTCGGCAACGACGAGCGGCGTGCCGCCGCGCCGCGCGATATCGTTGACGGCCGTCTCGACCGCGTGCGGAAACGCACCGCCCAGCGCATCGACGTGTGCGCGAATCGCCGATGCCGCGCCCTTGCGCACCTGACGCTCGCCGATGTCGAGGCCGCTCATCCGCGTGCGCGCGCTGAACGGCACGGTGATGCTGCCGGCGGTCGCGGCCACGTTCAGCGAGAAGCGCTGCTTCGCGAGCGCGACGATCGAGCGCCCCTCGGGCGTTTCGTCCGCGAGCGACGACAGTTGCGCGGCCTCGGCCAGCGCACGCTCGTCCACGCCCGGCGCCGGCCGGAACTGCACGGCCTCGCGGTTGCCGAGCGTGATCGTGCCGGTCTTGTCGAGCAGCAGCACGTCGACGTCGCCGGCCGCCTCGATCGCGCGGCCCGACGTCGCGAGCACGTTCGCGCGCATCATGCGGCTCATCCCCGCGATGCCGATCGCCGACAGCAGCGCACCGATCGTCGTCGGGATCAGGCAGACCAGCAGCGCGATCAGCACGGTCAGGCTCACCGCCGTGCCCGACGCGTTCAGCAGCACGCTGAACTGCGAGAACGGCAGCAACGTCACGCACACGAGCAGGAAGATGATCGTCAGCGCGACGAGCAGGATCGTCAGTGCGACTTCATTCGGCGTCTTGCCGCGCTTCGCGCCTTCGACCATCGCGATCATCCGGTCGAG
This sequence comes from Burkholderia mycopellens, assembly GCF_964265025.1. Lineage (NCBI taxonomy): Bacteria > Pseudomonadati > Pseudomonadota > Betaproteobacteria > Burkholderiales > Burkholderiaceae > Burkholderia > Burkholderia mycopellens. The sequence continues at coordinate 2,535,339 of NZ_OZ183803.1, forward strand.
GAACGCTTCGCCCGGTTGCGCGGTGATCTTCACGACGATCCAGTCGGACAGCACGCGCGTGCCGCCCGTCACCGACGAGAAATCGCCGCCCGATTCGCGGATCACCGGCGCGGATTCGCCGGTGATCGCCGACTCGTCGACCGACGCGACGCCGTCGATCACTTCGCCATCGGCGGGAATCGTGTCGCCGGCCTCGACGAGCACGATGCTGCCGGCGGCGAGCTCGTCGCTCGGCACGCGATGGCAGGTGCTGCCGTATTGCTTCGGCTCGTCGAGCACCTTCGCGTACACGCGCTTGCGCGCCGCACGCAGGGCGTCGGCCTGCGCCTTGCCGCGCCCTTCGGCCAGCGCCTCCGCCGCGTTCGCGAACAGCACGGTGAACCACAGCCAGCTGGCGACCGCGAAGATGAAGCCGGCCGGCGCGTCGCCCGCGCCGGTCAGCGCCTGCAGCCACAGCACGGTCGTGACGATGCTGCCGAGATACACGACGAACATCACCGGGTTCTTCAACTGGACGCGCGGCGCGAGCTTGCGGAATGCCTCGCGCAGCACGGCCGTCCAGCGCATCGGCGGCACGCCGCCGACCGGCATCGCCGCCGGATTGATCGGGGTTTCGATATGGGACATGAGTGACTCCGTGGTTCCTGCTATTGCTTCGCGCCGGCCGCCTGGCCGAATGCGCGGTCCAGCGCGAGGTTCAGGTCGAGCACGCGCACGCGCGGTTCGCCGAGCACGCCGAGCTGGCGCGGCAAGGCGATGCGCTCGACCAGCGCCGCCACCCGGGCGGCATCGACGCCGCGTGCCCGCGCGACCCGCGCCGCCTGCAGCCGCGCGTTCGCGACCGAGATCTCGGGATCGAGCCCCGACGCCGACGCGGTCACGGCATCCGCCGGCACCGGCGTGCCGGCGGCGAGCGCGTTCTCCTGCCGGTAGGCGCGCACACGCTGCGCGATGTCCGCGAGCAGCTTCTTGCTGGTGGCGCCCTGGTTGCTGGCGCCGCTGCCGGCCGCGTTGTACGGCTGGTCGACCGTCTTCGACGGATCGGCCGGATCGGCGCCGACCGTCGCGCTCGGCCGCCCGTGGAAGTAGCCCGCACGCGTGAACTGCTGCCCGATCACCGCCGAGCCGATCGTCGTGCCGTTGCGCTGCACGAGACTGCCGCGCGCCTGCGACGGGAACAGCACGTTCGCGACGCCGGTGGTGAGCAACGGATACGCGATCCCCGTGACGAGCATGAACAGCACCGACGACGCGATCACGGGCCGCACGAGGCCGCGCGTCGCCGCGCCGAACGAAGAACCGGGTGCCGGCGCGGCGGCGGCCGCTGCCTGGCGATTGCCTTGCATCATGATGTTTCCCTCAGAACAGTTGGCCGCCCGACATCAGCAGATGCTCGACGACCGGGCCGAGCGCGAGCGCGGGCAGGAACGTGAGACCGCCGACGACCAGGATCACGAAGATCAGCAGGCCGGCGAACAGGCCCGTCGACGTCGACAGCGTGCCCGCGCTTTCCGGCACGCTCTTCTTCGCGGCGAGGCTGCCCGCGACCGCGAGCATCGGCAGCAGCGTCAGGTAACGGCCGATCAGCATCGCGAAGCCGATCGTCGTGTTGAAGAACGGCGTGTTCGCGTTCAGGCCCGCGAACGCGGAGCCGTTGTTGGCCGTGCCCGACGTATAGGCGTACAGCACTTCGCTGAAGCCGTGCGGGCCGAGGTTCGCGAGGCTGTCCATCGTCGAATGCAGCATCGACGCCACGGCGGTGAAGCCGAGGATGCTGAACGGATGCGCGAGCACCGCGAGCATCACGAGCTTCATCTCGCGCGCCTCGATCTTCTTGCCGAGGAACTCCGGCGTGCGCCCGATCATCATCCCGACGAGGAACACCGTGAGGATCGCGAACGTGAACAGGTTGATCAGCCCGACGCCGTCGCCGCCGAACACGTTGTTCAGCATCATCTGCGCGATCGGCACGAGGCCGCCGAGCGGTGTCAGCGAGTCATGCATCGCATCGACCGACCCGGTGGTCGCGGCCGTCGTGACGGTGGCGAACAGGCTCGTCTGCGCGATGCCGAAGCGCATTTCCTTGCCTTCCATGTTGCCGCCCGGCTGCGCCGCGCTCATCTGCTGATCGACGCCGAGCCCGGCCACGAGCGGATTGCCGTGCTGCTCGGCCGAATAGATCATGGCCAGGAAGCCGACGAACATCACGACGAATGCACCGAGGATCACCCAGCCCTGGCGGCGCCGGCCGATCATCGTGCCGAGCGCGTAGGTCAGCGCGGACGGAATCAGCAGCATCGACAGCATGTGCAGCGTGTTGGTGAGCGGCGTCGGGTTCTCGAACGGATGCGCGGCGTTCATGCTGAAGAAGCCGCCGCCGTTCGTACCGATATGCTTGATCGATTCGAGGCTGGCAACGGGCCCCATCACGATCTGCTGACGCGCGCCTTCGAGCGTGGTCGCCCATGCATCGGACGCGAGCGTCTGCGGCATGCCCTGCCACACGTACACGAGCGCCATTGCGAAGCTGAGCGGCAGCAGCACGCGATAAGTCACGCGGGTGAAGTCGACCCAGTAGTTGCCGATATCCGCCGCGCTCTTGCGGCTCAGCCCGCGGATGAAGCCGCCCGCGGCCGCGACGCCGGTCGCCGCGCTGACCACCATCAGGAACGTGATGACGGCCATCTGCGAGAAGTTCGACAGGCTGCTCTCGCCTGCATACGCCTGCCAGTTCGTGTTCGTGATGAACGACGCGGCCGTGTTGAACGCGAGGTCGGGACTTTGCGCGGCGCGCTGCAGCGCGTCGAACGGCAGTGCGTCCTGGATGCGCAGCAGCAGGTAGCCGACCAGCATCATCCCGGCATTGCTGAGCAGCAGCACCATCCCGTAGCGCTGCCACGACATCGCTTCGTCGGGATTCACGCCGAGCAGCCCGTAGGTCCGGCGTTCGACCCACGCGTGGCGCGGGCTCGTAAAGGCGTGCGCGAGCCATTTCCCGACGACAGGCACCAGCGCCAGCATGATCGCGAGAACGATCGCGAATTGAATGAGATTATTGAACATGTCGACGCTCGCTCAGATCCGGTCAAGGCCGGTGATGAAACCCGCCGTCAAGGCAAAGAACGCGAGCGTGAACAGAATGGAAAGCAGATCGCTCATGACATTCACCGATATTTTCGAATTCCTGTTGAATCGTGCCGATCAATACCGCTCGGGTTGGATCAATGCATGAAACAGATAGATAAAGAGCGCGAGCGACAACGCGCCGGTGATCCACAACATGGCTTTCCCCTTTATTTCATATGCGCGGCAACGCCGCGCGATCGTCGGCGCATCGGGCCTTGCCATGCCGGCGCAGGCCCGTGTGACGCCCCCATGCTCATCTGGCGAATGGGATGCGACAGTGTAGAAATCCGCGTATCAAAGCGGTGTTCAATTTCTTTACAGGGAATAAAAAAGCTGTAAAGACGAAAGCCGGCGGAGATGGCGTTTTTATGCATTATTTTCAGGGCCGGGTCGAGTCTATACACCGTATCGTCATCGCGATTCCTAGAATGGGCGGCATGTCCAAGACGAGATCTTCGCGATGCGGAGCACGACGCGACCCGGGGTGCCAGCATGAAACCGCCCCTTACCGAAACCGCCGCTTCACGCGACCTGCCGCCCGTTCGTGCGCGGCGCCGGTCCCCGGCCGACGAACACGTGCTGCTGTCGATCCGCGTCGAATCGGACAACCTCGCCGTCGTGCGGCGCCTGCTGCACCAGGCGGTCGGCACCGCGCTCAATTTCTATACAGCCGCGATCGACAACCGCACCGGGCGCGCATGCATCGAGCTCGAAGTGGCGCGGTCGCAGGCGTCGCCCGCCATCCTGTCGATCCTCCGCCTGCTGCCGGCCGCCGAGTTCGGCACGATCCGCCTGCTGCAGCACTAGCCGGCGTCCGTTGCGGCCGCGCGTGACCCGCGTCACGCGCCCGCTCCCCTTTCATCGATTCGAACGCGCGTCTGCGGGGCGAACGCGCGCGGTTCGTCACGAGCCGCGCCTGTTCGCCACCGGTGCGCGCGCCGGATCGTCGTTCCCGTCGCGACGGGTTTTTCCAGGAAGCACTCACAATGAAAAAAGCAGTCGTCGGTACCCTCTCCCTCGCTTTCCTCAGCGCGGCCGCGCATGCGCAAAGCAGCGTCACGCTCTACGGGATGCTGGATGCGGGTATCGTCTATACGAACAACCAGTCGGGTAAAAGCGCGTGGCAGCAAGGCAGCGGCCTGCTGTCGAATACGGTCTTCGGCCTGAGCGGCAACGAGGATCTCGGCGGCGGCCTGCATGCGCTGTTCCGCCTCGAAAACGGCTTCAACCTGAACAACGGCACGCAGTCCTACAAGAACACAATGTTCGGCCGCCGCGCGTATGTCGGCCTGCAGAGCGACCAGTACGGTGCCTTGACGCTCGGCCGGCAGTACGACGCCGTGGTCGACTATCTCGGCCCGCTCGCGATGGCGAACAACGGCGACGGCAACAACCTCGCGTCGCATCCGTTCGACAACGACAACATCGACGATTCGTTCTACATCGACAATGCGGTGAAATACACGAGCCCGACGCTCGCCGGCTGGCAGTTCGGCGGCCTGTACGGGTTCAGCAACGCGGCCGGCGGCTTCGCGAACAACCGCGCGTACAGTGCGGGCGTGTCGTACGCGAACGGGCCGGTCAGCCTCGGCGCCGCGTACCTGCAGCTCAACCGCGGCGGGCTGACGGCCGGCGGTGCGCTGTCGAACAACGACGGGCCGAACTTCCCGGCGGTGCGCCAGCGCGTGATGGGCGCGGGCGGCAGCTACGCGTTCGACCGGCTGACGGTCGGCGCGCTGTGGACGCATTCGATGTTCGATGAAACGGCCGCGTCGTCGCTGCCCGGCGCGCTGAATGCGCTGCGCTTCGACAACTTCGAGGTCAACGCGCGCTATGCGCTGACGCCGGCCGTCTCGTTCGCGGGCGCCTATACGTTCACCAACGGCCGCTACGACGACACAACCGGCAGCCATCGGCCGAAATGGCATCAGGTGACGCTGATGGCCGACTACGCGCTGAGCAAGCGCACCGACGTGTACGCGGAAACCGTGTACCAGCACCAGTTCGGCGTGCCGTCGGGCGCGACGCTCGGCTTCGCGAACGTCACGGGGCTCGCGGCTTCGTCGACCAACACGCAGGTGGTCGGGACGGTCGGCATCCGGCATCGGTTCTGACCGCACGCCGGCCGCCGACGGCCGGCCGCTCTGTGCAATCCCGCATGGACGCGCGCCGGCCGAACAGGGATCATTCGGGGAATCCGGGCCCGCGCGCCCGCGAAACCGGTACACTCGGCGCCGGGCGCGCGCCGGATCGGCATTCGGCGGCGGGCCGCTGCCGACTCTGGAATCGTGATCCCATGACCACACCGATCTATCAGGAAATCAAGGACTTCATCCTCGCGCGCATTCATGCCGGCGAGTGGGCGGAAGGCGACCAGGTGCCGTCGGAGAACGAGCTGGCGCGCGAATTCAACGTCGCGCGGATGACCGTCAATCGCGCGCTGCGCGAACTGACCGCCGAGCAGGTGCTCACGCGCACGCGCGGCTCCGGCACGTACGTCGCGTCGCCGAAGTACGAATCGACGCTCGTCGCGATCCGCAGCATCTCGGACGAAGTCGCCGCGCGCGGTCACGGCTATCGCGCGCAGGTGCTGCAGGTGGGCGCGGCCGTCGCCGATGCGAAGCTTGCCGACGAGCTGCAGATCGACACGGGCAGCCCGATCTTCCATTCGCGCGTGCTGCACTTCGAGAACGACACGCCCGTGCAGCTCGAGGAACGCTGGGTCAATCCGGCCTGCGCGCCCGAGTATGCGTTGCAGGATTTCACGACCACGACCCCGAACCAGTACCTGACGCGCGTCGCGCCGCTGCAGCGCGTCGAATACCGGATCGAGGCCGCGATGCCCGACACCGAAACGCGCCGCCACCTGACGATGGACGACCGCGAACCCTGCCTGCTGCTGCATCGGCGCACGTGGTCGCAGGGGATGGTCGCGTCGGTCGCCAATCTGTGGCACCCGGGCAGCCGTTACCGGTTCACCGGGCATTTCTGACGTGGATGCGCGGGCTTACCGCGCGCCCGGCCGCCCCCATCGCTCGATCGCGCTGACGGCCCGCTTCAAGCCTTCCTCTTGCGCGACGCGCGCGCCGAGTTCCATCGCGCGCGCTTTCGTTTCGTCCCGTTCGGCAAACGCGATGGCCCGCGCCAGCGCGGCGGCGTCCACGCGCCGCCCCGCGACCGGCGCAGCCGCCACGCCGAGCCGTTGCAGCCGGTTCGCCCAGAAGAACTGATCGCCCGCGAACGGCACGACGACCGACGGAATGCCGGCCCGCGCCGCCGAATGCGTGGTGCCCGATCCGCCGTGATGAAGCGCCATCGAGACGCGCGGGAACAGCCGGTCATGCGGTGTCTCGCCGATCACGTGAACGTGCGCCGGCAGCATCGATGCGTCGATGCCGCTCCAGCCCGGATAGAACAGCGCGCGGCGGCCGGCGAGCGCACGCGTAAGCGCCTCGACCATGGCGGCGCGATCGAAGCCGGCCATGCTGCCGAAACCGACGTACACGGGCCGATCGCCCGCGTCGAGAAAGGCCGAAAGATCGGGCGGCGGCTCCCATGCACGCGCATCGATTCGCCACTGGCCGCAGGCCTGCACATTCGACGGCCAGTCGCCCGGGCCGCCAAGCAGCGCCGACGACACGCCGTACAGCATCGGATGATCGGTCCACACAGGCTTGCGCGGCGGCAACCCGCACACGCTCGCGCGCGCCGCATTCGTCGCCTTCCTGAACGCCTGCCACAACAGCGCATTCACGAGCCGGTGGCTCGCGCGGTTCAGCCAGCGCGGCAGCGTCCCCGGCGGCAGGAACGGCGACGCGAATGCCGCCGTGGGGGTGATCGCGATCATGCCGGCGCCGATCGCCGGCACACCGCGATACTCGGCGACCGACAAGCCGACGAACGACGCCAGCCCCGACACGAGGATCGCGTCGCAGCCTGCCGACGCGGCCGCGATTTCCCGCATCCATGCGGCCGTGTTCGCATTGGCGATCGCCGCGAGCGCCTTCGACGTATCGTTGAAACCACCACGCCCGCGCACGACATCCGCCAATGCGCCGTCCGGCGCAATCGCGCGGCGGATATCACCGGGCAACGGCGCCGACGGCACGCCGAGCGCGGCGGCCGCGCCGAGCGTCGCCGCATCGGCCAGCAGCCGAACCTCGTGGCCGGCATCGATCAGCGCACGGCCGAGCGCCGCGAGCGGGCGCGTGTCGCCTTCGGTGCCGTAGGTGGCGATGACGAGCTTCATGCGTGACTCCTCGAGCACGGCGGCAACGGGTGGATTCATAAAAGTGCACGTCGTATACTAATGCATCTCGTGCACTTTCAGTCAATCCCTCGCCATGCCGACTCCGACCGACGATCCGGGCCGCCGCGCGCGCAAGCGCATCCAGATGCTTGCGCATCTCGCCGCCACCGGCGCACGCCTGTTCGACGCGCACGGCTACGAAGCCGTCACGATGGAACAGATCGCCGCGCAGGCCGATGTCGCGAAGCGCACGCTGTACAACCACTTTGCAACGAAGGAAGCCGTGCTCGCGCACTGGCTCGAAGGTGAACTCGCACGCGACCTCGCGCATCTGCAGCGCGACGTCGCGCGGCGCAAGACCTTCGCGTCACGCATCGGCTGCGTGCTCGATGCGTCGGCTGCGTGGTGCGAACAGCATCCCGCCTACCTGCTTGCGTATTTGCGCCATCGCTTCCTGAGCATCGGCGCGGTCGAACCGGAAAGCGGCGGAGAACACGGCAGCGATATCGCGCTCGTGTGGCAGCAACTGATCGCAGCCGGCCAGCAATCCGGCGAACTGAACCGCGCGCTGCGCGCCGACCAGCTCGCGACGTGGTTCCATCACCTGTATCTCGCGGCGATGCTGCGCTGGCTGACCGTGCCGGGGTTGTCGCTGAAACGGGAGTTCCAGGCGGTTGCGAAGCTGTTTGTCGAAGGCGCGGAAGCGAAAGACTGAGCGGCGCCGGTGGCCGGTCACGCGTTCACCGGATCGCAAGCGCCCGATGTGGACGACCGCCATTCCGCAGGCGACGAATCCGGCGCATCCGGCAAAGACGGCGCGACAGATGCGCGGCGCAGATGCATTTTTACGACGAACGCACACATCGCATGCCAAATTTCCCGTGCAGCAGTATGCTGATGTCGTACGGCTGCGCACGACGCTTCGGGTATTCCCTTCGTTTGCACGTTGTCGCGCCGCCGTCGCGATCGCAATCATGCGTTGCAAGGAGGGATTCGTGATGACCACCACGCATCAGCATTTCCACCTCGAACTACGGCACGCCACCGCGCCGACCTATTTCATCAGCTACCTGTTTCCCGCGTTGCTGTTCGTGTACGAACTCCTGCGGGTCGGCCAATGGATCCGGGATCACGGGATGCAATTCGCCGCGTTCAAGCAGATGGGTTACGAGTATCTGCTGATGCTGCTGTTCGTCGGGCTGCAGATCGTCGTCGAGGCGATCTTCCTGCTCGGCGCCGCGATGCGCAAGGATCATCGCGACTTCGAGCACCGGCTGCCGAACGTGGTCCTCGGGATCGGCTGCTCGATCGCGCTGCTCGCGATCGATCTCGCGATCCAGCTCGCGTTCTGATGACCGGCGGGCGCATGCCCGCCGGCGGCGGCAACGCTCAGGCGAGCGCGTCGCGCAGGAACGTCGTCACGGCGGCCAGCACGTCGCCGGTTCGCTCGCGGTGCGGCATGTGCCCGCACTGGCCGAGCAGCAGATACGATGACGGCCCCGCGACGCCCGCGGCGATCCGCTTCGGATGCACATCGGACCCGTATTCGTCGTCTTCGCCGTGAATCGCGAGCGTCGCGCATGACACGCGCGGCAATGCGTCGTCGAGATTCCAGTCGCGGAAAGCCGGCGACAGCCACGTGTCGACCCACGCGCGCAGCACCCATTCGGCCTTGTCGCCGTGATAGCGCGCGAGCCGGTCGAGCTGGCCCGGTTCGTCGAACTGCTGCGCCGCGCCGCGAATGCCGGCCAGCGTGCGATCCTCGACGAACGCCTGCGCGGCGATCGTCACGAGCGCGCGGCAACGCGCCGGATGCGCGGCGGCGCACCCGACCGCCATCCCGCCGCCAACGCTGTGCCCGAGCGCGACGAACGCGCCGACGCCCAGTTGTTCGAGCAGCGCCGCGAACGCGTGATCGGCCTCGTCGCGCACGAACGTCGTGGCGAGTTTCCCCGGATGGCGATCGGAACGACCGAAGCCGAGGCGATCGTACGCGATCACGTCGCGCTGCGTGGCGCTCGCAAGCTGCGCGGGAAAGTCGCGCCACAGTTCGACGCAGCCCAGCGAATCGTGCAGCAGCACGATCGGTGCGGCCGGCTCGGGGGCGTACGGCTTCGCCGCCCCCGCCGCCCGTTGCGCCGGGCCGCCGCGCCAGCGTTTCGCGAAGAGGCGCCCTTGCGGCGTCTCGACGGTGGTCTCCTCGATCAGGGTATCGGTCATGGGTCTGTCGTCTGCATGAAAGCGGCCGCCCCTCGGTGGCCGTATCGGATCCTGCGATGCTGGCCCGCGCCCGCACACGGCGTCAAGCATGCCCCCACCGCCCGCGCGTTCATTCGGGCTGCGGCGGCAGATACTCCATCTGCGCCTCGTCGTACAGCCGGTAGATCAGCGCCTGCATCGCGCGGATGTCCTCCGATTCGTCGAGCATCCGCATGCTCATGATGATGGGCGACACGAGGTTCGGATCGTCGAGCGGCTTGTAGCTGATGTCGTCGCGCTTCAGGCCGTACACGCTGTGCGGCACGACCGACACGCCCTCGCCCATCGCGACGAGGCCGAGCGCGATCTGCAGTTCGCGCGTCTCGTAGATCTTGCGCGGCTGCAACGCCCGGTCGTGAAAGGCCGCGAGCACCTGGTCCGCATAGCTCGGGCGCGGCGCCTTCGGAAAGATGATCAGCGTGTCGTTCACGAGATCGTGCAGCGACAGCACGGGCTTCGCGCTGTCGAGCACATGGCCGACCGGCAGCGCGACGATCATCCGCTCCTCGCGCAGCACGACGCGCCGCACGCTCGGATCCTCGTGGCGGATGCGCCCGAACCCGACGTCGATGCGCCCTTCCTTCAGCGCCTTGATCTGGTCCATCGTCGACATCTCGTGCAGGCTCAGCTCGACGGCCGGGTATTCGCTGCGAAAGCGCCGGATGATCTTCGGCAGCATCCCGTACAGCGTCGAACCGACGAAGCCGACCGACATGCTGCGCTCGATCTTGCCGACCCGCTTCGTCATCGATTCGAGCTCGGCCGTCTGCGCGAGCAGCTGCACCGCGTGCGAATAGAAGAAGCGCCCCGCGTCGGTCAGCTTCAGCGGCCGCGCGTTGCGCTCGAACAGCGGCACGCCGAGCGCTTCCTCGAGCTGCTGGATCTGCCGGCTCAGCGGCGGCTGCGCGATATGCAGCCGCTCGGCCGCCCGCGTGAAATTCCGCTCTTCGGCGACCGCGACGAAGTAGCGGAGGTGTCTCAACTCCATGTTCGATGCCTCCCGGACAGCGATCCGGCGCGCAACCCCGGCCGGATGATGTCGTCACGATACCGCAGGCGGCGCAAACCGCCACGCGCGCGGCCCCGCGCCGCCCAAAGCAAAACGGGAAGCCCGCGAGCTTCCCGTTGTTTCATCGACGCCGCGGCGCGGCGGCGCGGCGGCGCGGCGGCGCAACGCGCCGTCCGTCACACCTCGGTCGCGTAGAGCGCGTCGCGCTGCGCGTCGCTCAGCGAGTCGAGCGGCACGTCCGGCAGCTTGTAGCAGATCATCGTGCCGTACAGCTCGGCGAGGCAATTGCTGCCGGCGTCGAGCGCGTAGCCGTCCTCGCCGTCCGGAGCCGGCGGGTACACTTCGCGCCACGCGTTGATCGCGGCTTCGAGTCGCACGATGGAAACGGGTTCGGCCTTCCGCTCGGCGGGTGATGCGCTCATGGATTCCTCTGGGTTGCGCGCTCCGCGGGCCGTATCGGCCCGGATGGAACGATGAAAACGCCGGGCCGCGCGCCGGCCGCCGCACGCCGCGCGCGCCGGATGCCGATCCGCGCCGCGCGCCTCGCGCCGGCCGGGCCGTGGCCCGGTAGGGTCGGGCAATATAACCGGCTTTGACCCCGTGCAGGCAAAAGCCGGGCAAAAAAAACGGGAAGCGCGAGGCTTCCCGTTTCGTCGCAGGTCACGCGGCCAGGTGCCGCGCCCGCGTCAGCTCGCGGTTTCGCGGTTCGCCACCGGCTGCCGCTGCACGCCGCGGCTTGCGGCGATCCACGGCGCGATTTCCATGTCTTCGTAGCGCACGAAACGGCTCTTCTTCAGGAACCGGAAGCCGAGCCACACGACGAGGAACAGCGGAATGCCGACATAGGTCGCGGCCACGCCGGCCCAGTCGATCCGGTTCGCGAGGAACGCCTGATAGTCCTGGCCGAGCGCGATCACGAGGCACAGCACGAACGCGAACAGCGGGCCGAACGGGAACCACTTCGACTGGTACGGCAGCTGGTCGAGCGCGTAGCCCTGCTTCACGTAGCCCTTGCGGAACCGGTAGTGGCTGACCGCGATGCCGAGCCACGCGATGAAGCCCGTCATCCCCGACGTGTTCAGCAGCCACAGGTACACGGTCTTGTCGCCGTACAGCGACGTGAAGAAGCACAAGGCGCCGACGGCCGTCGTCGCATACAGCGCGTTGCGCGGCACGCCGCCGCGCGACAGCTTCGCGAAGATCTTCGGCGCGCGGCCTTCGGTCGCGAGGTTGTAGAGCATCCGCGTGGACGCGTACATGCCCGAGTTGCCGGCCGACAGCACGGCCGTCAGGATCACCGCGTTCATCACGCCGGCGGCAAACGCGAGGCCGGCGTGGCGGAACACCAGCGTGAACGGGCTCACGCCGATGTCGGTGACATCCGTCTTCAGCAGGTTCGGGTCGGTATAGGGGATCAGCACGCCGATCACGAAGATCGCGAACACGTAGAACAGCAGGATGCGCCAGAACACCTGGCGCACCGCGCGCGGGATCGTCGTGCGCGGGTTTTCCGATTCGCCGGCCGCGACGCCGATCAGCTCGGTGCCCTGGAACGAGAAGCCCGCGATCATCGCGACGCCCATCAGCGCCGGCAGGCCGCCCGCGAACGGCGCGTCGCCGATCGTCAGGTTGCCCCAGCCGTTACTCGGCGCCCCTTTCAGAATGCCGAAGATCATCAGCAGGCCGACGCCGATGAACGCGACCACGGTGACGACCTTGATCAGCGCGAACCAGTATTCGGCTTCGCCGAAGCCGCGCACGGTCAGCGCGTTGAGCAGGAACATCACGCCGAGGAACGCCGCGCTCCACCACACGCCCGGCACGTCCGGAAACCAGTAGTGCATCACGAGCTGCGCGGCGACGAGCTCCACCGCGATCGTGACGGCCCAGTTGTACCAGTAGTTCCAGCCAAGCGCGAAGCCGAAGCCTTCGTCCACGTATTTCGCGCCGTAGGTCGCGAACGAGCCCGACACCGGCATGAACGCGGCCATCTCGCCCAGGCTCGTCATCAGGAAATAGACCATCAGGCCGATCGCCATGTACGCGACCATCGCGCCGCCGGGGCCGGCCTGCGAGATCGACGCGCCGGACGCGACGAACAGGCCCGTGCCGATCGAGCCGCCGATGGCGATCATCGTCAGGTGGCGCGCCTTCAGCGCGCGATGAAGCTTGGGTGGGTTCGCTGGCGAACCGGATGGGTCGGATTTCGGAATGGCGGACATAAACAAGACGTACGTTGAGCGGGCCGGCATCCGTAGCCGGCGCATGCGGAATCGGAGCGCGGGGCGCGTCCTGCGATGCATTCGATGCGGCCCCGATACGCGTTGCGCGGCGGGCGCCTGCGGCGAAGCGCGGATTCTACCTGATTCGTCACGGGGACAGCGCAGGTGCCGCCGCCCGCCGCCGCCGCGGAGATTTCGCAGAATCAAGGGGTTGGCCGCGCCGAACCGGGCCGCCGTCGCAGGCCGGCTCGAAACCCCCGCGCGACGGATGGTTATCCGGTGCGCCGATCCGCCCGGCGGTTCTTCACTGTCCCGTCGCCATCCTCCCGATACCGCGTCAGCATTCATAATGGCCGGGTAATCACGGGATTATTCAGACAATACAACCGATATTGGCGATTGATTCAAATCAAATCATGTGCAAGTAAAGCAGTAATGATGCGTAACACGCCAGAATCGCCGTCTCCGCATGCATGTTTTGCATGTGCACGCGAATGTCAGGAATTCGCGAGATAATGCGGCCCGATTCAAAATAAACAGCGTACGGAATCGCCGACGACGCGAAAATCCGCCGCCCGCCACCCTCGAGGATGAAGTCATTCACGCTGCCCGCCGCGCTGCGCCGCCATACCGCGTCGATCGTGGCACGCATTCTGTCGCCCCGCGGCGTGCTCGTCGCGGGGATCGTGCTGCTGATGTTCAGCTGGGGGCTTTCCACGTCGCTTTTAATCGAGACGCGGCGCGATGCATATGACCATGCGGTCGAAAATGCACGCAACCTGATGCTGCTGATCGAACGCGATATCGCGCGCAATATCGAACTCTACGATTTGTCGCTGCAGAACGTCGTCGACGGCATGGCCGACCCGGAACTGACGACCTTGCCGCCGCGCCAGCGCCACCGGCTGCTGTTCGACCGCGCGGCGACCGGCGAGTATCTCGGGTCGATCTTCGTGATGGATGCGCACGGCAATATCGTGATCGATTCGAGCGCGTCGCCCGCACGGCAAGGCAATTTCGCCGACCGCGACTATTTCGCCGTGCATCGCGACGGGCTCGCGCAGGGCCTCTACATCAGCAAGCCGTATGCCGCCCGGCTACGCGGCGGCGCATTGACGATCGCCCTCAGCCGCCGGATCAACGGGCCCGACGGCACGTTCGCCGGCATCGTCGTCGGTACGCTCAGCATCGACTATTTCCGTGCGCTGCTCGACGGCCTCGCGGTCGGCAAGCACGGCAGCGCGGCGATCGTCGAGGACAACGGCACGCTCGTGTCGCGCCTGCCGTACGACCCGCATGTGGTCGGCCTCGACCTGCACGACTCGGCGCTCTTCATCGACTCGCAGCGCGCCCGCGACGGCGTGCTGACCGGGGTCGGCGCGATCGACGGCATCCGGCGCATCTATGTTTACAAGCATCTCGCCGGCCTGCCGCTGATCGTCGACGTCGCGCCCGCCGAGATCGACATCTACGCGTCGTGGCACCATCGCGCGATCTGGATCGTCGTGCTGATGTGCCTGTTCACCGGGTTCATCGCGTGGGGTTCGCTGGCGCTGTCGCGCGAACTCAAGCGCCGGCAGGTCGCCGAATCGAAGCTGTACCGGCTCGCGCACACCGATGCGCTGACGGGCCTCGACAACCGCGGCACGTTCGACATGGTGCTCACGAAGGAGGCGCAGCGTGCGTCGCGCAGCGGCCGCCCGCTGTCGGTGCTGTTCGTCGACGTCGATCACTTCAAGGCGTTCAACGACTACTACGGCCACCCGGCCGGCGACGACGTGCTGCGGCGCGTCGCGCAGACCGCATCGCGCTGCCTGCGCCGCGACAGCGATCACGTCGCGCGCTACGGCGGCGAGGAATTCGTCGTCACGCTGCCCGACACCGATGCACAAGGCGCGATGACCGTCGCCGAGAGCATCCGGCGCGCGATCGTGGCGCTTGGCATCGAGCACGCGAAAAGCCCGTACGGGCGTGTGACCGCAAGCATCGGCGCGGCCACCTCGGCCAACGGCCGCCTGAACGCCGCGACGCTGCTGCGGCGTGCCGACGAGGCGCTGTACCGCGCGAAGTCCGGCGGCCGCAACCGCGTGCTGGAGGCGCAGCCGAGCGCCGCCGACGCATGACGCCGCCATGACGTGCCGTGAAGTCGCGCGGCGGCCGGCCGGGCCGGCTGACCTCGCCGTGGACAGCCCTCCCGCGTTCGGCTAGCGTTACGTCTGCTGCGCACGCGGCGCGGCGCCGGCCCGCGCAGGCCGCCGTGCGCGTTCCGGCCACTCCAGCTCCGCCATGACCACCCCGCTCCCTACCCGGCTGCCGCCGCTCCTGCGCAACGCGCTCCGCCCGCTGCTCGACCCGTATCGCCGCTACCGGCACGCGAAGCTGATCCATGCGGCGCGCGTCTCGCTCGCGATTCTCGTGTCGATCGCGCTGTCCACCGGACTGAACGTGCCGCACGGCGAATGGTCGACGATCACCGTGCTGATCGTCGTCGGCGGCCTGCAACATCACGGCAACATCCGCAAGAAGGCCGCCGAGCGCGCGCTCGGCACGTCGATCGGCGCACTCGCGGGGCTCGGGCTGATCCTGCTGTATTCGTTCGTGCACGCACCGTTCGCGATCTACCTGCTGATGGCGCTCGCATGCGGTATCTGCGCGTATCACGCGATCGGCAAGGCCGGCTATATCGCGCTGTTGTCGGCGATCACGATGGTGATCGTCGCCGGGCACGGCGACAACGAGATCGTCGACGGCCTGTGGCGCGCGGTGAACGTGCTGACCGGCATCGCGATCGCGCTGGCGTTCTCGTTCGCGCTGCCGCTGTATGCCACCTACTCGTGGCGCTACAAGCTCGCCGATGCGCTGCGCGCGTGCGCGGCCGTGCATGCGCGGCTCGCCGGCGACCGCCCGATCAGCGACGACGCGCACCTGAAGGAAATGGCCGCGCTGAGCGCGCTGCTCGTGCAGCTGCGTTCGCTGATGCCGTCGGTGTCGAAGGAATGCGAGACGTCGATGGCACAGCTCGAGGCGATCCAGCGCAGCCTGCGCCTGTGCATCGGCTATCTGGAGATCCTGTCGAGCGCGGTGCCGGCCCGCGACGACATCGCGGCCCGCGAATACATGCGCGTCGACATGAAGGGCATGAACCGGCGCATCCGCGACACGCTGGTCGGCGCGAGCCGCGCGCTCAAGTTCGGCACGCCGAGCCGGCTCTCGCCGCGCCGCCGGCCGGCCGACCCGCCGCACGACGCTCCGCCGCCGCAGTTGTCCGGCTACGTGTCGATCACGGCCAAGCTGGCCGGGGAAGTCGACCAGTTGCGCGAGAAGCTGCTCGACACCGCGCAGTCATGGAACATCTGACGTTCGCGGGACGCCGGGCTTCGCGCGCCATTCTTTCGTTTGTCTTTCATGGCGGCGAGCCGGCATCCTGACGCCGGAAGCCCCGCCTTTCGGCCGATCCGGCCCCGGAAGCACGGCCCGCGGCCGGGCTCATCGGCGCCTGTTTTTACGGCGATTTCGCGCCGGCTCGCGCGGCGTTCTCCACCCGGCTCACCGCCCGCCAGGCCCGCCGCGACAGGCCCGACGACGGTTCCGCGCGAAAATCAACCCTTGCCCCAACCTTCCGGACAGCCGATACTCGCATATTCCGCGAAATACGATCCCACCGGCTTCAATCCACGGTAATTCCTATGAGCACGATTCTCGAAAGCCTCCCGACCGGCCAGAAGGTCGGTATCGCCTTCTCCGGCGGCCTGGACACCAGCGCAGCGCTGCACTGGATGAAACTCAAGGGCGCCGTCCCGTACGCATACACGGCGAACCTCGGCCAGCCCGACGAAGACGATTACGACGCGATCCCGAAACGCGCGATCGAATACGGCGCAGCCGGCGCCCGCCTGATCGACTGCCGCGCGCAGCTCGTCGCCGAAGGCATCGCCGCGCTGCAAAGCGGCGCGTTCCACATCACGACGGCCGGCGTCACGTACTTCAACACCACGCCGATCGGCCGCGCCGTGACGGGCACGATGCTCGTCGCCGCAATGAAGGAAGACGGCGTCAACATCTGGGGCGACGGCAGCACGTACAAGGGCAACGACATCGAGCGCTTCTACCGCTACGGCCTGCTCGTGAACCCGGATCTGAAGATCTACAAGCCGTGGCTCGACCAGACGTTCATCGACGAGCTCGGCGGCCGTGCCGAAATGTCCGAATTCATGAACCAGGCCGGTTTCGCGTACAAGATGTCGGCCGAGAAGGCCTATTCGACCGATTCGAACCTGCTCGGCGCGACGCACGAGGCGAAGGATCTGGAAAGCCTCGAAAGCGGCATCAAGATCGTGAACCCGATCATGGGCGTCGCGTTCTGGCGCGACGACGTGAAGATCGCCGCGGAAGAAGTGACGGTGCGCTTCGAGGCCGGCCAGCCGGTCGCGCTGAACGGCGTCGAGTTCACCGACCCGGTCGAGCTGCTGCTGGAAGCGAACCGCATCGGCGGCCGCCATGGCCTCGGCATGAGCGACCAGATCGAGAACCGGATCATCGAAGCGAAGAGCCGCGGCATCTACGAAGCCCCGGGCCTCGCGCTGCTGTACATCGCGTATGAGCGCCTCGTCACCGGCATCCACAACGAAGACACGATCGAGCAATACCGCGAGAACGGCCGCCGCCTCGGCCGCCTGCTGTACCAGGGCCGCTGGTTCGACCCGCAGGCGATCATGCTGCGTGAAACCGCGCAGCGCTGGGTCGCACGCGCGATCACCGGCGAAGTGAAGATCGAACTGCGCCGCGGCAACGACTACTCGATCCTGAGCACGAAGTCGCCGAACCTCACGTATCAGCCGGAGCGCCTGTCGATGGAGAAGGTGGCGTCGACGTTCTCGCCGCGCGACCGGATCGGCCAGCTGACGATGCGCAACCTCGACATCACCGATACGCGCGACAAGCTGCGCGTTTATACGCAGGTCGGTTTGCTCACGCCGGGTGAATCGTCGGCGTTGCCGCAGATCAAGGGCGACGAGAAGTAAGTCGCCTGGGCTTGACGGCCGGGCGGGAGACCGCCCGGCCGCAAGTCGGATGTCTCCCTCCCCCTCCCTTCAAGCACCCGGATCCAGCGCGGTGCAATCACGACCCGGCGTTCGCAAGGAAGTCATTTCGACGCGGCAGTCGTCGGGCCCGTTGTCATCGTAGTCGTCTCCGTGACATTCGGCGTCCGTGCCAGATCGTCGCCGCGATCGATTTCTCGCACGACTTGATCCCTTCCACCGACTTGTCGAAATTCTTTGCCACCAGTGCTGCGAAAACCACACAGAGATCGCGTCACTGAACCAACCGTGAATACCATGGATGGCTCGTCATCTCCCCAGGTTCCACATATCGTAAAAACGTATGCTGATTTCGTGTCGCCAATGATGCATCGCTCGATTCAATAGGACTGCGCCATTCCGACTCACAGTCTTCGCAAACCACAAAGAGCGAGTGGCCATCTTTTTCGACTGCAACCAAAATTCGCCCTTGGCCACACACTGGGCAGGATTCGTTTACGACGGCGTAGTTCACGTATGTCATTGTCATGGAGCCTTCGGTAAAGGTAAGCCATTCCCAGGATACGCGGTTATAACTTGATTAGTTCCATGTACAGTGATAATTGTCACTGAGTTCAAATTCTGCCGCTGGCCCGAGTATCCTCCCGCGTATCCGGAATTCGGCCGTGGAACGACATAAACATCCACGTTGCCGTGAGCAACTGGTTGGATACCTGTCTGCTGCGCGATGCTCCACGCATTGTTGACTGTAGATACGGGATCTCCATAGAAAACTCCTTGTGCCTGCTTCTGAAGATTCAGGTCGCCGTGCTGATTGATAACGTGGTCGGGTCTCGTTTCCCCGGACTTGCTAACAATCGACCAATCCAGAGCCTGCTGCGTTTTACCGTCGGCGCCGCCTTTACCTGACGCTGCGGTCGAACCACTGTCTCCATTACCACTCGACAACATCGCGTTACTCGGCGGCGGCGCCGAGACCGGCGCCGCCCCCAGCAACGCCGACAAAGCACACCCAAGCCCCCCTGACATCAAACAGCCGATGGCGGCTATCGGTGTCACCACCGCTGGCGCACTGGGACCATTGCTCTTCGGCCCACCATCGAAATCGAACTGGCGGTTAGGATCCGATTGGGCATCCTGTCCGTTACGGCTACCGACGGAAAGGAAGAGCCGCAACGCACGTTGCGTGTCGCCAACCGGATCGTTGTATGTCCATTTCAACCAGTCGACTAATTTCTGCGCGCTGCCAGACAACACACCACCATGCCCGGCAGCAGCAGCTGTGTGAGCGTCATCGCCTGCGGCGTTGTTCAGCGCTTCGTTCTGAGCAGCGGTCGCACCTGCGACCAGGTCTTGTCCAGCGAGACTGGAAAGACTACCGCCTGCGAGCGTGGCGAATGCAGCCAGCACTGCACGTTGCTGTGCGTCAAGCGACATGCCCGAAGGATCGATTGCCTTGATCGCGTCTGCCGAGAACGCAGCGCCAACGGCCCCGCCAATCGCACCGCCACCACATCCCTGCCCCGTCGCGGCACCTGCTGCGCATCCCAATGCCGCATGTGAGGTCAGGTATCCCAATTCACCCGAAATCCCGTCGCCGAATTTCCCCGCATTCTGGGCGTTGCCGATCGCGTATGCCGCCGCAGCAGCCGCATCCCTTACAAGGCTGTCCCGCAGGCTATCAAGGAAGCTCCCCCCGCCGATCAACGTCTGCACTCCTGCCTGAATCGTTGCGTCCGCGGACATCGCCAACACAGCGGCCGGCAACGATCCCGATGCCGCACCCGCTTGCGGCACCAGCGCATTGCCCGTGTTCTGCACACCGGCCCACGCCGAAAGACTCGGCGCACTACCGTCGAACGCCGCGTTGACGTTGAAGCCAAATGAACCGCCATTGCCATTGAACGTGATCCCGTTCGTCAGCCCCGCAGTCGCCGCTGCGATCAGGCCATTCTTCAGGCTCGCGCCGAAATCGACCTTTCCGCTGGCGACGACCTGACCAAGCGCGCTGGATACAAACGCACTCAACCCGACCGAAATCATCGTGTTGGCCAGGCCGCCCGCGGCAAGCGTGCCGCCCGCCACGCTTGCGGCTGCCGAGATAGCCGCACCCGTCAACCCCTGCTGAGCCGCCATGAACGCGGCCGTGGCGGCCGCTTCGGCCGCCCCCGACATCGAAGCGACCGCAGCCGTTATTTCCGGCTGCATCATGACCGCCGCGGCAACAGCGACCGCCATCGAGAAGATCTGCGTCATCCCGAACGCGCCGCCTTCCTTCACGAAATCCTGGTGAAGGTTGTCGCTCAGCGTCGTCTGCGTGAAATTGTCGCCGAGTTGCTGTTGAAGGGCCGCAAGCGCTTGCTGGGTCCCGGCCCGATCGATGGTTCCGTCGGCCGCGAGCTTCTGCAACGCTCCACCGATCTGGTTCAGCGCCTGAACATTCAGCTCCATGTTCGCCGCGCTCATGAACCCGCCCGGCTGTACCACCGTGCCGGTCGTATTCAGGTAGCCGCCGTCGACCTTCTGCCAGATCGCGCCGACGTCGACCTGGTTCGCCTGGTTGGTGAGCGTGTGCGTGTCGACGCTCAACGTCCCCGACGCCGTGATGCTCCCCGTATTGAGGATGCTGCCGTTGCCGTCCTGGTTGAATTTCAGCGCGACGTCCGTGCCGGCAATGTTCCCGCCGGCCGACATCGCCGCCGTGTTCGGCGACAGATACACCTGCGGCATCAGCGCGGTGATCGTCGGGCACGACGCCGTTCCGGTCGCATGACACGTCGGGTCCGGCACGGTCTGCTCGACGTACCACAGCATCGGCTTGTCGAGCGTGTTGATCTGCTCCTGCGTCAGCGCCGCGCCGAGCTGCAGCCCGTGCGACTTCGAATAGTCGAGTGCGTTTCCGTACAGGTACTCCTTTTCCTGCTCCGTCACCGACTTGTTGTGCTTGCTGTCGTACGACAAACCGTCGACGAAGCTCGACTTGCCCGTCTGCTGAAGTGCGGCCTGCTGCAGCAGCAGGTTCTCTTCCTGCGGATTGAAATAGAACAATGTCGACGACGGCTGGAGATTCGGCGGCAGGTTGTTCAGCAGATCCTGCGCTCCCAGCAACCCGCTCCCGCCCAGCGACTCGTTGACATACGACGCCTTACCGGCGACCGGCGTCGGCAGCGTGCCCATCCCGACCGCACGCGGGATCGACAGGTTCAGCCCCGGCAGCGTCACCGGACTGAGCGTGATCACACGCTGCGGCGCGGCGACCTGCGGCGTGTATGTATTCGGCGTCGTGATGCCGTTGATCAGCTTCTGCCCGCTCAACGACACCGACGTGCCGAGCACGTTGCCGACGTTCTGGATCTGCCCGCCCGACGAGATCGACAGGTTCGGCGCCTGGATCGTCGCCGCGATGTTGCCGACCGGCGTCGGCGGATCGATCGTGCCGCCGGTGCCCGTATAGGCGCTCCCGTACAGCGCCTTGCACTGCTCAGGCGTACCGCATGCCCAGATGTCGTGACGCTTGTCGCTGCTGAACATCCCGGTTTCCTGCACCCAGTGCGAGTGCCAGTACGCGTTCAGCACCTGCGCCTCGTTGACGACCGGCCCCGCGACGGAAATCGTCGCATTGTTGCCGGCCGCGATCAGGCTGCCGATGTTCGTCAGGCTGCCCGCGCTGACCTGCAGGTTGTTGCCCGCGCTGATCACCGACGAACTGCCCGACTGCTGGTCGACGTAACCTTCGCAGTAGCTCTCCTTGTAACCACCGGCGGTCATGCAGCCGGAATACTTCTCCTGTTTGCCGTAGTTCTCGTGGACCGGAACGGGCGGCGGCAAATTGTTGGTGATCGCGCCCGAGACGTTCAGCTTGATGTCGTTGCCCGCGACGATATTGCCCGACGTGTTGTTCAGGCTCTGCGCCGGCGTGGTCGAGCCCGCGGTCGAGCCGATACCGCCGATGACGATGTCGTGCCCCGCCAGCAGGTTGCCGTAGGTGTTGTTGATCTGGCCGGCCGCAATGACGAGGTCATGACCGGCGTAGATCGTCGCGTCGCTCTGCTGGTAGCCGAACGTCGTAGTGGTCGGGTTGTTGCCGCGCGGCTGGCCCGCGTTGCCGCAGGCGGAATTCGGCACCCCGGATGCGCAGCCGACCTGACTCGAATAGTTCTGCTGGTTGCCGCCCTGATTGGTGAGCGTCCCCGACGCAATGCCAACGTTGTTGCCGGCGTACAGCAAACCTTCGTTAACCAAATTGCCACCGCCGACCGTCAGGTTGCTACCCGCCGCAATCATGCCCGTAGGCGTCGAAGAACTGAGTGTCCCGGTAGACGACGGCGCCGCAGCCCCCGTGGAAATGTTGAATTGCGCGGGGGCAATGTTGTAGTTGATATTTCCCGAGTTCGCGACGGAGACAATTCCGAGGGATTTCAGCTGCGACAGGAATGCCGAATATTCACCCTGATCGACTTGCCTCACCGACTGGTTCACCACCGTGGGCGCCACGGCGCCATTGCTCAGATTTTGGACGACAAGCGACACGTTACCTTGGGCCGCAATTTGCCCCCCACGGTTCGACAACGCATTCGCAGACAAGTCAATCGAGCCACCTGCGGAAATGACACCCGAAGTACCCGGCTGCTGACTCGTGGAAGTCTGATAGATCGTCGGCAACTTCAGCGAAACGGTCCTTACTGCGCCGGGCTGCGGGCCGGTTCCGACATACCACATCGGTTGGCTAGATGCATTTCCGCTGTTCCCATAGCGGGTGGCGGTCATCACTTGATTGAATGTGACATATCCGGACCCGGCCACCGGCGAGCTCGGATTGAACGTGCAGTCCCGGGGGCAAGGGCTGTCGTCGAAATACCCGACGTCGTAGCCGTGGACGGCGCCCGTCGGCGCAAGCAGATCGCCAAACGTCACGTTCCGATTGCCGCTGAGGGTGCCGTAGAAGGTACTGCCGCTGTCGTTGGCGACGGGACCGTAGTATTGGAACGACTCGGAGCCGACGGTGCCCGACCATAGCAAGTTCGGGTCTTCGACCACGGATCTCGTGGTTACCGCTCCTGTCGGCGCCGTCTGGTCATTTACCACGGCGCCCGACGAAATACTGATGTTCCGCCCGGCATTGATCGACCCGCCCGTGTTCTGCAGTATCCCGCCGAGGCGGAACACCACATCCCCCCTCGACTGCGTCGTCGCCCCCTGGTTGTCGTAGTTCCAGCCGGATACGGTCAGCACGCTCCCGGCCTCGACCGTCCCGCGGTTCGTCGTATTGCCGTTCAGCGTCAACGCGTTGTCCGCATGCATCACCGCGCCGGCCGCGTTGTTCAGCGTGCCGTTGAAGGTCACGTCACGGCCGCTGACTTGCCCGTGGTTCTCGAACGTCCCGCCGCCGGACGACAGCGTCAGCGCCGCGGTCCCGGTCATCGTGCCGTAGTTCGCGATGCCGTTCAGGCCGGTCAGCGCCACGCTCTGCCCGCCGTAGTTCCACGTGCCGCCGATGTTCACGTAGCCGGCGGTGATCGACAGGTTCCCGCCCTGGCTGATCGTCCCCTGCAGCGGATCGAACGTCATGTTGGCGACGTTGATGCCCATGTTCCGTTGCGCGAGCAACTGTCCGCCCGCGTTGTTGAGCGCGCCGTTGCCGCCATTGACCGTCAGCGACACATCGCCGGTCGCTCCCGTCCCGACGCTCGGATTCCCCGCAAAGATGATCCCGTTCTGGTTGTTCAGCGAACCCGCGTTGATGCCGAGCGAATCAACCGCCATCAACGACCCGCCGACGTTCGTCAGCCCGCCGCCCACGGTCACGTTGGTCGTCGTGCCGTTCACCAGCCCAGCGTTCGTGAAGTTCGACGCATTGATCGTCGTCGCGCCGATCGACGCGAGCGACGCGCCACGCGCGTTCGTCAGGTTCGGCGCGTTGACGTCGAGCGACCCGGCCAGCACGCTGGCCGCGTTGTACAGCGCGTTCTGCGATGCGAGCGTCGCCTTGCCCACGACGTTCACCGCATGCCCGCCCGCCAGCGTGAGCTGGTTCGACGCCTGCGCATTCAGCCCGCCGCCCACCGTCACGTTGCCGAGCGTCACGTTCGCGCCGCTCGCCTGCAGGTCATGCGACGCGACGATCGTCGCGTTGCCGGCATCCACCGTCCCCTGCGCGGAGACGGTCACGTTCTTCGAACCGGTCACCGTCCCGTCGAGCGTCACGTTGCCGCCCGACACCCCCAGCTGACCGGCCACGATGCTCGAGCCGCCGAGCGTGAGGTTCTGCCCGGCATGCAGCGTCGTGTCGCCGTTCGACGACACGCCCGCGAGCGTCACGTTGCCGTTGACGCCGTTGACGTTCACCGTACCCATCGACGACAACGCGCCCGTCACCTGCGCGTTGTTCGCAGCCTGGATCTGCACGTTCCCGCCGGACTGCAGCGCGCCGTTGACGGCGACGCTGCCCGCCTGCGACGTCGCGGACACACCGCCGACCGCGGTCGTCGCGCCGAGCGACAGGTCGCCGGTCGACGTCGCCGTGAACTTCCCTGCGCCCTGGATCGCGCCCAGCGTGACACCCGCGCCGGACGTGACGCCGATATCCTTGCCGAACGTCAGCGCGCTGCCGCCCGTGATCGCGCCACCCGCGTCGAGATTCGCGCCGCCGAGGCCGAACAGTGCGCCGCCGAGCGTCATCGCGCCGCCGGACGTCAACGTGGTGTCGCCGTTGGCGAGCCCGCCCGTCAGCAGCGTCAGCGTGCCGCCGGCACGCGCACCGAAATTGCCGACGGACACGAAGTCGCCGCCCACGACGAGATTGCCGTTCGTCGCGCTCAGCGACGTATCGGCGTTCGAACGAATTGCGCCGGCGATGCCGAGGCTCCGGCCCGCGCCGGCCGTCAGGCTTGTGCCGCTGCCGACGCTTCCGGCGATCACTCCGTCGCGCGCGGCGGCGAGCGTCGTCGCCTTGCCGGACGTCAGGCTGCCGTTCACGACCACGTCGCCGGCACCGTTGTGCCCCTGTGCGCGCAAGTCGATCGCACCGCCCGTCTGCGCGCTGCCGATCGCGAGGTCGTTGCCGGCCGTCATCGCCAGGTCGCCGTCGGTCGAGACGCCGCCCTTCACGGCGATGCTGCTCGCCGCGCTGACCGTGGCCTGCTTGCCGAACGCGATCGACGCCGCGTCGATCGAGCCGCCCGCCGTCAGCTTGCCGGCCTGCTGCGCGGCGATGCTGCCGACCAGCGTCATGTCGCCGCCGGACGCCAGCGTCGCATTGCCGCCCGACACGGTTTGCCCCGACAGCGCGATCGCCTGCCCTGTCGTCACGTTCAGGTTGCCGCGCGCGGTCACGTTCGCTGCTGCGGCGCTGCCGTTCGACGCGGCGATGCTCAGGTCGCCGGCCGTGTTCACGTCGGCGAGCGCGACGTTGCGCGTGGCCTTGATGTCCGTCGCCGCGCCCGCATTGATCGCGTGATTCACGTTGACGTCGCGCGCCGCCTGCAGCGAGAACGCGCCGAGCGCGGTGGCCGCGCCGCCGAGCGTCACGTCGCCGCCGCCCGCAAGACCGTTCGCGACGACCGACAGGTCGCCCGACACTGCCTGCACGCTGGCGAGGCCGACATTGTTGCCGCCCGTCACCGACACGCTCGCGCCCTGCAGCGCCCCCGACAATGCGACGTCGTGCGTCGCGGCAAGCGCAGCGGCCTGCCCGAACGCCACCGCCCCCGCGCCGGCGATATCCCGTGCGGCCGTCAGCGTGCCGCCGGCCTGCCCGGCCACGCTGCCGCCGATGCCGATATCGCGGCCGGCCTGGACCGTCGTCATGCCGGCCGAGGCGATCGTCCCGTTCAATTGCGCATCGACACCGGCGCGCGCATCGAGCGCGCCGCCCGATGTCGTCGTGCCGTTCAGTTGCACGTTGCCGCCAGTGGCAGCCAGTTTCATGTTGCCAGCGGATTGCGTGGCGCCGCTCACGACGACATCGTTGCCGGCCCTCAAGGATTGCGCCGCACCGTTCGCCAGCGTGCCCGTCACCCGCACGTCGTGCGCGGCGGTCACGGCCGCGGCGCCGGCCGCCTGCGCGGTGCCGCGCACCACGGCATCGCCGCCGCCGGCGTTGCCGAGCGCCTTCAGGTCGAAGGAGGTCGCCGATACGACATCGTTGACGGACGCATCGTTGCCGCCCGTCAACTGCACGCTCCTCGCCTGAACGAGGCCGCTCGACGCCGCATTACGCTGCGCGGCGGCGTCGAACGCGCCTTGCAGGAACGACTGCTTGCCAGCGCCGACGATATCGCGCGCCGCACGCAGGGTGCCATTCGCGTCGCCGATCAGCAGCCCGCTGCCGGTATTCAGATCGCGCCCGGCGGTGAGCGCCATGTCGCCAACCGCGCTCGTCGTCGCGCCGAGCAACAGATCGCGTCCGGTCGTCACGTCGAGCGTCGCACCGCTGTTGATCCCGCCGGTTGCGGCCAGATCGCCGGTATGCGCGGCAATCGTCATCGCGCCGCCCGACTGGACCGCGCCCCCGATCACGGCGTTGCGCCCCGCGTCGATGCCGACCGAGGTTGCCCCTTGCAGCTTGCCGGGCACCGATACATCCTGCGCCGCGACCGCATCGATGCGCCCGCCAGCGGCGGCCGTACCGTTGATCGTCAGGTTGCCGGACCCGGTGTCCGTGCGCGTGCCGTTCGCGCGCAGCGACAACGACTCGTCCGCCTGCACGTTCGTCACGCTTGCATTGCCTGCCGCCGTGACCGCAACCGTGTGCCCCTGCACCAGCCCGCCCTGCACGACATCGCGGCCCGCATCGAGCGTCGCGGCCTGCGCGAACGCAATCGTGCCCGCGCCGGTCAGATCCCGGCCGGCGCCGAGCGTGCCGGCCCCGTGGCCCTCGAGCTTGCCGGTCACGTCGAGATCGTTGGCCGCGCCGACCTGCGTGTCGTCGATCGCCAGCACTGTGCCGGCGATGCCGGCATTCCCGCCGGCCGTCGCATCGAACGCGCCGCCGCTCGCCAGCGAGCCGCCGATCGCGAGGTCGCGGCCGGCGGTCAGGGTGGTGTTCAGCGCCGAGGCCGTCTTGCCGCCGAGCGTGATATCCGTGCCCGCCTTCACCGTGAGCGCGCCGTTCGTCGCGATCGATCCCGTCGACGCGACATGCCCGCCGCGTGCGTCGAACGTCGCATGGCCGATGGCCTGCAACGCCCCGCTGTGATCGATGTCGCCGCCCGCGCGCAGCAGCACGTCCGCGTTGCCGGTCACCGCGCCGGTCGTGCGCAGGTTGCCGGCCGATGCGAGCGTCATCGATGCGCCCGCCGTCACGTCGTGCAGCGTCGCGTGACCGCCCGCGTTCACGTCGACCTTGTCGCCGCGCAGCGAGCCGGTGAGCCGCGTGTCGCCGCCCGACTGCAGCGTCGCCGCGCCGCCGAACGCCAGCGCCCCCGCCCCGCCGATCGCGCCGCCGGCCGTCAGCGTGCCGCGCCCCTGCGCGATCACCGTGCCGTCCGTGCGCAGATCCCGGCCGGCGTTGACCGCGAGATCGCCAAGCGCCGTCGTGCGCCCCTTGCCGAGATCGATCGTGCCGGCCGCGTCGGCCGACAGGTTGCCGCCCGATTGCAGGGTGCCGGTGCTCGTCAGCGCGCCCGCGGCATTGCGCAGCGTCATGTCGCCCGATGACACCAGCGCGCCGCCGACCGTCGTGTTGCCGCCGCCGATCACGTCGAGCGGCCCCGCCGCCTGCAACGTGCCGTTGACCGTGATGTCGCCGTCCGAGCGCAGCGCGCCCGCCGCTGCCGCGTTGACCACACCGCGCAGCGTCGTCGGGCCGCCGCTCGTCATGTCGAGCTTGCGGCCGGCGTTGACGGTGCCGTCGACAACGAGGCCGCGCGCCGCGCTCAACGCCGCATCGGCGGCCGCGTCGAGCTTGCCGCCGACCGACAGCACGCCATTGCTCGATGCCGCCAGCGGGCCGCCCGCGTGGAGCGTGCCGTTCACGTTCAGGTCCGCGGCCGAATGCAAGGTTGCATCGGCGAGCGCATTGACGGCCCCGTTGACCGCAAGGGTGCCGCCGCTCGCCGCATTGAGCGATCCGGCCGTCTGCAATGCGCCGTTGACCGCCAGGTCGCCAGCGGCGTTCAACGTGCCGCCTGCAAGCGAGTTGACGGTACCGTCGATCGTCAGTGCGCCGCCCTTGGCGTTGACGGTCAGCGCTGCATTCGATTGCACGTCCTTCAGCGCGACCGAGCGCGCGGCGCTCAGCGACACCGCCTGCCCCTGCAGCGCGCCGGTGACCGCGAGGTCGTTGCCGGCCTTGGCCGTGACGTCGTTCGCAAAGACGGTGCTGCCGCCGATCGCGGCATCGTGGCCCGCGTTCAGCGTCGCGCCGCCCTTGCCCACGACCGATCCGCCGAGCGTCAGGTCGTGCCCGGCCGTCAACGCCGCATCGCCGCCGACGCTGGTCTTGCCGGTCAGCGACACGTCCTTGGTCGCCGTCAGCGCGACATTGCGTTCGGCCGCGAGCGTGCCCTGCGACGTCACGCTGCCGGCGCCGGCGGCGAGCGTCATGTCGCCGGCCGCCTGGACCTGACCGGCGTTGCCGATCGTCACATCACGCGCGGCGTCGACGCCGAGCGTTGCGCCGCCCGCGAGCATGCCCGTGACCTGGACGTCGCGCCCGGCCTGTACGGACGTCGGCGCATGCGTCGCGCTCGTGCCGTCGCCGCCACCGGCGAGCGCGCCGCGCACGACCACGTCGCGCCCTGCGATCACGGTGGTTTCGCCGAGCGCCGCAGCCGTACCGTTGAACGCCGCGTCGCCGTTTCGGGCGGTGACGGACAACGCCCCGCCCGCCTGCACATCGGCCACGCCGGCGTTGTTGCCGGCCGTGATCCGCAGGTCGTTCGCCAGCACGTTCAGGGCCTGCGTCGTCGAAACGTCACGCGCCGCGTTCAGCGACATGCCGCGCGCCGCGCCGACCGTTCCGTTCAGCAGGATGTCGGTACCCGCCTGCATGTCGATCGCGCCGTTGCCGGCGATCGGTCCGCTGCTCGACACGCTTCCGTTCGTCGCGGTCAGCGCAATATCGCCGACCGCCTGCATCGCGCCGCCGACGCCCAGGTTCCCGCCGGCCTGCAGCGTCGCCGTCGAGCCGGCCACCACGGCGCCCGTCGTCGCGAGATCCTGCGCGGCCGAGAGCGACATCGTCGCTGCGGCCGTCACGTCGTGCAGCGACGCCGCCCCGCCTGCCTGCATCTGCACCGTGTCGCCGCGCAGCGAGCCCGTCAGGCGCGTATCGCCGCCCGATCGAAGCGTCGCCGCCTGCCCGAATGCGATCGCCGCCGCGCCGCCCATCGCGCCGCCGGCATTCAGCACGCCGTTGCGCTGGCCGATCACCGTGCCGTTCGCGATGAGGTCGCCGCCCGCGCGCACCGTCAGGTCGCGTTGCGCCGTGGTTTGCTGCGTGCCGAGATCGACCGCGTGCGCGGCGTCGATCAGCAAATCGCGGCCCGCCTGGATCACGCCGGTGCTCGTCAGCGAGCCCGCCGCGTTCTTGAGGGTGACGTCACCCGTCGACAGCACCGTGCCGCCGATCGACGTATTCGCGCCGCTCGTCAGCGTCAACGGGCCCACGCTCTGCAACAGCCCGTTCACGCTCGCCGCGCCGCTCGACGTGACGGCCGCATCGGACAACGCGCTGACGGTGCCGCCGATCCCGAGATTGCCGCCGCTCGTCAGATCGAGATGGCCCGCGCTTTGCAGCGTGCCGGTCACGGACGTATCGCTGCCCGACTTGAGCTGCGCGCTCGACAACGACGTGACCGTGCCGTCGACGGTCAGCGTCCCGTTTTGTGCATTGGCCTGCAATGCACTCGACGACTGCACGTCATGCAGCGTCATCGACCGGCCGCTGCCCAGTGTCACGTTCGTGCCGGCGAGCGAACCCGTCATCGACAGGTTGCGGCCCGCCTGCGCCTGCATATCCTTCAGGAATCCTGTACTGCCACCCAGCGCGATGTCACGCCCCGCGTTGACGCGTGCACCGCCACGACCCGCCAGCGTTCCTCCGACCGTCACGTCACGGCCCGCCGTCACGGCGGTGTCGCCGGTGAACACGGTCGTACCGGTCAGCGCGACATCCTGTGCCGCATTCGCGGTCAGCGCGCCTGCGCCGTTCAATGTGCCGGCCGACGCGATGCTGCCGGTCGTCGCGGTGATCGCGAGATCGCCGATGGCGCGGACGGCGCCGCCGCCGTTGACGCCGACGTCGCGCTGCGCCGACAGCGCCACCTGCGTGGCGCCGGTGAGCGAACCGTTCACGACGACGTCGCGCGCCGCCTGCACGTTCGTCACGCCTGCGACGATCGCGTTGCCGTTGAGCGCCACGTCGCCACCGCCCGCCGTGCCTTGCGACTTCACGTCGAGCACGGTGCCGACCTGCATATCGCCGATCGCTGCGTTGTTGCCCGCACGAACGTGCAGATCCCGGTCGGTCCGCAGTGCGCCCGTGGTTGCGACATCGCGACCGGCTGCCAGCGTCAGCGTCTGCGACGACTGAACCGCGCCGCTGACGCCGAGATCGCGCCCGGCCTGCAGTGTCGTCGTTGCGTTGCCGATCAGGTTGCCCGTCGTCGCAAGATCCTGCGTCGCGGCAAGCGACATCGACGACACGGCCTGCACGTCGTGCAACGACGCCGAGCCGCCCGCCTGCGTCTGCACCGTGTCGCCGCGCAACGAGCCCGTCAGGCGCGTATCGCCGCCCGATTGAAGCGTCGCCGCCTGCCCGAATGCGATCGCCGCCGCACCGCCCAGCGCGCCGCCGGCATTCAGCACGCCGTTGCGCTGGCCGATCACCGTGCCGTTCGCGACGAGGTCGCCGCCCGCGCGCACCGCCAGGTCGCGTTGCGCGATCGTCTGCTGCTTGCCGAAATCGACTGCGTGCGCGGCGTCGATCAGCAGATCGCGGCCCGCCTGGATCGTGCCGGTGCTCGTCAGCGAGCCCGCCGCGTTCTCGAGGGTCGCGTCACCCGTCGACAGCACCGTGCCACCGATCGACGTGTTCGCGCCGCTCGTCAGCGCCAACGGGCCCGCGCTCTGCAGCAGGCCGTTGACCGTCACGCCGCCGCTCGACGCGAGGATCGCATCCGACAGCGCGTTCACCGTGCCGCCGATCGATGCGTCGGCGCCGCTGGCGATATCGAGCGTGCCGGTCGTCTGCAGCGTGCCGTCCACGCTGAACCGGTTTCCTGCGCGGAAAGTGCCGGTCGACAACGTATTGACCTGCCCCGCGATCGCGACGGCGCCGCCGCTCGTGACATCGAGGCGGCCCGTGCTTTGCAGCCTGCCGGTCACCGCCGTGTCGCCGCCCGATTCGAGCTGGGTGGTCGACAACGACGTCACGTTGCCGTCGATCGTGAGCACGCCGTTTTGCGCGTTCCCCTGCAACGCCGCGGACGACTGCACGTCGTGCAGCGTCATCGACTGGCCGCTGCCCAGCGTCACGTTCGTCGCGGCAAGTGAACCCGTCGTCGTCAGGTTGCGGCCCGCCTGCGCCTGCACGTCCTTCACGAAGCCCGTGCTGCCGCCGAGGACGATGTCGCGCCCGGCGTCGAGCCGCGCGCCACCGCGCCCGGACAGCGTGCCACCCACCGTCACGTCACGGCCCGCGTTCAGCGTCGTGTCCGCCATCGCGCCCGTCGTGCCGAGCAGCGCGACGTCCTGTGCGCCTTGCACCGACAGGTTCGATGCGCTCGTCAATGTGCCGTTCGACGTCACGCTGCCGGTGCGCGCCGTCAGCGCGAGGTCGCCCGCCGACTGCACGGTGCCGTGCGCGCCGATCGTCACGTCGCGCCGTGCGTCGAGCGCCAGCGTCGAACCGCCGGTCAGCGTGCCGTTCACGGCGATGTCGCGCGCCGACGCGATGCGCGTGGCGCCGGTCGCCTGCGTGTTGCCGTTGAACGCCAGGTCGCCGCCGCCAGCCCCGCCCTGCGCACTCACGTCGATGACGCCGCCCGCGTGGATATCGCCGACGCTCGCACTGTTTCCGGCCCGCACGCTCACGTCGCCATTCGCCAGCAGCGCGCCGCTCGCCGCGACATCGTGCCCCGCGCTGGCGGACAGGTTCCCGCCGCTGGCGACGCGCGCGGTCGTGGCGAGGTCGCCGTCACGCGCCGTGAGCGTCAGGTCGCCGGATGCGTTCACAGGGCCGGCCAATGCGATGCTGCGTTGCGCGCTTGCGTCGACCGTGCTGCTATCCAGCCGGCCGTTGACACGGACGTCGCGCGACGCACGCAGCGACGAGCCGGCCACGGCCAGCGCCGTCCCGTTCAGCGTCACGTCGCCGCCCGCTCCGCCCTGCGCCGCAACCGCCAACGCACCACCCGTCTGCACGTCGCCCAGCGTCACGTTCGCGCCGCCGGCAATCGCCACGTCGCCGCTGGCTTGCGCGTTCGCGACGTTCACGTTGCCGCCAGCGGATACCGCGAGCCTGCCGCCGGACTGGATCGCGCCCGTCGACGTTACGTCGCCGTTCGCGGTGATCGTGTAGCCGCCGACACCCAGGTGCGCGCCCGTCATCGATACGTTGCCCGCACTATGCAGCGTCGCCTGCTGCTGCGCGGCGGACCCGGCGACCGACACGTCGCCGTTCGACGACATCAGCAGGTCGCCTGCGTTCGCGGCCAGTTGCGCGTCGGCCCGCACACCCATGCCCGCCGCGGTGCTGATCACCTGGATCTGGCCGGCGGTCATCGCGCCGAACGCGGTTGCGTCGATCGCGAGCGAACGGTTCGCCCCGCCGTTCGCGGCATTGATTGCGGCGGCAGAATTCGCCGCGCCGTTCGACGCAGTGCCATACGTGGTGCCGTACGCATCCGCGGCCGTCGGCGTCACGAACTGCCGCCCGGCAATCGCGTTGATGCGCGTGCCCGCATACAGCGGCGCGTTGATGCCGATCGTCTCGCCGATCAGGTCGATCGTGCCGACCGTCCCCTCGATCCCCGCGCCCGGCCCGTTGACGCCGGCATTGCCCTCGATCTGCAGATGGCCGCCGGTCACGTTGTAGCCGATCGCCTTCGCGTTCGCGAAGGCGGTCGCCGTGCCGCCCACGCTGCCCAGGAACTGCGGCGCGCCGGTCGACAGCGTGACGCCGATGGTATTGGTGAAGCCCGTGCCGCGCGTCGTGATGCCGTTCGGGTTCGCGATGACGACCGTCGCCGGCGCGCCGAACACTTCGAGCGGGCCGTTCAGCATGCTCGCGTAGGCATTGCCTGTCGACGTCACCTGGTTGACGATCACGCTCGCCGTGCGGCCGTTCAGGTTCGCATTCGCCTGCACGTTGCCGCCCGTCAGCGACGTCCCCGACATCAGGCTGTTGTTGAGGATCAGGCCGACCGGGTCGATATTGAACTGCTGATACTGGTTCAGCGAAATGCCGGCCGCGTTGGGCGCGGTGATATTGACGACCGGCACGCCGCCGCCGGCACCCGTCGATTGCGTGATCGCGGGCTGGAATGAGATGGGCGCAGTCGGGTCGACGATCGGCGCAGCAGCGGCAATCTGCATCGACAACCGCACGCGCAGCGATGCCAGGTCGAGCACGCGCTGCCACGTTTCGTCATCCATACGGCGGTTGCCGGCGCCCAGCACGCCGGCCGCGTCGCGCCCCTGCTCGACCGTCACCGTGATCGGTCCGATGAACATCGTCAGCGCGACGATCGCGCAGGTCGCCCGCTGCCACCAGCGATACGGGTGAGCGACCGGCGCGACCGCCAGGAAACGCGGCGCACCGGCCGCGGACCGCGCGCGCGCGCCGATTCGCGTCGCACCGGCGGCGGCGAGCTGCTGCAGGACCTTACGCTTGGACGTGTTCATCTGTTTTTCTGCTTCGTTCTTTTGGGCTTGCGCCGTGCGTCTCGCGCCATCGGCCGGCCGACCGTGGCGTCGCGCGATGCCGGGATTTCCCCGCCCGGTATCGCGTGGGTGATCGCCGGGCATCGGCCCGGCACAACTGCTTGCCGCCTACTGCTGAATGCGCGCGCTCCGGATCAGGTCCACGACGACCTGCGCCGTGGCCTTCTCCATCGCGACCTGCTCGAGCTGCTGCCGCAGCATGTCCTTCGCCTGGTCGAACGACGGCACCTGCGTCGCGCGCTTGTCGTCGACGCGCAGGATCCAGTACGCATCGCCGACCTGGACAGGTTCGCGCGTCAAGCCACCCTGCGGCAGCTTCACGAGCGCTTCGGCGAGCGGCTGCGGCCAGTTCTGCGTATTACCCGCCTCGATCGGCGTCTTGAACGAGATCCAGTTCAGCGCACCGCCTTGCGCGGCACCCGGCCCCTTGCTGAATTGCTGCGCGAGCGCGCCGAAGTCCTCGCCTTTCCGGAGTCGCGCGATGATCTGCTTCGCGGTGTCCGCGTCGTTGACCGCAATCGCGCTCGGCTTGTATTCGCTCTCGCCGAGACCCGCGACGATCGCGTCGTAGCGTGCCCGGATGTCCGTCTCCGAGACCGGTGCCGGCTTGACCTGGTCGTGCAGGTACGCCTGCGTCATCGCAAGCGTCTTCGCCTGCTCGACCGCGGCAACGACTTGCGGCCGGGTGTCGTAGTGCTGCTTCAGCGCCGCCTGCCGGAACAGTTCGCGTGCGATCAGCTGGTTCTTCATCGCCGCCCGCAGCGCCGGCGTATCGGCGGCCTTCGACGCGCGCACCGCTTCGTCGACTTGCGTTTGCGTGACGGGCACGCCGTTCACGCTCGCGACGGTATCGGCAGGCATCGCGGCGACCGTGTCCGCCGGCTTCTTCGCGGCCTTGTTCAGTGCCTGCGCTTGCGGCGCGACCGTGCCGCAAAGCATGGCGGCGACGAACGCAATGCCCGTCCGGCGCAGGCGCGCCCGCAGATTCCGTTGCATCGCGATCGCGCGACCGTTCGACAGACGATTCATGACGTTCTCCTTCATTCAGTCCGACCAGTTGAGTGTTGCCAGCAGCACGGTGGCTTTCCTGCCGAGCGCCGCCGGCTGCGCGAGCGCCTGCCCGACCAGCACTTCGGCCGAGACCGTTCCGCTCTTCAGGCGCCATTGCGCGCGCGTGCCCACGCCGGCGCCGACGAGCGTCGGCCAGCCGCCCTGCGCATTCAGGTGGGCCTTGCCGCCATCGAGAAACACGTACGGTTCGATTCGCGCGTCGCGCCAGGCGGGCACGTTCTGCCACGCGGCCTCGTTACGGACGAAGAGGCCGCTGTCGCCCGCGATCCCGCCTTCGGTGAACCCGCGGACCGACCCCATGCCGCCCAGGAAGATCTGCTCGTTGCCGAACAGCGCCACGCGGCTGTATTGCGCACGCAGCGTGCCGCGATAGGCCCACGCGCTCCCGGCAAGACTGCCGAGCGCAAACTGCAGCGTGCCGGTCGCATCGAGCTTCGTGAACTGGCTGTGCGCGTCGTCGATGCCGACGTCCGATGCGTCATGGTTGGCCGCGAGCCAGGGCAGCCCCCGCGATACGCCGACGTCCCAAGTCGCCGCGGCGCCCTGCCCACGCGCGGCGAACCGGGCCAGTCCATTGAGCGCGACGCGCAGCACCGTGAGGTTCTGGGGCGAGAGCGGCAGGCCGTTTACATCGCGCTCGGTGCGCAGCTTGTTGAGCGTCACGTCGACGCTCAGGCGCCCGCTCGACGAGCGCACGAGCACATCGTTCCAGCCGAGCATCTGGCTGAACGTGCGGCCTTCGAGCAGCGCGACGTCGCCGATCGCCTGCTGGTACTCGGACATCGACACCGTGTAGCTGAAGGTCTGATACCCGTACGGCACCGCCGCGGAAAACACGAGCGCGTTCGTTTCGGTCGTCCCCACGTAGTTGAACGACAGCGATTCCTGCAGCCCGATCATGTTGTCGGCCTCGACGCCTGCGCGATAGCGCGTCTTGCCGGTCTGCGAGCTGCCGTAGTTGTCGATGCCGAAGTCGTAGTGAAGACGGTCGCCATAGCGGTTCGAGATCGCGACGACCGAATCCCCCGGCGCTTCGCCCGGCAGGATGCGGATCTCGGCCTGGTTGCGCCGCAACCGGTTGATCTGGTCGACGCCCTGCTCGAGATCGGGCAGGCGCAGCGGATCGCCCGGGGCGCTCGCGAATGCCCATACGGTGCCGGCCTCGGTCAACAGCCCGCCGCCGCGCACCTCGTACCATTTCTCGTTCGGGTCGCGCGGACGCAGCGGCTTGCCGTTCAGCGTCAGCGCGGCTACACGCCCCGGGACGAGATTGATCTTCAGCGTGCCGGACGCGAGGTTCTGCGGGCCCAGGTAGGCGCGCGTCGTGATGTAGCCGTGCGCGATGAAGGCTTCGGTCAGCCTGCGCAGCAACAGGTTGATCCGGTTGCGCCCGAGCTGCTTGCCGAGAAACGGTGCCGCGAGACGGTCGAGCGCGGGCTGCCCCAGAATCGTGTCGCCCGTGAATTCGACGCGCTCGATCAGGAACATCGGCGCAACGTCCGGCAGCGTTTCGACATCGGTGCCCGGCGGCAGGTCGGGCACGGCCGGCTGCTCAGGCAACGCGATCTGCGCCGGCGGCTGCGCGATTTCCTCGCGGCGCTGCCGGTCGCGCTGTTCCTGAAGCAGGCGCTGCGCGGGGTCCTGCTCGGCGCGCGGCACCGCGAGCCCCGGCGGTATCGCGCCGAATCCCGGCGGCGCGCCGGGCGGCAATCCGCCTGCGAGCTGCGCGCGCACGCACAACGGCGTCGCGCCGATCGCCAGCGCGAGCACCCGGACCATTGCCGACGACATGCCGCCCCTCACAGACCGAACCACGACACGAGGCCCAGATGATTGCGGTTGCCGATCGTCACGAGATCCCGGTGCGGCGGCCGAATCGTCACCACGCCGCCCGCCGCCAGCACGCCATCGGGCGCAAGGTACGCGCCGCCCTCGATATCCGCCTCGCCCGTCAGGCGCACCTTGCCGGTTCCGCCGCTGAACAGGCCGCCGGTATCGCTCCGATAGATGGCTGCCCAGCGATTGCCGAACCATGCCTTCAAATCGTGATCGCGGTTGATCACGGTATAGCCCGGCACGCCCTGCGCGAGGGTCCTGGGCGCATCGAGCGTCAATCCGCCGAGCGCGCGCACGATACCGCCCATATTGGTAATCTGCGCGCCGGCCTTCAACAGGATGTCCGTGTTGGCCTCGATGGCGCCGCCGAAAGCCTGCACGCTCGACGATGCGCTCGAGCGGCAGAAGACGAAACACGAACGCCGGAACGATGCCTGGCCCGTGAAGATCGCCTGTGTCAGCAGGCTGTCGCGCGCGGCGATGTCGATCGAGCCGCCGTTCGAAAGAATCGAGCCGCCGATGTTCCTGACGTTCGCGGCGCGCACGAACACATTTCCTGCGTCGGCGGTGATGTACGCAAGCTTGGAGGCGTCCGCGAGCGCGCCGTAGTCGACCGTGAAGCCGTCGCTGCGATGCCGGAAGAACAGGAATCGGCCGCCTTGCTCGGCAAACCCGATCACCGCGCCGTCCTGCACGCCCGTACTGTGATCGACGACGTTCTCCAGGTCGCCGCCAGCCGCGATCGAGACGCTCCGGTTCGACAGGATCCGCGCATTCTGGTTGACGATGTCCGCCCCCGCGGTCAGCGATACGTCGCCCTGCACGCCGAACAGGATGCCGATCCGCGTCTGCGGCTGCGACTGGTTCAGGATGCGGCCGGCCGCGTTCAGCGTCACCGCGCCTGCCGAGTCGGCATCCGCGTCGATCGCGGCCTGCCCCTGCACGAGCGAACCGACGTTCACGATGTCTGCGCCGCTCTTCAGCACCACGCCGCTCTGCGACGACGCCACCGTCGAGCCGGCCATCGCTTCGTCGGGCTGCAGTGCGATACCTGCGCCACTCAGCTTGATGCCGCCCGATGCCAGCAGGCTGCTGCCGGTGAGCGTGATCGCGTCCGCGGCGGACAGGCCGGCGCGGCCGCCGTTGACCTTCACCTCCGTGTCCGTCAACGTCAGGCTGCCCTGCGCAGTCACCGCGAAATCCCCGGCGACGCCAAGCTTCGTGTGCGAAAACTCGACGTTCCCGTTGGACGTCAGCGTGAAATCGCCCAGCGACGCATTCATCGGGCCGGCGCTGCGCACGCCGGGCCCGCGGTCGGTCACGATCAACTGCACGCGGCCGCTGGTCAGACTACCGGCAGCGGTGATATCGATCGCGTAGGACGACGCAGTATCGGGATTCGTCGTCGCACCGCGCGCCAGCCAGTCGTTGGCGTTGTCGTTGGGCGACAGTCCCGTGTTCAGTTCCACCCGGCTGCGGCCGGCCAGCAGGCGCACGCCGGCGGTCGCCGACGAGAAGGTGTTGTCGATCGGTCCGTCGACGCGAATCGTCTTCGCGATCAGGTCCAGGCCGATCAGTGCGCCGGCCAGACCGCCCGGGCCGACGACGATCGTGCCGGTCGACGTATCGAGCACGATGTTGCGCTGGATC
This sequence comes from Burkholderia mycopellens, assembly GCF_964265025.1. NCBI lineage: Bacteria > Pseudomonadati > Pseudomonadota > Betaproteobacteria > Burkholderiales > Burkholderiaceae > Burkholderia > Burkholderia mycopellens. The sequence continues at coordinate 2,573,688 of NZ_OZ183803.1, forward strand.
ACGCCCGGGGCGATCTGCAGGTCGTTGAAGCTCACATTGCCGGTGGCAAGCGCGACATGCCCCGTATTGACGAACGATCCGCCGTTGATCGTGATGCCGTTCGGGTTCGCCAGCACCACGTTCGCGCGCGGCCCGGCCACGGCGATCTCGCCTTCGATCAGGCTGCGGTTCGTGCTCGTCACCTGGTTGACGATCGTGCGCGCATTGATGCCGACGTTGTTCAGCGTCGCGCCGGCTGTCGTCACGTTGAACGACGAGTAGGTGTTGCTGGAGACGCCGGCGACCGCCGGCGCGAGATTCACGAGCTGCCGGCCGTTCGGCCCCGCCGACACGCTCGTCGGCGTACCGCCGTCCGGCACGATCCCCGCGGCGACCGCGCAATGCGGCAGCCCCCCTGCCGCCGCCAGGCAAAGGAAGATCACGCGCAAGCCCCCGATGCCTGCGCGCCGAAACAAATCGATGCGTCCCATCTTCGAATCACACGCACGGCTTCGCCGGCCGTGCGCCCCTCGGTTGATCTGGTCGTGTGGTTGTACGGATGTAGTGCTTCCGTAATGCTTTTGTGAGTTACCGAGGCGAGCTAACGGCACACACGCCACCTTTCTTTAGGGTATATCCCTAATAAATTTTCATTTCGAATTCGCCGCCGATTTATTACAAATGCATTTCAATCAACCGCGCCGGATCGGTACCGCGTCCCGCCCCTCTACGACAATCCCCCCGTGCAACGCCCCATCGCCCCGCCACCTCTTACCGTCATCCACCTGAATGGCCCGATCAACAGCGGCAAGACGACGATCGGTCTCGCGCTCGCACGCGTGCTGCCCGATGCGCGCTTCATCGACGGCGACGATCACGATGCGCCCGAGGATGCGCCGTTCGACGTGCAGTGGGCGATCGCGCTCGAACGTCTCGTCGCGCAGATCACGAACGCGCGTGAGTGTCATCTGGTCATCGCCTATCCGATCGGCGAAACGGAATTCGAGCGGCTCCGTGCCGCCTGCGACGCGCGCGATGCGCGGTTGTTCGTCGTAACGCTCGCGCCGCCTGAAGCGGTCGCCTCGTCGAATCGAGGCTCGCGCGCGCTGACGGACTGGGAGCGGAACCGGATCGCCGAGATGTATCGCGAAGGCTATGCGTCGCGGCCATTCAGCCAGATGGTGGTCGATACGTCCGATGCGACGCCTGATGCTTGTGCAGCGCGAATTGCGCAGCACGTCGCAGTCACGGAGTCATAACGCCTGCGCTCGCGACTACGCGAGCGTGCACGCCATGGAGTTGCACCAATCGCGCTTGCCGTTACCCAGCGGATAGCAACAGCATCACCCACGGAAGGAAAACGTTTACTCTTCCGAGGCTTCTTGTTAGCATCGTTCCCGATCGGCTGACCCAGGCACGTGGAAAGCCGATCGAAAGCTCCGTTATTCCACCGATTTTCCGCATCCTTTTACTCGTTGTCGCGTCATACCTGCTTTCTGTATTTTGGAGTGCTTTCTATGGGCAACCGATCTCGCTTCGACGATCGCGCACCTGAAAAGGAAAACGTTACCCACAACATGGTACCCAGCCATGGACCATCAGAGAGAGACACCATGAAGAACAGAGTCATCCCGTGCGTCGTCGCCGTTCTGTCCGTTGCGTGCCTGTCCGCGTGCGGCGGCGACGATCCGGCCAGCCCGGCCGCCGCTGCCCGCCAGCAGGCCACCGCGATGGCGCTCAGCCCGTCGAACCCGCCCGGCTCGAACTTCAACCTCGCGCCGTTCACGCTGCAGTTGCCGACCGGCTCGTCCGGCAAGGTCGACACGGTGAGCGGTTCGTCGCTCGCGGGCGGCTACGTGAACCCGACGTACTTCTATACCGACGGCAGCGATGGATCGATGGTGATGATGGACCCGACGCAGGGCTGGACAACGTCCGGCTCGCTGCATCCGCGCACCGAATTGCGCGAGAACGCGATCTGGCCGACCTCCGGCACGAACCGGCTGAATGCGACGGTGGCCGTCACGCAGGTGCCCGATCACACGACGATCGGCCAGATCTTCCAGGGCACCGGCCCGAGCAAACCGCTGTGCGAGTTGCAGTTCACGTCCGGCGGCGTCGTGCAGTTGCTGCTCGAAAGCACCAACCAGGGCGGCAAGGCGACGACCACGCCGATCACCACGGTCGGCGTCGGCAAGCAGTTCAGCTACGCGCTGAGCCTGAGCGGGACGACGATCACCGTCACGGCGAACGGCACGACCAAGACCTTCACGATGGATTCGAGTTTCGACGGCGAGAGCTTCTACTTCAAGGCGGGTGACTACGACCAGACGGCCGTGTCCGGCACGCCGCTGACGACGCCCGGCACCGTCGTGAAGTTCTATGCGCTGACGCTCACGCACAGCTGATCGCGTCTCGATGGAGTACGCCGGGCGGGCATGCGATGCGTCCGCCCGGTGCCCAGGTGCCGATCTCGCGTTGATGAGTGAGGCGCCAAATGGAAAACTCTCGCTGCGCGACTCGCGCTGCCGCCCCGGGAACAGGACCGGATGGCGCACGCATTCCATCTCGCAGAACCATGAGCGCCGTCACACCACCGCGACCTGCCGGTCTTCACGCTCGCACGCGGCGGCCGCACGCGCGTTGAGCCGAACCGCCGTTGCCCCCGCAACGATCATGCCCTCCCCGTCCCGCGCGGCGTCCACGAACCGCTCCGCAATCCAGTCGACGAACGCGCGCACGCCGGGCGACACATGCGGCCGCTTCACGTAGACGGCCGACACCGCGATCGCGCCGGGCCGCCAGCGCGGCAGCACTTCGCGCAACCGCCCCGCGTCGATCAACGGCTGCGCGGCGACGCGCGGCGGCTGGATCAGCCCGAGGCCGTGCACGCCGCACGCCAGATACGCCGGCTCGTCGTCCACGCTGACGATCCCGTCGAGCCGCACCTTGCGCACGGCGCCATCGACGAGAAAATCGAGTTCGGCCGTGCGCTGGCCCGGCACGGACGACACGCCGACCGCGCGATGCGAGGCCAGATCGTCGAGCGTGCGCGGCACGCCGTGGCGGTCGAGATACGCGGGGCTCGCGCACGTCACGCGCTCGAGCCTGCCGAGCCGGCGCGCGACGAGCGACGAATCGGGCAACTCGCCGAGCCGGACGCTGCAGTCGATCGCGTCGCCGACCCTGTCGGCCGCACGCCCGGATACCCCCAAGGTCAGCATCAAGTCGGGATGCCGCGCATGAAACGCGCCAAGCGCCGGCAGCACGATCGCGTCCGCGACCGCCGCCGGCAGCTCGACGCGCAGCGGCCCGCTCGGATGCAGCGCGGCGCCGCGGATGCTGGCCTCGAGCTCGTCGACATCCGCCGTGATGCGCACGCAGCGCCGGTAATACGCGTCGCCTTCGGGCGTCGCCCGCAGCGCGCGCGTCGTGCGCACCAGCAAAGGCATGCCGAGCGCCGTTTCGAGCTCCTGCACGGTCCGCGTCGCGGTGGCGCGCGAAATGCCGAGCGCCTGCGCCGCACGCGTAAAGCTGTTCATTTCGACGATGCGCGTGAAGATGCGCATCGAGCGGATCGGATTGTCCACCGGACACCCCTGCATGGTTGCCGCATGCCGCGGCGCGCATTCGCGTGCCGTGCATGCGTGTCGAGGAACGCCGCGCCGCCGGCGCGGCAGACGGTTCAGCCGTTCGCCGCCTCGGCGCCGCGCGCCGGTTCGTCGAGCAGCCGCCGCGCGAGCGCGAGCGCGTCGTCGCGGGTTGCGGCTGCGTTCAGCGGATAACCCCACACCTTCTCGAATGCGCCCGAGAATGCATCGAGCGCCACCCGCCGCGACGCGTCAGGCTCGATCGCGATCATCGCGGGGATCCATTCACGCGACTGCGCGCGGTTGGCCTTGCTCCACTTCGCGAGCTGCTTGCGCAACGCGTGATCGTCGGCGCCGCGATCGTCGCCGGACGGCGCGTCGTCGGTCAGGAAAACGAACGGTTCGCGACGCGCCAGCAACGCGTCGAGTTCGGCGATCAGGCGGGCGGGTTCGGTATGCGTCGAACCGGTGTAACGCAGCCAGACAAACGGGAATTCGGTCGTGACGATTTGCATGTCGACCTCCATATGAGAACGATTCTCATTTTATGGATCGAGGCCCGCGGCGTCATTTATCGTCCCGGCCAACCGCTTGCTCAATCCGGCCAATCGCGCACGTGCGGCGCGAACCGCGCGGTTCAGCGTTGCCGGTCGGTCAGGAATTGCGTCGGCGACTTGCCGGTCGCCTTGCGGAACATCGTCACGAAACTGCTCGCGCTCTCGTAGCCGAGATCGATCGCGATCTGGTGCACGCGGCGGCCGGTCGTCAGCATCCGCAGCGACAGCGCGACGTGCAGCCGCCGGCGCCAGTCGCCGAGGCTCATCCCGAGCTCCTTCGCCGCGAGCCGCGTCAGGCTGCGTTCACTGATGCCCACGCGCCGCGCGAGTTCGGGCAGCGGCGACTTGTCGGCCGGATCGTCGAGCAGATGGTCGATCAGCTTGCGCAGCCGCCGGTCGGCCGGCATCGGCAGGTACAGATCCTCGACCGGCGCCGCGACGAGTTCGTCGAGCAGCGTCGCCATCAGCCGCCCTTGCGGCCCGTCGATGTCGTACAGGTTCGGAAAGCTCGCCGCCTTCAGCAGCAGTTCGCGCAGCAGCGGCGACACCGACAGCGTGCAGCAGCGCGCAGGCAGGTCGAGCGCGGCGTCCGGCTCGACCAGCACCGCATAGAACGTCGCGCCGGCCGAGCCGCGCGCCGCATGCGGGACGTCGCCCGGAATCCACACCGTGCACTGCGGCGGCGCGCTCCACACGCCGCCGTCGATCTCGCAGTAGATGACGCCGCTCAGCGTGTAGAGCAGTTGCGCCTGCGGATGGCTGTGCCGCTCGAGCCGCCATTCGGGCTCGACGACCGAGCCGCCGAACACGACAAGCGGACGCGGCACGTGAAAGACTGCGTCATCCGCCGCGGGATCGGTGGTGGGTGGAAGCTTGCGCATGAAGGCGGACGATGGAGGAAGCCGGACGCGCTGCCCGCGCGTTCTCTCGTGCTTATACCAGAAAGGTGCCGGGAGCAGCCGTGCGGTTGCCCCGGCTGCGTCTGCAGCCGCATGCCGAAGCGAATACAATGCCCCGATCCCCCGCCGCTGCGCCAACCTGCCGGAGCCGCCATGTTCGACCTGACCACGCTGACCACCTTCACGGCCGTCGTCCTGGGCCTGTTCCTGATCCCCGGCCCTGCCGTGCTGCTCGTGCTGAGCCGCACCGTGCAGGGCGGCCGCAAGACCGGCATCCTGACCGGCCTCGGCGTCGCCAGCGGCGATTTCGTGCATACGCTGTTCGCGGCGGTCGGCCTGTCGGCGCTGCTGATGACGTCGGCGCTCGCGTTCAATGTCGTGAAGGGGGTCGGCGCCGCGTACCTGATCTACCTCGGCGTGCGCGCGCTGATCGAGAAGCCGTCCGATCCGTCGTTGCCGAGCGTATCGCCCGTCACGCCGCTCAAGGCGTACCTGCAGGCGATCCCCGCCGAAGTGCTGAATCCGAAGACCGCGCTGTTCTTCCTCGCGTTCATGCCGCAGTTCGTGCATCCGGAACGCGGCTCGACGTTCGTGCAGTTCGCGGTGCTCGGGCTGATCTTCGTCGTGCTCAGCTCGCTCTACACGACGCTGATCGCGTGCTCGATCCGCCCGCTCGGCCGCATCGTGAAGCGGCTCACGTGGCTCACGCGCTGGCAGGGGAAGATCATCGGCTCGATCTTCATCGCGCTCGGGCTGCGCGTGGCCGTGCAGCAGCGCTGACGCGCGCGGCCGCATGACATCCAGCACGGCGCCCGCCGACGAAGCCCTCTATACCGACCCACGACTCGTCGCGGTCTACGACCTGTTCAACGCGGGCGATCGCGATTTCGCGTTCTACGCATCCGTGATCGGCACCGCGCGACAACGCATTCTCGACCTCGGTTGCGGCACCGGCACGTTCGCGCGCCGGCTCGCGGCGGCCGGGCACGACGTCGTCGCGATCGATCCCGCGCCGGCGATGATCGATTACGCACGACGCCAGCGGGACGCCGACGCGGTACGCTGGATCGCCTGCGATCTAGCCGGCCTGCCGCCCGACGCCCGGTTCGATGCGGTCGTGATGACCGGTCACGCATTCCAGTGCCTGCTGACCGACGACGACATCGACGCGACATTGCGCCGCGTGCGACACGTGCTCGCCGACGGCGGCCGTTTCCTGTTCGATACCCGCAACCCGCGCGTCGAGCCGTGGCGTGCATGGACACCGGAGCATTCGGCACGCAGCGTCGAATCGCGCGAATCCGGCGTCGTCGATCTCCATCATGCGGTGCGCGCGGTAGACGGCGCGATCGTGACGTTCGACACGTACTACCGTTTCCGCCGCGACGACACATTGCTGACGAACACGAGCCGGCTGCGCTTCATCGCGCAACCTGAATTGCAGGCGCGCATAGTCGCAGCCGGATTCTCGTCGGCCGACTGGTCCGGCGACTGGCAACGCGCACCGTTCGATGCCGCGACCAGCGCGGAGATCATCGCGATCTGCCGCGCGTGAGAGCGTGTTCGATGACGTCAGCCCGCAACGGGCAGCGTGTCCACCGCATACGCATGCTGGAGCATGCGGCCCGATTACCCGATACTGGAGGCTCACCATGCCCTTCCCGCTTCATCCCGCGCAGGTTCGCGCGCTGCTCGAATGCTATCTGCGCGCGAAGGACCTGAACCGCCCCGCGCTGATCGCCGACTGCTTCGCGGCCGATGCCGAGCTGAGCTTTTCGCTCGCGAACGACGATATCGATTTTCCGCCGCACGTGACCGGCGCGGCGGCCATTGCGCGCACGCTGGTCGAGGAATTCGGCGAGCGGTTCGAGCGGTGCCGGACCTATTACGTTTGCACGGAACCCGAAGTCGACGCGCACGGCGTCAGCGGGATGTCGTGGCTCGTCGTGATGCGACAGAAGGACAACGGCGCGTTGCGGATCGGGCATGGCACGTACCGTTGGCGGTTCGCGGGCAACCGCGAAAGCGACGACGACGCGCGGATTGCCGCGCTGCACATTCATATCGCCCGGATGGATACGATCGACGATCCGAAGTCGGCGAAACTCGATGCGCTGCATGCGGCGTTCGGATATCCGTGGCTGCCGGCGCACGCGTTCGCGCGCGGGCTCGAGGATGTCGCGGCAGCGCAGCCGGAGTGGGCATTCCTGGCGCCATTCCGGCAGGCAGCGGGGGCGGCATAATCGATCCCGCCGGCCGCGTGCCGGGCCCTCCGGCTCCACGCGGCGTCCGCGCTGCCGTACTCGTCATGCCCCGTTGAGTGCCTGCCGCACGCCCTCCCAATCCAGCCCGAACCGCGCGAGATACTTGCGCAGCCGGTCCGCATCGTTCGGCTGCTTCTTGCTCTGCCGCGATACCGCGAACAGCGTGCGCCCCGCCTCCGACAGGCTCGCCGACACGCGGCACACATCGAGCACGCGTTCGAGCTGCGCGCGGTCGAACAGGTCGAGTTCCGCCGCACGCGCGCCGAACACCGCGTCGACCCAGCCATCGGACGCACCCGCGCCGCCCGGCGGCGACCACGTGCGCGTCAGCCGCTCGACTTCCTGCTCGGCGAGCGCTTCGGTAATCCGCCCGGCATCGGCCAGCGTCGCCATCCGCGTGACCGACGCGGACAGCTCGCGGAAGTTGCCGGGCCACGCCGCACGCGGCGACGCAGCGAACGCGAGATAGCGCCGCTTTGCCTCGACGTTGAAACGCACCTGCTCGCCCTGCTCGCGGCCGAAACGGTCGAGTTCGAATTCGAGGTTCGGCTCGATGTCCTCGCGCCGCTCGGCCAGCCCCGGCAGTTCGTACGTCCACAGGTTGATCCGCGCATAGAGATCCTCGCGGAACGTGCCGGCCGCCACCATCTGCCGCAGGTCGCGATGCGTGCCCGCGATCAGCTCGAAATCGCTGGTGGCCTCGACGTCCGCGCCGACCGGCAGGAAACGCTTCTCCTCGATCGCCTTCAGCAGCATCGCCTGTTCGTCGAGCCCGAGTTCGCCGATCTCGTCGAGAAACAGCAGGCCGCCGTCCGCCGCGCGCAGCAGCCCGGCCCGCGCAGATTGCGCACCCGTGAACGCGCCCTTCACATGACCGAACAGCGTCGACATCGCCGCGTCGCCGCGCAGCGTCGCGCAGTTGATCTCGATGAACGGCCCCGCGAGCCGATGGCGGCCGCGCTTCAGCTCGTACACGCGCTTCGCGAGAAACGACTTGCCGGCGCCCGTCGGCCCGACCAGCAGCATCGGCGCACGCGAACGCACGGCCACGCGCTCCAGTTGCTCGATCAGCGCGTTGAAGCGCGCGTTACGTGTCGCAATGCCGGCCTTCAGGAACGACACGGTTTCGTCGCGCTCACGGGTGAAGCGCTGCGCGATGCGGTTGTAGCGCGACAGGTCGAGATCGATCACCGACATCGTGCCGGGCCCGCTCAATCCTTCGTCGGTCTTCTGCGGCGGCGCCGTCTGCGCGAGACGCGCCGGCAGGTAGCGCGCTTCGGCCAGCAGGAACCAGCAGATCTGCGCGACGTGCGTACCGGTCGTGATGTGGATCAGGTAATCCTCGTGGTCGAGATCGAACGGGTAGGCGCGCGCGAAATCATGCAGCGTCGCATAGACCTCCTCGAAATCCCACGGGTCGCGAATCTCCATCGGGATGAGCCGCACGTCGGTGTGCGGCGACACGCGCTCGAGATCCTGTTTCACGCGGTTCGCGAGACGGGCGTAGTTCGGCGAATGCAGCAGTTCGAGCCGGTCGATCGGCGTGTCGCGCTGTTCGCACAACGAAATCGTCGGCCGCCAGTTACGCCAGCGGCGCTGCGAGCCGCCGCCCTGGTCGAGCACGGTACCGAGAAAACCGATCGCGACGGTCTTGCGCATGTTTATCCCACAAGATAATTGACGATCTGATTGTATCGAATTTTCAGGATCTGGCTACGGCCTGATTTCCCTAAGCAACCCGCCACACAAAATAATTCCCCTTTTATTTCAACGGCTTGGGGTTTATCGAGCACATCAAGCCGCCTACTGGCACGCTCCTCGCTAAATAGAAGGCGCCGGATGTCCCGCTGGCCCGCGAGCCAGGGTTCAACAAGCCCTGCTGGTGCGCCGCCGCCGAACCTGGTTCGTCGCGGTCGCGTATGCCGCCATGGGCAGACGAAGGCAAACGGGCGCGTACTGGAACTTCGCCCGGGTTCGAATCCCGGGGCGCCCACCGTTCGGTAGCTCATTTGGGTAGAGCAGCCGGCGCAAGCCGGTGTGTAGCGGGTTCGAATCCCGCTCGAACACTGTCCGCAAGGGCAGTCTCTTGATAGCAGCAGTACCCGCCGGTGCGGGCCGCGAGGCCCGCCGCGCGTCGGACCGGTTGCGGTTCCGCGCGATCGGCCGGACGGCCGCACGGCCCGCGCGAAGGCGCACGACGACGCGATGCAGGATGCGTCGCCGCGCACTTCGGCGCCGGGCCGGCGCGCCGCCCGCCCGGTTGCGTCGCCCCGCGATCCGCACGATGCGTGTCACCCGGCGGTCATTGAAGAAAAGGACAAGAATATGTGGATGCGACATGTGGTGAAAAAGAACGAACGCGCGCTGCTGATGAATGAGGGCGATTTCGTGAAGGTGCTGGAACCGGGCGTGTTCAAGGCCTTCGATCCGTTCAAGCGTTTGTCGGTGCAGACCGCGCGTCTCGACGCGCCGCTCGCCGACGCGGCACTGGCCGACTACCTGCGTCACGACGCACCGGACGTAATCGCCCGGCACTTCGTCGCGATGGATCTCGCCGACGACGACGCGGGCCTGCGCTACGAAGACGACGTGCTCGTCGAGATCCTCGCGCCGGGCACGCGCCGGCTGTACTGGCGCGGCCTGACCGCGCACCGTCTCGAACGCGTCGATCTCGCGCAGGACAGCATGCTGCCGGCCGCCCTCGTGAAGCGCATCGCGCAACCGGCGCTGCGTGCGCGCGGGGTGGCGGGCCTGACGGGCGTGTTGCTGGCGCAGGTGCCGGCGTACCACGTCGGCGTGCTGAAGATCGACGGCAAGATCGAGCGGCTGCTGGACGCGGGTGTCGCGGCGTTCTGGCGCTTCAACCGCGACGTCGCGGTCGAACTCGTCGACCTGCGTTTGCAGGCGATCGAAGTCGGCGGGCAGGAAATCCTGACGCGCGACAAAGTCGCGCTGCGGCTCAACCTGTCGGCGACGTGGTGCTATGCGGACGTGCTGCACGCGTTCGGCCAGTTGCAGAAGCCGGTCGAACACCTGTATCGCGAGCTGCAGTTCGCACTGCGATCGGCTGTCGGCACGCGCTCGCTCGACGAACTGCTGGAAGACAAGCAGTCGATCGACGACGTCGTGATCGCGCAGGTGCGTGCCCGCCTCGGCGATTCGGGCGTGGACGTGCGCAGCGTCGGCGTGAAGGATATCGTGCTGCCGGGCGACATGAAGACGATCCTCGCGCAGGTGGTCGAAGCGGAGAAGTCCGCGCAGGCGAACGTGATTCGCCGCCGCGAGGAAACGGCGGCCACGCGTTCGCTGCTGAACACCGCGAAGGTGATGGAAGAAAACCCGACCGCGCTGCGGCTCAAGGAACTGGAAACGCTCGAGCGCGTCGCGGAACGGATCGACCGCATCTCGGTGTTCGGCGGCCTCGACCAGGTGCTGAACGGACTCGTCAGCATCAAGGGCGCATAAGGCTCGAAACAAGCGGCGCGGCGCATGTGCACCGCGCCGCACGAATGAATGAATCAGGTGAAGCAAATGAGCAACATGGATTATCAGGTCATGGAACTGGCCAACGGCAAGCCGGTGAAGATGTGGACGCAAGGCGTCGCCATCGAGGACGAAGCGCGCGCGCAACTGCGCAACACCGCGCAGATGCCGTTCATCTTCCGCCACGTCGCGGTGATGCCGGACGTCCACCTCGGCAAGGGCTCGACGATCGGCAGCGTGATCCCGACCAAGGGCGCGATCATTCCGGCCGCGGTCGGCGTCGACATCGGCTGCGGGATGATGGCCGCGCGCACGACGCTGACGGCGTCCGACCTGCCGGATTCGCTCGCCGGGCTGCGCAGCGCGATCGAGCGCGCGGTGCCGCACGGTCGCGCACCGGGCCGCCGCGATCCGGGCGCGTGGGGCGACCGCACGCCGGCCGCCGTGACCGAATCGTGGAAATCGCTGCAACCGGGCTTCCAGCGGATCGTCGACAAGTATCCGAAGCTGGAAAAGACGAACCACTACGCGCATCTCGGCACGCTCGGCACCGGCAATCACTTCATCGAAGTGTGCGTCGACGAAGCGGACCACGTGTGGTTCATGCTGCACAGCGGCTCGCGCGGCGTCGGCAATGCGATCGGCAGCCTGTTCATCGAGCTCGCGCAGGCCGACATGCGGCAGCACATCGCGAACCTGCCGGATCGCAACCTCGCGTATTTCACCGAGGGCAGCCGCCACTTCGACGACTACGTCGAGGCGGTCGGCTGGGCGCAGGACTACGCGCGCCGCAACCGGCAGGCGATGATGGACGCGGTGATCGGTGCGGCGCGCGGCGTGATCGCGAAGCCGTTCTCGGTCGACGAACACGCGGTGAACTGCCACCACAACTACGTGCAGCGCGAACGCCACTTCGGCGAAGACGTGCTCGTGACGCGCAAGGGTGCGGTGTCCGCGCAGAAGGGGCAGCTCGGGATCATTCCGGGCTCGATGGGCGCGAAGAGCTTCATCGTGCGCGGGCTCGGCAATCCGGAAAGCTTCTGCTCGTGCAGCCACGGCGCGGGCCGGACGATGAGCCGCACCGAAGCGAAACGCCGCTTCACGGTCGACGACCAGGTGAAGGCCACCCAGGGCGTCGAATGCCGGAAGGACGCGGGCGTCGTCGACGAAATCCCGATGGCCTACAAGGACATCGACGCGGTGATGGCGGCCCAGCGCAGCCTCGTCGAAGTGGTGCATACGCTACGCCAGGTGGTGTGCGTGAAAGGATAGCGCGGTGCGCGGCCGATGGCCGACGGCCGCGCGCAACGAAAGGGAAACGACAACAATGAAAACGGAAAAAGCAATGACGACCGTGCGCAGCGCACACCCGGTCGACCCGGCCGTGCGGGCGCGCGTGATGGCGGAGCTCGCGGAAGTCGAGCGCCGCCACGACGTGCGCGTGCTGTTCGCATGCGAATCGGGCAGCCGCGGCTGGGGGTTCGCATCGCCGGACAGCGATTACGACGTGCGCTTCGTGTATGCGCACCGGCGCGATTGGTACCTGAGCGTCGAACCGCAACGCGATGTGATCGAGCGGCCGCTCGACGACGAGCTCGACGTCAGCGGCTGGGAACTGCGCAAGGCGCTGCAACTGCTGCGCCGCTCGAACCCGACGCTGCTCGAATGGCTCGACTCGCCCGTCGTATATCGCGAAGACGCACGCTGGGCGCCGCGGCTCAGGTCGCTGGCATCGGCGTTCTTCTCGCCGGTGCGCGGGCGGCACCACTACCTCGCGATGGCGAAGAAGAACTTTCGCGGCTATCTGCAAGGCGACACAGTGCGCTACAAGAAGTACCTGTACGTGCTGCGGCCGCTGCTCGCGGCACGCTGGATCGACATGGGGCTCGGGATGCCGCCGATGCGCTTCGCGGATCTCGTCGACGGCACCGTGCACGCGCCGGCGGTGCGCGCGGAACTGGACGCATTGCTCGCGCTGAAGATGAGCGCGAACGAAAGCGAATACGGGCCGCGCCGGCAGGCGATCCACGCGCTCGTCGAGACGATGCTGGCCGATGCCGAGCACGATCGCGAATACAAGCGGCCGTGGGGCGACGTGGCGATGCTCGACGCGTTCCTGCGCGACGTGGTCGACGGTCGATGACAAGTGAACGGCGCGATGCCTGCGGGCATCGCGCCGTTTTCGCATCCGCACGTGTCCGCCCCATGCCGGCCAGCCATGGTCGTGCCCGCACACTACGCGTCGTCGTCACGATCGCAGCCGATTGCGGCGGTATACTCGATGCCGTTCGGTAAAGCGCGCCGCCGCATGCGCCGCAGCCTTCGACCTGTCCCGCTTGCTGACGATGCGCTTGCAGCCCGACGTTTCCGCCCGCCCATCCACCGTCGATACGAACCGTCATGTCGCACCGCCTTTCGCTCGCCATCGCCGCGCTCCTCGCCGTTTCCCCGATCGTTGCCCAGGCTCGCCCGCTCGCGCGGCCGCCGGTCGAGCGCGATTTCAAGGACTGGTCGGTCGTCTGCGACAACGGCAACCGTTGCATTGCCGAAAGCCAAGCCGACGATAGCGACGACGCACGCACCCGCCTCATCCTGCGCGTGACGCGCGATGCCGGCCCGGACGCGCAAGCATCGCTCGACCTCTACGCGTCGGCGCCGCTGGACCTGCGCACCGCCCGCGTGGACGGCCGCCCGTTCGATGCAATGGCGGCCCAATGGCATGCGTTCGGCGGCAAACCGGACGATGACGAAGCGTACCCGTTCCGGATCCGGACCCACGATCCGGCAACGGTTGCCGCATGGCTCACCGCGTCGCGCAATGCGCAACTGCTGAGCTTCGGCGATCCGACGTCGGCGCAAACCGCCCGCACGCCGTTGACGGGATTGAATGCCGCGCTGCTGTTGATCGACGACACGCAGGGCCGGGTCGGCACCGTCACCGCGCTGCTGCGCCCAGGCACCCGGGCGGCATCGTCGGTGCCGGCCGCACCGGCGCTGCCGCCCGCCGTCACGCCGGCACCGGCCGTCGCGAACCTGTCGGCCGCCGAGCAACGCTCGCTCGTCGACGCGGTGCTCGCGAAGTTCGGCGGCGACGTGAAGCAATGTGCGGCCGATGTCGAAGACGAAATGCCGGCGAGCGATCGCAGGAAGGCGTCGCGCGCCGTGGCGATCTCCGCCGACGAAGCCCTAGTCGCGATACCGTGCCAGACCAGCAGCATGTATAACCACACCGACCTGTGGTATCGCGTGCGACGGATGGCGCCGCTCACGCCGACACCGATGAATTTCGGCGAGAACGCGAACGCGGGGCTCGATTCGGCGTCGTTCGCGAACGAACTGACCGACGCCGCCTACGACTCCGCCACCGCGACGCTGTCGAGCAAGGTCCGGCTGCGCAGTCTCGGCGATTGCGGCTCGACCGCATCGTGGATCTTCGACGGCCGGCGCTTCGTGCTCGCCGATATCGCCACGCACGGCACGTGCAACGGCCTGTTCGACGATCAGTGGCCACGCCTGTATCGACGGGCGGATGCGGCAGCGAGCCGCTGACGCGCGTCGCACCGAAACACGCCGGCAGACATCACCCATAACAAACCGAGGGGCCGCAGCATGTATCTCCCGTTCATCGATGCGTCGCGCCACGCGAGCGCGACGCGGCGCACGCGCGGCTGGCGTGGCGCGCTTGCGTTCGCGCTGGTCGCCATCACCGCGTTCGCGTCAGCGCCGGTGCGCGCGGCAAGCGCCGACGATTCGGTCGAAATCCCGTTCTGGTCGCGTAACTGGACCGGCACGATCGGCAACCGGCATGTCGAAGTGTCGTTGTCGCGCGTGGCCGATGCGGTATCGGGCTGGTACTGCTACGCGCCCTGCACGTCCGACAAACGCTATCGGCTCGCATTGAAGGGAACGCTCGACGCACACGGCGCCACGCTATCGGAGCGCGACAGCGGCGCGAAAGCGAACGCCGAGCGCGTAACGGGCACGTGGCGCGTTGCCTCCCTCGACAATGCCGTGACCGGCACCTGGGCGTCGCCGGACGGCAAGCGCACGCTGCCCGTCTCGCTCGCGCCGAAACAAGACGGCAGGCCGTTCCCTTACGAGATCCGCCTCGTCGCGGACAAGCTGCCCGACGACGGCAGTGCGTGCAACGATCCACCGCACGTTTCCGCGATCCGCCTGTACGATCGAGGCCGCCTCGTACAGACGCTGCAGACCGATTCGCAAGGCACCTGCAGCCTGTTCACGCCCGAATTCGCCGACGTGAATTTCGACGGCTGGCCCGACCTGATGCTCGCGCAAGCATTGGGGGCGAGCCCGAACATTCCGTACCAGACGTGGATTTTCGATCCGAAGACGCGGCGCTTCGTCGATGCGCCGCCGGGGCTGCAGGGCATCACGTCGCCGGATTTCGATCCCGAGCACCGGATCATCTGGACAAGCTGGCGCGCGAGCTGCTGCGAGCATGGCGTGACGACTTACCGCTGGCAGGGCGACGACGTGAAGGAAGTCGACTCGGCCAGCAGCTACATGCTGCCGGTGCTCGACGGGAACACGCGTCGTTATTGCTACGTCGTGCCCGGCTACGGCGACGGTTACATCGAGTTTCCGCAGCGGATCGAGCAGACCGACACCGGGCTGCGTTCGACACTGGGCGACCCGAAGGCGTGCGACGCGAACGATTCGCCGTGGATGTCGCGCGTGTACATCGATATCTGGAAGCCGGGCGCGCCCGGCCATGCGCCGACGCGGGTACGCACCGAGAAGGTCACGTGGAAGCGCACACAAACCCGCGCCGGCATGAAGTTCTGCCCCGATGTCCCGTTCTACGACAACGGCCGCATCCGCCGCCTCGTGCTGCGCGACGAGCCCGACCAGTGCGAAGAGAAGAATCCCGACAAGAACTAGCGTGCGGGACGGCCGCACGCGCGCCCCGCCATCACACTACGCGCCGACGATCGAGATCGAGAACCCGTCCCAGCCCTTCTGCCCGACCGTCTGCACGGCGGTCGTCGTGACGTTCGGGGCGGCCGCGAGCCGCGCGAACCCGTCGCGCACGCCGACCACGTCGGGCTCGCGATTGTCCGAATCGGCCACGCGCCCGCCGCGCACGACGTTGTCGACGACGATCACCGTGCCGGGCCGCGACAGCTTCAGCGCCGCGTCGAGATAGGCCGGGTTGTTGTCCTTGTCGGCATCGATGAAGATGAAATCGAACGGCGCTTCACCCGCGTCGATGAGCCGCGCGAGGCTGTCCTTCGCGCTGCCCACCACGACCGTCACGGCCTGTGCGAACCCTGCACGTGCGATGTTCCGGGTCGCGACCTGCGCATGCGCGGGGTTCAGTTCGAGCGTCACGAGCGTGCCGCCCGGCGGCAACGCGCGCGCGAGCCAGATCGTGCTGTAGCCGCCGAGCGTGCCGACCTCGAGGATCCGCCGCGCGCCGCGAATCGACGCGAGCAGTTGCAGCAGCTTGCCCTGGTTCGGCGCGACGTTGATCGCGGGCAGCCCGGCCGCGTCGCTCGCCGCCAGCGCGGCGTCGAGCGCGTCGTCGGACGGCACGAGCGTCGCGGAGAAATACGCATCCACCTGGTTCCAGTGATCCTGATTCATCGCGCACCCCTTGTTTGCGGAACAGGCATTTTATGCGTCGCCCCGCCATAAGCAACACACCATTCGTTCTAAAGCTGGCCGCGCACGTGCTCCTATAATCGCTCGACCACCACAACAACGGAAGGAGCACCCATGACCGATCAGGCCGCATCGAACTGGCGTCTCGAAACCATCGCCGTGCACGGCGGTTATCGTCCCGACCCGACCACGCGCGCCGTCGCCGTACCGATCTACCAGACCGTCGCGTACGCATTCGACGACACGCAGCACGGTGCCGACCTGTTCGACCTGAAGGTCCAGGGCAACATCTACACGCGGATCATGAACCCGACGACAGACGTGCTCGAGCAACGGATCGCCGCGCTCGAGGGCGGCATCGGCGCGCTGGCGCTTGCATCGGGGCAATCGGCCGTCACGTACGCGATCCAGACGATCGCCGAAGCCGGCGACAACATCGTGTCCGCGAGTTCGCTGTACGGCGGCACCTACAACCTGTTCGCGCATACGCTGCCGCAATACGGGATCACTACGCGCTTCGCCGATCCGCGCGACCCCGCATCGTTCGAGCCACTGATCGATGCGCGCACGAAGGCGATCTTCGCGGAATCGGTCGGCAACCCGCTCGGCAACGTCACCGACATCGCCGCGCTCGCCGAAGTCGCGCATCGCCACGGCATCCCGCTGATCGTCGACAACACGGTGCCGTCGCCGTACCTGCTCCGCCCGTTCGAGCACGGCGCGGACATCGTCGTGCACTCGCTGACGAAGTATCTCGGCGGGCACGGCACGAGCCTTGGCGGCGCGATCGTCGATTCGGGCAAGTTTCCGTGGGCCGAGCATGCGGACCGCTTCAAGCGGCTGAACGAGCCCGACGTCAGCTATCACGGCGTCGTCTACACGGAAGCGTTCGGGCCGGCCGCCTATATCGGCCGCGCGCGCGTGGTGCCGCTGCGCAACATGGGCGCGGCGATCTCGCCGTTCAATGCATTCCAGCTCCTGCAGGGCATCGAAACGCTGGCGCTGCGCGTCGAGCGGATCAGCGACAACGCGCTGAAGATCGCGCAGCATCTCGCGCGCCACGACAACGTCGAATGGGTGAACTACGCGGGCCTGCCCGATCACCCCGACCATGCGCTCGTCGCGCGCTACCTGTCGGGCCGCGCGCCCGGCATCCTGACGTTCGGCGTGAAGGGCGGCCGTGACGGCGGCGCGAAATTCCAGGACGCGCTGAAGCTGTTCACGCGGCTCGTCAACATCGGCGACACGAAATCGCTCGCGACGCACCCGGCATCGACGACCCACCGGCAACTGTCGCCGGCCGAACTCGCGAAGGCCGGCGTGAAGGAAGAAACGGTGCGGCTGTCGATCGGCATCGAGCATATCGACGACCTGCTCGCGGATCTCGACCAGGCGCTCGCGCAGCTTTGACCGGCACCGGCGCGCCGGCTTGCCGGTGCGCGCCGCATCGAATGGGTTGACCTTGAAGCGGCTTCAAGGTGTTCAATTGCCGGTTGATGCCGGGGCCACGCCCCCGCGCGTATGAACCGTACAATGCAGCCGGGCAGCGCGACGCCGGGCCCGCTGCGGTACGCCAACCGTTCGAGAGGCCTCATGACACCGACCGCGAAGCTTGCGCTGCTCACGTTGCCGCCCGTGCTGGCGGCCAGTTTCGGCGCCCTCGCGGCCGCCTGGCGTGCCCCCGGCCCGAAAACGTCCAGCGTCATCCAGCATTTCACCGGCGGCATCGTGTTCGCGGCCGCCGCGCTCGAGCTGCTGCCGCAGGACCGCGCGCATGCGCTGTTTCCGGTCGTCGTCGGCTTCGTGCTCGGTCTCGCGCTGATGCTCGCGATCCGCGCGCTGTCGGGGGCGATCGAGACGCGCTTCGAGCAAGCGCGGCTGCCCGTGAGCCTCATCATCGTCACCGCGATCGATCTCGTCATCGACGGCCTCGTGCTCGGCATCGCGTTCTCGGCAAGCGACGAAAGCGGCATCATCCTGACCGTCGCGCTCACGCTCGAGGTGCTGTTCCTCGCGCTGTCGGTCAGCGCGGCGCTCGCGGCCGCCGGCATCGGCCGCGTGCTGTCGATCGTCATACCGGTCGGGCTCGCGGCGCTGCTGAGCCTCGCGGCCGTTGCCGGCAACGCGGCGTTCGCCGGACTTCCGCCCACGATCTACGCGGCGCTGCTCGGGCTGGGCACCGTCGCGCTGCTGTACCTCGTCACCGAGGAACTGCTGGTCGAAGCGCACGAGGTACCCGAAACGCCGTTCGCGACGGCCGCGTTCTTCATCGGCTTCATCGTGTTCTTCCTGATCGAAGGATCGGTGAAGGCCGGATAAGCCCGGCGCGGCTGCGCACCGGCTACCACGTCGTCGCGCCCGTCGGGTACGACTCGACGATGCGCGTGCCGTTGACGGGCGTCACGCCTTCGTTGCGCAGCGCCGCCCACAGGTCGATCGCATGTTCGCGCGACTTGCGGCTGCCGTCGTCGGTCAGCACGTTCAGCGCGATCACTTCGTCGCGCGTCGTCAGTTGCAGCTGCTCCTTCAGCTTGCGCGACTGATGCGATGCGGTGCGCATCTCGCCGAGCACGATCCGCTGCTCCGCGGAAATCGATCCGCCGCCTGCATCGGCGGGCACGAACGTCAGCCGGCCGTTGTCGACCTCGCATTGCCCGCGCGTGAACGTCGCGCTCCACGCGCCGGCCGGCACGGCCGCGAACTCGCAGCGCATCCGCTCGCTCGCGCGCCGGCCGACATCGTGCGCCGACGCGTGCGACAGCGCACGTTCCGGCCAGCCGACCGCCATCGCGGCCGTCGACATCAGGGTCGCCGCAAGCAGGATTCCTTTCGCGAAATGACGCATGGCGCCCTCCTCTTCGTGTAGGGGGGGCGGCCGACAGGCACTGCGCCGGTCGGCCGCGAGTGAACGATCAGCGAACCGCAAAACGGTTGTCGTGCGCATCGACCAGCGGCGCCGTCTCGCCGCGATGCACGGTCGCGCGATGGATCTCCTGATTGCGTGCGACGGCGGCCGGGCTTGCCGGGTAGTCGTGACTCGGGCTCGGGATCGCGCCGTCGTGGCGCGCGCGCACCAGTTCCTGACGGACTTCCTGCCGGGTCTTCTGCTGCTCGGCCACTGCCTGCGAGAATGCCGCAAACGATAGTGCGGCGGCGGCGATGACGATCATCGGTCTCGGAATATTCATGTGGTTCGCTCCTTGCTGTTGATCCATGACAGGAGCCTTCACTTTGATCCGGCGGCGGTGCGGAATCGTGATCGCAGCATGACGGTTTCGTCATCGCCGTGACATCCGCTGCATCGCGCTGCGAATGAAAAATTCGTCGTCGGTTTTTGCGTCCATGATTACGTGCTGTCGAAGCGTACCGATCTCTACGCGGTCGGCGCGTGGCAACGCGCGAACGGCGAACAGCGCACGCTCGACGGCGGCACGCAAACGGCGCAGGCGTCGATCGACTCTTATGGCTATGGCGGAACGCGCACGCAGGGCATCGTCAATCTCGGGTTGCGCCACCGGTTCTGACCGCGCAGGCAATACGCGCGCCGCATGACGAAAATTTCATGT
Organism: Burkholderia mycopellens; assembly: GCF_964265025.1. Taxonomy (NCBI): domain Bacteria; kingdom Pseudomonadati; phylum Pseudomonadota; class Betaproteobacteria; order Burkholderiales; family Burkholderiaceae; genus Burkholderia; species Burkholderia mycopellens. The sequence continues at coordinate 2,593,654 of NZ_OZ183803.1, forward strand.
TCCGATCAGGTTCGCGAAGCGTCGTGTCGCTACGATCGTAAACGTGACGGGCAGCGCCCGTTCCAGACCACGCAAGCGAGTCGCTGCCGCACGGCACGTCACGCATTAGGCCCGGACACGTCGAGTGCCGGGCATTTTTTTGGTTGCGCCCACATGATCAGGGTGTCGAATTGCGCTGCGGGAACAGGCACGGATGCGTTTTCACGTACAGGTTCGGGTTGCCGCAGCGATGCCCGGCATAGTCGATCTGCTCGCCGGGCATGAGATCGGCCGGCACCGACTTTTTAGCCACGGCCGGCGTGGCCTGCGCAGTTGACGTCGTGCCGGAACGTGTCGATGCGCATCCCGCGAACAACGGGACGATCAGGACTGCGATCCAGGCTAGGCGAGTGGCGGGACGATACACGTTTCAAGTCCGGTGTGAAGTTCAGAACAGGGCCGCCCGCTTGCCATACGGCTGTCGCGAACGGCGCGAATGCCTCCGGCCACATCGACCCTCGGCAGACTTCATGTTCCGCTTCCCGCTCATCGCGCCCGTGACGCGAACATGACGAATGCGTCATGTCGACTGCCCCCGAACGGCGTATCTGCGCATCACGCTATCTGACGCATTTTTCATCTCGCGATCACGATCACGCACGGCTGCTTTTGCATACTGGGTCCATGGTTCGCCACCCGGCGGCCCTGATCAAGGAGAGCACTCGATGAAAAAGGCAAAATTCGCAGCACTGTTCGTCACCGCCGCGCTGTCGCTCGGCATGGCCACGCAGGCCGCGTTCGCGCAGACGCAGACGCAGGGCAAGACCCGCACGCAGGTCGTCAATGAACTGAAGCAGGCACAGCACGACGGCGTCGTGCCGACGAGCAAGACGCAGTACCCGCCGACCGGCGAGCTCGTCGCGCGCAACAAGGAGCTTCACGGGATGTCGGTGCATGGCGGCGAGAAGAAGCCGCAGACCGACAATCACGACAACCTGACCGCGCGGTAATGACGCTCGGCCACACGACCGCGGGCAACGCGCCGCGCGCGGCCGCCTCATGGCGAACGCGCGGGCGGGCCCGCCCGCGGTGTCAGGTGCTGACGACCGCCGGCCGTTTCAGTTCGGCCGGCTGGCGCGGAAAGCGCAGCCAGAACGTCGTGCGACGGCCCGGGTCGCTGTCGACGCCGCATTCGCCGCCGTGGTTATCCATGATCGACCGGACGATCGCGAGGCCGAGCCCCGTCCCCGACGCCGAATTGTGCCGCGACGGATCGACGCGATAGAAGCGCTCGAAGATCTTTCCGACGTGCTGGGCCTCGATGCCGGGCCCCGTATCCGACACGGCAATGGTCGTCGCACCGCCCTGCTCCACACAGTCGATCGTCACGACACTGCCGCGCGGCGCGTACCTCAGCGCGTTCGACAGCAGGTTGCTCAGCGCGCGCTGATACAACGTCAGATCCGCATCGACCCACGCATGACCGTCGACCTTCACCGTCACGCCGGCATCCTCCGCCAGCGACTCGTAGTATCCGGCGACGCGCCCCGCCTCTTCCGACGCGTCCAGGCGCCGCACGCTGATTGACGTGCCGGCCTGTTCCGAACGCGCCAGGAACAGCATGTCCTCGATCATTCGCGACAGTCGCTGGTATTCGTCGATGCTCGACTCGATCACGTTCCGGTATTCATCCGCGCTGCGCGGCTGCGACAGCACGACCTGCGCGGCCGCTTGCAGGTTCGTGAGCGGCGTGCGCATGTCGTGCGCGAGATTCGACGAGAACTGGCTCAGCCGCGTGAACGATTCGTTCAACCGCCCGAGCATGCCGTTGAACGCGTGCTCGAGCTCCTTCAGCTCGCCGGCCGTATCGAGCGCCGGCAGCGGATGCGCGAGCCGGCTCGTCGACATCTGTTCGGCGCGCGCCGCGAACCGCCGCAGCGGGCTCAACCCGAGCGCCGCGATGCCGTATGCGATCGCGGCCGCGAGCACCACGCCGAACACCTCGATCACGACGATCGTATAGGCGTGCGTGCGCAGCAACAGCACGTCGGCGCTACGGTCGTACTGCACCACGACGCGCACCACGGGCGCGCCTGCGCCGGCAAGCGGCACGGTTGCCACGAGATACCGCTGCCGCACGCCGGGAGGTGCGATGCCGACCGGCACACGCCCTGCATCCAGCGACATCAACGGCGCGACCGAACGGAATCCGGGCGTGCCGACGAGGCGCGTCCCCGTCGCATCGAAGATCGCGAGATCCATGTTCGGATGGCCGTGCAACTGATCGATCCAGATATCGGTGTTGCGCGCGACGTCGGCCGTCGAGCGCGCTTCGGCCAGGTGCGCACCCAACGCGGCGGAAATGCCGGCCATCTGCTCGGCCGCCGTCGTTTCGATGCGATTGCTCAGTGCTTCATAAAGCGCAACGCCGCTCGATGCGAGGATGACCGACGTCGACAGGATGATCAGCGCGGTCAGGCGTCCGCGCAGCGTGCGCGGCAGCAGGCGCGCAATCATGCCGCGCCGCCGCGCGCCTCGAGCACGTAGCCCATCCCGCGCACGGTGTGGATCAGCTTCGGGTCGTACGCGTCGTCGATCTTCGAGCGCAGGCGCCGGATCGCCGAATCGACGACGTTCGTGTCGCTGTTGAAATTCATGTCCCAGACCTGCGACGCGATCGTCGCGCGCGGCAGGATCTCGCCCTCACGGCGCATCAGCAGCCAGAGCAGCGCGAATTCCTTCGCGGTCAGCAGGATCGTGTCGCCCTGCCGCGTGGCCTTGCGGCGCGTCAGGTCGAGCTCGAGGTCGGCCACGCGCAGCGTGTTCGAGTCGCGCGGCTGGCCGCGTCGCAAAATCGACTTGATGCGCGCGGTCAACTCGACGAAGTCGAACGGCTTCGCGAGATAGTCGTCGGCGCCGAGCTCGAGCCCTTTCACGCGATCGCCGACGTCGTCGCGCGCCGTGAGGAACAGCACGGGCGTCGACTTGCTGCGCCGCAGGTTCTGCAGCAGCGTCCAGCCGTCCTGCCCGGGCAGCATCACGTCGAGCACGAGCAGGTCGTACTCCTCGGTCTCCGCCTGATGCTGGCCCGTGATGCCATCCTCGACCCAGTCGACGACGTAGCCGGCCTCCGTGAGCCCCTTGCGCAGGTAGGCGCCCGTCTTCGGTTCATCTTCGACAATCAGAATTCGCATCACGTATTACCCTTGAAGAAACCCAACCGGCGCAGCACGCCCATGCCGAAGCTGCCGCCGAAACTGCCCCAAAGGGCGGCGCGCCACGACACTGCATGACTGACACGGTACAGCACGGGCAGCACCAGCAGCGTCAACGCCGTGGACGACAGGATACCGCCGATCACGACCGTCGCGAGCGGGCGCTGCACCTCGGCGCCGGTGCCGGTCGCGAACGCCATCGGCAGGAAGCCGAGCGACGCGACCAGCGCGGTCATCAGCACCGGCCGCAGCCGCGTGAGCGCGCCTTCGCGCACGGCGGCCTCGAGCGGCATCCCTTCATCACGCAGGTTGCGGATGAACGAGATCATCACGAGCCCGTTGAGCACGGCCACACCGGACAGCGCGATGAAGCCCACCGCCGCCGTGATCGACAGCGGAATCCCGCGCAGCCACAGCGACACGACGCCGCCGCTCAGCGCGAACGGAATGCCGGTGAACACGAGCAGCCCGTCCTTCGCGTTGTTGAACATCACGAACAGCAGCACGAACACCATGAACAGCGCGAGCGGCACGACCAGCTTCAGGCGCTCGCTCGCGCTTTGCAGCTGCTCGAACTGCCCGCCCCACGACACCCAGTAGCCGGCCGGCACGCGCACGTCCTGCTGCAACCGCTCGCGCGCATCGGCGACGAACGAGCCGACGTCGCGGCCGCGCACGTTCGCGCTGACGACCACCCGCCGCTTGCCGTCCTCGCGGCTGATCTGGTTCGGGCCCGGCGCGACGTCGATCGTCGCGAGCTCCGCGAGCGGCACGTACGGCGCCGCCGCGAGCGGCGCGCGGGCGCCGGCCGCGGGTGCGGGCAGCGCGATCGGCAGCCGCTTGATCGCCTCGATGTCGGAGCGCAGTTCGTCGGGCAGCCGCACGACGATGTCGAAGCGGCGGTCACCCTGGAACAGCGTGCCGGCCTTCTGCCCGCCGACGGCCGCGGCCACCGAGTCCTGCAGGTCGGCAACGCTCACGCCGTAGCGCGCGAGCTTGTCGCGATCGAGGTTGACGGTCAGCACGGGCAGGCCCGTGGTCTGCTCGACCTTTACTTCGGACGCGCCAGGGACCTTCTGCAGCGCGCCCGCGATCTGCTCGCCGGTCTGGTTCAGCACGGCCATGTCGTCGCCGAAGATCTTCACGGCGACGTCGCTGCGCACGCCCGAGATCAGCTCGTTGAAGCGCAGCTGGATCGGCTGCGAGAACTCGTACGCGCTACCCGGCAGCTCGGCGAGCGCTTCCTCGATCTCGCGCACGAGTGTGTCGCGCGGCTTCTTCGGGTTCGGCCACTGGTCGGCCGGCTTCAGCATGATGTAGCCGTCCGACAGGTTCGGCGGCATCGGGTCGGCCGCGATCTCGGCCGTGCCGGTGCGCGCGAACACGCGCTCGATCTCGGGGAAGCGCGCCTTCAGCGTCTTCTCGATCGACTTCTGCATCTCGACCGACTGCGACAGGCTCGTGCCGGGAATCCGCAGCGCGGAAACGGCCAGGTCGCCTTCGTTGAGGCTCGGGATGAACTCGCTGCCGAGCCGCGTGGCGAGCCCGAGGGTGACCAGCACGATGGCGCCCGCGCCGATCATCACGCGCGCCGGGCGCGTCATGAACGCGGCGAGCGCCGGTTCGTACGCACGTCGCGCCCAGCCCATCAGCCGGTTCTCCTTCTCCTCCACGCGCTCGCCGATGAACAGCGCGACGGCCGCCGGAATGAACGTGACGGTCAGCACCATCGCGGCCGCGAGCGCCATCACGACGGTCATGGCCATCGGGTGGAACATCTTGCCTTCGACGCCCGTCAGCGCGAAGATCGGCAGGTACACGACCATGATGATCAGTTGCCCGAAGATCAGCGCGCGGCGCGCTTCCCGCGACGCGCCGAACACTTCGGCGAAGCGCTCGTCGCGTGTGAGGGGCCGCCCGGCCGCCGCCTGCGCATGCGCGAGCCGCCTGACGCAGTTCTCGACGATCACCACCGCGCCGTCGACGATGATCCCAAAGTCGAGCGCGCCGAGGCTCATCAGGTTCGCGCTCACCTTCGCGTTCACCATCCCGGTGAAGGTCATCAGCATCGACAGCGGGATCACGAGCGCCGTGATCAGCGCCGCGCGCATGTTGCCGAGGAACAGGAACAGCACGGCAATCACGAGGATCGCACCTTCGAGCAGATTCTTCTTCACCGTCGCGACGGCCTTCTCGACGAGCACGGTGCGGTCGTATACGGGAATCGCCTTCACGCCGGACGGCAGCGTGCGGTTCACGTCTTCCATCTTCGCGGCGACGGCCTTCGCGACCGTGCGGCTGTTCTCGCCCATCAGCATGAAGACTGTGCCGAGCACGACCTCCTCGCCGTTCGAGGTCGCCGCGCCCGTGCGCAGCTCGCGGCCGATGTCGACCACTCCGATGTCCTTCATCCGCACCGGTACGCCGCCGACGTTGGTCAGCACGATGTTCGCGATATCGTCGACGGTGCGCGCCTGGCCCGGCACGCGCACCAGATACTGCTCGCCGCGCTTCTCGATGTAGCCGGCGCCGACGTTGTCGTTGTTGCGTTCCAGCGCGCGCACGACGTCGGCGAGCGTCAGCCCGTACGACATCAGCTTCGCCGGGTTCGGCGCGACGCGGTATTCCTTCACGTAGCCGCCGATCGAGTTGACCTCGGTCACGCCGCGCACGTTGCGAAGCTGCGGCCGGACGACCCAGTCCTGCAACTCGCGCAGGTCGGCCGCCGTATAGCGCGTGCCGTCGGGCTTGCGCGCAGCCGCGTCGGCCTCGACGGTCCACAGGTAGATCTCGCCGAGGCCCGTCGACGTCGGCCCCATCGCGGGCGCGATGCCGGGCGGCAGCTTGTCCTTCGCTTCCTGGATGCGCTCGTTGACGAGCTGTCGCGCGAAATAGATGTCGGTGCCGTCCTTGAAGATCACCGTGACCTGCGACAGCCCGTAGCGCGAGATCGAGCGCGTCTGCTCGAGGCCCGGCAGGCCGGCCATCACGGTCTCGACCGGATAGGTGATGCGCTGCTCGGCCTCCAGCGGCGAATAGCCGGGCGCGGACGTGTTGATCTGGACCTGCACGTTGGTGATGTCGGGCACCGCGTCGATCGGCAGCTTCTGGTAGCTGAACACGCCCAGCGCGGCCACGGCCGCGATCGCCAGCATCACGAGCCAGCGATGCGCAATCGCAAAGCGAATCAGGCGCTCAAACATGACGGGATTCCTTGAAACGGGGGACGGTCACCCTCGACGGACGGGCCGCCCGGCCGGTCAGGCGGCGGGCCGGAAAGCGGGCCGCATGGCGGGCCGCGAGTCGTGCAACGGCGCACACGTCACGCTCATTCATGTTCCGCGCTCCCCTTGCCGAGTTCGGCCTTCAGCACGAAGCTGTTCGACGCCGCGTACTCCTGGCCCGGCTTGAGGCCCTTCAGCACTTCGGTCGCACGGTCGTCGCGCCGCCCCGTCTCGACGGCCTGGGCGACGAAGCCCTTCGGCGAGCGCACGAACACGGACGGTGCGCCGTCCACGTCCTGCAGCGCGTCGCTCGCGACCGCGAGGGGCACGCCCTGCCTGCCCGCGTCGACCGACACGTTCACGAACATCCCGGGCCGCCACACGCGGTCCGGGTTCGGCAGCACGACGCGCGCCGGCGCGGTGCGCGTCTGTTCGCCGAGCAGCGAGCCCACGTACGCGATCGGGCCGCTCGAACGCGATTCGAACGCGGTCGCGACGACCGTCGCGTCGCGGCCGACCCGCACGTCGTTCAACCGCTGCGCGGGCACGGCCATCTCGGCCCATACCGTCGACAGGTCGGAGATCACGAACATGCTGGCATCGGCGGCGATCGCTTCGCCCGGCGTCGCGTGCTTCTCGACGATGGTGCCCGCGAACGGCGCGCGCAGTTCGTAGCGGTTCAGCACGCCCGCGCCGGCCGGCGCGTTCAGCGCGGCAAGCTTCTGCCGCGCGTTCTGCACGGCGATCTCGGCTTCACGCAACTGCACCTGCGCCTGCTGATAGTCCTGCTCCGCCGAGATGCGCTCCGTCCACAGCGTGCGTTCGCGCTCGTAGGTCGCGCGTGCGCCCGACAGACGGCGCTCGGCCGTCAGCAGCTCGCTGCGCCGGTCGGCAAGATCGGTGCTCGCGATCGCGGCCAGCACCTGCCCCTTCGCGACGTTCTGCCCGAGCGACACCGACACCTGTTCGACGATGCCGGCCACGCGCGGCACCACGTGCGCGGTGCGATCCTCGTTGAACTTGATCTCGCCCGGCAACTGGAACGGCGTCGCGATCTGCGCGGGGCCCGCCTTCGCCAGCGCGATCTTCGAGGTCGCCAGCTGCGCGTCGGTCAGCACGATCGCGCCGTCGGCGCGCGCGAACGGGAACGACGCGGCTTCCTTGCCCGCCTTCACGTCGATCGTCGCATCGAACACGTGCGGCTTGCCGATCGACTGCGCGGATACGAACTTCGGGCCGGCCGCATCGAAACGCAGGGGTTCGTGCGTGCGGTCGTAGCGAACCAGCGTGCCGGACACGGTGACGCCCTTGTCGGCCGGCTTGCCGTCGACGAACGGATAGACGACGAGGCGCGCATCGCCGGGCTTCTCCGTCATCACGATTTCGACGGACAGCCTGCCGCGCTTGAGCACGACACCGCCGCGCTCGCCGGCGGCTTCGGCGGATGACGCGGCTCCGGAAGCCGTCGATGCGGCCGCACCGTTGCCGCCGCCGTTGCGGGTGACGCCGAGTGCGCCGATGACGATCCCGGCGCTGCCGAGCACGACCGCCGCGATGATCAGGATTCTGCTGCGTGACATGGTGATCCTTCAGGTAAATGAGGCGTCTGTTGCGCTATTGCATGACCGCCTCGGCCGGCGCAAGCGACGCGAGCGGCGTACCGACGAGCCGGCCGATGTCGGCGCGGGCCGTATGGGCATCGGCGAGCACGCGCACGTACTGCGACTGGCCCTGGAACAGCGTGCGCTGTGCGTCGAGCACGTCGAGGAAGCTGAACTTCCCGAGCTCGTAGCCGCGCGACATCGCGTCGAGCGCGAGGCGCGCGGCCGGCAGGATGTCGGCCTTCAGGCGCTGCGCTTCCTGCGCGGCGGCTTCGAAATTCGCGTACGCCTGCGTGAGGTCAAGCCGCAGGCGCGTGCGCTCGCGATCGAGATCGGCGTTCGCGCGCTCGGCCTTGTGCGTCGCCTCGAGCAGCGCGCCCTGGTTCGTGTTGAACAGCGGAATCGGGATCGACACGCCGACCACCGCCTGGTTGTCCGCCACGCCGCCCGTGGTCACGCGCTTCACGCCGGCACTGATCGTCACGTCGGGAATGCGCCGCGCGCGTTCGAGCGACACGGCCGCGTTCGAGCGCAGCATCTCGGCGCGCGCGATCCGCGCGAGCGGTGCATCGTCGAGCTGCGCGGTCAGCGCGGACAGCGGCTCGACCGGCGGCACGGTTTCGAGATCGCCCTGCACCGCCAGCCGGCCGTCGCGTGCTTCGCCCATCACCGCGTTCAGCTTCTCGCGCGCGACCTCGACACGGCCGCGTGCCGTCACGACCTCGATCTGCACGCCGGCCGCCGCCACGTGCGCCTTGGTCGCCTCGACCGGCGACACCTTGCCGGCCTGTGCACGGCGGCTCGCGAGATCCGCGGAGCGCGCGGCGATCGCGGCCGATTCCTCGGTCACCTGAAGCTGGCGCTGCGCGGCGAGCAGCCCGTAGAACGCGGCGATCACGTCGGCGCGCACGACGGCGCCCTGCTCGTCGAGCGATGCATTGGCGGCTTCCCTGCCGTACGACGCGACGTCGAGCCGCGCACGGCGCTTGCCGCCGAGTTCGATCGTCTGGTTGATCAGCGCGGTCGACGTGCGTTCGGCGCGACGAAACCCCTCCTGCAGGAACGACACTTCCGGATTCGGACGCGCGCCGGCCTGCATCAGCGCGCCGGCCGACGCATCGACGTCCGCGCGTGCGCCGCGCAGCGCCGGATTGTTCCGGGCCGCGACCGACAACGCGTCGGAAAGCGTCAACGAGGTGGAAGGGAGGGCGTCGGGTGCCGGGGCGCCGATCGGCGCGGCGCTGCCGGAGGCAGCCGGGGCCGGCTGCGGAGACAGCGACGGCTGCGCGTGAGCCGTCGCGGCCATCGCGAAGACGACGGCCGCGGCGAGGTTGAGCTTGAGCATGTTCGGTTCTGCGGTAACGGTTCGCGACCGATGCTACGGTCCGGCCGCAGTGCGAACATGAGGCGAAGATGACATTTCCGTCATCTTGGGCGCAGCCGCGCGCATGCATACGGCGCCCCGCGGGAGTCGTGCCCCGCTTCGGCGATCAGGATAATTCTATGAGCGTGCGGCGCGACGGCGCACGGAAAATGGCGGTGGCACGGGGAATCGGCACGCGTGCACGGCGATCCCCCGCAGGCAAATCAAACGATCCCGTGCTTCGCGCGCCGGCGCTGCACGAGCCAGTCGAGTAGTTGCCGTCCGTCGCGTTCGCCGAACCAGCGCGCGTGCCCGATCAGATAACCGTCGTACGCGATGTCGACGATGGCCGGCGCATCGATGATGCAACCGAAATAAGCGACCTCCGACAGCGCGAACTCCGTGTGCACGATCGGCAGCAGCGCGACCAGCGCCGCGTAGGCTTCGTCTCCCAGCGGTTCGAGCGATTCGTACCCGTCGAGCAGCGCGTCGATCTGCGCGTACTCGACGCGGCGCGCTTCGGCCGGCGCCATCCAGTCGACCGTATTGCGCTCGATCGCGAGCGCGAGGTCCATCACCGCGCAGGTGCGATCCGACAGTCCGAAATCGAGCACGGTCCGCACCTGCGCGCCGGGCCCCGCTTCGGTCCACAGCAGGTTCGACGCGTGCCAGTCGCCGTGTGTCCACAGCGGCGGCAGCGCAGGCAGCAGCGGCACGAGGCGCGCATGATACGGGCCGATCGCGTCGGCCACGTCGCCGCGCCAGTCGCGCGCGCCAAGCGCGCGCACGAGCAGCGGCTGCGCGTCGACCCAGCGTTCGAGCGCGCCCGCCAGATCGGCGGACGACAGCACGCGAAAGCTCGACAGCAAGGTCCGCACGGGCCGCGCCGGCGCATCGTAGCCGGCCGACGCGCGATGCAGCTCGGCCAGCGCTCGGCCGGCCGCGTACGCGTGCGAAGCATGCGTGAACGGCTGCCACGACATCACGCCGCGATACGGGTCGACGCCCGGCGCCCGCACGTGCACCTCATAGGTCCACTCGCCGGACGCGAATGCGGTCGCGCCGTCGCGATCCGCGAGAATGTCGACCACGGGCATCCCGCGTTCGCGCAGATGTGCAATGAAGCGATGCTCTTCCTCGAGCCCTTCGACATCGCGCAGGCTCACGTGATGACGCTTGACGAACAGCCCGCGGCCGTCCGTCATCTGCACCAGGGCGGCCGCCGCGAACTGCCGCGGGCTGTGCCATGTGAGCCGCGCCGGCTCGCCGGCGCCGTCGATCCGTGCGAGCACCGCCGCCACCTCGTCGTGCGTCATCAGCGGCCAGTCGCGTTCGGCCTGCACGCCGTCGACGCCGAATTGCGGCGGCGCGACGTCACGCAGCAGGGATCCGTCCGGCTCGAGTGGGAATGACATGAACGACGTTGCTCCGTAGTTGAATCCGAATCGGCGCGTGGATCAGCGCGCGCCGCCGCCTGTTGCCAGTGCGCCGCCGGCCGCCGCGCGCAGCGCCGCGGCCGTACGGCTCCAGTCGCGCCAGCCGACGACGGCCAGCCCGATGAACAGCGCGTAGAGTCCGGCCGTCAGATACAGTTCCTTGAACACGAACATCCCGACGTACACGACGTTCACGACGATCCACAGCCCCCACGACGCGATGTAGCGCCGCGCGGTCCAGTATTGCGCGACGAGGCTGAACGCGGTCAGCGATGCATCGACGAACGGCAGCGCCGCATCGGTCCAGCGCGCCATCATGCCGCCGAGCAGCGCGCTGCCGACGACGGCCGCGATCAGGTCGGGCAGCATCTGCATCGGCCGCACGCCCGTGACGGGCGCCACGTCGCCGGCCGGCGCCGCATTGCCGTCGGCCTCGCTTGCACGCTGCGCGAGCCAGCGCTGCCAGCCGTACACCTGCAGCACCGCGAACGCACCCTGCAGCAGCATGTCCGAGTACAGCTTCGCGTCGAAGAAGATCCAGCCGTACAGCGCGACCGACACGAGCCCGACCGGCCAGCACAGCATGCGCCGCTTCGCGGTCAGCCAGATCGCGAGCGCGCTGACGATCACGCCGGCGATTTCGAGTGGGGACATCGTCTGTGCTCTCCAGGTTAGCCGCCGGGGCCGCGTGTCACGCGGCCGGTTCCGGACGGTCAGAAATCATAGGTCAACGACACGCGCGCGGTGCGCGGCGCACCCGGGAACAGGTACGCATCGCCCTGCTGCTCGCCCGCGTCGCGCCAGTAGAACTTGTTGAACAGATTGTCCACCGACACGCGCAACACCGTGCGATGGCCACCGATCTTCGTCGTATAGCGCGCGCCGAGATTGAACACGAACCACGACGGCACGCGCGCGGTGCCTTCCTCGTTCGCGTTGCGGGCCGCGCTGTACTCGACGCCGCCGAGCACGTTCAGCCCCGCGACGCCGGGCACCGCATAGTCCGCATACAGCGACGCGCGCAGCGCCGGTACGTTGATGATCTGGTGTCCTTCGTACGCCGGCGACCCGGAATCGTATGCACGCGCGCGAATCGCCGCGACGCTGGCCGTCAGCGCGAGGCGCTCAGTCACGCGCCCGGCCGCGCCGAGTTCGATCCCCTGGTGCCGCTGCGTGCCGCGCTGCACGAACGTGTAGCGGGTGCCCGATGCATCCGGGTCGGCGAACTGGAACGGCTTGCTGATCGAAAACACGGCGGCCGTGAGGCTCAGCCGGTCGAGCCAGTCGTACTTCGCGCCAACTTCGACCTGGTGCGATTCGACCGGCGGCAGGAACGCATACGCGTTGGTCGCGCGCAAAGGCGCCTGATCGCCAAGCGACAGTGCCTTGCTGTACGACGCATACAGCGACAGCACATTCACCGGCTTGTAGACGAGCGCGACCTGCGGCAGGAACACCGAGCGGTCGGTATGCGTCGCGTCGCCGTCGAGGCTGCTCCAGCTGCGCTGGCGCAGCAGCACTTCCTTGCCGCCCGCGAGCACCTGCCAGTGTTCGCCGAGGCTGATGCGGTCGAGCCCGAACACGCCGTACTGCCACGCGTCGAGGTGCGGATACGATGGCCCCGGCGAATTCGACGAAGGCTCGAAGGTCACGTCGGGCCCGTACACGTTCTCGCTGCCCACTGGGTCATACACGGCGTCGGCCATGCTCACGACGCGGCGCTGCACGCTCACGCCGAGCGTCAGCTCGTGTCGCAGCGGGCCCGTCGCGAACTTGCCCGTCGTGACCGCGCGCAGATCGTCGTTGCGACGATATTCGCCGGGGCTGCGGAAGTCGTACACGTCGTAGTCGCCGTTCGCGCCGAAGAAGAACGGCGACGTCGCACCGGCCGTGCAGCTCGCCGCATACGAGCAGCCGTACGGGAACGCGCTGTTGTCGTCGATCATCGTGCGGCTGCGGCCGGCGGCGACGTAGGCCTTCCAGTCGTCGTTGAACTGGTAGTCGAAGCGCGCGTTCAGGTTCAGCGCGTCGGTCGTCACCGGTTTCGCCCACGGCTGCGTGCCGAGCGCCTTCGACGTCGTGTTGACCGACGGCACGACGGTGCCGCCGAGCAACTGGTAGCCGGGCCCGGAACGCTGGATCCACTGCTGGAATTCGGCGTTGAGCTGCAGGCTCGCACGCGGGCTGATGTCCCAGTCGGCGGCAATCGAGCCGAACGTGCGCCGCCCGTTCGTGCCGTCGATGTACGAGTGCATGTTCTCCTTCGCGGCATTGATCCGGAAGCCGAACTGGTTGTCGGGGCCGAAGCGGCGGCCGAGATCGACGGCCGCCGACGTCGAGCCGCGGCTGTCGACGCCACCCGTCACGCTCGCGACATTGGCCGAGCGCTTCGTCACGAAGTTGATCACGCCACCCGGCGCGACGACGCCGCTGTCGATGCCGGCGAGCCCCTTCAGGATCTCGACGCGCTCCTTGTTCTCGAGCGGCACGTTCTGCTCGCCGGATACCGTCAGCCCGTCGATCCGGATCGCGCTCGCGAGGTCGACCGGAAAGCCGCGGATCGCGAAGCCTTCGAAATAGCCGACCGGCGCATAGTCGTTGACGACCGACGCGTCGTTGCGCACGACGTCGCTCAACCGCTTTGCCTGCTGGTCGTCGAGCTGCGCGCGTGTGACGACGCTCACTGACGCCGGCGTGTCGCGCAGCGGCGTGTCGTCGAGCCCCGCGACCGATGCGTTGCGTGCGCGCAGCGCATTGCCGCGCTCGCCGCTCACCGTGATCGTCGGCAGCGTCGCGCTGCCGGCTGCCTCGGCGTCCGGCGCCGACGCATCGCCCTGCGCCGCGGCGGCCTGCGCCGCGAAAAGCGTGATGCCGAGACCGACGCCAAGCCCGATCTTCGTGCGCCGCCGCCGTGCGGGCGACGCTGTTGTTCTATTCACCGTCATTGTTCTGGATGGAAAACTCGCCACTCGACCTGTCGAAACCTGTTACGAAGCTTCGAAGCGCGCCCACGACCGGACCCAGCCCTTCAGCCGCACGCATGGGTCGGCTCGATATTCATCAGACGAACCGGGCGATACGGCACGCAGGCGAGCCGCTCGGTCGGGACGACGCAGGATGGGACATCGGATTCAGGTGACGCACCGAGCACCGACGCAGCCGTCGACGGGTTCGTCGGGGGCGTGTCGGGTGGCCGGCTGCATCGCGCGGCCTTGTCATGCGGAGGGACGCTTCGAACGCCTCGGTGCGGGTGCGACGCACTTGCGCGCACCGTTCGATGGAACGGCGGCGTGCCCGTCGCGCGCGACATCGCGGCGCGGCGCGCATTTTACCCCGGGCGGGGCCGGCCGCCCTGGAATCGGGCGAAACGGGAGGCGGCGAACGCGGAAATCGGGAAAGCGCGATTCGTGCGGCGCGACGACGGCGCCGATGTGCGCGTGACTGGCGTCGTGCGCGGCAGTCTCGAAAACCGGCGCAGTGGCGTGCCGGTCATGCGGCCGCTATTCGGAGCGGCAGCGTTTGCCCGCTCGCGAATCGGCGGCCGGCCGCTCAGAACCCCTGCATCGTCACCGTCGGATCGACGACCAGGTGCACGACGCCATAGATGACCGCGCCAACGAGCAGCGCGAGGAGGATCGCCACGAACGGCAGCAGCGTGAAGTTCGCGTTCGCGAGATCCGTCGCGTGCGCCTTGCTGTTGCGTACGCCGAAGAAACTCCACAGGACCAGTCGGATCATGCCGAGCAGTTTCATGATTGCGCTCCTTTCATCTATCGGTTGACGCTATCGTCGATCCGACCGGCATCCCAAAAAAGAAGCAGTTGTGCGCGCTTTTCGCGCAGCAGGCCGTCTGCGGCGGCATGTCGCAGGGTGCGTCAGCGGTCGAGCACGAGCGGTTCCGTCCCTTGTGCGGGCCGCGCGATGCACAGCAGCGCGCAACCGGGTTCAACCGGCGCATCGGGGGCCTGCTCGTAGTCGACCGCCCCGGACAGCACGCGCGTCGCGCATGTGCCGCACGACCCGGAGCGGCATTCGGACGGCACGTCCACGCGCTGCCCCTCCGCGAATTCGAGCAAGGTGCCGCCGGCGGGCGTCCACGCGGCTTCGCGGCCCGTGCGCCGGAATACGACCGGCACGCTCGCCACCGCGGGCGTTGCAGACGCGCGGGTCGCGCTGCGTGCCACGCTCGACGGCCCGAATGCCTCGAAACGGATGCGTTCGTCGGGCACGTTCAGCGCGCGCAGTCCGTCGTACAAGTCGCGCATGAACGCCGACGGTCCGCAGAGGTAGAAGTCGTAATCGTCGAACCAAAGGATCCGCTTCAGTTGGGCGATGTCGATGCGGCCGGCATGTGCCGCCGAGCCTTCGTGAGGATGACTGTCGAACCAGTGGAGCGACAATCGTCCATCGACGGCTGCGACGCGTGCCAGCGCCTCGGCGAACGGTCGATCGTCCGGCTCGCGCGCACCGTGTACGAACACCACGCGGCGCGACGGTTGATCGTCGGCCAGCGCGCGGCGCAGCATCGCGATCATCGGCGTGATGCCGATACCGGCCGACACGAACACGGCCGGGCGCGGGCTCGCGAGATCGAACGAGAAGCGGCCGCGCGGCATCTGCGCGTCGAGCGTCATGCCCGCCTGCGCGTGATCGTGCAGCCACGCCGATACGCGCCCTTCGCGCTTCACGGTGATCCGGTAGTGCGCACCGCCCGGTGCATCGGAGAGTGTATAGCTGCGAATCACCGGCGCATCGCCGCCCGGCAGCGCGACGCGCAGCGCCAGGTGCTGCCCGGCTTCATAGGCAGGCAACGCGCCGCCGTCCGCCGGTTCGAAATGGAACGAACGGATCGCACGCGCTTCGTCGACGATCTTCGCGATGCGCAGCGGCCGCCATGCGGGTGACGATGCACTCGCCGATGCCGATGCCGTTGCCGATGCAGGAGCGGATGTGGACGACACCACCCCCGCCCCCGCAGCTGCGCTTGCGCCCGCGCCCGCCGCCAGCGCGGCGAACTGCGGCGCACGCTCGACCGCCGACCACCGGAACGGCAGCACTGCGCGCATGCGCCGCACTTCCCGGACATGGAACCGCACGACCCGCTGCGCGCCGTCGAACGACGCAACGAGCGGCCCATCCCACACGATCTCGGCATGCGCGGCGACATACAGCAGGTCGCCGTTGTCGAAATCGACGAACAGCAGCCCGGCACGCGGATCGTGCTGCAGGTTGCCGAGCGTGTTGAAAAAGCGATTGCCGCTGAAATCCGGCGTCGTCAGCGTGCGCGCATCGTCGACGCGCACGAAGCCCGGCATCCCGCCGCGATGCGACACGTCCGCGCCGCGCGCGGCGCCCGCGTCCGCCGACATGTTCGCGCTCGCGACGAAAAATGTATCGGCCTGCGCCAGCAGCGCGCGATCCGCATCGTTCAGCGCGTCCGACACGCGGGGCCCGGCGGACGTATCGACTTCCCGTGCGACGAACGTCGGCTTGCGGCCCTGGATGTACTTCGCGCAGTTGCCGAAGCTCTGCTCGACCGCGATCGTCAACGCATCGCCGTCGACCGCGCGCACGACGCCGTTGACGCGATTGCGCCGCCGCGTAGCGAATTCGATGCCGAGCCCGCCCAGCGGCACGCCCGGCTGCCACGCGCCGGCCAGCGGATCGCCCGGCAGCGCGCGCGCCGCGATCCGCAGCGTGCGCGCGTCGGGCGACGTCACGAACCCCGGCGCGCCGGCCCGCAGCGTCGCCCACGGCTGACCGTTCGCGTCGACGCCGCCGAGCACGAAGAACGGCAACTGCGCGAAAAACGTCCGGTGCTGATCCGGCATGAAACGCCGGATCCCGCGCCGGCCGGCCGAACCGGCAGCCTCCGTCACGCCCGCGCGCTGCTGCACGGCGAGCTCGCCCGCGTGAAACGGCGCGGCATCGAGTTCCCAGCCCGGTACGACGGCGGTCGGGGTGTTCATCACGTTCTCCCTGTTCAGGCCCGGCTTGGGTGGGCATTACGCGGCGAGCAGGCCAGCGCGCGTCGTCGGCATGGCGACGAAGCCCGGCAGCGCCTCGATGCGCGCCAGCCACGCACGCACGTGCGGATACGGCTCGAGCGTCACGCCGCCCTCCGGCGCGTGCGCGATGTACGAATACGCGGCGATATCGGCGATCGTCGGCTGCGCGCCGGCCGCGAACGGCTTGCCGGCCAGTTCGCGGTCGATCACGTCGAGCACCTTCGCGGCCGTGCGCTTGGCGGCCTCGTGGTCGAGCTTCGCGCCGAACACGGTCACGAGCCGCGCGGCGGCCGGCCCCGATGCGATCGGCCCGGCCGCATACGACAGCCAGCGCTGCACGACTGCCGCGCCGGCCGGGTCGTCAGGCAACCAGTGCGCGTCGCCATAGCGCTTCGCGAGGTAGACGAGAATCGCATTCGAATCGGCGATCACCGTGCCGCCATCGTCGATCACGGGCACCTGCCCGAGCGGATTGACCGCGAGGAACGCCGGTTCGCGCTGCGCGCCGGCCGCGAGATCGACTTCGACCGTCTCGGACGGCAGGCCGAGCAGCGACAGGAACAACCGGACGCGATGGGCGTGCCCGGACAGCAGGAACGAATAGACGCGAATCGGCGAGGCGGGCTGGCGGGCAGCAGACATGGAAGCACTCCGGAATCTCGCGCCGCCGGGGATCGGCGACGAACAACTGCAGCGTAGCGCTCGCCGTTCATCGCCAGAAGACGGATAATCGTGGAAACATTATCCTTTTTCATAGGACAATCGACGATGGCCGATCTGCGCGACGTGAACCTGAACCGGCTGGCGATCTTCGTCGCGGTGGTCGACGCCGGCTCGCTGACAGCCGCTGCCGAGCGGCTCGGCCTGGCGAAGACGGTCGTCAGCACGCACATGCAGCGCCTCGAATCCGAGGTGGGCGCGAACCTGCTGGTGCGCACGACGCGGCGGCTGAGCGTGACCGACGCGGGGCGGGCGTTCTACGACGCATGCCGCGACATCGTGCGCGCCGCCGAAAGCGCGCTCGACGCGGTGTCGTCCGACGCGGGGCCGCTGCGCGGCACGCTGCGCGTGAGCGTGCCGATCGACTACGGCGCGCTGGTTGTCGCGCCTGCCGTCGTCGCCTTGCGCGACCGGCATCCGGGGCTCGACGTCGAACTCGTCGCGAACGACCGCGTGGTCGATCTCGTCGCGGACAACCTCGACGTCGCGATCCGCATCGGCCGCCTCGCCGATTCGAACTATCGCGCGGTGCAGCTCGGCACGTACGAGAAATGGCTGGTCGCGAGCCCCGCGTTCGTCGCGCGCCACGGGCGGCCGCACGATCCGGATGCGCTCGCCGCACTGCCGTTCGTGATGCTGTCGACGCTGCCGCGCCCGCATACCGTCGAACTCGAAGACACGAACGGCGGCGCCGCTTCCGTGCGCTGTGCCGCGCAGGTCGTGTCGAACACCGCCACCGCGTGCCGCGCGATCGTGCTCGCGGGCGGCGGCTTCGGGTTGCTGACGGATTTCTCGACCGCCGACGACGTCGCGGCCGGCCGGCTCGTGCGACTGCTGCCCGCGTGGCGCTCGGCGCCGGCCGGGATTCATGCGGTGTATCCGTCTACGCGGCTGCCTTCGCCGAAGGTGCGGGCGTTCGTCGATGCGATGAAGGGAAGGATCGGCAATACACCGCCGGCGGCGCCGGCACACCCGACACGATCGACACGCGCGACAGGCTGAATCCGGCGCTCCGCGCGTTTTTTGCCCCGCCTCCAATCTCCTTTCACCGGGCTTTCCCGTTCGGGACGAATACACCCCTTTAATTTTCATAAAAATCACGCCGCGCTTTCCATATTTTCCACTAAGCTTATTCCCGGTAATACGCCAATTCGCGTTTACCTAAATTATTCAATTTCCACCTTTATTCAATAAAAAGGAGTCGGGAAATGCAAACCGCTGCGATTTCATGGGGAACCACGCCGTCGATTCGTGTCTACACGGCCAACGGCAACAAGATCACCGAGCGCTGCTACGACGGGAAGAATTGGTACACGGGCGCGTTCAACCAGGCCGGCGACAACGTGTCCGCCACGTGCTGGCTGGAGGGGAGCGCCATCCACATCCGCGTGTACGCGACGAGCGGCGGCACGACGACCGAGTATTGCTGGGACGGCGACGGCTGGACCCGCGGCGCCTACACGGGCTCCTGATCAAACGTGCCTGGGGCGCGAAGGGTTTCGCGCCACGATCGGCGCAATGCAAGCCGGTTTTCATTGCGCCGTTTTTTAATTCGCTCCATATGGCTTTCGTCAATTGATCGACATATAAGCCAGAAATCGAAAACAATGACGACTTCCTGACATTCATTCGCCACCAAAAAAATAGATCGCCTTTTATTTATTAAAAAGACGACTAACTCTCACGAAAATACGACACGGCGCCCGTGCGCCGTGCGGTTATCGTTGTATTTTCATTTTCAGCCTGCAATTGCCGGGGAAGAACACGCGCGGCGCGATGCCATCCGGTCAGCCGATCTCCCGCAGCGTCCCCAGCAGCACCTTCCTGCAACTCGCGACCATCTGCGCCTCGGGATCGCGATACTCGGTGAGCAGCCACGCCGCGCCGACGTTCGTCATCGCGCCGACGAGCGCGAGCCCGACCAGCCGTTGTTCGGTGCGCTCCGCGGGCGTCGCCGCTTCGCGCGGCGCGCCGATCGCCATGATCAGCTTGCCGAAGTCGATCAGCATGCGCTGGTAGGTCATGTCGGTGTCCGCGCTCACGCCCATCACCTCGAGCAGCAGCACGCGGGCCGCGCACGGGTCGCGCAGGAACGCGAAGAACGCGGCGAGCCCCGCCTCGACGCTCTCGTGCAGATCGCCGCCGCGCTCGGCCACCGCGCGCGCGACCGCATCGTGCAACTGCTGCGCGTGATGCAGGTAGGTGCAGCGCAGCAAATCCTCGGTGCTGTCGAACGCCGCATAGAAATAGCGATCGTTCAGCTTCGCTTCCTGGCAAATCGACCGCACGGTCGCCTTGCGGAACCCGACCGTGCCGAACACGCGCGTCGCCGCGCGGATCAGTGCGTCGCGCCGCTCCGCGGCCCGCACCTCGGGCGCCACGCCGCCATACGACCGGCCCCTTTTTTTTGTTTCGAGTGCTTTCTCCATTCCGCTATTTGACATCAGGACACCCGAAAACTAAAGTGGTGACGAACAACACCACATTAGACGCGCCATCGGCGCAGTGCAAGCGGAACGGGAGGAGCAACGGATGAACGGGTTTTCCGGCAAGGTCGCCGCGATCACGGGCGCCGGTTCAGGCATGGGCCGCAGCCTCGCGGTCGAGCTCGCGCGGCGCGGCTGCGAGGTTGCGCTCGCCGACGTCAACGAAACCGGCCTCGCCGGCACCGTGGCCGCCTGCGCGCGGCACGGCGTGCGTGTGAGCACGCGGCGGCTCGACGTGTCCGACCGCGATGCGGTGTTCGCGTGGGCCGATTTCGTGCGCGCCGAGCACGGCAAGGTCAACCTGGTCTTCAACAACGCGGGCGTGTCGCTGGCCGCCAGCGCCGAGACCGCGCGCATCGCCGATCTCGAATGGATCGTCGGCATCAACTTCTGGGGCGTCGTGCACGGCACCCAGGCATTCCTGCCGCATCTGCGCGCGTCGGGCGACGGGCACGTCGTCAACACGTCGAGCCTGTTCGGCCTCGTCGCGATGCCCACCCAAAGCGCGTACAACGCGACCAAGTTCGCGGTGCGCGGCTTCACCGAGGCGCTGCGGATGGAGCTCGAACTCGACGGCGCGCCGGTGAGCGCGACCTGCGTGCATCCGGGCGGCGTCGCGACGAACATCGTCGATGCGGGCCGCGTCGATACCAGCATCCACGCGCTCACGGGCCAGGACGAAGCGACCCATCGCCGCCAGGCGAACCGCCTGATCAACGCGACGACCGCCGACGATGCAGCACGGCAGATCCTCGCGGGTGTCGAGCGCAATGCGCGCCGCGTGCTCGTCGGCGCCGACGCGCGCCGGCTCGACCGGATCGCGCGACTGCTCGGCGCCGGTTACCAGTGGCTGATGCTGCGCCACGTGCGCCGCGCCCGCGCCCGCAACCTCGAACGCGCGCACGCCCCGGCCGCGCTCCCGACCACGCCGACCAAGGATCCCGCATGACCTCGACGACGACCGACCGGCGCGACGCGCCGCCCGCCCCCGACGCCCGCGGCGACAGTGACGACCTCGACGTGCTGATCGTCGGCGCCGGCCTGTCCGGCATCGGCGCGGCCTATCACCTGAAGCAGCGCTGCCCGTATGCCAGCGTGGCCATCGTCGAGGCGCGCGACGCGATCGGCGGCACCTGGGACCTGTTCCGCTATCCGGGCGTCCGTTCGGATTCCGACATGTTCACGCTCGGCTACAGCTTCCGCCCGTGGCACAGCGACAAGGCGATCTCGGACGGCCAGACGATCCTCGACTACATCCGCGACACTGCACGCGCGTACGGCATCGACAAGACGATCCGCTACGGCCAGAAAGTGGTCGCGGCCGACTGGGACTCGAACCGCGCGCGCTGGACGGTACGCATCGAGCGCACGCGGAACGGCGCGACCGACACGCTCGTGTACACCTGCCGCTTCCTGTTCATGTGCAGCGGGTACTACGACTACGACGCCGGCTACCTGCCCGACTGGGCCGGCATGGACACGTTCGAGGGCACGCTCGTGCATCCGCAACACTGGCCGAAGGACCTGTCGTACGCGAACCGGCGCGTGGTCGTGATCGGCAGCGGCGCGACGGCCGTCACGCTCGTGCCGTCGATGGCGGCCGATGCGCAGCACGTGACGATGCTGCAGCGCTCGCCGACCTACATCGTGTCGCTGCCCGCCCGCGACAGGATCGCGAACGCGCTGCGCCGCGTGCTGCCGTCGCGGCTCGCCCACCGGCTCGTGCGCGTGAAGAACGTGCTGCTGACGATGTACCTGTACAACGTGTCGCGCCGCAAACCCGACCGGACGAAGCAGTTCATCATCCGCGCGGCCAGCAAGCAGGTCGGCCCCGGCTTCGACGTCGCGAAGCACCTGACGCCGCGCTACATGCCGTGGGACCAGCGCGTGTGCCTCGTGCCGAACGGCGACCTGTTCAAGTCGATCCGCGCGGGCCGCGCGTCGATCGTCACCGACGAGATCGAGCGCTTCACGCCGACCGGCCTCAAGCTGAAAAGCGGCCAGCAGCTCGACGCGGACGTGATCGTCACCGCGACCGGGCTGAAGGTGAAGATGCTCGGCGGCGCGCGCGTCACCGTCGACGGCCGCGCGGTCAACCTGCCGGATACCGTGTCGTACAAGGGGATGATGTACAGCGACGTGCCGAACCTTGCGTCATCGTTCGGCTACACGAATGCGTCGTGGACGCTGAAGGCCGAGCTGATCGCGCGCTACGTGTGCCGGCTGCTCAACCACATGCGCGCGAACGGTTACGACACTTGCGTGCCGCGGCTCGGCCCCGGCGATCTCGGCAACGTGCCGGCCGTCAACCTGAGCTCGGGCTACATCCAGCGCGCGGCCGGCATCCTGCCGAAACAGGGGCATGGCAAGCCGTGGAAGTTCCACCAGAACTACGTGCTCGATCTCGCATCGCTGAAGTTCAGCGGACTCGCCGATTCGGCGATGCGGTTCGAACGCCGCGCGAAAGCCGGCCCGGCCGCCACGACGCCGGTTGCCGAACCCGCACTCGAAACCCGTTGAGGCCGACATGACCCCTACGCTCCATCTGATTCAGAACGTGCTGCTCGGCGTCGTCGCGGTGCTCGCCGCGCTCGCGCTGTTTACCGGTTACGTGGGCCGCCGCGTGACGCGCGCGTTTCCGCCCGAAGGCCGCTTCGTCGATATCGGCGGCGACCGCATCCACTACGTCGAATACGGCAACGGCCCGCCGCTCGTGTTCGTCCACGGGCTCGCGGGACAACTGCGCAATTTCGCGTACCTGCCGCTCGCGCGGCTCGCGCAGCAGCATCGCGTGATCCTCATCGACCGTCCGGGCGCCGGCCGCTCGCTCCGCGGCGCGGGCTCGCAGGCGAACGTGTTCGCGCAGGCCCGCACAGTCGCCGCGTTCATCGATGCGCTGCAGCTCGACAAGCCGGTGCTCGTCGGCCATTCGCTCGGCGGCGCGATCGCGCTCGCGGTCGGCCTCAATCATGCGGACCGCGTGAGCCGGCTCGCGCTGATCGCGCCGCTGTCGCACGAGCAAAGCGAGCCGCCGGCGCCGTTCAAGCCGCTGATGCTGCCCTCGCCGCTGGTGCGCCGCTTCGTGTCGTGGACCTTCGCGATTCCGCTGACGATCCTGACCGGCCGCAAGGCGGTGCGCCAGGTGTTCGCGCCGGAAGATGTGCCGCGCGACTTTCCGGTGAAGGGGGGTGGACTGCTCGGGATGCGCCCGCACGTGTTCTACGCGACCGCGACCGACCTGCTGTCGGCCCCGCTCGACCTGCCCGCGATGGAGCGCCGCTACCCGGACCTCGCGCTGCCGGTCGACGTGCTGTACGGCCGCGCCGATCCGATCCTGAACTGGCGCGAGCACGGCGAAGCGCTCGCGAAAAAATCGGCGCGCATACGGCTGAAGGTCGTCGAGGGCGGGCACATGCTGCCGGTCACGATGCCGGAAGCAACGGCCGACTGGCTGCTCGAAGTCGCCGCCGCACCGGCCGAGACTGCCGCGCCGACGACACGCATCGCGTAAGCCGCGAGCGCGTCACCTGGCCTGAATCCGCACCGTGCCGCCGTCGCCGGCGCGGAATCAGGCTTCGTCGTCGGGCACCTGCAGCCCGAGATCCGATATCACTTCCCGTGCGCTGCGGAACGCCTCGACCGCAGCCGGTGCGCCCGCGTACAGCGCGCTGTGCAGCAACACCTCGCGGATTTCGACGAGGCTCGCGCCGTTGTTGAGCGCGCCGCGAATGTGACCCTTCAGTTCCGTGCTGCGGCCAAGCGCCGCCAGCATCGCGCACGTGCACAGGCTGCGCGTCTTCAGGTCGATCCCGCCCCGCTGCCACGTGCTGCCCCACGCGTGCTCGTTGAGCCAGTCCTGCAGCGGGCGCGAAAAACCGACGAGGTCGCGCATCGCGCGCTCGACGAACGCCTCGCCCATCACGTCGATGCGTCGCGCCTTGCCGTATTCCCTGTCCTGTTCGCTCATGTCCGTGTCCTCGGTGGGGTCGTGGCGGCTGCGGCGGCGTCGGCAGCCGGGGAGTCGCGTCATGTTCATCGGGCCGGCGCGTTTCGTCAAAGATGCGGCCCTCGGTTCACGGCCGCCCGCGTCACGCGATATCGAACGCTACGTAACATCGCGCCGCGCGTTACGGCGGCTTGCGGGAACATCGCAACCGCCGCGGCGGCGCACCCTGCGTGCCCGCCGCGCGAAACCGCCGCAACCCCGTTTAAATCGCGCCGATATTCTCGATTCCTGCAATAAAGCGCGACACCGTTTCGGGACAACTGTCATGGCGCGAAATTTGCAGAGGAGGCTTGGACACACTTCCAATGTCGAGGCCAACATGCACAAACTCTTCAAGAAGACGACGGTAACGATGGCCGTCTCGTCGCTGCTCGCACTCTATGGTTGCGGCTCGGTCGATGGACCGACGACGCCGCCGACGATCAAGCCGAGCACGTCAGGGACGGGCGGCAGCTCGGGGACTTCGGGTTCTTCCGGTACATCCGGTTCTTCGGGGACCTCGGGATCTTCCGGGACGTCGGGTACGTCGGGTACGTCGGGTACTTCGGGTACTTCGGGTACTTCGGGTACGTCCGGTACCTCCGGTACGTCGGGAACGTCCGGCACGTCGGGCACTTCCGGTACGTCGGGCACCTCCGGTACGTCGGGCACTTCCGGTACGTCGGGCACTTCCGGTACGTCGGGCACCTCCGGTACGTCGGGCACTTCCGGTACTTCCGGTACTTCCGGTACTTCCGGTACTTCCGGTACTTCCGGTACTTCCGGTACTTCCGGTACTTCCGGTACTTCCGGTACTTCCGGCACATCGGGCACATCGGGCACATCGGGCACATCGGGCACGTCGGGCACGTCGGGCACGTCGGGCACTTCCGGCACTTCCGGCACGTCTGGCACCTCCGGTACGTCGGGTACTTCGGGTACTTCCGGTACCTCGGGCACTTCCGGCACTTCCGGCACTTCCGGCACGTCGGGTACGTCGGGTACGTCGGGTACGTCGGGTACGTCAGGCACTTCCGGTACCTCCGGCACCTCCGGTACGTCGGGTACTTCCGGTACGTCGGGCACCTCCGGCACGTCGGGCACCTCCGGTACGTCGGGCACCTCCGGCACGTCGGGCACCTCCGGTACGTCGGGCACTTCCGGCACCTCGGGCACCTCCGGTACGTCGGGCACCTCCGGTACGTCAGGCACCTCCGGTACGTCGGGCACCTCCGGTACGTCAGGCACCTCCGGCACGTCGGGCACCTCCGGTACGTCGGGCACTTCCGGTACCTCGGGCACGTCAGGCACTTCCGGTACGTCGGGCACCGGCGTCACCCCTCTCGGCAATGTCCTCCAGAAATCCGGCAACCTCGTGACGGCAGTCGGCACGACGGTCGCGAACGGCGGCGGCCAGATCGGCGGCGTGCAGATCCCGGGCACGAATCCGACGACGGCCACCAGCGTCGGCAACGCGGTCACGAGCCTCGGCAACGGCGTGCAGGCGCTCGGCAATGGCGTCGCGGCCGGCCTCGGCTCGATCGGCGTGTCGGCCAACCCGCTCGGACCGACGCTGACGTCGACCACCGGCCTGCTGACCGGCACCGGCGGCGCGGTCAACAACCTCGGCAACGCGGTGAAGAGCCTCGGCTCCGGCCCGCTGTCGCCGCTGTCGCCGGTCACGACGCTCGTCGGCGATCTCGTCAACACCGTCGGCGGTGCCGTCAATTCGACCGCGTCGGGCCTCAACACGGCGCTGAACAGCTCGCCGGTCCAGCAGCTCGAGACGCAGGTCGGCAAGGTGATCAACCCGATCACGAACACGCTGACCGGCGGTGTCACGACGCCGGGCGCCACGCAGACGCTCGGCGGCGTGACGCTGCTCGGCACGCCGCTCAACGGCCTGCTGAGCGCGCTCGGCAACGGCCTCGCAAGCGCCGGCACGAAGGTCGGCGGCGCAACCGACAACCCGGTCGGCGCCGGTCTCGGCGGCGTCGTGGCACAGCTCGGCAACACCGTGACGTCCACCGGCGGTCTCGTCCACGACAACAACGCGGGCAGTTCCAGCAGCGGCACGGGCGGCAGCAACCCGCTCGCCCCGATCACGGGCCTGCTCGGCACGCTGACAGGCGGCCTGGGCGGCGGCAGCTCGAGCGGTTCGGGCGGCACCAGCGGCACGAGCAGCGGCGGCCCGCTCGGACCGGTCACGGGCCTGCTCGGCTCGCTGACCGGTGCGCTCGGCGGCCTCGGTTCGAGCGGCACGAGCGGTACCGGCGGAACGAGTGGCACCGGCGGCACCAGCGGCACCGGTGGCGCGGGTATCGGCGGCCTGCTGGCGCCGGTCACCAACCTCGTCAACTCGCTGACGCCGCTCGGCGCCAGCCTCACCGGCACGGTCACGACGCCCGGCGGCAACGTGACGGGCACGCTCGGCGGCCTGCTGTCGAGCGGCCCGGTCGGCACGGTGACGGGTGCGCTGACGACGCCGGCCGGCGCCGCGGGCGCCACCGGCACGGCCAGCCCCGGCGGTGCGGCCGGCTCGGTCACGACGCCGGCTGGCGGCGGCACCGTGGTGGGTGGCCTGACCGGTAGCTCGAACGGCGGTGCCGCGGGCGGCGCCGGCAACCTGCTCTCGCCGGTGACGAACCTCCTCGGCGGTCTGCTGGGCGGCGGCAACAAGAAGTAACGCTTTACCTATCAGAACCACAGGCCAATGGCCGGGCGCGCATCCCTACCAAGCCCGGCCGACGGCCGGCGTCACCCGCCAAGCGGGGGCGCCGGCCCTCACCCGTACGAGGACCCGATCATGAATTCCACGCTTGACGGCATCGCCGCGGTCCAGGACCGCCCACCCCGTTCCGCCACGCCCCTGCGCGCCGGCCTGCTCGGCATTGCCGCCGGGCTCTTCGCGCTGTGGATCACGCGCGGCCAGCCGACCCTCGATGCAGCCACGCGCGCGGTCATCGCCAGCCTCGCGATCATCGGCACGATCGCGCTGCACGAAATCTTCATCTCGCGCGTCTACCTGCGCCCGAGCGCGGGCCTGTCGCGGCAGGCGGTCCGGCCGCTCGGCATCGCGCGCGTCGCGACGCGGCTCGGCGCGCTGACGTCGATCTATGCGGGCATCGGCGCGATCTACTGGCTGCTGCCCGAATACCATGGCGCGTTCTACCTGCCGTTCTGGTCGCTGCTGCGCTCGCTCGCACCGTACGTGATCGTCGCCGCGCCGTTCTACTTCGCGTGGATGGACCGCCACCAGCGCGAGACCAACGACGCCTACCTGCTGTGGGGCCGCTTCCTGTTCCGCCGCGAGCAGCCCGCGAGCTGGAAGCCGGTGCGCGAGATGCTGGCCGGCTGGGGTGTGAAGGCGTTCTTCCTGCCGCTGATGACCGTCTACCTGTCGAAGGACGCCGATCACCTGACCGCGTCGCTCACGAACGCGATGCACGCGCCGATGACGATCGCGGCCTTCGTGTTCATGTACGACCTGTCGTTCACGATGGACCTGATGTTCGGCACCGTCGGCTACCTGTGCACGTTCCGCATCCTCGACAGCCATGTGCGCACCGTCGAGCCGACGACGCTCGGCTGGGTGGCCGCGCTGATGTGCTACCAGCCGTTCTGGTCGCTGTTCTCGAACAACTACATCCGCTACGAAGGCTCGATGTTCTGGGACAACTGGCTGATGTCGGCTCCGACGCTGCGCGTGATCTGGGGCACCGTGATCATCCTGCTGCTGCTGACCTACGCGCTGTGCACGATCTCGTTCGGGCTGCGTTTCTCGAACCTCACCAACCGCGGGATCATCACGTCGGGCCCTTACCGCTTCACGAAGCATCCGGCGTACATCACGAAGAACCTGTCGTACTGGATGGTGTCCGTACCGTTCGTCGAGCCGCTCGGCTGGCAGGTCGGGCTCATGCACTGCGCGGGGCTCGTCGCGGTCAACCTGATCTACTACACCCGGGCGAAGACGGAAGAGCGCCACCTGATGCGCGATCCCGACTATCGCGCGTATGCCGAATGGATCGCGCGACACGGGCTGTTCGCGCGGATCAGGCAGGCATTCGGGCAGCGCGCGCCGGCCTGACGCGGCGGCAAACGGCGGGGCCGGCTGCCCCGCCCTCGTCTGCGTTAGCGTTACCGCATCGACGTTTCGCCGGTTCCGGCGCACAATGCGCGCTCCCTTCAGAACGGTGCGACAGACGAACGATGAGCGTCACCACGGTACGGCCGGCTACGATCGATGATGCGGCGATTGCCGCACGCATCCTGACCGATGCCGTTGCGTTCAAGACCGCGCACGACGACCCGGCATGGGGACACCGTGCGCGAACCGAACAGGACGTTCGACCGATGCTCGACGCCGGCAGCCTTCACATCGTCGAGCAGGACCGCATCGCGGCCGCGATGTTCGTGCTGAGGTGGGAAGACGAGGCGTACTGGGGGCCGCAGGCGCCCGTCGCCGGTTATCTGCACCGGCTGTCGGTACGTGACGGCTTCCACGGCCGCGGGCTCGGACGCCATGTGATCGACTGGTGTGCGGATCAGGTACGCGCGCAGCAACGCAGGTTTCTGCGGCTCGATTGCGATCCGCGCAACGCGAAGCTGTGTGCGTATTACGAGGCGTTCGGCTTTGAACGTGTCGCGCTTCGCCCGCTGTCCAGCGGTTACATCGCTTCGCTCTACGAGCGCGCGGTGGCCGGTTGACGGCGCCGGCCGCGCGCACCCGCGACTTCCGCTGAGTGCCGCGCGGCCCGAAACCGCCACGCGTCGCTGCACGCGCGCTCAGTCGAACGCGACACTGCTGTCGCGCCCGTCGCCCGTGCGACCAGTCGTACGCGCCAGCCCCCTGATCGCGACGAAGCTCGCGAGGCCCATGCCGAAGCAGCAGGCCGCCAACGGCCACGCGGTAGCGCCGTCGAAGACCAGTGTCGCGAGCGTGCCCACGCCGGTGACGATCACGCCCTGCACCGCGTAGTAGAGCGCAACCGCCTTGCCTGCCGCATCGCCGAAATCGCGCAGCGCACCGTTCGCGGACACCGACGACATCAGCACGATACCGACCGCAACCAGCCACATCGGCATCACGAACGTCGCGAACGACGGCTTCGCCAGGACCGTACCGACGGCCAGCACGATCGCACCCGTCATCATCGTGAGCGCCCCTCGCGCAACGCAGCCTGCCTCGCCCCACCTCGACACGAACGTCCCTGCTAAGCGCGACACGACGACCATCACGATCGCGACGGTCGCGAAGGCCACGCTGAACGCCTCGCGGGAATAGCCAGCACCGCCGACCAGCACGCGCGGCGCGGTGGAGAAGAACACGAAGAACGCCCCCATCGCGGCGGCAAACGCGAGCGTATGAACTCGAAAAGGCCGGCTGCCGAGCATCGATGCGACGGACGGCCGCTGCCGGTTCGCCGTCCGTGGCCTCGTTTCGTGCCAGCGTGGCCACGCGCGACCGCACGCGAGCAGACCCAGCAGGCCGAGCGTCGCGAAGATCGCGCGCCATCCGCAGGCTGTCGCGATCGCCGCGCCCAACAGCGGCCCCAGCGCGGGCACGCACGCCAGCATCGCGCCGAACCGGCTGTAGATGATGCGGCCTTCGGGGCGATCGGCGTAGACATCGCGAACGGTCGCGAACGTGGCGACGAGCGCGGCCGACGCGCCCAGCGCCTGCAGCGCCCGTAGTGCGACGAACAGGCCGCCGCCGGTGGCGATCGCAAGCGCCAGGGAAGCCGCCGCAAAACACAGCGCGCCGCCCAGCACCACCGGCCGTCTGCCGACGCGGTCCGACAACGGGCCGAAGATCATCTGGCCCGGCCCGAGGACGACCATGTAGACGCTCAGCGTCAACTGGACGATGGCCGGCGACGTACCCAGCGCGGACGGCATCTCCGGGATCACCGGCAGGTACACGTCCATCGCCAGCGAAGCGAGGAGATCGAAAGGCGCCATCAGCAGCAGCGCCGACGGCAACGAATAGGCCCAGACGGGCGTGGATTGTTCAGGCATGACAAGGCATCCGCTCAGAAAAGGGAATCTGGCGGCGATCTGCCTGGTCAGCGAGGGACAACGGGAGATCGCCGCAACGACCGGTTGACGAAGGTCGTTGCGGCTTAGCGATCCGTGGACGGGCCGGCTCCCATGGAGGAATCCTTGCGGTGTGCGTTGACTGCGCAGTGTAGTCGGTTCGACAGAACGGCACCAGCCGTGCACGCACGGCCGGGTGGTTGCGACCCGGTCGGCCAGCTCGCGTATCGTGCTGGCCCGCCGCGTGCGATATGGCGCCGCGCATTCCGATGGAACGGAACGTGGCCCACAAAGTCCCGATCCGGTTCGCACGCTGCCTGGCTGGCCGCGCCACGATCGCCGTCGCGAATCGGCACATCCCCGGCGGATTCGCGGCCCCGGCTCGCGTCGCCGAGCGTTAATGCTTCAGACGCACAACGTACAGGCCGGTGAAGTTTGCAGCCGCCGCCAGGCTGAAGTTCGGCGGGGTCGAAATGATCGATCCCATGATGGTTGGCTTGTACGTGACGGTCCCGCCCGAGAGGTCGGCCATTTCGATGACCGCCGGGCTCGGATTGGGAATGATGTTCGAGGTGAAGTTCAGGGTCAGCGTACGGTCGTACATGTTGTCGAACCCACCGTAGGACTTGATCTCGTAGACAAAGTCCGCGTTCACGCCTGCCGGCACCGGATCCGGTTTGCCCAGGCAAATCAATCCGTCGCGAACCACACCATCCGGCGGGGTCTTGAAGGTCAACGTCGCGATGCCGTCGTCGGTGACCAGCGTCATCGTCGCATTCGCAACGGCACTCTTGGTGAGCTGGATCGACTTGTAGCCGTCCGGACACTTGAACGCGACAGGCTGAGGGTCCGGTGCGTTCGGCGAAGGCGTTCCCGCCGCGCTGTCGCTACTCGTCGCGTTGCTCCCGCCGCCGTCACCGCCCCCACCGCATGCCGACAACAAGACGGTAGAACCTGCCAGGATCGCCAGAAAAATATTGTTTTTCATCTTTCACTCTCTCATTTGATAAATACAACTAATAAAATCGACGATCCTCGTGATCGATTTCTGCCTACTGCTCGACGCCACGCCAGGAAGCGCCGGGAAAATCCATCGTAGGATCCAGGCGCACCTCATCAACTCAAAACTGCGCCGTCACCTGGAATCCGACCGTGACACGCGCCGTCGGAAACCCGGACGGCTTGTAGACAGGCGTACCCGCAAAGAGGTCGTACGCGTAGGCGCCGAAACGCGTGCCGACGCTGCCCTTCACGCCGATCACCGCACCGGCCAGTTGCGTCCCGACGAGTGCGATCGGCTGCGGACCCCATACGCGGCCATAATCTAGTCCCACATAAACTGCTTGCCCCGTTTGCCCGATCGGTGCCTGTAGCTCGTTGCGCCAGTAGAAGCCGCGTGCTGCGGCGAGCATCGTTTCGCCGTCGAAGCCGCGCACCGTGTAGCGGCTACCGATTGTCAGATCGTCGATGTAGTGCAGCGTGTTACCCGTGTACTGGCCGTGAAATGTCGTGACGTACCGGAACGGCTGCTGTGCGATCGCGAACGGCACCGACAGGTTCGCGTCGAGTACCGCCATCTTGAAGCGATAGGTCTGGCCATCGCCTGCCGCCAACACATCATCCTGCGCGCCGAACCCGCCGACGCCTTGACGATATGCAAGTGAGCCATCGAACTGCGCGCCGCCGAAGTAGTGGCGATCGGTCAGGCCGAGTTCGATCATCGTGTTATTGCGGCGCTGCTGCGAAATCTCGGTGTCTTCGATGAAGCTCTGCCCGAAACGGCGCGACAACCTGAAATATCCACCGAACACGTCGTTCTGGCTGCGTGCCAGCACACGGGCCAGCTTCAAATCGACCGTCTTCGAATTGCCGCTCGCGACGAACGTCTGGTTCACGCCGGCGATCTGCTGGTAGTACGTATTCGTGTAGGCGGACAGCGTGGCCGTCCAGTAGCCCCACGGGATCGAATAGAAGCCGTTCCAGCCATGCGAGCCGAGGCGCTTGTCGCCGAGTTCGAGATCCTGGCTGACGCCGATGTTGAACACGTCGTTCAGGCCAAGCGGGTTGTCGATGCCGACCGACAGATTGCCTTGCAACCTGCCGGTGGCGCGCGTGCCGGAATTGTCGATCGACGCGACGACCGTCCACGGCTTGCCGCGCTTCACGTCGAGCACGACGTCGCTCTCGCCGGGCAGATCGCCGGGAACGATTTGCATCGAGACGTCCTGGCTCGTTACGCGTTTCATCTGCTCGAGGCCTTGTTCGAGGTCGCGCAGGTTCAGCACGTCGCTATCGCGAGTCGGAAAGGCTGTTTTCCAGGTGCCGCGCAGCTTTTCGTCGGCGAAGCGGATGTGGCGGATCACGCCGGGGATCAGCGACAATTTCAGGGTGCCGGTCGACAGATCCTGTTCGGGCAGCAGCACGCGCGTCGTGACGTACCCGCGCGCCAGAATCACTTGCGATAGGCCTTTGACGAGCAAGTCGAGCCCCTGTTTGCCGACACACTGGCCGGTGTAGCGGTCGAGCCATTCGCGCGCGAAGGCAAAGCGATCCATCGGCAACGCCGATGCGCCTTGCGACTTCACGGAAGCTGGCAGCGCATCGGGCACGTCGAGTGCGAAATGCTCAATCCGGAAGCAAGGCGTTTCGGATGGCAGCGCTGGATAGCCTGCGCTGGCCGTCACGTTCGATCGTACCCCAGGCGCGGAGACGGTCCGCTCGCGTTCGCGCGCTTCCTCCTGCTGTCGGGTCTGCTGGTCGTTGCCCGGAACGATCAGGCGCGGAGCCTCTTGTGCCGACACACTGGTCGCGATAAACAACAGTGCTGCAGCAGAATTCCCCCAGTGAATAGTTCTCGCATTTATTCTAAACATGTAATTACGGACCCAGAAGTCTTATCGGAATCGCCCAAATGCCACAACCACCCATCTAATTATCTCAATAGATAGCGCAACACAAAATGCCCAGCCGAATACCGCCACTATGCCATCGTGATTTTCTGCTTACTTGGGCGACAGCGGAGAAAAGTTCCAATTCCCCCCCAATTGATTACCATAGGAAGGTACTTTGTTACAAAATAAACAATGATAATGCCAACAACCCTGAAATACGTGCCTTTCAGGCTCCCATCCAATATTAATTTATCTATTTTTGATAGTCTCATTTTGGTGCCTCTTTGCCTGGTACAAAATATGACGTTCCACCTGCGCCCCCTCCCGACAAAGCGCCGGCGAGCCCCGGAACTGGATTTGCAACCCTCGGCTGCAGGAGAGCGGGTATGGCTGGATTCAAATTTTCATATACAAATGGCTTGAGAATTTTGGATAACCCCAACGTCGTAGCAGCCCCAATAAAATATCCACCGGCCGCACCAAGTCCGCCCAATGCACCAGAGTACGAAAGGCTGTTTTATTCACCGTAGTAAGCATTGTTGAATGCTGAGTTCACCACACCCCCAGCAACACCCAAAAGGATGTTATTAACAAATCCTACATTCGCGCCAATCGGACCGCTTACAGCGCCGGTCGCTCCGGCAAACACAGACTCAGCAGGCCGGATCGTCCCTGATTGCGCATACTGTCCAGCGGCGTCCATGCCGCCACCGGTCACGGCGCCAATTGTGGCATACCCCCAGTCCACCAGCAGCCGCTGCTGCAATGACCCCTCCCCCCATGAGATTGCGGTTTGCTTGGTCGTGGTTGACGCTGTTCTGAACCTGCTGCGTAGACGGTCGATTCGGCCCAATACCGTTCGGATAATAGCTTCCATACATCACTCCTTGCCGATATGAAGGCAGTCCCAATAGGAGGGCAGGTCGGTCAGTTCTCTCGGTTTTTTTGTGCGACACGCCCTAAAAATGTAACGAAAGTGACAGTGGCAGACAAACCCACAAATACAAGCAGCGCGAAAGGTGTAAGGAATTCACCAAATCTAGATACTGTATCCCTGAAGCCAACCACCACAACCCCCGCCGCAAACAATCCTAGATATATAAGCAACATTGATGCGACGAAAACCTTCCAGAGACGAAATTTCCCGAGAATCCTTCCGAAAACTGGCCCGAAGAATCCTCCTATAAGGCCACTTATGAATTCAAGCGACATCTCCACTCCTTATTGCTTATGAGGTTCACCAGTCTTCACGATTGCCTGCGCTGCCCTACCAGCGGTTTGACCTAGCGCAAGCCCGACTCCACGGATCACAAACCCTGGAATACTTGCAACATTCATGATCGAATTAGGAATTCCCGCCCAGCCCAACATAGAGGTAGTAAACATAGAATTATAGGCACCAAATGTCGTCGCAGTAGCCAGTCCGACTAGTGAGAAGTTCTGACTAAAACTATCGTAGAAGTTGTTCCCCTTGAATGTGGCTACGCCAGCGCCGGCCGCCGCTCCACCGGTATAGATGCCACCGGAAACTGCTGCTCCAGTCGCAGCCGCTGTCGTTAGCGAATACCCAGCTTGTGCAGCCTTATAGGCAGCAAACAGGTCTTGAGCGTACGATACCCCTGCCGATCCGCCAGCAATTATTTCTGGTGCGAGGCCCGCAGTAATAAGACCACCAGCGATCACCAGACCTGCTGTCGGGTTTGCCACAGATCCGGGCAAAGCTCGCTGCTCGGGTGTCAGCGTGCCATCCTTGTTTCCAGTCAAGAACGGACTGTTGTACTCTGCCGACGTCGCATGGAACAGCCCGCCACCATTCTGACTGATATAGGCCACCGCGGTTGCGTCCCCTCCCGGCCCCTTGCTTGCCGCCGCATCCACCAAACGATAGCCGTTTGCCAGCAGCATATTCTGCGCCTGCTCCGCAGTGAGTGCCTTCCCGGTCTTTTCTTCATAGAACTTCGCGAAGTCCTTCGCCTTATCCTTCGCCCACTGTCTTTCGTCCGGGTGGAGCTGCCGGTTGAACCGGTCAACGTTGTATCCGGAAAACGCTCCCGATTCACCACCCACAGCCGCACCGACTCCCGTCGCGAGCGCGTTCGCCACGATGTTACCCAGCGCCTGATTCATATTGGCGTTGCCGGTCGGGTCGCTGCCTGCGATCGCGCTGCTCAGCTCGTTCAGCTTGCTCGACGCGATCGACGCAATCGCCGCGCCGGCCGCTCCACCGATCGCGTTGCCGCCCGCCAGTCCGGTCACCAGCGCCGCGCCCGCGCCTTGCATCAGTGCGCGGTTCGCTCCGCCTTCCTTCCATGCGTCGACACCTGCCTGGTCGCCATTCTTCTCGGCTTGCCGTTTCATCTCGTCAGCGTAGTCCCCAATCCGGCGCGACACCGCTTCGCCAGCTGCGCTGGCCGCAGCCATCATGTCCGACTGGTTGGCCAGCAGGTTCTGCATGTCGGGAAGTTTGGCAACCGTACCGTTCGTGTTCGTCGTATCGCGATTCAAGCTGGCAAGATCCTGCTTCTGGTTCGCCGAATCCGTAATCGTCACCGTCCCCGCGCTGACGCCGCTCTTCGTCGTCGCGCTATCGCTGCCGCTGTCGTTCTGGCCGAGCATCGGCGCGGCACCGCCCGCGTTCTTGCCCGAGGTACTGCCGTGCGTGCCGTAGTTCATCCCGCCGTCGCCGGTCGTCGCGCCCGCACTGAAGCCGCTCGAGCTCGCATCGTAATTCGACTGGTTCTGGACGTCCGAGAAGGACAGCGAACCCGTCGTCAGCGAATTCTTCGACGCCTCCGCGCCGCTCGCGATCAGCCCGCCTTTCAGGTCGGTATTGCCGGTCACGTTGATATTGAAGCCGCCGTCGCCCGCTTGAATCCCGGCCTGTTCATTGACGCCCGCATAGCTGCCCGACGCATTGCCCTTGCTCTGGCTGAAGCTCGCACTGGCGCCGCCCTGACTGACGCTGAACCCGCCGCCCGAACTCGACTGATGTGCCGCGCTCGACAACGTGTCCTGCACACTCACAATGTTCAGATTCCCGCCCACATCGGCATTCACCTGATTGCCCTTCACGTTCGAGCCGATGATGTTCGTATCGCCGCCCGAGATGATCGTCACGCCGTTTGCCGCATTTACATGGCTGTTGTTCTGCGTGGCCAGATCGCTGTTGCCGTCGCCGTTGGCCTTCGACATCGCCGCCGAAATCCCAAAGCCGCCCGTGCCGACCGACACGCCCACGCTCGCGCTCTTCGATTCATTTGTGCTGCGCGTCGAGTCGGTGTCCGTCGTATTGACGATATTGACCTGATTTTTCGCCGCCAGGATCACGTCGTTCGCGTTCACGTTCGAGCCGGCGATCGTCACATTGCCGCTACCAGCCTGACCGTTGCCGGTCGCCGCAAACGCCACCGTCCCGCCCGCATTCACGTTCGAGCCGCGATTCGTCACACTGTCCTCGGAGAATGCGCTCTTGCTGTGACTGCTGCCAACGCTGACTTCGACCTTGAACTGAGGCGTTTCGCCCGCCCCCAGCGCCCGAACCACGTCGCCCGCGGCAACGTTCGCATCCCACGCCGCGCTCGCCGCGGCCATCCCGTGCAGCGCCGCTGCCCGACCATCCTGACTATTGCTGGACGCACGCGATTGCCCCACGGCATTCGACACCGCGTCGATCACCGGCGCCTTCAGCGCCAGCGTCAGGCCGCTCTTCGACACTTCCTGCGTCTCGCCACGGTGACTCGTATCCTGCGCTGCGTCGATCGTCACGTTCGCGCCTGTACCACTCAGGTTCTGCGCCGCGATCAGGTCACTTCCGGTCACGTGCAGATCGTTCCCGGCCGTCATGCTGACGTTGCCCTTCAACGAACCGATCGTACTGCCGTTGTTCGACACCTCGGTCGTCTGACTGGTCGTCTTCAGCGAACTGCTGCCAACCGACACCGACAGGCCGCCACCCGCCATCAGCCCGGACTCCTTCTTGTCGTAGTAGCTCGACGACTGCAAGCTATCCTGTGACGTCGTAACCGTTATGTTGCGCGCTGCCGTGAGTGTCACGTCGTTCGTTCCGACGATGGTGCTGCCCTGAACATTGACGTCCTTGCCGCTGACAATGTTCACGCCGTCCGCTGATACCAGACTGCCCTGATTCAGCGTCATCGTCTGATCGATCCCGCTCGCGACCTTCACGCCGCTCACGACATTGCTGTGGCTATGCGTCTCGTGTGAGTTCAGCTCATGCGTCTCGGTCGCCGCGCCGACATTCACATCGCCGGCCGCCAGCAAGTTCGCGTTACCCTTGTCAAGGCTGATTGCGCTACCGGAGAGCGTAATGTCCTTGCCCGACACGATATTCACCGTGTCGCCACCCTTGAGCGTCGTCCCGGTCAGCGCCTGGTCCGACGTATGCAGCGTTTCCGCGTAGCTGCCGTGACTGTCGCTGCCCGAACTGTTGCTGTTCACCGTCGAGGTCGCACTCGCTGCGTCGAGCGTCACGTTGCCCTTGGCCGCAATCGTCCCGCCCTGGCCAAGGTCGATCTGCGCGCCCTTGGCGGACAGATCGCCACCAATACCGATCATCGACTGCCCACCAACCGTCACCGAGCTGCCGGTAACCTTGTTGATGTCGGTGTTGGACACGCCGTTCGCGCGCTGCACGATCTTATGCTCGCCAGTCTGCACCGCACCGAGATCCCAGTTACCGCCGACACTCATGCCAAGGTTGCCACCGACCGACAAATTGCCCGCGTTCTGCTGGAAGTTGCCACCCGTCGTGATCGACGCGTCACCTGCGACGTCGAGTTTCGCCATCGGCCCGAGCGTCGTCACCACGCTCGTCGCGCCGTCGCGGCTCACCCGGGTATTCGTCTTCGTCGCCGTATCGAGAATCAGGTCCTTCCCGGCGTCCAGTTGCAGACTACCGGCCTTCACGTTCGCCGATGTCAGATCGATATTGTTCTCGGTCTTCAACGACATCAGTCCGCCGCTTTGCAGCGCGCCGAACGCGTTGTCGATCTGCTTGCCCTGGATCGCGAGCGTGTTGTCCGCCTTGATCGTGCCGCTGTTCGTGAACGACTGCGCGTTCTGGAAGTCGATGTTCGTCGCGCTGATCAACGGCCCATCGATGTTCTGCTGACTGGCCTTCGCGAGATACACGACCGGCACCAGCACCGACTGGCCGTCGACCACCCGCGTTTCCATCATGATCACGTTGCTGGTCAGCTTCGACACCTGATCGGCCGACAGGCTGGCTCCGATCGGCAGATCGAGCGACTTCGACAGATCCGCGCCGGCCGCCATCAACGACTGGTACATCGTCTGCAGGTCCGTGTACGGTCCCAGTACTGCCTTGCCGGTCAGCGAAGTGATCTCGTTGCGCACAAGCTGTTGCTCATAAAAGCCGTCGCCGAGCCGCTTCGGGATATGAGTCAGGTCGACGCCAAGCTGACTGAAGAAGTAGTCGCTCGAAATGAAATTCTTCTGGTTCGTGAACGCCGGATTCGTTTCGATCACGTAGCCCGCATTCGGCGCAGTCGTCGGCTTGAACAAGCCGCCTTGCGGAATGGTGAGGTTGTTCAGCACGTTCAGCGCCGTTGCACTGGCGATGATCGGATCGACCGGCGCCGGCGGGCCACCGTGCACGGCCGACGCACCCGATTTCGCGCCGCTCGCGTTACCGCTCAGGTTGGTGGGGGTGAGGCCCGGCACCGACTGCCCCGGCAGCAAGCCGAGCGACGGAATCGAGGCGTTGCCCGCCGAGTTGTTGACGCTGACGCCCGTGCCCGAAATCGTGCCGTTCGAACTCAACGTCGAGTCGTATTTCGGTAGTTTGTAATCCTTGATCGAGGCCGGCGCCGCCTGCGTGTAACCGCCCGGGCGACCGGTCACGAACGGCGCGTTGCCGAACGGCAATTGCCAGTCGTGTTCCGTGTTGTCGTAGTTGTTGTAGTGATATTGGCCCGAGTAGGAAACCGACACGCCCGGCAGCTTCTGGCCGGACGCCGCCCAGCCGTCGGCGTCGTAGTAGGCCGGCATCTTGATGTCGCCGACCGCCGCGAGGTTGCTCCAGTAGTTTTGCAGCGTGCCGACCGACGACGCATCGATCTTGCCGCCCGACACGATCTGCGCGGCCGGGCTGATGTCCGTCACGGTCGTCGCCGTTGCGCTGTCCGCATAGTAGGTCGTGAACTGATACGTGCTGTTCCACTGACCGCCATGAGGCGGCTCGGTATAGACGCCGCCGATGCTGTCCGGATCCTTCACGCCGACCTGGCCCGTGCGGCCGCTGATCGGAATGCCGAACTGCGCGAGCAATGCCGGATCGATCTGGCTGGTGGACGTCTTCATCGCGCGGCGGGTGCTCGTCACCTTGTTGGCGTGCAGTTCCATGTCGCCGCCCGACTGAATCAGCGCCGACACGTTGTTGACGAGCGCCGCGTTCGTGTAGTTGCCGCTTGCGTCCTTCCCGCCAGCCAGCACGACCTTGCCCATCCCGAAGATGGCCGTCGTCGCCATCGAATCGGTCGCGGTCGTGTCGTCGCGGTTTTCGATGTCGTGCGCGAGGATTTCGAGCGTGCCGTTGCTGTCTGAACCGCCGATCAGCGCGGTCGGGCCGAGGTTCGAGATCGTATTCGTCGCGTTAAGCGACACGCTCGCGCCCACGAGCGCGCCGGTATTGGTCAGGTTGGTCGACTGCGTGTGCAGCAGACCGCCGGCAGTCAGGGCGCCCACGTTGACGATGTTGCCCGCGTTGACGCTCAGGTTGTTGACCGACTGCAGGTTCGCGTTGTTCGTGAAGGTGCCGGGTAACGTGAAGGCAAGATCGTGACCGACGTTGAACTGCGTGTCGAACGCCGCCGTATAGTCGCCCTGGAGCTTCACGTTGGCATCATGCGTCGCGCTGTACGTGCCGCCGCCGTGCAACGTGGCTGCCGCGACCGACAGGTCATGTGTCGAGCTGATCTGGCCGCTCGTGTTCGTGATCGCGCCGGTCGTCGTGACGTTCACGTCGCCGTTTGAATTCGTGACGTTGCCAATAATGCCGCCGCTGTTGTCAACGGTATTTGCGTTGACGTGCAGCGAGCCGCCGCTGAGCTGACCGCCCTGCGTGTTGCTGATCGACGCCGCGCTGACAGTCACGTCGCCGTTGCCGGTAATCGCCCCCATGCCCGATACGCCGCCGGCGTGGCTGTTGATGATCTGGCTGCCGCCTTGCACCGTCATCTTGCCCGCGCCGAGGTCGACAATGGCGCCGTCCGCGTTGTCGATCGAGGCCGATTGAATGGCGAGCGTACTGGTGTCGCCCGCAATCGATTGCCCGGCCTGGATGTGCCCGCCGCGGTTCGACAGCGCACCGCCGTTCTTCAACGACAGCGACGCGTCGGATCGCAGCAGACCCTGTGCGTTGTTCACGTCGCCGGCAATGGTCGCGTGGATGCCGCGCTGCGCCGCGAGAATACCGCCGGCGTTATTCCAGGTCGCCGCGTTGACGATGGCTTGTCCCTTCGTCACGATGGTGCCCGACGCATTGTTCAACGCGCTGGCTCCATTGCCCGGTGCGATCGTCAAAGCACCCGTACCAGCGTGTGTAATGGTGCCGCCCGCGTTGTTCAGCTCGGCCGGCGTGAGCGTCAAGTCCGTGCTGTTGGTCTGGATCACGCCGGCAGCCGAGTTGTCGAACGTGCCGCTGACGTTCATGCCCATTGCCGACGAACCATACTGCGTGATCGTGCCACCGTGGTTCACGAGGTTGGCGGCGGCCAGCGCAAGCTGATTGGCCTCGAGCTTGCCGCCGCTGTTGTCCAGCGTCGAATCGGCGGTGACCGACAGGTTCGGTCCGACGATCGAACCGCCCTGATTCGTCATCGAGCCGGTGTGGATCGTTGCGTTCGCGCCCGCACCGATCTGGCCGCCGTCGTTCGCCAGCGTATCGCTGGTGACGCCCAGATCCGTGTTCGACAACAGCTTGCCGCTCGCGTTGTTCAGCGTACCGCCGACGGTTGCCGTCAGGCCGTTCTGCGCGTTGATCGAGCCCGACGCGTTGTTCAGCGCGCCGGTTTGTGCGACGACGCGCCCGTTGCTGGCAATCGCGCCACCGACGTTCGACACCGACCCCGTACCACCGCCGAGCGTCAGCGTGCCGTTGCCGGCATGCGTGATTGTGCCGCCGTCGTTGACGATTGCCGTCGGCGCGAGCGTCAGGTCGGTACTGTTGGTTTGCAGCGTGCCGCCGGTGGAATTGTCGAGCGTGCCCGACACGTTCACGTTCATCGCCCCGGCACCGGTCTGCGTAATCGTGCCGCCGTGATTCACGAGGTCGGTCGCGTTCAACGAAACCTGGCCCGCCTGCACGGTGCCCGCGCTGTTGTCGAGCGTTGTTCCACTGACCGTTGCCGTCTGACCGACGATCGAGCCGCCGTTGTTGATCAGGCGCGCGCCCGCATCGACAGCCACCTTTTGTGCAGCCTGCAGCGTACCGCTGCCGTTGTCGACCGACTGGCCCGCGACACGCAAATTCGTGTTGGAAGTGATCGCACCGCGATTGACAACGTTTGCGCCCTGGACCGACACATCGCCGTTACCGCCAATGACACCGCCTTGCGCACCATTTGCCGTCGTACCGGCCGCGTTCGTGAGCTGGCCAGTCGCGTTCAGCACCAGGCCATCGGCGTTGAGGGACGTTATCCGGCCGGCCGTGTTGTCGATCGTCACCCCGCCGACCTCGGCATGCCCGGCACTCTGGATCGTGCCTTGATTGTTCGCGACGGTGCCGCCCCTCAGCGCCATCGTGCTCTGCGAAACGAACACGCCGGACTGGTTCGCAATCCGCTCGACAGCCGTTACTGACAGCGCCCCCTGCGACGACACAGTGCCGTTCCGGTTCGACACGTTGCCGCCTGTCAGGGTTGTACCGCCGCCGCTCGTCAGGTTGCCGCGATCGTTGATGACCGCGCCTGCGGCATTTGCCGTGACCGATCCTTGAGCGCTCGTCGTCGCGTTCGACAGGTTCACGTCGCCATTCGCCGCGGTCAGTGCAAGGTTGCCGCTCGCGGCCGTCGTGCTTCCGGCGAGATTCACATCGTGGCCCGTCGCCGACAGGTTGCCACCCGCAATGTTCTTGCCGGTCGCATTCAGCTGGCCTGTCGTCGCGAGTTGCAGGTCACCCGCTTGCGTGACGGCACCGTCGCTATTCACGCCCGCGCCGAGTGTACCGGTTGAATTCAGCGAACCGGCATTCACGCCCACGTTGTGCTGTGCGGCGAGCGTACCGGTGTTCACTACGTCGGCACCGGTATTCAGTACAACAGACTGCTGGCCATAGGTAGTGCCGCTGTTCTCGACCCCGCCCGCGGCCGATACCACGACGTTGCCGAGCGAGCTCACCTTGCCGGACTGTACCAGCCGTCCGGCCGTCGTCAGCGTCAGGCCCATCGCATCGGCAGCGATCGTGCCGGCGTTCCGAACCCCGACACCGCCCTCGGTGCCGACCAGGAAAATCCGGTTGCTGTACATGCCGCCCAATTGACCGACATCGATTGCGACGGCCGGCGCGGCGCCTTCACCCTGAATTCGGGTCGCCTGAAGCGTGTCGTGATTGACCTGATTCGCGCCGGCCACCACGTTCAGGTTGTTCGCGTAAATGGCCGCATTGGTTTGAACGGCCCGGGCAATCAGATCCACCTGGTCGACATTCTTCGCATTCAGGCCGGCGCCTTGCACCGTAATGAGGCCGCGCGTCGTGTTGAAACCGGCCAGCGATCCGTCCGCATTCAGATTGGGGGTTCCGGTCGTGAGAATGGCGCGCGACGTGTTGATGAAGCCGCCACCATCGACCACCAGACCAGACGGGTTCGAAATAATCATCTCGGCCCGCTGGCCTGCGATCTCGACATACCCCCTCAATTGCGAAGGGTTGTTGCTGTTGACCTGATTGATGATGATTCTGGCCGCATCGTGTGCGCCAAAATTCGGGTTGCCGTTGATATAGCCGGCCTGCTGCGTGTTCGTCATCACCGGCGAGTTGTTTACGATCACGCCGGGTTTCTGAACGTCGAACTGGGAATAGGTATTCAGCGAAACACCGGCTCCGCTAGGCTTGTTGATATTGACCTGTGGCAAACCGTTCGGAGTCTGCACGACCGACGGTGCATTCGCCCCTGCGCCCACCACCTGTGCCTGCACCCAGCGTGGCGCCACGCCCGCCGCAAGCAGCACCGCAAACGCCGCGTGGCGCAGCGCGAACCTCACCGCTACGCGCGGCGGCTGTGCAACGTGGACGGCTTCTCCACGGCTTGGGTTCCCCGACGAGCTGGCCGTCTCTGCGACTGCGATCAACATGCCACGTACGCGGCTGAATACCAGACGATATTGGTTCTTGTTCATGGTACGGCGGGCGCGCTTTTACGCACCAGGCGAATAAGTTTGGAACGCCGCGACAGGTAACGAAGAGGTTGGCAATGCCGGGATCGACGCGCCAGAATTTCCCCGCCTTTTCGTCACTCAGGTCGTAGCGAACTTGATTGGTCTCTCCCGCCGAAATATATCGAAACATTTGTCAGTACATTGTCAGGAATTGATAAAGTCGCGTCGCTCTGGAATGGCCGCAATCGACTTTCCGGGTAGGTACGCCTCGGTTTCTCGCGCATCAGAGTCGAGTGCAGACCAGAGTGGCTCGCAATTCACCACCACTTTTTAACAATTGGAATCTATTTTAAAAACACCACCCGATATTTGAGATAATTCGATATCCGTAGCTGTCCCATGGTCGGCACCACATCAACCGCTTGATGACGAAGCCATTCAAACAAGCGGAAATCGGGCATATCCGCGCTTTGCCAGCGTCAATCGAACGCGGGGTTTACTCATTTCATCCGGGATGGCTGCCCGCTCCAATCCTCCTATCCCGAATTGATCGTTCACATTCCTTATTGACAATCTCGCCAAACAACGGGCGTTTGAGCGAGACGTTTCGCGGCCGAATCGACGTAGCGACTGCATTGTCGTGAGCACGCAACAAAAGCACGCGTGTGATGCCGGAACGCACTTCCTGCTCGCGCGGGCGAATGTGCGTCCCCCTTGCGACCAATCGTCGCGAAACACCCCG
This sequence comes from Burkholderia mycopellens, assembly GCF_964265025.1. Taxonomy (NCBI): domain Bacteria; kingdom Pseudomonadati; phylum Pseudomonadota; class Betaproteobacteria; order Burkholderiales; family Burkholderiaceae; genus Burkholderia; species Burkholderia mycopellens. The sequence continues at coordinate 2,637,699 of NZ_OZ183803.1, forward strand.
AATCCCCGCGATTCGTAGCTTTTCTCCCCTAGTCCGATTGCCCGACCCGATCACGTCGCGTATGGTGCTGCCCGTCCGCGTGCGATCCGGCGCCCGACCCGCGCGCTGCCGCCCGGACCTTCGACCGTCGTCCCGCACGACGGCCGCGCGGGCCGTGCCCGCCGCTCACCGTCTCCGCGATGCCGCCCTTCGGCGCCGCGCATTCATGAGGAGAGAGACGTGATCCACAAAGTCCTGATCCTGTTCGCACTCTGCATCGCGGGCCTCGCCGCGATCGCCGCCGGTTTCCAGCACATCCCCAGCTGATTCGCGGCCCCGGCTCGCTTCGCCGAGCCCGGGGGCCGCAGCCATTCCTTTCCCCTTTTGCGATGAACCACTTTCTCGGACCGCCCGGGACGGGCGACCTTTGCCATGCGTATCGACGTACAGCATTCCCAGCACGACATCGACGATGAACTCGACACGCTCTACGCGCGTCTGCACCAGCCAGGCCATCGCCTGCACGGCCTGCCGGCCGTCGCGCTCGGCCGCTCCGGCCTGATCGTCCGCCACCGCGAGGCGGACGGCGAGTACTTCCTGTATGTCGAAGATCCGGCCGCGCGCCAGCTCGCCGGCTATACGGTGTTCAACCGCCTGCCCGAAATCCCGCGCCGGGCCGACCGCTACCTGCGCGCGCCGCATACGCGGCTGCGCGGCTCAGCGCAGCGCAAGGGCCTCGCGACGACGTTGTATCGCTGGGCGCTCGACGCGGGCCTGTGCCTGATCAGCGGCGCGCGCCAGTCGGTCGGCGCCGCGCGCTTGTGGACGGCGCTCGCGCAGGACTACCGGCACGGCTTCGTCGATATCGACGGGCGTGTGCTGCGTTATCTCGGCGAAACCGTCGCCGACGACGTGCACGGCGCGCTGCATACGCGGCGGCTGATGCTCGGCACGGGATGGAACCTCGAAGCATTCGCGCTTGCGGCCGGGATGACCGACATGGCAGCGGGATCGGCGCGATAGCGGGTACTGTCGTATCCCGTTGGCATTACCAACCATCGATCACGACGACTGCTCGTCACGTTTTACAAAAGACTGATGCGCGCCGGACATTCCGGAATACGCGCGACTCGACGCCCCTGCAATCTCCGCGAGAACGGCCTGCACCTCCGGATCGCCGGGCGGGCGCAAGACCTCGTCATGTTTGGAAGAAGGACCGGAGCAAGCGCTCATCAGCACCGTGACGGCAACACTTGCCAGACAGCTCCGGCGCTTCATGAGCGAACCATTCGTCAAAGAATTCCCAGGGCCGACAAAATCGATGCCGCGATTCTAGCGCTTGCGATCAGATCCCTCGGCGATCACGCGCCGGTGCGATAATGCGTCCGCTCCACGCATCGCGTCCCGAATACTCACCGATGGCTACCGATCCCACCCGTCACATCAACATCGTCGCGCTGTGCGGCAGCCTCCGCGCGCAGTCGTACAACGCCGCGCTGCTCGATGCGACCGCGCTCGTCGCGCCGAGCGGCATGCGCATCGTGCGCTTCGATCGTCTCGGCGAATTTCCGCTGTTCAATCCTGATACCGAATACCCGTCGCCTGCCGCCGTGCGCGAGCTGATCGAGCGCCTGAACGCGGCCGACGGCGTGCTGATCGCGAGCCCGGAATACGCACACGGCGTGACGGGCGTCATGAAGAATGCTCTGGACTGGGTCGTGGGATGCGAAGCGTTCGTATACAAACCGGTCGCGGTGCTGAATGCGTCGCCGCGCGCGACGCATGCGGACGCGGCGCTGCGGGAAACGCTGGCGGTGATGTCGGCGCACATCGTCGAACGCGCGTCGATCACGCTGCCGGTGCTCGGCAGTCAACTCGACGCGGCGGGCATCGCCACGCATCCGCCGTTCGCGTCCGGGCTGGTTGACGCGTTGCACGCGCTGCGCGCGGCAATTTCGAAAGGCGAGCCGTCGCGCTGACGTCGTGAATCCGAAAACACATCGCAGTCCGGAATAATGGGACATGACGCCAGTCGACAGGCGTCATGTCCGGCCCGGCTCATCGTCCACGATAGATCGGCAGTTCGCGGGCAACCGAGCCCGATTCGCTCGCGGTCGGCGACATCGTCCCGTATCCGCTCGTATCGGCCGTCGACGGGCCAGTCGAACCGATCTTCGTCAGCGCTTCAGCGAGGCGTACCGGATAGTGAGGATCTTCGCCGGTCTGACGGTAGCCGGCCGCGCGCACGGCGGCCAGTTCGGCCGTGACGTCCGCGCGCGTCACCGTGGACTCCGGCGCGGCCCATGCGGAAACGGAAATGGAAGCAGTCGCGGCAACCGTCGCGAGCACATACAGGGCAAGCTTGTTCATCTGATCTCTCCTGAGCGTCGACGACGTTGTCGACGGAGAGTGAGTCGCCCCGCGAGCGAAAAGATGACATGCGCCGGCGGAAAATTTTCGACATCGTGTCGCCATGCGGCTGCCGGGCGCCCTGCCCCGTGGATACGGCATGCGCAAATGAATGCCGGCCGGGTGTCAAATTTTGCCGGCCCGCGCGACTACCGGGGCGTGGCCCTGCGCCACCCTCCGTTTCCGCTCATGGGGTCCGACATGAAAACCAGAATCTGGATACTGATCGCGTCGCATGTCGCGACGGGGCTCGTGGCATTCGCCGCAGGCATCTACGTCCTTCCGATCCTGACGGCATCGGAAGGCGCAAGCGCCGTCGAACTGCAGGTGGCCGCCGAAAACGCACGTCATACCGGCCGTTTCGAACGCGACCTGCCGGGCAGTGACGCGCTGCACTGGGCCGCCGGCAAGCTGACCATCACCGACTCGTCGATCGCCTTCGAAGGCGACATCGCGCCGGGGCCCGATTACAAGATCTATCTCGTGCCGGAATTCGTCGATACCCGCGCGTCGTTCCTCGCGATCAAGGCGCGCGCCGCGCGCGTGGCCGACCTGAAGACATTCGGCAACTTCGTCGTGCCGCTTCCCGCCGATGTGAACCCCGCGCAGTACACGTCGGTCGTGATCTGGTGCGAGCGCTTTTCGAAGTTCATCAGCGCGGCCCGGTATCGGAACGCGACGACATCGGGCCTGGTGTCGATGTAACGAGTCCGGACCACCGCCGCACGAAGTCACGCTAGCGGCTCCTGCTCCGCGCGACCTTCTTCACCGCCTTCGCGCGCGGCGCTTCCTTCTCGGGCTGCGCGCCACCGCCGGCGAGATCCTCGAGCCACGCGAGCGCGTCGACATACGACAGGAACTGCTGCAGATAAGCCGGCGACAACTCGCGCATCGTCGCGAGCGACCGGTGCACGAGACTGTTCGAATTGAGCGGCCCCGCGTTGCGCGGCACCTGATCGAGCGACTGACGGTACTGCTGTTCCGTGCGGACTTTCGACCACAGCGAGCGGAAGTAGTCGACCAGTTCGGGATCGAGCCCGCGCCGGTCGGCCTGCGCATCGCGCGCGAGCCGCTTGACGAGTTCCGCCAGCGCGCCGCGCGCGGGTGCATCCGCCGCGCCGCTCGCGGCTGCCGGTTCACCGGCGCGCGCGCCAACCTCCGCGAAGCCTTCGAGCAACGTCGCCAGACGCGCGTCGAGCAACGCGCGTGCGTCGCCTTCGAGCGCGGCCGCACGCCGTTCGAGCGCGTCGATCCGGTGAAAGCGCACCGGATCGAGCCGGTCGGCGCCCTGCTCGCGCCATGCGTCGAGCATCGCTCGGACATGCGTCGCGTCGCCGGTCACTGCGCCTTCCCTCCGTTCGACGCGGACTTGCGCGGCACCGGCGCGATCTCCACGCGGCGGTTCTTCGCGCGGCCTTCGTCGTCCGCGTTCGAGCTGACCGGCTGCTCGGAGCCGAACGCGGCCGCGAACACCGACGACGCCGGTACGCCGGCGTCGATCAGCGCACGCGTGACCGTCAACGCGCGCTTGGCCGACAACTCCCAGTTGTCCGCGAACAGGCGGTTACCCGCATGCACCTGCTGGTCGTCGGCGAAGCCGCTGACCATCAGGATCTCGTCGCGCGTCTTCAGGTAAGCGCCCAGCGGCGCGGCCAGCGTCTTCAGCAGGTCGCGGCCCGCGGGCTGCAACTGGTCCGAGTTCAGCGCAAACAGCACATTGCCGCTGATGCCGATGCGGCCGTTCACGAACGTCACGCGGCCAGTCGCGAGGGGCCCGGCGAGCGCCTGCTCGAGCGACTTGCGCTGCTGCGCTTCGAGCTGCCGCGCGCGCACGGCTTCCTCGAGCTTCGACGTGAGCTGAAGCTGCATGCCGATCACGCCGACGAGGATCAGCACGAACGCACCGAGCAGCACCGACATCAGGTCGGCGAACGCGGGCCACACCGGCGCGGAGGACGCGCCGCCGTCGATTTCGTCGTGCATGCGTTACGCTCCGACGCTCGCCCGCCGGCCGGCGAGCTGCTGCAGGTCTTCGACGATCTGCTTCTGCGACATCATGCTCAGGTCGATCACCTCGCGCGCCTGCGCGACGTAATACTCGAGCTGCTCGTCGCTGCGCGCGAGCGATTTCTCGAGCGCGGCCTCGATGCGTTGCAGATGGGTCAGCAGCTTGTCGTTCGACTCGCCGAATACCTGCACGGCCATCCCGAACGCGTCGCCGAGGCTCGCGACTTCAACTGCGCCTGCCGTGACCTGTGCGGCCACCGAGTCGAGCTTGCGCGTCTCGGCATCGACGGTATCGTTGAAGCGCGCGCCGACGCGGTCGAGCAGGTCGGCCGACGTGCTGACGAGCGCGTCGATCGCGGTGCGCTGTTCGGTCGACGCGTGGTTGACCGCGCCGAGCAGCGTTTCGAGCGTCGCGAGCAGGCGGCTGCGCTCCTCGAGCATCGCGGTATCGTGCACCAGGCTGTCGGACAGGCGCTGGCGCAGCTCGGCGACGACGTCGGCCGCGGCCTTCGGCGCCTCCGATGCAGCCTGCACGAGGCGCGCGATCTCGTTGATCGTGTCGCTCGCATGCACCTGCGCCTGTGCGGTGATGTCGTTCGCGGTGCGGGCCAGCGTGTCGCAGATGTCCTGCTGGCGCGCCGCGGCCTGCGCGCTCGTTTGCGCCCATTCGTCGCGCAGCGCGGCCGCCATCGCGGCGAGCGAGTCGTTCCATGCGGCGAGGCGTGCTTCGTCGCGCGCGGCGAGTTGCGTCTGCAGGCCGGCATGCGAATCGCGAATCGTCGACAGCAGTTCGGCCGAGCGTTGTTCGAACGTCGACGCCTGCGTGGCGAGATCGCGCGCCGTTTGCGCGAGTGCATCGCAGATTTCCTGCTGGCGGTCCGCGCTGTGCACGCCCGCGCGCTGCCATTCGTCGCCGAGCTTCGCGGCCATCGCGGCAAGCGAGTCGTTCCATGCGGTGAGGCGTGCTTCGTCGCGCGCGGCGAGTTGCGTCTGCAGGCCCGTGTGCGAATCGCGGATCGTCGACAGCAATTCGTTCGAGCGTTGTTCGAACGTCGACGCCTGCGTAGTCAGATCGCGCGTCGTTTGTGCGAGCGCGTCGCAGATTTCCTGCTGACGGCCCGCGCTGTGCACGCCCGCGCGCTGCCATTCGTCGCCGAGCTTCGCGGCCATCGCGGCCAGCGAGTCGTTCCATGCCGACAGGCGTGCTTCGTCACGCGCCGCCAATTGCGTCTGCAGCCCCGTGTGCGAATCGCGGATCGTCGACAGCAGTTCGTTCGAGCGCCGTTCGAACGTCGACGCCTGCGTGGTCAGATCGTGCGTCGTTTGTGCGAGCGCGTCGCAGATTTCCTGCTGACGGCCGGCACTGTGTATGCCTGCGCGTTGCCATTCGTCGCCGAGCTTCGCGGCCATCGCGGCAAGCGAATCGTTCCATGCCGACAGGCGTTCTTCGTCACGCGCAGCCAGTTGCGTCTGCAGGCCCGTGTGCGAATCGCGAATCGTCGACAGCAGTTCGTTCGAGCGACGCTCGAACGTCGAAGCCTGCGCCGTTAGATCGCGCGTCGTTTGTGCGAGCGCATCGCAGATTTCCTGCTGACGGCCGGCACTGTGCACACCTGCGCGTTGCCATTCGTCGCCGAGCTTCGCGGCCATCGCGGCCAGCGAATCGTTCCACGCGGCAAGGCGCTGTTCGTCGCGCGCCGCCAGGTCGGTCTGCAGCCCCGCGTGCGACTCACGCATCGCGGCGAGCGTCGCGCCCGAATGGCGTTCGAACGTCGCGGCGGCCTCGCCCAGCGCGCGCGCATGCTGCGCGGCCAGCGTCTCGCCCACCTGCTCCTGGCGCGACAGCGCATCGCGCCATGCGTCCGACAGGCGGCTTTCCGTCGATTCGAGGCGCGTCGCCACGCCGTCGAGCAGGTCCGTCGAACGCTGCGCGAACGTGTCGGTGAACTGGCCGAGCGTCGTCCGCAGCTGCTGCGCGACGGCGTCGCCCGCGCGACGCTGTTCGTCGAGCGCGCGGTTCCAGACGGCCGTCACGTTGCCGGTGGTCTTCTCGAAGCCGTCCGTCAGCCCATCGAGCTGACGCTGCACGGCGCCCGTCACGGTATCGCGCAGCGCGGCCATCTCCTGCGCGAGCCCCGTCATCGTCGCGGCGACGACCGGCTGCAGCGCGGCACCGGCCACGCGCGCGCTTTCGGCGGCGCTTTCCTTCAGCGCATCGCCGACGTTCGACGCGAGGCCCGCATACGCACGCTCGGTCCGGTCGAAAAACGCCTGCTGGCTTTCGATCTGGCGATCGTGCAGCGCGACGCTGCGCGCCTCGAGCGTCGTCATCATCGTCTGCAACCGGTCGACCAGCGCCGGCATCACGTCGGCCTGGCGCTGCAGCAGCCGGAACGATTCGTCGCGCTGGTGCGCGGAAGAATGCACGCGCAACGTCGTCGCGATCTTCGCGTCGAGCTGCTGGGCCGCATCGATCCGCTCGCGGCGCACGAGCGCGGACAGCAGCCCGAGCATCGCCGACGTCGCGACGCCGGCGATCGACGTGCCGAACGCGAACCCGAGGCCCTTGACCGGCGCGATCAACGACGCGCGGATCGCGTCGAGATCGGTCGCGCTTTCGAGCGCGGCGCCGGTGCCCTTCAGCGTGACGACCATCCCGAGCAACGTGCCGAGCATGCCGAGCAGCACGAGCAGCCCGACGAGGTAAGGCGTGAGCGACGGGCCCGGCAGCGCGACGCGCGCGCCTTCGACCCGCGCGCGCACGGCGCCGCGCAGGCCCGGGTGCAGCGTGTCGAGCCACGCGTCGAGCTTCGCGGGCGGCTCGGTCAGGCCGGCGATCGCGCGCGACAGCGTGGCGGTGGCCTGCCGGTAGCGCAGCAGTTCCCATGCGCCGGCGACGTAGCACGCGGCGATCAGCAGCGTGACGGCCGACGCCAGCGGGTTCGACGCGACATAGCCGACGCCGATCCAGCCCACAGCGAGCAGACCGGCGACGAAGACAACGAGATCAAGGCGAATTCTGGACATAGCGTGTTGATTAGCTGGTGCGAAGGGCCGCGAGCAGCCCGTCTACCGTTTGAAACCGGACTTCGAGTTCGGCAAGCAGGATGCCTTGCATCTCGTCGCGAAACGTATCGAGCCATGCGCCGGGCACGATTGCCGCGACGGCCGCGCCCTCGGCCACCACCGCGCCGCCGTCGGCCGGGGGGGCCGTGGCTGCGGCCGCGGATTCGGCGTCGGCCAGCGCCTGCCGCTCCGCGTCGCGCAGCCGCCCGAAACGCGTGGCGAGCAGCGCGGGGATGGCCGACAGCAGGCTGCGCTCGCGCGCGCCGAGCACGCGCTCCATGATCGCGTCGAGCGTCGCGAGCCGCGCCATCCCGGCCGAGCGCGCGGCGACCGCGACCCGCAGGCGGCCGCGCAGCTGGCCGATCGCCGTTTCCATGTCCTGCTGCAGGGACAGATAACGCTGGCGGAAATCCGCGAAATCGGCCGTGTCGGCGGCCGGCGGCGGCGGATCGCCGGGCCGGCGCCGCGCTCGCGGCCGGTTGGCGGCCGTGATCGCCTGCGCGAGCTCGTGGCGCACGCGCGCGCAGTCGCGCTCCGCGTCGTAGCCGCGCACGCCGGCCGCGACGCCGGGCGGGCTCGCGTTCAGCGCGGACGACAGCGTGATCGCGTCGGTCCAGCCGAGCCACTGGCTCAGCCGGTCGGACAGCGTCTGCCGGGATTCCGCGACGTCGGCATCAGCCAGGCGCGCGAGCAGCCGGACGAGCGCCGGGCCGCTCAGCGCCGGGCGCGAAGGTGCTTGCACCATGCTGCAAACCGTCAAAAAAGGCAGCAGTTTACACGTCGGCGGGACGTCGGCCGCCAGAATCGGGGAAGCGGCGCCGTTCGGCGCGGCACGCGGCACACGCGAACGCCCGCCGCGCAAGGCTTGGCGGGCGGCCGGGGGGCTGCCGCGGCGACGGTCCTGCCACGCCCTTGCCCTTGCCCTTGCCCTTGCCCTTGCCCTTGCCCTTGCCCTAACCCTAACCCTAACCCTAACCCTAACCCTAACCCTAACCCTAACCCTAACCCTAACCCTCGCCCTCGTCCCTGCCCCGCCCACAGCCGTGTCGCCTGCCGGTTTCGAATATCGTCCGACGATACCTGCCGCGTTGCGCTACCATCGCAGCACCCGTCGAGCCACGCGTGCCGGCCGCGGGTTGCGCCGCCGAGACCGGGCGCCACCGACCCACGACGACAACAGACGGGCCCGGCCCGACCGCACACGATGCTTGCCAATCTCGTCACGCGCCTGCGCGACCGTTTCGGCAAACCGCCGACCCCGCAGGCCTTCGCCGAACGCCTGATCGCCACGCTGCGCGCATCGGGCGACACGCGCACCTGGCGCCACGAGGACGAGAAGGGCTGTCTCATCCAATCGGATGCCCCGTCGAACATCATCAACCTGCACAACCTGTTCCGCGACTACGCGGCCGCGAAGCCGTCCGAGCGGGACACCGTGCTGAAGCGGCAGGCGAGCGCGATGATGCAGCACGAAATCCCCAAGGATTTCGCCGTGGCGCGCGCGAAGCTGCGCCCCGTGATCCGCAGCGCGACCGAGCGCTGCGTGGCCGAGCTGCAACTGGCCGGGCAGCCCGGCATCACGGCGCTGGCGTTCCGGCCGCTGTGCGAGAACATCGAGATCGGCATCGCGTACGACGGCGAGTTCAACATCGCGCGCCTGCCGACCGCGACGCTCGATCAATGGGGCGTCTCGTTCGACGAAGCCTGCGACATCGCGATCGACAACCTGCGGGCCGAATCGACGAAGCCGTGGGCGGCGCTACCGAACGGGGTCTTCCTGTCGCAATTCGACGATTCCTACGACGCGGCGCGGCTGCTGCTCACCGACCTGCTCCACCGTCAGCCGATCGCCGGCGCGCCGGTCGTGATGGCGCCGAACCGCGCGGTGCTGCTGCTCACCGGCGATCGCAATCCGGCCGGGCTCGCGGCGATGGTCGATCTCGCCGAACAGGCGCAGGCGCAGCCGCGCCCGCTGCCGCCGCTGATGCTGCGCTGGGACGGCACCGCCTGGCGGCGCTTCGTGCCGGAGGGGCTCGAAGCGAAGCTGCACGCGCTGCGCATCGGCGAGCGCGCGGGCGACTACCAGGATCAGCGGATGCTGCTCAACGACGCGCATGAACGCGACGGCACCGACATCTTCGTGGCGACCTACTCGGTGTACAAGCGCCAGGACGGCAGCCTGTTCAGCGTCGGCGTGTGGAGCGACGGTGTGCATACGCTGCTGCCCGAGACGGATATCGTCGCGCTCCATCGCGCGTCGACGGGGCAGTCCGCCTACGTGCCGATGGCCGAGCTGCTGCACACGTGCGGCGATCTGATGACGGCCACCAGGCATCAGCCGGTGCGGTATGAAGTGAAAGTGTTTCCGGACGACACGCGGTTCGCGGCGCTGCTGGCGCGGTTCAGCGAAGCCTGATGCCGATGCGCGTTCGCGCGGTGCGCGCCGGCGGCCAGCCAAGGGAATGACCGGCCGCCGTGCGATGCAGATCGGGAATGGAAGCGGTCAGATGCCCGCTTTCGGTGCATTGAGGATCAGTCGCAGCCCGAGCAGCGTGATCGCGCCGGCGGCAACGCGGTCGACCCACTTCTTCGCGCGCAGGTAGAGTTCGCGCGGCCGGCGGGTGGAAAAGCACAGCGCGACGATCGTGTACCAGCCGAACTCGACGCCGAACACGAGCGGCGGCAGCGCCAGATAGCACCACAGCGGCGGATGCTGCGGGAGCAGCGCCGCGAAGATGCTGCCGTACCAGATCGCCGTCTTCGGGTTGCTGAGCTGGGTCGTGAGGCCCGTCCAGAACGACTTGCGCGCGCTGCCGCCGGCGATCGCCTGCGGATCGTCCATCGCGATCGGCCGATCGGCGCCGCGCCAGATCTTCGACGCCATGTAGATCAGGTACGCGCCGCCCGCCAGCTTGAGGCCCACGTACAACCATTCGACGGCCTGCAGCAGCGTATAGAGCCCGGCCAGCGCGACCCCGCCGAACACAATGCCGCCGATGCCCATGCCGAGCGCGGTGGCCAGCCCGTCGCGGCGCGACAACCCGATCGAATTGCGCGCAACCAGGACGAAGCTCGGGCCCGGAATCATCGCGCCGAGAAACAGCGCAGCCAGGATGGCGAGTACGGCAGCCGATGCAGTCATCGAAGTCTCCTTGGTGAGCGACGCCGATTCGCCGGCGCCCGCGGGTCGTTTCCAACGGCCGAAGCGCCGATTCTGGCACGCTTCGCGCATGGCCGAAAGCCGCCTCGCGCTGCTATGCTGATCCTGTTTCCCGTCATTCGCGCTCCCCATGATCGAGATCCGCGCCGCCCGCTATCCCGACGACGCCCGCGTCGTCGACGCGATCTTCCGCGAGTACATCGCCAGCCCGAGCGTCAGCCTCGACTTCCAGGACTACGCGCCCGAGATCGCCGCGCTGCCCGGCAAGTACGCGGCGCCGCGCGGGCTGCTGCTGCTCGCATGGCAAGGCGAGCGAGCGGTGGGCTGCGCGGCGTTTCGCGAGATCGACGACACGACGTGCGAGATGAAGCGTGTCTACGTGCGCCCGGAAGCGCGCGGGCTGAACATCGGCCGCCGGCTCGTCGAACGGCTGCTGCGCGATGCGAAGGCGGCCGGCTATGCGCGCATGTGCCTCGACGTGCTACCCGAGTTCGTCGCGGCCCGGAAACTGTATGCGTCGCTCGGCTTCACGCCCGCGCCGCCCGTCGCGTTCAATCCGGTGCCGGGCACGGAGTTTCTCGGGCGGGACCTGTAGCCGCCACGCTATCGGCAGCGCTTACCTCCTTTCGACCGGACACCCCGTCATGCGCATTTCCCGCCTGCCCTTCGTGCTCCTCCCGCTGCTCGCCGCGCTGTCGCTCGACGCCCGCGCCGGCGACCTGCCCCAGTCGATCGCCGCGCAGTTGCCGCCCGGCTACCAGCCGCTGCTCGCGCATGCCGGGCCGGATCTCGACAACGGGCGGCACAGCTTCCTCGTCGTCGTGCATCGAGCGGTCGATACGCGCGAGCAGCCGTCGCCGCGGCCGCTGCTGATCTTCGAGGAGCAACCGGATCACGCATTCCGGCTCGTCGCGCGCAACGACCAGGTCGTGCTGCGCGCGGACGAAGGCGGCCAGTGCGACCCGTTCGATCCCGAAGAGGCCGCCGACAGCGGCTTTGCCGTAAAAGGCCGCTATTTCACCGTGCAGAACTTCGTCGCGTGCGGGCAGCACTGGAGCGACTACGTGACGTTCCGCTACGACCCGCATACGCACGGGTGGCTATTTTCGAACCAGGTCGTCACCGAATCGTTTCCGCTCGACGACCAGCCCGATCACGTCACCGTCACGCGCGCCGACGCGCACCGGCCGGTGTCGTTCAGTCAGTGGCAACGCAAGGACTGACGCGGCCGGCGCGAACACGGCCAGACCCGGTCAAGCCTCGCTTCTCCCGCCCCGCCCGCACTCGCGAGCGCACGCCAACAGGGCTACCATAAGCGCTCGCCGTCGCACGACCGTGCGCCGGCCTCGCACGCGGCTCGCCCGCACGCACTCCCTCGCTGCACCTGCACTGGAGGACGTCATGACGCAACACTTCGACGCGATCGTCATCGGCACCGGGCAGGCCGGGCCGCCACTCGCCGCGCGACTGTCCGCCGCCGGCATGAAAGTCGCGATCATCGAGCGCGGCCGCTTCGGCGGCACCTGCGTGAACACCGGCTGCATCCCGACCAAGACGCTGATCGCGAGCGCGTATGCCGCGCATCTCGCGCGGCGCGCAGGCGAATACGGCGTGTCGGTCGGCGGCCCCGTCACCGTCGACATGAAAGCCGTGAAAACGCGCAAGGACCAGATCTCCGGCCGCTCCAATCACGGCGTCGAGCAATGGGTGCGCGGCCTCGCGAACACGACCGTGTTTCAGGGTCACGCCCGATTCGAGCGCGCCGATGCGGTGCGCGTGGGCGACGACGTGCTCGAAGCGCAGCGGATCTTCATCAACGTCGGCGGGCGCGCGCAGATCCCGGCCATGCCGGGCCTCGACACGGTGCCGTACCTGACCAACTCGACGATGATGGACGTCGACTTCCTGCCCGACCATCTCGTGATCGTCGGCGGCAGCTATGTCGGGCTCGAATTCGGCCAGATGTATCGCCGCTTCGGGTCGAAAGTCACGGTCGTCGAGAAGGGCCCGCGCCTGATCCGCCGCGAGGACGAGGACGTGTCGCAGGCCGTGCGCGAGATTCTCGCCAACGAAGGGATCGACGTGCAGCTCGATGCGACCTGCCTGAGCGCACGGCGCGACGGCAACGGCATCGCGGTCGGCCTCGACTGCGCGGGCGGCGGCCGCGAGGTCGCGGGCTCGCACCTGCTGCTTGCGGTCGGACGCGTGCCGAACACCGACGATCTCGCGCTCGACCGGGCGGGCGTCGCGACCGACGCGCGCGGCTATATCGAGGTCGACGAGCAGTTGCGCACGAACGTGCCCGGCATCTGGGCGCTCGGCGACTGCAACGGCCGCGGCGCGTTCACGCACACCGCGTACAACGACTACGAGATCGTCGCGGCCAACCTGCTCGACGGCGATCCGCGCAAGGTGTCCGACCGCATCGCGGCGTACGCGATGTATATCGATCCGCCGCTCGGCCGCGTCGGCATGACGCTCGCGGAAGCGAAGCAGACGGGCCGCAGGCTGCTCGTCGGCACGCGCCCGATGACACGCGTCGGCCGGGCCGTGGAAAAAGGCGAGAGCCAGGGTTTCATGAAGGTGATCGTCGACGCGGACAGCCACGCGATCCTCGGCGCGTCGATCCTCGGCGTGACGGGCGACGAGGTCGTGCACGGGATGCTCGACGTGATGGCCGCCGGCGCGCCGTACACGACGATCAGCCGCGCGATGCACATCCACCCGACCGTGTCGGAGCTCGTGCCGACGCTGCTGCAGGATCTGCATCCGGTCGAGTGACGCGCGGCCTGACGGACGGCCGCCGTTTGAAAACGACGGCACGCCCGCCGCCCGCTCAGCTTTCGAAATACCGCGGCCGGTCGATATCGGCCAGCAGCCCCGGCTGCGTCGGCGCCCAGTCGAGCAATGCACGCGTGCGCTCGCTCGTTGCCGGCGCATCCAGTCCCGCGAACATCGCGAACCAGCCGAAGTGTTCGCCGGCTTCAGCCGCCGTTTTCGCGACGACCGGCACGTTCAGCCGCCGGCCGATCACTTCCGCGATGTCCCGGAACCGCACGCCGGTATCGTCGACCGCGTGATAGCGCGCGCCGGCCGCGCCGCGTTCGATCGCGAGCCGATAGACGCGCGCCGCGTCGAGCCGGTGCACGCCCGGCCAGCGGTTGCCGCCGTCGCCGAGATAGGCCGATACCCCCTTCTCCCTCGCGAACGCAATCAGGCGCGGCACGAAACCGTGATCGCCGTCGCCGTGCACGGACGGCGGCAGGCGCACGACCGACGCGTGCACGCCGCGCGCCTCGAGCGCGACCGCGGTCGCCTCGGACGCACGCGGATAACTCGCCGATACCGGCACGTGCGGATCGTCCTCCGTCGCCGCGCGGCCGGGCGCGACGAGCGCAAGGCCCGACGTGACGACCAGCGGCCGCGCCGAACCCGCGAGCACCGCGCCGATCGTCTCGATTGCATGACGGTCGAGCTCGCAGTTCTGCGCGAAGCGCGAGAAGTCGTGATTGAATCCCGTGTGGATCACCGCATCGGCGGCCTCGGCGCCCCGGGTCAGGCTGTCGAGATCCTCCAGCGACCCGCGATGGACGTCGGCGCCGGCGGCGGCCACCGCCGCCGCGGCCGCATCGGACCGCGCAAGCCCGAGCACCGAGTGCCCGGCGGCCACGAGTTCGGCGACGACGGCTGAGCCGACGAATCCCGACGCTCCCGTAACAAAGACACGCATGTTCAGCACCTCCGGATGAAATGGAGGCTTACTATCTGCCGATGGCCGCTCGCGGTGAAGCCGTGACGGTTTACCGGTAAACGAACTAACAGGATGTGATGGCTGACGCCCCCGACAACCTGCTCGGCGCGTACCTGCGGGACCGCCGCGAGAAACTCGACCCGGCGGCGCTCGGGCTGCCGGCCACGCGCCGCCGCACGCCGGGCCTGCGGCGCGAGGAAGTCGCGCAGCGCGCGCACGTGAGCACCGCGTGGTACACGTGGCTCGAACAGGGGCGCGGCGGTGCGCCGTCGGCCGACGTGCTCGACCGGCTCGCCCGCGCGCTGCTGCTGAACGACGCCGAACGCGAACACCTGTTCCTGATCGGCGTCGGTCATCCGCCCGAGGTGCGCTATCACGCGCCGGCCAACGTGACGCCGCGCCTGCAGCACGTGCTCGATTCGCTCGATGCGAGCCCCGCGATCGTGCGCACGGCGACCTGGGACGTCGTTGCGTGGAACGCCGCGGCGGCCGCGACGCTGACCGACTATGCGACGCTGCCGCCGCCTGCGCGCAACATCCTGCGGCTGATCTTCATCGACGACGGCGTGCGCGACGCGCAGCCGAACTGGGAACGCGTCGCGCGCTTCGCGGTGGGCGCGTTTCGCGCGGATATCGCGCGCGGCGGCGCAACGCGGGCCGTGCAGGCATTCATCGACGAGATGCGCGCGACGAGCGCCGAATTCGACACGATGTGGCGCGACCACGCTATCCGCACGCACGACGAAGGCACGAAGGAAATCCGCCATCCGCAGGCCGGCCGGATCGCGCTCGAATATTCGGCGTTCTCGGTCACGGGCCGCCCCGACCTGAGTCTCGTGATCTTCACGCCTGCGACGCCGGCTGATCGTGAGCGCATCCGGGCGCTCGTCGCGGCCCGCGAGCAGGCGCGTGAACTGCGGGCACCGGCCGCCTGAAAACCGCGGAGGGGGGCGAACTTCGAATTCGCGGGGCCGCCGCTGCATGGCCCGTAAACGCTCGGCGTGGGTTCGGCGATCGGCGTGCGCCTGATCCAGGACAGGACGTACGAGCGGATCTCGACGAAGTATTTCTCGTTCGATATCCGCAACTGACGGACACGAACGGACAACGCCAAGAGGCGTCACGCATGAATGCGCGACGCCTCTTCTTCGTTGACCGAATAAAATCGACTATGCCGCTCGCTGCAACAGGTCGGTTGCGAACGACCTCGCGTGCTCGACGGCCTCTTGCGCGTCGCCGAATACACCGAGCTCATCCCAGTGTTCTTCAGCCGCATACGTTCCCTTCACGGTGAGCGCCCGCTGAACGCTCAACTGCGCCGCGTACCTGCCGTCCTCCAGCGGTCGGGCCGTGGCAACCACCTTGTGCGGGGGGCTCGCTCGCTCCGGCTGAATCAGCTCGACGGCGCCGCCGACCATGTCGACATGCATCAACTCGTTCCTGGTGTTGCAGTCCGGGCAGTAGAAGCACCACCCCGCGTCCTCTTGACGGGGCCTGACCTGCCCGCGAGCCAGCACGGCACGGCATTCAACGTTTTCGCAGATGAACGGCATGGCAGTCTCCGAAGTTATTTGTCGGAAATCCTAGCATGTCCGTCGGCGGCCAACCATCGGCATCGGCATGATTGCGTTGCGGGGGATCAGGGTCGCGCGCAACAGCCCGTCACACGCCGCGCACACCGGTCATCCAGGCGCTCGCAAGCTTCTTGTTACCCGGGATAAACTGTCTGCCCGACCCACGAACCGAGTCGTCCCCATGTTGATCCGCGTTGCAACGCCGTCCGATGCCATCCCGCTTGCCGAATTGAAGAGCGACACGTTTCGCGAAACCTTCCTGCATGACGGATTCGGCATCGACTACCCGCCACACGATCTGGCCGCTTACGAGGCCCAAGCCTATTCGGTGGAAACGATCACGGGCCAGCTCAACGATCCCCAGTGCCGCACGTGGGTCGCCGAAAACGACGACGGCCAGCTGGTGGGGTATGCGCACGCGGGGCCGTGCAAGCTTCCTCACCCGGAAGTGACGGACGGTTCGGGGGAAATCCATCAGATCTACCTTCGGCGAGGGACGCAAGGGACCGGCGCCGGGCGCGCCTTGTTCGACTTCGCACTGGACTATCTGGCAACGGAGCGCCCCGGACCGGTATGGCTTGGCGTGTGGTCCGGCAACGCGAAGGCCATCGCCTTCTACGAGAAGGCCGGGTTCGAGCGTGTCGGCACGTACGAATTCAAGGTCGGTGAAGCAACCGATCTGGAGTTCATCTACCGTCGCTGATGCCACGGATCGAGCGCCGGTGCGATCGGCGCGCCGGCGAGCACGGGCACGGCCGCGCACGCCGCGACCATCATTTGCGGGAGTGATGACACGCCCCTTTTTCTGCGGATTTGACCGGGGCCGGCGGGGCCGACAACACTAGCCCGCAGTGCTGCAAAAGACGGCACGCGCCCGCCCCCTTCAGAGTCCGCCATGGTCCCGACCGACATCGTGCAATCCCCGAGCGCCGCCCGGCCGCTCGCCGACCGGCAACTGCGCCGGATCGTCATCGCGTCCGTCGCCGGCAACGCGATGGAATGGTATGACTTTTTCGTGTACGGCACGGCCGCCGCGCTCGTGTTCGGCCATGTGTTCTTTCCGCCCGGCGCATCGCCGCTGGCTGGCAGCCTCGCCGCGTTTGCGGCCTTCGCGCTCGGCTTCGTCGCGCGGCCGCTCGGCGGGATCGTGTTCGGCCACGTCGGCGATCGCTACGGGCGCAAGGCGTCGCTCGTGTGGACGCTGCTGATCATGGGGGCTTCGACCTTCGCGATCGGCCTGCTGCCGACCTATGCGCAGGCCGGCGTGTGGGCGCCGGCCGCGCTCGTCGTGCTGCGCCTGCTGCAAGGCATCGCGTCCGGCGGCGAATGGGGCGGCGGCGTGCTGATGATCAGCGAGAATGCGCCGCCGGAACAACGCGGCTACTACGCCGCGTGGAGCCAGCTCGGCGTGGGCGGCGGTTTCGTGCTGTCGTCGGCCGCGTTTCTCGCCGCGCAGGCGCTGCCGGACGACGCGTTCCGCACGTGGGGCTGGCGGCTACCGTTCCTCGCGAGCATCGTCATCTTCGCGATCGGCATCTATATTCGCCGCCATCTGCCGGAAAGCCGCGACTTCGAGCGGGCCGGCAAGCGCGGCGCGCACGCGCACCTGCCGATCGTCGAATGCATCCGCCGCCACCCGAAGGAAATCCTCCTCGCGATGGGGCTGCGCGTGGCCGAGAACGGTAGCGCCTACATCTTCCTCGCGTTCTCGCTCGTCTACGGCAAGTACGTCGGCATCCCGAACGGCACGATGCTGACCGGCGTGATGATCGCGATGATCGTCGAGATGGGCGCGATGCTCGCGTGGGGCCGGCTGTCCGACCGGATCGGCCGCAAGCCCGTGTACCTGATCGGCGCGCTGAGCCTCGTCGCGTGTGCGTTCCCGTTCTTCTGGCTGCTCGACACGCGCGCGACGCCGCTCGTGTGGCTCGCGCTCACGGTCGGCACGGCGGTGAGCCACGGCGCGATGATCGGCACGCTGCCCGCGCTCGTCGGCGAACTGTTCAGCACCGAGGTGCGTTACTCCGGCGTCGCGCTCGGGCATGAAGTCGCGTCGATCTTCGCGGGCGGGATGTCGCCGCTGATCGCGACCGCGCTGCTCGCGCGCTATCAGGCGTCGTGGCCCGTGTCGCTGTTCCTCGTTGCGTTCGGCCTCGTGACCGTCGCGACGCTGTGCGTGATGCGCGAGACACGTGCCGCACCGGCCGCCGGCGCGCGCGGCGAGACGGCATGAGCAAGGGGCCCGCGCCCTGGCCGGCTAGTGAACGGCTCACCGGTTCACGATGCCGCGTGCGCGCTTGCGTGGCGCCGCACATCCACGCGGCCGCGACGTCCGGGCTATGCGTCCCGGTTGCGCCGCCCGCCGTCGAACACCGGCGCCAGTCCCAGGTGATCGAGCAACCGCGCGAATTCGCCGAGCCGCTGCCGCATGTACGCAGGCACGTCCACGTCGGCATAGTCGTGGAAGCCGGCCCCCGTGCGCACACCATCGCGCCCGGCTTCCATGTTGCGCACGACGCTCGCGGCCGGCGCGAAGCGCGGGCCGATCTCGCCGGCCAGATATTTCGACGCGTAATACAGGATGTCGCAGCCGCCCCAGTCGATGAATTCGAGCAGCCCGAGCACCGCAAAGCGCGGGCCGAAGCCCGTGCGGATGGCCGTGTCGATATCCTCGGCGCTGGCCACCCCTTCCTCGACCATTCGCGCGGCCTCGTTCATCGCGAGCGCCTGGATGCGCGGCACGATGTAGCCCGGTGCAGGCCCGCAGATCACCGGCTTCTTGCCGACGCGTTCGAGCAGCGCGGCGAGCGCATCGACCACCGACGGGTCGGTTGCGTCGCTGCGGCTGATCTCGACGAGCGGCATCAGCAGCGCGGGATTCAGCCAGTGCGCATTCAGCATCCGCTCCGGGTGCGCGACATGGCGCTGCAATTCGGTGACGACGAACGTCGACGTGGTCGACGCGATCGTTGCACGCGCATCGACATGCTCGCCGAGCCAGCGCAACGCATCGGCCTTCGCATCGAGCACTTCGGGAAGTGCCTCGAACACGACGTCCGCATCGCGCACGGCTTGCGCAGCGCCATCCCGAGCAACGATCGCGATGCGCGCGACGACCGCATCGGCCTGCGCGGCATCGATGCGGCCGAGCGCGACTTGCGCGTGCAGCGGCCTTGCGATCTCATCGCGCGTGCGATTGTCGAAGGCTCGCCAGCCAGCCGCATCGCGCCGCTTGAAGTCGATCAGCGTCACGTCGAGGCCCGCGAACGCGAACACGAGCGCGATCCCCTGCCCCATGCGCCCCGCGCCGAGCACGTGCACGCGCGTCACCTCGGCGGCCGCGCTCATGCTGCCGCTCCCGCGACGCCGGCGTCGAGCAGCGCACGCATCGCGTCCTTCGACAGCGCCGCGATCCCGAGCCGCTCCAGCGTGCGCCCTTCCGCATACAGGTCACGCACCGCGACCGCGCTCGCGATGCTCAACAGCCCCTGCGCGACCGGCGTCGGCACGCCGGCCCAGCGCCCGCACGACACGATGAACGACAGCCCGAGCCGGGTGTCTTCGAGCATGTAGCGATGGGTGCGCAAATCGATCTTCTCGCGCCAGTCGCCGCTATCGGTCAGCTTGCCGTGCGCGCCGCGCCCGTACATCCATTCGTCGCCTTCGGTCGCATAGTGATCCGCGAGCGGGAAATGCGGCGCGTGGTAACCGAGCGCTTCGCGCACCGCGATGCGTTCGGCATCCAGCGCGTTCGTCACGCGACGGATCGATGGCTGCGTGCCTTCGTTGTGGATGTCCCACGCGTCGAAGTGTTCGAGCGGCCCGGCGTTCATCAGGATCAGCGGCGGATGGATCACGGGCCCCGCGTTCATCAGCGCACCGGACAACGCGTCCTCGACCGGCTCGACCGACGGATAACCCGCACGCAGCACGCCGAACGCCCAGCCTGCCGCATTCGCCGGAAAGACACCGGTCGGCAAACGCGTCGCGTAGGCGCTGATCACGACGTCGTTGTCGCCATGCTTGCGCACCAGGTACGGCAGCGTACCCGTCTCGGCGAACGCGACGCGCGAACGGTTGCCGGCGTCGGCCGCCGCCCGTGCGAACACGACGCTGCCGAACGTGCCGGGCGGCAGGAACACGACCTGGCCGTCCTCCAGAAAAGGCGCGACTTGCGCGGCGAGTGCGTCGTGCGACGTGGAAGGCAGCGGCACCACGACAAGCTGCGCACCGCGCACTGCCGCTGCGAGATCGTCGGTCAGGCGGATCGCCCCCGGTGCATCGCCGAGCGGCACCGCGCGCTTGCCGCGATAGTCGGTCACGTTCAGCACACCAAGCTCACGCAGCCGCGCATGCGGCTCGCGGTCGCGCCGCCACCACGTCACGTCGTGGCCCTTCTCGAGCAGGTCGATCGCCGCCGCATGGCAGCCGTGGCCGCCGCCCAGTACACATGCCTTCATCGTTTTCTCCCGGTGATTGAGTGTCTCCGAGACTACGCGGCCGCCCCCGCCGCGTCGCTTCAAAACGCGCAACGGCGCGCCCGTTCGCGCAACGCAATCGCGGCGATGCGCATGCCGCCGCGCCCCCCGCATCCGCTACGAGGTCCGTGAATGGATATCGCCCTTTCCCACCATGCGCCGAACCGGCTCGGCACGCTGCGCGCACCCGACGAAGTCGAACGTGCGGTCGCACACCGGCTCGGGCCGCACCGGATGGCTGCACGCAGCCGCGATCCGTTTCATGCGGAGCTGTACGAAGTGCCGCTGCATCACGGCGCACTGCTCGAACTCTGCTACGGCCGCGAGACGCGCATCGATTTCGGTGGCGATGCCAATCATTTCCTGTTCAGGCTGACGCTTGCCGGCGCATGCGAGCTGCAGGCCGGCAGCGTCGTCGCGCGCGCCGGCCCCGGCGAGCTGACCGTGTCGTCGCCCGCGCTCGCCAGCCGGCTGAGCACGAGCCCCGATTGCCGCAACCTCGTGCTGCGGCTCGAACGCGGCGCGCTCGAACGCAAGCTGCAGGACATGCTGCAGGCCACGCTCACGCGGCCGCTGCAGTTCGATCCCGCGGCCGGCGGCGCCGGCACGGGCGCCGCGCGCCTGCTGCCGACTTTCGAATACCTGTGCCGGCTCGGCGCGCAGCCGGACGTCGGTACGGCCGCGACGCTCTTCGGCGCCGACCTCACCGCATGGCTGATGTCGCTGCTGCTCACCCACTTGCCGCATTCGTACAGCGATGCGCTCGCGCGCGGCACGCCGCCGCTACCGGCGCACGTGCGTCGCGCATGCGATCACGTCGACGCGCACCTGGGCGAACCGCTCGCACTCGCCACGCTCGCGGCGGTCGCGGGCGTCGCGCCGCGCACGCTGCAGCACGCGTTCCGCGCGTTCCTGCACACCACGCCGGCCGCGTACGTGCGCGAATGCCGGCTCGCCGCCGTGCACGCGGCGCTGCAACGCGGCGACGCACGCGGCGTGACCGACGTGCTGATCGCACACGGCATCCATGGCTTCGGCCATTTCGCGAAGGCGTATGCGCGGCGTTACGGCCACGCGCCTTCCGTCACCGCGAGGCAACCCCGATGACGCACGATGCAACCGGCCGCCCGGCGGCCCCGGCCCGCGCCGAATCCGCACCGCACGACAACGACCCGTCCGAACTGCGCGTGCAGGATCTCGATCTCAACTTGCTGAAGACGTTTCGCGCGGTCTTCGAGGAGCGGCACGTCGGCCGTGCGGCGCTGCGGCTCGGCGTCACGCAGCCGTCCGTCAGCTACGCGCTCGGCCGGCTGCGGCTGATGTTCCGCGACGCGCTGTTCGTGCGCACCGGCACCGGCGTCGAGCCGACGCCGCGCGCGCAGCGGCTCGCCTTGTCGGTCGACAAAGCGCTCGCGATCCTGCAGGACGTGCTCGACGAAGGCTCGCGCTTCACGCCCGACAGCACGCAGCGCGTGTTCCGCCTGCACATGAGCGATTTCGCGGCGAGCGCGTTCCTGCCGACGCTGCTCGCCGCGTTCGACCGGCGTGCGCCGGGCGCCGTGATCGAGACGCTGCACGTCGACGAATGCCAGCTCAACGTCGCACTCGAATCGGGGCGCATCGACTTCGCGCTCGGGCATTTCGCCGATGCGTCGAGCCACTTCCAGCGCACCGCGCTGCTGCACGAGCGCTGCGTGCTGCTGATGCCGCGCCGCACCGCGCGGCGCGTCGCGCTGCCCGACGACTACGTGCTCGATGGCGAGGCGCCCAATACGCTGCGCTTCGTCGCGGTCACGTCGCATCCGCAATCGATGCAGTTGCTGGAACGGCACGGACTGATGCCGCGCGTGCGCGCGGCGCTGCCCGATTTCATGGTGGTGCCCGCGCTGCTGCAGGACGGCGACTATGCTCTGATCCTGCCGGAGACGATCGCGATCACGTTCGCGGCGCGGCAGCCGTGCGCGCTGTACGAGATCGCCGGCGCCGGCGAATGGGCGGTCAACGCATACTGGCACCGGCGCTTCGACGCCGACCCCGGCCATCGCTGGCTGCGTGCGCTGCTGCTCGAACTGTTCAACATCGGCGAGCTGGCGCCGTTCGACGCATGGCTCGCGCCGCAGCCGCCCGCCTGCGCGTAACGGGGCAAGCGACCCGAGCGGCGCAAGCGGGCACCGGCGCGGGCCGGTCAGAACGACGTGAGCATGCCCGCGACGATCGAACTGGCGGTCGCGCCGGCCCGGGCGACCGCCACGCCGCCACCCGCCGCACCGTTGACGACGAAGCGTGCATGCGCACCGTTGCGCACCATCGCGGCGCCCGTGTACAACACCGTGCGCTTCGACAGCGGATAGTCGAAGCGGATGCCGTACGAATCGGCGTTGCCGTCGCTGTCCGCGACCTTGCGGTAATGGCCGACGCTCAGCAGCAGCGACGCGCGCCCGATCGGCACCGTCGCGCTCAGCTCCATGATGTCGCTGTGCGGATACGCGCTCTGGCTGTCGATCGCGGTCGCGACGTCGGGGCCGCCGCGATGGCGCATGTACAGCGCGGCAACCTTCACGACGCTGAAATCGTACGAAATCGCGCCCAGCGTGTAGTTGCCGTTCGCGGCCGGGCTCGTGTCGCCGAGCGCGGCCGCGGCCACCGGGCTGAACTTCTGCTGCATGTAGTCGACGTCGACCGACAGGCCGCCGCGCACGTAGTTGAGCCCGGCGCCGTACGTATCGCCGAGCGTCGCCGGCTGCCCGGCCGCGCCGTTGGTGCCGCGCGCGGCCATCGCGCGCAGCATGAAGCCCGCGTAGCGCGGCGACGTGTAGCGCATCGAGTTGCGCACGCGCAGGAACGCGGGCCCGACGAAGTTGTTCGTCGCGTTGCCCCAGGCGAGCCCTGCGCCGAGGCCCGGCAGGCTGTACGTGACGAGCGTCGTGTGCAGGATCGTGTAAAGCTCGCCGAACTGCACGCCGCCGAACGGCCCCGTGATGCCGACCCATGCCTCGCGGCCGAACAGTGCGCTGCTGTTCGACAGCGCGCCGCTTGCCGCATTGAAGCCATCCTCCAGCTTGAAGATCGTCGCGTAGCCGCCGCCGAGATCCTCCACGCCCTTCAGCCCCCACTGCGATGCGAACAGGTTGCCGCTGCCCATGCGCGTCACGTGGTTCGGCCCCGCGTTCGCGTATTCGATCGCGGTGTCGACGCGGCCGTAGAGCGTCACGCTCGATTGCGCGAATGCGGGCAGCGCCGCGCAGGCAAGCAGCGCGGCAAGCGGTACGGCAAGCCGGTCGGCCCGCCCGTTCGGTTGGTTCATCGTCATCGTCCCGTAGAGAGTCCGGCGCTGGTCGGCGTCGCGCCGCGTGGTGTGAAGCGCGTTCGCCGCGAAGGGCCAACGCCGCCGATCAAAAACGGGCCGAGTCTAGGAACGACAATTTCGGACGTCGACGCAATGCGCTCTATAACGCTTATAGATGCGCCGCATGATGCACGCGTGCCCCGCCGCAAGCGCGCTGCGCGGCGGCCGGCGCGCGCGACCCTGGTGTTTTCTTTATCCGGGTCGGTAAATGCCCGTGCGGCGCGGCTGTCACTCCGGCTATGGCGGCCGAATTTGGCCGACTACGCTGCGTCTCCGACACGTGCCCCCGCACGCTTTCGCGCCGCGACGGCGCCCGGCCCGCAAGGCCGCTGCCGCGCTTTTCCACCGCCCGCTCCTGGAGAATCCGCATGTCCGCATCCACGGCCCGCGCTGCCGACGGCAAGCGCTATACGTACGAATGGTATGTCGTCGTCATCTGCATGCTCGCGTACATCTTTTCGTTCGTCGACCGTCAGGTCCTCGTGCTGATGATCGAGCCGATCAAGCGCGACCTGCACCTGTCCGATACGCAGTTCAGCCTGCTGAACGGCTTCGCGTTCTCGCTGTTCTATGCGGTGATGGGGCTGCCCGTCGCCTATCTCGCCGACCGTTACGCGCGGCCGCGGATCATCTCGCTCGGCATCGCGCTGTGGAGCGTCGCGACCGCCGCGTGCGGGCTCAGCCAGCATTTCGTGCAGATGTTCATCGCGCGCATGGGCGTGGGCGTCGGCGAAGCCGCGCTGTCGCCCGGCGCGTATTCGATGCTCGCCGACTCCTTCCCGAAGGAGAAACTCGGGCGCGCGATCGCCGTGTATTCGCTCGGCTCGTTCATCGGCGGCGGCGTCGCATTCCTGATCGGCGGCTACGTGATCGCGCTGCTCAAGCATGCGAGCGCGTTCACGCTGCCGGTGGTCGGGCAGGTGCATGCGTGGCAGGTCACGTTCCTGATCGTCGGGCTGCCGGGGATCTTCGTGGCGCTGCTGTTCGCCGCGACCGTGCGCGACCCGCAGCGCAAGGGGCTCGCGCAGGATCGCTCGGGCGCCGTGCGGCGCGTGTCGATGCGCGATTCGCTGCGCTTCGTCGGCACGCATCGCGCGACCTTTTTGTGCCACTACCTCGGCTTCTCGTTCTACGCGATGGCGCTGTACTGCCTGCTGAGCTGGACGCCCGCGTTCTATATCCGCCGATTCGGGATGACGGCCGTCGAAGCCGGCTACACGCTCGGCATCGTGCTGCTGGTCGCGAACACGGCCGGCGTGTTCTGCGGCGGCTGGCTCAACGACTGGCTGCTGCGACGCGGCCGCGAAGACGCGCCGATGCGCGCCGGCGCAATCGGCGCCGCGTGCATGGTGATCCCCGCGACGCTGTTCACGCAGCTCGACTCGCTGCCCGCCTCGCTCGCGACGCTGGTCGTCGCGATGTTCTTCGCGTCGTTCCCGATGCCGACCTCGACCGCCGCGATGCAGACGCTCGCGCCGAACCAGATGCGCGCGCAGATCTCCGCGCTGTTCCTGCTCGTGTCGAACCTGATCGCGCTCGGCATCGGCACGACCGTCGTCGCGCTGTTCACCGACCGCGTGTTCGGCACGCCGGCGGCGGTCGGCCATTCGATGTCGATCGTCAACGTCGCGGCGGCCACGCTCGCCGCGCTGCTGCTCGCCGCCGGGTGCCGGCACTATCGCCGCAGCCTCGATCGCGAACGCGGCCATGCGTCGGCAGCCGCGCCGCAGACGGCCGAGACGGGCAACGCGATCGCCGCGCGTTGAACACCGGGCGCGACCAGGCCCAATCGGTCGCCCAACCATCATCCATGCTACTGATTACGGCATCGTTTTTTAATCGATTTGATTTATGCGATGCCCATCCCTATTCTCGATCGCATGACGGCACGGCATCTGCCGCGCCGCGTTCTCCCTACCCCACGAATTGACCCATGCAAGCGAACCGCCACCAAGTCCGGATCGACGCGCTGATCGACGCGGCGCAGGACATCCGCTGTTTCCGGATTTCGCGCGTCGACGGCCAGCCGTTCGACGCATACGAACCGGGCGCCCATATCGACGTCACCGCGCCGTCCGGCATCACGCGGCAGTATTCGCTGTGCGGCAACCCCGACGAGCGCGGCAGCTACCTGTTCGCGGTGAAGAAGGAGGCGCAGTCGCGCGGCGGCTCGCGTTCGCTGCACGACGACGTGCAAGTCGGCGCCGAGTTGTCGATCGGCGCGCCGCGCAACCTGTTTCGCCTGGCGGATGACGCGAGCGAGCACGTGCTGATCGCGGCCGGCATCGGCATCACGCCGCTGCTGTCGATGGCGTATGCGCTGCACAAGCGCGGCGCGCGCTATCGGCTGCACTACTTCGCACGCAACCGCGAGCACGCGGCCTTCGTCGCCGAACTGTCGGCCGAGCCGTTCGCGTCGCGCGTGACGTTCCACTACGGGATCGAGCCCGCCGCGCTCGCGACCGAGCTGGGCCGCTGCGTCGAATCGGTCGACGCGCATGCACACGTCTATACGTGCGGCCCGGGGCCGTTCATGGATGCGGTCGTCGCGGCAGCCGCGACCCGCCTGCCCGACGCGTCGATCCATCTCGAGCGCTTCGCGGCGGAACCGGCCGCCGCCGATGCGGGCAATACCGATGCGGGCGCCAGCCCGGCCGATGGCTTCGAAGTGCGCCTGCAGCGCAGCGGACAATCGGTACGCGTCGCGCCCGACACGTCGATCGTCGACGCACTCGCGCGCATCGGCATCGCGGTCGACACGTCATGCGGCGAAGGCGTGTGCGGCACCTGCATGGTGCCCGTCATCGACGGCGAGCCCGATCATCGCGACCACTGTCTCAGCAAGGCCGAGCGCGCGAGCAACACGGTGATCTGCTGCTGCGTGTCGCGTGCGCGCTCGGCGGTGCTCGTTCTCGATCTCTGACGCACGCGGCACGCGGCACGCGTCGCGCTCGCTCGGGACGTCTCGGGTCGTCGAACCGCTCGATGCCCTCCGCCAGCGACGCGTGCACTCACGCGTGGCCTTCGCCTCGTGGGTCACGCGTCGCCCAATCGCTCGACAAACTCCGCCAGCAATACGCGCACTCACGCATTGCCTCCGCCTCGTGGGTCGCGCGTCGCCCAATCGCTCGACGAGCTCCGCCAGCAACGCGCGCACTCACGCGTGGCCTTCGCCCTCATGGATCACGCGTCGTCGAAACGCTCGACGAGCTCGGCCAGCAGGTTGCGCATCCACGCGTTGCCCTCGTCTTCATGGAAATGCTCGTGCCAGTGCATCGTCACCGGCGCGGGCGGCAGCGTGACGGGCAGGTCATAAAGCCGGAACGCGTTGTCGCGATTCAGGATCTGCGCGAGCCGCTTCGGCAGCGTCGCGTACAGGTCCGTGACCGACAGCACGCTCGGCAGCGCGACGAAGTGCGGCACTTCGAGCGCGATGTTGCGGCCCACGCCCTGCGCGCGCAGCGCATCGTCGAGCGCGTGGTGGCTGTGCTCGACCGATTTCACGTTGACGTGCGCGGCGCGCACGAACTGGTCGAGGCTCAGCGCCGTGCCGCTCGGCACCCCGCGCCGGCGGCCCGTCATGCACACGTAGGTTTCCTCGAACAGCACCTGGTGGCGCGTGCGCGGCATCAGCTCCGGCAGGTTGCCGATCGCGAAATCCAGCCGGCTCGCGCGCAGCGCTTCCTCGATCTCCTCCACCGGCAGCGGCTGCACGCTCAGCGTCACGCGCGGCGCGCGCTCGCGCAGCGCCTGGCAGATCGCCGGCAGGTACGCCATCTCGCCCGCATCCGACAACGACAGCCGGAACGTGCGCGTGCTGGTGGCCGGGTCGAAGCGCTCCGCGTAGCGCAGCGCCACGCGCACCATGTCGAGCGCCTTGCCGACGATGCCCGCGAGTTCGAGCGCGACCGGTGTCGGCTGCATGCCCGAGCGCGTGCGCACGAACAGCGGATCGTCGAACAGCGTGCGCAACCGGCCGAGCGAATAGCTGACGGCCGGCTGCGACAGCGCGAGCCGCTCGCCGGCCTTCGTCAGGTTGCGCTCCTCGACGATCGCCTGGAATACGCGCAACAGGTTCAGATCGAGATGATCGACCGAAGTCATCGCAGCCTCCATTATTTGCCGAATTTATTGACCAGCCAATTTTAGATCAATTTGACGGATAAGTAGCGGGAGACGAGACTGGGCATTCGACACCGCGCGCTGCGCGGCCCGATTTCGCGACTCTTTCCCCACGACAACGATGAGCGACATTTCCTGCCAGACGATCGACACCCGCGCGCTGCATGGTCTCGCGCAACCCGACCGCATCGCGCCCGCGATGTATCACGATCCCGCGCTGTTCGAAGCCGAGCTCGACCGCATCTTCTACCGCACCTGGATCTGGGTCGCGCACGCAAGCGAGCTGCCGAACCCGGGCGACTTCATCACGACGACGATCGGCCGCCAGCCGGTGATCGTCGTGCGCGACAGGACCGGCGAAATCAACGTGCTGCAGAACCGCTGCCGCCATCGCGGCGCGACCGTGTGCGAATCGCACAAGGGCAACGCGAAGGGCTTCACGTGCCCGTACCACAGCTGGTCCTACGCGCTCGACGGCACGCTGCGCGCGCTGCCGTACGGCGACGGCTACGAAGGCGTGTGCGAGAAAGGCGACCTGCCGCTCGTGAAGCTGCGCGTCGGCGTATACCAGGGGCTGATCTTCGCGAGCTTCAACGACGACATCGAACCGCTCGAGGATTTCCTCGGCGGCGCGAAGCCGTGGATCGACCTGTTCATGAAACAGGGCGCCGGCTACCCGATCAAGGCGAACGGCGAGCACAAGTTCAAGTTCAAGGGCAACTGGAAGATCCAGCTCGAGAACACGACCGACCTCTATCACTTCCCGGTCGTGCACAAGTCGTGGATGAAGTCGATCGACGACGAGACAGCCGCCGCGATCACGAGCTTCATGACGAGCGAGGATGCGTTCTGCCGCGGGCTCGGCAACGGCCACAGCCTCGCGGTGCTGATGCCCGAGCTGATCGACCTGGACGACGACGACGGCGCGTCGCTACCCGAACGCTTCGCGCCGCTCGCGGCGAAGCTCGCCGAGCGCCACACGCCGGAAGCAGTGCGCCGCATCGTGCGCTCGCTGATGGGCGTCGGCTTCAACCTGAACCTGTTCCCGAACCTTGCGCTGTCGATGGCGTTCTTCCGCGTACTGCGGCCGATCTCGGCGAACGAAACCGAGATCCGTCACGTCGCGCTCGCGATGGACGGCGGCCCCGACGAAGCGAACCGCGAGCGGCTGCGCATCCACGAGCACTTCCAGGGCCCGTTCGGTTTCGGCAGCCCCGACGACGCGGAAGCATGGGAGCGCGTGCAGCGCGGCGCGCACGCGGGCCCCGACGTGCCGATCCCCGTAAATCGCGGGCTGAACCGCGAGACGACCGCGGCGAACGGCGAAACGACCGCCCATGCGACCGACGAAACCGGCATGCGCGAGGCCTACCGGCAATGGCGCAAGATGATGGAGCAACAATGATGGACGACCGCAACGCCCTCTTTTCCGAGCAGACCTTCGCCCGCGCGGTCGAATTCGTGTGGCGCGAAGCCGAGATGCTCGACCGCCGCGACTATCGCGCGTGGCTCGACCTGTGGGATCCGGCCGGCCACTACGTGGTGCCGATCGAACCCGATACGACCGACTTCGCCGCAACGCTGAACTACGTGTTCGACGACCAGGACATGCGCGAGAAGCGCGTGCAGCGGATGGTGTCCGGCTATTCGGCATCGGCGACCGACGCCGCGCGCACGGTGCGCACCGTGTCGCGCTTCACGCTGGAAAGCGGCAGCGCCGACACCGTCGAGCTGAAGTCGGCGCAGGTCGTCGTCGCATACAAGCGCGGCGTCGCGACGCTGTTCGCGGCCGATGTCACGCACAAGCTGCGCGTCGATGCCGAAGGCGAGATGCGGATCGCCGAGAAGGTCGTGCGCCTGATCGATTCGACCGAAGCGCTCAGCGCGATCGGCTTCCTGCTGTAAGCCATGGCCGGTTCGCCGCTGCAAGTGCAATGGTGAACCGGCAACCTTCACCTTTCCGGACGACCATGCCCACACTCGAGGTTTTCCTGCCGGCCGGCCACGACGACGCCCGCAAGGCCGAGCTGATCGCGCGGCTGACGGGTGCGACCGTCGATGCGATCGGCGCACCGATCGAATCGGTGCGCGTGCTGCTCACTGAATTGCCCGCGACGCACATCGGCCTCGGCGGCCGCAGCGCCGCGGACGGCGCGCCGCCGTCGCTGCCCGTGATCGTCGCGATCCTGATCGCCGGCCGCACCGATGAACAAAAGCGCGCGCTGATCGCCGCGCTGTCCGACGCCGGCGCGAACGTGCTCGACGCGCCGCTGCAGGCCACACGCGTGATCATCAAGGACATCCCGAACACCGACTTCGGCATCGGCGGCCAGACCGCGCGGGCGCTGGGACGCTGATCATGCGCCGCGCGTCGCTGCCCGGCCGTGACGCGACGCAGTCGTTACGCGTGCGTCCCGGCGAGCGGCAGCGTCACGCGGCAGTCGAGCCCGCCGCCATCGGCCGGGCTCGCACCGATCCG
This sequence comes from Burkholderia mycopellens, assembly GCF_964265025.1. NCBI lineage: Bacteria > Pseudomonadati > Pseudomonadota > Betaproteobacteria > Burkholderiales > Burkholderiaceae > Burkholderia > Burkholderia mycopellens. The sequence continues at coordinate 2,668,070 of NZ_OZ183803.1, forward strand.
GCCGCCGTGGCGCGTCACGATGCTCTTGCACAGCGACAACCCGATCCCGTTGCCGCCGGCCTTCGACGACGAGAAGCCGTCGAACAGCCGGTCGTGCGCGCCCATCGCGATCCCCGGGCCGTTGTCGATCGCGCGCAGCTCGGCGTGCCCGCCGACGTGCGCGGTGCCGAGCGTCAGCGTGCGCGGCACGCGTTCGCACCCGGCGAACGCCTCGATCGCATTGAACGCGAGATTCAGGATCACCTGCCCGATCAGCACGCGCTCGCAGCGGATCGGCAGCGGCGCGTCGGCCTGCACGATCGTGACCGTCACGCCGGCCTCCTTCGCGCGCAGCTCGATGAAGTACGCGACGTCCGCGAGAATGTCGCGCAGGTCGGCGAGCGCGACGACCGGCTCGCGCTTCACGATGAACTCGCGCACGCTCTTGATGATCAGCGCCGCATGCTCGGCCTGCCGGTCCGCGCTGCGCAGCCCCCAGATCGCGTCGTCGATGGCGCCGCGCGCGTTCAGCCGCTGCACCGCACCCTCGATGAAATTGCGCACGGCCGCGAGCGGCTGGCTCAGCTCGTGCGCGATCACGCTCGCCATCTCGCCCATCGCGTTGTAACGGCCCGCGTGTTCGAGCATGCGCGCCTCGACGCGGCGCGCGTCCTCGATCGCGACTTCGTCGCTCACGTCGCGGAACTGCACGAGCAGCCCGTCGAGATCGCCCTCGATCTCGACTTGCCGGCACAGGATGCGCAGCCAGCATGGCGAGCCGTCGCGCCGCACGATCCGGTAGCGCTGCGGTGCGGACGGGTACGCGGACGGCGCATCGCGCAGTTGCGCGACGAGCCGGTCGCGATCGGCCTCGGAACAGTAGTCGAGCACCTCGCCGGGCGCCTCGTCGGGCGCGAGGCCGAGCACGCGGCGGCCCGACTCGCTGATGAACTGTACGCCGCCGTGCGGCGTCACGACCGCGATGCCTTCGTCGAGATCCTGCATGAATTCGCGCAGCCGCGCCTCGTAGCGGCGCAACTGCTGGCGCACCGCCTCTTCCGCACTGATGTCGCGGAACTGCACCATCACGACGTCGCGCCCGCGCAGCGGCACGTAGGTGGCGGTCGCCTCGGACAGCATGTCGACACCCGTGCGCGACCGGTAGCACCACTCGTACACCTGCGGACCGTCGACGCGCGCGCGGTCCCACGCGCTCACCGCGATCTCGCGCCGGTATTTCGGTTCGGGGCGCGTCATGTCCGGCGCCTTCAGCGGCAGCAGTTCCTCGACGGAAAAACCGAGCGCGATGCACGCGGCGCGGTTCGCCCACACGATCGCCCGGGTGTGTGCGTCGTGCAGCAGCACGCAGGTCGTCAGCGCGTCGAGCAGCCGGTGGAAATCGTCTTCGTCGGGGAAACTCATGATCGGCGTCGGATGAGGCCGCGCGGCATCGCGCGGCCGGCAACCCAACATAGCACCGGCGCGCGCCGCCCGCATCTGAAGATTTCTTTAGTGCGGCGCGGAATGTCACCAGTCGCACGGCCCAACGCACCAATTGCCGCGCGTTTTCGGCGTTTCTAGACTGGCTGCATCGACGTGACCACCCCGCATTCGAACCCCGATCCGCCCCAGGAGACAGCCATGACCCACGCCGCCCTCGCCCTCCATACCGCGCCGAGCACCCCTCACGCGGCCAGCGAACCGGCCGCCCGGCTGTCGCCGCTCGACGCCGTGATCGAGACCGTCGCCGCGCGCCGCGAAGAATTCGACCGCCTGTCGCACGTGCCGCGCGACGTGATCGCGCTGTTCAAGCAGGCCGGCATCTATCGCGCGGGCACGCCGCGCCGCTTCGGCGGCGATGCGCTCGCGCCGGCCGCGTTCCTCGACATGATCGAACGGATCGCGACCGCCGACGGCTCGGCCGCGTGGGTCGCGAGCTTCGGCTCCGCCAACGTGTATCTCGCCGCGCTGCCGCTTGAAACCCAGGCCGAACTGTATGCGAGCGGCCCCGACCAGGTGTTCGCCGGCGGCCTGTTCCCGGTGCAGCCGGCCCAGCCCGCGCCCGGCGGCTGGCGCGTGAACGGCACGTGGAAATTCGCGAGCGGCTGCAAGGGGGCCGACTGGCTCGGCGTCGGCATCGCCGTGCCGGGTGCGCACGACGCCGCGCCGAACAAGCCGCGCACGGCCGTGTTCCGCGCCGATCAGGTCGAGATCGTCGAGAACTGGAGCGTGGTCGGCATGCAGGGCACCGGCAGCCACGACCTGCGCATCGACGACCGCTTCGTGCCCGAAGCGTGGACCTTCGTGCGCGGCGGCGAACCGACCGTCGACGAGCCGCTGTACCGCTATCCGACCGTCGCGTATGCCGCGCAGGTTCTGGCCGTCGTGAACCTCGGCCTCGCACGCGCGGCGCTCGACGTCGCGAACCGCATGTCGGGCGGCCGCCAGACGACGACCGGCGCACCGCGCCTCGCCGATCGCGCGTACTTCCGCATCGAGCTCGCGAAAGCCGAAGCGCAGCTGCGCTCCGCGCGCGGGTTCTTCTACGACGCCACCGATACAGTGTGGCAATCGATTCTCGCGGGCCGCCCCGTGACGCCCGACCAGGTCAGCCTGTTGCGGCTCGCGGCCACGCAGATCGCTCGCGAAGGCGCGAGCGTCGTCGAACGCGCGTACCGGCTCGGCGGCACGGCGGCGATCTACCGGTCGCATCCGTTGCAGCGGCTGCTGCGCGACGCGATGGTCGTCACGCAGCACGCGTTTCTCGCCGAAGGCAACTTCGACGGCGCCGGCGCGGTGTTTACCGGCGTCACGCCGTTTCCCGGCTATCTGTAACCGGCTGCCGACCGACGCTGTTTGTCTGAACGTGCATGACGCCGATGCCGATGTCGAAGCCCCCTCGCCGGCCGGCCCGTGCACTCAACCGATTCCTCTGGAGAACCTCGCATGTCCGATTCGAATCCGCTGCCGCTGCGCGTCCTGTTCTGCTGTGGCGTGTCGCAAAACTTCTTCGACCTGCCGCGCGAGAAGATCGGCGAAGTGTGGCAGGCGTACGGCGCGATGCTCGCCGCCGTCGAAGCGATGCCCGGCGTGCGCGTGCTCGGCGTGATGGACGACGACCGCCTCGTGGTCGGCCAGGCCGACGGCGCACCGTGGACCTTCTACATCATGGCCGACGTCGCCGACTTCGACACGACGGTCGCCGTGTGCAACCTGTATCGCACGACGCCGGTCGGCGAATACAACCTGTGGCGCTACGGCAAGATCGAAGCGCGCGTCGGCCGTGCGCTGACGGTGCCGCCGGCCGCGCAACCCGCGGCGTGAGGCGCGCGATGACCGACCTGTCTCCCGGCCTGGTCGATGCGCTCGCGCAGCGTCTGGCAGCGCTCGACGCCGAGCGCGCGGTGCGCGCGACGATCACGCGCTACATGGCGCTGTGCGACGTGCCCGAGGATGCCGGCGACGGCCCGTCGCTCGCCGATCTGTTCGCGCCCGATGCCGTGTGGGAAGGCGTCGGCCCGCAGTATGCGCGCAAGTTCGGCCGCCTCGAAGGCACGGCCGCGATCGTCGCGATGCTGGGCCGCTACCTGCCGCCCGATCCGCACTTCTCGGCGAACCTGCACTTCCTGACGTCGGAGTCGATCGAGATCGATGCCGGTCACGCAAGCGCACGCGGCCGCTGGATCATGCTGCAGGCATCGCGCTACGCGGACGGCGCGGCCGAACTGATCGCCGCCCGGCTGACCGTCGATTTCACGCCGGCCGGCGACGGCTCTGCGTGGCTGATCCGCCATTTCCGCACCGAACGCGTGCTCGACGGCCCGTGGCCGCTCGCCGTCGCGCCACGGTCCTGACGCTTTCCAACGCTTGCTCACGATACCGACCATGACAGGCTTCATCGACCCCTTCACGCTCGGCGGCCCCGGCCCCACGATCGCGATCAAGGACACGATCGACATCGCCGGCCATCCGACCCGCGCGGCAAGCCGTGCGCTCGCCGATGCACCGCCGGCCCCTCGGCACGCGGACGTCGTCCGCCTGCTGCTCGACGCGGGCTGGCAGATTGCCGGCAAGGCGAACATGCACGAGCTCGCGTTCGGCATGACCGGCATCAACGACTACACGGGCACGCCCGTCAATCCGCAGGACGCGACGCGCATTCCGGGCGGCTCGTCGAGCGGGTCCGCTTCGCTCGTCGGGCTCGGCACGGTCGATGCGGCGCTCGGCACCGATACGGGCGGCTCGATCCGCGGGCCGGCCGCCTGCTGCGGCGTGGCCGGGATGAAGCCGACGTTCGGCCGCGTATCGCGGCGCGGCGTCGCGCCTGCCGCAACGACGCTCGATTGCGTCGGGCCGTTCGCGCGCGATATCCGCACGCTGGCCGCGGTGATGGCCGCGATCGCGCCGGGCTTCGACCCTACGCAAGCGGCGGCCTCCGCCGCGGGCTGCACGGTCGCGCACATCACGGTCGACGCCGATCCGGCCATCGCCGCCGCGCTCGACGCGGCCGTGCGCGCATCGGGCCTGCACGCGCACGCGGCCGTGCTCGACGAAATGCCGGCGTCGTTCGCGGCAGGGCTCACCGTGATCAACGCGGAAACGTCCCGCGCGTTCGGCCATCTGGTCGCGACCGGCAAGCTCGGCGCCGACCTCGATGCACGATTGCGTGCGGCCGCAACGACCACGCCCGCGGCATTGAAAGAAGCCGAAGAAGTCCGCGCACGCTTCACCGCGCAGGTCGACGCCGCGCTCGAACACGCGGACGTGCTCGTGCTGCCGACGTTGCCCGCGCTGCCGATCACGCTGCGGCAGGCGCGCGACGGCGTTTCGGTGATCGCGATGTCGTCGCTGATCCGGCCATTCAACCTGAGCGGCCATCCGGCGCTCAGCCTGCCGCTGCCGCTGGCCGGTTCGCCGCTGAAGGCCGGCCTGCAGATCGTCGGGCGCAAGGGCGCGGACGAGCAGGTCTGCGCCCTTGCGGCACACTTCGAAGCGGCACTCGCCGCATGAACCACGATGCGGGCGCCGCCGCACCCGGCACGCGTTCGCGAACCAGGGAATCACGCACCATGTCAGACCGAGTCGTCCTCGTCACCGGCGCCGCGCGCGGGCTCGGCGCCGTCATCGCCGAACGCTTTCATGCAGCCGGCTACCGCGTCGCGCTGGCCGATATCGCCGCCGACGCCATTCACGCGCATGCACGCGCACTCGACCCGAGCGGCGAACGCGCGATCGCGCTGCCGCTCGACGTCACGTCCAAACGCGATTTCGAAGCCGCGCGCGATGCGCTCGTCGCGCGCTGGGGCACGATCGACGTACTCGTGAACAACGCGGGCGCATCGAAGGTCGTGCCCGCGATGGAGATCACGGCCGAGCAGTTCGACCAGGTGATCGACGTGAACCTGCGCAGCGTGCTGTTCGGCTGCCAGGTGTTCGGTCAGTACTTCGCGACGCGCGGCGCGGGCCGCATCGTCAACATCGCGTCACTCGCCGGACAGAACGGCGGCTCGGCGACGGGCGCGCACTACGCGGCCGCGAAGGGCGGCACGCTGACGCTGACCAAGGTGTTCGCACGCGATCTCGCCGCGCAGGGCGTGACCATCAACGCGATCTCGCCGGGCCCGCTCGATCTGCCGATCGTGTATGAAAGCGTCGCGCCGGAGAAGCTGCGCCAGGTGCTCGCGAGCCTGCCGGGCGGCAAGCTCGGCTCGGCAGGCTTCGTTGCGGATGCCGCCGTGCTGCTCGCTTCGGGCGACGCGCATTTCGCGAACGGCGCGTGCTGGGACATCAACGGCGGGTTGTACATGCGCTGAGCGCTGCGTGAAACGCCTCGCCGCGCCGCCGGCAGGCCCTATCGCGACGGCTCCCCGTCGTCGCCCCACACGACCATCACGTCGCGCACGAGCGCGGCGATCGATGTCGCGCCGAGCTTCTCCTTGATGCTCGCGCGATGCACGTCGACGGTCTTCACGCTGATCGACAGGTCCGCCGCGATCTGCTTGCTGCCCTTGCCGTCCACCACGCCGCGCAGCACTTCCTTCTCGCGCGCGGTCAGCGCATCGAGCCGCTGGCGCAGCTCGCGGTGACGCCGGCTCACCGCGTGCCGCTGCTGCGCGAGCCGCAGCGCGCGTTGCACGCGCTCGAGCATCTGCTGCGAGTTGTACGGCTTCTCGACGAAATCGATCGCGCCGTTCTGCAGCGCGCGCACGGACATCGGGATATCGCCGTGCCCGCTGACGAAGATCACCGGCAGCGTCGCGCCACGCGCGTTCAGTTCGGCCTGCACGTCGAAGCCGCTCTTCTCCGGCATCCGCACGTCGAGCACCAGGCACGCGGGCAGGTTCACGTCGAAGCGCGCGAGAAAATCGGTCGCGTTCGCGAACCCTTCGGACGCGATGCCGACCGATTCGAGCAGCCACGCGAGCGACGTCCGCATGCCGTTGTCGTCGTCGACGATGTATACGATCGGTGCGGGTGACGTCATCGCGGGTGTCTCACGGAATATCGGTATGGGTATCGTACGCGCCGCATACGGGGCCGGTTGCCGGCGCGTCGCGCGCGTCGTTCGCTGGGGATGTGCGGCACATCATAACGAGCCGAAAACCCGCTGAACACCCCTTCACGGGCCGCTCGAACGCGCAATCGCGCTTTTTTTCACGCGGTACGGCGCGCATCTAGGTAGAACCTTTAGACGCGTTGGCGAGAACGCCATCTCGATCGTCAATCGTGCGAATGGTCGCCGGCATTTTCGCGACGTACGCTTGGGTCATCGTCGGCGATCCGGCGCTGCAGCGGCAGCGCCGCGCGATCGCCGCTTTCGTCCACTCAGGAGCGTCCATGTCTTCCACGACCGATATCCAGCGACCGGCACGCGTCGAGCCGACCGACGCGCAGAAGGCCTTCCGGCAAGCGATGGCTCACCTCGGTGCGGCCGTCAACGTGATCACCACCGCCGGGCCGCACGGCCGCTGCGGAATCACCGCGAGCGCCGTGTGTTCCGTCACCGATACGCCGCCCACGCTGCTCGTGTGCCTCAACCGGTCGAGCGCGATGCGTGCGACGTTCGAACGCAACCGCCACGTCTGCATCAACGTGCTGCCGGCCGAGCATGAGCCACTCGCGCGGCATTTCGCGGGGCTGACCGACCTGCCGATGGACCGGCGCTTCGAGCTGCCCGTGTGGGATCGCGGCGAGCAGGACGTGCCGGTGCTGCGCGACGCGCTCGCGAGCCTGCAGGGCACGATCGCCGACTTGAAGGAAGTCGGCTCGCATTCGGTGATGTTCATCGAGGCGACGTCGATCCGCGTGCGCGACGACGGCGACAGCCTGATCTACTTCAGCCGCGCGTTTCATCGCGTGTCGCGCACGGCCTGCATGCGGTGAATGGTGCGTGTCGCGCGTGACTACGCGGCGGCCCGCAACGCGCGCTGCCCGGCCGCCAGCGCGGCGCCCGCGAACAGCGTCAGCGCCGAATACACGAGCCCGCGCGCGAGCCCCGCGCTGTCCGACACCCAGCCGATCGCGACCGGCCCGGCGATCTGCCCGAATGCGAAGACCGTCGTGAACGCGCTGATCCCTTTTGCCCAGCCGTCGGGCGGCAGGTTGTGGCGCACGAAGGCCGTCGTCGATGCGACGGCCGACAGGAACGTCGCGCCGAACAGCACGCCCGACGCGAACGCGGCCACCGGATGCACGAACATCGCCGGCATCAGCGTCGCGACGCCGAGCAGCGCGTTGAGCACGGCGAGCGCCTGGCCGCCGCGCATCCGGTCGAGCAGCCCCGACCACAGCCGCGCCGACACGACGGTCGCGACGCCAAGCATCACGTAGAACGCGGCGACCACCGTGCCGCTCATCCCCGCGCCGCGCAGCAGCGCGACGATGAACGTCATGTAGCCGATATAACCGACGCCGAACAGGCCGTAGCCGGCCAGTGCGAGTGAGAAGCGTCCGGGGCTCGCGGTCGCGACCGGCGCCGCGCCGTCACGCGGCGCGGCCGGTGCCGCGTGCACGCGCTCGATGTGGCGTGCGGCCGATACGGCCACCGCCGAGAACAGCACGCACGCGAACGCGAGCGCGAACCACGCCGGCTGCCAGCCATGTACGCCCTGCGTCAGCGCGGCCGGCACGAGCAGTGACGCTGCGACGATGCCCCATCCCGTGCCGCCGTAGTAGAGCCCGAGCAGCAACCCCGCATCGCGCGGCGACGCCGACGCGAGCCGCGCGGCCAGCACGCCGCCGCTGATGAAGATCAGCGCGCTGCCGACGCCGGTCGCGAGCCGCTGCACGAGCAGCGCGTGCATGCCGGACGTGAGCCCGCATGCGGCCATCAGCAACGCGGTCAGCACGCATCCGGCCGCCAGCAGCGTGCCCGCGCGCCAGCGCCGCGACAGCCACGGAAACGCGAGTGCGCCGACCAGGTAGCCGGCAGCGTTCGCCGTGTTCAGCGCGCCGGCCTGCGCGAACGTCCAGCCGAGATCGGCCTTCATCGGCGGCAGCAGCAGCGCATACGAAAAGCGCGCGAGGCCGAGCGCGATCGCGCTGCCGAGCGACAGGCCGATCGCGAGCCGCCACGCGGCGATGCGATCGGGGTCGCGGTCAGGGTAGGTACCGGTCGCGCCGGTGTCCGGCTGCGGCGGCCCGACCTGCTCCGGTTGCGGCGCTGCGCGCATCGCATGTCTCCTTTGTCGTTCGAAGCCGCGGCAAGTCGACACGGCGGAACCGGTGTTCCGCACGCGGCAATCCCGACTGTCGAGGCTTCCGATTCTGTCGAACGATCATACTTGAGCCGTCGCGGGCCGGCATGCGTTGGCGACAGGAACCCGGCCGCGGCAGCCGGATCGTCGATGCAGCGCCCGCCGCGGGCCCTCGCGGGCGCGCTTCGGCCCCTTGCCCGCGCTACCCTCGCAACCCCGCCATGAAGGCGGTGAACAACGCGCGTCCCTCGGCCCATTCCGCCAGTCCCGCTTCCGTATTCAGATGGCCGCGCGGGCCGAGCAGCAACGGCGTCGCACCACGCTCGCTTGCCCACGCCATGCCGCGCCCGCACGGGTCGTACCCGTCGTCCGAACTGGCGATCGCCAGCACCGGCAAGCCGCCGAAATCGCCGCCCGGTAGATCCGCGAACGCACTGGCCGCGGCCGGAAACCGCGGGCCGCCCGGATCGGGCACCGCAACGAGCCACGCGGCGCGCACGACGCGCGTCGACGCCGCACGCCAGTGCGCGAACAGCAGGCAACCCAGCGAATGACAGATCAACACCGGCGGCGTCGCGGCTTGCGCAACGGCTTCGTCGAGCGCGGCCATCCAGTCACGCAGGTCGGGCGCATCCCATGACGCAGGCGCCAGGCGGATAGCGCCCGGAAGCACGGCCTCCCAATGGCTCTGCCAATGATCCGGTCCCGAGTTGCCGATCCCCGGCACGATCACGATCGTCTGGTCCATCTCCGTCTCCCTCTTCATGAACAGGCGAGCTCGCAGTCTGGTCTGCCGGAAACCGGCCGGGAATGGCAAATCATCGGATATTGAGACAATATGCCGATGAATTAACGGAGCGGGAAAGCGGACATGTCGAACGGAGAACTCGATCGCCTGGATCTTTCGATCCTCGAGGCGCTACAGGAAAACGCGCGGATGCCGCTGTCCGAAGTGGGCCGACGCATCGGGCTGTCGCAGCCCGCCACGTCGGAGCGCGTCAAGCGGCTGGAAGAACGCGGCATCATCGCGGGCTACGGCGCGCGAATCGACCCGGCCGCGCTGGGGTTGGGGATGATGGCCATCATCCGGCTGAAGACGACGCACGAACACATCAAGCCCGCGCTGCGCGCGTTCGCCGAGATGCCGCACGTCATCGAGGTCCACCGGATGACCGGCGAGGATTGCTTCCTGCTGAAGGTCCTGGTGCCGACACCGGGACAACTGGAAACCCTCATCGATGCGATTGCCCGCTTCGGCGCGGTCACGACGTCGCTGGTGCTGCGGTCCGAGCCGGCCAAGCCGCTCGGCAAGGCGCTGCTCGGTTGACGCGGTCAGCGGGCCGCTGACGCGCCGCCGATAACCGGCGACGCGTGCGCACGCATGCCCGCCTCGAACGACCTCGATCGCGGCGCTCGAAGTCGACCGAATTCCCGATGAAAAATCGCCGAATGCGATGCGTCGATTCCGATTCCGGTCATTGAGAAAATGACATCGAATCCTTTATCCGCTTTAGCCGTGTTTTACGGCACGCGATCCAGAAATCCCCAATGTTTAGCACGTCTTAGCTAAAAACCTTGCAACGCATTGCATTCGTAAATTCATCAGACTAATATCAACGCCACTCGCCGTGCATTCACGAAATGCGTGATGAGGAGTGGCAACTTTTTAGCCGCGATTTCATGTTGAAACGCTCATGTTCACCACAGGAGAATTGACATGCAGGACACCCAGCAGATCGAATTGCTTGACTGGATGCAGGAAGACACGCACCCCGAGGCCGTCGACATGATGGTCGAGGACGCCGTGGTGCCGTTCGGCACCGCGCTCTGGCCGGTCTGAGCGGGCCACCCGTTCTCGCGGAAGGGCCTCGGCCCTTCCGCCGCTTCCGGAGACACGCATGCTGAACCTGCACCGCGCGCTGGGCTTCCACCCCGCGCTGCGCGACAAGCTGGCGCGCGGCGAGTCGGGAAAACTGCTGGTCGGCCATGACACCCGCAACCGCGACATCGCGTTGCGCGCGTTTTCCGCCCTGCCCGATTCGCTCGACGCGACCACGCTCTGCCTCGAAAGCACCCCGCCCGCCGAGATCGCCGCCGCGCTCGATCGCGCCGATCTGTTCGTGCTGCTGTACGACTCGTCGTGCCTGCCGACGCCATCGCCGAGCGGGCCGCCGTTCCTCGCCGCGATCCGGCCTGCGATCGTCGAGCACTGGAGCAAGTCGGTACTGTTCAAGGATTACGGCCCGCATCTCGACGAGGCGTTCGCCGAATCGCTCGACGACATCGCGGCGCGCAACGGCCGGCTGATCGACGCGGCCGCACGCGCCTCGCAGATCCGCTTCATCGACGAAGCCGGCAACACGCTGACGGGCTCGCTCGCGCCGGACCAGAAATGGACAAGCGTGGACGGTATGGGCAACCTCGACGTCGTGCCCGGCGAGATCGCGACGCACGTCACCGATCTCAACGGCTCGGTCGTCTTCAGCGGCACGTTTCTCGGCACCGTGCCGTTCGCGATCAAGTACAAGGTGGCCGACCGACTGGCCACACTGCAGGTCGAGAACAGCACGATCGTCGGGTTCGACACCGACAACGAAGGCTTCCGCCGCGATTTCTCGACCTATCTCGACCGGCATGCGAATCACCGGCGGATCGAGGAATTCGGCATCGGCACGAACCTCGGGATTCGCGGGCTGTACGGCCGCAACGCAGGGTTCGAGGAACGCCATCCGGGCCTGCACCTCGGGCTCGGCGGCGGCGAAAACGGCAGCCACCATCTCGACCTGATCTTCGCGCGCGGCACGCTCGCGCTCGACGACAGGATCGTGTTCGACGGCGCGTTCGCCGTCTGACGAAGCGGCTGCGTGCTCAGGCTTCGGCGGCTGCCGTGTCGCCGAGCCACTTGTACATCACGAGGCTGTCGACGAAGCCGAACCGCGCGTGACGATACGCACGCGGCAGGCGGCCGACGATTTCAAATCCCAGCTTCTGCCACAGCGCGACCGCCACCTCGTTCGTCGAGACGACCGAGTTGAACTGCATCGCGAGGAAGCCGCGCTCGCGTGCAACCTGCTGCGAATGCTCGCACATCAGGCGCGCGACGCCGCGGCCGCGCGCACTCTCGCTCACCATGTATCCGCAGTTGCTCACGTGATTGCCAGGGCCGGCTGCGTTCGCCTTCAGATAGTACGAACCGAGCACGGCGCCGTCCTCTTCGGCGATCCACGTGCAGAGCGGCGCGTCGAGCCACAGTGCGCGCGCCGCTTCCTGTGTCGGCGCCGAATCGAATGCATAGGTTTCCTGAGCGGCGACGATGGCGCGGTAAGTCGGCCAGAAGCGCGGGAAATCGTCGACGGTCATCGGGCGAATCGTGATCATGCGGAGTCTCTCGTGATTGGCATGCCGGCGGCAATGCCAGCGATCGTACCGTGATTCAGGAACGGCCGCTGTCCCGTTGCGCCGCGCTGCGATACGCGCCCGGCGGCACGCCGTACCAGCGCTTGAACGCCTGCGAGAAGCTCGACAGATCGCTGAAGCCGAGCCGCTCCGCCACGTCCGCGAGCGACAGGCGCGCGTCGCCGAGCAGCGTCTCGGCCATCGCGCCGCGCGCCTGCGCGAGCAGCGCCCGGAACGTCGTGCCCTCTTCCTGCAGCCGGCGCTTGAGCGTGCGCGGGCTCGTGTTCATCAGCCGCGCCATGTCCTCGAGCGAGAACGGCGCGGGGCCGGGCGTCGCGGTCAGGTATTGGCGCACCATCTCCGACGTGCCCACGCGCGCGCGCCGCGCTTCGAGCAGCTGGCCGCACATCTGTTCGCACATCGACACCGTCAGCGGATTCGCGTGCGGCAGCAGCCGGTCGAGGAACACGCGGTCGAATGCGAGGCTGTTCGCGCGCGCCGAAACCGAGCACGCACATCCCGTCTTCCTCGCGGTACGTGGTCACCGTAAACGCATAGGTGAGCGGTAGAAAGCGAAGCGCCAGCGCATCGCGCGCGGTCGCGCTCGCGATCAGCCCGTAGCCCCACACGCCGTACGCGGAGAAGTGATAGCGCTGGCCGACCTCGAACCCGAGGCCCGGCGCGCGCCCGAGCGCGCGCAGCAGGTTGCCGGTCAGCCGCAGTTCCTGCGCGGCCGTCACCTCGACCTTCGGATCGTCGAGCTGTCCGTTCGCGAGCACCTTGCCGGCCAGCAGCGTCGTGTGCGGCACGCCGCGTTCGTCGCCGAAATCGACCAGCAGCCGGGCGCTGGCCGGACTTCGGGTGAAATCCCAGAAGCTCATGCGGAGAAACCCTCGAAGCGCCGATTTGGCCCAAATACTGAAACAATTATCCCGAAGCAGGTCGCGCCGCCACCGCCCATGGTTTTCGATCCAGTTTCCGGGATTGGGCCAGTGAGCACGGCTATGCCCACGACCTCGCCGAACGCGCTTTAGCTCATGCCGTCAAGAATCAAGTTGAGGCAGCCTATCATCGTACCGATCTTCTGGAACAGCGACGACCGCTCATGGAAGCTTGGGCGCAGCACGTCGCACCGGGCAACTAAAGGGCATATGGGTTACATGGATGAGCGATACCACGAGACCTTTCGGATTCGAAAAAGCCGCCGAACAAAACCGCTTCGCGCTGCGCGAAGTTGATCCCCAGCGATAGCGTCAACAGACCCGCGTGACTCATGGCGCTTAACTGCTTCTGCACCTCGGTCAACCAGTTGACCCAGCCGGTAGGCAACCGCAACGCGTCGGCATCCATGCCAGTGACTGGACCTCCCGCGGCCCCTCGACCAACGGATCGCCTGACTTCGTCACAGGCTCTCTAGCCTCCGCGAACGTTCTCTTGCTTGGGGCGGGCCTGGCCCTCACGCGACAATGCCGCCCGGTGGTCACTCAGGTCTCCTCAAGCAGCTTGCGGGACGCGAACAGTTCAGCATCGCTGCGGATACCAAGCTTGCGAAACGCCGATTGCTTTTGCGCACTGATCGTCTTGGGGCTTCGGGAGAATTTCAACGCGATGTCGGACACGGACATGCCCGCGAGATAACAACGCAGCACCTCATGCTCGCGCGGGCTGAGGCGCAAGTCGGCTGACAGGCCGGAATCTGATCGTGGCCCGCCAACATCACTTGAGCTTGTCGGTTCGGCCACGCGCGGATCCGGCGCCGCACCCGACAGAATGCGGTTCGCCAACTCGGCACTAATATAGGATCGACCGCTCGCAACGACGCGGATAGCGTTCGCGAGTTCTCTAAGACTTTCGCTCTTGCCGAAGAAACCGAGCGCGCCAGCGCGCATCGTCATGGTCACTGTTGCCGGCGTATCGCTACTGGACGTCATTAAAATTCGACAGTCTGGAAAGCGCCGATTGACTAGCGTGACGAGATTGAGACCATCGATCTCACCCGGGCCAAGCGAGTAGTCGAGCAGGACAACATCCGCGTGATTCGCCTCGAGCCAGCGGATCAAGTCACGCGATCTTGCAAAGCTCCCCACGACATTGATGTCGGCCTTCTCGGTCAGGTAACTGGCGATCCCATGCTGAACGACCGCGTGGTCGTCGAGGATCACGACTTGGATCGGCTGCTGCTCTGACCTCATTGTTACCCCTTAAATCGACGCGATGCGGCGACGAGCGATTAAATCCTTCCCGTCCGCGCCATGCCGCTATGTTTGTTCCGCAAGTTTACAGGGTTTAGAAACAATTTTTAAGCCTCCGAGCCAAGCAGCGAAAGCAGACGTATCTGCCTCGGCCGCCGGCTGCGTTGCGTTCGCGCAACGACGGACATATGATGGTAGGTCCGTTTTCCGGAGTATCGCGGCGTGCACCGGGTCCGACAAAGATCCACGAAGCATCACGCATTCGTCCGGCCAACAATTTGGTGGAGAACGTGATCAACCTGAAGTTGAAGCGATGTGCAATATTGGCTGGCGTAATGGCCTGGCTGCTCTCCTCGGTCGGCTGGGCCGCCCCGGAGCCACAGTTCACGGCTGAGGAAAAAGCATGGATTGCAGCGCACCCGACGGTGCGAACCTATGTCGATCCCGACTGGCGCCCGTTCGAGTTTCGTGAACGCGGGAAAGCAGTCGGCATCGTGCCGTCGTATCTCGACGCCGTGTCTCGTATTAGCGGATTGCGTTTCGAATATGTCGAAGGTGTCGCGTGGCCCAATGCCTACCATGCATTGTTGTCCGGAGACATCGACATGGTTCCAGATGTGTCGGCAAGCGCAGACTCTTCGCGCTATCGCAACACGACCAGCCTGAGCCGGCCCTATTTTGTGGGCACTGTGGTCGTGGTCGCTCCTGCCAGCCTCAACTTGTTCACCGATTTTGAGAGTCTCGCCGGCCGCCGTATTGCAATCAAACGCGGCGGCGCGCTGGAATACGCGATACGGAATAGCGGCGTTCCAGTGACGTTGCTGAGCTACAACAACGAGTACAGCGCCCTCGCCGCCGTCGCCGATGGAAAGGCCGACGTCGCCATCGGTCCCGACATGTCGATCCTACCGCTGGTCCGCAGGCAATTCCAAGGCGAGTTGTTTCTGTCAGGTGGCTTGCCAGATCGGCCCTACGCGCTGTCCCTGGCGACGCGCCGAGACAATCCGATCCTCGCATCGATACTCGACAAATCAATCGCGGCAATCCCGGCGCGCGACACGGAAAGTATTCCACGCGAATGGCTCCAATCTGCCGACTATGGCAAACCAACCTTTCAGTCGATCCTTTACTACCACCGCTGGCAAGTCGCTACCGGCTGCGCCTTGCTGTTCGCGTTGGTGGCAATTGCGGTGGGGTCATGGCGTGCGCGCGCCGCCGCTATCGGCAGCGCGCGCGAAAAAGCCATGTTCTTCGCGTTCATCAGTCACGAAATCCGCACGCCGATGCATACGATCCTATCGTCGTTGGAGTTGCTGCAGCGCGCAAAGCTTGCGCCAAAACAGGCAAGCCAGGCCGACGCCGCAGTCGCGGCATCGGAATCGCTACTCACGCTCCTCGACGACATACTCGACTATTCCCGGCTCGAGTCGCGCAACGTAGCCCTCGTACTCGAACCCACGCAGGTCGGCCCGTGGATAAGGGACAGCGTCGAAATGGTCCGCTGGCGCATCGACGAGAAGTACCTCGACTTCTCGCTCGAACTCGGGTGTGCAGCCGAACTATGCCTGCTAATCGATCCAGTGCGCACTCGGCAGATCGTGCTGAACTTGCTCGTAAACGCGATCAAGTTCACGTCGACCGGCTCGGTGGAAGTGCACGTCGATTACCTCGAAGGCAATCCCGAAAGCGGCGGCTCGCTCCTGCTTGAAGTCCGTGATACTGGAGTCGGCATCCCTTCCGAACGTCAACGCCACATCTTCGAACCATACCAGCGCGTCGAAGAACCCGGCGGCCGACGCGTGACCGGAAGCGGGCTCGGTCTGTCAATCTGCCACGAACTTGTCGATCTGATGAAAGGCGAGATTACTGTTGACAGCGGTTCCGACAAGGGCACTGTCTTCACAGTAATCTTGCCTGCGCGGCGTGTTCGGCCGACCACAAAGCCGGGCACTACCATGCCGGCAACACATGGCACGCCGTCACTTCCGCGCGTCGCCAGTCCGCTCGCCGTCGAAGCGCTGGCGCGAAACGCCAAAGGCCCCATGATTCTCGTCGTTGACGATCACGAGGCCGTACAGCACGCCATTGAGCATCAGCTTGAAGCGCTTGGATGCCGTCCAGCTGTTGCCACCAACGGAGGGCAAGCACTCGAACGCTTCGAGTGTGCTCACTATGACATGGTGCTATTAGACTGCGACCTGCCAGACATCGACGGCTATACAGTCGCGCAACGCATGCGCGCCAGCGAGCAGCGACGCGAGCGGTCGCGCACTCCGATCATCGCGATTTCGGCATCGACGGACAGCGCACACAGCGAACGCTGCTTCGACAATGGCATGGACGGCGTGCTCAGCAAGCCTTTGCGACTCGACGCGCTGCTTCAGATCATCGACCTGTGGTGCCCAACTTTAGACCTGGAGCAGGGCACCGCGCCCACCGCTCCTTCGCAATCGCTACAGTCCGACTTCCGCAAGACCTACCTGCACTGCGTTGACACCGATCTCGACGCGCTCAGCGACGCGTTGTCAGCCGGCGATTCCGCGCGCGCGCTTCACGCGGCTCATCGCATCAAAGGGGCCGCATCGATCGCCGGTCATAGCGCAACCAGCGAGTTGGCGTCTAAAATCGAACGGCGGTTGCAAGCGAGCTCTGGTGGCATTGCGCCCGACGTTTATGCACTGTATGACACCCTGTCGCACCAGCATCGCACCGATATGGATAACTGCGTTGCAGGTGAACGGCGTCTCGGCGACGCATCCGCATAGGTGGCGCCGAAAATCAACCACACAATGCCTTCGAGTCACCGAGTCTTCGAAGGCGTTCCTCAATGCCCGTCGCAATTTCGACCATCGCGTCCGCGCCTGCCACCAGTGACACGTCCTTAATTCGATGCACGGCGTGCAGCGCGTCGTGCAAATCGTTCGCCAGCAACGCGGAAATGAGCGAATCGAAATTTCGCTCGATCTCGCCCTCGAACGTCGGCCGCAGATCTGCGAGATCGTCGGCGCGAGGGACGACCGGCACCCCATCGGGAGCGTCTACATACGACGTACACCAGCTCGCGATCGTTTGGCGTAATGCCTGCAGCCGCAGCGGCTTGCCGAGCACACCATCCATGCCACTGTCGAAGCATCGCACCTTGTGCGCATCATCGGAAGCCGCCGAGATCGCGATGATGGGAACGTGTTTGGACCGCACCATCGACTCATGCTGACGGATCATTTGTGTCAGCGCATATCCATCGATGTCTGGGAGATTGCAGTCGAGCAGTATGAGATCGATGTGGCCTTGCGCGATTCGCTGCATGGCCTCTTCACCCGTCGCGGCTACGATCCCGATACAGCCCAGTTCGTCGCATTGCTGCACGATCGCTCGCCGCACTGTCTCGTGGTCGTCCACAATCAAAATACGCGGTGCGTCGACATGCGAGCGTACATTGCTCATATCGGTCGCCACCGGCGCAACCATCACCTGACGTTCAACCACGGCATCATCCACTATCGCGATTGGCAATTGCACAGTCATTTTCGTTTCAACGTAGGGCGAGCTTTCGACGGCGATCGTCCCGCACATCAATTTGACGAGTTCGCGGCAGATCGCCAGACCCAGCCCACTCCCATTAACTTCGACGTGAGGCAAGTGCGTCGCCTGCCAGTACGCGTCAAAAATTCGCTTTAGCCGCTCGGGGGCGATGCCGATGCCGTTGTCGCGCACCTCCAAAGTAAGCGTGCCGCGTTTTCCCTGCGGATCAGGTAAAAAGTCCACATACAGCATGACCGACCCGGCGGCGGTAAATTTGATTGCGTTGACGAGCAGATTCAACACGATTTGGCGCACACGAACTGGATCGAGCACAACCCGCAGCGCCGGTTCACATGCCACGTCGAGCAAGAGTGCCAGCCCCTTCGCGTCGGCCCGGCAGCGCATCATCTCTATAGTCTGTCGTGCCCACGTCCCGAGTTCGACCGTTTGCGGCGCCAGCCGCACCTTGCTCGATTCGAGGCGCGAGTATTCGAGAATGTCATCGAGTAGCGTCAACAGCGTCTCGGATGCCGAGATCGCCGCATCGGCGCGATTCGCCTGCTTCCCAGTCAGCCGCGAACGCTGCAGCAATTCCAGCGACGACAGAATCGTATACATCGGCGTGCGGATTTCGTGACTGACAAACGCGAGAAACTTCGCCTTGTCGCGCTTGCTGCGGATCGCTGCGGCGCGGGATCTCAAGGCTAGGTATGCCAGCGCCAACAACGTGAGCAGTGCCATTCCAAGCGCAAACACCTGCGGCGCGCGGTAATAAATAATCGAGCGGATTGTCGGCTTACCATAGTCGCCCAGTTCCACCCAGTCCCGCGTAATTTCCGCCGATTCGCTTACCGGGATCGCCGCGAGCGACTTGTCGATAATTGACGCAAGTATCGGCAGATCATTGCGCGTAAGCATCGCAAGCGATACAGGACGGTCGGCAAGCATGCCGGACATGTAGAGCTTGCCGGGGAATTGCCGGCGCACGATCGGCAGGATCGTGACGTCGACGCCGAGCGCCGCATCGGCCTCGCCACGGGCGACGGCGGCGAGCGCCTCCTCCTCGCTTTCGTACGTCTGAATGTCGAGCATTACGCCGCTGTGGCGCGTGAAATACTCGACGGCGCCACGGCCCTTGATCGCAACCCGGCGGCCCTCAAGGCGCTTGAGACTGAAGATCATCGCGGAATCGTCGCGCGTGACGGCAGTCAAGCGGCCAACCAGGTACGGCAAACTAACGAGCGCACCAGAGCCGATGCGATCCGGCACCAGTTCACGCCATACGCCCGGCAACAGATCGACCTTGCCGGCTGAGAGCGCATCGTACGCATGACCCCATTCCGTACCCGGCACTGTCTTGAATACCAAACCGGTCATCTTCGAAATCGCACTTAGGTAGCCGGCGACGAGACCCGCTTGTTTCCCGTTGTGCATGTACTCGATCGGATGCCAGTTGGCTTCGACAGCGATGTTTACGACGGGATGCGCACTGATCCACCGACGCTCCTCTTCGGTCAGGGACGGTTTCCAGCAGGTATTCGCTGCACTTGCTTCGCGCGATCCCATGATGCACGCAAGCAGCACGGCACAACCAAGCATTGACCAACTCGCACAAAAAGCGACGAGGTTTTTCGTCAAACGCGTCGCTCCGATTCCCGCGCATGCAACGCCACGCAGTTCGCGCCAGCGTCTGCGACCTGCGGTATCTCCGCTCCTGACCCGGACTATCTGTTGCATATGACTCGAAGAATCTGATTCATCTAGGCCCAAGTCCGCGTAACGAATGAGCGCCGAGCCTCAAAGCGCGAAGGTGTGTCCATACAGCCTGGAATTGCATATGGACGAACGGCCCCAGACCCGGTCTCGACGCAAGCAACACCAGAATTGGAACAAGAGACGGCGTGAGCGGTTCATATCGTACGGACCTTGGGCATCGCTCGACATAAGATTTTTCCTAAAACGCGTCGGACGGAACGTTGCCGAAACAGCCGATTTCATTGCTGGAGATGGTGAACATCCAGGCGCGAGTGCGCGCCATGTCAACGGCCAAAGCCGCCGCAATGGAGGGCTCATTCGACCGCAGAGTTAGGCGAACTCAACCTTCGGGTAGGTATCGACGAAAGTTTGCTGGTAGACACGATCGACGCCCTTGATGCTACCAACATAGAACGTATCCTGCGCGCAGGAGTAGCCCTGTCATTCGGACTCGAATTCGCTGTGCACTTCCTTCTCGTGCTCGGCGCGTTTGAGCGCGACGAGCTGCGGCTCAGTCAGCACCGACCCCTCCTGGGCGGGCTTGGCGTCCAAGACCTTCAAGCGTTTCGGAATAGTCTCCAGATCGTGTCACAACCAGATGTTATGGACACCTCATGGCTACACGAACATGGCACGCCGTTTGATGACCTCGTTGGCTATACGCACCTGACCGTAGGCCGGCAATTCGAGGGCTTTTTCGACAACAGCTGCCTCGACCTGCGAGTCCACGCGATTCACGAGCAGCGGCCGGCGATGGGAAATCTCCCGCAGCGCAGCTTCACCGCCTCGATCGTACGGTTCCTTAAATCGGTAGAAGCTATCGCGCAGTAGCCCGTCACGCGACAGGCCGAGCTGACGATACCGAGTAATCCCGCCAGCTCGAGTATGCCGGCCTTGGCGTGAGTTAGCTTCTGCACCGGAGTCATGGCGGACTCCTTTCTGTTCGCGGCGCGCGTTACAGCTATGGGCTCCTCCCCTCCACGCCACCATAAAGAACGACCGCTGTCAGATTTTGTCTAGCCCACTACATTTAGGACGGTTCTTATGTTCATTCCTGTCATTGGATGAAACAATCAATTCTCCTTTGCGGATGTGTTCTATCCCGCATCGGCGTCCGTCAACCGGATCGTCGCAACGCTTGCCTGCGTCGGTCCATCGGTTGCCTCTCAATTTATTTTCAACTTCTTCTTATAAAATATAAGGAATCCATAATGAAAAAAGTCGCTCTTACACTGGGCATGACCGCGGTGCTGTTCGGAATGGCCCATGTGGCACAGGCTGACTCGGTGTCGAAGAAGATCACGCTGACGGCACAAATCAACGACGCGATCTTTGTTTCGAAGCCGGACGGTTCGACTTGGTATGGCACCGAGGAGCTCGACGCCACCGACTATACGCAAGCGAAATTCACGAAGTCGTTGCCAGTCCGCGTCTGGTCGAAGAACGCCGACTTCAACGTTTCGCTGGCCCAGCCGCTGAAGATGTCGAGCGCCACCTACGAAATGAAGAACCCGCAGGTCACGCTGTCCAGCCAGGCAGGTGAATCGAAGGTTGAATTCGGGGTAGTTCAGAAGATCACCCAGACGGTTGCCGGTAACGGCGGTTTCGACGAAATCCACAACCTGAAGATCGACGTCGAGGCGCCAACGGAGCTCAACGGCATCAGCACCAACGGCAACTACAGCGGTGATCTCGTCATGGTGTTCGAGCCGGTTGCCGCATCGGGCGCCGAATCCGGTCAGTAACTTATCGCCATGGGAGCCCCAGGGCCACGAATGGGGCTTCCTTTCCGGTGTCATGTCAAAGCAGGGGCCGTGTCAACTCATCCACCTTATTCATAGAATATTCAGCGTGTCCGCCGATTGCTCTCCTCCTTTCCGATTCAACAAGCTGTGGTTGGGTGCGTTGATTTTTGCTTCGTCGTACTCATTTGCGAAGCTTGATATATCGTACGGTGTTCCGGATGGATTCAGCGCGGCTGAGCTTGACGACAGCGCGAGCTATGTGGCGACGTTCAACGGGCGCACACTTCCCGGCTTCGTCAGTTACTCCAGGGACGAAAATTCCCTCGTATTCGATGCGCTCAAGTACGAAGAGAATGGCATCTCACAAGAGGATGTGAGTATCCTCCGGAGCATCCTCTCAAAACTCGACTACAAGTGGTGCACCAAGGGATGTGATCTAGATATCGATAGTTATCACGTGACCGTCGACAAGTTGAAGCGGTCGATTTCAATCCGTGATGCCAGCGAAGATTACATTGCACCGGAGACTGGCCTGGGTCTGGTCAACAACCAGTCGCTTGACTTGCGCGCAGCGTCGGACGGCTATCGCACGGTCAACTTGAACGGAAACACGTGGGTTGGCCTACCGTTTCAGAGCTTTGGCTATATGAGCTGGTATGCAAGCCGCACTGACGCGCACAACGTCGGCAGCAGTTCGCGAGGGGTATCGTCGTACTACCTGCAGAAGAATTTCTCAGATACGTACGTGCGGATGGGTAAGCAGAACAGCATTGACTATGCGGCCGGGTCGGTCAGCACAATGCTATCGCCTAGCTTCGACCAGTTCGTGACGGTCGGCAGCCAGACTCACCTGCAAGTCGGTAGCGATGCCGGATCGCTCATACTTTACGCAAGTGCGGAGGGGAGCTACGAGTTTTACCGAAACGGACGCCTTATCCTGAAGCGGCCGGCAGTACTCGGTCGAAATCAGATCAGCTTTGTTGACCTGCCTGGTGGCTACTACTCGGTAGAGGTTCGGCTCGTCGACCGGAACGGGAATCTGATCAGTCGTGAAACACGCGAGGTCAATAACCTCAACTTCATGGGGAATGGCGGTAATGCATGGCACCTGACAGCCGGCAAGGACATGCAGGACGGCGGCTATCTGCTTGAGGCGGCGATGAGTCGAAACCTCAAGAAGTTCTACCTGAACGCATCGATGTTGGCGGGAAAAGGCGGTAAATGGGCGGCCGAGGTCAACGTGACTCGCCCTACTCGATTAGGCGAGGTCGAAATTGCGCCGACGCTCGGGATTCTGACCGGCGAGCGCAGTACGGGCGGTTACATCAATATCTCGATGGCAAGCGAAGAGTTGGGTACCCTGACGCTCAGCCGCTATCAGAACACCGGCATCTCGCGCTTCTACGACGGCCAGCCGAGCACCGCGGTCACCTTTAGCCGAAACTTCCGCCGCATGGCGTTCGGTTACAACTATCGCAAGTCGAATTCAGGTGAATCGCATCAGGCTGAAGTACGTTGGAATTATCGGCCGAATGGCTTGTGGAGTACGTTCGCGCTCGGTGTTCAGAAAGGCGGTTTTCAGCGGAACAATAGCGGATATGGCGTGTATTTCAACATGACCATGACGCTGGATCGCGTTCAGGCAAGCTTCAACGCCGCGCATTCCGGTGGGCAAACGCAGCTCAGCGGGGATGTCCGCAAGGACTTCGTGGATGGTTTCGGCACATCGACGGTCGGGATGTCGGCGAACCGCGTGAACAACGAGTACGGCGTCAATCTGTATGGCAGCCGCTCCGGAACGCGCGGAGACGCGTCGCTGAACCTCGGACAAAGCTCCGCGGGAACGAACATGGACTTTAACTATCGCGGAATGGTAGCCGTCAGCCCGAAGGGCGTCGCGTTCGGCCGGTACAGCTCAAGCGGAAGTGCAATCCTGCTCAGGACGCCAAAACTCCCCGGCATGAAATACGGGTTCAACGTGGAAGGCAATCCCGTTGGCGGTGGCAGCACCTACGCGGTGCCTATCAACGCGTATCAGGACGTCCCGTTTGCCCGCGTGCTGAGTAATAGCGACAAACTCGACATGAACATCGAAGTGCCCGCGAACATCGTTCGCGCGCATCCGGGGCAAGTGTATTCGGCGACGGCGAAGGTCGACGTCAACATGATTTATGGCGGCTTCCTGACGGATGCGTCGGGCAAGCCCGTCAGCGGGAAGATCGTTGAAACAGGCGATACGGTGCATCCGAACGGACTATTCTCGCTTGTTAGCAAGACAGTTCTTTCCACTATCACAGTCGAAGGCAGCGGGGATCGGTACACGTGTGACCTGAAGGTCGAGAAAGGCAATTACTACCGCTGCGAATAGGCAAACATTCGGAAATGAAGGAAACACTGATATGACGTCGAACTTGAAACTCGCGATACCGATTCTGTGCGGATTTCTTTTCGCATTGATCCCAACAGCTCGCGCCGAGGGCGAACTGATGGTGATGCCGGCGACGGTCAAGGTATTCAGCAGCCACGACCAGCGCGTCACGGTCAGGAATATGGGCGATGAGCCGCTCTATCTGGCGATCAGTCTGCAAAAGGTGACGAATCCCGGCACCACGCCGGAAAAGAAGATCGATCTCGGCGATCTGAAGCATCCGGGCATGCTTGCGAGCCCGGACAAGTTGACGCTCGGGAGCAATCAGACACGATCGATTTCGCTTAAGTCGCTGGTCGAACCGCGGGAGGAAGAACTGTATCGCCTGTATATCGTTCCGGTCCGGTCGCTGACGGTGAGTGGCGCGCCCACCGACAAGATCAGTGCTCCGATGTCGGTATCGGTCGGCTATGGCGTGCTCGTGCGGCACATGCCGCCACCGGGCAAGCAGACTAGCGGCTGGACCCATCGTTGCGAAGACAACGGCATCACGCTCGTGAACACCGGTAACGTGCGCCAGGTTTTCACGGATGTCTCGTACGACAAGGCAAAATCAGCGCAAACCGTTGCAGTGTTCCCGGGTACGCCACAGCATTTTGCAACCAAGCGGATGACGCTGCGCTTCGATGACAAACCGCAGACGCTGGAATGCCGGCAATGAAAATCTGGATGCCTCTGGTACTTGGCCTCCTGGTAAGCCTGGGTTGCACGTCCAGCATGGCAGCCGCCGTACTTAAGCTATCGCGTACCGAATTGACGCTCGAGCCAGGTAAACCGATTAATGAGTTGTACGTCGAGAACATTGGAGATGCCCCACTGTACTTGAATGTCGAGCAGCACTTGCTGACGAATCCGGGAAACACGCCGGAGCAATTGGTACCCGTTACCGAAGTCAGGAGACCTAGTCTGCTGGTTATGCCTGGCAAACTCGTACTGGCACCTGGGCAGAAATATCGGATGGTGCTGAAGGCACTTGGCATACCCGCTCGGACACTGGTGTGGCGAGTGACGTTCCGTCCCAAAGAGCGCGTCGTGATCGATGCCAAATCGGGAAACGACCTACCTACCCCGCTATTTGTCAGCGTTGGCTACGGCGTGGTGATTTATCAGAAAGGTGCAATGTCCTAGCGATATTGCGGGCTAGCCTCGATTTGACACTCGGCTGCGCTCTCGGAATTTCTACGGTCGCTACAAGGTTTCAGGAGGTGAAATGAGAAAACAGTGGACAAGTGCCGTATTGGCCGTACTGATGTGTGTGCCGGTGGCCGTATCGGCGCAAGAAGTGTCCCTCACTGGGAAAACGCAGAGCAACGTCACGGCGAAAGTGGTTAAGAGAAACGTGTTGGACGTGACGGACGACAAGGGGGGATGGTTCGCGCAAGGAATCGAGATGCAGCAGTTCGGAGGTTGGGAATCACCGTACGAGGCGCAGGCGCGGCTACGCGTCGTATCGACTACTGGTCGATTCCAGGTCCGTATGGATCAGCCATTGCAGATTGTCAATCAGGAAAAGCCGAGCGTCGTGTTCCAGAAGCCGACCGTCAGTATGGGCGAGGAAGGAGCAGGCCTGAAACTGCTCGCCGTCGACCGGAGTGTCGAGTTTCAGAATCCGGCTGCGCCATCCCCCAATATCGACTCGGAAGGGTATTACAACCTTGCTGTTTCTGCTTATCCACCGGCAGGGGATTTCCGCAGCACTGCCGGCACCTACACTGGAACGTTATCACTGACTTTCGAACCGGTTGTGGCGGCGCCATGATTCTCGTTGATCGCATGTCGGAGACTGAAATGCGTTACTCGTGGCGAATGGTAATTGTCTGGCAATCTAACTCCACTGAGATCGATACATGAAATTGCGCATTCACCGAGCTCTGGTTGTGGTCCTGATCGCTGGTTGGCTTGCCCCCGCCGTGACCTTCGCTGCGATAGACCTGATGCCGAAGGAAATAATCGTCGGCAACGACGGCGCAACCGCACAAATAATCAACAATGGAAATCGTCCCGAATACGTGTCGATTTCGTTGGCTCACCTTCTCAACCCTGGTGTTCCGTTACGCGACGAAAAATTGGAGCAGGTGGGGGACATGGAAAGCCCCATGCTTTTTGTTTCTCCGTCAAAGCTGACCTTGGCGCCTGGGCAAGCGAAAACGATCATGCTCAAACCGATGCGTCCGGTCGACACGGAAACGGTGTATCGGCTGAATGTCAACCCGGTAATCGCAGCGCTCGGCGAGCAGAAAACGCATGCTGTTGGAGCGGTTATCGTCAACCTGGGTTTTAGCGGCCTGGTGCGGCAGTTACCTGCGAGTCAACACAAGGCATTGAAGGTTACATGCGACGAACGCGGGGTGCGCCTTATCAGCACCGGAAACGTGCGGTATGCGGTGAACGGTGCAAAAGTGAACGGCCGCGTCATCGAACCCTTCAATGTTTATCCGGGCGTTCCATTGCCTGCACCCGGGAATGCTGTCGAGATTCCCGGGCAGCCTGTGTGTCAGTTTAACGATAGCGTCAGCAATCAATTGAGTCATTAGGTTCCGCGGGGTTTTGCTGCGTGGGTCGCTCGATAAGATATTCTTTAAAATTATTGAATATATAAAGCACGATAACCGCCAAATTCCAGCCATGGTTTCCCTCTCGCAGTCGTCAAGGTTTTCATGTTTGACGACGATCGGCAAGGGGATGATAGATCAAATACTGAACGCCCATGAAATATTTAATCTCAATCATATTGTCGTCATTTTCATTATTTCCCCTATTATCTTACGGGCAACAGCAGACCACATCCGTGGGCGGTTATTCAAACTGTAGCTGGGTTGATTCGGGGGACTCTACGCAGATATCAGTGGATATAAGTTTTATCGGCGAATTTGCCGGTAATGCTCCTCGATCGCGTGCGATTTATGTCTATCGATACGACAAAAACGGATCCCCTACGCCTTTCGGTCGGGGCGCTTTAACTGCAAGCAAGGATGGGTCGCCCGGGGAAACGGTGCTTTATCACACGAAGTATACCGGCATCACGTCAAAAACTAGTAACGCCTGGCTAAACCCAAAAGTCCATACGGCAACTTTCTCGGTTTCGATTGACTCCGCGCAGCTTACCGACTGGCCCGCGATCACAATTCAAGGTGGTACTTTCGCGGCGGACGTCCTTATAGAGTTCGTCGACATGAAAGGCGGCGTCTATGTCCATCGAGTCGGCACCACCACGAGCTGCAAAGTGATTGCGAACCCCACCGTCCCCCCCCCGGTGCCGATCGAGATATCGATGAACGCACCCGACTGGAATCTCGGCGAACTGTCGCGCGGGACGAGTGAGAAGATTTTGTCGAATATTTCGGATCAGCTTTGCCTCACGTATACCGGAACAGCAGTCGATGGCAAGAAGTTCGTCGTTTCCGCAACCGGCTCCAACGGCACGATCAGCAATCGGTATCAGCTTCAAAATTCGGCCGACCCGTCGCAGCGGGTGCCATACAGCATCACGTTGAGTGGTGGAATGTCGGGCATACCGATACAGTTACCCAATGTCGGCAGTGAAGCGATATCGCTGGACAGCTCCGGCAGGACCTGCTTCGTACCGACCTTCACAACGATGGTCGACGACAACGTGGAACCCGGTACCTACACAGATGTGCTTACGTTTACGGTCGTTACCAAAACGTGAATGCCAGCCGTAACCGTCGTCGGGTGAGTTGATTAAATCGATGCTCGATCGCTCGTGGCGTTCGAGCATCGAACGCCACGAGCAAATCTACTCTGCTATGCAGCCCACGGCCGGAGGCTCATGAAAGACCAAAGACGAGCGTTCGGCGCTACTCAAGAAATCCAAGAGATTCAGCTCCCGACCAAATTATTTACTTGACCTTCCGCGGTTGCGCGATCGCTTCTCACCGAAATTTCCCGGCTCTAACCCGCTCGCTTCGGTAGCACCTACCAATTTAGGCATATTCTTATTTTCACGGAAATTGTCAGGCATCAATATTTATGGCGGAAGGTGGACTCGCCTTATGCGTCTCCGCCTGGATGGCTGTGAGAATCCGGCCTCACAGAGGCAACTTTGATTCTTGGGTCGTGAATCTTAAATTTTACAATTGATGTTTTTATGTTGATTAAGATAGTGAAAAATATTTCGACGATTCTTCTTTTTTCGCTCGCCGTTCCAGCATTCGCCGGCCAGTGCGACAGCTACGGCTATGAGAAAAAAATACACATACTAGAAGCAAAAGCAGAACTCGCCAGTAAATATGGCAACCGTATTAAAGCGGAGAAGCTGCGCGCGAAGCGTCAGTACCTCATGGCCCGCTGCAGCGGGTCGCACACCATCGAACCAGCGGCCGAGAACCATACACCCCACAAATAGCAGTATCCGGTGGGCGCGCCGCAACTGATGACTGCTTGTGGTTCGCCTGATCCGTGACCTGTAGTCGTCGACGGTGACCGCGTAGCTTGCTCATACGGAAAAAATCGTGTGATCGAAGGCAGTAACGAATGAGCAAGAACAATGCGGAATCGATGTACGACGCTGGATGGGAACCAATCGGAGCTGTTTCCACCAATATGACATCGGGATCCGTCAGGGACATCGAACTGAACTTGACACCAATATGTCGAAAACATGTCGAACAAGGCAACCATGACCCAACCCAAAGGCGCCGTATCGCATCACGACGCGGGAATAGCCGAATGACGAGCGGACCCTGACCTTGCTGCGGCCTATGCGAGCGTCGCGACGGAATCGCTCGGCCACCTCGGTAGCCACGCTGCCGCCCTGCTCGCGCTGAATGCGATGACGGAGGCCGTCAACCTCCCCTCATCGCCGCATCTCCCCAACTGACGTTCCCCTCACGGCCGAACCATCCACACCAGCAGCATCGCCACCGGCGCGTTCGTCATCCCCGCCGGCGGACGCTCGATCGTCGGCTCGATCGACAGCGCCTGCGCCATCGTCGCCGCATCGTCGATCGTCGTCGAGCGCACGATCGTCATCAACCGCGCGGGCCGGTGCAGCGTCTCGCGATACAGCGCGCCGTACCACAGCGGCCGCGTGCCGAGCGCGTCCTGCAGCACGTACGGATAACGCCACAGCCGCAACACGAGGCGGCTTTCCGGCTGCCCCGGATCGACACGGACGAACACGCGGCGCGTGCTTTCGCCATGCGTGTAGCGCGGCAGCACCGGCAGCGCATCGGCCGGCGCCTGCGGCAACAGCCAGCGCAGCGCGGTGGCAGGCGACCACGGCGTCGCGCGCTGCCAGCCGGCCTGCGCGAGATGCCGGTCGAGCGTGTCCGACGTCGCGCTCCATTGCAGCGGCAGATATTCCTCGCGGTCGCCGCCGATCTCGGTGCGCCGCATCGGCACGCGCTGCCACCCGCCGCGCAGCCACTGGTCGACGGTCATCGCGACCACGTCGCCGGCATGCGGGCGCGACGCGCGGTCGAGCTGCCACTGCGCAGGAACCGTCCATACGCCGGCCGTCGCGAGCACCACCGTCACCGCGACGAGCGCGCCCCTCGGCTGCACGTGCTCGCGCACGCGCCAGTACGCATAGGCGCCGGCCAGCAGCGCGAACCAGGCGAGCCCGAGGCTCCAGCCGCCCAGCAGGCCCGACAGCCACGTGTCGCCGACATACAGCCGCGCGAAGCCGCCGAGCACGATCCACAGCACCACCGCCGTCACGACCGGAACCCGCCACCGCGCGGGCCGGTCGCGCGTCAGTACCCAGCCGAGGCCGCTGCTCGCGAGAATCGCGAACGCCGCTTCGGCATCGGGCAGCGGCACGTGCAGCGCGCCGGGCGGCAGGCTCGCGGGCGTCGCGCCGGGTATCCCCGCGCCGAACACCGGCACGAGCACGACGGCAACGCCGACCGTCACGAGCCACCACGCGGCCGTCAGCCAGCAGCGATGGATCATCAGCCAGACGAGAAACGCGGCCGCAACGATCAGCCCCGTATCGTGCCCGTGCAGGACGGCCAGCGCGCGCATCGTGGCGTCCACCGGTGGCGTGCGCAGGTTCTGCAGGAACGCATACAGCGCGATGTCCGCGTGCATCAGCGGATCGTTCGCGACGACATCTCGCACGAGGCCCGCGAACAGCCACACGCAGCCGACGAACAGCAGCGCGAGCACCGGCACCGCGCCCGGCAGGCCGCGCACGTATGCGATCGCGTCGTGCAGCCGCGCGCCGAACCGCGGCCAGCGGCGCGCGCAGGCGTGCACGCCTTCGACGAGCGCACGACGCAGCAGCGGCCAGCCGCGCTGCAATGCGACGCGCACGCCGATCCACACGAGTGCGACCAGCGCCGCGACGACCAGCAGGATCACGGCGACCCGCACGCTGATCGCCGCGGCCAGCGCGGCCGACGCCCCGAACAGGATGCCCGGCGCAACGTGCACGGGCGCCCAGATGAGCGCCGAGATGACGTTGACCGGATAGAACGACCGGCGCGGCAGCGTCGCGCAGCCGACGACGACCGGCACGACCGCGCGCACCGGCGCAAGAAAACGCGCGAGCACGATGCTCTTCATGCCGTGACGCAGCACGAACTCCTCGCCGCGCGCGTAGGCGGCCGCATAGCCGAAGCGCGTCCACGCATGGCGGATCACGCCGCGGTAGCGCCGCCCGAGTTCGTAGCTGATCCCATCGCCGATCACGGCGCCGATCGCCGCGACACCGATGGTCGTCCAGCCGTCGAGCGCGCCCGCACCGATCAGCGCACCGGCCGCGAACATCACGGCGCCGGCCGGCACGACCGTGCCGATCAGTGCGATCGACTCGGCGCAGGCCGCCACGAACACGATCGCGAGCACGAGCAGCGGATGCGCGCCGATCGCGCCGATCCACGTGTGGATCGTGTCGCTCATCGCGCGCGCCTCGGTGGGGCCACCCGGCGTGCGAACACCGGGCCGGCGCTGGCAGGGGGAACGTTCATCGGGCGGTGCGCGCGGTCGCGCCGGCTTGATGGATCAATCGAACTCGTGCTGCCGCGCGTCGGCCTCGAGCGGCGCGTCGTGGTAGCCGACCGTCGCGATCTCCTGCAGATAGCGCGCGAGAAACGCGCCGATCGAGCCGGCGGCCTCGTACTGATGCACGTGGCGGAATTCGTGGGTCAGCAGGCGGCGCGTGTCCTGCCCGCGCAGCACGTACACCGCATGACCGAGCGTGAGCCCGATCGTCCCCGGCGACAGCAGCCCCGAGTCGCGGGCGATCGCGGCCAGCGACGGCACCTCGGGGAACGGCATCCGATCGACGATCACCACGCGGATCCGCTCCGGCTGCGCGACGCCCACCGTGCGCGCATCGTCGGCTTGCGCCGGCGTCAGCGGCGCGCCCTGCGCGATCCCGCGCGCCGCTTCGGCTTCGGCCCATGCGACGGCGGCGGGCAGCGCGGACGGCAGGATATCGGCAAGATCGATCATCACGTGGCTCCTCAGGTGGCGGGATGGCATCGGGAACCAGTTTAGTCCCGAATCGGGACGGTTCGCGGGGCGGCTCGCGACACGCGGCGCCTGCCTGTTCCGGCCACCGCAGCCACCAGGGAATACCCTGATTCGCGCCCGCTCCGGCGCATACCTTTTCCCCGCGATTATTTCGCTTCAGTGCACGATCCGCGATCGTCTATCTCGAAAATTTCCCGGATGTGTACCGTTTTCGGATTCGGCGGAATATATTGATCAGAAGAACAGCCGCGGCGACCACCTGACAGCAGTGCGCTGCGTCATCCCGAAGAGGATCGCTAGATGATCAGGGTAATTCTGGCTGACGATCACGCAGTCATGCGGGACGGACTGCGTTACATCCTGGAAAGGGCCGGCGGTTTCGAGATCGTCGGCGAGGCAAGCGACGGCTCGGCCACGCTTGCGCTGGTCGAGCGCGGCGACGCCGACGTGCTGCTGCTCGACCTGTCGATGCCCGCGCCGACCGGCATCGAGCTGATCCGGCTGGTGAAGCACCACGCGCCGTCACTGCGCACGCTCGTGCTGACGATGCATGCGGAGGCGCAGTACGCGGCGCGCGCGTTCAAGGCCGGCGCAACCGGCTTCCTGACGAAGGACAGCGCGGCCGCCGAGCTCGTCGAGGCGGTCGGCAAGGTCGCGGCGGGCGGCGTCTACGTGAGCCCGTCGGCGGCCGAAAGCCTCGCGCTCACGCTGCGCACGCCGGCCGCGACGCTGCCGCACGAGCGGCTGTCCGCGCGCGAGCTCGACGTGATGCACCGCATCGTCGCGGGCCAGACCGTCACGCAGATCGCGACCGAACTCGCGCTGAGCGCGAAGACGGTCAGCACGTACAAGACACGGATCCTCGAGAAGATGGACCTGCCGCACGAAGCCGCGCTGGTCCGCTACGCGGTGCGCCACGACCTCGACCCCGGCGGCGACGCATGACGGCCGCCGTCCCCGTCCCGCCCTTGCTCCCGGACGACGACGACCCGGACGCGTCGCGCCGGTTCATGTCGTCGCTGCCGCCGGGCCGGCGCGAACGACGGCTCGCGCTCGCGACCGTGCTCGTATCCGCCGTGATCTTCGCCGCGCTCGCGCCGTTCGCGGGCAGGCCGCTTGCGCCGGGCTGGGCGTTCATCCCCGTGTACCAGTCGGCGATCGTCGTCAACGACATGACGACGGCCGGCCTCCTGCTCGGCCAGTACGCAATCCTGCGCGAGAAACCGCTGCTCGTGCTCGCGGGCGGCTACCTGTTCACGGGCTTCATGGCCGGCACCCACATGCTGACCTTTCCCGGGCTGTTCGCGCCGACCGGCCTGCTCGGCGCCCGCGACCAGACCACCGCCTGGCTGTACCTGTTCTGGCACAGCGGCTTTCCGCTGGCGGTCGCCGCGTACGCGCTGCTGCGCGCGACGTCGCGCGCGGCCGGCCCGATCCCGGCCCCGCAGCGCCGCGCGGCGATTCCCATCGGGCTGTGCATCGCGGCCGCGGCCGGCGCGACGGTCGCGCTCGCGCTGCTCGCGACGGCCGGCCACGACCTGCTGCCGCGCATCGTGAACGGCAACCGGATGGCCGCGCCGATGACGAACGCGATCACGATCGTCTGGGGGCTGAATCTGGTGGCGCTGATGCTGATGTGGCAGCGGCGGCGGCGCCATTCCGTGCTCGACCTGTGGGTGATGACGGTGCTCGTCGCGTGGCTGTTCGACATCGCGCTGTCGTCGATGCTCAATCACGGGCGCTACGACCTCGGCTTCTACGCGGGGCGCGCGTACGGTCTCGTCGCGTCCAGTGTCGTGCTGTTCGCGATGCTGTTCGAGAACGGCCGGCTGCATGCGCAGACGGTGCGCGCGCTGGCCGGCGCGCGCCACCATCATCTGCTCGTCGCGCAGAAGAGCGCTCAGCTGAACGACGCGAACGAGCGGCTCGAACAGCGCGTGGCCGCGCGTACCGCGCAACTGAGCGCATCGAACCGCGACCTGCGGCGCGAGGTCGAGGAGCGCGTGCGCGCGGAGCGTGCGCTGCAGGCGTCACGCGAGGAGCTGCGCGAGATCGCCGCGATCAGCGCGACCGCGCGCGAAGCCGAGCAGCGCCGCATCGCGCGCGAGCTGCACGACGAACTCGCGCAGACGCTCGCGACGCTGAAGAATGAGCTCGAATGGCTGATCAACCAAGTGCCGCAGGACGACGCGCCGCTGGCGCGCAAGATCGCGGCGATGCATACGATGGCGCGCGGCGCGGTGGCCGCGACGCGGCGCATCGCATCGGACCTGCGCCCGCTGATGCTCGACGATCTCGGCTTCGCCGCCGCGATGCAATGGCTCGCGGAGGATTTCCGGCAGCGTCACGGGATTGCATGCGAGCTGCACGTCGATCCGCCCGAGCTGCAGCTCGACGAGCCGTATGCGACGGCCGTGTTCCGCATCGCGCAGGAAGCGCTCGCGAACATCGCGCGGCACGCGGCCGCGTCGCATGCGGACATCGACCTCGTGTACGCGGACGATGCGATCGCGCTGACGATTCGCGACGACGGCGCGGGATTCGATCCCGGTGTGCCACGCAAGTCGGGATCGTTCGGGCTGGTGGGGTTACGCGAGCGCGCGTACCTCGTCGGCGGCACGCTGCGGATCACGACGACGCTCGGCGAGGGGACGACGGTCGAGGTGGAGATTCCGCTGTCGCCTGCGCAGGCGACGGTCGCACATGGCGGGGTTGGGGGGCCGCGCGGGTAGAAGCGACAACGCGATGGCGCCCGCGGGCGCCGCGATGCCCCGCCGCTGGCCGGTCGTCAGTGGTAATCGTCTTCGCGTCGATGGCGGGCGGCCAGGATCGTGAAGCGTCAGTCGTTCGCACCCTCGGCTCGTGAAATACCCGTGCCCACCCGCCCATCCCTGCGCGCTACGCGCGGCGACGGCGACGGCGTGGCGCTACAATCCTTCGCCATCACCGTCCCGCGTCCTTGCGCGCCCATGCACCAGCCGATCGCATTCCCCTTCGCCACAATGAAAACACTCCGCAGCTACGTCCTCATCTCCTGTGCGGTGCCAGCCGGCTGGCTTGCCGTATCGCTGCTGTGCTGGCCCGTCCTGCTCGCGCTGCAGGCCCTGACGACGGCCGTGTTCATCCCGCATCCGGCCGGCAGCTACATCGGGCTCGGGTTCGTGTCGACCGCGCGGCTCCTGGATTTTCCGACGAGCTTCGTCGGCGCGTTTTCGGTGCCGTTCATGAACGTGCCGCTCGGGTTCATCGCGATCGCGTGGTGGTTCGCCGTCTGGCTGATCGTACCGTCCGCATACCGGCGCTACCGCACCAAGCCGCGCGGCCGTGCGTCACGGGCCGTCGTGTGGCGTGCGGTCCGGTCGTGGCTGATCACGACTGTCGTGCTCTTCGTCGTCGCGATACCGTTCCTGCGGCGCTACGAGATCGTCACGCCCGATCATCTCTACGTGCGGCACCTGTTCGACTGGCACGAGCGCGCGTATCCGCTTGCGTCGCTGAAGGAGATCCGCGTGGACATGCCCGAATACAGTCGCGGCATCGTCACGTGGGATTTCATGTTCGACGGCGGGAACCGCTTCTCCACGACCGCGCCGGACATCGACGCGCTCAAGTACCTGCTGTCGAACAACGCGCACGTCTCGACCAACTTCAGGGTCGTAGGAAACCACGTGACGATGCGGTGACGCCGCACGCCGTCATGCCCGCGCCGCCACCATCCCCCGCTCCGACCGCGTCCACGCGACCAGCGCGCCGATCCCGAGCAGCGCGAGACACACGATCGGCACGATCATCGGCCCGAACGCGGTGCCCGTCACCTTGCCGGCAAACGGCATCAGGTTCTGGCTGAAGAAGCCGCCGAGGTTGCCGATCGAGTTGATCGCCGCGACGCTCGCCGCCGCCCGCGCGCCGGTGAAGTAGCGCGGCGGCATCGACCAGAAGCACGGATACAGCAGCGGGATGCATGCGCCGCCAAGCACCAGTGCGATGAAGCGCAGCGGCGTCGACGGCAACACGAGGCTCAGCAGGAAGCCGAGCGCGCCAAGCGCCGCGACGATCGCGATCGTGCGCAGGATGCTCTTCGCGCGGCGCAGCTTCGCCGGCAGCCACAGCAGCAGCAGCACGGCGAGCGCCCACGGCAGCATGCTCAGGAAGCCGTTCGTGCTGCTCGACACGCCGAACGACTTCACGAGCGTCGGCAGCCAGTACGTCACGCCGTACAGCGACGTCGACATCAGCATGTAGGTCGCCGCGAACAGCATCACGCGCGGATCGAGCAGCGCCTTCCACGGCTGGCCGTGCTCGGCCTTCGCGGGCTTCTCGCGTTCGAGCGCG
Organism: Burkholderia mycopellens; assembly: GCF_964265025.1. Taxonomy (NCBI): domain Bacteria; kingdom Pseudomonadati; phylum Pseudomonadota; class Betaproteobacteria; order Burkholderiales; family Burkholderiaceae; genus Burkholderia; species Burkholderia mycopellens. Next base: position 2,703,558 of record NZ_OZ183803.1, read on the forward strand.
GCCTCGACGATCTGCTTCTCGCGCTCGTCGAGGAAACGCGCGTCGCGCACCGATGCGGGCAGCACGCGGAACACGACGATCGCGACGATCACCGCCGGGATGCCCGTCGCCACGAACACCCACTGCCAGCCCGCGAGCCCCCACACGCCGTTCAGGCTCAGCAGCACGCCGCCGACCAGCGAGCCGAGCATGTTCGCGAGCGCGCTGCCGAGCGTAAAGATGCCGAGCACCTTCGCGCGATAGCTCTGCGGAAACCACAGCGTCAGGTAGTAGATCACGCCCGGATAGAAGCCGGCTTCGGCGATACCGAGCACGAAGCGCAGCGCGCAGAACGCGGGCATCGACGTCGTGAAGCCCATCAGCACCGTGATGAGCCCCCACGTCAGCATGATCCGCGCCAGCCACACGCGCGCGCCGTAGCGATGCAGCGCGAGCGTGCTCGGCACCTCGAACAGCAGGTAGCCGATGAAGAACAGCGACGACGCGAGCCCGAACGCGGCTTCCGTCATCCCAAGGCTGTGCACCATCTGCAGCTTCGCGAAATCGACGTTCTGCCGGTCGATGAACGCGATCAGGAACATCACGACGAGGATGGGCATCAGGCGCCGCGCCATCTTCGACATGATGCGCTGTTCTTCGGCGGACGCGGGGTCCAGGGTGTCGGTAGCGTTCACTTCAGGCTCCTTGCGTGAATCGGTTGTATATCGGTTGAATCGGCGCCGCCCGCGACGCTTGCACGGGCGCGACGGATTTCGATGAAAGGAAGCGGCGGCATCAGCCCGACCGGTAGTCGTCGAGCATCGGCGCGAACATCTCGTGCCACGCGCGCGGCTTGGCCTTGATCGTGCCGGCCAGGTACAGGAATTCGACGTAGTCCATCAGCTGGTTCGGCAGCACCGAGAAGCGCGTGTCCGGCGCGGCGAGCATCCGCATCACGTCGTCGTGCGACACGCCGACGCCCGACGACGCCGCATAGAGCGCGGCCGCCGCGCGCGGGTCCTGCGCGATCAGGCGGTTCGCTTCGTCGAGCGCGCCGAGAAACGCGACGGCCAGCGCGGGCGCCGTATCGACGAGCCGCTTCGGCGCGAACACGACGTCGAGCGTCATCGGCCCGAGCACGTCGACCGAATTCACGACGCGGTGAATGCCCGGCTGCCGCAGCTCGAGCGTCGAGAACGGCGGCGACGTGAAGTGCGCGGTGACGCCGTTCTCGCGGCGGATCAGCGCCTGCATCGCCTGCGGATGCGGCAGGTTCACGGTGCTCGAATCAAGCTGCGCGAAATGCTTCGGGCCGAGTTGCCGGCTCGCGACCATCTGCAGCACGACCGCCGACAGCGACGTGCGGATGCCCGGCACCGCGATCCGGTCGGACGGCGTGAAGTCGCGCAGCGACGTCAGACCCGGCCGGTTCGCGTTCAGCGACAGCGACGTGGCCGACAGCCCGCTGATGCCGATCACCTCGACGTTCGGAATGCCGCGCGCCCGCGCCCACAGCTCGATGAAACCCGGCGCGCCGGCGCCCGCGAAATCGAGCGTGCCGGCCATCATCGCGTCGTTGACGGAATTGCCGCCGTCGAGCAGCACCCAGTCGACCGCGACGTCGCGCACGCCGTGGCGCGCCGCGTGCCGCTCGAACAGCCGCTGCTTCTCCATCACGAGCAGCGGCAGGTACAGCACGCCATAGCCTTTGGAAATCCGCACCGTGCGCGGCTTCGCGCGCACGAGCGCCGGCGCGGCCAGCACGCCGAGCCCGGCGGCGATCAACGCGCGGCGGCGCGGCGACGTCGTCATGCGCGCGCCGCCGTGCGGCGGGCGGCAAACGGCCACGCGAAGCCCAGCGTCGCGCCACGCCGCGCGTTCGTCGTGCCCATGACATGCTGCATGTTGCCGTCTCCTTGAATATTTCTGGTATTAATGCCGTCCTTGCGTGCTGCATCCGGCTCGACACAGGTTATCGACCGAGTCTGAGAAAATGCTGACATCCCGGCCCCGGGAAAACCCCTAACCCACCCACCTGCGAAACGGCACCATGCGCATTCTCGTCGTGGAGGACGATGCCGAAATCGGCGCGGCGATCCACAGCCGCCTGGCACGGCTCGGCCATGCCGTCGATCTCGAAACCGACGGCGCGACCGCGCACGGGCTGCTGCGCGTCGAGCGCTTCGATCTCGTCGTGCTCGACGCGAACCTGCCCGGCATGGACGGCTTCACGGTGCTGCGCCACCTGCGCGCATCGGGCAGCACGACGCCGGTGCTGCTCGTCACCGCGCGCTCGGCGATCGACGACCGCGTGAGCGGCCTCGGCCTCGGCGCCGACGACTACCTGGTGAAACCGTTCGATTATCGCGAGCTCGACGCCCGCGTGCAGGCGCTCCTGCGCCGCAACAGCGGCCATGCGAACGACGTGCTAACACTCGGCGGCCTCGTGATCGACCGCAGCAGCCGCCTCGCGGAACTCGACGGCCAGCCGCTGTCGCTGTCGCGCCAGGAATTCGCGCTGCTCGAAATCCTCGCGAGCCGCCCGCAGCGGATCTTCTCGAAGGACGAACTGCTGAACCAGCTGTTCAGCTTCGGCAACGAGCCGACCGCGAACGCGGTCGAGCAGTACGTGACACGCGTGCGCAGGAAGCTGCAGGGCAGCTCGGTCGAGATCCGTACCGCGCGCGGGATGGGGTACCAGATTGCGGCGCATTGACTGGTTCCCGAAGACGCTGTTCGGGCGCACGCTGCTCTTCATCGCGCTCGTCGTCGCGACCGGCGCGCTCGCGCTCGCGGCGATCGCGCGCTACTACGCGGGCGTCGCGGCCGAACGCGCGTACGACCAGTTGCTGGCGGGCGCATCGATCCAGGTCGCGGAAAACCTCTACGTACAAGGCGGCGTGCTCGCACTGAATCCGCCGGTGGCCGCGCTGTCGACGCTGTCGCGCTACGACCTCGTCTACTACAAGGTGGTCGATTCGCGCGGCGTCGTCGTGGCCGGCTACAACGATCTCGCGAGCCCCGCGACGCTCGCCGCCGCGAAACAGGGCCCCGCGTTCGCGAACGGCATGTACCAGGGCCACCGGATCCGCACCGCGACCATCGCGCGCTACATGCCCGAGGAAAGCACGCCCGGCTGGGCGCTCGTGACCGTTGCGCAAACCACCAACGCGCGCCAGCAGCTCACGAACGACATGAGCATCAAGGTCTGGACGCTGATCCTGCTGATGAGCGTGCTCGCGATCGGCGCGAGCGGCCTCGCGATCCGGCGCGGCCTGCGCCCGCTCGCGCAGATCGGCGCGATCATCGCCGCGCGCGACCCGGCCGACCTGCGGCCGGTGGCCGTCGATACCCCGAGCGAGATCGACGCGATCATCGGCTCGATCAACGGGTTGATACACCGCCTGGCCGAGCGCATCAACGCGATGCAGCGCTTCATCGCGGATGCCGCGCACCAGATGCGCACGCCGCTCGCGCGGCTCGACGCGCAGATCGAACTGCTCGACGGCGAAGCCGATCCCGCGCGCCATGCGGCGCGGCTCGACGCGCTGCGCGCGACCTGCTCGGATGTCGGGCGGCTCACCGGCCAGCTGCTCAACCATGCGATGGTGATCCATCGCACCGAGGCCGTGCCGCTGCAACCCGTCGAACTCGTCGCGCTCGCGAAGGTCGTGCTCGGCCGCACGATTCCGCTCGCGGGCGAGCGCGATGTAGCCGTCGCGTTCGCAAGCGACGCGCCGCTCGCCTGGATCGACGGCGACGCGATCAGCCTGCAGGAAGCGCTGTCGAACGTGCTGCACAACGCATTGCTGCACGGTCACGCGGACGATATCGTCGTCTCGGTCGCGACGCAGGGCAACGCCGGCGATGCCGTGACGCTGACCGTCACCGACAACGGTCGGGGGATTCCGCGCGAGCACTGGGATGCCGCGCTGCAGCCGTTCGTGCGGATCGCACCGGACGGCAGCGAACGGCGCACCGGGTCGGGCCTCGGGCTGGCGATCGTGCAGGAAGTGATGAAGGCGCACGGCGGGCGCGTCGGGTTTGCGTTCCCCGATGCGGGCGGGTTCGCGGTGGTGTTGACGTTTCCGCGTGCGGCGGGAATCGGCGCGGAAAAGGCATGAGCCTGCGGACCTGCGCAGCAGGCGTTCAATCGTCGCTGTCGTCATCGAAGCGGTTGCGCTCCACGTGCCGCGCGACCACCCGGTCCAGCTCGTCGTACTGACGATCGCAAAACAGCCGGCACAACGTATCGACGTCCGCGCGCGCGTCGACGTCGATCGTGTCGACATGCCGCTCCAGCTTGCCCTTGCCGATCCCGAACAGCCCCTTTTTCATCCGCATGGAAACGGCATTCAGCTGGAAGCCGCCCGCATGCGCATCGCTCAACGCGGTCACCCACAATTCCCGCCGATCGTCGGCATGCTGCAGCACGAGGGCCGGCAACGGGCCTTCCTGCGCATCGTCCCATTCGGCATGCTGCGCCGCCCACGGGAATGCATCGAATGCCTGCATGAACGACGGGTAATCCGTCGCCCCCTGCGGATCGAGTTGCTCGAAATCGTAGCCGACCTTCTGAATGGAATAAGTCAACATGGCGCGGTAGCCCCCGTGGCGTTCGAGTTCAGGAGAACGTCAATTTACGCCGAATATAGGAAACGTCACACCCACTACGCCCCTACGGCCTCCCCGCCGAGATACGCATCGCGCACGCGCTCGTCGTCGAGCAGCGTCTTCGCGGGCCCTTCGAGCACGACGCGCCCCGTCTGCAACACGTACCCGTAATGCGCGATCTCCAGCGCGAGGCTCGCGTTCTGCTCGACCATGAACACGGTCACGCCCTGCCGGTTGATCGCATCGATCAGTTCGAGCACCTTGTCGACGTACAGCGGCGACAGCCCCATCGTCGGCTCGTCCATGCAGATCAGCTTCGGTCGCGCCATCAGCGCCCGCGCCATCGCGAGCATCTGCTGCTCGCCGCCCGACAGCGTGCCCGCTCGCTGCGTCAGCCGCTCGCGCACCCGCGGAAACAGGTCGAGCACGCGTTCGTAGTCTTCCGCCACCGCCGTGCGGTCGCCGCGCGTGTACGCGCCCATCAGCAGGTTCTCGCGCACGCTCATGTCGCCGAACAGCCGCCGCGCCTCGGGCACGGCCGCGATCCCGCGCCGCACGCGCTGCGGCGTCGCGAGCGCCGTGACGTCGTCGCCGTCGAAACGCACGACGCCGCGGCGCGGCCGCATCAACCCGAGAATCAGTTTCATCGTCGTCGACTTGCCGCTCGCGTTGCCGCCGAGCAAGCTGACGATCTGCCCGCGCCCGACCTCGAAGTTCACGTCGAAATGCACCTGCACCGGCCCGTAGAACGTGTCGAGGTGTTCGAGTTTCAGCAGCGCGTCGGTCATGGTCGTGTGGGGCCCTGAAGAAAGTGCGGTCATGCGGCCGCCTGTGCCGCGCGGTCGGCCGGCGCACCGCCCGCATGGCGGCGGCCGAGGTACGCCTCGATCACGCGCGGATCGTGCCGCACGTCGCGCGGCGCGCCTTCGGCGATCTTCACGCCGTTGTCGAGCACCATCACGCGGTCGGACACGCGCATCACGAGTTCGAGCTTGTGCTCGATCAGCAGGATCGTCAGGCCGCGCGCCTTCAGCGACTGGATCAGTTGCAGCATCTCGGCCGTCTCCGTCTCGTTCATCCCGGCCGTCGGTTCGTCGAGCAGCAGCAGGCGCGGATGCAGCGCGAGCGCGCGGCCGATCTCCACGCGCCGCCGGTTCGCATACGACAGGCTGTGCGCCGGATGATCGATGCGCGGCGTGAGCCGCTCGCCGAACCCGGCGACGATCGCGCGCGCCTCGTCGCGCAGCGCGGCTTCCTCGCGTCGCACGGCCGCAGGCCGCACGAGCGCGCGCAGCACCTCGGCCGCCGCGCCGAGCGCGGGCCAGCCCGGCCGCGCCGCGCGCAGCCGCGCATGCGCGCCGATCAGCACGTTGTCGAGCACGCTCAGGTTGCCGAACACACGGCCGTGCTGGAACGTGCGCGCGATGCCGAGCGCCGCCAGGCGTTCGGGCGCCGTGCCCGTGATGTCGCGGCCGTCGAACGTCACGCGGCCGGCATCGGGCCGGTCGGCGCCCGCGATCAGGTTGAACAGCGTCGACTTGCCCGCGCCGTTCGGCCCGATCACGCTCAGCAGTTCGCCGTCGGCGAGTGACAGGCTAGCGCCGTCGAGCGCGGTCACGCCGTCGAAGCGGCGCGTCAGGCCCTGCACGTCGAGCAGGGGTCGATGGGGGGTCATCGTGTTCCTCCTTACACCGTGCCGAGCAGGCCCTGCGGCCGGAACCGGACGAGCAGCAGCAGCACGAGGCCGTAGATCAGCATCCGGTAGTCGGCCGCCCAGCGGAACAGCTCGGGCAGCCCGATCAGCGCGATCGCGCCGGCGATGCCGCCGAGCACGTTGCCGAGCCCGCCGAGGATCACCATCGTCAGCGCGAGGATCGACACCTGCGAATCGAAGGTCTGGTGATTGATGTAGCTGTACAGATGCGCGGCGATCCCGCCGCTCACGCCAGCCGCGACGCCGCCGACCGCGAACGCGATCGCCTTGTAGCGGTTCGGCGCGATACCGTGCGCACGCGCGGCGACGTCGTCCTCGCGCACCGCGCGCAGCGTGCGGCCGAGATGCGAGCGCAGCAGCCGCGCCTGCACGAGCGCGAACCCGACGAGCACCGCGAACGTGAACCAGTACGCGGCACGCGCGGTCGTCGCCCACGGCAGCGGTGCGATGCCGGCGATGCCGAGCGGGCCGCGCGTGAGGCCGTCCCAGTTCAGGATCACGAGGCTCACCACTTCGCCGATGCCGAGCGTCGCGATCGACACGTAGTGCCCGCGCAGCCGGAATGCCGGATAGACGAGCAGCGTGCCGAGCACGGCCGTGATGACGCCCGCGCACGGGATCGTCACGGCCGGCGACCAGCCGAGATCCGACGACAGCAGCGCCGACGCATACGCGCCGATCACGAGCAGCGCCGCGTGACCGAGCGAGATCTGCCCGACCGTGCCCGCGACGAGCGTGAGGCTCAGCGCGAGCAAGCCGTACAGCCACGCGTTGGTCAGCGTCTGCAGCACGTACGGCGACGCGCCGAGCCACGGCAGCACGACCGCCAGTGCAACCAGCACGACAAGTACCGGGCGCGGCACGCGCACGGCCTTCGCGGCCGCGAGGAAGGTGCCGGTCATCGGCTCGGCGGGCAGCGCGCGGTTCGCGCTGAACAAGCCGTTCGGCCGCCACACGAGGAACACGATCAGCAGCCCGAACGCGAACAGGTCGCGATAGCTCGTGCCGAACAGCGCGACGCCGTAGCTTTCGACGAGGCCGAGCAGCAGGCTGCCCGCGATCGCGCCCGGCACGTTGCCGAGCCCGCCGATCAGCAGTGCGACCACGCCCTTCAGCGTCGCCTGGAAGCCCATCGCCGGATCGATGCTGTTGTAGTACATGCCGACCAGCAGCCCGCTCACGCCGCCGAGCGCGCACGCAATCGCGAACACGGCCTGGTTCACGCGGTCGACGTCGACCCCCATCTGCAGCGCCGCGTCGCGATCCTGCGCGGTCGCACGCACGGCCCAGCCGAGCCGCGTGAAGCGCAGGAAGCCGTACAGCAGCGCGGCCGCCGCGATGCCGATGCCCGCGATCAGCAGGTCGAGCGAGCCCAGCGTCGCGCCGGCGATCCGCAGATGCCAGTCCGGCAGCGGCGTCGGCACCGCGCGCGGGTCCGCGCCGAACGCGAGCTGCGCGAGCTGGTCGAGGATGAAACTGATGCCGATCGTCGCGAGCAGCGGTGCGATGCGCGCCGCGTGGCGCAGCGGCCGCAGCCCGATCCGCTCGATCGCGACGCCGAGCGCGCCGCAGCCGACCACGACCGCGGCGAGCGCGACCGGCAGCGGCAGCCCGAAGCGCGTCAGGCACAGCCAGCCGATGAACGCGCCGGCCATGTAGACCGAGCCGTGCGCGAAGTTGATCAGGTGCGACACGCCGAAGATCAGCGCGAGCCCGACCGCGAGCAGCGCGTAGATGTTGCCGACGATGAGGCCGTTGAGCGTGTAGTCGAGCCAGGAAGCCATCACGATGCGTCCGTCACGTGCATTCGGTTCAGGTTCAGCGTGCGACGAGCTGCGGTTTCGCGCCGTCCCACAGCGCCCACTGCCCCTGCTTCACGACGAGATAGACGGTGCGTGCGCCCGCGACGCGGCGCGTCTGCGGATCGAAGCGCACCTTGCCGAAGATCACGCTCGGCACGTCGCTGATTTTCGCGAAGCCGTCGTGCGCGGCCTGGCGCGTCGTCCCGTAGCGGCGCAGCACCTCGGCCGACAGGATCAGCGCGTCGTATGCGCGCGCAACGAACGAATCGGGATCGGCGTGGAATTTCGCGCGATAGCGCTGCACGAACGCCTGCACCTCGGGGCGCGGCTCGGCCGGGAAGAAGTTCGATTCCGTATAGACGCCGTCGACGGCCGCGCCGCCCAGCTCGAGGAACTTCGGCGAATACACGGAGCCGACTGCCGCGATCGGCAGCGTGACGCCGGACGTGCGCGCCTGCCGCACGATCTGCGCGCCGTCCGCGTAGTACGAGATCAGCACGATCGAATCGGGCTTCGATGCGCCGATCCGCACGAGCGTCGAGCGGAAATCCTTCTCCGTCGGCTGATAGCCTTCGGCCGCGACGACCTGCGCGCCGAGCCCGGCCACCGCCTTCGCGAAAATGTCCTTGCTGGTACGGCCCCAGTCGGTGTTCAGGTATAGCACCGCGATCCGCTTGAAGCCGAGTTCCTTCACCGCGTAGCGCGCGAGCAGCGGCTGCTCCTCGGCCTGGCTCAGCGCGGTGCTCCACAGATAGTCGCCGCCCTTCGTGAAATCCGGATGCGAGTTCGTGAAGCCGAACTGGATCAGCTGCCCGCGCTGGTAGATCGGCGACGCGGCCATCGACGTCGCGCTGGAGAAGTCGCCCAGCTCGATCGCGATGCGCGGATCGGCAACGAACTTCTGCGCGATCGCCACGGCCTGGCGCGGGTCGCTGCGGCTGTCCTGGAAGTCGACTGCGAGCGGCCGGCCGTGAATGCCGCCGCTGCCGTTGATCTCGTCGAGCGCGAGATCGAAGCCGCGCTTCCATTGTTCGCCGTACTGCGCGTCCTGGCCCGTGAGCGGCCCGCTCACGCCGATCACCACCGGCTCGCCCGACACGCCCGCCGCGAGCGCGCCGCCCGTCGACAAGCCCCATGCGGCAGCGAGCGCCGCCACCGTGCCCAGCACGCGCCGCCATGCACCGCGCGCGTCGTTCCCCGAAACGTTCATGCGTCCCCCAGCTTCAGTCAGTCGAAAAGAGTGAGGGCATGTAACCATCCGGTTCAGGACGATCCAACGAAGTTTTGCGCATATCGATATCGTGCGCGGCGCGAACGGGTGGGGGCTCGCAAACGCCCGCCTGCATGCCCTGCATCGCCCGACGCGTCGGCATGCATCGCATCACGTTGATTCGATTGGCGTTTCGTTCTCGTCACCCGTCGCAGGCGACGCACGCGCACGCACCACCGGCCATCGCAACGATCGGGCCTTTCGCAGTTTTCGCGCTGTCGATAGCAAGAATCATTATATGAATCACGCATGCTCACACTCCTACAATGCGCAAATCGCATCATCGGAAGGTGTCATGGAGCTGCATCAACTCGAAGCCTTTTCCGCGGTCATGTCGGCCGGCAGCGTGACCGGCGCGGGCGAACTGCTCGGCCGTTCGCAGCCGGCCGTCACGCGGCAGATCCAGGAGCTCGAAGCCGATCTCGGCTACGCGCTGTTCGACCGGCACGGCCCGCGCGTCACGCCGACGCGGCGCGCGTTCCTGCTCTACGAGGAAGTCGAACGCTCGCTGGTCGGCCTGCGCGCGATCGAGGCGCGCGCACGGGCGCTCGGCGATGAAACCGCCGAACCCGTACGCATCGCGGCAACGCCTTCGCTCGCGGCCACGCTCGTGCCGGCCGCGCTCGCCGCGCTGCCCGACGGCGCGCAGGCGCCCCACTACCAGTTGCGCAGCGAATCGGCCGAGCATGTCGTGCACGAGGTACTGGCCGGCACGGCCGATGTCGGCGTCGTCACGCTGCCGATGGCGCACGCGGGGCTCGACGTGCACTGGATCGCGCAGACGCCGTGCGTTGCCGTGCTGCCTGCCGGCGATCCGCTCGCGGCGCAGCCACGCATCGCGCTGCGCGATCTCGCGCGCCGCCGCATCGTGACGGTCGCGAACCGGCACCGGTTGCGCCAGCGGATCGATGCGGCATTCGCGGCCGCGCGGGTCGACGCACGCGTATTCCTCGAAACCAACGCGTCGCTGAATGCGGTGATGGCCGCGCGTGCGGGCATCGGGATCGGCATCGTCGATCCGGCGACGGGTGTGGCGCTACCGGTGGACGGCGTCGTCGCACGCCCGCTCGACGTCGACATCCCGTTCGCGTTCGGTGTCGCGACGCCGGCCGGCAAGGCCCGCACGTCCGCCGTCGATGCGCTGCTCGACGCACTGCACCGTACGACGCGCGCGCTGCTCGACGACGTGATCTTTCACGACGCCGCCGCGCACGATGCGTTGCTGCGCGGTGACCGGCTGCGTGCCGAGCGCGCGCCGCGCGGCGCAACCCGCACGACGCGTGCACGCCGTACCCGCCCGGAGGCCGCATGACGACACAGCCCGACGCACTCCACGCGCTCGAAGCCCGGCTCGCGCAGGACCTGCGCTGGCTAGACCTGCCCGCGCCGTCGTGGGTGCCGCCGCGCGAGGCCGACGGCACACGCGTGCTCGACGTCGCGATCGGCGGCGGCGGCATGGCCGGGCTCGCGGCCTCCGCCGAACTGCGCCTGCTCGGCATCGACAACCAGTGCGTGATCGACCGCGCCCCGGCCGGCTACGAAGGCCCGTGGGTCACGTTCGCGCGGATGGACACGCTGCGCTCGCCGAAGCAGCTCGCGGGCCCCGCGCTCGGGCTGCCCGCGCTGACGTTCCGTGCCTGGTTCGAAGCGCAATACGGCCGCGACGCGTGGGACGCGCTCTACAAGATTCCCCGCACGCAATGGATGGACTACCTGCGCTGGTACCGGCGCGTGCTCGGCCTGCAGGTGCGCAACGACACCACGCTCGTCGCGCTGCGCCCGCGCGACGACGGCCTGCTCGCGCTCGACGTGCACGGCAACGGCGAAGCCCAAACACTGCTGGCGCGGCACGTGGTACTCGCCACCGGCCGTGACGGGCTCGGCGGACCGTACGTACCGCCCGTCGCACAACGCGCGCCGCGCACACGCTGGGCCCATTCGTCCGAGCCGATCGATTTCGCGGCGCTCGCGGGCAAGCGCATCGGCGTGGTCGGTGCGGGCGCATCCGCGTTCGACAATGCGGGCACCGCGCTCGAGGCCGGCGCCGCGCGCGTCGACCTGTTCTTTCGCCGCACGGACATTCCGCGCATCAACAAGCTGACGGGCATCGGCAGCCCGGGACTCGTGCACGGTTACGCCGATCTCGACGACGCGACGAAGTGGCGCTTCATGCACTACGCGCTGACGTCGCAGACGCCGCCGCCGCGCGACAGCGTGCTGCGCGTGTCGCGTCACGCGCATGCGCATTTTCATGCGGGCAGCCCGATCGAGACGCTCGCGGAACACGCGGACGGGCTCGACGTGACGACGCCGCGCGGACACTACACGGTCGACTTCCTGATCTTCGCGACCGGCTTTCATTCGGACTGGACGACGCGCGCGGAATTCGCGTCGTTCGGCGCGCAGGTTCGGCGCTGGAAGGATCGCTATCGACCGGAGCCGGGCATGTGGCTCGACGAGCTCGCCGAGTCGCCCGATCTCGGCCCCGCGTTCGCGTTCCAGGAGCGCGAGCCCGGCGCATGCGCAGCCATCACGCGGATCCACTGCTTCAACCATGCGGCGAGCCTGAGCCACGGCAAGCTGTCCGGCGATATCCCGGCCATCAGCGCGGGCGCCAGGCGGCTCGCGCGCGGGATTGCGAGCCGCCTGTTCGACGCGGACCGCGATCGTCACTACGACGCGCTCGTCGCGTACGCGAACGCAGAACTGCAAGGCGACGAATGGCGCGACACCGACGCGTGAGCGCGCGTCCATCGATCACATTGACGACGAAGGGAACCCGAAACGATGACTGAATCCATCTCGCCGGCCGCCGCGCCGGACACGATCGACGCGATCGCCGGCCTGCGCGCCGGCGACGCGGTCGCCGCGCTGCGCCACGCGCGCGACAAGGTGCTGCTTCATACGCGGCTGAGCGAAGCTGCGCTGTTCGATCCCGCGTTGCCCGATCTTGCATTGATCGAAAGACTGCACGCGGCACGGTATGTCGCACACACATCGAACGCGCGAGCATTGGCCGACACTTATCGCGCACGACTGATCGACGCAGGCGGCACGCCCGACGATATCGCACGCGCAGACGCCGATGCATTCGACACATTGCCCCGCCGCATCGGCGCGATCCTTGCGCATGCGCGCCTGCTGACGCGCGCCCCCGTCGATGCGCGCCCGTCCGACCTCGACGCGCTGAAATCGGCCGGACTCACGACGCCCGCGATCGTCGCGCTGTCGCAGCTCGTGGCGTTCGTCGCGTATCAGTTGCGGGTTGCCGTTGCCGCGCGAGCGCTTCAGGCACACGTCACCAGGGAGGCCGCATGACGACGGCCACGCACGGCTTCACGTCCGACACGCTCGGCTGGCGTGCCTGGCTCGACACCGTTTCGCTCGATGCCGCGACGCCCGATCAGCTCGCCGTGCTCGAAGCGAGCCACCCGCAAGCGAAGACGTCCGACTATTACCTGCTGCTCGTCCATCTTCCCGAGATCCTGCGGCAGCGTTCCGGCGTATTCAACGCGATCATGTACGGCCCCGGCGGGCTGTCGCGCGCGGAGCACGAGCTGGCGAGCACGGCCGTGTCGCGCGTGAACGGCTGCGTGTACTGCGCGTCCGTGCATGCTCAGCGCTTCACCCAGCTCGCGAAACGCACCGACGCGATCGAGCAGGTGTTCGACGATCCGGCGACGGCCGGCACGACGGCGCGCGAACGCGCGATCGTACGCTATGCGATCGCGCTGACGGAGCGGCCCGATACGGTCGATGCGAGCGATATCGCAGCGCTGGAAACCGAAGGGTTGACGCATGAGGAGATTCTCGACCTGTCGCACGCGGTCGCGATCTTCGCGTGGGCGAACCGGTTGATGCTGACGCTGGGCGAGCCCGTGTTTCCGGAGCCGGCGGACAGCGCCTGACCAGTGGCGGTACCTGTACCTTTACTCCGGATCGCCCCGATCGCGGCGCGGCACGCCGCGCCCATGTGCGCATCGGCGACGCGCATGGCGAGCGCCCGGCCTTCGCGTCAAAACACGCCCGGAATCAGCCGGTACCGCACCTTCTCCTTGTACGCGCGATAATCCGCATCTTCCGACAACACTCTTTCTTCCAGACTGATCCGCCCGATCTGCAGCAGCATCCAGCTGGTGATCATGAACACGTTTCGTGGGCTGTAGTTGGCGAGCACGAAACCGATTTCGGACAACAAGTAGGCGGCATAGATCGGGTGACGCACGAACCGGTACGCGCCGACCGAAACGACCCCGCGATTGGCGGGCAGCAGACCGAACGAGCGCCCCAGTGACAGCTTCGCGAACAGCTGGCACGCAATCCCGCAAAACTGCAAGGTTCCGCCGGCCCACTCAGGAATCAGTTGGGTACTGGCGTCCAGTTGATAGGCGAGGCAGTAGAACGAGCCGCCGAGGGAAAAGAACACCGCGACCGGATGCCAGTCGCGCCGTTTCGGCAATTTCGCGAATGCCGACAAGCCAACGGTCAATGCCGCGGAGGCGAACAGCAGGATCAGCGTGATCCGGCCTGGATTCTGGCGCCAAGGTATATAAGTCAGATAGGCAAATACGCCCAGCACGGTCACCGAACACACGCGAGCGCCAAGTTCGACCAGATTGATTGGCTCCGACACCCCATCCGCACCCGCAGCATGCGGCATCAGGGCGCCTTGCGCACACTCTCCCCGCCCCCCTGCGTCCTGTGTGGCCTGTGTCATCTTGCTAACCCCGTCATTTATTGCGGTTATTTTTTTCCGTTTCAGATTAGCATGTCAAACCTGTCGAAGCGGGCCAAAGTTTTGACTTTGTGACGCCGATTAGTGTAATTCCCGAGAAACTAGCCAAGTGGAAAACCGGAAGGGTTGAATATCCCGGTTGCCGGACGGTACGCCGCGCATTCCATGCCCCGGGCGGATGAAACGATTCCCGTTCTCCGTAAGTTGACCGGCTTGCATTCCGACGGGATTGGGCCCGGGTAAACGCCATGTATGCCATGGCTGCGATCGCAACGGAAACGACGCCCGGCCCCGCGAACTTCGCATCGGCATACCCGTTTGTAAGGCCGCCGCGGCCTCGCCGGGATACCCGCGTCACGCCTTGTGCGTCGACAGCAAAATACTCGTCTCGGTATTCGCGATCCCGTCGATCAGCCGGATCGCGCCGAGCACCCGATCGAAGTGCTCGAGCGAATCGGCATGCAGCTCGGCGACGAGATCCCAGCGCCCGTTGGTGCTGTGGATCGACGCGACGTTCGGATGCCCGCGCAGCACCTTCACCACTTCCGCGCCGCGATTGCCCTGCACGGCGATCGACATCAGCGCGCGGATCCGGTGCCGTTCCGCCGCGGGTTTGAGCCGCACCGTATAGCCGACGATCACGCCGTTCTTCTCCAGCCGCGTCAGCCGGTTCTGCACGGTCGCGCGCGCGACGCGCAATTCCTTCGCCAGCGCGACGACAGGCAGTCGCGCGTTGTCGCGCAGCAGCGCGATGAGCTGCCGGTCGACGTCGTCGAGCGTGATCATGTGTGGCGCTTCCTTGTTGAACGCAAACCGGCTGCCAGCGTGCCGGAGGCTGCGCGTTCCGACCAGCGGGAATTGATCAAATTGACAAATATGGCCGGCATTTTGACTAGTCTATCGATAAATCTGCCACTTTTGCCGCCTTTTTGTTGGCTCGACTCACGGAAATAATGACGCTATCGACCGGCGGGACATGCCGCGCCGCCGTTTTCCGCGAAGCCGCGACGCGCGCCGATGCACCGCCCGGTCGACCGGAATGCCAGGGGCACTTGGACCGGCACTGAGTATTTGAAGCATGGGACTCGAGTAGGCGCTCAAGCGCCAGTTCGGCTCGACCGCACAAGGCATGGGACCCGAGTAAGCGCTAACTCGGGTCGACCGCACAAGGCATGGGACCCGAGTAAGCGCTAAAGCGCTAACTCGGGTCGACAGGAGACACACTGATGACCCGCTTCCTCGACGTTCCCGCCACCGCCCGACTGATCGCCAGGACCGGCGTCACGACGTTCCTCCGCGAACTCGTCGACACACTGCACGCCGACTACCTCCAGTGGGCCGACTTCGACAAGTCACCGCGCGTCGCGTGCCACTCGCGCGACGGCGTGATCGAACTGATGCCCGTCGCGAACGCATCGCTGTTCGCGTTCAAGTATGTGAACGGCCACCCTGTCAACGCCGCGCGCGGGATGCACACGGTGATGGCGTTCGGCGCGCTCGCCGAAGTCGATACCGGCTACCCGCTGCTGCTCGCCGAACTCACGCTGACCACCGCGCTGCGCACGGCCGCCACGTCGGTGCTCGCCGCGCAGGTACTCGCACGGCCCGACTCGCGCACGATGGCGCTGATCGGCAACGGCGCGCAGAGCGAATTCCAGGCGATCGCATTCCACACGCTGCTCGGCATCGACGAAATCCGTGTGTTCGACGTCGATCCGCGCGCGACCGACAAGCTCGTGCAAAACATCGCCGCGTACCCGGCGCTGCGCGTCGTGCGCGCCGCGTCGACCGCCGACGCCGTGCGCGGCGCCGACATCGTGACGACCGTCACCGCCGACAAAGCGTACGCGACGATCGTCACCACCGACATGATCGAGCCCGGCATGCACCTGAACGCCGTGGGCGGCGATTGCCCCGGCAAGACCGAGCTCGAAGCGGGCGTGCTGCATGCGGGCCGCGTGTTCGTCGAATTCGAGCCGCAGTCGCGCATCGAGGGCGAGATCCAGCAGATGCCGGCCGACTTCCCCGTGACCGAGCTGTGGCGCGTGCTGCAACGCGAGACGACCGGCCGCGAACGCGCGGACGAAGTCACGGTGTTCGACTCGGTCGGCTTCGCGCTCGAGGATTACTCGGCGCTGCGCTACCTGTATGCACTCGCGCAGCGGCACAACGCGGGCGTCGAGATCGCATTGATTCCGCCCGCCGTCGACCCGAAGAACCTGTTCGCGCTGATCGACGACCCGGCCGCGATCGCGCAGGGTCACGCGGCGTACATGACCGAAGCCGTCGCCACATTCGCGCGCTGACCGTCATACCCGGGCGGCGTGTACCAAGCCGCCCGGCCCGTTGCCTTTCGCTCCCGCCTTCCATGAATCTCGTATCGATCCAGGCGCCGGCCGCCGTCGTGATGATCCGGCCGCACCGTTTCCTGCCGAACCCGCAGACGGCGGCCGACAACGCGTTCCAGCGCACGGCCGAAGGCGGCTCGACCGACACGTCGTCGGTGTCCGCCGCCGCACGCGACGAAGTCACGGCCGCCGCGCAGACGCTCGCCGATGCAGGCGTGCGCGTGCACGTGTTCGACGACCATGGCGAGCGCGACACGCCCGACTCCGTGTTCCCGAACAACTGGTTCTCGACGCATCCGGGCGGCCACGTCGCGCTGTATCCGATGCACAGCCCGAACCGCCGCCGCGAACGGCGCGCGGACGTGATCGAGATGCTGAAGGCCGAGTACCGCGTGCAGGACGTGATCGACTACTCAGGCCTCGAATACGACGACGTGTTCCTCGAAGGCACCGGCGCGATGGTGCTCGACCACGTCGCGCGGATCGCATACACCGCGCGTTCGCGCCGCGCCGATCCGGTCGCGCTCGAACGCTTCTGCACGCATTTCAATTTCGAACCGATCTGCTTCGATACGGCCGATGCCGATGGGCGGCCGATCTATCACACGAACGTGATGATGAGCGTCGCGACCGAATTCGCGATGGTCGGCCTCGACCTGATCGCCGACAGCCGGCGTCGCGCCGAGATCGCGCAACGGCTGACCGAAACGGGCCGCACGGTGATCGCGCTCGATCAGTCGCAGATCGCGAACTTCGCGGGCAATACGCTGGAATTGTCGGGAAGAAACGGGCGTGTGCTTGCGCTGTCGCGGCGTGCGTTCGATTGCCTCACACCTGACCAGCGTGCGGCGATCGAGCGCTCCGCGCGGCTGCTGCCGCTCGACGTGCCGACGATCGAACTGGCCGGCGGATCGGTGCGCTGCATGCTCGCGGGGATTCATCTCGCGCGGCGGGCGGCCGCGCCGGATACATCGGAAATCGAATCGGTGGAACCGCATCGCATGCCAGAAGGAAACGGCAGTCACGTCGCACACTGATTGGTGCGCCGGATGCTTCGTCCTGCGGACGAGGCTGAAGCATCCGTAATTTTCTTCACCCGGCCGGCAGCGTTCCGCCGAACACGCGCACCGTGTCGGCTTCGTCGAATGCGATTGGCTCGCGCACCATGTGTTCCTCCCTAAGGTACCCGCACCCTGTCCGGAGTATCGTTCGATCGATTCAGGCACACAATCGTATCTGAATAAATTTAACCGCCCGGTTCCGCTTCCTCAGCCAGTTCGTCAAGTACATTGAAGACGCCAGTCAGACTCTCGCGATACGAAACACTGTAGTACAACGTTACGACATACCGGTCTTCGTTATCACGGACCCGCTGGCGTATGAGTTCCCGGTGCCGGCTCCAGTACCGCCCCATTTCCGTGGGATCAAGACTCCCTGGAAGTCCGGTCTTAGTTGCAATGTATCCATCTGCGTCGACGCCCGAAAAGATCGGATTACTCAGGTGTGCCAGGCAGTGATCGACGAAATGGAAAACATTATCTACGTGTAAGTCGGGATTGAAACACACCCCGAACACGTATCTGTTCATCTGGCTTGCTATTCCACCCTGATCGTCTTCCCCACTTTCATCGTAATATCCACATCCCACACCCTCCTGACTCGGAGGCCGTGAATTACACAACTGGTAAATCACGAAGGACTTGACAGCAGAGCGCGAGGCTGAGAGTTCCTGGTCTGATGAAGGGACATCTAGGATGGGTTGTCCGCCTGCAGAATCCTGCAGGCCAGGCTGCGACAAAGCCGTGCCAAAAAAATCAACCGCTGGCGCGCTATCAACGTCCGCATAGAAATTTCGCTGCGGATCAATGTAGGCCTGCTTGAATAGCGCGAACACCTCCTGAGACAGCTTTCTCATCCCCTTCCGTGCAAGACCGCTCACGACCCCATCAGTCGGCGCATTGCTGTCCTGATCGAGAATGAGCGCACGATAGAGGTTGTACAACTGTCCCTGGCGATCCTCTGAGCACTGCAGTCTGAACAGCATCAGATCGTTCCAGCCAAGGGCACCGCGATCACCAGCAGCGAGACGTTCAAGCAGTCCCTTACCCATGTACGACTTCGCACCGAAAATCCGCTGCGCGATTTCGACGATATATTCTGACCGGTTGTCCCGGCGATATCCCGATGAATCCACCCAGCCAGCCCGATCCAGGAGTTGCAGCAGAGAGTAGATCGACCGCTGCCGCAATGACCGATCATACGTGCCAACCGCCGAATAGTGCGGCAGGTAGTCAACAAGCGTGTCGATCGCGTCGTCTGCAACCTTACGAGGAAAGGTTCGACACTGGGTGGCGAGCACGCTCCAGAACTGATCATGCGCACGGTCCCCTTGTTCCAGCCGGAAGGCAGAGGACTTCAGAATCGCGGAAACCGACTCGCCCGTCTCGACCCGCTCTACAGCCTGCTGGTACAGGACGTATGTGTCCTGCAGCGCCGGTATGGCGAGACGCACAATCAGCTTAAGGTAACCCTCCAGATTTCTCGATCGGTCCTTGTTGAAACATGCACGTGATCGCAATTCCGCCTCGTTAAGATCACTCCGGTCAACAAGATTCAGGCTAGTCACGTCGAAAAGCTGTTGCAATAGGAATCGCGCGGTCTTCTGGTTGCTTTCGTCCAGTTCGCCAAGCAGTATCGTGAACCCGTCGTCGTTGATGAACCCCTTTTCTCTAGGACGCCGCTGTACAGAGAAAACTCCGCTTCGCCCCCCAGTCTCCTCCGCGTAAATGCGCCTGAATATCCCGGGATAGTTGAGGTGCAGGAGCATCAGATGGATAAGGTCACGCTTATTGAAATCCGTCCGGCCCAGCTCGGTCTTCTCCATCTGCATCATCAGCATGGCGTTAACAAAGCGCTTGACCTTGCGCAGGTCGCCGAGAACGGTCTGGTACTCTGCGGCGAGGTCGCCGTCGAGGATGTCCGCCAGCTCGCTTAGCACAGTGGCAAGTTTGAACATCGTATCGGCAGGAATCGAGCCAAACGTGTCTGCTTGTTGCCAGTCGCGCCGCAAGAAGTCCCCAAGGCTCGAACTGTCCACGAACAGACTCAACTTGATGGTCACGAACTTCTCGATAAACTCGCGCGCCCTCGTGCCCTCTTCGCCGCTACCGGCAAGTACTTCGGTGTCGTAGCAAAGGACATAGGTTGCCTGCGAGAGGCTAAACGTCCGCCGCGTCGCGAACAACAGGCTATTCGCAGTCTTTAGATCCAGTCGATCTAGATCGTCGATGACGACGATGACTCGGTGGTCAATGCGCCTGAGGACATCGTCGATATCCTCGAGCAGGTCCTCGATCGTCTCCTGCGACGGCTCCAGGGACAGTTTGAAGCCAAGGAACGAGAAATCAGCCTTGCCTCTGATCAAACGTGCGTACCGTGATACTGCAGGCCGAAACTCCGGCGCAAAGACTTTTCGCTGGATTGCCGCGGACATATCGCGAATCAGACGGTCCGCAAGGTCAGGCTCCGATGCATAACGCAGGGGTTCGAACCGACAGACAATCACGCGATCTCCTGCCTGTTCCCAGTGACGCGCTGCTAAATTGATGAAGCTTGTCTTGCCCACCCCCCATGGGCCGTCAACCCCGAACACGAGCCCCGCATGTGCGCCACTAGCGAGAACCGTCTGTGCGAATGACGCAGCCTGTTCCTTGCTCGCAAGCACGTCGTCATTCTCGTCTCGTATTTCCTCGTCCGGAAGGAAGTACGGTAACGGTGGCGTTCGCCTGGATCCTGACCGCCGCATCATCGGCGACGCCAGCACTAAACAGAGCAACAGCAGGACTGCGGGTGCCCAAAGCGGATTGACTTTCACCAAACTCGCATGAAATCCGATCAACCAAGATGCAGCCAGTTCGTTCGCACAAACGCCGACGCCGATCACGACCAGCAGATCCACGCGCAAACTGCAAGCCATCCGTGCCGCAACGGTGTGCGCGCCTCGCTTGATGCAATAGTGCATGCACAGTAATAGCGCGCCCAGTACCACGACCACCCTCGCCCAGTCAGGTACGCCTGGAAGACTCTGGATAAAGTTCGCACCGAGGTAGAAGGATGCCCGGAAAACTTCCGCGCTCACAAATCCGATAGCGAGAAACCGGATAAACACCGGCAACTCAGTCATCTTCATCACCTCGGGTTCCTTCGTCGAAGGCCTAGTCTCCATTCTCCTTATCCCCCGTAACGCAGCGAGATCGCCTCGCACACTTGTATTCGTTGCACTGCCGACGTCAATACCCAGTTCGAGTATGACTGCGGAGGCGAATCACCTGGCGTATCGCGCGCAGATCTCTGCGTGTTTCAAACGCAGCTAGCAAAACCGCGTGTTTTCCTATGATCAGGGTGGGAAACACCATTGGCTTGAGGCGGCCCATCTCCAGGTCTTATTCCTACACATCACAAGCGTGATTCAGGGTGAAGGCGCGGGCACGGCTTCGCAAATAGCTCATCCCGGTCTGAGTAGATTCCCTTCCCTACCCCTACCCTTACCCAAGCAAAGAAAGCAGCACGTCGCACATCTTTCACCCCGCCAGCAGCTTCAACCCGGCCGGCAGCGTTTCGCCGAACACGCGCACCGTGTCGGCTTCGTCGAACGCAATCGCCTCGCGCACCATGTCGATCCACGCCGCCGACGCATTCGCGGCCGACAGACGCTTGATCACCGCGTCGCGCGTCTCGCCCGGCAGGTCGCGCGAACGGTCGCCGGTCATCCGTGCGATCTGCGCAGCGGCGAACGCGGCCGGTTCGACCTGTTTCCAGTCGAGCGCGAACAGCGCATCGAGCCAGCCTTTGGCGACTTCCGCCGGCACGACACTGTGCGCGCTGCCATAGAACGGCCGCCGCGCGCCGATGCGCCCGAGTGCCCACGCGCACAGCGCGCGATCGGCCGGCTTCTGCAATTGCGCGATCAGCCGCCCGGCCAGCTCGACCTTGCGCTCGACGGGCAGCCGCTCGAGCGACGCGGACAGCCGCGTCATGTCGGCCGGCCCGACCTTGCCCGGATCGAACGGCAGCTTGCGCCGCTTGTCGTCGGTCGGTTCGAGGAACGCGATCGCGTCGCGCACCTGCGTCTGCGCATCGTCGTCGAGACCGCCGGCCACGCGCCGCCACAACGTCCACCACTCGGACCACACCTGGGCGTCGGTCACATACTGAATCCCGTCGTCGAACAGCGGCCACAGCTGCTCGATGCGCCACGCATCGAGCGGATGCCCGAACCCCGGACGCAGGCAATAGCCGGCGAGGTTCAGCCATGCCCGTTCATGATCGGCCGAGCGCCGGCGCCGTCGCGCCCGCGCCAGCAACGCATCGAACAGTTCGCGCGCGAGCGCAACGTCCCACGCCTCGCGCGCGCCGAGCACCTGTTCGAGCTGCGCGCGCAGCCGGCGCGTGTCTTTCGGCGTGACGCCGGCGGCCTTGCTGCCGAACGAGCGCTCGATCAATTCGATCGCCTGGTCGAGACGCGGATGCCGCGCGAGCGCAGCGTCGTCGCCCTGCGCGGGCGCGTCGCCGCGCAACTGGAATTCGAGCCGCCAGCGGCGCGACGCATCGTCGGTCGCAATGCAGTGCATTTCGAGCGTGCCGACCTCGGTCAGCGACGCGGTGAGCTTCACCGGCGTTTCGCGCGCATCGCTGCCCGCCCGCCGCTCGACGACCGTCGCGATCGGCGGCAGCCGCACGAAATCGCCGCCGTCGAGCTCGACGAGGTCGCCGGGCCGGTACGCGGTGTCGGCCACCGTCGACACGAGGTGGAAACGCACCGGCTGCCCGAGTTGCAGCGCGAACGTGCGATCGTCGAGCCGGATCTCGTGCCCCTCCTCCGCGCCGCGCGGCAGCAGGCAAACGCCACGCGCGGCGGCGCCTTCGGCACCGTCGTCGAGCACGAGGAAATAGCTGCGCGCGGAACCGCCGCCGATGCGCGGCGCATGCCCGGCGCGCGCGAGCCCGTAGGCCACCGCGCCGCGCGCGACCGCCACATCCGGATGCGCGTTGTGCAGCACGTCGAGCGGCGTGCCGCGCCACGCGCCGAGCGTCTGCGCGAGACGGCCGGCGAGCGCGCCCGCGCGGAACACGCCGCCGTTGAGCAGCAGCGTGTCGGGCAGCGGGCCTTCGGCATGACGGTTCAGGAACGCGGCGACGTGCCGCGTGACGGCCGCATCGCTCGCATACGGCAGCCCGAATTCGACGATCGCGGCGCGCGCACGGCGCGGCAACTCGCCGGCTTCGACCTGCGGGAAGAACCCTTCGACGACAATCTGCTCGACTTCCTGCCGCGTCAGCTCGGCCGAACGCGCGCCGCCGACGAGCTTGCTGCCCGCGCCGAGCAGCGTGACGTTGACGGATTCGGGCGCATCGTCGCCGAGCAGCCGCTCCTTCGCGGCGCGGCAACGCTCGACGAGCTGCGACAGGCTCGCGGCGGACAGCCGCGTGCCGGGCTCGGTCAGCCGCGACTCGACCAGGCGCGCGAGCGCGAGGTCCATGTTGTCGCCGCCGAGCATCAGGTGGTTGCCGACGCCGACGCGCGTGAACGTCGGCTCGCCGTCGTCGCCCGGCGCGACATCGACGAGCGTGAGATCGGTCGTGCCGCCGCCGACGTCGCAGATCAGCACGCGCCGCGCGGCGGCGAACGTGTCGCGCAGCGTGTCGCGCTGGCCGTACAGCCAGTCGTAGAACGCGGCCTGCGGCTCTTCCAGCAGCCGCAGCGCAGGCAGCTTCGCGCGCCGTGCGGCCTCGACCGTCAGTGCGCGCGCGCCGTCGTCGAACGACGCGGGCACCGTCAGGATCACGTCCTGCTTCGCAAGCGGCGCATCGGGGAAACGGGCGTCCCACGCGTCGCGCACGTGCGCGAGATAGCTCGCGCTCGCATCGACCGGCGACACCTTGTCGACGCCGTCGGCCGCGCCCCACGGCAGGATCGCCGCGAGCCGGTCGACCGACGCGTGCGACAGCCAGCTCTTCGCGCTCGTGACGAGCCGGCCCGGTACCTGCGCGCCGAGCGTGCGCGCGTAGCGGCCGATCACGGCCGGCAGCGCGTCACCCGCGCCGCTGTCACGACCGGCTGCCCCGCCGTCACGGCCGCCGCCCGAACGGGCCGCTGCGTCGCGTGTGCCGGCCGCCTGCCACGGCAACTTCAACGCGTCCGCCGCGAGCTCGCCGGCCGCCGGGTGATAGCGCACCGACGGCAGCAGCGGCTGCGCGGCCACCGCGCCGGGGCCGACCAGCTGCTCGACGTCGAACACGCGAATCGCGTCGGAACCGGCCTCGACGTATGCGACGACCGTATTGCTCGTGCCGAGGTCGATCCCGACCGTATAACGCTTCATCGCGCTCAGGCGGCGCCGCGCACGTCGAACTCGACCTTCCAGCGCTCGCTCGTGCCGCTCGGGATCGCCTCGAGTTCGAGCGTGCCGGCTTCGGTCACGCGCGCATGCAGCTTCACGGGCACGACCTCACCAACGGTGCGCCCTTCGGCGGGCAGCGTCGCCTGGATTTCTTCCAGTTCCTGCAACTCTTCCGCCGACCAGTAGTCGAGCAGCGTGCCGACCTGGTCCTGGCGGCGCACCGACGAGCCGAAGAAGCGGAACTGCACCGGTTCGCCGACGACGAGGCCGAACTCCTGCGGCGGCAGCGCCGCGTCCGAGCCCTCCTCCATCCCGAACGGCGCGACGCACAGCGCCTGCACCGGCGGTTCGAGCCCCGGCACCGCGGGCATCGCCGATTCGATCGCGACGTAGTACGCGCGCGCCGTGCCGCCGCGAATGCGCACGCCACGGCCGCGCTTCACGTAGCCGTAGTACGCGGCGCCACGCGCGACCGCGAGGTCGAGATCCGCGCCTTCGAGCAGGCGTGCGGGCGGCGCGCCTTCGGCGGCGAGCCAGCTGTTGAGCGTATCGAGCACGCGCTGCGTGAGCAGCGTCGACTTGAACACGCCGCCGTTGAACAGCACGGCCGTCGGATGCAGGAACGTCGCGCCCTGCGGCAGCGTGCGCTGCACGCCTTCGAGCGAGTCGAGCGCCGCGACCTGGCGGCCGAGGAACGCCGCGAGATGGCGCGTGATGCCCGCGTCCTGCGCATACGGCAGGCCGAGCTGCGTCAGGCCGACGCGCGCGCGGCTCACCGGGCGCGCGGCTGCGTCCACCTGCGGGAAGAAGCCTTCGAGGATCGTCTGCGTGAGTTCCGCGCGCGTGAGCTCCGTGCGGATCGACCCGCCGATCAGCTTCGAGCCGCGGCTCGGCACGACGAGCGGCACTGCGTCGGCCGTCGGGTCGGACAGCAGCGTTTCCTTCGCGGAACGGCACGCATACGTGAGCGCGCGCAGTTGCCACGGGTCGGCCTGCGTGCCCTGCTGCGCGAGCTTGCGCGCCACCACGTGCGCAAGCGCGAGGTCCATGTTGTCGCCGCCGAGCAGGATGTGCTCGCCGACCGCCACGCGATGCAGCTCGAGATTGCCTTCGCGCTCGACCACCGCGATCAGCGACAGGTCGGTCGTGCCGCCGCCGACGTCGACGCACAGGATCAGGTCGCCGACCTGCACCTGCTTGCGCCAGCCACCCTGGCTCTTCTGGATCCAGCTGTAGAGCGCGGCCTGCGGCTCCTCGAGCAGCGTCATGCGCGAGTAGCCGGCGGCGCGTGCGGCCTCGGCCGTCAGTTCGCGTGCGGCCGGGTCGAACGACGCGGGGATCGTGACCGTCACGTCCTGGTCGGCGAACGGCGCGTCGGGATGCGCGTGGTCCCACGCTTCGCGCAGGTGTGTCAGGTAGCGGATCGAGCTTTCCAGCGGCGACACGCGCGACACCTCCGGCGGCGCATCGCTCGGCAGGATCGCCGCGCGGCGGTCGACGCCCGGGTGGCACAGCCAGCTCTTCGCGCTCGACACGAGGCGGATCGGCGTGCCGGCGCCGCGGGTGCGCGCCATCTCGCCGACCGCGAAGCCGCGCGAGGCCGTCCACGGCAACGTCAGGTCGCCCTGCGTGAGTTCGCTTTCATGCGGCAGGTAGAGGAACGACGGCAGCAGGTCGCGCGATTCCAGCGCGCCGGGCGCGGTGAGCTGCGCAATCGGCAGCACCTGCTGCGTGATGGTTTCGCCGTCGCTCGCGGCGCTGTCGACGTACGACAGCGCGCAGTGGGTCGTACCGAGATCGATACCGATCGAATAGCGCGGATCGCTCACAGTTCCACCTCCGCCGGTGCGATCACGGACGCGTCGTGGCTGCCCGTCAGCTTCGGCAGGCGCACGTCGGCCACGCGCCAGCCGCGATGGCTGACCGTGCCCGTGAACGGCGCGGAACCGACCACGTTGCCCGTCACGCGCACGGCCGTTGCGTCAAAGCCGGCCGGCAGCGTCACGCGGCTGCCTTCGGCTTCGTCGCGCACCGGCACGATCGTGAAGTGTTCGCGCAGCGCGGCACGGCAGCCGTCGTGCACGAGGCGCGCGGCCGCGCCGATGTCGGCGTCCGCGTAGCCGGCGATGTCTTCCTCGACGAAGTCGATGAAGCGCGCATCGCGCTGCAGCAGGCCGAGCAGTTGCAGCGCGGCCTGCGGGCTCGCTTCGCGCAGCTCGGGCGCCGGCGCCTTCACGGGCGCGGCGGCAGGCGCCGGGGCCGGCGCGGCAGCGGGTGCCGGCGCGACCGGCGCCGGGGCGCCATCGCGCACGCGCAGCACGCCGGCCGCGAACTCGCGGTTGCCGAGCACGGAGAAGAACGTGCCGACGGCAAGCGACAGCCGGCCGAAGAAGGACAGGTTGGATTCGGGCATGGGGTCTGGACTCCTGTAGGCTCGCGACATGGCGAGCGATCTTGCCTGGGCGCCCGGCGGCGGCGTGCGGATTGCGCACTGCCGCCGCCCGGCGCGTGATTCGGTCGCGCCCTCGCGGGTGCGGAAAACCCGTATTTTGCCCTGTGGCGGGAGAACCGGGCAGAAGTTGGGGGACAGAGCATCGCGGCACGGTGGTTTCGGTCGTGCCCGATCGCAGGTCGGCCGCACCCGGCCGCCATGCTGCGGCGCGTCAGCGCGGCCTGCGCCGCCGGGCCGCCTTCGCTTCGAATTCGCGCGACAGCATGCCGAGCGTGACTTCGCCGAAGCGTGCGAGCAGCGTCGTCTCGGCCTCCTTCAGCGTGGCCGACAGGTGCGCATTGACGGCCTGCTCGACCCGGCATCCGGCCTCGTCGTCGGTCACGAGGTCGGAGAACAGCGGCGGCTCGCCCACCGCGCGATAGACGTCGAGCAGCGTGATGTCGTCGAGCGCGACACTCAGCGCCCACCCTCCGCCATGCCCCTTCTCCGACTGCACGTAGCCACGCTCGCGCAAGCCGCCGAGCAGGCGCCGCACGACCACCGGGTTCGTGCACAGCATCGTCGCGATCGCTTCGGACGTCATCGGGCCGTCGGCCTGGTCCAGGTGGATCAGCGCATGCAGCATGCGCGACAAGCGACTGTCGGTTCTCACGGGCGGTGCTCCCCTCTCTCGAAACTTTTGAAGTTGCGTGAATGATACCATCGCCCTATCATGCAACTTCTCGTGTTCCATGAGTTGGCCGCCATCGGCGCACGTTCGTCATTCACGCAGGTTCAGGAAAGGAGCGGGTGCATGCATGACCCTCATGAAGTGATCGTGATCGGCGGCAGCTTTGCGGGGCTGTCGGCCGCGATGCAGCTTGCGCGGGCGCGCCGCCGCGTGCTCGTGGTCGACGCCGGCCGGCCGCGCAACCGCTTTGCCGCGCACGCGCACGGCTTTCTCGGGCAGGACGGCAAGCCGCCCGCGCGGATCGTCGACGAAGCCGCCGCGCAACTCGCCGCGTATCCGACCGTCCGGCGGATCGCAGGCGACGTGCGCACCGCCGAGCGCGATGCGCACGGCCGCTTCCACGTGACGCTGGCCGACGGCCGCCGTGCGAGCGCCGACCGGTTGATCCTCGCGACCGGCATCCGCGACGAACTGCCTGCGCTGCCGGGGCTCGCCGAGCGCTGGGGCGTCAGCGTGCTGCATTGCCCGTATTGCCATGGGTACGAGGTGAGCGGCCAGCGGCTCGGCGTGCTCGCCACGCATCCGCTGTCCGTGCATCAGGCGATCCTGCTCCCGGACTGGGGCCCGACGACGTGGTTCACGCAGGGCCGGGCCGAAGCGACCGACGAAGAGGCCGCGCTGCTCGCCGCGCGCAGCGTGCGTATCGAGCGCTCGCCGGTCGTGGCAATCGTCGGCGATGCGCCGCGTATCGAAGCATTGCGGCTCGCCGACGGGCAGGTCGTGCCGATCGATGCGCTGTTCGTCGGCGCGCGCACGGTAATGGCAAGCGATCTCGCGCAGCAACTCGGTTGCGCATTCGACGAAGGGCCGCTCGGCATCGCGATTCGCGTCGACGCGTGGAAGCAGACGAGCGTCGCCGGCGTGTTTGCCGCCGGCGACGCATCGAGCCTGATGACCAATGCGACGTTCGCGTCGGCGTCGGGCGTGGCGGCGGGAGTCGGTGCGCACCGGTCGTTGATTTTCGGGCTGAACGCTTGACGGGAATGCGTGCATCCGGGAGTGACGCGATGCGCGGCGCTTTCGTCGCGTGACAAAGGCCGACCTGTCGGGCCCGACACGGGCTCGCATACGGTCGTGTCATCGCACGCATTTGCCGCGATCCGCAGCCGCGTCGATGGATTCGCGGCGTGATGTGCGGTTTAATGCTCGGCAACGCCAGCATTAAGAGACATGAAATGCTCGACCTCGACGACCTTCGACTCGTACGCGCGATCGGCACGTCGCGCTCGCTGGCCTCGGCCGCACGGCTGCTCGATCTCACGCCGCCCGCGGTCACGATTCGCCTGCAGCGGATGGAAACGCGATTGAACGCACGGCTCGCCGTGCGGCAGCCGAAAGGGATCGCGTTGACCGACGAAGGGCAGCGGCTGTACCAGGAAGCCGTCGACATTCTCGAACGCGTGGAGGCGCTGCCGGTCAGCATTGCGGGCGACCACGGCGACGTCCAGGGCACGCTGCGCGTCGTCGCCCCGCTCGGCTTCGGCAGAAAGTACGTCGCGCGGATCGTGCGCGACGTGCAACGCGCGCATCCGAAGCTGGAAATATCGCTCCACCTGTCGGAGAGCCCGTTGACCAGTGCGTCGGGCGCCGACGTGGTCGTCCATGTCGGCAGCCTCAAGTCGTCGTCGTGGATCGGATATCCGCTCGCACCCAACGAGCGCTTTCTGTGCGCGAGCCCGGCCTATGCACGTCGCATCAAGCAACTGAACCATCCGTCCGACCTGGCCCGCTACGACTGCCTGTGCCTGCGCGAGAACGACGAGGACATCCCGCGATGGCGCTTCTCGCCAGGCGGCAACGCCAAGGACGAGCCGCGACGGTCTACCGTGATCCGCGTCAGCGGCGCGCTGTCGTCCAACGACGGCACCGTCATCACGGAATGGGCGCTCGCCGGGCTCGGGATCGTCGAACGCTCCGAGTGGGACGTCGCACCGCTGCTGGCGAACGGCAAGCTCGTGCGGTTACTGCCCGACTGGCGGCTGCCGCCCGCGCCGGTGACGGCGCTGCTGCCATCGCGCACCGGCCGTTCCGCGCGGCAACGGGTGTTTCTCGAAGCCGCGACGCGGTTCCTGAGCCCGCCGCCATGGCGCGGCGACGCATGAGGCGCGCCCCGGCCCGCGCGATCCGGTCGATTAAACCGCATTTAATGCCGGATTAGCCGTGCGTTAAACACGACGCCCGTCGACGCCTCTACAGTGTTCGCATCGGCAACCCTCCGAGGCAACGCATCGTGGACCTTCAAACCCTCAACACCCCGGCCGCCCTGATCGACGTCGGCCGCATGCGTCGCAACATCGGCCGCATGCAGGCACACCTGGACGCACTCGGCGTCAGGTTCCGGCCACACGTCAAGACCACCAAATGCGCGCACGTCGTCGATGCCCAGCTCGCGGCCGGCGCGCAGGGCATCACCGTTTCGACGCTCAAGGAAGCCGAACAGTTCTTCGCGCACGGTATCCGCGACATCGTCTACGCAGTCGGCATGGTGCCCGCGAAGCTGGGCCAGGCGCTCGCGCTGCGCCGGCAGGGTTGCGACCTGAAGCTGGTCGCCGACAGCCTGCCGGCCGCGCACGCGATCGCCGAATTCGGGCGCGCGCATGGCGAGCGCTTCGACGTATGGATCGAGATCGACGTCGACGGCCACCGCTCGGGGATTGCACCCGACGCCGACCTGCTGATCGACGTGGGCCGCGCGCTGGTCGACGGCGGGATGGTGCTCGGCGGGGTGCTCGCGCACGCGGGCTCCAGCTACGAATACGACACGCCCGAAGCGCTGGCGGCGATCGCCGAGCAGGAACGCAGCCGCACCGCGCAGGCAGCGGAGCGCCTCCGGGCCGCCGGGCTGCCCTGCCCGGTCGTGAGCATCGGTTCGACACCCACTGCCCTCGCGGCAAAACACCTCGAAGGCGTGACCGAGGTGCGCGCCGGCGTGTACGTGATGTTCGATCTCGTGATGCACAACATCGGCGTGTGCGGTCTGTCCGACATCGCGCTGTCGGTGCTGACCACCGTCATCGGGCACCAGGAAGAGAAAGGCTGGGCGATAGTCGACGCGGGCTGGATGGCGATGAGCCGCGACCGCGGCACGCAGCGCCAGGCGCGCGATTTCGGCTACGGGCAGGTCTGCACCGAACACGGCGATGTGCTTGGCGACTACGTGATGAGCGCCGCGAACCAGGAGCACGGGATCGTGTCGTGCGCGGGCTCACCCGACGCCGGCATCGCGCAACGGTTTCCGATCGGCACCCGCCTGCGCATTCTGCCGAATCACGCGTGCGCCACCGGTGCGCAACATCCCGAGTATCAGGCGCTCGGCGACGACGGCAGCGCGCAGACGTGGCCGCGCTTCTACGGGTGGTGAGCCAAACCGTGCGTCCACGCCGCCACGCCGATTCGTTGACTATTTGTCCAAATATGGACAAACTTTATACAACCCCGATTCGCCTTGCGCCGAAAGCGCTTGCCTGAACATGCCGACAGACGCCCGACTCCTGCTCCTCGACCGCGATACGGTCGAACCCGCCCTCCAGGCCGCGCAAGTGACGGCGGCGGTTCGCGAAGCCTTCGTGCTGCACAGTCAACGGGCCGGGCGCGTGTTCCCGGTAGTCCGCGAGAAACTGCACACCGGCGGCGTGTTCGGCATCAAGTCGGGCGATGTCGCGAATCAGGATCTGCTCGGTTTCAAGGCGGCCGGATTCTGGCCCGGCAACCGGGCGCTCGGCGGCGAACCGCATCAGGCCACCGTCGCGCTGTTCGACCCGGCCACCGGCCGTCCGCTGTGCATCATGGACGGCAATGCGATCACCACCGCGCGAACCGGTGCCGCCGGCGGCCTCGGGCTGCAACTGCTCGCACGGCGCGACAGCACGCGAATCTGCGTGTTCGGTACCGGCGTGCAGGCGCGCGTCCAGCTCGACTACGCACTCGCGCTGTTGCCGCAACGGTGCACGGTGCGGTACGTGAACCGCAGCGGCGAGCCCGATCCCGTATTCGAATCGACCTTCCATGAACGATGCGAGATCCGCGTCGCTTACGACCGGAACGACGCAGTGGCCGATAGCGACGTTGTCATCACGGCAACGCCGGGCGGTGGCGCGTTGTTCGATGCGGATGCGGTTCAGCCGGGCACCCACCTGACCTGCGTGGGCACCGATACCGCCGGCAAGCGTGAGCTGCCGGCAGGCGTGCTGGAACGCGCGCGCGTCATCGTGGACGATCAAGCCCAGGCACGCAGCATTGGCGAGTGCCAGTGGGCGCCGGATTTGCCAGGCACTGAAATCGGTGACATCCTCGCCGGAACCGCGACGGTTAGCCGTGCGCCGCACGAGATCACCGTCTTCGACATGACCGGGCTTGCGCTTCAGGACCTGACCGTCGCACACTTCCTGTATCGACAGGCCCTCGAAAACGGCACCGGACGCTCCATTCCGTGGCCCTGGTAAACGACCTTTTTCAACCGCCATGCGTATCACCCAAGTTTCTGCCCTCTCGTTCGACCTGGACGACACCCTGTGGCCGTTCGGGCCGTCCGTCGTACGGGCCGAACGGGCGCTTCGCACGTGGTTGATCGAGCACGCGCCCGGTACCGAAAGCGTGCTGCCAACGCAGCAGGCGCTAAGCGACTTGCGTGAGGAATACGAACGATTGTGCCCCGATCTCGCCGGCGACTTCCGCGCGATGAGAATCGGTTCGATCCGGCTGGCGCTGGAGCGGGCGAACGAAGATGTCGCGCTCACCGACCGTGCGTACGCAGCCTTCTATGCCGCGCGCAACCAGGTCGAATTCTATGAGGATGCGTTGCCGGCGCTCGCGTGGTTGAGCGCGCGGTTTCCGTTGATCGCGGTGACCAATGGCAACGCGGATCTCCGGCTGACCGGCGGCGGCGAATTCTTCCGTGCGACGCTCAGCGCGCAGGTATTCGGCGTCGCGAAGCCGGAGCCCGGGATATTTCATGCGGCGGCGGAGGCGCTCGACGTGCGTCCGGCGGAATTGCTGCATGTCGGGGACGACTACCACCTCGATATCGTCGGTGCATTGAATGCGGGGCTTCAGGCGGCATGGGTAGTGCGCGAACCTCAGCCGGAAGTGGAACGCAAGAAGCAGCATGCCGTGTCTGCACACCTTACCCTCCGCGACCTATCGATGCTGTGTCGCGCGCTCGGGGGGGCCGACAAGCTGTCGTGACAGCATGCGGGCGGAATGGCGCGTCTTCGCCGACACCTGTACTCCCAACCACATATCACGAAGAGTAACGCTCACGGCACAAAACACGCCCCTCATCGCAGCCACATCACGCCCCAGCCTAATCGGTAGTGAGCCTTTACCGGTGAAGCATTGCAAAATTTCCTCAAGACCGAAGGGCACGACCATCGAACCGAGTGGTACTTACGGCGCCACCCCGTCCTTGACGATTCTTTGTGCCGCTGCCTCGATATGTCTCCTGGAAACACTATCGACGATCACGACCCCAGACATATAAAAGAACCCGTCATCACGGATACTTTCGGCTGCATCCTGAGTGAATCTAGCCATATTGTAAAAATTCAGCTTTACATTGCCTCCCTCGTACAGGACAAGAACACCCTCTAAAAAACCTTTTTCTTCGTGTTCGAATTCAGCAAGCTCATCGTACCAACCGGGGTACTTGACTTCAATTTTTATCATTTATAATCCCTCACTTTTCCTTGATTTTCCCTAGAGCATTCCCTGCAATCGTCCTCGATCATGGGATTTGCCGGCGTTATTTCAAATTGTGCGGAATTCTTACCCCGCTGAATTATTTTCAAATTGTCCGGGACGGACTCTGATTTGATCCTGTGGGGAACAAACCCCTGCATGGGCAACTCTCTGGATTATCGAACACTGACACACCATGTGTAGGCTGGACCTTGCCATCCCGCACCTTGTACTCGCCCGGCCGCGGTTCAAACGATGGCTTATTCCCGAACTTCTCCCCTCGATAGTATTTCGTCAAACCAAACGGATCGACCCACTGCCCTGGATTAGGCGCATATTGATAGACGTTGATCCAGCCTGCCAGCCCGATCGGGCCCTTCGACACGAACCGCCCACTATTCGGATCGTAGTACCAATACCAGTTTTAATACAGCCATTTACTCGACACCACTCTCGGCGCGGCCGTCAATAAATCGTATATACCAGTGCAACTAGCATCCCCCGTCGTGGTGGTATCGCTCGTTTCCGATCTGCCGTCGAGTCTTGTAGCCAAAGCAGATCGGGTACTCAATCATACCCACGGAACTGCAATAACGACAGGGCGCGAACGCGGCCCTTCCGTCTATGAGACCAATCGCTCTTTTGCGGCCTGAGCAACCAACTCGTCAGCGTCATTGGCAAGACTAGTCAATATGTCTTTGGGTGCCTTCGGATTACATGCGATTGCCTGCCTGACCCCTGAGTGAACATCAGAGGCCAATCGCTCAAAAATCTCTCGGCTAATTCTACGTTTTGTCGCAACATCACAACGAGTCATCCAATCTCCATTTCGAGATAAATGACTCAGAATATTCAATGAAATGGTGTTGTTGGCGGCAACAAGTCTAGACAACTCAGGATACTTTGACAAAATGTCTACCCATACTTCGTCAGTTGCCTCATCATAAATTTTTGCAAACTCGTTTTCATCGTCACTTTCAGCATATATTTTGTATTCACCGGCTGATTTAATTGTCATTTGCTTTCGCCTTTCGCGCTCCGACATTTCATACCTTTCATGGAAATTTCTTTTCCAGTTGCACCTTTATGTTTGCTCATATAATCCCCATAAATATCTGCATCATTTTCATGTGCGAGACTTTCCCCAACCTGCCTCATAACCTTCCACGCTGAACCACCGTGCCCCTCAGTATCGACTGACCACCATAGTTTCGTGGTGGGATCCCGGAAGTACTTGACGCGCGTTCCGTTGAGCATCGCCTCACAGATTCGGTCAAAGCGATTAACTTCCCACTCCTTCCTGCAGGGACATTTCGCGTTCTGGTTCGGCTTATTCGATGCCGGTTTCCTCCCTGCGCCGCCGGGTATGCGCGCCAAGCCAACAGGATCGACCCAACTAACCGGATTAGGCGCGTACTGATAGACGTTGACCCCACCCGCCAGCCCGATCGGGTCCTTCGACACGAACCGTCCACTATTCGGATCGTAGTACCGATACCGGTTGTAATGCAGCCCCGTCTCGTCATCGTGATACTGCCCCTGAAACCGGATCGGGTTCGTCGCCTCGTTCCGCTCCCGCACCTCCCGCCACACCGTCTTCTCGCCGCCCCACGCCCGACACCGCCCCTTCCACAAAAATCTCTGGGGGGGGACGAGAAATCTCCCAACGGAATTAAATTTCCCATAATTACATGGACGAACGTGATGCCAGCGTTCATTTGCACCACCCGCGTGAAACATATCGGAGTCGAAACCACTCAAAGCGATCATTTCTCCATCAGAAAAAATCCATTAACGCACAAGGCTTTCACCACCCCTCCTACCCAACCACCCATAACGGCTCATCTTCATAACAATAAATTATAGAATAAACACTAGCAAAACTCCCGCCGAACATTATTTTCCTCCTCAACACTTCTCGCGACGTAAAAACAAAACCATGCACATCCATAAAATTCAATAATGGCAATCTAAAATCATCCTCCCCAACACTTACATCAGGCACGCCTTGACCGCCGCCCGAGATGATCGGAGACAGGTAAAAATACGGGCCAACGATCGAAACTCGCAAAATCGACTCCACCCTATCCTGCTTAAACAAATAACCATAACTCACATCAGTATTCGGTTCCGTATCCTCTATAAATTGATAATTTTCCTCGAGAAATTCAATAAGCCTCGGATATTTTTTATTATCGCAAAACTCCCGAGCAAAAGAGTAATTCGGCTTTTCAATATTGCCGTAAGCCTTATTTACATATTGATAAAACCCATCCCAGTCGAAATATGGGTCAGAGTGTTTCTCTACCTTTGGGGTGTCCATGTATTTTCCCTGTACTATCTTGATGAACGCGGACCGCGCTCTGAGTTCCACCGTTCGGGCCAAAACCCACTGATTTTTTAAAATCGTGATCTCGGACATTAGGACGCCCAGGGACAGATGCCCCCCTGTTCCAAGCTTCGTCTGTGTACTGAATCGCATCGTCCCAATCACAAAAGCATGAGGTTGCCTTTCCTTGTTTAACTCGGTTGTCGTATTGCGGCTCGCTTAACACATGACCTGCTTGCTTCTGTCGAGAGATATGTGGCGGAATCGGCTGCTTCTTCTGTAAGCCGAGTGGATCAATCCATGTAACCGGGTTCGGCACGTACTGATAGACGTTTACCCCACCCGCCAGCCCGATCGGGTCCTTCGACACGAACCGCCCACTATTCGGATCGTAGTACCGATACCGGTTGTAATGCAGCCCCGTCTCGTCATCGTGATACTGCCCCTGAAACCGGATCGGGTTCGTCGCCTCGTTCCGCTCCGGCACCTCCCGCCACACCGTCTTCTCGCCGCCCCACGCCCGATACCGCCCCAGCCACACCACCTTCCCCGACTCGTCCAGCAGTTCCTGCGGCGTCCCGAGGTGATCGTTCTGGTAGAACAGCGTCGCATGCCGCGTCTTCGCAACTGAAGGCACGAGGCCGCACATCAGCGGAAGCATCCCGGTTCAACAAAGATATACTCGCAAATCACTTCGCCACCACTAAACCTTAGTATCAATCCCGTCCGGTCCAACATAATTATTCACTTCGATATTGCTCAAATCGAAATCCGGGTCTGGCTCTCTCCCAATCAACACAAAAAACAGATCACGCACAAATCTCTCCTTATCTTCCACCTCATCCAAAGGAATCTCTTGCGGCAGCAAGCCCCTCCAATTCGCTTCCCATGAATGCGATGCCAATACGTACTCCAATGCATCAGAAACCATAGATTGGGACACCGGCCCAAACCTCGCAAACCTTGACCTCATTTCCTTGTAAAGTCGATCCAAATCAGGTTTACTATTTATATAAAAATTATCCAAATCATCATCTCCCATAGCATAGAGATAATAATATAATGGCGAAATGTAACTAAAATTAATGATCTTCTTCATAGACTCGGCAACTTTGGAAATGCCGTGATAATATTTCCATCTCGACGAACAACGGTAACCTCTGATGCGCTCAATGTTGTGCCACCGCCCTTGCGATACCCTTCTCCAATAGTTCTCCCCATATCGAACGTTACTGAGTTTTCCCCACTCGCGTTCATTTTTACCGTTCCACGTTGAATGGCATCCAACTGATCCACATTGTTCATAAACCGCGTCGAATCCGTGGGGCGAGGACGTTTAGGGCACGGACAATCGGGCGGAATTCCTGTCATGGCGCGATGCTCTTGCTGAGCCAGAGTTGTACTTGCGCCGTGGCGGGAATAGGCATGACCTCCACCTCTCGCATCGATATCTTGTAAGATATTGCCCGCACGACGGTTCGCACGGTTCCCTGCTAAACCTAAAGGATCGATCCATACGGTGCTGTTGGGCGCATATTGATAGACGTTGATCCCACCCGCCAGCCCGATCGGATCCTTGCTGACGAACCGCCCACTATTCGGATCGTAGTACCGATACCGGTTGTAATGCAGCCCCGTCTCTTCATCACAATACTGCCCCTGAAACCGGATCGGGTTCGTCGCCTCGTTCCGCTCCGGCACCTCCCGCCACACCGTCTTCTCGCCGCCCCACGCCCGATACCGCCCCAGCCACACCACCTTCCCCGACTCGTCCAGCAGTTCCTGCGGCGTCCCGAGATGATCGTTCTGGTAGAACAGCGTCGCATGCCGCGTCTTCGCCGGCACCTGCACGAACCGCCCGTCCGTGCCTGTCGCAATAAACGCCGCCTCCACCAGCGTCTCGTCCAGCCGCGCCAGCGGCACGAACGTGCCCGGTTCGTGCATATACAGCGACGCACCCTGCCACTGGTACCGCTCGCCGAACGTATGCATCCGCTGCGCCACCGGCACCGAGCACGCATCGTCCGGATCCTCCCGCACCACCTGCGTCGGACGATGCGTCGCCCGCTCGCGCTCGCCCGGCTGCAGCGGCGGGATATGGAACCGCTCCTCCATCAGCAGCACA
The DNA here is from genome assembly GCF_964265025.1 of Burkholderia mycopellens. Classification (NCBI taxonomy): domain Bacteria; kingdom Pseudomonadati; phylum Pseudomonadota; class Betaproteobacteria; order Burkholderiales; family Burkholderiaceae; genus Burkholderia; species Burkholderia mycopellens. The sequence continues at coordinate 2,740,732 of NZ_OZ183803.1, forward strand.
TCGCCGTCCCACGTGAACACCGTCCGATCGATGCTGCCGTCCTTTCTCCCCACGTCCTTCAACCTGCGACGGCCGAACGCGTCATAGGCGAAGCTCACGCGCAAGTCCGGCCGCACCGTACCCGGCTCGGAGGCCCAGCCGCCCGCTTCGTACTCGCCCCGCCCGATCTCGTTCGCCACCGGCGGCTTCGCATAGCGATCGGCCCGTCTGAGCCGGTGCGCCGCGTCGTAGTCGTACAGCCACGTCACGCCGCCCGGTTCCGTCTTGCGCACCAGATTGCCGTGCGCGTCGTGTTCATAGCGTGTGCGATTCAGCTCCTTCAGCACATTGCCGATGCACTTCGGCAGCGACTTTTCCCAATTGGTCAGTGCGTTGAACTCGTCGGCCATCTGCAGGCGCCGCGCGACCTGCTCCGGCGACATCCGTTCGCCCGGGTGCGCGTCCTGCCACGCCTGATCCTGCGCAATATGACGCCGCATCCGCGCCGTCACCGACTCGATCGTTTCGTCGCTCGGGCGCGGCGGGATCTTCTCCGGATCCACCGGGTTGCCCGCCGGGTCGAACGCAAACACTTCCTTCAGGTCCGGCGTGGTCGCCTTCAGCAAGCGCCCGGTCGGGTCGTACGTGTAGTCCGTGACGCCGCGCGTGCGATCCTCGATGCGCGTCAGTTGGCCCACGGCGTCGTAGCTCAGTTGCCGGCTGGCGATCCAGTCGGCCGGCCGCGCGTAGGTCTCGCGGCGCACGATCATCCGCTTCAGCCGCCCGACCGGATCGTATTCGCGCGTCTGCTCGAAGCTGCGGTATCGGCGAATCGTTTCGCGATGCAGTGCATCGCGCTCGACATCCACCAGCGGCTGGCCATCCAGCAGCACCCCGTGCAGGTGGCCAGAGCCGTAGCGTAGCCAGTCGATCGTGCGCGTGTTCGGCAGTTGCGTGCGGATCCGGTTGCCGAGCGCGTCGTATTCGTGCCGGGTCACCGCCGTATAGGTGCCGTCGGTACCCGGGTAAATCGTCTGTTCTTCGGCGATCAGGTTGTCGGCATCGTCGTAGTGCAGGTACACGCGGCTGCCGTGACCCTGTGCGGTCGTCAGGCGGCCGCGGGCGTCGTAATAAAAGCGCTCGGTCACGTGGCCGCGACCGCCCGCGCCCTTCGTCTCCCGACACGTCAATCGACCGAGCGGGTCACGTGCGTAGGTCGTCTCGATGTCACCCACCTGCGAGCCGCTCAGTTGCCCCGCGTCATCCCACACGTAACGGGTCGTACTGTCGTCGAAATCCGTCTGTTCGACGAGGCGCCCCAGCCGGTCGTAGCCGAACCGCGTCCGGTCGCCGTTCTCGTTGGTCAGCGTCTCCAGCCGCCATTGCCGGTCGTATCCGTATGCCAGTTCCCGGCCCGCGGCATCCTTGCGCCAGGTCGGCTGTCCGCGCGCGTTGAACGTGTATTCGGTGACCTGGCCCGCGCCGTCGCGGTACGTGCGCAGGTTGCCTTCGCCGTCCCACGTGAAGCGCTCCTCGGAGCCATCCGGATGCGTGACGCCGACGATCTGCCCGCGCGCATCGCAACGGTACAGCGTCACGTGACCGGCGGCATCGGTGACCCGCGACGGGTGGCCGCGTTCGTCATAGCCATAATGCGTCGTGTGACCGGAACAGTCGGTCGCCTCGGCCAGCCGCCCGCCGTGGTCGTAACGGAAGCGCTTCACGCCGCCCTTCGGGTCGGTCAGCGACAGCAACTCGCCCCGGACGCCCCATGCGTAGCGGGTGGTGCGGCCTGAGGCGTCCGTCACCGAGATCGGTCGACCCAGTTCGTCATAGGCCGTTTGCGTGACGCGCCCGTCCGGGGTAGTCACCTTGATCGGCAACCCGCTCTCGTCATAGTCGGTGCGCGTGGTATTGCCGAGCGCATCGGTTTCGGCCGTCAGCCGCCCCTGTTCGTCGTAGGCGAATCGCTGCGTATGGCCCAGTGCGTTCTTCGTGCCGACCAGACGATTGTGTTCGTCCCATTCGTAAGTTTCGGTCGAGCCGTCCGCGTGTTCGACCAGCACGATCCGGTTGTGGAAGTCGTAACGATGGATCGTGGCGTGGCCATCCGCATCGGTGACCTTGGTGTACCAGTGCTCGCGGTGATACTCGAAGTGCGTGTCGTCCTGGACATGCTGGCCTTCGTTGCCGTGCCACGTGCGGACGCATCGAGCGTCGGCCGGCGCCGGCATGCCCTCGCGCCGCCCCGACCAGTCCCATGTCAGGTTCGCGGGGTGGCCGTTGAAATCCGTATAGCGCGTGAGCAGGTGCTGCTCGTACGCATACGTGCGCCGGAAGCCGAGCATGTCGATGTGGCCGCTCAGGTCGCCTTCGGCGCTGTACGTGTAGTGCGCCAGGGCCTCGTTGGCAAGACCCGGCACGCCCGCGCGGTAGATCGCCGAGACGCGGCCGTCGACGTAATCGATACGGATCGCATTTGCCGCGCCGTCGCTGATTGCGGCGAGTTCGCCGGCCGCGTTGTAGGTGAAGGTCAGGCCGAGGCCATCGCGGTTCGTGCGGGCGATGAGGCGATAGCGAGCATGCGTCACCGGACCGTGCAACTCATAACGTTCATGCGAGCCATCGGGGTACGTCAGCAGTACATGTCGTCCGTCCGGACGCTTCACGGTGAACTGTTCGGTCGGCACCTCGACCGATTCGCCGACCGCCACCGGCGGCAGCGGCACCGCTCGGTTGTCGGGGTCGAAGAACGTCAACGCACCGTCACGCTCTTCCAGCGACAGGTGATACGCGCTACTCCAGCGCGCGCCGAGTGGGCTCGCATCGTAGGCGGCGAGGCTCGACCGGTAGCGTCGGGTCCACACGATCGGCACGATACCGTCGAGCACGAAGTCCGTCTGCTCGAGGTTCTCGTCGCCCATCGCGTAGTTGACCGGCTTGCTGCTGCCCGTCTTCGGGCACCCGCAGCCGTCCTTTGCCGGCAGTGTGCTCGGCTCCGCTCCTTTCTGCGTCGAATCGCGGTGCTCGCCCGGCTTCCGGTGCGGCTCGCGCATCGTGCCCGGCACGGCCTGCGCCACATGCGACGGAATCCTGCGCGCCTTGCGAGCCTTGATCTCCGCGGTGATCTGCGCGGCCATGAACAGCAGGCTGCCGGCTTCCTCCACGTTGCCGAATGCCCGGTCGAGCATCGGTTCCGTATCGCGATCGAACGCGTCCAGCCACGCGACGATCGCATCGCGCTGCCCCGACATCTTGAGCAACTGGTCGATGCCGATCAGCGCGATCTCCTCCGACGACGGCACCCACGACAGGAAGCCCGTGTTCTTCCTGATCCGCCCCATCTGTTCGGCAGTCGACACGGGATTGAGCACGAAGCGGCGCACCGTGCGCGATGCGTCGCGCACGCCTTGAACGATGCTGGCTTTCCACTTCCGTAGATGCGTATCGAGCTCCGCCATGAACGCGAGCACGTCGCCGCCGGCCGTCGCCCAGAACAGATCGACCAGCACCGCCGCGCCGGCACCCTTCGCGAACGCGAGCAGCACTTCCTTGACGACCGCGCGTGCCGGCCGCGTGGCGTTGCCCGCGGCCGGCACGACCCCGATCGCATCGATCGCGAGGATCCCCCAATTGAGCACCTTCTTCGTGCCGCCCGGCTCGCTGCAAATGCGGTAAATGTCGATGCCGACGTCGTACAGCGACATCGCGTTGCCGACGAACGGCACCATGTAGAGGCACTGCACGAAGATCTCGAGGCCGGGGTTCTTGACCGACTCGGTGCCGGCGGCGACCAGCTTCGGCGATGTTCCCGGCGCGGGAACCGGACTGACGATGACACGCCGGGCTTCGGCGTTCTGCCGGATCGCCTGCGGGATCGGGCGCTGAGGCGTGGAGGGGGCTGTAGTTCCGGCCATAAGTCGTTATCTGTTTCGAACGGGAAGCGGACGCGACGCGCGAATCAGCGCGACACGGTGGTTTTGACGAGGCCCGGCGCAACATCCGGTATCGCTGCCGTGGCGCGATTGGCGGTGGCATTCGCAACCGGCTGGGCAACGCTGTCGAGTGCGGATCGAGCGAGTGCGGCGGCATCGCCTGGCGCGCCACTTGCCGCGACGCCCGATGCCGCCGACTGAACGGAAACCGCGGACTGCAGCGCCTGCATGACTGTTCCGGCTCCCGGTATTGCCGCCGCCATCGCCGCGCCGACGAGACTGGGCACGGCCTGACCCGCATCCCCACTCGCAGCCGGAAATGCCGGCATCCCGTTCGGGTCGCCCAACTTGCGCGCAGCATCCTGAAGATCGTGGTCTTCCTCGCGATACTCGACCGAGCCGCCGCCGCGCGGCGCATTCGCCACCGTGCCCCGGCCATTGGCATCCAGCAGCCCCTCTCGCCACGACCCGTCCGGAAACGTCACGCGATACGGTGCATTCCTGACCGGCTCGCCATTCGGATACGCATGCCAAAGCTGCATGCCGGTTTGCTCCTGTTCGGGCATCAGCGGCAGCGCCTGTCGTCGCGTCGCGGCCGGCTCGATGCTCAGCGGCCCCTTCACCTGGATTTCGCTCGCGCTGCCGATCTCCACCCGCCCGCCCGCGAGCCGGATATAGGCTCCGCCGCACATCAGCGTCAGCGCCTTCTGTGCATTCAGCGTCACGGTGTCCGACGTGCTCGCGATCGTCACGCCCTTCAGCGCCGTGAGTTCGAGCGCATCCGTTTGCGCCTGCACGTCGACCTTGCCCGCGCCCGCGTACAGCTTCATTCCCTGCGCGTTCGCATACATCGACACCGCGTTTCCGGCAGCGACCGTGTAGTTGCCGCCGATCGCCGCATCCGCATTGCCGCCGGTTGTCGTGAAAAGATGTCCGCCGGCCGCCAGTTGCAGATGCTCGCCACTGGTGATCGCGACGCCGTGCGGCGCGGATGCGAGCAGCACGGCCGCTTCGAGATCCTTGATCCGCGATTCGAGCAATGCCTGCTGCGCGTCGCACGCGGCCACCGTCGCCCGGGCCTTCTCGACCGCATCGGCCAGACTGCGCATGCGTGACCGGGCCGCGTCGAGTTGCTGGCGGGCTGCCGTCATGTCGAAGGCCTTTCCGCGCGCATTCGACTGGGCGTCGGCCGTCAGGAACAGCCCCTTGCCGGCACGCACGACACCACGTTCGTCGGTTCGGACCTCGAACCCTTCGCCACGCGTCTCCTTCCGGTTGTCGACGAGATGCCCGAGATTGACCTGTGTCTTGCCGCCATAATCGGTCGACAGCTTGATGCATTCTCGTCCCGTCCGGTCCTCGAAACGAAGCTTGTTGTTCGCTCGCGTGCGAATCACATTGCGTGTATTGAAGCCGTCCCGGCTCGTCACCAGGTCGACCGCCTGACTGTCGTGATGCGCATGCGCGATATACGGACGGTTAGGATTCCCGCCGGCAAATGCAATGGCCACTTCGGTATCAGCCAGCAGCGGAAAGTGGAACCCGGTCTGGTTGCCGCCCGCGAACGGCTTGGCGAGCCGCAACGGCACGCTTTCGCCGCCAACCGGCCATTCGTCGAAGTCGAAATCGAAACGGACGGTGTAGCGACCGTCGTTCGTCAGATGCGCATACGGCGATGCATCGGGCGTCGTGACGCGCGCCGACAACGTGCCCGCAATCGTCGGCCACCGTCGCTCGTCGAACTTCAGGCGGAACGGCCGGCCGCACGGAATCGCCTTGAACGTGTTGATGTACGACGCGTCACGCCCGCCTGCGTGACGCACGGAAACGATGACGATCCCGTGCGGCGCATCGGCCGGCCTCTCGTCGAGCTTCGCGACGAGCCCCGGCGCGAAATCCACCACCGAACTCCTCCCGGAATACACGACCTGCCAGGCAACCGCGGCCTCGTGACGCAACTGCGCTTCGTATCGGGCTTCGTCGCCGTCCAGATGATGCGTGCCGAACACATAACGCCGCCCCCACGTGGTCGAATCATCGCGAGCGATATTCGCTTCGGCGTTGAAGCGGTCGTAGGCTTTTTCGGGGTTGTAATCGGCGACCTTGACCGACTGCGGAATGGTTTCGCTCAGCGACTCGAGCGACAGCACCGCCTCGTGGCCCGTTTCGAGACCGCTCGCCTCTCGGTACGGAATAACGACATCCGGACGATACGTATAGGCATCGATGTCGTCGCCGAAATGCAGTTCGTCGCCATGCTGTCCCGCACGGAAGAAGCAGAACAGGCCCGCCTGCTCCATCAGCAGGCGGACGTAGTCCCAGTCGGACATCCGGTATTGCATGCGGAATGCGAGACGCGGATAGGCGCGCCGCAGCTTGAACGAAAACTGGTGGGAGCGGAATTCGTGCCGCCGCAGGATCGACTCGACGATCTCCGGCACGGACTGCTGCTGATAGATGCGCGACGCCTCGGTCAAACGCAGGCGCGCGACGAACGGTTCGACGACGATGCGATACGACACGAAATCGCGCGTCTTGCGTACCTGTCCGAATGCCGTGATACAGCCCGCGAAGGTGCGGACGCCATCGGCGCCGCCGCCGATTCCCGCCGGCTCGATCGTGAAGGTCGCGGGGCGATTGAGATAGTCGGTGCGCGCGAGCGAATCCGGGCTCGTCAGCGTCAGCTCGATTCTGTAGGGCTCGCCGAATTGCTCGTCGAGCACGAACGACATGATCGACAAGTCCCGTGCCCGAGGCGCGCCCGGCACCTCCAGGAAATACGACTGACGACCGGTTATCCACTGCGCGAACGCACCTTGCACTCCTCGTTCCTGGGCCATGATTTCCCCTCAGCAACCGTCTTTTTTCTCGGAAGCTGAAGGGATAACGGATGGCCGCGTTCGCGTCCAGCGAACGGCAACGGTCTGAAACAATGTTCGTGGTCGATCACGCCGTTTGGCACGACCGACCACCGCGCGTCACGCCGCCTTGCGCGCGTCCGCGATCCGCTGCGGCGCCTTCGGCCGCGCATACAGCCGTTCGAGATACGCCCGCAAATTCGGAAACGACTCGATCAGGTTGCACTCGCCGGCCCAGTCGATCAGGTAAGCGGTCACGCAATCGGCGACCGTCAGCGTATCGCCGACGATGAACTCGCGCCCTTCGAGATGCTTGTCGAGAATCGCGGCCATCGTCTTGAAATCCTCGCGCGCCAGTTCGATGTCTGCCGGCGAGCGCTTCTCCGGCGGATAGATGAACGAGTGCCGCGTGATCCGCCACAGCGGCTGCTCAAGCTCCGTCACCGCGAACATGACCCACCGGTAAGCCTCGGCCCGCCGCGCCGGATCGGCCGGCAGCAGCGCCTTCTCCGGGTACTTGTCCGCGAGATACAGCACGATCGCGGCCGATTCGGGAATCACGAGATCGCCGTCCACCAGCACGGGCACCTTGCCGGCCGGATTGAGGCGCAGGAACTCGGGCCGCTTGTGCTCGCCCTGAAGCAGGTTCACCGAGATGAACTCGAAATCGGCGTCCAGCTCCTTCAGCCCCCACAGCGCGCGTTGCGAGCGGGTGCCGGCAAATCCGTAAAGCTTCATCGCCAGTCTCCATCCAGAATGTCGGGAAAACGTCCGCATGCCGGCCACCGCGCATCGCCGATACACGACGCCTGGCCTCGCGCGTCGTTCACGCGCCGGGAATCGCCAGCACCGGCATCACGTCGATCGCCACGCCCGGGAACAGCGTGAAATGCGGATGGCCTTCGAACAGCGCGGCCGCCGCGTCGTGCGAGGCCGCCCGCACGACGGTAAAGCCGCTCATCGCGTTCGCCGTGTCCTTGACGCCGGCCGCATCGATGGTCTTCGTCTTGCCGAGCGGCCCGCCCATCTCGACGATCGCGTCGCGATGCCGGTCGACCCATGCGTGCCATGCGGCGATGCCGTCACGCTCGCGCGTGCGCCGCGCCTCTTCCGGCAGCGCCATCCAGGCCTTCATGGCCGGACTCTCCTTGCCTCCGAGAAACACCGCGAGATACAACTGCTGTTGAGCACTCATGCTGCCTCCTCCGGTGACGGACGCGACGGGCTGCCGCGCCTCGACCTTGACACGATAGGTTGATATCAACACAATTGCAACATGGCACGAAAAGAAAAGCTCCCTTTCGAAACGACGCTGATGGTGCGCGATTGCTGCCTGTGCCTGCACATGCAGCGCGCGGCGCGCAATCTTGCGCGGATCTTCGACGATGCGCTGCGCCCGCTGGATCTCACCAACGGCCAGTTTTCGCTGCTGATGTCGCTGAACCGGCCGCAGCCGGCGCCGATGAAATCGGTCGCGTCGCTGCTCGCGATGGACCGCACCACGCTCACGGCCGCACTCAAGCCGCTCGAGCGGCGCGGCCTGGTCACGATCCTCCAGGATCCGGACGACGGGCGCAGCCGCCTGCTCGAACTGACGCCGGCCGGCCAGCACCTGCTGGCCGAAGCGTTTCCGCTGTGGCAGCAGACGCATGCCGAGATCGAACGGCCGTTCGCACCGGGGGAAGTCGATCAGTTGCGCGGCCAGTTGCGCGCGCTGGCGGTCGACCCGGCGCGCGACTGAACCGGCGCGCGGTTCGCGGCGGCGGCGCTTACTTGCGGCCCTTCTTCGGCAACAGCAGTTGCGCGAATTCCTGCAGGAAGGCCACGGGCCCGTGCGCATGCAGCGCCTGCCCGCTGCTCAGCGCACCGTCGATGACGGTCGCGAGCCGCAACGCGAAAGTGTCCGGTTCGTCGACGCCGATCGCCCCGGCCAGCTCGGTCAGCCGGCGCCGCAGCTCCTGCTTGTGCGCGACGGCCACCTTGCGGGCCGGATGGTTGCCGTCCGCGTATTCGGCGGCAATGTTGATCTGCGGACAGCCACGATAGCCGGGGCGCGCAATGCGTTCACCGATCCATTGCAGTTGCGCATCCAGTTCCTCGCGCGGCGTGCGCCGGTACCGCGCGGCCACCGCATCCCAATGCGCCCAGAAATCGGCATCTTCACGCAGCAGGAACGCTTCGATCAGGTCATCCTTCGTCGTGAAGTGACGATAGAGGCTCGTCTTCGCCACGCCTGCCTGCGCGACGATCAGGTCCACGCCGACCGCGCGCGTCCCCTCTCGGTAGAACAGCTCGCTGGCCGTTTGGAGAATGCGTTCGCGCGTATCGAGCGCGTTCCCTGGTATGCCTGTGTCCTTTTTCATCCCGACCCGGCCTGGCTGGCCGCCCACTCCCGCAACAGTGATCCGATCATAGCACCGCACGCTTGACGACGCTACAGGTCTGTACTATAAAACAGACCGTTCTGTATCGGAGTTGATCATGGATGATCGAATGACGGTTGCAGTCTATGGCGCCACGGGTCACACCGGGCGGTTTGTCGTCGCCGAGCTGGCGCGGCGCGGCCTGCGCGCGATTCGCATCGGGCGCGATGCCGCGCGGCTCGCGGAAGGCGGCGGCGACGCGACGCTCGCGCGCGTCGCCGCAATCGACGATCCGGCCGCGCTCGACGCCGCATTGCGCGGCGCGGATGCGGTGATCAACTGCGCGGGGCCGTACCTCGATACCGCGCTGCCGCTGGCCGATGCCGCGCTGCGGGCCGGCCTCCCCTATCTCGACCTGACGGCCGAGCAGCCGTCGGTGCTGGCGCTTGCCGAACACTGCGATGCGCGGGCGCGCGCCGCCGGCGTGACCATCGTGCCGGCCGCGGCGTTCTACGGCGGCCTGGCCGACCTGCTCGTCACGGCCGTCGTGGACCAGCACCGGCCGATCGAGCGCGTCGATATCGCGACCGGGCTCGACCGCTGGCACCCGACGCGCGGCACGCGCGTGACGGGCGAACGCAATCGCGCGGTGCGGCTCGTGCAGAAGGACGGCAAGCCGACGCCGGTGCCGTCGACCGCACTCGAACGCGCATGGCCGTTCCCGCCGCCGATCGGCCGCGTCGACGTGACATTGCTGCCGTTTTCCGAAGTGATGACACTATCGCGTCACCTGCGTATCGATACGATCGAATCGTGGCTCGCGACCCTTGCGCTGCGCGACGTGCGCGATGCCGCCACGCCACCGCCCGAGCCGACCGACGCGCTGGGACGCTCGGCGCAGCGGTTCGCGATGGACGCGATCGTCGTGCAGGGCGGCACGACGCACCGCGCGACGGCGTCCGGGCAGGACATCTACGCGGTCAGCGCACCGATCATCGTCGAGGCAGCCGTGCGCCTGATCGCGGGCAACACCGCGGTGTCGGGCGGCGTGCGCAGTCTCGGCGAGCTGTTCGACGCGCGCGATTTTCTCGCGGCGCTCGATACGGTGGCAGTATCGTTCGGCACGACGACCGACCCCGTTTTCCACAAGGAGACACAAGCATGAGCAGCAATGAGAAGGGCGCGTATTTCCGTTCGCTTCACCGCGCAGGCCAGCCGCTGGCGCTGTTCAACGTGTGGGACGCCGGCAGCGCGCGCACGGCGGCCGACGCGGGTGCCGTCGCGCTGGCAACCGGCAGCTGGTCGGTTGCGGCGGCCAACGGTTTCGTCGACGGCGAGCAGATGCCGCGCGCGCTGATGATGGAAGTGCTCGATCGAATCGCGCGCGCGACCGACCTGCCCGTCACCGTCGATCTCGAAAGCGGGTACGGCGAGCGGCCGGAGGATGTGGCCGAGACGATCGCGCTCAGCATCCAAGCCGGCGCGATCGGCTGCAATCTCGAGGACAGCTTCCCGGCGACGGGCGAATTGCGTGACGTCGATGCAGCGGCGGCCCGTCTCGCGGCGGCGCGGCAGGCCGCGGATCGCGCGGGCGCCGACTACTTCATCAACGCGCGTACCGACGTGTTCTTCAAGGCGCCGGCCGACACGCACGACGAACGCCTGCTCGACGCCACGCTGGCCCGCGCACGCGCGTATGCCGCGGCCGGCGCCGATGGCCTGTTCGTACCGGGGCTGCGCTCGCCGGCGCTCATCCGCGCGCTGACGGCCGCCTCGCCGCTACCGGTGAACGTGATGCGCGTCACGGAGACGCCGACGCTCGCCGAATTCGCGGAATACGGCGTGGCCCGCATCAGCCACGGGCCGTATCCGTACCTGCAGGCGATGAAGACGCTGGCGGAGATGGTCAGGCAAGGCGGCTAGCCGCTTCGCGGAGCGGACGGCCTCGCGCGCATTGAACGATGACATCGCATGTAATTGGCGCGCGACACGGCCGCTCCTACGCTTCGGGTGTCGCGCCGCCATTCCGGCGGCGCTCCCCCCCGGAGACATCATGTCCGCCTATCCGCTTCACACCATCGACTCGGCACCGGCCGCATCCAAGCCCGTCCTCCGGCAGCTCCAGCAAACCTTCGGCGTCATCCCGAACATCGCGGCGGCCATGGCCGCGTCGCCGGTGCTGATCAACGGCTTCATCGGCCTGTTCGAGCGCGTGCACGCCAGCAGCCTCACCGAGCCGCAGATCCAGACGCTCCTGCTCACCAACGCGGTCGCGAACGCGAGCGAATGGCCGGTCGCCTTCCATACCGCGCTTGCGCTGAAACAGGGCGTGACCCGCGCCGACGTCGACGCGATCCGCCGCGGCGACCTGCCGGGCGACGCGAAACTGGCCGCGCTGTCGGCCACGGCACGCAAGCTGATCGACACCCGCGGCCGCCTGGCCGATGCCGACCGGCAGGCGTTCCTCGACGCACGCTTCAGCGACGAACAGTTGCTGGAAGTGATCGCGGTGGTCGCCGCATCGACGATCACGAACTACGTCGGCAGCGTGACGCGGCCCACGATCGAAGCGCCGTTCGACGCGTTCGCGTGGCATGCGAACGCCGCGTGAGTCCGATATAGTCGATCGCGTCGCTTACGGAACGCCCTGGGAGGCACGATGAACGCCAGCCGCCGCGAGCCGCACGCGCCGCCGCGCGAACTGGGCCAGCTGCTGCGCTACTGGCGCGACGTGCGCGGCGTAAGCCAGCTCGCTCTATCGCTCGACGCGGGCATCTCGCAGCGCCAGATCAGCTTCATCGAGAGCGGGCGCAGCGTGCCGGGCCGCGACACGCTGCTGACGCTCGCGCAGACCCTGGACGTGCCGCTGCGCGAGCGCAACGCGCTGCTCCTCGCGGCCGGCTATGCACCGGTGTATTCGGAAGCGCCGTGGGACGCGCAGGAGATGAACGGCGTGATCCGCGCGCTCGAACGGGTCGTGCGCCAGCACGATCCGTTTCCGGCGATCGTGATGGACCGCCACTGGAACGTGCTGATGACCAACGACGCGGCACCCCGCTTTTTCGGCTGCTTCATCGAGATGGCCGCGCGCGACGGCCCGCGCAACCTGCTGCGCCTGATGTTCGATCCGCACGGCATGCGGCCGTTCGTGGCCGACTGGGAGACGGTGTCGCGCAGCCTGCTGCAGCGCGTGCATCGCGAATCGGTGGGACGCGTGATCGATGACGACACGCGGCGACTGCTCGACGACCTGCTCGCCAGCCCCGATGCCCCGCGCGACTGGAAAACACCGCCGGCGCCGGCCGCCGCACCGTCGCTGCCGGTCATCCCGATCGGCTTCGTGCACGAAGGCGTCGTGCTGCGTTACTTCTCGCTGGTCACGACGGTGGGGACACCGCAAAGCGCCGCCGCGCAGGAGCTGCGCATGGAGTGCATGTTCCCCGCCGACGACGCGACCGAGGCGCGCCACCGGCAACTGCTCGACGCGCACGCACCGGTGCGCTGAGCGGCGGGCCGCCGCGTCGCCTGCCCGCCCGCCCGCAAGCAAGCAACGCTCAGGATGCCTTGATGAAATCGATGAATGCGCGCAGTGCCGGCGGCACGAGACGGCGCCCGGGGTAATAGAGGAAGGGGCCCGAAAACGGCCGCCACCACGGTTCGAGCACGCGTTCGAGCGCCCCGCTGTCGAAATGCGGCCGCAACCAGTCCTCGAAGAGATGCACGATGCCCGTGCCGGCGATCGCCGCGTCGACGACCAGGTCGGTCGCGCCGCCGATCTGCACCAGCAGCGGCCCGGCGGCCGGCTGGATCCGCACGACCTCGCCGTCGCACTCGAACTCCCACGGCGGCATCGCGCCGCTCGCGAACCGCCCCCGCAGGCAACGATGCGCGAGCAGTTCGCGCGGATGCCGCAGCCGGCCATGACGGTCGAGATAGCCGGGGGCGGCCGCGGTCGCGAACCGCTGGATGCGCGGGCCGATCGGCACCGCGATCATGTCCTGCTCGAGCCGTTCGTCGTAACGGATGCCCGCGTCGCATCCGGCCGCCAGCACGTCGACGAAATTTTCGTCGGCGATCACTTCCAGCCGGATGTCCGGGTACGCCTCGAGAAAGCGCGGCACGATTGCCGGCAGCACGAGCCGCGCCGCGCTGACCGGCACGTTGAGCTTCAGCGTGCCGGCCGGTCTGTCCCGGAATTCGCCGATGCCGTCGAGCGCCGCCGCCACTTCGGTCAACGCGGGGCCAAGACGCGCGAGCAGGCGCTCACCGGCTTCGGTCGGCACGACGCTGCGCGTCGTGCGATGCAGCAGCCGCACGCCAAGCTGCGCTTCCAGCCGGCGCACGGCCTCGCTCAGCCCCGACGCGCTGAGGCCCGTCACGCGCGCGGCGTCACGGAATCCGCTGGCGCGCGCCACGGCCAAGAACGCATTCAGATCGCCCAGATCGGCTTGCATTGTTCGCCTTTTCGTACAACCCGTGCGGATTATGCCGGCTTATCGCGCGGGCGGCCAATGCCTATGCTGGTCGCATTCATCAACAGGAGCACCGTCATGTCCGACACTCGACACACCGCCGCCTTCCGGCTCGGCAATCGCCACGTCAAACGGATCGGCTACGGCGCGATGCAGCTCGCGGGGCCCGGCGTGTTCGGCCCGCCGAAGGACCGCGACGCGGCATTGCGCGTATTGCGCGAAGCCGTCGCGTGCGGCGTCGACCATATCGACACCAGCGATTTCTACGGCCCGCACGTCACCAACCGGCTGATCCGCGATGCATTGCATCCGTATCGCGACGATCTCGTGATCGTCACCAAGATCGGCGCGCGGCGCGGCGACGACGCATCGTGGCTGCCCGCGTTCGCGCCCGACGCACTCGAACGGGCCGTGCACGACAACCTGCGCAACCTCGGGCTCGATGTGCTCGACGTCGTCAACCTGCGCATCATGTTCGACCCGCACGGGCCGGCCGAAGGATCGATCGAAGCGCCGCTGAGCACACTCGCCGAACTGCAGCGGCGCGGGCTCGTCCGCCACGTCGGCCTGAGCAACGTCACGGCCGCGCAGGTCGCGGAGGGGCGCCGGATCTGCGACATCGTCTGCGTGCAGAACCACTACAACATCGCGCATCGCGACGACGATGCGCTGATCGACGCGCTCGCCCGGGACGGCATCGCCTACGTGCCGTACTTTCCGCTCGGCGGCTTCTCGCCGCTGCAGTCGTCGACGCTGTCCGGCGTGGCGGCGCGCGTCGGCGCGACGCCGATGCAAGTCGCGCTGGCGTGGCTGCTGCGCCGCGCGCCGAACCTGCTGCTGATTCCGGGCACGTCGTCGGTCGCGCATCTGCGCGAGAATCTCGCGGCGGCCGACCTCGATCTGCCGGAAGACGCGCTCGCGGAACTCGACCGCATCGCGGACGCCGGCGCCGCCTGACGGACGAGCGCCGCCGGGCCCGCGCGCGAAGCACGGGGCCGGCGGCCGGTCAGGACACCGCCACGCCGACCCGCTTCGGCACGCCGGTCACGATCGTCGCAACCGCGACGGCCAGCACGACGGCTGCGGCAACGAACACGCCGGCCGCACCGTTCGCGTCGAATACGACGCCGCCGGCTGCCGCGCCCGTGGCGATCGCCAGCTGGATCGCCGCGACGATCAGCCCGCCCGCACTCTCGGCCTCGTCGGGCACGGTGCGCGTGACCCACGTCGACCAGGCGACGGGCACGCCGCCGAACGCCATCCCCCACAACGCGACGAGCACCGCGTCGATCATCGGCGCGCGGCCGAGCGCGACGAGCGCGACGCCGAGCACGACCATCAGCGCGGGCATCCCGATCAGCATCGGCCGCAACCGGTGTTCGAGCACGCGGCCGGCGAGCGACGTACCGACGAAGTTCGCGATGCCGTAGCCGAGCAGGATCGCCGACAGCCCGTTCACGCCGACGCCCGCAACCTGTTCGAGGAACGGCCGCAGGTACGTGAAGAACGCGAAATGCCCGGTGAACACGAGGATCGTCGCGAACATCCCGAGGCCGACGGTCGGCCGACGCAGCACGTCGATCAGCGTGCGCAGCCGTGTCGTGCCGCTCGGCGGCATCGACGGCAGCGTGACGACCTGCGACACGAACGCAACGCCGCCGAGCACGGCCGCGATCAGGAACACGTTGCGCCAGCCGATCAGGTGACCGAAGTAGCTGCCCATCGGCGCGGACGCGATCGTCGCGACCGCCACCCCGCTGAAGATGATCGACAGTGCGCGCGGCACCATCGCCGTCGGCACGAGCCGCATCGCGGTGGCCGTCGCCATCGTCCAGAAGCCGCCGAGCGCGATGCCGAGCACGACGCGGCCGATCAGCAGCGTCGTCAGGTTGGGCGCGAACGCAACCGCCAGGTTCGATGCGACGAGCAGCACCGAGAACGCGAGCAGCACGCGCCGCCGGTCGATCGTGCGCGTCAGCGCCGAGATCAGCAGGCTGGTGACCAGCGCGACCGTCGCGGTGGCGGTGACGGCCTGCCCGGCCACGCCTTCGGTCACGCCGAGGCTGTCGGCCATCGGCGTCAGCAGGCTCGCGGGCAGGAATTCGGCCGTGACGAGCCCGAAGACGCCGAGCGTCATCGCGAATACCGCACCCCAGGCCGGTTCGCGGGGGGCCGCCGTCGAGGCGGCCGTGGAGATTCCGGGATTCATGCGTGGTTCCGTGTTGGCTAGGGAAAGTACTGATGAGAGCGTATCGTAAGGAACCACGTCAGGACGGTCTATGACATACAATCCGTTCTTGTTGATCGATCGTCCGAATCTCGATATGTCCGAGCCCCTGCTTCCGCCCATCCCCGATGCGCACGACCTCGTCAGCGAGCTGCTGCTGGGGATGCGCCTGAGCGGCGTCCAGTACCGTCGCATCCAGGTCGCGCGGCCGTTCGGGCTGAACTTCGGCCATGTGACGGGCCGCGCGCAGTTCCATTTCGTCGGGCGCGGGCCCGTGCTGCTGCGCGACGCGTCGGGCGACACGATGCGGCTCGAGGCCGGCGACGCGATCCTGCTGCCGCGTGGCGGCATGCATGCGCTCGTGTCCGACCCCGATGCGCCGTGCCGCGAGATCAACGGCTTCGAGGTCGCGAAGATCTGCGATACGGTGGCGTCGGTGGCGCCGGCCGGCGTGTCGCCCGCCCGTTGCGCGACGACCGAGCCGGGCGCCGGCGATGCGCTGATCTTCAGCGCGTGCATGGAGCTCGATCTCGGCGGCATGCAGCCGCTCGTCGGCACGATGCCCGAGTTCATGCACGTCGGCACGCTGCTCGCGCGCTACCCGGAAATCCGCCCGATGCTCGATGCGATGGAGCGCGAGGCGTGCTCGGCGCGTGCGGGCTTCGCGGGCATCCTCGCGCGGCTCGCGGACGTGGTCGCGGCCTTCATCGTGCGCGGCTGGGTCGAGTGCGGATGCGGTGATGCAACGGGCTGGGTGCAGGCGCTGCGCGAGCCGAAGCTCGGCCGCGCGATCGTCGCGCTGCACCGCGACCCGGGCCGCAACTGGAGCGTGGCGGAACTCGCGACCGAAGCCGGCGTGTCACGTTCGGTGTTCGCCGAACGCTTTCTCGCGGCCACCGGGATGACGCCGGTGCGCTACCTGACCGAGCTGAGGATGCGGCTCGCCGCGCAATGGATCACGCGCGACCACGAAACGATCGAGGCCGTCGCGTACCGGCTCGGCTACGGCTCGCTCGCCGCGTTCAGCCGTGCATTCAAGCGCGTGGTGGGCAAGCCGCCGGGCGCCGTGCGCGCGGACGGCGAGGTGCGTGTCGAAGCGTAATGCGTGATGCCTGACGCTTGACGTGCGACGCTGACCGGGGCCGCTACGCGTTGCTTCGTTCCGAAGTCGCACATTCGCCGGCGGTGCTCAAGTCGCCACCGCGCGTGACGTCCTTCCGCTTTCAGCCGCTGCGCGCGTCGAGCTTGTCGACCAGCGCCGTCGCGCATTGCACGGCGAGCGCAGCGCACTGCTCTGCATCCACAGGCGCGCCGTTCGCGACGGTGCCCTGCACGATCCGGCCCAGCAAATCCTTCGAGAGATCGGCGATCTCGTAGTCCCGTTCCGTCATGATGTCCTCCTGTGTGTCGGCCGATGGCGGCGACGCGCCCACTGCCCGTTCAACGCCCCTTCGCCCGCACGACGATCTGCGCCTGCGTGTCGCGTTCGATGCGTTCGAGCGACGCGCGCAGCGCCGTGAATTCGTCCGCCGTGCACACCTGACGGCCAAAATTCGCCGTCATCCGCCGCGTGACCTGCACGACGCGCGCGGCCGCGTCGAATACGTAATGCGACGTGAAGTCGACAAAGCGGTCGTGCACGGCCGTATCGGCCGGCAGGTCGGTCACCGCGACGCCGGCCGGCAGCGCAATCTGGCCGGTCTCGTCGAACGTGCCGCCGATGCAGCCCCACGGCTGCGTGCGCACGGGCTCGGCGAGCCAGTTCTCGACCTGCGTCGCGATGCCGCCCGTCAGGCTCGACAGCGCGGGCAACGCGGTCGTGCCGTCAGGCCACACGAAATGATCGAGCGTGCCCGACATCGTCACGTCGAACGGCCCGCCGGTGACGCGCCGGTCACTGGTCGACAGTTGCGCGCGGCCGCGCAAGCCGCTTTGCCGCAAGCGGTCGTTCGCGAGCTGCGCGATGACGTCGGGTGTCGCGCGGCGAAACAGGTTGCGTTCGAGTTCGGCCGTCCAGCCGTCGTCCTCGACGTACGCGTGAAAATGCGTGGCGTCCGGCCCGGCCGCATCGATCCCGACCCGCGCGATACGGCCGCGCGGCTGCGTGGCCGGGGTGCGCGACAGCACGCCCGTGTCGACCAGCAGCGCGGGACGATCCATCACGATCGGCGGCAGATAGCCGAATGCGATGCCGGCCGTCGTCGTGTCCGCAAAGAGCGCGAGATCGGGCAGCCACGTGATCGCGTGATTGATCGCACCGCCGCCGTAGCCGGGCACCGACGGCAGCGTGTAGACGGACCCGAGATTGAGCAGCACCGGTTCGCTGCGAATGCCGACCGCCGCGAGCAGCGCGCCGAACAGCGCGACATGATCCTTGCAGTCGCCGTAGCGGTTGCGCAGGATGTCCGTCACGCGATGCGGTGCGGCAGCCGTTTCGCCGAGAAACAACCCGACGTAACGGATGTTCGCCTGCACCCAGTCGTACAGGATGCGCGCCTTGTCGCGCGGATCGGCGACACCCGCGGTGAGCGTGCGCGCCAACTGCGCAACGACCGGATCGTCCGCACCCGGATCGACGGCCGCGTTGCGGTAGCGCGCGGCGAACGCCGCATAGTCGGGCAGTGTCGACACGACGAGCCGGTCGCCGTAGGTCGCGTAGCCGACCGCGCCGTTCTCGATGCGGTCGTACGGGCCGTGCCGGTAGTCGAATTCGTAGCGCGTGCGGCCGTTCGCGGTGACCGGCGGCAGCGCGACGTAGCCGCGCGCATCCGCATACAGCGGCATGTCGGCCGGCACGTCGAAGATCAGCCGCTGGCTGTCGACCGGCTCGCGCGACGGCGCCACGGTATAGCCGAAGTAGCCGCGGTTGACCGGCTTCGTGCGGGTCTTGCGGAACGCCACGCGCGTGCTCGACCCGGCTTCGACGCCGGGAAACACGACGGTGCGCAGCAGCCCGTCCTGGAATGTCGGCGCGCCGGCCGAGCGCGGCTCCTGCACGTCGCGGATGCCGTCCGCACCGACCGGATGCGCGACGCCGTCGCGGTCGATCGTCTCGGCCGCGAGCAGATCCACCTTCTCGAGATTCTTGTCGAACCACACGTAGCGCTGCGCGATTGCATCGATACCGTTCGCGTCGTTCGCGCGCAGCGTCGAATCGTCGTGCTCGTCGAGCGAGCCGTCGTGCTGGATCACGAATTCGTGAACATCGCTGACGACCGTGACGGGCGCGTCGTCGGCAACGTCGTTCGCCCCACCCGCCGCCGGGCCCGTGCCCGGCGGCGTGCCGACGGCGTTCGACGCGCCGAACGCGGCAGCGCACGCCAGCACCCAGCCGGCCAGGCCGACAGAAAAGCGCACCACATCGCACCTCGTCGCGGTTCACGGAAAGCGCGGTCGTGCAACGGACAGAATCAACTGCGCGACCCGCGTGTCGGCCAGTGTGGGCGACGCATACGCACGCGTCAAGCCGGTGCACGCCGACCTACAATGAGACATGAAAGCGTCGTCGCATGCGGCCGCCGGCATTCGCTCGATTGCCGAACGCCGCAGAAGGATCGTCCGCCCGCGACCGGGAGGCACCATGGAAAACGGGATCGTGGAAGTCGTCGTGCTGCTGGCGTTTGTCGCGCTCGCCGTGCTGTTCGTCGTCAAGCGCCCGGGGCGCGACCGGCTGAGGGCCAAATTCCATCACCCGCCGCTGCGGCGGCCTCACCGCCCGCATCGGCATCATCAGCCCTGACGGCTGCTCCCGGCAGTCGCCCACGCGCTTGCCGCGCCACATCCATGCGAGCGCGTACGCGCCGCACCGTTACCCGACGTTCATCGGCAACAGCACCATCTGCTTGCCCTCGACGTGCAGGCGCGCCTGCAACTCGACGGGCGTCTGGTTGTGCAGCCAGGCCGTGAGGAAATTCACGCGCCGGAAGATCAGCTTGCTCGCGAAGCACACGGCGTTCGGGTACTCGTCGAGCGTCGACGACGCGAGGTTCATGAATTCGACCAGGGGATTCGTGCCGAACGCGATCCAGTAATCGGCCGCGATGCCGTTGCGGCGGCAGTGCGCGACATAGTAGTCGAGCGCTTCGGTGATCGAGTGACGCAGCCGTTCGAGATGCTCGTGCCCGTCGTACGCCTTCGCGTCGACCTCGCCGACCGCGAGGAAGATCACGTTGCGGAAGTGGCCGGGAAACAGCCGGTTGACCCACAACAGCGCGTGCATGCTCGCGCCGCGATGCTTGCCGACCAGCAGCACGGCCGTCGGCTGCGACGGATCGGGCTTGCCCGGCGCGGTAGCCTCGTCGACTTCGGGCGGGTTGCCGGCGAACAGCGCATCTTCCTTCGCGAGCTGCGCGCGCGTGTATGCGTAGTGGCGGTTGATCATGAAGCACAGTGCGATCACCGCGCTCGTCACGAGCACCGTGAGCCAGCCGCCCGCCGTGAACTTCTCGATCAGCGTGATGACGAGCACGGTCGCCGTCACGCTCAGCCCGAGCGCCGACAGGAAGAAATGCTTGAACCAGCCCTGCTCGCTGCGATGGCGCCACCAGTAAGTGCACAGCCCGAGCAGCGACAGGCTGAACGTGAGGAACACGTTGATGCTGTACAGCACGACGAGCACGTCGACGCTGCCGTGCGTCCACAACAGGATCAGCAGGCTCGACAGCCCGACGACGATGATCCCGTTCTGCCGCACGAGGCGCCCCGACAGGTCGCGGAAATGGCGCGGCACCCACGAATCCGACGCCATGTTCGACAGCACGGCCGGGCCGTCGAGGAAGCCCGTCTGCGCGCCGACCATCAGCAGCCCGGCCTCGAACGCGAGCACGGCCGCGAGCAATGCATGCCGCGCGAACGCGGAGCCGAGCCCGAGATGGTCGATCACGCTGCCGAACACGACCGCGTTGAGCGTCTGGCCTTCGACCGGCCGCGCGTGCCACAGCATGTACAGCAGGATGATGCCGCCGGCCGTGAACGCGAGCGACGTCGACATGTACCACATCGTCACCTTGCCGTTCGGCACGCGCGGATCGGCGAGCATGTTCACGTTGTTCGACACGGCCTCGAGGCCCGTGTAGGTACCGCCGCCGAGCGAGAACGCGCGCATCAGCAGCGCAAGCACCACGAATACGCCGAGCGACTGCGACATCCCGTGCGCCTCGTGCACGGCATCGGGCACGATCATCGCGAGGTTGCTGCCGTGCACGGCGACGCCATAGACGATCAGCGCGAAGTGCAGGATCACGAAGCCGACGAAGATCGGCAGCAGCACCATGATCGATTCGCGCATCCCGCGGAAGTTGAGCCCCGTCATCAGCAGGATCAGCACGATCTCGGTCGTGAGCTTGAACGCCTGCGCGCTCACCGGCAGCAGGCTGAAGAATGCGTCGACGCCGCTCGCGAGCGACGTCGCGACGGTCAGCACGTAGTCGACCAGCAGCGCCGCACCCGACACGAGCCCCGGCTTCGAACCGAGCAGCGACGTCGCGACGCGATACCCGCCGCCGCCGGTCGGGAACAGCTCGATCACCTGGTTGTAGCCGAGCGCGATGATGAACACGGTCGCCGACGTCGCGAGCGCGAGGAACAGGGCGAGCGGCGTATGGTGCGCCAGCGCGAGGAACGCTTCTTCCGGGCCGTAGCACGACGACGACAGCCCGTCGGCGCCGAGCCCGACCCAAGCCAGCAGCGGCGTCACGGCGATCGCATGCCGCGTGCGCGGGTCGAGCGGGTCGAGTGGCTTTCCGACCAGCAACTGCCACACTTTCTGGAATGTGGTCACGACTCCTCCGGAACGCACGACGCATCGGCGACATTGTTCTAAAAGTAAATGAGTTCCGGGACGACTTCCAGTCGGCGTATTCCATAGGGCGGCGTCGCGTACCACCGGCTTTCTTTCAAATCTCCGACATATTGCAAACAGTCACGCTACACCCACGCATGCCGGACATGACGGTGCGGCTGCGACACGCTCGTGTCGCGCGCGGCGGCGGCGCGGCCGATCGACATGCGACAGCACGCGCATGCACGCCGTTGCGAGTGCTCATCCGGTCCATGCTCGACGGCAACGCACGGCATCGCGCACCGCCCCTGTGGTCTGTGCATCGCGTCAGCCGGCCTCGCCCAACGCGCGAGCGAGCAGGTGCGACACGCCGACGAAGGCCGGATGCGGCGCGGTGATCACGAAGGTTGGAATCCTCGCGAGATAGCCGGCAAAGCGGCCCTTCGCCTCGAAGCGGGCACGAAACGGCGACGCATCGAACCATGCCCCGAGGCGCGGCACGACGCCCCCGCCGATATGGATGCCGCCGGTCGCGCCGAGGGTCAGCGCCAGATTGCCCGCGAACGTGCCGAGCATCCCGCAGAAGCAATCGAGGGTCGCCATGCAGCGTGCGTCGCCGGCGAGCGCACGTACGATGATGGCCGCCGTATCGGCCGCGTCGGCCTCGGGTGGGTCGCAGCCGTCGCGCGCGGCGAGCGCCGCGTGAATCACCGCGATGCCGGGGCCCGCGACCAGCCGCTCGAACGACACGTGCGGCCAGCGTGCCCGCGCGTAGTGCAGCACGTCGGCCTCGCGTGCGTCGGCGGGCGCGAACGACACATGCCCGCCCTCGCCGGACAGCGGCACCCATGCGTCGCCCGCGCGCACGAGCGCCGAAACGCCCAGCCCCGTGCCGGCGCCGAGCACGCCGATCGTACCCGCGGGCGACGCGTGCCCGCCGCCGACCTGCCGCCGCTGCCCCGCGGACAGATGCGGCACGGCCATCGCCAGTGCCGAGAAGTCGTTGAAGACGTGCAGCGTGTCGAATCCGAGCGCGCGGCGCGTCGCATCGATCGAGAAGCGCCAGTCATGATTGGTCATGCTGACGATGTCGCCGTCCACGGGATTGGCGATCGCGATCGCCGCGTGCCGCACCCGCACGCCGCCCGCGTCGTGCAGGAACGCGCGCACCGCGTCGTCCACGCCGGCATGGGCGCTGCATCGATAGACGCGCACGTCGCCGATCCCGCCGAGCGCGGTCTCCAGCGCGAAGCGCGCGTGCGTGCCGCCGATGTCCGCCAGCAAGCGGGGTTCGCCGGCACGCGTGCCGCACGGCGCGACCGGATGACCGCTCAGGGTCGCTTCGTTCATCGTATCTCCCGGATTGTCATCGTGTGTCGATCGCAACGGTCATGGCACATCCGCGCCGCGCGCCGCGTGCAGCAGTTCGAACCATTGTTCGCGTTCGAGCGTCACGCGCGTCGCCGCCACGGCTTCGCGCAGCGCCGCGATCCGGCTCGACCCGACGATCGGCAGCGGCCGGCACGGCAATGCGAGCAGCCACGCGAACAGCACCGTCGTCGCGGACACGCCGAGCGCGTCGCCGATCCGCGCCGCAGTCGCGCGCACGCGTGTCGCGGCGGGCGATGCCTCCGTCAACAGGCGTCCGCCCGCGAGCGGCGACCACAGCATCGGCGGACAGCGCCAGCGCTGCGCCTGATCGAACGTGCCGTCGTCGAGCGGCGCGAGATGCAACAGCGAGCATTCGACCTGGTTCGTCGCGAGCGACGAACCGTGCGCCGCCATCCGGTCCTGCAGCAACTCGGCCTGTGCCGGCGTAAAGTTCGATATCCCGAATGCCCTCACCTTTCCGTCACGCCGGAGCGCATCAAGCGTCGCGGCGACTTCGTCGGCATCCATCAGCGGATCGGGACGATGCAGCAGCAGCAGGTCGAGCCGGTCGGTGCGCAGCGCGCGCAGCGACTGCTCGACCGACGCGATCACATGCGCGGCCCGCGTGTCGTAGTGCTTGATCCCGTGCGCGGGCCGGCGCGCGGACACGAGCCGGATCCCGCACTTCGTGACGATCTGCATCCGCTCGCGCAGGTGCGGCGCATCGGCCAGCACGTCGCCGAACAGGCCCTCGGCCGTGTAGTCGCCGTAGATGTCCGCATGGTCGAAGCTCGTCACGCCGAGTTCCAGCGCCGCCTCGATCAGCGCACGGCGCTCGCGGGCCGACAGCGCCCAGTCGCCGATCCGCCACATCCCGAACACGATGCGCGAGAACGGCGCGGCATCGGCACCCATCGATATCGTCGTACAGCGTTCCGTCATCGTGCTCACCACCACCATTCGACCTGCGCGCCGACCGTCGAACCCGTGCGCGACGTACCGAAGATGCCCGTCGTCGACAGCGGATCGCCAGGCGCCGCCGCATCCTGCGCGGCCTGGTTCCAGCGCGCATACGTGTAGAACACGCGGAATTCGGGCCGCGACCAGAACGAGCGGTCCATCGCGAGCGTCAGCGCGACGCTCGCCTTCAGCAGCGTGCGCGTCGGGCCGCCGGACGGCGTCACGCGATCGTGCCCGAGGTCGCCCTGCAGCTTGATGTGCTGCGTGAACGCATACACCGGCCGCACACCCATCGATATCCAGGTCTGCGACCCGCCCGACGGCGCGATGTCGCGCTGGTAGATGCCGACCACCTGGCCGCTGAAGTCGCGCGTCGCCTGCCAGTCGAACGCATCGAGCACGCGCAGGCTCTTGTAGCGGTTGTCGTTGGTCAGCGTTCCCGTGTAGCCGAGGCCCGTGCCCGGACCGACGCCGTACTGGAACGCAAGCTTGTTCTTGCCGCCGAGCAGGTTGGTCTGCACGTGCTGAACCGTGAACGACCAGCCACCGTGCGCGTCCTGCAGCATGCCGCTCGAATTCGGCACCGGCGCGCGGGCCGGAATGTACGACAGCCCGAACTGCAGCTCGCCGCCCGGATTCGGATGCACGCCCGACAACTGGAGGTCGTGCCGCGTAGCGTAGTTGGGCTGGTCGATATAGTCCTCGCGGAACAGCGCATAGCTGAGCTTCAGGCCGCCGCCGATCGGCACGTTCTCGATGCCTGCGCCGAGGCCGCTCGGATTCCAGTAATAGAAGTCGTTCATGTGGACGTCATTGCGCCGGTAGTAGATGCGCCCGAACCAGATGCGCATGTCGTCGAGCCCCGGAAAGTTCGTGAGCTGCACGTACGATTGCGGCAGGCGGATGCGCCCGTGATCGCCGTTGAAGGTCGGCGTGCGATCGAGATCGTTGACGAGGCTCGCCATGCCGACCGCCGACAGCTGCATGCCGTTCGAGAACTTGTACAGCGTCTGGTCGATCTCCAGTTCGCTGTAGACCTGGCATTCGTTGCCGAGCCGGTACTTGCTCTGTGCGCCCGGCAACTGGAAGCAGGCCTGCGAGTGACTGTCGCTGGTCCCGACGCCGGCCCGCAGATAGCCGTGAAACTGCGTCCACGGCGTCAACTGGTTCCAGGCCGACGACGGCGTCGGCGTGGCCACGTTGGCGGGGCTCGTGTCGGCCGGCACGACGCCGGTTGCCTGCGACAAGCCGCCCGCCGCGCCGTCCGCGGCGACCGTCGTTGCCGGATCCGGCGCCGCATGCAGCGCGGCCGACACGACGGCCAGCGAGAAGGCGGCGGCGAGCCGCGTGAGCCTGAGCGGGGTGCGTGCGGGGCCGCGCGCGGCGTGGCCTGCTTCGTCGATCATGAACGTGTCTCCAAACGTTGTCAGTGCGCCGCGTGCGATGCGCGGCGTCATCGAATAGCTGTGTGTGCTGCGTCGTCCGTCATGTTGCTGTCGGGCCGGCGCGGTGGACGATCCGCGCGCCGGCCCCGTACGAAGTCAGCCGGCGACGTCAACCGGCGACGTCGAGGTGCAGCACCGGCGGCGCATCGACGGCCGCCGGCCCGGGCGCGTGAATGCGAATCGGCTCGCCCGCGGCCGCGCTCGCATAGATCGCGTCGAGAATTTCCATCACGATCAGCCCTTCCTCACCAGGCGCCGGATGCGGGACGTCGCACAGGATCGCTTCCGCGTAGTCGTACATCGCGGAATGCGCGCCTTCCGCGGGCGGATTCAGGCGCATGTCGAACTGCGCGCCGTTCTGCTCGATGAATACGTGCGCGTCGAACGTGTAGCCCTCGTTCAGGTTCTTCTGCAGCAGCCCGGCACGCGTGCCGAGCAGGCGCGTCTCCATCAACTCCGCTTCCTGGATGTTGGTTGCCCACGACGCCTCGAGCGCGAGCGTCGCGCCGTTGTCGAAGCGGATCAGCGCAGCCGCGAGATCCTCGACGTCGAACGTCTTGCCCGCGCGCGCCGCGAGCTCGCGCGCGATCGGATCGTAAGTGCTTCCCATCACCCACACGGGTTTCGGATAGCCCATCAGCCACAGCGCGAGATCGAGGCGATGCACGCCGAGATCGATCAGCGGCCCGCCGCCCGCCAGCGCCTTCGTGCCGAACCAGCCGCCGAATCCGGGCATCCCGCGCCGACGATGCCAGACCGTCCGCCCGAAATAGAAATCGCCGAACAGGCCGCTATCGACCTGCGCCTTCAGCGCGCGCGACTGCGCGCTGAAGCGGTACGAGAAATTGATCATCAGCCGCTTGCCTGCGCGCTGCGCGGCGATCAGCATCTCGCGGCCCTCGTCCGCGTTCAGCGCCATCGGCTTCTCGCACAGCACGTGGCATCCCGCATCGAACGCGGCGAGCGTCAACTCGCGATGGAACTTGTTCGGCGTGCAGACGCTGACGACATCCAGCTTCTCCGCTGCGAACATCGCATCGGCCGATGCGTAGCGTGCGTCGATGCCCAACGCGTCGCCGACCTTCGCGAGCCGCTTCGCGTCGGGGTCGGCAATCGCGACCACGTCGACGTCCGGATGCTCGCGCCAGCCTTCGATATGCTTGCGGCCGATCCCCAGCCCGATCACGCCCACGCGCAGGCGGCGGCCGCGGGCAATCGCCGCGGCTTCCGGCAGCTCCACCTTGTAGTCGTCGTTCATGCGAGGTCTCCCGCGGTTTGTTGGATACCGACATGCGCGAACTGCCCGCTCTTCTCGCTGAGCGTTTCGAGCGGCGGCGAGTTCGGGCAGCGGTCGGCGAGATTCACGCGCGGCGCGGCCCACTGCACCGCGTTCGCGATCACGCGTTGCACGTTGCGGTCGTGATAGGTCGGGTACGCTTCGTGCCCGGGGCGGAAATAGAAGATCCGGCCGTGACCGCGCTCCCAGCAGCAGCCCGAACGGAATACTTCGCCGCCTTCGAACCACGAGATGAACACGGTGCTGTCCGGCTGCGGGATATCGAAACGCTCGCCGTACATCTCCTCGTGCTGCAGCTCAAAATACTCGCCGAGCCCGGCCGCGATCGGATGCGACGGCTCGACGACCCACAGCCGTTCCTTCTCGGCGGCCTCGCGCCACTTCAGCGAACAGTGCGTGCCGAGCAGGCGGCGGAAGATCTTCGAGAAGTGCCCGGAATGCAGCACGATCAGGCCCATTCCCTCGAGCACCCGACGCTGCACGCGCTCGACGACTTCGTCGGACACCTTCGCATGCGCCTTGTGCCCCCACCAGATCAGCACGTCGCATGCGGCGAGCCGCGCCTCGTCGAGCCCGTGCTCCGGCTGATCGAGCGTCGCGACGCCGATCTCGAGCGGCAGCGCGCCGTGCCCGAGCGCCGGCGTTTCCGCAAGCGCACTGGCGATCACCTGGTGCAGTCCGTCGGGATAGATCGCGCGCACGCCGGCGTTTTCGCGTTCGTGCTCGAATTCGTTCCAGACGATCACCGAAAGTTTCTTGTTTTGCATAACTATCCTTTTTGCATGAATGGGCGCCGATTCGACAGCGGCCGCGCGCCATGGCCGCCTGAAAGCCGTGAACGGATTGCGTGCGTCGTGCTCAGGCCGTCGCGCGCGCCGCGGTGGCGGCCTCGCTCGGCATGCGCACGGCCGCGCAACCGTCCGGGTGAAACAGGTGCAGCGCGCCGGCCGGCACGTCGACGCGGATGCGCTCGCCGATCCGCGCGCCGGGGGCGTCGGTCTTCGCGACGATCGGCTGCGCGGCAAGCGGTGTATCGAGGTAGAGATAGGTGTGCTCGCCCATTTGCTCGACGTGCGCGACTTCTCCCGTCACGTCGCCGGCCCCGACCCGCACATGCTCGGGGCGAATGCCCAGCGTCACTTCGCCGCCTCGCGCGAGGCCGTCGCCCGACACGCTCGCGCCGAGCGCGTGGCCGCCGGTCAGCACGCGCACGTCGCGGGCGCCCGCCGACACGACCGTCGCCGGCAGGAAGTTCATCGCCGGCGAACCGATGAAGCCGGCGACGAACTGGCTCGCCGGGCGGTGATAGAGGTCGAGCGGCGTGCCGACCTGTGCGACGCTCACGACGCCGGCCCGCCCTTCGAGCGGGCGCAGCAGAACGATCTTGTCCGCGAGCGTCATCGCCTCGACCTGGTCGTGCGTCACGTAGATCATGCTGGTGTCGTCGAGGCTGCGATGCAGCTTCGCGATCTCGACGCGCGTCTTCACGCGAAGCGCGGCATCGAGGTTCGACAACGGCTCGTCGAACAGGAAGACCTTCGGCTTGCGCACGATCGCACGGCCGATCGCGACACGCTGCCGCTGGCCGCCGGACAGCGCGCCGGGCTTGCGCCCCAGCAATTCGTCGAGGCGCAGCGACGCGGACGCATGCCGCACCCGCCGGTCGACCTCGTGTTTCGGCAAGCCCAGGTGCCGCAGTCCGAACGCCATGTTTTCATAGACCGACATGTGCGGATACAGCGCGTAGCTCTGGAACACCATCGCAATATCGCGGCGCGCAGGCGCCAACGCATTGACACAGTGCCCGTCGATCCATACGTCGCCGGCGGTTTGCTCGTCGAGTCCGGCAATGATCCGCAGCAACGTCGATTTTCCGCAGCCGGACGGGCCGATGAACACGCAGAACTCGCCGGGCTCGACCGTCAGGTTCACGTCATGGAGGATCGGGGTTGCACCGAACTGTTTGTGAAGACCGCTCAATTTGATCTGGCTCATGCTTTCGCTCCTGTTTGACGACGGCGGGGGTCACCCGCTCACCCCTTGACCGCGCCGGCCGTCAGCCCGGATACGATCTGACGCTGGCAGACCATCACCAGCAGCACGAGCGGCACCGTGACGATCACCGACGCGGCCATGATCGTTCCCCACGGCAGCTCGAAACTGCTCGCCCCGGAGATCATCGTGATCGCGACCGGGACCGTCCGCTGCCCGGACGAGATCGTGAAGGTCAGCGCGAACAGGAACTCGTTCCAGGCCGACACGAACGCGAGCAGCGACGTCGCGGCAAGCGCGGGCCGCAGCAGCGGCATGAAGATCCTGAAGATCAGCGTGAACACGCCCACGCCGTCGACCAGCGCGGCCTCCTCCAGCTCGCGCGGCAACTCGCGCATGAACGTGACGAGGATCCAGATCGTGAACGGCAGCGTGAAGATCAGGTCCGACAGCACGAGCGCGCCGAGGCGGTCGTACAGGCCGAGTGCGCGGATCAGCTCGAACAGCCCGGACAGGATCGCGACCTGCGGAAACATCGACACGCCGAGGATGCACATCATCAACACGCCGCGCCCGCGAAACGACACGCGGCCGAGCGCGTACGCAGCCAGTACCGACACCGCGAGCGACAGCGCCACCGCGCCGCCGGCGACCCAAGCCGAATTCAGCAGGTACGCGCCGAACGGCTGGTCGCGGAACAACTGCCGGTAGTTGTCGAGCGACGGGCTCGCCGGGAACAGCGACGTGTCGAACAGCGCGTCGCCATGCTTGACGGACGTGCCGATCATGTAGACGAGCGGGAACAGTGCGACCGTCAGCACGAGCGCCGACAGCACCGCGTATACCGCCGTCTCGAGCGGATGCTTCTTCATGTCAGACCTCCTGGATCCGGCGCCGGCTGACGGCCATGTAGCCGACGGTGAACAGCACGATCGTCGCGAACAGCAGCATCGCCGACGCCGACCCGAAGCCCACCTGCTGGAAATCGATCAGTTGTTCACGCACGTACACCGACATGCTTTTCGTGATGCGGCTGTTCGACGTCATCACGTAGATCAGGTCGAACACGCGTAGTGCGTCGAGCGAGCGGAAGATCATCGCGACCAGCACGCCGGGCAGGATCAGCGGCAGCGTCACCGACCGGAACACCCGCCAGCGCGGCACGCCATCGACACGCGCCGCCTCGTAGCAGTCGCGCGGCACCGTCTGCAGCGCGGCGAGCATCAGCAGCGCCATGAACGGCGTGGTCTTCCACACGTCGACGAACACGATGGTCGGAAACACGAGGCGCGCATCGGCGGTGAACGCGAGCGGTTCATGAATCGCGCCGATCGCCATCAGCATTGCATTGACGATCCCGAACTGGTCGTTGAGCATCCAGCTCCAGATCTTCGCGGAAACGACGGTCGGGATCGCCCACGGCACCAGCACGGCCGCGCGCAGCAGCGTACGCAACCGCGACGGCACGTCGAGCAGCAGCGCCACGCCCAGCCCCGCGGCCGTCTCGAGCAGCACCGAGACGACCGCGAACAGCACCGTGTTGCCCACCGCTTGCCACCACGACGGATCGCGCAGGACGCCCGCCGCGCCGATGTAGTTGTCGAGGCCGACGAACCGTCGCTGTGTCAGGTCGGACAGCTGCGCGTCGGTCAGGCTGAACCACGCGGTGCGCAACAGCGGCCAGCCGGCGATCGCCACCAGCATCAGCATCGCCGGCGCGACCAGCAGCCACGCCTGGCGGCGGCGCGCCCTCGCCAGCCCGGTTCCCGTTCGCGCCGGGCTCCCGACTAACAAAGGAGTCCTGTCTATCCGGATGCTTGCAGTTCTCATGGAAAGTCTCCCGTCAGGGCCGGCGCCGTCGGGCGGCCGGCCGGGTCGATCGGTCGTGAGGCGCCGCGCTCAGCGCCAGTTGCCGGCCGGCGCGAGCCGGTTGAGCGACGAGGCGAGCCTCGCGAGCGCGCTCGCCGCGGTGTCGCTGCCCGCGAGCACGTCGTGCGCGGCATTCCAGAACTGGTTGCTGACCTGGTTGTACCGGGCCCCGGTAACCGTCGACGGCCGCGCGACCGCGCTGTTGAAGGTCAGCAGCAGGTCGGCCATGAACGGGTTGGCCTGGAGGACGTCCTTGTCATGGTAGAGCGCGGGCATCGTCGGATTGAACGACGCCTGCACCGCGCGCATTTTCTGCACTTCCGCGCTCGACAGGTACATCACGAGATCGGCGGCGAGCTTCGGGTTCGGCGAGTAGCGCGACACCGCGAGCTGCCAGCCGCCGAGTGCGGCGGCCTGGCGGCCGTCGGCGCCGCCCTTCGGCAGCGGTGCGATGCCGACCTTGCCTTTCATCGGACTGCCTGCGCGGTTCGCGATCGCCCATGCGTACGGCCAGTTGCGCATGAACACCGCATTGCCGGCCTGGAACACGCCGCGCGACTCTTCCTCGCCGTAGTTCAGCACCGCCTTCGGGCTGATCGTGCCGACCCATTTCGCCGCCTGGTCGAGTGCCTTGACCGCGCCCGGGTTGTCGATCGTGACGCGCCCCTTGTCGTCGATCACCGTGCCGCCGTTGTGGCTGGCGACCCACTCGAGCGCATCGCAGGTGAGCCCTTCGTACGCACGCCCCTGCCACACGTAGCCCCACACCTTCTCATTGCCGGCTGCACGCTCGCTCGCCTGGATCCTGCGCGCGGTCGCATCGAGTTCGTCCCACGTCGCGGGCACCTTCGCCCGGTACTTGTCGAGCAGGTCCTTGCGGTAGTAGAGCAAGCCCGTGTCGATGAACCACGGCATCGCGACCAGTTTGCCGTTCACGGTATCGTTCGCGACGACGCTCGGAAACGACTGGCTTTCCTGACCCTTGCTGTAGGGCTTCAGGTCGACCAGATGGTTCGCGAGGATCCCCGGCCAGACCGTATCGATCTGCATCACGTCGATCTTGTCCGATCCGCTGCCAAGGAGCTGCTGGTAGAGCGCGAGCGTCTCGCTCGAGTTGTTTGGCATGCTGATGAACTCGACCTCGTTGCCGGTCTTCGCGGCCCATTGCTTCGCCGAGACCTGGCAGATGTCCTGGTCGACGCCTGCCGCGCCGCACGCAATCCTCAGCGTCGCCGCGCCGGCCGTCGCGGCCGTCGTCGCAAGCGCCATCGCCAGCAAGACCGACTTGATCTTCGTCATAGGGTGTCTCCGTCCGTTTTTCGATTTTTGCGCCGTGGCGTCGCGACCGCGTCGCCGGTGCCGTACCGCTATGAAACACCCGTCGCGTTAATCGAACATTTCGGAAACACGCGTTGCCATTAACAATCGAAACAATCGGCGCCGGGCATCAGCCCAGCAGCGCGACGAGCGCCGCCAGATCGAACGGCTTCTGCACGAACGGCAGGTCCGCCCGCCAGTCGGGATGCGACTGATGCATCTCGGGCGGCAGGCCCGAAGTCAGCGCCACGCGTTGGCCCGGCCAGCGTTCGGCGAGCCGCGCGGCGAACGCGATGCCGCTGCCGCTCGCGCCAAGCGAAATGTCCGACAGCACCAGTTCAACCGGACCATGCGCGGCCAGCCAGCGCAGCGCAGCGTCGCCGTCGGGCACCGCCTCGGCCCGCGCACCGAGCGCCGCGAACTGGCTGACCACCGTGTCGCGCACCTCGGCATCGTCGTCGACCACCAGCACGCGCGCGCCCCGGTGTGCCGGCGCAGGCCGGACGCGCCCGGCCGCGGGCCCGCCGCGCCGCGCCGCCGGCCCGCCGGTGGGCGGCCCGCTGTCCGGCAGCCGAAGCTCGACACGCGTGCCCCGGCCGACCTCGCTGTGAATCCGCAAATCGCCGCCGCTTTGCCGGACGAACCCGTACACGCTGCTGAGCCCGAGCCCGCTGCCTTCACCGGCGGCCTTGGTCGTGAAGAATGGCTCGATCACCTTGTCGAGCAGCACGGGCGCGATGCCGCACCCGGTATCCGTCACGCTCAGCACGATCGACGCCGGGCCGCCCGCCGCATCCTGCGCCGGCTCGCGATGCGCGGACAGCGTGAGCGTCCCGCCGTCCGGCATCGCCGCCGCGCTGTTGAGCGTCAGGTTGAGCACCGCGTTCTCGAGCTGACCGCGGTCGACGTTCACCCACAACGTGTCGACGGACGGCTCCAGCACGACGGTGACGCGCTGCCCAGCCGAATATTCGACCAGGTCGAGCATTTCCGCGAGCATCGCCCGTACCGACACGCGCTCGGCCTGCAGCGGCTGACGACGCGCGAACGCAAGCAGCCGCCGCGTGAGCCGCGACGCTCGCTCGGCCGCGCGGCGCGCACGTTCGGCCATCGTCTGCGTGTCGTGTTGCCCGTCGAGCCGCGGCAACAACAATTCGAGGTTGCCGAGAATCGCGACGAGAAAATTGTTGAAATCGTGCGCGACCCCACCCGTCAACTGGCCGAGCACGTCCATCTTCTGCGCCTGGCGCAGTTCGGCCTCGACCGCGCGGCGGCTCGTCAGGTCGCGGCATACCGATACCCATCCGCCGTCCGGCAACGGCTGACAGTGGAATTCGAGCGTCCGCCGGTCGCTCAGGTGCAGCTCGGCGGACGCGGCGACGCGCACGCCGTCCGACGTATGCGTCGCGGTCTCGGACGATACCTGGTGCCACCGGGCGGGCCGCGCCAGCGCGGCACGCAGGGCAACGAGCGGCAGGCCCGCCCGCAACGCGGACGCGTCGATGCCGAGCAGCTTCGCGAACGTCGGGTTCCACGCGACCAGGCTGCCTTGCGTGTCGTGCACGGAGACGCCGTCGTTCATCGAGTTGAGCACCGATTCCTGCAGGCGGCGCTGTGCTTCGAGCCCCTGGGTCAGTTGCTCCTTCTCGATCAGGTTGGTGCGAAACACCTCGAACGCGCGCGCCAGCTCGCCGATTTCGTCGGGCCGGTGCATCGACGGCATCCGGTCCGACGTGATGCCCTTCGCCAGGCGCGTCATCACGCGCGTCATCGCCTGCAGCTTGTGCAGGATGCGGCTCGCGTAGGCCACCCCGAGCAATGCCACCGCGACGCCCGCGACGGCCAGCAGCAGCAGGCCCGACTGGCTCGACACCGCGACCTTGCGCACCTTGTCGCTACGCTCGCTCGCGATCTGCCGCAAGCGCTCGACGTAGCGGGCGGACTTGCCGCTGAGGTGATCCGCGTGACCGCGCAACAGCGTGACGAGATAGCCCGTCTGCGCTTCGCTCGACAGAAACTCCCGACGCACCGCGAACACGCTGCGCGCGCCGCCGTCGAGGCGCTGCAGCGCCTCGGCAAGCGCCGGCTGGCTGCGCTCCTCGCCGCGTTCGCGCACCCGCAGCCACAACGCCTCGTTGTCGCTCTCCGCGCTGCCGAGCTCCGCCGCGTTCGCCGCCTGCAACGCGCCGGTCGTGCGCGCCCAGATTTCCAGCAGCGTCGGCGCTTGCCGCGCGATCACCCCTTTCTGGCGCGCGATACCGTCGCCGATGCTGTCGGTCGCGGCACGCAGGTCGCTCAGCTCCGCCTTGAGCTGCCGCTGCCGGCCCGATACGAGCAGCAGCCGCGCGAGATCCTGGTCGATCGCATCCAGATCGTCGATCACCGCGAGCCGGCCGCCCGCCTTCTCTGCCGTACCGGCCGGCTTGCCGAAACCCGGCGACAGTCGCCGGATGTCGCCGAGCAGGCCGCGCAGCAGTTCGGAATCGCTGTGCAGCAGGTCCGGCGAATCGGTCAGCATCATGCTCGGCGCAACCGCGGCCAGTTGCGCGACCTTGTCGGACAGCTCGAGCGCGCGCGCGATCTCCGGCACGACGTTCGCCTCGTATTCGTCGAGCGCGTTCTGATTCGCGCGCATGCCGAGCACGCCGACCACCACGACCGCCAGCGTGATGCCGAACAGCACCAGGAACGTCGCGATCAGCTTGGCCCGCACGCTCCACGGCGGCAACAGGGTAGGGGGCATGCGCATCGCGTCACACGCGCACGACCGGCACCGAGAACACATAACCGGCGCCGCGCTGCGTGCGGATATAGGTCGGGTGCTCGGGGTTCGGTTCGATCTTGCGGCGCAGGCGCAGGATCAGCACGTCGATCGTGCGATCGTAGACGTCGATGCCGAAGCCGCGCGTGCGCTCAAGCAACTGCTCGCGGGACCAGACGCGCGACGGCTGCTGCACCATCGCCGCCAGCAGCTCGAACTCGCCCTGCGTGAGCGCGCACGGATTGCCGCCGTGCGTCAGCGTCCGGGCGGCGAAATCGAGCGTCCAGCCGTCGAAGCAGAAGCGCGGGCCGCCGCCGTTCGGAGCGGGACGCGGCATCGACAGCTCGGTCGTGCGGCGAAGCTGCGCGCGCACGCGTGCGATCAGCTCGCGCCCGGACACCGGCTTCGTGATGAAATCGTCCGCCGCGGTTTCGAGGCCGAGCACGCGGTCCGTCTCGTCGCCCAGCCCGCTGATCATGATGATCGATACATCGGACCGGCGCCGCAGCTCGCGCGCGACCGTCAGGCCGTCCTCGCCGCGCAGCTTCAGGTCGAGGATGACGAGCGCGTGCGGCGCGGCGGCCAGTTGCTGCTGCATCACCGCGGCGCTGTCGGCCGTCGATACGTCGAACCCCGCCTCTTCCAGCACACCCCTCAACCAGGCGCGCACCTCCGGATCGTCGTCCAGCACCAGGACCCGATGTTTCTCTGACATGCGTGTTCTCCTCCATGCCGGCCGCGCTCGGAACGCGCGGCCGTGCCGGATGCGAATGTTGGCTGAAGCCGACCGACTCTGGCAAGTTCCGTCGGATGCGCGCCGGGGAGGAGAACCGCGACCCTGCGCGCGGAACGAGGCGCGCAGATATGAACGGGCGCGCGATTCTAACGCTGCAAAAAATTCACCGGATACCCGTCGGTACCGGTGAATACCCTGCACGGCGAGCGGTCGCGACGCGTGCCCCGCATTGCCAATTCACGGTTACGACTGCACGCGTCGCACGCAGCATTGCCGCGCCGTTCGCAGGTTTGCCGACACTCGGCATGCCCGCATTCCGTCGTCACGTCCGGAACGCCGCGATACCGGCCCGGCCGGCCTCCCCCCGCTCCCCGACCGCTCGCCCGAAACCGCCGCCCTGCCTGGGCCCGCGCGGCTTTCGGGTGACCCACTCCACAGATACGCCGAATGTGCGCGCGCAACAATGGCGATGCCTCGCGCCCGGCGCCCGTCAGGACACTCGCCTCCTGCACGGCACCGGGCGCGATGGTCTTCAAGAACCACATCTCACGAGGACATACCATGCAACTCCAATCCCATCCCGCGTGCCGCCCGTTTTACGAAGCCGGCGAACTCACGCAACTGACCGCCTTTTATGAAGAGGGACGTAATGTCATGTGGATGATGCTGCGATCGGAGCCGCGGCCGTGCTTCAACCAGCAACTCGTTACTGACATCATCCATCTCGCGCGCGTCGCACGCGACTCGGGCCTGCCGTTCGACTTCTGGGTGACGGGCTCGCTCGTCCCCGAGCTGTTCAACGTCGGCGGCGACCTGAGCTTTTTCGTCGACGCGATCCGCAGCGGCAAGCGCGACCTGTTGATGGCCTATGCGCGCTCGTGCATCGACGGCGTGTACGAGATCTACACGGGCTTCGGCACCGGGGCGATCTCGATCGCGATGGTCGAGGGCAGCGCGCTCGGCGGCGGTTTCGAGGCCGCGCTCGCGCATCACTACATGCTCGCGCAGAAGGGCGTGAAGCTCGGGTTTCCCGAGATCGCGTTCAACCTGTTCCCGGGCATGGGCGGCTATTCGCTCGTCGCGCGCAAGGCCGATCGGGGCATTGCGGAGCAACTGATCGCGACCGGCGAAGCGCACGCTGCCGAGTGGTACGAGGATCGCGGCCTGGTCGACCAGACGTTCGACGCGGGTGACGCGTACCTCGCGACGCGCACCTTCATCGACGTGATGAAGCCGAAGCTGAACGGCGTGCGCGCGATGCTGCGCGCGCGCGAGCGGGTGTTCCAGCTGACGCGCTCCGAGCTGATGGACATCACGGAAGCGTGGGTGCACGCGGCGTTCACGATCGAGCCGAAGGATCTCGCGTACATGGAACGCCTCGTGATGCTGCAGAACCGGCGCGTGTCGAAGCTGCGCACGGTGTAATGCGACGGGCGCCGCCGCTTGCCGGCGGCGCCTGTTCGTGAACGAAGCTCAGGCGATCAGCCTGAGCTTTCTCGTCTCCGCGAGCCACGCCTCGAACGCCTGTGCGGGCATCGGGCGGGCGTAGTAGTAGCCCTGCGCATGATCGACGTCGAGCTGCTTGAGGAATTCGGCTTCCGCATGCGTTTCGACGCCTTCGGCGACCACCGCGAAATTCAGCGCCTTCGCGAGCGACACGACCGAGCGCACCAGCGCCTGCGAGCGCGGATTGCGGTCGATGCCCGTGATGAAGCTGCGGTCGAGCTTGATCGCGTCGAGCGGCAGGCGCGACAGCTGCGACAGCGACGAATAGCCGGTGCCGAAATCGTCGAGATGGATCTGCGCGCCGAGCTGGCGGAACTGCCGCATCAGCCCGTTGGCCGCATCCTCGTCCTCGATGAAGCAGCTCTCGGTCAGCTCGATGTCGAGCAGGCCGGGCTTCAGCCCCGCGGCGTCGAGGATCGACGCCATCTGATGCACGATGTTCATGTCCTGCAACTGCCGCGCGGACACGTTCACCGCGATCCGGATGTCGAGCCCCTTCGCCTTCCATGCGGCAGCCTGCGCGGCCGCGGTACGCATCACCCAGCGCCCGAGCGGCGCGATCAGGCCCGACTCCTCCGCGAAGCGGATGAACTCGATCGGCGCGACGAGCCCGCGATCGGGCGACTGCCAGCGGATCAGCGCCTCGACACCGTGCACGTCGCCGGTCGCGATATCGACGACCGGCTGGTAGTGCAGCACGAACTGCTCTTCCTCGAGCGCCTTGCGCAGGTTCGTGTCGAGCCACATGTACTTCGCGACCTTCTGGTTCATCTCCAGCGAGAACACGCGGTACGTATGCTTGCCCTCTTCCTTCGCGACGTACATCGCGGTGTCCGCGCTGCGGATCAGCGTCTCGAGCGAATCGCCGTGCTGCGGATGCATCGCGATGCCGATCGAGCAGCTCGTGTAGACCTCCATCAGCCCGAGATGAATGGGCGTGCGCAGCCGTTCGAGAATGATCTGCGCGGTCGCTTCGAGCAGCGGCCGCGTGCCGTGCTCGAACAGCACGAGGAATTCGTCGCCGCCGAGCCGCGCGAGCGTCGCGCCGGACGGCAGGCAGCCGCTGATGATCGCCGACACGTCCTGCAGCAGCCGGTCGCCGGTGATGTGCCCGTAGTGATCGTTGACGCGCTTGAAGTTGTCGAGATCGAGGAACAGGATGCCGACCTGCCCGCGCGATGCGGCGGTCTCGGCCGCAATCGCCGCGTGGATGCGCTCGCTGATCGCATGGCGGTTCGGCAGCCCGGTGAGCACGTCGGTGTTCGCGAGTTCGATGAGCCGATGCTGCGCGTTGCGCTCCTCGGTGATGTCGATGCCCGAGCAGATCAGGAACTGCTCTTCGACGCCGCTGCCGCTCTGCACGAACTTGTTGCGGAACTGGAACAGGCGCGGCCCGTTGACCGTATTGATGTAGCGCTCGACCGCGAACGAGTGGTTGCTCGCGAAAAAGCCCGTGATGTTGCTGCGCGACTGCGCGCCCTGCTCGGGGCTCATGAACAGTTCGAACGCGCTGCGGCCGATCACGTCGACCTCGCGCTTGCCCGTCACTTCCTCGCACAGGCGGTTGAAGCGCTGCACCATCCCGTTGCGGTCGAGAATCACGACGAGCGAATTCACTTCGGACACGACCTGCTCGGCAAACGCGAGCCCGTGCGCGAGATCGGCCGCGACGGATTCGGTATCGGAATAGGCCGAGGCCGTGCCGGCCCAGTCGGTCGTGTCGACTTTCCGCCCGACGAGATGAAGGCTCACCGGTTCGCCGAACAGCGTGATGTCGAGCACGAGGTGCGACGTGACGCCGGTCAGCGCGCGGATGCGCGCGGCCTGTTCGCCCGTCAGCGCGACGGCGACGTTGGTCAGGCCGCGGACGGCCGCCAGTTCGAGGGCATTGCTGTCGCTGCCGAGACGCCAGCAGGGGCTGCGCGTACCTACATGCGCCTCGAGCACCGCGCTATCGTTTTCGTCATCCATGGAGACGCCCCGATCCAGAAAAAACGCACAGTGTAGACGGAGGCGACCCGGCCGGCCGCCCTTCCGGGGCGCGCGTCGCGCGTTCCCGGCAGGGCAACCGTGATTGCCGTGATGATGGGCCTCGTCCCGTACTTGTTTCCCGCTAATGCGACCCGGCGTTCGCGCGTGATGCGCGCAGGTGCTGCCAAAAGAATGATGAGAGCCATCTTATCAAATGACGATCAGGATTGGCACTCACATTTAGAGCAGAGTGTCAAGGAATTGGGACTCGATTGGCAAGCCGGATTTTTCATGATTGGCAGCCTGCCCGATCGCGGTTGCGGCGGTGCGGGACGGGGTCGGCGAATTGGGCTGATCGCCCCGCCGGGCGGGTGTTTGCGGCCGATTCCAGCAGCCGTGGGCAGCGCTGCGACAAGCCATCGGCGACAGGGTCTGATCGCGTCGCGGCGACCCGACTTTCCGTCGATTTTGATTCCTTTCGTGCGCTAATACGCAACTTTATTCCACAGTCCGTTGCAATGCCGTTCGAGCACCGGCGCGGGGCGCCGGCGCTGGTCGCGCGGCTCAGCCCGCCGTGCCGTATCCGCCGCCGCCCGGCGTTTCGACGACGAACACGTCGCCCGGCGCCATCTCCGCGCGGCCGATATGGCCGAGCGTCTCGACCGTGCCGTCCGCGCGCTCGATCGTGTTGCGGCCGAGCGCGCCGGCCTCGCCGCCCGCCGCGCCGAACGGTGCGTAGATCCGGTTGTTGGACAGGATCGACGCGGTCATCGGCTCGAGGAAGCGGATCCGCCGCACCGCGCCGTCGCCGCCGCGCCAGCGCCCGCCGCCGCCCGAGCCGGCGCGGATCCGGTGCGAGTCGAGCCGCACCGGGTAGCGCCATTCGAGCACCTCCGGATCGGTCAGCCGCGAGTTCGTCATGTGCGTCTGCACCGCGCCGACGCCCGCGAAGCCGTCGCCCGCGCCGCTGCCGCCCGCGATCGTCTCGTAGTACTGGTAGCGATCGTTGCCGAATGTGAAGTTGTTCATCGTTCCCTGGCTCGACGCGACGCAGCCGAGCGCGCCGTACAGCGCGTTGGTGATCGCCGACGACGTCTCGACGTTGCCCGACACGACCGCCGCCGGATACTCCGGGTTCAGCATCGAGCGCGCCGGCACGATCACCGTGAGCGGCTTCAGGCAGCCGGCGTTCAGCGGGATCTCGTCGCCGACCAGCGTGCGGAACACGTACAGCACGGCGGCCATGCACACGGCCTTCGGCGCGTTGAAGTTGTTGTCGAGCTGCGCCGACGTGCCGGTGAAATCGATCTCCGCGCGCCGCGCCGCCCGGTCGACGCGGATCGCGACGCGAATCTCCGCGCCGTTGTCGAGCGGATAGCGGTACGCGCCGTCCTGCAGCGCGCCGATCACGCGCCGCACGGCTTCTTCCGCGTTGTCCTGCACGTGCCCCATGAACGCGAGCACGACGTCGCGTCCGAACTGCGCGACCATCCGGCGCAGCTCGTCGACGCCCTTCTGGTTGGCAGCAACCTGCGCGCGCAGGTCGGCCATGTTCTGCTCGACGTTGCGCGCCGGGTAACGGCCCGAAGCGAGCAGCGCGCGGGTTTCCGCATCGCGCAGCGTGCCGGCCGACACCAGTTGCCAGTTGTCGATCAGCACGCCCTCCTCGTCGATATGCGTCGAATCGGGCGGCATCGAGCCCGGCGTCGTGCCGCCGATGTCCGCGTGGTGGCCGCGCGAGCCGACGTAGAACAGCGGCGTGTCCGAGCCGTCGGCGAACACCGGCGTGATGACGGTCACGTCCGGCAGGTGCGTGCCGCCGTGATACGGGTCGTTCAGCATGAACACGTCGCCGTCGCGCATGCGGCCGCGGTTGCGCTCGATCACCGTGCGGATGCTTTCGCCCATCGAGCCGAGGTGCACCGGCATGTGCGGCGCGTTCGCGATCAGGTTGCCGTCGCCGTCGAAGATCGCGCACGAGAAGTCGAGGCGCTCCTTGATGTTCACCGAGTACGCGGTGTTCTGCAGCCGCAGCCCCATCTGCTCGGCGATCGACATGAACAGGTTGTTGAAGATCTCGAGCCGCACCGGATCGGCGTCGGTGCCGAGCGAGCGGCGCGTCGGCAGCGGCGTCGTACGCGTCAGCACGAGGTTGCCCTGCGCGGTCATCCGCGCGCGCCAGCCAGGCTCGACGACGGTCGTGCCGTTCTTCTCCGCGACGATCGCCGGGCCGTCGATCGCGTCGCCGGCCAGCAGCGTGTCGCGCACGTAGAGCGCCGCGTCGTGCCATTGCCCGCCGGAATGGAAGCGCACCGCGGAATGGGCGCGTAGCGCGGCATCATCGCCGTTGCCCTCGTTGCGCGGCGCGAGCGGCGCGATCTCCACCGGCGCGTCGGAGCGGCCGATCGCCTCGACCGACGCGAGCTCGGCGACGAGCGGCGTGCCGGGCATCAGGAACGCGTAGCGCTGCCGGTATGCGGCCTCGAACGCCTGCCGCATCGCGGCGACGCTGCCGGCCGGCACGTCGAGCGCCGAGTCGGTGCCCTGGTAGCGCAGGTGTACGCGCCGCTCGGTCGCGATCCGCTCCGGCGGCACGCCCTGTTCGAGCAGCGCGCCGACGGCTTCGTCGGCCAGCCGGTCGAGCGCCGCGTTCAGCGCCGGCAGCGACCCGTCGGACAACACGGCCTCGACCGCGCGCTCGCGCATCGCGGTCTGGTCGGCGAGGCCCATCCCGTACGCGGACAGCACGCCCGCGAGCGGATGCGCGAACACCTGCGTCATCCCGAGCGCGTCGGCCACGCCGCACGCGTGCTGGCCGCCCGCGCCGCCGAACGTCGTCAGCACGTAGCGCGACACGTCGTGGCCGCGCTGCACGGAAATCTTCTTGATCGCGTTCGCCATGCTGCCGATCGCAATTTCCAGGAAACCCTCGGCGAGCGCCTCCGGTGTCTCGCGCCGCCCCGTCGCCGCATGGATTTCATCGGCGAGCGCTTCGAACTTCGCGACCACGCCGTCGCGGTCGAGCGGCTCGTCCGCATGCGGGCCGAACACGCGCGGGAAATGATCGGGCTGGATCTTGCCGAGCATCACGTTGCAGTCGGTCACCGTCAGCGGGCCGCCGCGCCGGTACGCGGCCGGC
This sequence comes from Burkholderia mycopellens, assembly GCF_964265025.1. Taxonomy (NCBI): domain Bacteria; kingdom Pseudomonadati; phylum Pseudomonadota; class Betaproteobacteria; order Burkholderiales; family Burkholderiaceae; genus Burkholderia; species Burkholderia mycopellens. The sequence continues at coordinate 2,782,709 of NZ_OZ183803.1, forward strand.
CCCGGGTTCGCGCCGGCCGATTCCGGCCCGACACGCAGCCGCGCGCCGTCGAAGCCGAGCACCGAGCCGCCGCCCGCGGCAACCGTATGGATGCTCATCATCGGCGCGCGCATCCGCACGCCGGCCACCTGCGTCTCGAACACGCGCTCGAACTCGCCGTGGTAATGCGACACGTCGGTCGACGTGCCGCCCATGTCGAAGCCGATCACGCGCTCGAAGCCGGCCGCCTGCGCGGCGCGCACCATCCCGACGATGCCGCCGGCCGGGCCCGACAGGATCGCGTCCTTGCCCTGGAACGCGTCGGCGCGCGTCAGCCCGCCGCTGCTCTGCATGAACTGCAGGTTCACGCCCGGCATCTCGTGCGCGACCTGCTCGACATAGCGGCGCAGGATCGGCGACAGGTACGCGTCGACGACGGTCGTATCGCCGCGCGACACCATCTTCATCAGCGGCGACACCTCGTGCGACACCGACACCTGCGTGAAGCCGATGCGGCGCGCCAGGTCCGCCAGCGTGCGTTCGTGCGCGGTGTAGCGATAGCCGTGGATCAGCACGATCGCGAGCGCGCGCACGCCGGAGTCGAACACGCGGCGCAGCGACGCTTCGGCGCCCTGAACATCGAGCGGCACGACGACGTCGCCGTGCGCACCGATACGCTCGTCGATCTCGACGACGGTCTCGTACAGCGCATCGGGCAGCACGATGTCGAGATCGAACAGGCGCGGCCGGTTCTGGTATGCGATGCGCAGCACGTCGCGAAAGCCGCGCGTCGTCGCGAGCGCGGTGCGTTCGCCCTTGCGTTCGAGCAGCGCGTTGGTCGCGACCGTCGTGCCCATCTTCACCATCTCGACGCGCTCGGGCGTGATCGGCTCGCCGGCCGCGAGGCCGAGCAACTGGCGAATTCCGGCCACGGCCGCGTCGCGGTATTGCTCGGGGTTCTCCGACAGCAGCTTGTGCGTGACGAGCGTGCCGTCGGGCCGGCGCGCGACGATGTCGGTGAACGTGCCGCCGCGATCGATCCAGAATTGCCAGCGTGCAGCGTCGGAGGGAACGGGGGAAAGGTGTCGGTCAGTCATGATGTCGGGTCGATGCGTCGTTGGGTCGAGGGGCGAGCGCCGTCGCACGGCGCGCGTCGCGCGCCGTGTCACCGGGTCGGTCAAAGGGGGAGAAAAACGAAGGGCCGGCCGGCCCGCCGCTCAAGCGGCGTCGAGTTCGCGGCCGCGTGTCTCGGGCAGCGTCAGCGCGGCGACGATCACCACGCCGTACGCGGCGACCGCGAAGATGCCGATGCTCATGCCGAGCCCGTATTGCTTGGACAGCGCACCGATCAGGAACGGGAACAGTGCACCGATCGCGCGGCCCACGTTGTAGCAAAAGCCCTGGCCGGAGCCGCGCACGCGGGTCGGGAACAGCTCGGTGAGGAACGCGCCCATCCCCGAGAAGATGCCCGACGCGAAGAAGCCGAGCGGGAAGCCGAGCCACAGCATCGACGCGTTGGTGAGGTTCAGCGACGTGTACGCGAACGCGATCGCCATCGAGCCGACCGCGAACAGGATGAAGTTCGGCTTGCGGCCGAGGCGGTCGGTCAGGTACGCGCTCGTCAGGTAGCCGACCCACGAGCCGAGGATGATCATCGCGAGATAGCCGCCGGTGCCCATCACCGTGAGGTGCCGCTCGGTCTTCAGGAAAGTCGGCAGCCACGTCGTGATCGCGTAGTAGCCGCCCTGCGCGCCGGTCGTGAGCAGCGCCGCGCGCAGCGTCGTCGTGATCAGCTTCGGCGCGAAGATCTCGGTGAGGCGCGGCGCATCGGCTACTTTCGCCTGCGCGGCCTTCTCCTTCTCGTAGACGTCCGGCTCCTTCACGTAGCGGCGGATCGCCACGACCAGCAGCGCGGGCGCGAGGCCGACGAGGAACAGCGCGCGCCACGCCTGCTCGGCCGGCAGCACCGAGAACAGCAGCGCATACAGCAGCGCGCACAGCCCCCAGCCGATCGCCCAGCCCGACTGCACGAGACCGACCGCCTTGCCGCGGTCGCGCGCGCGGATCACTTCGCCGATCAGCACCGCGCCGGCCGTCCATTCGCCGCCGAAGCCGAAGCCCATCAGCGCGCGCGCGGCGAGCAGCTGGTGGTAATTCTGCGCGAGCCCGCACAGCGCGGTGAACACCGCGAACCACAGCACCGTGAGCTGCAGCGTGCGCACGCGGCCGATCCGGTCGGACAGGATGCCGGCGATCCAGCCGCCGAGCGCGGACGCGAGCAGCGTGACCGTGCCGATGAAGCCGGCGTCCGCGAGCGAGATGCCCCAGGTGGCGACGAGCGTCGGGATCACGAACGACAGCATCTGCGTGTCCATCCCGTCGAGCATGTAGCCGACCTTGCAGCTCCAGAACGCGCGGCGCTCGCGCGGCTGCGCGTCGCCGTACCACGAGAACAGGCCGCTACGCTCGAGGGGCGCGGGCTCGGCGGCGGGGGCCGCGAGGGTCTTGCTTTCCATGGTGATGCTCCTGTCGTTGTGCGCCGTCAAATGGCGATCGTGCGTGCGGTGTGTCGTGCGGGTGGTCGTCGCCCCGGCTCAGAATACGGCCAGCGATGCGTTCGTGATGTCGGTCATCAGCATGTGGCCGGGCGTATGCGCGATCGCGATCGGCAGCTTCGCGTCCATCAGCGCGGTTTGCGGCGTCACGCCGCAGGCCCAGAACACCGGCAGCTCGCCGTCGCGGATCGTCACCGCGTCGCCGAATTCGGGGGCGTTCAGATCGACGATGCCCAGTTCGCGCGGATCGCCGAGATGGATCGGCGCGCCGTGCACGCCCGGAAACCGGCTCGTGATCTGCACCGCGCGGATCGCGTCGGCGCCGCGCATCGGCCGCATCGACACGACGAGCTGGCCGCCGAAGATCCCCGCGCGGCGGTTCGGAATCGACGTGCGGTACATCGGCACGTTACGCCCCTCCTCCACATGGCGCAGGCCAATCCCTTCGCGGGCCAGCATGTCCTCGAACGAAAACGAGCATCCGATCGCGAATACGACGAAATCGTCGCGCCACAGTGCTTCCAGCGACTCGACGCGTTCGGTCAGACGGCCGTCGCGGTAGACGTTGTAGCTCGGCACGTCGGTGCGGATGTCGAGATCCTCGCCGAGCGCGTCGACCCGGAACGCACCCGGTTCGCCGACGCCCAGCAGCGGGCAGGCTTTCGGGTTCGCCTGGCAGAAGCGCAGGAAATCGTGCGCGACCGCCTCGGGCAGGATCGCGAGGTTCGCTTGCGCGTACGGGCCGCAGTGGCCGGCGGTCGGGCCGCGGAACGCGCCGTGGCGCACGGACTGGCGGAATTCGGAAGGGGTCATGAGGGTCTGTCGCAGATCGGTATGTCGTCGGGATGACGGTGCCGTGTCATCGGATACGGCGAAGAATAGAAAAGAAAAAATTTTGTCGCCAACGAGTTTTTCTGCGCTTCGCGTATAGAATTTCTTAACGGATCTTGGGGTTTTCCCAGGCTCCGTTCACTTTTCTTCACCGGCAAAGTGCGCATCCGCCCCATCGCCCGACCGCCATGAACACGCGTTTTCTCGAAACCTTCGTCACGCTCGCGAAGCTGCGCAACTTCCGCACGACGGCCGCCGCACTGCACGCGACGCCGGCCGCGATCTCGCAGCGCCTGAAGGCGCTCGAGGACGAACTGCAGACGGTGCTCGTCGACCGCGGCAGCCGCGAATTCCGGCTCACGCCGAACGGCGAATACCTGCTCGGCTATGCGAAAGCCGTGGTCGAGGCGACCCAGGAGCTGCTGGCCGCCGCCTCCGGCGAGCGCGCGCTGCGCGGCAAGCTGCGGCTCGGCGTGATCGAGACCGTCGTGCACAGCTGGCTGCCGCACTACATGCGGCGGCTGGCGGCCGACTATCCGCAACTCGAGATCGACCTGACCGTCGACGTCAGCGTCGTGCTGCAGCGCCGGCTGATGGCGGGTGAGCTCGACCTGATCATCCGCGTGGAAGGCAGCGACGAGGCGTCGGTCGTGTGCGATGCGCTCGCGAACTATCCGGTGCGCTGGATCGCGCGCGCGGGGCTGCTGCCGAACACGCGCACGGGGCTCGCGCGGCAGGTGCTGCGCCAGCCGATCCTCACTTACGGGCGCGGTACGGCGCCCCACCGGGCGCTCGAGGATATCGTCCGTACGCTCGCGCACGCGCACGGCGTGCCGCTGTCGGACACGCGCATCACCGGGTCGCCGTCGATCTCGGTGATCGTGCAGCTCGTGCGCGACGGGTTCGGCGTCGCGGCGATTCCGGTGCTGTTCGTCGATGCGTTGATCGAAAGTGGTGAAGTCGTGGAGCTGCCGCTGCAGCCTTCGCCGCCGTCGATCGTCGTGTCGATGTCGCGGCGGGCGGACGCGCCGAGATTCGTGCATGGCGCATCGATCGCGGCGCGGGCCGCCTGTCACGAGTACTGCGAGAAGAGCAAGCGGTTGCTGGTCGAAGCGCTTTGATGCGGTGCGGGCCGGCGGGTGGCGACGCCGGGCAGCCGGCACGGATTCGACATCGCCGCCCGAATCACCCACAATCGCCCACAATCGCCGGCGACGCGTGCGCGCCACGTGTCGAGAATGCCGGCACGGCCGTCCGGTATTGCCCGCTTCGCACGCGCCTGCACAACAGGAGGGCAACATGCAGACTCGCCCCGCTTCCGCTCGCCTGAACCTCGCGCGCGCCGTCATCGTCGCGCTGTACGTCGTGTCGCTGCTGCTGCCGGTCGCCGCCGAACCGCCGAATGCGGCTGGCGCAATAGACTGGTGGCGCGGTTACATGGTGCTCGCGATCGGCCCGCTCGCGATCCTCGACCTGCAATTCGCCTGGCTCGGCAACCCGCTGCTGGTCGTCGCGCTGATCAAGCCGAACCGCATCGTGTCCGCGCTGCTCGCCGTGGTCGTGGCCTTCGCACTCGGATGGCACACGATACCGACCGGCCCGGACTTCAAGCCCATCCACGCATTCGGCATCGGGTACTACCTGTGGATTGCGGCGATGGTTGGCGGCGCCGCATTGCCGTGGATTGGCGGGCGCATGAAGAAGGACGCCGTCGCGCCGGCGGCGGTGATCGCGCCGGATGACCCGGTCGATTCGATGAATGCGACGGATGCCGCCGCGCCAGCCGATTCCGGCGACGCGGCGCAACCCGGCACCGCGCCGTCACCGCCCGTTTCGCCCATCCCGCCGAGCCGCTGGGTCGTGACCGCGACCGATACGCGCATCGAGGCGACCGACCCGAAAGGCGCAACGCACGGAATCGCGCTGTCCGACCTCGGCGCGGTCGCGATCGAAACCAACGACCTGGGGCCGTACGAATCGGATGTGTGGTGGATCCTGTTCGATATGAACAAGCAGTTCGCGTGCGGGTTCCCGCAGGACGCCGAAGGCGCGAAAGCGGCCGTGGATCGGCTGCTCGACCTGCCTGGCATCGACCACCGCAAGGTCATCGACGCGCAGACGTCGGTCCAGAACGCGGTCTTCCCGATCTGGCAGCGCGCGGCGCGGGCGGAACCGGAAGACGGCGTTGCGCAACGCACCGACTGAACCCGCGCCTCGACAAAGTCGAAGGGCACGGCCGCGGAAACCCGCGGCCGTGCCTGTATCACCCGGCATCAGCCCGCCGGGCGCTCACCTGCTTCAGTGCCACCGCCCCGTATCCGTCCCCGGCGCGAACTCGATCCCCCGCAGCACTTCCGCAAACTTCGCCGTCCTTAGCACGGCGAACTGCTCGTGCGCAGCCGTCGCCGCGCTGGTGTTCTTCAGCACGTCACGCACGGCAACCAGCCGGTTCGGATCCGCACCGATATCGCCGTTGCCGCTGACCGTCGACGTGATCGCCCAGATCGTCACCGTGCCGTCGCGTTCGACGCGGCCCGTCAGGTTGCGCAGGCCGGCCGTCGCCGGTGCCCACGGCAGGCCCGTCGCCGAATTGTTGCCCGCCGGATAGCCTGCGACCGAATACGGCTGACCGAGGTTCAACCCGTTCTGCAGCGTGTATGCGAGCTTCCACTGCTTCGCCCCTGCGTCGTACACCCACTTCTGCAAGCCAGCCGTGGTCTGTGCAGCGGCATGCGTATACAGGTCCGCGCCGCCCGTATAGCCGTCGCCTTCGTCCGCGACATAGAGCGTGTTCGCGTCGGCGAACCAGATCCCGAACGGATAGGAGAGCGTCGTCGCGGTCTTGTTCAGCGTGGTCGGGAAGCCGGCCAGCACGCACATGTTGTTCGGCAGGCCAGCCGTCTGCAGCGTGGCCGCGTTGTAGGCGAGCGGCGCCGTCGGCAGCGCGGCCTTCGGCGACGGCACGCCGACGCCCGACGGGCACGCGGTGCCGGTCGTATCGACGAAGTACACGGTGTTCACGCCGTTGCCGCCGCTGCCCTTCGTGTAGTACACGACGTTGTCGTGCACCGTGATACCGCGGAAGTTGTCGTCCTTGCCGACCTTGTCGGCCTTCGCGCCGAGTGCCGTGACCGAGAAGCTCGCGAGCGGCGTCGGCACGCCCGGATCCTGCTGCGCTTCGTGATGCTTCGCGCCGTCGATGAGCTGGGCGCCCGCGCCGAGGATCACGTTGTCCGGCTGCGGGTTCGAGCCGTTGCCGGCGTTGCCCGACGTGTAGTAAAGCTCACGGCCGTCGCGATTGTTCAGGATCGCCGCGCGGCCGTTGTTGCCGCTGTACGCATTCGTCTCGGTGAAGCGGAAATGCCCGTGGCGATCGATGCGCGCGATCGCGCGATAGAAGGTCTGCCCGTCCGGGTTCGTCGTATCGACCGCGAGCGGCGTGTTCGAGTTCGACACGTCGATTGCGTTGACCGGTGCGACGTAGCCCATGAACGTCAGATAGTTGCCGTCGAGCGACAGGTGCAGGCCGAGTTCCGACTTCGAGCTGAAGCTCGTCACCATCTGGTCGCGCGCGAAGCCTTTCTGCAGGCTGTTCGGCACTTCGAGCGTGCTGACGACACCGCCGGCCGGCGTGATCTGGTCGAGGAAGATGCGCGAAGTGATGCCGAAGCTGCCGTCGTAGCGGTCGTTGTTCCACACGTAAGGATAGGTGCCGTCGCTCGGCGCGCCGGATGCCGTGCCGCACCCGCCGGTGGTCTTCGCGCAGTTCGGCGGCAGGATCGCGCCGGGCTGGACGTTGCTCGACACGTTGTCGTACACGCTGCGGCTGAGAACCAGGAAACCCGGCACGAAGCCCGGCGTAAGACGGCTGTCGCCGTCGTTGTCATGCGGGGCAGCGTGCACGCCGATGCTCGCGGCAATCAGCGTCAGTGCGAAGACAGGAACGGTACGATCGCGCAGCGCGCGGCGGCGCTTCGCGGACAAGGCGAAATTCGGCATGGACAAGGCTCCGTACGACATCGAGTGAGGATGTTGTTGGTGGACAGACTGACGACGTGAAGCCCCGCCACCTTAGCCATGCTTGATGAAGAATTGATTGCACACGAGCGCGGGGAAACCCGCGCGCCAACCCGGGCTGTCGAGCGCAGCGCCTCGTTATTGATCCGTAATGCGAAAGAAATGAATCAGACAGCCATTCAGGCGGGTTGCCCCGCATGCGGCTGCGTGAGCTTGCCGTCGCCATACTCGCGCAGCACTTTTGAAATCACGACGCGATAGCCGTCCAGCCAGCGCGCCTGCTTCGTCTTTGCCTCGAGATGCGCCGGGTGCTGCATCAGCTGCTGCAGCGCGGCCTCCGACTCCCAGTAGTAGACGTTCTGGATCAGCCCCGATTCGGCGCTCTCCCACGTCTCCTCGCCGAGATAACCGGGCGTCGTGCGCGCCATATCGGCGATCTGCCGGTCGAGCCGGTGGAATTCGTCGTCGTATTGCCCGGCACGGAAAATGAAAGTCGACGCGTACATGCCCGCTCCATCGAAAGCGATTGAAAGAGCGCCGATTGTAAGACAAATGCAACATGCAGAGACCGTCACGCGGCGAGCGTATCGAAGTCGGGGCGACCGGAGAGCCACGCGTCGATGCGCGGTGCGTCTTCACGCATGCCGACAGCGGGCGCCGGCAGCGCGGCCAACGCCTGTCGTGCGCGTTCGAGCGCCTGTGCGAAGCCGCGCAACTCACGCGTCGCGGGACGGTCGTCGGCCAGCCGGCGCGCGAGTGCTGCTTCAATGTTCATACCGATCAGCGCGAGTTGCGCATCGATGAACGCCATGCACAGCGCGTGGCAATGCGCGGACACCGATGCAACGGCCAACAAGACCGGCGCGATCGACACGGTCAGGTAGCCGCCCGGCGCAAGCCGCGACAGCGCATGCCGCACGTCCTGCCCGCCATCGGTCAACGATGCGAACACCGCATCTCGCCACACCACGCGCTCGAACACGAGCGCTTCGCGATACGCGTCGAGCGCCGCACGATCCGCGACCTCCCCGGCCGTCACCAGCGGAATCGGAAATGAAGATTCAGCGGACGATTGCGTGCGCGCCGTTTCGACGATGCAGTTCGCGCCGAGCCACGCCGCGTCGTCGCGCCGCGCGGCCAGCACGCGGGGCTGCAACCGGTCCGGCAGCAACGGATCGAGCGGCACCGCGCGGCAGATCGACGGCTTGTCCGCATGCACGCTGCAGCGTCCGTCTTCGGCCAGCGCCGCGCAACGGCCAAGCGACGGATAGTCGTAGCCCTGCAGCGTCAGCGCGATCCATTCGGCTCCCCCGCCGCCGGTGCGGTGAAACAACCGCGCCGCCAGTGCATCGGAAGCCGCGACGTCGTCCGCATCGAGCGCGTACTCGCGGCCGCCGGCGCGCCAGCGCTCGCCCATGCGCCGCTTCGGCACGCGACGGATCGCCAGCGCACCGACGAAGCGATGCCGATGCCGGAACAGTTCGCGCAACGACAGCGCCGGTGCGCTGTTGCAGCAGCGTCCGCATGCGTTGCATGCGAGCAGATAGGTCTCTACCACGGCCGCCGTACCGAATCCTGGTAGCGCGTGAGGATGAAGCGCGCGACGTCGTCCGAGTGATACGCAGCGACGAGTTGCGTCACCCACGGCTTCGTGCGATCGGCCTCGCGCACCGTCAGCACGTTCGCATACGGCGAGCGCGCATCCTCGAGGCTGATGCTGTCGCGCGCGGGTTGCAGCCCGGCGCGCGCGGCATCGTCGCTGTCGATCGCGACGAACGCGGCCGTGTCGAGCGCCGCGTAAAGGCGATCGCGCCGCAGTGCGACGAGCTTCAGCCCGAGCCGGTTGCCGGTCACGTCGCGCAGCGTCGCGTGCAGGCCGGCCCGCTCGCGCAGCGTCACCAGCGTGTCGTTCTGCAGCAGCACGAGCGCGCGCGCCATCCCGCGCGGATCGGCGGGAATCGCGACCGTCGCACCGGGCCGCAGTTCGTTCAGGTTCTTCAGCCTGCGCGAATAGAGCGCCATCGGCAGCGTGACGGTCGGCGCGATTTCGGTCAGCGCGTAGCGCTTCCGCGCGCGCGTCGCGGCAAGCTGTTGCGCATCCTCGAAGCTGGCCGCGTCGATCCGGCCATCGGCCAGCGCCGCGTCGATGCGCGATGCATCGTCGAATTCGACGACGTCAACGCCGAATCCTCGCGACGCGGCGACCCGCTTCACTTCGTCCAGGATCTGCGCATGCACACCGCGTGTCACGCCGACGCGCACGGCCGGCGCAGCCGATTCGGCGGCAACGGTCAAACCCGAGTGAACGACCGCGCACGCAGCCATCAGCCACGCGCCCGCGCAAACCATGACGCGCTTCATGATGCATCCCTCAGAATCGTGCGAAACCCGATATGCGACGCGCCGAGATCGGCTTCCTGCTGTTCGCGCGACGACGCGCGATAACGCACGCAGTAGTCGCGCGAACACAGGAACGAGCCGCCCTTGATGACCATCGGCGTATCGTGCCGGCGCGTCGGCGGCGCGACGGCCGCCGTGTCGCCGTTCGTGTGCGACTGGTGCGGGCCCGTGTATGCGTCCCTGGTCCATTCCCATGCGTTGCCGATCATGTCGTAGAGCCGGAACCCGTTCGCCGCGTAGCAGCCGACGGGCGCGAGCCCCGCATGGCCGTCCTCGGCCGTGTCGAGCACCGGGAACACGCCCTGCCAGTAGTTCGCGGCCGGCTTGCCCTGCGCATCGCGCGGCGCCGCGTCGAGCGATGCGTCGTCGCGGCCGGCCTTGCCCGCGTATTCCCATTCGGCCTCGGTCGGCAGGTCGCGGCCGAGCCAGCGCGCATAAGCGAGCGCATCGCGCTGCGTGACGAGCGTGACGGGCAGGTTGCCGAGCCCGTCGACGCCGCTGCCCGGCCCGCGCGGATGACGCCACGATGCGCCCTTCACCCATGACCACCACGCCAGGTCACGCGCGTTCATCTCGTCGCGCGTCGGCACATGAAACACGGCCGCCCCATCCTGCTGCTCGGCCTCGGTCACGTAACCGGTCGCCTGCACGAACGCGGCGAACTGCGCGATCGTCACGTCGGTCTGGTCGATCCAGAATCCGCCGACACGCGTGCGACCGTCGCCGACCGGGCGCTCGTCCGCGTAGCCGCGCGTGCTGCCGAACACGAACGCGCCGCCGCGCAGGTGCACCATCCCGGCCTTCGGGTCGTCTCGCCACCCCGCCGGCAACCCCGAATAGCGCGCGCATTGGCGCTCCGAGCCGAGCGGGGCGAGCGCGCGGCCGCGATTCGCGTCGTCGAATGCGTCACCCGCCGGTGCGACGGGATTGGCATAGCCGGCCGCGAACGCGGCGGCGAACAGCGTGGCGGCAAGCGCCGCGCCGATCGTCCAGAACCGGAACCGCATCGTGTCGCCCCGGTTCAGTAGTAGCCGCGCGGACGCAGCGGTTCGACCCCGCCGACGTTGCTCATGTAGGTCTTCCACTGGTCGACGAGCGTGCTGATCACCGACGGATTCTGCGCGGACACGTCGGTCGTCTCGCCGCGATCCGACGCGAGGTCGTACAGCTGCCAGTGACCGTCGAGCGGCCCGAGCGGCGGCTCGGTCCACAATGCCTTCCAGCGACCGTCGGCGCTGCGCAGGTAGGCACGGCCGTACGCTTCGTCGCCGAACGGCGCGGTATGCACCTCGCCCGTCGCCGTGCCCGTCAACACCGGCAACAGCGACTGGCCGGTGACCGGATACACGTAGCGGTTGTTGTAGATCACCTTGCCCTTGTTCTGATCGACGCCCGTCAGCGTGTTGACGAGCGGCGGCGCCGGCTGCGACGGCGGCGTGACGCCCGCGACCGCGAGGAACGTCGCCGTGTTGTCGGTCACGTGCGTGAATGCGCGCAGCGTCGGCAGCTGCTGCGTCTGGCCCGGCAGGCGCACGATCGTCGGCGTCGACACACCGCCTTCGGCCGAATACCCCTTCGTGAGCCGGAACGGCGACGCGCTCACCTCGGCCCAGCGCAGCCCGTATTGCAGGCGCTGCGCGTTCTGCTTGCCGTTGTCGGTGCCGAGCGTCGCGTAGATCGGCGCCTGACCGTTCGCGGTGTCGGTCGCCGTCGGGTCCGCGCCCGAATCGATCGGCCAGCCTTCCGCGCCGTTGTCCGACTGGAACATGATGAACGTGTTGTCGTATTCGCCGATGTCCTTCAGGTGCTGGATCAGGAGGCCGATGTTGTAGTCGAGGTTCTCGACCATCCCCGCATAGATCTCCATGTAGCGCGCCTGCGCACGGCGCTCGGCCGGCGACAGGCTCGACCACAGCTTGTCGACCTTGCCGGGGCCGTAGTCGCTGTAGCCGTCCGCGGCCGAATGCACCGCGCTGATGTATTTCGCGGCAGGCGTGCCGTTGTTCGCGGTCGCGGGCGACGCGGCCGTCGTTTCAGGCAAGCCGTCGAACGGCTTGAAATCGGCGGGGATCAGGCCGAGCGCCTTCTGCCGCGCGATCCGCGCGTTACGGATCGCGTCGTAGCCGGCGTCATACACGCCGGCATACTTGTGCAGCCACGGATCGGGCACCTGCAGCGGCCAGTGCGGCGACGTGTAGGCCGCGTACGCGAAGAACGGCTTGCCGTCGCGCCGGTTCGCATCGATGTACGAGATCAGCTTCTGCGTATAGAAATCGGTCGAATAGAACACGGCCGGACTGCCGCCCGCGCCGCCCGGTTGACCGGGCTGGCCAGGCTGCACGTAGCGGCCGTCTTCCGTGTAGTTCGACGAGCCGGCGGGCTCGTGCGCGAAGTGGTTCGTCGCCGCGCCGCCGAGCAGCACGTAGCTGCGCTCGAAGCCCCACTGGTCGGGCGTCTGTCCGCTGCCCGTCGCACTGCCGACGATCCCCGAGCCGATGTGCCACTTGCCCGCGATGTAGGTGTGGTAACCGGCATCCTTCAATAGTTGTGCGAACGACAATGCACGGTCGTTCAGGTAGCCCTCGTAGCCGGGCAGCCCGCGCCGTTCGTCGGTCGGCACGCCCATCGTGCCTTCGCCGACGAGATGGTGGTCGGTGCCGGACACCAGCATCGCGCGCGTGATCGCGCAGACGGTGCCCGTGTGATGGTTCGACAGGATGCGGCCCGACGCGACGAGCGCGTCGAGGTTCGGCGTGTTGATCTCGCCGCCGAATGCATGGATGTCGGAATAGCCGAGATCGTCGGCCATGATGTACAGGATGTTCGGGCGTTTCGCGGCCAGCGGCGGCGTGGTGTTCGTCTGTGGCGACGGCGTCTCGCTGTCGACGCCGCCGCACGATGCGAGCGACAACGCGCCGGCAATCGCGGCGCAGACGACACGGAAACGAAAGGCATGCAACGGCGACGCGGACTTTTTCATTGTTCTGAACGCTCGATCTACGGGAGCGGCGATCTTAGCGTCGTGCGCGCGGCGCCCAAAGTCCGATTCGTCACATGCTAACGGGATGGCGGAATATGCGCGCAAGCAGAATGCCCGCTATCAGCGCGCGCACATGGGCGCGCCCCCCCCCGCCCCCGATACGCGCCGAAACCGGCCGCTGCCGGGCCCCCGCGTCTACGGCTTCCGACGCTTCAACTTCGGCATCAACTCCGCCCGCCGAGACTGCCGCCGCCATCCACGGCCAGCACCTGCCCCGTGACAAAAGCGGCTTCGTCCGACAGGAAGAACGCGATCGCGGCCGCCACATCGTCGGCCGTGCCGAGCCGGCGCGCGGGGATCGTCGCGAGCACCTTGCGTTCGGCTTCGCTGCCGACGGGCCGCGTCTGCCGGAACAGTTCCGTCTCGATCGGCCCTGGCGCAACCGCGTTGACGGTCACGCCATGTTCGGCCAGTTCGAGCGCCCACGTGCGCGTGCAGCCGACGAGCGCGCTCTTCGCGGCGGAATACGCGGTGCGATCGAGGCTGCCGAAAATCGCACGGCTGCAGATGTTGACGATGCGCCCGTGGCCACGCGCCTTCATCGCATCCGCAAAGTGCTGCGTAACCTGAATCGCGGCCCGCACGTTGAGATCGAACACGGTCTGCAGCGACGGGAAATCAATCCGTCCAAGCGGTTGCGGCAACACGATGCCGGCGTTGTTCACGATGCCGTCGACGTCGTGCTGCTCACTGACGCGTGCAAGGGTGGCCGCCGTCTGTTCGATGTCGGCGAGGTCGCACGCGCGCAATTCGCCGGGGAAATCGATGTCCTGTGTGTGACGCGCGAGACCGATGACGCGATGGCCTCGATGTGCGAGCAACGCGCTGACCGCAAGGCCGATGCCGCGCGATGCGCCGGTGACGAGATACGTGCGAGATGACATGAGTGCTCCCGAAGTTCATTCACATGAATGGCGTGGAAGGATGTTTCCGGGGCGGAGCCCCGGAACCTGGGCTTTCATCGGACGATTCTACGTGCGTAACGGGACGTTACGTCGTGTCGTTACGCGCGACCCCGTAGCAACACGTTACGTTTTCTCCGCGTCAGCCTCGCCGGGAATTTCCAAATCATGATTTTCCTGAAATATCGTCTGATTTAATTGTAATGCTCCATTTATAAAAGAAAGTTTGTTAATGAATATCGAACTCGCAAACGTTTTGCGTGACGCAAAATATGCAACACAAAAATTAGACGAATAACGACTTAAAAAAATATGCCATTTAAAAAACGGCAGGCATGCGTCTTGCTGACTCCCCCCACCATGTGCCGCGTTCGACCAGGAACGAATCACCCGAAAATCGGGCGGCGCCCTATTTCGTACAAATGATTCCGGGGTCGGGGAAATGGTATCGAGTGCAAGCAGGCGATGGGCCTGGGGGGCCGTGACGTGCCTGTCGCTATTCGCGACGGCACGCGCACCGGCACAAGACACCGTCGACGCGCCGCCGGCCGCCGCGGCGAACGGCGGACATCCGATTGCGCCGCCCTCGACGCTGCTGAACGCCGAACGCGTCCTTGAAGCACCGAGACCCGCGCCCGGCGCGGGCCCGGCCGCGGCGAAGCCGGCCACCGGCGCCGCGTCGGCCAGCGCCAAGGCCGCCGCCCGCAGCGCCCTTCCGGAAGACCAGCTCGGCGGCACGGTCACGACCGATGCCGTGACGCTCGCCGGCCGCGATTTCTACACCTACTTCTCGCAAACGTGGTCGGAAATCCCGCTGAGCGAGCGCTACATGGTCGCCATTCACGAACGCCCGTCCGGGCGTTACGGCAGCCTGATCTGGGTCGAATTCCAGCAAAAGCGCGTATTCCAGACCTTCCTGCCGATCGCACGGGCAAATGTCCGGGCCGTGGCCGAAAGCGCCGCCAATATTTCCTTCCAAACCGTCATTCAGGACGATCTGTCGAATTTGCTGTTTCCCGATTCGGATCTGGCCAAAGACGAGATTTAGTCGATTAATCAAAAACAGGGGTTAGGGAAAATGAATCGAATCAGATTGAGCTTGATCGCCCTGGTCGCGATGACCGCGGTGTCGCCCTATTCGTGGTCGTCGACGCTGGTTTATCAGCCCAACAACCCGAACTTCGGCGGCAACCCGGCAAACGGCCCCAATCTGCTCAACGAGGCCAACGCGCAGAACAAGCACACGGATCCGTCGCTGTCGGCCTATTCGTCGTCGACGTCCACGTCGTCGCTCGACCAGTTCAATGCGCAGCTGCAGCAGGCGATCCTGTCGCGCGTCGCGGGCTCGGTGACGAACTCGATCGTCGGCACCAACGGCGAACTCAAGCCGGGGACGATCAGCACGGGCAATTTCACGATCGTCGTGAGTGCGGCCGGCAACGGCAACCTGCAGGTCACGACCACCGACAAGACAACGGGTGCGACCTCGACGTTCATCGTCAGCAACGGCCAATAAATCGAAAAAACGACTGAGCGAATCATGAAAAAAAATGCTGACCGCACACGTTTGAACACGGGGATGACACGCATCGCCGTGGGCGCGGTATTGCTGCTGTCGCTGGTCGGCTGCGTCACGCGGCCGATGCCGGCATTGAGCAACGCGACGCTGACGCCGCCGACACGCACCACGCGCGACCTCACGCACCTTCCGCCGCCGAAGGGTAGGATCGTCGCGGCCGTCTACGGCTTCCGCGATCTGACGGGGCAGTACAAGGCATCGCCGGACAGTTCCTTTTCGTCGCAGGTCACGCAGGGCGGCGCGTCGTTCCTCGTCAAGGCGATGCGCGACTCCGGCTGGTTCACGCCGGTGGAACGCGAGAACCTGCAGGATCTGCTGACCGAACGCAAGATCATGCGCGCCACCGACGGCGCGGATGCGAAGAAGGCGCAGAACGATGCGATGGCGCCGCTCTTGCCCGCGAACATCGTGCTCGAGGGCGGCATCGTCGGCTACGACACGAACGTGCGGACCGGCGGGGCCGGCGTCGCCTACCTCGGGATCAGCGGGTCGACGCAATACCGGGTCGACCAGGTCACCGTCAACCTGCGCGCGATCGACATCCGCACGGGCCAGGTGCTCAACAGCGTGTCGACGACCAAGACCGTCTACTCCTACCAGGTCGACACGGGCGTCTATCGCTTCGTCGGCTTCAAGGACCTGCTGCAGGCCGAAGTCGGGCTGACGCGTAACGAACCCGCGCAGATCTGCGTCAACGAAGCGATCGAATCGGCGCTCACGCACCTGATCGTCCAGGGCGTCGCGAACCAGACCTGGGCGCTGAAGAACGACCAGGACTGGTACGACCCGACGATGCAGCGCTATCTGCAGGAAGACCGGCAATACGCGCAGGACATGGAAGACGCGAACACCGCGTACGACCCGCAGAAGATCGAACGTCCGGTTGCGTCCACTCATTAACCGGCACCAGGCCGGCCAGCGGAGAAAACATGATGAATCGACAGCGTGATCGGAACGGCCGCGCCCGCGTGATGCGGCGGGGGCTCGCGACCGTGTGGGCGGCAGCGGCCATGCAGGCCGCGTCGGCGGCACCGGTGCCGCTCAGCGATCTCGGCCCGCCCGAACCGGCGTTCGACTACAGCGGCAACATCGTCGCGGTCCAGCAAAGCGGCGCCGGCAATACCGCGTCGCTGGACCAGGCGGGCCACAACGGTGCGCTGGTCTGGCAGGCCGGCGACGGCAATTCGATCGTCGCGCGGCAGACCGGCGCGCAGAACTGGATCGCGGCGTCGCAGGCCGGCTTCGGCAACACCTTGAATGCGACGCAGCGCGGCAACGGCAACACGTTGCAGGTGCAACAAAACGGTGCCGGTAATTCGGTCGATGCGACGCAGGTCGGCACGTCGCTGTCGGCGCGCGTTACGCAGAACGGCAGCAACAACGCGGTGAACATCGTGCAGGGCGGATCGAACACCGGCATCCAGGTGATCCAGACCGGCAACGGTGCGCGCGCAACGGTGCTGACGCGGTAACGGCTACGCAGTTTGCAAGTGGTGTGAGGTGTGGGGCGTGAGAGCGCGCTCAATTGGCGGGGGTGCCGGCAAAAGACCCACTTTTCCGGCGAATTTTCTTTCGAATCAGGAGCAAGAAATGAAGGTGACCAAGTCTGCAATCGCAATCGCGGTGCTGATGCTCGCATCGGCTGCCGCACAGGCCGATTCATCGGGAAACACCGTGAACATCGGGCAATCCGGCAACTTCAACTCGGCGACCGTCGAACAGACGGCGACGACCGGTGATTCGGTGTCGATCAGCCAGTCGGCAGCCGGCAACGATCCCCGCTACGGGTTCGTCGCCAACGTGACGACCCAGGGCGGCAGCGGCGACACGACCGTGATCCAGCAGAACTCCTGGTGGGCGCAGCCGTATTCGAGCGTGAACGTGTCGCAAACGGGCACGTCGAACGAGAAGAACTACGTGACGCAGTCGGGCGGCGGCGATTTCTCGGCGAACATCACGCAGACGACGTCGGCCTACACAGGCGGCCCGCAATACGACACCAACACGATCAACCAGTACAGCTACATCGACAGCGCGTCGATCTCGCAACAGGGCGGCGGCTGGAACACCGTCACGATCAACCAGGGCACGCCGAGCCAGTCGGCGATCGGCAACAACGCGACCGTGACGCAGACGGACACCGCCTTCAACACCGTCGGCATCACGCAGACCGGCAACAACGGCACCGCGAACGTCCAGACGACCTGGGGTGCCGCGAACGTGACGTCGATCACGCAAACGGGCGGCACGACCAACGCCAACGTGACGCAGTTCGCCGAAGGGGGCGACCAGGTTACGACGACGCAGAGCGGCACCGAAACCGCCAACGTGAACTCGTCGTTCGGCGGCGGCAACGTGACGACGATTTCGCAATCGGGCGGCGTGAACGGCAACAACGCAACGGTGAACCAGCTCGCGGCGGCCGGCAACACGACGTCGATCACGCAGACCACGGACGGCAACAACGCAACGGTCAATCAGTGGTTCGAGTTCGGCGACAACGCGACGATCAACCAGTCGGCCCCGTCGAACAACGCGACGATCACGCAGCAGTATGGCTTCGGCAACGGCGCGTCCATCACGCAAACGGCCGCGTTCAACACGGCGTCGATCACGCAAAGCAGCTCGGCCGGTTCGACGGCATCGATCACGCAAGGTTCGGCGGACAACCAGGCGTATGTGACGCAATTGGCGGCATCGGGCTCGACGGCGACGGTGAACCAGTCGGGTGACATCGGCAACTACGCCAATGCGTCGCAGACGGGCGCGGATGACGTGCTGAGCCTCTCGCAGGTCGGCGGCTTCAACCTCATCAACGCATCGCAGGTGTCGGGCACGGGTAACCAGGGCTACGTGACGCAGATCGGCTACAACAACAACGCCACGCTGGTACAGCAAGGCAACGCGAACTACGCGAGCATCAGCCAGAACGGCTTCAACAACACCGCATCGATCAAGCAGCACTGAGCGCCGCCGGTGTAACGAAAAGGCCGGACGGTTGCCCGTTCGGCCTTTTTTTCATTCGACAGGGGACGATCATGGTTGGCATTCACGATCTCAACGCCTATTTTGACATCGCCGCCAGCGCCGGCGGCGTGAACATCGTGCCGCACGTGCGGGCGGCCGCACCGGTCGACGTGTCGTACAGCCTGCGCATCGTCAAGACCGGCGGAGCAGGATCGGCCACGCTGACGCGCTCCGGCGAGTCGCGGCTCGCCGGCGGCGAGGACCGGCCGCTCGCGACGCTGAGGCTGAGCGTCGGCTCGGACGACATCTGCAACGCGACGCTGGTGCTGCACGTCAATGGCGAGCACGCGGAGTATTCAGTGGACTGCAATCCGCATCGGGCATCGAATTGAACTCGTGCGGCGAGCGGCGCGGTGAGCGCAAGGCCGACCGCATACCGCACGAGGTTCGCGGTGACAGGATGCACGTCGGCGCCGAAGCGCGTTTCCCGAAGCGGGCCGCCGGAATCCTCGGCGTGCGACGATCATGCGCCGCGTCGGCCGATCACGCTTCGCGGGAACGTCGCGCCACCCTCAATCATCGGACGCCAGCACGCGCGGTATCTCGTCGACGAGCGCATCGATGACGACCCGCACCTTCGACGGCACCTGGCGCGAGGCCGACCGCACCGCGAACACTTCGGTGCCCGACACGCTGTTGCTGTCCATCACGAGCGCGAGGCGGCCGTCGCGCAGGTAAGGCGCCATCAGCCAGCACGGCAGCCACGCGAGCCCCGCGCCGGCGGCGGCCGCGTCCGCGATCGCCTGCAGGTCGTCGAGGCGCAGGCGCCCGGCCGGGCGATGGTCGTGCACCGCGCCGTCCGCACCGACGACCCGCCACGGCGTCGGTTGCCCGCCGCGCGAATACGCGATGCCGACGTGCGACGCGAGTTCGCCGGGCCCCGCCGGACGGCCATGACGTTCGAGATAGGCAGGCGACGCGCAGATGCCCATGCGCTGCACGCCGAGCTTCCGGCCGACGAGCGCGCTCGTATCGGCCAGTTCGCCGATACGCACCGCGATGTCGAAGCCGTCGTTGACCAGATCGGCCACGCGATCGCTGAACGACACGTCGATTTCGAGCCGTGGATGGCGCTCCACGAGGCGCCGCATGACGGGCGCAACGCATTGCCGCCCGAACAGCACGGGCACGCTGACGCGCAACCGCCCCGCCGGCTCGCGCTGCCCCGCGTCGAGCGCGGCCTCCGTCTCGCCGAGTTCGGCCAGCAGCCGCCGGCACTGCTCGTAATAGACGAGCCCTTCGTCCGTCAGGCCGAGCTGGCGTGTCGTGCGCTGCAGGAGCCGGGTGCCGAGACGGCGCTCGAGCCGCGCGACGACCTTCGCGACGGCCGAGCGCGTGACGCCGAGCCGCAGCGCAGCCGCCGCGAAGCTGCCCGACTCCACCACGTCGACAAATTCGGCCACGCCTCTCAGCCGCTCGTCCATGCCATTCCGCTCCGGTTGGGTCACGTGATTGTTTCCGCAGGGGCGACATGCATCGGCCGAATTCTCGCCAATGCGTCCCCATGCGCAACACTATGATAGTCCGCTCTATCTCGAAATATCGAAAAGGAGTCGACATGCACGCATGGCAAGTGAAACCGGGCGACGGCGTGGCCGGGCTTCGGCGCATCGACGCGACACGCCGCGCGGTCGGGCCGACCGACGTCGTCGTGAAGATCCACTCGGCCGGACTGAACTACCGCGACCTGATGTTCGCGCGCGGCGACTATCTCGGCATCGGCACGGACGCGCTGATTCCGGTTGCCGACGGCGCCGGCGAAGTCATCGAAACCGGCCGCGACGTCACGCGCTTCAAGCCGGGCGATCGCGTGATCAACACGTACTTCCCGCACTGGACCGACGGGCCGCCCACACCGCGGAAAGTCTCCGGGTCGCCCGGCGCGCAATTCGACGGCGTGCTGGCCGAACACTTCGTGTCCGACGAAGCCGCGCTGGTCGCGATTCCCGCCCACCTGAACTACGACGAGGCGGCGACGCTGTCATGCGCGGGCATCACGGCGTGGAACGCGCTGTTCGCCGACGGCGGCTTGAGGCCCGGCGCGACCGTCGTGCTGCTCGGCACGGGCGGTGTGTCGATCGTCGCGCTGCAGCTCGCGCATGCGGCGGGGCTGCGCACGATCGTCACGTCGTCGAGCGATGCGAAGCTCGAACGCGCGCGCGCACTCGGTGCCAACGCAACCATCAACTATCGTACGACGCCCGAATGGCAGGACGAAGTCCTGCGGCTCACCGGCGGCGCGGGCGCGGATCGGGTCGTCGAAGTCGGCGGCAAGGATACGCTGCCGCGCTCGGTCGCCGCGACGAAGATGGGCGGCATCGTGTCGGTGATCGGCGGCCTCAGCAGCTTCGCCGGCCCCGAACTCGGGCTGCTGTCGCTGATCGGCGGGATCCGGCAGCTGCACGGGATCATGGTCGGCAGCCGCGCGATGCTCGATGACGTCGTGCGGCTCGTCGACGCGAAGCAGATCAAGCCGGTGGTCGATCGCGTGTTCGGCTTCGACGAAGCGCCGCAGGCCTATGCGTACCTGCAGTCGGGGCAACACTTCGGCAAGGTCGTGATTCGCGTCGCGCAGTAAGCGCATCGAGGCGACGGGCCGTTCGGCCCGCCGCCTCTTCCGTCATCGCCCCGTCAGAACTTGTGACGGATCCCCGCGTGAACCATCAACTGCTTCGAGGTCGACAACAGCGCAGCCGCGCCGAAGCGAAGTTCGCATCGGCGCCGGCCAATCCCGAACCCGCAATCGCGCCGCCCGACGTCGCATCCGGGTTGTCCCCATTCGGAAAAGCCGCGCCGACGAGCAGCCCGCCCTGCTCGTACTGCACGCCGACACTCCACTGCCCGTTGTTCGCGAAGCCCGTGTCGTTGCTGACGCTGTACGTGCCGCCGAACGATTCGCCCGGTCTGCACGCCCGCCGCACGGCGGGCCGTGTCGCAACAGCGGGAGCGACGCGCTTTGCACGACGGCGCGAATGCATTTCCGAATCCGTTATTGGATCGCGGCGCCGCGCATTTTTATACTCGTCAGCACTCTCTGTTAAAGAGTGCCAGCCAATTTCGACAGATCAGCACAGGACGAAAAAATGAGCCTACGCCCCTTGCACGACCGCGTGATCGTGAAGCGACTCGACCAGGAAACCACCACCGCGTCGGGCATCGTGATCCCCGACAGCGCCGCGGAAAAGCCCGATCAGGGTGAAGTGATCGCCGTCGGCCCCGGCCGCAAGGATGCGGACGGCCAGCGCATCGTGCCCGACCTGCAGGTCGGCGAGCGCGTGCTGTTCGGCAAGTACGCGGGTCAGGCCGTCAAGCTGGACGGCACCGAGTTTCTCGTGCTGCGCGAGGAAGACATCGTCGCGGTCGTCAATCACTAACGGAGCGCAATCATGGCAGCGAAGGAAATCATTTTCAGCGACGTCGCACGGGCCAAGCTGACGGAAGGCGTGAACATTCTCGCCAACGCGGTGAAGGTCACGCTCGGGCCGAAGGGCCGCAACGTCGTGCTCGAACGCAGCTTCGGCGCACCCGTCGTCACGAAGGACGGCGTGTCGGTCGCGAAGGAAATCGAACTCGCGGACAAGCTGCAGAACATCGGCGCCCAGCTCGTGAAGGAAGTCGCCTCGCGCACCAGCGACGCAGCCGGCGACGGCACCACGACGGCCACCGTGCTCGCCCAGGCGATCGTCCGCGAAGGCCAGAAATACGTCGCGGCCGGGCTCAATCCGCTCGACCTGAAGCGCGGCATCGACAAGGCCGTCGCGGCGGCCGTCGACGAGCTGAAGAAGATCAGCCGGCCGACCACCACGAGCAAGGAAATCGCGCAGGTCGCGACGATCTCCGCGAACGGCGAGGAATCGATCGGCCAGCGCATCGCGGAAGCGATCGACCGCGTCGGCAAGGAAGGCGTGATCACCGTCGAGGACGGCAAGTCGCTCGCGGATGAACTCGATGTGGTCGAGGGGCTGCAATTCGATCGCGGCTACCTGTCGCCGTACTTCATCAACAATCCCGACAAGCAGATCGCCGAGATCGAAAGCCCGTACATCCTGCTGCACGACAAGAAGATCGCGAACATCCGCGACCTGCTGCCGGTGCTCGAACAGGTCGCGAAGTCGGGCCGTCCGCTGCTGATCATCGCGGAGGATGTCGAAGGCGAAGCGCTCGCGACGCTGGTCGTGAACAACATCCGCGGGATCCTGAAGACGGTGGCCGTGAAGGCGCCGGGCTTCGGCGATCGCCGCAAGGCGCTGCTCGAGGACATCGCGATCCTCACGGGCGGGCAGGTCATCGCCGAGGAAACGGGCCTCACGCTCGAGAAAGCGACGCTGGCCGAACTCGGCCAGGCGAAGCGCATCGAGGTCGGCAAGGAAAACACGACCGTGATCGACGGCGCGGGCGATGCGAAGAACATCGAAGCGCGCGTGAAGCAGATCCGTGTGCAGATCGACGAAGCCACGTCGGACTACGACCGTGAAAAGCTGCAGGAACGCGTCGCAAAGCTCGCGGGCGGCGTGGCCGTGATCAAGGTCGGGGGCGCCACCGAGATCGAGGTGAAGGAAAAGAAGGACCGCGTCGACGACGCGCTGCACGCGACGCGCGCGGCGGTCGAGGAAGGGATCGTGCCGGGCGGCGGCGTCGCGCTGATCCGCGTGCGGCAGGCGATTCGCGAGTTGCAGGGCGTGAACGCCGACCAGAACGCGGGCATCAAGATCGTGCTGCGCGCGCTCGAGGAGCCGCTGCGCCAGATCGTCACGAACGCGGGCGAGGAAGCAAGCGTCGTCGTCGCGAAGGTCGCCGAAGGCTCGGGCAACTTCGGGTACAACGCGCAGACGGGCGAATACGGCGACCTCGTCGAATCGGGCGTGCTCGATCCGACCAAGGTCACGCGTACGGCGCTGCAGAACGCGGCGTCGGTCGCGGGGCTGTTGCTGACGACCGATGCGACCGTGTTCGAAGCGCCGAAGGACGCGGCGCCGGCGGCGGCTCCAGGTGGCCCGGGTGCGGGCGGGCCGGGGTTCGATTTCTGACGGTGCGGCGCGTGTGCCGGTTCGCCGGCATGCGCGCGCGCTCATGGACTCCCGCGGCGCGTGGCGATGAAAGTCGTCACGCGTTTTTTTTAAACCCGGTCTGCCGTTACGTCCATCCCGCGTCGACCACCCTCACCACCTTGCTTCCACTCGCCGGCGTCCTCCTGATGGGCGTCGCCCGCCCGGGCCAGCGCATCGTCAACCTCTGGCAACGCACGTCGCACACGACGCGATCCCGCATGGCCCCCGAAACCTTTACGACCTTTTTACTTGCGCCCGCGCATGCGTTCACTAGAATGTGTTCGCAGCCCATCCCTCACCGAGCACGCACATGCGCATCCGAAGTCCTCGCCCTCCGAGTTGCTTTTCTGCCTGACAGGCAGGACGCCTGCGTCTCTCTTTTCCCGAGCCACCGTCCTGCCAGCAGGCGGACGGTGCGCGCCGTAGTCATTCCCGTGCACGCTTGAACACGACGTCGATGCGTTAGCCGCGCCTCGCGCGACGCAAGCGTGTTCGCGCGGACATTCCCGTCACGACGCGCCATCGATCCGCCGCCGCGGCAACGATCGATCGGCATGCCCGCATCCTGCCTGTCGATCCAGCCTCATTGATTCGCATACCTGATTTAAT
This sequence comes from Burkholderia mycopellens, assembly GCF_964265025.1. Classification (NCBI taxonomy): domain Bacteria; kingdom Pseudomonadati; phylum Pseudomonadota; class Betaproteobacteria; order Burkholderiales; family Burkholderiaceae; genus Burkholderia; species Burkholderia mycopellens. The sequence goes on from NZ_OZ183803.1 coordinate 2,806,696, forward strand.
CAACGGAACTTTCCGATACCGGAGCCCGATCATGTTCGAGATCGACAAGCAGTACACCCGCGAATTCATCCACACCGCCTGCGGCGGCAGCAAGCAGGCGTTCCTGCCGACGAAGAACGGCAAGGTCGTGGCCGCCTGCCTGCGCACGGACCTCAACCCGCACGCGCCCGACGTGATCCTCTGCGACGGCAGCGCGTCCGCGCGAGCGGCCGGCAGGACGCTCGCCGCGCAACGCGATGCGATTCCGGTGTTCATCCGCATGGCGACGGACGCGTACCGCTTCGTCGGCCAGTACGTCGTCAGCGAATCGCTCACCGCACCGCTCGACTGCGCGCCTTACGTGCGCAACAGCAGCTTCACGCCCGGGCAGATCTCGCGCGTGCTCAAGCTCAAGCGCTGCTGATACGCATGCGGGGCGCATCGCGCGCCCCGTTCCGGCCATCTTTCATACAGGAGCAATCATGCTTGGCCTGACGTTCTGGAAACACGTGATCGGCGAGCGGACCGATGCAATCCGCGATGACAGGGCGGCTGCACACGACCGGCACCGGCGGGTGTCGAGAACGCTCGTGCTGACCAGCGCCGCGGTGGCGTTCGCGGCGATTGCGTTCGGCGCGCCGGTCGTCGGCATTTCGGTCTTCTTGCTGACGACGCTGCCGTTCGTGCTGTCGGGCACCTGAAGGCGTGCGTATCGAGCGCGTCGCGCGAGCCGCGACGCAATCGATACACCATTTTAATGCCGGCCCCCAACGTATCTGACACCGTCTTTACGCGGTTTTGTCTAGGATTTCCCTGTCATCCCGACACGGAGAGATCCGCATGCAAACGCAGCAGGCCGCCTCTGGCGGCCACCCCGACCTTCCCCGCCGACGCGGCGGCGCACCGGACACGACCCGGCTGGCCGCCGCCTGCCCGCCGGATAACATCCTGCTTGACGTGCCGGTCGAAAGCGCGATCCAGTTGTTCGACCTCGTCGCGCGATATATCGAGCGCAGCAGTGGCGTATCCGCCGAACGGATCAGGACCGAACTGATCAAGCGCGAACAGCTCGGCTCGACCGGCCTTGGCCAGGGCGTCGCGATTCCGCATGCGCGTGTCGACGGGCTTCGCTCGGCCGTCGCGCTATTCGTTCGCACGCGGTATCCGTTCACCTTCAACGCACCGGACCGCAAGCCGGTGCGCGAATTCATCGTGCTCGTCCTCCCGAAAGAAGACGACCGCGCGCATCTCGAACTGCTCGCCGACGCGGCGCGGTGTTTCAGCGAACGCCCGTTCCGGCAGGCATCGCGCGACGCGCAGACGCCGCACGAGATTCACCAGCTGATGCAACGCATGCATTGATGCCGCACCGTGCGGCGACAGGCATTCCCTTCATCCAATCGGACTCCCATGTTCCCAGACCCTGAAAGTCCCACCCCTACGTCGCGTCGCGTGGCCGGCCTGGCGCGCTCGCTGCCGTTCATGCAGGCCCTGCACGGGCAGACCGTCGTCATCGTCGAGGGCGGCGCCGCGAGCGATGCGCGTGCCCGCCAGGCGTTCGCGCAGGATGTCGCGCTGCTCGCGCTCACCGGCGTTCGACCGATCGTCGTCCAGAGCGTGCCGGCCGCGTCCGGTACGCAATCGATCCACGCCATGCACGCGGCGATGGCGGGCGTCAATCATGAGCTGGTGCGCCTGATCGGCAGTCACGGCGCCAAGGCAATCGGCATCGACGGTCACGATGGCGGCCTGCTGGTGGCGAGCGTCGATGCTGACCGCACCGGCACGAGCACGGTCGCACGTTTCGACGGCACCGCGCTGAACGCGTTTCTCGAGAACGGTCTGGTGCCCGTCGTGATGCCGGTCGCCCCGGACGACGCAGGCCACGATCACCTGCTGCGCCCCGAACGGCTCGGCAGCCTCTTCGCGCAGCGCACGGGCGCCGTCACGCTGGTGATGATGGTCGAAAGCACGCTGCTGCGCGAACTCGGCGAGCTCGCCGGGCTTTACGGCATCACGGAACTCGAGCACTGGCTTGCCGAGCACCCGGCCGCTACTGCCGCGTCCTGCGTGCGCGAAGCGCTCGATGCACTCGCACACGGCGTGCAGAACGTCCATCTCGCCGATATCGGGCAACCCGAATCGCTGATCGACGAACTGCTCACGGAGGAAGGATCGGGGGTCGTGTTCTGCCGCCGCGGCAACACCGACCTGCTGTCGGAAACCCGCCGCTACTTCGCGGATTCGGCGAGCGTGCTGCGCGACGGCTTCAGCGTCGAGCAGAAGCAGGTCGTGCGGTTCTGAAGCGTGTAGCGATCGAACGCTTGCGGCGGCCCGCGCGGGCCGCCGCAAGCGAATGGCGTCAGCGCCGCGTCGCGAGACGCCGCACGACGCTCACCAGCGCATCGACCTCGTCGCACGTGTTGTAGAACGCGAGCGACGGCCGCACGGTTGCCTCCAGGCCGAAACGCCGCAGGATCGGCTGGGCGCAGTGATGCCCCGAGCGCACCGCGATGCCCTCTTCGTTCAGCGCCTGCCCGACCTCCTCGGTCTCGTAACCCTTCAGCACGAACGACAGCACGCTCGCCTTGTCGCGCGCGGTGCCGACGAGCCGCACGCCCGGCACCGGCGCGAGCACGCTCGTTGCATACGCAAGCAGGTCGTGCTCGTAGCGCGCGATGTTCTCGATACCGACCCGGCTCACATAGTCGAGCGCGGCGCCCAACCCCACCGCATCCGCGATGTTGCCGGTACCGGCCTCGAACCGGTTCGGCGGCGGCTGGAACACCGTACGCTCGAACGTCACGTCCGCGATCATGTTGCCGCCACCCTGCCACGGCGGCATGTCGTCGAGGATCGCGCGCTTGCCGTACACGACGCCGATCCCGGTCGGCCCGTAGATCTTGTGCCCGGAGAACACGAAGAAATCCGCATCGAGCGCCTGCACGTCCACACGCATGTGCGAGATCGACTGCGCGCCGTCGACGAGCGCCTTCGCGCCGGCACGATGCGCAAGCTCGACGATTTCCTTCACCGGCACGACCGTGCCGAGCGCGTTCGACACCTGCGTGACGGACACGATCCTGGTGCGGTCGTTGAGCAGCTTCCGGTATTCGTCGAGCAGCACCTGCCCCGAATCGTCGACCGGGATCACGCGCAGCTTCGCCCCCTTCTGCGCAGCAAGCTGCTGCCACGGCACGATGTTCGCGTGATGTTCGAGATGCGACACGATGATCTCGTCGCCTTCGCCGACATGCTGCACGCCCCACGTCTTCGCGATCAGGTTGATCGCCTCGGTCGTGCCGCGCACGAACACGATCTCATCCGGCGACGCCGCGCCGATGAAGCGCCGCACGGTGTCCCGCGCATGCTCGTAGGCATCCGTCGCGCGACCGGCCAGCGCATGCGCGGCGCGGTGGATGTTCGAGTTCTCGTGCGCATAGAAATACGCGAGCCGGTCGATCACGGCCTGCGGCTTGTGCGTCGTCGCCGCATTGTCGAACCACACGAGCTGCTTGCCGTTGACGCGCTCCTGCAGGATCGGGAAATCGCGGCGGATCGCGTTCACGTCGAACGGCGGGTGCGCACCCTGATGCCACTGACCCTGCGGCTCGGGTGCGTGCGCATCGTCGATGAAGTAGCGCGGCACGTCGGCGCCCGACGCACGCGACACCGGCACGTCGCGATGCACGGCGAGCAGCTCGCGCAGCACGTCGTCGCCCGGCAACCCGAACGCTTCCGGCGATGCGAGGCCGTTCGACGGCACGACGATGTCCTGCGGCGTCGCCTGCCAGCCCTGCAGCGAACCATCGGTGAAGTAGTACGGCGATGCTTTCGCCGCGCCTTCTTGCACCGGCGCATTCGCTTGCGGCACGCCGAGCGCCGCGCCGCCGACGCGCGGCTCGAGCGCCGGCGCGATCGACACGACGGTGTCCGGCAACCCGTTCTGCGCGGCGGCATGCGGCGCGAGCGCGGGTGCGCGGTTGCCGAGCGACAGCACGTGCGTCGGTGCGGACGGCGCGAGGTTCGCGCCGGGCACTTTCCCTTGCGGGAGCGCGAGACCGGGCACGCCGGTGCCCGCGCCGCCCGGCCCTGCGAGCGGCGAGCCGCCCGGTACCGGGTTGCTCACCGACGCGAGGATCGGTGCAGCGGCCGGCAACGCCGACGGCACGCCGCCAACCGCACCGCTGCCGGCCGACAGCCCGGGCGCGGTGGCCTGCCCGGGCGGTGTCGCGAAGAACTCGGACGCGAGCCGCGCAAGCGTCGCCGGGTCAGGCAAGCCGGCCGGCAGCGGCGCGTGCGGCAGCGCGTGCGCGTCGCCGCCGGCCAGGCCGGAATTAACGGTAGGTGTCGGGATAGTCATGGAACTTGGCGATTTCGACGTCATCGAGGACAGCCAGCGCATCCGGCGAATGGACCGCGAGCGAGCAATACAGCGAGATCAGGTATGACGCGATCGCCTGGTTGTTGATCCCCATGAAGCGCACCGACAGGCCCGGGCCCTGCTCGCCCGCGACGCCCGGCTGATACAGGCCGACGACGCCCTGCCGCTTGTCGCCGACGCGCAGCAGCAGGATCTTGGTCTTGCCGTCCGCGACCGGCACCTTGTCCGACGGGATCAGCGGAATGCCGCGCCACGTGAGGAACTGCGAGCCGAACAGGCTGACCGTCGGCGGCGGCACGCCGCGCCGCGTGCATTCGCGGCCGAACGCGGCGATCGCGAGCGGGTGCGTGAGGAAGAACGCAGGTTCCTTCCACACCTTGGTCAGCAGCTCGTCGAGATCGTCGGGCGTCGGCGCGCCCGTCAGCGGGAAGATCCGCTGGTCGTCGGTCACGTTTGCCAGCAGCCCGTAGTCGGGGTTGTTGATCAACTGGCTTTCCTGGAGCTCCTTGATCGTCTCGATCGTCAGGCGCAGCTGTTCCTTGATCTGGTCGTGCGGACTGCTGTAAAGATCGGAGATCCGCGTATGCACGTCGAGCACCGTGCTCACCGCGTTCAGGAAATACTCGCGCGGCTGTTCCTCGTACGGCACGAAAGTCTGCGGCAGCACGCTTTCGTCCTCGAGCTGCGTGCACGCGGCGCGCACGGCTTCCGGGTTCTTCACCTGGTTCAGGCGATAGATGCCGGCCTCGACCGGCACCCATTGCAGAAGATGGGTCAGCCAGCGCGGCGTGATCGTGGAAAGCTGGGGGACGGTCTTGGTAGCGTTCGCTAGTTGGCGGGCGGCGTGATCGCTCAGCGCGGCCGTGCCGCTTGCAACGGTCGACATGTGGGGCTCCGGGTTCTTTAGATGAAAAACGGGATTGCTTACGACGCTCGACGATTATCGGAAGCACGCACCTGCCGGCTCAACATGCTATAGCCGTCATGTCGCGTGCAACCGAAAGGGAAACGAAACGGGGGCCTCAGGCGACGTACACGCCCGGCAGCAGCGTGGAAATCGACACGTCGAACGCACGCGCGATCTTGTCGGCGGTGACGATCGACGCGATCGCCTCGCCGCGCTCGATCTCGCCGACATACGAGCGGTTCAGCCCCGCATGCTCGGCAAGCTGCTCCTGCGACCACGTGCGCGCTTCGCGCAGCTTGCGCACGTTGGCGCCGAAGTGATGGATGAGGTCGCTCATCGGGCCTCCTATGCGACCCGCGCCGCCGCGCGCGGCGCGGCGTTCGCTTCGCTGCGCAGCACGGCCTGCGTGATGTTCGCGCCGGCCGGCACGTCCTGTGTGAGCCACACGTTGCCGCCGATCACCGCGCCGCGCCCGATCGTCACGCGGCCGAGGATCGTTGCGCCCGCATAGATCACCACGTCGTCCTCGACGATCGGATGGCGCGCCAGCCCCTTCTCCAGGTGGCCGGCCGCGTCGCGCGGAAAGCGCTTCGCGCCGAGCGTGACGGCCTGGTACACGCGCACGCGCTCGCCGATGATCGCCGTCTCGCCGATCACGACACCCGTGCCGTGGTCGATGAAGAAGCCCGCGCCGATGCGCGCGCCCGGATGAATGTCGATGCCCGTCTCCGCATGCGCCTGCTCGGCGATGATCCGCGCGAGCAGCGGCAGGCCGAGCCCGTACAGCTCGTGTGCGAGCCGGTGGTGGATCATCGCGAGGATGCCCGGGTAGCACAGCAGCACTTCGTCGACGCTGCCGGCCGCCGGATCGCCGTGGAATGCGGCCAGCACGTCGCTGTCGAGCAGCCGGCGAATCTCGGGCAGGCGCGCGGCAAATGCCTGCACGGCTGTCGACGCGACGTCATCGACGTTATCGACCAGCACGTCGGCATTGCGCTGGCGCGCCGCGTAGCGCAATTCCAGCTTCACCTGTGCGAGCAGCGCATTCAACGCCGCATCGAGCGCATGGGCCACGTGAAAATTCTCGCTCTCCTGGCGCAGGTCGGGCGGCCCGAGCCGCATCGGGAACAGCACGCCCTTCAGCCCGCCGATGATCTGCGCGAGTGCCTCGCGCGCCGGCAGGTCGCGCCCGCCCGGTTCGAGCGAGCGGCGCTGCTTCTCGCGCCACGCGCGGCGCACGGTCTGCAGCGATTGAACGATGTCGTCGATGTCGAATGCGGCCATGCTGCTTTCTCCCTGTAACGGCCGTGAATCAGTCCTGCGCCCACGGCAGGCCGCGAAAACGCCAGCCATTGCTGCCGCCGCGATGCTGCCGTTCGTCGAGGTCGCCCTCGAACCCTTCGAGCACGTTGAACACCTGCGTAAAGCCCCCCTTCGTCGCGGCCTCGGCCGCCTGCGCCGAGCGATTGCCGCTGCGGCATAGCAGCAACACGACGGCCGCCTTGCCGGTCTTCGCCTCCAGTTCGCGCACGAAGCGCGGGTTGCGCGTCAGGCTCGTGCCCGTTGCCCACGGCACATGCAGCGACTCCGGCACATGGCCGACGAATTTCCGTTCCTCGGCGGTGCGCACGTCCACCAGCACTGCGTCGCCCGCGGAGAACAGCGCCCATGCGGCTTCCGGTGCGACGCCGCCCGCATAGGGCGTGCCGGCCGCTGCTGCCGCCGCACGCGCGTCTTCGAGCGCCTGCTGCGCGGCGGTTCGTTGTTCCAATGCAACCGTCATGACACTTCCTTGTTTTCGTTGATTCGTATGATCAAAAAACACCGGGAATGCGGCCGTTGCAGCTTGCGTGCTGTCTATAGCCGTCAGCGCCACTATGCGAGTGCGGCCGGGCAAGCAGAACCAATAAAAATTCATTTCCTAATCAGCGGCGCGAGGAATGCAATAGCCGGGGAACGTGAACGGGCGGATCCAGGTGGGGCGCTTTGCGACGACCGGAGGCCATCGCATGGTGCGAGAGATAGTGGGTGGGGAATCAGAGCGATCGCGACATGGCGCCGGGGTGCGAGAAGCACGCCATCGGCCTGGTTGTCGTCTTGTCTTTGAAAACGAGCCTCTGCGCGGCGCAGGCGCATGAACCCGGTATTTGCGTGTCGGTGATCTGCTGCGGATTCAACCCGTCGATGCAACACACTTGAGGCTGCATGGCAGCGACGCGTGTTGCAATGAAACAGCGGTGGCGGATCGACGATACAGACGGTCAGAAGGCGTTAATGTGGGAGCGCTGGCGACCGGCTCTCATCGCGCGGACTCTCGCGCGCGATCCAAGCGGCCATTGACGGCCCTGTTCGAGGCAGCATGACACTGGCTCGGCCGCGCGTCATCACGCAATTTCATCTTCGACACACTCTCCGCCAACTTTGGCCAACGCATTCAGCAACCCTGTTCGCAGCGTGACCAACGCAAGACTCTTTGCGTCGAGTTCCGCGAGCTTTGCTTGCAGGCACATGACCTTTTGCTCAACGCCGAACGTCGGACTTTCCCAGACATGGACAACGTCGCCAATTTCCGCCAGCGTGAAGCCCAACGCCTTCGCGTGGACGATCAGCCGTATCCGCTGTAACGAAAGTTCCGAATAGTGCTTGTAAGTGTTCGTCGCGTTAGGTTGTGGTGTTTTGTCCAGCAGGCCCATACGCTCGTAATAACGGACGGTGTCGCGCGATACACCCGCCCGCTTGCATAGCTCGCCGATGCGCATGCTGCCTCCAATCAATGTCGTGGAGCGTCATTTACGCTTGACCGTTGCCTATAGTCAACGGTTTAGAGTGCAACTCCCGTTCCACTCCATCAGCAGGCCATGAGCAAATCTTTCGATTTTCGCGGTAAAACAGCACTCGTCACGGGTGCATCGTCGGGTATCGGGCGCGCGTTTGCCTATGCGTTGGCCGAACGCGGGGCGAGACTCCTGCTGGTCGCACGCTCTCACGACACGCTGCGCGATCTGGCCGCGGAACTGCGACGCGACCATGCGTGCGACGCCAATTTTCTGACGGTCGACCTGAGCGCGGCCGACGCCGTCAACACGATCGATCGTCATCTGAAGGCGACAGGCATGTTCGTCGATGTGCTGATCAACAATGCGGGCTTCGCAGCTTACGGGCGCTTTGAAACGATTCCGCTGACGCGCCAGCGCGATGAAGTTCTGGTGAACTGCATCGCCGCGGTCGAGCTGACCCATCTTCTGCTGCCGGGGATGCAAGCGCGATCCGATGGCGCAGTCATCAACGTCGCGTCAACCGCGGCATTCCAGCCCGATCCGTATATGGCGGTCTACGGCGCGACGAAAGCTTTTCTCCTGTCATTTTCGGAAGCCGTCTGGGCTGAGAACCGGCATCGGGGCATCCGGGTCGTCGCGCTATGTCCTGGCGCGACGCAAACGGCCTTTTTCGACGTTGTTGGCGCAAAGGAGGCTGCAGTCGGCGTGCCGATGCCGGTCGCGAACGTGGTGCGGGATGCGTTGCGGGCGCTCGATCGCAATCTGAGCTATCGGGTTGTGGGAGCGCGAAATCGACTGCTTGCGAACTTGCAGAGACTATTGACCCGCCAGATGTCGGCTCGCCTCGTTGAAAAAATCCTTCGCCCGAGAGAAGTTCAGGGGCTCGCGGCAACGGATATCGAGGCGTAGGGCTGTGCCGTTTACACACGGCAGTCTCTCGACGTTGCGATCCGCAGATCGCCTTCGGCGGATACCCGACTTACCTCGTTGCCCAGTTCGCTGAGCAAACGCTCATGGAGCGTCCGCAGGCAGTTCCAACGCAGCAGGTACCCTCTTCACGTGCGGCGAGTTCAGGAATGCCCGCAAATGCTGGAGGCAATTGTTCCTCATTGCTCGATGGCTCGGGCGCCGCGTTCACGCAGATAGCCGCATACCAGGCCGTTGAGTTCCCGCCGCACCTCGGGTACCGCGAGCGTGCCGCGCGACGCGGCGGCGTGGACCGTGCCTTCTACGGCCGCAGCGAGCACCTGGGCGGCAATCGTATCCCGCGGGTCGGCGGCGTGCGGCGCGCCTGGCCGGATCAACGCCTGGTAACGGCGCAGGTATTCCACCTCGAATGCGTCATTGCTTGAGCGCGCCGCGAGTGGGACTTCTTCGAGCAGCACCCGATGCACCCTCTGATCCGCCGAATGGATCGCGATGATGCCGTCGATCAATCGAGCGGCCCGCGTCACAGGCGGAATGGCGTCGTCGCACGCGCCGGGATCCGGCAACGCGGCGAGTACTGCACCGAGGTGACGCGCACGGATCGCCTCGGCCAGCGCCAGCTTGTCGGGAAAGTACTGATACAACGATCCAATGCTTGCGCCGGCGACGCGGGCCACTTCGTTGGTCGTGAACTTCGCCCAGCCGCGAGCGGCGAGAACGTGAGCAGCAGCCTCGACGAGTGCATCGACCGTGGCGCGCGAACGCTGCTGCCTGGGGACTCGGCGGCCCGACGGAGGGGGAGCGGAAAAGCGAGTAGCCATGGCTGTGGATTCACGCAAAAATTTCACTATACCTTCGCAGGCAAAACGTGTCGCTCGGCGATGCCGCCTGCGCCAGATCGAAGGAGCCCCCCATGGATTTGCATCCCCGCGTTTCACGTCAGGTTCAACTCGCCACCCACCCGGAGGGCACGCTCCAGTCGGCCCATTTCTCGATTGTCGAGACTTCGTTGCCGCGTTTGGCGCCCCATCAGGTGCTGCTACGCAACCGTTGGTTCCGCGTCTCGGTGTCGACGCGCCTGATGGCCAGCCGCGACGCGAAAGAAATCAAGGGCATTCCGTTTCCGCCCCTCAAGCCCGGCGACGCCCTGGCGGACGCCGCGATTGGCGAAGTGATTGCCGCAGGGCCGGAATCCGGACTGCAGGCAGGCGAGATTGTCCTGCATCCGCTGGGATGGCGCGACTATGCGGTCGTCGACGCGCGTCGCTGCGAGGCGTTGCCCGGCGAAGGCCTCGATGCCGCGGCTTACCTCGGTCATGGCTCGACCGCCTATGCCGCGCTGACGCGTGGAATACAGATCAAGCGAGGCGACACGGTGCTCGTATCGAGCGGAGCAGGCGCCATCGGATCGATGGCCGGACAGATCGCGCGCAGGCTCGGTGCCGGGCGAGTCATCGGCAGCACGCGCAGCCCGGACAAGGCGGCGTGGATGAGGCGGGAGCTCGGCTATGACGCAGTGATCGTGCGCGACGGTAGTCCATTCGTCGCGCAACTGGCCGACGCTGCGCCTGATGGCATCGATGTTTTCGTCGATATGGTTGGCGGCGAACAATTGAGCGCCGCCGTGGCGCTGGCGCGAGAAGGTGCGCGTTTCGTCATCCTGGGCGCCCTTGTCGCGGAACTGAGTGCCGAGCACGCCAGCTCCATCGCGCCGGCCGAAATCGATACGTTTCGGCTTCCGATCAAGGGCATCACGCTGCGCGGCTATAGCGCATGCGAAGACGATCCCGGTGTGATTGACGAATGGATGGACCGCCTGGACGAATGGCGGCACGCAGATGCGATTTGTCTGCCGTGCACGACCTTCCGTGGCCTCGACAATGCCCCGGCGGCATTGCAGGAGGCTTGTGCGGGCAGGCTCAAAGGCGTGGTGCTGGTCGAACTGTAGCGCTGCGGCTGGCCAGATGAAGCGGGATAGGGATGTCGATCTTCCGGGAGAAGTCAGTGACGAATGCAAGCGTAGCGATTGTCTTTCATAGCCGTTATGGCCATACCGCACGGCAGGCGATGGCCGTAAAAGAAGGGGTCGGCCGTGCTGCCGGCGCAACGGGATTTCTTGTCGCTTGCGAGGACGCGCCGGCGCGCTGGGACGAACTCGCACTTGCCGACGCAATCATTTTCGGCGCGCCGACTTATATGGCGGGCGTGTCGGCGGAATTCAAAGCCTTTCAGGAGGCGACCTCCAGTGCGGTGATGTTCAGGGGCTTCCTGTGGAAGGACAAGATTGCGGCCGGATTCACGAATTCCGGCGCGCACGCCGGAGACAAACTGTCCACGCTTGTGCAGCTTGCCTTGTTCGCCGCCCAGCACGGCATGCACTGGGTCAATCTTGGCCTGCCTCCTGCCAATAACTCGACCACGGGCTCGGCGGAGGATCTCAATCGACTGGGTTTCTGGTTGGGTGCGGGTGCGCAATCGAATACGGATCAAGGGCCCGAGGCCGCGCCTCCCGAAGCGGATCTGGCCACCGCGCGCCACCTCGGCTGGCGCGTCGCCGATGCGGCGCTTCAGTTCGCGCGGGGCCGCACCGCGTCGTCTGGTCGAGATCGCCAGGATCGTCAGGATGACAAAGTCAATCTGTGACTATATGGGCGCCCGCCCCGCGAGCCAGGCGACTCGCCACTATGATGATCTCCTGGCCGCCCACTATTCGTGGATGAGTGGCGCGACGATCAGCGATAAGGCCGCCGAGCAGAAAGCACTTCTTGCCGAGCTGGGCTTGAACTTCGGACCGAAGGCCGTCGCCGTCGATCTTGGGTGTGGACCGGGATATCAGTCCATGGCGCTCGTCAATCTCGGTTACGGCGCTGTCATTGCGATCGACAGCAGCCGGGATCTTCTCGCGGAATTGGAAAAGGCGCTGGACGACGATCGGGTCACGCCCGTGTTTGCCGATCTGCGCGCCTTTCCAGCCATGGTCGAATGCGGCTCGGTCAGTGTCATCGTTTGCATGGGAGACACGCTGACACATCTGGAACGGCAGGACGATGTATCGAGACTCTATCGGGACGCCTACGATGCCCTGGAGCCGGACGGGCGCCTGGTGCTGACTTTCCGTGATCTTTCCCGGGAACGGGTGGGACTGGAGCGTTTCATCCCGGTTCGCGCCGACGACAAGCGCCTCATGACTTGCGTGCTTGAATACGAACCTGAAAACGTCGTGGTCACCGATCTGATCCATGTGCGTGAGGGTGAGGCATGGAGGCTCTACAAGAGCAGCTACAAAAAGCTGCGCCTGTCACCCGCAAGCCAGGTCGCAGCGTTGCAACGGGTCGGATTCACTGTGGATCACGACAGGTCAGTCGGTCAAATGCACGCAATCTCGGCGAGAAAGTAGTTGATTGCCGAAGCCGTTTGCGGAAGTCCGCATCTCATGGCAAAGACTGCGTACTCAATGCGCCGACGAAGCAGCACGCTGCCGAATCCGGCCGACGCATGGCATCGGCGACGGTTTTGCCTTTCCGTCGCGTTGAAAACGCCTCGTTCCAGTGACTGTTGCAACTGTACTCGGTGCTCGTCTGCGTCGAGGGCTTCACCAGCCCGCTCTGCGTGTTCGCGTGAGGTCGGCGCATCAAGCACGAGACGCTCGGCGATCCCCTTCATCTCACGTCTGCCGGGTCGAGTGCGGTTCAGGCAGCATGGCATGATCTGTACCGGGATAAATGCTTAATCTTTTTTCATGAGAGTACGTCGGTTAGGCTGGAGTCCTTCAATCAACGGAGACTCCATTCGCATGAATCCAAGAATTGCGGTTTTGCCCGGTGACGGCATTGGTCCTGAAATCACGGCGCAGGCCGTCAAGGTACTCAACGCGCTTGATTGTTCCTTCGAACTGGAAGAAGCACCAGTTGGCGGTGCCGGCTATGCCATCCACGGCCACCCGTTGCCCGAGCGTACGCTCGCGTTGGCAAAATCAGCCGACGCTATTCTTCTTGGCGCCGTTGGCGACTGGCAATACGACACGCTCGAACGACCACTGCGACCGGAACAAGCGATCCTCGGCCTGCGCAAGCATCTGGCCTTGTTCGCCAACCTGCGTCCTGCGATGCTGTATCCGGAACTGTCAGCAGCATCGACGCTTAAGCCAGAAGTCGTTGGCGGTCTCGACATCCTGATCATCCGCGACCTGACCGGCGACGTGTATTTTGGCGAGCCGCGCGGCACGCGTATCGCACCCGACGGGCCATTCCAGGGTCATGAAGAAGGATTTGACACCATGCGTTACAGCACGCCGGAAATCGTTCGCGTGGCCCATGTCGCCTTTCGTGCCGCGCAAAAGCGCAGCAAGCGCTTGTGTAACGTCGACAAGGCCAATGTGCTCGAAACCTCGCAATTCTGGCGTGACACGATAACAAGGGTGGCCAGCGAATATCCCGACGTCGAGCTCTCACACATGTATATCGACAACGCCGCAATGCAACTGGTGCGCGCACCGAAGGCGTTTGACGTGATTGTCACCGGCAACCTGTTCGGCGATATCCTGTCGGACGAAGCGGCGATGCTGACCGGCTCGATTGGCATGTTGCCTTCTGCGTCCCTCGATGCGAATGGCAAGGGCTTGTATGAGCCGTCACACGGATCTGCGCCGGACATCGCCGGCAAGGACATCGCGAATCCGCTTGCGACCATCCTGTCTGCGGCAATGATGCTGCGCCATTCTCTGAACCTCCCCAATGAAGCCCTGCGCATTGAGACGGCGGTCAAGCGGGTGCTCATGCAAGGGCTGCGCACGGCTGACATCTGGGAAGCCGGCACGCGCAAGGTCGGCACCAGCGAGATGGGCGACGCGGTCGCTGCGGCACTCCCGACGCAAGAAGCCATTTCGTAAAAGCTGCTGTGTCTGCCGTGAAGTGCCTCAGTCGATCATGCTGTAGAAGGTAGGACCGCTGCTGCATGAACGTCCGAATGTCCGAAATGGAGTGCGGATTCGACCCGATGTGAAGGGCAGCACCCGACCCGAAACGGACCATCGGGTTTCTCGGGAGCGGCCGTTCGCCTAGAAACATTCCCAAAATCTACTGAGGCGCAACCTTGTGGTGCAGTGATCGATCTGGTCTCTTATGACAGGCTTTTGTAGGCGACTCGGGGCTCTAGATCTGCCGGCTGATAGAGGCCTGAGTGACCTTCATTTTCGATGTCGTACAAGCGAAACTCAGACAGCCGCACTGCCGACTTAAAAGCGCGAAGGTCATTCAAGGGCGACTCGTTTGCATGTCGGAGGTATAAATTTTCCTTGGACGTCGTGCAATATTTCATTGTTTTTCGCTCGGACGAAGAGGTGCGATATTGGCGATTCTTCCGGGGAGGTGGTTAATTGATTACACGAAGGCAATTCACCGTTACGGCATTGGCCAGTGCGATAGCCGGTGTTGCGGCTCAAGCAGTTTGCTCGGCAGCGCACGCGCAGCAGGGCACGGTGCTCGCGAGCCCGTTTGAGATGCGACTAGCGCAAATCGAGGCGCAGGTCGGCGGGCGACTCGGCGTGGCAATACTCGATACCGCTAGCGGGAAGCAAGTGGGTTGGCGCATGTATGAGCGCTTTCCGATGTGCAGCACGTTCAAGATCCTGTTGGCGTCACTGGTGTTGATGCGTACGGACCACGGCCAAGAAGATCTCACGCGTAAGATCGTATTTTCGAAGCGCGAAGTGGTGCCTTCTTCACCCATCAGCGGCCCGCGCGCGGACAGTGACGGGATGACGATCGCGGAACTCTGCGAAGCAGCGCTCACACACAGCGACAATACGGCGGGAAATCTATTGCTTACAAGCGTTGGCGGCCCAACAGGACTTACTGCCTTCGCACGCAGCATTGGTGACAAATTCACCCGACTTGATCGCAACGAGCCAGCACTTAACGAAGCAGCAGAGGGGGATCCGCGTGATTCGACGACGCCGGCCGCGATCCTCTCGGACATGCACGCGCTTTTGCTCGCGAGCACCCTTTCGTCGAGTTCTCGCGACCAGCTCATCGCCTGGCTTGTCTCCAACAAGACCGGAGACGCACGTTTGCGCGCTCGATTGCCAAAAGACTGGCGCATCGGTGACAAGACGGGCACAGGCGATCACGGGACCGTCAACGACATTGCTGTTGTATGGCCTGCGGGCCGCGCGCCAGTCTTCGTAGGTGCGTACCTCACGGGAGCGACGAACGCGACCTCGACACAGCGCGATGAGGCTATCGCAAAAATTGGCGAACTGGTCACGGAAATATAGCGGCGTCGAGAAGTCTATTGTTCCGCTTACGTTTATACCTGTGTTCTTAACGAAATATTTATAATTAAAAATTGATCTTTTCGTTATGGTAAATTTTCTGTTTAATAAAACAATTATATCTGTCACGTCTGTCTCTTTCATGATTTTACGGTGCGCGGTTGCTTCGCCGTACATGGGACATGGTAGTGTATCCGATGATCCGTTCAGCACCCCATATTTCGCGAAAATCAATGGCAACATGGTACTCTCCGTTACCTTGCCACCAAAGCTATTGGGGCTGGACATGAACGACCGGAATTCAATCAAGTCCGAAACGGGCGACTTCAAACAAGCACGCTATACTTTCCCGGACGCGAAGGTTCCGAGATCAATCCTACACGATCTAACCAAGATATATCTTTATGATCGTCGACGGGATGTACCAATTGTGTCTTCGGGAAGGGACTGGGTAATCGCGGAATTTTTCAGGGCGGGATCCCATATACCCGTTTCACGCTTTCGGCTGCTGGGTAGGAAGGTTGAACGCCAGGAACAGCTGGATGAGACTGGACGAACGATTAGGATCATCGCTATCGGCTGGGCTCGCTCGTCCACGGCGGAAGATGACGAGACAACAGATATGTCAGAGCTCGGTCAACATCCCGTGTGGATTCGAGTATTCAAGGTATCTCCTGCGGGAAAGAAAATACTCGTTGCTTTAGCCTGGCGACGGAAGCGTTTCGCTACGGCACCTGATATCTATGACGAACCAGACGACAAGTTGCTTACTTTCGGTCTACCGAATGGAACTGTGAAGTGGCATACAAAGGCCGAGTTCCTGAAAGCGTGGGATATTGACCCCAATGCTACAAAGTTATTGGGAAGGTCCGTGTCGACAGAAAAATCGCAGCAACCATGACCAATCCTTACTGGAGTCTTATTTTACCGATTACTCTGAACTATTCGCACTAGACAGAAAATTCCTTCAGCCTTTGTCACGCGGTGCCCGAGCACTTTTTCCGATTTCGCTTGCACCTCACGTTACGTCAGCTTTTATGGTTCATACGGACGAGACGGCCTGGGCATTGACGTGGCGCTGCAGCTGGCTCTTGATCTGAATGGGCCGTATGCGCATGGCCATTGACCACGTATCTGATCCGTTGACCGCGGGCTGAAGCAGCGTGCCAGGCCCGCGTGTATACGTCCGCTTGTCCAGACTCATCAGCAGGGAGCCACTTTCATGGCCTTAGCCGCCGAACTGAAACAGAATGCTTCGTTGTATTTCCTGGCGTTGGGTGCCTTTGCGATTGGTACCGAAGGATTTATGCTCGCGGGGCTGCTGCCGATCATCGCGACAGATCTGTCCATCAGCGTCGCGGAGGCGGGGCAGCTCGTCACCGTCTTTTCGCTTTCGTATGCGATCAGCTCGCCGATCCTGACGACGGCCGGTGCGGGCGTGAGCCGGCGGCGCTTCCTGATTGTCGCGCTGCTGTGCTTCGCAGCCGCCAATTTCGCGGCTTGCGCATCGCCCGGCTATCTGCCGCTGCTGGCCGCGCGCGTCCTGCTCGCCGTATCGGCCGGCCTGTACATGCCGAGCGCGAATGCGCTCGCCGGCTCGCTGGTCGCGCCGGAGCGCAGGGGGCGTGCGCTCGCGACCGTCCATGGCGGGGTTACAATCGCCGTCGCGCTTGGCGTGCCGCTCGGCGCGTGGATCGGCGGCCATTTCGGCTGGCGTGCGACCTTCGCCAGCATCGGCGTGTTGTCCGCGCTCGTGACGCTCGGGGTGATGGTCGGCTTGCCGCGCGGGGTCGGCGCGAACCTGTCGGTACCGTCGATCGCCCAACGGGTGGCCGTCGGGCGCCAGCCCGCCGTACTGGTCACGCTGCTCATTACGACCCTATGGGCCGCCGGCATCTGGACTATCTATCCCTATCTCGCGCCGTTCTTGACAGGCCGCCCTGGCTTCAGCGGCGCGCAAGTGGGCGTCGTGCTGCTGCTGTATGGCGTGTTTGCCGGCATCGGCGTATCCATCGGCGGTCGTGCGATTGATCGTCTCGGCAGCGGGAAGGTATTGATCGCCTGTCTGATCGTAATGACGCTGTCGTATGAGAGCCTGACCGCCAGCGCGCTGCACCTGGAACCCGCGCATGCGCGCGTCGCGATCCTGATCGCGATCGCCGCATGGGGTGCAGCAGGCTGGGCGTTCAACCCGGCTCAGCAAACCAAGCTGATCGACATCGCCGGCCTTGACGTCGCGCCGGTCTCGCTGTCGCTCAATTCATCGTTCACGTATCTCGGCTTCGCGCTCGGCGCGGCGCTTGGATCGTTCATCGTCGCGTACCGCTCCGTGACTGACATTGGCGCGATCGGTGGAGTGTGCGAGGTCGCTGCGCTGCTCATCACGCTGGTGACCCATCGCCGTGTCCGGCCTACGGCGACGCGCATTCACGGCGCGGTCCAGGCTGCCCCCGCACCCGCGGAACGTTCGACGCAGCCATGAAACGACACGGATGCAAGGCAACGGAACGGGACACGATGAGCCCGTAGTGCCTTCGTCCCGGTTGACATCGACAGCACCCGACTGACAGAGGTTTTGACCCGACGATCGACATTGACGGATCGTTGTGGGCGAGTCGGAAGTTGTTACACGAGGAAAAGTCCAGATTGTCAACGAAATTGGTGGGGCAGTCGACGGGCCGCTCCTGGCCGAACCGAGCCTCAGAGCATCCCTGATGCCTGGCGGACCGGCGTCCACCACAACCTTGAAGTAACTTTAGCGGTCAACGTTGAGTGAACAAAGCTCCAAGTGGAATGAATCTCGACACTTCTTCCGATTCCACTGCTGCTACCCGCATCACTGGTGCATGCGCAGACATTCCTGAGCATTCCTGTACATCTGTCACGGGTAACGCAACATGCACGGCATCGGCTGGTGCGCCGTGGACAAGCACCTCGCTTCATTGGCAAGCGACCGATTTTTCAATGACGACGCTCAACAACACGAGTGTCAGTTTCTCGTGCGTCGCCAACTTCTACCCCGGTCATATTTCCGTCACACCCGGTGCTTCGGACGGAATTATCAACGTTCCGAGGTAACCACGATTCAATTGAGCAGCTAACCATCGACGTCGCGCGGATGCACGATTCGCGGCGCCGCGTTCCCTCACTGCGCATCCTGCTTCACACGCTCCGCGGCCGCGATGATCGCATCGGCCACCGCCTTCGGCTGGCTCAGCATCGACACATGGCTGCCGTTCACGCGCGCGACGGTCGCGCCGATCCGCTTCGCCATCGATTCCTGCAGCGTCGGGTCGATCATCTTGTCCTGCGTCGCGACGACGAACGTCGACGGCTTCGCATGCCACGCGGCCTGCGTGACCCTCTCCGAGATGCAACCGCCATACCACGGCCCCTGGGTCGCCGCGACGATGCGCTGCTGCGCGGGCGGCAGGTCCGGCGCGAAATCCTGCGCGATCGCCTTGTCCGACAGCGTCGCGAAACCGCCGGCGTCCTTGCGCAGTTCACCGGCCCAGGCGGGCGCCGGCAGCCCCTGCGTGACGTCGGCGATCGATTGGCCGTTGTCGGGCGCGAACGCGGCGACGTACACGAGCGACTTCACCTTGTCGTCGTTGCCCGCCTCGCTGATCACGACGCCGGCCCATGAATGGCCGACCAGCACGACCGGCCCCTTCTGCGCGTCGATCGTGCGCTTCGTCGCGGCCGCATCGTCCGCGAGCGAGCTCAACGGATTCTGCACCGACACCACGTGCAGCCCGCGCGCCTCGAGCAGCAGAATCACGCGGCTCCAGCTCGACCCGTCGGCAAACGCGCCGTGCACGAGCACGACGTTCGTGCCCTTCAGGTCTTCTTTCGGCGCAGCCTGCGCCGCCGCCGCACCGAACAGTCCACCGATCACCGCGGCGGATACCAGAACGCGTTTCATCAAACCGGCCATCGTCATGCTCCTTGCTTTGCTGTGTTTTTCACCTGAAGTACTGCAGGGGTGGCCGCGCCCGCCGGCGGCAAGCGCGGCAGCCCATCACGAATGCGCGTACAAGTTGTCGGCGGCATTCGGTGCGGCGGGCGCTTGCGTCGCGCCGCGATGGCCGACAGGCGTCGATGCGTCGGCCATGTTGTCACCCTGCGACTTCGACGGGCCGTTCTGGTCGGAGCGCGCGACCTGCAGCGCGGCGGCGACGTCCTCCGGGTAATGCGGTTCACTGCGGGCCGGGTTGTAGCCGGCCTGTTCCAGGCGGACGAGTTCGGCGCGCACGTCGGCACGCGTGAGGCCGTGGCCGGTATCGGCGAACGACAATGCGGGGATGGCGGCGAGGACGGCGACGGCGAGGATTCGAGCGGCTTTCATGAAGGTTCTCCTTGAAGGAAGTAGGTCAGTCGATCATTCGGCATCCGATCCAGATCGTCTGGCATCGAACGTTTCCTGCATGTCGACAGTAGAACCCGCGCACGTATCTGCCATGTTTCCGAAACCGGTGCTTTTCGCATGCCAGTTTTTCAGGAGCGGCCGCAGATACAGTGCGATACAAACCGGGCTGCCGCATCGTTCGCTGCCCCGTCTGCCGATGTGCGCCCCAAAGCCCACCCGCCATGAAAAAGGCGTGCCACACACGGCACGCCTTTCGGTCGAACACATCACGCCACGCGCGTCACGGCGCCAGCCGCGTGAACACGTCGTCGTGGTTCTTCACACGCGCCTCGTGGCACGCAAAGCACGTCTGATGCTGGCCGATATCGGCCGGCACGCCGTTGATGAAGCGCCCGAACCCCCAGCCGCCCGTCGATGCATAACGGCGCGAGTCCTTCACCATCACCTGGACCGTCGTCGCCTGGCCCGGCACCGTCGCCGGCGGGAACGCGTCGGACGGCTTGCGCTTGTACGCGAGCTTCACGAGGATCGCGCCGTCCGGGAACGGCAACGTCGCCTGTTCGAGCGCACGGATCGCGACGGGGTTGCCGAGCACCACGCGCAATTCATCGAGCGGCGCGGCCTCTTCGGCCGGCGCGACCATTTCCCACTTCCGGTAGCCGGGCGGAATCGTCACGCAGTAGATCGGCGACGCGGCGGCAGCCGGCTTCGGCTGCTCCGCCAACGCGGCCGGGCCGCTCGCCACCCCCGCGCCGGCCAGCAGCACGCCCGCGACGAACGCGCGGCGCGCGGTGCGCCGCACCACGCCCACGCATGCCCGCATCACAGATGCTCCACCTGCAGGATCGCCTCCGCGAACGCCTGCGGCGCCTCCTGCGGCAGGTTGTGGCCGATGCCGCCGGTGATCGTCCGGTGCTGGTACTTGCCCGTGAACTTCTTCGCATACGCGGCCGGTTCCGGATGCGGCGCACCGTTCGCGTCGCCTTCCATCGTGATCGTCGGCACCGTAATCGCGGGCCCGGCGGCAAGACGCCGCTCGAGGTCGTCGTACTGCGCCTCGCCCTTCGCGAGCCCGAGGCGCCAGCGATAGTTGTGGATCACGACGGCGACGTGATCCGGGTTCTGGAACGACGCGGCCGAGCGTGCATAGGTTTCGTCGGAGAATTGCCACTTCGGCGACGCGAGTTGCCAGATTAGCTTGTTGAACGCGTCGCGGTTCGCCGCGTAGCCCAGCGCGCCGCGCTCGGTCGTGAAGTAGAACTGATACCACCACTGGAACTCGGCCTGCGGCGGCAGCGGCTTGCGGTTCGCCTCCTGGCTGCCGATCAGGTAGCCGCTCACCGATACCAGCGCCTTCACGCGCTGCGGCCACAGCGCCGCGATGATGTCGGCCGTGCGCGCGCCCCAGTCGTAGCCGCCGAACACCGCGCGGTCGATCTTCAGCGCGTCCATCAGCGCGATGATGTCGACAGCGGTCACGGCCTGCTGGCCGTTGCGCACCGTGTCGGCCGAGCGGAACGTCGTCGACCCGTAGCCGCGCAGGTACGGCACGATCACGCGATAGCCGGCCGCGACGAGCAGCGGCGCGACTTCCGCGTAGCTGTAGATGTCGTACGGCCAGCCGTGCAGCAGGAACACGACGGGGCCGTTCTGCGGCCCGAGGTCCGCATACCCGACGTTGAGCACGCCCGCGTCGATCTGGTGGATCGTGCCCAGCGACGCGACGCCGGCCGCGCGCTTTGCAGGCGCCGCATCGGGCGCCGGCTGCGCATGCGCAAGGGCGCTGAACCCGAGGTCGGCGAGGCTCAGGCTCGCCAGCGTCGTACCGAGGATCAGGCGGCGGCGGGTGTTCACGGTATCAGGCATGACTCGTTCTCCAGTGTCGATCGCTAAGAAGGGGCCCCGCGGCGCGTGCGGCCGCTCGGGAATCGGCGTTCGCAACGGCGGCGCATGGCACCGCGCCGCCGCGTGAATCGCTTCACCGGATTTATACCCAAGGCCTCTGGAGGCTTTGTATCCCAACGTATCTGTGCACGAACACGACACACGGCGATTCAAAAATCGTGCTGGAAACGCGCATGGGCGGGCGAGTCGACCCGCATTCACCCCTTGAGCCACCCGGACGCACGAAGCCGTTCAGTCCTTCCGGTCCGGCAGGATATGGGCACGAATCGACCGCCCCCGCCACGATATGTGGTCGATCCGTGCGCGCAGCGTGTAGAGCGCCACCGACGACAGCGTACTAAACCTGAGCAGCGCGACCGGGTTGCCAATCCCGGCCGGCACGCGCTCGATCGCATCGAACCGCGGGAATCCATACTGGGTGAGGAACGCGCCGACCTCGTCGTCGCGTGCGTGTTCCTCGACATTGACCAGCAACAGTTCGGCCATGACGGCTCCTTTCTCTGTTCGTTCGTCCGCCCGTCACCGGATCAGCTCGCGCGTATGCTGCGCGATCATCAGTTCTTCGTTGGTCGGAATCACCCACGCCGGTACGCGACTCGACGCCGTCGTGACGAGCGGCCCGCCGGCATGGTTCGCGTCGACATCGATCTCGACGCCGAGCCAGGCCGCACGGCGCATCACCCCTTCGCGAATCGCCGCCGCGTGCTCGCCGATCCCCGCCGTGAAGACGATGGCGTCGATGCCTTCCATGGCGGCGGCAAGCGACCCGAGTTCGCGCGCGATGCGGTAGACGTACAGCTCGATCGCGAAGCGCGCGTGCGGATCGTCGCTCGCGAGCAGGGTGCGCATGTCGCTCGATATGCCGGACACCCCGAGCAGGCCGGAGCGCCGATACAGCAGATCCTCGACGGCGCGCACATCCATCCCGAGTTCTTCCATCAGGAACAGCACGACGCCCGGGTCCAGGTTGCCGCAACGCGTGCCCATCGGCAGTCCGTCGACCGCCGTGAACCCCATCGTGCTCGCGACGCTCTTGCCCGCCACGAGCGCACACATGCTCGCGCCGTTGCCGAGGTGGGCGACGACCGTGCGCCCGCGCGCCGCCTGAGGCGCGACGTCGGGCAGCACGCTCGCGATGTACTCGTACGAGAGCCCGTGGAAGCCGTAGCGGCGCACGCCCCGGCTGGTGATCGACTCCGGCAGCGCGAACGCCTGGGCCACCGCGGGCTGCGTGCAGTGGAACGCCGTGTCGAAGCAGGCCACCTGCTCGATACCGGGCCGCACCGTTTCGAGGATGCGAATCGGCGTCAGGTTGTGCGGTTGATGCAACGGCGCGAGCGGGGTGAGCTTTTCCAGCTCGGCCACGATCGCGGGCGTGACGCGCACCGGGCCGCTGAAGCGCTGCCCGCCGTGCACGACGCGATGGCCCACCGCCGCGAGACGATGCCCTTCCCGATGCGCCTCCAGGAACGCGGCGATCTGCGCGAGCCCTTCGTGATGTCCGAACGTATCGCCGCCGCTCCATTGCTGCTCGTGACGTTCCGCGTGACGGTCGACGGCGCTGAAGCGGGCGGTGGCCGTATACAGGCCGTCGACCTCGCCGTGCACGATCAGCCCGAGCGTGTCGCCCTGCACGTCGAATGCGGAAAACTTGATGCTCGACGAGCCGGCGTTCAACACCAGAATCGCGTCTGCCATGGCGTCACTCCGCGCGCGCGGCCGCTTCGCGCTGTGCATTCGCGACGAGCATCGCGACCGCGCATGAAGCCAGCCGGGTGATCAACGAATCGGCGCGACTCGTCAGGATGATCGGCACGCGCGCGCCGAGCACGATCCCCGCCGCGTCCGCGCCCGCGAGGAACGACAGGCTCTTGGCGAGCATGTTGCCCGCTTCGAGGTCCGGCACCATCAGCACGTTCGCATGCCCGGCCACCGGCGAATCGATCTGCTTGATGCGCGCGGCCTCGGGGTCGATCGCGTTGTCGAGCGCAAGGGGGCCGTCGACGAGCGCGCCGGTAATCTGCCGCCGGTCCACCATCTTGCACAGCGCGGCGGCTTCGAGCGTCGACGGCACTTTCGGGTTGACCGTCTCCATCGCCGACAGGATCGCCACGAACACCTGCGGAAATGCCAGCGCATGCGCAAGATCGATCGCGTTCTGCAGGATGTCGACCTTTTCCTCGAGCGTCGGCGCGATATTGATCGCCGCGTCGGTCACGATCAGCGGATCGGCGTGCGCGGGCACGTCCATGACGAAGCAATGGCTGATGCGCCGGCCCGTGCGCAACCCGGCATCGTGACGCACCACTTCGGCCATGAGCTCGTCGGTATGCAGGCTGCCCTTCATCAGCGCGGCCGCCCGCCCGTCGCGAACGAGCCGCACCGCGGCGGCCGCCGACGCCTCGCTGTACGGCGCATCGACGATCTCGTGATCGGCGATCGACAGCCCGCACTGCGCGGCGGTCGCTTCGATCCGTGCGCGCGGGCCGACCAGAATCGGTGCGATCAGCCGCTTGCGCGCCGCCTCGAGCGCCCCCTCGAGCGAGCTTCGATCGCACGGATGCACGACGGCCGTCGGCATCGGCGCCAGCGCCTGGCAGTGTTCGATCAGGCGGTGATACTTCTCGTGTCGGGTTTCCATTGCGATTCCTTGCTGTCCGTCACTGCACACGATCGAGGGCCGCGACCGGCCCCTTGGCCGGCCGCTTCGCGGGCGGCGCGCCCAGCACCGCGCGGATGCGTTGCAGGGCCGCCCACTGTTGCTCGCTCACCGCCGCGCTTTGCACGCGCGGATCGCCCAGCAGCTTGTCCAGCAACGTCAGCAGCCGCCCGCGATCCTCCGGCCGGGCAAGCAGGGCCGGCAGCGTGGCGACGGCCTGTTGCGACGCATACGTCGCGATGATCTCCTGCTCGCCGTAGATGCGCCGCCACTGGTCGGGCGGCAGGTCCGGAAGGTAGTCGGCGTAGGTTTCGGCGAGCTCGCGCTCGGTCGCAAGCTGCGCCAGCGGAAACGGTTCGCCGCTGCGCTCGAGCAGGAACGCTGCGCGCGCCACCGCTTCGGTGTAGCCGCCGCGGTCGATCGACGCGAGCGCCTCCTTCACGAACGGCAGGTCGCGGGGATCCTTCGCCACCGGCGTAGCAGCGTGACGGTCGCGATACTGCTCCGCGAAACGCAGCATGAACGGCTGCGTGTACAACGTGAAGAACAGCGCCTCGGTGCCCGCATCGCGGATCGCGCGGAAATAGTCGAGCGACGCGCTGATGACGTCCGAGCCGCGACGCTCGAGCCTGCGCCACGGCTCGATATCGTCGGACGGCTGGCGGTTCGCCTTGACCGTGTCGGCGGCCGGCTTCAGCCAGCGCAGCCACGGATTCAGGTCCGAAAACGCCCAGCGCTGAAAGCGCAGCGGATGAAAATCGCGCAACAGTTGTGCCGTGGTCTCGCTCGATGCCTGCTGCACGAACGGCTGCATGAACAGTTCATAGGCGCGCTGCGTGAATTCGGACAGCTCGGCGACGGCCGCGAACGCCTGTTCGTCCTTGCGCCCGAAGCGGTTGAAGTGTTGCGCGATCTCTTCGAGACGGTGCTCGGCGAAGGTGACGTCGTACGCGACCTTTCCGTCGGCGCCTTTCACCTCTTCGATCGACATCGCATAGAGGCCCGGCGGCAGCGTTTCGACGGCATCCAGCACGCTGACGATCTGTGCGTGCTCCTTCTTCGCGACCTTGCCCGACACGAAGATGCCGAGATGCCCGACATCCTCCTCCATCAACCCGATGATGACCTGCCCGCGCGACTTGATCTCCTCCGTGCTGCCGTAGATGTCCGCGACCCAGTTGAACGCCTGCTGCGGCGGCGTGATGTTGTCGCCCATCGACGCGAACAGGATGATCGGCGAGCGGATCTCGCGCAGGTCGAACGCCTTGCCCGCCCCGTCCCGCACCTCGCCGGACCAGAGCTTGTTGCCGATGAACAGGTTGCGCGTGATCCATTCGATCTCTTCGCGGTTCATCAGGTAGTAGCCGCCCCACCAGCGCTCGAACTCGAGGAAGCGCGGCGGCTCGGTGTCGATGTTGTCGTACACGTGGTAATACTTGTCCCACAACGTATTCGCCGGGTTCAGGTTCTCGAAGTTCTGCACGAGATACGCGCCGTCGAACTTGCCGTTGCCGAGGTCCGACGAGAACGATGCGAGCCAGGTGCCGCCGAGCAGGCCGCCCGCATAGCGCATCGGATTGTCGCCGGGCCCCTCGCTCCACGCGCCGCTCCAGTACGACATCGGGGCGCCGTTGATGACGATCGGGCCCGTATCGTCGGCCGACGAACTCGCGAGCATCATCGCGGCCCAGCCGCCCTGGCAATTGCCGACGATGGCCGGCTTGAGGCTGTCCGGATGCAGTTCCCGCACTTTCCGGACGAACGCCTGTTCCGCCGCACACACGTCGAGCAGCGTCTGGCCGGGCTCGGGCTCCTGGAAGAACACGACGAAGTACACCGGATGCCCCGCGCGCAACGCAACGCCGACTTGCGAATCGTCCTTGAAGCCGCCGATTCCGGGGCCGTGCCCCGCGCGCGGATCGATGATCAGGTAAGGCCGTTTCGCGGCGTCGACGATCACGCCGTCCGGCGGCTGGATGTGAACGAGCGCGTAATTGACGGGCCGCTCGAACTGCCGCCCGTCGAGCACGACGTCGTAGTCGAAATGCAGCACCGGCTTGAGCCCCTGGGCCGCGCGCTCGACGTATTGCGTGCCGCGCTCGCGCAGCGTGTCCCAGAACAGCAGCGAGCGCTGGACGGCGTCGACCGCGTAATGCCATGCGCTCAGCGGCGAGAACAGCGTGCCAACGGGGGCGGCGCCCGGGTCGTGGCTGGGGCTGTCGCTGCCGTCGAGTGCTTCACCCAACCGTTTCCCGTACTGTTCCAGCGCGTGCCGCGTGCGCTTATGCAGGACGTGGACAATTTCCGCGGCGATCTCGTCACTGCGCGCCAGTTGCGTGGCAGCATCCATAACACTGTTCTCCAGAAGGGCAAGGTGAATCGCGACGCATGCCGGGAGCGGCCGTCTCGCGTCAGCCGAGCACGTGCATCCCGGCGTCGATGTAGTGAACGCCGCCGGTCATCGCGCGGGCGGCATCGCTGGCGAGAAAGGTGCACAGCGCGCCGACGTCGTCGATGTCGAGCGCCCGGCGCAATGGCGCACGTCGTGCGGTGTCGTCGAGCAGGTGATCGAAGTTCGGCAGCCCGGAGGCCGCGCGCGTGGGCAATGCACCGGGCGACACGGCGTTCACCCGAATGCCTGCCGACCCCAGTTCGACGGCCAGGTAGCGAACGGAGGCCTCCAGCGCCGCCTTGACCGGCCCCATCACGCCGTACTCGTCGATGACCCGGTCGGCGCCGATGTAGGTCATCGCCATCAGGCTGCCGCCGGAGGCCATCAACGGCTCGGCAAGCTTGGCCATCCTGATGAACGAGTGGCAGGAGGTATCCATCGCGAGTGCGAACCCTTCCGGCGAACTGTCGACGACCCGCCCGTGCAGATCGGCCTTCGGTGCATAGGCAACGGCATGCAGCAGAAAGTCGAGGCCGCCCCACTGCTCGCCGATCGCGTCGAACGCCTCGCGCATCTGGTCGGTCCGGCTCACGTCGAGAGGCAACGCAATCGCCGGCTTCAGCTGTTCCAGCAGCGGCTCGACGTACGGCAGCGCGCGGTCGGATTGCCAGGTCACGGCCAGCTCGGCACCCGCTGCGTGAAATGCGCGCGCACATCCCCACGCGATGCTCTGCTCGTTCGCCAGGCCGACGACGATTCCCCGTTTGCCTTCAAGGGGCTGCAAGCCATTGCAAGACACGCGCGACTCGCGCACGTCGTGATTCGTCATCGCGAAACCTCGGGTCGAATTTTTTCACCGGACGAAGCTGCGTCAAGGCCGGTTGGCCTTTATGCGGAGAATCATTGTATTGAGGGTTTCAAACCATCTGATCATTCGCGCGACATGTTTTTGATTTTTATCAAAATCGCTTTTGAATCAGATAATTACGCTGAAATGTTTCGATCCATAAGTGCGCGTTTCATCGATATGTCATTCAATCGTGTATGCAAGCGCGTGTTGCTTCTGCAGGCAGCAATCCAGTCATCGCCGTTCTCGCCATAAAAAAGAAACGAACGCGAGCGGCATGACTGCGCCGCCCCGCGTTCGTCGATTTCATGACCGGTTGGCTGCCCAACGCACGATCCGATTCCATGTCACAAGGTACTGGCCGGGCCGGCCGCGCCGCGCACCAGGACATCCCCACCTATCGGGATGCGATCGGCTGATCTGCCGGACGCGGCGTCTCGCCGCTACGCTGGATCCATCCGCCCCCCAGCGCACGGTACAGGTTGACCAGGTTGGTCCAGCGCGCCAGACGCGCATTGATCAGCGACTGCTGCGCGTTGTACAGGTCGGTTTGAGCGGTCAACACCGACAGATAGCTGTCGGCACCGCTCTTGTAGCGCAGGTCCGACAGGTCGAAGCGGCGCTGCTGCGCGTGCGCGTTGCGCTCCAGCGCCGCGATCTGCTGGTCGTACGTGCCGCGTGCGGCCAACCCGTCAGCCACATCGCGGAACGCCGCCTGGATCGTCTTCTCGTAGTTCGCGATCTCGATGCGCTTCTGCACGTGCGCGAGATCGAGGTTCGCGATGTTCGAGCCGCCCTCGAAGATCGGCAGCGCGACGGTCGGCGCGAACGACCACGCCGCCGTGCCGGCCTTGAACAGGCCGCCCAGCGTCGGGCTTGCCGTGCCGAACGCGGCCGTCAGCGAGATCTTCGGGAAGAACGCGGCGCGCGCCGCCCCGATGTTCGCGTTCGCGGCCAGCAGCGCCTGCTCGGCCTGCATCACGTCCGGGCGACGCGTCAGCAGATCCGACGGCAGGCCTGCCGGCACGTCCGGGAGCAGGTTCTGCGCATCGAGCGGCAGGCCCGCCGGCAGATCGTCCGGCAGCGGCTCGCCGATCAGCAGCACCAGATAGTTCAGCGCCTGCGCACGCGCACGCGCCTGCTGCTGCTGGTTCGCGAGCGCCGTCTCGACCACCGTCTGCGCCTGGCGCAGGTCGAGTTCGGTGCCCGTGCCGTTGTCGAACTGCAGCTTCGTCAGGTTGTACGAGTCCTGCGCCGTCTTCAGCGTGTTCTCCGTGACCTTCAGCAGATCGTCGGTCGACAGCAGCGTCAGGTATTGATCGGCCACCTGCGACACCAGCGAGATTTCCGACGCCTGCCGTGCGTAGGCAGTCGACAGGTATTGTGCAAGCGCCTGGTCCTTCAAGCTCTGCACGCGGCCGAACAGGTCGAGTTCCCACGACGCGGAAAGCCCGACGTTGTAGGTCCGGGTGATCGTGGCCTGCTCCGTCGGAGAAACACCCTGCGGATAGCGCTGGATGTTTCCCGTCCCCATGCCGTCAAGCGTCGGGAACAGCCCCGCGCGCGTGATCTGGTACTGCGCGCGTGCCGCCTCGACGTTCAGCACCGACACGCGCAGGTCGCGATTGTTCGTCAGCGCGATCTCGATCAGCCGCTGCAGGCGCGGATCGGCGAAGAAATCGCGCCAGCCGATGACGGTCGCCGCCTGGCCGTTCGCGCTGCGTGCACCCGCTGCGGCGCCCGGCTGCGTCGCATAGACGCCGCCGGCAGGGTACGCCTGCGCGACGGGTGCGTCGGGCCGCGTGTAGTGCGGCGCCATCGTGCAGCCCGTGGCGAAGAGCGCGGCCGCCGCCACAGCCGCGATGCGAATTCGACTCATGTTGCTCCCGTGGCGCGCCGCCGCGGCACGCGTTTCAGATTGCACGTTCATACGGCCTCCAGCACGCGAGCGCGCTCGCTGGTCGCCGCCTCGCGATGGCGCTTCGCGATCAGCGTGTACACGGTCGGCAGCACGAACAGCGTGAACAGCGTCCCGACCAGCATGCCGGTGGAGACCGTGATCCCGATCGCGAAGCGGCTGGCCGCCCCCGCGCCGCGCGCGAAAATCAGCGGCACGAGCCCGGCGACCATCGCGGCCGTCGTCATCAGGATCGGCCGCAGCCGTACCGCGGCCGCGTGCTCGATCGCCGCGCGCCGGTCGAGGTGCTGCGTGCGTTGCAGTTCGTTCGCGAAGCTCACCATCAGGATCCCGTGCTTCGAAATCAGGCCGATCAGCGTCACGAGCCCGATCTGGGTATAGATGTTCAGCGTCGCGAAGCCGAGGTACAGCGGCACCAGCGCGCCGCACACCGACAGCGGCACCGACACGAGGATCACCAGCGGATCGCGCAGGCTCTCGAACTGCGCGGCGAGCACCAGGAAGATGACGACGAGCGCGAACACGAACGTGACGGTCAGCCGATTGCCCTCCTGCACGTATTGCCGCGATTCGCCGAGCCAGTCGATGTCGTAGCCGGCCGGCAGCGGCTGCTTCTGCAGGAACTCGACCGCTTGCCCCATCGTCACGCCGGGCGCGGCCACCGCCGACAGCGTCGCCGAATTCAACTGATTGAACTGCGTGAGGGCGTTCGCCTGGCTGCCGTTCGACACGCGCACGACGGTCGAAAGCGCCACCATCTTGCCGCCGCGCGTTTTCACGTAGTAGCGATCGAGCATCTCCGACGACAGGCGCTCCGCGCGCGCGACCTGCGGAATCACGTCGTACGAGCGGCCGTTGTGGTCGAAGCGGTTCACGTAGTTCTCGCCCACGAGCACGGCGAGCGTATCGGCGATGTCCTTCATCGTCACGCCGAGCGCATTCGCCTGGTTGCGGTCGATCGTCACGCCGACCGCGCGGCTGTCGAATGTCAGATCGCTGTCGACCACCGCGAACAGGCCGCTCTTCGAGGCGGCGGCCTTCAGTTTGTCCATCGTCGCGAAAATGTCCTTGAAGTCCGCGGGCGCGCGCAGCACCATCTGGATCGGCAGGCCGCCGCTCGACGCAGGCAGCGACGGCAGCAGGAACGTGAACACCTGGTCGCCGGCGATCGCGTTCGTGCGCGCCTGCACGAGCGCCTGCAGGTCGGCCGCACCGCGTGTGCGCTTCGACCAGTCGACGAGGTTCACGCCGGCAAAGCCGAGATTGGCCCCGCCGACACCGTTCAGCACGAAGCTCGTGTCGGCTTCAGGCAGCGAGCGGAACACCTTCTCGATCTGCGGCGCGTAGCGTTCGAGGTAGTCGAGGTTCGCATACTGCGGCGCCTTCACCTGCAGCATGATCGAGCCCTGGTCCTCCTGCGGCGCCAGTTCCCGCTTCACGCCGCTGAACAGCACGCCGATGCCCAGCAGCACGCCCGCGCCGAACACCAGCACCGCCGGCCGCGCGGCGAGGCTCGCGTGCAGCAGGCGCC
This sequence comes from Burkholderia mycopellens, assembly GCF_964265025.1. Taxonomy (NCBI): domain Bacteria; kingdom Pseudomonadati; phylum Pseudomonadota; class Betaproteobacteria; order Burkholderiales; family Burkholderiaceae; genus Burkholderia; species Burkholderia mycopellens. The sequence continues at coordinate 2,837,562 of NZ_OZ183803.1, forward strand.
GGTAGCCGTGCGTGACGCGCGACAGCGTGTGTTCGATCGCCCGCGCGACGCGGCCCTCCGACATCCGGCTGTCGAGCAGCAGCGAGCTCAGCATCGGCGAAAGCGTCAACGCGATCACCGCGGACACGCACACCGCCCCTGCAAGCGTGAAAGCGAATTCGCGGAACAACGAGCCGGTGAGCCCGCCCATCAGCCCGATCGGCGCATACACCGCAACGAGCGTGATGGTCATCACGATCACCGGCGACGCGATCTCGCGCGCGCCGAGCAACGCCGCGCGCGCCGGCGGCTCCCCCGATTCGATGTGCCGGTGAATGTTCTCGACGACGACGATCGCGTCGTCGACGACCAGCCCGATCGCCAGCACCATCGCGAGCAGCGTGAGCAGGTTCAGCGAGAAGCCCGCGGCCAGCATCAGCGCGGCGGAGCCGACGAGGGCGAGCGGAATCGTCACGACCGGGATCACGACCGCGCGAAACGAGCCGAGGAACAGGAAGATCACGACCACGACGATCGCGATCGCCTCGATGATCGTCTCGCGCACTTCGTCGATCGACGCGTTGACGAAGCGCGCGACGTCGAACACATCGCCGATCCTGATGCTGGCCGGCTTGCTGCGCTCCATCGTCGGCAACAGTGCCTGCACGCCGCGCACGATATCGAGCGGGTTGCCCGACGGCGTCGCGTTGATCGCGATGTTGACGGCGCGGTGCCCGTTCATCAGCGCGCTCGCGTTGTATTGCTGGCCGCCCAGCTCGATCGTCGCGACGTCGCGCAACCGCACGAAACTGCCGCTCGCCTCCGATTTCACGACGAGGTTGCCGAACGCGCCGACGTCGGTCAGGTCGGTGTTCGCGGAAATGTCGGCAACGGTCAGCGCGCCCTTCAACTGGCCCGGTGCGGCCTGCACGTTGTTCGCCTTCAGCGCGGCCGCGACATCGGCGGCCGACAGCCCGTGCGCGGCGAGCCGCGACGCGTCGAGCCAGACCCGCATCGCGAGGTTCTGCCCACCGACGATTTCAGCCGACGCGACGCCCGGCACCGTGGTGACCAGCGGCTGCGCCACCCGCACCACGTAATCGGTGATCTCGGGGATCGACAACGTATCGCTCGAAAAGCCCAGGTACATGACGGCCGTGGGCGCATCGGTCAGCTTGGTGATCACCGAGTCGTACGCGCCCTCGGGCATCTTGTACTTGACCTCCTGCACCTTCGCCATGATTTCCGTCATCGCGCGGTCGGCGTTCGCATTCAGGCGCAGCCGCGCCTTCACGACGCTCTTGCCCTGCGTCGACGTGGAGGTCAGATACTCGATGCCGTCCGCCGTCGCGATCGACTGTGCGATCGGCGTCGTCACGAAACCCTGCATCAACGCCTGCGACGCACCGGGATAGGCCGTCTCGACGCTGATCGTCGCGCTCTCCAGCATCGGATACTGGCGCACCGGCAGCGCGCCGAGCGAGCGCAGGCCCACCAGCAGGATCAGCAGGCTGCAGACGAGCGCCAGCACCGGCCGCCGCACGAAGATGTCGGTGAAGCGCGCGCCTTGCGTGGTCTGGCTCATCGCACCGTCTCCCGTTGCGTGGACGCATCGGCCAGCGCCTGCACCTTCGCGCCCGGCGCGACGCGCAACTGCCCGGTCGTCACGACCACGTCGCCGGCGCGCAGCCCGTCGTCGATGACGATGCGGCCACGCTCGCGCGCGCCGGCCCGCACCTGGCGCACGCGTGCCACGCCGACGCCGTGCGCGTCGCGCTGTTCGACCACCACCACGGTGTCGCCCGCCTGCGAGGTCTGCACCGCGGTATCCGGCACGCTGATCACCGCGTCGCGACCCGGCAGCGCCAGATGCGCGTCGATATACATTCCCGGGCGCAGCAACTGGTCGGTATTGGCCACCGTGGCCTGCACGGTGATGTTGCGGGTCTCGTCGCCGACCTGCGGCTCGATCGCGGTCACGCGCCCTTCGAACGTGCGGCCCGGATACGCATCTGTCGTCACGCGCACGGTCTGGCCGAGCGCCACGCGGCTCAACGCTTTCTGCGGCACCGTGAAGTTCGCGTGCAACACGTCGAGATCCGTGAGCGTCGCGATCGCGTCGCCCGGGTTCAGGTACTGCCCGAGGTTCACGCGGCGCAAGCCGATCACGCCGGAAAACGGCGCGCGGATCGACTTCTGCGTAATGACCGCCTGGGTCTCGCGGATATCGGCGCGCGCGGCGTCGAGCTCGTAGCGGCGGGCGTCGAATGTCGCCTTCGGCTCGGCCCCGTTCGGCACGAGCTGCTCGGCGCGTGCGAACTGCCGGCGCGTATAGTCGGCCTTCGCCTGCAGCCCGGCGAGCTTCGCCTGCTCGGGCGCGTCGTAAAGCTGCACGAGCGGTTGCCCGGCACTCACGCGCGAACCCGCGACGAACTGGATGCCGACGATGCGGCCCGCGACTTCCGGCGCGATGGTCACCTGCCGGACCGCTTCGAGCGAACCGACCGCGTCGAGCGTCGGCGCCGTCGCCTGCGGATTCACGACGATGGTTTCGACCGGCAACGGCGCCGGCGGCGACGCAGGCCGATCGGCGGCCGACACACGTTCCGTGCGCCACAGGAACAACGCGCCGAACAGGACGATCAACGCGCCCGCGGTAAAAAACATTGAGCGTCTCACCGATATCTCCCCAATCAATCAGTCATGACATCAGTGTGTGGGGAGCGGCCTGCCCCGGATGTCAATTTTTTGAATCCCTGTTTAAATATTTCGCATGCCTGACACGAAAAAAAACCGCATGCCCCGAACGAACGGGACATGCGGTGAAAAGACACCCGCCACGAGGTCAGATCGTCGTGGCCGGCGATCGCGACGCATGAAGGGTCCATGCGCGCGCATACGGGTGTGACATCGCCAACAGGACGGCGCCGAACAGCAGCAACGGATTGGTACTGACCGCCCCGCACATGAGGAACAGCACCGACATCGCGGCGGCGCCGGCAACGCCCCACGCGGTTGCGATGCCGAGCAGGATCGACAGCCCTGCCGCCAGTTCGAGCCAGGGCACGGCCAGGTTGACCGCGACGACGTGCGGCAGCGCGACGTGTCCGATCGCGCTGGCCAGCGCGAGCCGCACGGCTTCGGGCGCCGCCGTGGATCGCGAGACGGCGGCCGTCAGGAATGGCCCCGCATCGAAGTGCCCGAAGAGCTTCGTCAAGCCGGCCCAGATCCAGAACGCGCCGAGTACGAGCCGCAGCACGAGTGCGACGGCGGTCTTCATCGCGCCACCTGCGGATGCAGGCGATGCAGCTGCCGGAAACCGATCATGGTCACGCCCAGCAAACACGCGAACATGACGGCAATCGCCGCATTCGTCTCCATGGGCAGCGCGCTGACGACCCCCGACACGATGGAGCCGAGCGCAAGCATCAGGCACCCCTGCAGGCTCGCGGCGGCGCCCGCGCGGCCCGGGAACAGGGCCATCGAGCGCGCCATCGCGTTGGAGAAGATGAAGCCCTGCGCAAACGCAATCAGCATGATCCCGCCGAGCGCGGTCACCAGGATCAGCTCGCCGCCGCTCGACGCCACGCAGGCCACCCCGAGCGCAAAGGTCACGATGCCGCCGCGCATCAGCTGCTCGCCGCTGTAGCGCCGGATCAGGCTCCGGTTCAGCGTCGTGCCGCACAGGTAGCACAGCCCGACGCCGAGCGCGGTCGAACCGAAATACGACGCCGAATGCCCGAGGCGGAACTGCACGATGTACGGCCCGATCACGTTCCACATCAGGAATGCCGAGAAGCTCATCCCGAGCATCGCGACCGCCGACTGGAAGTGGGAATCGGACAGGATCTCGCGATAACCCGCGATGGTTTGCCGCGGCGTGCGCCGCAACTCCGGTCGCAGCGTCTCGCGCAGGCCCGCGAAAGCGAACGACAGCACGACGAGCCCGTAGCCGCAGTAGACGACGAAGTTCCAGCGCCAGCCGGCCCACTCCTGCACGTGTCCGCCGATATACGGCGCGATCACGGGGCCGAGCCCGAACGCCAGGCTGAGGTAGACGATCGCGACGCGGAAGCGGTCGCCCTTCAGCCGGTCGACCAGCACGGCGCGCGCGACGACCTGGCACGACCCGATCGCGAAGCCCTGGATCGCGCGTGCCGCCATCAGCACCTCGAACGACGGCGCGGCCACCGCGAGCGCGCTGCCGGCGATGAACAGCGCGAGGCCGAACAGCACCGACGGGCGCCGGCCCAACCAGTCGGCCAGCACGCCGAACGCGAGCTGGCCGATCGCATAGAACACGAGCGTGATCGTGATCGTGTTCTGCATCATGCTCGGCATGACGTTGAGTTCTCGACCGATGGCCGGGATGCTCGGCGCGTAGAGGTCGATCGCGATCCCGCCGACGCTGTTGATCAGCGGCGCCAGGAACACGAGGAAGTTTTCGTATCTTTTTGAGTCGGACATGGGGACGTTCCTGAAATGACGGGACAGGCCGACGCGAATGCGTGCGGCCCGTCGGGATCAGTGACCGTTTGCGGTGAATTCAACCTGCCTCGGCGGCATGCGGGCCGACGGCGGATCGTCGAACGGACTCCACTTCGGCAAATCGTTGCGCCGGGCCATTTCGCCGATCTTCACCATGATGACGCGCGGCGAGTTGTCGTAGTACGTACCCCAGTCGACGTGCCTGTCGCGTACCCGGCTCACGCAGGCGCGGCCGAGATCGTCATAGGTGATTTGCAGCGACTGCACGATGTGACGCACCCGCTCCGTCGCCGTCATCAGCACGTACCGGTAGTGATGCTGGGCCAGCGTGCGGAACACGTTCGCGATCAGGTAGCGCCCGGCGCCCTTCGAGCCGAACGACGAGAACTGCCCGAGCTCGACCAGCTCCGCACGCGACAGCCCGTAAAGGCTCGTCAGCGATTCGTCGAGGTAGTGCTCGGAGAACAGCGGGGCGCTGTCGCCCCAGCTGAGCCCCAGGCACGCGTAGCCGGGCAACGTCATCGCGCGGTCGGTCAGGCACCAGAACTGGTCCGGGCGAGGCTCCGGACGCGCACCGTGCGCCTGGTAGTAATGCTGCGAGACCGCGAGCTGCATCTCGCGATAGGCGTCCTGGCCCGGATGAAAGCTTCGTACGATGTGCACGGTCGGCTCCCGGTCAGTACAGTGACGCCGCATGATCGCGCTCGATCAGCTGACGGCGCGGCCGCCCGGTGACCGTGTAGTAATCCTTGCGGAAACGCTCGATGTCCGTCACGACCCGGACACGCCGCACGCGCGCGAAATCCGCGAGCCGCGGCTCGAGCCGCGCCATCTCGTCGCGCACCGCCGCTTCGTCGTGCGTGGACAGCACGATCGCCGCCGGCTCTTCGCGCCCTTCGCCGAACACCACGATGTCGTCGATCAGCGCACTTTCCTTGTAGACCGTCTCCACCCACTCCGGCGAGATGTTGCGCGCCGTCGACAGGATGATCACGTGCTTCTTGCGACCGGTGATGTACAGGAAGCCGTCGACGATCTCGGCGATGTCGCCGGTGTGCAGGTAGCCGTCGGTGAGCTCGCACGACGTATCGTCCGAGTTGTAGTAGCCCGCGCAGAGCGTCGGGGTGCGCACGCGCAGCTCGCCGTCGACGATCACCGGCACGATCCCGTCGAGCAGCGTCCCGGCCGAGCCGATGCGGCGCTGCCCCGGGTAGTTCAGCGAGATGATCGAGCTGTTCTCGCTGAGTCCGTAGGCCTCGTAGACCTGGACGCCGCGCTTGTCCAGCGATTCGAGCACGGTGGCCGGAATCTTCGCGCCGCCCGTGATGATGTGCGGATTGCGGCGGCCGAACAGTTGCGTCGTGCCGGTCGACTCCAGCAATGCGTCGGCCTCCTCGAGCAGCTTCGGCGGCAGGTACAGGAAGTTCGGATCGACGCGGGCGATCAGGTCCAGGTAGTCGCGCGCATTGCCGCTGCGTGCGCCGTACTCGGCGTAGTTCGCGGGCATCAGCGTCAGCGAGCCGCCTGACAGCACCGGCAGGAACACGCCGAGCACCTGTTCGATCAGCAGGCTCATCGGCACGATCGACAGGTAGTCGAGCGGGCCGGCCGGCACACGCTTGAGCACATTCGTCACGAGCAGGCCGACGGCCTCGTCGCGGATCTTCACGCCCTTCGGCTTCGACGTCGTACCGGACGTATGGATGATCCCGCAGATGCCCGGCTCGATCCGCTCGCCGGTGGCTGCGCCCGCCGCCGGCCACGCACCGCGCTCGCTCGCGGCGTCGATGCATGCGATGCCGGGCAGGATCGCGCCGATCCGCGCGGCCGTGTGCGCGTCCTGCGTGAAGATCGCGGTTGCCTTGTGCAGCAGGCTGCCGATCTGCTCGTCGGAGAATTCGATCGGCACCGGCAGCAGCACGGCCTTCACGCGGAAGATCGCGAGCATCGTCGCCACCCACGTGTAGCTGGAGCGGGCGGCGATCCCGAAGACGAGGCCGCTGCAATCGCCATAGACATCCTGCAGCGTCGCCGCGATGCGCGCGACGTCCGCGCGCAGTTCGTCCAGCGAGTATTCGCGGCCTTCCATCTCGCGCACGACCACGCGGTTCGGCGCTTCAGCGAAATGACGTTCGATGAGTGCGCTGATCATGCAATGGCTCCCTTGCGATAGCTTTGCGCACCGAAGATGCGGCGCCCCGTGTCCGCGAGACGGCGGCGGCCGTGCATCACGCGGCTGTTGTCGATCACGACGATGTCGCCCTTGTTCCAGAACAGGTCGTACGTATAACGGGCGGTCACGTCCTTGATTTCGTCCCACACCTCGAAATCGATGTCGGTGCCGTCGGCCCACGTGATCAGCGGCGGCTCGTAGTTCACGCTCGGCCCGAGGAGCGAATTGCAGAACGCACGACGGCCGGAGAAGCAGCTGGTGATGATCGCATCGGTCACACGCTCGGACGACACGAGAAACGGGTCGAGACGGCGATAGTGCTGGCCTCGAACGCGCTGGTTGACGACCTCGAGATGCGAGTCGTTCACTTCGTGCGCCGGCACCTGCAGCTCGACGCTCAGGAAGCGTTGTACGTTCGGCCAGGGAATGCGGCGCGAATACTTGATCTGGCGTTGCTCGAACAGGCGACGCACGGCCGGCGTCAGTTCGTGCAGCACGCGCTGCCCGTCGCAGATCGTCGTCTCGGAGCCGACGCGAGCCGGCTCGAGGCAGTAGAACCATTGCAGGTCGGGCGTGAACGGCAGGTTGCCGTTCTCACGGTGCAGGCCCATTTCGAGCTCGCCGGCATCGATTTCCGCGGTGTTTTCCGTCGAGGTCTTGCGTGCCGGATCGAACGTGACGCGCGCCGAATGCTGGCTGACGAAGTGATTGAAATCCTCGAGCGTATCCGCGAAATTGCGATAGATGACGACACCCGAATGGGCGAGCTGCTCGTACAACCCGTCGGTATCGACAAGGTCGATCGCCTTTTGACCGGGCTCGAGGCTTTCGATCAACTCGAAGCCGAAACGCGGCAATGGTTTGTGCTGAACCTGCGCAGTGACTACGTCAACAACATCCATCATGGTTGCCTCTCAGAGTGGTTAGTTTTGCGTTCGAAGCACTGCTTCGTCGAACACTGACCAATCTACCGACACGGCTGGGCACACCGTTTTAAAAATTAAATGGTGGATGTAAATTTTGTTTAGGGTCTTGCAAGGAAGCCCGGTTTTGCTTCCCCACCGGCAATAAACCGGACGGCGGCGATCGCCGGCCAGTGCGGGCAAGTTGCGGCTACGCGCGCGGCAATTCCCCCGGCTCGAGCGCGTTGGCGCTCGCGAGATCCTTGAACAGGGTGCGCATGGTGCGGATGTCGGGGTTCCTCTCCATCGGCGTCGACCAGATCACGTCCAGCGTAAAGGTCGGGAAGCCAAGCGGCACTTCGCAGATCTGCACGGTCGCCGGAATCGACAGGTACGGGATCAGGCGCCGCGGCAACGTCAGAGCAACCGGCAGCCGCGCAACGATGTTCAGGCAGGCCTGATACGTGTTGGCGCGCGCGACGATGCTGCGCGAGCGGCCGAGCTTTTCGAGCCAGCCGTCGATCATGTTGCGCTCGGAGACCCACGGCGTCGGGAACACGTGGTCCATGTCGCAGAATTCGTCGAGCGAGACGCGCGTCGACTGCGCGAGCTTGCGCGACGCGGTCAGGCACACGAAGGTGTCGGAAAGAACCGATTCCCATTGCAGGTCGGGATGCAGCCGGTGATAGCCAGGGCCGAAGCCGATCGCGAAATCGATTTCTCCGGCCAGCAGCCGTTCCACCGGCAATTCGCGGCCGAGGCGATCGACGATCAGCGAGGTTTCGCGGCCACGCTTCATGAACGACTCGAGCACGCCCGGCAGCAGCAGCAGCTCGAAGTACTCCGGCGCACATACACGCATCACGCGGCGCGCCGTCGCGACCACCTGGTCGTCATCCATGTCGGCGCAGTGATTCACCGCGTCGATCACGTTGCGCAGATAAGGCTCGATAGCCTCGGCCTTGGGCGTCGCTACGAGGCTGCCGTGATCGACATCGAAGAGCACGTCGTGAAAGCAATTGCGCAACCGCTTCAGGCAATAGCTGACGGTGGGCTGGCTGATGCTCATGACCTCGGCGGTGCGGCGTGCGCTTTTGTGTTCGTACAGACACAGAAACACCATCACGTCTTGTAAGTCGAGCTGGCGCAATACGTTACTGTTGAGCACGATTTTCCTCGTTGTTGTTGTCATTGGACGTTTTCCCGGTTCCCCTCGACGCCCCGGCGATACTCCGGCGATCATCGATCGCCCTTTCCCGTCACGCCTAGCCAGCCTCGTCCTGTGGCAGTTCCTCTCCCGGCAACGCGAGCAGCGCCTGCTTCAAGAGCGCCGCGAGCATGGTACGGTCATCGACATCGAGTCCGCCGAGCAGCAGATTCTGCGTATCCACGTGCACATGCACCGCCCGGTCGATCAACTCAAGGCCTGCTGGCGTCAACCGCACGGTGAGGCTTCGGCCATCCTGTGGATTCGGTACACGCTCGACGAGGTCAGCCTGCTCCAGGCGCATCAATCGGTTCGTGATCGCTCCGGACGTGATCATGAGCGAGCGGTAAAGTTGCGTCGGCGACAGCTCGTAAGGCTTGCCGGCACGTCGAAGCGTCGCCAGCACGTCGAATTCGCCTTCCTTGAATCCAAACGGCGAAAGCGCCTCCGTACGCGCTTTCTCGCAGTGCTTCGCCAGCCGCGCGAGCCGGCCGAAAATTTCCATCGACGCGACGTCGAGCTCGGGGCGTTCGTGGCGCCATTGAGCCACAACCCGATCGACATGATCCTCCTTGGCCCACGCCATCATGAATGTCCTCGCATTTGAAGGGGCTCTCGATGAGCGCTTGTCATCAATATATCTCAATATTAAGATAATCGCGAGAGCGCATGTTGGGCGCGACAACGGAGCAGACCCATGACAAAACTATCATTCGGAGACCACGATCTCTACTACGCGGATGTCGGCAGTGGCACGCCCGTTTTGTTGATTCACGATTTAGGCAGTTGCGGGCGCGCGTGGGCGCGCCAGATGTCGTTCCTGCGTCAGGCGGGTTTTCGCGTGATCGTGCCGGACCTTCCCGGCCACGGCGCGTCGTCCTGTCCGGATCGCATGCTGGATATTCCAGCATTCGCCAGCGGCCTGGAATGTCTGCTGGATCATCTCGGGCTGGAAAGCGCGAACCTGGTTGGCCTGTCACTCGGTGGCGCCATTGCGCTATCGGTGGCGATCGACGCCCCGTCACGGGTTGGCAAGCTGGTCATCTGCAACGGATTCTCGAACCTGGTGGCCGACGATGTCGCGCGCCGGTTCGAGCTCTGGAAGGCAGGGTTCCAGCGCGGCGACGGCGCGACTCGCTGGTTCGAGGAAATGTGGCCGTTAATGGTGAGCGCCGAGTTTGCTCAAACGGAAGATGGAGAGATCGCCTATCAGATCGGCCATGCCCATGCGGCAGGAACGGATTCGGCCTTCCTGGCGCGCCTTTGCGAGGGAATCGCGAACCACGACGTGCGCAGACGCTTGAATCTCGTCCGCAGCGAGACACTGGTCCTGCAAAGCGACGACGATGGCGTTCACCCGGCGATCGAGGGACAGCGGCTTGCCGCGATGATCCCGGGCGCACGATTCAGTGCGCTGCCGGGAAGCGGGCATCATCCGAATCTCGACTGCGCCAGGACATTCAACTGGACGCTCCTGCGCTTTCTGTCGGATCACAACGAACTGGATGCAGCCCACGTTGCACCCTATTCGGATTATTGCCGGGGCGCGTAACACCGGCGGCGACTTCGCCACTCCGGCTGACATCCCGCCACGTCCAGTGCCGTGACTGGATGACCGTTTGCATGCAATGCGTACCGCTCGTTCCCAGCCACCCGGAAGGAATCCGCATGGTCTCCCGTGCATGACGCCCGCTCCCCCACTGCCGGAGGCGCGGCGAGCGGCCCGGCCTGCGCGACCGCTCGCCGGTGCGGCGCTCAGAGCGCCTTGACGATCGCGCCGTCGACGCGAATGTTCTGCCCGGTGATGTAGCCCGCGCCGTCCGACAGCAGGAACGCGACCGTCTTCGCGATCTCGCCGGTCTTGCCGAAGCGGCCGGCCGGAATGCGTGCGACGATCTCCGGCGTTTCCGGCCAGCTGTCGATGAAGCCCGGCAGCACCGCGTTCATCCGGATGTTCTCGGCCGCATAGCGTTCCGCGTAAAGACGCGTCCACGCGCTGAGCGCCGCGCGCAATGCCGACGAAACGGGCATCGGCTGCTCGGGCGCGTCCGCCGCGAAGCTCGAGATGTTGACCACCGCGCCGCCGCCCTGCTTCTGGAAGATCGGCGTCACGCGGCGCATCACGCGCACCACGTTCAGCAGGATCAGGTCGAGCCCCGCGTGCCAGTTGTCGTCGGTGATCGCCAGCAGGTCGCCCTTCGGCGGGTGCCCGGTGTTGTTCACGACCGCATCGATGCGGCCGTAGCGCGCGACCGTTTCCTGCACGAGCCGGTCGATGTCGGCTTCCTCCGTCACCGAGCCCTGGAGGCCGAACCCGCCCAGTTCCTCGCCGAGCGCCACCGCACTGCCGGACGGCGACATCAGCGCGACGCGATAGCCCGACGCCGCCAGCTCGCGCGCGATCGCCGCACCCATGCCCTTGCCTGCCGCCGTGATCAACGCTACTTTTTCTACAGTCACGATTTGCTCCTCGTTCGAATCCTGCCGCCGCGCAACCGCCGTTCGGTGCGCCATGGTGGTAATGTAGGCGCATCAATCATGACTGTCGAACCAGTATTTCTGCCTTCAGCCGATAGTTTTTCTACAGCCTGACGATGCCGCCTCGCCCTTCCCGCCTGCCGCCGCTGAATGCGCTTCGCGCGTTCGAAGTGTCCGCGCGGCACCTCAATTTCCGCGCCGCCGCCGACGAGATCGGCGTCACGCAGGGCGCCGTCGCGCAGCAGGTGCGCCACCTCGAGGACGTGCTCGGCCTGAAGCTGTTCGAACGCCTGCCGCGCGGCCTCGCACTGACGCATGACGGCGCCGCGTACTTCTCCGATGTGCAGCGCGCGCTGCATGCGATCGCCGACGCGACCGACAAACTCGTGAAGCGGCGCGCCGCGCTGACCATCAGCACGACGCCGTCGTTCGCGTCGAAATGGCTGATCCCGCGGCTCGCGCAGTTCACCGATGCGCATCCCGACTACGACGTGCGCGTGATCGCCGACCCGCAGATCGCGACGTTCCGCCACGACGGTGTCGATCTCGCGATCCGTTATGGCAAGCCGCCGTTCGGCAAGCATCTCGCCACGCATGCGCTGTTCCCGCTCGACGTGTGTGCGGTGTGCAGCCCCGCGCTGCTGGCCGCGCCCGCGTCGCCTCGCGCGCTCGCCGGCCACGTGCTGCTGCACGACGCGCACGACCTGTGGCCCGAGTTCCTCGCCGCGATGCCCGAGCCCGTCGACGTCGATCCGCACAAGGGGTTGCGCTTCAACCAGACGTCGCTCGCGATCGATGCGGCCGTCGCCGGCCAGGGCATCGCGCTCGCCACCGATCCGCTGGTCGAGCGCGACATCGCCGCGGGCCGGCTGTGCAAGCCGTTCGACTTCGCGTTTCCGCTGTCGGTGGGGTTCTATCTCGTGTATCCGGCCGAGCGGCGCGACGACGACGCGATCGTGATGATGCGCGAATGGATGGCCGCGCAGGTGGTGTCGGGCGGACGCCCCTGAGCGCAAGGCGGCAGCGTCAGGGCGCGATCCAGCGGCCTTCGTAGCCGCCTTCGTGCAGGTCGAACACCGCGCGGCGATGGCCGGCGCGCGCGAGTTCGAGCCAGTCGATGCGCGTCACGCTCACGCGAAGCAGGCAGAAGTTGTCGTAGCCGTCATCGGTCGATGCGGCACTGTCGGCATGCGCGGCTTCAGGCGACTCGACCGGCGTACCCGGCGGCAACGGTGCGCGATACAGCAGCAGCGTATGCGGGCGGCTCGATTGCCAGACCGCACGCCGTTGCGCTTCGTCGTCGCAGATCGATGCAATACCTTCCACACGAATCTGCACGAGCGCATCGAGATCGTTGGCGACGAGCGCGATATGCGGATCGCGTCGCAGCTCGGCGACCTTCTCCGAACGCGCGTCGGTATGAAACGACAGCACACGGCCGGCGCGGCTCACCTGACGCAACACGATCGTGCGCACCTTCGGCGTGCCGTCGACGCCGAGCGTCGCGGCCTGCAGCATCGTGAACGGCGAGCGCTGTGCGCTCACGCCGGATTCGAGGCAGGACCACAGACGCTCGTACGTTTGCACGAGCGATTCGGAAGTGGAGGCGGGCATGACGGAGCGGCGATCGTGCGGGTTGCGATCGCGCAAGCTTAACCGTTTGCGGCGGCAACGGCACGCGGGCGGCTCGGGCGGCGCGCGCGCCGTCGCCGTGCGGCTCAGTTGTAGCCAAGTACGACCGGCGCCGCGTCGCCGAGGTCGGCCGCCGGCTCCGCGCCGAAGCGGCCGAGCACGTCGGCCACATACTGCGGCCCTGCGCCGATCTGCGACGACCGGTGCGCGACCGGCCGGTTATCGCCCGCGCCCGGCGCCGCGCCCGTCGATACGGTGTCGTTGACGATGATGGTCATGTTGCTGTCGCCTCACGCGGCGAGCGCCGCACCATAGGCGCGCACGAGGCGCGCAACGCCTTCCCGGATCGCGTCGACATCCGGCGCGGCAAACGACAGGCGCAGCGAGGCCGCGTCGACGTTGTCCGCGAAGAACGCCTTGCCCGGCACGAACACGACCTTGTTCGCGATCGCCTGTTGCAGCAGCGCGTCCGACGACACCGCGCCGATCCGCGCCCACACGAACATCCCGCCTTCGGGACGATGGAATTCGATCGCCTCGCCAAGGCCGTCGCGCAACGCATCGCACATCGCGTCGCATTTGCGCCGGTAGGCGGCCGTGATGCGCGACAGATGGCGTTCGAGCGCGCCGTCGGCCAGATATTCGGCGGCGGCCGCCTGTGTCCACGGCGTGCTGCACAGATCGACCGTCTGCTTCGCGATCACGCAACGCCGCGCGATCTCGGCCGGCGCGATCGTCCAGCCCACGCGCAGCCCTGGCGCGACGATCTTCGACAGGCTCGCGAAATGCACGATCCAGTCGCACGCGCCATCCACTTCATCGGCGAGTGCGAGCATCGACGGCACGGCTTCGCCCGCGAAACGCAGGTCGCCGTACGGATCGTCCTCGACGATCAGGAAGCGGTATTGCACGGCGAGACGCAGCAGCTTCAGCCGGCGCTCGCGGGTGAGCGTCGCGCCCGTCGGGTTCGCGAAGGTCGGCACCGTGTAGAGCAGCTTCGGCTGCGTGATCGCGCCGGACGCGAGCCGTTCGCCGAGACGATCGACGTCGAGGCCCGCGCCGTCGACCGGAATCGTCACGATGCGTGCCTGCTGCAGACGCATCGCCTGCAGCGTCGCCGGATAGGCCGGCTGCTCGGTCAGCACGACGTCGCCGGGCGACACCATCACGCGCAACAGCAGGTCGAGGCCCTGCTGCGAGCCGGTCGTGACGAGCAGTTCGGCCGGCGTGCACGCCGCGCCGCGGCGCCCCATCAGCGCGATCAGTTGCTGCTTCAGTTCGGCGAGTCCGTCGGTCGGGCCGTATTGCAGGCAGCGCACGGGCTGCGCGTACGCACGCTCGGCGGCTGCGTCCAGGCCGTCGACGTCGAACAGGTCGCTGGCCGGATAGCCGCCCGCGAAGGAAATCATGCCCGGTTCGGACAGGTACTTGAACAGTTCGCGGATCGGCGAGCCGGCGGGATTCTGGAATGAGGGAGTGAACGCGTACATGTCGTCGTGAGCTGGATGGCGCGGACGGCCGGGATAGCCGCCGAAGACCGGCCACCGCGGCGCTTCTGGCGCCGCGGCGGTGCAATCGAGTCACGATTGTCGAGAGTCATTAAGGCCGCGGCAAACGATATCTATGCACTAGGTCTTGCGGTTTGGTCATCACATGGGGCGTGGGCGGGAGCACCGAGACGCCCTATCCTTCGGCGCGACGACACCGGATTTCGGGCGTGTGCTGCCGCGAGAAAGCCAATCCCGGCGATTGTTTCGCGATGCGCGCACCCTGCCTCGCTTGCCGGGATCGAGCCGAATCAGTGCGGCGTCCCGGAAGGCGTGGCCGGCGGCGGCTTGGGCTTCCACGTCGAGAGCGCGCGCGTGAGGTCGTCCGACACATAGTGCGGACCATCGAACAGATAGACCGGATAGCCGCGATACGCCAGCAACTGCTTGCTCAACTCGTCGGCGCTGGCGGAGCGGAACCCGCCGCGCTCGGCGGGCCGGAACGCCTCGGCGATGACCCGCACGCGCTGCTTGCCCAGCCTTGCAGCCAGCTCGTCGAGGTAGCTGCGCGCGACATACGGCTCACGGGCATAGACGCCGCAGCCATCCTGGAAGAACACGCCGACGTCCGCGGGCAGCCACGCGGCGAGCCACTCCGCGAGCGCCTTTCCGCCGATATTGGTCTGGTCGTACACGCTCACCCAGAGCGGGCGCGGCAGCCGTTGCAGGATCGCGGCGAGCTTGGGCGCGTCCTGCCAGGTCGGATCGATCTCGGCCGGAAAGTAGTAGCCCGTGACATGCAGCGGGACCGATGCGCGCGCCACTTCCAGCGACTGGTCGGCCAGCGTCGACAGATGGGTGCGCGCACGCTTTTCGTCCTGGTAGCCGGCGAGCCCCAGGATCACGTTCCGGGCCCACGGCTCACGACCGATACGTTCCCAGTCGGGAAGGTGCGCGGCAGGCTGGATGCGGGTGTTGGGGAGGTACGCGGTATCGTCGACGACGGTCCATTGAATCAGCAGATCGTGTATGCCGAGTATCTGCCAGTTGCCGGCCGGATGGGTCGTCGCGTTGTCCACCTGCCAGACGATGCCGTCCGCGTGCACGTCGTGCGCGGTCCAGCTGCAGGCGGCCACCACGAGCGATGCACCGATCGCCGCGAGCGTCGCCGCGCGAGGCGAACGCGGCGCGGCGGCAGGCAAGCCCGGTCGCGCGGCGAACCGGAACCGGCCCATACGCTGTCGAATCCTGCGCAAGGCCGGGATCGCGTACGTGGTCATCGCTGGTTCCCCGGAAGCATGCCTGCGCGTCATCGTAGCCGATCAAACGCAAACGTGCGACCCGCGTTGCCGATGCGGGTCGCACGAGGTTGTCGCTACGTCGTCGTCACTTGGCCGTCGTGCCGTCCACCCACTTGTAGCCCAGATTCGTGATACCGGTAATGAGACTCTGGAAGTCCTGGAACGCCGGCAATCCGAGATCCGGTTCAAGCCAGTACGGATGGAAGAAGAAGGACGCGAAACCGTCCCGCACCGCCAGGCCATACTGCGCATTGGTCACGATTTGCTGCCACGTGTACGAGATGCACGAGAACGGGTCGATATTGCAGATGTTGTACTGCACGCTGCCCAGGTTCTCCGGAACGATCCGTTGCCCGTAGTAATCGGAGTTGATGATGTACGGGAAAAACTGCCCGGCCGAGAAGTCCTGGTTGGCGGCGCCCGTTCCGAGTTGCGGATTGGTCGCGGTGTAATACACGGCCCGCTGGAACGTGGTCGGGAACGTCAGGGCTGTCGCCGAAGAGGCGGACGGCGACATCTGGTACTGCGGCGCGGCAAAGCCGACGACCTTGTAGCCGTTGGTCTTGAACTCCGCCAGGCCATCGGCCATTCTGCCCTCCGCCCACGGGATGGAGTCCTCATCAACCGGCCGGTTCTGCACGGCGAACCAGAACTCGTAATCGCTCCCGCTCACCGCATTCTGCAGGTTCGGCGTCGAATCGTACTGGTGCGTATAGCCGTGCATCACGACCGAGCCGCCGTGCGCGATCGCATAGTTCAGCGCAGTCTTGAGGCCGGTTGCCTGCGCCAGGTGGATCGTTTCCGGCACGCCGCCGTTGTAATAGCCATTCGGGTCCGTATACAACGGGATGGTGGCCATCGTGAACGGGATCTTCTTCGAGTACAGGTAATTCGTCAGCTGCTGCATCGAAGTCGTCGTCGTATAGGCGTCGAGGTCCTCCAGACGGACGAGCGCACGGTGATTCACCGGTGCATTGGTCTGCAGGATGTCGTGCAGGATGTCGCAAATCACCAGGTAGCGGTCCGTCGGTCCGATGTAGGAAAACGGCATGTCCGCGAAGTACCAGAAGTTGCCCGAGCGCACGATGTAGGGCGTGGTTGCCCCGCTCTGGCTGTTCTTGATCGTGACGAGCGCTTGTGCCTTGGTGGAATTGATCTGGGTCAGCCCGACATCCGGATCCGCGCTAATGACGCCGGTCGACGCGTTATACGAGTAGTACTTGACCATCGACAGGTTCTTGTACGTGACCGTGTCGTAGAAGCCGGGATTCGGATTGCTCGACGAAGGCGTCGCGTTCATCCCGGCAAGGCCCAGGAAGCTGAACCCGAAGGTCTGGTTGAACGTGTAGGCCGTGTTCCAGGCCAGCTGCCACAGGTTGTACTTGAACCAGACCACCGTCTTCGTGGTGGTCATCACGTCGCTCATGAACGCCGTCGGAATCGGATTGTTGTAGTAGTCGCCGATATAGAACGTCGCATCGTGGCTGCCGACCATGCCGGACGTGTAGTTCTGGATCGGGACCAGATCGACCGTCGTATTGAAGTGACCCAGCAGGTTCCTCAGCATGATGCTGTACATCAGTCCCAGCTTCGAATAGGGATCGTTGGCCGGATTGTCGTACAGCACGAGCGTATGGGCAGTAGTGGCCTGTGCGTGCGCGGTGCCCGGCAATGTCATTTGCGCGAGTCCCGCGAGCAGCGCGATGACGAGCAAGATCTTTTTCATGGCTGT
The DNA here is from genome assembly GCF_964265025.1 of Burkholderia mycopellens. Lineage (NCBI taxonomy): Bacteria > Pseudomonadati > Pseudomonadota > Betaproteobacteria > Burkholderiales > Burkholderiaceae > Burkholderia > Burkholderia mycopellens. The sequence continues at coordinate 2,854,941 of NZ_OZ183803.1, forward strand.
TTCTCCCTAGTCGCGTTGCACATTGCCATTGGATTTCTTGACCGACTTCCGGTCGAACTTCGGGCGCCCCGTTTCCTTGTACGCCTTGTCCCAATCCTCGTCGGACATCCCTGCTTTCACGTTGACCTGGGCCGAGCCGACCGGCAGCGGAGGCGGCTTGATCTTCGGAGCAGAGGAATTACTCGTCTGCTGCGCCCCCACATCCTGAATGCCGACGGCGAAGACGAGCGTCGTGATCAATGCGACGATTGATCCGGCGGTACTCAACCCGTTTCGAAAAGATTGATTGCGATGCGAAGGCATGATTTTCATCCTTTGATATGCAAAATAAATTCATCTCGTTAACGAAACGAGCACGGCGAATCACCATCCGGAATCGGGGCGCCATGTCGTGAAATTCCGCGGCGCAATTGAAACCAGACAAATAAATCCGGGAGGAGATGGTTTGACTTTCAAGCTAGAACCGTACCATCCGTCGCAAATGGGCATAGGGCAAGGCGAAAAAATCGACGCATCGACGCAGCGCAAAAATGCGTCGATAAAACGTTTCAGGCGTGCAACGTGGCGGCGTCACGAATCAAATCGGACAAACGCGCGAAACCTGTTCTTACGATTCAGGGAAAACCAGTCGATCACCGCGCTGCGCAGCGCGCGACGCGGCACTCGCCACAGGTGGCCTGCTCGCGCAATGACGACTCAGGCGTCGGCTTTCCGGTTCGACGCCAATCCATCCAGACAGTCAGCGCCGGAATCGCATGACGATCTACCGGGGGCGGCTGCCGTGGTCCGCCGGTAGGTCTGAAAACGATGTGTCATCCAGTCGATCGACCGCGTGTTTCAGCGCTGAAACATTTGGCTCGGATTCGGCGGACCGGTCCGGTGCCGCTTCGCGCGACGCCCGCAGGCTCAAGGGTCACGCTGCGATGGCGCACGACTTGCTACATGATCTGTGTGCTGCGAAGCCGGTGCGCGCGGGCACTGCGCGTGCAACGGGTGGAGAGCGGCTGCAAGCGTTCAAGCAGGCAGGGACGGAAGCAGGAAAGCGGGAAACGGGCGGTCAAAAAGTCATCCACTGAACACGTTGCATCGCGCACGATGCAACGTGCTCACATCGGGAAAGCTCGCGTGTCGACAGGGCTTTTCCGGTTGACAGGCATTCGCGTGGCGCAAGCGACGGAGTGGACGTGACGGGGGCGACGAGGACGGGGAAAGTTTCGTCTTGCGTCGGTACGAGGAGGAATCATCCAGTACAAGATAAAAGTGCGGAATAAATGATGGATAACATGATTTGGAATGCGTATTTATATGCACTCAACCTTGTCGCCATTGTCACCGCAATCGTCATCCTGGTGAGCACACTGGATGACCTCACGCTGGACGCCTGCTACTGGTCCTTTGAAATCCGTCGCATCCTGCGCCGCGAAAAATCGCAAACGGTTGATATCGGCATGCTGCGCGCGCTGGAAGAGCGGCATCTGGCGCTGATGGTACCGGCGTGGAAGGAATACGACGTCATCGCCAAGATGATCGAAAACACGTTGGCGACGCTCGAGTACGAGCGGTACGTGATATTCGTCGGCACTTATCACAACGATGCCGAGACCACCGCCGAGGTCGAACGGATGGTCCGCCGGTATCCGGGCAGGGTCACGCGCGCGACCGTCATGAACGATGGGCCGACCTGCAAGGCGGACTGCCTGAACTGGATCATCGAAACCATCCTGCGCTACGAATCGGTCCATCACATTCAATTCGCGGGCGTCGTCATGCACGACTGCGAGGATGTCATTCATCCGGTCGAACTCAAGTACCTCAACCACGCGATTGCGGATAGCGACCTGGTCCAGCTTCCCGTGCTGTCGTTGCCGCGGAAATGGAACGAGTTCGTCGCCGGATGCTACCTGGACGACTTCAGCGAAACGCACCAGAAGGATGTCCCGGTGCGCGCCCGGCTGACCGGCATCGTCCCGGGCGCAGGCGTGGCATCGTGCTACAGCAGGCGCTCGATCGAAGCGGCGATGAAGGAGCGCAACGGCGCGCCGTTCAACACCAGCTCGCTGACCGAGGACTATGACTTCAGCTTTCGGTTGAGAGACCTGGGGATGAAGGAAACCTTCGCGTGCATTCCACTGACGGGGATCGTGCGCGATGCGGCGGACAAGCGCGTACAGGGTGGCGCCGTCAATCGAAACCTGCTGGCCACGCGCGAGTATTTTCCGAAAACATTTCGTACCGCGTACCGTCAGCGCACGCGCTGGATCCTCGGCATTGCCTTTCAGGGTTGGGAGCAGCTCGGCTGGAAAGGCAATCTGCTGATGCGATACATGTTCTTCCACGATCGCAAGGGCATCGTGACCTCGCTGTTTTCGGTCGTTGCCTATGGCGTGCTGATCAACTTCCTGTTGCTGGGCGCGCTTCATCGATCCGGCCATGTCATCCCGCCCGGCGCCTCGTTCGTCATGGCGGCCCACTGGGTCATGCCGCTGCTGTGGATCAACACCGCGATGCTGTTTGCGCGCGCCGGGCAGCGCTTCCATTTCGTCAGCAAGCTGAACGGGCCGACCCAGGGGCTGCTCTCGATACCGCGGATGTTCGTCAACAACCTGATCAACTTCTACGCGGTTTGCCGTGCGTGGCGCATCTATATCCGCCACCTCGCGACCGGCAAGCCCATCGCCTGGGACAAGACCAGTCATACCTACCTGTCCAACGAAGCACTCGGGAAGGCGCGCCTGAAAGTCGGCGAAATCCTGGTCGGCTGGGGCGTGGTCACACTGGAGCAATTGCAGGCGAGCCTCGACAAACAACTGACCTGCGGCAAGCGGCTCGGTGAACTGCTGGTCGAAGGCTGCGCGATATCCGCCGAATCGCTGGCGGATGCGATCGCCGAGCAGGCCGAGCTGCCCCGGGTGAGCCTCGGCAACGTCGCGGTAGGCCACTTCGCGGATTCACTGGCATTCGAACTGCAGTACGCGTACCGCGCCATCCCGTTTTCGACGGCGGACGACGGCACGTTGAACGTCGCGGTCGGACGGCCGCTCACCCAGGACGAACAGGATGTGGTGCGGCGGGGCGCCCGATCGAACGTGGCCTACTTCATCGCGTGCGATGCGGAGATTACCGCCGAACTCTCGCGGCACTCGCGATTCGTCGAACTCGCACGCGCACGCGACAGCGATCCGGCGGCGCAGCACGGCGCTCCCGTCAAAAAACCGTCGGGAGAACAGGCATGAAGCATTCGAGACTTCCGATCGCGGCCGGCCTCAAGCGCTGCGCACGGCTGAGCGCACTGGCGATCGCCGTGTCGCTGGCCTGGCAGGCGCCGGCATCCGCCGCCCAGCAACTGACACCCAAGGCCTACAAGCTCGCCGACAGCGCCTACAAGGCGATCAACGCCGGCGACCTGCCCCTCGCGGAAGTGTATGCATCGCGCGCCATCAAGATTCAGCCCGGCAGCGAACAGCTCGGGCTACTGCTCGTCGACGTATACAGACGGGAAGGAAAAGTCGACGAAGCGGACGACATGGTCGAATCGCTGATCGTTCGTTTTCCGAAGAGTGGCGCGGTACGCGCGCAGCACGGCTACCTGGCGCAGCGCCAGATGCGCTACGACGTCGCCTGCAGCGATTTCGCGGCCGCCGTCGCGACCGGGAAATGGAGCAAGGATCAGCAGCGCAACCTGCGTCTCGCCTGGTCGGACAGCGCGCTCGCGGCGAAGCGTCCGCATGAAGCCGGCGTTGCACTGGCGCCGCTGGCCGATGAAAAATCGGCCGTGATCCAGTTGCGCATCGCGCAGATGAGCCTGCAGGCAGGCGACCGCGACACCGCCATCCGCATGGCCGACCTGGCGGCCGGCAACGCCACGAACGACGGCGAGCGCAACATGGCCGCGTCGATCGCGGCGCAGGCGCGCCAGGAAGATCAGGCCGCCGACGCGCCGGTGGACAATACCGCGCAACAGAAATTGCAGGAAGCCTACGACCTCCTGCGCGACCACAAGGATCGCGAGGCGCTCGACGCATTCAACGAGGGATTTTCCGGCGGTGCCGGCAATGCGATGAACTACGCGGACGCGGGCTACGCCGCCAAGCGGATCGGGCTGAACCAGGAGTCCATCGACCTGTTCGAGCACAGCCTCGATGCCGACGAAAACGAACACACCTTCGATGCGCAGCACAAGTTCGGCTATCGGCGCGAAGTCGAGCAGCTTCAGCGCACCTGGGGGTTCGTGCTGAGCGCGCCGTACCAGTCGGCCGCGTTCGGGCCGCAAGGCACCATCAGCGTGTTGCAGCCGGGTATCGAAGTGTATTGGCAGCCGCCGAAGATCGGCTATCAGAACGGCCGCATCTTCCAGTTCTTCGTGCGCGGCTACGGCACGGCCTATGACGGGACGGGCAACGTGACCGGCATGCCGACCGTGCAGGGTTCGGTGGGCGCGCGCTACAAGCCGCTGCCCGACCAGAACGTCGTGCTGACCGCCGAGCGGCTGTTCCACGTCGGCAGCCTGTCGACGACGGACTGGCTGATGCGCCTGGGTTATTCGTCGGAAGGCGGAACCGACCTGAGGGTGACCGAACCGAGCTGGCGCAGCTGGCAAGCGTACATCGAGGGCGCTTACTTCATCAGCGCGGGTCGATACATCATTTATTCGGAGTTGCGTTACGGGCACACCTGGCGGTTGCCGATGATCAGCGATCGGCTGACCGTCTACCCGCACGCCGCGGTGGCCGGCGATCACGACAATCGAGAGCCGGACAAGACGGCGATCGGCGCCGGGCCCGGCATCCAGTTTCGGTACTGGTTTCGCGAGGGCCGATATAGCGCGCCGGCAAGCTATCTGGATGTCACGGTGCAATACCGGTTCGGGTTGACGTCAGCGGCACGCGCACGTGGTCTCGTGGTACGCGCGACATTGTGGTTCTGACTGCGACGCTGACGCTTGCTTTCGAATGACGCGACTGCTTAGTTGGGCGACTTGAGCGTGATGATCGTTTGACGCAACAGCTGGAAGTACGGGCTCGTCGAATACGGGACCATTTCCTCTGCGTAGTACCACCAGAAGAACCCGCCGATGAATCGCGGATCGGCCATGCTGTTGACCATCGGGTAGTACGTCTTGATCAGGTTCTGCTGCACCGACGCCGGCGCGGAGGTATCCGAGGTGCCGATTTCGCCGAAGCCGACCTTCGCGTTCGGGAAGATGCTTTCCAGCGCCGCGAAATCGTTCTTCCACGTCGGATTCAGCCCCGGGCAATCCTGGTAGGGGTAGTAGCTGAACAGTGCGTAGTCGGCTTGCTGGCGGACCGTCGAGGACAGGAAGGTGGTCGGCCACGTCTTCCAGTAATCCTGCGGCTTCTCCCAGCAGTTGTTGCCCTTGCTGTCGTCGTTGTAGTACAGCGTGATGGCCGTCTTGCCGCCGTTCGATTTGACGATCTGGTTGGCCGCGGCAACCATCTGGCCGATCTGCTGCTCCTGCGAGTTGACCACGGCGTTCGTGCCGTCCGGGCTGTTACGCAGCCATTCGCCGTTGATTTCGTTCGCGATCTCCCAGACGTCGACGGTGTTCTTCAACTGCGACACCAGTTCCTGCGTACGTGCCTGATACGTGGCGAGATCCGTAGGGAAATAGTAAGAATCGTAGACTTCGCCCATCACGTAGGCGACTGCGTGCAGGCGCAGCAGCGGCGCGTAGTAGTCGGCGGCCGACGTACCCGGATCGAACACGACACGCACGGTGGGCTTGTACGGCAGGTTCTGCAGCGACGCGACGATCGCGTCCAGCTTGCTCAGGTCGTCGAGGGTCACGCCGTAGACGGGATTCTTCAGAGGTTCGACCTGGGCTTCAGCGGGCCGGGATAAAGGCAGGAGCCCGGCATAAGCAACGCATGCGGCAATGGCCGTGCGCGAGAGTTTTTTCGTCAGTCTTTTCAAAACAGTTTCCGTCCAAAAGTAAGAAGAAGCGCGATTTTAGACGAAAATAAAAGGTAATTATCGGATGATATCGGAAGTGGCGAGCCCTAAAAAAATGGTTAGGATCGGTATCAAACGTGGCTGCGACAGGGTGTCGCGCCGAGGCAGTTGTTACGTGATGCTGATTAAATGCACTACAGCATTAGTGCAGGGAACGGGTGCGGGCGAGGCGGCGGGTGCGCGTCAGGGTAAAGCCGATGTCCGGTTGGCTGCACGCAAACGATTGCCGACGTCCGAGGCCGGTCTCGACCGACCTCGACATGCATGCGCGGCGCCACGCCACGAACCACCAGCGGCACCCATTCATCAGGCGACCGGATAGCGGAACCCCACCACAACCGGGATCCCGCTACGCGGCGCCTTGCGGAGTTGCCACCGCCCCGCTTCCGTCACCTGCTCAGGCAGACGCGTTGCGATTCGCCTCGATCACCGTCAACGCCGCCATGTTCACGATCCGCCGCACCGTCGAGCTCGACGTGAGAATGTTCACCGGCGCGTTGACGCCCAGCAGGAACGGCCCCACCGCCACGTTGCTGCCCGCTTCGGTCTTGAGCAGGTTGTACGCGATGTTCCCCGCATCCACGTTCGGGCAAACGAGCAGGTTCGCAGCACCCTTCAGCGGCGACATCGGCAGCAGCTTCGACCGCAAGCCCTCGTCGAGCGCGCAGTCGCCATGCATCTCGCCGTCCGCCTCGATATCCGGCGCCTGCTCGCGGACGATCTCCAGCGCCCGGCGCATCTTCACGCCCGAAGCCGCGCTCCCCGACCCGAAGTTCGACCGCGACAGCAGCGCGGCCTTCGGCGTCAGGTTCAACCATTCCATCTGACGCGCCGCGGCAATCGTGAATTCCGCGATCTGCTCCGCGTCCGGGTTGTCGTTGACGTGCGTATCCACCAGCGCGACCGTCCGCTGGTCGAGCAACAGGATGTTCATCGCCGCATAGGTCGACGCCCCCGGCTTCTTCCCGATCACTTCGTCGACGAACCGCAGGTGGTTGTGATACTCGCCCACCGTCCCGCAAATCATCCCGTCCGCATCGCCGAGCCGCACCATCATCGCGCCGATCAGCGTCAGGCGGCGCCGCATCTCGACCCGCGCCATTTCCTTCGAGATGCCGTCCCGGCAGCGCAGCTCCCAATACGTCGTCCAGTACTGCGGGAACCGCTCGTCATATTCGGGATTGGTCACTTCGACATCCTGACCGAGCCGGATCCGCAGCCCGAATCGCTCGATGCGCGCCAGCAGCACCTCCGGACGGCCGACCAGGATCGGCCGCGCCAGCTTCTCGTCGACGATCACCTGCACCGCGCGGAGCACGCGCTCGTCCTCGCCTTCGGTAAAGACGATCCGCGCCTTGCCTCCGTCGCGCACCAGCCGGCGCGCCGTCGCGAACAACGGCTTCATGAACGCGCCGGAATGGTAGACGAATTGCTGCAGTTGCTCGACGTACGCGTCGAGATCGGTCAGCGGGCGCTTCGCCACGCCGCCTTCCATCGCCGCCTTGGCCACGGCCGGCGCGATCCGGACGATCAGGCGCGGGTCGAACGGCTTCGGAATCAGGTATTGCGCGCCGAACGCCACGTCGTACGCACCATAGGCCGCCGCGACGACTTCGTTCTGCTCCTCCTCGGCCAGCCCCGCGATCGCGTGAACCGCGGCGATCTCCATTTCACGGGTAATGGTCGTCGCGCCGACGTCCAGCGCGCCGCGGAAGATGTACGGGAAGCAGAGGACGTTGTTGACCTGGTTCGGGTAGTCCGAGCGGCCCGTCGCGATCACGACGTCGTCGCGTGTCGCATGCGCCAGTTCCGGGAAGATTTCCGGAGTGGGATTGGCCAGCGCGAGAATCAGCGGGCGCGGCGCCATCGCCTTCAGCATGTCGGCGGTCAGGATGCCGCCGACCGACAGGCCCAGGAACACGTCCGCGCCGCCGATGATTTCGGCCAGCTTGCGCGCATCGGTTTCCTGCGCAAAGCGCGACTTGGCCGGGTCCATCAGCGTGGTGCGGCCACGATAGACGACGCCTTCGATGTCGGTCACCCAGACGTTTTCAACCGGCAGCCCGAGGTCGACCAGCAGGTCCAGGCAGGCCAGCGCGGCGGCGCCGGCCCCCGACGTCACGACCTTCACTTCCGAAATCGACTTCCCGACGACCTTCAGGCCGTTGATGAACGCGGCGGAGACGGTGATGGCGGTACCGTGCTGATCGTCATGGAAGACGGGAATCTTCATGCGTTCGCGCAGCTTCTGCTCGACCGTGAAGCACTCGGGCGCCTTGATGTCCTCGAGGTTGATGCCGCCGAAGGTCGGTTCGAGACCGGCGATGATGTCGACCAGCTTGTCCGGATCGGTTTCGTTGATCTCGATGTCGAAGACGTCAATCCCCGCGAACTTCTTGAACAACACAGCCTTGCCTTCCATGACCGGCTTGGACGCGAGCGGGCCGATGTTGCCCAGGCCCAGCACGGCCGTGCCGTTCGTGATCACGCCCACCAGATTGCCGCGGCTCGTGAAACGGTGCGCCTGCAGCGGATCGGCGGCGATGGCCTCGCACACGCCCGCCACGCCCGGCGTGTAGGCCAGCGCGAGATCGCGCTGGGTCACGAGCGGTTTGCTGGCGACGACCGAGATCTTTCCCGGGGTCGGAAATTCGTGATAGTCGAACGCTGCCTGCTGCTGTGTCTCAGTCTGTTTCATGTTTTTCGATCCGGGCACGGGCGCCAGGCCAGTCCCGGCGCGATCCATGAAGGGGATTCTAGGGATCCGCCATAAGGTGATGATTCTGTTTTAATATCGGTCCATCACTTTTTCATGATGAATACGTGACCAGTCAATGACTTTTGACGCAAACGACGTGGTCAGGCGGCTGGGCGCCCGCCTGAAGATGCGGCACCTGGTGCTGTTGCTGCAGATCCAGCAGCACGGGTCGCTGACGCGCGTCGCGGAGCACATGGCCAGCAGCCAGCCGGCGGTGACAAACGCGCTGTCCGAGCTGGAGAGCATGTTCGGCACGCCGCTGTTCGAGCGCTCGTCGCGCGGCATGCGGCCCACCGCGCTCGGCGCGGTCGTGCTCGAGCGGGCGAAGGCGATGATCAAGGATCTCGACCACCTCGCTCGCGAAATGGAGGCGGTCGCCGCCGGGCATGCGGCCCACCTGCACATCGGCGTGATTCCGTTCATTTCCGGGCACATGCTGTCGGCGGCGCTCAAGCGGCTGCAAGCGCGCATGGAGCGGCGCCTGACCGTGACGATTCACGAAGGCACCAGCGATCAGCTGCTGCTTCAGCTCAGGGATCACAGCGTCGACATCGTGATCGGGCGGGCATCGTCGGCGATCGACCTGGGCCAGGTCTCCTTCGAAGTGCTGTACCAGCAGCAGCCGCGCATGATCGCGAGCCGGCGTCTTGCCGCGAAACTGGCCCGCACCGCGCTCGACTGGCACAAGCTGCACGCGCTCGACTGGATTCTCGGCGCACCGCATACGCCGATGCGGGAACAGGTCACCGACCTGTTTCTGTCGGCCGGCATCGCGCCGCCCGTTCCGATCGTCGAGAGTTATTCCTCCAAGCTGATCGGCGAAATGATCGCGTCGAGCGACGAGGCCGTCTCGATCGTGCCCGCCGATATCGCGGAAGAACTGGTGCGGATCGCCGGCGTGGCGATCGTCCCGTACTCGCTGGTGTGGACGCTTCCGCCCATCGCGCTGTTTACCCGCGCCGCCGATTCGCGCTCGCCTGCGCGGGATCTCCTCGTCGAAGCGCTGCGCGAGGTGTGCAGGGAGACTTACGGGGAAGCGCAGCGGTAGCGGTTCACGCACCGCCCGCGTTGAACGGCCCGCCGGGTCCGCCGAAAACGGTCATGCGTCTCGACGAACACCGGGCACTCCGGCCGCAGGCTACTTGCTCGCGGTGAGGCGCCGCATGATTTCCGCACGCTCGGCAGCCAGCACATGGTCCGAGCCCTCGCCGCGGTCATAGCGCCGGGTCGTCCGATAGGAAAACCGCTTCGTGTACAGATTGGCGGCGGGATCGAATACCCACGCGTCGACGACGAAAAAGTGCGGGCCGAAATGACTCTCGTCCTTGCCCCACACATAATCCGCGCGAACGAACAGCGGATAGGGCGACACGTCCGGCACCGTCCACATCGCGCGGTCGGCCAGCTCGGTCTGGGTGACTTTCGGTATCACGTTCTCGACCTTGCCGTTCGCGCGATAACGCAATACCGCCACACGCTCCAGCATCCCGCTGCCGCCGCCGGAGAACATCCCCGAGAAGAACATCCAGGAGCCGCCCGACGCAATCGGCAAGCGTTCGGATCGCGGATCCAGCCCGAACTGGTATTGCACCTTCGTCGAGCCATCGGGAAGCGGCGCGGGCGGCATCTCGAAGCACGGCGCATGGCCGGGAAGCACGCAGAGTTTCACGCCGGACAGCGGGAGCCCGTCGGTGTCCAGCCGGCCCTGCGCCTGCGTGAATCGCGGGAAAGCAAGTTCGCTGGAAGCGGCTTGAACGCCGGTGACGCCGGCAACAGTAAGGCCCAGAACCACCCCAAGCGTTTGACGGAACCCGCGCATGCACCCGCCCCCTTCTCTCATGTTTTGATAGCCGCGAATTGTCGATGATCCGGCCGCTTCTGTCGAATGAACGATTGCGGCCGGCGAGGCACGCCGGCCGGCACCATCAGACGGTGGCCAGAACCAGACGCCCCGGCGACGCGCCGATATGCAGCCCGTCGGAACGATTCGCGAGGTAACGCCGGTTCAACTCGTCCGGCGTCCACGTGTTGCTGTCGCTGAAGCCCAGCGCGGCCAGCGTCTTGGTCAACTCGGCGGGTTCGAAGAAGCTCTTCCACGGCTCACCGCGCTCGGCGAATCGCGCCACCATCTGCTCCATCGCGATGCGCATGATCGGCGGCAGGCTCGGCAGCGGAACCACATACTCGAGCAGTACGGCGCTGCCTTTCGCGCAGCCGGCGATGAAGCGCAGCGTCTCGATGACCGCGGCCTCGTCGAGATACATCGTCACGCCCAGCCAGCTGAACAGCGCCGGCGCATCGGCATCGAAACCGGCGCACGCCAGCCCTTGCGCGAGACCGACACGCTCGAAATCGACCGGCACGAATTGCAGCGACGCCGGCACCGCGATGCCCGCCTCGCGCAAGCGGGCCTGCTTCCACGCCTGCGTCGCCGGCAAGTCGACCTCGAACACGCGCCCCGGCGCATCGGGTCGCCGGTATGCGCTGGTATCGAGCCCCGCGCCGAGCACCACATACTGGCGGATGCCACGTTCGATCGCATCGACCCAGACGTCGTCGGCCAGCCGGCTGCGTACGACCACCGTGCTGCGCATGCCCACGGTCATCGGTTCACGGAACTTGTCGAGGTTGCCGTGCAAGGCCTGCGCCTCGGCCGGCCCGAGGACGGTCAGTGCGACCGGATCGTCGAGCACCAGCGGCCGGTCGAGCAGCTGGTGCGCGGCCCGCTGCGTGGCCACCATCAACGCGCTCGGCTTGGGCCCGGCGTTCACCGGTGTCGTGTCGTGGCCGACGATATGCGCCCGGTTCAGATAGGCCAGCAGCGCATCGTCGAGGCCGATGCCCAGTTGCAGATCCGGTTCGCGCATCATCGCATCGCGCACACGCGCTTCCAGCGCGGCGTCGCTGCCGCAGAAGCTGTCGAGAAACAGCTGCTGCCAGCGCCTCACGATGGCCTGCACCGCATCGGCGCCGGCGTCGACGCCCGCCTCCATGTGCGCTCTCAGTTCGACCACCAGTGCCGGCCACGCCCGATGCTTCATCGCAGCGAACTGGCGCCGCCGCACTTCGTCGGCCTGAGCCGGATCGAGGTACTTCGCAAGCAGCGCGCAACGCGCGTGCGTGAACGCTTCGTCGATCCATGCCAGCATCCCGGCCGTGATGCCGACGATTTGCGGGGCGCGCGGCTCGTCGAGCTGCATCATCATCAGCTTGGTCGCGAGCGTCGGGTCGTTGCGGGTCATGCGGACCACGAGCCGGATCCAGCGCCATGCCAGTGCGTGGGCGGCGTCGCTGTCGGCCGGCAGCGCCTGCTGCCAGGCAACGCGGACCTCGTCGATCAGCGCGATCCACGATGGATCCGTCGGCGCGATCGTATCGGGCCCGGATGCCAGCAACGTATCGAGTTCGTCGTCATCAAGGTGTTTTTGGATCATGTTCATCAGCTCCAGAGCGTTCAGCCAGTCGGTCGCCGTGGTCTCGTCGCCGGCGGCGATCATGTCCACGAGGTATCTCAGGTGACGACCAAGGCGCTGCGCGCGCGATGCCTGCGCATCGAGCTCCGCGATCTGGCGCTGCAGAAGCTGGAGCGGTGAGCCGGCCAGTTGGCCGTCGAGGCTGGCCTTGATGTCCGGCAGCGAATACCCGAACCGTTTCAGCGCCTCGATCCGATGCAGCCGGATGAGGTCGTCGCGCCCATACAGGCGCGCGCCGCCGTCGGTGCGCTGCGACGGTGACAGCAGCCCGATGGCATCGTAGTGGTGCAAGGTCCGGACGCTCAGTCCTGCCTTCTTCGCCAGATCGCCGATTTTCAGTCGCATGTTTTCCCAGTCGTCGGAGTCGACCTTAAAAGCTGACGTAGCGTCAGGTGCAAGGGAAATCGAAGGGGTTGTGCGGGCGACGGGTTGAACCGTCCGGGAGAATTCACCGGGGTTCCAGTCGAAAACTACTCAGCCGGCTTCTCGTACAGGGACCAGACGATCCCGTCTGATTTCAACCCGACGCGAACGAAGCCAAGCGACTCGTAGTAAGCGCAGAGCGCCGCGTTTTCAACCGCGCAATCGAGTCGAACAAAGCGCCGGTTCAAGCTGCTCACCTTGTGAGCGCACCAGTCGAGCATGACGCTGCCGAGCCCCTGCCCGTTGAAACCTTCCCGAACGCACAGCCCGTGCACATAACCGGCGATCGGCTCCTGCGGCCCCCAATGCTTGTCCTCGTCGAAGGCGAGCGAGAACGTTCCGGCCAACGTGCCGTCCAGTTCGACGACATACACGTCCTTTTGGGAGACGTTGTTGCGTACCCACGCCTCGGAAAATCCGTCGCCTTCCTTGCCCCACACATGGTCGCCGTACCTGAGCTTCTTCGTGTGTGCGTCGTTCCGGATCACGGTGAGAATCGATACATCCTCTTCCGTTGCCCGGCGGATGCGTTTCGAAGCCATCGTTCGTATCTCCGTTGAAGCGTGCCGGTAAGAAAATGCCGCTTGTTTCCGACGGGGCGCCTGGACTATTCGCCGTTACGTTCAACGCGAACCGGCAGCGGCGTTCCGTCTTCAAACGAGCCCAGCGATTCCTGCGCCATCAGCACCAGCTTTTCGACTTGTGGAAACGGAAGTCCTGCTTGAAACAACGAAACGGTCAGGGAATTGTCGGCGTCGCACCTGAACACCTCGGCCAGCACATTACCGTCTGCGTCGATCAGCTCGATGCCCAAACCGTCGCGGCGGACATCCGAAGCCACCTGGAACCCATACGTCATCGAATTTCTCCGCTGAAATGTCTACGGCCCATCATCGCCGCTCCTGGCATGATGCAGAATTCGCCGACCCGGGAGCCGCTCGCACGGGACGCGCGACAGAGGGTGAGACTGTTCGCTCGATACACTCGCATCAAGTATTCAAACCCTGCCGAAGGGACTCATAAATCCCCGCGCCCGCATCAACAATGAACAAGAGCGCGATGACGATGCACACAACGCGCCCGATACCACGCAGACGAGTCACACCGACATATAACCCGACAGCACCGACGCAAAGTGTCACGGGCCAGTAGATGGACCCCATGAGAATCACGATGACTGGAAAGGGGATATCGATGGCGATGTCACTCATCCCAAAAGGCTCCGTTGCTCGGGTGCGGCATGTATTCGCTCATCGCTTCGAAGGCATCGGCCGACCGCCGACCATCAACGCGTGACGTCGCAAGCGGCCTCGCCTCCCCATGTTGCTCGACAGGGAATCACCCCTCAGCCTGATGACACACCACCTCGATATTGTGCCCATCCGGCCCGATGACGAACGCCGCGTAGTAGTTCGCGTGGTAATGCGGCCGCAGCCCCGGCGCGCCGTTGTCCTTCCCGCCGGCCTCCAGCGCCGCGCGATAGAACGCCTCGACTTGCTGCCGGTTGTCGGCCACGAACGCGATGTGAAGATGCGCCGGTTTCTCCGTCGTCTGGAACAGGCACAACGAAGGCTTGCCCGGCGGAGAAATCTCGATGCCGTACGAAGGCTCGCCCTCCCCCTGCACCACGACGCCAAGCGGTTCCAGTGCGCTCAGGAAAAACGCCTTGCTGGCTGCAAAGTCGCTCACGCCGAATTTGACATGGTCAAACATGACTCCCCCTCGGATAGATGGGTCTGCCGACACCCGGTTGGAATGTGGAAATCACCGCGATGTTGCCACACGTAGCCGTCGCCGGCACACCCGCTCGCGACCGAACAAAAAAAGCCCGACACAGTCGGGCCAACGAGCGAGACACAAGGAGAGATCCCGCTCACCCCTCATCGAGCGGTCACACCGTGCTACCTGACGTCATCATGATCCTGGCGATGGCCGACTACCGGGCACGGTGTTGCAACCGATCGTCGATCGACAGGCTTGCCTGGAAGGATTCGGAAAGAAACGACTACTGCGAAACCGGCGTGCCGGATGACCCGTCCGCCGGCATGGTCGGCAAAGGAATGGCCGCGCTGTTCGACCCGCCGCCCGTTGCGCCGGCTGTATTCGTGGTACCCGTCTGTCCGCGGCGGCCGCGGTGCGCGCCACGCGCGACCGGCGGCGCGCTCGCGGCGACCGGCCGTATCGGCGGATGCGCGATGTACTGGAAGTTGTCGTTGATCGCGCTATTGCCCGTATCGTACGACCGGTGCACGAACACGCTGCTGGTCACCGGTTCGCTGGCTTGCGCGAACGCCGGCGGCATGGCGGACACCATCGCGGCGGCCGCCGCCGCGCTCAACGCGGCGATCCGCACGAGCGAACCGGCATCGCGGACTGTCGGGCGTACTGTCACGTTAGGTTTCCTCCCATGTGCATCCGGTCGGCGATCGTTCGGCCGCCGGTGGCGCCCGCCCGAAAAATTGGCCCGCACCGGAAAGCGCGGGCCCAACCGAGAACACAACAACACCTTGGGGGGGTATCAAGGCGAGGCCAGTCTAGCCCGAGCCGCCCGAAAGAAAATTTCAGGCCAAATTACAGCTATTACTCCATATGACGAAGCCTCGGTCGCTGTCGTGTACGGTCAAGTGGTGACGCATCGTCCGTAAGCCCGCGTAACGACTTGGCTCCGCGCGTCGTTCGCCGGCGTCGCTTCAGGCTGGGGAAGCGACGCCGGCGCGCTTCAGCCTTCCATTTGCCCTGCATACGCAGTCGCCGTCAAAGCCAGCGGCGTTGCCATTCGCGTAAGCCCTGGATGCCGCACGCACGCCCTGCAATGAGCCCGATCAACGCGCGCCAGACAGATGCAGCGTGAACCATTCCACCGCCGCCTGGCTGGTTGCATCGAAGTGCTCGATATACGGCGTGAAATGTCCGCCCTGGAGCAAGAGCAAGCGCTTCGGCTCCAGCGCGTTCTCCCATGCCTTGAGGCACAGGTCGGTGGGCGTCAGCAGATCCTGGTCGGCCACGATCATCAGCAACGGCGTGGGCGAGATGCGATCGACATACTGGCCCGGCTCGTTCTCGCGCGACAGCTCGGCGCTGCGCAGCGTCACTTCGTTTTTCCAGTTCGGCGCACACCGCGCCGCCGACTCGGTGAAGAACCGGTACGCATCCGCACCGGCCATCGCACAGGCTGTCGCGGGATCGGCACTGACTGCCGGCAACATCGCCGGCGGGCCGCCGGCGAATCGCTGCCTGCGATCTTCAGCGAAACGAGCCAGCATCGCCGGCACCAGATCGGAACGCGTACGGCGCAATGCCGACTGATAGCCGCTGATCGTCGGCACCTGCGACACCACGCATTTGACACGCCGGTCGATCGCCGCGACTTCGAGCACGTGGCCGCCGCTGTAACTGGTGCCCCAGATGCCGATGCGCGCGGCGTCGACGTCCGGGCGGGTAAGCAGATAGCTGATCGCGTCGCGATAGCCGCGCTTCTGTTGCACCGGGTCGATCTCCTGACGCGGGTACCCGTCGCTCGCGCCGAAATTCCGGTGATCGTAGAGCAGCACGCCGAAACCGCTGGCGGCGAACACCTCGGCGTAGCGGTCGAGATATTGTTCCTTCACGCCGGAGAAACCGTGCGCCATCACGATGGCCGGATACGTTGCCGTATCGGCGATGCGCTGCGCCGGCTCGTAGTACCAGCCTCGCAGCGTGGCGGCTTCGGACAGGAATTCGATGTCGTGTCGTGTCATGTCGGCTTACCTCGTTCGGTCAGTGGGTTCGATGACCGACACGATAAGCGTGGGCGCCACGCCCTGCGTTTGCTGGAAAGACGTGTGCTACGCGGAATCGGACAGTTTCGCGTAAGCGCTGGGCGTCATGCCGGCAAACCGGCGAAACACGGTCGAGAAGGCGCTCGCGGTTTCGTAGCCGAGTTCGGCCGCGACGGCGATCACCGAGCGCCCCGACGCCAGCAGCGGACGCGCGGCCGAAATCCGGGCCTGCTGGCGCCACTGGCTGAACGACAGCCCGGTTTCGGCAGTGAAAAGCCGGGCCAGTGTCCGGCTCGACGCACCGACTTCATCGGCCCATTCCGCCAGCGTTCGCGGGTCGGCCGGATTCGCCAGAATCGCGTCGCAGACGCGGGCAAGACGCCGGTCCTGGCCGGACGGCAGCCGCAGGGGCTGCTCGGCAGACCACTCGATTTCGGCCAGCATCAGTTGGATGACGAGATCGTCGCGTCCGTCGGGATGGATCTCGACCGGGAACGACGACGCGCGCACGATCAACTCACGAAGCAGCGGCGACACGTTGACGAGGCGCGGCTGATTCGGGGTTGCCGATCGGTATGCGCGCGGGTCGACGTAGGCGGTGCGCAATTCGAGCGGCCCGTGTGCGCGCATCGCGTGCGGCAGGTCGGGCGGAATCCACAGTGCGCGATGCGGCGGGATCATCCAGAGCGACTGGCACGCGATGACTTCGGCGATGCCCGTCGTGGTGTAGACGAGTTGTGCGCGTCGATGCCGATGCTCCGGGACGACGAAACCATCGGGGAAGGCTTTCGGCATGACGGCGGCGATACCGGGTGCATGCTGGTAGTCGCGCGGGTCGGTGCTCTTCGTCACGCGTGCGATACCGTCACGCTTCGGCTCTGCCGCCGTGTTTTGCTCGATCGCGTTGCCGTGGCCGCGCCCTTCGACCTTCATCGCTCGTCCTCTCGTTTGTGCGGAATCGCCAGGTCATGCGGTCCCGGCGAATCGGACAGATGATACGAGAATGTCGGATCCCGGGGATCGTGGAATGAAGCAGCGAATCGGTCACGAGATCGCGCTGTCGAATCGCTGTACCGTGCACTCGATACGCCCCGTTGAACTTCCGGTCTCGCCGGTTTCGGCGCAGCGTGCGCGATCTTGGAAGTTCTGTTCCGTGCTGCTATCGTTGAGCACCTTTTGAAGATTTCGGAGCGGGAGAAACATGCCCTTGATCTTGCGTCGAGCGATTGCGGCTGATGCCGCGGAGGTAGCCGAAGTCTATCTACGGTCGCGCAACACGCTGGCATCCTACGCGCCGCTCGCGCATTCCGAAGCCGCCGTCCGCGATTGGGTTGCCAACATCATCGTGCCTTCGGGCAACGTTACCATTGCCGTGAACGATCAGCGCATCGTCGGCATGGCCGCACACGTCATCGCCGACGGCGTGGCGTGGCTTGACCAGTTGTATGTATGCCCCGAATTCAAGCGACGCGGGATTGGTTCTTCCCTCCTGGAATCAGTGAAGTCGCAGACGGTCGGCAGGCTCCAGCTCCATACGTTCCAGATGAATCGCGATGCTGCCGCGTTTTATGAACGGCATGGGTTCGTTGCGATTGCATACAGCGATGGAAGCAGGAACGAGGAAGGTTGTCCCGATGTCTTGTATTGCCTGTGCGGTAGCGCTCGCTCGCGTGGCTCGCATCATCTGTCTTGCCCGTCAACGGCAAGATGGAAGGATTGCTCGGAGTCGGAAACGATGAGGGCTTTCGTGGGTATACGGCCAGGAGCGGTCGTTCGCGCAACTTGACGAACCGGGAGGCTCACTCGATGGAACCGATCGACCAATCCGGGTGTGGCTACACAAAGCCTCCTCGCCGGCCGGCAATTGGTACACCGCAACCGATGAAGTATTTCAAGCGTTCCGTCGTGTACAGCGCGAGTACAGTGTCGCAGCCAGAACGCCGACCCACGCGATCGACACGCCGTAGTTGATGCGCTGATACAACCCGAAGGGACCGCCAGTCCCTGCGGCCTGAACCATCAGCGGCAACGTCGCGAGGCAGACGAGCGTCGTGACGGCCGAAAGCGCACTGAGCCACCCCAGACCGAGCACGCGCTTTCCCAACACCGTCCACAGGACATTGGCCCCCAGCAACGACAACGCCATGACGAGGCCGGCCAGATTGTGGATCCGTTGGGATGACGAAGCGGCGTCGAGCCGGCAGCCGACGTCGCAGCTCCATGTTCCCGTCACGACATTCGCCAAGCCGTGAACGACCAGCAAGACGGCGCTCGTCCGGGCGAGTCGACTCTCCGGAAAGGTTTGCCATACGGCGCATCCGAAGGCAACAAACCAGAATGCCAAGGGGAAGTTGTTGATGAACGGTGACCACTGATGCGTGGGAGCGCCAACGGCACCGAGCTCGCTCATCGCTTGCCTGATGTGACTGTAGCCAGGGTAGAAGTGCGCGACGAGGGTCACCCCCATCGCCAGCCAGAGCGGTGCCAACATGCCTGAGACATAACCGAAACGGGTCCAGCGGGATTGCAAACGAACTGCTGTCATTTCAACTCTCGATAAGTCAACGCTCGTGGGATAGGGTGCTCCCTCCCATCGAATCATGGACCGGTGCCGTTCAGCGCCGGTCAGGGAAACTCAAGCCTCGCTTGGCGGCGCAAGGAACTTCCCGCCGATAGCCCACGCCGAAACCGGCACGTCCCGGAACGCGTCGTGGATGCTTTCGAGTGTGGATCCGCGGTGCGTCATCATGGCTTGGGTAATCGCATCGGTCACCTCCTGTTTTTTGGAGCGCGTGTGCCCTGACGACATCTCAACGCGAATCACGGGCATCGATGTCTCTCCTTAGCATGGCCGGAATGAAGGGGAATATGGGGGGCGTGCGGCAGTATGCCGTGACCGCGAGACAGCCGGTGTGCCCAGCGCCTGAAGCGCGTCACGCGAGATATCGCGCGCGATGGCGTGTCCGGAAGGCGGCACGCGCAGGCGATGGGTGGGCACCTTGCCGGTGAAGAAGTCGCGACCGTCGAGCAGGCACTCGCCACTGAACGAATGCAGCCTCAGCAAGATGACGTGAGTGTTGGCCAGCAAAGGCGTCTCGTAGGCGCGATCGCCCGGGCGTGAGCGGCACAACCGGCGAGCACCGCAAACCGGACTGCCCGCCGGCTTCAGGACAGAAGTCGGCCGGATATTCCAGGCATCGGCAATGGCGTCGATCATGTGCTGCCGCATACGTATTCTTCCTCAGGAACGAGGCGATCGAATGGCGACGCCCTGCCGGCTACTATAGCGTCGTTCGGACGAAAGCCATCCCATGACTGGCAGTTAGAGAGGCGTTTGGGTGACCGCTTCGGGTGGCGGATTCAACCGGGCCGACACCGCCCCGATGCCAGCCGCCCGGTTGAATCCGCTGCCCGATGCCGGCCGCTCGACGACGCGGCCGGATTCCATGACAATCTCTCCTGTCCCGTTCGTTCAGGGCAGGTCAATCCACGATGAACCCCCATGAAAGACTGGTTGAAATAGCACGACAATCATCCTGGTGTATGTCTGCGCTGTCCGCGGTACGTACCATGGGCCTCGAGTCCTGGTGTATCGGCGCTGGGGCCATTCGCAATCTGGTCTGGGACTCGCTTCACGGATATGCGGCTCCGACACGATCCGCTGACGTCGATGTGGCCTACTTCGACCCGTCCGATTTGTCGCCGACGCGCGATGCGGAAATCCGGCGCGGCCTCACGGCGCAGCGTCCCGACATTCCGTGGGAGGTCACGAATCAGGCCGCTGTTCATCTTTGGTTCGAGAGCACATTTGGGCACCCAGTGCTCCCCCTCCGTTCACTGGCCGAAGCCGTTGCATCGTGGCCGGAATACGCGACGGCGGTAGGACTGACTTTGCTCAGGGACGGGACGATTGAAGTCTGCGCACCATACGGACTCGACGACCTCTTTTCCATGGTCGTACGACGCAATCCAGCGCGCGTCAGCATTGATACCTACCATCGGCGAATCGAGCAGAAAAAATACACGGACCGCTGGCCCCGAGTTACCGTCATCGCTTAGAAAAGCCACCGGCTGTGAAGGGATGGGTTGCCGACATAAGTCGCCCATAAACCGTCAATAGACGCGAAAGGATTTCCCGAGTGTTCACAACAGCGTTCGTCGTTGAGGTTGCCGCGGCCGAATCAGCGGTAGCGGACCTCCGGAGCCGGTTTGATGCTAACTGCAACTTGGGCGTTCCGGCGCATATCACCGTTCTGTTTCCTTTCATGCCGCCTGACGAAATTACACCCGATGTACTTCATCAGGCGGAAAGCGCACTGAGTGTTGTGCAGTCGTTCGAGTTTTCGTTGACGAAGGTCGGGCGGTTCGCGGTTACCACCTACCTTTCGCCCGATCCGCCAGCCCCGTTCATCGCCTTGACAACTGCGCTGGTCGAGCGATTCCCCAGGTTCCGCCCTTACGGCGGTGCACACGATGGCGTCGTTCCACATTTGACTGTCGCGCACGGGGACGCTGCGACAGCACGTTTTGCTGCCGTTGAGCTCGAACGTCGGCTGTCTGCCCGGCAGGCGATTCGAACGTGCTGCAACTCCGTGGCGCTATTGGAAAATTCGTCTGGTCGCTGGAAGCGGATGCATGTCATTGATCTTCCGAAGATCAAGGCGCCACAGTCCGGTCTCGATAGTTGAACTACCGTGCCGGGCGTCTGGCTCGTCCGGAGCGAACGGCTCGTGCAGGACAACGAATTCCGCCCCAGGCCCGCATCGCGACTCACGCATCCCGCACATTACGTAATCCGCAGGAACATCCCCGCCTTCTCGGGCAACAGCGACGGTTGAAACCCGTAGCGCTCGTAGAACTTCGGTGTCCCGTGATCCGCCATCAGGCTGACATAGGCGGTCGGCGGCGCATGCTCGTGAATGTAGCCCATGAGTGCTCGCATGATCAGGTCGCCCACGCCTTTCTTCTGGTGAGCCGGCAATACCGCGATATCGACGATTTCGAAGAAGCAGCCGCCGTCGCCGATAACCCGGCCAATTCCGACCGGGACGCCGTCGCAATACGCTACGACACTGAACAGACCATTCTTCAACCCGATCGTCGCGGCCCGCTCCGACTTCCTGCTCAACCCCGCGGCAAGACGAATGTCGATGTAGTCGGATACCGACGGGACTTCCTGTCGAACAACGTATTCCATGCGAACCCTTCAGGTTGGCCGTGTCGATCGAGATCGATCTCGCGGCGCACGGGTACAGCAAACACAAAACCCGAGCGCGTGCGTCGAACCAGGCA
Organism: Burkholderia mycopellens; assembly: GCF_964265025.1. NCBI lineage: Bacteria > Pseudomonadati > Pseudomonadota > Betaproteobacteria > Burkholderiales > Burkholderiaceae > Burkholderia > Burkholderia mycopellens. The sequence continues at coordinate 2,876,615 of NZ_OZ183803.1, forward strand.
ATGAAGCTGGCGACGCGGCAGGCCGGGGGCATACCTGCCCACCATCATGGAACGGGCAGCGTGTCGAGGTCGGACATCGTGCTCGTCCTACAGGTTACAAAAACCTGATTCACCCCTTAATCGATGAATGCGCAGCACTCTACATAATTTACCCAATAGATTACCCGAACGAAATAATTACACCAGGAATGTAAATTATTACAACCAACCACGAATATTAATAACAAATTAATCAAGGAGAATTAACATATGACGATTTTCATCTTGCGTTCGGATAGCACACATATAGAATCAAGCTGCCGAATCGATTCACCTTGAGTCAATCGGCAACCCAATCATGACAAGGCCGGTTGTTTTCATTCTTTAATTGGGTCACCAATCAACCAATAGAAAGCTGGAGATAAACATGAGCACGCAAGTCGCATACTCCGAAAAAGACGTCGTCACCGTCCCCGAAAAGGAAGCGAAAGAAGGCTTGATCGGCAGCAATCCGTTTCAATACGACGGACAGCGCATCAAATCGAGCATCAGCCCTGTCATCTACCTCGTTATCAATGGTTTACGCCAGGCGATTCCGGATTCGATTACATACGAAAATTTGTTCCCGTCCTGGAGCGGCGTCAAGCAAAGCGATTATCTGATCGACCAAATCCCTGCCAGCATTCCGCTGACCAACGAAGCCGGACTCTACCGGGGCGCAAAGTCGTCTTCATCGATTTGGTTGGTGACCAATGGCGTGAAGCGCTTGATTCCGGACCAAGCCACATTCGATAATTTCTATTTTGATCCCAAGAAGGTCAAGAGCATTGACGATGGCATTCTTGGCCAGATTACTCAAGGAGAAAACATCGGTTAATTGCTCGGCGATGGGCGCCAGGCGTCAGAAGTGTCCGGCCGTAAATAAGGCAACGTAGAGCGACTGCCTGGGCGCGGATCGTGGCGGTTGTCGCACGGCTCCGCGCGGCCTGCCGGACCGAGTAGCGAGTATCACCGGGGACGGGGAGCGCAAGCGGTGTCGCATGCTCCCCGTCCCCTCTCTGCACAACTGTTTGGTACGGAATGCGCGCCGGCTGAGCACGCTCTTCTGCGGGATAGACTGCGCGCTTGACGCTCGACAGGGGAACCCCGTATTCGTAAGCGAGCGCGACTAGCGTGTAGTCCCCGTGCGCCATTGGCGCACGACGCGGCGCTCGCCCTCGGCGCCGGGGCTTCGCGGTCGACCTAGAGAATCCGATCCAGCGCGTCCGCAAACCGCGCAACCGCCCCATCGACATCATGCAGCTTGTCGAGACCGAACAACCCCAGGCGGAAGGTCTTGAAATCCTCCCCCTCGTCACATTGCAACGGAACGCCAGCCGCGATCTGCAAGCCAACGTCGGCGAACTTCTTCCCGGTTCGAATCCCGTCGTCGTCCGTATAGCTGACCACGACGCCCGGTGCCTCGAACCCTTCCGCCGCCACGCTCCGGAATCCCTTTTCAGCCAGCAGCGCACGAATGCGCTTGCCCAGCTCGAGTTGCTCCTCTTTCACCTTGTCGAAGCCATACGCCTCGGTTTCCTTCATCACATCCCGAAGCGTCGTGAGGCTGTCCGTCGGCATCGTCGCGTGGTACGCGAACCCGCCGCCCTCATAGGCTTCCATGATCTGCAGCCACTTGCGCAGATCGCACGCGAAGCTGGTGCTGGTCGTGCCATCGATGCGTTCGCGGGCCAGCGCGCCGAGCATGACCATCGCGCAGCACGGCGACGCGCTCCAGCCTTTCTGCGGCGCGCTGATCAGGATATCGACGCCGCTCGCCTGCATGTCGACCCACACCGTGCCGGACGCGATGCAATCCAGCACGAACATGCCGCCGACCGCATGCACGGCATCCGACACCGCGCGCAGATACCCGTCGGGCAGCATCATCCCGGACGCGGTTTCGACGTGCGGCGCAAAGACCAGATCCGGCTTGTGTTCCTTGATCGCCGCGACCACTTCGTCGATCGGGGCCGGCGCATACGCGGCCTGCCGTCCCGCTTCGACCGGGCGCGCCTTCAGCACCGTCGTTTCGGACGGAATGCTGCCCATGTCGAAGATCTGCGACCAGCGGAAGCTGAACCAGCCATTGCGGATGACCAGGCACTTCCTGTTCGTTGCGAACTGCCGCGCGACGGCTTCCATGCCGAACGTCCCGCTGCCGGGGACGATCACGACGGACTTCGCGTTGTAGACTTTCTTCAGCGTGCCGGAGATGTCGCGCATGACGCCCTGAAAGCGCTGCGACATATGGTTGACCGAGCGATCGGTGTACACCACCGAATATTCGAGGAGCCCCTCGCGGTCAACATCGGGAAGTAATCCTGGCATGCTCGCCTCCGGTGAAAGATGAACGATGGAATCTGGGCAAGCAGTGTCCGTCATGCGATACCGCGCTGCACCCATGCAATTGCGTTATTGTCTCGACGAAAGCAGATTCTAACGAACACCGCGCACCGCTTGGCGCATATTTTGTCGGCCTCCCGGCGCATGCCCGACGTGGGCGCCCCGCGGCTGAACCGCCCGCCCCGTGGCCGTCCACGCCGACCGTTGCAGCGCACGAAGCCCTCGAAGCCCTGTTCCATGTATGGACAAATGGCACTTTCGCCGCGTGCCGCCTACCATGTCGGCTCCCCCCTTCACGACAGAGTCTTCGATGATCCCCAACCGAGCATCATCACGGCAGCCGTCGGCCGATCCCGCACTCACCGAACGCGTCGATGCGGTACTGTCCCGCCAACTCGAAACGCAACGCCTCGTCGGTGTGGTCGTCCTGATCGCACGCGACGGCGAACTCGTCTATCGCCGCGCAGCCGGGTTCGCCGACCGCGAAGCGCGCACGCCGATGCAGGAGGACACGCTGTTCAGGCTCGCGTCGGTGACGAAGCCGATCGTCTCGGCGGCCACCATGGCGCTCGTTGCACAGCACAAGCTGTCGCTCGACGACGACGTCACGCGCTGGCTTCCCGAGTTCCGTCCGGCACTGCGTGACGGCAGCGTGCCGGTGATCCGGGTGCGTCACCTGCTCACGCACACCGCCGGCCTCGGCTATCGCTACGCGGAAGCCGACGCGATGTGCGCGTATGCACGAGCGGACGTCTCCGACGGGCTCGATGGCGCATCGATCACGCTCGCCGAAAACATGCGCAGGATCGCAAGCGTGCCGTTGCAGTACGCACCCGGCACCGGCTGGAACTATTCGATCTCCATCGACGTGGTCGGCGCTGTAATCGAGGCCGTCAGCGGGCTGCCGCTCGCCGCTGCAATCGATGCGCTGGTGCTCCGCCCGCTCGGCATTCGCGACACGGGATTCGTCGCACGCGACGCCGCGCGGCTCGCGACGCCCTACGTCAATGACACGCCGCAGCCGCACCGGCTTGCCGAGGGCGAAACCGTGCCCATCTTCGAAGGAACCGTCGGCGTGACGTACTCGCCGTCGCGCGCGCTCGACCCGGGAGCGTTCGCGTCGGGCGGCGCCGGGATGGTCGGCACCGCCGGCGACGTGCTGAATGTGCTCGACACGCTACGGGCGGGCGGCGGCACGCTGCTGCCGGCCGACCTGGTCGACGAGATGGGGCGTGTCCACACCGGCAACCTCGAGTTGCCCGACCTGCCCGGCGCGGGTTTCGGGATCGGGTTTTCCGTGTTGCGCGACCCGCAAGCGGCAGCGTCGCCGGAGTCCGTGGGCACCTGGCGCTGGGGCGGCGTCTACGGCCATTCGTGGTTCGTCGACCGCGCCCGCGGGCTCACCGTCGTGTCGCTGTCGAACACGCTCTACGAAGGAATGAACGGCCAGTACACGCTCGATCTGCGCGACGCGGTCTACGGCGCAGGCTGACACGCGCCACGACACGCGCAACAAAAAAGGCCCGACACGGTCGGGCCAATGAGTCGAGACACAAGGAGAATCCCGCCCACCACACCGGGCGGATTACGCCGCGCTACACGACGTTCTTTTCGACGATCGGCCGGTTTTCCAGCACGCGCGACCAGCCGAGCGTCGACAGGTCGAGCGTGTCGTAACGCCCGCCCAGAATGAGTTCACTGACGCCGCGCCCCGTCGCCGGCCCTTGCTGCAGCCCGTGGCCACTGTAGCCGTTCGCGAACACGACGTTGTCGAGTTCCGGGTGATACCCAATGATCGCGTTGTGGTCGAACACGTTGTACTCGTAGTACCCGGACCAGCAGTTCTCCACGCGCAATGCCTCGAACTCCGGCACGCGATTCGCGAGCGTCGGCCAGATCACCTCGTCGAACAGGTCGTGATCGACTTCGTCGAGCGGCAGGTCGTCCGGGTCGCGATCCGGGCTCGGCGACGTCCCGCAGATATACGTGCGCCCTTCCGGCCGGAAATACACGCCGGTCGGATCGATCAGCAGCGGGCAATCCGTGAGCTTCGCCGGCGACGACACGTTGAAGATGCTGCGGCGCCGCGCATACACGGGAATGTCGATGCCCATCATCGACGACAGCGTGCGCGTCCACGCACCGGCCGCGTTGACCAGCGTGTCGCACGCATAACGCTCGCCGTCGCCCGTCACGACCTGCGTGATCTTGCGTCCGTCGCGCTCGACCGACTTCACGTCGGCCGCCACATAACGCGCGCCGAGCGCCTGCGCCTTCTTGCGCAGCGCCTGCACGAGCCCGTAGCCGTCGAACCAGCCTTCGCCGCTCACGCCATACGCGCCGGACACGAGATCGTCGACGTTCAGCCACGGAAACTTCGCGCGCAGCGCATCGCGATCCATCAGCCGGATGTCCGCGCCGAGGCTCGTCTGCAACGCATGGTTCTCGCGCAGCGTCGCATCGCCGGCCGGCGTCGCGAGGAACAGGTAGCCGCCTTCGTGCAGGTCGATCGACGGCCGGTGGCCGTCCACTTCGAGCCGTTCGCCGATCGTGCGCAGGAAGTCGATGCCGAACAGCGACATCTCGATCGACAGCGGCGTCGAGAACTGCTGGCGAATCGACGCGGCCGACAACGCCGACGACGAGCGCGCATAGGTGGGGTCGCGCTCGATGACGGTCACGGATACCGTGGGATCGGTGGCGCGCAGGAAATAGGCGATCGAGCTGCCGATCACACCACCGCCGACGATGACGACTTGAGAACTCACGACTGACTCCAGTTGCACATGTTGGGCGCGGCCAGCCGGCCGCGCCCGTGGGTTGTTCGTGCCGCGTCACGCGCGGCGTCGCGCGGGCAGGCTCGTGCGGCTGCAACACCGGCGTGCGCCGCGGGCGCAACCGGTCGCCGATGGCATTTCAGCACGTCCGGCAGCGCCGCGAAAGTCCGCGCGCGTGGTGCATTCAATCCGCCGATTTCGTCGTGACGGGCTGCCACGCGGCGTTCCTCACCTCATACAGCGTCGAGCTCGGGTTCTTCAGGTCGCCCGTGTTCGTGAACGCGATCGTGCCCGTGATGCCGTCGTAGCGCGTGCCCTTCAGCGCACCGTTGAAATCGGCCGGCTTCGTCGAGTTCGCCTTCTGCATCGCATTGATTGCGATCCACGTCGCGTCGTACGCGAACGGCGCATACGCGAGCATGTCGATGCCGTACTTCTGCTTGAATTTCGTTTCGAACTGCTTGCCCTTCGCGAGGCGCGACAGCGGCTGCCCGTATTCCCACACGGACGCGCCTTCCGCCGCATTGCCGGCCAGCTTGATGAAGTTCGCGTTCATCACGCCGCCGCCCGCGAGGAACTGCGCGCGGATGCCGAGCTGGCGCATGCGCTTCACGAGCATCGCGGCCTGTGCGTCAAGCCCGCCGAAGAACACCAGATCGGCCTGGGTGCTCTTGATCTTCGTGAGCTGCGCGCTGAAGTCCACCGCCTTGTCGTTCGTGAATTCGCGCGCGACGATCGTGCCACCGTTCGCCTTCACGGCCTTCTCGAATTCGTCGGCTTCGCCCTGGCCGAACGCGGTGCGGTCGTCGATGATCGCGATGCGCTTCGCCCGGGTCACGCTCGCCGCATAGGCGCCTGCGTTGCCGGCGTTCTGCGTGTCGGTTGCGATCACGCGGTACACGGTGCCGAGACCGGCGCGCGTGATGTCGGGATTGGTCGCCGACGGCGTGATCATCGGAATGCCGGCCTTCGCGTAGATCTTCGATGCGGGCAGCGTCGTGCCCGAATTGAAGTGGCCGATCACGACGGCCACCTGCGCGTCCGCGAGCTGCTGCGCGGCCTGCACGCCGGTGCGCGGATCGCTCTGGTCGTCCTGCGACGCGACGACGAACTTCACGGGCTTGCCGCCCACCGTCGTATGCGCGGCATTCGCTTCGTCGACGGCCATGCGCACGCCGTTCTCGATGTCCTTGCCGTACGCGGCGCCACCGCCCGTCAGCGGGCCGGCCACGCCGACCTTGACGACCGTCTCCTGCGCATGAACCGCGCCGGTCTGGAGCGCGAGGATCGCGGCGGTCAATGCGACGCCGGAAAGCGAACGAATGCGGAACGTCATGACAATCCTTGTTCTGGGGGCCGGGATGCAACGCGCAACTGCCGCGCGTCGGCAACCTCCCGCGTGCCGGTCATCTCGTCCGCCGCCGGGGCGTCATGCGATGCCCGCAAACCGGCCGGTCGATCGCCGCGGCTCCGTCTCCGAAGAGCCTTTCATCGCGAAAGAGGTGAATGGATTGTGGATAGCCAATACCCGTGCAGCAAACGAAAATTCGGAACTATGTTGTGAGGATTTGTCATCAAGTTCCGCGTTCGTGGCCGGCCCGCGGCCCGCGCAATGGCGGGCGGTGGGTCGACAGTTGCCGTGGGATGCCGCGCCGGCACCCGTCCATCAAGGCCGGCGGCGGTCATGCCGGCGGCTCATCACCATTGCGATGACGGCCCGGCCGGCCAGCGCGGCGCCCGCGGCGCCGCGTCATCGGTCAGTGCCGATCGGTGCCCGTCTGCTTGCGCACCGCATCGGCCGCCTCGCCGGCCTGCTCCTGAATCCTGCCGGCCTGCTGTTCGGCGACGCCTTCCGCTTCCGCCTTGCGGTCGCCCGTCACCTTGCCGAGCGCTTCCTTGACCGAACCCTTGACCTGCTTGAGCCTGCCTTCGATGCGATTCCTGTCCATGGTCGTCTCCTGCGATGGTTGGGGAGCACCGGCGATGTGACGGCCAGCGCCGCACCGCCGAATGGACAGGATCGCAAGCGGGCGCCGCGCGCGGCAGATGCGGATGCACCAGCGCGCATGGTGCATTCGTACCGACGGCGTCAGTCCTTGCCCTTCTCGCCGCCCTTTTCGCCCCCCTTCTCGCCGCGCGCGCCATTCGCGTCGGCCGCGCCGACGATCCCGCGTTCGCGCGCCCACACGATCGCCTCGCCGCGGCTGTGCACGTCGAGCTTCGCGTAGATCGTCGCGACGTGATTGCGCACGGTGTTCGGCGCGAGCCCGAGGCGGCCGGCGATTTCCTTGTCGGCCAGGCCGTGGCACAGCAGGTCGAACACGTCGCGCTCGCGCGCGGTCAGGTCCGACAGTTGGGCGCCCGCATCCGGCGCATTCGCGCGCCGCACGTTCGCGAGCTTCTCGATCAGCGTGCGGCTGAACCATGACGCATCCTGCATCGCCGTTTCGATCGCGTAGACGAGCTCCATCTCCGTGCGCTTGCGATCGCTGATGTCGAGCAGCGCGACGAGCAGGCAGTCGCGCCCGTGGATCGCGACCGGGTCGGCCGACACGACGCAATCGCGCACATCGCCTTCGCGCGTGCGAATCTGCACGTCGGCGTTGCGCACGTTGCCGTCGCGCGCGAGCCGGCCTTCGATGCGCTGCCACGCGCCGCGTTCGGCCCACAGCCCGATCTCGTCAGCGGACTTGCCGAGCAGGTCGTCCTGCGCGTGGCCCGTCATCGTGGCGAACGCGTCGTTCACGTCGAGCAATTCGAAGCGCTCGGCCGTGACGATCGCGGTGGCGACCGGCGCCATCCGGAACGCCGTCGCGAAGCGTTCCTCGCTCTGCCGCAGCGCGCGCTCGGCCTGCTTGCGCGGCTCGAGATCCATGAACGTGAACAGCATGCAGGCCTCGTCGTTCATGTCGATCGGCTGCCCGGCGACGACCACGGCCTTCGCGCTGCCGTCCGCGCGCTTCAGCACGGCCTCCATCTGCGGAATCGTCGCGCCTTCGCCAAGCCGCTCGATCGCGAGTTCGCGCCGCTCGGCCTGTTCGAGCACGTCGACCTCGTACACCGAGCGGCCGAGCACGTCGTCGCGCGCGTAGCCGGTCATGTCGAGAAAGCCCTGGTTGACCTTCACGTAGCGCAGGTCGGCGAGCCGGCAGATCACGGCCGGCGCCGGGTTCGCGTTGAAGGTGCGCTCGAAGCGCTCCTCGGCGCTCGCCCATTCCGTCGCGTCGTGCAGCACGAGCGCGAGGCAGTCGGGTTCGCCGGCCGCGTTCGTCAGCACGAGACTGCGGATGCGGTGGACCCAGCTCACGGTCTCGTCGGCGGCCGATTCGACTTCGACCGTCACGTCGCTGAACTCCTCGCCCGCGATCACGCGATCCATCGGATAGTGGCCGTCGCGCACCGGGTGGTTGTTCCGGTAGCGCAGCCGGAAGCGCTCGCGGTAATCGGTAACGGTCGCGCCGAGCGCCTTCAGCTCGGTCACGCCATGCATCGCGAGCGCGGCTTCGTTCGCCCAGACGATCCGCTGGTCGGGCTCGATCAGGATCACGCCCTCGGTGAGCCCCGCGATGATCTGGTGCAGCTGGCGCCGGTCGGTATGTGACTTCAGCGCCTGTTCGTTTACCTGTTCGTTCATCGAATGGTTGTCCCTGTCGTCTGCATGACCGCCGGCCCGGTTGCCGCTGCGCCGACACGCGCCGGCCGGCGCGTGTGGCGATGATCGCGTGCCGCACCGGTGCGCGACAGATGCGAATGCACTATCCGTCATAGTACATTCGCGCCGCGCCGCCTCCGTGCGGCACCTCGCCGATCCCCAAGACATCCGCCGTACCGGCTTCCCGCGCGTCCCCGCCACCACGCGCAGCGCCTCCCCTTGACGACACCCCGTGCAAACGCACTAGCCGACCAGGTGAATTTGCGCGATGTCGGCGCCCGTTCGCGTGGGTACGCTGGTACTGCATCGGCGCTCATGCGCTGCCTTTCCGAACCGTAGAGGAGAAGCACGATGATGCTGCATCAGACACCCGATCCGACGCGGCCCGAACCGCCTCCGGACAGCCCGCCCGAACCGCCGCCCGGCACCGATCCGCCGGTTCCGCTGCCGCCCGACGTGCCGCGCCCGGACACCCCGCCGCGCGAGCCCGGCTACGACACGCCGATCGCCCGGTGACGGACGACACGGCTCGCAATCGCTCATTTGGATTTGACACGCTTTTCCCGAAGGAGGACCCATCCATGAACAAGACCCGCCACCTTTCGACGCTGCTCGCCGTCAGCGCGGCTTTCCTGCTCGGCGCCGCGCCGCTCACGAACGCGGTTGCGCAGGACGCATCGACCGACAACGGCATGAAGGCCGAATCGAACCAGCCCGTCACCGACACGTGGATCACGACCAAGGTGAAGAGCCGGCTGGCCACCGTCGACGGCCTGAAGAGCGTCGACATCAGCGTGACGACGGTCGACGGCGTCGTCACGCTGACCGGCGTGCTGCCGACGAAGATCGCCGTGAAGAAGGCGATCGCCGTGTCGCGCGCGGTCAAAGGCGTGAAGCACGTCGATGCATCCGGCCTGAAGGCAAAGGCCTGACCTCCCGGCGCGGCACGCCGCCGCGCCTTCCTTTATCCCTGCATGACAAGGAGCACACGATGAACGAGGACAAGATCAAGGGCCAGTGGAAGCAACTCTCCGGCAAGCTGAAGGCCAAGTGGGGCAAGCTGACCGACGACGACCTGGCCGTCGCGGACGGCAATCGCGAGTATCTGGCCGGCAAGATCCAGGAGCGTTACGGGATCGCCCGCGACGCGGCCGAGAAGCAGCTGAAGGAATTCGACCGCGAGCTGTAACGCGACAACGCAACCACCGCGGCGCCCACGGCGTCGCGGCCACCAGGACAACGACATGGGCAAATACCTGATCGCCTGGCTGCTCGGCGTGCCGGTCGGGCTGCTGGTGCTGTTCTATCTGATCACGCACATCTTCTGACGGCGCGGCGCCGGCGCGCGCCGCCCGTATTCCACGGCATACTACGGCGACCGCCACGACGCCCACGCGCCATCCGCCATGCCCCAGCCGCCCCTGCAGGACACCAACCATCCCGACTACGCGATCGCCGGCGACACCGTGATCCGCAGCCCGGACGGCCTGCCGCTGTGGGGCAAGGACGGCAGGCCGCTGCCGATCGAACGGCCGCACGCGTTCCGCTGCATCGGCGGCCGCTGGTTCACCGACGGCGTACACGTGATCGTGCAAGGGCAACTCGGCAGCGCGATGGTGAGGCTGTATTACTACCGGATCGAGGATGCCGATCTCGAGACCTTCGAGATCCTGAACCAGCGCTACGCGCGCGATGCGCGGCAGGCGTACTACATCACCGGCAGGACGATCCGCACGCGCAGCCCGCACGCCTTCCGGCCGCTCGTCTACGAAACCTGGAGCCGGCCGACCGACGGCCGCGGCGTGACGTTCAAGCGGTGCGAGCACGAGTACATCGCGACCGACGACGAATCGATCTACATGAACGGCCGCCGCATCAACGGCTCGCATGGCGCGAGCGCGATCGGCTTCCCGGGCGGCTACTTCGCCGATGCCGATCGCGTGTACTACTACGGCCGGCCGAAGGACATCGATCGCGCGAGCTTCCTGTGCGGGCCCGACGAGGCCGGCACCCTGCGATGCACCGACCGGGCCGGCCCGATCGAATCCGGCGAGCGGCAGACGGTGCAGGAGACGCGCATGTTCGACGACTGGCGCGGCTTCTTCACGATGCGCCCCGAACTGCGGGACTACTGGTGGCATCGGCAGCAGCAGCCGGCGGCCGACACGACGGTGCGCTTCGGGGACGCGACGCTCACGGGCTTCGATCCCGCGACCTTCGCCGCGCGCGAGACGCAGTTCGATTTCGGTGCGGTCGACTGGCTGTGCGGCGACGCACACGGCATTCACTGGGCATACCGAACCGGTGCCGAGATGCCGATCGAGCTGCCCCGTTTCTCCGACCAGCCGATCGATGCGCTGCGCGTGCTCGGCCCGCACTATTTCACCGATGGCGTCACGGTGTTCTACGCGTTCACGCCCTCCCAGCCGCAGCCGCTGCGCGGCGCCGACCCGGCCGCGTTCCGCGTGCTGTCCGGCGGCTGGGCGCGCGACGCGACGCGGGCGTTTCATCTCGGCGTCGTCAAGAAAGGCATCGACCCGGATCGGCTGCAGGTCGAAGGCAGCTATGCGTGGGACGGCGAGCGCCTGTTCTGCGACGGCAAGCCGCTGCAGGTCGACGTGCCGGCGAGCGCGCTCCAGGTGCTGCACCCGACGTTCCTGCGCGCCGGCGACAAGCTGTTCTTCGGCCGCCGGCCGGTTTCGACGAAGCGCGTGCACCTGCCGACGCTCGAATTCCTCGACGACGATTTCGCGCGCGACAGCAAGCACGCGTATATCGTCGGCTACGTGAGCCTCGTGGAGATCGACGGCGCCGATCCGGCCACGTTCCGCGTCGTCGAACCGGGGACCGCGGCGGACAGCGCCCGCCGCTACGACGCGCGGACCTTGCGCGACGCGACGGCGCCGCGCGACTGACGCACACCGCCAAACGCAAGCGGGCAGGACGCGGTCACGCCCTGCCCGATCGGTCGTCCTTTCCATCGGCAGCGGCCCGCCGGCGCCAATCCGGCGATCACGCCGCCGCACGCACCGCCGGCCCCTTCGCCTGCGTTACTACGCCACGTTCGCCGTCATCTTGAAGATGCCCTGCGCGTTACCGGCATCGAAACGCAGGTCGGTCACCCAGCGGCGCGCCGCCTGGTCGAACGTGCGCTTGCGCGTGATGAACTCGTAGAACGAACCCGGCACGTTGCGCTTCACCGTGCCGCCGTCGCGCGTGCGGAATTCGCGCTCGACGATATCCGCGCGATACGCGGTCTGGAACACGCGGCCCGAGCGCGAACGCTCGACTTCCGGCTTCATCGGGCGGCCCTTCGCCTTCTCGTCGTCGGCCAGCTTGAACACGTCGGCGACGCGGTCGGTCGCATGGTTGAACGCGTTGCCTTCGGTCGAGATCCACGCCATTTCCGCCGATTCGAGCAGCAGCGTTTCGTAGTCGAGTTCGCTCGGCAGGTCGTGCTGGCGCGCGAACGCCCCGACGATCTCCGGCAGCAGCGCGTGCGCGGCCTCCAGCGGCAGCCAGCCTTCGCGCTCGACTTCCCACAGCAGCGCGACGGCCGCCGGCGACAGCGGATCGCGCGACGTGCTCACCACGTTCGTCACGGCCTGCTGGAATTCCTTCGAGAAACGTTCCGGATGCAGCTCGCTGACGAAGAACTGCGCGATTTCGTCCGGTGCGTCTTCATGCGCATACGCGCGGCCCGTCATGCCGAGCTTGTCGAGCGGGTAGCGGCCGTTCAGGCGGAAGCCGAGCGGACGCAGGATGCGCGTGAACGCGGCCTCGCCCGGCGGTAGCGCGCCCGTGTGCGGCCAGCGCACCGTGCGCAGCGCGCCGTGGTCGAAATAGACCGAGCCGCCGCTTTCGATCGCGTCGGCCGTATACGCGCGGCCGTTCGCCGAACGTTCGAGCAGCCCTTCGAACAGCGCCATGTTCATCGCCTGCGCGATTTCCGCGCGCGTGACGACGCCGTCCTCCCATTCTTCGAGGATGGCCGGCATGTTCAGGGTCGAGAACAGGGCGTCGGTCTTCGCCTGTCCCAGCAGCTTCGTCAGCAAGCTCTCGATATTCGGATTGCGCATCAGGATTCTCGTCTCGGGGGACCGCCGGCAAACGTGCCGGCAACTCGTTGGCCGGCCGCCCAGCGGGCGCGCGGCCTTGCGTGGGGAGCATTATTCAAAGGGTTGCAGCCGGGCGTAAAGCGAGATTAAATTGATACGTGATGAGTTTTTGGAATTATCGGCCGCTCCGCTGCTCCGCCTCCCGCCTTGTGTCGCGCGGGCCTGATCGTCAGACAAACGAACATCATGCGCAAATTCAAGATTCCGAACATGGGCGCGCTCGTGGCTTTCGAAGCCGCCGCGCGCCACGAAAGCTTCACGCACGCGGCCAAGGAGCTGTTCCTGACCGAAAGCGCGGTATCGCGGCAGATCGCGACGCTCGAGGCGAGCCTCGGCGTGCGGCTGTTCGCGCGCGTGAAGCAGCGCGTCGTGCTGACGCGCGCCGGCAAGCTGTACGGCACGCAGGTGCGGCGCGCGCTCGAGGCGCTCGACCGCGACACGCTGTCGATCATCGCGCACGGCAGCGGCGGCGGCTACCTGGAGCTGGCGGTGCTGCCGACCTTCGCGTCGCACTGGCTGATCCCGCGCATCAAGAGCTTCTACGACCGCACGCCCGACGTGCGCGTGAACATGGGGAGCCGCACCGACCTGTTCTCGTTCGAGGACACCCACTTCGAGGCCGCGATCCATTACGGCAAGCCGACCTGGCCCGGCACGTCGTCCGACTACCTGTTCGGCGAGGAAGTCGTGCCGATCTGCTCGCCGGCGCTGCTCGACGGGCCCGTGCGCAGCGTCGAGGATCTGCTCGCCTACCCGCTGCTGCATTCGACGACGCGCCCCGGCGCGTGGGCGCAGTGGTTCGAGACGCACGGCGTCGAGGACATCCGCACGATGCAGGGCGTGCGCTACGAGCTGCACACGATGCTGATCAGCGCGGCCGCGGCCGGGCTCGGCGTCGCGCTCGTGCCGAAATTCTTCGTCGAGGAACAGTTGCAGCAGCTCGGGCTGATGGTGCCGTGCGACGCGGCGACGGTCGGCGATTCCGCGTACTACCTCGTGTATCCGACGGAGTTCAGCCACAGCAAGCCGCTGGAGCTGTTTCGCGGCTGGTTGCTCGAGCAGGCGAGCGCGTATGCGGCGCCGGAAGGAGAAGGTGACGCGGCGGACACAGAGGACGATGAAGACGTCGAGTGAAGCCGGCGTGCGCGGCCGTACCGCGCACGCCGCCGGAAACGTCACGCCTGACCGGCGCGCGATCGGGATTCGCCGGTTCAGGGTGCGGTGAATCGAAACGTGCGGCGACCTGCGGACTCATCGAACGAACAGAATCGGCAGGTGAAACTGGCTTCCTTGAATGTCGGGTAGGCGTTCACGAACTCGTCGCGCGCAACGTCGACGCCAATCGGCTGCGGGATTATTTTGTAATGTACCGTGGCATACGAAAGCGATCTTCTCGTGACTTGATCGTCCGTCACGAAGTCTCCCAGGAACACGACCGCCCCGGGCGCGACCGAAAACGGCTCGGCGAAAGCCGACAGCGCGTCGAACTTTTTCTCGATGCGCTTCATGTGGGTTCCCCATTCGTATGCGCTCCAGCCCGTCAACGTGTAGTTGCCGGGAGGCACCTTGATCATGTTGATCTGCGGCGGCGTGTCCGGCCCGTCAAAGACTCTTTCGATGGGAAACCCGCTGTTGATCTGCAACGCATACGTCGCGTCAGTCGCCGTGTTTTTCAGATGAAGCACGTATCCGTACGCGGACCTCGTTCTGGCCGCACTCGACACGTAACCGGATTGCTGGTCCCGGGTTGCGTCGTGACGCTCGATCGGGCTCGGGAGGACGCATCCATTCAGCAAGGCGGCCAAGGCGACGACCGACATCGTTCGTTTTATTTTCATGGCGTGTGATTGTTAGATGGGGTTTCTTTCAGTCGCGGCATTCTGATCGACTCGATCAAGCTGTTGCATCGACCGGTTGAATCCGCCGTGCAGTGCGGACGTTCGCTGCGACGCCGCTCCCGCGCGATCGCGTGCAGGATATGTCAAGCGCGCCGGTCAGTCACCTGCCGGCGCGCTCGTGACCGACGTCGCCCTGCCTGCCGGTCGCCCCCTCGGCATGAAGCACGATCGCCCGAACCCGTCCCGCGCGTTCACTGCGCCGATCGACGCGCGCGTCACAGCGATGTTGCCGGGCAACCGCCATGGCCGCGCGC
Organism: Burkholderia mycopellens; assembly: GCF_964265025.1. NCBI lineage: Bacteria > Pseudomonadati > Pseudomonadota > Betaproteobacteria > Burkholderiales > Burkholderiaceae > Burkholderia > Burkholderia mycopellens. The sequence continues at coordinate 2,891,678 of NZ_OZ183803.1, forward strand.
GCACGACTCGCGCATTACATGTGCCACTTCACCGTGGCGGTCAGCGTGCGCGGATCGCCGGGCATGTTGTACAGGTCCGCGTTGCCGTGCGCGGCGATGAAGTAGCGGCGATCGAACAGGTTGTCGAGCGTGAGCGTCACGTCGACCTTCTTGCTGCGATACCCGGCCCCCAGGTTGAACACCGTGAACGACGGCAGCGTGACGAGGTCGCTCGCCGACGTGTAGCGCGCCGACTGAAACTGCATGCCGGCCGCCGCATAGAAACCGTACGGCAGCTCGCGCTTGAGCCACAGGTTCGCGCTGTGACGCGGCATCAGCCCCGGCGTGTTGCTCGATACCGCGACGCCCGCCGCCGTCGATTGCGCGGAGCCGTCGACCGTGCCGTTCAGGTACGCGTAGCCCGCATACACCGACCACTTCGGCGCGATCTCGCCGGTGAAGCCCAGCTCCATCCCGTGCACGTGCTGCGTGCCGATCGGCAGCGCATAGCCGGGATTCGCCGGGTCACCGATCTGCTGGTTGGTCTGGCGCATGTCGAACAGCGCAACGCTGGCCGTCGCCTTGCCGCCGAGATCGAAACGCGAGCCGACTTCATACGCGGTGGTCTTCTGCGGCGCGAGCGCGGCGCCGTTCGCGAACGCGCCGGCGCTGATCAGCGTGTCGGCCAGCGGCGAGAACGACTGGCTGAACGAGCCGTACAGCGTCAGCCAGTCGAGCGGCTCGTAGATCAGGCCGACGCGCGGGCTCCACGCACGATCGGTGCGGTCGAGGTTGACGTTCGACGACGTGTAGTCGTGGCGGATCTGGTTCAGGTAGTCGAAACGCAGCCCCGCGAGCACCTTCCAGTGCTCGGTCAGCGAAATCAGGTCCTGCGCGTAGACCCCCGCGAGCCCGACGACCGTCGACGCGTTCGTCTTCGCCCGCGCGCCGGTCGGCACGCCGGGCAGCATCACCGCCTGCGGATTGAACAGATCGTAGGTCGCCACCTTCGACACGCTGTAGATCGTGTCGAACTTCTGCTGCTGCGACAGTTCGAGCCCGTACAGCAGCTCGTGGCGCATGCCGAACAGCGAGGTCTTCTGCGTGAGTTCGAACAGGCCGTCGATGCCGTGGTCGGTGCGCTCGCGCGTCGACTGGTCGAGCGTCACGACCGGGTGCGCGGCGGTCTTGATCGGCTCGTACGTCACGTAGTTCTTGCGTTCGAGCGAGAAGTCGTACGCGCGGATCGCGCCATGGAACGACAGCGAATCGCTGAAGCGATGGTCGAGCGACACCGTCGCGCTCTTCGCGGAGACGTCGTTGTACGAGCTGTTCGCCGCGTCGGCCGAGCCGTAGTACGTGTTGATCGGCACATCGACCGGGCGGCCGAGATACGCGGGCAGCCCCTGGTCGGACGTACGGCGGTCGTGCAGGTAGTCGAATTCGACGTTCAGCACCGTGTCGCTGTCGAGCTTGAACTGCGCGGACGGCGCGATCGCCTGGCGGTTGAGCCGGAACTGGTCGCGGAAGCTGTTCGAGTTCTCGGCCGCGCCGGTGATCCGGAAACGCGCCGCATCGTTCGCATTCCAGCCGAGGTCGAATTCGCCGCGCCGCTCGCCGCGCGTGCCGAGCGTCACGCCGACGTCGTTGACCGGCGTCGCCAACGGCCGCTTCAACACGCGGTTCACGATGCCGCCCGCCGAGCCGCGCCCGTACAGCACGGCCGCCGGCCCCTTCAGCACTTCGACGCGGTCGACGTTCGACAGGTCGCGATAGTAGAGCGCATCGTCGCGGATGCCGTCGACGTACTGGTCCGTGATGCTGTTGAAGCCGCGGATCGTGATCTGGTCGCGCTGGCCATCGCCGACCGAGAAGCCGACGCCCGGCACGTTGCGCAGCGCATCCTGCATCGACGTCGCGTTCTGGTCCTCGATCACCGCGTGCGGCACGACGTTCACCGTCTGCGGCACGTCCATCAGCGACATGTCGGTCTTGGTCGCCGCGCGCGAGTGGCCGCCGTCGTACGACGCATGCTCGGCGGTTGCATTGACGGAGATCGCGGGCAGGGTCGCGGCGGCGTCGCTTGCCTGCGCGCAGGCGGCGCGTGTGCCGGCCAGCGACGAGGCGATCAGAAGGACGTGGCACGCGCTCTTGTTGAATTTCATCGTTGAAGTAGAGGCAGAGGGAAAACGGTGAGCGCAAACCCGTGCGGCCGACGCAGATTCATCAGCCGGCGAATCGACAGGCGGACTCGTGTCTGCGCACAACGGACGGCGCACAAAAAATCGCCCCGTCGCACCGGCCGGCATGCCCGGTACGAAAACGCCGTTGCGACGCGTCACGGTTCGTAACGGAGCGAAATATTAAACGAGAATGATTCGCGTTATTAGTTGATTTCCAACATGTCGCCTTCGTGCAACGTACATCCGGCTGACACTGCGGATTACTGACGAATCACTTTCAGTTTCGCGCATCGATGCGCGGATTTCGTAATGAAATAGAAAGGAAATGAGCGGACGCGGTGCGTTATGACCGTATGGATCGAAGGGCTGCTTGGGATGCTACGTTCGAGGACACACACTTCGAGGCCGCGATCCACTACGGCAAGCCGACCTGGCCCGGCACGTCGTCCGACTACCTGTTCGGCGAGGAAGTCTTGCCGATCTGCTCGCCCGCATTGCTGAACGAGCCCGTCGAGCGCGTATGCGGCGCCGGAGCGCGATGCGAACGACGCCGATGAGGAAGACGACGAGGACGTCGAATGATGCAGGCCATCGCGACATCCCGTCGACGCCCGGTCTTACTTGAGGCGGCAGTCGCGAACAGTCGCGATCCCCGATGCAAAGTCGCCCACGCAATGCAGCGTGACGCGCTTGCCGACCAGCCGCTGCGCCTTCTGTTCGGCCGCCGCATCGACGAACGACGCGCGCACCGCCTGATCGGCATCCGCGTCTTCGCCGATCTCCGCGAGCGTCTTGCCCGTGAAACCCTTCTGGAGCCCGAGCAGCGTGCCCGTCAGCGCGACCGGCTGGTCGAAATACTTGTCGCCGCCCGAACCCGTATAAGCGTCGATCATCTGCGCAGCCGATACCTTGAGCTCGCCTTTCGCGGCCATGGCGCCCGAGGCGATCGTCAGCGCGAGCGCGGCAAGTGCGATTCGTTTCATTGTGTGGATTCTCCGTGGTTGAACAGTATTTGGAAAAAGATGGCGCTCGCGCGCCGGCGGAATACGACGACCCTGCACGCACGCGCCCCGTGTCCGCCTCACGGGCAACACGACGGCGCACGACGTGCACGGCCTGACAACTATTTGCGTGGGGCTGCTTCGATCAGTGCGACGGCCCTGCGGTCGTACACGTCGGGCGTCGCCTTCGCGCCGCGCACGACGGCTTCGCGCACGCTGCCGGTGGCGTCATCCTTGCCCGCGCCGATCAGCGCGGGCGCATCCGGATCCGCGCCGGCATCGAGAAGCGCCTTCACGCAGTCGGGGTTGTGCACGATCGCCGCGCGCAGCAACGGCGTCTCCCCCCAGCGGGCGCGTTGCTCGCCCCGTTGCGGCTCGATCGGCGTGCCCGGTTCATGCAGAATCGCGATGCGCTCGGCCGCAGTCGGGTCGGGCTGACCGTCCAGTTCGTAGCGTCGCTCGCACACGAAGCTGAGCGGCGTCTGTCCGGTCTTCGCATGCGCGTACGGATTGGCGCCGGCGTCGACCAGCAGCTTGAGGATGTCGAGATCGGATGCCGCGCGTCCGGTCAGCACCGTGTATCCGTTCGGGTCGGTGGCACGGGCATCGGCGCCGGACTTCAGCAGCATCCGGACGAGTTCGGGCGAAGGGGTATACGCATTCGCGGCCATCACCAGCGGCGGCTCGCCGCTCGGCGCGATCGCGTTGACGTTCGCGCCCGCGTCGATCAGCAGGCGGATCGTTTCGAGCTGGTGGGGCTTGAGTTCGCCGAGCGTCGCGTTGCTGATCGCGTACGTCAGCAACGTCCAGCCCTTGGGCGACATCGGCATGTTGATCGCAACGCCGGACGCGATGAACAGTGCGACGACGTCCGGCACCTGGCTGACGACGGCCAGCCCCATCGGCGTGAGTTCGGCATCCGGCATCGCATAGCGCTGCTTCGCCGTCTTGTCATACGGACGCGCGCCCTGCTCAAGCAGCGCGCTGACGCGCGCCAGGTTCCGCGGGGTGCTATCCGCCGCGTAGTCGCCCATGGCGACCATCAGCTTCCATTCCTTGCCTTCCAACGCGTAGCTCGCACCGGACAACGCCATTCCGGCGCACAGGCAGGCCATCCCCCGTGCCAGCACGGTAGCGGCTTTTTTCGTTCTTGACCGCATGAACGCTCTCAGTATCGTTGTGTGTATTCGTGGCGCTGTCGCGCGCCGACATGATCGACGAAATACCAAACACGCACAATGTTCGCGCGATATTCTCTAAAGGCGGGACGGGAAAGCAACCAGGACGACGAGGATGGGGAGCGACGCGTGTGGCCCGCTGCGAAGTCCGGTGCGCGCCGGACCGGGCAACCCCGACCCGGCGCTCCGGGCAGCCGACCTCGCATCGGCAGTGCGGCGGACCTTCTTCCGTTCTTCACTACATATGCTCTCAGGCTCACTTCATTTTTTTCTTCGCCGCGCCGAACGATTATCCGCGCAATCCGGCTCAAGGGAAACGTTTGCGGGCGCAGTTGGCGTGTTATCCCAAGCATTCGGCAACAGTCTTTCCGAATGCTTACGGCACATGCGGCACGGTTCGGCAAATCTTGCGTTCACGCCGGCGTTCCTTTTTAATGGAACTGGTTCCAATCATTGATTCGGCCATGGCCACGCGTGACGCGTCGTCGTCCGCGCGTCATGATGCCGATTCAGGATCGAGGATCGCTCAGCTCAGGATTCGCATCGCCCGTCCTTCCCGGACACCCCGTCAAACGAGACCGTCATGCCCGATTCCGCCTCCCTGCAGCAGTTGTTTCCCGCCTTTCAGGACATTCCTGCCGAGTACCGGCTCACTTCGCCGATTCACCAGCGCGTGTCGCTCGTCGACGGCGAGTTACGGCCGTGGGGCGGCGCGACCAAGACCGTGCTGTCGCCGGTGTGCGTGCGACAGGCGGACGGCGGCGTCGAGCAGGTCGAGATCGGCAGCTACCCGGTGATGGGCGAAACGGAAAGCGACGCGGCGCTCGACGCCGCGGTGCGCGCATACGATGCAGGCCGCGGCGAGTGGCCGACGATGAAGGTCGAGCAGCGCATCGCGTGCATGCAGGACTTCATCAAGCGGATGGTCGCGCAGCGCGAGTTGGTGGTGAACCTGATCATGTGGGAGATCGGCAAGAGCCTCGCCGATTCGCAGAAGGAGTTCGACCGCACCGTCACCTACATGACGCAGACGATCGACGCGCTGAAGGAGCTCGACAACGCGAATTCGCGCTTCGTGATCGCCGAAGGCACGATCGGCCAGATCCGCCGCACGCCGCTCGGCGTCGTGCTGTGCATGGGCCCATACAACTATCCGCTGAACGAGACCTTCGCGACGCTGATCCCCGCGCTGCTGATGGGCAACACCGTGGTGTTCAAGCCGCCCCAGTACGGCACGCTGCTGTTCGAGCCGCTGCTCGAAGCGTTCCGCGACGCGTTCCCGAAGGGCGTGATCAACACGATCTATGCGCCGGGCGCGGTGGTCGTGCCGCACATGCTCGCGTCGGGCAAGATCAACGTGCTCGCGCTGATCGGGTCGAGCAAGGTGGCCGACCACCTGAAGAAGCAGCACCCGAAGTCGCACCGGCTGCGCGCGATCCTGGGCCTCGACGCGAAGAACGCGGCGATCGTGCTGCCCGACGCCGATCTCGACCTCACCGTGAAGGAATGCCTGCTTGGCGCGCTGTCGTTCAACGGCCAGCGTTGCACCGCGCTGAAGATGCTGCTCGTGCACCGCTCGATCGTCGATGAGTTCCTGAAGCGCTTCACCGCCGCGCTCGAACAGCTGAAGATCGGCATGCCGTGGGAGAAAGGCGTCAGCATCACGCCGCTGCCCGGCATGCATCGCACGGCCTACATGACGGACGCGATCGACGACGCGAAGGCCAAGGGTGCGCAGGTCGTCAACCATTCGGGCGGCGAGTTCAGCAAGACGCTGTTCTATCCGGCCGTCGTGTATCCGGTGTCGGAAGGGATGAAGCTGTACCGCGAGGAACAGTTCGGGCCGATCATTCCGGTCGCGCCGTTCGACGACGTCGACACCGCGCTCGACTACGTGACGACGTCGGATCACGGCCAGCAGGTCAGCATCTTCGGTTCCGATCCGGCGCAGATCGGCGCGCTCGTCGATCCGCTCGTGAACCAGGTGTGCCGCGTGAACATCAACTGCCAGTGCCAGCGCGGGCCCGACGTGTTCCCGTTCGCGGGGCGCAAGGATTCGGCGGAAGGCACGCTGTCGGTGAGCGACGCGCTGCGCGCGTTCTCGATCCGCTCGATGGTCGCGGCGAAGCAGACCGAAGGCAGCAAGCAGCTGCTCGATTCGATCGTGTCGGATCACTACTCGAAGTTCATCAATACGGGCTTCATTTTCTGAAGCGAGCCGTTCGCGAAAAAGCCGCTGCACACGCCCGTGCAGCGGCTTTTTTGACCCTGCGCGCAACTACGCCCGAACCGGGAACGTCAATGCGTCGAGATCGAGCGGCCCGCCGGTCAGCTGAACCGGGCCTTCATCGCCGATCAGCACCGTATCGGAATGACGGAAGCCGCCGACACCCTCGATATAGATGCCCGGCTCGATCGTCAGGCACATCCCCTTCTCGATCGGCCGGTCGTAGCCTTCGGCGAAGAACGGCGCCTCGTGCGCGGTGACACCCATTCCGTGCCCGGTCCGGTGCAGCATCCGGTCGCCCATCCCCGCGCGGCGGAAATAGTCGTTGACCTTGCGATCGACGTCGCTCAGCAGCGCGCCGGGCATCGCCGCGTCGAACGCCAGCCGCCGCCCTTCCGACATCACGTCGAACGCGCGTCGCGCCGCGTCCGGCACATGGCCGAGGAAGAAGGTCCGCTCGACTTCCGCGCCGTAGCCGTTCATCACCGCATTGACGATCGACACATGCGGGCCGCCCTCTTCCATCCGCATGTCGATGTTGCTGAAGTTGTGCGGATCGTGCGACACGCTGCCCGGCTGGAACACCGCGACGATCCGCGTCGCCAACGGGTTCAGCGACGGATCGTCGGCCAGCAGCCGCTGCATGATGAAGCCGCGAATGCGCGACGACATTTCCGCCATCCCGAGCCCCGGGCGCGCTTCGCTCAGCAGCAAGTTGTGCGCGTCGGTTGCGATCCCGCACGCATACACGTGGCGGCCGATCTCGTAGTCGGACTTGATCATCCGGACGTCGTCGATGATGTCGATGCATACGCGCTCGCCCGGCGTCTGCGCATAGACCTGCAACGGACACACCGACTCGACACCGACACGCTCGCCCGGCCCGAACAGCGCGTTGAAACGGTCGCTCCATTCGCGTCCGGCCGGCGCCGGAAATTCGAAATATGGAATCAGCTCGAGTTCGCCGATCGAGCGCGTCCGCACATGCGGCTGCTCGAGCTGCGGCACGACGAACTGCGGCGGGCCGCTGCGCGAAATGACCAGCACGAACGGCCGCTCGTGGACGATGTTCGCGAAGTTCGTCAGGTAGTAGATGTTGTCCGGGGAGAACACCACATAACGATCGAGGCCGGCTTCCGCCATGCGTGCGCGCACGCGGTCGAGGCGCCCTTCGAGTTCCGCCTCGCTGGGCGGTGCGAAAGTGGGTTTGAACTTCATGCGTGACTTCTCCTGTTGAGGGTGAGGGGGCGGCCGCACGGGCCGGTCATTGCGATGTCGTTGCACCCGCACATTTCATTCGTTATCCTTCGTTTCAACGACACGCACATCGACTGAATTCGGCTCGCTTATTCGCTCGCCATACGACGGAACCCGAGCAGCGCGACCAGGCTCACGACCGACATCGCGACGATGTACAGCGCGGGCGACGCCTTGTTGTGCGTGGTCGCGATCAACCACGTGACGATCAGCGGGGAAAAACCGCCGAACACCGTCGTCGGGATGTTGTACGACACCGCGAGGCCGGTGCTGCGCACCGCGGCCGGGAACGCGCGCGCGGCAAGCGCGGGCACCAGCCCGACGAGCACGCCCATCGGCGCGGCGGCGGCGGCCTGCATGATCAGCAGGTTGCGCAGCGAAGGGCTCGCGATGACCCACGTATAGAGCGGCAGCGTAATCGCGGACAGCACGACGATCGCGGCAGCGACCATCGCGACCGGCCGGCGCCAGACGTCGCCGAGCAGGCCCGCGAGCGGCGCGATCGCAACCATCACGATGCCGGCGACCGTCGTGCTCATGAACGGCGCGGATATCGGCAACCCGAGCTGCTTCACCGCGAACGTCGGCATGTAGATCAGGTACATGTAGAACGCGGCGGTACTGACGATCGTCACGCCGGTCGCCGCGAGGAATGACGCGAGGTGCTCGCCGAACAGGCGCCTGAGCACCTGCGAAACCGGCAGCGCTTCGCCGTGCACGAACGCATCGGTTTCCGACACGCTCCTGCGGATATAGAAGCCGACCGGGCCGATCAATAACCCGACGACGAACGGCACACGCCAGCCCCAGCTTTCGACCTGATGCGGGCTGAGCGACGTCGTCAGAATCGTGCCGATCATGCCGCCCAGCACGATGGCCAGCATCGTGCTCGACATCTGCAGGCTCACGAAGAAATGGCGTCGATGCGGCGGCGCCTTTTCCGCGAGGAAGGCAACGGTGCTGCCGAATTCGCCCGATGCCGCGAAGCCCTGCACGAGTCGCGCCAGCACGAGGATCGCGGCGCCGAGCCAGCCGGCCTGCGCATACGGCGGCGCCACCGCGATCGCGGCCGTGCCGGCCAGCATCAGCCAGATCGTGACGGACATCGCCGCCTTGCGGCCGTATCGGTCGCCGTACAGCCCGAGCACGACACTGCCGAGCGGCCGCACGACGAACCCCACGCCGAAGGTCGCCGTCGCGAGCAACAGCGACCCGACCTGCCCGGCCACCGGGAAAAACAGCTTCGCGATCACGCTGGCGAAATAGCCGTAGATCACGAAGTCGAACCACTCGAGCGCATTGCCCGCGGCGGCGGCCGCGACGTCGCGCAGCGTGCCCGTTCGCGCGGACGGCGGCGCCTCCGCCGAACGGCGATCGAGCGCCAGGGCGCCGGCCGGATTCACTGCATCCTCTTTCATCGTCTGTCTCCTCCACCTGCTGGCTGCGGTGGCTTCGTGCTCATGTTCGATGCGCACCGTTACCGCGTCCAACGGATTTCCGGAATATGATCATCACCAACGTGAATAATGGTGCGAGCCGGCATGCGGCTTCGTCGGGTCGCCAGGCCGGCTCGCTGCAAGGGCAAACGCGACCTTGCCCGCGTGCCGTGTCGCCCGGACACTGGCAACCGCAACGTTCCGCTTTCCGCAGCCACGTGCGGGATGCCGGCACCCGAACCGGAGATGTGCGATGAAGGATGTGTTCCGCCAGCTCGACCTCAACCTGCTGCGCGTGTTCGCGGCATTGATGGCCGAAGGCAACGTCACGCGCGCCGCCGAGCGGCTGGCGCTTTCACAGTCGGCGGTCAGCAATGCGCTGCGCAGGCTGCGCGAATCGCTCGACGACGTGCTGTTCGAGAAGACCGTCTCGGGTGTGCGGCCGACCGCGCGTGCGCGCGAGCTGTGGTCGGCGGTCCAGCCGCACTTCGACGCATTGAAGCAGGCGATCTCGCCCGACCAGTTCGACCCGCAAGCACATCGGGGCACCTTTACGATCGCGATGTCGGACTACTCGGTCGAGCGCATCATGCCGCGCCTCGCGCGGTACATGGGCACGCATGCTCCGTCGATGCGGATCGAGCTCACGCCGTTCAGCGTCGCCGACCTGCCGGGCATGTTCGACCGTGGCGGCGTCGATCTCGCGATCGGCGGCTACCTGAACGACTCGAGCCCGAGCAGCGGCGTGCGCACGCACGAGATGTGGCCGATCCACTGGAGTTGCTTGATGCGCAAGGATCACCCGCTCGCGAAGGGGCCGCTCACGCTGAAGCGCTTCCTCGCGGCGCGGCATCTCGACGTCGGGTTTTCGGGCATGCGGGTGCCGGTGTACGACAGCCTGCTCTCCGCGCACGGCCTGCAACGCAATCTCGTCCTCACGCTGAATGCGTACTCGCCCGCGCTGGCGATCATCCGGGAGTCTGATTTCATCGGCGTGCTGCCGACCACACTGCTCGATCTATCGATCCATGAAAAGGAACTGGTGTCGCGGCAACCGCCGGTGCGCATGCCCGCACGGCCCTACTGCGTGATCTGGCATCAGCGCTGGGACAGCCATCCCGCGCACCGCTGGCTGCGGCAGACGATCGTGTCGCTGTTCACGCGTCCGGCGGAGCAGCCGGGCAGCGCCGGGCGCCCGGCAACCCGGCGCGCGGCCCGCTAGTTGCGCGGGTGCGCCACCTCAGACGTTCGACGCCAGCAGCCGGATCCCCGCCACGCCGAACACGACGGCAAGACACGCTTCCATCGCGCGCCGGCCGCGCACGTACAGCCGGCGCGCACCGTCCATCGAGAACACGAGCGCATAACCGCCGAACACCAGGCACCCGATCACGAGGCAGCCCGGCACGACGGCGCCGTGCGACGCGCCCGCGCCGTTCGATGACAGTGCAACGATCGACACCCACACGAGGATCGCTTTCGGATTGGTCAGGTGCAGCATCGCGCCACGCACATAGAAGCGCGACAGCCGCTGCTCGCCCGCCGCGTTCAGCGACGCCGCCCCCTTGCCCGACAGCGCCGTGCGCCCCGACTTGAACGCGAGCCACAGCAGATACACCCCGCCGAAGACCTTGATCGCGACCAGCAGCTTCGACCACGCGAGCAGCGCGGCCGACACGCCGAGCGCCGCCACCGTGGCCCAGAGCATCGACCCGGAAATGACGCCGAGCGCGAACGCGAGCGCCGCCTTGCGGCCCTGGTTCGCGGCGACCGACATGATCGCGAGATTGCTTGGCCCGGGGCTGGCCGTACCGATGAAATAGGCCGTGTAGGCCAGCAGCAGGTTGGCCGAGAAGAAGGCGTGGACGCTCATGTCGAACCTCGCAAGGATGATCAGGGGATTGTTGGCAAACGCGCGCCGTCTGCCCATGGACAATTGGCCTTCAATTCGCTGGGCCAGTTGGACGGGGCGCGCAGCCGGATTGCCGCACGCGAATCCGTCTCGGTTTTGAAACACCCGTCACATTCGCGGGCGGGTTTTGCCGACCATGGCGGACATCCAGTCCCACCGCTTCCGGCAGCCCGGACGCCCGGCGGGCGCAGGCGGCACACGCGCGCCGGCCCGTTTCGTCAGACAGGTGGGGAACGCGCCGCGCAATTTATTCCGGCGTTACGTTACATCCGTGAAGCATTTCGCCTTGGCGAGCCGCTCCGCGTACCCGATATGCGTCCCGCCGCGCGTCTAGATGGCCGCCTCGATCCCCTCCGCCACCCAGTACCGGCGGGACTCGCCGCCCGCCTCGCATCGCGGCTCAACAATACTCAACAATCGTCTCGCGGCACTGGTACGAAACCTGCATTCCGTTCGGGTGACAACCGCGCCGTTCACCGCGCGGACACGAACCCACCGTCGGGCGCATCCACCGGACACGCCCGAACGATCCGAGCAAGTTACGAGGCCCTTCATGGATACGCTGCCCAATTCGTCCGACACGTCGTTCCAGCTCTTTCTCGCGAAGCTGCTCGAACAGCCGTTGCCCGACTGGACCGAAAAACAGCAGATGGAACTCGAGATGGCACGCTCGCTGTCCACCGAAATGGTTCACCTCGCCGAGGACATGCGCGGCCGCACGCCCGATCTCGCGCGCTGCCTCGTGCTGCTCCGCTACGCGAAGGTGCTCGACTTCATGCTGACGTCGCTCGCCGCGCACCGCGACATTCATCCGCAGACGCTGCGCACGCTGTTCCGGCTCGCGAACCTGAAAGTCGACGATGCATATCCGGCCTGAGCCGGCGCAATGCATCGGCTGCCGCGGGCGTCACGCACGACCGCGGCGGCCCCTCCCGATTCGCGGCGCGCGCATGCCCGACGACCTCGCCGCATGATCGCCAGGAACCGGAAATCCCGACTGGCCGGCGCATTCGGCGTGTTCGTGAAACGCTACGGCCGCAAGGCACAGAAGCATCTCGACCCGAACGATCGCCGCCACGGTCACGACGTCGAGCGAACGATGCGGCGCTTGTCACCGGCCGACCTGTCCGATCTGCTGGCCGGCGATGACGGCAGCGCCGCCGACGACGAGTGCGGTTTCGCCGAGGTGAGGCGCGCGCCGTGAGCACTGTCGACTTCGACCGGATCTGGCCGGCCATCTGCACAACCCCGGCCTGGTCCGTGACGAAAGGCCAGGGCAGCTTTCTCACGTTCGAGTTCGGGCAACCCGCGCTGTACGTCAGGGAACCGCTCGCGGGCTCGCCCGGCCTGTCCGCGGCGGCGCGCGACAGGCTCGCGTCGCGGCGCGTGACGGTCGCCGGCAGCGGGCATCTGTGGATCTGCTACTGCCATTGGTCGATCGCACTCGACGGTCGCGAACTCGCACACAGCGAATCCCGGTCCGGCGACATCGCGGCCGCCGCGCAACGGCTCGACGGACAGATCCTGCAATCGGTCGCGCCCGGCGCGCAGCCGGGTTCGTGGGCGTTCGACTTCGACCTCGGCGGCAAGCTGACGACCTGGCCCTACGGCGGGGATCCGGCCGACGAACAGTGGCATCTGTACGACCGGCGCTCGGGCAACGTGCTGACCGCCCGCGCGGACGGCACCTGGTCATACGGCCCGGCGAACGCACCGCCCGGCAGCGGATCGTTCGGTTCCGGATAGCCGCGGCGGGCGCCCCATCCGCTTCCGGCCGCACGCGGGGCTGATACCGCGAATCAGCGTGCCAGCCGGCTCCTCCGCGCAAACGGAGGTACAATCGCGCGCCATGAACGCACTTCGCCACTTCCTGCTCCGGCAAGGCGTCGCGCGACAGCTTCTGTGGGGATTCCTCCTCGTGACGCTGCTGTCCCGCGCGCTGATGTCGGGCGCCGTGATGCTCGATCCGGACGGTCCGGATGCGGGCTCGGTGGTGCTGTGTTCGGGCCGCGGCCCGCTGATCGTCAACGTGGCGGCACTCGCCGCCCGCTTCGATGCCGGCGCGCCGATCACACCGGCCAACGATGCGCGGGCGCTCGCCGATGTGCTCAAGCATGACGCGCATGCGGACCAGACAGCGTCGTCCGGCAGCGGCGACAGCCTGTGCGTATTCGGCGCCGCGCTGTTCACGGCGCTGGCGTCGTTCGTGCTGCGGGTGCTGCTGTTTCCCGCCGCCGTCGCGCCGCGGCGCTTCCGGATTCGCTTCGACCGGTTTCCCGTCGTGCGATCGATCTTCGACGATCGCCCCCCCTCCCGCGCTCCTCCTCTGTTCTGCTGACGGTTCCGCCCAGCGGCTCGTGCACGTCGACGTGCGCGGGCCTGCATGCCGTTCGTCTCACACGACCTGATTCAAAGCGTTCACCCACATGCCCGCATCGCGCGGGCGACGCCGTCATGCGCCCCTTCCGCGCATGACGCTGCGCCGCCCGTTCCATCGATGCGCGCTGGCGGGCGCAACGCGCGTTGACGCCCGCCGGCTCGCGCCGGCGTGGCCGCTCAACGAACACGAGGAGCTGACACCATGTCGACCACCGTCGAGCGAGCCCTCTCGCCCGCCCAATCCGCCCACGCCGGCTACCGGACGCTCTGGCGCTGGCACTTCTATGCCGGCCTGTTCGTCATGCCGTTCCTGGTGGTCCTCGCGATCACCGGCACGCTCTACTGCTTCCAGCCGCAGATCGAGCCGCTGCTGTATCCGCACCGGCTCGTCGTCGAGCCGCGCGCCACACCGCGGCTCGATGCCGACGCGCTGCTCGCGAACGCGCGCGCCGCGATGCCGGCCGGCGCGACGCCGGTGTCCATCCAGGTCTCGACCGCACCGGACCGCAGCGCCGAATACGTGTTCCGGCTGCGCGACGGCAGCCGCGAGAGCGTGTATGTGAACCCGTACGACGGCAGCGTGCTCGGCACGCTGAGCGTCGAGAACCGCTTCATGCAGATCGACCGGATGCTGCATCGCAAGCTGCTGCTCGGCAAGACGGGCGAGTTGCTGATGGAACTCGCCGCGTGCTGGACCTTCGTGATGATCGGCACCGGCATCGCGCTGTGGTGGCCGCGAGGCGCGGCGCGCGTCGGGCAGGCACTGCGTCCCGACCTGTCGCTGCGCGGCCGGCCGCTGTGGAAAAACCTCCACGCGACGGCCGGCATCTGGCTCGCAGCCGGCACGGTGGCGTTCATCCTGACGGGGCTGCCGTGGTCGGGCTCGTGGGGCAAGAACTTCAAGGCGCTGGCCGCGACCGTGAACCTCGGCGCGCCGGAAGGCGCATGGGGCGGCGGGTCGGTGCGCTCGACGCGCCCGGGTGCTGCCGCGGCGCCCGCGCCTGCCCAGGCCGCTGCGCCGTCCGGCCATCACCACAAATCCGGCGATTCGATGCCGGGGATGGTGATGGACGACCTGCCGCTGCCGCAAACGCCGTGGGCGGTCGGCAACGTGCCCGTCCCGCATTCGCCGTCGGCGCCGACGCCGGCACCGCTGCCGCTCGCGCGCGCAATCGCGATCGTCGCGGGCCTCGGCGTGACGAGCGGCTACACGCTCGCGCTGCCGTCCGGCGCGGACGGCGTGTTCACCGCGTCGTACTTCCCGGCCGACCCGAAGGCCGAGCGCACGATCTACATCGACCAGTACAGCGGGGCCGTGCTGAAGGACATCCGCTATGACGACTACGGCGCGGTATCGCAGGCCGTGTCGTACGGCACGTCGTTGCACATGGGCCGCTACTTCGGGCTCGCGAACCAGATCCTCTGTGCGGTCCTGTCGCTCGGGCTGGCCGCGATGGCCGTCACCGGTACCGTGATGTGGTGGAAACGCCGCCCGGCCGGCAAGCTGGGCGCGCCGTCGCGCGAACGCGGCACGCCGCCGATGCGCGGCTGGGTCGCGGGGCTCGTGCTGCTCGGCATCGTCTTTCCGCTGATGGGCGCGACGATCGTCGCGGTCTGGTTGATCGACCGTCTGCTGTTCGGCCGTGCGGCACGCGCAGCCGCCTGAACCATCGCGCGCCGGCACACGCCGCGCGCCGACACGTCAAGCCCGGGCCACGGCGTGGCTCGGGCTGCTCGCGCTCGTGCTCGCGCTGGTCGCGCCGCTGATCTCGCAACTGCGCGCCGCCGCATCCGATGACGGCTTGCCGGTCGCGCCGATCTGCTCGGCAACCGGCAACACGCTCGTGACGCACGCGCAACCGCATGCGCCTTCGGATTCGCCGCTCGACCGGCATGTCGACCGTTGCGGCTATTGCGGCCTGCTCGCCGGCCATCCGCCGCTGCAGTACGCGGTGTTCCTGCCCGCCTCCCCGGCCGTGCGGCATGCGCCGCCCGAGCCACTAATCCTCTCCGCTCGCCACCCGTCGAAGCCCTACGCGCTCGCCGCGCGCGGGCCACCGTCCGCTCGCGCCTGACGCGCTTCTCGAACGAGCCGACGCACGACCGTGCCGACGTCGTTCGCACCGATTGCCTACCACGCCGATGCCCGATACCGAGCCCGCGCACGAGCGCGCGCAGCGCGCCGGCCGTGGTGCGTGCCGTCTCCGTTCCGCATTCACGATAACCCTACACACAACGACATGTTTCCCTTGACCCGTATTGCCGTCGCGCTGTCCGGTGCGATCTCCGTTCTGTTCGCCTCGAGCGCATGCGCACAAAGCGCCGCCGCGCCGGCCGAAGCGCCGGCCGCTTCGACGCTGCCCGCCATCAACGTCAACGCGCCCCGCGCGGCGGATTCGCTGACGTCGAAATCGACCGACGACCTGAAACGCACGCTCGGCCAGA
Source organism: Burkholderia mycopellens (assembly GCF_964265025.1). Taxonomy (NCBI): domain Bacteria; kingdom Pseudomonadati; phylum Pseudomonadota; class Betaproteobacteria; order Burkholderiales; family Burkholderiaceae; genus Burkholderia; species Burkholderia mycopellens. The sequence continues at coordinate 2,907,675 of NZ_OZ183803.1, forward strand.
CGGTCGGCTCGGTCGGTTTCGTCGACGCCGACAGCTACCGGAACACCTACGCATTCACGCTGCGCGACGTGCTGAAGGACGTGCCCGGCGTGTTCGTCGAAAACCGCTACGGGCAGGAATTGCGGCTGTCGATTCGCGGCTCGGGGATCGCCCGCGCCTACCACACGCGCGGCCTCGAGATCCTGCAGGACGGCATCCCGACCAACCTCGCGGACGGCAGCGGCGACTACTACCAGATCGATCCGCTCGCGCTGCAGGCGGTGCAGGTCTACAAGGGCGGCAACGGCCTCGCGTACGGTGCATCGACACTCGGCGGCGCGATCGACTTCATCACGCCCACCGCCCATACCGCCGACGCGCCGAACATCGTGCGCGTGGAAGGCGGCAGCTACGGCACGGTGCGCACCAGTGCGCAAATCTCGCGCGTGCTCGGCCCGCTCGATTTCCTCGCGAACTTCAGCGTCAATCACGCGGACGGCTATCGCGATCATTCGAAGGGGCAATACGAGCAGTTCAACGCGAACGTCGGCTACCGGTTCAGCCCGGCGGTCGAGACGCGCTTCTACGTCGGCGTGTACGTGGTCGACCAGTTGCTGCCCGGCACGCTGTCGCTGTCCGACGCGCTGAACAATCCGACCAAGGCTGCGCCGAGCGCGGTGTCGGGCGACCAGGCGCGCAACACGCGTACCGAGCGGATCGCGAACCGCACGACGGTGAAGCTCGATTCGGGCGAACTGCAGTTCGACACGTGGGCGATCCACAAGAGCCTCTATCACCCGATCTTCCAGGCGCTCGACCAGGACGGCTGGACCTACGGCTTCGCCCCGCGCTACACGGGGCACCTCACGCTCGGCGGGATGCGCAACGACCTGATCGTCGGTGCGCGCTTCTTTGGCGGCCGCACGCAGGCGAACCAGTACGTGAACGTCAACGGCGACAAGGGCGCGCAAACGCTCGACTCGACGCAGACGGCGTTCAACTACGAGGCGTACGTCGAGAACCGGCTGTTCTTCGTGCCGACCGTCGCGCTGATGACCGGCGTGAAGGTACTGCACTCGGTGCGCGAGTACATCGACAACGGCGGGCTGCCGCGCGACCCGAACTACAAGTCGACGAATGCGAGCTACAGCGGCGTCAATCCGAAGCTCGGGCTGCTGTGGCAGCCGGATGCGAACACCCAGGCCTACGTCGACGTCACGCGCAGCCAGGACGTGCCCGACTTCACCGACCTCACGCAGACCTTCTCGAACACGACGCGCTTCACGCCGCTCGCGGCGCAGCACGCGTGGACGATCGAGTTCGGCACGCGCGGCTCGCGCGAGCGCGTGAGCTGGGACGTGACCGCCTATCGCTCGCTCGTGCGCGACCAGTTGCTGCAGTACACGACGAACCCGGATGTCCCGGCGTCGACGTTCAACGCGAACAAGACGGTGCTGCAAGGGATCGAGGCCGGCGCGTCGGTCGAGTTGCTGCGCAACGTCACCGGGCGCGGCGCGGGCGACAAGGTCACGCTGTCGGGCATCTGGAACCTGAACGACTTCCGCTTCAAGAACGACCCGCAGTACGGCAACAACCGGATCGCGGGCGTGCCGTTGAACGTGCTGCGCGCGACGCTGGGTTACGCGCGCCCGAGCGGCTTCCACATCGCGGCGACCCTCGACTGGGTGCCGTCGGGCGCATGGGCCGACGATGCGAACACGCTGCGCGTGCCGAGCTACACGCTGCTCGGGCTGCAGGCCGGTTACGACTTCCGCAACGGGCTGTCCGTGTTCGTCGACGCACGCAACCTGACCAACAAGCGCTATGTGAGCGACATCAGCACGGTCGCGGATGCGCGCACCGCGAACACCGCGATCTTCTATCCGGGTGAAGGACGCAGTGTGTTCGCCGGCATGCGCTACGCGTTCTGATGCGCCGCCGCTCGCAGCCATGCTCATTGCAAGGATTCAGAGGAAACCGAAACATGAAGTTCAGATTGATGCTGCCCGCCGCCTTGCTCGCCGCCTTCTCGCCCGCCGGGCAGGCACAGGAAAGCGACATCAAGCACACGGGCGCCACGCTTGCGCCGATTCGCGTCACCGCACAGAAGGCGACGCCGCTCACGCAGCCGCTCGACACCGGTAGCCGCCTCGGCTTGACTTCGCTCGAAACGCCCGCGAGCGTCGAGCAGATCGATCGCACGACGCTCGACACCCGCGGCGACGCGTCGATCGTCGACGCGGTGAGCCGCGCCGCCGGCATCAGCGCGTCGCCGCATCCCGGCAACGGCGGCTCGGAGCTCGGCGCGCGCGGCTTCGTCGGCGCGTCGTCGGTCACGCAGCTCTATGACGGCGTGCGCCCGTACGGCGCGATCGGCGTCACGTTTCCGTTCGACACGTGGTCGGTCGACCATATCGACGTGCTGCGCGGCCCGGCGTCGGTGATCTACGGCGAAGGCGCAATCGGCGGTGTCGTCAACATCGTGCCGAAGAAGCCGACACGCGGCGCGATCCAGAACGAGCTCCAGATCGGCGGCGGCACCGAGGGCACGGCGCGAGTCGCGTTCGGCAGCGGCGGCGCGATCAACGACAAGCTGTCATACCGCTTCGACATCAGCGGCAACCGCTCGTCGAACTGGGTGGACCGCGGCGATTCGCGCAACCTGTCGATCTCCGGTGCGCTGCGCTACGACGTGACGTCCGACCTGTACGTGACGGCGTCGTACGCGCAGGGCTTCCAGCATCCGATGCAGTATTTCGGCGCGCCGCTCGTGAACGGCGCGCGCGATCGCGCGCTCGACAAGAAGAACTACAACGTCGGCGACAGCGACATCGCGTTCCGCGACAGCTGGGCGACGGTGTCGGCGAACTGGCAGCCGAGCGACAGCCTGAACGTGACGAGCACGCTGTACCGGATGAAGAGCAACCGCCACTGGAAGGACGCCGAGTACTACACGTACCTGCCGTCGACCGCGCAAGTGCGGCGCAGCAGCTTCACGGAGATCTTCCACGACCAGGAACAGTACGGCAACGTGACGGCGGCCACCGTGACCACCGCGCTGCTCGGCATGCGCAACACGTTCTCGACGGGCTTCGAGTTCAATCACACGACGTTCCAGCACGACAACAACTCGCCGTATTCGGGCACGTCGACGGTCGATCCGTTCAACTTCGATCCGGGCAGTTTCATCAACACGGCCGGCACCTATCCGAAGTACCGCAGCCAGGCGAACCAGTACGCGCTGTTCGCCGAGAACCGGCTGGAAATCACGCCGCGCTGGTCGGTGATCGGCGGGCTGCGCTACGACCACGCGAGCGTGAACCGCGACGATCTCGTGAACGGCGCCGCGTTCACGAAGGTGTTCGCGAACACGGGCTGGCGCATCGGCACCGTGTACGACGTGCAGCCCGGCCTCGCCGTGTACGGCCAGTACTCGGTCGCGGCCGACCCGGTCAGCTCGCTGCTGTCGCTGAACGCGTCGAAAGCGAACTTCACGCTTGCGACCGGCCGGCAGATCGAGATCGGCGTGAAGCAGTCGCTCCTCGGCGGCAAGGCGGAATGGACGCTCGCCGCGTACCGGATCGTGCAGAACAATCTCCTGACGGCCGATCCGCTGAACCCGAACCAGTCGATCCAGGTCGGCCAGCAGTCGTCGCGCGGGCTCGAGGCGACGGTCGGCGCGGAGATCGCGAAGGACTGGCGCGTCGACGCGAACGTGTCGATCCTGCGCGCGAAATACGACGACTTCCAGCAGACGTCCGGCGGCGCGACCATCTCGCGCGCCGGCAACGTGCCGGTGTCGGCGCCGCAGCGGCTCGCGAACCTGTGGGTGAGCTGGCACTTCGCGCCGGACTGGACGGGCATCGCGGGCGTCAAGTACGTCGGCAAGCGCTTCGCCGATACCGCGAACCAGCTCGTGATGCCGTCGTACACCACCGTCGACCTCGGCCTCGCGTGGAAGCCGCGCAAGGACACGACGATCACCGCGCGTGCGTACAACGTGTTCAACCGCCGCTTCGTGCAGTCCGCGTACTACAACGAGACGCAGTACCTGCTCGGCAACGACCGGCGGCTCGAAGTGGTGGCGAACTACCGGTTCTGATGCCGTGCGGTGCGCCGCACCCGCGGCCGCGCGCATGCACGGCCGCGGGTGCGGGCAGTGAGCGTCACTTCACCGTGAACGCGTAGTGCCCCTGCGTGCGGTGGCCGTCGAGCGCGACGGCCACCCATGCGACCGTGTAGACGCCCGGCGCGAGCGGATTCAGCGCGACGGACATGTGCTTGCGGTTCGACGCATCGACCTCGGCCTTGCCGTTCGTGACGGCATGGCCCTGCGCATCGGTCACGGCGATCGAGCTGAACGCGGGCTCGAGCCCGTCGTCGAAATCGATCGCGACTGTCGTCGGCGCGCCGGTCACGGTCTCGCCCGCGGACGGCGCCTGATGCGTCGGGAACGCATGGGCATGCGCGAACTGCGCGCCCGCGAGCAGCAGCGCGGCAGCGGCCGCGCGCAGGGTGGTCAGTCGGTTCATGGCGATTCTCCGTCGATCAGAATAGCGGCTTGCCGAGCGAGCCGGGGAACAGGTCGTCGAAATACAGATGCGCATCGAAGATCACGCCGACGTGATTGCCGCTCGCGCGATTGACCGGAATCTGCGCCTCGACGCCGAACTGCCCGTAGCGATTGAGCCACAGTACTCCCGGATTGATCGTCCCGGTCGTCTGGCCCGAACACGCGCCCGCGGTGCAGGTGCTCATCGGCGCCTCGACGACGAACACCATGTTGCTGAGCGGCTGCGGCAGGCCGAGGTTCTTCACCTGCTGCTGCAGGTACGGGATGCTGTACTGCAGCGTCAGGCCCCAGCCGAGCGCATTCGGCCCCTGGTCGGACGACGCGGTGGTCAGGTTCGGCCCGAGTTCGGCCGTCAGCGCGAGCGGGCGCAGATAGCCGAGCGACGCGGGCAGATCGCCGAAGCCCTTGCCGACGTAGACGGCGGGCGTGAACGTCGAGTACGCGTTCGCGATCGATTTCGCGCCGGTGCCGCCGATCTCGGTTTTCAGGCCGACCGACGCCATGAATTCGTGCCGTGCGTTCGTGTAGGCGAGGTACTTCACGCCGAGCGTCACGTTGTCCCAGCCCTTCGCGGAGCCGCCGTCCGGTGCGTTCTGCGACACGTACTGGCTCGATACGCTGAACGCGAGGTTCTTCGTGATCAGCTTGTCCCACTCGTACGACACGGTATTGACGTTGATGGCGTTGCCGCTGTCGTCGGTGGACTTGATGTGGCCGAACTGCGTGTCGAATTCGTCGCCGACGCCGGGGTCGTCCACGGTCATCGTCGCGGGAAAGACGCGGTCGCCGACCACGGCGTGCGCGTTTGCGAAGGAAGCATGGGAAAGGCCGGCGATGGCGGCCAGCAGCGCGGCACATGCGCGGGGCGCGTGCCGTTCGTTCAAGCGGGGCATGTTGTGGGTTCTCCGGTTGTCGTTCGATGCCGTCGCGCACGTGCGCGACGAACGGCCGCTCGCTCCAGTCGCGAAGCGGCGGCTTGTCAGGCAGAAAAATCAGACGAACTCAGGAGAACGCGGGAGGCGCGCGTGATTGCGCGACGGTATGGACGAGACGCACGCGCGCCGGAATCGATGCCGACACGATCGGCTGCTGCGCATCCGGAAGCGGAACGGCGAACGCGACGGCATGGCCCGGAAGTGCAACGGCGTGGGCAACGAAGCTGCAATAAGGGCAAGCCTGCCAGTGCGCCTTGACGCCATGCGCGGGCTTGCCGTCGTCATGCGCGACCACCGCTTCATCGACGCTCGCCGTGCAATAGACGGCCAGCCCATCGACGAGCCGGTGACGCGACGCCATCATCTGCGAGACCGCAGGGGCGAGCGCCATCATCAGGATTGCGATCAATCCGATCAGGCTGCCGGGCTTGCGGAAACGGGCGACGTGCATGACGCGCGACGAGAATGGAATGCGATGAAGGTGGTGGATTATGCCACGCTGAAATCACGCTCAGGCGCCGGAATAATGCAGTAAACAGGCTCGATATTACGGAAAGCAATCCGAAAGGATCGAGCCTTGAAACGACCCGCCAGGCGGCGGGCCGATCAGCGGCGGGCCGTCGATTCGGCCCCGCGCGCGCACGTCACGCACGCGAGCCCGTTGCGCGCCCCGCCATCCATTTCCGGTAGCGCCGCGTCTGGCACTGCGCGGCCAGTTGCTGCCTGACCAGCGCGCGCAGCGGCGACACCTGCGGGTGCGTGCGGCGGCCTTCGCTGAGGCGCGTGAGTTGGAACTTGACGACGGCCATGTTGGCCAGCGCGCCCAGCGCCTTGTTCTTCCACCGGATCGGTCCCAGCACCGGCGCGCTGTCCTTGCCGGCCCGCCAGTCGCGCGGCAGGTTCGGCTCGATCGACAGCGCGGTCGCGATGCCGACCATCGCCACGCCGCTGTCGACCACCTGCTCGGCAACCACGCGACGCCGGATGCCGCCCGTGACCATCAGTGGCATCCGCGCGACGGCCGTGATGTCGCGTGCGAATTCGAGGAAATACGCTTCACGGGCCAGCGTGCGCCCGTCGCGCGCCTCGCCCTGCATCGCCGGCACTTCATAGCTGCCGCCCGACAGTTCGACGAGATCGACGCCCAGCGGATTCAGCAGTTCGACCACGCGCTTCGCATCGTCCGCGCTGAAGCCGCCGCGCTGGAAATCGGCCGAGTTCAGCTTGACCGCGACCGCGAATTCCGGCGACACCGTCGCGCGCACGTCCCGCACGATATCGAGCAACAGGCGTGCGCGATTCTCGATGCTGCCGCCCCACTGATCCTGCCGGCGGTTCGTCAGCGGCGACAGGAACTGGCTCAGCAGATAGCCGTGTGCCGCGTGAATCTCCACGCCGGTGAAGCCGCTTTGCTCCGCGAGTTGCGCGGCGCGCACGAAGCGCCGCTGCACATCGGCGATATCGGCCTGGGTCATCTCCTTCGGCACCGGGAACCGCTTCGACAGCGCACCGAGCGCGAGCGGCACGGCCGACGGCGCGAGCGTCGTCTGGCCAAGCGCCGCCTGCATCTGGCGCCCCGGGTGATTGATCTGCATCCATACGTGTGCGCCGCCCGAGCGCGCCACCTGCGCCCAGCGGCGGAAGCGGTCGAGATGCGCGTCGCTCTCGAGCACGACGCCGTTCGGCCCCGTCATCGCGCGGCCGTCCACCATCACGTTGCCGGTCAGGATCAGGCCGACCTGGCCATCGGCCCACGCCTGGTACAGGCGCAGCAACGCGTCGGACGGTGCGTGATTCGCATCGGCCATGTTCTCTTCCATCGCGGCCTTGGCCAGACGGTTCGGAATCACCGCCCCGTTGGGCAGTGTCAGCGGTGTAAACAGGTTCATGGAGGACACCCTCGATTGACGATGCCCAACGATAACTTTAAAGTCAACTTTAAGGTCAAGCCCTTTTGGAGCACCGCATGAAAATCGGCGAACTGGCGCGGGCCAGCGGTATCGCGGCATCGCGCATCCGCTTCTACGAAGCGAGCGGCCTGCTCGAACCGGCCCGTCGGCAGGCCAACGGCTATCGGGAATACGGGTCGGAAGCGTTGACGCGTCTCGCGATCATCGACCGTGCGCAGCGCGCGGGCTTTGCGCTCGACGAAATCCGCGCGGTGTTGCCGCCCGATCTCGGCGCGTGGCCACGCGACGAACTGCTGGCCGCGCTGCGGCACAAGGTCGACGAAATCGTGCTGCTCGAACAGCGTCTCGCGCAGAATCGGCAACATCTGGAGGTGCTGATCGAGGAGATCGTGAACAAGCCGGCGGGCGAGGACTGCGCGGGCGCCGCGCAACGGATGCTCGACCGGCTGTGCGCGCAAGCCGACGAACCGCCCGTGTCCGTGCCTGCACCCGCGCCGGTTCCGCGGCCGACGCGCAAGCGCGCATGACTCGTTACACTGCGTCACCTGAAAAACCATCAACCCGCGCTGCGGCGAGACGAGCCGACGCGTGTGCGCCGGCTTGCGCGGCGCGACTTCAAGACCCGATCCGCATGACGATCCCCCGCATCAGAGGATTCCTCGTCGCCGCACTGCTGACGTTCGGCATCGGCAACGCCTGCGCCGCGACGTGCAGCGACATACCTGCGTCGTCCGCATGCGCCGACACCCCCGACCTTCCGGTCGACATCGTCGCACAGCTTCCCGCCGGCTACGCCGCGCTGGACGCCGCGTCGGGGCATCTGACCGACAGCGCCCGCATCGGCTATGTCGTCGTCGCGCATCGGCCCGACGACTCGATGCGCCACGCGTCGCCGCGCCCGCTGATGATCTTCGTGCCAGGCAAGGACGGGCACTACCGGCTCGCGGCGCGCAACGACACCGTGATCATGAAAGCCGACGAAGGCGGGATGGGCGACCCGTATCTCGATGGCGTCGCCGAAAACGCGCTGACGATCGAACCGCGCACCTTCACGGTCGAACAGGGCGTATTCGCGGGGCCGAGCCACTGGCGCGACCGCGTGACGTTTCGCTACGACGCCGCGCATCGCACCTGGGTGTTCCACCGCGAAGTCATGCGGAACTGGCGGCCCAACGACGACCCGAACGGCGATGCGCTGAAGGCCGACCCGGTGCGCGTCACGCGCGCCAATGCGGCGAAAGCCGTCACGTTCGAAGCGTGGCGGCCGAGTGACTGGCGCGAGTCGGCCGAACGGCACGACACCGATCCGGCGTGCGGCAAGCCGCATTGACGACGACGCGGCTGGACGGCTGCACCGGCTGACGATGCGTGCGGGTGCTGCCGTGCCGCGCGAGCGGTGTCTCTGCCGGCACGCGCGTGCGCCGTTCCGCAGCCGTACAGATTCGCTTGCGTCGCAGGTAATCGACGCGCGCCGCCCGCGTCGCGATGATGGCGCCAGCGACGCACGAACCGCATCACGTCGAGGAGCCTGCCATGACCGCCTACGCCTTGCGCTCCATCGGCTCGCCGACGACGAACCCGCCGCCCTGGAACCGCTGCGCGGGATCGTCGTAGTCGGCGGTCGGCGCCGTCACCGGGAACAGCCCGGCGAACTGCTCGGAGCTGTCGCGCGGACGGAAGCCGAGGAAACCGGCCTTCGTGTTGTCCCACCACTTCACCGGGTTGTCCGACGCGCCGTACACGATCGCGTGCCCGACGCGGTTCGTCAGCAGCGAACAGCGCACGAGCTCGATGAAGTCGCGATAGCTGAGGAACGTCACGAGCATGCGCGGATTCTTTGGCACTTCGAACGAAGAGCCGATCCGCAGGCACACGGTTTCGATCCCGAAGCGGTCGAAGTAGTAGCGCGACAGCGATTCGCCAAAGCACTTCGTCACGCCATACAGGCTGTCGGGACGCAGCGGCGAATCGGCGTCGAGCACCTCCGTGACCGGATGGAAGCCGATCGCATGGTTCGAGCTCGCGAACACGACGCGCTTCACGCCATGCTTGCGCGCGGCTTCGTACAGGTTGTACGTGCCGGTGATGTTCGCGCCGACGAGATCGTCGAACGGTGCGTCGACCGAAATGCCGCCGAGGTGGACGATCGCGTCCACGCCGTCGACGAGCTGCATCACCGCGGCCCGGTCGGCCAGGTCGACGACGCGGGTTTCTTCATGCGCAGCCGCGTCGCCGAGCGTCGCGATGTCGCTGACGCGCACGACATCGGCCCAGTCGGCAAGCGCGCTACGCAACTGGCGGCCGAGGTTGCCGGCCGCGCCCGTCAGCAGCAGGCGCCCGAACGGTTTGCGCGTGCCGGTGGATGAGGCGTTCATCGAATCTCCTTGAATCTGACCTGAAATCTGACTGAAGTGGAAAACGTTTTCCAACTATACGCGGGAGCGCCGCTGAACGTCAATGGTCGAACCCGTTGGCAACCATCCGCACTTTCCCGATATCGGCACGTGGCCGCATGCCCCCTTTTTCTGCCACAATCCGGCGTTATCGAACGAAAACGTTACCCTTCCGATGAAAAAAGTTTCCCCGACGATCCGCGATGTGGCGGCGGAAGCCGGCGTGTCGGTCGCGACGGTATCGAAATACGTGAACGGCACGCAGCGCTTCTCGCCGACCGTCGAAGCCCGGCTCAAGGAAGCCATCGACCGGCTCGGCTACCGTTCGAACCCGCTCGCGCGCTCGATGATCACCGGCCGCACGCGCACGATCGGCCTCGTGATCCTCGACATCAGCAACCCGCACTTCACGAACGTGGTGAAGGGTGCGAACCGCGTTGCGCTGCAGCACGACTACACGCTGCTGCTCGTCGATACCGAGGAGAGCCAGGCACGCGAGCGCTCGCTGATCGAGGCGCTCGCGCAGCGCGTCGACGGGCTGATCGTCAGCACGCGGATGCCGGATGAAGAAGCCGGCTGGATGCTCGATCTCAACAAGCCGCTCGTGCTGCTGCGCCGCAGCCCCGGCCTGCCGATTCCGAGCGTCGGCATCGACAACCGGCTGTCGACCTACATGCTCGCGCGTCACCTGCTCAATCTCGGTCACACACGCATCGCGTATCTCGGCTTCGGCACCGCGCGCGTGAACGACGAGCGGATCCAGGGGGCGCGCGACTGTCTCGCGGAAGCCGGGCTCACGCTCGACGTGCACGATGCGCATGCGCCGACCGCCGAGGCCGGCGAGCGGGCGTGCTCGCGCGTGATGCTCGGGCCGCAGCGCCCGCAGGCCGTGATCTGCTACAACGACCTGATCGCGCTCGGCTTCATGAAGGAAGCCGCGTCGCTCGGTTTCCGGCTGCCGCAGGACGTATCGGTCGCGGGCATCGACAACGTGCCGTACGGCGCATACGCGGCGCCCGCGCTGACGACCGTCGACATCCAGAGCGAGAACATGGGCGAACTCGCGATGCAGAAGCTGATCGATGCGCTCGCGGGCCGCACCGATGCGAGCTATTCGACGTTCGAGCCGCGGCTGATCATGCGCGCGTCGACAGCCGCGGCCGGCTGAGTTCCCTGCTTCGCACCTTCAAAAGAAAATGCGCCGCCCTCGGGCGGCGCGTTCGTGTGTCAGCGCTCGATCACGCACTCATGCGTCAAGCTGCGCCGGCTTCATCTTCGGCGTGAGCACGTGCATCACGGCCAGCGCGATCAGGTAGGCCAATGCGCCGACCGCGAACAGCACCCAGTAGTGGCCCGTGCGCTGCAGCACCTGGCCGATCACTTCCGAGAACAGCACGCCGCCGATCGATCCGGCCATCCCGCCGATGCCGACCACCGATGCCACCGCGCGGCGCGGGAACAGGTCGGACGCCGTCGTGAACAGGTTCGCCGACCAGCCCTGGTGCGCAGCGGCGGCCAGGCCGACGATCAGCACCGCGACCCACAGGCTCTGCACCTGCGACACGAACGCGATCGGCAGCACGCAGCATGCGCAGATCAGCATCGCCGTCTTGCGCGCGCGGTTCACGCTCCAGCCCGCGCGCAGCAGCATCGACGACAGCCAGCCGCCGCCGATGCTGCCGACCGTCGTCAGCGCATAGATGCAGACGAGCGGCAGGCCGATGTGCTGCATGTCCATCCCGCGCGATTCGTTGAGCCACTTCGGCAGCCAGAACAGGTAGAACCACCACACCGGGTCGGTCAGGAACTTGCCGATCAGGAACGCCCACGTCTCGCGCTTGCGGATCAGTTCGCCCCAGCGCGGCGCACCGGCATTCGCGTTCGCGGCGTCGAGCGCTTCGGCTTCGTCGCGCGGCTCGTCGTACTCCGCGGCCAGCGCGCGCGTATCGGCCTGGCGATAGAACACGAGCCACACCGCGAGCCACACGAGGCCGATCGCGCCGATGATCACGAACGCCGCGCGCCAGCCGTAGGCCACCGCGATCGCCGGGATGATCGCCGGCGCGAACACCGCGCCGATGTTCGCGCCCGAGTTGAAGATGCCGGTGGCGAGCGCGCGTTCGCGGCGCGGGAACCATTCGGCCGTCGTCTTGATCGCGGCCGGGAAGTTGCCGCCCTCGCCGACGCCGAGCAGCGCGCGCACGAACGCGAAGCCCATCACCGAGCCGACCGCCGCGTGCAGCATCGCGGCGATGCTCCACACCAGCATCGCCAGCGCATACGAGATCCGCGTGCCGAGCCGGTCGACGATGCGCCCGAAGCCGAGCAGGCCGAGTGCGTAGAACGCGGAAAACGCCATCACGATGCGGCCGTACTGCACCTGGCTCCAGCCGATGTCGTGCTGGAGCATCGGCGCGAGCAGGCCGAGGATCTGCCGATCCATGTAGTTGATGACGGTCGCGAAAAACAGCAGCGCACAGACGGTCCAGCGGTAGCGGCTGGCGACGGCGCGCACCGTGCCGACGACGGCAGATTGCATGATTGTCTCCGATGCGCGGCCGCGCCCGTCGCGCCGCACGATGTTCGTTGTCCGGCGACCGGCGCCGGGGCGGACGGCGGCGCGCTGTCGCGCATGGCCGATTCCGCCGATCAATCAGGAAAACGTTTTTTAAAGGATAGGGCGTGTGCCGGCGCCCTGTCAGTCGGGGATTTCGATGAGTCATCTCAAATTCGTCGCGGCAAAAGAGACAACTGTTTCGCAACGTGGCATTAACCGTTTTTCCCGGATTTTCCCGACGGGTGCGCGCGGGGACGGCGGTCGATACACATGTCCGATTCCAGCCAGAATCGGGGGCCGGGATGGTTTACAGTCGCCTCATGCGCCTCGATCCCGACACCTGCTATCACGCCCTGCTTTCGCGGGATCGCCGCTTCGACGGCTGGTTCTTCGTCGGCGTGGCGACGACGGGCGTGTATTGCCGACCGGTCTGCCCGGTGAAGCCGCCGAAAGCGCTGAACTGCAGCTACTACCCGACCGCCGCGGCTGCCGAGAAAGCCGGCTTCCGACCCTGCCTGCGCTGCCGCCCCGAGCTCGCGCCCGGCCACGGGCTGCTCGACCTGTCCGGCAATCTCGCCGACGCGGCCGCCACGCTGATCGAGGAGGGTTTCCTGAACGCGCATTCCGTCGAGGCGCTCGCGCAGCGCGTGGGCGTGACGGAACGCCACCTGCGCCGGATCTTCGGGGCGCAGTTCGGCGTATCGCCGATCGAATTCGCGCAGACGCACCGGCTGCTGATGGCTAAGCGCCTGCTGACCGATACCGCGCTGCCGGTGGCCATCGTAGCGTCGACGGCCGGGTTCGGCAGCGTGCGGCGTCTCAACGACCTGTTCCTGCAGCGCTACGGCCTCAATCCGCTGCGGCTGCGCAAAGGGGCGCGCGCGTCGGCCGATGGCGACATGACGTTCCCGCTGCCGTATCGCCCGCCGTTCGCGTGGGCCGACTTGATGCGCTTTCTCGCGCAGCGGCAGATCGCCGGTGTCGAGCGGATCGATGCGCAGGGTTATGCGCGCGTCGTGGAATGGCCAAGCCGGGACGGCAACAGCAACGGCGGTAACGCGCGCGTCGCCGGTTGGCTGTCCGTCGCGCATGTGCCGCAGCGCTTCGCGCTGGCCGTCACCGTGTCGCCCGCGCTGACGCCGGTCGTGCCGGCCGTGCTCGCGCGTGTGCGGCGGTTGTTCGATCTCGACAGCCGCCCCGACGTGATCGACGCGCATCTCGGCGAACTCGCGAGCGGCTCGCCGGGCCTGCGCGTACCGGGCGCGTTCGACGGCGTCGAGATCGCACTCCGTGCGATCGCGGGCGAACGGCTTGCGGCAGCGCATGCCGGCACGCCGGTGCTGACACGCATCGCCCAACATTTCGGCACATCGGTGGACGGCGCGCCGCCGGGCCTCACGCACGCGCTGCCATCCGCCGCGACGCTGGCCGCGCTGCCGCCTTCCGCGCTTGCAACGATCGGCATCGCGCGCGACGCCGCACAGGCGATCGTGTCGCTCGCCCGCGCCGTCGACGACGGCACGCTCTCGCTCGAACCGATGGCGCCGCTCGATACGACGCTCGACGCATTGCGCGCGCTGCCCGGCTTCGACGAACACGCGGTGCAGTACGTCGCGATGCGCGCGATGGCGTGGCCGAATGCGTTCCCGGCCGACGATGCGTGGCTTCCCGCCCGCACCGAACGCGCCCGTGTGCCATCATCCGCGCCGCATGCGGCGCGCTGGGCGCCGTGGCGCGCGTATGCCGCACTGCACGTGTGGCGCCTTCATGGAGATGTGTTGCGATGACTCCCGCTCACCTGATTCCGAGCCCGCTGGGCGACATCGCCGTGCGCATCGAGGACGATGCGCTGACCGGCCTCTACTTCGTCGGCCAGAAATACTTCCCGCCGGTTGCGATCGTGACCGAAGCGGACGCGGCCGCGAGGTCGCCGCTTGCGCGCAAGGTCGCGGAAGAAGTCGCCGAGTACTTCGCCGGCATGCGCGAAACGTTCTCGGTGCCGATTCACTTGCGCGGCACCGCGTTTCAGCGACGGGTATGGAAGGCATTGCTCGCCATTCCGTTCGGCGAACTCGTGACGTACGGCGACATCACCGAACGCGTCGGGTTGCCGATGAGCGGCGCGCGCGCCGTGGGCGGTGCGGTCGGCCGTAACCCGGTGTCGATCATGGTGCCGTGCCATCGCGTGGTCGGCGCGTCGGGCAGCCTGACCGGTTATGCCGGCGGCATCGACCGCAAGCGCGCGCTGCTGTCGCTCGAAGGCGCGGGGTTCGAGCGCGGCGCCCACCATCCGGTGCAGCAGGCGCTCGCGTTCTGAGTCGCGATACGCGGCCGCGTCAAGCGTTCAGCACAGGCCGGCGCGCTTCACGCTTCGCATATGCGCCGGGCGTCACCTGGAATTTCGCCTGGAACAGCGCGATGAACGACGACGTCGAGTCGTAACCCAGTTGCGCGGCCACCGAGCCGATCGGCTCGCCCGCGTCGAGCAGCGGCAGCGACGCCAGCAGCCGCACCGCCTGCCGCCATTCGGTAAACGACAGCCCCGTGTCCTGCCGGAACAGCCGCGACAGCGTGCGTCGCGTCGCGCCGACCTGATGGCCCCATTCGTCGAGATTGCGCGTATCGCCCGGATACGCATGCAGCGCACGCGCGATTTTCAGCAGACGCGGATCGCGCGGCAGCGGCACCGTCAGCGGCGCCTGCCGCATGCGTGCGATCCGGTCGGCGATCAGGCAGACGAGCGCACCGTCCGGCCCCGCCTCGTCGTAGTTCACCGGCAATTCAGCCGTGGCGAGCACCAGCTCGCGCAGCAGCGGCGTCATGCAGAGGATCGCGCAATCGTCGTGCACGTCGTCGCGCGCGATCGCGGCATCGAGATACAGGCTGTGGAACGCGACGCCATCGCGCGTCGACACCGCATGCGGCACGTGCGGCGGAATCCACATCGCATAGTGCGGCGGCAGCAGGTGCCGGCCCGACGGCGTCGCGACCTCGAGCACACCGCTCATCGCATACATCAGCTGCGCCCACGGATGACTGTGCGCGTCGATGCTCACATTGCCGGGAATCCCGA
Source organism: Burkholderia mycopellens (assembly GCF_964265025.1). NCBI lineage: Bacteria > Pseudomonadati > Pseudomonadota > Betaproteobacteria > Burkholderiales > Burkholderiaceae > Burkholderia > Burkholderia mycopellens. The sequence continues at coordinate 2,923,095 of NZ_OZ183803.1, forward strand.
ACGCACGCACGTACAACGGCCTCGGCAGGCGCGCCATCGGCGGCACCGCGTAAGGGTCACCCGATTGTCCCGCCAGCAACATAAGACGTCCTCCGAAGGTCATTGCACGAACGAGCGCGATGCTACCGTGGCGGCTCTTCCTTCACACGGCTTCCACCCATGAGCGCTCACACCCGCACCACCCGCAAGACCGTCACCGCGATCCGTTCGACCAAGGGCATCGGCAGCCTCGTGTCGCTGACCGCGTATTCCGCGCCGATGGCAAAGCTGGTCGACGAGGTAGCCGACGTGATCATCGTCGGCGACTCCGTCGGCATGGTGCTGTACGGGATGCCCGATACGCTGCGCGTCACGCTCGACATGATGATTGCACACGGTGCGGCCGTCGTGCGCGGCGCCGCGCAGGCGTGCGTCGTCGTCGACCTGCCGTTCTCGACGTATCAGGAATCGCCCGCGCAAGCGTATCGCTCCGCCGCGCGCCTGCTCGCCGAAACCGGCGCGCAGGCCGTGAAGCTCGAAGGCGGCGCCGAGATGGCCGACACGATCCGCTTCCTGACCGAGCGCGGCATCCCGGTGATGGCGCACGTCGGCCTCATGCCGCAGCAGGCCAACGCGACCGGTGGCTTCCGCGCGCAGGGGATGGACCCGCGTTCGGCCGCGCACGTATTCGACGCGGCCTGCTCCGCGGAACGGGCAGGCGCGTTCTGCGTCGTCATCGAAGGCACCGCCGAAGCGCTTGCGCGCCACCTGACGGAAACGCTGACGATCCCGACGATCGGCATCGGCGCATCGCCCGCATGCGACGGGCAGGTGCTGGTGACCGAGGACATGATCGGCGCATTCGATGCGTACACGCCGCGCTTCGTGAAGCGTTATGCCGATGCGAATGCGGTGACGCGCGATGCGATCCGCCAGTACGCGCACGACGTGCGCCAGCGTGCGTTCCCGGAACCCGCGCATTGCTTCGGATACGGCAAGCCGCTGCAACTGGCGGACGCGGCCGACGCGGCTGCGTGATGACACGACGGGCACGACAGGCACGACGGGCACTACGCGCGCTTGCGCATCGCATGCGTGACCCGCGCATTCGCTTCGAATTTCGCGCGATGTGTCGAGAAGAACGTCCGCACGTTGCGGACGTTCGATGCGCCGGTGAACAGCCTTCGCGCGAATTCGTCGTATTCGGCGACATCGGCCAGATCGGCCACCACGACGAAATCGGGCCCCGGCGACACGCGGTAGCACTGCGTGACGGCCGGCTCCGCGCAGACGTACGCTTCGAACGCGTCGTAGTCTTCCGCAGTCTGCCGGTCGAGACTGATCTCGATCAGCGCGGTGACGGCCGTGCCGATCGCCACCGGATCGAGCACCGCAACCTGCCGGCGGATCACGCCGGCTTCCGTCAGCCGACGCACGCGGCGCATGCAGGTGGGCGGCGACGACAGTGCGCGCTCGGCCAGTTGCAGGTTCGACACCGACGCGTCGTCCTGCAGGATCGCGAGGATGCGCAGGTCGAGATCGTCGAGGGTGATGCCGGCCATCGGCGGCTCCTTCCAGTCAGGGAATGAAATTTAATTTCAACATGATAGCCGATCTGCTATTTGTTTCATCTGTTCGTGTATTTTGAAATTTAATTCCATTTAGCTCGCCCTACCATCGCTCTCACTGATCCAGACAGGACATTTAGGGAGCGCGATATGTGTGGAATTGTCGGGGCGGTCGCCCAGCGGGACATCCTGCCGAACCTGGTCGACGGCCTGAAGCGGCTCGAATACCGCGGCTACGATTCGTGCGGCGTCGTGGTGTACCGCGACCGGGCGCTGGCGCGCGCCCGCAGCGTCGACCGCGTGGCCAACCTGCAGCGCGAGATCGCCGAACATGCGCTGTCGGGCTACACCGGCATCGCGCATACACGCTGGGCCACGCATGGCGCGCCCGTCACGCTCAACGCGCACCCGCACTTCTCGCCGAGCGACGCCAATGCGCGCATCGCGCTGTCGCATAACGGGATCATCGAGAACTGCGATCAACTGCGCGCCGAACTGCAGGCGCATGGCTATGTGTTCGCGAGCCAGACCGACAGCGAGGCGATCGCGCACCTGATCGATCATCTGTACGACGGCGATCTGTTCGATGCGGTACGGCGTGCGGTCGCGCGACTGCGCGGCAGCTATGCGATCGCGGTGATGTGCCGCGACGAGCCGCACCGGATCGTCGGCGCGCGCGACGGGATGCCGCTCGTCGTCGGCGTCGGTGAAGGCGAGAATTTTCTGGCATCGGATGCGATTGCGTTGTCGGGGATCACGGATCGCATCGCTTACCTCGAGAACGGTGATGTTGCCGATATTCAGCTTCATCGCTACTGGATCGTCGATGCAGCCGGCCAGCGCGTCGAGCGCACGGTGCAGCGGGTCGCCGCGCATAGCGGCGCGGCCGATCTCGGATCGTATCGCTACTACATGCAGAAGGAGATCTTCGAGCAGCCGCAGGCGGTGGCCGATACGTTGCTCGATGTGTCTTCGATCATGCCGGAGTTGTTCGGTGACGGCGCGTGGCGGGTTTTCAATGACGTCGATTCGGTGTTGTTGCTCGCGTGCGGCGGTAGCTATCACGCGGCGCTCACGGCGAAGTACTGGATCGAGAGCATCGCGAAGCTGCCGGCCAGCGTGGAAATTGCGAGCGAGTTTCGGTATCGCGACAGCGTGCCGAATCCGCGCACGCTGGTTGTCGCGGTGTCGCAAAGCGGCGAGACGGCCGATGTGCTGGGTGCCGTGCATGTCGCCAAGCGCATTGGAATGATGCACACGCTCGCGATCTGCAACGTCGCGACGAGTGCGTTGATGCGGGAATGTGCGCTGCAGTTCGTCACGCGTGCGGGCGTCGAGATCGGGGTGGCTTCGACGAAGGCGTTCACGACGCAGCTCGTTGCGTTGTTCCTGCTGACGCTGTCGCTTGCGCAGGTGCGCGGGCGGTTAAGCGACGACGAGGAGAAGGCGCATCTGCGTGCGCTGCGGCACCTACCCGATGCGATGTCGAAAGTGCTCGCGCTGGAACCGCAGATCATGGCTTGGTCGGAACTGCTCGCAAGACGCGACAACATGCTGTTTCTCGGGCGGGGGATGCATTTTCCGATCGCGCTCGAGGGCGCGCTGAAGATGAAGGAGATTTCTTATATTCATGCGGAGGCTTATCCGGCGGGCGAACTCAAGCATGGGCCGCTGGCGCTGGTGAGTAACGAGATGCCGGTGATTGCCGTTGCGCCTAATGACATGCTGCTCGAAAAGCTCCGGTCGAACATGCATGAGGTCAGCGCGCGGAATGGACGGCTTTTTGTCTTTGCGGATGTGGACTGCGGGCTGGTGCCGAGCGACGGGATCGAGGTGATTCGGCTCAATGAATACTACGGGCCGCTTTCGCCGATTCTGCATACGGTGCCGATGCAATTGCTTGCGTATCACGCGGCGCTGGCAAGGGGGACGGATATTGATAAGCCTAGGAATCTGGCTAAGTCGGTGACGGTGGAGTGAGGTATATAGGTCGATGGACCGGCCTGGCAACTTCGAATAGATTCACTTAACGCGACGCGCGAAGTTTCACTTAACGCCCCTTGAAAATCCAACAAACGACCGCCCGGCGGGGCTTAAGTGAAACTGTTCCAACTGCATTTCGGCACAGCCAAAGCGGGGTGCTTCGGGAAAAAGGGGCCCCGCCGTGCCCTGCATTCAGTCCCCTTGCCATTCCTGACCGAGGACTAGCCCGTCAGCACTTGAATCAATCGAACCATTCCGCAGGAATCTGTCGCGACGGATGATTCCCTGGAAACCAGTCGTGCCGCCTGGACATCGCGAACATCGATTGGCGTTACGGTTACGGATTCGGTAACTGGCTAACTTCGAACGTGTATGCAGTTCCGTCTGGACGTACAGCGATTGTTTCCGGGTGCCCAATTTTTGTCGTGACGTCAATGTCTTTTGACCAACTCCCATCTCGGGAAGTACCCCAAATTCGCCCTTCAATCCGAACGGTCCCGGCATCAGAGGTCTCAGAGACGGTCAGGGAAACCGCTTCGCCAGTGGTGACCCCGCTGTCCTTGTTGTAGTGAGAGAATCGCCCCGGTACACCAGCTTGACTCACAATCGGATATCCGAACTCCAACTCACCGTTGCTGCTTCGAGCAGAAACAAACGTCGCGTATTGGTGAAGTTTGAATGTCTCGACCCAAACCCCGTGCGAACAAGTCAACATTGGCTCTACAACTACGGACGTCGTTTCTCCCCAGTTTGAGCATGCTCCCCCCGCCAGCGGAGGCTGCGAAGCAATGGACATCTCGCAGAAAAATGTTGAAGCGGCAATCAAACAGGTGAGACACCCTCGACTCAATGCACTCATATCGAACCCTTTCGAGCGAATCATTTAGAAAAATTTCATGTCCTTCGACGCGACGTGGCTTGGTAGCGTTAACGGCAGCACGGCACTTGCCTTTAGCGCGCATCGCGGCAAGGAAACAAGGTTACCGCCTCTCGGATGCGTCACCACGGAAGCTTCGGATGTCTGGCTTGAGCACTGCAGCATAAGCCATGAGAGAGACGGGAGTTCACCTGGACAAGAGAATTCCTCATCGATACCTGTTCGTAGGACTTTCCCTTGTTCGTCTTGTGGCGTATGAACATTGACGGCGATAATGAATGCAACGAATGGACAGGGAGAGTCTCATGTCGCATCCCACGCCGGAACAACTAAATCATGTATGCGGGCAGAGAGTCCTCGGTTACATCAATGGCAGGACGTTAGAGCTTGCTTTGCAAAGCGTATCCCTGCCGCGCGCGTTCAAGAGCTTTACAAAAACTCAATGGGTTCAAGTTTGCCCGATTTGTCACAAGGGGGTGCTTCGCTCTTCATTGCATCCCTGGCCCTACCGTTGTGGTGAAGGCGTTATGCGCACCATAGATGACTTCGACGAACAATCTGGAGTCTACACAACTGAGGTGCACGAATTTGCGTTCTTTCCCCACTCGCGGAACGCTCTCTCGAGTGCCATTGGTCAGCAAAAGCGTGATTCGAAAACGCTAGATACGGAAGCACGAGGCAAGGCGCTACTGCGTGCGATAAAGGCCGGCCAAGCCAGCCCGGCGGATTTCCTCAGTTTCAGTGAGGCGGTCCATCAATGGGGCCGAGGCAAACGAGTTTGGGGAAATTTGAAGCGTTTCAACGGCGACGCGCTTGAGGGCATGATGGCGGCGTGGCTTTCTAAGGTGCCCAATCTCGATATCGCGGACGCCGTAGAGGTTGGAATCACCATCAAAGGTTTGGACGTCTCGTTCGTCAGCAAACACCTGCGCATGCTGGAACCGGAGCGTTTCTGCGTCCTCGATGAGGTGCTTAGTCTAGGTCTCGGGTACGCGCTGAATCCTCGTGGGTACAAGTTGTTCGTAAACCAATTGCGAGCGTATCAACTCGAGCACCGCCCGGATGAAACAATCGCATACGTGGAGGCAGGGTTCTTCTTGCTGGTCAGGCAGGGCGTGAGGGCGGTTCGTTAGCGGGAGGACAAGTCGCGTGAGGGTCTGCCGCTGGCTGATAGTCTGTAAGCACCCGATCAGCACCGTAGCGCATGTCGTTGACGGAGGGGTATCCGCGATGCTATCGGATGGGATCGACGTGAGCGGTAGACGGCAACAACGGCGCCACATGCCACGGCAGCAGCTCATCGACGCGATTGACCGGATGGTCAGCGATACGCTCGAGCACGTAAGCGAGATACGCCTCCGGATCGAGGCCGTTCAGGCGCGCCGTGCCGATCAGGCTATACATCGCGGCGGCCCGTTCACCACCGGAGTCGGCGCCGGCGAACAAGTAGTTGCGCCTCCCGATCGCGACGCCACGCAGCGCCCGCTCGGCGATCAGGTTGTCGATCTCCACCTGCCCGTCGCTGCAGTAATAGACCAGTGCCGACCAGCGATTCATCGCATACCGAAGTGCCTTGGTCGTGTCGGATTTCGCAGAGAGCGTGGCGAGCGTCGCTTCGAACCAGAGCTTCATGTCGTCGAGCAACGGCACCGCTTGTGCCTGACGTACTCTGCGTCGTTCATCGGGCGGTTTGCCGCGGATCTGCTCTTCGATCTTGTAGAGCGCGCCGATCCTGTGCAGTGCCTCTTCGGTTACGGCATTGGGACGCACCGCATGCAGGTCGTGGATTTTCCGGCGAGCGTGGGCCATACATGCAGCTTCCTGGATGGTGCCGCCGCGATACAGCTCGGCATAGCCGGCAAACGCATCGGCCTGCAGCACGCCGGCGAAGTGCGCGAGATGCTGCTGGGGATGTTCACCACGTCGATCCGGCGTATAGGTGAACCAGACCGCCGCCGGCTCTTCGGAGGCACTCGGCCGGTCATCACGCACGTAGACCCACAGGCGTCCTGTCTTTGTGCGACCGTTGCAGGGTGCCAGCACAGGCAGCGGCGTGTCGTCCCCGTGAACCTTGCCGCCGGCTAACGTGTATCGGCGTACGGTGTCGACCAGCGGTGCAAGCAGCGCCGTGATGCTTCCCATCCAATACCCCATCGCACCCGGCTCGATCTCGACGCCGTCGCGCGCGTACATGACTGCCTGGCGATGCAGCGGGATGTGGTACGCGAACTTCGACACGGCAATGTGCGCGAGCAGCGCCGGACCCGGGATGCCACGATCGATCGGTCGACTCGGTGCCGCGGCCTGTACGATGCGATCGCAGCATGCGCAGGCCAGCTTCGGACGGCGGTGGCGGATCACGCGGAAGTGCGCCCGGACGTATTCGAGCTGTTCCGCGACGTCTTCGCCCAGCAGTTTGAGTTGGCCGCCGCAATCGGGGCAGTCATCGTCCGCGGGCAGATGGATGCGCTCTTCGCGCTCAAGGTGATCGGGCAACGGCTTGCGGCCCACACCTTCGCGACTCGGCCGTTTCAACGCAGGAGCGGTGGCCATATCGGCCGAGCCTTCATCGGCCTGCAGGTCTTCCAGCCGCAATTCAAGCTGTTCGATCTGGCGATCCAGCTTCTCCGATTTCCGGCCAAACTGCATCCGGCGCAGCTTGGCGATCGTCAGCTTCAGATGTTCGATCTCGATCGCGCGCGACGAGAGCTGCTCGCGCAAATTGGCGACCATCGCCTTCAGCGCGTCAATGTCATCGGGGAGATCGGCGGGAGCAGCAGACATGCAGTGAGCTTACACGACGCCACCCTCAAGCTCGCCACGCGTAATGAACGTTTACAATGCGCTTCGCGGGCGCGCTGCATCGATCGGCTGCCGCCAATCGAAACCCTCGAGCAAGAGCGCGAGCTGAGCGGTCGTCAGCGCGACAACGCCGGCATCGGCGCGCGGCCACGCGAAGCGTCCTTTCTCGAGGCGCTTCGAGAGAAGGCACAGGCCGCCGTCACACCACCACAAGCACTTCAGCAAGTCACCTCGCTTGCCCCGAAACACAAACACGTGTCCGGAGAACGGATCTTTCTCTAGCACCGTCTGTACTTTCGAGGCCAACGAGTTAAAGCCGGAACGCATGTCCGTGACGCCCGCCGCGATCCAGATTCGCGTGTTCGGCGGAATCACTTCAGGCACTCTCGTAGATACCGTTCAGCGAACTCCTGTGACACGCCGCGGATGCGGATACGTCGCTTGCCAACCTCGATCTCGATTTCACAGCTCGGCGACATCGCCGGGCTCGCCGACACATCCAGCGTTTGCGGCAGAGAGTGGTTTGGGACGTTTTTCGATGGCAGATCGATCACATCAACTGGCAGCAGCGCGATGCTTGGTGTCGAAGTTGCACGTTGCGCTTCCAGTAAGCTTCTCCGCCACTGCGCGACCATATTGGCATTCAAGCCATGCGCACGGGCCACTTCGGCAATTGAACGATTCGGATCGTTCGCTTCAGCAGCAACCGCTTCCCGAAACTCCTTCGTGTAGTTCCTCGATCCCGGTTGTCTTCCATGCACTACTGGCTTCATCGATCTGATTCCCATTACATCTGATGGGAATCAGATTGCCTATGCCGCGCTCTCACGAACAGACGGTACATGTCGAGCGCTTACGATAGTCTGACCCGAGCATTGACGCCGGAAGAATCGCCGCCCGTGCATCGTGTGGGTCATGGCACTTCAGAGGTGGCCTCACTCGTTCGGACAGTTTTCTGAGATTTTTAAGTGGAGCGGCCGAGGCAATCATGCTGCCGATTTGATCGCAGGCAGCGTCGCGAAGTATGCCTCATCCGGCGTCTGATCCGCCAGGCTCGAATGGGGCCTTTTCCGGTTGTACAGCTCGATGTAGTCGCCGATGGAGCGCCGGGCATGGCTGACCGACTCGTAGGCCCGCAGGTAAATCTCTTCGTACTTGATGCTGCGCCATACGCGCTCGACGAACACGTTGTCACGCCAAGCCCCTTTGCCGTCCATCGACAGCCGCACGCCTCGACACAGTACGGCCTCGGTGAACGCGCCCGCCGTGAACTGGCTGCCTTGATCGGTGTTCACGATGTCGGGCAGCCCGTAGCGGGCGAACGCTTCTTCCAGTGCCTCGACGGCATGCGTGGCTTCCAGCGTGATGGCAACCCGGTGCGCGAGAATCTTGCGGCTCGCCCAGTCCACCACGGCCGTCAGGTACACGAAGCCTCGCGCCATCGGAATGTAGGTCGTGTCGAGGGCGAACACCTGGTTGGCCCGCGCGATCTTCATGCCGCGCAGCAAGTACGGCCATATCTTGTGCTGCGCGTTGCGGCGGCTTGTGTTCGGCTTGCAGTACAGCGCCTCCACGCCCATGCGCTTCATCAACGTGCGTACGCGACGGCGGCCGACTTCATGGCCCTCCCGACGCAACAGGCGCGCCAGCATCCGTGCCCCGGCAAACGGGAACTCCATGTGCAGTTCGTCGATTCGCCGCATCAACAACAAATCGGTTTCGCTGACCGGCTGCGGCCGGTAATACGCACTCGATCTCGCGATGCCAACCAGTCGCGTCTGTTGCGAAACCGGCAGCGCATGCGTACGGTCGATCATCGTTTTGCGCTCAGCAATCCCGCCTTGGTGAGCGCACCTTCTAAAAAATCATTCTCCAGTGTCAGCTGGCCGATCTTGGCGTGCAACGCCTTCAGGTCCACCGGCGGCTCGCTCGACGGCATGCCTGCCGCGCCAAACACGTCCGCCGCACGCTCCTGCAATTGCCGCTTCCATTCGGTAATCTGGTTCGGGTGCACATCAAACTGCTGCGCCAGCTCGACCAGCGTGCGCTCGCCCTTGACCGCTGCGAGCGCCACCTTCGCTTTGAACGCCGCTGAGTGCGTGCGTCGGGTTTTCTTCGTCATTTCCTCGGTTCCTTTGCCGGCATTATCGCTGGCTCAGGCCCCGGCCGTTCCACTTATCTGGCTGTCCGATTTTGCGAGGCCACCTCTGTACAGCCAGGAGTCCAGTAAGCAGCCCCGTATGAAATGCGATGGTCCAGTGGGCAAAGCTCATGATATTTCCCCAACTCCCCGGCATGCACGTCATGCACGCACTGGTCGGCTGCCAGAAACGCTGGATAAACAGTCTGACGCGGTGCTTCCACTCGGTTGACATGATGCATTCCCATCAGCGCCGTCGCCACGACCGGCGCTGCCACACGTATCGTTGAAGCAGTTTCCGAACTCTTTGGCTCGTTCGCCGCCGTCGTCACGGATGGGTCGGCTGTGCGTCGTAGAGGCTTGGCAATAACCTGAACATGGGGGAATACTACTCCACGATTAGACGGCCGCTATTTCGACCGCGACCGGAATTCAACTCTCGTGTCTGTCGGTGCGGCCCCGTCAGTGACGCGCATCGAACGAGGTACTTGCGCGCGAAGTCGACGGCAGGTATCGAACCGCATGCGGAAGTAGCCGATTCGAAATCCGACGACGCAAAGCGGTCATCCCAGGTTCTACGCCGCACGGGGCCACCTTCCCGATGTGCTAGCGGTCGACTACGCGTCGCCACGGTTCGCGGTGAAAGACCGAAGCGTATTGCGGATTCAACCGGTCGATGCAACACACTAGAATCTGCGCAAGCAGTGGAGGTGTTGCAAATGAAGCAGAGGCCGAGGATCTACTATTCTGAGAGTCAGAAAGCACTCATGTGGGACCGCTGGCGCAAAGGTGAAACGATTCATCAAATTGCCAAACTGTTCGATCGGGGCCACTCTTCGATACAGCGGATCCTGTCAGAGGCCGGCGGCATCGAGCCACCGCAAAGACATCGCGCACCGCAGACATTGACGCTCGCGGAACGCGAGGAAATCTCTCGCTGCCTGGTGAGCGGATTATCGATTCGGTCTATCGCGGCCAAGCTGGGACGTGCTCCTTCCACGATCAGCCGCGAGCTGCAGCGCAACGGAGGCAGCCAAGGTTATCGAGCGAGCCGGGCGGATGAGCTCGCCTGGGATCGGGCACGTCGCCCGAAGATTTGCAAATTAGTGAGCAACCAGACGCTGGCGCGAGTTGTCGCTGCAAAGCTGAAGCTGCAGTGGTCCCCTGAGCAGATTTCTGGTTGGCTCAAGCATGCGTATGCCGTCAACAAGGACCATCTGGTGTCACACGAGACGATCTATCGGAGCCTCTATATTCAAGCTCGCGGTGCCCTGAAAAAGGAATTGCTTGAACACTTGCGACGCTCTCGAGCGATGCGCCGGTCTCGCCATCACACATTGAAAACCGAAGACCGCACGAACATTCGCGACGCTGTATCGATCAGTGAACGCCCCGCGACGGCGGAGGATCGCGCGATACCCGGGCACTGGGAAGGGGACTTGCTGTTTGGCAACGCTACCAGCCAGATTGCGACTCTTGTCGAACGTCAGAGTCGATACGTGATGCTGGTAAAAGTAGCCGGCAAGGATTCCGAGGCTGTGGTCAACGCGCTGATACGACACGCCAGCAAGTTACCTCGGGAACTATATAAATCGCTGACCTGGGACAGGGGCACGGAAATGGCTGATCACAAACGCTTTACCGTGGCGACCAAGATCCAGGTCTATTTCTGCGATCCGCAGAATCCGTGGCAACGCGGCTCGAATGAAAACATGAACGGACTGCTGAGGCAGTACTTCCCGAAAGGTACCGACCTCTCTGCCTATTCCCAAGCCCAACTCGACGCTGTAGCGAGGCGTCTCAACGAGCGTCCGCGTAAGACGCTAAACTTTGACACACCCGCCCAGCGGTTCCATCAATCTGTTGCATCGACCGGTTGAATCCGCAATCCTCTCGGGGCAGTTCTGAGGGAGCATCACCGGCGAGTCCGTAAACTTCGATGCCACTTAGCAAACCAGCGCTCTCGTAAATGAAGATTCCCGCCGGCGCGTCGTCCGGGCCAAAGAGAAAGTCCCCGAGAACATGCACCCCCGGCGGCGCAGGTTGGTTGCCCTTGATCTGAAAATTGATACTTGCACAGCCGCAGGGGCAGCGCCACGGTGTGACTTCGGCCACCGCGAGTTGTTCGAGAAACGCTCGCGCCTCCGGTTCGCCATGTTCCAGCATCCAGCGAGCGAGCAACATCTCGGAAGCCGACAATGGGCGATTTACTTCGCGAGGATTCATGGTTTGGGCACTCGAACGGATGCAAGCGAGTTTAGCAGGCGGGTGGCGGGTGGCCGCTTCTTCGACGGGGGACACTGAAAGCGGACGCTCGCAAACGACTCTTCCTGGTCGAACTGAATCAACCAATCTGACGCTGCCTGCTTGATCTAGTCCAGTCTATGACAAGTGAAGGGATCATTTCCTGCCCTTTCCTGCCAACACGGCGACGACGAGAATCCATCGTCTAACGGCCGCTCTCCGGTGAATTTCAGGAGGCGGCCGACCCGCCCCGAACGAAATGATGCTCCACCCTTGCGCGGAGCACGCCATCAAGCGCGGCGAGTCGCTCGCGCAGTCGAACCGCCTGCCCTTCCGTCATTTCCCCGAGAACGATTTTCTGCTCCAGAACGTCCCCACAGCGGGTGATGGCCCAACGGTCAACCGTGACGGTTTCACCTTCGAGTACGGCGGCCGCTGTCGAGACGATGCCCGGATTCACTCTCGAGACGAGATGAAGCGTATGCGTCAGCGTGAAACCTGGGAGGAGGTGCGACCAGTCTTCACAGACTGTCGGGCAGGAAGCAGAGGTTACTTGACGCATGGTTGCTCCGGATGAGTGGTGATCGAACCGGTGCCAGCCATGCTGCTCCCGTTTCGTTGCCGTAAATCGGCCGCATCGCCTGAAGGCGTCCACCTTGCCCGGGAGGGCAGGTTGGCGTCGGATAGTCCGACTCTGGATGCTTGATTTCTCACGTTCGACATTCCGAACGCGGGTTCATTATACCGAAATTCGGATGGCGGGCAAGGAGTGCCGCAGGAGGCCGACCTTGGTCGGGTGTCGAGATTCATCCTACTGGGCACTTTGTTCACTCAACGCTGACCTCTGAAGTTACTTCAAGGTTGCGGTCGATGCCAGTCCGCCGGCCTCAAGGTTGTTCCGTGGCTCGGTCGGCCAGAAACGGTCGCTCGACGCTGCAGCCTGGATCGCCGACAATTGGACGCCGATAGTCCATTCGAACGTCACTATGAACGCTAGGAGTTCTCGCTTCTTTATCACGGGCTGTACTGAGGAGCCTGTTTTTGTCTTAGATGGTATCGCTTCGGAATGGTTGTTCGTTTCAAAATTCTGGCAAAGGGTAAACACCTTGCTTGGAACAATGTTTGATCAGTTCGAAGAGGAAGTAGCCGAGCCCGCGACACTCAGCCAAATCGCATGTGAGCTGACACATCAAATTTGCGATCTTGAGGAGCGGAAAGACGAGATTATTAGCTTCGTCTACAGATGGACACCACACGGGGAAGTCTATGTTCTGGAGACCCGTCGAGCGACCCTTATCTCGCAGTTGGAAACAGTCCGTGACTTCCTTTTCCAGGCCGCAAAAAATGATGAGGCACTCGAATTGAGTCTTTAGGAAGATCAGTTTGAACAATGGCTTGCATCTCCGGATGCGGCAAAATTTCTTGACATCGGCGTGACCAATGTTAGGTGAAGGAGTTATACGCTTCGGGTCGGTAACGGTCGCCCTTCGAACGGGTAAGCGTAGGTAGTGGCGTAGGTTTGTGCGCCGAGCCTTGTCAGATAACACGCAGGTACTGCTGCTTCATTGGAGTGACGGGTGACTACGGTCGACCGCATCACGCAGTAGCCGGCCAGCTTGAGATATTCGACGCAGCCACTAAAATCGCTGACAATAAGGAGTCCAAGCGCCCTGATGCACCTATATGAACGCCGTGATTTTGCAAGTCGCTTTTGCTGACAACGGCTCTTGGGGCAGCCCGACCTTAGAACTGGTGACTGGCCACGCTGTCTACAGTCGGTCAGTTGCAATCAGTAGGCGCCGACCTTAAGATCGTCGAAAATCGACACGGGCGTCTGTGTCCACCGCTCTTTGTTTGAAGTTCGTCCGTTGGGAGGACTAGTGCGAGTTGAAGTTCAAATAGTCAATGCTTTGACAGACGGAAAAGTGGGCGGTAACCCCGCAGGCGTCGTGATTGACGCCGATGAGCTTACGGCAAGTCAGAAATTGTACGTTGCGCAGCGGGCCGCCTTGTCAGAGACCGCGTTCGTGTCGACGTCGAGTATTGCAACGGTCAAGTTGGAATTTTTCACGCCGACTCGGCAAATAGCTCATTGTGGCCATGCCACTATCGCTACATTTTCTCTCTTAAGAGAAATCGGCAGAGTGGGTAACGGCAAGTCGTTGAAAGAGACGATCGACGGATGCAGAGACATCGCGATTGATGGCAATACCGTTCTGATGGAGCAGCGCTCTCCAATTTATCGATCAATCGGAGCGGACTCGCCATTCTCTGAAATAATTGCCCAATCGTTGGGAGTATCAACAATCCAAATCCATAGCATCGAAAGCCCGACAATCGTCAACACTGGCAACAGCTTTCTGATGATTGCATTGCCCGACGAGAAGTCCGTGGCTGAGATTCATCCGGACCAGCGCGCTATTGAATCGATCAGCGAAGATCTTGATTTGATTGGTTATTACGTATTCTCGACGACGACGAAAATACCTGGGCGCCATGCGGGAGCACGCATGTTCGCACCGCGTTTCGGAATTGCAGAAGAGTCTGCGACCGGAACAGCAGCCGGGCCTCTGGCGTGCTTGCTGTACGAGCGGATGGGGGCAGGCGATACGGAAATAATCATTGAACAAGGACACTTGATGCAGCAATCTTCACCGAGCGTCATCAAAGTCATTCTCGATGTCGACAATGGAAGAATCTCCCGATTGATGGCCGGAGGCACGGGGGTTGTCATGCGGTCGATCACGGTCGAGATCTGATGTTGTTCTGAGTGTCCGTTTCCCGAATTTCCGAATGGCTTCAATAGGTCGATGAGAGCCGGTCGCCCGTGCGCGACCGAGCCCAGCTGCCCTTGGAAGTTCAACGTTGAATGAACCGCGCATTCAACATCGAATGAGCGCGTTTGCCGGTGGGCCGTGTACGGCTGGCGCGTCGGAACCAGGTTGAGTGAATCTCGACATCGGGTGGCGCACCCGATCCGGCCAGCGCGCAGGAGCCGAGCTCGACGACGCGATCTCGTACGTGCCGACGAAACGACCCGTAGACAAAATGAAGCGCGGCACCTCGCCCCCGTCAAAACACCGTATGCACCCCCACCCGCGCCACCGTCTGGCTCGCCGAACTCGAAGCCCCATTCGGATCGAGCACGCCATTGACCTGCGCATTCGCGCCGCTGTTCGCCCGCTGATAATCCGCCGACACATAAACCATCGTCCGCTTCGAGAACAGGTACTGAAGGGCCACGCTGACCTGATGCGCGTGGTTGTCGTTCACCGCTTCATTGCCCTTCATGTACATGTATTTCGCCCCCAGCACGACATCCGGCCGCACGTGCCACAACCCGCCCGCTTCGGCCATCCACACCCCGGCATCGTTGAACGAATTCCGCACGGTGGTCACCAGAGCACTCGCTGTCACGACACCGAAGTCGTAGTGCATCCCGACGCCCCAGTTGCGCACGCTGGTGGACGGCACGCCGGGCGCGGGACCGTACTTCTCGTTCGTATACGCCGCACCGACACCAAACGGCCCCGCTTCATAGTTCAGTCCGGCGCTGACGGCATTGTCCGCTCCGACCGAACCGGCCACCCCGCCAAACGCATACATCACGCCGCCGGAAAAACCCGCGACCGTCGGCGAGCTGTACTTGACGGCGTTCGCGATCGGCTTGCTGCCTGCCGTGCGGTCCCAATCGAACGCACCGGTCGGGTTGTCCGGGAGCGCGAGACGCTGGAACGGGCCATTGCGAAAGCCGTACAGCCCCGAGATATCCCGTGAAATCGCGTTGTTCTTTGAAAACAGCGCATCCACCATGAAGTCGTACTGGTTACCCAGCGTGATGCTGCCGAGCCGATTGCTTTCAAGGCCGACGTACGCGTTGCGCCCGAAAATCCCGGTCCCGACGATGCTGCCGTTGGCCATCGAGAACTGGTTCACGAGCGCGAAGATCGCGCGATATCCGCCGCCAAGGTCTTCCGTGCCGCGAAAGCCGAAGAGATTGGGCGCGAAGATGCCGTCGTCGAACTTGGCGTTCTTTCCGCCCCCCTCGTTGCTGACATAAGAGACGCCGGCGTCGATCAGCCCGAACATCGTCACGCTGCTCTGCGCCCATGCGCCCTGCGCCACGGCAAGAATCGCCACTGCTCCAAACCTGAGTTTCATTCCGTCTCCGTCTTTTTTATGAAAATGCGAGGCCGCCACCTGCTGCGTGGCAGGTGCTCGCCCGGTGCTGCACAAGGAATCGCCGTCTTTCGGGTGCCGATTACTCGACACCCTCAACATCATTAGCTTTACTGATTGATGAATACGATGACCGTCGCATCAACCCGCCCTGCTTTCACTTCATCGACACACCCGGATCAAGCGCCGCGATAGACGACCCACGCGCCGGCATCCACCTCGACAGCCACGCCCTCCAGCGCCGAGCCCGAGCAAGGCCCATCGATACACACGCCATCGTCGAACCGGAACAGCGCGCTGTGATGGGCGCACATCAACACCTGCGACCGGTAACAGGAAACGCTGCCCGGCACGAAATCGAGCGGCACCGAGAAGTGTGGGCAACGATTCACATACGCCCACACCTGCTCGCCCCGTCGCACGACGATCACGGGGCGTCCGATGCATGCTTCGTCGACGACCCGCGCGCCGCCGTCGGGCACATCGGCAAGCTGGCAGAGTGGTCGTGCTTCCATCGTTCACACTCTCTGCTCGGGGTTGCCGAGGCTCCAGTCCCACGGCCGCACTTCCACGTGCGAGAACAGCCCTTCCTTCACATACGGATCGTTGCCGATGAACTGCATCACCGCCTGAATGTCGTCCGCCTCCACGACGAGCAGCGTGCCGTTCATCGCGTCGCCGTGCGGGTCCAGTGTCGGGCCGCCGAGCCGCACCACCACGCCGTGCTGATCGGCCGAGCGCAGGTAAGTCCGGTGAATCGGCCGCACGCGATCGCGCACGTCGCGCATGCCCGGCTGGTCCGTCGCAAACACCGCAAAGAAACGCGCCATGGCGATCAGCTCCGATCGAGGACGAATGCATGCAGATGCCGCACGCGGCGCTGCATCGGCATGCGCAAGCGCGGGCTCGGCGTGCCGTCGAAGCTGGCGACGACCTGCTCGTTCAGCCTGGTGTCGCCGTCATGGCGGTCATGGCTCATGTCTTTCTCCATTGACGCATCGGGCCGCTCATTGCGGCGCGCGCCCTTCCCAAGCGTGCTGAAGCAGTGCGCGAATCGCCGCGCGTTCGATCGGCCGCGGGTTTGCATACGGGTTGCGGCAAGCGAGATCGGCAGCTTCGTCGAGGCCGGCCTCCGGCATCCCGAGATCGGCGAGCGCCGGCGCGATGCCGAGCTGCGCGTTCAGCGCAAACAGCAGCGGGCCCGTTTCGGCCGCATCGTTCCCGCCCAACGCGCGCGCCACGCGGCGCAGCGCATCGGGTGCGGCAACATGGTTGTAGTGCGCGGTGTGCGGCAGCATCGCCGCATGCGTCTGCGCATGCGGCAGGTTGAAGGTGCCGCCGAGCGTGTGACACAGCTTGTGGTGCAGCGCCATACCGACCGCGCCCAGGCAGGTTCCCGCGAGCCACGCGCCGTACAGCGCGCGGCTGCGCATCGCG
Source organism: Burkholderia mycopellens (assembly GCF_964265025.1). Classification (NCBI taxonomy): domain Bacteria; kingdom Pseudomonadati; phylum Pseudomonadota; class Betaproteobacteria; order Burkholderiales; family Burkholderiaceae; genus Burkholderia; species Burkholderia mycopellens. Next base: position 2,940,304 of record NZ_OZ183803.1, read on the forward strand.
CGGTGCGCCGGATCGCGCACCACGACGGGCAGCGCTTCGCCGAGCGCGCGGATCGATTCTTCCGCCATCAGGCTGATCACCGGATTCGCGTCTTCCGCATAGAGCGCCTCGACGGCATGCGCCATCGCATTGATGCCCGATGCCGCCGAAATGGCCGGCGGCAGCGTCAACGTCAGCGACGGGTCGTAGAGCACCGTCCGCGGCAGCACGCGCGCGTCGCGCCCGGTGCGCTTCAGCCGGCCTTCCGTGAGCCCGAAGATCGGCGTCATCTCCGAGCCCGCGTAAGTCGTCGGCACGGCGAGGATCGGCAGCACCGATTCGAGCGCAATGGCCTTGCCCAGCCCGATCGTCGACCCGCCGCCGATCGCGACGCAACAGTCCGCGTCCAGTTCGCCGGCCATCTCGCGAGCCGCGTGCGCGACCTCGATCGGCACATGCATGACCGCCTGTGCGCAGATGCCGGCCGAACGCTCGCCCAGGATCGCCGCGACACGCTCGGCGAGCGGCCGCTGCTCGGGCGTGGACAGGATCAGCGCGCGGCGGGCGCCGAGCGTCGACAACTCGTCCGGCAGCCTGGCGAGCGCGCCCCATTCGAATACCACGCGGGAAGGGGTGCCCTGATAGACGAAGCGATCCATGGCGAACCTCAGCGCTTGAAGTGCGGCGGCACGTTGCCGTCGACGTTGACCCACACCGACCGCGCTTCGGTGTAGTCGTGCATCGCCTCGAAGCCCATCTCGCGGCCGTAGCCCGACTTGCCGACGCCACCGAACGGGCTACCCGGATTGACGCGCTTGTAGCAGTTGATCCAGCACATGCCCGCGTCGATCCGCGACGCCATCTTGTGTGCGCGGGAAATATCCTTCGTCCACAGGCCGCTGCCCAGCCCGTATTCGGTTGCGTTCGCAATGGCCAGTGCTTCGTCGTCGCTGCCGAAGCGCAGCACCGTGACGAACGGTCCGAACACTTCCTCCTGCGCAACGCGGTCGGCGGCGCTCCTTGCCTCGATGACCGTCGGGCGCACGTAGTAGCCGTCGGCAAGCGCCGGATCCTGCGGCGCGCTGCCGCCGGTGAGCACGCGACCGCCCTGCTCGCGCGCGACATCGACGAACGACAGCACGCGCTCGAGGTGCTGCTTCGAGGTGAGCGGCCCCATCTCGGTGTTCGCATCGAGCGGGTTGCCGATGCGGATCGACGACGCGAGCGCGACGAAGCGCTCGAGGAACGCATCCGCGATGCGTTCGTGCAGCACGAGACGCGAGCCGGCGATGCACGCTTGCCCCTGGTTGTGGAAGATCGCCCACGCGGCGCCGTTGATGGCCGCGTCGAGGTCGGCATCGTCGAACACGATGTTGGCGCCCTTGCCGCCCAGTTCGAGTTGCACGCGCTTCAGGTTGCCTTGCGACGCTTCGACGATCCGGCGGCCGGTGGCCGTCGATCCCGTGAACGCGATCTTGCCGACGCCCGGATGTTCGGCGAGCCGCTGCCCCGCCGTATGCCCGTAGCCGGGGACGATATTGACGACACCCGCAGGGAACCCGACCTCGGCCATCAGCTCGACGATGCGCAGCGTCGACAGCGGCGTGATTTCCGACGGCTTGAGCACCACCGTGTTGCCCGCGGCGAGCGCCGGGCCCATCTTCCAGCTCGTAAACATCAGCGGAAAATTCCACGGCACGATCTGGCCGACGACACCGATCGGCGCGCGCTGCACGTAGTTCAGAAAGCCGGTTTCGACGGGAATCACCGAGCCCTGCAGCTTGTCGGCCATACCGCCGAAGTAACGGAAGCAGGCCGCCGTGCGCGGCACGTCGAGCGAACGCGAATCGCGAATCGGGTGGCCGGTGTCCAGCGATTCGAGCTGCGCCAGCTCCTCCGCGTTGGCCTCGATCGCATCGGCCAGGCGCAGCAGCAAGCGGCCGCGCTCGGCGGCCGGCAGCGCCGACCATTTCGGGAACGCGCGGGTCGCGGCTTCGACGGCCAGGTCGACATCCGCCGCGGTGGCCGCGGCGATCTTCGTGATGACGGCGCCGTCGTGCGGATTCAGCACGTCGATCGTGCCGCGGTCGACAGCGTCAACGAAGCGTCCGTCGATGAAGAGTTGGGTTTGCATGAATCGTCCTCGGTGTAGGGCTTGAAGCGGAAACTGCAGCGCCGCTCAGAACGCGATCGGATACGGCGCGAGCTCGCCGCTCTCGTAGCGTTGCGGCAGGTCCGGCGTCGCGTTTTCCCAGACCAGCAGCATCGAGCGCTTCGTGGAATAGCCCTGGTGCCGGATGTCGGCGGGCATCGCGCAGATGTCGCCGGCGCGCATCGTCACGCGTGCGCGCGGCGCGCCGGTGTTCTTGTCGCCGATGTCCCATACGATTTCGTCGGACAACTGCAGAAACCATTCGACGCGGTCGTTGCCATGGAACACCGGCAGGATGAATTCCTCGGTGGTCGGGCAGAACAGGCTGCGCCCGCACACCGACGTGACCGACGGATTCCACGTCACGTCCGAGCGCGACAGGTACTTGAACAGGTTGAACGCGTGCAGCTCGCCTTCGAAGCCCGGCTCGACGTGCACTTCCGGTTCGTCCTGCGCGACGTCGAGGAACGCGCGGTTGACCGGCAGGTCGTCGCGCAGCGGCGAATCGCCTTCGAGGCCCGGCATGCGGCGCGTCGCGATCCGCGTGCGCTCGATCGCCGAGCCGTTGTCACCGTGCTTGCGTCCGAACGCCGTACCGGTTTCCTCGGGCGCCGCGAACGGGTCGAAGCCCTCGTTCGTCCAGTCGTGCAGCATCGCCTTGAAGGTCGCCATGATCGTGGGCGTGTCGAAGGTCTCGGTGTAGTCGACCCCGGCGTCCTTCAGGATGCCGTTGAAGGTGCCCGCATACATGTCCACCTTGCCGTAGTGATTGCGCGTGCCGAACACGTGGTCGAAGTTCACCCAGCCGTAGAAGAAGCCCCACGCCACGTCGCGCATCATCGCGCGCAGGAACGCGTCCGCCGGCATCGCATGCGTGCGCGTCCGGCCTTTCGCGGGCCAGCTGATCTTCACGAAATATTCGTCGCGCTGGAACTCGAACGCGCCGAGCTGGAAGCCGCGATAGCCGGTGACGGCATCGGCTTCGGTCGATCGCACCAGATCGGCGGCAAAGCCCACGGAGGGGTCGAGGGTGGCCATAACGTGTCTCCTGGAATAGTCGAATGAGGTCGGACGAATCAGTGCAGGCAGATGTCGGCCCACTTCTCCACCGACAGCTCGCCCAGGACGGTCTGCACGAGCGCGACGCCCGGCCGGCTCGCGGTGAAGCGGTATGCGCAGCCGGCCGGCAGCAGCGCCTGATGGCCCTGGCGCAATACGACGTAGCCCATCTTGCGGCCGGCCGGTTGCGTGCCGGCGCTCACGGTTCCGCGCCCCGATGCCGGCGGCGTATCGAGCTTGATGAAATCGATCCGGACTTCGCCATCCATCTGGATCACGAACTCGTCGTGCGCGCAGGCGAACCACGGCGACTGGCCGTCGGTGCGCAGCACTTCGATCACGTATTCGAGGTTCTTGCCGGCGACGACCTTTTCGTAAGGGGCCGACTTCGATGCGACCTCGAAGACATTCGAGAACGCGTAGTGTTGAGCGCTGCCGCTCGTGATTTCGATCTCGCCCTTCCGGTAGCTGTCGAGCGAGCCAAAGACGGTATGGAATGCCGTGTCGGTCATTGCTGTCTCCTGAGTTGAACCGCTTGTTGGATTCAACTCTAGGGGCAAGGAACCCCCGCAACAAGGCACGGGACGGCGACTACGGCATTTGCGTTTCGCGAATAATCGGCGTGGTTCAACGCACCCAGCCACGCGCCAGAAGGGGAAGATCCCACGGGGGTTCGTCGCCGATGGTTTCCGCGAGGAATTCGACCAGCGCCTTCACCTTCAGCGCCTGTCGCTGCGTGGCGGGATACACCGCGGCAAAGCTCAGCGGCGCGAGCTGGAAGTCGGTGAGGATGGGCACCAGCCGGCCGGCGACGAGCGCTTCGCTCGCCACGAGCGTCGGCAGGCACACGACACCGCCGCCGGACAGCGCGTACTCGCGCAGCAGGTGCACGGAGTTCGAGCGGATCATGCCGGGCAACTCCATTTCGACGACCTCGTCGCCGCACGTCATCGTCCAGCGGTTGCGCGACGGATAGCCCGAATACAGCGCAGTGGTGTGGTGCAGGAGGTCGCGCGGATGTTGTGGCGCACCATGCGCGTCGAGGTACGCGGGCGACGCGCAAAAGAGGCGCCTGACGGTGAATAGCCGCCGTTCGATCAGCGATTCGGAAATGGGCGGAAAGATCTGGAACGCGATGTCGAACCCTTCTTCGACCGGGTCCACGACCCGGTCATTGACGATGACGTCGAGCTGGATGCCCGGGTAGCGCCGGTTGAATGCCATCAGCGGCGCACCGAAGTGATCGAGCGCGAAACCGGGCAGCATCTGGATACGCAGCCGCCCGGTCGGTGTCGCGCGAAGCTCGCGCATCTGGTCCGTCAGCTCGTTGACGCGCCCCACCACCTCCGCGCACTCGCGATAGAACGCCTCGCCCACTTCGGACAGGCGCACGTGGCGCGTGCTGCGATGAAACAGCGGCGCGTTGACGAACTTCTCGAGCTGCTGGATGCGATTCGTCACGACGGAGCTGGTCACGCCAAGCTGCCGCGCCGCCTCGGCGAAGCTGCTCGCCTCCGCCACCCTGACGAATGCCTCGATGCTCAGAAACCGGTCCATACCGCGCCCTTTTTCGACAGCGAAACCGGCAGTCTACCCGTGCGGATCACGGGCTGGGTCATGCGAAAGGCGTCACTGTGTCACGCAATCGATGTCAATCGGCGGCGGCGCCGGCCCATGCCTGCGCCGACCGTCGCGCGCGGGCCTTAACGCTGCTGCTCGCCCGCCGCCAGCGCCGGCTGCACGGCCGCGCGGCGCTGCAGCACGGCCGGCGCGGTTTCCTTCAGCAGCAGGCTGACCGCGATGCCCAGCAGCACCGCGACCATCGGCAGCCACAGAATGTTCTGGATGCCAAAGTGTGCGGCGACGTAGCCGCCCATCGCCGGCGCGATGCCGCCGCCGAAAATCTCGCCGACACCGACCACCACGCCGATCGACGTCGACACGAGCCCGACGGGCGCAGCCTCGGTCGCCACGGGGCCGGACAGCAGCGACACCAGCCCGAGCGTGAAGAACGACGCGACGAACAGGACCCCGAACAGCGCGAGCGGCTGCGGGCCGAGGCCACGGAAGAGGTAGAGCATCACGGCCGTCCCCGCGAAGCCGACGATGCTGGCGAGACGGCGGCCGACCAGGTCGGACAGCCCTGGCAACCCGAACTGCCCGAGAAAACCGCCGAAGCCGATCGCCGACACGACGAGGCCCATCTTCTGCGTGCCGAGCGCCAGGTAACCGGTCAGGTACAGCGGCAGCAGCGCGCCGAGCACGAATACGCCCGTCATCGCGCAGCACAATGCGGCCATCGCCACGAGGATGTTGCGGCTCCTGAGCACATGGCCGAGCGACGCCGGCGCATGCTCCGACGCGACGGCCTTCGTGACCTTCGGCTCGCGGATCACGAAGAACATGATCGCGCCGAGGATCAGGCCGGGAACGGCGACGAGCGCAAAGACCCAGCGCCACGACACGAACCCGAGCAGCTGCGTCGCGATGATCGGCGACAGCGCGAGCCCGAACAGCGCGAAACCGCTTTGCTGCAGGCCGAGGTTCAGCCCGCGCCGCCGCGGATGCGACGCGTCGGCCGTCGCGGCAAAGCTCGTCGGGCAGAACGAGCCCTCCGCGACGCCCATCAGGCCGCGAATCGCGATCAGCCCGAGCAGGCCGCCCGCGAGCCCCGAGAAGCCCGACAGCAGCGAGAACGCGACGATGGCCGGAATCAGCACCTTCCGGCGGCCGATCTTGTCGGAGATGCCGCCCATCAGCGCCGCGAAGATGCCCCACGACAGGCCGAGCACGCCGATGCAGTTGCCGACGTCCTGCGCGTTCAGGTTGAGGTCCTTCATGATCGAAGGGAACAGCGGCGCGATCAGCCAGCGGTCGAGGCCGACCAGCCCGAAGCCGAGCGCCAGCAGCGTGACCGCCTTCCACTCGTATGAGGTATCCCACTCGTTTGCTTTCATGTCCGTCTCCGTGGACACGGCTTCGCCTGCGCGCGCCGCGGCGCCTGCGCATGAGCCAGGTCCGATGTCTTGTGTGTGCGACGCGAATCGCGAGGAAGTGCCGGCCGCCGTTCGGGTTCGACACGCAGCGTTCGATCGGCCGGTGTCACCACGATAGAGGCACGGCCGCCAATCGGGTATGGAGCAACCGGCGAACGCGCCATTCGCGAAACGCAAATAATCGGGGGCGGTGCCAGAAAGGGGCGACGGGAAAGCGCGAAGCGAACGGGCGCGGCGTCGAAGTGACGCTCGCGCATGCGTCACCGGGGAATTCCCTCATGGACATCGGGGCATCCATGCGAGGCGCCATTCACGCCATGCCCGCTCACGATCACGCAAAGCCTTCGCGAACCATGCAAGAAGAAGCCGCTCGCCGGGTAGCGGGAGGCGAAGCAAACAGGGGCAAACCAAGATGCACCGGACGAGCACCAGCGCAATCCTGTTCGCCTCACTTTCCGACACCGCCATGCGACGCAGCTCGTCCAGACATGGGATGAATCTCATTTTTTACACATTCCATTCAATTTATTTCGACGAAAAATAAATTACCTCACCCCGTCACACCGATAAATTCTTATCCAAAATATTTAAACCCATTACCAAATACAAATTCCCGCACCTTGCAAAGAATGTCACATACAGTCTCCTCAAAATATAAAAGCCATCTCTAAATATCAAACCATTTCTCATGGCAAACAAGTTTGATATTCTTCACCGCGAATTTTCCATAACCTTCTTTTTATTTACCTGAAACCCCAATTCGAACCAGTCCGAATTGAGAACGAAAATAACGAGATTGCGGTGATGTCGATAGAAAGTACATTCCGAAAGTTTGCGTCCGGTCTGATTGGCGGTAACAAGCGGCCTGTCGATCTCTATTTCGGGCTGGCGCAACGCACGGTCGGCCATCTGCTGACGCTCCAACACGCCGATATTCGCGAAGGGTTGATATCGGGGATCGACGGGCAACTGACCTGCGTGTCCACGCACGCTCATCTGTCGCCTGCGCTGTTTCTCGGTCTACCCGTGTCGGTCCGGCTGACGACCGATCGGGGTGGCGTACGAGCGATCAATGCGATCGTGCGCGACGTGCGGGCCGGTCAATCCGACGGTGAACTGACCGTGTATCAATTGCACGTGTGCGACGCCCTGTCGCTGATGGACCGTCGCACGAACGCCCGCATGTTCCGATCGTGCAGCGTGATCGAAATTCTGGCGACGCTGATGAATGAGTGGAAACAGCGCAGCCCCGCCCTCGCGCAGGCATTCGATTTCGACCTGTCGGCATTGCATGCCGAACGCTATCCGGCGCGCGAACTGACACGGCAGGTCAACGAATCCGACGCGCGCTTCATCCGGCGTCTGTTGCGTCGAGAAGGCATCACGGTATTTGCGAAGGCGGGACCGATCGGCGGGGCGAGCGGCATGCGCGACGAACGCCCGATGCACACACTCCAGTTTTGCGATGATCCATATCGGCTGACGGAAGCGCCGGCCGGCACCCTCCGCGTCCATCCGCGCGATGCGGGAGTCGAACAACGCGACACGGTGACGCTCTTTGCATACTGCCAAAGTCTGTCGTCCGGCAAAGTCAGCCGTCCGTCGTGGGATTACAAGAAAGCCCGTGTAGACGAATCCGCGACCGTCACCGGTATCGATCAGGGCGAGTCGGGGAACGACCTTGCGCACCTGCTGACCGACGTCGCAATCGACATTCCGCACGTCGGCGATTCGTGGAGCGATCACGATCGCATCACGCGCGACCGGATGCTCGCGCATCAGTTCGAAGCCATACGCCACGAAGGCATCAGCAGCGTGCGCGACATGCCGGTCGGTCACTGGTTCACGTTGACCGGCGATCCCGAGCTGGATATGAAGCCCGCCGATCATCGCCAGTTTGTCGTCACGTCGGTTCGGCACGATATCTGGAACAACCTGCCGAAGTTCCTGGCAGGTCGCGTGAACGGGCTGTTCGCGGCAAGCCGTCACCTGATGCAAATCGTTTCGCCGGCGCCAGCCGATGCATCGGAACGGATGGACACGCGCTATGAGAACAGTTTCACGTGCGTGCAACGCGGCGTGCCGCTCAAGCCTTCCTACGATCCGGGAATCGATGTGCCGCCGGCCCACCTGCTCACCGGCACGATCGTCTGCACACAGGGAGAGGAAGTGTTTTGCGATGCGGCCGGCCGCGTGCGCGTGCAGATTCACGGCTACGACCCGGTCGATCACGCCCACGCGCAAGGCGCCGGAACGACCGGCCTGGCGGGCGACAGTGCGCCGATTCGCGTCGGAACAAGTCTGGCGGGGAAATACTTCGGCGCGCTTTTCCTGCCTCGGGTCGGCATGGAGGTTTTGCTGGGCAGCCTGTCGGGCGACCCGGACCGTTTGGTGATCATCGGAATCCTGAGCAACGGCGCGAACCCGCCCACAACCTTCAGCGATACCGGCTCGCTACCCGGCAACCGCTACTTGTCCGGAATCAAGACCAAGGAAATCAAGGGCCATCGGTATAACCAGCTTCGTCTGGACGATACGCCGTCACAAATTTCGGCGCAGTTGGCAAGCGAACACGCGCACACCCAATTGAATCTCGGCTATCTGACGCAGCCCCGTCATGATGGTCAAGGGCGCGACCGGGGTGAAGGCGCGGAACTGCGCACCGACGCCGCCGCGGCGTTGCGCGCCGCCCAGGGCATCCTGTTGTCGACCTACGCGCGCACACGCGCGACCGGTGGTCAGCTCGATCGCGATGAACTGATCCGCTTGCTCGACCAGTGCACCGAGTTGTTCGAGTCGCTCGGCGATTATGCCGGCCAGCATGGCGGGCACGCCGTCGATACCACCGGGCAGACGACGCTCGCCGAGGCGTTCCGCAACTGGACACCTGGCGACGCAGCGTCCGGCACACCCGGCGACGCGTCCGCACTGATCGCGTTCGGCGCGCAGGACGGATCGCTGAGCGTCACTCCCAAAACACATGTGACGTACGCGGGCGAAAACATCGATCAGGTTGCTCGGCAACACGTGCAGCTCTCCAGCGGCGAGACCATCAATCTGCATGGCGGCAGTGGCGTCGCGATGTTCGCACATGGGGACGGCGTGTCGGTAATCGCGAATCAAGGGAAAGTGGCCATTCAATCGCAGAACGACGACACGCAAATCGAGTCCGGCAAAAACATCCAGTTGACTGCGGCCGACGGCAAGCTTGCCGGCACGGCAAGCGACGAAGTCGTATTCGTCACGTCCGGCGGCGCATATCTCAAGCTGCATGGTCGCGATATCGAACTGGGATGCCCCGGCAAGTTCACCGTGAAATCGGACGGTCATGCATGGGACGGCCCCGCAAGCATGAGCGTCGACCTGCCGACCTTCGATCAACGTACGCTCGGCCGCGTCCCGAAGCTGATCCGCCCAACGGACGGTAACGCGGCACCTGGGTTCGAAGGACAGATTCGAAAGGCATCGGGAACACTGTCGGATCTGACGACCGACATGGCCGGGGAACTGCCGGCGATCGATACCGACCGATTCGAGAGGCTGGCGGTCCAGTTCACCAAGAAAAATGTCTAACGCAAGCATGGGAGTCCGGATGACTGATTCATCTCCCAATCCTCGGCCGGCTGCGGATTTCCCCCCCGACGAGCATGCCGCGAAGACCGACGTGCCCGACGCGGCTACGCCGCGCCCGGAATCACCGCAGATCGTCGTCGGCCGGAGCGAAGGGGTCGCGATGTGGACGAAAGGCACGCGGCTAATCTGTATCAAGCAACTGCCGTTGCCCGGTATCGTCATCTTCGTACATGGCGTGAACTCCGAAGGCGAATGGTTCGAGGCCGCCGAGCGGGGGCTGTGCGACGGCCTGAACCGCCGGCTCGGGCGGCTGGACGATCAGTTGAAGTATCGCGGCATCGATGCCGGGCAGTTGGTGCCGGCGAAGTACACGGAAAGCGTGACGCCTGACGGGTTCCTGAATCCGAAGCTTTGGTCCGGCAATTACATCCAATCTGATTCTTCCTTCTCGCCCGTCATTCATTTCCGATGGGGCTATCGCGCGACCGCCGAGGAACTGAAAGAGTACGGCGACAAGATTTTCCTGAACGAAAAGGACTATTGGGGCGGCGGTCCGTTCACGAACGGCTGTGCGAGCCTGCCCGATCTCTGGCACGGCGGACTCGACGACCGGGCGGCCGGGTGGATCACTGTGCAGGGCATCAATCCGACCAACCGGCCGCTGTATCGCGCGCCGCCCCGCGCGTATGGCGTGCTCGCGGCGTTGCGCCTTGCGAAGTTGATCGAGTCGATTCGCCGCATGCAGGCCGACGTACCGATTACCGTCGTGTGCCATAGCCAGGGCAACATCGTGGGCCTGACGGCGGCATTCTTCGGCGATGCGCTGCCCGATGTCGAAGATCCGTGGGGGCGCAACGGACATTGCGTGGCGGACGCCTACGTGCTGGCGAACGCGCCGTACAGCCTTGCGCGTGCAGACGGTCCGAATCCATCCGATACGTTCATGGATACCTGGTCGCAACGCGCGACCAAGGACGGCGAGGGCCGTCGCGGACGGCAGACCTACGCCGCGCGCACGAAAACGTTCGGCAAGTTTCTGTCGATCATCCGCACTCGAAAAGCCTACGAACGCTCCGCCGACAAGATCGATGAAGACATGGCCAACGAACGGGTGTCGCCGACCAGCAAGAGGTCGTATGCGGCACAAGAGGATCGGGTTCGCCATGGCCTGAACGAATCGACGTATGGTCGCGTCACCGCGTATTGCTGCCCGCACGACCAGGTGATTTCAGCGGTCACGGTTCAAGGCATCGGCTGGCGCGGCATCGACAAGAACGAGCTGCACGATATCAGTGTCCCCGGCGTGCTGACGCAGCGCGTCTTCGCCTCCGGCTTCCCCGTCGGCGTGCAGACACCCTATCGGTATTGGGAGGATGACTGGCGGCGTGTCCAGAAGGGAAAGACGTCGGGATTCTGGTATCCGCCTTCTCCGCCGGCCAGGTTCAATCTCATCGGTGCGCTCAAAGGAAACGAATCCGTGTTCGGGGTGGCGGCCACGCTTGCAACCGCGCCGCTCATGTTCGTGATGACCGGGATCAGTTCGGCCTTGAATATGTTCCGCGTGAACGCCGATCCGCCGAAGGGATGGACCATCGTGGCGGACGCCCCGGCACTTGACGAACCGTTCCCGCCGAAGGCATTGCGGTTCGGCAAGGAAGTCGAAACGAAGGACGGCGACGCGGTGAGCGACTTCAACGAAGGCAACGATCCGCCGGCCGCATGGCGCGAAGCGAACAAGGCCGATGCGGACAAGCGGGCCAATGATCCGTACGACCAGTACCAGCCGAAGAGCCAGGATAGCGTCGCGCAAGGTACGGCAGATACCGAAGCCGCGCAACGCTACGAGGATCGCGCGTTGATGCGGATGGAGGCACGTCGAACGCTGAACACCGAATGGCTCGATAGCGACGGCCATGTGATCGGCGAGGACGGCAAGAGCGCCATGCCGGAGGGTTACAAGGAATGGCGCGACAAGCAGATTGTCGACTGGCTCGATCGCGGGGCGACCAACAGCCCGACGAATCATTCCACGACGATGACGAATCCGGAACATGCCGAAAAGGCGCTTGCGTATGACGTTGCGGTGGGGCTGTGCTACCTGACTCCCGATCAACTCTATGACTTGAGAATTGAGGCCGATTGGCGGATGGGGGACGGGATTCCCTTAGATCATCCGAACAAGAAGTACGTCGACTACTTCTCGCGTGGTCAACTCGACGATTTACCGATGCAGGAGTGGGTACATGCGGAGAAAAGCGAGGGAAAAATACCCGACGCGATTGTGGACGAACGTGAAGGTGAGTTCTATCTGAAGGTCGGGGGGTGATTTGAAGACGCTAATCGCCACACGGTCGAGACGTGCCGCCGTCGCCGTTTCGACATGGCTGATCACCACCGTGCTCATGGCCTCGCTGATGACGCACGTCGAACAACCCGATCCGGCACATTTGGAAATAGGAGATTGGATGAAACGATTCGTTGTAGTACCCGGTCTCGCTGTACTCATGGTGTTTCTGTTCACCACCGCCCTGATGCGTCCAGCACAAGCCGTGCCCGTCCGAGAGCATACCGCGCAAGCCGCAGAAGAACCGGCGAAGCCATTCGTCGCGCAGGTTGTTGGCCTGATGTGGTTGAATCCGTTGCAACGCATGGACTACCCGACCGAATGGCAATTGTTGTGGGCACAAGAACTCTCTGTTCCAAACAAGAATGACGATATGGTTCGCACCGACCCGAAGTCCTTTACGAGCTTGCAGCCCGTAGCGGGTATCGCATATGGCAACAGAGGCAAGGAAACGTTTAGAGGCTTCTATTGCAAGTACATGTACAAATTCCCTCTGCTGCTTAGCTCACGCTATGCGTCCAACCCCAAATACTTCTACACGGTGAACCCCAGCGATAAAGCGGACTGGCGCGAACTCGCGGGCATTCGTGTTGAACTGGCCATTCCGAATCGACTCGAAGTTGGCGACTCGCAAAGCTACTTGCGCGATTCGATTCGAAAGACGTTTTTGATCGGCAACCCGCATTTCCGAGAAATGTGGAGCCGCGACACGCCCCCTGATGTGCAAATCACGCAAGGCGGCGCGAACGCTGGCTTTACGTCGCTGAACAAGGCACTGGACTATTTGCAGGCGAACCCCGACAAGACCGTATGGGCAATAAACTGGGACGCGCCAAGCTTCCCGCCCACCGACGCGCAGATCAACGAGAACCTCGTCGTGCTATTCCTCGCCGGCCCGAACTTCAACACGCAGCGCGAACCGCTCGCCTGGATCGGCAAAGCCGCAACGGGCAACACGCAAGAGTTTTCGCCGAAGGTCGGCACGACGCGCGCCGTCCAGGCATGGAAGGCAACCATCGACCAGGCGGCACGCAATGCCGGCGTCGCGGTCGCGAACCTGAGTTACATCGTCCACGACGCAGGCGCAGGCAGCGATGCAGCGTCGTCACGCGTTGCCGCGCTCGCACAGACGTTGACGGAAACTCTTCCTGAATACGACCACCGAAAGCAGACATTCAACACCGCTGCCCGACTCGGCGACATGGGCACCGGCAGCGCATTGACCGACGTCGCGCTGGCAATCGGCCGAATCAACCACTTCGGCGGCAACGCCCTGATCGCCGGCACGACCGACCCCGAACATCCCGTCGCGGTTGTCGTCATGCCACCGTCGAAACTCACGCCGATCGATCCCGACAAGGATTGGTTCCGCGCGCGCGGTGGCAACAATGCCTACCTGCCGTGGTGGGGCCGCCGGCACGATACCGATTACGGCATGCAGGGCTATTCATGGTGATGCGAACCGACGCGACGGCACGTCGCGTGCGAACGCGAGCTCCGCGCCAATCATTCAGGGGATGAGTCATATGCGAGGAATTATCCGGGTCGGCGACGTACATACCCACGGCGGCCGGGTCGAATCCGGAGCCGAAACGAGCAAGGTGATGGGGCGCTCGGTCGCCCGCATAGGCGACGTGTGTTCGTGTCCGATTCACGGTACCTGCACGATTGCCGAAGGCGACACGGCATTCAAGGTCGAAGGTCGCGACTCTGCCTTCGATGGTCACAAGACTTCATGCGGCGCGACCTTGATTTCTTCACTTCACACTTCCGGGCGAGTTTGAATGCAAAAGACCCGACGCATGACTGCCGAACAGTTCCGCCTGTTGCGCATGCAAAATACACGAATCAAGCCCTTGAACCAGTGGGCCCTGCACGAGATTTTCGTCAAGGGTCGATCACAACGGGCTGTGGCGGCGGAAGTCGGCATGACGTGTTCCGCGATGTCGCAGCTTGTACGGAAGGTGTGGCAGCGGTATCTGGAGCTACCGGGAAGCTGCACGCGCCTCACCACCCTCACGATCACGATCCCGGCCAGATATGAGCCCGCACTCCAGGCATGGGTGCGAGATGCATATCGATTGGCGAACCAGAATGAACAAGATACGGCGATCTGATCGATTCCCGCCCCGCATAGTGGCAACACAGCACTTCGACGACGCCGAAAACAGGCGCGGCATCCATCTTTCAAATGCAGGGCTGGGACCGGCCATCATCAAGGGTATGACCGTGACGATCGGAACCCGAAAATACGCTGGTCTCGGTCCCGTATCTGGTCGCGCGTCCAGTCCGATGCAGGTATCGGTGCCACGGGATGCTTCAGTACCGGCTGGCCGCGCCCCGACGCCCCGTTGAAAGCCGGCGAGATCGTACCGCGTCTGGCCTTGTCGGATAAGGCGTCACCTCCATGCTTGCCCATCTTGCTCAAGTTGCTGACCATGAACGATATCGCTATCGATATCCAGTACGAATCCGTGCACGGAACGGCGTTCTCCTCGACACGAGACGTCGGCATTCGCGATCCCGACGCAACCCAGATCGCACGCCAATATGACGACATCGAACGGCGCATTGCTGCCCTGATCAAGGGCATGGATGCCGTGCGCGCTCCGCACGCGGCGTCCTCTGCGCAGCCCTGAATGCTGCTCGCGGCACTGCCGATCGCGTTTCGTGTCGGCGTGCCGGCGCCGCCATCCGGCGCTTGCCGCAGCCTCGCCGCGATGCGCGGCAAGCCAGCCGCTTCGGGGTGGTTGATACGGCCAGTTGCCTTCGCATCGTGCTGCCCTCGGCAGCACGGGGCGGGGCGGCCTCATCGGCGATTCATTGAAAATTCAACGCAGCGGAGACCACGCTTCCGGCAGGCAAATCGTCGAAGTAGCCCGCTCGATCTGCTGCGGTCCGCCCTTGGGTGGCCAAAGCCCTTCGGCATAGTGGCGCGCCCGCAATGCCATGCGCTCCTCCAGGCTCGAGAACCCCCAGATATGAGCAATGCGAGGCGGGCCATCCGTCGCGTACATGTTCGCGACGAGATGCGACGTATAGGCTTCGGCCGGGCCGACGGCCTGCTCCCACGCGGCGATCGTCGGCGCGATCCCGGCCGGCTTGAGCCAATAGCGGCGAAGTTCGTAGAACCTGCCGAGTGTCGACGGCTCGATCGCGGGCAGGAACGGAAACAGTTCGTAGGTTTCCATGTCGAGACCGACGTCGTCACCGTCGATATTGAACGGCCCGCCGCTCATCAACGCACGACGGCGCTCCTGCTGCAGTTCGCCGACATCGTCGAAGCCTCGCAACACGACGATCTGCCCCAACTCGCCGATTTCCGAACGCCATGCGCCGAGGAGACGCCCCCCAGCCCCCGGATCCGATACCCATCGATGCGCACCGGCGGAAACGGCATCCTGCGCCAGCAGCAAACACGACAACGTCGTCAGTTCATACTGCATCTCGACCATCCCTCGCAAAATGGGCTGCGGACACGCAAATCGCACCCGCCAGCCACAAGAAAAATAAATTCCCCCAATCCACAATCGGATAAAACGTTATTCCATATCAAGCTGAATCGACAGCCCACTTTGGATCCTTTTTCCCTTCTGTCCCCCGTATCATTTCTCCCATTCCGAAAGAAACGAGCATGAGAAGGACATGAGCGACACCACCACGCTGCACTACCTCGATTACGCCGCCACGACACCCGCCGATCCGCGCGTGATCGACGCGATGACGGCCTGCCTCGGCTTCGACGGCATCTTCGGCAACCCCGCATCGAGCTCGCATGCCGCCGGCCGGCTCGCGAAAGACAAGGTCGAGCAGGCACGCGCGCAAGTCGCCGCGCTGATCGGCGCGGATGCCGACGAGATCGTCTGGACCTCGGGCGCCACCGAATCGAACAACCTCGCGCTGAAGGGCTATGCGGAACACGCGACCGGCAAGCGCCACCTGATCACGAGCCGCATCGAGCACAAGGCCATTCTCGACACGATGGCGAACCTGTCGAAGCATGGCGCGTCGGTCACGTTCCTGACGCCCACGCGCGACGGCGAGATCACCGCCGACGCAGTGGCTGCCGCGATCGGCCCCGACACGGGCCTCGTGTCGCTGATGCTCGTGAACAACGAGCTCGGCACGCTGACCGATATTGGCGCAATCTCGCGCATCGTGCATGACGCAGGCGCGCTGCTCCACGTCGACGCCGCGCAGGCGCTCGGCAAGACGCCGATCGACGTGCGTGCGCTCGACATCGACATGCTGTCGATGTCCGCGCACAAGGTGTACGGCCCGAAGGGCATCGGCGCGCTGTTCGTACGCCGCGACATCGCGAACCGGATCGCCCCTCAGATTCATGGCGGCGGGCATGAGCGCGGCTTGCGCTCGGGCACGCTCGCCACCCACCAGATCGTCGGCATGGGCGTGGCATGCGAACTGGCCGCGGAAAAGCTCGACGGTGAAGCCGCCCGGATCGCGGCGCTCGGCGCCCGCCTGACGGACGCGCTGTTCAAGCTCGGCGACGTCACGCAGAACGCGGCCGGCGCGCGCCGCATCCCGCACACGCTGAGCCTGACGGTGAATGCGCCGGGCTTCTTCCCGTTCATGCTCGGCGACGCGCTCGCCGTATCGTCGACGTCCGCCTGCAACTCGACCAGCGGCGCACCGTCCCACGTGCTGACCGCGATCGGCCTCGATGCGGAAGCGGCAGGCCGCACCGTGCGCGTGAGCTTCGGCCGCTTCACGACGGAGCAGGACGTCGACTTCGCGATCGCCTGTTTCCGCCACGCGATCGAACAGTGTCGCGCGACGGCGGCGAACGGGTTCTCCGCTTCACGGCAGATCACGCCGGCCGACCTGAAGGCGATCCGCAACGCCGGCTTCCGCTCGGTGATCTGCAACCGGCCGGACGGCGAAGGCGACGACCATCCGGCGTTCGACGACATCGCCGCGGCGGCCCGCGAACTGGGCCTCGAAGCGCGCTACCTGCCGGTCGAGCGCGACCGCATCGGCGACACCGAGATCGATGCATTCGGTGAACTGGTCGACACGCTGCCGAAGCCGGTGCTCGCGTACTGCCGCAGCGGCAGCCGCTCCGGCATGCTGTGGAATCGCCTGTGCGCCCGACGTACGGCGCTGGCCTCGGCCTGAACCCGGCACGGCGCCGCTAACGCGGATACTCCAGCAGCAACGCCACCCAATCGGACGTCGCGCCACCGTAGCGTGATGCGATGTCCTCGAGCACGCCGGGCAGCACCGCATCGCCGCGCCGCCCTTCCGGAATGACGATGGGCGCGTGCCCGACGCCCGCCGGCTGCGTCAGTAGCCGCAGCCCGTGCTTCGACACGACCTCGTGCGCGTCTGCCGTCAAGACGACATCGCCGCGCCATGTCCGCGCCCACGCATCGGCCGTCAGCGCCACGGGCAGTTCGTCGAAGCCGCGCTCGACCGGCAGATCGAATGTCTCGTGCCGCCAGAACGCCACTCGATTCGCCAGCGCAGAGAGCGTCGTGCGCGCGCTCAGCGCGAACCGGCTTCCGTCGTGATGATCGCTCCAGGCCTGCACACCAATGCTCCGCGCGGTCTCGCGCGCTGCCTCGGGCCCGGCCAGCGCGCTCAGCAAGGCAAGCGACGCAGGCAGCGACGCCGACACGCCGCTCGTCGTCATCACGTTGCCGTCCATCACATAGCGGCGATCGTCGACCCAGGTCGTATCGGCAAAGCGGCGGCGCAGGCCGTCGCGCGAATACCAGTGAGACGTCGCGGCACGATGGCGCAGCAGGCCCGCGTTCGCGAGCACCTCCGCGCCATCGCAGATCGCGACCATCGTCGCGCCGCCGGCGGCCTGCTTGCGCAGCCATGCCAGTACGGCCGGGCTGTCCGCGCGGTGCAGCGCGGGCACGATCACCACGTCGGCTCCCGCCGGCGTTGCGGCATCGAACCGTTCGAAGGTCGCGTCGGCCAGCATGCGCAGCGCGGGCATCAGTTCGACGGCCCCCGCATCCGTCGACACGGCGACGACATCCACCGCGCCGGACGCCTTCAGGATCGAGTAAGGGACGACGAAATCGGTCGTCTCAGTGCCTGCGTTGTCCGCCACGATCGCCACGAGCGGGCGCGCGCGGCCGTCCTTCGGCGCGGCCGTCGTCAGCGTCTGCATCGGTGTCTGCATCGGTGCGCCTGCCGCCGCGGCGCAGGCCGTCCCCGCCGGCCATGCCCACATGCCAAGCAACATGCACGCAAGCAGCGCCATCCACGCGCGTCCTGCACGCCGTCCCGCTCTTTCCCGCATCGTCCACCCCGCGTCATTCGATTGCATGCCCGGGAAATTACAAGGATCATGCTCGCGGTCACAAGGACAACTCCACCGCACTTTCCGCCATGCCCCAGCCCCTGCAACCGGTACGCGACATCGTCGTGATCGGCTTCGAAGGCGTCCAGTCGCTCGACATCACCGGCCCGATGGAGGTATTCGCGATCGCGAACCGCTACCGGCCGGATCACGCGACGCCGTATCGGCTGACGCTCGCGTCGCAGGACGGCGACGACATCGTCACGCACGCGGGCTTGCGGCTCGCCGGCACGACCGCGCTCGCGGCACTGCCCGGGCGGATCGATACGATCATCGTCGCCGGCGGCAGCGAAACGGCGCTGCGACACGCGGCGTCCGACGCCGGCGTGCTGCCGTGGCTGCGTATGCGGCTCGCGGGCACACGGCGCATCGCGAGCATCTGCACCGGCGCGTTCGTGCTCGCCGCGGGCGGTTGGCTGGACGGCCGGCGAGCGACCACGCACTGGAACCAGTGTTCGACGCTGCAAGCGCTGTGCCCTGACGTTTGCGTCGAGCCCGACGCGATCTACGTCAGCGATCCGCCCTTCCATACGTCGGCCGGCGTGACGGCCGGCATCGACCTGTGTCTTGCGCTCGTCGAGGCGGACTGCGGTGCGCCGACCGCCGTCGCCGTCGCGCGCGAACTCGTGCTGTTCCTGCACCGTCCCGGCGGGCAAGCGCAATTCAGCGTCGGACTCGGCACGCTAGCCGACGCGACACCCCGCATGCGCGCGCTGCTCACCGAGATCGCCGACGATCCGACCGGCGATCTCGGCGTCGCGGCGCTGGCCGCACGGATGCACATGAGCGAACGTACGTTTGCGCGTCATTTCCTCAAGGAGACCGGACGATCGCCCGCGCAGTTCGTGCTGGCCGCACGCATCGAGCGCGCGAAGGCGCTGCTCGAGCGGGCCGACTGGCCGCTCGAACGCATCGCCGAACGCTCGGGCTTCGGCAGTGTCGACGCGTTGCAGCGTGCATTCGCGAAGCAGGTCGGCGTATCGCCGCGCGACTATCGCGCACGCTTCGGACAGCGACGCGACAAGCTGCAGGCGGAATAGGCCGTGCACCTTCCGGCGGCCGGTGCGAATCATCCCGCACCGGCCGCCGCCCTGCCTGCTACGTGCTACGTCACTCGTCCTGCTGTTCCTGCTGCGCCTGCACCTGCCGCTGCTGGATGAACTGCCGCACATCGCTCATCGTCACGCGGCCGGTGTGCTTCGTATCGATTTCATCGAAGTGCTTCGACACGAAACCGAGGCCGTTGCTCTGCGCCTGCGCCTTCGTCACGGCCGCGCCGTTGCTCAGCACCGTATTGGCGCCGAGCCGCGCATCGACACGCTGCTGCGCCTGCTGTTGCAGCGTCGCGCCGGTCGACGGCAACACCGGCGCCGCTTTCGTGGCAGGAAAGAACGGACCGTCGACACCGTGCCCGCCGTGCGGCAGCTTCACCGGCGCCACCGCCTGCGGCGGCAACGCGTAGGCACTGCTCATCACGGCACCGAGGACGATCAACGGAGACATACGCCGCATCAAATTGATTAGGGACATGATCACTCGCATTCAATGGATGAATAGAGGGTTCCTTTGACAAGGAGTCCGTCGCTCAGGGTCGCTCAAGGGGCGGCCGCCAGCGTCGTCGCGGCGGTTGCGCCCGGGACGCTGCCGGTCGGTACGCTCGGCGGGTTTTCATCCGGCCACGGCGGCGGCAGCGTGTGCAGCGTCAGCGCCGTCGGAATCCGCGCGCCCTTGTAGAACGTCTTCAGGTCCCGCTTCATCTGCGGCCGGGCGACGTCGTCCAGGTAGATCATGTGGCCACCCTGGAAGAAGTTCACCTGCAGCTTCGGATTCAGGCCCTTCACCGTCTGCAGCCGCGCGAGTTGCTTCTCGGTGTTGAAGAACGGCGTCGCGAGATCGTGGAAGCCATTCTCCGCGAGCACGCGAAGCTTCGGGTTGAGCTGCAGCGCACCGAGCAGATCGGGGATCGTGTCGGGCATCGGCTGGCCGTCGTGCGAGAAATCCCAGACCTCGATGATGTTGTCGTTCAGCGGCAGGTACGTCGCGTTCGGCGCGGTGTAGCCGAGGTAATCCGGCATCTGCGTCGCAAGCGCGTTCGTGAACGGCTGCGAAATCAGGATGTCGGACGGGTCGCCGTCGCTCTGCAGCCGCGGATCGGCGTTCGGCAACGACACGCGTCCGTCATACCGGCCGATCGTCGTCCCGGGCAGCAGGCTCGTGCCGAACGGATTCGCGTTGAAGTAGCCGCGCAACGCCTGTTGCGTGAGGCTCGACGGGATCGACCACAGCTTGAGCGTCGCATCGCTCGGGAACACCGGCGTGCCGAGCGCATCCGGAATGCCGAGCTGGCTCAACACCCACGACTGCGAATACTTCTGCAGCTGGTTGTAGATCAGCGTCGTGAACAGTTCCGTCTGCAGTGCGTACAACCCCTGGTTCACCGGCGCCGGGGAAACCTGGTTGAAGTACGCCGCGACCGCCGCATAGCCCGGCAGGTAGCCGGCCACGGTATCGGTTTCGAGCAGCAGCCCCTCCGTCGACTGCGTGATCGCCACGGCTTCCACCGCATCCGCGAAGTAGTTCAGGATCGACGACTGCAGCACGATGCCCGTCAGGTGCACGCCGGCCGATTCGAGCGCCAGCGCGAGCATGTCGGTACGCGGCGTGCCGTACGATTCGCCGTACAGGTAGATCGGCGACGTGTTGCGGCTGTTGACGTTCAGGTAGCGCTGGATGAAGTCGCGCATGATGTTCACGTCCGCATCCGAACCCCAGTACTTCTGGTTGGTGTTCGGCAACACGGCTTCCGACAGCCCGGTGCCGGGCGGGTCGATGAACACGAGGTCGGTGGTGTCGATCAGGCTTTCGGCATTGTCGACGAGCGGATAGTTCGGCCAGTTGTTGCCGAACAGCGGATCGGGCGTGGCCACGCGGGTCGGCGCGAACGAGCCGAGCCGCAGCCAGATCGACGACGAGCCGGGGCCGCCGTTATAGACGAACGTGACGGGGCGCGGCTTGCCGTTCGTGCTCGGCGCGGTGTAGGCGACATACGACATCGACGCTTCCACATTGCCGTTCGCGTCCTGCGCGGTCAGGTGGCCGGTAGTCGTCGTGTAGTTGACGGTCGTGCCGCCGTTTTTCCACTGGTAATGCATGACGGCCGTTTTCTCGGACACCTGCCCGGGGGCGAGGCCGTCGGTCGCATTCATCGAATACGCGACCGGGTCGACGTACGGCTGGTTGGCCGGCGTCTGGCCGGCCGCCTGTTGCGCGCTGGCCTGCTGGCTGGCGGTGGCCTGCGCGAGGCTCGACGCACCGACGGACGACGAATCGTCGCCGCCGCACGCCGCGAGCGCCAAGGTCATGACGGTCAATGCACCTAGCCCGGCCAACCGGCCGTGACGGCCACGGCGGCTGCCGGTACAGCTCCTGTCTGGTTTCATCTCTGTCCTTTGGTTCGGATACCGCATCACAAAGGCCGCCAACGCCTGCGAAACGCGCAGGCCGACCCGCCACTCGCGTTGCACGGTCGGCAGTCGGCGGTTGGGGATTGGACTTCTAAGAGACTGAACTTGATACAGACACAGCAAACTGCTGGCGAGAATGGTGCTCGGACGCCCCCTGCAGTTTGGACAACTTTTATATGACCCAAATTTACGACAACACAAAAATAGGCGGTGCTGCGCCGCGTTGTCAAAGATCATTCGGATATTAAAAATCCCGCAATGATGCTAACGGCCGGCAGTGTCTGGCAATTGAAAGAAAGCGGGAATATTCGTGCATTGCACGTTTTATCGACAATAATCCACCGAATCGGCGGTTTTTATCGCACGACCGGCAATCCTTTACTGGCGCCGGCATCGCGCCTCGAAAGCCTTCAGATCGCCGGAATTATTCTTTCATTTTTATTATCGGCGATCGATTAATTCGGCTCGACATCAAGCATGGACCGTCATTCGATGATTCGAGTCGCTTCAACAATTTTTCAAACGATGCATTTATCCGCATCGCGCCATCCATAAAATACCGATTTCGCCAATTCATGAAAATTTCGGCGGAATTATTTACCCGCAATCCGGCCGGCCGGTGCGGCCGGGATGAAACGCGGCGTGCCGCCTCGCCGCACACCGCGCCCCACCCGCGTTCAATCCGCCGTCACTTCCCGCCGCCCGGCAGCGCGATATCGATCAGCACCGGATCGTGATCCGACGAACGATACGCATCCGGCGCGTAGAACGTCTTCTGCTGCTCCGCCGACTTGTACGCGAGCGTGTACTGCAGCGCGACCGGCTCGTCCGCGTTGATGTGCCATTCGTGCACGGCCTTCACGTGCGACGCGAGCGGCAACGTCGCGAGCGCGTGATCGAGATAGCCGGCTTCGCCGTTGTACACGTAGCTGTACGCATGCGCGCCGATCCAGCGCGCGACGAGGTTGCGGTAACCGCGCGATTCCAGCGTGCGGATCGGGTCTTCGTACGTGTAGCTGTTGAAGTCGCCGATCAGCAGCACGCCCTGCCCCGCGACGCCCGTCGGGTTGCCGGCGAGCCAGTCGGCCAGCTTCGCCGCCGCGCGCGTGCGCGTCGGGTTCCAGCAGCCCTGGCCGTCACCCTGGTCGAGATCGTCGTTCGCGGCGTCCGGGCAGTTCTTCGACTTCAGGTGGTTGACCGCGACCGTCAGCGACTGCTTGTTGCCACGGATCAGCCGGAACGACTGCGCGAGCGGCTGGCGGTTCTTGTCGTCGATCGCGAGCGTGGCCGCACGGCCGACCGGCTCGACCTTGCGGCTGTCGTAGATCATCGCGACCGTGATCGCATCGCCGCCGAGGCGCGACACGCCCGGATCGACGACGCGCCAGTGGTTGCCGAGCTTCGCCGCGAGCTGGCGCACCGCGCTCAGTTCGCCGTAGCCGTTGTTCTGGATTTCCATCAGGCCGATCACGTCGGCGTCGATCGCCTTCAGCGCGCTGACGATTTTCGCTTCCTGGCGCTGGAATTCCTGGAAGTTCTTCGCACCGCGGTTGTTCGGATCGTCGAAGCCGCCGCCGAGACCGTCGCCGTTGAAGTAGTTCAGGACATTGAACGACGCGACCCGCAGATTCGATTTCGGATCGCGCGCCGGTGCGGGAGTGCGCTGGTTCGTGCGCGCTTCGAACGCCGGCGCGGCGGCGCCCGGCAGCGGCTGCACGCGCCATGCGCCGTAACGCACTTCGAGCACGCCTTCGATGTCGCGCACCGTGTAGCCCGCACGCAGCGTGTTCGCGGCCGACAGGCCCGGCGCCGGGTACGGCACCGTGGCGGGGTTCTGCTTGTTCGACCCGTCGTCGAGGATCAGGCGATTGCGTGCGTTCGCATCGATCTGCGTCTGCGCCCGCGCGGGCGGCACGACGCTCGTCGGCGTGCGCAGGCGGCCGTTGCTGAGCATCACGCTGCCGTAGCGGCCGAGTTCGTAGTTGTCCGTGACGTTCAGCGTCTGCGGCAGGCGCACGAGCATGCCTTCATACGCGGCGAACGCGTTCGAGCTGTCGACCGGCAGCGTGAGCGTCGCGGGCCTGACCGTCTGGCCGTTCGCGCACACCGCGATCGCGCCCGACTGCGTGAGCTGCGTCTGCCCGTATTTCTCCTCGACCTTGCCCGTCACGTGCACGAGGTCGCCCGCTTTCGCACGCACCTTCGGCGCGTAGACGAACAGCCCTTCGGACACGCCCGGCTGGTTGCGGCGCTGCGCGTCGGCCTGCTGGACGAAGAAGCCGCCGAAGCCGTCCGTGCCGCCGAAATCGGCGGTGACGACGGCTTCGATCGACACGTTCTGGCCGGCCAGCGGCGACGGCGCGCCCGGCCCCTGGATATCGGCGATCGGCGTCGCGCTGCCGCCGCAGTTCGGGCTGACGGGCGCGGCGGTGGCCGCGAAAACCGGCGCGGCGAGCGTCGGAAGCAGCAATAGCGGAGTAATGAGGCGGATTGTCGAGCGCATGACGGGGAATCCCGGTTGTGAGGGTGGCGAAAGCTTAGCGGCGCTCAATGACAGTTTTTGGTAATTGAAAGACAGGTAGATGTAACTATTTTTATCGTGGTGCGATCGCAGCTACCGTGCGCTTACGCCTGAAAAAGCGGGGAAATCGTCTGATGAAATCCAGCCATGCTCGTGACGATTGCCCCGCGTGCCCTCTCCACTGCGGCGTCGCGCCGTCTCGCTACACCGTGCCAGGCAGCGCACTCGACACGAGAACCGCCGCAACAATCAGCACGCCGCCGAGCACCACTGCCTCAATCCGCAACACTGTGCCGAATCGTTGCAACAACCCGACCGGCATCGAGGCTGCCGGATCTTTCAGCGCCGCCAACAGATTCGGCATCCCGAAGAAGCGGTTGTGTCCGCCAAGTGCCGCCGCGATCAGCACGAGCGCGAGCTTCAGCAGCAGGATCTGCCCGTACGTCGACGCGAGCAGGTTGGCGGGCGTATCGACGCCGCGCCAGCCGTTGTACGCGCCGGTCGCGAACAACACGATCAATGCGCAGGTCGATGCATCGGAAAGCGACTGCACGAACGACGCGCCTGTCGTGCGTTCGCTCGCGGGCATCGCGGCGAACCTCGGCATCACGCTGAATGCCGTCACGAGCACGAGCCCGACCCACGCGCTAATCGCCAGCAGATGCAGCCAGTCGATCCATACCGGCACGCTGAACAGCCCGGCATCCACCGGATGGCCGCCATTGCTTCGTGCGAGCGCGACGCTGGTAAGCGCGGCCCATATCGCCAATCGCGAGCGCATGACGTTCGCATGCGTGAGAAACGACAGCGCCACGACCACCGCCATGAACACCGCGCCGGCCAGCCACGCGTGACCGAACCCGGTGCCCGCGAGCATCGCGCACACAGCCGGCCCCACGTCGAGCAACGACACCTCGCTCATCAGCGCGCAATGCGCCCAGAACGCGGTGATGCTCGCGGCCAGCGATATGACGGACGCGATGCGCAGCGTCGCGACGAGCCGCCGCCCGATGCCGTGCTGCCACGCCGACGCGCCGCGCGCGAGCCAGTGGCTGCCGAGCAGCGCGCCGACGA
Organism: Burkholderia mycopellens; assembly: GCF_964265025.1. NCBI lineage: Bacteria > Pseudomonadati > Pseudomonadota > Betaproteobacteria > Burkholderiales > Burkholderiaceae > Burkholderia > Burkholderia mycopellens. Next base: position 2,965,803 of record NZ_OZ183803.1, read on the forward strand.
TGACGGCAAACCCGGCGTTCTGGATCGCGACCGACACGAGCCGCAGGAGGCCGACGAAGCCGTCGTTCACCCCTTCACCCTGAACGTATAGGTGCCCTTCGTGCGATGCGCATCGGCCGTCATCGCCGCCCACTGCACCGTGTACGCGCCGGGCGCGAGCTTCGGCATCGCGACGGTCATCACGCGCGGGTTCGCCGCATCGACCTTCGCCTTTTCCTGCGTGACGGCGTTGCCGTTCGCATCCGATACCTTCACCGAGCTGAACGCCGGTTCGAGGTCTTCGTTGAAGGTGAGCCGCAACGTGTCGGGCGCGGTGTCGACCGTGCTTCCTGTCGCCGGTGCTGCGCTTTCCAGCTTGCCGTGCGCCGAGGCCGCGATCGGTGCGGCGGCGAGAATCGCACCGGTCGAGACGATCGCGGCCAGTCGCGTGAGGTTCGTTATCTTCATGGTCACGCTCCGCGTCACGGCTTCTTCAGCTCGACGACGGTCAGCGCACCGTCCACGTCTTGCGCAACGAAGTCGATCCTGTCGCCGGCCTTCACCTGCGACAACATCGCCGGGTCCTTCACCTTGAACACCATCGTCATCGCGTCCATCCCGAGGTTTTCCAGCGGGCCGTGCTTGATCGTCAGCTTGCCGGCGGTCGTATCGACCTTGCGGATCTCGCCGTGCGACATGCGTTGTTGCGCCGCGGCTTCCTGCTTCGCACCGCCGCTCATGTCCATGCCGGCCATGTCGCCGGCCGCGTACGACGCAGCGGAAAACGCCCATGCGCAACCCGTCGCCATCAAAACCAGTCCCTTCTTCATCGTGTCGACTCCCAGTGAATGAAATGAAACCGGCGGCCGCCTGTGAGCAGCCGCCGCATGCTGCTGCTCAGCCGTCCGGCAGTTCGCCGGTGTACTCGTACGCGACAGTGCCCTTCGGATGCCGGAACCAGCCCGGATCGCGATAGTCGTTGCGGCCGAGCCCCTGCCGCACCTTGCAGACCGTGAACATCCCGCCCATCTCCAGCGGCCCGAACGGGCCCGTGCCCGTCATCATCGGCAGCGTGTTGTCGGGCAGCGGCATCTCCATGCCGCCCATCGCGCCGCCCGTGCTGCCCATCGCCATGTAGTCGGGCAGGAGCTTGCCGATGCGCTGCGCGAGATCCTTCTGCGGCACGCCGATCAGGTTCGGCACCTGGTGGCCCATCGCATTCATCGTGTGATGCGACTTGTGGCAATGGAACGCCCAGTCGCCCGGGCGATCGGCAGTGAACTCGATCGCGCGCATCTGGCCCACCGCGACATCGGCCGTCACTTCTGGCCAGCGCGCGGCCGGCGGAATCCACCCGCCGTCGGTGCCCGCGACTTCGAAGCTGTAGCCGTGCAGGTGGATCGGGTGGTTCGTCATCGTCAGGTTGCCGAAGCGAATCCGCACGCGGTCGCCCGCGCGCACCGGCAGCGGATCGATGCCCGGGAACACGCGCGAGTTGAAGGTCCACATGTTGAAGTCGGTCATCTCGTTCACGCGAGGCGTGTAGCTGCCCGGATCGATGTCGTACGCGGCGAGCAGGAACACGAAATCACGATCGACCGGCATCGTGCCGCGGTCCTTCGGATGCACGATGAACATGCCCATCATCCCCATCGCCATCTGCACCATCTCGTCGGCGTGCGGGTGGTACATGAACGTGCCGTGCGCTTCCAGCTGGAACTCGTAGACGAAGGTCTTGCCGGGCGGGATATGCGGCTGCGTGAGGCCGCCGACGCCATCCATCCCGTTCGGCAACCGCAGCCCGTGCCAGTGGATCGTCGTGTGCTCGGGCAGCCGGTTGGTCACGAAGATTCGCACCTTGTCGCCTTCGACGGCCTCGATCGTCGGGCCCGGCGACTGGCCGTTGTAGCCCCACAGGTGCGCGTTCATGCCGGGCGCCATTTCGCGCACGACGGGTTCCGCCGTCAGGTGGAATTCCTTCCAGCCGTTCTTCATCCGCCACGGCAGCGTCCAGCCGTTCAGCGTCGCGACGGGCGTGTACGGGCGGCCGTTCGGCGGCATGAGCGGCGGCTGCGTGGCGGTCTTCGCCATCGTGGGCGCTTCGGGCAGCGACGCGGCGCCGGCCTTGCTGACCATCGCGGCGCCCAGCAGCGCGGCGCCCGAGCCGCTGAGAAATTGTCGACGGGACACCATGTCAATGACCTTCCGGATGCGGTTGCGTCGCGGGCACCGGTTGCGCCGCGGGGGTGGAAGCCGGCTGCGGCGCAGCGTCGGCGTTTGAAGTGGATGCGGGTTCGACGGATTGCGTCGTGCGCGGCGTGGCGCCCTCGGTCGGCAGCCGGCCCCCAACGGCCATCTGCAGATCGGTTTCGGCGAGCCAGTAATCCTTCAGCGCATCGATGTAGCCGTTGACCGCGCCGACCTGTTCGCGTGCGTCGGTCAGCAGCTCGAACACGCTCGCGAGCATCCCGTTGTAGCGCAGCAGCAGCTCGTCGGAGATCGTCTTGCGCAGCGGCACGACTTCGTCGCGATAGTGGGCCGCGACGTCGTAGCTCGTCACATATGCCGCATACGACTCGCGCACTTCGGAACGCGCATCGATGGCCGTCTTCGCGAGCCGGTTCGCCGACTGCATGTAGACGGCCTCGGCCCGCGCGACCTTCGCGCCTCCCCAGTCGAACAACGGAATCTCGACGCTGATCTCGTAGCCGTGCTCGTGCCCCTTGCCGGTCTCGTAGTTGTTCACGTAGCCGAGGTCGACCGCATTGACGAAGCGCGTGGCCTTGCTCAGCCCGAGCGACGACGCGACGCCCTGCGTCTGCAGCTTCGCGGCCTGGATGTCGAAGCGGTTGGTCATCGCGAAGCGTTCAAGATCGGGCAGGTTCGGCCGCGCTTTCGGCAGATCGGGCAAGCGCTCCGGCAGCGCGTACTGCGTGCGCTCGCCCCACAGGCCCATCGCGCGCGTGAGCTTCTCGCGCGCGGCCACGGCCTGCTGGCGCGCCTTTGCGTGCTGCGCGACCGCGTCGGCATGAAACGCCTGTTCGCGCGCGTAATCGAGGCGGCTGAAGTTGCCGGCCTGCCGCATGCGCAGCGCGAGTTCAGCGGCGGCGCTCGCGGCATCGCGCACCTGCTCTGCATAGTTCGCGGCCTGCTCGGCTGCGACGGCCTCGACGTACGCATGGCGTGCGTCCGCTGCGACCTTCAGCATCGCGTCGGCCGTCTCCAGCTTGGTCTGCTCGAAGCGGCGGCGCTCGATGTTCGTCGCGAGCGGCATCGTCAGCAGCGCGAACACGTTCGCCGAGAACGTGCGGCCGAGCGTCAGCTCGCCGTCGCCGGCGCGTGTGCGGCTGAACGCGAAGCGGGGGTTCGGCAGCCGGCCGGCCTGGACGAGATCGGCCTCCGATAGTCCCAATTCCGCGTAGGACGCCTGCAGGCCACGGTTGTTCAGCAGCGCGACCTGCACCGCGTCGTCGATCGACAGCGGCTTGGCAAGCAACTCCTTCGTCCGTTTGTCGACGGCTTCGCGGTCGGCGTCGGTCTTGACCACGATCGCATCTTGTCCGATGCGTTCCGATGCGGCGGACGACACCGTGTCGAAGCCGCCGTCCTTCGAGAACGTCGTGCAGCCCGCGAGGAACACCAGCATGGCCGCGGCCGCGCCGATCCTCGGCGATATCGCAAGCATCGTCATTGCGCGGCTCCTCCATGTTTCGAATGCGCGGCGCCGCTTCCGGCCGCGCCGCCAGTCGCTCGTCCTTTCGCCGGTCGTTCCATCACGTCCCGGTTCAGTTGCTTCCAGCCCGGGCCTTCGTCGTCCCGGTACGGCCGGTAGCCGTCGAACGCGGACGTCACTGTGACGTCCGGCACCGCCGCAGCGGCGTCCGCCGGATCGGGCAACGGGGTTTGCGCAGGCGCGAACGACGGCACCAGGGCCGCCGCGCCAAGCAGCGCCGCAGTAATCAATCGCATGAATGGGTCTCGTCTTGAGTCGCCCGGCGGACGGGATGCCGCCGCCGGAGCGGATTGCGGAGCGCGGCCGGTTGGGGCCGCGGGCTGGGGCTAGACGAGAAGCCGGCGCGGCGGCCGGTCGATGCCGCCGGTCAGGAACGACACGACGACCGGCGTCGGCGCGAACGAGACGATCGCGATACCGGTACCCGACGCAACGGACATCGCGGGAAGATCCGCCATGCTGGTGCCGAGGCAGCAGGACCCGCACGCGGCGCACGGCTGGGCATGTCCCGCATGATCACCGTGCGCGTGCGTATGCTGGCCACCCTGCGTGCCCGGCATCGCATGCGGCACGGCCGAGTCACCAGCGCTTGCCCCGCTCTCCCCGTACGGCATTGCCACGCCCGCACCCGCACATGCCATCGACACGGTCGCGAACGACTGGATCGGCAGGCTCAGCGCCAGCAGCACGACGACGAAGAATTTGCGCCAGTACGACATGGATGCGGAATCACGCAGGCAACGACCGGATGGGCCGGCGCGACGCGTAGACGGCGCGCTCCGGGGACAAGACGGCCGCAGCTTATCGCCGCCGCGGTGACGACGACATGGCCGATACATGACCGGGGTTTCATGAAAATTCCGTCATCCTCCGGTCATCCTTCGCGCACGCGCGGCGCCGTAAGCTCACGCGTTACACTGACCGACTGGAATCACGGACAGCCTGCCCCACCATGCGGATACTGATAGTCGAAGACGAACCCAAGATGGCGTCGTACCTCCGGAAGGGGCTGATGGAGGCGAGCTACACGGTCGACGTCGCGGAAAACGGCAAGGACGGGCTGTTCCTCGCGCTGCACGAGGATTTCGATCTCGTCGTGCTCGACGTGATGCTGCCGGAACTGAATGGCTTCGAGGTGCTCCGGCGGCTGCGCGCGCAAAAGCAGACGCCCGTGCTGCTGCTCACGGCGCGCGAGGCGATCGAGGACAAGGTCGCCGGGCTCGAACTGGGCGCCGACGACTACCTGCTCAAGCCGTTCGCGTATGCCGAGTTCCTCGCACGCATCCGCTCGCTGCTGCGGCGCGCGCCGCGCAACGTACGCGACATCCTGCATGTCGCCGATCTCGAAGTCGACCTGATCCGCCGCCGCGTGCGGCGCGCCGACACCCGCATCGACCTGACCGCACAGGAATTCGCGCTGCTGCAGTTGCTCGCCGAGCGCGAGGGGGAAGTGCTGACGCGCACCTTCATCACGTCGCAGATCTGGGACATGAATTTCGACAGCGACACGAACGTCGTCGATGCGGCGATCAAGCGCCTGCGCGCGAAGATCGACAACGCGTATGAGACGAAGCTGATCCAAACGATCCGCGGGATGGGCTACGTGCTCGAGGATCGTTCGTGACGCGCAGCCCCGGCTCGTACTCGCTGCTGCGGCGCCTGACGCTCGCGTTCGCCGCCGTCGCCGCGCTCGTGTTCGCGCTGACCGGCGCGTACCTGTATCGCTCGCTGTCCGCCGAGCTGACGCGGCGCGACGACATCGAGATCTCCGGCAAGCTCAACCAGTTCCTGCAGCTCGCGCACGCGAGCGGATCGATCGCCGCGCTGCGGGCCGATCCGGCCGTGTTTCATGAAGTGCTGTTGTCGCACCCGGGCGTGTATCTCGGCATCTACGATGCGCAGAATCGCGCGATCGTCGCGCATTCCGACGAAGCCGGCAACACGCTGGCGTCGGCGATCGCTGCGCCGCATCCGGCCGGCGGAGCCAACGGGCCGTTCACGTGCTCGCCGCCCGGCATCGGCACGTCGCGTTGCGTCTACGCACGCGCCACGCTGCCGTCCGGCGACGCGATCCAGGTGGCGCTCGCGCGCACGGCGACCGATCGCCAGTCGCTGCTTGAAAGTTATCGCGTCGACATCTGGCTCGCGGCGGCGGTGGGCGCACTGCTGGTCGGCGCGTTAGGCTACGCGGTCGCGTCGCGCGGCCTGCGTCCGGTCGAGAGCCTCGGCCGGCAGACGTCGCGCATCGAGGCCCATAACCTGAATGCCCGGCTCGACGCACGCGGCGGCCCGGTCGAGCTGCGCGAACTCGCGACGTCGGTCAACCGGATGCTCGACCGCCTCGAACGCGCGTTCGTGCGGCTGTCGCAGTTCTCGTCCGATCTCGCGCACGACATGCGCACGCCGCTCGCCAACGTGATCAGCTCGTCGCAGGTCACGCTGTCGCGCGCGCGCACGACCGACGAATACGAAGCGCTGATCGATTCGAACATCGAGGAATGCGAACGGCTGCAGCGGATGATCGAGAACATGCTGTTTCTCGCACGCACCGACAATGCGCGGCAGCACCTGAAAACCGCCGAACTCGACGCGGGCAGCGAGCTGCGCCGGCTCGCTTCGTATTTCCAGGCGCTGGCCGATGAAGCCGGCGTGCGCATCGACGTGCACGGCGAGGCGCCGGTCGTCGCGGACGCGACGCTGTTCCGGCGTGCGGTGAGCAATCTCGCGTCGAATGCGCTCGAACATGCGGAAGCCGCGTCGACGATCGAGCTGGCGGTTTCCGCGCAAGGCAGCTACGCGCTCGTCGAAGTCACGAATCGCGGCGCCGCGATTCCGCCCGAACAGGTCGACAAGATTTTCGAGCGCTTCTATCGCATCGATTCGTCGCGGCACGGCGCGGCGCGCAACGCGGGGCTCGGGCTCGCGATCGTGAAGTCGATCATGGAGCTGCATCGCGGCAAGGTCGAGGTCGCGAGCCGCGACGGGCACACGACGTTCGCGCTTTATTTTCCGCGGGGCACCGAAGGGTAAGCCAGTTACCCCGCCTGTCGCATCGGCATGACGGCCGGTGCGACGCCGAACGAAACACGACAACCACCGTCGCCGAACACCTTCACTCTCCCGGCTCGCGCCGGATCTTCGCCTGGCGGCGATTGCGGTCGTTCAGTATCCGGTGCCGGCGATGGTCGGTCAGTTTCTTCCAGTCACGTGCCTCGTCCCGCGTCCTCAAGCAGCCCACGCAGAATCCGGTGCGGCCATCGAACGCGCACAGCTCGATACACGGCGATTTCACGGCCATGGTCAGGCCGCCTTCGCCGGCGCCATCACTTCGACGGTCACGTGCGACAAGCCGCCAAAGCTCTTGACCAGTGCATGGTAGAAGCGCGCGTCGCGCACCGCATCGACGGTCTCGACCGACACGATCGCGCTCATGTGGCCGGGGCCGACACGCCACACGTGAAGATCGTTGACCTTGTCGCCAAGCGCCTCGATCGCATGACGCACGCGCTCCGCCAGCTTGCGATCGACGTTGACGTCGAGCAGGATGCCGCCCGTATCGCGCATCAGACCGTACGACCAGTTCGCGATGACGAGTGCGCCGATGATGCCCGCGACGGGGTCCATCCAGACCCAGCCGAAGGCACGCGCGAGCAGCAGGCCGATAATGGCCAGCACCGACACAGCGGCATCGGCGATCACGTGAACGTAGGCCGACCGGATGTTGTGATCGCGGGCCGCGGCAGCGTGCACGCCTTCATGATGATCGTGTTCGACGAACGTAAGTGCGTGCTCGTTGCCGTTCAGCGTCACGATCGCATCGAACGCATGGGGCTCGGGAATGGTCTCGCGCGATTCCAGGAAGCCGTCGCGCGCGACCATCGTGAAACGCTGTCGCGATTGGTCGGAGCGGACGGTCGTGATCGATGCAGAAACCCCGTCGAGGCTCGACTCGCCGGTTGCAGGCGCGATCCGGAACACCGGCGGCACGCCGTCCTCGAACACCGATACGTCGAACACGCCGGCTGTCGAGAACACCCTCATGGCTTCATCCGCGTGATCGTCGTGCAGGTGCCCATGGCCGTGTCCATGCCCGTGATGGTGGCCATGATCGTGCCCGTGATGCCCACCGCTCAGCAGCCACACGCTCGCCAGGTTGACCGCGAGACCGAGCACCGCGATCGGAATCGCCTCGCCAAAATGGATCGGCACCGGCGCCAGCAAACGCGCAATCGCCTCGTAGCCGATCAGGATCGCGATCATCGCGAGCACGATCGCGCTCGTGAACCCGGCCAGGTCGCCCAGCTTGCCGGTGCCGAACACGAAACGCGGATCGTCGGCATGCCTGCGCGCATAGGTATAGGCCAGTGCGGCGATCAGCATCGCGCCCGCGTGCGTCGACATGTGCAGCCCGTCGGCGACGAGCGCCAGCGACCCGAACAGCGTACCGCCGACTATCTCGGCCACCATCATAGCCGCGCACAGCCCGATCACCATCCATGTCCGCCGCTCGTTCTGCTCGTGCGCGGCGCCGAGGAAGATATGGTCATGCCCCGCGCCGAACGCGTCATTCGTGAAATTGTTCATGTCCCCCCGATTACTTGAAATAGCTGTGCACCACGTCGATCAGCTGCTCGGTCGCGCTGCCTTCGTGCTCATCCGGCCCATGGGCATCGACCATGTGTTCGCGAATGTGGTCCTCCAGCACGACGGCCAGCAGCCCGTTCATCGCGCCGCGACAACTCGTGATCAATTGCAGCACCTCGTTGCAGCCGCGCTCTTCCCCGAGCGCGCGCTCGATCGCCTCGACCTGGCCCTTGATACGGCGCACTCGGTTCAGCAGCTTCTGTTTTTCACGAACGGTATGGCTCATCGCCGACGGACTCCTGGATAGGGAGGGGGAGTATATATCCAGAAGGCTGCCCCTATAGGGGAGAGGGGTATATTTTTGCGAGATGAAGGCTTGCCGAAAGCCATTCGCTCGGCTAGACTGCCGTTCGTCTTTGGGGAGTAGCCTGCTTTCCGTCCCCGGAAAGCGAACGCGTCAACACACTCGGCCTGCGGCCGTGGCGCGTTCAGCCTGATCGGCTTGGCGAGACCATGGGCGCATCGCGTCGTTCCTGGTCGGACGTCGGTGGATGCGCCATGGTTCGTCAGCGTCCGACCACGGAGTCCCCATGTTCCCCACCGTCTTCCCCCCGCGTTTCGCCGCCGTCCGCACCCTTGCCTGCGGAGGTGCCGCATGACTTTCATGTTCGTCGAGCTGGCGTTCATGCTGATCGTCATTCTCATCGCCGCCGAAGTCTTCACCAATGCGCTCGAACATCTCGGCGAACGCCTGAAGATTTCCGAAGGCGTCACCGGTTCGCTGTTCGCGGCCGTCGGCACCGCGCTGCCCGAAACGATGGTGCCGCTGCTCGCGCTCGCCGGCGGCACCGCGAACCAGGCCGTGAACGAGGAGATCGGCGTCGGCGCGATTCTCGGCGCGCCGCTGATGCTCGCGACGCTCACGACCTTCCTGATGACGCTCGCCGTGATCCGCTCGCGAGGGCTGCGCGGCACGATCGCGCCCGAACGCACGGGATTCGTGCGCGACATGAACTACTTTCTCGCCGCGTTCTCGCTGGCCACCGCCGCGATGTTCGTCCCGCATCACAACGGGGCCGTGCGTGCGCTGCTCGCCGTGATGCTGGTCGGCATCTACGTGATGTATGTGGTGATGACGTTCCGCGCATCGAATCAGCTCGTGGATGCCGGGCATGGCACCGAGGCGCCGCACACGATGTTCCTGTCACGCCTCGGTGTGCCGACCAACCTCGCGACGATCGCGCTGCAATTGCTCATCGGCGTCGCGCTGCTGGTTGGCGGCGCGAAGGGCTTCATTCACGGCGTGGAAGGCGTGTCGCACGCGCTCGGCATCTCGGCGCTGCTGCTGTCGCTGATCATCGTGCCGATCGCGACGGAACTGCCGGAGAAGGTCAACAGCGTGCTGTGGATTCGCCGCGGGAAGGACACGCTCGCGTTCGGCAACATCACCGGCGCGATGGTGTTCCAGGGCACGCTGCTGCCGGCGATCGGCATCATGCTGACGCCGTGGGAGCCGCGCCCCGAAGTGCTGACCGGCGTAATCATCACGCTCGCGGCGGCGGCGTGGCTGCGCTTCAATGCGCGCACGCGCGGCCTCGCGATCTGGGCGTTGCTGGCGAACGGCGCGGGTTATGCGGGCTACCTGTTCCTGACGCTGGCGCGCTGATCCTGCTCAACGGGCCCGCCGCGCGCGATCCCGCTGCCCCGCGCGAACGGAGCACCACTGCGCCGCCCGCCGGCGCGCGCTTCAGATGCGCGTCTGGTTCACACGCTGCGACAGTTGCTCGGCGCTTTCCTTGCGCTCGCTGTACCGGTCCGTCAGGTACGCGCCGACGTCGCGCGTCAGCAGCGTGAATTTGACCAGTTCCTCCATGACGTCGACGACCCGATCGAAATACGCGGAGGGTTTCATCCGGCCGTCGTCGCCGAATTCCATGAACGCCTTCGCGACGGACGACTGGTTCGGAATGGTCAGCATGCGCATCCAGCGCCCGAGCACGCGCATCTGGTTGACCGCGTTGAACGACTGCGATCCGCCGCTGACCTGCATGACCGCCAGCGTCTTGCCCTGCGTCGGCCGCACCGCGCCGACCGACAGCGGAATCCAGTCGATCTGCGATTTCATCACGCCGGTCATCGCGCCGTGACGCTCGGGGGAGCACCACACCATGCCCTCCGACCATTGCACGAGTTCGCGCAGCGCCGCCACTTTCGGGTGGTCGTCGGGCGCATCGTCGGGCATCGGCAATCCGGACGGATTGAAGATCCTGGCTTCGGCGCCCATCGCCGTCAGCAACCGCGCCGCTTCCTCGACCAGCAGCCGGCTGAACGAGCGCGTGCGCAACGACCCGTACAGCAGCACGATCCGAGGCGGATGCGTCGAAGGCTGCACGGGTTGCAGCCGGCTCGCGTCCGGCACACGAAAGAGCGTGGCATCGAGTTGCGGCAGGTCGTTCAGGCAGTCAGACACGCTTGCCCGCCGCATCGATCACGATTTCGCCGTCCTCCTTCGCAAACGGCCCTTGCTGCGGATCGGGCAGGATCTCGAGCACCCGCTCCGACGGGCGGCACAGCCGCGTGCCGAGCGGCGTCACGACGATCGGGCGATTGATCAGCAGCGGGTGAGCGACCATGAAGCCGATCAGATCCTCGTCACGCCATTTCGGATTGTCGAGATCGAGTGCGTCATAAGGCGTCCCCTTGCGCCGCAGCACGTCGCGCACGGGAATGCCCATCGCCGCGATCAGCGCGCGCAGTTCCTCGTGACCCGGCGGCGTGTCGAGATAAAGCACGACGCGGGGCTCGACGCCGGTGTTGCGGATCATCGCCAGCGTGTTGCGCGACGTGCCGCATTCGGGGTTGTGATAGATCGTGATGTCGGTCATTTCCGGATTCCTGAATGATTTCACGCGCGCTCGTACCAGCCCTTCGAGCGGTTGACGACGCGCACGACGAGCAGCATGACCGGCACTTCGATGAGCACGCCGACGACGGTCGCGAGCGCTGCGCCGGAGTGGAAACCGAACAGGCTGATGGCGGCCGCCACGGCCAGCTCGAAGAAATTGGACGCACCGATCAACGCCGACGGGCACGCGATGCTGTGCTGCTCGCCGACGAGGCGATTGAGCCCGTAGGCGAGCGCTGCGTTGAAGAACACCTGGATCAGGATCGGCACCGCGAGCAGCGCGATCACCAGCGGCTGCTTCAGGATCGCCTCGCCCTGGAACGCGAACAGCAGCACCAGCGTGGCCAGCAGCGCGGCAACGGACCACGGGCCGACCTTCGCCATTGCGCGGTCGAACGCCGCCGGCCCCTTCGCGAGCAACAGCCTGCGCCACCCTTGCGCGACGATCACCGGGATGACGATGTAGAGCACGACCGACGTGAGCAGCGTCGCCCACGGCACCGTGATGGCGGACATCCCCAGCAACAGGCCGACCAGCGGCGCGAAAGCGATCACCATGATGCTGTCGTTCAGCGCGACCTGCGACAGCGTGAACAGCGGATCGCCGCCCGTCAGCCGGCTCCACACGAACACCATCGCCGTGCACGGCGCGGCGGCCAGCAGGATCAGGCCGGCGATATAGCTGTCGATCTGGTCGGCCGGCAGCATCGGCGCGAACAGTTGCCGGATGAACAGCCAGCCGAGCAACGCCATCGAGAACGGCTTGACGAGCCAGTTCACGACGAGCGTGACGCCGATCCCCCGCACGTGCTGCCGAACCTCATGCAATGCACCGAAGTCGACCTTGACCAGCATCGGCACGATCATCACCCAGATCAACAGCCCGACGGGCAAGTTGACCTGTGCGTATTCCATGCGGCCGATGTGCTGAAAGAGCGCGGGCAGCGCCTGGCCCAGCGCGATGCCGAGCACGATACACAGCGCCACCCAGACGCTCAGGCAGCGCTCGAAGCATCCGATGGCGGGCGCGGCCGCCGCGGCTTGCGGCCGTGCAAAGTTCGAGCCGCTCACGCGCCGCCTCCGCAACAGTCGGGCGCAGCCGGTACGTCACAGGCAGCGCCGGCGCAGCAGTTCTCGGTCAGGAACCCGATGAGCCTGCGCATCGATTCGAAATTCGCCGCGTAATAGATGAACCGGCCGTCCTGGCGCGCCGTGACGAGATCTGCGTGCGACAAATCCTTCAGATGAAACGACAGACTCGATGGTGACAGCCCGATCTGCTGGGCGATCGCGCCGGCCGGCAGCCCTTCGGGGCCGGCCACGACCAGCGCGCGAAAGATCGCGAGGCGCGCTTCATGAGCAAGCGCGCCCAACGCGCGCACGACGAGATTGGAGTCCATGGCGCGAAGGATAGCGCCATCATTTCAATATTTCAAGCATTGTTGAAATGATGATGCCGAGCCCGTGCGTGGCTGCCCGCAAGCCCTTCGCGCACCGTCAGACGCAGCCGCCCGAGCCGCTTCCAGCCCGATACGCACGGCGCCGGTGCAGCCGCCCGCCTCGCGGACGGGCAATGCACCGGCGCGCGCTCAGGTCAGGACGCCTTCACCAGCTTGACGATCGTCAGCACGCCGTCGACCTTCTCGATGCGCACCTTGACCTGGTCGCCCGGATGCGCGTGCTCGAGCATCGCCGCGTCCTTCGCCTTGAACGCCATCGTCATCGGCGGCATCCCGACGTTCTCGAGCGCGCCGTGCTTCAGCGTGATCCTGCCGGTCGCGGCATCGACCTTCTTCACTTCGGCGTCGGTCAGCGCGGCATTCGACTCGGCCATGCCGCCCGACGACATCTTCATGCCGGACATGTCCATGCCGGCCATGTCGCCGGCGGCAAAGGCGGGGGTGACGGCCGCGCCGGCAGCAAGAACGGCGGCGGCAGCAACGGTGAGGGTAATCAGCTTCTTCATCGGGATTCTCCGGTTGGGATGGATGGCACCTTCGTGCCGTGAGGAACAGATTCGGAATGCCGCGCGCGGGCCACGCTTCGCGCACGACGGCGCTGCAGCAGGAGCCATGCGGCGGGAATGACGAACATCGACAGCAGCGGCGCCGTGACCATGCCGCCGACCATCGGCGCGGCGATGCGCTGCATGACTTCGGAGCCGGCGCCGTGCCCGACCATGATCGGCACGAGGCCGGCGAGCACGACGGCGACCGTCATCGCCTTGGGGCGCACGCGCAACACCGCGCCTTCGCGGATCGCGTCGAGCAGCAGCGCCTCGGTCAGCGATTCGCCGGCATCCAGCCGGCGCTGCAGCGCGCCCTTCAGGTACAGCAGCATCACGACGCCGAATTCGGCGGCCACGCCCGCGAGCGCGATGAAGCCCACCGACGTCGCGACGGACACCGCATGGCCGAGCGCCCACACGAGCCAGAAGCCGCCGACCAGCGCGAACGGCACCGTCGACATCAGCAGCAGCGCATCGGCCGCCGAGCCGAACGTGAGGAACAGCAGCACGAAGATCACCACGAGCGTCACCGGTACGACGGTCCGCAGCTTGGCCGCCGCGCGTTCGAGATACTCGAACTGCCCCGACCACGCGATCGAATAGCCGGGCGGCAACGCGACCTGTTGCGCAACGGCCTGCTGCATCGCGCGCACGGCGCTCCGCAGATCGGTGCCGCGGATGTCGACGTACACGTAGCCGGACAGCCGCGCGTTCTCGCTGCGGATCATCGGCGGGCCGTCGGCGATCGCGATGCGCGCGACGTCGCCCAGGCGGATCTGCGCGCCGCGCGCGGTAACGACCGGCAGTTGCCGCAGGTTCTCGACCGAATCGCGCACCTCGCGCGGGTAGCGGAGGTTGATCGGGAAGCGCTCGCGCCCCGCGATCACTTCGCCAACATCCTCGCCGCCGACCGCCGACGACACGACCGACTGGATGTCGGCCACCGACAGCCCGTAGCGCGCGGCGGCGAGGCGGTCGATGTCGACGTCGATGTAGCGGCCGCCGTTCAGCCGTTCCGCGAGCGCGGACGTCACGCCCGGCACGGGCTTCACCGCGGCCTCGACCTGCTTCGCGATCGCGTCGATCCCGGCCAGGTCCGGCCCGGAAATCTTCACGCCGACCGGCGTCTTGATGCCGGTGGACAGCATGTCGAGCCGGTTGCGGATCGGCGGCACCCACACGTTCGACAGCCCCGGCACCTTCACCGTGCGATCGAGTTCGTCGACGAGCTTCTCCGGCGTCATGCCGGGCCGCCAGGCGCTGCGCGGCTTGAAGCGAATCGTCGTCTCGAACATCTCAAGCGGTGCGGGATCGGTCGCGGTATCGGCACGGCCCGATTTGCCGAACACCGTGTCGACCTCGGGCACGGTCTTGATCAGCCGGTCGGTCTGCTGCAGCAGCGCGCTCGCCTGGTCGGCCGAGATGCCGGGCAGCGCGGTCGGCATGTACAGCAGGTCGCCTTCGTCGAGCGGCGGCATGAATTCGCCGCCGAGCCGCGACAACGGCACGGCCGTCAGCACGAGCGCGACGACCGCGACGCCGATCGCGGCCCACGGGCGCCTGAGCGTCGCTTCGAGCAGCGGCCGGTATGCACGGATCAGCACGCGGTTGATCGGATTCGCGTGCTCGTGCGGAATGCGGCCGCGCACGAGATAACCCATCAGCACCGGCACGAGCGTCACCGACAGGCCGGCGGCGGCGGCGATCGTGTAGGTCTTGGTGAACGCCAGCGGCGCGAACAGCTTGCCCTCCTGCCCTTCCAGCGAAAACACCGGGATGAACGACAGCGTGATGATCAGCAGCGAGAAGAACAGCGCGGGCCCGACCTCCGCGGCCGACGTCGCGACGAGCTCCCAGCGTCGCGCGGCCGTGAGCGGCTCGCCGGGATGCGCGTGGTCGTACGCCTCGAGATGCTTGTGCGCGTTCTCGATCATCACGATCGCCGCGTCGATCATCGCGCCGATCGCGATCGCGATCCCGCCGAGCGACATCAGGTTCGCGTTCACGCCCTGGTAGCGCATCACGATGAACGCGGCCAGCACGCCGAGCGGCAGCGACAGGATCGCGACGAACGCGCTGCGCAGATGAAACAGGAACACCGCGCAGACGATCCCGACGATCACGAACTCCTCGACCAGCTTGTCCTTCAGGTTGCCCACCGCGCGCTCGATCAGCTGCGAGCGATCGTAGGTCGTGACGATCTCGACGCCGGGCGGCAGCGAACGCTTCAGGTCGGCCAGCTTCGCCTTGACCGCATCGATCGTGGTCAGCGCGTTCTTGCCGGAACGCATCACGACGACGCCGCCCGTCACCTCTCCCTGCCCGTTCAGCTCCGCGATCCCGCGCCGCATCGCCGGGCCGACCTGGATGCGCGCGACGTCGCCGAGCAGCACCGGCGTACCGGCGTCGTTCGTGCGCAGCACCACCTGCCGGAACTCGTCGAGCGTGCGCAGGTAGCCGGTCGAGCGCACCATGTACTCCGACTCGGCCAGCTCGACGACCGAGCCGCCGGACGCCTGGTTCGCGTTGCCGAGCGCGGTCGCGACTTCCGCCTGCGTGATGCCGTACGCACGCAGCTTGTCCGGATCGAGCACGACCTGGTACTGCTGCACCATCCCGCCGATGCTCGCGACTTCCGACACGTCCGGCACCGCCTTCAGCTCGAACTTCAGGAACCAGTCGTTGAGCGCGCGCAGTTGCCCGAGATCGTGACGACCGGTGCGATCGACGAGCGCGTACTCGTACACCCAGCCGACGCCGGTCGCATCCGGCCCGAGCGACACCGTCGCGCCGGCGGGCAGCCGGCTCTGCACCTGGCTCAGGTACTCGAGCACGCGCGAACGCGCCCAGTACGGATCGGTGCGGTCGTCGAACAGCACGTAGACGAACGCGTCGCCGAACGACGAATACGCGCGGACGGTTTTCGCGCCGGGCACGCCGAGCAGCGTGGTCGTCAACGGATAGGTCACCTGATCCTCGACGATCTGCGGCGCCTTGCCCGGATACGACGCCTTCACGATCACCTGCGTATCCGACAGGTCGGGCAACGCATCGAGCGGCGTCTGCCCGAGCGAGTGGACGCCCCATGCGGCGATCAGCACGGTGGCGAGCAGCACGAGGAAGCGGTTGTGGACGGACCAGCGAATGATGCGCGCGATCATCGTTCGCCTCCCTGCGGTTCGACCTTCGTCAGCCGATAGCCGTCGTCGTTCCGCGTGAACGCGAAGCGCACCGTCTGGCCGGGCTTCACGTCCGGGAACGCGGTGGCCGACGGTTTGCCGAACGTCATCGTCATTGCCCCCCAGCCGAGCGCCGGAACGGGTTGATGCGAGAACGTGATGTCGTCGGCCGTGACCTGTTCGACCTTGCCGGTGGTCTCGTAGGCGGGTGCCGCCGCTGTCGGCGCCGACACGGACTTCGCCCCCGCCGCGCTCGCGCCGGCGCCGCTTTCCAGCCGCGGCAGCACGCTTTTCAGGCTCGCCTCGGAATCGATCAGGAACTGCCCCGACGCAACGACCGTGTCGCCTTCGTTCAGCCCGCCGAGCACTTCGGTGTCGCTGCCGACGTCGTTACCCGGCGTCACCGTCACGGGCTGAAGCCGGCCGTCGCGGTTCTTCACGATGACGATCGAGCGCTTGCCCGTCGCGATCACCGCTTCGGACGGCACGAGCAGGCGCGACACGGTCTGCCGCGCGGCGACCCGCACGCGCATCAGCATGCCGGGCGTGAGCTTCAACGCGGCGTTGTCGATCTCGACGCGTGCCTGCAGCGTCCGGCTGCTCGTGCTGATGCCGGGCAGCACTTCGCGGATGCGTCCGGTGACATGCCGCGCCGGGTCGCCGGCGAACGTCGCGTCGATCGGCATCCCCGGCTGCACGTTCAGCGCCAGCGCTTCCGGCACCTCGACGATGAGCCACAGCGTCGCCAGCCCGGCGATCTTCGCGAGCGTCTGACCGGGCGCGACCATCGCGCCGTCGCGCACGTTCAGCTCGCTGACGACGCCGGTTTCCGGCGCCGTCAGCACGACATGCGTCTGCGCGCGACCGGTGCGATCGAGGCTCGCGATCATGCCGTCCGGAATCGACAGCGCCCGCATCCGTGCGCGCGCGGCATCGAGCAGGCTGCCGTCCATCCCGCCGCGCTTGAGCGCGAGGTATTCCTCCTGCGGCGCGAGCCAGTCCGGCACGAACAGCGACGCGATCGGCGCGCCCTTCACGATGCGCTGCATCGGCGCGCGCGCATAGAGACGGTCGATGTAGCCGGTGACACGCGACTGGACGACATCCGCGCGCGACTCGTCGAACTGCGTGGTGCCCACCGCATCGAAGCCGGCCGCCGTCTGCTCGCGGCGCACGGTCGCATAGCGGATGCCGAGGTTCTGCTGCAGGCCCGGATCGATCCGGATGCCTGACGAACCGCCGCCTTCGTCCGCATAGACGGGTTGCAATGGCATGTCCATGAACGGCGATTTGCCCGGTTTGTCGAAGTGCTGGTTCGGCACCATCGGGTCGTGCCAGTACAGCACCTTGCGGCCGCTTTTCGAATCGGCGTTGCCCGGCGAGGGCGATGCGGCGATGTCGGTCGCCGCCGCATGGCGTGCGCCCACGAAATAACCCGCGCCGAGCAGCGCGGCACCGGCGAACGCCAGCACGGCCGCGCGGGCCCATATTTGCTTCGTCATGTCGTTCTCCTTTATTGCGCCGCGGCCAGCGTCGACGGCACGACCTGGTATTCGAGCTGCGCCCAGGTCTGCGAGACCTCGCGCCGGAGATCGAGCACCTGCAGTTGCGCATCCAGTTGCGCGCGGCGCGCGGCGAAGGTATCCGCGAGCGAGCCGGCGCCCGCACGGTAGGCCGCGTCCGCCAGTTGCACGCGCTGATCGGCGGCGGGCAGCAATGCGTCGCCGAGATTCGCGATGCGCGCGCGACCGCTCGCGAGCGTCGCGGACTGCGTGCGGATATCGGCCTGCACCTGGCGCAGTGTGTCCTCGTACATCAGGCGGGCCTTCGTCGCGAGCGCGGCCTTTTCGGCGATGTCGCGGTCCTGGCGGTTCTTGCGATTGAGCGGCAGCGGGATCGTGACGCCGACCGACACCATGTTCGAATACGCACCGCCGCGCTGCTGGTACGCGACTTCCCACGTCCAGTTCGGGCTGCGTTCGCTGTTCGCGACGGCGGTATCCGCCTCGGCAACCGCGATATCGTCGGCGGCCGTGATGAGCGCCGGTTGCGACAGGCGCAGCTCGTCCGGCGGCAGCGACGATACGAACGATTCCGGCGCGGGCGGCGTGCCGGTGACGTCGTCGGCCG
The DNA here is from genome assembly GCF_964265025.1 of Burkholderia mycopellens. NCBI lineage: Bacteria > Pseudomonadati > Pseudomonadota > Betaproteobacteria > Burkholderiales > Burkholderiaceae > Burkholderia > Burkholderia mycopellens. The sequence goes on from NZ_OZ183803.1 coordinate 2,984,321, forward strand.
GCACGGCGGTCCAACGCGACAGCGCGATGAGCGCGGTCTGGTAGACCTGCTGCGCTTTCAGCCGTTGATCCTGCGTCTGCGCGAGCATGGCCCGCGCCTGGACGACATCGGCCGCACTGGCCTTCGCGCCGCGATACGACGCTTTCGTCGCCTCGAGCTCATGGTTCATGTGATCGAGCAACGCCTGCTGCAGCGCGAGCGCCTGCTTCGCGTAGACGGCGTTCAGCCACGCCGTCGCGGTTTGCTGGCGCACGCTCGCGAGCTGCGCGAGATAGCCGGCGCGCTCGCGCCCGACCTGCTCGTTGGCGAGCGCCGAGCGCAGGCGCCGCTTGTCGCCGGACACCCACTCCTGCTCGATGCCGATGCGGCGCATCGTCATGAAGTCCTGGCCGATGGTGAAGCGCTGGCCGCCATTGACCGGCAGGTTGTCGATGCCTGCCTTGAGCATCGGGTCGGGCAGCTGGCCGGCCTTCACGGCCGACTCCGAGCGGGCGCGCACCGACGCCTGGGCGGCCTGCATCGAAGCCGAATGATCGGTGGCGGACTGCAGCGCGGCGTCCAGCGTGAAAGACGGTTGCTGCGCGTGAACGGCGCCCGCAACCAGCAGCGCCGCCCAAAGCATGGGCGCGCGCCGACGCGCACGCCGCGCAGGCGGCGTGCCGAGATGGAATGACATGGTTTAACCCCAACGGCGGAACCCCATAGGGATTCCACGTCCTGATACAGGACGAACCTCACCGCGAATGCGGCGAACCTATCGGATCGGGATCAGCTGATGCGTGGAGGGCGCCACAATCCGTTCGGATCGCGGACCGGGAGAATTTGCGCGTAGTGGAACGCGACGGTACGGGCGTATGCAGCGGGACGACTGACGTCGGCGCGAGCGGCCGGATGATAGAGACTGCCGAACTGGCATTGCGCCGTCAGCTTGCAGGACATGCCCTTCGCCTTCGCGTGAGACGTGTCGGTGGGCGACGACTTCATCGAATCGCAGCCCGGCATGTCGGCGGACATGCCAGCGTTCATGTCCATCGACATGCCCTGCTGCATCATCGGACATTCCCCGGCCAGGCCGCTGGCTGCCAGCCCGCTGATGGGCAGCACCGCGCAGAGCAGCAGCAGCAGGATGGTCCGGAGGAATTTCATGGCGGGGATTATAGCGCGGGGTTTTGCTTTGTGGCGGCGAGTCGGTTCGGCGAAACGGCGGGCCGACTCCGCCACCGGTGCCGCCGCAACACGCTACCGCGCGAGCCCGTCGGCTTCCAGTACCGCCTGCACCGCGGGCCGCGCCCGCACCAGCTCGTACCACGCACGTAGATGCGCATACCGGGTCAGGTCGATATCCGCGTGGTACACCGACCGCATCCATTCGGCCTTGCCCCACCCCGTCAGCGCGAACAGGTACGCATCGGCGACCGTGAACGTGTCGCCGGTCAGGAACGCGTTGCCGTCGAGCTGCCGGTCGATCCACGCGAAACGGCTGTCGAGCTTCGCTCTCGCCGGATCGACGTATTGCCCCGCCTGCACCGCGTACAGCAGCGGAATGAAACCCTTGTGGATTTCCGCCGTGAGAAAGTTCAGCCACTCCATCAGCCGATATCGGCCGAGCGTGCCGTAGGCGGGCGCGAGCGCGGCGGGCGGGCACCGATCCGCGAGATACTGCGCGATCACCGGCCCTTCGCGCAGCAGCGTGCCGTCGTCGAGTTCGAGCAGCGGCACGTAGCCGAGTTCGGTCACCTCGTAGTAATTGCGCCCGTCTTCAATGACATGCTTGCGCGCGTCGACCTTGACGATCTCGGCCTCGATGCCGCCTTCGCGCAGCACGATGCAGATGGCCTGGGAGCAGCTTCCGGGAGCGTGATAGAGCTTCATGCGTGTCCTTCGTGGGTTGTCCATGTATCGATTCGCCGCGACGCGGGCGCTAATATCTCGCATCGGCGCAGGGCTGGGAAGACGGCAGTCGTTTGTGCCGTAGTCACAAAAAATTTACCGACCAGGATTGGGCACGATGAAAACGAGTGCGACAGGATGTTCCGTTGAAGAAGCGATGCGCCTGCTCGGCGGCCGCTGGCGGCTGCTGCTGGTGTCGTATCTGCTCGACGGGCCGCGGCGCTTCAGCGACCTGCGGCGCGACATGCCCGGCATCTCGCAACGGATGCTGACGCTCGACCTGCGCGCACTCGAAGACGCCGGGCTCGTGCGGCGCACCGTCTATCCGGAAGTGCCGGTGCGGGTCGAGTACGATCTGACCGCCGACGGCGACCGGCTGCGGCCGGTGGTCGACGTCATGCGCGAATTCGGGCTGTGGCTGAAGGCGCGCGATGCCGATGCGTCGTGCGATGCCGGTGGGACGCCTCCTGGTACGGAAGCCGCGATCGAAGCGACCCTCCCTTCAACCCGATAACCGTCACCCCCTTACGCAGGAACCCACATTCATGGAACTTCACGCCACGATCGGCGCGGCAACGTCCGATCTCGACGACGACGAAAGCTTCGCCAACATCTACTGTCACGACGCCGAGCAGGACTATTGCTTCGCGCTGTCGCGCTTTCCGGACGACGCGCTGATCGAAGTGATGGTGCGCGACCAGATCAACGTGCGCGTCAAGGATCTGTCGGTGCGCCTGACGGACGACACGATCGAGGTCGAGATCGAACCCGCCCTCGCCGCGCGTCTCGACGGCCAGACGCGCTACGTGATCCATCTCGCGCCCGGTCAATACGATCCGGTCGTGCTGCGCGCCGCGCTGAAGGAGATCTTCGTCGGCAAGAACCGGTTTCAGGACGACAGCACGCGCGGCTAGGCGGTCGTCAGCCCGCTCATCCTCGACCCTCGCTCCTACGTTTGCCCATGATGCGCACCTCGCGATTCCGCCCGCTTCCCCGCCTTGCCGCGACCACGCTGCTGCTCGCCGCCTTCGCATCGATCGCGCCCGCCGCGCATGCGGCGCAACCGCTGCTCACGTTCAAGGTCGACGACACCGTCACGGTCCGCGTCGAACGCGCGGACAGCGCACACATCACCGTGCGCTTCCTGCCGAGCGGCAAGACGCAAACGCTCGACGTCACCGCCGCCGACGAGGAAGGCCACTATCACCTCTCGTCGGACGACTACAACTTCGACGGCCACCGCGATCTCGCCATGCACGCGACGCTCGGGATGGTCAACGACAACTACGGCATCTACCTGTACGACGCCGCGCGCCAGCAGTTCGAGCCGCTGCGCATGCCGGCGGGCAACCTGCCGCATGGCAACTGCGACGACCTCGTCAACGTGGTCACGAAACCGAAAGTGCGCACGCTGTACAGCTCGTGCCGCGGCGGCCCGATCTGGTACACCGATGCGTACCGCTTCGATGCCGGCGGCAGGATGTACCTGTACCAATCCAGCGAAGCGATACCCGACGACCTGCGCGACTTGCTCGACGGCGATTCAGGCCCGTCGTCGATGCTGCTGACCTACGACGAGCACGGCAAGCGCGTATCGCGCCGCCCCGATGCGTACGGCGGCGGCACGGTCACGTTCAAGGTGCGCCCGGCGCGGCTGCCGCTGCACGATGCGATGAACGACGCACCCACGCGCCGCTACGTCGTCGCGGGCGACACGGTCGAGCTGATCGACGCGAGCGCCGATTTCCAGTGGCTGAAGGTGCGGTATCGCAATCCGCACGCCGGTGCGGTGCAGGGCTGGGTCAGCGCGAAGGAAGCGATGGGCAACTGAACCGCGATATCGAGCGGGGATTTTTCACCGACCACGAACTGCTTGAACAGGTACACAACGAAACATTCTTACAAAAATGCATCCGACGTCCGGGAGAAATAACGGATTGCATCGGATGCGATGTTCTTCTATATCAATGAATATTCGCCTCGTTACGCCATCCGGGAAGGGGCTCGGATCCTGATGGATTCCCGTGATGGCGGAAGCCGCGAATCGACCCGGCACGACCGACGCGCCTCGGAGTTCGGCAGAAGTGGGCCGACGATACGGAATCCACTCGACAAAGACTGAAAAGAATCACAGAAGCAGCTTGAGACCAAGGGGACTTGCAATGCGCGAAATCGGAGCGGCACTGATCGCAGTGATCCTTTGCGTTCTTTCGACGGCCGCTCTGGCGGTTGACCTGAGTTACATCCCGTTCACGAAAACAACGATCACGAACCCGCTGGATGCGACCTCCGCCGTCATTGCGTTCAAGCAGGCAGCAAAAAGCGATGCCGCCCTTGCATCCGAGCTCGACGGCGTCGCATCTTCGCTTGCCGTCGTGTTCGTTCCCGGCATCCTGGGCTCGGCGCTCGAAGATACCGCCACTCAGAAAAAGATCTGGGGCAACTTGAGCCTGTCGTATCTCGCGACGCACTACGACGATTTCATCGCGAATCTCGCGCTGCCGCCAGCGCTCATCGACGAGAATGCCCGCAGCACCATCCGGCCCACTGTCCTCGAAAGCATGGCCGGCATGGATTTCTACGGCAAAGCGCTTCGACAGATGAAGCAGGCCACGAACGACCTGCATATCCGGTTCCTGGCATGCGGTTACGACTGGCGACGGGATATCCGCTCAGGCGCGCAGGACCTGGACCGGTGCATCGACACCTTGCCGGCCGGCAGTCGCATCATCATCGTCGCGCACAGCATGGGTGGGCTCGTGTCGTGGCAATGGGCCATGCAGCACGCGCACGATGTCGCGCCAACGCATCGGTTGATGCAACTCGTCACGCTCGGTTCCCCGTTGGTCGGCAGTTGCGAAATCATCCGCATGATCGAGCAAGGGTACGTGCAGCCGACGGTCGGCGACAAGGTCGCGGCCAACAACCAACCGCTGCCGAATCCGCTCGAGGGCTTTGCGACACTGCTCGGGACGATCAAATCCAGCGTCGTCAACGACGTGACCTCTGCCCTCACGCAGGGTGTTCGTCCGCTGATCCTGACCTGGCCGGGCGCGATCGAACTCACCCCTCGTCCGTCGAATCGCGCCGCGGATTTCATTTGCCTTCACGTCCCTCGTCCGGGACGCGACATGGCAGACACGCAGAACGTCAGCTACTACGATCCTGCGTTCTGGGTGCTCCCCATCGGACATAGCCTGCTCGGGCGCTACGAACTGCCGCCGCAATACAAGGACGTCCTCGCCAAGGCACGCGATTTTCGCAGCGGTTTCGTCGCCGCCCCGCTCGACGTGCCTGTATGGCTCTACTACTCGGTGTACTACGAAGTGCCCAACCAGCGCGAAACGCTGGTCGACGCGCACAAAACGACGATCCTCGCGCAATCGGACCGCAGCAAGGACGGTTGGGACACCGTGCAGGGCGACGGTCGCGTGCCGCTCACCAGTGCGAATCTCGCATCCGCGCCCCAAGACATGTTTTCCAACACGACCGGCTTGCTGAGCCCTCACGGCGACCTACCGGCCGATCCCGGCTTCCAGCGTGACTTCCTCGACATCCATCTGCCGAACATACTCGACACGATCGTCGCCACGACCATCGCGCAGGAAAGCACCGCGCACCCGCAATGGCTTTCGGCCTACGTCGCCGCGGGTGGCTCGCGGATCGACGCGTCGGCGGTGCAGACTGCCCTGGCCCCCGCGACTGTCCTGCCGGATTCCGCGATGCAGCTCGATGCGTCGACCCGGCTCGCCATCGACAGCGCCAATCGTTTCAGCGCGCTCGTCTGCGCGACACGGCCATGCGACAAAACGCTCGACGCCGCGCTGGCGAACATCAAAGCCCAGGCACCGCAATACAAAACGCTGGCGGCAGTGGTCAATTTCGACAGCGTTGCCCGCACGCTCGACAAGACCAATCCGAATTTCGTCTTTGCCCAGGGACAAAAAGGTCTCGCGCTCGCCGAGCAGCACGACTGGCTTGCGGCCGCCCATTCGCTGAAACTGGCGATCGACGCCAGCCACGACATTCAAGCAAGCTCTCCTGTCGACAAACCCAAGCTCGCCGCACTGACCGGCCAACTCACGGCCACCAAGGCACGAGCACTGTACGAGGCCGGGTATTGTCGCTCCGCATCCCCGTTGCTGAAGACCGCCGCCGCATACGATGCCTTTTCCAGCGACGCGCTGAAACGCCCGTGCAACGACAGGGCAGGCGTCCTCTTCTGCTTCGACTCGGACGACTATTGCAAGAAATAGCACCCGCACGCAGACGCAACCATGTGCCGGCATGGGATCGCCAGCACACGAATCCCACATATTGAACGCCAGGCATCCCATTAATAGGGATGCCTTTCCAAATGTTGACGCGTTTCACCCCACGGCTCTAACGTTCGCCGCAACGCCATCCGATTCGGCCGCCCCGCTCACGGGCGCCAGCCGGGCAAAGAACACAGGAGACAACCGTGGCCCAATCCGCGTCACGCACCCATGCCAACCCGCAGGAGCGGCCGCACACGCGCGCCGATATCTCGCCCGAATCCGTCGCCCACGCAGCAGCAGCCACACAGCCCAGCCGCAAGCGGCTGCTGATCCTCGCGTTGCTGTTCGTCACGGTCGTGATCAACTATCTCGACCGCAGCAACCTGTCGATCGCCGCGCCCGCGCTGTTCAAGGAACTGAACATCGATCCGGTGCGTGCAGGCCTCGTGTTCTCCGCATTCGGCTGGACCTACGCGCTGATGCAGATCCCGGGCGGCTGGCTCGTCGACAAGGTGTCGCCGCGCGTGCTGTATGCCGGCGCGCTCGCGCTGTGGTCGGCCGCGACGCTGCTGCTCGGTTTCGCGGGTTCGTTCGTCGGGCTGATCGTGCTGCGCCTCGCGGTCGGTGCGCTCGAAGCGCCGGCCTACCCGATCAACAACCGCGTGGTGACGACCTGGTTCCCGACCCGCGAGCGCGCGAGCGCGATTGGCGGCTATACGTCGGGGCAGTTCGTCGGCCTCGCGTTCCTCACGCCGGTGCTCGCATGGCTGCAGGTGCATCTCGGCTGGCACATGGTGTTCGTCGCGACCGGCCTCGCCGGCGTCGCCTGGGCCGCGATCTGGTATGCGGTGTACCGCGAGCCGCGCGCGTTTCGCGGCGTCAACGCGGCCGAGATCGCGCTGATCCGCGACGGCGGCGGCCTCGTCGATCTCGAAGACCGTATCGCGGCGCGCGGCGAACGCGCGCCGTCGACGTGGCGCGATCTCGGCGTCGTGCTCGGCCGGCGCAAGCTGTGGGGCATCTATCTCGGCCAGTTCGCGCTGAACTCGACGCTGTGGTTCTTCCTCACGTGGTTCCCGACCTACCTCGTCAAGTATCGCGGGATGGACTTCATCAAGTCGGGCTTCCTCGCGTCGCTGCCGTTCCTCGCCGCATTCGTCGGCGTGCTGTGCTCGGGCGTGCTGTCGGACTGGCTGATGCGCCGCGGCGCCTCGCAGGGCTTCGCGCGCAAGCTGCCGATCATCTCGGGCCTGCTGATCTCGACCTGCATCATCGGCGCGAACTACGTCACGTCGACCGGCTGGGTGATCGCGTTCATGACGATCGCGTTCTTCGGCAACGGCTTCGCGTCGATCACGTGGTCGCTGGTGTCGGGGCTCGCGCCCGCGCGGCTGCTCGGCCTCACGGGCGGCGTGTTCAACCTGATCGGCAACCTGTCCGCGATCGCGACGCCGATCGTGATCGGGCTGCTCGTGAACGGCGCCGACTTCTCGCGCGCGATCACCTACATCGCCGCGATGGCGCTTGCGGGCAGCCTGTCGTACGGGCTGCTCGTCGGCAAGGTCGAGCGCATCGACGCATGAGCGTCGCGCGGGCGGCACGTGCATGCCGCCCTGCGTAACCGCTACCGCTGGCTGCGCGCCGCGCGCCGCGTCAGAACCGCCGGGCCCCGTCGCGCGCGAGATCGTGCGGATTGCCGGCCACGTAGTCGAGCACGCACGCGTCGGTATCGATGGCGACGGTCGGCAGCGTCGACGCGCTCACGCGTGCAGTGCGCGCCATGTCGATCGCGTCCTGCGCGGTCCGTCGAACGCATGAAACGTGATCTTCGCGGCGCCCCAACGCATCGGCCCGGGCGGGATGCAGCTCGGGCTCTGGTTCGCGATGTCGAGCTTGGCGCTCGGGGCCGTCTCGGTCGAAGGAGGTTCAGCCCCATGAAAGCGCCGAACCGGCTCGCCGCGACGCCGTAGCCCGTATCGCCGGCGGCGAACACGGCCTTGTCGCCGAGATGGCGCTTCGCGAACACCGAGCCGCGCGAGTTGCTCGCCGGTCAGCGGCTCGGTCGCGAGCACGTGGTCGCGGTCACGAGCGGCGTGTGCTCGTACCGCTTCACGCCGAGCTTCAGCGCCGCACGCTTCAGCCCCCACGCAAGCTTCGCCGGATGCGCGATGCCGCTGCGGTTGCGCGACCACGGCGCGCCGGCGAACAGCGGCGAATTCAGTTTGGTCATCCGAATCTTTCGACTCTTGATTGAAAAAAGCACGGACAAAGTTACTCATTTACACTGCCCCGGTATGCCCCCTTTCGGGGGGCACAAGCGGCGTTTTCCGGGGCGAACGGGTCGGCAGGACAACCGGCGGTGTTTCCCCCTAATGACGCTTTTCGTTGCCGACGCTACAATCCGCCCGCTTTTCACCCGGGGAACCGCATGCTGCTCGACGTGAACCCCTTCCACCGCGACAACGACCGCTTCAACGTGTCGTTCAAGGCGCTGGGCGAGCTGATCGAGACGGTCGGCACGCCGCACTTCGTGCCGCGCCTCACGCAACTGCTGAACGACGTGGTGCCGCTCGACGTCGCGCACGTCGAACGCTCGCGCGTCGACGGCTCGATGCCCACCGGCTACCGATGCGAATGGATCGGCAGCAGCGGCATCGATACCGCATCCGCCGAAATCTCCGCCGTGATGACGCTCTACTACGAGCGCTTTCTCGACAGCGACCCGCTGTTCGCCGGGCTGCGCGGCAAGACGGGCACGATGCTCGTGGTGCGCGACATCGCGGCGATCCCGCCCGGCGAATTCCGCCAGCGGCTGTTCGACGACGTGCATATCGGGCACGAATGCGTGCTCGCGCGCGGCACGCGCTATTCGCAGCATTCGATCGCGCTGGAGCGCGGCCGCGACCGGCCGCCGTTCACGCTCGCCGAGATGAACCGCTTTCGCAGCATCAGCGACGTGCTGTTCCCGCTGCTCGAACTGCACGCGTCGACCACGGCCGTGCGGCGCGTCGCGCACCCGACGCCCGACGTCCATCCGCTCGCGCAGTTCGATGCGCGGATCGCGGCCGACGGCGTGAAGCTGTCGAAGCGCGAATACGAAACCTGCAAGCACCTGCTCTCCGGCAAGACCGTGCCTGAGACGGCCGAGATCCTCGGCGTGCGCGTCGCGTCGGCCGAGTCGTACGTGAAGCGCGCGTTCGCGAAGCTCGGCGTGCGCACGAAGCGCGAACTCGCCGCGTGGGGGGCAGCCGCCACCGTGTTCCCTTGCGCCGGCCCGCACGACGGCGCCGCGCCGCCGGCCGTCCCGCGCTGACACGCCCGGCCGCGCCGCCACGTTCGGTTGCGCCGCGTCGATACGGCGGCGCCACTTGCATCGAGCCCCGTCGATGTAAACGTTGCGACTTCAAAATCTTCGCGCGGGCGTTCTCCTCTACCATCGGCCGATCGCTTTACCTGAGAAAAAGGAGACGGCCCATGCCCCGCGAGCTGAATCAGCCGATGGGCGGCAACGCCACGATGATGCGGCCGCCGACAACCCGCGGTGGACCGACGAAGTGTTCGGCCCCGTCGCATGCGTGAAATCGTTCCGCACCGATGACGAGGCGATCGCGCTCGCGAACGACACGCGCTACGGGCTCGTCGCGACCGTCGTGACGCGCGATGCGGAGCTCGCGAAGCAATTCCAGCAGCGTGTGCGCGCGGGGCTCGTGTGGATCAACGCGCCCCAGCTCAACTACCAGCATGTGTGCTGGGGCGGGTTCGGGCTCGGCGGGATCAGCCGCGAACTCGGCGTTGCAGGGCTGCGCAGCTATCAGGCGCTGCGCCACGCAATGCGCGTGATCGACTGACCAAGCGGGGCCTTTCAGGTCGTAGGCTGCACCGAGTCTCGCACACGGTGCCGTTTCTTTTGGTGCTTCGCAGAATTTCCGGGAGCGAACCGGGCAATCGGCGCCCGTCGATCATGCGTTTGCACGGTGCACGAACCCGCTTCAATGCGACAGCGCCGCCGCATGGTCGTGCTCGCGCAGCGGGTCCGGAATCGCGCATTCCGCGAGCCCGCCCTCATCGATCCACGCGCGCGTGCGTTCCGCGGCCTTGTCGATCAGTCGCGCGCACTGCGAGTAATCGTATGACGATACGTCGAGCGGACACAGCGGCGGCACGACATGGATTTGCGCGCGCGCCGCGTACAGTTCCAGATCGCGCACCAGTTGCCGCGCGATCACGAGCGTCAGCGCGTGCGTCGCATGCGCGATCGCACTGCGCGGCGGCACGCGCAACGCGCAGGCGAACCCGGCCGGCAGCACGACGATCCGCTTGACGCCGAGCGCGATCGCAACCGAGATCGGCGTATTGTTCGCGACGCCGCCGTCGACGAGTTCCAGGCCGCCGATGCTGACCGACGGAAACACGCCGGGAATCGCCGCGCTGGCCTGCACGGCATCCACGACCGGGCCGGCGGACAGCACGACTTCGCGGCCGCTCAGCACGTCGGTCGCGACGATGTGGAGCGGCAACGCGGCCTGCTCGATCCGCCGGTACGGCAGGTTGGTTTCCAGCAGCAGGCGCAGCGCGTCGGCCTCGACCAGATGCGGCCGGTTGCGCAGCAGCATCGCGATGATGCTGCGCATCGAGAACGGCATCACGTCCTGGCGGCGGATTCTGCACCACAGCGCGGCGAGCATCGCGACGCCGTCCGCATCCGGCCGGCCGGCGAAATAGGCGGCATTGATCGCGCCCGCCGACGCGCCGACGACGCAATCAGGCCGTTCGCCGCTCGCGACCAGTTCGCGGAGCATGCCGACCTCGATGGCGCCAAGACTGCCGCCGCCGGCGAACACGAAGGCGGTCGAGGGAGTGGGATCGGACGTCACGGCGCGCCCTCCTGCGGTTGGCTGCGACAGCGCTTTCTCCATGATGGATCGTGCGGTGCTCCGGATGTCCTGATGAAAACCCTGCCAGCATGCGGGCCCACCGGTTGTCCGGCGCGGCGTGCGGCGCGTTGCGCTTCCCGGAATCCGGCGATGCGCCATCGTTGAGACGGGCTACGTCATTCCCGCCCTGTTTCCGGCTCGCATCCATGCAGAGAACGCGTGACGACATGTTCTCCGATTCGTTCAGCAACGACCCGGCCGCGATGCGCGACGCGGTCGCCGCGCTTGAGCGCGTCGACTTGCTGTTTGTCGGGCTATGCGTCGAGTACGTGATGGCGCGTCACGCGTCGGCATCGCTCGCCGTTTCGCCCACGCCCCCGGCCCCTGCCGCAATGCCGCTCACCGGCCATTCAACCGCGCCCTACCGACCGCGCCACGCCGCGTTGCCCGGTGATTCCCGCGGAATTTCGCGCGTTATATTCCATGGTATATTTCGCGAATCTTTCGCGCATCCGTCCCCGGCCCGACCACGCCGGACAGAGGTCAACATGCACGCTCCGCCCTTTCGCCTTGCCCGCACGGCGGATCTCTCGTCGCCCGGCGGCACCCTGCCCGTGGCAACCGGCGTGCGGGTCGATCCATGCTGCGCGCCGTCGCGCGCGCAACTGACCGAGCTGAAGCGCCGCACGCGCTTGTCCGAGCTGGATGCGAACCTGCACTGCTCGATCATCGGCACCTGCCTGACCACGCACGAACTGCGCAGGCTCGTGCCGAAGTTCACCGACCTCGACCGCCAGCACGCGACCGACCTCGAGATCCATCACGCGGCCGTCGCGCTCGCGATCGACGGCACGGCGGGCGCCAAGGCCTTGCACAAGGCGCTCGACGCGCGCTACGCCGGCGCGATCCACGCGTTCGACAACGCGCAGGACGCGGACGAACTCCTCGCGCGCTGGAAGGATGCGCTGCAGAGCGGCGACATTGCGCCCGCGTACTGGGCGCTGATGACGCATCCGCGCACGACGATGGCCGTACGCCAGGCCGCGTTCGGCGACCTGCACATGCTGTCGCACCTGGTCGGCGCGGCCAATCGCGCCGATATCCGGCGGCTGGTCGCGCTGGAGGAAGAGAATGCGGCGCTGCACGCGAAGATCGAACGGCAGCAGGCGCGCCTGCACGAAATGAGCGCGCAGCGCGACGCAGCGCGACAGGAACGGGATGCCCTCGCCGCACGCCAGAACGCGCAGCCGCCGGCGGCGGCGGAAAGCATATTGCGTGACGAAGTGCATGCGCTGCGCGACGCACTGGCCGCGCGCGACGAACGGCTCGCGCTGCATACGAGCCGCCGCGAGGCGGCCGAGCAGCGGATCGCCGCGGAACAGGCGAGCGCCCGCGCGATGCGCGCGCGGCTCGACGACCTGATGGCGATGGTGAAGACGCTGCGTGCCGAAGCGAGCGCGATCGAACAGGCGGTGCAGGCGTCGGCGGACGAGCCGGCCGAGCGCGCGGCCAATCCGCTGTCGATTCTGCAGGGCATGCGTCTCGTGTACGTCGGCGGGCGGCCGGGCTCGAACCGCGCGATCAAGCGGATCGTCGAAACGGCGGGCGGCGAGGTGACGCTGCACGACGGCGGCATCGAGGATCGCAAGGGCCTGCTGGCGGCGGCGCTGCCGGGCGCGCACATGGTCGTGTTCCCGGTCGACTGTATCGACCACGATTCGGCAAACCAGCTCAAGCGCATCTGCGAACGCCACCACATCGCGTACTACCCGCTGCGGACGGCGAGCGTCGCCAGTTTCGTCGAGCTGATCGGGCGGCTCGATGCGCAGGCGCGCGACGTCACGCCGCCGGAGGCCGCCAGGGGTGGCATGGGCGGCACGCCGCGCATTTGCCTGCGGCATGGCTAGGGCGTGGTTCGCTTCGCCGCATGCGGTGCGCGCGGCGCTTCAGGGTGCCAATGAAAGCCCGTCGTCAGCGTGAACGGGCCGCAGGCCAGCGCACGCTTCAGCGCCTGACCATTTTCGTGAGCGCGGCGATGTCGGCCGCGCAAGCCGCGTAAGCACGCGCCTCGATCCCGCGATAGAGCCGGATGATCTCCTCGCCGACCGGCGTGAGCACGCTGCCGCCGCCGCTCTGCCCGCCATGTTCGGACACCGTCGCCGGCGATTTCAGCGAGCGGTTCAACTCGTCCATCAGCAACCACGCACGCCGATACGACATCTTCAGGCTGCGCGCCGCCGCCGAAATCGAACCGTGCTCGCGCACGGCTTCGAGCAGCGCAACCTTGCCCGGCCCGAGCGCGATCGTATCGGCTTGCTGGATACGCATCCTGAACCGCACCTCAGGCTTGGGGTGTGCCGGTTTCTTCATGTTGTCCTGCCCTTTGAACGATGCGGGCAAGCATACACGATGGCCGGTGCAGCCCGCGCCGGATCAGACCTCGAGCACGCGCGCGACGATGCCGGCCAGCCGCTTCACGTGGCGCGGCGCCGGCAGGAGGTCGGCGCCCGGGAACAGCCGCGGCGCGCCGTCGTCGATCGACAGCGGCGCGCCGCCGCACTCGAACACGACGATCGCGTGTTCGCCAACGGGCGTGTTGAACAGTTCATGCCAGGAAAACGTGACCGCGTAGCCGTCGTGCGCATGCGCGCCGCATGCGCGCCGCATGGGCGGCATGACGGCGGCCGATCGCGCCCCACACCGCCCGGCGCTACGCCAGCACGATGTTCTTGATGGCCTTCCTGATGCTCTTGAAGCTGTCGACCGATTCCGCCTTCGAGTCCGTCACCAGCGCGCCGATCCGCGCCGGCTCGCAGAAGCCGATCCGGCTGTTCGTGCCGAGCTTGCTGAAATCCGCCAGGATCGCGACGTCCGCCGCGTTGCTGACCATCGCGCGCGCCACTTCGGTTTCCATCCGGTCATAGTTGGTCGCGCCGCGGACGGCATCGACGCCCACCGGCGACAGCAGCGCGAGGTCGGCGCGGTAGCGGAAGATCTCGGCAACCGTGCCGTCGCCGACGGTCGCGGCCGCGCGGCTGCCGATCATCCCGCCGAGCAGGATCGTTTCGTTGTTCGCCTGCGTCGGGTCGCTCGAGCGCATCTTCAGTGCGACGTCGATCGAGTTCGTGATGATCGTGAGGCCCGACAGCTTCGCCAGCTCCTCGGCCAGCAGCGTCGTGGTCGTGCCTGCGTCGATGAACAACGTCTGCGAGCCCGTGACCAGCCGGGCCGCCGCGCGGGCGATCGCCAGCTTCGCTTTCACGTGCGTCTGCGCGCGTTCGGCGATCGGCGCTTCGTCGCCTACCTGCACCGCACCGCCATGTACGCGCTTCAGTTCACCGAGCGCCTCGAGATCGACGAGATCGCGCCGCACGGTTTCCCGCGACACGTTCAGTTCAGCCATGATCCGGTCGGTGGAAACGCGCTGCATCTTCGATAACAGAAGCCGGATCCTCTGGTATCGCTCTTCTTGCCACATGGAATGTCCTCGGAATGAACGTCAATGTTATTCGAACGGCGAACTAGGCTGCGCTCTCCTCCATCTTTTTGATGCCCACGAGGGTCTGCAGGGATTGACGGACTGCCTGGAACTCGCTGCTCGTCATCTTTGAAAACACCACGTGGATGCGGTCGTCGTCCGGCGCGGCATCGTCCTGTTCGATGATGAACTGGACGATGCGCGCCTGGTCGATGCCGGGCATCGCCTGCAGCGACGTCAGCTTCACCGCGCCGCGGCTCGCGAGGATACGGACGCCCCAACGCTGCCGCACGGCGAAGAAGCGCTTCTCGATCGGCTTCAGGCCGGCCAGGATCGCGAGCACGATCACCGTCGCGGCGATCGCGGCCACGTACATGCCGCCGCCCACGGCCAGCCCGACCGCCGCCACGACCCACAGGCTCGCCGCGGTCGTCAGGCCGCGAATGATCTCGCCGCGCAGCATGATCGAACCGGCGCCGAGAAAGCCGATGCCCGACACCACCTGCGCGGCGACCCGCGACGGGTCCAGCGACACATTTTTCGCGTTCTGGATATCCGCGAAACCGAACGCCGACACGACCATCACGAGCGCGGCGCCCACGGCCACGAGCATGTGCGTGCGCAATCCGGCCGCCCATGACAGGCGCTCGCGCTCGATGCCGACGATGCTGCCGAGCAATGCCGCCAGCAACAGGCGGGATACGATTTCCATCTGACTGATCATGCGAGATCTCCTTGCTTTGCGTGGTCTACCTGATGAAGCACGGCCCGCCTGGGCCGTCGCCCGATGCTTCCTGCCGTCACCCGCCCGTCGCCGGGCCGGCAACCGGCAAGTTGTATTTTTGTGCGATCTTGCGATTTTGTGCGTTCTAATATACGGTACGAAAAACGACAAAGCCAGACCCAAATTCGTTTGTTTCATCCGATCAGCACGATCAATCGTCAGACCATTCAGGCAACACGATCCGGAACACTTGCTTAGGAGACCAACATGATGAAGAAGGCATGGATGCTGGCTGCAACACTGCTGGCGGCGCTGGCCACGGCCCCCGTTCACGCGTCGGAAGGCGACACCTGCAAAAAGGTGACGCTCGGCGATGTCGGCTGGAGCGACATCGCGGCCACCACCGGCGTCGCGATGATGCTGCTCGACGGGCTCGGCTACGAGGCGACCAAGACGATCGCGTCGCCGCCGATCGTGCTGGCCGGCGTGAAGAAGGCGCAAATCGACGCGTTTCTCGGCTACTGGGATCCGAGCATGACACCGACGGTGAAGCCGTTCGTCGATGCCGGCGCCGTCCACCAGTTGCCGCAGCCCAACCTGGTCGGCGCGCGCTACACGCTGGCCGTGCCGCAATACGCGTCGGACAAGGGCCTCAAGCGCTTTGCCGATATCGCGAAGTTCCGCGACCAGCTCGACGGCAAGATCTACGGGATCGGCGCCGGCAACAACGGCAACGCGCTGATCCAGCGGATGATCGACAAGAACGAGTTCGGGCTCGGCGGCTTCAAGCTGGTCGAATCGAGCGAGGCCGGGATGCTCGTGCAGGTCACGCGCGCGGTGCAGGAGCACCGGATGATCGTGTTCCTCGCGTGGGAGCCGCACCCGATGAACATCAACTTCAAGATCGCCTATCTCGACGGCGGCGACGGCGTGTTCGGCCCGAACTACGGCTCGGCGAAGGTTTATACGCTCGTCACGCCCGGCTATCTCGAACGCTGCCCGAACGTCGGCCGGCTGCTGACCAACCTGACGTTCACGACCGACGAAGAGAACCAGCTGATGGTGCCGATCATGAATCACGCCGATCCGGTCGCCGTCGCGAAGGAGTGGGCGAAGAAGAACCCCGGCGTGCTGTCGAAGTGGCTCGACGGCGTCACGACCATCGACGGCAAGAACGCGAAGGACGCGATCGAGAAGCTCATCGGCGCATGAACACGCCAGACAAGGAACCACCCATGTACAAGAATCTCGCGCTGTTCGACCTCGACCACACGCTGCTGCCGCTCGACAGCGACCAGGCCTGGAGCCGCTTCATCACGCGGGTCGGCTGGCGGGAAGACGACGCGCACGTGGCGCTGATCGACGAGCACTACGGTCACTATGCGGCCGGCACGCTCGACATGGACGCGTACCTCGCCGTGACGCTCGCGCCGCTCACCCGCTATCCGCGCAAGGTGCTCGAACGCTGGCATGCGCGCTTCATGGACGAAGTGATCCGCCCGGCGATCACGCCGCAGGCGCGCGAGCTGGTCGACCGCCATCGCGAGGACGGCGATCTCTGCTGCATCGTGACGGCGACCAACGTCTTCGTCACGCGGCCGATCGCGGCGGAATTCGGTATAGAACACCTGCTCGGCATCGAGCTCGATACCGACGACGGCACGCCGGACGGCGCGTTTACCGGGCGCAGTACAGGCGTGCCGAGCTTCCGCGAAGGGAAGATCGTGCGCACGACCGCATGGCTGGCGTCACTCGGCTACGCGCCGGCCGATTTCGAACGCACGTACTTCTACAGCGATTCGATCAACGACGTGCCGCTTCTGGATTACGTCACGCATCCGGTCGCAACCAATCCCGACTCGAGGCTGTCGCAAGTGGCAGGCACGCGCGGGTGGCCTGTCATGAAGTTGTTCTGATTCGGGCGATATTCTCTGCTGTCCATTTTTCATGTCTGGAGGGGTAATGAAATACGGAGCACGCAGCAACAGTCTCGATCATTCAGGAATCCGACTCGAACTGGATCGAAAGCCTGTCGTCAAGCCGAGCCGGCCGGAAAGCCGCTTTCCGCACTGGCGCGGCGTTTTCATGATCGCACTCCTGTGCACGCTGGCCGCTTGCGGCGATGGCGACTCGGGCACGCCAGCCAGCGTCGCGGCCGCGCGCGCGGCCGCACCGGGCTCGGCGTCCACGCCTGTCCTGCACTGCGCGAGCGCGTGCCACTGACCGACGCCGGCCCTCACGCCAGCCATCCACGACAGAGAGCGATCATGCAAAACAAACCCACGACACGACGTCAATTCCTCGCCGATGCGTTGAAGCTCGCCGGCGCCACCGCGATCACGGGCATGCTGCCCGAAAGCATCGCGCGCGCGCAGGCCATTCCGGCAGCCACCGTGACCGGCACGATCCAGGACGTGAAGCACGTCGTGATCCTGATGCAGGAAAACCGCTCGTTCGACCACTACCTCGGCACGCTGGGCGGCGTACGCGGCTTCGGCGATCCGCGGCCGGTCGTGATTTCGAGCGGGTATCCGGTGTGGCGCCAGCCCTGGCTGACGTCCTACGTGTTCCCGTTCAACCCGTCCCCGCCCTCCGGAACGGCGAACGGCGACACCTACTACGGCGACCTCGACCACAGCTGGAGCGGCACGCACAGTGCCTGGAACAACGGCTGCTACGACAACTGGGCGGACGCGAAGACCAGCGGCACGATGTACTACTTCACGCAGAACGACATTCCGTTCTACTACGCGCTGGCGAGCGCGTTCACGGTGTGCGACGCCTACCACTGCTCGATGCTCGGCCCGACGGACCCGAACCGCCTGTATCTGTGGACCGGCTGCTGCGGCAACGTCCCCGGCTATGCGCCGTACACGACCAACACGATGACGGGCACCGGCTGGACCACGATGCCGGAGCGCCTGAACACGGCCGGCGTCACGTGGAAGTTCTACCAGGACAAGGGCAACGGCCTGGACGCCGACCATGGCTACGGCGAATACAACGGCTCCAAAAGCGATCTCTGGTGGAACGGCAACTACGGCGACAACGTCATCCTCAACTTCAAGCAATACCAGAACCTCGGTGCCAGCGATCCGCTCGCGCCGGCGCTCAACGGCACGCAGATCGATCCGTCAGGCGGCGGCAAGGAATACGACACGAACCTCTTCAGCCAGCTGCGGGCCGACGTCGCCAACGGCACGCTGCCGCAGGTGTCGTGGATCGCCGCGCCGTACGCATACTGCGAACATCCGTCGTGGGCCGCGAGCGGCGGCGAATGGTACGTGAGCAACGTCCTCAATGCGCTGACGTCGAATCCGGCGGTGTGGGCCAGCACGGTGCTGCTCGTCATGTATGACGAGAACGACGGCCTGTTCGATCACATGCCGCCGGCCGTCCCGGCCAGCGCCGCTGCCGGCACCGGTCAGTCGACAGTCTCGACGGCCGCCGAATTCGTCGCCAGCAGCGGCGCGGCATCGGACGGCTCGGCAAGCGGCGATGTACCGATCGGGCTCGGCCCGCGCGTGCCGATGTTCATCATTTCGCCGTGGTCGAAGGGCGGCAAGGTCAATTCGCAGGTCTTCGATCACACATCGGTGATCCGCTTCCTGGAAGCGCGCTTCGGGCTGCAGGAAACCAACATCACGCCGTGGCGGCGCACGGTGTGCGGCGACCTGACGTCGGCCTTCGATTTCTCGAACGCGGACCAGACGGTTCCCGCCATCCAGCCGCCGGTCAGCAACATGAACCCGAACGGTTCGACCGTGCTGATCCCCTATCCGACCACCACCGCGGTGCCGGCGCAGGCCGCCGGCCGCAGCACCGCCTGCCGCCTGCCCTACGAGTTCTTCGTGCAAGGCAAGGTCAACCGCGCCGGCAACGCGCTGGCGCTGACGATGACCAACACCGGCGCCGCCGGCGTACACCTCCAGGCGTGGGTCGACGGCACGAGCACGATCCCCCGGCACTACACGATCGCGGCCGGCGCGGGCCAGTGCGCGAACCTGTCGGATTCGCTCGCACTGACTAGCGGCGGCAGCTACGACTATTCGATCTACGGGCCGAACGGCTTCCTGCAGACGTTCCGCGGCAGCATCGGCTCGTCCGGCAACACCGGATCGACCGCCGAAATCAGCCTGTGCTACGACGTGGCGAACGGCAACGTGCAGATCACGCTCGACAACTCGGCCGGGGCCAGCGCGACGACGTTCCAGCTCACCGACAACGCCTATGGCATGAACGCGCGGCAGTCGGTCACCGTCGCCGCCGGCGCGACGCAAGCCGTGACGTGGTATGGCGACGGTGGCTGGTACGACGCAAGCATTCGCGACGCGAACGACCCGAACTTCCTGCGCCGGGTGGCGGGCTGCGTGCAGACGCAATCCGGCGCGCTGCTCACGGATTCGGCGATCGGCAATACCGGCAAGAAGTTCGTCGCGTCGCTCGCGTCACAGGGCTCGACGTTCGGCACGCTGCGGTTCGACTACGTCGCACCGCCCTGGAGCCACAGCCCGAAAAACTGGGTGGGCATCTTTGCGCATGGCGCGCAGCCGACCAAGGGCAGCTACAAGTCGTGGGCGTACTTGCCGAAGAGCACCGGCTCGCTGCTGTTCTCGTCCACGGCCAATCGCTCGCTGGCGTCGGGGCAGTACGATGCGTGGTACCTGTTCGACGACGGCTACACGCCGCTCGCGGGCCCCGTCACGATCACCATCTGACGGAATGGCCGGACCGTGCCGGCCGCCTGCATGGGGCCGACACGCATTCGGGCGCGACGCACCACGTTGCGCCCGAATGCTTTTCCAGCCGCGCGGTACGCGCGATACGAGCAGGTCGTCGTGGAACGCGCCGAACGGCCGCGCCGGGTGCGCGATCCGGATTTCGAGGATCCACAGCCCGGCCGCCGGCGCGGCGCAAGCACTCCGGCTTCGATCCGGCGGCTGGGCGAACGAGGCGTCCGGCAAGACGGCTCGCTTTCGCGCGACGGCCGGCGGCCGGCAAGCTGACGCACTGCCGCCCGCCCGTCATTGCCGCGCTACGCCCGCGTCGCGACGATGAACAGGCGCGGGAACGGCAGCAGCACGGTGCCGTCGGCGAGTGCCGGATAGCCGTCCGGCCCCGCGATCGCGTCGCGATACCGCGAGAGAAACGCCGTGCGCTCGCCATCGTCGAGCGCCGCGAGGAATGGCCGTAGCGCACTGCCCTTGAACCACTCCACGACCGCGTCGGCGCCGCCGCGCAGCGGGTGGTAATAAGTCGTGCGCCATACGTCCACACGCGAGCACAGCGGCGACAGCAGCGCGTGGTAGTGGCGCGCGTCGAACCGCTCGGTGCGCGCCGCGCCCTTCAGCTTGTCCGCCCACGGCCCGGCCGCGGCGACCTCGCGCATCAGCCGGTGCGCGGGTTCGTCGAGGTTGTCCGGCATCTGTACCGCAAGATGACCGCCCGGCGCGAGCCGGCCGACGAGTGCCGGAAACAGCGTGTCGTGCGCAGGCACCCATTGCAGCACCGCATTCGCGAGAATCAGGTCATAGCCGCCCGGATCGTCCCAGGTGGAAATGTCCACGACATCGAAACGCAGGCCCGGCAGGCGCTTGCGCGCGGCGTCGATCATGTCCGCCGATGCATCGATCCCGTGAACCGTTGCGTGCGGCGCACGCGCCATCAGCGCCTCCGTCGAATTGCCGGGCCCGCAGCCGATGTCGATCGCGGTATGGATCGGCGTATTCGGCACGGCAGCGAGCAGATCGCGGATCGGCCGCGTGCGTTCGTCCTCGAATTGCACGTACTGGGCGGCGTATCGATCGAGTGGGGTCGTCATGTCGTTCCTCCTGGTCGGCGTAATCGGCCTGGCCTTCTCCGTGCGCGGGATGCCGGCGGCCGTCGATGCACCGCATTCTGCGATCGTCACGAAGTTCAGTAAAATGAATTTAATATCGTGATTGATTCAAATTTCTGATGAAAATCGATACGCTCGGTGTCCAGGCCTTCGTCGCGATCGCCGACGGCGGCAGCTTCCGCCAAGCAGCCGAAACGCTGCATGTGACGCAGACCGCCATCACGCAGCGGCTGCGCAAGCTCGAAACCTTTCTCGGCGTCGCGCTCGTCGAGCGCACCACGCGCCGCACCACGCTCACCGAAATCGGCCGGCGCTTCCTGCCGCAGGCGCGCCGGCTGCTGAACGAACTGTCCGACGCGCTCACCGAAATTCGCGAAACCGGCCTGAGCCAGCGCGGCGACGTCACGATCGCGTGCGTGCCGACGGTCGGCGTGCAGTACCTGCCCCGCATCCTGCGCGCCTTCTCCGCGCACCGGCCGCACGATCGCGTGAAGATCCTCGATCACGCGTCGGCGTCGGTGCTGCAGGCCGTGCTGCATCGCGAGGCCGAGTTCGGCATCGGCATCGCCGGCGACCAGCATCCCGAACTGGTCAACGTGCCGCTGACGAGCGATCCGTACGTGCTGGTGTGCCGCGACGATCATCCGCTCGCCAGGCGGCGGCGCATTCGCTGGGCGGCACTGCAGCCGCATCCGCTGATCTTCGCCGGCGAAGTGAGCGGCAATCGCGGGCTGCTCGACGGCGCGCTGAAGACGAGCGGCGTGTCGCTGCATTCGTTCTACGAAGTGCAGCGCAGCTCGACGGCGCTCGGGCTCGTTGCCGAAGGGCTCGGGGCAGCCGTGGTACCGAAGCTCGCGATCCAGAAGAACGCGTATCCGATGATCCGCACGATCGAACTCGTCGAGCCGGCGGTGTCGCGCACGCTCGTGCTCGTCACGCGCAGGAGCGCGCAACTGTCGCCGGCCGCCCGTGCGTTGTACGACATGATCATCGAACAGGCGACACCCTGACGACACTGTCAGGGGTGCGTCACGAAGCAGCGCCTTCGGGGTAGTATCGCCACACGCGGTCGCGACGACCGGCGCCTACCCGGCGCCGAGCACGTCACGCCACCGCTGCAACGGCCGTTCCTCACTACCCCTGCACGGAGCACTGCATGGCCTATCGCAACTATCACAAGCGCAAGATTGCAGACCGGGAACTTCATCCCGAAACCCAGATGATGTCGTACGGCTACGATCCGTTCCTGTCGGAAGGATCGGTGAAGCCGCCCGTGTTCCTCACGTCGACGTTCGCGTTCCGCACGGCCGAGGACGGCGCCGAATTCTTCGACGTCGTGGCCGGGCGCAAGCCTTCGCCCGAAGGCGAAGGCGCGGGCCTCGTCTACAGCCGTTTCAATCACCCGAACCTGGAGATCGTCGAGGATCGCCTCGCGCTGCTCGACGATTCCGAAGCCGCCGTCGTGACGTCGAGCGGCATGTCGGCCATCGCCGCGATCCTGCTGACGTTCCTGCGGCCGGGCGACTGCGTCGTCCAGTCCGTACCGCTGTATGGCGGCACCGAGACGCTGATCTCGAAGTTCCTGCCCGAGTGGGGCATTCGCTCCGAAGCGATTGCCGACGGGCTGTCCACCCGCGCAATCCGCGCCGCGCTCGAAGCGGCCGCGCAAAAGGGCAAGGTGCGGATGTGCTACATCGAGACGCCCGCCAACCCGACCAATGCGCTGTTCGACCTCGAAGGGCTGCGCAGCGAGATCGACGCATTCGAAGCGCGCCACGGCTATCGCCCGCTGTCGGTCTGCGACAACACGCTGCTCGGGCCGTTGTATCAGAAGCCGTCGCGGCAAGGTATCGACCTGAGCGTGTACTCGCTGACGAAATACATCGGCGGGCATAGCGACCTCGTCGCCGGCGGCGTCACGGGCACCCGCGAGCTGATCACGAAGATCCGCTCGATCCGCAGCACGCTCGGCTCGCAGCTCGATCCGCATTCGTCGTGGATGATCACCCGCTCGATGGAAACGCTCGTGCTGCGCATGCAGCAGGCCGCCCGCAGCGGCAGCGCCGTCGCTCGCTGGCTCGCCGACAATCCGCATCGGCCGGTGCGCGTGCTGCATCCCGAGCTCATCGACGATCCGGCCTACCAGGCCGTCTATCGGCGCCAGTGCACCGGGCCCGGTTCGACGTTCGCGTTCCTCCTCGACGGCGGCCGCGAGCAGGCGTTCCGGTTCATCAACCACCTGACGCTGTTCAAGTCGGCGGTCAGTCTCGGCGGCACGGAATCGCTGATCTGCCATCCGGCGTCCACGACGCATTCGGGCGTACCGGCCGATGCGCGTGCTGCGGCGGGCGTGTCGGAAGGGTTGATTCGCGTGTCGGTCGGGCTCGAACATCCGGACGACCTGATCGCCGACCTGTCGTACGCACTGGAGCATTGCTGACCCGCGCGGCATGCGCCCCGTGCCGGTTCGCACGGGGCGGCGCTGGGATGACGGCGTTCAAGCCGCGTAATCGTGCTGACCCAAGGATCCGCACCCTGAACACCACGCGGCATCGATACCTGATCGGCAATCTGCAACATGCGCCGAACGTGACCATGACGATCACGCGACGCCCGCCGGCCGAACCGGTTCACAGCACCTTCACCATGAACACCCGCGACGTGCCTTCCGGCTCGCACGGCACCTCGCCGAACGCTTCGTAGCCGTGTTTCCGGTAGAAATCCGGCGCCTGGAACGAGATCGTGTAGAGCACCGCACGCGCGCAGCCGCGTCGTTTCGCTTCCGCTTCGGCCTCGCGCAGCAGCCGGCTGCCGAAGCCGCCGCCGCGCAGCGATTCGGGCAGGTAGAACAGATCGATGAAGAAAAGGCCGAGCGACGTGCGCCCCGTGAGGCCGCCGAGGATCTCGCCGGTCGCGGGATCGGTCACGTACACGTCGAGCGTGGCCGCGTCGGCGCGCCCCGTCATCGCGTGATTGAATTCGCCGAGCTTGCGGCTGATGAAGTCGTGTGCGCCCGGCTGCCCGGTGTCGGTGAGCCGGATGGAAACGTCGGGTTGCGTTGTCATGGAGCGGGTTCGGTCGAAGCGAGAGACTGCCGGGCATGCAACACCCGGGGCGGGCATCGCTCGACTATAGCGCGTCGGCGGGCATGCCGTGGTGGCGCGCCCGTCGCCTTCGCCGCGCATCGCGCACCGCGAGGATCCCGGCGTGCGCGGCCGGGTCGCTGGTCTGCGCGGCGAGGTTCGGGCTTTCCGCGACGATCTCGCCGCCACGGACGATCACCGTCGCGAACGGGCGGCCGCCCGCTTCCGCGTTTTTCCTCGCAAGATCGATCATGCGTTTCACCAGATCCATGGCTGCGTCCTCGTTGAAGCGCAACGGCGGGACCGTGCGCCGGCCGGCGGCCGGTGCGCGTCGGGCGGGAAGCTGCGCGGCACCGCTGCCGCGGCGCCGCATCGGCGTCAGAACGGCTTGGTCGGCAGGTACTTGCCGTCGAGCGTGATCACCGCGCGCGAACCGCCTTCGGGATCGTCGACCTTCTTCACGTCGAGCCGGAAATTGATCGCGCTGATGATGCCGTCGCCGAACTTCTCGTGAACGAGCGCCTTCAGCGTCGTGCCGTACACCTGCAGCATTTCGTAGAAGCGGTAAATGGTCGGGTCGGTCGGCACGCGATCGTCGATGCTGCCGCGCAGCGGGATCGTCTGCAGCAGCAGCACCGCGTCGTCGTCGAGGCCGAGCTTGTCGGCGACGTTGCGCGCCGCTTCCGCCGGCAGCGCGTGCTGGCCAAGCAGCGCGGCGGTCACGAACGCTTCGCTCAGGCCCGTGCCTTCGGTGAGCTGTGCGAACGACAGGTTCTTGCGCGCCTTCGCGAGCACGATGGTCTCCGCGAGCGCGTGGCGGGCAGTCTGGCTGAGTTGGGACTGGATCATGGCAATTCCTCGTGGTTGGGTAGGAGCGATTCAGGCCGCGACGGGGAGCGTCGCGGGCGTGGCGCGGACCTCGGGGTGGTCCGCCAGGGAGACGAACCGGCCGGTCGCGCCGTCGTAGGCGTCGATGCAGCCCGATTCGATGTCGTAGACCCAGCCGTGCAACGCGAGCCGCCCTTCTTCGAGCGCAAGCCGCACGGCAGGGTGCGTCTTCAGGTTCGCGAGTTGCGCGACGACGTTCTCGCGCACCATCGAGTCGATCCGCTCGCGTTCGCTGCGATGCGGGCGCGCCTCGTTCACGACGCGCGCCGAATCGGCGTAGCGCAGCCAGTGGCCGACGGCCGGCATGTGGTCC
Organism: Burkholderia mycopellens; assembly: GCF_964265025.1. Taxonomy (NCBI): domain Bacteria; kingdom Pseudomonadati; phylum Pseudomonadota; class Betaproteobacteria; order Burkholderiales; family Burkholderiaceae; genus Burkholderia; species Burkholderia mycopellens. Next base: position 3,009,669 of record NZ_OZ183803.1, read on the forward strand.
ATGCACTGGCAGGTGGCGATCGCGGTCATCGCGCCGCAATCGGAATGGCCGCAGATCACGACGTCGGTCACGCGCAGCGCGGCCACCGCGTATTCGACCGACGCCGATACGCCGCCCGGCTCGGGGCCGTACGACGGCACGATGTTGCCGGCATTGCGGATCACGAACAGGTCGCCGGGTTCGCGCTGCGTGACGAGTTCGGGCACGAGCCGGCTGTCCGAGCACGAGATGAACAGCGCGCGCGGGTTCTGGCTGCGCGCGAGATCGCGGAACAGCGCGGCGCGTTCCGGATAGGCGTCGCGCTGGAACTTCAGGAAGCCTTCGATGATGTCCTTCATCGTGTGTTCTCCGGTGCAGGTGGAATCGATGAAGGGCAGGTTACGCCGGACTTCCAATAAGGTAAAAGACTGATTTATGATCCTGTGGATAAGCAGGACTTATAGGAATCGCCATGCTGCTGCGCCATATCCACTACTTCCTCGCCGTCGCCGAGCACCGCAGCTTCACGCGCGCGGCCGCCGCGCTGCATGTGTCGCAGCCCGCGCTGTCCCAGCAGATCCGCCAGCTCGAGGAGACGCTCGGCGCGCAACTGTTCGACCGCAGCGGGCGCGTGACGCGGCTGACCGACGCCGGCGACGTGTATTTCCGCTATGCGCGGCAGGCGCTGCACGATCTCGCGGAAGGCCGGCGCGCGATTCACGACGTGCAGGATCTGAGCCGCGGCTCGCTGCGGATCGCGGTCACGCCCACTTTCACGAGCTATCTCGTCGGGCCGCTCGTCGAGGCGTTTCACGGCCGCTATCCGGATGTGTCGCTATCGGTGCGCGAGATGTCGCAGGAACGCATCGAGGCGCTGCTCGTCGACGACGAGCTCGATGTCGGCATCGCGTTCGAGGAAGTGCAGACGGCGGATATCGAGGCGGAAACGTTACTGGTCGAAACGCTCGCGCTCGTCGTGCGCCGCCAGCATGCGCTCGCCGGCAAGCGCAAGGCCGGCCTGCGCGCGCTGCACGACGCGCCGCTCGTGCTGCTCACGGCCGAGTTCGCGACACGCATGCAGATCGACCGCTATTTCCGCGAGCATGACGTGCGGCCGCGCGTCTTGATGGAAGCGAATTCGCTGGGGGCGGTGATCGAGATCGTGCGCCGCACGAACCTCGCGACGCTGCTGCCCGCGACGATCGCGACCGGGCACGACGATCTCGTTGCCGTCGCGCTCGATCCGGCCGTCCTGCGGCGCACGGCCGTGCTGCTGCAGCGCAAGGGGGCGTACCGGAGCGCCGCTGCGCGCGCGTTCGTCGAACTGGCGTTGGCGCAGGGGGCGGGGAAAGGGAAAAAGGCAGGCGAACCCCGCCCGGCACGCCCCGGGGCGGCCGGGCAATGAAGGCCGGCGTTGCCCCGGAGCGGGGCAAGCAACCGCGTCAGTTGTACCCGAGGATCGCCACCGCCGCGACGTCCGGCCGGTCGTTCGTATTCCCGACGAGCGACGTCATCGGCTCCTGCAGCACCGCCTGATACGACGTCACGCGCGGCGCTTCCGGCGCGCCTGGCTCATCCGGTGCCGGTTCGTCGAACGCGGCATCGAAACCGCTGTAAAAGCCCGGCTGCTTCTGCGAAAAAGTCATCTCCACTCCTTTACCTGTTTTACCTGTTTATGTTTTCGAAGTTCTAACCAACTTGCTTCAATGCCGCCGCCTGCACCGGCGTGCCGTCGTGCGCCGCCTCCGATCGCGCCAGCTGCGCGCGCGTGCGCCGCGTAATGTGGATCACCGCGAACACGACCGGCGCGATCAGCAGGCCTTCCGCGAGCTCGGGATCGACCGGCAGGTTCATCACGTGCAGCGCCTTGAACGCCGCCGTCGCGAGCGACAGCACGTAGTACGAAATGGCCGCCACCGACAGCCCTTCGACCGCGTGCTGCAAGTGAAGCTGATTGCGCGCGGTGCGCTCCATGCCCGCCAGCAGGCGCGTCACGTCCTTTTCCTGAGCAAGATTCACGCGCGTGCGCAGCAGGTCGACCGCCCGCGCGATCCGCGCGGCGATCTGCTCGTGGCGCGCCCATACGCTGCGGCAGGTTTCCATCGCCGGCGCGAAGCGGCGTTCCATGAATTCGGCGATCGTCGGCATCCCTTCGATGCGCTCCTCGCGCAGCTCGTGGATGCGTGCCAGCACGAGCTTTTCGTACGCACGCGACGCGCTGAAACGTGCGCCCGATCCCGACAGCGATTCGACCCGCACCGCGAGATGCGTGAGCTTGACGAGCAGCGCCGAATCGTCGCCGTCCGCGCCGCTCGCGTCCATCCGCTGCATCAATGCGTGCAGCGCCGCGTGGATCTCGTCCAGCTCGCGGCTCATCCGGCGCGCGACGGGCAGCGCCAGCAGCGCCATCATCCGGTACGTTTCGATTTCATGCAGGCGCTGCAGCAGGCGGCCGCCCTGCTCCTCGCGAAAATCCTCGTCGACCACGAGAAAGCGCATGAAGCCGTCGTCGCGCACGTGCCAGTCGCAGAACACCTTGCCGCCGCCGAGCACGTTGCTGCCGACGAGCGCGGGGCCGTCGATCCAGCGGCGCAGGTCGCCGCAGACGAGCCGCGCCGCGTCGCCCTTCAGCAGCTCCATGCGCACCGCGACGAAGCGGATGCCGGCGAGCCGCGCGAACCACGCAGCCGGAATGCCTTCGATCGCGAGATCGTCGAAATAGCCGGTGTCGCGGCGCGGCGCGACGAACGTGAAGGTCGAGAATTCGGTATGGCGTTCCCACTTCAGATGCCAGCCGCTCGGCGACTGCACCGCGTAGTGCGTCGCGCCTTCGTGCGGCGCGGCGATGCCGGTATCGCGGCACAGTGCGTGCAGCAGCGTTTCGTGGATGTCGGGCTGGCCGTCCGCGTAGATCGCGTAATGCGTGAGCGACACGGCTTCGGCGAGCCGCAGGAACGGCCGGGCATGCAATTCCGCGGCCAGCGCGGCGCGCAACGGATGGTCCATCATCGATACACCACGCTTTCCTGTTCAGTGCTGCACGCCGGATCGACCGGCCCGAACGCCGCGCCCTTTCGGATGAAACGTCAGCGTGATCGCACTATGGCAGACACACAGCAACAATAAAAACGCATAATGCTGATCGTTACGTTCAGTTTTCCTGATACCCATGAAGATGCTCGATCACGACGTGCTGGCCACCGTCGTCGCCGTCGCGGAAACCGGCAACATGACCCGCGCCGCCGAGGCCGTGAACCGCTCGCAGTCGGCCGTGAGCATGCAGATCAAGAGCCTGGAAGACGCGATCGGCCGGCCGCTGTTCGTGCGCAAGCCGCGCAGCATCGTGCTGACGCGCGAAGGCGAGGTGCTGCTCGGATTCGCCAGACGAATGCTGGCGCTGCGCGACGAGGCCTGGGCGGCCGTGGTACGGCCGGAAGTGACCGGTAAAGTCGTGATCGGCGTGCCGGACGACTACGCGTCGTCGCTGCTGCCGTCGGTCCTGAAGAAATTCTCGGCGACCTACCCGAAGGTCGAGATCCAGGTGATGGGGCTGCCGAGCAGCGCGCTCGCGCCGCTGATCAAGGAGGGCACCGTCGATCTCGTGTGCGGCACGCGCATCAAGGGGCTGACCGGCGATTTCATCCGCCACGAGCCGATGGCGTGGGCCGCGATGACGAACGGGCCGCGCGTGTGGGAAGAGCGGCCGCTGCCGATCGCGGTGTTCATGCCGGGCAGCGTTGCGCGCGAGAACGCGATCCGCAGCCTGGAGCGCGCGAAGGTGCCGTACCGCACCTCCTATGAAAGCCCGAGCCTGCTCGGGCTGCTCAGCATGGTCGAGGCCGGCCTCGCGGTCGCGCCGCTCGCGCGCTGCGCGATTCCCGCGCAACTGTCGATGCTCGGCCGCTCGCACGGGCTGCCCGACCTGCCGCCGCTCGAACTGATCCTCGCGCGCAGCACCAAATCGAAGCGGCCGCCGTGCGACTTTCTCGCGGAGCAGTTGATGGAAGACCTGCAGCGGCAGACCGGGCAAACCGCCGACGCGTGATCAGCGCGTCGCGCCGAATCCCGCCGCGGCCAGCGCCGCGTTGACGTTCGCGACCACCGCATCGACGAGCGCCTCGAGCGTATCGCCGCGCAGCTGCGCGTGTTCCGGTGCGACGTGCTCCTTGCGTTGCCAGCCCCACTGCGCACCCGACGCGACCGACAGCGTCGCGCCGAAGCGGTTGCCGTGGCAGCGGCCGAAGGTGCTCACGCGCCGCCCGGCCACGTAGTCCTGCTCGGGCAGGCAGAGCCGGATCTCGACGGCGACCTGGTCGCGATCGTTGACGCGCGCGGCCGGGCTCACCGTCGCGGCGAACACCTTGCCGATCCGCCAGGTCACGCAGGTTTCCCACGCCGCGAGCGGCCCGCCGGCCGCGTCGACCCGCTCGGTGTCGACCGACCACTGATGCCCGTCGGGCACGACGATCGCCTGATGCAGCAGCACTTCGGCCACGCGCACCGTCGTCACGAGCTGACGCGCGAGTTGCTGGCCCGACGGCAGCGACGCCGTCGGTACGCGACGGCTCGCCGGCCGCGCGACAGGCACTGCTTCCATGAGGTCCATGACCCCTCCATATTCAGGATCGGCGCCGCGCACGCGATGGCGCTCGCCGCCGTGCCGCCTGCGGGCGGGCAGCACGGCGGCCGGCAACCGGCGATCGGGCGGCGGATCGGACAAACCATTCAGGAACGAGCAACAACCGTTCCTCGCTTCACCGCGCCTTCGGCCCGACGCGCAAACGGCGCGCGACCGGCCCGATCACCGCATCGGCCTGCTGCGCGATCAGCGTGCGCAGCGTGAAATCCAGGTCTTCCGGTGCGATGTCGAAGTGCACGGGAACCACGTCGCGCACGGCACGCGCGCTGACGACATGGACGCCGAGCGGGGAATGCAGCAGCGCCGCGAGCAGGGCGTGCGCGCGTTCGCCGGAGTCGGCCGTCAGCGTGACGGGCAACTGCAGGCGCGGGCGCGGCGGCGGGAACGGAATGACGTTGTTGCGTGCGCCGGCGCGCAACTGGCGGCCGGCGACATCGAAGGCGGGAACGGGATGAATGAAGGTCATGGAGCGGACGGAAGCCGTCTCGGCTGTTCGACACCTCCCCAGCTTAGAAGAGACGGCATAAACGTCGTGCAAAAAAACGCGCCGCCGATGCAAAAAACGCCATCGGGGACACAACACGATACCGGCCGGAAGCTGTCCGTGCGGTCGTCACGCACGCGCGGCGATCTCGCGCCGCAGCTTGCCCCAACCTCGCCCGCGCGGCGTGCGGCCCCGCGGTCGTTCCGTTACGCGGCGAACGCGTCGAGCGACGCACGCCGCCGCTCGTCGACCATCGATTCGATCATCGACACCAGATCGTCGGTCAGCGGGTCGCAGATGCCCGGCGAGCGATGCAGTTCGAGATCGGCCGCCGGCAGCGGCGGCAGCCCGTCCGTCTCGTCGAGCACGCGCCAGTTCTCGGGCAGCGTGCAGCGGTCGATCATCGTCACGGCCGCGCCGTGGTTCACCGCGATCTTGATGCCGGTCGGGCTCTGGCTCGTATAGACGACGTGATACGGCCGCTCGGCCGTCGCGAGCGCCTGCAGCCCGCGCTGCCGGTAGCAGCACGTCTCCGGAAACAGCGCGAGCGGCACCGACGCCTGCGGGTCCAGCGCGAAATCGCGGTGCGCCGCCCACACGACGTCGTGTCGGCCGAGCAGCCGCCCGCTCGCGTTCGGCCCATGCCGCACGACGAGCGCGACGTCGAGCTCGCCGGCCTGCAGCCGTTCGAGCAGTTCGAGCGACGTGCGGCAATGCACATGAAAACGCGCGCCCGGCCGCGTCGCATAGAACGACTTCAGCAGGTCGGGCAACCACAGCTCCGCATAGTCCTCGGGCAGCCCGAAGCGCACGACGCCGCGGTCGCTGCTCGCCTGCTTCAGCGCGAGGATCGCGTCGTTCTGCACCTGGATGATCCGGCGTGCATGAATCAGGAAATTCTCGCCGTCGCGCGACAGCTCGAGCCGCCGGCTGTTGCGCATGAACAGGTGCGTGTCGAGCCGCTCCTCGAGCGTGCGGATGCGCAGGCTGATCGTCGATTGCGTGCGATGCAGTTGCCGGGCCGCCGCGGTGAAACCGCCGCTCTCGACCACGGCGACGAATGCCCGGATCAGCTCCGGATCGAGCGAACTGAGCTTCGACCAATCGGGCCTTTGAATGGCAGCCATCGGAATTACTCGCTTTCGAAAAAAAAAGGGAAGACGAAAGATAGGGCTCGGAGTACGCCGATTGTTGTCCAGATGCGCTCGGCCCTCCAACCCCTGCCCGGGTATGACAAACCCGGAGCCGGTACGCTAATGCCCACCCGCCGATCCCGCCCCGGCCGCCGTCGCGACAACGGTCGAGGCCCGCCCGGCGGGCATTCGCGCGCCGGGATCAGGGCTTTCCCGGAGACGACGAAAACTCATGGCCCGATCAGAAAACATCGATTCACCGGCCGCGCCACGGCCCACCACAATCGCCTCACACCCACCTCATCGACGAGACACCGCAATGACCGCATCCCAACCCAGGCAGCTTTACATCGGCGAAGGCTTCGAAGGCCCCGGCGTCAACCTCGCGCACATCAACGTGCTGGTCGGCCCGCGCAACGGCCCGGCGGGCCAGGCGTTCGCCACCGCGCTCGCCACGCCGTCGGCCGGCCATGCGCCGTTCGTCGTGATCGCGCAGCCGGGCGTGCCGACCAAGCCGCTCACGCTGTATGTGAACAAGGCGCAGATCGCCGGCGACTTCCACGGCAATGCCACGTGGGGCGCGTCGCAGGCCGGCATCGCGAAGGCCGTGGCCGAAGCGCTCGAGAACGGCACGCTGCCGCCCGAAGCGGAGAACGACTGGGTCGTCGTGTCCGCGAACTGGGTGAACCCGCAGACCGACGATCTCGACGCCGTGTTCGAGAACAACTACCGCGCGTGCCGCAACGCGATCGTCGCGGCGATGGAAGGGCTGCCGCATCGCGACGCGGTGTTCGCCGCCGCGCGCGACGTGTCGAACCCGTTCTACACCCCGAAGAAAAACTGACGACGACAAGCGGCCGATACAAGGCCGCACCTGGAGGAAACATGGAATACGTCCGCCTCGGCCAGTCCGGCCTGAAGGTGTCCCGCCTGTGTCTCGGCACGATGAACATGGGCACCCCCGAATGGAAGCCCTGGATCTTCGACGAAGCGCAGAGCGAGCCGATCGTGCGCCGCGCACTCGACGCCGGCGTCAACTTCATCGATCTCGCGGATTTCTATTCGACCGGCGTCGGCGAGGAAGTGGTCGGCCGCATCCTGAAGCGCAACGCGCGCCGCGAGGAGCTGGTCGTGACGACCAAGGTCGGCTACGACATGGGCAGCTATCCGAACGCGGGCGGCCATTCGCGCAAGCACGTGCTCGACGGCATCGACGGGTCGCTGAAGCGCCTCGGGATGGATTACGTCGACATCTTCATGCTGCACTTCTTCGACGTGAACACGCCCGTCGAGGAAACGATGAGCACGCTGCACGACATCGTGCGCGCGGGCAAGGCGCGCTATATCGGCGTGTCGACGATGTACACGTGGCAGTTCGCGAAGATCATGCAGGCCTGCGAACGAAACGGCTGGGACAAGCCGATCAACATGCAGCTGCAGCTGAACCTCGCGTATCGCGAGGAAGAGCGCGAGATGGTGCCGTACTGCATCGACCAGGGCGTCGGCGTATCGGTGTTCAGCCCGCTCGCGCGCGGCCTGCTCACCTGCGAGCCGCAATCGACGCGCAACCAGACCGACTTCTTCACCGCGCAGATGTACGGCGACGCATCGTCGCTCGCGATCGCGGAATCGGTCGCGAAGGTCGCGAAGCGCCGCGGCGTGCCGCCCGCGCAGATCGCGCAGGCGTGGGTGCTGGGCCGCCCCGGCATCGCGAGCATGCTGGTCGGCGCGGATTCCGTCGCGCAGTTCGACAGCGCGCTCGGTGCGCTCGAAACGCAACTCACCGAAGAAGAGCTGCACGAGCTGGAACGCAACTACACGCCGTGCGACCTGATCAACGACTACACGGCCGGCAAACGCATCGCGCGCACCTCGCGTCCGGCGCAGGGCAGCTTCGCGACGGACTGAAAGTTTGAAGGACTGCGGTACCGAGAGGCTCCGAGGCACTGAAGGAACGACACACAATGAACGCATTTCTGAGGACCGGCCATTTCATCGGCGGCGAATGGCATGAACCGCATGGCGCGAGCGATGCGACCTATCCGGTGTTCAACCCCGCGACCGGCGAGACGATCGCGAAGGTCGCGAAAGGCGGCGCCGACGACACCCAACGCGCGATCGACGCCGCCGCGCACGCGTTTCCCGCGTGGCGCGCACTGACCGCGAAGGAACGCGGCGCCCGCGTGAAGCGCTGGGGCGAGCTGATGCTCGAACACCGCGACGCGCTCGCCGAGCTGCTGACGCGCGAGCAAGGCAAGCCGCTCGCGGAAGCGCGTGGTGAAGTCGCGTATGCGGCGAGCTTTCTCGAATGGTTCGCGGAAGAAGCGAAGCGCATGTACGGCGACGTGATCCCGAGCCCGAAGCCGAATTCGCAGATCGTCGTCACGCGCGAGCCGGTCGGCGTCGTCGCGGCGATCACGCCGTGGAATTTCCCGCTCGCGATGATCACGCGCAAGGCCGGCCCCGCGCTCGCGGCCGGCTGCACGATGGTGCTGAAGCCGTCCGAGGAAACGCCGCTGTCGGCGTTCGCACTCGCGGTGCTCGCCGAGCGCGCGGGCGTGCCGGCCGGCGTGTTCAACGTCGTGTCGGGCGATGCGGTTGCGATCGGCGAGACGCTGACGAGTTCGTCCGTCGTGCGCAAGCTGTCGTTCACGGGCTCGACGCGGGTCGGCAAGCTGCTCGCGAAGCAGTCGGCCGACACGCTGAAGAAGCTGTCGCTCGAACTCGGCGGCAATGCGCCGTTCATCGTGTTCGACGATGCCGATCTCGATGCGGCGGTCGAGGGCGCGATCGCATCGAAGTTCCGCAACACGGGCCAGACCTGCGTGTGCGTGAACCGCTTTCTCGTGCAGGACGGCGTGTACGACGCGTTCACGCGCAAGCTCGCCGACGCCGTGCGCACGCTGCGCGTCGGCAACGCGCTCGCGGGCGAAGTCGACCAGGGGCCGTTGATCAACGACGCGGCGCTCGGCAAGGTCGAGCGGCACGTGGCAGATGCCACCGCGAAGGGCGCGCACGCGCTCACCGGCGGCAAGCGTCACGCGCTCGGCGGCACGTTCTACGAGCCGACCGTGCTCACCGGCATGACGGCCGACATGCTGATCGCCGAAGAGGAAACCTTCGGCCCCGTCGCCGGCTGCTTCCGCTTCGCGACCGAGGCGGAAGCCGTGGCCGCGGCCAACGACACGTCGTTCGGGCTGTCCGCGTACTTCTACACGCGCGACCTCGGCCGGGCGTGGCGCGTATCGGGTGCGCTGGAGAGCGGAATGGTCGGCGTCAACGACGGGATCATCTCGACCGAGGTCGCGCCGTTCGGCGGCGTCAAGCAATCGGGGCTCGGCCGCGAAGGCTCGAAGTACGGCCTCGACGAATACGTGGAACTCAAGTACACGCTGATGGCCGGCCTCGGCCGCTGACCACCGGCCGCTCCCCGCGGTCGACCCGCGCCGCGCGCCGCCCGGCCGCGCGGCGCCTCGCACGGCGCTCTCGACGGCGTTCCGCCGCCGCGCGCCGCTGCACGCACACCCACAATCCAGGAGGCAGCTTGACTCAAGCCAACGTTCAATCCGGCACGGCGCGCGCATTGCCGCTGTCGCGCGGCGCCGAGGCGCCGCACCGCCCCGTCGCGCTCGACGACGTGCCGCTCAACCGCTTTCACGTGAAGATCGCCGGCCTGACGTTCGGCGCGCATTTCACCGAGGGCTACACGCTCGGCACGATCGGCTACGCGCTCGCCGCGCTCGGCAAGCAGATGCCGATCGACGCGTTCTGGATGGGGATGATCGGCAGCTCGGCGCTGATCGGCATCTTCTTCGGCAGTCTCGTGTTCGGCTGGCTGTCCGACCGGATGGGCCGGCAGAAGATCTTCCTGACGAGCTTCGTGATCATCACCGCGGCTGCGTTCGCGCAGTTCTTCGTCACGTCGCCGCTCGAACTGTGTTTGCTGCGCGTGCTGATCGGCTTCGGGATGGGCGGCGATTTCACGGTCGGCCATGCCATCCTCGCCGAATTCTCGCCGCGCAAGCATCGCGGTGCGCTGCTCGGCTCGTTCAGCGTGATCTGGACGATCGGCTATGTCGCCGCGAACGTGCTCGGTCTCGCGTACAGCGACGTCACGCCCGACGCCTGGCGCTGGCTGCTCGCGTCGGCGGCGCTGCCCGCGCTGATCGTGCTGGTGCTGCGGATCGGCACGCCCGAATCGCCTCGCTGGCTGCTCGGCAAAGGCCGCGCGCAGGAAGCGTGCGCGATCGTCGCGAAGCACTTCGGGCCGCACGTGATGCTCGACGGTTCGACCGAGCCGCATGCGCATGGCGGCTTCTCGCGGCTGTTCCAGCGTGACCTGATCCGCCGCACGATTTTCAACTGTGCGTTCTTCGTGTGCCTCGTGATTCCGTATTTCGCGATCTACACGTTCCTGCCGACGATCCTGAAGACGATCGGCCTCGCCGAAGGCTTCGGCGCGGACCTGCTGCTGAACGGCTTCCTCGTGCTGGGCGCGCTGATCGGCATCTGGCTGACGATCCGGCTGTCGCGGCGCGGCTTCCTGATCGGCTCGTTCGCGGTGACGTGCGCATCGCTCGTCGCGCTCGCGGTGCTGCCGTCGTCGGCGGCCATCGCGATGATCGTCGCGTTCGCGATCTTCACGCTGACGATGTCGGCGTTCAGCAATCTCGTCGGCGTGTTCCCGCCCGAGTGCTTCCCGACCGACGTGCGCGCGAGCGGCGTGGGGCTCGCGATCGCGTGCAGCCGGCTCGGTTCGGCGATCGGCACGTTCCTGCTGCCGGCCGGCATCGCGACGCTCGGCTTTCACGCGACGATGTTCGCGCTCGCGGGCGTGCTGCTGGTGGGGATGATCGTGTCGATCGCATGGGCGCCGGAGACGAAGCACCTGACGCTGGAGCAGGCGTCGGGGCATTGACGGTGGCGGCGGGCTGCGTGCCCGCCTGCTTCATCGCGCTCGATCAAGGCGTTCGCATCGACGCCATGCCGATGCGCCACTGCGACGACGCGCGCGAGATCGTTCCCACGGAAACATCAGCCGCGTCCCACCGCCCTCGCCGCCTACCCTCTCCTCGCCGCCTGCTCTCGCAACCACGCAGCAAACGCGGCCACCGGTTCGACCGCGACACTCTCAGGCTCGACATCGAGCCAATAGCCGAACGGCCCGATCGGCTGCACCGGCGACAGCCGCACGAGGCTGCCCTCGCCGATCTCCTCCTCGATCATGTTGAGATCGACCACCGCGAGCCCCGCGCCCTTGCGAGCCGCGCGAATCGCCTGTTCGAGCGTGGAAAACTCGATGCCGTCGCCGATCCGCGTCAGCGGCACGCCCGCCTGCTCGCACCAGTCGGCCCACAGCGTCAGGCGCTTGCCTTCGTGCAGCACATGCAGCGACGGCAACCGGCCGAGCAGCACATCGAGCGCATCGCCGCGATAGCGCGGCGCGCCGACGAGCGCATGCCGCTCCATCATCAGCAGTTCCGACTGCATCCCGGCACGCGCCGCGCGCCCGAAACGGATGTGGCAATGGCAATCGTCAGCCGGCTCCGTGCGGATCGACAGCTCGACGTCAGGCAGCGCCTCCGCGAGGGTGCCGAGCCGCGGCGAAAACCACTGCGTCGCGAACGTGGGCGGCAGCGACACCGTCAGCCGCCGCTTGGCACCCGGCCGCGTGGCGGCGATTTCGGCGACGCCGCGTTCGATCGTGTCGAACGCCTGCCCGATGAACGGCAGCAGCCGCTGGCCGGCATCGGTCAGGCGCACGCCCTTGTGATCGCGCTCGAACAGCCGCGCGCCGAGCGCTTCCTCGAGCAGCCGGATCTGCCGGCTCACCGCCCCCTGCGTCACGCACAGCGAAACCGCCGCGCGGTTGAAGCTCAGGTGACGCGCGGTCTCCTCGAAAAATCGCAGTGCGATCAACGATGGCAGGCGTCGCATGATGTGTGTCCCTTTCGTTTGTATCGTTCGTATCGTTCGTGTCGTTGCCGGCAGGCGCCGCCGGCCATCCGGCGAGCGGCCCTGTCGCAACCCGGCGCGCCAGCCGCCGCGCGATCAAAGGCCCGAGGGCCCGCGCCCGCCGTCGCTTCCATTCATCGTCCCCGCGTCTGCGGCCCTCCGCCTACAATAAGCATCCCGCACCAAACACCACACCGCCCGTGAGACGCAAGATGCCGGCGCTGAATGCGCTGAAAGCCTTCGAGATGGCCGGCCGCACCGGCAGCTTCACCCGCGCGGCCGAGTTGCTCAACGTGACGCAGAGCGCGGTGAGCCGCCAGGTTCGCCAGCTCGAGGGCCAGCTCGGCGAGACCCTCCTCGAGCGCCGCCATCACCAGCTCGAACTGACCGCGGCCGGCCGCGTGCTGCTGCGCGCCCTGCAGCAATCGTTCGACAAGATCGAGCTGACCGTGCGCAGCCTGCAGGAAAAAACCCACCTGAACCGTCTGCGCGCGAACGTGCCGCCCACCTTCGCCGCGCGCTGGCTGGTGCCGCGCCTCGGCCGGCTGCGCGACGCGCATCCCGAATTCGAGCTGAGCCTCACGACCCGCATTCACGACAGCCTCGGCGAATCGCGCGTGCTCGACTGCGCGATCCGGTTCGGCGACGGCGAATGGGACGGCTTCGACAACGCACTGCTGATGCAGGAACAGCATATCGCCGTCTGCGCGCCCGCGCTGTATGCGCGGCTGCGACAGGACGGCGCGCCGATCGACCTGAACCGCTTCACGCTGCTGCACGTGCTCGCCACCGACGACCAGCGCTACCTGACCTGGCAGCACTGGCTGAAAGCCGCCGGCATCACCGACGTCGACACACGCGGGGGCTACGAATTCGACCTGCTCGACCACGCGATCCGGGCGGCGATCGACGGTCTCGGCATCACGATCGCCGACCGCCATATGGTCGCGCGCGAACTCGCGACCGGGCAACTGATGCAGGTGCTCAACGTGCATGTCGACGGCCACCAGTCGTACTGGTTCGTCACGCGGCCCGAGCAGACGAACCTGCCGCACATCGTCCAGCTCCGCGACTGGCTGCAGCAGGAAGTGTGGCTCGCGAAACGCCATCTCGAACCGTCGTCGCCGCTTCCGCAAGTGCCGCTGGCGTAGTGTTGCGAGTTGGAAATTCGTTGAATAAATTGCCGCCTGTCGTAGTAGAAGAGCCAGATCCGGGCGTTGGACCGCACGCAGCCCATACTACCGTTGGCGCCCGGCATTCCCGAGCGTCGTACCCCCGACTACATGCGCCACGGCACCACCACCTTGTTTGCCGCGCTGGACATTGCCACGGGCGAAGTCATCGGTGAATTGCATCGTCGCCATCGCAGTAGTGAATTCCCGCAGTTCCTGCGCACGATCGATGCCAGCGTGCCCGCTGATCTGGACGTGCATCGGGTGATGGATAACTACGGCACGCATAAGGCGCCTTCGATCAAAAACCGATTCGCTCGACATCCGCGCTTCCGGGTTCACTTCACCCCAACGTCTGCATCGTGGCTCGATCAGGTGGAACGTTGGTTTGCCACGTTGACCGAGAAGTACATTCGACGTGGCACGCATCGCTCGACACGGCAGCTTGAAGAGGCAATCTGGCATTACCTCGACGTCTATAACGCGAATCCTCGGCCGTTCGCCTGGAGCAAGTCGGCCGATGAAATTCTCGCGAGCCTCGAACGGTTTTGCGCACGGGTCTAAACGATAATGTGTGGTTGAGTTCGCCCGCTTCTCGCTCGCACGACGTCGGCACATATCGACGCTGGCGTCTGGATGCGTCGTGCGGAGATACGGGCGATAGACCTGAAATTCACACGAATTCTTGCCACCGACGAGTGCTTCCCATCATCTTTTGGAAAGATCGCCTCTACTTGGCAGGTTGGAATACTGTTCACCGTTGACACGAATGATCCCGTCCAAAATTCATTCGCGCAAACGACTATCGAACCACGAAGGCAGAGCACTCCAACACCACGCCCGCCTTTTATTTTGGAAAATTTTTGTATGCCATTTTCAGTATGACATTCCGATTTTCCGGATATTTTTCCAACAATTCAGACTGAATTAATATTCTGTAGTCAGCCTCGTCAAATCCCGGCACGACCGTACAACTAACCAAAGTATAATCACCCGAGTCAACCGACGCGCCAAAAATCCAGCCACCATGCATGACCACGGATAGCACCTCCCCACGATCCGGATTGGGGCCGATACGGACGGTGCGGTATTTCCCTGCTTCATCGATGACATGCATCGTCAACGCATCCCCAGCGTGGTAATACCATATTTCATCGGACTTCATCTGATGAAAGTGTGACGGACTATCATGCGTCACCATGAAATATATTCCGCTATAGTCTTTTCGTTCAGCTCCGCCAGCTGTTTTTCGGACCACATCTGAACCGAACTCGTATCTGAAGTACCCACCCTCTGGGTGCGGCGCCAGACCAAGCTTTTTAATCCAAAATTCCTTCGATTTTTCAATCTTGTGCGTGCTTTCTTCCGCCATAACTTCCCCAACATAGATCAGGCCAAGTGCGATAAAAGTTGAAATGACAGCGGCTTGCACGATCACTGCCATCGACCCTCTACGAAAAATTCTATTTTTTATTGTCAACATACGATGTGATTGTTGCGATTTGCAATTCCTTACTGCTTCGTATCCGGAAGCTGCTTTAGCCATCACCGGCAAGCAAACCGTGAATTCGTAGCGACAGGCCAACAGCATACAGCTAGTTTCATTTGCATTGAGTCGATGATGAACGACCGCAGCAACGCGGTGCCGGTATCGGCACGATCTGATCGCTGTCGACATGCCAGTAGCGATCCGCTCGCTCACTGCGCGCGTGGATCAACACGGTCTCGCAATTCACGTTGAACGCGGCATACACCGTCTCGCCTCGATCCTGCGCATCGACCATCACCACGACCCGTTTCACGTCATAGGCCTGCAGCTCGACTTTCCGCAGTACGGCCTCGACGTCTTGTGGCCGACCAGCGCGGTAAGCGGCACGCGGCATAAATCCGATCTTCGCAGCTGCGGCGCAACCCGAACGTCGCGGGGGCAGCTCGCGATCGAGCGCGACCGGTCGGTCGACGATCGCGGACGGTGCTTGCGACGACATCGGCGATCACCGCTTGTTCGTGCGGCGCCGGCGCGCAGCCGAGCATCGGCTTGATGGCCTCGCCCACGCCGGCGGCAACCAGGCTAATCAGATCGATGCGCGGCAGGTAGACGGCCACCTGTTCGGTCATGCCTTCCTCGAGCGACAGCGTGAAACCCTCGCGGAAATACGGCGCGCGCTCGTAACGCGTTTCGCGCGCCTCGACCACAATGTCGACCAGACGGAAATCGTGCCGGACGTCGTACGCCTCCAGGCGCACATTCCGATCGGACTCAGTCAGCGCGGGACGAGCCAGCACGCTGATGTTCACGGTCGGCGCATCGAGCGTGCCGGCCGGGCTGACCGGCGCCAGCTGGATAACGTAATGCGGGCCTTCAAGGCTGACGCCAGCCGCCTGCAGGCGGTGAACTTCAATCGCGGATGAGTCCCTGTGGCGTAGGCATGGATCAGGCCGCCGCTGCCGGCACCAACACGGTCAACCCCGGCAAATCCGCGAAATCCGCGGTGTTCAGTGTCATCAGCGCGTAGCCGTGCTCGATCGCCTGCGCCGCGATCCACAGATCGTTATAGCGCGGACGCGGCGAGCGGCCGGCTTGCTTGACGGCCGCCGCCAGTACGCCGAACGCGGCCGCGGTGTGGCGCGTGACGTCGAGCACCGGCCGGCGCTCGAGCTGCCTCAGGTGTGCGGCCCGCCGCGCACGCTCAGCGGCGTCCGCGCATGCGTGCACGCCGAATGCCAGTTCGCCGAGCGAGACCGTCGAGATGAACACCGGCGCATCGCCAGCCGTGTCGATCACGGCGCGCGGCTCAACTGCACCACCTGCCAAGCCGACCCAAACGCAGCTGTCGATGATCACGCCCACGGGTCACGCACTCCATCTTCGAAGCCAGTGCGGCTATCGCGCAGCCAGCGGGCCGCGTCCTCGGCGCCTAGCGTTTGCGGCAAGCCCTCGAGCGCCTGCGCCGCGTTCATGACGGGTTCGGCCGGCACCAGGCGAGCGATTACGGTCTGATTACGTTCGACCACGACGGTTTCGCGACGCTGCGCGACCTGGTCGAGGATCTGGCGCGTGTTGCGTGCCAGATCGGTTGCAGTAATGGTCGGCATGGCAGCCTCCGGGGACGGTTGAATGCGTATTATACGTAATTTACGCATTCTGCGCAGGATGGTAAAAACAGCCCGTCCTTTGCCGGACGGGCGACTCCGGCCGATTCGCTGAGTAACGTGCATTTTCCTCATGGTCGGCCCGAAAATAAGTCGTTTGTCGTGCGCTAAACGCATGAACAAAATGGTCTCCATCCCGTGCCGCGCGTGTCGCCACCCGAAGCGATCCGCCAGCATTCATCGGAGGAGTCACTTCATGCGCACCGAACGCAACTACGTGAACGGCCGTTTCGTCGCCCCGGAAAGCGACACGTTCATCGTCGTCCACAATCCCGCCACCGAAGCGCCGTTCGCGCGCGTGCCGGCCGCGACGCCGGCCGCGGCGCTCGCCGCCGTCGACGCCGCGGCCGCCGCGCAGAAAGCCTGGCGCAAGCTGCCGAGCGCCGAGCGCGCCGCCTGCCTGCACCGCTTCGCCGACGCGCTCGCCGCACGCGCCCCCGAGATCGGCGCGGCGCTCGGGCAGGAATCCGGCAAGAGCGTCGAGGACGCGTCGAACGAAGCCGTCTACGCGGGCCAGATCACGCGCTACCACGCCGAGTGGGCGCGCCGGATCGAGGGCGAGATCATCCCGAGCGACACGCCGGACGAGAACCTGTTCCTGCACCGCGAGCCGATCGGCGTCGTCGCGTGCCTGATCCCGTTCAACTACCCCGTCTACACGCTGCTGCGCAAGGTCGCGCCCGCGCTGATCGCCGGCAACACCGTGGTCGTGCGGCCGAGCAACCACACGCCGGTGTCCGCGTTCGAGATCGCGAAGGCCGCCGACGATGCAGGCTTCCCACCGGGCGTGATCAACATCCTGACGATGGATCACCCGACGGCCGAAGCGCTGTGCACGCATCCGGCAGTCGGGATGATCACGCTGACGGGCAGCGTGAACGCGGGCCGCAAGGTGCTCGACTACTGCAAGGCGAACATCGCGAAGCCGTCGCTCGAACTCGGCGGCAAGACGCCCGCGATCATCGAGCCCGACGCCGACCTCGAACGCGCGGCCGCCGCACTCGTCGCATCGAAGACGACCCATTGCGGCCAGCTCTGCACGGCGATCGAGCGCGTGTACGTGCACGACAGCGTGCACGATCGCTTCGTCGCGCTGCTGAAAGAGAAGATGGCGGCCGTGCGCGTCGGCGACCGTGCGGAAGACGCCACGCGGATGGGCCCGCTCGTCAGCGCATCGGCGCGCGCGCACATCCACGGGATGGTCGAACGCGCGATCGCCGCTGGTGCGACGCTCGAAACCGGCGGCGCAATCCCGGCCGGCCCCGGCTTCTTCTACCCGGCCACGCTGCTGACGAACTGCCGCCAGGACATGGAGATCGTGCAGGAGGAAACCTTCGGCCCGATCATGCCCGTGCTGCGCTACACGACGATCGACGAAGCGATCGCACGGGCGAACGACCACCAGTTCGGCCTGTCGTCGGTGCTCTACACCGAGCACTACCGCACCGCGATGACCGTCGCGAACGCGATCGAAGCCGGCGAGCTGTACGTGAACCGCACGCCGGCCGACCCGTACCAGGGCTTCCACGCCGGCTGGAAGCGCTCGGGCCTCGGCGGCGACGACGGCAAGCACGGCATGCTCGAATTCACGCAGACGCGCCTCGTCGTCATGAAGTACTGACGCCGTCACGCCGACGCACCGTTTCCGGCGCGCGCACCACGACACCCCGCCGCGCGCGCCGCCCCTGACCCGACCGAACACATAACAAATCTGCAGACCTCCGCGTAAAGGAAGTCTGATGGAGGAAGACACCATGCCGACCCAACCGTCGACGCACGCCGCGTCGCTCGCGTTGCACGACGACGCACACGCGTCGCAGCCCGCCCGCGCGCAACGCTACCTGCAACTGCTGCTGCTCGTGATTGCCGCGGGCGCGATCTACCCGATGCTGTATCTGCGGCAGGTGTACCAGCCGACGATGCTGCAGTTCTTCCATATCGACGACGTGCAGCTCGGCTACCTGTATTCGTCGCTCGGCACGATCTTCCTCGTGAGCTACCTGCCGAGCGGCTGGCTCGCCGACCGCCTGTCGCCGCGCTGGCTGATCTGCTTCTCGCTGCTTGCAACGGGCGCGCTCGGGCTCGTCTACGCGACCGGGCCGTCGTTCAACGCGCTCGTGCTGATCTTCGGCGGCTGGGGGCTCACCACCGGCCTCACGTTCTGGGCCGCCGTGATCAAGCGCGTGAACACGATCGCGGGCCCCGACGAACAGGGCCGTTTCTTCGGCCTGCTCGACGGCGGCCGCGGCCTCGTCGAGGCGTTGCTCGCCACGATCGCGATCACGCTGTTCGCGTACGTGACGCAGGCGCGCGGCGGCACCGACGCGGCCGGCTTCAAGCTCGTCGTCCACCTGTACGCATTCTTCTGCATCGCGCTCGGCGTGCTGCTCGCGCTGGTGAAGGATCCGGCGAGCACGGGCCGCCGTGCGACGGCCAGCAATCGCCGGCCAGGCAACGTGCTGACCGACCTGAAGACGCTCGCGTCGATCCCCGAGCTGTGGCTCGTCGCCGCGATCGTGTTCTGCGGCTATCAGGTGTTCTGGGCGACCTACAGCTTCTCCGCGTACCTGCACGAAGGCAATTTCGGGCTCAGCGCGACGGCGGCCGGCTTCATCACGACGCTCAAGCTGTGGATGCGCCCCGTCGGCGGCATCGGCGGCGGCTTCCTCGGCGATCGCGTATCGAAGGTGTCCGTGCTGTTCTGGGCGCTGCTGCTCGCCGCGCTGTCGCTCGTCGGGCTGATCGCGGCGCCCGCGCACAGCCCGCAGGCCATGCTCGTCGTGCTCGTGCTGTTCATCGGCATCCTCACCTACGCGATTCGCGGCCTGTACTGGTCGCTGCTCGACGACTGCAAGGTGCCGACCCATTGCGCGGGCCTCGCGATCGGCCTGATCTCGGTGCTCGGCTATTCGCCGGACGTGTTCGTGCCGCTGATCAACGGCTACGTGACGCAGACCTACCCGGGCGCGCACGGCTACCAGCTCTACTTCGGCTATATCGCGGCCATCGCGCTCTGCGGCGCGGGCGCCGCCGCGTTCCTCAAATACCGCCTCAACCGCCTCCAGGAGTCCGCATGAAGATCGTTTCGCTCGAAACCCATATCGTCGCCGTGCCGCCGCCGCATATCGGCGGGATGTACTGGATCTTCGTGAAGCTGAGGACCGACGACGGCATCGAAGGCGTCGGCGAGATCTACTCGGCGACGTTCGGCCCGAAGGCGATGGCCCCGATCATCGACGACGTGTTCGAACGCCATCTGCTTGACCGCGACCCGCATCACGTCGAACAGCTGTTCCGCCAGGCCTATTCGAGCGGCTTCACGCAGCGTCCCGACCTCACGATGATGGGCGTCGTCAGCGGCCTCGAAATGGCGTGCTGGGACATCGTCGGCAAGGCCGCGGGCAAGCCCGTGTATGAACTGCTCGGCGGCAAGATCCACGAGCGGCTGCGCTCGTACACGTACCTGTACCCGAAGAACGCGAAGGGCGAATACGACTACGACGACCCCGACCTCGCGGCCGAATGCGCGGCCGAGAACGTGAAGCTCGGCTTCACGGCCGTCAAGTTCGACCCGGCCGGCCCGTACACGGCTTACTCGGGCCATCAGCTGTCGCTCGAGGTGCTCGACCGCTGCGAAACGTTCTGCCGCAAGGTGCGTGAAGCCGTCGGCAGCAAGGCCGACCTGCTGTTCGGCACGCACGGGCAGATGGTGCCGTCGTCGGCGATCCGGCTCGCGAAGCGGCTCGAGAAATACGACCCGCTGTGGTTCGAGGAGCCGGTTCCCCCCGGCCAGGAAGAAGCGATCGCACAAGTCGCGAAGCACACGTCGATTCCGATCGCGACCGGCGAGCGCCTGACCACCAAGTACGAATTCCACAAGCTGCTGCAGGCGGGCGGCGCGTCGATCCTGCAACTGAACGTCGCGCGCGTGGGCGGCCTGCTCGAAGCGAAGAAGATCGCGACGCTCGCCGAAGTGCACTACGCGCAGATCGCGCCGCACCTGTACAACGGGCCGGTGGGCGCGGCCGCTAGCATCCAGCTCGCGACCTGCACGCCGAATTTCCTGATCCAGGAAAGCATCATGACGTGGGGCGGTTTCCATGCCGAAGTCGTGAAGACGCCGATCCGCTGGGAAGACGGCTACATCATTCCGTCGACCGAACCGGGCCTCGGCATCGAGCTCGACATGGACGTCGTGCGCCGTCACACGCCGTACACCGGCGAACGGCTGCACCTGCAGATGGGCGAGAAGCCCGTCGATGTAAAGGATCTCGCTCCCGCGAAGGGCTGACCAGGAAAAACGCGACCATGACTTACGACTACATCATCGTCGGCGCGGGCTCGGCCGGCTGCATCCTCGCGAACCGCCTGAGCGAATCGGGCCGTCACTCGGTGCTGCTGCTCGAAGCCGGCGAACGCGACGCGTCGTTCTGGTTCAAGGTGCCGGTCGGCTTCACGAAGACCTACTACAACCGCCGTTACAACTGGATGTACTACAGCGAGCCCGAGGCGCAGCTCGCCGACCGCAAGCTGTACTGCCCGCGCGGCAAGGTGGTCGGCGGATCGGGCTCGATCAACGCGATGGTCTACGTGCGCGGCCAGCGCAGCGACTACGACGACTGGGCGAACGCCGGCAATCCGGGCTGGGCGTACGACGACGTGCTGCCGTACTTCCGCAAGCTCGAAACCCACGCGGCGGGCGCGACCGACCCGCGGCATCACGGTTCGACGGGGCCGATCCACATCACGTCGATGAAGGCCGACGTGCATCCGATCGTCCACGAGTTCCTGAAGGGTTGCGCACAACTGAACCTGCCGCGCACCGACGACTTCAACGGCGCGCAGTTCGAAGGCGCGGGCATCTACGACCTGAACACGAAGAACGGCGAACGCTGTTCGAGCAGCTTTGCGTACTTGCGTCCCGCGCTGGGCCGCGCGAACCTCACGCTGCGCCCCGGCGTGCTCGTGCGGCGCGTGACGTTCGACGGCACGCGTGCGACCGGCGTGGTCGTCGCGGGCGAACACGGCGACGAAACGCTCGTCGCCGCACGCGAGGTCATCCTCGCGGCCGGCGCGGTCGATACGCCGAAGCTGCTGCAACTGTCGGGCGTCGGCGATCCGTCGCTGCTCGCGCGCCAGCGCGTGCCGCTCGTGCATGCGCTGCCGGCCGTCGGCCGCAACCTGCAGGACCACCTGTGCGTGAGCTTCTACTTCAAGGCGAACCGGCCGACGCTGAACGACGAGATGGGCACGCTCATCGGCAAGATGAAGATCGGGCTGCGCTACCTGCTGACGAAGCGCGGCCCGCTCGCGATGAGCGTGAACCAGGCGGGCGGTTTCTTCCGCGGCTCGGACGATGCGCGGGAGCCGAACATCCAGCTGTACTTCAACCCGCTGTCATACCGGATCCCGAAGAGCGACCGCGCAAGCATCAAGCCCGAGCCATATTCTGGATTCCTGATCGCGTTCAACCCGTGCCGTCCGACGAGCCGCGGCACGATCGAGATCGCGTCGAACCGCGCGGAGGATGCGGCAAAGATCCACATCAACGCGCTCACCACGCAGAAGGATCTCGATGAAGCCGTGCAGGGCAGCAAGATGATCCGGGCGCTGATGCACGCGCCGGCGCTGAAGTCGATGACCGTCGAGGAAATCTCGCCGGGGCCGCAGGTCGATTCCGACGAAGCGATGCTGCAGTATTTCCGCGAGCAGTCGGGTTCGATCTATCACCTGTGCGGCTCGTGCGCGATGGGGCCGGACGCGGCGACGTCGGTGGTCGATGCATCGCTGCGCGTGCACGGGCTGCAGGCGCTACGGATCGTCGATGCGTCGGTGTTCCCGAACATCACGTCGGGCAACATCAACGCGCCGACGATGATGGTCGCGGAGAAAGGCGCGGATCTGATCCTGGCGGATGCGGCGCGGCCGGAGACGGCCGGCGTGCCGTCGACGCCACGCGAGACGGTCGCGCAGTAGCGCGGTGCCGGCAGGTTCGGCGGTCACCACCGCCGAGCATCAGCCTTTCGTGGCACCCACGATCTGCCGGCACACGTTCACGATCAGGTCCCTCAGCCCGGCATGCACCGCGTCACGTTCGAAGCGCGGATGCCACATGATCGAGATCGCGAGCGCGGGGGTCGCGACCGGCAGGTCGAACGTCACGACGTCTCGCCGGGCCTCGGCGGTGTGCTTCTCGGGTACGTGAGCGATCCAGTCCGAGCGCTGGGCGAGCTCGATGCCCGATTTGAAGTTCGGCACCACCGCGATGACGTTGCGCTCGCGCCCCTGCTCGCTCAGCGCATCGTCGATCGGCCCGTGAAAGCGCCCCTTGCGCGACACGCTGATGTGCGGCACGGAAAGATACGCATCGAGTGTCATGCGTCGCCGCGCCAGCCGATGGCCCTTTCGCAGCACGCCGACCATGCGGTCGTCGAACAGCTTGCGGATCATGATCTCCGGCCCGGTCTCGCCGACCACGCCGATTTCGATATCGACTTCCCCGCTGCGAAGGCGCGCCACGGTCTTCTCGTGCTTCGGCAGGAAGCGCAGCCTCGCATGCGGCCATGCCTCGCACGCCTGCGCGATGATGGGTACCGCGAACGAATCGATGAACCCGTCGTTCGCGCTGATGTTGAAGACGCGCTGCGCGTCGATCGACCGGTGCTGCGCGCCGAGCAGCAGCTCCACATCCTGCAGGATGCGGTCGAGCGGCTCCTTCAACCGCCGCGCCGTTTCGGTCGCCACCATGCCCTTGCCCGCGCGCACCAGCACCTTGTCGCCGATCGCGTCCTGGACACGGGCAAGGGTCCGGCTCATCGCGGACGGGCTCAGATCGAGACTGCGCGCCGCGCCGGACACGCTTTCCTCGTCGATCAGCGCTTTCAGCGCCAGCAGCAGGTTCAGGTCGATCCGGTTCAACACCGCGCTCCTCGCAGATTTGCATCGAATGCATCATATATCTGCCAAACCTGCACTGTACACACACCTATCCCGCTCCTACCATTCGGGCAACCGAACGGAGAAACGCATGGTGGCGACGCAGAACGACGACGAACGATTGCGCGAGTCGCTGTTACAGGACTGGCAGGACCATACGAAGCAGCCGGCAGCGGTGGCGGCCCGCTTGCGGGAGCGGCTTGCGCTCCCGATGGGCGAGCAGGATCTCGTCGAACTGGCGGCGCTCGCGACGCACGTATTCGGCGAGCATCTTGGCGACTGGCAGGCGGGAATGGGCTATCTGGACCAGCTCATGGACGCGCACGACGACGTCCCGGCCGAATCGCTCCGGCGCATCGACCGCCAGCATGCGGTGCTCGAACGACTGGCGGACGTGTATGCGTCGCTCGACAGGTTCGACGCCAACGATCGCGTCTACATCACGGCGCTCGCGCTCCCCGCGATCACGCTGCAGCGATCGGTGGCGGAAGCAGAAACGGCCTTCGCCGAAGCGATGCACCTGCTCGCGTCGAACGACTGCCAGGCACACCGCAGGCTGTTCGGCGTGGTGACGGCCAATCTCGTGTGCGACCTGCTGGATCGTTCGGCGTTGTCCGCTGCCAGACGACGCCTGCTTGTCTTGCTCGCCGAGAAAAGCCATGCGCTCTGGCTTCGGGAAGGCGACGAGACGGACCGGGAGAAGTCCGCGTTTCGGCTGATGCAGAGTTATCAGAAATGCAGGATGCCTGACAATTACGGAAGCGGGCGCTATCGGCGCTACGAATCGATCGAGCCGTAACCGCAAACGGCGCACGGGCCGCAACGGCGCGAGAACGATGCGGTGCAGTGCGGTGCGCAGCGCCGCATCGTTCTCCCCGCCCGGCCGATTCAATTCACACTCGACCGCTTCTCCACGAACCGCCGCACATAATCATCCGCCGGCCGCGACAGGATATCGTCCGGCGTCCCGACCTGCACGAGCGTACCGTCGCGCAAAATCGCGATGCGGTCGCCAATCCGCAGCGCTTCGTCGAGATCGTGCGTGATGAACACGATCGTCTTCGACAGCGTCGCCTGCAGCTCAAGCAACTGATCCTGCATCTCGGTGCGGATCAGCGGATCGAGCGCCGAGAACGCCTCGTCCATCAGCAGCACATCGGTGTCGGCCGCCAGCGCGCGCGCCAGCCCGACACGCTGCCGCATCCCGCCCGACAGCTCGTCCGGATAGTGATCGCCATAGCCGTCGAGCCCGACTTTCGTCAGCCAGTTGCGCGCGGCCTCGGCCGCATCGTGCCGCTTCTCGCCGCGCGTGCGCAGCGCATACGCGGCGTTGTCGAGCACGGTCTGGTGCGGCAGCAGCCCGAAGTTCTGGAACACCATGCTGACCTTGAAGCGGCGCAGCTCGCGCAGCCCGTGCGCGTCGAGCTTGATCACGTCGCTGCCGTCGATCACGATCTCGCCGGCCGTCGGCTCGATCAGCCGGTTGAAGTGCCGCACGAGCGTCGATTTCCCCGAGCCCGACAGCCCCATGATCACGAAGATCTCGCCCGACTCGATGCCGAGGCTCACGTCGTTGAGCCCGACGTTGCAGCCCGTTTCGGCCAGCACGTCGGCCTTGCGCTTGCCTGAGCGCAGCAGGTCGAGCACGCGCGCATGCGCGGCCTGCGGCCCGAACAGCTTGTACACGTGTTTGACGTCGATGGTCGCCATGTCTGTCTCCGTTCCTATGCACGCGACGACTGCGTCGCCTGATTCGAATCGACGCCCGCCGACTGCGCCTTGCGCGGCAACCGGTACGGCACGCGCGACGCGCCCCTCTGCCGGCGCTGCTGCGCGAGCCGGCGGCGCGCGCGTCGTTCCTGGCCGAAGCCCTGGCTGATCCGGTCGATCACGATCGCGAGGATCACGATCGCGAGGCCCGCCTGCGTGCCCTTGCCGACGTCGAGCGTCTGGATGCCCGCGAGCACGTCCTCGCCGAGCCCGCGCGAGCCGATCATCGACGCGATCACGACCATCGACAGCGCCATCATCGTCGTCTGGTTGATGCCGGCCATGATGCTCGGCCGCGCGAGCGGCAACTGCACGTTGACGAGCAGTTGCCAGCGCGTCGTGCCGAACGCGCGCGCGGCTTCCGTCACGTCCGGATCGACCTGGCGGATGCCGAGATCGGTCAGGCGGATCAGCGGCGGCAGCGCGTAGATGATCGTCGCGAGGATCGCGGGCACCTTGCCGAGCCCGAACAGCATCAGTACCGGGATCAGGTACACGAAGCTCGGCAGCGTCTGCATCACGTCGAGCACGGGCAGCAGCATCCGCCGCAGCCACGCGCTGCGCGACGCGAGGATGCCGACCGGCACGCCGATCGCGACCGACAGCACCGTCGAGACGAGCATCAGCGCAAGCGTCTGCATCAGCTTGTCCCACAGGCCGAAGCAGCCGATCGCGTAGAGCAGCAGCATGAAGAGCGCGCCGAGACCGATGCGGCGCGTCGCATTCCACGCGATCGCGCCGACGGCCAGCAGCACGAGCCACGGCGGCGCCACGCGCAGCGCGCCCTCGAGCGGCACGAGCAGGTAGCGCAGCACCAGTACGCTGAAGTGATGGAAGCCGTCGCCGTATTGCGCGACGAACGTCTCGAGCGCGCTGTTCACCCAGTCGGCGATCGACAGGTGCAGAAAGAAGCCGTTCATGTTGATTCTCCGTCGCGCCGCGAAGGCGCGTGACGGCGGCAGCGGGCGCGGGCCCGCCGCCGCGCGCAGGTTACGCGCCCTTCAGGCTGCCGGCGATCTTCTGCGCGACGTCGGCCGGCACCCACTGCTTCCACATGTCCGGGCGGGTCTTCAGGAACTGCGTGGCCATCGCCGCGCCGTCGATCTTCTTCGTCGTCATTTCAAGGATCGTCTGGTTCAGGAAGTCCATCGGAAACCGCACCTTGCCGAATACGCCGACGAGATCCGGGTTCGCATCGGCGAACGGCTTCGACACGCCGACCGTCAGCCGCGACACCATGTACGACGATGCGCACTGGTGCGTGCTGCTCTCGTCGCGCAACGTCTTCCAGCATGCTTCGTTATAGGCCGGCATCTTCAGCGCGGTGAACTTGTATTTCGCCATCAGCGCGGCCGGGCCCCAGTAATAGAACACGATCGGCGCGCCGCGCTGGTACGCGGACACGATCGCCGCATCCAGCGCCGCGCCCGTGCCCGGATGGAAGTTCGTATACGACTGGTCGAGCTTCAGCACCTTCAGGAGGCGCGTATTCACGCGCTCGCAGTCCCAGCCCGTCGGGCAGTTCAGGAAGCGGCCCTTGTCCGGTTCCTCCTCGTCTGCAAACACCTGCTTGTACTTCGGCAGATCGTCGATCGACACGAGCCCCGGCGCGACCGGCTTGATATTGCGCGCCGGATCGCCCTTCACCACGTAGTCGGGCACGAACCAGCCTTCCGTCGTGCCGCCCGGCAGCGTGTCGCCGATCAGCTTCACGGCGCCCGACGCGACGGCCTTCGCGGTGATCTCGCTGCGCCCCGTCCACTGCTCGGCCCAGATCTGCAGGTCGTTGCGCGCGAGCGCCGTTTCGGTGGCGGCCGTGCTGCCCGGCACGACGTCCGTCTTGCAGCCGTAGCCCTTCTCCAGGATCTGCCGCAGCACTTCGGTCGCGAACGACCCGCTCTCCCACGTGATGCCCGCGAAATGGACCGTCTTGCCGTCGGCGCACGCGCCGCCGGCCGCGTGGGCGGCAGGCGCGGACAGGATCGCCGCGGCGGCGAGAAGGACCGTTTTCAGTCGTCGAATCTGCATGGTGGGTCGTCTCCAAATCGAATCTGTTGTTTGTGCGTCGCGGCATGCGCGGCGACCGGCGCATCGTGAATCCAGCCACGTCCGGTCAGCCTGCATGTTTCAGCCGCCAATTTGTTTAGGGAAACGAGTAATTCCGATCATTGCAATCGGCAGCGCCAATCGATCTTCCGGCATCCCTGAAAGCCCGCCGGACGGGCCTCCCAGCCGATTCCCCCAGTCCGCTCACGGCCCCGCGCATACCGTGTCGCGCCCCCGTTCGGCCGTCGCGCGAGCGGCCTTGAAGCGTGGTGCGGCGCACCCCGTTTCGACTGTCGAAACAGCCTGTCGCGACCCCATTGGCGAAGCCGATAGCAATCATCGAAATTACTCGCTTTCGGATCCTGTTCGGCTTGGGAAGAATGCGCGGTGTCATCGGAGGAGACACGACCCGACGCTGCCGGTTGCCGCGCCGCCGCGCGTTGCGCGTTTCCGGCGCCGCACGCGCTGCGCAGGGTCGCCCCGGATGACGGGGCGCGCCTCGCCGGACGCGCTCACGACAACCGATACAAGCTGGATATCCCGGAGATCTCAATGAAAAAGACCCTGACGGCGCTCGCCGTAACGGCAACCTTCGCCGCCCCCGTGTTCGCGCAAAGCAGCATCACGCTGTACGGCGTGATCGACGAAGGCCTGAACTACACGAACAACGTCGGCACCGGCCACGTCTACGAAATGGCGAGCGGCTACGCGCAGGGCAGCCGCTGGGGCCTGAAGGGCAGCGAAGATCTTGGCGGCGGCATGAAGGCAATCTTCCAGCTCGAAAACGGCTTCGACGTGAACACCGGCCGGCTCAACCAGGGTGGCCGCATGTTCGGCCGCCAGGCCTACGTCGGCCTGAGCCAGGCCCAGTACGGCACGCTGACGTTCGGCCGCCAGTACGACTCGGTGGTCGACTATCTCGCGCCGACCACGGCCAACGGCAACTGGGGCGGCTACCTGCTCGCCCACCCGTTCGACAACGACAACACCGACAACTCGTTCCGTCTCGACAACACGGTGAAGTACGCAAGCCCGAACTTCGGCGGCTTCCAGTTCGGCGGCGCATACAGCTTCAGCAACAGCACGAACTTCTCGGACAACCGCGCGTACAGCTTCGGCGCGCAGTACCAGAACAACGGCCTGCTGATCGGCGCCGCGTACCTGCAGGCGAACCATCCGGGCGACGGCTCGGCCGGCGCGATCACCGCGAACGACGCGAGCTACATCGCCGAGCGCATGCGCGTGTTCGGCGCGGGCATCAACTACACGTTCGGGCCCGCGACGGTCGGCTTCGCGTACACGAACTCGAACTACAAGAACCCGACCGGCAACGGCTACCTCGGCACGCCGGGCGCGATCATCGCCCCGGGCGCGACGGTCAGCGCGATCAAGTACCAGAACTTCGAGCTGAACGGTTCGTACCAGATCACGCCGGCGTTCATGGTCGGCGCACAGTACGTGCTGTCGCTCGAGAAGTACGACGCGTCGACCGGCAATGCGAAGCCGAAGATCCATTCGGCCGGGTTGATGGCCGACTACAACCTGTCGAAGCGCACCGACGTGTACGTGCAGGCCGCCTACCAGCACATCGCCGGCGACAAGACGAACTCGATCCTCGACAACGCGTTCATCCCCGGCACCGATGCGCCGTCGTCGACGTCGAACCAGGTGGCCGTGCGCGTCGCGCTGCGCCACAAGTTCTGACGCAACCCGGTTCTCCGTTCTTCACGCGACACCCGCGCCGGTCTGCCCGAGGTGTCTTTGCCCGCCCGCAAGCGCAAGCCTGCCGGCGGGTTTTTTCATGGTTCGTCACCGGATGCCGGAGCGCGTGTGCGACATCGGCTGCCTCGCCAAGCCGGACACACGCGTTCGACGGCCTCATGAAAATCCACGACAATCGTTTCCAGCCTTTCATGCCCGTCGGTGCCTGTCTCGATCCGGCGCCCGGCCGATATGCTCGCAGGGCGTGCGCTGTCCGCCTGGCAGCGCACGCCCTGCCGCGCTCGGGTCGATCGTAGACAAGCCGCTTGCGGGATGAAGGACGCTCGCGCTTGCGCATTGCTCACACTAGTTTGCAATTCCACGTCAGGCCGGTCGATATGATCTGCCTGTCACCACCGTGGCGGTATGGGGATAGGTAATCCTGCAGCCACGCGCCGCAACGAGCCCAAACGGCTCGACGAACACAACGCATCGGGGGCTACGGCAATGGAGCACAACGAACACCCAAAATCGCACGGCGCTGCCGGCTTCTGGCGACGAACCGCCGCCTTTTCGATCGATTCAATCATTCTCGGACTGATCGGGCTGGCGATCGCGATCTTGTTCTTCGATGCCCTTTCGACGATTGGCGAATGGGGAAGGCTGATCGGCTTCCTGATCGGTTCCATTTACTTTGGCCTGCTCGAGGGCGGGAATCGGCACCAGTCGCTCGGCAAGCGGGTGATGCAGATCCGTGTCGCCGATAGCGCCGCCCCTGACGGATCCGGTCCCGGGTACCTTCGCGCCTGGGCACGGTACGCGCTGATCGCCGTTCCGCTGATCCTCGGCGGCATCGTCTTCATCGACCTGCCCGCGCTTCACGAGCCGGGCATGGCATGGCTCGCCGCCGCAAACGACGCGATCATGTTCTTCTGGGGCATGGCGTTGCTGTATCTGCTCGTGTTCAACAGGCCGAGCCGCCAGTCCGTACAGGATCTGCTCACCGCCAGCAGGGTCGTGCGAGTCGCGGCCCCTGTCGAGGATGCCGCTCCGGTTAGCCGAAAGCACTGGGCGATCCTGGCTGTCCTTGGCCTGCTTTTGTTCGTCGGCAGTCGTTTTGCGGCAACGCGGCTGATCGATGACGATCGCCTGGCCGATATCCATCAGATCCAGCGTGCGGCGTCCACCGTTCCGGGCGTGCTCCAGAGCGGCGTCTGGATCGGCAACCTGCGTGCGGTCGGCCCGGCGGGCCAGACGGCGAAAGCGGTCGTCACCATCACCGTGGCCTCGAGCACGCCGACGTTGCTGAACAAGGCCGGGGCGACCGCTGTTGCGCACGCAGCGCTTTCCGCATCGGCCTGGCTGCGGCAGCAGGATCTCGTCAACGTGGTCAGTGTCCGCGCAGTCAATCTTGGTATTGCGACGTGGCGAAACCAGTTTTTCATGGGGCGCTCGCCTGCCGAATGGGCCGCGACCGTCGGCACCGGGTCGACGTGACGATGCAGGCGTGACCGCCGCTCACCCGGTTGAGCCATGCCTGTCCACCGGACGAGAGCAAAGGGCGCACAACGGAAGCAACGATGCCAGCGCCAGCGCACGCGGCCAGCGATTCCGGCGATTGCAGGCCCATGCGAAACGCGCATCGGGAGTCGCCACGTCGAATCGCGGCGCCAGCTGAACACGACGGAACGCGCGTCCACACATACAACGGAGCATCCTGAATGAGTGACATCGGCATCGACCTGCCGATCTGGGTCGTCCCGGTCCTTTACGGCACCATCTACTGGCCGGTGACGCTTTTTTTCGGATCCCTCAGCCTGTATGTCGGCGTGACTCGCCTGCACGGCATCCGTCGTATTGCCTTCATCGTCATCGCGCTCCCGCTACTCGCCGTTGCGTGCCTCGGGATCTATTACGTCCTTGCAGGACATTGAGCAACGGCGCATGCCCCTTGACCGCACAATATCCGCGGCTACCCGGGTTCGATCGGGCCGTCCCGTGTCATGAAACGCAAGCCGCCCCGTCAACCGTGACAGGTCGACAGCCGACGATCCGTCGATACACTGTGTGCCGCCCCATCCGAAGGAGTGTCACTTGAAGCACTGGCGCCGCACCCAGTCCGCATCCGCCGCCGGCCTCCCGGCCGCGCGCTCCGCCCTCGCCGAACCAGGCAGCCCGCAATGAGCACCGGCCCGCGCAACGCGCGAATCGACCTGCTGCGCGGTGTGTCGATCGTGCTGGTCCTGCTGCATCACTTCAACATCCCCTACTCGCTGCGCGACACGTCGCTCGCGCGCGTGCTCGGCTGGGACGCGGTCCATGCGATCGTGCGCAACGGCAACTACGGCGTGACGATGTTCTTCGTGATCTCCGGCTACCTGATCACGTCGAATGCGCGCCGCCGCTGGGGCAGCCTCGGCGCGCTCGACGTGCGCGCATTCTACGTGTCGCGTATCGCGCGCATCGTCCCGTGCCTGCTCCTGCTGCTCGCGCTCGTCAACGGCCTCGCGGCGGCCGGCGTGCCGATCTTCCAGAACCATGCGCCGGAAGGCATCCCGGTGTCGTTCTGGCTCGTGAATCTCGCGTCGCTCACGTTCTGGATGAACGTGCTGATCGGCGCGTACGGATGGGTCAACTACGCGCTCGGCGTGCTGTGGTCGCTGTCGGTCGAGGAGGTGTTCTACCTGTCGTTTCCGCTGCTGTGCATCGCGCTGCGCCGCGACACGCGGCTGGTCGCGTTCTGGGTGGTCATCGCCGCGATCGGGCCCGCATACCGCGTCACGCACGCCGGCGACGAAGGCGGATTCCTCTATGCATACTTCGCGTCGTTCGACGGCATCGCGATCGGCTGCTGCACCGCGTTGCTCGCCGAGCGCGCGCGCTGGCAGGTACTCGCGACGGCGCCCGTGCAATGGCTCGCGGCAGCGGCGATGACGGCGCTCTATCTCGCGTGGCCGATCGCCCAAAGCCATGTGATCGGGGTCTCCGCGATGGCGCTCGGCACGGCCGTGCTGCTGATCGGCGCGCATGCGGAACGCGAACGCACGCATGGCCGCGTGCTCGCACCGCTGCGCTGGAGCGGGCGGCTCAGCTACGAGCTCTATCTGTTCCACCTGATCGTGCTCGGCGGGCTGCGCACGTTCTGGCCGCCGTCGGCCACGCACGGCGACACGAAGCTGCTGTTGCTGATGGCGTATCTGGTGTTGTCAGCGGCGCTGAGCGCGGCGATCGCGCGCGGCTATACGACCCCGCTCGACCGCTACATCAAGCGGATCGCGTCGCGGCCGTCAACGCGCGTGCCGGACGGCTCGCGCTTCTAGCGGACCGTCCGGCACGCGGCCCGACAGCGATCGAGCGACGAAAAAAAACGGCCAGACGCCGGCCGTATCGCTTGACGATATCGGCCGGCCTGACCGCAAGCCCCGTGTTGAATCGGCGATCGACCGGGTGACCGCGCAGGTCGTCCGCCGGTCGCCGGTCGTGGGTCAATCCAGATAGTCCGCGTATTCCTTGCGCGTATAGCGGGCGAGCGTCTGCCACGGCAACGTCTCGCGCCGCACGGCCGGCGCCGGTGTCAAGGTCAGCCTGCGCACGACGCGGCCGTCGTCGCTGCCGCATCCGGCCAGTGCAAAGGCGCCCGCGCACTGCAGCGCCGCCAGTTTGATTCGATTCACGTTGCCGGCCCCCCGCCATTGATTCTTTTGAAATGAAAGGTGATGCCAGGAACCTGATGTGACGTCGATGCGAAGGGGGATTGGAAGGACTTGTGAACGGCAACGGCGAGGCGCCACGACCGGGCGCCCCGCTCGCAGCGGCATCAGCCCGCGTGTTCGGCGGTAACGCTGCGCACGGTCACGATGCGCGCAGGCGGTATGTTTGCCCACACGATCCGGCTGCCGCAGGCAACGAATGCCGAATCGCCGAGCGGATGGCGGCCGGGCGGCCGCAGGTCGTAGGTGAACTGAATCATCACGCCGTCGGCCGACAGCACGCGATGGCACTGGTCGACGATCGCCGTCACGTCCCGGCGCGGCAGCGTGCGCAGCGGCAGGCACGACACGATCGCGTCGACGCGCGCGTCGGGCGGCAGCAGCCGCTCGAGTTGCCGCGCGTCGCCCGACACGACCGAGATGCCGGGAAAGCGTCGCCGCAGATGCCGGACGAACGCCGGCGAGCGCTCGACCACGACGAGCCGCCGTGGCGCGACGCCGCGTTCGAGCAACGCCGCGGTGATCGCGCCGGTGCCGCCGCCGAGCTCGACGACCAGCCCGTCGCCGTCCGGCACCGCGTCGGCCATCTCGCGCGCCAGCTGCCGCGAACTCGGGCACAGCGCGCCCACCGCGGCCGGACGGCCGACCCACTCGCGCACGAACAGTGCCGAGACACGCCACGCGTTCGGCCACATCATGGGCGGCCCTCGCGCGGCTGCGCTGTCGGCCTCGACGTGCCGACGGCTTCGTTGAACAGGACTACGGCGACACGGGGCTTTGGCATGCGCATCCTCCTGGACGAGGCGGTCCGCCGCAGGAAGAGCGACGTTCAAATCGATTCTAGGAAACGCAAACTTAAGGCGACGTGAAGATTGTCCCTGATTCCGCCGATCAATTCGTGCCGGATCGGCCGCCGGATGCGCGATCAGCGATCGATGCGCTACCGGAAGTGCGCGGGATCGCGCTCGCCGACGATCCTGGTCTGCCATACATCCTGCGCACAACGCCTACACACGATTACGGTACTCGACGCGCATAGGCGAAAGTCAGGCATAGCCGGCTGACTGAATGTTTTTCCGGCATTCCCGACCACCAGTCGTTGTCGACTGTACGGCCATTTCCGACAGCGATACCAACGTGCCAATGCGTGTTAGGGCATCGAAACATGCCCGTGCGTCGTGGTCGCCAAAACACTACATCACCGGGCTGAAGATCTTCGATCTTCGTAACCTTCGGCCAGCGGGACAACGTCGCATCGACAGCCGAGACTGAAGCAAGATTGCCGATCGGATGGCATGCAGCCCGGAAGATAGCGCTCACCGTGTACGCGCACGATAGCAATCCGGGAAATTCCAGGCCGAGATAGCTAGCGCGTGTCGCTACGGTCCAACGTTGTACGCCATAGAGAGAACCATCTCGTAGAACCGCGTCGGGCGATGCGAGCGCAGCCCGCGTCAGACGCTGCGCGAGTGGCGGTTCGCATTGCCTCGACGACATCTCATTGTTCATCGCATGTGCGCTACCGCTTACCCAAGCCTGCGCCGCCAATGCGGCGGCACAAAGGCGCATCACTGCGCTCACTCGACAGCTTGGCATTATCACCATCCGACGCACCGCATTCGAAACAATCCTGATGCATTCATGCATGTGTACCCGTCCATTTAAGCGCGATTCTTCTAAATCGACTCGCTTCCTACGTCCGCCACAATAGCTTCAGACGATACCGGGTCACAAGAATTCACTCTGAACCACACCGGTTTTTGTGGAGGCTCGGATTCAAGGAACTGCACCGTACCAACGAGATCCTCGAGCTGGCGAGCGGGTGTTCGACCAGGCTGAGCTCGACCGCCGTTTCAAGTCCTGAAGGCCTCCATTGATCGGCATCGCGACACCTTCGGCGTCGAGCCGATCTGCAAGGTCTTGCGGATTGTCCCGTCGGGCTACCGACGCCATGCCGCACGGCTTCGGAATCTGTCCAAACGCCGCGCCCGCCGGAACGGGTCAACTGACAGTTCAACGCTGGGCGACCGAATCAGCCTTGGGCGCCGCGATTGGAGCGCAGCGGCAATCCTGGTCGTGCTTTGCGTTGCCAGTGCGCGCTGCACAACGCCTGGCAGATCAGGCCCGCGCTGATCCGCTCGGACATCGACCTGCCGGCGACGCGCCGATCGAACAATTTTGGCGCCACCGGCAGGCGGTGTGTGTCGAATCCGTCGTCACCCGATACGGGCGCTTGAAGACCGGGCGTAGTCCCTGGCGTTGCGGGCTGCGACGCACGCGTTCTGCGCTCGCCTGCCGCCCCGGTCGTAACGCGATACTAACCGGGTATGTGGGCTCGAATCGCACGGCTACCGCAACGCCATTCGCGCTTGCATCCGAGCCGTGTGGAATAGCGACACACGCTCAGCACTGCACGGCGATCGGCACCTGCTCCGCCAAGAAGTCGACGAATGTCCGGATCGATGGCAGCAATCCGCGTCGCGACAGCATCAGGAGGCTGATTGTCGACCGGCTCGCGATCCAGTCCGGCAAGACGCGCACAAGTTTCCCCTGACCTACCTCCGAACGCCCCACATAGCCGGGTAACGCGACAATGCCCATGCCGTGACAGGCCGCAGCTTTCAGCGTCGTCATGTCGTCACTGCAGAGCAGCGCCTTGAATGGCACGGTCTCAACCTGATCCGGGCGCGCCGCATGACTCAAGCGCCATTCGCTCACATCTTGAATGCCGCCAAACGCTATGCCGTCGTGCGATGCGAGATCGGCGGGCGTATCGGGCACGCCCCTGCTCCGCAAATAGTCCGGCCCCGCGAACAAGTGCCAGGATGCTTGCGCGATCACCCGTTGTACCAGCGTGGAATCCGGCAACGGGTCGACGTGCGCCCGCAGGCACAGGTCGAATCCTTCCTGAAGCAGATCGACCTGCCGGTTGGACGCATGCTGAACGATTCTCACATGCGGATGATCGATCATGAATTTGGGAATCAGGTCGGCGAGCAGCAGCTGCGCCGTCGCGACCGAACACGAGAAGCGGATGATCCCGCTGGGCTCCGCCATCCGCTGTCGCACCACGTTCTCCGCCGCCTCCGCCTCGATCAGCATGGCAACCGCATGCTTGTAAAAGGCCTCGCCGACTTCCGTGACATCAAAGCCTCTCGACGTGCGTTGAATCATGCGGGCGCCGAGCGCCGTTTCCAACCCATGGATGCGCCGGCTGAGACTTGACTTGGCCATGCCGAGTGCGCGCGCCGCCGCCGTGATGCCTTTGTTCTCCACCACTTGCACAAAGTAATAGACGTCGTTCAGATTCAGCATATCTCTGCGTGGCTCCGGGTTCCATCAGGCGTGATCATATCGTGATCCGAATCATCGATCCCGAGTTGACTCGATCGATGCAGCAATAATTCGACGCGCAGGTTCAGGCTCGTCCGATTTCATACCGCGGTGGCGATCGGACGCTGCGCCCATTGGCGGTTCATCGCAAGTTCGTTGCGAAAATTCGAACTTATCGTTCGCGTGAGCGGCACTTCCTCCCGTCATGTGCCCCGCTCTAGACTGTCCCACTACATCGGCTCGTCGCGCATGCCCGTTCCGCAAGGAAGCCCTATCCAGACGCATCTGCCTGACGACCACAAACCGCCTGCTCTCCGACAAGGACCTTTTCAGATGCCGGATCAACTCAATCGCCGCGAACTGGCTCGTCGCCTCGACGCCGTCACCGATCATGCAATCCGCAACAAACGCGTGCTCGGCACGGTGCTGATGGTGGCGATCGACGGCGAGACCGTCTATCGCCGGGCGGCGGGGTTGGCTGACCGGGAGACGAATACGCCGATGAGCGAAGACGCCATCTTTCGCCTGTCTTCGGTCACCAAACCGCTGACGAGTGCGGCGATCATGGTTCTGGTGGAACGCGGCGTGATCGCGCTGGATCATCACGTCACACGATACCTGCCCGAATTCCGCCCGCGTCTTGCCAACGGCACCGCGCCGGACATCACCTTGCGGCACTTGCTGACACATACGTCCGGGCTCGGCTATCGCTTTCTCGACGTGGCCGGCGGGCATTACGATCAGGCTGACATTTCCGACGGGCTCGATCAACCCAACCTGAGTCTCGACGAAAACCTGCGGCGACTGGCCAGCGTTCCGCTGCGCTTCGCGCCCGGCGAGCGATGGAATTACTCGCTCGGACTGGACGTGCTGGGCGCGGTGATTGAGCGCGCCACCGGGGAGTCGTTTCCGAACGCGATGCACCGGCTCGTTACATCCCCCCTCGGCCTCGACGATCTCACGTTCCACGTCGACAAATCCAGGCGTCTTGTCAAACCCTATGTCGACGGCCATCCCGATCCCGTCGCCATGACCGACGAATCGATCGTTCCCGCCTTCGCAAACGCCATTCGCTATGCGCCCAGTCGAATTCATTACAAGGATTCCTACCCGTCAGGCGGGTGCGGCATGGCGGGTACGGCAGGCGACATCCTGCAATTTCTTGAAGTGATCCGCAAAGGCGGCGCGCCGATCCTTCAACGCTCGACGGTCGAAGACATGATGCGTGACCATGTCGGTCCGCAGGCCGGAACGCAGGGACCCGGCTGGGGTTTCGGCTACGGGTGGGCCGTGTTATCGGACGCCGCCGCATCGGATTCCCCCCAGTCACCGGGCACGCTTCAGTGGGGAGGTGTCTATGGCCACAACTGGTTCATCGACCCGCTCAAGCGTCTCACCGTCGTCAGCCTGACGAACACGTCGTTCGAAGGCATGTCCGGCGCCTATCCAAACCGGATACGCGATGCGCTGTATGCCTAGGGTCTGCCCGACCTCATGCGTTCAAGGGAGCGTTTATGACCAAGCGACGTGAAGTACCCGGCATCCGGCCTTATGACGGGCCGGCCGGCGGATGGGGCGCGCTGCGCGCGACGGCCAGGGCGATACGCCTGCAGATGGAGACGATCGAAGCACCCGTCACGCTGCTCCGGACCAACCAGCCGGACGGCTTCGATTGTCCCGGCTGCGCATGGCCGGACAAGGAGCATGGTTCGACGTTTCAATTCTGCGAGAACGGCGCAAAGGCAGTGACCTGGGAAGCGACGACCAAACGCGTGCCGCCCGAATTCTTCGCGAGCCACACGGTCTCGTCACTGCGCGCATGGCGCGATTTCGATCTGGAAGACCTGGGAAGACTCACGCATCCGATGGTGTACGACCGCACCAGCGATACGTTCCGGGCAATCGACTGGAATACCGCCTTCTCCCGTATCGGCGCGATCCTGAACCGTCTCCCGAACCCCGATTCCGTGGAGTTCTACACGTCGGGCCGGGCCTCCAACGAAGCGGCCTTCCTGTACCAGCTCTTCGCGCGGGAATACGGCACGAACAATTTCCCGGATTGCTCGAACATGTGCCACGAACCGACCAGCGTCGGCCTGCCGAAATCGATTGGCATCGGCAAAGGCACGGTGTCCCTGGCCGATTTCGACCAATGCGAACTCATCATCTCGATGGGCCACAATCCGGGCACCAATCATCCCCGCATGATGGGCACCCTGCATGAAGCATCGCGACGCGGCGTGCCGATCGTCGTGTTCAATCCGCTTCGCGAGCGTGCGCTGGAGCGCTTCGAGGATCCGCAAAATCCGCTCGAGATGGCGACCTACGGTTCCGCGCGGATTGCCTCGACCTATTTGCAGGTGAAAGTAGGCGGTGACACCGCCGCGCTCAAGGGGGTGATGAAGGCGCTCCTTGCGCTGGATGCGGCGACCGGCGAGGTCCTGGATCACCGTTTCATCGCGGAACACACGCAGGGCATCGCCGCCCTGGTCGACGATCTCGACACCACCGAGTGGGCCGAGATCGAGGTGGCGAGCGGCCTGACTCGCGCCGATCTCGAAAGCGTGGCCGCGCTTTACGCCAAGTCCAAGGCCACGATCGTCACCTACGGCATGGGCATCACGCAGCACAACAAGGGCACGTCGAACGTCCAGCAGATCGTCAATCTGCTGTTGTTGCGCGGCAATATCGGCAAGCCGGGGGCAGGCATCTGTCCGTTGCGCGGACACTCGAATGTCCAAGGCAATCGCACGGTTGGCATCACCGAGCAACCGAGCACCACGTTTCTCGATCGGATCGAACACGCATTCGGTTTCAAGCCGCCTCGACAGCATGGGCACGACGCCGTGAAGGCCATGCAGGCGATCATCGCCGGTGAGTCTAAGGCGCTGCTCTGCCTGGGCGGGAATTTCGCGGTTGCGCTACCTGACCCGGATCAATGCTTTCCCGCCATGCAGCAACTCGAATTGAGCGTGCATCTCGGCACCAAATTGAACCGGTCGCATCTGCTGGTTGCGAAGGAAACGTTTCTGCTGCCCTGCCTCGGCAGGACGGAAGCCGATATCCAGACCAGCGGGCGTCAAGCCATCACGGTCGAAGACTCCATGTCGATGGTGCACGCGTCGCAGGGGAAACTCAAACCCGCGTCGGAACACCTGCTGTCGGAACCGGCCATCATTGCCGGCATCGCCAGTGCCACGCTGCCGGACAGCAAGATCCGGTGGCAAGCGCTGATCGAAGACTACGACCGCATCCGGGACCTGATCGAGCGCGTGCTTCCGGAATTCGCGAACTTCAACGCCCGCATCAAGACGCCCGGCGGGTTCCGATTGCCGCTCCCGCCGGCGGAACGCATCTGGCCGACAGCCTCCGGAAAGGCGGAATTCTTCGTGTTCGACGGTCTCGCCGAGGATGACGACGTCGCTGACGAGGGCATGTTGAGACTGGCCACGATCCGCAGCCACGACCAATACAACACCACGCTCTACACGATGGATGATCGGTATCGTGGCGTCTTCGGCCGGCGCGACATCCTCTTCATGAATGAACGCGATCTCACGTCGCGCGGGCTCGAACACGGCGACCTCGTTGACATCGAAACCCTCTCAGCGGACCGAACGCGCCGCATGGAAGGTCTTACGGTGGTCGCATACGACATCGCCCCGGGTTCCGTGGCGGCCTACTATCCGGAAGCAAACAAGCTGGTTCCGCTCGATTACGTGGACAAACAGAGCGGGACTCCATCGTACAAGTCGGTGCCGGTCCGGATCGTTCGCTCGCTGTCGAACGCGCCTCGCGAGACCGCCGCAGAATCGACCTGACCATAAACGAGACGCCACGCGCCGACATGGCGCCGGGCATTATCGATCGCACGATATCAATCAATCTTTCACGAGAATCTCCCAACCATGCGCTACCTCTCTTTCGACAAGCAACAGGACAACGTGCTGCTGATCGCACGCGTGCTGATGATGGTGTTGTTCGTCATGTTCGGCTGGCAGAAGCTGATCGGCTTCTCCGGTACCGTTGCGTATATGGGGTCGACAGGCGTGCCCGTGCCGACGCTCGCGGCGGTGATTGCGGTGGTGATGGAGTTCGTGGCCGGGCTGCTGATCGTGGCCGGCTTCTACACGCGGCCGGTGGCGTTGCTGCTCGCGCTTTACACGCTCGGCACCGCCTTCATCGGTCACCCGTACTGGACCATGACGGGTGCCGACCAGTACGCGAACCAGATCAATTTCTACAAGAACGTCAGTATCGTGGGCGGTCTGTTGGTGCTGATCGTCTCCGGCCCCGGCCGGTTCTCGATCGATCGCCACTGATGGAAACCGTATGCGATCCATTACGGATCGCCCGCCAGATTAAAGAATTTCCCAATACTTATAAGCTATTGAGAAATTCATGATTAGGTCCGTTGGATTTCTCGATGGTTCGTAAAATTTTTATTTTGTTTTACTTATCAACCCGTTCCGACCGCCCCCGATCGCATACGAAATCCTTTTACGCAGCAACCTCGTGGTCAAGACGAGGCGCCCTCCGGCAACCCGCCAGGAGCACTCCATGACGCTTTCGCTTCAAGTCAACCTGCGGACGCACACCGTCGTAGCAGCGCCCGATACGCCGTTGCTCTACGTGCTGCGCAACGACCTCGCCCTGAACGGCCCCAAATTCGGCTGTGGACAGGCGCAATGCGGCGCATGTACCGTGCTGATCGGCAAAACCGCGGTACGCTCCTGCGTCTTTCCGGTCGGAGCCGTGGGCGACGCGCCCGTGACGACCATCGAAGGTCTCGGTTCGCGAGCGAAGCTGCATCCGGTTCAGCAAGCATTCATCGACGAACAGGCGGCCCAGTGCGGCTACTGTTCGAGCGGGATGCTGATCGCCGCGAAGGCGCTGCTGGATGCCAATCCGAACCCCGACGAGGCGACGATCCGCCGCGAGATGTCGGGCATGCTGTGCCGCTGCGGCGCGCATAACCGTATTGTCCGCGCGATCCTGCGCGCCGCGCAGGAGATGCGCGCATGAACGTCGCCAAACTTACCCGCCGCGACTTCGGCAAATTTGCGGGCGCGCTCGTCGCCACCTTCACGCTCGCCCCGTTGAGCGCACTGCCCCAACCGGCCGGCAGCGCGGCGCAACCGGCACTGCCAATCAGCCTGCGAACGAACCGCCGGCTCGATGGCTGGATCCGCATCGACGAACATGGCGCCATCACGGTTTTCACCGGCAAAGCCGAACTCGGCCAGGGCATCCTCACAGCGCTCGCGCAAATTGCCGCGGACGAACTCGACGCGGATCTCGCCCGGGTGCAGATGGTGTCGGCCGACACGACGCGCAGCCCGAACGAAGGCTACACATACGGCAGCCAGTCGATCGAGCAAAGCGGTGCCGCCGTCCGGATCGCCGCCGCCCAGGCCCGCGCGACGCTGCTTCAGCAGGCGTCGATCCGCCTCGGCGTGCCCGTCGGCACGTTGCGGACCGAAAACGGCCGCGTACTGGCCGCCGGCGGCCGCGCCGTCAGCTACGGCGACCTGGTCGCGGGCAAGCGCGATCTGCTAGACCTCGAAGTGACGGCGAACGTCGTGCCGAAACGCCCCGCCGACTTCCGTCTGGTCGGCAAGGCGATACCGCGCCTCGACCTGCCCGGCAAGTTCACCGGCGAGGCCGCCTACGTACAGGATCTGCGCATGCCCGGGATGCTGTTCGGCCGAGTCGTCAGGCCCCCGCGCGCAGGTGTCAGACTGCTCGCGCTCGACGACGCGCGCGTGCGCGCTCTGCCGGGCGTTATTGCCGTGGTGCGCGACGGGAATTTTCTCGGCGTCGTCGCGCAGCGCGAGGAACAGGCGATCGCCGCGCGCGGCGCACTGGCCGCCGCCGCGCAATGGAGCGACGACGGCACCGCCCTACCCGACGCAAGTGCGCTGCCCGAGGCCTTGTACCGCTGGCGCAGCGAAGACAGCATCGTTGCGTCGGTCGGCCAGGAGATCGCGCCACCCGCCGACGCCAGGCATTTCGAGGCGACCTATTCGCGGCCGTACCTGTCGCA
This sequence comes from Burkholderia mycopellens, assembly GCF_964265025.1. Lineage (NCBI taxonomy): Bacteria > Pseudomonadati > Pseudomonadota > Betaproteobacteria > Burkholderiales > Burkholderiaceae > Burkholderia > Burkholderia mycopellens. Next base: position 3,051,726 of record NZ_OZ183803.1, read on the forward strand.
GGCGTCGATCGGACCGTCCTGCGCGGTAGCGCTGCTGAACGACGCGCACCTGACCGTCTGGTCACATACGCAAGGCGCGTTTCCGCTACGCGGGGATCTGGCAACGGTGCTCGGCATGCCTGTCGCCGCCGTCGATGTCGTGCATACGGCAGGCTCGGGCTGCTACGGCCATAACGGTGCGGACGACGCCGCGCTCGACGCGGCCTTGCTCGCGCGTCAGGTGCCCGGCCGGCCGGTCAAGCTCCAATGGATGCGTGACGATGAATTCGCATGGTCCCCGATCAGCCCCGCGATGGCGATTCAGGTGAAGGCTGCCCTGTCGAACGATGGCCGCATCGTCGACTGGCAATACGAGCTGTGGAGCAACACCCATGCGGCGCGACCAGGCCAGAAAGGCGGGATCAATCTGCTTGCCGCCTGGGATCTCGCGAGGCCGTTCTCGCCGACGCCGCCGCTGCATATTCCGCAGCCGTACGGCAACGGCGACCGCAACGCGGTGGCCGTCTATGACCTGCCGCGCCAGCGCGTCGTCAATCACCTACTGCTCGACGCGCCGATCCGCACCAGTTCGCTGCGCACGCTGGGCGCCTACGCGAACGTGTTCGCGATCGAATCGTTCATCGACGAGCTGGCCACCGCAGCCGGCATCGATCCCGTTGCATTCCGCCGCGCGCACCTGAGCGACCCGCGTGCGCTGGCCGTACTCGACGCATGCGCGCGGCGCGCCGGCTGGCGCGCTGGCGCGCGAGGCGACGGACACCGCGGCCGCGGTCTCGCCTACTCGCGCTACAAGAACATCCAGGCCTACGCAGCCGCGGTCGTCGAGGTCGAGGTCGATCGCGAACACGGTGTCGTCAAGGTGACACGCGTCACGATGGCAGCAGACGTCGGGCGCGTGGTCAACCCGGACGGCACAAAAAGCCAGATCGAAGGCGGCATCGTGCAGGCGTTGAGCTGGTCGTTGAAGGAACGCGTAGCATTCGACCGACGCAAGATCACGACGCGCGCCTGGGCCGACTACCCGATCCTGAGGTTCGACGAAGTACCGCCGATCGATATCGAGCTGATCGATCACCCCGACGAAGTATCGCTGGGCGCGGGCGAGTTCTCGGTCGGGCCGGCGGCGGCGGCACTGGCCAACGCAATCGCGCATGCGACGGGCCGCCGCATCCGGGATCTACCGATCACGCCCGATAAGTTACGCGGTGCATTTGCGTGATCCCGCCGTTCGGAACAATGCCGTTCCGCTCACTGGAGCGCGTTATTCACGTCACAAGGAGTTGGAAAAGCGGAGACCGTCCTCGACCTATGTCCAGGATGACGAATTGGACCTTATAGCGCCTTATCTGACGTTTATGAAAGATGAACCGCCCCTTCACGATAAAGGCGATGCACGCGCTTGCGATGCACATGAATGCCTTCGCGCTCCACGACTGCATGCAGCCGCCGGTAGCCGACCGGAAGCAAGTCATCCGGTGCCGGCCACGCGGCCAGCACTGGACACTCACCCAGACCTGTTCTAGATCAGTTTCGCAGCCTCATCGGCCGAGACCAGACGGCCGAGCTTGCCGAATTCGTGAAGATCACCGAAGACTTCGATGCGGATCGACTGGTCGATTCCACCCACTTTCAGGGCATCGAATCCATTCGCGTCGATCAGTTTCGCCACTGCGTCTCCCGCTGCCGCGTCGTCCGCCGCATAGAATTCGACGGCCCGCGTCGGGCGACGATTCGCACCCGACGTCAGCGACGCCGCGCCCAAGGTGCCGAACGCCTTGACGAGCCTCGCACCGACCGGCAACAGGCTGGCGAGGACTTGCCCCGACGACTGATCTTCCGGGAGGATTTTCTTGAACCCGCCCGCGTTGTCGGGCGCAATCGGATTCGAGGTATCGACGACGATCTTGCCAGCCAGTTGCGCGCCGTGGGTTTCAAAATAGCGTTTGATGACGTCGAACCAGACCGCGAAGATGACGATGTCCGCCCGGTCGATGGCCTGATCGAGCGTTGCATGCGTCACCCGTTCTCCCAACGTATCCGCCAACTGCTTCGCCTTATCCTCGTCGGCATCCGCGACAATCAACGAAACCCCGCCGGCGACGAGGTTCTTCGCCAGACGCGACCCGATGTTCCCCAGGCCGATGATTGCAACATGTTCCATTCCCTTCTCCTGATAACAAACGTTTCCGCACATTTGCACGACATCCGTTTCCGCTCGTCAAAGCGACGCGCCCCCGAACGACCGATACCTCGAAACGAAACGTGTCCTCCGTATTCTCGAAGCTATAGCCCGAACAGCCGGGCGGCGTTGTCCCGCCCGATCTTTTGCCGGTCGTTTTCGCTAAGCAATGCGTGATCGAACCACTGGCTCGCGGTAGTCATGCTCTCGTAGGGATAATCGGCCGAAAACATCACGCGATCCGTTCCGACCTCGCTGATCGCGTTGAACAACCCCTTGGTGTGAAAGTGACCGGCCGTGGTGATGTAGAAGTTCTCGCTGAAATACTCGCTCACCCGCCGCTTTGCCCTGCCCAGCCCCACCCCTTCGCGCTGCATGTCGAGCCGATGTTCGAGGCGCGGCAGCATGAGCGGCAAGCCCTCGCCGAGATGACCGAGGATGATCTGGATGTTCGGGTACTGATCGAACAAGCCACTCAGCATCAACCGGATCGCATGCGTCGCCGTTTCATGAGCGAAGCCCCAGGCCGACCCCACCAGCGACTCGTATCCTGCATAGATGCGTTGCTGAGCCGGCAGCGGCTCCCTCGGATGCAAATACACGGGCACATTCAGCGTCGATACCCGTTCCCAGAACTCCCATACCGGTTCTTCGTCGAGGTACTGCGCGGTGTCTCGATCGCCGATGTTCGTGTACCCGTTGATCAACGCTCCTTTCATGCCCAATTCCACGACCGCGCGTTCAAGCTCATCCGCCGCGGCCCGCGGAGACTGAATTGCCACCGTCGCGAATGCCTTCAAGCGACCGGATCGATGAGAGGAAAATTGCTCCACGATCTGGTCATTCGTCTTCCTGGCGAAATCCACGGCCTGCCCTACATCGAGAATGGACTGTGCGCCGGGTGACGTCAGCGAGAGGATCGCGATATCGATACCGTTCGCATCCATGTCGCTCAAGCGCGTATCCACGTCCAGCAGCCTCGCATCGACATCTTCCATGTAGGCCTTGCCATTGCGAGCCGCTTCGCCCGCCGCATCCCACAGGCCGTTATTCAACTCGGTCGTCAGGTGCTCCTCGAGCACGATTTTTCCTTTCATGACACATGTCCCGTATTCAACGTGATGTGTTTGTACTCGACGAAATCGTCGATCGCGGCGACACCGTTCAGGCGTCCAAGACCGGATTGCTTATAGCCTCCTTCCTCGAATTCGTCGTAGACCTTCGCCCAATCGTTGATCCAGACCGTACCCGCCTGCACCGCGCGGGCAACCCGCATCGCCCGGTGAACCTCCTGCGTCCAGACTCCGGCCGCCAGACCGTATTCGCTGTCGTTCGCGAGCGCCACCGCCTCTTCTTCCGTATCGAAAACCTGCAAGGTCAACACCGGACCGAATACCTCCTGCTGCACGATCGGCAGCTTCGCGTCGGTCACCTCCAGCAGCGTGGGCCGATAGAACGCACCCTTTGCGAGCGCGCCCTCCCGAACCGGTCCGCCGCGAGTAATCACCCGTGCACCCGCCGCGATGGCCTGCTCGACCATCGCATCGACCCGCGCCACGTTCGGCTTGTCGATCAGCGGCCCCATGTCACTGGCCGGATCGGCGGCGGGCCCCACGCGGACCGCCTCGAGTCGCCTGGAAAGCCCTTCGCGTACTTGCGCCGCAACCCCGCGCTGTACCAGCAACCGCGAACCCGTCATGCAGAACTGACCGGCAAAGACTGTCAGCGATTTCTCGAGAATCGGAAGTACCGCGTCCAGATTGGCGTCGTCGAATACCAGATGCGGCGTCTTCCCGCCCAGCTCCAGTCCGACGCGCTTGATGCGCTGTGCAGCCACCGCCGAAATCGCCCTGCCGGTCGCAGTCGACCCGGTGAAGCTAATCACCGGCACCGCGGGCGACGCGACCAGCAGCTTCGCGCCTTCGGCGCCAGACTCGTTGAACAGGTTGATCACGCCGCGCGGCAAGCTGGGGGCTTCGGAGATGACGCGCGCCACCAGCGAGTTGGTCTGGGCCGTCTGCCCCGGCATCTTGATGGCCGTCGTGACGCCCGCCGCCAGCGCCGGTCCCAGCGAGCGGATCAACAGCACGACCGGCGAATTCCAGGGCACGATGATCCCGGCGACGCCCATCGGTTCGCGCACCACCACCGACAACACATCCGGTCTCGGCGTGCCGCTGTGACCACGCTCCGCACGCGCCAGCGCTGCGTAGAAACGCAACTTCGACGGCACCATCGTGACCTCAAAGCGCGCCTCCGCCCTGACCTTGCCGTTTTCCAGCGCCAGTTGTTCGATCAGGGCTTCCTCGTGCCGCTCGAATGACGCAGCCAGTTCGTCGAGCACCTTGGCGCGCAGCGACGCATCGTGTTTCCAGTTTCCCGTGTCGAACGCCTTCCTCGCCGAGGCGATCGCCAGTTCGGCCACCGCTTCGCCGCCATCCGCGTATCTGCCGATGACCGTTCCGCTTGCCGGATCGACCGAATCACGGTGCGTCCCGGAGTCGATCCAGGCGCCGTCGATCCAATGCAGGGCTGTCGTGATCGTCATGATCGGATCCCCTGATCAGGCGTAGTGCCGAGCGATATGCTCGGCGACCGCGATCGTGGTGACATTGGTCGCCACCGAGATGGCGTCGGGAAAGATCGACGCATCGACCACGCGCAAGTTCGATACGCCGTGGACGCTGCCCTGCAGATCCACCACCGCCCCGTTGTCGCCGATACCGCCCATCGGGGCCGTCGACGTTGGATGATGATAGGTGTCGAGCGTTGCCTTGATCGAATCGAGCATCTCCTGATCCGTGCGCGCGTGGATGCCGGGCGCCAGTTCGGAATGAATCAGGAGAGACAGGGGTTCGGTTTGACCAATCCGCCGCGCGATCTTGACGCCGTCGAGCAACCGGGCGCGGTCGCCGGGATCGGCGAGGAAGTTGAGGTCGATGCGCGGTGCTGTCTCCGGATTCCGGTCGACCAGGCTGAGCCGGCCCACCGACAGCGGACGCGTGAGCGCGACCGCCAGCACGAAACCGACCTTCGTCGGGCTCTGATCATGGGGAAACAGATGCGTGGCGGTCACGTGGAGATCGAGATCCCCGGGCTTCGCCTGCTTGCTGCGCGTCCACAGCTTCGCGCCGATCACCGGCGACTGCGCACCTATCCTGTCCGGGTGCGCGGCGTACGCGTTGTAATAGAACGGATGGTCCTTCAAGCGCTGGCCGACCGGCAAATCCGCCACCACGGGAATGTTCAACGCGCGCAGATCCGCGCTCGGGCCGATCCCCGAACGCAGCAGGATGGCTGCGCTGCCATAAGCGCCGGCGCTGAGAATGAGTTCTCCTGCATGGATTTCCTCGCCATTCGCCAAACTTACGCCGATGGCCTTCGTACCGTCGAACAGGACCCGATCGACCAATGCGTTGCCGCGAATTTCCAGGTTGCTCCGGTCGCGGACTTCGTTATCCAGATACGCGATACCGGTATTGACGCGGACCCCGTTGACGATATTCATCGGGTAGGGACCGACGCCATGCGCATCTGGCCCGTCGAAATCGTCTATCGGCTGGAATCCATTTGCGATCGATGCATCGATGAATGCGCGCTGCATGGGCGTGATGTCATCGCGCTCGAGTTGACGGACCGGCAACGGACCGTTACGGCCATGCAGCGCATCCGCGCCGCCGACGCGGTGCTCCAGTTTCTTGAAGGCCGGCAGGACATCTTCATACGACCAGCCTGCCAGCGCCCAGTTATCGAAATCCTGCGGTCTTGCTCGAATGGCCACCGAACCATTGACAGCCGAACTTCCGCCCAGGACCTTGCCTCGAAAGGCGCCGATCGGATGTTCGACGAAGCCGGGCTCTGATCGATAACCCCAATCATGTCCGGTCGCGGCGCCCAATTGGTCGCTGTTCGCGACCGCATGTGGATAGCCCCAGGCGTCATACGCGGCGCCGGCTTCGAGCAACAACACGCGCCGATTCGCGGTCTCGCTCAGGCGCCGCGCCAGCACCGCGCCTGCCGACCCTCCACCCACAATCAAAACGTCGGCCACATGTGCTACCGGACTCTTGATATTGGCTTGGCTCATCGGGCTTTCTCCTTGGATTCGGTTATCTGAATGCAGATTAACCCGAGGCAAGGTGATTTCCCGGACGCAATACCAGAACTATCGGTTCGAATTACGGCAACCTAAAGCTCGTTGCAATCGCAAGGGTTCAGGCACGCGAAATCGCGTAGAAGCCGGCAACCGGCCATCGTCGATCGCAGTCGTCGTGGCTGCACTGGGCGAAACCGGCAAGCCGCCACGAGTGTGGGCTTCAACGTCGCCGCATCCGCTACGGAGCGCCTCGAGTGCAAGATGGCGCTTGAGCCACAGGCGACGGATCTGATCGGTAGGGAGTGGTAGAAATTGCGTCTGCGGCCCGGCACGCGCCCCAGGTTTCCGCCTCGGGCAGATAAACCGCTTCGATCAGCGTGCGCTGCTCACGCAGCCGCGCGTCGCCGAAAAGCGGATGCGCGAGCAGCGATACATCGAACCAGATGGCCGATAGCGTGCAGGTCGGATGCCTCGTAGGCACGAATCTCGATTGCCTTCTTGTCGTATTGTTCGATTCGTCCCGCACCGACGAACGCCCCCCGGCGCGCTCGTCCGTGCGGTGCGCCGCGCGCGCTGCCCGAAGCACCGCGCGCGGCACCGCATCACCGCAAGTTGGTTCTCGCCAGCTCGACGATCTCGTCGCCGCGCCCGCTGAGAATCGCGCGCAGCATGAACAGGCTGAAGCCCTTCGCATGCGCGAGTTCGATCTTCGGCGGCATCGCAAGCTCGTACTTCGACGTGACGACGTCGACGACAGCCGGCCCGTCGTGCGCGAACGCCATGCGTAGCGCTTCCTCGACGTTCTCCGAATGCTCGACGCGCACGCTGAAGATGCCCGCGCCCTTCGCGATCGCCGCGAAGTCGGTCGGGCTCAGGTCGACGTTCGTGTCGAGATAGCCGGCCGCCTTCAGTTCCATCGACACGAAGCCGAGCAGGCTGTTGTTGTACACGACGATCTTGATCGGCAGCTTGAGCTGGCGTGCGGTGAGCAGATCGCCGAGCAGCATCGACAGCCCGCCGTCACCGGACAGCGATACCACCTGCCGCCCCGGATGCGCGCCCTGCGCGCCGAGCGCCTGCGGCATCGCGTTCGCCATCGAGCCATGATTGAACGAGCCGTGCAGTTGCCGCTTGCCGTTCATCGTCAGGTAGCGCGCGGCCCACAGCGTCGGCGTGCCGACGTCGGCGGTGAAGATCGCGTCTTCCGCCGCGACTTCGTCGACGATCTTCGTCAGGTATTGCGGGAGGATCGCGCGGCCCGGCGGCTCGGCCACCGCGAGATCGTCGAGCCCCTTGCGCGCCGCCGCGTAATGCTTCAACGCGTTTTCGAGGAAACGCCGCTGCGTCTTGCGCACGAGGCGCGGCAGCAGCGCCGCGATCGTTTCCTTCACGGTGCCGACGAGGCCGAGCGCGAGCGGCGCGCGATGCCCGAGCTGCGAGCCCTTCCAGTCGATCTGCGCAACCTTCGCGTTCGACGGATAAAACGGCCGGTACGGGAAATCCGTGCCGAGCATCAACAGCGTGTCGCACGACTCCATCGCGTGATAGCCCGAGCTGAAGCCGATCAGCCCCGTCATCCCGACGTCGAAGGGGTTGTCCCATTCGACGAACTGCTTGCCGCGCAGCGCATGCACGACCGGCGCGCCGAGCGTGTCGGCCAGCGCGACCACTTCATCGTGCGCGCCCTGCGTACCACTGCCGCACAGCAGCGTCACCGCATCGGACGCGTTGAGCAGCGCCGCGAGCCGGTCGAGATCGGCGTCGGCCGGCAGGATCGACGGCGGCGCCGATTCGCTCCACGCCGGCCGCTCGTCCGGGCCGTCGCCGAGCGCGATGTCGCCCGGCAGCACGATCACCGCGACGCCGCGCTCGTCGATCGCGGTGCGCATCGCCCGCGCGAGCACGCGCGGGAACTGCGATGCGTTCGTCACGAGCTCCGCGAAGTGACTGCATTCGCGGAACAACTCCTGCGGATGGGTTTCCTGGAAGTAGCCGAGGCCGATCTCGGTCGACGGAATGTGCGCGGCGATCGCGAGCACCGGCTGGTGATTGCGGTGGCAGTCGTACAGCCCGTTGATCAGGTGCAGGTTACCGGGGCCGCAGCTGCCCGCGCACACCGCGAGCCGCCCGGTCGACGCGGCATCCGCGCCAGCCGCGAACGCGGCGCTTTCCTCGTGCCGCGTATGCATCCAGCGGATCGAGCCGATCTGGCTCAGGCTGAACGACAGGCCGTTCAGGCTGTCGCCCGTCACGCCCCAGATGCGCTCGACGCCCGCTGCCGCCAGCGTCTTCGCCAGGTATTCCGCCATCGTCTGTTTAGCCATGCTGTCCTCGCTCGTTGATGGGTCGTCACACGAATGAACCGGCTGCGGTGGCCGCCTTCGCCACCGAACGGACGAGCATACGCGATCGCTTCGCGCCGTGTCGTGAACGTGCGACGCGCTTGCGTGCGTTTCGTTCGGTCCCTTTCGGCGGTGTCGGGCGACTGTCGCCGTTTCGTCGGCCAGCCGGCGGCTTCGCCCGCGACAGCGGATTCAGCTCCAGTCGGACGCCGACTCGTCCGGATCGCCCAGCGTCAGCCCCGCCGACGGCAGCGGCAGCGCGGTCTTGTAGCGCACCTGCTTCAGCGCGAAGCTCGACCGGATGTTCGACACGCCGGGAATCGTCGTCAGCCGCTCGATGATGAAGCGCTCGAGCGTGCGCATGTCGGGCATCACGACGCGCAGCAGGTAGTCGGCGTCGCCGGACATCAGGTAGCACTCCATCACCTCGGGGCGCTGCGAGATCGCTTCCTCGAAGCGCTGCAGCGCATCCTCGACCTGCTTCTCGAGGCTGACCTGGATGAACACGTTGATCCGCAGCCCGAGCGGCTCCGGGTCGAGCAGCGTGACCTGCTGCCGGAACAGCCCGAGCTTCTCGAGCGCGCGCACGCGGTTGAAGCAGGGCGTGGCAGACAGGTTCACTGCCCGCGCGAGTTCCGCGTTCGTGATCCGCGCGTTCTGCTGAAGCTGGTTCAGGATGCCGATGTCGATGCGGTCGAGCCGCCGCGGGTGTGCGCTCATGGTGGAAATTTTCTGCAGGAGTGGCCGTAGCCAGAATATTTACACCATCCGAAGCAGAATGCCCAATGAAATCAGACGCATATTTTGCGGATCGGCGGGTAGCATGATTCGACCGATTGCCACTGATTGCGCGCCGCTCCAAACCGGCGCGCGGGAGACCTGCGATGACGGACCTGTCGAACGGACTCGAAGCCACGCGGCGCGCGAACCTCGCGCACGCCGACGCCGACCCGGAAGAAACCGCCGAATGGCTCGAAGCGCTCGACGCGGTCGTCGCGCACGTCGGCAAGGATCGCGCGCAGTTCCTGCTCGACCGGCTCGCCGACCATGCTCACGCGAGCGGCCTCGCGGCGACGCGCGGGCCCGTCACGCCGTACCTGAACACGATCGCCGCGCACGACCAGTCGCCTTACCCGGGCGATGCCGAGCTTGAGGAGCGGCTGTCGGCCGCGCTGCGCTGGAACGCGCTCGCGATGGTCGTGCGCGCGAACCGCGCGTACGGCGAGCTCGGCGGCCATATCGCGAGCTATGCGTCGGCCTCCGACCTGTTCGAAGTCGGCTTCAACCATTTCTTCCGCGCGGCAACGGCCGACGGCAGCGGCGAACGCGGCACGAGCGGCGACCTCGTCTACTTCCAGCCGCATTCGTCGCCGGGCGTCTATGCGCGCGCGTATCTCGAAGGCTTCCTCACCGAGGATCACCTGAAGCATTACCGCCGCGAGATCGCCGGCCCGGGCCTGTGCTCGTATCCGCACCCGTGGCTGATGCCCGACTTCTGGCAGTTCCCGACCGGCTCGATGGGCATCGGCCCGATCAACGCGATTTACCAGGCGCGCTTCATGCGCTACCTGCAGCATCGCGGCCTGGCGAACACCACGAACCGCACCGTATGGGGCTTCTTCGGCGACGGCGAGATGGACGAGCCCGAATCGCTCGGCGCGCTGTCGCTCGCCGCGCGCGAGGGGCTCGACAACCTCGTGTTCGTGATCAACTGCAACCTGCAGCGGCTCGACGGCCCGGTGCGCGGCAACGGCCGCGTGATCGACGAGCTCGAGGCGCTGTTCGCCGGCGCGGGCTGGAACGTGATCAAGGTGTTGTGGGGGTCCGACTGGGATCCGCTGTTCGCACGCGATCATGCAGGCGCGCTCGCCCGCGCGTTCGCCGACACCGTCGACGGCCAGTTCCAGACCTTCTCCGCGAACGACGGCGCGTACAACCGCGCGCGCTTCTTCAGCCAGGATCCCGCGCTCGAAGCACTCGCCGCGCAGCTTACCGACGCGGAGATCGACCGCCTGCGCCGCGGCGGCCACGACGCGCGCAAGCTGCACGCCGCATATGCGCGCGCGCTGGCCCATCGCGGCCAGCCGACCGTGATCCTCGCGAAGACGATGAAGGGCTACGGCATGGGCACGGCCGGCCAGGGCCGGATGACGACGCACCAGCAGAAGAAGCTCGACGTCGACGACCTGAAGGCATTCCGCGACCGCTTCCGGCTGCCGCTGTCGGATCTCGACGTCGAGCAGCTCACGTTTTATAAACCGGCCGAAGACAGCCCCGAGATGCGCTACCTGCACGCTCGCCGGGCTGCCCTGGGCGGCTATCTGCCCAGAAGGCGGATGGTGGCGTCGGAGGGGCTCACCGTCCCGCCGATGCCGGCCTGGGGTGCGTTCGCGCTGGACGCGGGAGGTCGCGAGATGTCGACGACAATGGTGCTCGTGCGCATGCTCGCCGCGCTGCTGAAGGACCCGGCGCTCGGCCCGCGCGTGGTGCCGATCGTCGCGGACGAAGCACGCACGTTCGGCATGGCGAACCTGTTCCGGCAGGTCGGCATCTACTCGCCGCTCGGGCAGCGCTACGAACCCGAGGATCTCGGCTCGATGCTCTACTACCGCGAGGACACGCGCGGGCAGATTCTCGAGGAGGGTATTTCGGAAGCCGGCGCCGTGTCATCGTGGATCGCCGCGGCGACTGCATACAGCGTGCACGACCTGCCGATGCTGCCGTTCTACATCTACTACTCGATGTTCGGCTTCCAGCGCATCGGCGACCTGATCTGGGCCGCCGCCGACCAGCGCTCGCGCGGCTTCCTCGTCGGCGCGACGTCGGGCCGCACGACGCTCGGCGGCGAGGGGCTGCAGCACCAGGACGGCAGCAGCCATCTCGCGGCGTCCACGATCCCGAACTGCCGCGCGTACGATCCGGCGTTCGCGTACGAAGTCGCGACGATCGTCGATGCCGGCATGCGCGAGATGGTCGAGCAGCAACGCGACGTGTTCTATTACGTGACGGTGATGAACGAGAACTACGCGCAGCCGTCGATGCCCGACGACGATCCGGCCGCGCGCCGCAACGGCATCCTGAAGGGCATGCACCGGCTGCCGTCCGGCTCGAACGCGACGGCGCGCGTGCAGTTTCTCGGCGCGGGCGCGATTCTCGGCGAAGTGCTCGCCGCGCAGCGGATGCTGGAGGACGACTGGGGCATCGATGCCGCCGTGTGGAGCGTCACGAGTTTCAGCGAATTGCAGCGCGACGGGATGGAAGCCGAACGGCTGGCGCGGCTCGGCGAGACGGCGGCCGAGCCCTATGTCGCGCAGCAGCTTGCCGAGACGCACGGCCCCGTGATCGCGGCGACCGACTATGTGCGCGCGGTGCCCGAGCTGATCCGCGCCTACGTGCCGCGCCGCTACGTGACGCTCGGCACCGACGGGTTCGGCCGCAGCGATACGCGCGAAGCGCTGCGTGCGTTCTTCGAAGTCGATCGGGCGAGCATCGTGCTTGCTGCGTTGAAGGCGCTCGCGGATGAAGGCGAGATCGATGCCCGGATCGTGCGCGATGCGCGCGAGCGGCTTGGCAAGATCGCGCAGCAGCCCGGTGCGGCGCCGTGGCAGCGCTGAGCGGTGCGTCGTTTGTCTTCGTGCCTGGGCGTTGGGCGTTGGGCGTTGGGCGTTGGGCGTTGGGCGTTGGGCGTTGGGCGTTGGGCGTTGGGCGTTGGGCGTCTGAGCGTCTGAGCGTCTGAGCGTCTGAGCGTCTGAGTGTCTGAGCGCTCGGGCGCTCGGGCGCTCGGGCGCTCGGGCGCTCGGGCGTCCGCCATCGACACCCCCGTCGCGCATTCGCTCCCGTATCGCTTACGGGCAAGCCGCACCCTCGCGCCACGGCGCGTCTCGCGCACCATGCCACTCGCTGAAATCCCCCACCGCGACCGACGCATCCGTCGGTCGCACCTTTACCGCGTGCACGCGCCTACAACGGCAACGCATGCGTCGAAAGAATCTCCTTGAGCACCATGAACGAGCGCACCTGACGCACGCCGGGCAGGTATAGCAGCTGTTCGGCGTGCAGCCGGTTGAAGCTGTCGTTGTCGCGCGTGCGCACCAGCATGAAGTAGTCGAATTCGCCGGTCACGACGTGGCACTCGACGCACCCCGACACTTTCTGCGCGGCCTTCTCGAACGCAGCGAACGCTTCGGGCGTCGAGCGATCCAGCACGAAGCCGATCACGACCAGCATCCCCGCACCGAGCGGCTTCGGATCGAGCAACGCGACGATGCCGCGGATCAGCCCCATCTCCTTCAACCTTTCGACGCGCCGCAGGCACGCCGGCGCGCTCAGCTTCACCTTCGCCGCGAGGCTCACGTTGGAGATCGACGCGTCCTGCTGCAGTTGCCGCAGGATCGCGCGGTCGATGCGATCGAGCGCCGGTGCGGCGTCAGCCGGCGATGCGCTCCCTCGATCTAATTTCATTGCGTCATCCTCCTACTCAACGAATCGAAATTGTTTATAGCGTTCCATCAATGTCGATAACGTAGGCCGACGCAATTGATTTCGCAAGCTCATTTCTCGCGCTTCTGCCTATCATTTTTCTCGTCGGAACACGGCCTGCCGGCCGCACCCGAACGATCCGATTACCCGCCCTGTCCACCGCTTTCCGGAGCACGCCGATGAACCTGCAACGTTTCCCCCGTTATCCGCTCACGTTCGGCCCGACGCCGATCCAGCCGCTCAAGCGCCTGAGCGCGCACCTCGGCGGCAAGGTCGAGCTGTATGCGAAGCGCGAGGACTGCAACAGCGGCCTCGCGTTCGGCGGCAACAAGACCCGCAAGCTCGAATACCTGATCCCCGACGCACTCGAGCAGGGTGCGGACACGCTCGTGTCGATCGGCGGCGTCCAGTCGAACCAGACGCGTCAGGTCGCGGCCGTTGCCGCGCATCTCGGGATGAAATGCGTGCTCGTGCAGGAGCACTGGGTCAACTATGAGGACCCCGTATATGACAAGGTCGGCAACATCCAGCTGTCGCGGATGATGGGTGCCGACGTGCGGCTCGTGTCCGACGGCTTCGACATCGGCATCCGCCGTAGTTGGGAAGAAGCGATGGAGAGCGTGCGGCAGGCGGGCGGCAAGCCGTATCCGATTCCGGCCGGCTGCTCCGAGCATCCGCTCGGCGGGCTCGGCTTCGTCGGCTTCGCCGAGGAAGTGCGGCAGCAGGAAGCCGAGCTCGGTTTCAAGTTCGACTACATCGTCGTGTGCTCGGTCACGGGCAGCACGCAGGCGGGGATGGTCGTCGGCTTCGCGGCGGACGGCCGCGCGGATCGCGTGATCGGGATCGACGCATCCGCGACGCCGGAGAAGACGCATGCGCAGATCACGCGCATCGCGCGGCACACGGCTGAGATCGTCGAACTCGGGCGTCGCATCGACGAGCAGGACGTCGTGCTCGACACGCGTTATGCAGGCCCCGAATATGGGCTGCCGAACGACGGCACGCTCGAGGCGATTCGTCTGTGCGCGCGGCTCGAAGGCATGCTGACGGATCCGGTGTACGAAGGGAAATCGATGCACGGGATGATCGACAAGGTTCGGCGCGGGGAGTTTGAGCCGGGCTCGAAGGTGCTGTATGCACACCTCGGCGGCGTGCCGGCGTTGAGTGCGTATGCGGAGATTTTCCGACAGGGGTGAGGCGGGCCGGGCGGAGGTGCGGCGCGCACCGGCGTCACGCCTCCGTCGAACCGGCACGGCTCCCGCCCGGTTCAGCCCCGCTCATCGGGCCGTCTCACGCAGTACCTTCATCTCGATGTCGCCGTAATACATCGTTCGCTCGATCACATCGGACGGGCGGGTCTTCCACCACCATTTGTAGAGGCCGAGCTTGAAGTAAGCGTCACGATCGTTCGGATACGCGTTCGGTACGCCCGTAACATGCACGACGCATTCGCCGTTGCGGAAAACATCGGTCAGCGCGTCGACGCCTTGATCGTCCGGTCGATACCGCAGCACCCACCAGACCGGCTTCCCGCGATCCGCCGACGGGTCGCCGAACGCAATGGACTGGCTCGGCATGCCCGGCGCGCCGCGCACATCGACTTCGTACTTCCCGTTATTCAGCAGCAACGCAAACGGCGGTGACCCGTCGCTGCCGCCCTGATGCAACTGCGCGATGAGTTCCGGCTGTCTGGAATCGAACCGGTAGTCGGCGGGAACGACCGTCGACCAGCGCACCTCGTAGTCACGACCGTTGACGAAGCGAAACACCGGAGAGAAGCTGATCTCGGAACGTGGCGTGCCGCTCGCCACGCTGCTGAAATCCTGCGAGCGGTTCATCGTCACCCTCAACAGCGTGCCGTGAATACCGGAAATTTCGGTGGTGGTAATGTTCTGCACCACCGGCTCCTGCAAACGAAGCCGCGAATCGATGCCGCGCGCCCAGTCCGACCGATAAAAGCGCGCATCGTCATGCTTGCCGCCTTCCGGGCCCGCGTGGCAAACCGATGCGACGAGCACGCATGCGGCAACGACGAATCTACCGCACATTCCGCTCCCCTTTTCGCCGAAACAGCCGCGACACATACGCGCGCGCCAGCATCGCCAGGAAGCGGCTGTTGGTCGACAGGTAGCGTTTCCACATCCGCCCCGGCTCCTGGATCACGCGAAACGCCCACTCCAGCCCGCTGCGCTGCATCCACGGCGGTGCCCGCTTCACCTTCCCCGCCACCACGTCGAACGTCCCGCCCACGCCCATCACGAAATCGACGCCCAACTGCGATTTCCAGCGATTGATGAAGTTTTCCTTGCGCGGCGACGTGATCGCGACGAACAGCAGCCGCGCACCCGACCGGCGGATGTCGTCCACGACCGCCTGTTCGTCGTCCCAGAAATAGCCGTGGTGATATCCGGCGACCGGCAGCCGCGGGTAGTGTGCCGCCGTCACGGCGACGACCCGCTCGACAACCTCCGGCGTCGCGCCGAGCAGATAGACCGGCAGCCCTTTCGCTTCGGCCAGCGCCAGCAGCCGATCGAACAGATCCACGCCCGCGACGCGTTCCGGCACCGGGATGCCGAGCAGCCGCGCGCCCCAGACGACACCCATGCCGTCGACGTTGACGACGTCACATTCGCGGACCGACGCGGCGAGTTCCGCATCGCGCTGCAGGTTGACGATCTTCGCGACGTTGACGACGACGTGCTGCGTGAATTGCCGTTTCTCGACTCTCGCGTCGATCCAGTCCACCGTATCGTTCATCGACATCAGATGGATCGGGCACGAAAAGAATTCAGCGCGGTTCATTGCAAGGCCTCGCCATCATTTTTTTTAACATCCGGAATATCGTTGGCAAATCGCGACGACCGGTGCAGCAATGCATACAGCTCCTTCAACTTCGCCGACACATCCGCGGAGAAGTAACCGAGCGCCGCAAGCTTCTCGCGCCCGTTGGATCGCACGCCAGCCTCCAACACTTCGGCAAGCTCGTTCGTGAGACGGCCCGCGTCGTGGTCGAACACCACCATGCCCGGCGACACGCCGTCGAGCAGTTGCCGCACGTTGCCGACATCGACCGATACGACCGGCAGATTGAGCGCCATCGCTTCCTTGACCGATTGCGGCGACCCTTCCCGGGTCGACGTCATCAGCAAGCACGCGGCACGCGCCAGCAGGTCGCGCACCTCGCCGCGATCGAGACCGTCGATATGCCGCTCCTGCACCCGGATGCCGTGTTGTTCCGCAAGCTGCCGCAGCACCAGCGAAAATAGCGGATAGTTCTTCTCCGGCCGATTCGGCGACGACGGGAAAACAACGATCGGCACGGCGGACTTCATGCGCGCATCGTCGCGATCCTCAGCGAAGACCGTCTCATTGACAGCACACGGAATCGTCACGCAACGGCGGCGCAGCCGGATCAGACGCGACGAAATCTCCGCACTCACACCGATGCACGCATGCGCGAAGCACGCCATCGATTTCGACACCGCGCGCATCCAGAGCGGCCCCAGGATGTCCGTGCCGTGGAACGTGACGACAACCCGCGCTTTCGTGAACAACCGGATCAGCGGTGCGGAACACGCGCTCAGGCCGAAGTGGTAATGCACGACGTCGTACCGGCCCGCACGAGCGGCCTTCCAGACCTGCCAGATCGAGCGCAGGTATTCACGCTTGTCGCGATACCCCTCGATGACGAGCACATCGACCGTGCAGCCGCCGGAACGCCGCAGCGCCTCGACCTGCTCGGTCACGAACACGCCCTGCCAGGGGCTCGCGCGGTTGCTGCCGAGATACATGTTCGTAACGACGAGAATTTTCATGAGCGAACCTCCACCGCCCCGCCACGATGCGCCGGGCCGACGCGGGGCCGCCCCCACGAGAACGCATACATCGCCAGCAGCGCGGAAAATACGTAAGACGGCGACACAAATGCCATCGAGAAGATGTTGTCGAAGCAGAACGCGCCGACGATGTAGAACCAGACAGCCGGCTTGCGTCGCCCTTGTCCGTATCCGAGCACGAACACCAGCCACGCCAGCGCGCCGAACGTGCCCATCTCGACGAACAGGTGCGGATAGAACGTGTCGGTGGTCTTCAACAACCCGCCGAGCCCGTACCAGTCGAAGTGATAGAGCTGGTAGAGCGGCGACGAGAACTTCACCGATGCCGGGCCGCCGAAGCTGCCCAGCCCTTCGCCGAGCAGATTGCCGTTGCGGATCGACTCGAACATCACGCGATAGGATTCGGCGCGCGCCGAATTGCCAGCGACGACGTAGAACAGGATCTTCGCCATGCCGACCTTCAACAGCGCATCCAGCACGCCCGTCGCCATCAGCACAAGCATCATGCCCGCGATGCCGGCGGCAGCCAGCCACGCACGCACATCCCTGACGTTCCTCACGAACGGATAGAGCGCCAGCGCCGCGAACAGCTTGAACGAGAAGCCGAGCAACGCGAACACCAGGAAACCCCACGACGCGATTGCCGCGCGACGGCCGGACCAGTACCAGCGGCACAGCAGAAACGCGCAGAGATTGATGAAGCTGAATTCCGAAAAGAATCCCATCCACCCCTGCGCACGCAGGAACAATCCCGAGTCGATCCGCACCGGCATGAACAGCGGCAACCCGATCGCGTACGACACATAGAAATACAGCTGAAACAGGTCGTTGCTCACGACCACGCCGATGAACGTCCTGATCAGCACGTCGAGCCGGTCGCGGTACGGGAAGATCGCCACCGTGATCGCGACCGGAAAGAGGAAACGGACGAGTTCCTCGATCCCTGCATGGACGTTGAACGACAGCAGCATCCCGATGCAGAGCGACACGGCGACGGGGAGCGCGACGACGGCCAGCCGGTGAAAGCGCGGGCGCAGCAGAATCGCCGCGAACACGAGGCCGAACGCGCTCATCTTTACGACCTGCGAACGATCGTCGTCGAGCGTGAGCAGCGTGTCGCTGACGCAGAAGACCAAGTAAGCGAGCGCCAGCAGTCCGGCGCCCAGGTCGGCGACGCGCGATCGACGATGCGGCACGATCGCCGGGAATCGGGCGGCCGCGTTCACGGTCGCGCTCCCGACGACGCCGGCGTCGCTTTCATATCGGCTGCGTCCAACGCCCCGATCGATTCCGCATAGGCCGCGCATACCCGCCGCGCATGCATCACGACGATCGCGTTCCGGATCAGCGTCACGACCACCGCGGACGCCAGCATGCAGAAGAACCCGGTTTCGCCGCCGATGACGACGCAGCCGCCGAGCAATGCGGCGAACAACGCCGATGTGCCGATGTTGATCCGCGCGGTGACCGCGCTCTGCTCGAACACCATCATCACGTTGCTGCTGACGACACCGAGCACGCCGGCCGCGCACTGGATCGCCAGCAGCACGCCGCCTGCGAGCACCGCGAACACGCCGTGGCCGTCGAGCCCGTATCGGTAGGTCAGTCCTGCCACCATCGCAAGATTCGCGACAAGTACGACCAGATTCGACAGGGCGATATTGCGCCGCATCGCGCCCAGCGTCGCATCGAGCGGCGCCTCGTCCTTCTTCCGCTTCACGAGGTCCGGCAATTGCGCGATCGAAATGGCGCGCGGCAGCAGGTTGCCCATCGCGGTCACCGAAGAAAACAACGACAGCATCCCCGCGAACGACGCACCGCACATCGCCTTCGCCACCGGTACGGTCACCAGCGCGATGCCGCCGGACAGGAAATTGGTCAGCCCGAACTGCAGCCCCTTCACGTCGATGCGCATCGAAAACGCGCGACGATCGGGTGCGCCGATCGCGGCGAACATCGCGACGGCCACCACGACCAGCGCAACGGCCAGGCACGACGACGCGGAATGGCCGTGGCGCGTGCCCATCCACAGCATCGCGCACGAGCCCACGATCAGCAGGCAGTCGAACGCGATCGTGATCCGGTAGCGGCGGTACGACACGAAGAAATGTCGCGCGAGCTGATACACGGTCCAGCCCCACATCAGCGCGACCACGCCGCCGAGATCGAACGCGACGAGACCGGTCGCGGACACCAGCACACATGCGAACGTGGCGGCCACGGCGGTCCATCCCGCCATCGACACCAACGAGTAGAACGCGCCGCGCGCCGCCTGCTTCCCGTCGGTCGCCGGTACGCGTACCAGAATCAGCGTCGCCCAGCCGATGGCCGTGAAGAAGCCGATCATCTGCGCGATCGACAGGTTGGACGCCGCAGCCCCAAGCTCGTCCAGCGAATAGATCCGCTGGATGACCCAGAACGTCAGCACACGATAAAGACCGGGCGCGCCGGTACAGACAAGCGCTTCGACACGGCCCAGCAGCTTTTCGGCGTCGGCATTCCGCAGCATGATGTTTGTGCGCCCGCCCGTTACCCGCGCGCCAGTATGCCGCGCGTGTCGATCACGACCTTGGTCTGCAGCCGCACCGGGTCCATTCGCCGGAACGGCGCGTGATCGACGAGGATCACGATCACGTCGGCTTCGGCCAGCGCGGTGTTCAGATCGCACAGCCGGGTCTTCGCTTCCAGCGACGCCGGCAACGCGGCGATGTTGGGTTCGACGACCAGCAGCGTCGCACCGGCGTTCCGCGCCAGCGCTTCGACGATCTCCATCGCCGGGCTCTCGCGCAGATCGTCGATATCCGCCTTGAACGCAAGCCCGAGACACGCGATCACCGGCTCGCGGAAGCGGCTCGCCGCCTGCCGCACGCGCTCGTAGACGAAATGCGGCTTGTCGTCGTTCACATTGCGCGCGGTTCGGATCAAACGCGCGTGCTCCGGCGCGGAATCGACGATGAACCATGGATCGACCGCGATGCAATGGCCGCCCACGCCCGGCCCCGGCTGCAGCACGCTGACGCGCGGATGGCGGTTCGCCAGCCGGATCAGTTCCCACACGTTGATGTCCAGTTGGTCGCAAATCACCGACAACTCGTTCGCGAACGCGATGTTCACGTCGCGAAACGCGTTCTCGGTCAGCTTGCACATTTCGGCAGTGCGCGCATCGGTCAGGATGCACTCGCCGCGCACGAACACCTCGTACAGTTCCTGCGCACGCGTGCCGCATTTGCGCGTCATTCCGCCGATCACGCGGTCGTTCTCCACGAGTTCGCGCACGACGTGGCCCGGCAGCACGCGCTCGGGGCAATGCGCGATACGGATGTCCGAGCGCTCGCCGGTCTGTTGCGGAAAGGTCAGGTCCGGGCGTTGCGCCGCGAGCCACGCGGCAATTTTTTCGGTCGCCCCGACCGGCGAAGTCGACTCCAGCACCACCAGGTCGCCCTTCTTCAGCACCGGCGCGATCGACCGGCATGCGGCCTCGATATAGGTCAGGTCCGGCTTGTTGCCCTCGGCAAACGGTGTCGGCACCGCGATCAGGAACGCATCGGCCGGCTCGGGCGTTGCCGTCGCGCGCAGGTAGCCTTGCGTCACGGCGGCATGCACGAGCATGTCCAGTTCGGGTTCGACGATATGGATCTCGCCGCGATTGATCGTGTCGACCGCGTGCTGCGACACGTCGACGCCGACCACGCTTTTACGGCGCGCGGCAAAGGCCGCCGCGGTGGGCAGGCCGATGTAGCCCAGCCCGATGACGGAAACGGTTTCGAATGACATGAATGAGGTTCTCCAGACGTCGGGGGATTCAGCAGGGCGAGCCGGCCAGGTATGCCGGCCCCTGCGTCAGGATCGGCGGCGAGACCAGCAGATCCGCAATCCGCTCGCTTGCACGGCCGTCGCCATACGGGTTGTGCGCGCGGCTCATCGCGCGATAGGTGCGTCCGTCTTCCCAGAGCTCGACCACCGCGCCGACCAGCCGCTCGACTTCGGTGCCGACCAGCCGGACCGTGCCCGCCCCGACGGCTTCCGGCCGCTCGGTGGTGTCGCGCATCACGAGCACCGGCTTGCCGAGTGACGGCGCCTCTTCCTGGATCCCGCCGGAGTCAGTCAGGATCAACCACGCGCGGCTCATCAGATAGACGAACGGCAAGTACTCCTGCGGCTCGATCAGCATGACGTTGCCGATGTCGCCGAGCAGCCGCGTGACGGGTTCCCGCACGTTCGGATTCAGGTGCATCGGGTAGACGATGCGGCACTCCGGATAGCGCTTCGCGATGGTCGCGATCGCTTCGCAGATCTGCTCGAACCCGCGGCCGAAGTTCTCGCGGCGGTGGCCGGTCACGAGAATCATGCGCCGCTCGTCGTCGACGAACGGAAACCGCTCGTGCATCTGCTGCACCAACGCCCCGTCGTGCTTGAGGCGCTCGGTAATCGTCAGCAATGCGTCGATCACGGTATTGCCGGTCACGTGCACGCGGTCGGCTTCGACGCCTTCGGCCAGTAGGTTCGCCCGCGAGGTTTCGGTGGGTGCGAAGTGATGCAGCGCGAGCGCGCCCGTCACCTTCCGGTTCGCCTCTTCCGGCCACGGTGAATACAGGTTGCCGGTGCGCAGCCCGGCTTCCACATGACCGACCGGAATGCGCCGGTAGTACGCCGCGAGCGTCGCGCCGAGCGTCGTGGTCGTATCGCCGTGCACGAGCACGAGATCGGGCCGGAACGATTCCAGCACCGGGTCGAGCGCATTGAGGATGTGCCCGGTCAGGCTGCCCAGCGTCTGCCCGGCGCGCATCAGGTCGAGATCGAAATCCGGCACGATGCCGAACAGGTCGAGCACCTGATCGAGCATGTGGCGATGCTGGGCCGTCACGCAGACGCCGCAGCGCACGCCTTCGCGGGCCCGCAACGCGTGAACGAGCGGCGCCATCTTGATGGCTTCCGGGCGGGTGCCGAACGTAACGAGGATGTTTTCGTGGTGATGGGTCATCGGAATCTCCGTCGGCGGATCACGTGCGATCCGCAGCGGTTTGCGAATCGGCGTTGTCATACCCGTACGCGCCGTAGTTGCCGTACTGGGCGGAACGCAGCCCCGGCCGGAAGCCGTTGAACACGACCGCGGTCGCGCGCGCGCCGGCGCGTTCGATCCGCTTCGCCGCTTCGAGCAGTTCGCCCGAGGTCGTCACGCCGGCACGTGCCGCGAGCAGGATCGTGTCCGCATGCGCGGCCAGGACGACGGCGTCCGTCACCGGCAGGAGCGGCGGCGCATCGAGCAGCACGACGTCGTAATCGCGTGCAACGTGCGTCAGTAACGCAGACAGACGATCGGACGACAGCAGTTCGACGGGCCGGTCGACGTGCGGGCCGGCCGGTAGCAGATCGACGTTCGGCGCGACGTCGCGCACGATGGCGGCGGCGGCGGTCCCGCCGCCGCGAAGGACGGTCGACAGGCCGATCTCCGGCCGCATGCCGAAGCGCCTGGCCAGCTCGCCACGACGCAGGTCGCCGTCGATCAGCAACACACGCTTGTTCGACAGTCCGAGCAGCGCGGCCACGTTGGCCGACACGAACGATTTCCCGACACCCGCGGACGGTCCCGTGATCAGCACGCGGTTGCCGTCGGGCCAGTCCATCAACTGGAACCGCAGCGCCGTGCACAGGCTCCGCAGCGCCTCGACCGCGGGTTCGTTCGGTCGCGTCAGCGCCAGGACCGTCGCCTCGCATGCCGCAGCGTCGCGCTGCGCGAGCCGGCGTTGCGCAACGCTGTGCGGAATCGTCGCCATCACGTTCAGGTTCGTGTCGCGCTCGATCTCCGCGGGATCGGTCACACCGCCGAACAGCACCGCGCGGCCGACGACTGCGCACGTGCCGAGCACGAGCCCCATCAGTGCGGCAATTACCGTGACCAGCGCGGGCTTCGGCCGCACGGGCTCGTCCGGCACGATCGCGCGATCGATCACGCGCACGTTGCCGATCTTGCTCGCGGTCGCCAGGCGAAGCTGCTGGATGCTGTTCAGCAAGCCGACATAGATCTCCGTTTGCACTGTCACATCGCGACGCAGGCGTACGACGTTCTGCTGCGCGTCGGGCAAGCGCCGGATCGTGTCGTTGATCGTCCCGATCTGCGCCTTGGCAGCGGCGATCCGCCGGTCGACCGCCGCGAGCTCCGGGTGAGCCGGCGTCAGCGTCGACGCCAACGCCAGCCGCTTCTGTTCGAGTTCGAACAGCGACATCTGCGCGGCGGTCGATTGCGTCAGCATCGCCTTCGCCTGCTCGGTCAGATCCACGATTTCGTGGCGGGCCTGGTATGCATTGAGGCGATCTTCGGCCGCGCGCAACTGACGCTCCACGGTCGGTACCTGGTCGCTCAGGAACGCCAGCGACTTCTCGGCGGTAGCAGCCTTGCGGCTCGCGTTCTGCCGAACGTAGTTGTCGGCGATCGCGTTAAGCACGGCGG
Source organism: Burkholderia mycopellens (assembly GCF_964265025.1). Classification (NCBI taxonomy): domain Bacteria; kingdom Pseudomonadati; phylum Pseudomonadota; class Betaproteobacteria; order Burkholderiales; family Burkholderiaceae; genus Burkholderia; species Burkholderia mycopellens. Next base: position 3,075,106 of record NZ_OZ183803.1, read on the forward strand.
CCGCGCGCACCGGATCATGGTTTTCGTACGACACGCCGATCACGCCGGACTGATCCTTGCCGCGATTCGCTATCGCCAGTTTCTTCTGCAGTTCGGCGAGCACGACCTGCCTCGAGTCCGCCTTCACGACGAACTGCGCGCCCGCTTCGGCTTCGATGCCGGCCACCTGCAGCGTCACGTCGCCTGCGGCCGTCTTCACGCGCAGCGGCTCGCCGATCGCGCCTTCCACATCGCGATCGAGATCGCCGCCGGACAGACGATAGCGCCCGTCGCCAAGCGACGTGACGATGAACGCATGTTTCTGGAAGTCGCGTGGCACGTCGAATGCCGGAACATCGATGCGCTCGTTGCCCCAGACGAATCCGCCGATCCCGAACAGGCCGGGCGTCGACAGCCCGCGATTGAAGCGCGCGACGGCGGAGCCGATCACGGGCACGCGGCGCGGACGCGCTTCAATGTGCAGATGCTGACCGTCGACGACCGGTTCGGTCACGAGCCGCGAGCGCAGGATTTCCATCTCGCCGTCGTCGGTCGACTTCACGTCGAACAGCGCGCCGAGGCCGCCGACGAGCCCGCCCTCCGCCATGCTGCGCAGGTCCGAGCCGCCGCTTTCGACCTGCACGGCAATGTCTGCCTTGTAGACCGGCTTCGCGACGAGTGCATAGCCGGCGCCAAGCGCGGCACACGCCGCCGTGACCGCGACGATGCGGCCTGCGTGCCGGATCAGCAGGTCGAGGATGCCGCGCACGTCGAGTTCATCGGCGTCGCGTAAATGAGGTTGGCGTGGGTTCGATGCGTTCATTTGAGGCTCACTGCAAGTGTTCCGGCGCATCCGTGCCGGTATCTGGATGCTGCTGCAGGTTCGGGTCGAAGGTGGCGATCCGCGCGGCCCAATCGGCAACGCCGTGCTCGATCAGCTTCGTCGCGTAGTCGTAGACGTAGCGGCTTCGGCGGTACGGATCAGGAACGTCGATCCGGTAGCGCTCGGTCAGGCGATACACACGGCCGCGCGTCATCGGGAAAGTCCGCTCGATCAGCTCGCGATGCGCGACCTCCATCACCAGAATCAGGTCGGCCCACCGGCAGGTCCGGTCATCGACGCGTCGGGCCCGATGCGCCGACAGGTCGAAGCCACGCGCGATCAACAGCGCGTTCATCACAGGATCGGCCGGCGTCCCGCCGATCGCCGCGACGCCGGCCGACTCCACCGTGCGACCGGGCAGCGCGCGCGACAACAGCGCCTGCGCGGCCGGGCTGCGGCATACGTTGCCGGTACACACCACCAGGATCCGTTTCATCATTTCGTGACGATCGCGGCCGTCAGGCCCGCGTTGATGGCCGGAAGCAGTTGCGCGAGCACGCGGCCGAAGCGCGCCAGCTTCGTGCTGTCGACGTACACGACGTCGCGCGGCTGCAGCTCGAACTCGTTGGCGAGCACCATCGACACCGGCGACCTGCCATCCAGATGAAACACCTGCGCCTGCCGGTCCGCGCCGGCGCGAATCACGTAGGTTTGCTTCGGATCGGCCGTGCCCTGGTTCACGCTGCCCGCCTGCGACAGCGCGTCGGCCAGCGTGAGCCGGCCGTTGCGCTGCGGCAGCGCCGTCGTCGGCTTGTTGACTTCGCCCATCACGTACACGCCGAACTGGTCGCGCGCGCCGACCTGCAGCAGGTCACCGTTGCGCAGCACGATGCGCGACGGATCGACGCGCTCGCGAATCAGCCCCGACAGGTCGACCGGATAGGCGACGCCGTCGCGCACGAGCGTCATTCGGCTCTGATCGGCGTCGGCTGTGAAGCCGCCCGCGCGCGCGACCGCTTCGAACAGCGTCATCGGCGTGTCGTTGAGCGGTTGCGCGCCAGGCGCATGAACTTCGCCGTCGATGTAGACGCGATTCGCGCGATACGACGCAACGCGCACCGTCAACTGCGGCGCGACGAACCACTTCGACAGCCGCGCGCGAAGCGCGGACTGAATCTCGCTCGTGTTCATGCCGGCGACATGCAGTTCGCCCACGTACGGAAAAGCCAGGTTGCCGGCCTGATCGACCACGAAGCCCGCCGGCGGATCGGCAGGGCGCACCTGTTGCGTGCCCGGGTTGCCCTGCGCCGCGGCCAGTTCGGGGTGATCCCACACGGTAATCTGCAGCACGTCGCCCGCGTCGATCGCGTATGGCGCCGGCGCGGCAAAGAGCACCGCGCGCATGCGTTCATCCTGTGCGCGCGCCTCGCGCCGCTGGGCCGCGATCAACTCGCCGTCGATCGGCCCGATCGGTACCGACGCCGCCGCTTCACGCAGAGCGGGTGCGTTTTGCGGCTGGCCGAGCGATGCCGCAACGATGCGATGCATCGACACCGTCAAGCCGCCTTCGTATGTCTGCGTCGCGATACCATCATCGTGAGGCGCATCATGCGCGAGGTTCATATGCATGCCCGGTTCGACCGCACAAGCACACAGCAGCACGACGGGCAAGACCATCATCGCCGATCGCAATCGTTGCGCCCGTGAGCCGGGCCGTTTTCCTGTTTCCATTTCCGTTGTCCAGACACCGTACGTCGACGCGTCATTCAATAGGCATTGCGATGCGTGAATCCATACAGAACGGTCGCCGCCACGATCCGCATATCCATCGCAAACGACCAGTTATTCAGGTAATAGAGATCGTGTTCGATCCGCCTCTGCATCTTCTCGATGCGATCCGTCTCGCCGCGATGACCGTTGACCTGGGCCCAGCCGGTGATGCCCGGCTTGATCCGGTAGCGCTGGATATAGCCGTCGACCAGGTGCCGGTAGAAGCGGTCGTGCTCCACCGCATGCGGGCGTGGTCCGACCACCGACATGTCGCCCTTCAGCACGTTGAAGAACTGCGGCAGTTCGTCGAGGCTCGTGCGCCGCAGCAGCGCGCCGACACGCGTGACGCGCGGGTCGCCTTGCGTCGCCTGCCGGACTTCGCCAGGCTCGCGCGGCTCGCACATGCGCATCGTCCGGAACTTGTAGATCGTGAAGACGCGCCCGTAAGCGCCCCTGCGTTGCTGCCGGAACAGCACCGGCCCCGGCGACGACAACTTGACCGCCAGCGCAACGACGGCCATCAGCGGCGCGATTCCGATCAACGCCAGGCCCGCGAACACGCGATCGAACATCGCCTTGCCCGCCAGCGCCCGCGCGGACAGCGGCGACGAGACGAGATCGAGCGCGCGGCCACGAATCGCGCCGTCCGGATGAAGCGGCGTCATGCCGGTGAGATCCGGCATGAAGCGGATGTCGACCAGATCCTCGGCGAACGCGCGGACGATCTCGCCGACACGATCGGCCTCCGACAACGGCAACACGATCCAGACTTCCCCGACCTGTGCGCGACGCACGTGCTCGACGAATTTGGCCAGGTCACGATGCACGGCCTGTTCTTCCGGCCCGATCGGCGACGGACCGGACATGTCGAAGATTGCGGCTATCCGGAACGGCCGCCACGTTTCACACGCATCGCGGCCAACGAGCGACCGGCAACGTTCGAGATGCCCGACGAGCGCAACCGGTTTGCGCCGCGCATGCCGCGCCGCCGCGCCAACGCCGAGCCGCCACCGCACGGCCTGCGACACGACGAGCGCGACCGCCGACAACGCGAACCAGCCGGCTACCCAGTCGAGTTCGATCGGAAATTGCCGGTCGTGCGCCGTGACGGAAACCGCGCCGACACACAACGCGACGGCCAGACAGGCCGGCGCGAGCCACACGCGACGCCACGACAGGCGGCGCTTGGGATCGCCGTACAAGCCGACCAACGGAAACAGGAGCAGCGCGCACGCGATCGAAACGGCCATCAGCACGGCATCCGATTCAGCAGACGGCGAGCCGCCCAGCCAGCTTCTCGCCGCCCATGCGGTGGCGACAAGCAGCGCGGCATCCAGCAACCTGAACCGCGACGCTTTTCCGCGAACGGCGGGGGTGTATCTAGTTTGGTTTAACGAAGGCATAACCCTGGGCGATCACCGTCGCGGTCGATCGGCAATGGAACTGCGGCGCATCGTCACGCAATGCATGCCACGCCGGCACGGATCGACTCCCGAACCGATGATCGATTTCATCTATTGTTTAGCAATGCGAATCTGATTCGATTGACACAGGCCTTCAATCAAATGTTACGAACCGTTGATTTTCGAACCTGGTGGACGTGGCCTGACAACTTCAACGAGACCGACGCTCTCCGCTTACCACGAGCTCATCGCTTATCGAGACGATGTAAGACTTGGATACTGCCACCACGATCTGGCGTTTTAAATCGTTCAAGTCCGAAACAAATTGATATAAATACCTTTCTTGTCCTATTTGCCAATGAGGTCCCTGCCTACATGGCAGATTGATTGATGTCAATTGATCAAGCACGCGGTGCGATGCGCATCGGGTCACTTCGCGAGACAGTGTGGAAGCACCACCATCCCGCGGACCCGATGGCCGACGATTGCGACGTGTGTCGCCGTTGCGATAAGTGCGGCGTCAATGCGCCGCTACGCGTGGGTGGTCGGTTTTCGCTGCGCGTCCTGACGAGCAACGCGCGCCAGCGTCACTTCCGCGCTTCGTCTCGGGTGCCGGCCGACCCGGTGTCGACGTGCATCGACGTCGTCAATTCCGACATGACGTCCCGGCTCCGCGACGAATTCGAGGATCTCGACAGTGACAAAAGGGCGCGCGTGTGCCGCGCGCTCGTCACGATGCCGCTCGTGCGCATCCATCGCGGCAACGTCAGCGTCAACGCTCGGCTCGCGTGTTAGAACAAGAAAGTCTGCTTTGAGCGTGATCGAAATTTCGCAGCGAGATCGCGTCCGGGGCGCAATCCGACGCGTAAACGGAACGCCGCCGGCAAGCCGGCGGCAAAAGATGCGTCCACGGATGACGTGGCGCACCTGAGGCACTCGATTCGGCGAGCGTGGGTCATTCAGCCATGAACGACCCGCGCGACGCTGCTGCGCCGGAGGCGCCCGCTCAATTCTGCGTGAGCGGATTCAGCGTCGTGCACAGGAATCCCGTGCAGTTGGCCGGCTTGAAGTAGAACGACGCCATCACCGGCGTCGACGTGCCGAGCGCGAGATCGCCCAGGTACGCGGAGCCCTGCGCGCCGAAATTGTTCGACTGCTGGACGAAGCTGTCGCCGGTCGACTGGATCGCGGCCGACTGGTACGTGAAGGTCGGCGACTGGGTCTGGTCCTTCACGTAGACCCACGAGATCGTGCTGCCGAACAGCATCCCGCCCTTCGCGCGATAACCCTTCGCGCCTTCGCTGTTGGCCTGCGCGATAAAGTCGCTGACATTCGTCGTCGGCACCAGCGCATCGTACGTATAGGTCGCGTTCGACGCGTTGTTCTTCATGTACACGTTCGCCTGCACCGATCCGACCATCATCGGGCCCAGGAACCAGTAGCCCGACTGGCCCTGGCCGTTCGCCTGCGTGAGGAACGCGTTCGTGTCGGCCGGCAACGCCGTCGTCGCGTACGTATAGGTCGCCGACGAGCCGCCGTCCTTGCGATAGAGATAGCCGTACGTGAGCGGCCCTTCGTAGCGGTAGCCGCTCGTGCCTTGCGCGTTGGCCTGGTTGACGAAGCCCGTCATGTCGGACGGCGCCGCCTGCAACTGGTACGTGTACGTCTGCGCCGCGCCGTCGTTCACGAAGATCGAACGCGACCCGCCGTTCGACGCGCTGTAGAAGTAGTCGCCCAGATAACGATAGCCCTTCGCGCCTTCGCTGTTGAGCAGCGTCAGGAAGCTCGCCTGATCCGCCGCAGTCGGCTGCGCGTCGTAGCGCAGCGTCAGCGTGCTGCCGCCCGAGCCACCGCTGCCACCGCTGCCGCCGCTTCCCGTCCCGCCGGAACCCGTGCCGCCGGTGCCGCCGCTTCCGCCGTTGTTGCTCGTGCCCGATCCGCCGGATGCCGCGGGCGAGGAATTGTCGTCGCCGCCGCAAGCAGTCAGCGCCAGACAGGTCAATGCGATCAATGCAACGGCTTTCATCGGAATCACCTTTCAAACGAACAGGACGAACGCAACCGGCACGCGCGAATCGTTCCGCACGCACGGACCATCACGAATCAAGCATCAGGAATCGGCCGGCGGCGCACCGCCGGCCCGGGAACGTCAGTTGACCTGGAGCTGGCCACCGCGGCCGAGGCCGCCCTTGACGTCCTGCGCCTTGTAGCTGCGCAGCGCAACGACCATCTTGTTGTACGCGTCGATGAACGCGACGACCGTCGCCTTGCCTTCCGGCGTCGTCGAGAAGCCCGCGAGCGCGCCGCCCACGCCACCGCCGAAGCCGCCCAGCGCCGCGCCGTAGTTGGTCGCCGTCGAGCTGCCTTCCGACGCCGCGATCTGCACGGCCGAGCGCACGTCGAACAGCGTCAGCGTGACGACCGATGCCTTCGTCTGCAGGTGGCCCGCCACCGCCGCGATCGCGCTGTTGCCGATCAGCCCGCCGATCATGCTGCCGATGCCGCCGATCGGCGAATCGTTGATGACGATCTGCGGTTCCATGTAATAGTCGGCCGCGACACGCTGGCCCTTCTGCTGCTTCGAGCCCGCGCGGTATTCGCCCGAGTTGCGCTGCAGCTGCGTGATGCGCGACAGGCGCGCGTCGCTCTTCTGGTTGCCGATCGACGTGATCACGAAGCAGTTCGACTGCTGGACGGCCAGGCGCAGCAGCGGGTCGATCGTCGTCATCTTGGTCGCGCTGCCGAACGGGCCCCACCAGTCGGCGTTGCGGCCATCATCGACGGCGATCGTGCCGAGCGGCGACGCGCAGCGCTGCAGCCCCGAATCGGCGCCGGCGCTCGCGCCGCCCGCGGCGGCACCGGTCACGCCCGCGTTCTGGCCGCCGGGCGTCACCACGCCGCCGCAGCCCGTCACGGACGCGCAAAGCGCCGCCACCAGCGCACCTTGAGTGAGACGTTGGGAAAGGATGGTCTTCATGTCGTTATTGATCGATTAGAGTCGTTGTCCGGCTTATGTGTTCGTGCGAACTTCGATAAGCCCCCCCGGCTGGCGCGCGATGGTGGTCTCCCCGCTGCTGCCCCCGTTGCTTCAGGCCCGGTCAGTAGTACCAGTACGTCTGCTGCCAGACGCCGTAGTACGGATAGCCCGAGTACCAGTAGTCGTAATAGCGGTCACGCCATTCCGTGCGCCATTTCCAGTCTTCTTCGTCTTCCTTCTTGGCCTTGCGCGCCAGGTCGAGCAGTTTCTTCGACTCCTTGTCGCCACGGCCGGCCGCGATCGACAGCCACTTCTCCGCTTCACGCGCGTCGGAGCCCATTTCCTCGAGGCCGAACAGGTAGAAACTGCCGAGCGCCTTCTGCGCCTGCAGGTCGCCGCGCTCGGCGGCCTCGCGCATCCACTTGAGTGCCTGGTAGCTGTCCTGGCGCACGCCGTCGCCGCGGAAATAACGCAGGCCGAGGTCGTAGGCGGCCTTCGGCTGGGTCTTCGCGGTCTGCTTCAGCGCAGCGATGCGCGGGCTTTCCTGGTCTTCCGAATCGTCCCTTTTTTGATAGGAGACCTTATCTTTAGGACGGTCGGAACAACCCGTGTCGTCGCAGATCCGCACCGTGTTGCTGGTGATCGACGGATCCTGCGCGCACGCGGCCAGTAGCAACAGCAGCCCCGGTGCGAGTAAACGGCGGTACATTGTTACTTCCCTCAGGTTCTATTGGCGCCGCAATTCTTCGAGCTATCCCACCCCCGGGAGCTCGTACCCGGTGGCGCGCGGCGCAACGGATACAATCCGCCAACGCCGACACGCACTCCAAGGCTCTCTCAGGTTCTCTCTTCGAATCGTTCAGTCACTGCTTCATTGTTCCCGCGTTTCGCTGCACCGCCTGTGGCCGGCATCGATCTCCAAACATGACGCGAAAAACAATAGTGACGTGGTGAGCAATAATAATGGAGAAAAATGGCATGTCAAGGTCATTCGCTTTTTCGAAGCTTGCATGACGCGTCAGTTTTGATATGCTCACCCTCGCCAAAACCCCCTGGAGACCCCGTCGAGATGTCCAACAGCGAGCAGGCCAACGTCGATCTGATCACCGCCAACAAGGTGCGCGACCTACTGAACCGGAACGGCATTCCGCCGCGAAGTCACAACACGACGATCGCGAACGTGCTCGGCCTGAGCTTCTCGGTCGTCACGCGCAAGATGAAAGGCCTGATCCCGTGGAACCTGTCGCAGTTGCAGGACATCGCGACGCACTTCGGCGTGCCGCCCGCGATCCTGCTCGACGACAAGGGCACGCAGCCGGCCGCCGCCGAGATGATCGACGCGACGCTCGTGATCGAGTCGCGGCGCTTCCGCTGCCGCGCCGCGATCTCGACCAAGGCCAGCAGCCAGATCGAGACGGATTTCGTCGCGCTGCAGTGGCAGGGCGAATGGCTCATCACCGAGCGTCAGCACGCGCGCGAAGGCCGCACGTACCCGGTCGACGTCATCGAGCTGCGCTCGGCCCAGCCGAACGTGTATGCGGCGCGGATCGCCGTGGTCGACGATTCGCAGGATGTCGCTGAAACGGTATGTGAATATTTCATCGAAAAAGGCGTGAACGCGATTCCGTACTTCGACGGCGCGGCGTTCCGCAAGGCGCTGGAGGTCGAGGATTTCGACGGCTACATCCTCGACTGGATGCTCGGCGACCAGACGGCCGCCGAGCTCGTGCGCGGCATCCGCTCGAGCGAGAACAGCGGCGCGCCGATCTTCCTGCTGACCGGAAAGATCTCGACCGGCGAAGCCAGCGAAGACGAAATCGCGCACATCGTGTCGCACTACAACGCGCGCTGCGAGGAAAAACCGGTGCGCCTGCCGATCCTGTTCGCCGAAGTGGCGCGCGAACTGAAGATCCCGCTGCCGGCTCCCGCCGCCGCGAACTGAGGCAACAACGACAAATCACCACCGCACGACCGAGGGCAAGACATGCGAATTTCGACCATCTGGATCAAGAGCCTGCTGACGGCCTGCCTGCTCGGCATGGCGGCCGCGACCTGGGCCGCTTCGTCGTTTACGTTCACCGTCGACGGCAAGATCGACAAGCACAACCAGCAAGGCGGGACGGCCTACGTGTTTTCCGAGCAGGCGCTGATGGCGCTGCCGCAGCACACGATCGTCACGTCGACGAGCTGGACGCCGAAGGCGACCTTCACCGGCCCGCGCCTGTCCGACGTGCTGAAGACCGTCGGCGCGCACGGCACGCAGATCGAGTTCCACTGCATCGACGAGTACACGTTCACGATCCCCGTGTCCGACGCCGATCGTTACGGCGTGATCCTCGCGCGGACGATGAACGGCAAGGTGCTCGGCAACGACAACTATGGCCCGCTGTGGATCATGTACCCGCGCGACCAGTATCCCGATGAACTGAAGACGCCGCTCGGCGAAGCCAAGTTCGCGTGGCAGATCATCGGCCTGACGGTGAAATGAAACGCCGGCGATGGAAAAATAGAAAAATCATCCTGGTCCTCGGCTCGCTGTGGATCATGGGGTTCGCCGCGTGGGCGTTCCTGCTGTGGGATCTCCTCGCCACGTCGGTCAACGAGGGTGTGCTCGAAGGGCCGCGCGAAGGCGTGTTCTGGACTGCCGCGCAATACCGGAACGTCTATACGCGATTCGACCGGCAGCTGATCCTCTACGCAACGCATCAGGACGACGACTTCGATCACGTGCAGATGCAGCTCGACAGCCTGTCGGTGTCGTTCGGGTTCCTGCAGCGGCCCTCCGAAGTATCCGAATACTGGCTGCGCATCCCGCGCGCGCGCAACGAGATCGACGCGCTCGGCGAATTCATGACGCGCCTGAAGCACGACGTGCCGTTGCTGCGCGGTGCGCCGACGAACGCGCGGCAGCTGATCGACGAGGTCAATGCGTACTGGCCGAAGGTCAACGGCCTCGCGAACTACTTCCGCGCGATCGAGATGGCGCAGCGCGACTTCACGTTCCATCAGTTGAAGGAAAAGCAGCGCGCGATCCTGATCCTCGGCACCGTGCTCGGCGTGATCCTGTGCGCGCTGTTCCTGCTGCTGTTCTATACGATGCGCACGCGTGACGACCTGCTCGAACGACAGGACGCGGCGCTCGACGCCGAACGCAAGGCGTCCGATCGCGCGTTCGAAATGATCGAGGCGAAGAACGCATTCCTCGGGATGGTCAGCCATGAGTTGCGCACGCCGCTGCAGGCGATCTGCGGGTCGATCGAGATCCTGCTCGCGCGCCCGCAATCCGACGCGAACCTGAAGACGATCCGGCGGTTGCAAAATTCCGCGCTGTCGCTCGAAGCGCTCGTCAAGGACCTGACCGACTACATCAAGCTGCGCTCGACCAAGCGCCTCGCCGAACTGGAAACGGTCGGCATGGCGTCGCTGCTCGTCGAAGTCATCGAGCCGCTGCGCGAGAAGATCGCGGCCAAGCGTATCGCGGTCGCGCAGCAGGTCGAGCCGCACGCGCTCTCGATCCGCTCGGATCGCAAGCTGTTGCGACAGGTGCTCTCGAACCTGATCGAGAATTCCGTCAAATACACGCTCGGCGGATCGATCGACATATCGATCGCACTCGCCGACGCACCGGCCGGCAAGCAACTGACGATCGCCGTGCGCGACACGGGCACCGGCATCGCGAAGCAGCATCTGCCGAAGATCTTCGAGCCGTTCTATCGTGCGAACGACGCGGTCGGGCTGCATGTGGACGGGATCGGCATGGGGCTTGCCGTCGTGCGCGAAATCGTCACGACGCTGCGCGGCCATGTGGACGTGCGCAGCGTGGTCGGCGAAGGCAGCGAATTCGTCGTGACGCTGCCCGTCGAAGTGCCCGACTTCATCGAGGCCGCCGGCGAAGCGCCCGCGTGGCCGGCCGCCGCCGCGCATCGCGACCGGCGCGCGCTGGTCGTCGACGACAACGACAACGCGCGCGAAACGCTCGGCGCGATGCTGTCGGCGCTCGGCATCGACGCCGATCTGTGCGGCACCGGCGAGGAAGGCGTCGCGCGCTTCGGCGCGGGCCGCTACGACATCGTGGTTCTGGATCTCGAACTGCCGGACCTGAGCGGCTTCGAGGTCGCGCGCCGCATTCGCGCGGTCGCGCGGCCGGACGACGACGGCCGCCATCCGGTGATCCTCGGCGTCAGCGCGTATGAATCGGCCGCGCTGCGCGAGAACCATCGCGTGTTCGACGAATTCCTGCCGAAGCCGGTACACCTGCGCGAACTCGGCGCCCTCGTCGAGAAGCTGCTCGCCTGAAGCGGTGCGCCGCGTGCAAACGCGCACGGCATCGCTCGCCGGCGCTGCGGCTGCATCGCGCGTTCCCGCTCGCGCTCGCGCTTATTCGCCGATCAGATGCAGCACGATATCGCGCCGGTGCGCCGCGCGCCGATGTTCGAACAGATAAATTCCCTGCCAGGTGCCGAGCACCATGCGGCCATGCTCGACCGGAATCGACAGTTGCACCTGCGTGAGCGCCGTGCGCAAATGGGCCGGCATGTCGTCGGGGCCTTCGGTGTCGTGCTCGTAGCGGCTTTCGTCTTCCGGCGCGAGCGTCACGAAGTAGCGCTCCAGATCGCGCCGCACCGACGGATCCGCGTTCTCCTGGATCAGCAGCGAAGCCGACGTATGGCGGCAAAACACCGTGAGCAGGCCCGTGCGGATCGACTGCTGGTCGACGAACGCGCGCACCTGCGGCGTGAACTCGACGAGGCCGCTGCCGCGCGCGTCGACGGCGATATGCGTGATGGCTTGTTGCATGGCCATGGCGTCAGGCCAGCGCCGCGAAACCGTCGGCTTCGATCTGCCGGGCATCGGTGGGGCGCACGACGCGCGCGACCTCGACGCCGTCGCGCAGGAACACCAGCGTCGGCCACAGCTTGACGCGGAACGAGCGGCCGAGCGGGCGGCCCGGCCCGTCCTCGATCTTCAGGTGGCGCACGGCGGGATGGGCGGCGAACGATTCGACGATCGCGGGCTGCGCGGCCGCGCAGATGCCGCACCAGTTGGCGCCGAATTCGATGACGGTCGCGCCGGCCAGTGCGTCGACTTCCTCGCGCGTGGGCGCGTTGGCGATATAGCGTTGCGGCGTGTCCATCGGGGTCCTCATGTGCAATTCCGGAATGTGGCCGTGCGGCGCGCGAGGCGCGGCGGCATGCGGCCTGCGATTTCTTACTGTAGCGGAAAAGCCTGCGTGGCGCCGATGCGCTCGTGGCCGCTCATGGCCGCTCGCGCGCCGCATGCTCGCGCCGTTACCGCGCATCGCAGGCACTGGAGGCCGAGGAATTTTCGTGCGTCGCCGCATCGCGACCGTCTCCGGATGAGACGACAAGAATCGGAGCGCCGAGCGGCCGCGACAGGATCAGCATGTGAACCGATCCATCAACGAAGCGAAGGCTCCGACCATGAACGCTCCGCATCGCGTCACCGAACCGAACATCCTCTATTTCGGCACGCCCGTCGTGCTGGTCAGCACGCTGAACAAAGATGGCACGGCCAACCTCGCGCCGATCTCGTCCGCGTTCTGGCTCGGCTGGCGCGGCGTGATCGGCATCGCCGCCAGCTCGCAGACCACCCGCAACCTGATGCGCACCGGCGAATGCGTGCTGAACCTGCCGTCCTCCGCGCAAGCGCACGCGGTCGACCGGATCGCACGGACGACGGGCACGCATCCGGTGCCCGAATCGAAGCGCGCGAGAGGCTACGTGTACGAGCCGGACAAGTTCGGCACGGCCGGGCTGACGGAAACGCCATCGCAAACCGTGCGGCCGCCGCGTGCGCTCGAGTGCCCGATTCACCTGGAAGCGGTCGTCGCGGCCACGCACGGCCTCTCCGAGGAAACACCGGACCTGCGCGGGAAGATCACGGTGTTCGAGGTACGCATCCAGCGCGTGCACGTGCATCCCGACCTGCTGATGGATGGTCATCAAGACCACATCGATCCGGACAAATGGTCGCCGCTGATCATGAGTTTCCAGAAATTTTATGGCCTGGGGCCTCGGCAGGTGCATGCGTCGCGGCTCGCCGAGATTCCGGAGCGCGCGTATCGCAGCCCCGACATCGAGCGTTCGCGCGATGTCGGCGTGCCGGCCGACGCCGGGCGGTGATGAAGCGCGATGTGGCGGCCCGCGCCGGCCGTTGCACCGAAACCGATCGGATAAAATACGGCCGGCCATGCTCATTGGCCGATGACCGAACCGACGGAGTGTTTTCAGTGATTCAAGCTACCCCAGTATTCAAGGACAACCTCGCGCAATTGCCGGCCATCGACGGCATCGCGCGCATCGATCTCGTCGGCGCGAACGGCGACGTGGTCGCCAGCATCGAGAACCAGCCCGGCAAGCAGGGTTCGCTCGCGGTCTACCATTACCTGAAGCAGGCCTTCGGTGCGCTCGACGCGAAGGCTGCCGAGCATGGGCTCGCGGTGTTCGCGGAGCACACCGCCGACGCACGCAACCGCCCCGGCGCGCACCCGAACGTCGATCGCCTGCTCGCGATCGCGGCCGGCGGCGACGCGCTGCGCATCGACGTCGTCGCGAAGGGCTGAGCGACAGGCGGGGCGACGATACCGCCTCGATGCGCGGCACGCCCACTCATCTCGTCGATGGGTGCCGACGAGTTACGGAAGTTTGACATTCATCTGTGCGCCCGATGTCTCAGCGCACCCTCACTCGCGGCAACCTTGATCGTCATCGCGTTCAGATGGCTGGTGATCGACCCGAGGACGCCGTCGGGGTGTATGCCGTCGAAATTGCGACTGGACGCATTGGAATCGTGTCCGTGCCGATGACGAGCGACAATATGGCGTTGACGGTCGCCGCTCCGTGCCACCAGCATCGTCGCGAAACCGCGCTTGAAATTTGCGTTTCCTGCTCTATGTTAGGTACCGCTCAAGCAGTCGCGGCTCACGCGCTGCGTGTTTCGATTTGTTTGCCAGCGAGATCTCTCGCAGGTCGGCGAACTGGAGCGCGTGGCCCGGTTCGTCCCTCGTGCGAGGTTCAACCGGGAGCGAATCATGAACGATCCTTTCTTCACCTTCGATCGGCTAGCGAAGACCCGCCGCCGACAGCGGCACATTGCCCACGTCATCACGGATTTTCGGGCTGGCCGGCGGGCAGCGCGCAACGGTTACGGTCGCTACGCGCCAATCGGCGTTCGGGTACGCGTTGCCCGCAATCCATTCGTGTTGCGCCGCGCGGACCGGCCCGCCCCGACCAGCCGACCGAAGCCGCCCCGTCGTCGGGTAGTGGCGTCCGGACGCATGTTCCATCCTGTTGCGTTTTTCCGCGTCACGCCCGCTGGCGGCGGCTCCATGCGCGACGGGAGGCGGCCATGCTGAGCACGCACGAATTCGCGACGCTGATACTGGTGTGCGAGGCGCCGGATGACCCGGCGTTCGAATCCGTGGTGCGGTCGGCGACCTGCGCGCGCCGGATACGACGGTACCCCAACATCGATCTCACCACCGCCAACAAGGTGCGCGATTGCCTGAACCGGAACGGCATTCCGCCGCGAAGTCACAACACGACGATCGAGAACGTCACTCGGTCCGAGCTTCTCGGTCGTCACGCGCAAGGCACCCTCGCTTGGCTTCGACGACAACCCGATTCGTCATGGCGTCGTGCACCTGCATGCCGACCGGACTCAGTTGTACTCAAGCACATAAGTCAGCGTGGCATCCGCCTTGCCCGCCTTGACCTCTCCGCCGCTGACGACGTAGCGCGCCTTGCCTGAAAAGTGGTAGAACTCGGTGTTGGTGCCGCTGCTCGTCCAGCTCATTGGCATCGCTTTCGCCTTGGAGAAAGGCAGGGCCACCCCGTTGGAGTTGGTAAGCGCCACGCCGACGCCTTGCGCCCTGCCGGCTTCGCCCTGTCCGTCCGTGAGCAGCAAGCCGTCGCGCGGCGAGTTGCCCTTGAAGTAGATGGTCACCGGTGGCTTGGTGGTCGAGTTCATGCCATCGCAACGGATATCCAGCGAAAAATCCTTCTGAAGCGTGGCGCCCTGCTTGAGTTCACTGATGGAGGGCCGCCCCAGATTCACGGTGGGTGCAGACGACTGGTTGTAGCAACTGCTGAAGTAGATCTTGTTCACCAGCGTGGTCTTCATCTGTGTACCCGTAATAGGGATAGTGGTCCTCGGATTGGTGCCGATGTAAAAGGAGGTACTCAAATCAAACGGCGTAATGCTGCCACCTCCAACATCCATCGCAGTACGAATGAACTCCACGCGCATGATGTCGAAGGGATATATTAGAACTCCCGAGCCTGTGGTTGTCCCTTCGTAGGGTGGCTCCGTGAGTAAACCCCAATTAACGGTTGCCTTGAAGCTAAAACGCATGCCAATGCCGGGGAGCCCGGATTCGTAGATTTTCTTGCTCTGGTCCTGTAGCGGCAACGAAACCGTCATGTTGCTCAAACCAAGAATATCGCCTTTAGCGCACAAGAAGCTAGGCGGATTGGCTAATGGTGCCTGAACTTCATAGTAGGCCATCACTTGGCCAATGGCAGCGGGCGCCAGCGTCAGGCTCGCAGGCAACTGCGGAAACGTTACCGGGGTGATCTTCCCTCCGGACTGCGTACATACGGCCTGGGCCTCTCCGACCCCCACGCCGACTAGCAGCATGAGCGACAACACGGCCGTTCGGAGAAAACGGGTATTGCGAGTCGACATAGCAGAAATGTATTCGAGACGTGTTTGATAAAGCATCTGAGTTCCTTGTATTTCAGGATCGGGACAGGAATAGCCGTTGGAACGCGGATCATTGCGCGCCAGCCACCGTGCGCGCAGACAGGCACATTGCGGCTTGACGTTCGTATGCCAGTTCCTTGTTCATCGTCGGCAATTGATAGGACACCTTGCAGCTATTGTTGCCCCACTGCACGTCGATGCTGCCCTGGTCCTCGATGCCGAACACGAGCAGGCGCGACTGGTTGTCCACCATGCCGAGCAGCTTGCCCTTCGAGTCGTACGCCTGCGCGCCGAACGGCACCTTGCCGCCTGCGTCCCGGCTCAGCTCGAACTGCACGCGCCGGCCCGACTCCGCGTCGAAGCGGGTCTTCACGATCGCCCCGCGCGTCGGCACCACCATCTTCGCGTTGTCGGCGATCTCCGTATGCGTGCCGATACTCGCCGAATCGACGTTCAGCCAGTTTTGACGGTACGGCTGCAGATACGGCAGGATCGCGTAGCCGCGCCGGTCGGTGCGCACCGTCGGCGCTCCCCCGAACGTGACGTCGCGCACCTTCGGCACCTCAACCACCGCGAACGTCTCGCCGAGCGGCTGGCCGAGCGTGACCCCGCCGCCATGCACGACGACGGAGCCCGATGCGCCCGCGTCGAAATGCCGGCCCGAGCGATCCTGCGTGAAGTTGCCGGTCAGCTTCGCGTTCGGCGTATCCCAGCCCGCGCTCACGCCGCCCGAACCGCCGCCGCCGCGGCTATAGCCCGCCTGCACGCCGTAGTTGACAGTGTTGCTGTCGTTCAGGTACCCCGACACGCCGGTCTGTACGTTGAAGTCGCCGCGCGCCGACGACACCGCATTCGCGTACAGTCGATGCGTGCTCGACGCCTTGCCCAGCGGAATGCTGACCGACACGTTGAACTGCGTGTCAGGCCGCGCGAACGGCCCCGACTCCTGGATGTGCGACGCCGACAAGCTGTAGCTGACGTTCTTGTAGCTGTTGCTGTAGCCGACCTGCAGGCGCCGGCTGCGCCCTTCGCCGTTCCAGTAGGTCGTGTCGCCTACGCCGGCGAACATCGAGCCGCTCCCGAGCGGCTGGTTGACGTTCACGTCCAGACGGCTTTTCTGACGCGCGACGCGCGGCCCGTACGAATGGTCCGTGTCTTCCACATGCTGGCTCAACGTCCGGTAGCCATCCGTCGAATAGCGATAGCCGACCATCGTGAACGTGGTGTTGGTCGAATACAGCGTCTTCGAATACAGGAACCGCACACTCTGACCTTGCCGCGTACCCGTCGACGTGCGCGACCGGCTCGCCGTGACGTCCAGCGACAGGCCGCCGATGCGCGTGTTCATGCCGATGCCGAGGGCGGCCGCCACGTAGTTTTCCGCAGCGATAATGCCGCCGTAGCCGGTAAAGTTGTCAGTGGCACCGTACACCAGCGTGCCCTGCGTGAATTTCGGGCTCGACTGGCCCTGGGCGCGAAACTGCCCGGCGGAGAACGCATACCGCAGGCTGCCACGACGAACCATGACCGGCAGGTACGAGTACGGCTGGCTGAACCGGCGCACGCGTCCGTCGGCCTCGGTGATCCTGATCTCGAGATCGCCGTTCGAGCCACTCGGATAGATGTCGGTGATCTCGAACGCGCCGGGCGGCACCGGCGTCGAATAGATCACGTAGCCGTTCTGCCGCACTTCCACCACCGCATTGCTCTCGGCGATCCCGCGCACGACCGGCGCGAAGCCGACCTCGCTGTCGGGCAGCATGCCGAGATCGGTGCCGATCTGTGCGCCAACGAAGCGCACGCTGTCGAAGATGTCGCCGGACGGTATACAGCTCGCCAGCCGCTACCTTGCTGCGCAAGCGCCGGATGTCGCGCTCCACGTAGCTGCGGTTGCTGGAGAAACGGCTGCCCGCACCTGTAGTGCCGGTGAGCGACGATTCGTTGCGAAAACGCCAGCCGCCGGCATTGAAGCCGTTGCGCAAACCGACGAAGTAATATTCGTTGCTGCGGCCGTGACCATCATTGCGGCTGTAGCTGATTTGATAGTCGCTGTACAAAGCGGGGATGCCGTCGTCCCACAGCGACTGGTCCACGTAGCCGCGCGAGGTTCGCGATACATACAGTTGCGGAAAGCTGATGTTCAGCGACAGCGTATTCGACTCGAATTCCACTGAAGCGCCGTCCGCCACGGCGGGCAGGTCCACGATCGTCGTGTCATCCGCGCCTGCGGCAATGCGCCCGTCCTTCTCCAGCCGGGCGACATTCACGCCCGCGGTGCGCAACATCCCGAGGGTCACCGTCGGCTTGACGGTACCGTCGGCATCGGCACGAAACGCCACGTCCTGACGCTTGACCAGCGTGTGATTCAGGTAGATGTCGACGTCATAGCTGCCGGGCAGCACCGAACTGCCCTTCTCGAAATAGCTCAGCTCGACCGGCCCTTCGCCCTTGCGCAGAAAGGTTTCGTTGAACTCCACCGCGTGGCCGTGCGTCGGCAACATCAGGCCAAGCAACGCAAGACACGGCATGCCGATCTGCGCGGCCGTCCAGACGTCTCGTTCCTTCGTGAAGTTCTCCATACCTTTTCTCTAAGTTGATTCACCTCCCGAGCGGCATCGCAAGCGCGAACACTCCCTTCCCCGTGGCACCGGCCCGGAGATAACGAAGATGAAGAGGAATACGATCTATCGACCTGGTCGCGTCAACGACCGGTGGTGACGTCGTGCGGTTCGACGGCGCCGTAGTCGTTGATCGATTCGAAGTGGACCTTGGCACCCGCTGCGACGGCGCCAGCCGGTAGATCCTTGACGGCAAAATGGCGGGTGGCGGACGGCGGTACCATCTCGGCGGCCGCGGCATAGTCCCGGCCACCGCTTTGCACCTTGGCTGACGCCAGCGAGACGAAGTAGGCCGACGGATTGGTGACTTCGAGCTGCGTGCTGCCATCGCGCTGAACGAGCCGCCAGCGAAGTTGCGCGGGTGCTTCCTCGACTTTGCCCGGCAAGCCGGCGGGCCGGTAGAAGAACTTGATGCGCTGACGCACGGCAATCTGCAGCGTATTGTCGGTCTTGGCTTTCTGCGGGATCTCCTGCACGTTGAGCCAGAACACCGACTCGCGATCGGCCGGCAGGCCCTGACCGTAGTAAAGGACACGCAGCGTCTGCTGCTTCTCGGCACCGAGACGGCCGAGCGCCGGCGTGATCGCAAACGGCACGTCCGACTTTCCGTCGCTCGCATCCATCCACGACTGAATCATCACGTCGTCCGGCGCACGGTTGCGGACCAGAATCGACGCCTCCTTGCTCGGCGCGGCCAGCACGACGCGGGTTCCGTCGAGCGTGACGCCGGCGAACGAAGCGCCAGTAGACAACAACAGCGAACTGACCAGGGCCAGCCCGGCAAAGTGGAATCGTTTCATATCGAATGGAAAATCGTTGATCGGGCGAGGGATGTGCCCCCCGCCCGAAGGTGGATTACTCGTAGGTCAGCGTGAACGGCAGCGTGCCGTTTGCTTGACCGGCCACGACCTCGGCACCGGCCTTCACGTAGGCGGCGCGCAGCGCCAGGTCGGCCTTATAGACCGGCGCCTCCGGGGTGCCGGTATTGACCAGATCCGCATCGAACGTCTCGTTGGCGTTCAGGTTCAGCAGCGTGCCTGCGGTGTTATAGATGCCAATACCCACGCCCTTGGCCGTACCGGTCGTCTTCAACAGCCGGTTGTCGCTACCGTCCACACCCGAACCACTGGCAGGGTCGAAGCGAACCTTGACCGTCGTCAGACCCTTGGCGGTCGCGCCGCAGTCGAGACTGAGGTTGATCGCAGTACCAGCGGCAATCCCACCGGCGGCGCTACCGGACAGCGCGTCCACACTGACCTTGCCCAGCTTGACGTCGATCGACTGCTTGCCCTTTTCACCGGTCACCGAAGTCCCGTTACCACCCGCAATGCCGCACGATGCAGCAACGATCTCGCCCGTGAAGTTGATCGTGCCGTCCGCAGCGTGGGCTGCGTTCATCGCCGTGAATGCGAAACCAGCGGCAGCCATCATCATCGTGATTTTTTTCATTTCCAACCTATCCTTTATTCAATAAATAAACTCTGGCCATCCGCCAAAGTCAAATCTTCACACAACTCGTTTGCATCACTAATCTTCGTTGAATTTATCAGCCATTAACCTCCCGACTATTTTGATAAAAATATTCGATCGCCACTCCGATCGAGACTCTAAAAATCGTGAATACGCAGACACGTTGCCGCGGCACCTCACGATGCCGACGAGCTGATCAAGACAGATCGCATATTGGGTCGTGTGCGACACGACACTTCACACCGGGATTTTCGTCACACTCAGTGCGGAGACTCAGGAATCAGTTCGTCTCGTTTGACAGATTGACGATCGGACGAATCGACAGGCCACCATGCATATGGTGCAACACCGAGCAGATCCTAATTACAAGATTAACTAATTCATGAATATTGAAATCTCACGCCTGCATCATGTGTTTTTATAGGACTTAACCGGTGTGACAATAATACCAACCGAGCACCCACCCAAAAATAGGACAAGTTCTATACCATCGATGCATACGTCTGATACAAGTACTAATTTCTGGATCCTTCGGATTCAAGTCGCCAATCGTTAAATTCATTTAACAAAATGCGCGACCTTCCGATTGCATCTCGCGTCGCGTGGCTCGCATAGCCGCGTGTCGTGAAGACCACGGGCACGCTCTTGTGCCGGATCTTGCCTTCGCGATTTCAGTTACCTCTTTGCCTGCAACGCGGATATCGGGGACGGCATCGACCCGGCGATGCACCCTGTCACTGCCGGTGTATCAAGGCCTTCGATCTTTCATGGGCGCTCCTTGAGCCATCCGGCCTGGCCGTCGACTTCAGCGCCCGAACGAACCGGAGACTGATCCCGTGAGCGATGTATTGCGTCAATGATCCATTGATGTTTTGGTTTGAATCGCATTGACGAGTACCGCGCTCCGGACGAAAACGGTGATATGTAGATACCTGCCGGGCGTCAAATTGCGCCCCGACGCACGCCGGATGACAGCGGATGGTCTGATGAAACACTGCAGGAACGCGACAACGTCGACTGCAACACGGGCACGCGTCGACACAGCCGGCCCGACGGCCGCTCCCGGAACCGTACCGCACGAATGTTCGAATAGCTCGCCCCCACAATGAAGATCCTGGGTCGGCGGCCACCATACCGGCCCGCAGCGGCGCGGCGCCCGTTCCCGAATCAGACCGGCTCGCCCGATCCACTCGGTCCGACCCCGGACAGCCGTTCGAGCGCACATTCGATCTGCCGCTCGAGCGGCGGCCACGCGGCCTTCATTGCTTCGATGCCGCCTTCTGTCAGGACCTTTTCGGCATGCGCGCACGCATCCCTCGCCTCCGTGGCACCCGCTAGTGCGAAGCCGCCGCACATCGAGTGCAGTTCGATCTTGACCAGATCGGCATCGTCATTCGACAGCGCGGTATCGATCGCTGTCAGCGAATGCAACGATGCAGCGCACAACGTTCGCATGATCTCGTCCGTCATGACGGGAGGCGCGACTTGATCGAGACGCCCCCGACTCATGGATCCGGGACGCCCCGAATGCCGCCGCAACGCAGCGTCGAGTGTCTCGATCGACAGCGGCTTGAGCACGACTTCCACCGCGCCGGCCTGTTCGCAGCGCCGGCGATCCTCGTCGGTCGCGTGTGCCGTCATCGCGATCACGGGCACCCGCGCGCCCTGCTCGCGCAGGAAGTTCGCGAGCGCAAAGCCGTCGAGTTCCGGCATGCCGAGATCGGTCAGCACGACGTCGTACGGTCGCTCGAAGAAGGCGCGCATCGCCTCGATGCCGTTGGAGACGATCGTCGCGTCGTAGCCCAACGCGTCGAGCTGGTCGCGCAGCAACGCCCGGCTTGCCGGATGATCCTCGGCGACGAGCACTTTCAGCGGTTCTTCATCGTCGGACTCCGCACCTGCTTCGGCGTCCATCTCCGTGTCGTATCCGCGCGCGGCATCCACGAACGTCCCGGGTTCCGGCGCATCGTCTCGCCAGCCGGACGGCGCTTCGGGCAGCGGCAGCGCAGCCACGAAAACCGTGCCTTCGCACAGCCGGCTGTCGGCAATCAACGCCCCAACCGTCAGCGTCACGATGCGCCGGCACAGCGGCAGCCCGAGCCCCATGCCACCGAAGCGCCGGTCGATCAACGCATCGGTCTGGGCATAGCCGCCAAACAGCGTCGGCAGGCTGTCTTCAGGAATGCCGATACCCGTATCGCTTACCGCGATTTCGACGCAACGGCCGGCCGGGCCAACCTTTGCAAGCCGCACGTCGAGCGTCACGCCGCCGCACCCCTCAAACTTGATCGCATTGCCAACGATTGTCAAAACAAGTTGCACAGCCAGATCGGATCAACCCCGTAACCGTCGGTGAGATCCGGTGCAATACCGCATGTCAGCGCGAAGTTTTTCGCATCCGCGAGCGGGCGAAAAATCGCAGCGATGTCGTTTACGACACACCGCAGGTCGAACGGGATGCGTCCCAACACCATCCGGTTCGACTCTGACTTCAGCGCCCGCACGGCGGCACGTCGATCCCGCGGCACCTGGTGCACACGAAATGCGCATCGAGATAGACGGTGCCGTATCTCGCGCGCTCGACCGCACGCGCCGGCATCACGCATGTACGCGCACTGCCTGCGGACGTGCCTCGACGGAAGCACGCTTCCGCCATCTGCGCTGGTCTCGAGTCTTCGATTCATGATGTCTTCGTTGATGGTCGTATCTGCCTCGAGCAGGTTAAGACAGATGTCAGGCAAGGCCGGGAAGTTTCGTTTGGCATAGCTCATACGAGCAGGCCATCGGTCTTTGCCGAATGGCATACCCGTCACCCGGCACATTCCGCTCTCGACACATCAGCCAACTCATACGTATTCCGAATCAATTTCCCGTGATCAAAAAATGCCAGATCGAGACGCGCAGTAGCGCCGCAAGATTGGTCTCACGCCAGTCACTTGTGCGACTCGTGCGACTCGTGCGACCACCTCGCACTTGATGTTGTTTGACAAAAATTTCG
Source organism: Burkholderia mycopellens (assembly GCF_964265025.1). Taxonomy (NCBI): domain Bacteria; kingdom Pseudomonadati; phylum Pseudomonadota; class Betaproteobacteria; order Burkholderiales; family Burkholderiaceae; genus Burkholderia; species Burkholderia mycopellens. The sequence goes on from NZ_OZ183803.1 coordinate 3,097,868, forward strand.
TACGAGAACGAGCTCATTTACCAATCCATTGGGACTCGACCAATTCTTTCAACCCTCTTACTCGGAAACAATGTCACCTGTTTCCTGCCGCTGCGACCGGCGTGTCTCAGCAACGGCAACAGCAGTGCAAAGGAAACGTCGGTGCGTCATCTCTCGACGCAAGACCATTAACCACAGGTAATCACATGTCCAAAAAAGCACTTTCCATCCTGATGGCGACAGCGGGTCTCCTCGCCGCTGCGTCGTCGGCCCATGCGGCGGACGGCACGATCACGATCACCGGCGAGATCACCGCCCAGACCTGCAACATCTCGGGCGACGGCGGCGGCAAGGACTTCACCGTCACGCTGCCCACCGTGTCGACGTCGTCGCTGTCCACGCAGGGGTCGACGGCCGGTCGCAAGCCGTTCCGCATCGCACTGTCCAACTGCTCGCCGAACTCGGGCAATGCTTCGGTGTACTTCGAACCGGGCACGACGGTCAACGCACAGACGGGCCAGCTTTTCAATGCGACGGGCGACGCGAAGAACGTCGAGGTCGGCCTGCTGAACAAGGACGGTTCGAACATCAAGCTCGGAGCGGCCCAGGCACAGCAGAACTCGCAGGTCGTGCCGATCTCGGGTGGCGCGGCAACCCTCGATTACTACGCGCAATACGTCGCGACCGGCGGCAGCGCCACGGCCGGCACGGTCGGCACGTCGGTCATGTACTCGGTCTCGTATCAGTAATCCGGTCTCGCGACCAGCGGCCCGGGCTCGCGGAGCAACGCGGCGCACGGGCCGCGTCCGACCGACGGTATGTGATCTGTCTATTTACAAGGAGAAATCGGCGATGGGGAAGTCAATGAACTGGCGTTCGAGCGTGGGCGCTGCGGCACTGGTCGCGTCGCTGTCCGGCATTGGCGCAGCGGATGCGAGCGTGGTAATCAACGGAACGCGCGTGGTCTATCCGGAACAGGAGCGCGAGGTCACGGTCAAGCTGACCAACGACGGCGACAGGCCCTCGCTCGTGCAGGCCTGGCTGGACGACGGCAACGCGAACGCGCTGCCTGACGAGTCGAAGGTGCCGTTCATGCTGACACCGCCGTTGTTCCGCCTCGATCCGCAGAAAGGCCAAAGCCTGAGGCTGATCTACACGAAGGCGCCGCTCGCACAGGACAAGGAAACACTGTACTGGCTCAACGTGCTCGACGTCCCGCCGCAGGCGGCCAACGATCCGGACGCCCCCAACCTGTTGCAGCTCGCGTTCCGCTCGCGCATCAAGTTGTTCTTCCGTCCCGCCGCGCTGCAGGGCGTGGCCGACGAGTCGGCGGAGAAGGTCACCTGGAATTTCGCGCCGAAGGCCGGCGGCGGCTATGCACTGCAAGCGAAGAATCCGACGCCTTACCACGTGACGTTCACGAAGCTGACCGTCAAGTCCGGCGGCGCCACGTGGACCAACGACAAGGGCGGCATGGTCAAGCCCGGCGCGACCGAGCAATTCGACCTCGGTAACGTGCCGTCGATGCCAGCGGGGCCGATCGAGGTCGACTACACGTTCCTCAACGACTACGGCGCAGGCATCGAAGGCAACTACGCGCCGAAAAAAGCGCACTGACGCCGCCCGACCATCCCTGAATCACTCGTAGCTGACCGGCCGGCGTGGCAATCGCACCGGCACTGGCAATCCGTCGTTCGCATCATGCAGATGCGGCATTAATACATCGAATTCATGCGAACAGATCATCACAATCGAACACTGGAGGCACCGGCGCGTTTCGCGCTCAAGCCGAGCTATCTGCTCGTCATGGCAACGCTCGGCAGTTGGACTGTCGGCGCGCTGGCCGCACCGGCAGATCGTTTCGACGTAGCGCAGGTTCAGTTCAACGACACGCTGATGATGAAACCGCGCGGGCAGCGACTCGATCTCGGCCGCTTCGCGAAAGGCAATCCGGTCCCGGCGGGCGACTATCTGGTCGATCTCTACGTCAACAACACGTGGAGCGGCCGCTCGACGGTACGCTTCAGCGCGGAAGCGGGAGCGGACGACGCACGGCCGTGTTTCGATCGCACGCTCGTGACCCGGCTCGGCCTCGACGACCAGGCACTGACCGACACCGCGCGCGCCAAGTTGGCGCAGGTTCGGGCGGGCGCGTGCACGGACGTCGACAAGCTGGTCGCCGACGCCACGTACGAATTCGACATGTCGGAACTCCGCCTCAACGTGAGCATTCCGCAGGCGGCGCTGCTGCGCAATCCGCGCGGCTACGTGAGTCCGGAACTGTGGGACGACGGTGTACCGAGCGCGACGCTCAAATACAACACGAACGTGTACCGCAACGCGTCGTCGGGTTATGCAAGCACGCAGGCGTATGCGGGGCTGAATGCCGGCGTCAACATCGGAAACTGGCACTTCCGGCACAACGGCACCTATACCGCGCAATCGCAGGGCGACAGCCGCTATCAAAGCCTCAATACCTATGTGCAGCGCGACCTGCCGGCCTGGCGCAGCCAGCTGAAGATCGGCGAGACGTACACCGACGGCACGCTGTTCAACAGCGTGGGCATGCGCGGCGTCACGCTCGAAACGGACGACCGGATGCTGCCCGATTCGATGCGCGGCTATGCACCGGTGATTCGCGGCGTCGCAACGAGCAACGCACACGTCCAGGTCACGCAGAACGGTGCCGTGCTGTACGAAACGAACGTCGCGCCGGGTCCGTTCGAAATCAACGATCTGTACGCGACGGGCTACGGCGGCAACCTGCTCGTCACCGTCACGGAGGCCGACGGCAAAAAGCGCAGCTTCACGGTGCCGTACTCGGCCGTCGTGCAATCGCTGCGTCCCGGCATCTCGCGTTTCGGCGTCGCGCTCGGCCAGTTGCGCGAGCCGCAACTCGAGCGTCATCCGAGTTTTGCACAGGCCACGTATCAGCGCGGCATCAGCAACCTGCTGACGGGTTACGTCGGCGCGATCGTCGCGGAAAACTATCTGGCCGGGCTGGTCGGCGCGGCATTCAACACGCCGGCCGGCGCGCTCGCCATCGACGTCACGCACGCCAGTGCGCGTATCCCGGGCGTGTCGGCGACGAGCGGCCAGAGTGTGCGCTTGAGCTACAGCAAATCCGTCGAGGCAACCGGCACGAACATCGCGGTCGCCGCGTATCGCTACTCGTCGCGCGGCTACTGGGAACTGCGCGACGCGACGTACGCCCGCGAGCGGGCCGCGGCCGGCGCGGATCCGAACATCGCATACCGGCAACGCAACCAGGTTCAGCTGACGCTGAACCAGACGCTCGGCGAAGGTCGCGGCAGCCTGTTCGCAGTGGGCTCGACAGCCAGCTACTGGAACCGCCAGGGCACGACGACGCAATTCCAGCTCGGCTACAACAACAACCTGCGGATCGGCGGCGTCAACCTGAGCTACAACCTGTCCGTTTCGAGGCAGCGCGACGGCTATACGGGCCGCCTGAACAACCAGGTGTACGCCAACGTGACGGTTCCGCTCGGCCGGCGGTCGTACGCGCCGACACTGACCACGAGCGTCACGCACGACAGCAACGGTGCAACCGGGCAGATGGCGCTGACCGGTACCGTCGGAACGGCCAATGCATTCTCGTATGGCGTGAACGTCAACGCCGGCGGGGGCGCGACGTCCGGTGGCGGCAATGCGCAGTATCGCAGCCCGTACGCGACGCTCTCCGCTAGCGCGAGCGGCGGCAGCGGTTACTCGAGTGTGTCCGCCGGCATGTCGGGCGCGATCGTCGGCCATGCGGGCGGCATCACGCTCGCCAACGACCTCGGCGAAACGGCCGCGATCATCGAGGCGAAGGACGCCGTCGGCGCGCGCATCACGAATGGCACGGACGTCCGGATCGACGGGCGCGGCTATGCGGTGCTCCCGTATCTGACGCCGTACAAGATGAACACCATCGAGCTCGATCCGAAAGGCATTCCGAGCGACGTCGAAATGCTGACGACCAGTCAGCAGATCGCGCCGCGAGCGAACTCGATGGTCAAGCTCAAGTTCGAGACGGTGACCGGTCGAGCCGTGCTGCTGACGATGCGTCAGCCGGACGGCGAACCGGTGCCGTTCGGGAGCACGGTGGTCGATGCAGAAGGCAAGACCATCGGATTTTCCGGACAGGGCGGCATGTTGTTCGCCCGCGGCCTGGGCGAAACCGGTGTGCTGACGGCGAAATGGGGCAATCGCGCAACCGAAGTCTGTTCGCTCAGCTACCGCTTACCGACCAAACACGACAAGGCCGAAGTGTACGCGCGGGTCGACGCGATATGCGCGCGCACCGTGCCAGGGAATACGCTCCCGCAAGCCGCCGTCGCAACGGAGGCGCGCGGGCATTTCACCGATTCAGATCAAACCGGCGACGCGACGGTCCGCTCGAGCGATGACTCGCAACTGAGCGCCGCCTTTCACTGAGTCGAATTCAATCGAAATCACGATAAATGGAACATGAAAACATGAGATTCAAATATCTTTTTATTTCCATTATTTTCTTTGCAAGCTGGTTTAATTCGAACCCCAGCCTGGCGCAAACCAATCTTTGCCGTTTCGGCAACGGAAACTCGAGCGATTACCAACGCATCTTCACCTTCGGCAATGTATACGTCTCCTATGACACACCGAACGGTGCCGTCTTGGCAACAACGACGGTGGAACCAATGGATTATGTCTGCGGAGCCAACACAACCCCGCCCGGAGGCTATCAAACCTATTTCGTTGATCGCGGATCCCCATCCAACATCCCTGGCGTGGTTTACATTCCGTACTCTGCAACTTCGCGCTCGCTAGGATTGCGCTTTACCAATCTTGATACTGGAGAGGTCACGATGGTGTATGGCGGTGCCCAACAGGATTGGGCCCCCGCGAATCCGACTACCAAGCCGATTGATGGGCAATTTCGCGTCAAAGTCGAATTAATCAAGCTCAGTGACGAAATATATAACGCATCGCTCCCAACGACCTTTCCCGCCGGCATTTGGAACATAGGTATAGTAAGCCGGGGAGCCCCCCATTCCGGAGTCAGGTATCAGTTCTACTGGTTCAACAAAACCGGAAAACTGATCATCATGCCGAATACTTGCACGGTCACCACGCCGTCGGTCAATGTGTCATTACAGCCCATCGCGGCAAGCAAACTCAATGCTGTTGGCATGACAGCGGGGGATAAGGAATTCAATATCGGTTTGAACTGCAAATCCGGGTCGAAAGTTTACGTGACACTGACCGATTTGACCGATCAGAGCAATACCGGCAATCAATTGACCCTCACGCCCGATTCGTCGGCGAAAGGCGTGAAGCTTCGCATCCTGAGAAACGGACAACCCGTCGGTTACGGTCCGGATTCCATCGCGCCTGGCAATACCAACCAATGGTTGGTCGGGCCGTCCGCGACAACGACCAGCATTCCGCTGTCCGCGCAATACATCGCGACCGGCCAGGTGTCTGGCGGAACGGTCAAGGGTGTCGCGACGTTCACGATGAGCTACCAGTAAGTGATTCGGTAGCGTACCGGTCGTCAGGCAATCGCGAACGGCCGGTGCACTACGGCGGTCATCGCTCGATCGATGGCTGAAGCAGGCTTCTGTTTCGCAGTCCTTCAGGATTGCATCGGAAGATCATTGACGGACGAAGTCGGGTGTCGCCCGTACGGCCGGTCACGGCATACGGACGGCTCGACGGCGGAGTCCGTTTTTACATCTCCTAGTACTAGAGGAATTGACATGAAACTCGCATTCTCCAGCATCGCCGCTCTCACCATCGCTGCCGCGGCAGCACTGCCGGCCGTGTCGCACGCCGCGGACGGCACGATCACGATCAACGGCAAGATCGGCACGCAGACCTGCACGATCGACGGTAACGGCACCGGCGGCAAGGACTTCACCGTCGCGCTGCCGAAGGTGTCGACGTCGTCGCTCGCTTCGGGTGGGTCGACGGCCGGCCGCACGCCGTTCAAGATCAGCCTGAAGAACTGTTCGCCGGCGACGGGCAATGTTTATACGCACTTCGAGCCGGGTACCACGGTCAACTCGACGACCGGTCAACTGATCAACGCATCGGGAACGGCGAAAAACGTCGAAGTCGGCCTGCTTAACGGCGACACGACCAACATCGGGGTCGGCAAGGCCGACGAAAACTCGAAGGTCGTCCCGCTGGCGAACGGCGCGGCGGAACTCCCGTACTACGCGCAGTACGTCGCGACGGGCGGCGCCGCAGGTCAGGGCACGGTGAACACGTCGGTCATGTACTCGATCATGTATCAGTAATCGATGCCCCGGCGCGCCCCTCGCGCGCCGGGGTATTACCGATGCGCGGGCTCGCCACAGTCCGCGTACTCAGAGTACGCCCCGCCGGAACAAGGCGGCGATTGCCCGTTATCCCGGGGGAGAAACGACGCGTGTTTCCAATGCGTCGGTGGTCGATCAGAAAGACAATCCTTCACGCAGAACCCCGCCACACACCTCGGCATTTCTCGCGGCTATCGCGGGGATTCAGCCTTGCTTGAACAGGTAGGAACGCGTTTGCGTCTGCGCGGCGAGCGTCGTGCTGCTCAAACAGCGATGCCGGATACGACGGCCGCGAGCCCCGATCCGACGATCAATACGTCGGATTATTTTTCCGCCCCATCCGAACCCGTCCCGTCACCCGTCGACAGCCGTCCGAGTGCCAGCCGAACAGCCTCCTCGACCGAATGCCAGATGCGCGTCAATGCTGCCGGGCCGCCTTCCTGCATCGCGTGTTCGGCGCGCGCACATGCGTCGCGGGCCTCGACATCGCCCGCCAGCGCAAAACCACCGCGCATCGAATGCAGTTCGATGCGCAACGTATCCACGTCGCCGCTCGCGAGCGCGTCACCGATCGCCGCGAGCGAATGCAGCGTGGCCTCGTGCAGCGTGTGCCGCACCTCGTCGGTCATCGCGGGCGCGACAGGCATTCGCTCGGTCGCCGCTGCGGGCGACGTCGCGTCGCGTCCCGCATGCCGCCGCAACGCAGCGTCGAGTGTCTCGATCGACAGCGGCTTGAGCACGACTTCCACCGCGCCGGCCTGTTCGCAGCGCCGGCGATCCTCGTCGGTCGCGTGTGCCGTCATCGCGATCACGGGCACCCGCGCACCCTGCTCGCGCAGGAAGTTCGCGAGCGCAAAGCCGTCGAGTTCCGGCATGCCGAGATCGGTCAGCACGACGTCGTACGGTCGCTCGAAGAAGGCGCGCATCGCCTCGATGCCGTTGGAGACGATCGTCGCGTCGTAGCCCAACGCGTCGAGCTGGTCGCGCAGCAACGCCCGGCTTGCCGGATGATCCTCGGCGACGAGCACTTTCAGCGGTTCTTCATCGTCGGACTCGGCAGGAGCCTCCGCGCCCGCTTCGGCGTCCATCTCCGTGTCGTACCCGCGCGCGGCATCCACGAACGTCCCGGGTTCCGGCGCATCGTCTCGCCAGCCAGACGGCGCTTCGGGCAACGGCAATGCAGCCACGAAAACCGTGCCTTCGCCAAGACGGCTGTCGACCTTCAACGCGCCGCCCATCAGCGTCACGATGCGCTTGCACAGCGGCAGCCCGAGCCCCGTGCCGCCGAAGCGCCGGTAGATCGACGCATCGGTCTGGACATAGACGTCGAACAGCGTCGGCAGGCTGTCTTCGGGAATGCCGATGCCCGTATCGCTGACCGCGATTTCGACGCCACGGCCGGCCGGGCTCGCCTTTGCAAGCCGCACGTCGATCGTCACGCCGCCGCGCTTCGTAAACTTGATCGCATTGCTGACGAGGTTCGAGACCAGTTGCCGCAGCCGGGTCGAATCGCCCACGTAACCGTCGGCGAGATCCGGCGCGATGCGGCAGGTCAGCGCGAGGTTTTTTGCATCCGCGAGCGGGCGGAAGATCGCAGCCACGTCGTTCACGACCCGACGCAGGTCGAACGGAATGCTTTCCAGCGCCATCTGGTTCGACTCGGCCTTCGACAGGTCGAGCACGTCGTTGATCACGCGCAGCAGCGCATCGGACGACGACATGATCGTCCCCAGCCGGCGCCGCAGCGGCGCCGCCATCTGCGCGCGCTCCATCAGTTCCAGGTTGCCGATGATCGCGTTGAGCGGCGTGCGGATCTCGTGGCTCATCGTCGCGAGAAACGTCGACTTCGCCTTGTTCGCGAACTCGGCGGCCTCGCGCGCCTCGCGCAGCTTCTCCTCCGCCTGCTTGCGGGCCGTGATGTCGAGCAGCGTGCACAGCAGCACGTCGATCCCGCGGTACCGGGTGCGCACGATGTGCGCGTCGAGATAGACGGTGCCGTGCCCCGCGCGCTCGACGGCCAGCTCCCGCGTCACGCGCGTACGCGCATGGCCGGCAAGCGCGCCGTCCCGGTACGCGCGCCACAAGCGCTTGCCGAGCGGCTCGCCCGACACGTCCTGCTCGTAAGCAATCAGCGCGTCGTTGCGCATGATCGTTTCGCCGTCGGCGAACGACAGCAACACAAGCCCGGCCGGCGCCGTGCGGATCAGCGTCCGGTTGAGCGCCTCGCTTTCGATCAGGCGAATCGCCCGCCGATTCGCCGGACGCAGTGCGCGCCGGTCGAACGTCACGATTGCGATCCACAGTAGCGCGATCGCGAAGAGCGCGGGCGCGACGGTCAGGCTCGCGCGCAACGCTACATCATTCAAAACGGCGCGCCACGAGATGGTCGCCATCACCACGTCGTCCGATCTCGGTACCCTGTCGCTGACGACGAAGTTCATGCCGACGCGATGTGCGGCCGCCCGCTCGCCATCGTCGTGGCGCGCATGCTCGAGCGCGCGCGCCACCATCGTGCTGTCGGGTTGCCGGCCGAGCAGGAGATGTCCGCCGGAATCGACGAGCGCATATTCCGTGCCGGCGCCCGGCGAGCGCAGTATCCCTTCGATCAGCGGCGGGCTGTTGATGACGAACCAGACGACCGGCCTGCCGTTCGCCCCAAGCACCCATTGCACCATCCGCAGCACGGAGCGTCCGAGCACCGGATCGAATCGCCGCTCGAGCGTGATCGTGTTTTGACGAGCGACGGGCGCCATCGATACGGACGTATCGTTCGTCATCGGTCGCAATTGCGCGACGAGTGCCTTGACATCGAAACCGCCTGGCAACGCAAGCGCTCGTTTCACCAACGGATGCCCTGCCGTCACGATGAACTCGCCATTCGGATCGATCAGATAGGAAGAACCGCCCGGATCGGCCGGTTGTGCCGGCGGCAGGACGCCCATGATCTCGACCGGCTCGAGATAGCGTGCGAGATAAGGCAAGTGACTGTTCGCTGATGCGGCCGGCGGGATGTCGGCGAATGCCGCGATCGCAATTCGCCCGTTCCGCCCGACGAACGTCTGCTTGCCGTGCTTGCCGGCGAGCACCCCGGGCAGGCTTCGCGGATTTTCAACGACGCTGGCCCATTGCAGTTCCATGTCCTCGACATAGCGATTGCGCAGCGCCCTCATGATCTCCACCTCGGCAACGAGTTCTGCCCGGCGCCCCGTGAACTCGACCCGGAAGCGCTCGAGGGACTCCTGCACGTCGAGCAGCAGCACGAGCGTCGCGCACGCCAGAATGAATGCCGAGATCGCCGCGCCGCTGGCATACAGCAGGAACTGCTGCTGCCGCCGGACGCGCCCCGGCTCGAATGGCTTGCGACCGGCCACGGCGGGGTACGAAACAAGTCTCTTGAGCTTTGCGGGCATGTCGTATCGATCTCGTTGCTCGTGGCCGGGCATGCCGCGTCATTCGCCGATGCCGGCGCATCGCCTCCCTGTCAAACAGGGCAGTCACGTGGCGTGGCGTGCCGCCACCCACACGTAGGGCCTCACTTCGACGGCGTCCGCGCTGAAGCCGATCCAGAGCGGCAACCGGCTCGCGCGCGCGTCACGTCGACGACGACGCATCGCCGTCAGGCGCGCCGGAGAGGTTCTGCTCGTCGTTATAGCGGATCAGATCCGCATCGCGGACGATCCCGAGTTTCTTCATTGCGCTCGACTTCTGCGAACTGATGGTTTGCTTGCTGCGATGGAGCTGCGCGGCGATCTCCCCCACCGTGTAGCCTGCGCCGAACAAGCGGACGACCTCGATCTCGCGCGTGGTCAGCGCGCGAGTGGCGGGCTCGGATTCGATGTCATGCAGGAGTTGCTTGATATACGGCGACATGTAGTTCGCACCGACGTATGCGGCATGCACGGCGCCGATCAGGTGCGAGATCGCATCGGACTTGCTGAGGATGCAACTCACGCCCTGCTTGTGGATCGCGCGCAGCACGCTCGGATTGTCGATCATCGTGATCGTCACGATATGCAGCGCAGGATAGCGGCGCTGCAGGAACGACAACAGCACGAGCCCGTCGCCGTACTTGCCGCCCGGCATCACGTAGTCGAGCACGAGCACATCGCTCTGCTGCGCGTCGAGCGCCGCGACCAGGTCCGTCGAGTTCGAAACGGTGCCCACGAGCTTGATCGTGCTGTTGCCCTGCAATGCCTGCGAGATACCGAGCGCGGACGCCGGATGATCGTCGGCTACCATCACGCGTACAAAGAATTCGTCCATGTTCCTGTTTCCCCGAGGCTTTCAGTCACGCATCCGGTCCCCGCCGCGACGGGAGCATGCTCGCGCCATCGTGTCGATGGCTGGCCGTATTCGGCGCACCGGACAAATAATGCCTCAATTTTAAGATAAATCCCGGTCTGCCCTTCGATCGACGCGTGGCCGTACGGCGGACGATGCGCCGGCGCTCGCCGTGCACACGACGCGTCCGCACGGCCGCACCGTGCAGATTGTCCGAAGATCACGACGGCTCGGAGCCGTTACGGGATGCCGGCCGCGCTCTCTCGCAGCTCGGCTGGGCCGCTACACGGCGCGCTATCGGTGGCTCGAATCGCCTGGTAGGTCATGCGTATTGTCATCCACCCTGTTTTTCCACTCGATCAGGGTACGGCGCCGCTGAACCGGCGACATGAGCAGAAACTCGTTCATCATCGTCAGGAATTCCCGACGAGACTTCTCAGAAAGTGCGGCGAAATCGAGCAACAGTGCGAATATCTTCCCTACATGACGCACGATGTTCCCCTCCAGTATTGATTTGAAATCTGCCGCGCAACGTGAACGTGCGTCGGCACCCTGCCTTTGTTATGTTGGATACGCGTTGACGCGTACGATGCTGTCGGTTACTTGTCATGCAAAGCTGTTTCATGATTGGTTGATCTCGATGTGCACATGGCCGCGCACGGCTCCTTCGCCGAAGTCGCGTTACGGCGCTGCCACGCATGCGCAAGCGCGCCGCGCAGGTGGCCGAGCGTCACGGGTTTCGTCAATACGCGTCGGACACCGGCTGTCGTGCAGCGGTGCATGCCCTCGGGCGTCAAATGCGACGTCACGACCAGCACGTCGCACGCGGGATCGACGTCACGTGCCGCTTCCGCCAGTTGCTGCGCGCGCATGTCGGGCAGGTCGTCGCCGATCAGCAGCACGTCCCAGTCGTCGCTGGCCAGCGATTCGAGTGCCGCGCGCCCCGATCCGACCTCGGTTGCCGCGCAGCCGAGCGCGTACAGTTGCTCGCTGAAAATCGAGTCGTTGATGGTTTCGTCGTCTGCGACGAGCACGCGCAATGTGCGACTGCCGTGCGCGGCCGCGTCGCGCGATGCGGGGACCGTTGCCGAATCGCGAGCATGCGAATCGCCACGCCGCGGGTCGTCGCCCGATACGGCATCGATCCCGCTTTCATCGCCCATCTGGCCGCCGAGCGCCAGCGCGGCGCGCAAGCCGCCGAGCGAATAACTCGATACGCGTACCGTGCCGCCCGCGCGATACGGTTCGAGCGGGCCATCGGGTGTCGCGAGTATCAGCGGCGCGCAATCGCTCAGGCTGTTCAGATCCGCTCGCGACCACGTGTCGGAATCGCCGAACAACACGACCGCGCCGCGTCGTGCCATGCCGGCCGGCAGACTCGACGGGCTGTCGTACACGCAGACGTCGAATCCCCATGCCTGTAGATGCGGCAACGCAAAATCGCGCCACCCGGGATGCGCGGCGATCAGCGCCAGCGCGCGGGCGTGTGCCGCGCGCGGCCGGTCGAGCGCGACGACGTCCATGCCGAGCGGCAGAAGCACGCTGAACCGGCTGCCGACGCCCGGCTGGCTCTCCACCGCGATGCGGCCGCCCATCGCCGCGACGAGCCGGTCGCACAGCGCAAGCCCGAGCCCCGTGCCGCCGTAACGTCGTGTGATCGATGTATCGACCTGCGAAAATGCATTGAACAGCTTGCGTCGATGTTCGTCGGCGATGCCGATGCCGGTGTCCTCGACCTCGACCGACAGCTCCGGTGCATCGTGCCTGTCGGCAACGACCGCGACGCGCACGGTCACGCGGCCGACGTCGGTAAACTTGAGCGCGTTGCCCAGCAGGTTGCGGAGCACTTGCGCGAACCGGGTCGGATCGCCGCGCATCTGTTGCGTACTGCTCGCATGGATCTCGCAGAACAGCTGCACCCCCTTCGCCTTCGCGATCGTCGCGAACGCGTTCAGCTCGCGCTCGACCACCGCGGTCACGTCGAACGCGATCGATTCGACCGACATCGCGCCGGCCTCGATCTTCGAGAAATCGAGAATGTCGCTGACGAGCGCGAGCAGGCTCGTCGCCGACGTGCGCAGCGTGTGAACGCGGCCATGCTGGGTCGCGTCGAGCGCCGAGCGCTCGAGCAGTTCGAGGTTGCCGAGAATCACGTTCAGCGGCGTACGGATCTCATGGCTCATCGCCGCGAGGAACGACGATTTCGCGGCATTGGCCGAATCGGCCGCGCGCACGGCCTCTTCCAGCTGCTGCACGAGCTGCCGCTTGGCGGTCACGTCGGCAACCGCGACGATCAGCACGTCCGTGCCCTGATAGCGTGCGCCGCACGCAACGAATTCGAGGTGCAGCGGCGCAGCTTGCACGTCGCCCAGCAGCAGGCCGCCGTGCTGCTCGCCGCCTGCATCGCCGCGCGCCTGCCAGGCGTCGACCACCTGGCTCGACAGCGCGTGATAGTCGCCGCCGATCCGCCCGATCATGTCCGTCAGCGCGGGGCTCACGAGCATGCAACGCCCGTCGTCGCGCGCGATCAGCCCGAGCCCGATCGGCGCCATCTCGATCACGCTGCGGCATAGCGCTTCGCTGTCGAACACGCGTTGCGAGTGCGCGTAGAGCGGCACGAACTCTCGCCGATGAAAGCGCAGCAGCAACCCCCACATGACCATGAGCGCGAGCAGCGTCGCGGCGCCGAGCGTACCGGCCGAGCGCGCGACGCCGGCCGCGATGTCGGTCCACGACAGCGCATACGCAAGCGTCCAGCCCGTCGATTCGAGCTTGCCGTGAAACAGCAGGAAGCCGTCGCGGAACACAGGCGCCCCCAACGCCGACGCACCGCCCCGCGACGGGTTCAGCTTCAACAGGCTTTCCACGCGACCGGTTTCGCGCGCCGCCGGATCCATCGTGACGAGCCGGCCGTCGGCCGTCGTGATGTAGAACATGCCTTCGGGACGATAGTCGGCGAGCCAGGACAGCAGGTAATCGGGCGGATATTCGGTGACGAGCACCGCGAACGGCTTGCCGTTGTCGCGCGCCTCGGCCGCGAGCCGGATGCGCGGCTGCCCCGATACGGGATCGGTGAACGGCGCCAGCCAGCGCACGTGCGGGCGCGAGTCGGTGATGCCCGGATACGGGCGTTCGAAATCGACGCGCAGCGCGTCCAGCACGCGTGCGCGGCTTTCGGGTGAAACCAGCGCCGGATCGTCGCGGTTTCGATGGGGTACCAGCGCGAACAAACCTGTGCGCGTGCTGTAGTGGTAGCCCTCGAGCGTGCGCCCGCGATTGATCGAACTGGCCGCGCAGATGCGTGCCAACAGCATCGACAGCGACAGATAGCGCGCGACTTCGGCCCGATCGCCGGTTTGCGCGGGCACGCCGATGACAAGCGATGGATGCGGACGGGTCGCGACGCGCTGGTCGTCGAGGAAGAATGTGTCGACGACCACCGCCGGCGCGGCGCTGGCCTCCTGCCAGATCAGTTGCGCGTTCGCGACGCCGTTGCGGAACGAGGTTTCGCTCACCTGGATTTCGTTCAGCGTCTGCTCTAGGCCGTTCAGGTAGTTGCGCCGCTCCCCTTCGACATATCCCGAGACGATCGACGCCATCCCGAGACCGCAAGCGATCAGGACAAGGATGGTGACGACGATGCCGCCGCCGAACACCGAAATGCTCTGGTAACGACGAAGGGATTGAAGCGGGCTCTGCGACATGGCGCGCGGCGGCGATCGCGAACGCGACCGGAACGACATCGTTCCGACATCCGTGACCGCCTCGGAAAACACCTGGAAAGAAGGGGGATTCCGATCATGCCAAAGGCCTGCGGGGGTGTCCGCATCGTACGAACCATTTCGTACACGTCACATCGAACGGCCTCGCAATTTCGGACTTGAACGAAATTTGATGCAGGAAATATGAGCCGTTTGTTTCGCATTGCGCCGACAGCGCGTTCGGCGGGTGAGCCGCTCAGGCAATACGATGAGTGGGCGTTTTTCAGGGATAGCACGGTCGCGCGGCTACCTTGATGCGTAACGACGGCGCCGCATACCGACTGTCCCGCGACTTTCCGGCCGCGCCCGGCTCGCCACCCAAAAGAAAGGGTTCTTCGCGGATCGACGCGAAGAACCCTTGCAAAGCATCGTTGCGACGAAGGCAGACACGACGATGGCGCGCGTGCCGCCATCGCCGGCCCGCCGGCCCGCCGACCCGCACGGCACCCGTGCCGAACGGGCGTTGGACCAAAGTCACGACAACGCGACGCGCCGGGGAGGCGGGCGTCGCGGCAACCCGCCACGCCTCCCCGAACGGGACCGATCAGTTCCGGATTTCGCCGAAATCGAGGCCCGCGAGCGGCACCGCCGCCGCGTTTCCGCTCACGCCATTGCCGCTCATCCAGCCGAAGTTGAGGCCGACCAGCCCACCGTACAACTGGTCGTAGCCGGCCGTATAGGCAATACGGCTGCGCGAGCTCGAACGATCGACGTTGCCGAAGTTTTCGCCTGCGACGCCACCCAGCCGTGCATTGCGCCCGCCGGACACCGAGCCTGACGACGACGACGACGCGATCTTGCCGTCGTTTTTGCCGACCAGGCCGCCAACCGAACTGCCATCGCCGCCCTTCGCCGAACCGAAGGCGTCGGACGCGTCGATCGAAGCAATCGTGTGATTGTGGCCGACCAGGCCGCCGACGTAGCTGCCAGCGCCGGCAACGACGTCGCCCGACGCGCCCGACGAAGACACGCTGCCCCAGTTGAGGCCGACCAGGCCGCCTGCCCTGCCCCTGCCGGCGACATTCACGGCCCCGCTTGCGTAGGCGCTCACCACCTTGCCGAGGGCGCCGTTCCAGCCGACGAGACCACCTGCGATGCTGTCGTCGCCGGCCGATACGGTGCCGCCCGCCGAGGAAGCGGCCACGAGGCCGTTGTTGTCGCCGACGAGACCGCCTGCCTGGCTCTGCGCACCGACCTTGACCGCGCCGCTGGCCGACGAACCGTCCACCTTGCCGATGTTCGAGCCCACGAGCCCGCCCGCCTTCACGTTGTTGCGCCCTTCCACCTTGCCATGTGCGTCCGATGCGAGGATCTCGGCCTTGTCCGCGTTATGGCCGACGAGACCGCCCAGCTGGCTGCCGGCGCCCGCGGAGACATTACCGAGCGCAGTGGATGCGCGGATCGCGCCTTCGTTCAATCCCACGAGACCGCCCGCCATCGCGCCGTTGCCGGCCTGAACGCTGCCGCTCGCCGTCGACGCAGCGATCTTGCCGCGATTTTCCCCGACAAGGCCGCCCGCCTTCCCGTTGTCGCCCACGATTACGTCGCCCGTCGCGTCGGATGCGTCGATCAACGCGGCGTTGTAGCCGACGAGGCCGCCCGCCGTCGCATCGTGGCCGGCCCGCACGCTCGCAGACGAAGAAGCAGCCTTGATCACCCCGCCTTCGTTGTAACCGACGAGGCCGCCGACACGCGCATCGCGGGCCAGGGCGGTGACGCTACCCGCGACCGTCGACGCCGTGATGACGCCGCGGTTGACACCGACCAGGCCGCCCGTATCACCGGCCGACTCGCTGCTGACCTTGACGTCGGCGTGGCTGTTGCTGATGGTCGCGTCGCCCAGATCCGGCTGGAGGGCCGTGCGGTTTTCTCCGACCAGACCGCCGACGTACAGCGCGTCCCTGCCGCCTTCGACGCGGCCCGAAACCGATGCGCGATCGATTCGTCCGCTGATATTGCTGCCGACCAGGCCACCGAGGATCGCGCGTCCGTTGCCGCTCACCAGGACGTCTTTCGCCTTTACGTTGGTGATGTCGCCCAGGTTGTAGCCGGCCAATGCGCCGACGCTGACCGGCGACGCCGTGTACCCGGCCGGCGTGCGCGCCGTGATCTTGTCGAGCCCGAGGTTGGCGATGCGGCCGGTGTTGACCGCAAACAACCCGACGACCGCACTGCCGGGATTCGAGACCGACAGATTGCCGATGGTATTGCCCAGACCATCGAACACGCCGCTGAACGACGCACTGTCGCCGCCGAGGCTGCGGAATTGCGCACCCTTGCCGTCGATCGCGTTGCCCAGCACGTAGCGGCCGTTCATGTTGGCATCGACGCCGCGCAGCCCCGCGAGATCGTGAATCACGCGATACGCTTCACCGTTCGCCGAGAACGACGCATTGCGACCCGACAGCGTGACTACCGCATCGTCCGTCAGCGTATGGCCATTGCCCGAGTTCAGCGCGAGGCTCGCGTTTTCGCCGGTCAGCGTCACCTTGTTGCCGATGCGGATGCGTTGCGCCGCGTTCATCGTCACACCCGCGTTCGCGCCGCTCGCCGTCAGCGACTGCTTCAGGTCGACGTTGCCCTTTTTCGACGTCAGCGCCAGCGCGTTGTCGCTCGCCCAGTTCACCGCGTCGCCCACCGTCAGGTCGCCCGACGTGTTGGTCAGCGCCACGTTCGTCGTGCCCAGGTTGCGCGACAGCGTCTCGCCATCGATCGCGGCGTTACCGCCGACCCCGGCGTTGGCCGCTTCGATCGCCCACTGGCCGGCGCGGCCCGACGCCGCGCGCGTATCCACCTGCACGTCGCGCGACACCGTCACGCGCTCGCCGCGCGTCGTCACCGTGCCGCCCGCCGTCGAGGCGTCCTGCGCGCTCGCGTCCAGCTTCCCGCCGACCTGAACCTGGCCGCCGTCCAGCGTGATCTTCCCCGCGCGGCTGCTCAGGCCCTTCGCCTCGATCGTGCCGCTGTTCCGGACCACCGAACCCAGCAGATCGCCTGCCGCGCGCGCCGTCATCAGCACCTCCCCGCCGTCCGCCTTCAGCAGCCCGCCGTTGTGCGCCTGCGCGTCCACCGCCCCGCTTTCGACCTGCAGGTTTAGCAGCCCGTTGCCGTCGAAGTTCACGTTGAACGCATTACCCGCGCCCAACGCCACGCGGCCCATCTGCGCACGGATCACACCCGTGTTCGACACGCGCGCGCCCAGCAGCGCCACGCTGCCGCCATCCGCCGCCGTGATCGTCCCGGCGTTCTCCACCGACTGGCCCGAGGCTCCGGCGAACCGGTAGCGACCGGCCAGGAAATCCGCGTCCGACAGGTTCTGCGTCGACGCCACCAGACCGCCCACGTTCACCTGCGCGCCCGAGCCGAACATCACGCCGTTCGGGTTCACCAGGAACACGCGCCCGTTCGCGTCCAGCTGGCCGTGAATCTGGCTGCCGTTCGCGCCGACCACCCGGTTCAGCGCGATCGACTGGTTCGTCGGCTGCTTGAACGACACCCGCTCGCCGCTACCCACGCTGAAGTCCTGCCAGTTCGTGATCAGCTTGTCCGTGTGCTGGTTGATCGACATCGTCTTGTTGTCCGCCGACTTCGCGATGTCGGCCTGCCCCGACATGATCTCGCTGCCCGTCGGCAGCGCGTACGCGCCCGACGCCGCCAGCCCCAGCAGCGACACGCCCGCCGCGAGCAGGCGCTTGCCGCCGCCCGACTTGCCGCGACGGCGCGCCGTTTCCCCGACCGCGCACCAGCCACCCTGTGCTTCGTTCCACACCAGTGAATAGGCCTTGTTCATTTTGGTATCCTCTTCAATCTGCCTTATAAAACCCGTCCTGCCGGACGGACCGATCACGCACGCTCAGAAATACTGAGCGGCCTGAACCCATACGCTCGGCGCGCGGGTCGGCGAGCCGAACGCCGCGCCGAGCGGCCACGCAGCCGTCAGCGTCACTTGGCGCTTCGCGCCGAACCAGCTCGCGCCGACACCGCCGGCCTGCATGTGCTGCATGTTTCGCTCACGCGTCCACGGAAACTTGTCGGCCTGCACGCGCCCGGCGTCGACGAACGTGCTGACCTGCCAGCCCGGCGCGACGAGATACCGCAACTCCGCGCTGGCCTGCCAGCCCTGGTCGCCGCTGCCGGCGCCGAGCGCGTACGCGCGCACGCCGTATGGGCCGCCGAGACTGAATTTCTCCGATTCGTCGAGATTGCGCGACGCGAGCTGTGCGCTGAATTGCGCGTACAGCTCGAACCGACGCCCGAGCGCCTGCACCCGCAGCGCGCTCACGTTCAGCTTCGTGAAGCTGCCGATCGATTTTTTCAGCGCATCCGCTTCGAACGGATCGTTGCTGCGCAGCCGCCCGACACCGAACATCACCGAGAACCCGTTGCGGCCTCCGCCCAGCCAGCCGTCCTGACTGTTGCCGCTGACGCCGAAGGTCCACAGGCCGATGTTCTTGTCGCGCCGGATAGCGAATATCCCGTAGTCGTCGCGCAGGTTCTTGTTTTCGTACTGGGCCTGCGCGGTGACGCTCAGATTGCGTGCGCGCACGAGCGGCTGGGTCACGTACGCGGTCTGCACGCTCGCCCGGCCGCTGGAATCGAGATCCGAGAATGCTCCGCCGAGCCGGTAGCGCAGCGACGAATACGCGACGCCGACTCGCGTGGACACGGGGCCGACAGGCAGCTGGTACGCAGCACGGTAGTAGCGCTGCAGTTCGTTGCTGAGAAGCCCGCGCAGGCTCAGGCGATCGCCGAGCCGCAGCGGCGAATTGACGTCGACACTGGCGCCGACACGGTAGCGCCCGAGCGCGACGTCACCGAAGTTGTCGAATTCGAGCGACCCGGACGCGAGCGGCCCTTTGTCGGCGTCGACGACGAGATCGGTGGTGCCGGGCGTATCGCCCGGACGCAACGTGCCGCGCGCGGCGACGCCGGCCAGGTCGTCGAGCAGCAACAGGCTGCGCTCGAGAGCGGACCCGCGTACGACATCGCCCGGATGCAACGCCGCGAGCGGCTGGCGCAGCGCGGCATCGAACACGCGCGAATGATTCCGGATCGTGATCGCTCCATAGCGCCCTTCGGCGATTTCGATACGCACGACGCCGTCGTCGATGTCCTGGCGAGGCAGGTAGGCACGCGCCAGCACGTAGCCATGGCGGCGATAGTAGGCAGTGATGCGCGCGGCGGCGCGCTGCAGATCGGCGAAACCCAGCGTGCTGCCCGCAAGATCGGCGACGAGCGGCTGCAACTCGTCGTTGCCGAACACGGTATTACCGTCGAGCGCGAATGCGCGAACGAGCACGCGCGGCCCCGACTCGGGCGCGCGCTCGGCAGCCTCTTCCGACGGCGCCACCGTCAGTTCGGGCGAGGCTTCCGGCGGCAGATCCGGCCGCGGCGCCTCGATATCGCGCATCGCTCGCCCTGCATCCGGCACTTGTGCATGGACCGGCTCGAAAAGACTCGCGACACCACCGCAGATCAGCGCCACACACATTGCGTGGCGAACCCGCAGGACCACGCCGAGGTCGCGCGACACCGAACGCGAACCGGCCTCGCGTGACCGTGCCGCTTCGACGCGACCGATGACGGCCCGACGGCGGTCGGCGACTTGCATATGATCTACCCACATGGAACACATTCGGACCTTGCCGGCAAGGCACTTGCCAGCTGTAACTCAAGCGCCGAATGCTACAGACGGACATTTCGCATGTATTTAGATCACGTACGAAAATTCGTGACTGAATTGTTAATTGCTGGCGCGGCCGGACGAGGCGTGCGAATGGTAAAGACGACTTCCGATTGATCGAAAGGATGGAAGCCGGCCGTCGACCCAATCATCGCGCGAGCACGGTTGACCACCTGCGGCGGCACGCCTAAAGTGGCATTCCTTTTACGCCGCTCACGCAAAAGGGACGCCCATGATCGACTTCTCCACGCTCGCGCTGTTCTCCGGCGCATGTCTCGCGCTAACCGCCACGCCGGGCCCCGACATGCTGCTGATCGCGTCCCGCAGCGTGAGCCAGGGCCGGCGCGCGGGCTTCGCGACGCTCGCCGGCATTCAGGCCGGCACCTATTGCCATGCGCTCGCCGCCGCGCTCGGACTGTCGCAGCTCTTTCTCGCGGTGCCGATCGCGTACGACATCGTGCGCTTCGCGGGCGCCGCCTATCTGCTGTATCTCGCGTGGAAGACGTTCCGTTCGGATGCAACCGCGCCGTCACCCGTCGCGTCGCAGCGCCGCCACTCGACCGCGGCGATCTTCCGCCAGGGGCTGACGACGAACCTGCTGAACCCGAAGATGGCGCTGTTCGTGCTCGCGCTGTTTCCGCAGTTCGTGCGCCCCGGGCACGGTTCGATCGCCGTGCAGATTCTCGTGCTCGCGACGGTGCTGAACCTGATCGGCATCGTCGTGAACGGCGCGGTCATCCTGTCCGCGAGCCGGCTGAGCCAGCGGATCGGCGCGCGCCGCCGCCCATCGAAGCTGCCGCAGTATCTGCTCGGGTCGGTGTTCGTGGGGCTCGCCGCGCGACTCGCGGTGGCGGGGCGGAACTGATCTCTCCGCCTCCCGAGGTAAACCGGCAGACCTGATATCCATTCGGACAACTAGTCGAATTCGGCCCGCCGGCAAACAATCTGGCTCGCACATCGGCAACGAAGCACCGGAGAAACGTCCAGACGTTTCTCCGGTGCTTCCGTGCATTCGACGAGCCGCCCTCATGACAGACGCGACGGCGCTCCTTCTTGCAAGGAAATAACAAATTTGTTACTATGCGAACCGTCGCGTATGAAATCCATTTCTTCAGCGAGCAAGTCGAGGCAGGCGTGTTTGCGTTGCCGAAGACGCTGACCGCCAGGTTCTTCGCACTCGCTGACCGTATGGAGCAGTACGGCCCGAATCTGGGCGAACCTCACACCAGGCCGATGGGCGACGGGTTGTATGAAATGCGCTTGAAGGGCCTGGAAGGTATCGCCCGTATGTTTTACTGTGCGGTCGTCAACCGGCGGATCGTCATGCTTCACTGCTTCGTGAAGAAGACGCAGAAAACGCCGCAGAAAGAGCTGGAAACTGCGCGCCGCCGATTGAAGGAGATTCGTTATGGCAACCTATAAGGCACTGCGCGAGCTCGCGTTGTCCGATCCGAAGGTACGCGCCGAATACGACCGGCTGAACCGCGAGGAATTCGCGCTGCTCGACGCAATGCTGGCCGCCCGGCGAGCCGCCGGTCTTTCGCAAGCCGAAGTGGCGGAGCGCATGGGCACGAAGGCGCCTGCCATCACGCGGCTTGAACGCGCGCTCGCGACAGGCCAGCACTCTCCATCGATCGAGACGCTGCGCAAGTATGCCGCCGCGTGCGGCAAGAAACTCGTGATCTCGTTTGCCTGAATCGCACCCACACCCGGCCATGCATGAATCGGCCGTCAGTGCGCGGGCGGGGATCAGCCGGGAGGCGAAGCAGGTGAGCCGTCAGTCGCACGCGACATCGTCGCGACGCGCGATGCCGGCCTTCAGCGTGTCGCGCCCAGCGCCACGCGCAGCCGCTCCATCAACTGCGTGTAGAAACGCAACACGTCGTCCTTCGGCACGACATTCGCGGTCGAGAAGCGTTCGGACCACGCCGGCTTCCATTCGTACGAGCCGTGCACGCTCCGATCACCGTCGGGGGCCTGGATCAGCGAGCGGATCCGCGCGTCGCGGCCCGGGCCCGTATGCATGTCGAACAGCGCGTGGATGTACGTGTGATACGCGTCGTACACGTCGTCGTCGAACAGGTAGCGGTAGATGTGGAACGTGCGATCGAGGTCGCGCTTCGCGCGGATCACGTCGTCCGGGGAGATGTCCTTCCAGTAGCCGATCCACGTGTAGAAGCACAGCAACGCATTGAGCTGCGGCGCAACCGCGTCGTATAGCGCGAGCCGCTTCTCGATCAATCGCTGGTTGGTCCACTGCACCAGTTCGAGCCGCTTCAGCCGGCGCGCGACGAGCCAGCCGAGACACGCGACCGACAACGGCGTCAGCACGCCCAGCACGAGCTTGACGATTTCCAGCGAATTCCACGGCGTGTTGATTGGCTGCATGAATGGCCCGACAAGAAGAAACGCCCGCGCCGGCGCATGAACCGGCGCGCAGCACCGCCCGCCCGATCGCATCGGCATTGACCGTTAGTTGCTTGCGCATCGAACGTCGCGCGACCACTCAGGCAACCGGTTCGAAGCGCTGCGATTCGTCAGTCTACCGAGCGATTGTCACCGAGCCGTGACCGTTCGTCGACCCGTCCGTCGCATGACACGCACCCGCATCGAGCTAGGTCGGTAGCGCCGACGTGAGCTTGACCTTCTGCATCGGAATGTCGGTCTTCACGCTCAGCACGCCTGGAATGCGCGTGAGGGTTTCCATCTGGAAGCGCCGGTAGTCGTCGATGTCGGCCGCGACGACGCGCAGCAGAAAATCGCAATCGCCCGCCATCAGGTGGCACTCGACGACTTCCGGCATCTGCTGGACGGCCTCGGCGAAGCGGTTCACCGATTCCGCGTCCTGCCCCTTCAGCCACACGCGCGTGAAGATCGTCAGCCCCTTGCCGACTTTCGCGGGATTCAGCACGGCCACGTATTTCTCGATCACGCCGGCTTCCTCGAGGAGCCGTACGCGCCGCAGGCACGGCGACGGCGACAGCCCGACCTCGTGTGCGAGCTCCACGTTCTGCATGCGGCCGTCGCGCTGGAGCGCGCTCAGGATCCGGCGGTCGATGGCGTCAAGTTTCATTGGCATTCAATTCCAAAAAATTTGCGTATCACGCGTTCAATGCCAAATTTTGAGAAAAATCTGGCCACAACGCAACCCGATTCGAGTCAAAAAAGCAGACAATTCCTCCCCCGAAGGAGGAGTAATGAGCAGTAGCGTTTCAACGTCGTCAGGGCTTCGCGAGAAGCCCGCCTATGTCGCCGAGATGGGTCGCGGTTTGCGCGCGGCGCTGCCCGTCATGCTGGGTTTCGTGCCGTTCGCGCTCGTGCTGGGCGCGCAGGCCGCGCAGAAGGGGCTGAGCCTGTTCGAAGTGCCGATGATGACCGGCATGAACTTCGGCGGCGGCTCCGAATTCGCGGCGATCCATCTGTGGACATCGCCGCCGCATATCGCGCTGATCGTCGCGATGTCGTTCCTCGTGAATTCGCGCCACATCCTGATGGGCGCCGCATTCGAGCCGTATATCCGCCGCCTGCCGCGCCGCCGCGCGCTCTTCGCGCTGTTCTTCATGTGCGACGAAAGCTGGGCGATGTCGCTCGCCGACGCGCGGGCGCGCTCGGCCACGCACATCAGCGTGCCCTATTACGCGGGCATCTGCGTGGGGCTCTACCTGACGTGGATCTCGATGACCACGCTCGGCGCGGCGGTCGGCCCGACGATCGGCAACGTCGAGCAGTACGGCTTCGACATGGCGTTCACGGCGGTATTCCTGGTGCTGCTGCGCGGGATGTGGAAAGGGATGCGCCCGAGCCGCCCGTGGTTCGTGAGCCTCGTCGTCGCCGCAGCCACGCACCTGGCCGTGCCCGGCGCGTGGTACGTCGCGGCCGGCGCCTGCGCGGGGCTGGTCGCCGCGCTGCTGTGGGAGCCGCGCGATGCCTGATTTCCCGGATTTCAGCACGGTCGCGACGATCGTGCTGATGGCGTCGACGACGTATCTGTCGCGCATCCTTGGCTACGTGCTGCTGCGCAACCGCACGCTGAGCCCCCGGATGGCGTCGGTGATGGAGAACGTGCCCGGCTGCGTGCTGATCTCGGTGATCGCGCCGGCCTTCGTGTCGACGCGCCCGGCCGACCTGCTCGCGCTGGCCGTGACGCTGATCGCGGCGACGCGCCTGTCGATCCTGCCGACCGTCATCGTCGGCGTCGTGTCGGCCGGCCTGCTGCGGCACCTGCTCGGCTGAACGGTTCCGGCCCGCCGCGCCTGTCGCGGCACGCACACCGACCAACGGGCGCGCGATGCGCCCGTTTTCGCATCCGCGCCAATCGCGCGACACGACGATCCTCACGCGGGAATGCTAGCCTTGTGGCTGGCGCCATACTGCACGCCCCCCTCTCATTGCCCATCTCCACGAGGATCGTCCCGATGCCAGAAACCCGCCCGCTGTTCGATCGTGTCCTGCTCACCAACGACGACGGATTCGATGCCCCCGGCCTTGACGTGCTCGAACAGGTTGCCACGCAACTGGCGCGCGAAGTGTGGATCGTTGCACCGGCTGAAGACCAGAGCGGCACGTCGCATTCGCTGAGCCTGCACGACCCGCTGCACGTGCATCGCAAGGGCGAACGCCGTTTCGCGGTGCGCGGCACGCCCGGCGACTGCGTCGCGATCGCGATCGGCCACCTGATGAAGGACGCGCGGCCCGACATCGTGCTGTCCGGCGTGAATCGCGGCGGGAACCTCGGTACCGAAACGGTGTTTTCCGGCACGGTCGGCGCCGCGATGACGAGCATGCTGGTCGGCGTGCCGGCCATCGCGCTGAGCCAGGCCTTCACCGATCGCAACGCGGTGCCTTGGGACACCGCGCTCGCGCTTGCGCCGGACGTCATTCGCCGGCTCGTTGCCGCCGGCTGGGACAGCGATGCGTGCCTGAACGTGAACTTCCCGCCGCGGCCCGCGCAGGACGTGCGTGGCCTCAAGGTGACGAACCAGGGCGCCGGTACGCTGCAGGGCGTCGAGATCGTGTCGAGGTGCGACCCGCGCGACTTCGAGTATCACTGGCTGAAGCTCGCACGCGCGCCGCGCGACGACGATGCGGATTCGGAAACGGTCGCGCTGGGTGATGGGTATGTCGCCGTCACGCCGCTGAAGTTCGAGCGCACGCACGACCAGGCGCTCGCGCAACTGCGATCGCGCCTCGGTTGATCGCTTGATCCGGCCAGCAAGCGGTCGCGGTCAGCGCGCACGTGACACCTGCGCGCGGGTGCGCGGCTGCTTCACCGCATCACGTCAGGTTCATTCCCCCGTCGAGCATCACGATCTCGCCCGTCACGTAGTCGGACGCGACGAGCATCGCGACCGTCTGCGCGATGTCGTCCGGTGTGGCCGCGCGGCGCATCGGCGCGCGCTCGCGCCAGAGCTGCTGCGCGTCCGTCCAGTCGGCCGTAAGCGGCGTATCGACGAGCCCCGGCGCGACCGCATTGACGCGAATCGCCGGTGCAAGCGTGCGCGCGAGCAGCCGCGTCGTGTGATTCAGCGCGGCCTTCGCCGCCGCATATGGAATCGACGCGCCTTTCGGCCGTACGCCCGCATGCGAGCTGACGTTCACCACGCACCCGGCCCGCCCGTGCGACGCCGCCTCGCGCAGCGCGGCCTCCGCCTCGGCGACGAGCCGGAACGGTGCGATCACGTTGATCTCGTGCATCTCGCGCCACACGTCGGGAGTCGCCGCGGCGAGGTCGTCATGCGGAATCACGCGGCTGACGCCCGCGTTGTTGACGAGCACGTCGAGCCGCCCGTGCACGGCAACGGCTTCGCGGATCAGGCGCACGCGCTCGGCGTCGTCGGCGAGATCGGCCTGCACATAGGCCGCGCCGAGTTCCCGCGCCATCGCGCGCCCCACGTCGGCCGAGCGGCGCGAATGCAGGATGACCGCATGGCCGTCCGCCGCCAGTCGGCGCGCAACCGCCGCGCCGATCCCCGACGTCGAACCGGTGACGAGCGCGACCGGCCGATGCAGCCGCGACGCGCGCGGCTCGGCAACGGTTTCGGTCTCGGCTTCAGGTTCCGTTTCGGGAATCGGAACAGCGATCGGCGGAAGCGGCGCGTCCATATCGGGGAACCCTGTCAGTGGCGTTCCCGCATCATAATCGCGACGACGCCCCTGACGCGAACGTCGCGGCGGCGAAGCCGTAGCGGTCGGCCATCAGGCCGGCCGACAGCGCGCCGATCGCAGGGCCGAGCTCGCGCAGGCGCCCGGCCATCCGGCCCGGCTCGAATTGCCGGAGCACCCCGCCCAGCGTGAACGGTCGGTCGAGGCACTGACGGCGCTGTCGGGGATGACGTTCGCGAACACGTCGCGGCACCTGCGGATCCTGCGGCGCGCGCGCCCATGCCTGTTGGTGCCTGCCGCTACTGGCCCGCCAACGCCAGCGACGGCGCAAGCGCGCTGTTGGGATCCTGCCCGTTCCAGGTGCTGACCCATGCGTCGTTCGGCGCCGAACCCATCACGAACACGAGCGTGCCGCCCGCCTTCATCTCGTCGTACGTGATGTACGGCCGATGCAGCGGCGTGCCGTTCAGGCTGACCGACTGGACATAGCGATTCACCGATGACGGCGCGCCGCCGCCGGCCGTATGTGCGGTCACCTTGAAACGCCGCGTCGCGCCGAACTTCATGCCGTTTCCGCCCCCGCCGCCCGACGCAACCGGAATGTCGATCGTCGCTTCCTCGAACAGCGGCGTGCCGAGGTAGAACACGCCGCCCACCGGATTCAGCGAATAGATGCCAAGCGCCGACAGCACGTACCACGCGGACAGCTGCCCGCAATCGTCATTGCCGGGAATCGCCGAATAGCGCACGCGGCGCGGATCGGCCAGCGCGGCCTTCAGGCTGTCGCCGCTCAAGCGCGCGCGATCGCCGGCCGTCAGCGCGAGCGAATACATGTCGTCCATCACCGTGCGCACGCGGTCCTGCGTCTTCGACGGCATGCCCGCGACGTCGTACAGGTACGGCAGGTGGTTCGCCGGCTCGTTCCCCGCGAAGAACTGGCCGCTGCGGCCGGTCAGGTCCGGAAAACCCTGGTTGTCGAGGAAGGTCAGCGGGTTGGCCGGATCGAACGTGCGATCGAGCTGCGCGATGAACCGGCTCTTGCCGCCGAGCAGCGTCACGAGGCCGGGGAAGTCGTGGAAGATGTTCCACGTATCGACCCACGCATTCGATTCGGAGAAGTCCGTCTTCTCCGCGGCCGTCGGATCGAAGCCCGCCACCCAGTTGCCCTGCGAATCCTTCGGCTGCGAGAACGTCCAGCCGTTGTTCAGCACCGGGTTGAGCACGTTACGGTAGTTCTGGCTGCGTTGCAGGTAGGGCCGGTAGTCGGCCATGCGCTTGCCCGCCGCCTTGCCGACCGCGGCGGTCGCCCAGTCGTCGAACGCGTAATCCTGCGTCGTCGACACCGATGCGTTGTCGCCCGCGTACACGTAGCCGCTCCGGCGATACTGGTCGAAGCCGTGCGCGCTCGCGCTCTGCGTGGTCGTCAACGCGGTCCAGATGTCGTCGATGCCCGCGCTCGTCAGGTGCTTCAGGTACGCATCCGCGATCAGCGGGATCGACGGGTGGCCGGCCATCGTGAAGGTTTCCGTCTGCGCGAGCGGCCACACCGGCAGCTCGCCCTTGCCGTTCTGCTTGAACTGCGTGAGCAGCGACTTCACCCAGCCGTCGACGCGTTCGGGCTGCACCAGCGTCATCAACGGCGACTCGGCGCGGAAGGTGTCCCACAGCGAGAACGTCGACGCGTAGTCGAAGCCCGGATTCGCATGCTTGCTCGTGGTCGGCGGCGACGTCGTGCCGTCGTTGGTCGAATCGGTGCCGACGTAGCTGCCGTCCGCGTTGTTGTAGACGGTCGGCGCGAGCATCGTGCGATACAGCGACGTGTAGAACATCGTCCGCTGGTCGGCGCTGCCGCCCTTGATCCGGATCCGGTCGAGCGCGGCGCTCCACACGCGCTCGGCCGCATCGCGCACCTGGTCGAACGACTTCGCGCCGACTTCCGATGCGAGATTGGCCTGTGCATCCGCGATGCTCGACGGCGAGATGCCGACCTTCACCGTGACCGCGCCGCCGCTGTCGTTGCCGTCGGCGAACGTCAGGTAGGCCTTGAAGCCGTCGGCGCTGAACGCGACGTTCCGCGTATCGAACGGCTTCGAGAAACGCGCGACGAAATACGTCGGCTTGTTGTTCGCCCAGTTGTTCGTGATCTCCCACCCGGCGATCGTCTGCGCGTCGACGACCTGGATCTTGCCGCTCGCGGTCGAGCCGCCGATCGGGTTGTCGATGCTGACGATCATGCTGCGCTTCTGCGCGACCGCGCTCGGGAAATACGTGTAGCGATGCACGCCTGCGTGCGCGGTGGCCGTCATCTCCGCGACGATCTTCGCGCCCTGCACGTGCCACGGCGTATTGCCGCTGCCGACCGGCGCCATCTTCACGCGGTAGTAGCCGGGGCTCGCGGTTTCGTCGTCGTGGCTGAACGACGCGTTATAGGTGATCGACGCATCGGCGGCGACCTTGGCCAGCGTCGCTGCATCGACCGGCGCAAGCGTCGGCAGGAACCGCACTTCGCCGCCCGAGCCGATACCGGTACCCGACAGGTGCGTATGCGTGAAGCCGGTGATGAACGGATCGTCGTACTGGTAGCCCGACGTGCGATCCCAATTCCACGGCAGCGTGTGTGCGCCGCCGGCCGTATCCGGCCCGAGCTGCACCATCCCGAACGGCACGGTCGCGCCCGGATACACGTGGCCGTGGCCTCGCACGCCGCTGCTCCAGTCCGCGTTGATGTCGAGATTGGCGGTACCGATCATCGGGTCGACGCTGTGCAGCACTGACCGCTTGGCTGCACCACCGTTCCCGTTCTGATCGCCCTGGTCGTTCTGGTTGCCTTGATCGTTCTGGTTGCCCTGCGCGGTCGACATCTGCGCGAGCACGCTCGCATCCGTCGGAGACTGATCGCCCCCGCACCCCGACAGCACGGCAAGGCACCCGATGCCCACCACATGACGTAGCTTCATCCGTTCGTCCCTCCCTCTCTCTGCGTCGATCCCGTTGGCCAGAACCGCTCGTTGATCTTCCCGACCGTTACGGCGCGCTGGGCGCCCGCGGGAACGACGGCATCGCGGATGCGTCAGTGCCCCAGGTCGTGGCGCTCGCATTGGACGTCATCGCGTACGACAGCTGCCCGCCCTTCGCGATCTGCTCGAACGGCAGCCATGCGGCCGAGTACGAGGCGCCGTTCAGTTTCAGCGACTTCACGTAGAACGACGCGCTGTCGCCCGAGCCTGCCCCCGGCGCGACGATGTGCAGCAAGCGATAGCTGCCGTCCTTCTGCCCGACGCGCACCGTGATCTTCTCGAACTGCGGGCTGGACAGCGCGACGCCGCTCACGCCCGGCACGACCGGATAGAGACCGAGCGCGGCCCACACGTACCAGCCCGAGATCGCGCCGAGATCGTCGTTGCCCGGCAGCCCGGCCGCGCCGGTGCCGAACTCGTTCGCGAGCGACGCATGCAGCACGCGCTGCGTATGCGACGGCGCACCGGCCCATGCGTAGACCCACGGCACGGCCATCGTCACTTCGTTGCCGACGTAGAAATACGGCTGCACGGTGCCGATGTTCAGGTGCGTGAAGAACGTATCGAGCCGCTTGACGACCGCTGCCGCGCCACCGGCCTGCGCGACCACGCCGGCGAGATCGTGCGGCACGTACCACGTGTACTGCTCGGAATTGCCTTCCATGAAGCCCGTGCCGTCGGTGACCCACGCGCCGGCCGACGTCTTCGGCCGGATCGCGCCCTGATCGAACAGGTTTTGCCAGTTGCCGCTCGATTTCAGCAGCGTGCCGGCCGTCGCCGTATCTCCGAGCGCCGTCGCGAAGCGCGAGACCGCGAAGTCGCGCACAGCGTATTCGAGCGTGTTCGAGGCGGTCTGGTTGTCGCCCGAGCCTGACGACGGCACGTAGCCGAGCCGGTCGTAGTCCGCGCGGCTGCCCATCACCGGCGTGCCGGCGCACGCGGCGCCCGGCGCCGTGCTGCTCTTCATGATCGACAGCGCGGCCTGCGTGTCGAAGTTCGTCGCGCCGAACGCATGCGCGTTCGCGACGATGATCGAGCCCGCGTCGCCCGGCATCACGGCCGTCTCGGTGTTGAAGTACGCCCAGCGCGGGAACGCGCCGCACGCCTTCGCATCGAGCACGAGCGACTGCACGATGTCGCTGGTCCGCACTGGGTCGAGCAGCGCCTGCAACTGGATGAACGAACGGTCGATGTCCCAGCCGGAGAAGTTCGCGTACATCGTGCGGCCTTTCTCCACCTGACGCGTCGGCGCGGTCGATGCGCCGTTCGACGCATAGAAGTCCGGATACTGGCCGTTCACGTCGTTGAACACGTTCGGGTGCAGCGACGCGTGATACAGCGCGGTGTAGAACTTCGTCTTGTCGGCGTCGCTGCCGCCCTTGACCTGGATCGCGTTCAGGCGCGCGTTCCATGCGGCGCTCGCCGCGCTGCGCACCTTGTCGAAACGCCAGTTCCGGTTGCCTTGCGCATCCGTCTCCGGATTCTCCGCGCGCAGGTTCGCCTTCGCATTCGCTTCGCTGACGAACGAGATGCCGAGCTTCATCATCACGTCGGGATGCCTGCGGTCGACATTGAACGTGACGGTCACCGGGCTGTTGCCCGACAGCGCCGGCTTCGCCGCGAACGGCTGGCTGAATTCCGCATAGTAGTAGACGGGCACCGCGTGCCCGGCCCAGCAGAATCCGCCGCCCGCGATCGTGCCCGACAGCGCGCGGTCGCCGACCTGGCTGATCGTGTCGCTCGTCGTGCCTTGCGCGCGATTGTTCAGCACGGTCGGATCGATCGCGATCGTCGCCTGCTGGCCCTGCGCGAGCGCCGGATACGTGAAGCGCGCAAAACCGGTGCGCACTGTCGTCGTCAGCTCGGCCTTGATGCCGTTGCCGAGCGTGACGCCGTAGTAGCCGGCCTGCGCGGTTTCATTCGCGTGAGTGAAGCTGGCCGGTGTGCCGGCATCGCCAGGCGCGAGCTGCGGCATCACGTTCAGGTAGCCGCCGTTCGCCCAGCAGCCGGTGCCGCTCAGGTGAAGGATGCTGAACGCGTTGATCGACGTGTCGCCGTACCAGTAGCCGCCGGAGAAGCCGGAGCCGTCGCCCTTGCTGCTGTCGTATTGGGCGGTCGGTGTCATCGGGCTCCATTGCATCATCCCGAACGGCACTGTTGGCCCCGGGAACGTGCCGCCACCCAGGCCCGAGCCGACCGGGTCGGCCGGCTGGTCGGTCGCGTAGTCGGTGCCGATCAGCGGATTGACGTACTGCACGACGCGGAGGTCGGCATTTTTCCTTGCCGCTTCGTTGCCGTTGCTGTTTTCGTTGCGGTTGCCGCCGTCGCCGTTTTCATTGCCCTGCGACTGCGCGGACGCCGACTGGTTTGCAGCAACCGCCGACGGCGAATCGCCATCGCCGCCGCATGAAGCCAGGACAACGCACAGCGCCAGCAGCGCCGCTCCCCACCTCCGGTTCCTCGACATCGCCTGTCTCCGTATCGTTCTTGAATCAGGATATTGATTCGAATTACTGATCTTTGAATCAGGATGTTTTTGATGAATTCCGCTTGCCCGGCCGATCGGTCGAAAATCCCGGGTGCGTGTATTTATTTCCGTATTCGCACACCTGAAAAAGGATGCGCCGGCATGTCGAAATACCAGCGCCCAGGAACGGACAATGGGCACAAGCGTGCCCAAATAGACGTGTTTTCTCTACCCCGTATTTTTACGAATTTTTATTTCGTTTATCTAAACAAGAGGTGATTGATTCAGTTTTTATGCGAAATGGCGTATTGAATGCACGATTGGCGATCAAGGCCGCTTCGGCAGATCGACATAGTCTTCGAGTTCGCCCGCGACATGGAGCCGCTTGCCGACTCGCGGGTATTCGCAGACGTCGTGTTCGAGCCGCTGCCCGCCGACGAGCAGCTCCAGCGGCGTATCGCCGGTGTTCTGCACCGTATGCGCTTCACCGCCGCGCGGAAAGCCCAGAAAATCGCCGGGCCCGATTGCGTCGGTGCGCTCGCCGATCGTGACCGCGCCGGTGCCGGACAGCACGTACACGAACTCCTCTTCGTACAGGTGACGGTGATACTCGGCCGATTCGTGTCCGGGCATCAGCGTGAGCAGGTGAACACCGAATTGCGTCAGGCCGGTCAGGTCGCTGAGTTGTCGCTTGAGGCGAACGGCATTGGGATTCAGCGAATGCACCGCGCGCACCGGTTCCATCTTCGCGATATCGGCGGCCTTCAGCAGTTCCCGGGGAAAGGGAGTCGACATGGGGTTCTCGCAAGCGTGAATGCTTCGGTTGAACGCTGCGCCGGCATGGCGCGCGCAGCGGCCATTGTCCGTTATTTTCACGCTTGCAGAGGCATTGCGAGCCCCGCCACCGCGCGCGGCTAACGCGCGCAATCCGCCAGTTAGCCAGCACCGACGCGCCTTGCGCGAGGGGCACCGGATCGGCATCTTCCGCTTCGTCGCGGCTCAAGCCGGCCTTGCACGGCACGAACATCATCGCGGCAGGCGCGCATCGGCGTCGAACGCATGACCGTGCGCGACGATCGCGGCGATCTCGACGATCATCTGGAGAGCGGCGAAGCGGAGATCGAGGCGCCGGCGGAAGCCGCGTTCGCGTTCTCGATGCACGCGTTTCCCGACTCGGTGCGCTGACGATGCGGCCTATCCGGCGCATACGCGAAACGCGCCGCGCGTGACGGAGTGAACCTCCGCGCGCGCCGCCGCGTTGTCGCCGCTCAGCGCACGTGCACGCCGCGCAACGCCGTCAGCAATGCCACGAGACGATCGATATGCGCGTCTTCGGTACGCCACGACGACACGCTGATCCGGAACGCCGGCCGCCCTTGCCACACCGTCGCGCCGAACCACACGTCGCCCGATGCCTGCGCAGCCTTGAGGATCGCAGCCGTTTCATCGTCGGTGCCGGCGCGCACCAGCACCTGGTTCAGCACGACGCGGTTCAGCACGTCGTAGCCGGCGGCGCGCAGCCCGTCCGCGACCCGCGCCGCCTGCGCGCAGTGCCGCTCGACCATCGTGGCCACGCCGGCGCGGCCGAGCGAACGCAGTGCGGCCCACACGGGGATGCCGCGCGCGCGTCGCGAGAATTCGAGGTTCAGGTTCTTCTGCGCGTCCTGCGCGCCGCTCAGGTAGACGGCGTCGCTGTTCATCGCGGTCGCAAGCGCGGCCGCGTCGCGGCAGATCACCATCGCGCCGTCGTACGGCGTGTTGAGCCACTTGTGGCCGTCGGTGGTCCAGCTGTCCGCGCCGTCGATGCCGTCCGTCAGCGCACGCTTCGACGATGCACGCGCCCACAGGCCGAACGCGCCGTCGACGTGCACCCATGCGCCGGCCGCCTTCGCGGGCGGAATCAGCGCCGCGAACGGATCGAACTCGCCGGTGTTCACTTCGCCGGCCTGTACGCAGAGGATCGTCATGTCGTCGAGCGGCGGCATGTGCGCCGGGTCGATGCGGCCATGCGTGTCGACCGGCGCGACGACGAGGCGCTTCATCCCGAAACCGAGCACGCGCAGCGCCTTCTTCACCGTGATGTGCGCGAGTTCGGAGATCACGACCTTCACCTCGGGCGCGCCGATCAGGCCGTCCTCGTCGACGTTCCAGCCCTTGCGCGCGAGCAGCGCGCGCCGCGCGGCCACCAGCGCGACGAGCGTGCAGGCCGTCGCGCTGGTGCCGAAGCCGACCGCGCTCCCCTCGGGCAACCCGAGCACGTCGACCACCCAGCGCGCGGCCTGGCGCTCGATCGTCGCGGCCACCGGTGAATTCGCATACGACGACGCGCACTGGTCCCACGCGAGCATCAAGCGCTCGGCCGCCGCCGCGGCCGGCAGCGCGGCGCCGATCACGAAGCCGAAGTAGTTCGGTCCGTTCGACGCGACGGTCGCCGGCGTGCCGCGCTCGTCGAGCAGACGCAGGACGTCGTCGGCCGCGCGGCCCGTATCGGGCAGCGGCTCGTCGAACGCCGCAAGGCCGGCCAATGCGGCCGCGTCGGGAAACGCGCGCCGCTCGTTCGTCGCGGCCAGATACGCGTGCGCGCGCCGGTCGGCGTCGGCCAGCAATGCAAGTTCGTCCATGTCGGTTGCCTTCGTGGGAGTCAGAGTTGCAAAAGATCGCGGCCGAGCTGCTGCAGCGCGCCGTCGATCCGCTTGTAGTACGTGAACTTGCCGGCGCGGGTCGCCTGCACGAGCCCGGCATCCGCGAGGATGCGCATGTGGCGCGTGGTCGTGGCCGGCGCGATGCCGAGCTTCTCGGTGATGTACGTGCAGCACACGCCGAGCTCGTCGAAATCGCCGTGCGGCTGCGGCGGGAAATGCTTGTGTGGCTGCTTGAGCCAGCGCATCACGGCCAGGCGGCTTTCGTTGGCCAGTGCGCTGATACGGGTGACGTCGTCCATGGGTTCGGTTTCATTTAACGTTTCGAATATTAGCTAAATGACGAAATGTGTGCAATCGCGGGAACGCCGGTTTCAACTGGCGGTATCGCGCCCCCGGATCGTCACGCCGGCCTTCGATACGATCGTGGCGAGACACGCGCCGCAACGCTCGGCGGACCGCATGAACCTGCCCGTTACCCCTCGCCCAGCGCCTGCGCCAACCTGTCGATCAGCGCACGCACGCGCCGCGGTTGCACGGCGTTGCCCGGATAGACGATCTGCAAATCGACGTCGCCCGGCGAGAACGCGCGCAGGACTTCGACGAGCGCGCCGGACGCCAGATCCTGCTCGACGTCGACCAGCGACTTCAGCGCGACGCCATGCCCCGCGACGCACCATGCGCGCACGAGCGCGCCATCATTGGCCACGCGCCGGCCGCGCACCGTCACGCGCCGGGGTTCGCCTTCGATGCTGAACGGCCATTCGGCATACAGGTCCGGCCCGAAGCGCATCACGATGCAGTCGTGCGCGGCGAGTTCGTCCGGATGCTGCGGCGTGCCGTGCGCCGCGAGATACGCGGGCGACGCGCACACCACGCGCCGCGCCCGGCCGAGCGAACGGATGCGCAGCGAACTGTCGGCGAGTGTGCCGCGCCGAATCGCGAAATCGAGCCCCTGCCCGACGACATCGACGTAACCGTCGCCGAGATGCAGGTCGACCGTGACGCCCGGATGCTCGGCGAGAAACGCGTCGACGACGGGCACCACGCGCTCGCGCCCGAGATCGGCCGGCGCGCTCAGGCGCACGGGCCCCGACAGCGACTGCACACCGAGCCGCACGCGGCTTTCGAGTTCATCGGCCTCCGCCAGCAGGCGCCGCGCGCCGTCGACGAGCATGCGGCCTTCGTCGGTCAGGCTGATCGCGCGTGTCGTGCGCGTAAGCAACGCCGCGCCGTAGTGGCGCTCGAGCGCGGTCAGCCGCTCGGACACGGTGGCCGGCGACAGCCCGAACTCTCGGCCCGCCACGGCCAGCCCGCCTTTCTCCACGATGCGCAGGAACAGCGCGAGATTATCGAGCAGCATTATTCGCCTCTTCCGAACGATATTTTCGAAGTCTGCCCAATTATCCGAAATATCCGCAAGCGATACAGTGTGGCGACACCTGGCCACGCGGCCGCCGCTCGACACTTCGATCACCCCAAGGAAACCCGCCATGGAATACCGCACCCTCGGCCGCTCCGGCCTCAAGGTTCCCGTCCTGAGCTTCGGCGCCGGCACGTTCGGCGGCACCGGCCCGCTGTTCAGCGCATGGGGCAACACGGGTGTCGACGAAGCGCGCCGCCTGATCGACATCTGCCTCGAGGCCGGCGTGAACCTGTTCGACACGGCCGACGTGTATTCGGACGGCGAATCCGAGCGCGTGCTCGGCGCCGCGATCCAGGGACGCCGCGACCAGGTGCTGATCTCGACGAAGACGGGCCTGCCGACCGGCGCCGGCCCGAACGACGCGGGCACGTCGCGCGCGCGGCTGGTGCGCGCCGTCGACCACGCGCTGCGCCGCCTCGGCACCGACTACATCGACCTGCTGCAACTCCACGCGTTCGACGCGGGCACGCCGGTCGAGGAAGTGATGTCGACGCTCGACGATCTCGTGCGCGCGGGCAAGCTGCGCTACATCGGCGTGTCGAACTTCGCGGGGTGGCAGATCATGAAGTCGCTGGCAGTGGCGGATCAGCACGGCTGGTCGCGTTACGTGGCGAACCAGGTCTACTACTCGCTCGTCGGCCGCGACTACGAGTGGGACCTGATGCCGCTCGGCGCCGACCAGGGGCTCGGCGCGCTCGTCTGGAGCCCGCTCGGCTGGGGCCGGCTCACCGGCAAGATCCGGCGCAATACGCCACTGCCCGAAGGCAGCCGCCTGCATGAAACGGCCAGCTTCGGGCCGCCGGTCGACGACGCGCGCCTATACGACGTGGTCGATGCGCTCGACGCGATCGCCGAGGAAACCGGCAAGACCGTGCCGCAGATCGCGCTGAACTGGCTGCTGCAGCGCCCGACCGTGTCGTCGGTGATCATCGGCGCGCGCAACGAGGAACAGCTGCGGCAGAACCTCGGCGCGGCCGGCTGGGCACTGACCGATGCGCAGGTCGCGAAACTCGACGCGGCGAGCGCGGTGGAAGCACCGTATCCGTACTTCCCGTATCGCCGCCAGCAGGCGTTCGCGCAACTCAATCCGCCGCTGCGCGGGTAAGCGCCGACGGCCGGCGAAGGTGGCCGTGTCGCCTTAGGCCGGCTGACGGTCAGCCAACCTCACAAGAATCACGCGCATCGTGGCACCAAGAAAAGTCGTCGTCATGGGCCTACCCATGGGGCCGCGAACTTCCTATCGTAGAGACCTGCGACGCGCCTGCCGGATCGGCGGTGCGCGCACTTCTCCTCGACAGGTCCGCCAGCATGAACGCCAACGACACCGGACTGACCGTACGCGCGGTCACGGAAGACGACTACGACCAGTGGCTGCCGCTATGGGACGGCTATAACCGTTTCTACGGCCGCTTCGACGATACCGCGCTGCCGCTGCGCATCACGCAGCTCACGTGGTCGCGCTTCTTCGACGTCTACGAACCCGTGCATGCGCTCGTCGCCGAACGCGCCGGCCGGCTCGTCGGGCTCGTGCATTTCCTGTATCACCGCAGCACGACGCTCGCCGGGCCGACCTGTTACCTGCAGGACCTGTTCACGCTCGACAGCGAGCGCGGCAAGGGCGTCGGCCGCGCGCTGATCGAAGCCGTGTACGACACCGCGCGTGCGCATCGCGCCGAACGCGTGTACTGGCAGACGCACGAAACGAATCACACGGCGATGCGGCTCTACGACACCATCGCGGAAAAGCCGGGAGCCGTGCTCTACCGGAAAGAGTTGTCGCGTTGAGCTGAACGGCGACGCGCGGGCAAGTGCCATCTCGTGGATTGCCCGGCCCGATTGAAGGCCATGATCGCTTCCGGAACAGCCGCTTCGGCAAACCTTGTCACCCCGGGGATCCACGATCCTCCTTTCGGTCGATTTTTGTGTCCCCCGGCGCCCCGCTCAACCCGCCGCCCGCGCCTCGATCCACAAAAACAGCGGCACGCGTGAGCAGGAGCATCGCGCAGCCGGTTTCCGTTTCCGGCGGCGACGTTCTACAGTGACATAAAACAATCCGCGCCGCCGCGCGTCGTCCTCGCTCGGCGATGCGCACCCGATTCCGAGGAAATCCCATGCCGAGCATCCTGGCCGCGCCCGCCAATCTCCCGCCCAGCCCCGTCGCGGCGGAAACGCGCATGGTGCACGACGTCGCCACGCTGAAGCCGTCCGACTATCGGTCGGCGGACGGCGCGTCGTGGGTCATCTCCATCATCACGCCGGCCGCAGACAGCGGCGCGAACGTGACCGGCACGACGTACTTCGACACCGCAAAAGGCCAGACCGTTCCGGTACCCGATGCGCGGCGCCGCTATGCGAATCGCGGCACGTGGCAGGTCGTCGCGAGCTCGAGCCCTGCCGTGCCCGCCACCGGCCGCTACGACTGGCTGACGCTCGCCTGGCTGCCGATCAACCGGCGGCCGCTGCCCCAAACGCCCGAGCACCTGTATTCGCCGTTCATTCGCGGCGGCACGATCGTGTATCGCTGGAATCCGGCGGCGGAAGGCGGCGAACAGTTCGGCAACGTGCGGATGATCTTTCCGGAATGGACGCAGCAGGTGGCCGATGCGTTGCGGGCTGCTCCGGCCGCGTCGCCCGACGGGGCGAGCGCGTCGGCCGTATCGTCGGCGCTCGATCGCCTGAAAGCGGACACGAATCCGATGACCGCCGTGCTCGACTTCGGCGATGCCCTGCGCGATGAACCGGTCGAGCGGATCGTCGCGCGGCTGCCGGGGCTGCTACGGGTGAAGGATCTGCACGAACTATCGGCGATCGTGTTCCTGTGCCTGTCCGGATCGCGCGCCGAAGACCGGCCGCGCTTCGCCGAAATGATCAATGGCGCAATCGCGTCGACCGACGACAGCGCGCGCCTGCTTGCGATTGCGT
Organism: Burkholderia mycopellens; assembly: GCF_964265025.1. Lineage (NCBI taxonomy): Bacteria > Pseudomonadati > Pseudomonadota > Betaproteobacteria > Burkholderiales > Burkholderiaceae > Burkholderia > Burkholderia mycopellens. The sequence continues at coordinate 3,136,450 of NZ_OZ183803.1, forward strand.
ATGGCGCATTCGCGGCCGGCCGGGCGCGGCCCTATCCGTTCAACGATGCGGGGCAGACGGCGCGGATCAACGACGTGTTCGGCGTGTTGAAGCGGCGGACCGCGGCGCTCAACGTGCCGGTTGGGGAAGGGTCGCCTTGGTACGAGTTCTTCACCGCGTATCGGCTCGGCGGCGCGGGGTCCGGCAACGGACCGTAATCGTCCGCAGTAATCCGCCCCACGGCAGTCACGCCCGATCGCCAGCCCCCCACGCGCTCGCAACGCGGTCAACCGGCATTCCATTCGCGTACGACATCGCGATCAATAAATCCCGAATCGATTGTCGATCTATTCGACCTTTTGAATTGATTCGTCCGGTGTTAGATTTCCGCCCGGCCTCAGAGCCATCTCAAATAACCCAAACCAAAAAGACCAAATCATGAAATCTGTATTCCGTCATGCCGCTCTGGCATTGGTAACGATCGGCTTTCTGTCGGGCTGCGCGAGCAGCGTGACACGCGACGCCGGCGATCAGCCGGGGGCTATCGCAACTGCATCGACGCCCAAATTCGGCTCGAAACCCGTGATCGTTCAAGTCACGCTCGACAAAGCCGCGCAAGACGCGCTGAAAGACAATCTGAAATTCAGCCCCGAGAACCTGAAAGGGAAAATCGAAAGCGCACTGGCCGCACGCAAGTTGCTGGCAACGGCCGGTTCGACCGATGCGATGCACCTGAACATCGAAGTCAACGGCATTCGCGTGCGCTCGAGCTTCTCGGCAGTGATGTTCGGCTTCATGGCGGGCAACGATCACGTCGACGGCACCGTGACGCTCACCGACGCCGACAATCATCAGATCGACCGCTTCAAGGTGTCGGCCTCGTATGCGCTCGGCGGCCTCGCCGGCGGCATGGACGATACGCGCCTGAACTGGCTGTACGAGAAGTTCACCGAGAAGACGCTGACGACGCTCGATCCGGCGACCGACGCGCAGCAAGCGGACGCAGCGCAAGCCCCGTCGAGAAAGCTGTAATCGCCGACGCCCGACAGGCCCCGCATGCACGGCCCGTCGGGCGTCGACCACCGCGCTCGCCGCTGCGACGACGAAGCGCATATCCGGCCCGTGTCGTGTCGATGAACGCGATTCCGCTGACCGCCGCTGACCACCGGGCCCGTCCGATTTGCAGCCTGCATGCCTGAAAATCACGGCGCCCTGATCCTGCCTCTTCCGTCGAATTCGCAACGAGCCGTTACGTTCTCGGCGGGAACCCCCATCCGCGGCGACCTGTCGAATCGCCGACACGACCGTCGACGGCTTCGTCGCCGTGGCGGACAATCCCGTCTCCAGCCCCGCTCGTTCGCACCCCATCCTTCTTCATGCTGAGCATTGGTCCCTTCTCGATCCGCGTCGTCGCGGTAGCCGTCGCGGCACTGCTCGCGTGGCTCGTCGCGCGCCTCATCCAGCGCCGCCCGCCTGATGGACACCACAAGACCGCATCGAGCCTGATCCTCGACACGCTGCTGCTCGGCCTGCTCGCCGCGCGTATCGGCTACGTCGCGCAGTGGTGGCACGAGTACGCGGCCGCACCGCGCTCGATCATCGCGCTCGGCGACGGCGGCTTCGACTGGCGCATCGGCCTCGCGGCCGCGATCGTGTTCGCGGGCTGGCGCCTGCGCGGCCTGCCCGCGCTGCGTCGCCCGGTGATGGCCGGCATGCTCGCGGGCGTTGCCGCATGGGGCATCGCGCAGGGCACGCTCGCCACGTTGCAGCACAGCGCGCCGCCGCTTGCAGCGTTGCAGCTCGAAGCGCTCGACGCCACGCCGGTACCGGTGCAACGCTTCGCGGGCAAGCCCGTCGTCGTGAACCTGTGGGCGACGTGGTGCCCGCCGTGCCAACGCGAAATGCCGATCCTCGCGCAAGCGCAGCAGGATCATCCCGGGATGACGGTGCTGATGGTCAACCAGGGCGAAGACGCACAAGCGGTGCGCGCGTTCCTCGAACAGAAGGGGCTGCGGTTCGATCACGTGCTGCTCGATCGCACGCTGCACGCGATGCAGACCTACGGTTCGCGCGGGCTGCCGACGACGCTCTTCTTCGACGCGAAAGGCAATCTCGTCGAATCGCACATGGGCGAGATCACCGCCGCGCGGCTGAAGGATGCCGTGGCGGACCGCTTCGGCCAGTAACGCGCGCCGTCCGAAGGACAGCGGCACCGCGTCGTCACGCCCGAGCAGCGCGAAAGGCTCCGGAACGTTTCGCTGGAACGGCTGATGCAGACGCTGGCGTCGTTGGGCCAGCATGTGGAAATCGTGGTGCGGCCTGCGGGGCCGCCGCGTTCGGCCGGCATCACGGTGTCGGTCTGACGGCCCGCGGAATGAACGAAACGCAGTGTGTGTAGCGGGCCGGGCCCGGCCGCCGCCGAAGGCCCGTCACAGGCGAGCGGGAGCAACGTACCGGCGCTCCGCGATCACCCTCGATACGCCGGCACCGTACTGATCGCCGCGGATTCCGGCGACGCGCCGGAACTGACGGTCAAGGCTGCGAAAACACCATCACGCGCCCTTGCACACGCTGGAGCTTCAGCCAGCCCATGTCGGCGGTGAAACGCAGTTGCTGCAGCGGGAAGTCGAACTGCGCATTCCCGGCGGCGCTCACGACCGCATTGGCGATCCAGCGGATCAGCGCCTTCCCCTCGTCGGTCGTCACGCTGCCATTCTGCACGCCGTAAAAATAGCGGTTCCCGGCGTTGACCTCGTTCTGCAACTGCATCCAGTGCCCCGGCAACCCTTGCAGGGTCTTGAACAGGTCGGCAACCCGTTGCGTCGTGAGACCGCGCGCCCACAGCGCGCCGTTCGCGGCCGGCCGGGCCAGGTTGTGACGATCCGCGGCCTGGGCCTGCTCCTTGATCTGTCCCCTCAGAGAATCATCCTTCGTCATGCCACACTCCTCATCGTGATGGGCGCGGGAGAACAGCCTCGCGCGCGACGCATGCACGATACGCCCATTGCAAGAAGTCATCGCCTGTCAGCTATGTCAGGCTTCCCTGTCAGGCGTCTGTCCCCATCACGCTTTCTTCTTTCCCTTCAATACGAACGCAGCTGCCGTACACCCCACCATGGCGACACCCGCGATCAGGAACGTATCGCTGTACGCCATCAGCAGCGCCTCGCGCATCACGCGCTGATTCACGAGCGCGAGGGCCAGCTCGTGCACGCCGCCGGTCGACGAACCCGGCAACGCATCGGCACGCGGCACGTGCACACGCGACAGCAGCCGCACCAGCATCGTCATGCGTTCCTGAAAGGCTGCCGAGAACGGCGAAACGGCCTCGCCGATCCGCATCGCGTGCAGCTTCTGCCGCTCGACGACGATCTGGCTCGCCACCGCGATGCCGATCGCGCCGCCAACGTTGCGCACCATGTTGAACACGCCTGACGCCGAACCGAGCTGCGCCTTCTCGATTCCGTCGACGGCCATCACCGACAGCGCGATCACGACCAGCGACTGCCCGATCCCGCGCACGACGAGCGACGGCACGATCACATTCGATGCGGCGTCGGCGCTCAGGTGGATGTTCATCAGGCAGCCTGCCGCGACGAGCGCGAAGCCGAGCACGATCGTCGCGCGCGGGCTCGTGCGGCGCATCAGCGGCGGCGTCAGGAACGACATCACGAACTGCACGAGCCCGTACGGGATCATCGCGAGGCCGATGTCGCGCGCGCTGTAGCCGTGCAGTTCGGCGAAGTAGTTCGGCACGAGAAACACCACCCCGAACACCACCGCGCCGAACAGGAACTGCATCAGGCTCGCGATCCCGAAGTTGTAGCGGCCGAGCAGCCGCAGGTTGATGAACGGCTCCTTGCGCCGCAGCTCGATCGCGACGAACGCCGCGAGCCCCGCCGCCGCGACGATCGACAGCTCGACGATCAGGTCGGATGCGAACCAGTCCTTGCGACCGCCCTCCTCCAGCACCATCTGCAGCGCGCTCAGGCCGAGCGCCATCGTCGCGATTCCGAACCAGTCGGCCTGGCGCAGCTTCGACAACTGCACGGGCACCGGGCGGATCGCCCATGCGATCGCCACGATCAGCGCGATCGCGGGCGGAATCTGCAGATAGAAAATCCAGCGCCACGAATACATGTCGGTGAGCCAGCCGCCGAGCGACGGCCCGGCCGCCTGCGCGACGTTGTTCGCCACCGCGAACAGCGCCATGCCGAACGGATGCTTCGACGGCGGCAGCTCGGTGACGATCAGCTGGAAAGACAGCGGAATCAGCACGCCGCCGAACGCGCCCTGCAACGCGCGCGCGACGATCATCGACGAGATGTTCGGCGCGACCGAGCACGCGATCGAAAACGCCAGAAACCCCGTTGCGCCGACGAGCAGCACGCGGCGCGCGGAGAACACCTGCACGAGCCAGCCGGTGAGCGGAATCACGACGATCTCGGCGACGAGGTACGCGGTCGAGATCCACGACCCCTCCTCGAAGCTCGCGCCCAGCGAACCGCGGATGTCGGGCAGCGACGCGTTCGTCACGTGCACGTTCATCCCTGCCATGAAGCAGCCGAATACGCCGCCGAGCACCGCGACCCATGCGCGCAGCGATACGGCTTCGTCGTGCGCGGCCTGCGTTGCGGCCGCCGTCACGACCCGGCTCCCGGCGCGCCGCGCGTATCGACGCGCGCGATCACCGACATGCCGGGCCGCAGCACGAGGCCCGGCGGCGGTGCATCGAGGCGGATCTTCACGGGCACGCGCTGCACGACCTTCGTGAAGTTGCCGGTCGCGTTGTCGGGCGGCAGCAGCGCGAATTCGGCGCCCGAGCCCGGCGCGAGCCCGAGCACGCGGCCGTGCAGCGTGCGGCCCGAGTATGTATCGACGTCGATCTCGACTGGCTGCCCGTCATGCATCGCGCCGAGCTGCGTCTCCTTGAAGTTCGCGACGACGTACACGTCGCGCAGCGGCACGACCGCGAGCAGCGGCATCCCGACCTCGACGTACTGGCCCGCGCGCACCGCACGCTGGCCGATCGTGCCGTCGCGCGTCGCGCGGATCACCGTATGTGCGACATCCAGTTGTGCCAGCGCGCGCTTCGCTTGGGACGCCGCAAGCCGTGCACGCGCCTGCTCGATCGCAGCCGCGCTTTGTGCGCGGCGCCGGCGCAGCACCGTCTGCTGGTCGTCCTGCGCGCGCACCGCCGCGCTCGCGCGGGCCAGTTCCGCACGCGCCTTCAGCGCATCGGCGTGCGCCTGTTCCCAGCGTTGCCCGCTCGCGGCCGATTCGGCGAACAACTGCCGATAGCGCGCCGCATCGGCATCGCGCCGCGTGGCTTCGGCACGCGCGGCGGCCGCGTCGGCCTGCGCCTGCTCGATCACGCTGCGCTGCTGGCCGACCTGCGCGTCGAGCGTGGCGGCCGCGGCTTCCTCGGCCCGCAGTGTTGCGTCGGCCGCGGCAACGGCCGCCTGCGCATCGTCAAGCTTCGCGCGATAGTCGCGATCGTCGAGCGTGACGAGCACGTCGCCACGCTTCACGGGCTGGTTGTCGTCGACGGCCACGCGTGCGACATAGCCGGCCACGCGCGGGCTGACGGTCACGATGTCGGCGCGTACGTACGCGTCGTCGGTGTGCTCGATGAAGCGGCCCACCGTCCACCAGCGCCAGCCGAACCAGGCCAGCGCGATGACGGTGAAGAAGACGCCGGCGGCGATCCAGTGGCGCCGCGCGAAACGGGCGGATTTCTCGGGGACGGCTGTGGTGCTCATGATCGGAATCGGAATGGTTGAGTGCGGGCGGAGTCACGAACAGGCGGCTAGCGCTGCCAGCCGCCCCCCAGTGCCTTGAAGACGGCCACCTGATCGAGCGCGACCTGTTGCGTCGACGCGGCCAGCGCGGCATCGACCGCGACGAGGCTGCGCTGTGCGTCGAGCACGCCGAGAAAATCCAGCGCGCCCGCGTCGTAGTTCAGTTCGGCCAGCCGGTAAGCGCGTGCGTGCTCGGCACGCGCGGTGTCGAGCGCGGCCTTGCGGCGCCACTCGGCGCCATAGCGTGCGAGCGCCTGCTCGGTTTCCTTCAGTGCGCGCAGCACTTGCGCATCGAACGACGCACGCGCGGCGGCATCGTCCGCGCGGGCCTGCGCGAGTTGCGCGCGACTCGTTGCAACATTCGGAAAGCGCCAGGTGATCAGCGGCCCGACGCCCCACGCGATCGCGTACTTGTCGCCGAGCGACGACGGATCGCCGGTCGTCGACAGCCAGTTCACCGAACCGCCGAGCACGATCGACGGATACAGCTCGGCCGTCGCGACACCGATCCGTGCGTTCGACGCGGCGAGCCGCCGCTCGCTTTCGCGCAGATCGGGCCGGCGCCGAAGCAGCGCGGCGCCGTCGCCGACCGGGAACGGTCGCACCAGCGACGGCGTCGCGCGACAGCGCGCGGCCGCGTCGGGAATCGCGCCGGGCGCGTGCCCGGTCAGCACGGCCAGTTCATACAACGCGGCACGGCGCGCGCCTGCGAGCGCGGGCAAATCGGCGCGCGTGTCGTCGGCGAACGCGCGTGATCGCGCGACTTCCAGATCGGACACGAGACCGTGTGCACGTTGCCGGGCGGTCAGCGCGGCGAGGCGGTCGGCGATCGCGACCGAGCGCTCGGCCACGTCGATCCGCTCGCCGTACGCGCACGCCTGCGCATAGGCGGCCGTCGTTTCGGCGGCCACCGCGACGCGCATCGCATCCGACGCAGCCTGCACGGCCTCGGAATCGGCACGCGCGGCGTCGACGAGATGGCCGACGCGCCCCCACAGATCGACTTCCCACGACACCGCGAACGACGGCGCGAAACCCCAGCGCGTACGCGCATCGGTGCCCTTCGCGCTCGCGACGATCTGGTCGGACGCGAGCTTGCCGTAGTCGACGCCGAAGCCGGCCGTCGTATCGGGCAACCGCGCGGCGTCCGCTTCGTCGAGCACGGCCCGCGCACGCGCGACGCGCGCCGCGGCCACCGCGAGATCGCGGTTCTGCGCGAGCGCTTCGCGCACGAGTGCGTCGAGCGCCGGATCGTCGAACAGCTGCCACCAGCGATCGGGCAATGCCCCGCCGGACGCGACGGGTGCATCGGCCGCCGCGTCGAACGGCGCCGTGCGCGCCGCATCGGCCACCGGCGGACGGTACGGTGCGCCGACCGAGCAGGCGGCAAGCATCGCGGCGCTCAGCAGCGCGGCAGCAACGGACAAACGGAAGGAAACCGGAGGAAATGACGAGGCGCGCATCGTGCAATGGCAGTCGAACAAACGATGGGCCTATGGTAATTTCGACCCATTCGGTCGATCTCGCGCGCAAAGCGCATTCGTCGTCGAGAAATGGACACATGGATCAATTTTTCAGCGCGCTCGAGCACCAGGACAAGCACAAGCAGATCGCCGTCGTCGCGTCCGACGCGGCGGCCGGCATCGCGTATCCGCCGCATTCGCATCGGCATGGCCAGCTGATTCACGCGATTTCCGGCGTGATGCTCGTGCATGCGGATGCCGGTAGCTGGGTCGTGCCGACGGGGCGTGCGGTCTGGGTGCCGGGCGGCACGCAGCACGAGATCCGAATGGCCGGCGACGTGCAGATGCGCACGGTGTTCGTCGCACACGAAGTGCGGCCGAGCCTGCCACGTGAATGCCGCGTGATCGAGGTCGGCACGTTGCTGCGCGAGCTGATCGTGACCGCGAGCGAACTGCCGGCGGATTACGACCTCTCGCATCGCGCGGGTCGCGTGCTCGCGCTGATCCTCGACGAAATCGAGATCGCGCCGCTGCTGTCGCTGCACGTGCCGATGCCGCGCCATCCGGTGCTCGCCGCGCTGTGCACGCGGCTCATCAACGAACCGTCATCGGTCGTCACGCTGCAATCGTGGGCGCGCGACGCGCACATGAACGAGCGCACGCTCGCGCGCACCTTCAAGCGCGAAACGGGGATGACGCACGGTGCATGGTGCCGCCATGCGCGCCTGCTGCTGAGCCTGCCGCGTCTCGCCGCCGGCACGCCGATCCTCGAACTCGCGCTCGAGCACGGCTACGACAGCCCCAGCGCGTTCGCGGCGATGTTCCGCAAGGCACTCGGCGTGCCGCCGAGCGAATACTTCCCGCGGCGCTGAACCGTACTGCCTGTATCGCGACGATCGCGCGCCGACGTGCGCACGCGCATGGACGCTGACACGCGGTGCGAATACGGCAACGATCGCATTCGAGCCGGCGACGACGGCCGACGTTGCGACATCGCGCGAGATCGCTCGAGATCGCGGTTCGGGAAGGGACGGGAAAGGGCGGGAATCGGCCTGCTGCCGGCGTGCGTCGCGGACGACGGACTACGTTCAGGCGCGTGGGTGCGTGTACGGCCCGATTGCCGGGCGGAGGAAGTGGGGGTGTTTCTGGCGTATCCGTCGCGCAAGCATCGCGACGCCAAGACGCGCGCGCGGGTGAATTTCATGAAGTCGGAACTGCGCGCCAAGCTTGCCGTCCGTGCGGCAGCAACCGCACGGACGACGACACGACCGCGCCGGACATGTCCGGCGCGGCCGCCGGGCCGCCCGTTACGCGACGGCCTTCACCGCCTGCTGAGCACCAAAAAACGTCGCCTGCGCCGCTTCGTCCGCGCGCGCATACGCGCGGTTGATGCCGCTGATCACCGCGCGAATCGACGCGGTCGTCAGGTTCGCATCGATGCCGACGCCGAACGCGCTGCCGCGCACGCCCGTGCCGGACAGTTCCGCGATCGCGATCGCCTTCGCATCCGCGCCCTGCGACAACGCGCGCTCCTCGTAGTGCTGGATCCGCAGCGGCGTACGCAACGCGTGCATCAGCGCGTCGAGCGGGCCATTGCCTTCACCGCGCAGCACGCGGCGCTCGCCGTGCACATCGGCAGTCAGCACGATCGTCTCGCGGCCGTCGCGCTCGGTCAGCTCATGGCCGACATATCGCAGCGGCGCATCGCCTTCCACGTATTCCTGCTGGAACAGCGACCAGATCTGTGCGCTCGTCACTTCGAGCCCGCTGTCGTCGGTCAGGCGCTGCACGGCCGCGCTGAAGTCGACCTGCAGGCGGCGCGGCAGCACGACGCCATAGCTCTGCTCGAGCAGGAACGCGATACCGCCCTTGCCCGACTGGCTGTTCACGCGAATGATCGAGTCGTACGTGCGGCCAACATCGCTCGGATCGATCGGCAGGTACGGCATTTCCCACACGGCATCGGGGCGCTGCACCGCGAAGCCCTTCTTGATCGCATCCTGGTGCGAGCCGGAGAACGCGGTGAACACCAGGTCGCCGACATACGGATGGCGCGGATGGATCGGCAACTGCGTGCATTCCTCGGCCATGCGCGCGACTTCGTTGATCTGCGAGAAATCGAGGCCCGGATCGACACCCTGCGAATAGAGGTTCAGCGCGAGCGTGACGAGGTCGACGTTACCGGTGCGCTCGCCGTTGCCGAACAGGCAGCCCTCGATCCGGTCGGCGCCCGCCATCACCGCGAGCTCGGCCGCGGCAACGGCGGTGCCGCGGTCGTTGTGCGGATGCACGGACACGATCAGCGCATCGCGGCGCGCGAGGTTGCGGTGCATCCATTCGATCTGGTCCGCGTAGAAGTTCGGCGTGCCGACTTCCACGGTGGCCGGCAGGTTCACGATCGCCTTGTGCTCCGGCGTCGGCTGCCACACGTCGAACACGGCGTCGCAGACTTCCTTCGCGAAATCGAGCTCGGTTGCCGTGAAGGTTTCGGGGCTGTATTGCAGCGTGAAATGCGTGTCGGTCGCGGCATCGGCGAAGCGCTTGATCGTGCGCGCGGCGTTCACCGCGAGCGCCTTCACGCCATCGCGGTCGAGGCCGAACACGATCTTGCGGAATTCCGGCGCGGTCGCGTTGTACAGGTGCACGATCGCGCGCTTCGCGCCGCGCAGCGAGTCGAAGGTGCGCTCGATCAGGTCGTCGCGCGCCTGCGTGAGCACCTCGATCGTCACGTCGTCGGGAATGTGGCCGCCTTCGATCAGCTCGCGCACGAAGTTGAAGTCGGTCTCGGACGCCGACGGGAACGCGACCTCGATCTCCTTGAAGCCGATCGCGACCAGCATCTTGAACATCCGCATCTTGCGCGCCGCGTCCATCGGCTCGAACAGCGACTGGTTGCCGTCGCGCAGGTCGGTGCTCATCCAGATCGGCGCTTGCGTGATCGTGCGCGTGGGCCACGTGCGGTTCGGCAGGTTGACGGGTGTGAACGGTCGGTACTTCGTCGCGGGGTTCTTCAGCATCATGATGTTCGGTCCTCGGTCGGTTTGTCGGGAAACCGCCGCGCGCTGGCCATCAATCGTGAGGGCAGGCTGCGCGCGCAGCGATGAAAACGGTAGAAAACGGCACGACGGCAAAGCGGTACGGCGAACGACAGCCTTGGCGGTTGAGCGACCGGGACGGAGCGGAGCGATTCGGAAGAAGGACGAACTCAGGCGCCGGTCGACAACCGGGGCCAGGTCGGTGATGCGGGGGAGATCTGGCGCTTCAGGAAAGAAGCAGATGGAAAGCGCGCAGCCGCAGACCCAGCCCGGAGAAACGGGCTAGTAGTCGTAGCGAGAAGAGGGGCTGGGCGGCTTGCATGGCCGAAATCAAATCACAGGCGGATGGGGGCTGTCAACTAGCCGAGCGCACATGGCGTTGCATCTGATCGCTCAGAATCAGTCCAGTCCGATAGGCGGCGCGGCGCCGCGTCGATATGCTTCATGGGTGCGGCGCCGGTGAGGCCCCTGTTCACGTTCGGAGTGAGTTGGTCAACGTACTTCGCCGGTTGCCGCACCCCCTTCCCTGTCGCGATCGGGTTTCGGTGCGGGCGTTCGGTGGTGGCCGGTGGGCGCGGCCACGACTGAGATGCTGATGTTGAAACCAACGCTGCCATATGCGAACGCCGAGCGCCCGCGCCCAAGCCCGATTGCTCCCACCTCCCGCCCCGCCTGTACCGTCGCGCATCATTCAGAAAATCGACACACCCGTCGATATAATTTCCCGAATATATCGAAACACCACCCATTAAATACATTTCACTCAATCGATTAATCTTGATTTTCGATTGACTGAACAATAGCCATTCCCCGGCGAATATTTTCTGATTTATTTTTCGGCATGCTCGGTATGTCGCATTTCAAACGGCAAACGTTTGCGCGACATGGCTTGAAGCCTTACCCATCATTCCCCAGGAGGAAAGCATGGCCGATTTTCAAACGTCATCCAATCGCGCCGGCGAGTTTTCGATTCCGCCGAATACCGATTTCCGCGCGATTTTCTTCGCGAATGCCGCCGAACAGCAGCACATCAAGCTGTTCATCGGCGACAGCAAGGAACCCGCCGCTTATTACAAGCTGACCACGCGCGACGGCACGCGTGAAGCGACGCTGAATTCCGGCAACGGCAAGATCCGCTTCGAAGTGTCGGTGAACGGCAAGCCGTCGGCCACCGATGCGCGCCTCGCGCCGATCACCGGCAAGAAATCGGACGGCTCGCCGTACACGGTCAATTTCGGGATCGTCGTGTCGGAAGACGGCCACGACAGCGACTACAACGATGGCATCGTCGTGCTCCAGTGGCCGATCGGCTGACCTGACACGCGCGTGACGACCGACCACCGCCGGCCGCCCGCGGGCCGGCCGGCGGTGACGCGCCGCATTCAGCGGCCCCCCTTTTTGCGTCTGAACCCGACCTAACAACGGAGACATCCATGCCCCTCCTTTCGGCTTCGATCATCAGTGCACCGGTGGCGACATCGGAAACCTACGTCGACATCCCGGGCCTGTACATCGACATCGCCAAGGCCGACATTCGCGACGGCAAACTTCTGGTCATCCTCAACGTGCCGACGCCGTACGCGACCGGCAACAACTTTCCCGGCATTAATTTCGCGATCACGACCGACAAGGGCGTCGTCGCGGACGGCACCTTCACCTATTCGTCGAAGGTGCCGGAAAATACCGGCCGCATGCCGTTCACGCTGGTGGCGACGATCGACGTCGGCAGCGGCGTCACGTTCGTGAAGGGCCAGTGGAGAAGCGTGCGCGGCAGCGCGATGCATATCACCTCGTATGCGAGCATTTCCGCGATCGGGGACACGGCCGCGCAATCGTCGTCGACCGGCAGCGGAAGCGGCGAAACCGGAGCGGGCGGCAACCCGGGCGGCACGGGTAGCGGCACGATCGGCGGCGGCGGCGAGCGCGACGGCACGTTCAACCTGCCGCCGAACGTCAAGTTCGGCGTCACCGCGCTCACCAACGCGGCGAACGACCAGACGATCGACATCTACGTCGACGACAACCCGAAACCGGTCGCCACGTTCAAGGGCGCCGGCGTGCAGGACCAGAACCTCGGCACCAAGGTGCTCGACTCCGGTAAGGGACGCGTGCGCGTGATCGTGATGGCGAACGGCAAGCCGTCGCGGCTCGGCTCGCGGCAGGTCGATCTCTTCAAGAAGACGTACTTCGGGATCGTCGGCTCGGAAGACGGCACCGACGACGACTACAACGACGGCATCGTGTTCCTGAACTGGCCGCTGGGTTAAGCAGCATCACGCAGCGCCCCTCGCCACGCCGCCCGGCGTGGCGATTCATTTCAACGCGCGTGCCCGTCTCCTCCGCCACGCGCGACAGCCCCGACACCGTCAGTTCGGCCGCATGTAACGATCGAAATTGTCGATGTATTCGTCGAGGTGAAGTTCCAGTGCCTTCCTGTATTCGTCGCAGAAATACCGGACCGTTTCTTCCCGCGTCGCGGCCATGTCCGCACCGGACTCATGGCCGGATGCGCTGAGCCATGCGTTGAATCGTGCGGTCGCATACATCATCGATGCGCTGACTTTGCCACGACTCGGTGCTTTTTGAAGCTGCTCGTTCGATAGCTCGATGTGCTCGTCTGCACGAGCATAGAAATTTTCGTCGACTTCCATGGCTTATGCGCTGCGCGTGAAGTGAGGGTCATTGTCCCGTATTTCAGGGGGCTGCACCACCATGTTGCTTCGCACGATGACCGGCAATTCGGCATTGCATGCGCGCACATCGACGCATGCATGCAACGATGCCGCCCGCCGCGACCGGCGGCACCGCGCCGACCGTCAACCGGCCCGCGATCCGGCAGGATTCGACATCGCCACCGGTTGCGACCAAGCAGCCGACGCCAGGCGCATGCGCGCATCGAGCGCCACGCGGTTGAACGCCACACGCCGTTCACCGCTCAGCTTCGCCGTCTTGCCCGCCTGTACCAGCGCGACCGGGTCGACGAGGCGATCATGCCGCCGGACCTCGAAGTGCAGATGCGGCCCCGTGGCCGTACCCGTGCTGCCGACCGCGCCGATAGGCTGGCCGCGCGCGACCCGCGCGCCGGTTCGCAGCGACGGCTCGAATGCCGAAAGGTGCGCGTAGTACGACGCATAGCCGCCGTCATGGCGGATCACCACGTACTTGCCGTAGCCGCGCGGCTCGGTGCCGATGAACGTCACGACGCCGCGCTCCGACGCATGAACCGCACGCCCGGCCGGCGCCGCGAGATCGACGCCGGAATGCACGTGACGCGCGCCGGTCACCGGATGCACGCGCGCACCGAAATGCGAGCTGATGCGGTTTGCGCTGACCGGCATCGCAAACCGCGCGCCGGCGAGCGGCACGCCGTCGAGGTCGTAATACGCGCCCGGCGAACGGGCATCGGGCGCAAACCATACGCCCGCGATGTGCTGGCCGCGCAAACGAAGCTCGAGCGCCGTCACGCGCACGCCGCCCGGCCGTGTCGCGTGGCTGTCCGGTTCGTATGCAACGCGGAACGTGTCGCCAAGCGCACCGCGCTGTTTCAGGTCGACGCGGCCGGCGAGCATGCGGGTAATCTGCGCGGCAACGCCGGCCGGCAGATCGGCGCGCGCCAGCGACGCCTGCAGGCTGCCGACGATCGCGCCGCCACGCGCGCCGCGATCGGCTTCCGCGAGCACGAACGGCTCGGCCGCGGCAAGATCGACGGGACGCCGCTCGAACGCAGCGTGCTGGCCCGTCACGGGCAACGCGGACGCAAGACCGTAGTCGAACCTCGATGCGTACGCGCGTTCGACCGCCCCGCGCGCCGCGTCGCACAGCACGCGGTAAGCCACGCATGCACCGAAGCGCGCCACCGGGTCGTCGCGTTCGCCGGCCGTCGGCACGGTCGACGCATGAGACGACGCGTAGGCAACGTCGAGCGGCGCGGCCGTCGATGCATGCAAGCCGCCCCACGTCGTGCGCGCGGCATTGAAAAAGGGCACGTCGACAAGGTCAACCATCACGGGCGAAAACGGCGCGTCGTCGTGCGACGCGTGCGCCACCGCACCCGGCGCGCCGGCCACACAGGCCGCCGCGATGACGCCGCGCAGCAGCGTGCGGCGCATCGGGACACCGCGAACGCCGCGCTGTGCGGGTTGACCTTGCTCGCGTGCGAGACGGAAACGCAGGTCTAACCGCATGACGTCGTCACTCGCTGTCTGTCAGTGAAAAATCGGGAAAGAGCCGGGTATCGCGGAGGAACGATCGGTGCGACCCGGCAACGTAAAACCGAGTGTATCGGCGTGATCGACGCAGCTGAATAGGACTAGTCTCATTTGAACGCACAGCCGCTTAGTACTAAATCGAAATCGCGATTTCGCGGCACGGCGCCCGGCTACGCGGCATTCGACCCCACCTGTTCGCGCGAACCATTGCGCGCCGTGTACAGTCGAACGCTGCCGGCGCGTCAGCCGCAAGCCTGCCCGACCACGGCGGGCACGCGACGCATCGCGCACTGTGCCTTCAAACCGGAATCCCGTCATGTTGCTCGATCACCTGCACCCGGAACGCTGGACGTTCCTGTGGAACGCGCTGTCCACCCTCTCCATCAAGCTATGCGCCGGCCTGGCGCTGCTCGTCGCCGGCTGGTGGCTGTCGAAACGCATCGGCAACTGGCTGAACCGTCTGCTCTCCAACAAGGAGCGCGTCGACGACACGCTGCGGCCGATCCTCTGCGACGTCGCCGTCTGGGGCATCCGCATCGTCGCAATCGTCGGCGCGCTGTCGCAGCTCGGCATCGAAACCGCGAGCATCGTCGCGGTGCTCGGCGCGGCCGGCCTCGCGATCGGGCTCGCGCTGCAGGGCACGATGCAGAACATCGCGGCCGGCATCATGCTTCTGCTGCTGCGGCCGTTCAAGGTCGGCGACTATATCGACGGCGGCACGGGCGTCGCGGGCACCGTCGACGAGGTCGGGCTGTTCATGACGCGGCTGACGAAGCCGGACGGCATCTGCGAATACGTGCCGAACAGCGCGCTGTGGGGCAGCTCGATCCGCAACTACACGCGCAACCCGACGCGCCGCCTCGATCTCGAAGTGGAAGTGTCGGTGCATGACGATATCGATCGTGCGCTCGACGCGCTGCGCGCGCTGGCCGCGGCCGATCCCGACGTGCTGCAGGATCCCGCGCCGGACGTGATGGTGATGCGCTTCGACGACAGCACGGTCGTCGCGAACATCCGTGTGTGGACGCATACCGAAAACTTCTGGGCGATGCGCTGGCGCATCGCGCGCCAGGTGCGCAAGACGCTCGCCGACGCGCATTGCGCGCTGCCGATCCGCACGCGCGAGCTGCACGTCGTGCACGACACGGAGCGTCGCGCCGACCGCGCACAAACGCGCGCGCTTTAATCGGCGAAGGCCGCGAAGCCCGGCATCTTCTCGAGCGCGATGCAGGTCGTCGCGGCCAATCTCGACGCGTACGCGGAATTCGTCGAGCGCGTGCTGCGCAAGCAGGCCGGGGGTTCGTCGATTCAGTCGAGCCTCGCGTTGCGCGAGGTAAAGTTCTCATCGCGCGTGCCGGTGCCGGGCGACTGAACGGCGCGACGAACGTGGAAGCCTCCCCCGAAACTCCGAAACTCATCCCATGGAGCACTACTTTATGACGCGATTCCTCCCTTCCGTGTCGCTGGCCGCCACGCTGGCCTGCGCGTTGGCACTGAGCGCCTGTGCCGCGCAATCCACGCCGTCGGCTCAATCGCCGGCGCCGGCCGCACCGCCGATGGTCGGCAGCGATCGCGATGCGCACGGCTGCATCCCGTCGGCCGGCTATTCGTGGTGCGAAGCAACGCAACAATGCGAGCGCCCGTGGGAACTCGCCAAGCAAAAGGGCTTCGCGAATTCGGCGCAAGCGTACGACCAGTTCTGCCGGAACGGCGCCGCGAAGTAAAGTGACGTGACGTCACGCGATCGTGTCGCGGCCCGCCGCCGCGACACGACGCGACGCCCCCGAAATTCCCTCCCGATCCCGCTCGGTTACCCCCATCTTTCCCGCTTCCCGCGACCGTCGTTCCGGAAACCCGGACACACAAAAAACCCCACAAAAACAACGGTATTTTTCGTTTGTGACACAGCAAACGAGTTCGGTTACATTACGCGCCCCTTGCCACCCCGCTCCCGCAAAACGCGTCGCGCGCAGCCTCTTTCCACGCAGCCTGAAGCGCCTTCCGCCCAGGCTTGCCGCAAGGGCCCGGGCGCGTCGTGCGCCACTGTGACGCAGGCGCTTGCCTGCCCGCAGGAAGCCGATCCGAAGGTGTCCTTCCGACGGCTTCGCGTGCGCAAATGCAACGGCGCGCCGCGTCGATCCGGAATTCCGGATTCGCGATCCGGATCTCCGGATACGCGATTCGCCGCGATCGACACACGCGCCGGGCGGCTTGGCAAACCGATGCATCCAAGTTGAAAAAGGGATCTGCTGTGATCAAAACGTTACGGGTAATACTGTCGGCGCTCGCGCTGTGCGTCGCCGCGTCGTCCGCGCATGCCGCCGATACGAAGAAGGTCGACGTCCTGCTGGTGGGCGGCGGCATCATGAGCTCGACGCTCGGCGTCTGGCTGCACGAGCTTCAACCTGACTGGTCGATGACGATGGTCGAGCGCCTCGACGGCGTCGCGCTGGAAAGCTCGAACGGCTGGAACAACGCCGGCACCGGCCACTCGGCGCTCGCCGAACTCAACTACACGCCGGAAAAGGCGGACGGCAAGATCGACATCTCGAAGGCCGTCGAGATCAACGAGTCGTTCCAGATCTCGCGCCAGTTCTGGGCGTGGCAGGTCAAGCAGGGCGTGCTGAAGAACCCGCACTCGTTCATCAACTCGACGCCGCACATGAGCTTCGTGTGGGGTGACGACAACGTCCGCTTCCTGAAGAAGCGCTACGAAGCGCTGCAGGCCAGCCCGCTGTTCCGCGGGATGCAGTATTCGGAAGACTACGACCAGATCAAGCAGTGGGTGCCGCTGATGATGGAAGGCCGCGACCGCAACCAGAAGGTCGCGGCAACGTGGACGCCGATCGGCACCGACGTGAACTTCGGCGAGATCACGCGCCAGTTCGTCGGCTACCTGAAGACGCAACCGAACTTCACGCTGTCGCTGTCGAGCGAAGTGCGCGAGATCAAGCGCAATGCCGACGGCACGTGGCATGTGACGTGGGTCAAGCTGCACTCGGATGAACCGGCGCAATCGGTCGACGCGAAGTTCGTGTTCATCGGCGCGGGCGGCGGCGCGCTGCACCTGCTGCAGGCGTCGGGCATCCCCGAGGCGAAGGACTACGGCGCGTTCCCGGTCGGCGGCTCGTTCCTCGTGACGGACAACCCCGACGTCGTGAAGCAACACCTCGCGAAGGCATACGGCAAGGCGTCGGTCGGCTCGCCGCCGATGTCGGTGCCGCACCTCGACACGCGGATCATCGACGGCAAGAAGATCATCCTGTTCGGGCCGTTCGCGACGTTCTCGACCAAGTTCCTGAAGAACGGTTCGTACTTCGACCTGCTCAAGAGCACCAACACGCACAACGTCGCACCGATGATGCGCGTGGGGGTGGACGAATTCCCGCTGGTCCAGTACCTCGCCGGCCAGCTGATGCTGTCCGACGACGACCGCTTCAACGCGCTGAAGGAATACTTCCCGAACGCGAAGAAGGAAGACTGGCGCCTGTGGCAGGCCGGCCAGCGCGTGCAGATCATCAAGCGCGACCCGGTGAAGGGCGGCGTGCTGAAGCTCGGCACCGAGATCGTCGCGTCGCAGGACGGCAGCATCGCGGGCCTGCTCGGCGCATCGCCGGGCGCGTCGACGGCCGCGCCGATCATGCTGAACCTGATGAAGAAGGTGTTCAAGGACAAGGTCGCGACGCCCGAGTGGCAGCAGAAGATCCGCCAGATCGTGCCGAGCTACGGCACGAAGCTGAACGACAGCCCGGCGAAGGTCGTCGAGGAATGGACGTACACCAGCGACGTGCTGCAGCTCTCGCCGCCGCCGAAGATCGACGTCAACGTCCCGTCGCAGGCCACCGGCACCACGCCGGCCCGCCCGGCGAAGGCGTCGGCCGACATGGCGCTGTAACGCGCCAGTCGCCGCGCGACACCGTTGCGCCGCATGACACGGCCGCCCTTCGGGGCGGCCGTTTTTCATTGGGGCGGCGATCGGGGCCTGTTTTCCGGAAACAACGCGCGCTGAATGCGCGCTGTCCTTGCACGCAGCGCCCGCAGCCGGTCGCCCGCAACCGGCCCCCCGCAGCCGATCGTCCGCATTCGCCTGCCCGCTTCCGCTAGAATTGCGGCACGCGCGACCCCGTCGCCGCCCGATCCATCATCCGCATCGACGCAATCCAAGCGACGCCCGATGCGGCCCGCGCCCGAACCGCGCGAGCGCCGCCCGTCGTTGCCGCGCCCGCCCAGGCGCCACCTCAACCGAATTCTGCTGGAGAAAGACCTTGTTTACCTGCCGAAACCAGAGCTGCGGCACGCAGTGGGAACAGTCCGACGTCGTCATCAAGGACGAAGGCCAGGGGCTGCTGTTCCGCTGCCCGCTGTGCGGCGCGCGCAACTATCTCGAACGCTTCGAGGGCGACGACGGCACCGTCGTCTACGAACAGATGGAAGGCAAGCCTTACCTCGGAGACCTCGAATGACCCAGCCGACCGCCACGCCGTTCAGCGCACTGCCGTTGACGCCCGCCACGCTCGCCAACCTCGCGCAGCTCGGCTATGTCGACATGACGCCGATCCAGGCCGCGAGCCTGCCGGTCGCGCTGGCCGGCCAGGACCTGATCGCGCAGGCGAAGACGGGCAGCGGCAAGACCGCCGCGTTCTCGCTCGCGCTGCTGGCGCGCCTCGATGCGCGCCGCTTCGACGTGCAGGCGATGATCCTGTGCCCGACGCGCGAACTCGCCGACCAGGTCGCGCAGGAAGTGCGCCGCCTCGCGCGCGCCGAAGAGAACGTGAAGGTGCTGACGCTGTGCGGCGGCACGCCGATGCGCCCGCAGGCGCAAAGCCTCGAGCACGGCGCGCATATCGTCGTCGGCACGCCGGGCCGCATCATGGATCACCTCGATCGCGGCAACCTGAAGCTCGACGCGCTGAACACGCTGGTGCTCGACGAAGCCGACCGGATGCTCGACATGGGCTTCTTCGACGACATCGCGAAGGTCGCACGGATGTGCCCGACCACGCGCCAGACGCTGCTGTTCTCCGCGACCTATCCGGACGGCATCGCGAAGCTGAGCCAGCAGTTCCTGCGCAACCCGAAGGAAGTGAAGCTCGAGGAGCGTCACGACAACAGCAAGATCCGCCAGCGCTTCTATGAAGTGACGGAAAACGAGCGGCTGCATGCGGTGGGCCAGTTGCTGAACCACTACCGGCCGGTGAGCACGATCGCGTTCTGCAACACGAAGCAGCAGTGCCGCGACCTGCTCGACGTGCTGCACGCGCAGGGCTTCCACGCGCTCGCGCTGCACGGCGAGCTCGACCAGCGCGAACGCGACCAGGTGCTGATCCAGTTCGCGAACCGCAGCTGCTCGGTGCTGGTGGCAACCGACGTCGCCGCGCGCGGGCTCGACATCGCGCAGCTCGAAGCGGTGATCAACGTCGACGTGACGCCCGACCCCGAAGTGCACGTGCACCGCATCGGCCGCACGGGCCGCGCCGATCAGGACGGCTGGGCGCTGAGCCTCGCGAGCATGGACGAGATGGGCCGCGTGGGTGCGATCGAGCAGGCGCAGAAGCGCGACGTCGAATGGCATCCGCTCGCGGAACTGAAGCCGGCCGACGACGGCGTGCTGACGCCGCCGATGGAAACGCTGCAGATCCTCGGCGGGCGCAAGGACAAGATCCGCCCGGGCGACGTGCTCGGCGCGCTGACCGGCGACGCCGGGTTCGACGGCAAGCAGATCGGCAAGATCAATGTGACCGAGTTCTCGACCTATGTCGCCATCGAGCGTGGCGTGGCGCGCGACGCGCTGCGCAAGCTCAATGCAGGGAAGATCAAGGGCAAGCGGGTCAAGGTCCGGTTGATGGACGAAGAGTGATGCCGGCGCGCGCCGTGACACCCACGCGGCGCGCTCGCCCGTCGACCATGCGTTCGACACGCTGAAAACCGATGGCGATCTGAAGAACGTGTCCGGCGTCGGCGCGGGCGCGCTGCGCGCCGCACTCAGGCCAGCGCGGGATAACCGTACGCGGCCGCCTGCTGCTCGAACAGTGCAATCGCATCGTAATCGGCTGGCGACAATCGTTCGAATCCCTTCAGCCGCAGCACGCGCGCCCGTTCCGCATCGGCCGACACCGCGCGGTCGAGCGCATCCCGCAATGCGGCGGCCTGTGTGTCCGCCAGCGCCCGCGATGCGATGAACGGCAACCCCGGTGCGGATGCCGTCATCCCGATGATCCGGATGTCCGCCAGCAATCCGGGCAGCGCGTCGCGCACGTACGCGAACGTCACGCAGTCGATCGCCGCGCAATCGGCCTCCGCCGAAGCCAGCGCACGCAGCACGTTCAGATGCGAGCCGAGCGCGGCCACCGATCCGAAGAATCGTCCGTCGCGCGCATGCGGCGCGACCGCATGCCGGAGCGCGTTCATCCCGCTGTGCGAATCTCGGCCGTTGAAGGCGGCCCGCAGCCCCCGGCATGCGGCGAGCGTCGTCGCGCCGCCCGCATGCGCGCGCGCCGACACGGCCAGCACGCTACTGTAGTGCGCGCCGTGGCAGCCGTACGCATCGAACACGGGGGTCGCGATCAGTCGCACGACATCGCGCAAGCCCAGCATCCGGTACGGATAGCCGCAGGTCTGCGACAGCAGCAGATCGTCGCGCCGCCAAAGCGCATGCAGGTCGTCGAAGGGTTCATCGGGAGGCGCCACTTCGGCGGCCCCGCCGCCCGCGTTCGCGAACGCATCGAGTGCATCGCGCAGCAGCGCGCGCCACAGCGCGTCGTGGCGCGGCGTCACGTTGTACATCGGCAGGGCGGCGATCCATGGGCTCATGCGGGCATTCTACGCATCGCCGCTCGCGCAGCGGAATCCGGTTCGATCCCGGCAAAACGGGGGCCGAACGGGGCGCGGTGCGCCCGAAGCTTATCGGCCGCGCGACGATAAGCAAATGCGAATCGATTGGTTGGCCGCGCGGCGCGATCCCGGTACCGTCGTGATGCCTGCCCGCGCTTCGCCACCGCGCGTGATCCCGGACAGGCCGACCGTGATCCGCGAGACACCTGCGCACCCGGGCCGAGCGCACCGGTTCAACCGCTCGTTCCCCGCATTGCCCGTTCAATCCCGCCTCAACGCCATGGCCGAATATTTCGACGTCGACCACGCGCGTGCGATCGCCGCGCTCGACACCCGCTTCACCGCCCGCACCGAGTGGCCGACCTGGCTGCTGGTCGTCGCGATCTACGGCGGCTGGCTCGCCGTGCTGCTGCTCGTACGCGACGGAACCCTGTCGCTCGCGGCCGCGACGCCGCCGCTGATCCTGCTCGGCGCGTGGCACCTGTCGCTGCAACACGAACTGCTGCACGGCCATCCGACGCGCTCCGCGCGTGTGAACAAGCTGCTCGGCTACCCGCCGCTGACGGTCTGGTATCCGTACACGCTGTATCGCGACACGCATCTCGACCATCATCGCGACGAGGACCTGACGGTGCCGGGCATCGATCCCGAAACGAACTACGTCACACGCGAACGCTGGGCGCAGTTGCCGCGCTGGCGGCGCGTGCTGACCATCGCCCGCAAGACGTTCATCGGACGCTTCGTCGCCGGGCCGCCGCTGAGCATCGCCGCGATGTGCGTCGATGCATTCGCCGCGTGCCGACGCGGCGACTTCCGCTATCTGCCGATGTGGGCGACGCACATCGCCTGCGTGGTTGCGCTGCTCGCGTGGCTGCAACGGGCGATCGGCGTGCCGTGGTGGTATTACCTGCTCGCGGTCACATGGCCCGCGTTGTCGATCGCGATGATCCGCTCGCTGTACGAGCACCGCGCCGCGCCGCATCCGAAGGCGCGCATCGCGATCAACGAAGCCGGCTTCGCAATGCGGCTGCTGTACCTGAACAACAACTATCACCTCGTCCATCACGACCTGCCGAAGCTGCCGTGGTATGACCTGCCGCGCGCATACCGGATGCGCCGCGACGCGTATGCGCAGAAATGCGGCGGCTTCGTGATTCGCGGCGGGTATCGCGAGCTGCTCGCGCGCCATGCGTGGACGCCGACCGATACGCCCGTGCACCCGTTCGATCAGGGCACGGCGTCGTTGTCGACGGGGAGCGGGATCAAGGTGGCGGTGGTCGACAAGGTGTTGCAGATCAGTACGTGACGGGCGGCGAAGGCGCCGATTCGTCCGCCCGCCGCATCTTTCTTACGAAACGCCGACAACACCACTCCCGTCCGCGCATTGCCAATTGCGTCGGCCATGCCCAGAATGACGGCTCGTCCGGGGCTTCCAACCATCATTCGCCCCGGCTCTGTCCCGGCCGCACGCCGCACGCCCCCACGACGATGCAACCGAACACCCCGCCCGGCGCAATCCGCGCGATCGGCAACGACTGGTCCGTCTCCGCGATTACCGCAGGCTTTCTCGCAGTCCTGATTTCGTA
Organism: Burkholderia mycopellens; assembly: GCF_964265025.1. Lineage (NCBI taxonomy): Bacteria > Pseudomonadati > Pseudomonadota > Betaproteobacteria > Burkholderiales > Burkholderiaceae > Burkholderia > Burkholderia mycopellens. The sequence continues at coordinate 3,159,353 of NZ_OZ183803.1, forward strand.
TGCGGGCCCGCTCGCGATCTTCTTCCAGGCCGCGCAGGCGGCGCATGCGTCGAACGCGATGGTGTCGTCGTGGGTCTGGGCGATCTCGATCGGCGCGGGCATCTCGGGCCTGTTCGCGAGCTGGAAGCTGAAGGTGCCGGTCATCACCGCGTGGTCGGCGCCGGGCACCGCGCTGCTCGTCGGCCTGTTTCCGCAACTGACGCTCAACCAGGCCGTCGGCGCATACATCACGGCCGCGCTGATCATCCTGCTGATCGGCGTAACCGGCTATTTCGACCGGCTCGTGCGCCACATTCCGCGCGGCATCGCGTGCGGAATGATGGCCGGCATCCTGCTGCCGTTCGGCACGCATGCGTTCGCTGCGGCGTCGGAGCAGCCCGCGCTCGCGTTCGGAATGATCGCGGCCTACGTGATCTTCAAGCGCGCGCTGCCGCGCTACAGCATCGTGCTCGTCCTGCTGACGGGCGCCGTGCTGGCGACGCTGCTCGGGATGACGCATCTCGGCAACGTGTCGGCGAGCATCGCGCACCCGATCTTCATCGCGCCCGAATGGACGCTCGGCACGACGCTCAGCCTCGCGCTGCCGCTCGTCGTCGTCAGCCTCACCGGCCAGTTCCTGCCGGGCATGACGATCCTGCGCGTGTCCGGCTATCACACGCCCGCGCGCCCGATCATCACGGCGACCAGCGTGATGTCGCTCGTGGTCGCGTGCTTCGGCGGGATCACGATCGTCGTCGCGGCGATCACGGCCGCACTCTGCACCGGCAAGGACGCGCACGAAGATCCGCACCGGCGCTACATCGCCGGGCTTACGAACGGGGCGATCTACCTGATCGGCGGCCTTTTCGCGGGCACGATCGTCGCGGTGTTCTTCGCGCTGCCGAAGGCGTTCGTCGCGATCCTCGCGGGGCTCGCGCTGATCGGCGCGATCGGTGCGAACGTGCACGGAATCTTCGAGGACGAGAATCACCGCGAGGCGTCGCTGATCACGTTCCTCGCGACCGCGTCGGGCATGACGTGGCTCGGGCTCGGCTCCGCGTTCTGGGGGATCGTGATCGGGTCGCTTTCGTATGCGGTACTGAACAAGGTGCGGCGACAGGCGTGATGCGCAACACGCGTCGCCGCCACGGTTATCGCGCGTGCTGGCGCACCAGTTGCGCGAGCGCATCGGTCAGCGTCGTCGTGCCGTAAAGCCGCTCCGACACACCCGCCTCGACGTCGATCTGCCCGGCGTTGTGCACGTCGTAGAGATCGACGATCAGCTGCGCGTGGCGTTCGCTGAGGCCCGCACGCAGCAGCGTCGCGGCCCAGGTGTCGCGCGGCAGTTCATGCGCGACGATTGCCCGGCCGGCCGCCGCGCCGAGCGTATCGGCGATCGCCGTCACGCTTACCCTTCGCGGCCCTTCGACACTGACGATGCGCGGCCCGTTGCCGCCTTCGGGCGCATCGAGCAGCAGCCGCGCCGCGATCACCCCCACATCGGGCGCCCAGACTGTCGGGAACACCTTGCCGACCGGATGGTGAAAGCTCGGCAGCACGCCGGTGCCGAGCGCGACCGGCAGGATCCGCGTCCAGTTCTGCAGATGCTCGGCCGAACGCAGCAGCGTTACGTGCGTCGGGATCGTCCGCAGCCGCTCCTCGAAGTGATGAAACAGGCGGGTGATGCCCGTATTGCCGTCGCGTTCCGCGCCGTAGTCCGACAGCGCGAGCAGCACCGGCGGCGGATTGGCCGCGAGCGCGGCGGTCGCGACATCGATCGTCCGCGTCATCGTCGCGGCCGGATCGGGGTCGGCGACGGGCACCGGGCACAGTATCTGCACGGCCTGTGCGCCGTCGATTGCCGACGCGATCGCGTTCGCGTCCGTCAGCTCGGCCATCACGACGTCGCAGCCGAGCTGCGTGAAACGTTCACGATGGCGTGGGTCGCGCAACACCGCGCGCACGGGATGACCGGCCTTGCGCAAGGCGGTCACGGTCGACTGGCCGACGTTGCCGGATGCACCGAAGATCACGAACACGATTCGCTCCTGGGGGAGGTGAAGGTGGGGTGATTGTCGGCACGGGCGAGCGGGACGGCGCGCAGGGAGGGATGAATCGATCAGAAAAGGATGACGGATCAGGGGGCGGCTGCTATGCAAGTTGTCCGCTGCGTCGCCGGTCCCGTGAACGAACACGCCTGCGATAGACGAGCCGCTCACGCCCAAGGGCGTTACGCTTCAACAGGCCCATCGAAACGTGAGACGGTAAGGCGATTTCTAACTGAGGGTGAACGACCTGACGTTGCGGCGTACAGGACATCCCGATTGCCGCAGTCGACGGACTGAAAAGCTTCCCCCGAATCTTCGACGATTTTCACCCGCTGATACAACAGCACGCTCGACATGTCGTTGGACTTCCGGTCATGAAGCGTTGCATTGTTGGCGTCCGACAGTCGGATACCTCGTTTCCTTACCTTATGGGGCTTCATCAGTCGGAGCCAGAGCTTTAACCCGCCTCGCACAGATTCTGTGCGGTCTCCCGTCCCGCCGGCAACGCCGGCAGGATGCACGCATTGGCTGGCACAGTGCGGTATGCACAGCCGGCCGCCAATGACCGCTATGCGTGCGCCGCCGCGCGAGCGCGCGAGCGCGCCCGCGTTGGTGCTGGAGCCGGCGCCGATTCGGCCGCTGGCGCGGCCGGGGCTACGGTCAGGTGCAATCCCAGCGCGCTGACAACCTTCATGATCGTTGCGAATTCGGCGTTTCCACCTTCCGACAGTGCGCGGTAGAGCGCTTCACGCTTCACGCCAGATTCGCGCGCCAGCGCCGTCATACCGCGTGCCTTCGCAACATTCCCGAGCGCGGCCTGGATCAGCCGCGGATCCCCATCTTCGAACGCTTGCGCCAGGTAGTGACGAATCGTTTCCTCGTCCTTCAGGTACTTCGAGCCGTCGAATTCGGCCAGTTCGCTTATTTTCATACTCAATCCTCCAGTTCGCCGGCGATTTGCTTCGCCACCCTGATGTCCTTCTTCTGGGTCGACTTGTCCCCACCGCACAACACCACGACGATGATTTTCCCGCGTCGCACGAAGTAGGCTCGATATCCCGGCCCTACATCGATCTTCATTTCATTGACGCCGTCGCCGACTGCCCGCCATTGGCCGAGGTTGCCGAGCTTCGCCCGCTCGATGCGCAAGTTGATCGCCGCGCAACCGACAGGGGACAACTTGGCTGCCGAGTTTTCTCAGTCTCACGCTCGTTGCGTCCAACATGGTTGGTCCTGGAGCATGCCGTTGCACGCGCTGGAGATCGGTGCACACGACCGCTGCACGGCGCTTGCGTGATCGACGAAGGCCGCCACAGATTTCAGCGTCGACGGCAAGCCGGCCGCATCCGACGGGCACAAGATTCCGTGCCCGCGACGTTGATCTCTTCGATTTGCTACTCCAGACGAATATCAACCGCTCAGCAGATCGAGCACCAAAGCTCGATCCCGGCAAGTGAATCGACACTCACACGTCGCCCCTACTACCCTCACCACCGTAAGCCAGCCGCAGCCCCCCACGCGCCCCCGATCGCGCAATCTCCGTCGGCGTCGCGCCCAGCACGCGATTCATCCAGTTCGCCATGTGGCTCTGATGCGCGAATCCCGCTTCGAGCGCGATCTGGCTGATACTGAGCCGCCCTTCGAGCAGCAACGCCTTCGCGCGCTCGACCCGCCGCCTCACGACGTACTGGTGCACCGGCATCCCGAGCGTTTCGCGGAACAGCACCTTGAAATGCGGCACGCTGATCGACGCGAGCGCCGCGAGTTCGGCGAGCGTCATGCGCCGGTCGAGGTTCGCTTCGACATAGTCGATCACGCGCGCGGCCGCTTTCGGCGCGAGCGCGCGGCGGCGCTCGCGGAACGCCGGCTGGCCGTCGACCAGCCGCGCGACGAGCGCCGTGCACAGGCTTTCCGCATAGAGCGGATCCGACGCGTCCTCCGCTTCGAGTTCGGCGGCCATCGCCCACGCGATGTGCTGCAGGCGCGGGTCGCGCACCTGCAGCCGGCGGCGGATCTGCCCCCGCGACGGCTTCAGCTCGAGCTGTTCAACGGTCCGCCGCACGAACGTGTCGCTGAGCGCGATATGGAGGATCCGGCAGTCGGCGCTGTCGGTCCATTGGCCGGGCAGGCCAGCCGGAATCACGTCGACGTCGCCATGCGCCTGGATGCGCGACACGCGCTCGCCGTCGCACACGCAATCCGCGCGAACGGGCGACCCGATATGCACGCCGATCCGGTGATGCTCGGCCGCCGGAATCCGATAGGTGCCCGCGCGGATTTGCAGCAGCGACGCGCCGAAGCCCTGCCAGCCGAGCCCGCGGCTCGAGCGCAGGCTGACCGGGACGCCGTTGTCCGTCGGCGCCGCGAGAATCGCATCGCTCATGGCCTTCCTCCAGTGGATGGGGATGTCGAACGCGCATTGTGACGCGTTTTCGGGCCGCCTGCCCGGCCCGCCGGCGGCGCGCCCGGGCCGAGCAGGAAAAGATCATCCGTTCCTGCTCATGGCCATCCTTGCGTGCGCGCCGGCGGGCGCCGCGCCGCTTACGATGGCCCCATCCGACACCTACGGAGACCGTCATGCCCCATCAGTGCCTTGCACAACGCGCAGCGTTCACCGCGCACTCGCCTGCCGCCGCCCCGCGCTCGTCATCCGGCTCCCGCTCCCGCGACGTCCGCGCGACGCTCGCCGCCTGGTGCCTGCGCATCGTCGGCTGGTACCGGCTCGAACGGCTGCTCGCGTCGATCCCCGACAGCAACGACGACTTCGGGCTCGTCTGACCTGCGCGTGGCCACCCGGCCGGCATCGTCCGCCTACTTGCGCCGCCGCTCGTGCAGCGCCACCATCGCGCCGTCGATCACCGGTGCGCCCTGCTTGATCAGGAAATCGCGGAACAGCCCCGTGACCTGCGAAATGCGCCGGTCGGCGAGCGTGACCACATACCATTCGCGCTCGATCGGGTTGCCGGGAAACGGCAGTTGCCCGAGCAGCCCGGTGCGCAGTTCGAGTGCACACGCGTGCAGCGACAGGAACGCAACGCCGAGCCCCGCTTCGGCCATCTGCTTGATGGCCTCGTTGCTCGACAGTTCGGAGCCCACATGGAACCGGTAACCGGCGTTCTTGAACAGGCTCTCGACGGTCGAGCGCGTACCCGCGCCGCGTTCGCGCACGAGCAGGTGCGCGGATTCGAGATCCTTCAGCGCGACACGCTTGCGCTGCATCAGCGGGTGCCCGGGCGCCGCGACGAACACCATCGGATGCTTCGCGAATTCGACCGCATGCGTGCGCAGTTCCTTCGGCGCGCTGCCCATCACCGCGAGATCGATTTCATGCGTCGCGAGCATGCGGATGATGTCGTCGCGATTTCCAACCTTGAAATAGGTTTTCACATGCGGACGCGTCGCGGTGAATTTCACGAGCAGCGGCGGAATCAGGTACTCGGCCGTCGTGATCGCGCCGATCCGCAGCGTGCCGCCGAGATCGCCCGTCAGCGCGGCCACTTCGTCGCCGGCCTCGCTCCATAGATGCAGGATCTCACGCGCATAGCGCGACACGATCTCGCCGGCCGCGGTCAGCTGCACGCCGCGCCCCACCCGCTGCAGCAACGCGGCGCCCACCGCCTCCTCGAGCAGGCGAACCTGCAGCGACACGGCCGGCTGCGTCAGGTTCAGCTCCTCGGCCGCCCGCGACACGCTGCCGAGCCGCGCAATCATGTCCAGCGCCTTCAACTGCCGGAACGTCGCGGTCTTTCCTATAAGTGAATACATATGGGTCGCTTATAAACATTAAATTGTTCGCGTAGGTTCGAAACTATATCGTCGGTTCTTGAGCAATGTCATCCGAATCGTCATTCAGCGGGAGCCCAACATGGACAACACCACGCCCAACCTTGCAACTGGCCGCGCACCGCGCCTGCCGCGCATCGTGATCGTCGGCGGCGGCGCCGGCGGCCTGCACCTCGCCACGCGTCTCGGCGATACCGTCGGACGCCGCGGGCAAGCCGAAGTCGTGCTCGTCGACCGCTATCCGACGCACTTCTGGAAGCCGCTGCTGCACGAAGCCGCGTCGGGCCACCGCGACCCGGCATCGCACACGATCGAATACGCGGCGCAAGCGAAGCGTCACGGTTTCCGCTTCGTGCAGGGTGCGTTGCAGCGGGTCGACCGCGCGGCCCGCACCGCGACGATCGCGGCCGTGCAGGACGCGGACGGCACGGAAATCCTGCCGCAGCGCGAGCTCGGCTATGACGATCTCGTGCTCGCCGTCGGCAGCGTGACGAACTTCTTCAACGTGCCGGGTGCGGCGCGCCACGCGCTGCCGCTCGAAAACCTCGACCAGGCCGAGGATTTCCGCCGGAAGTTCCTCGCGGCCTGCACGAAGGCGAATCACCTGGCCGAGCAGCAGCCCGCGCGGCGCGCGGCGCCGATCTGCATCAACGTGATCGGTGCGGGCGCGACGGGCGTCGAGCTGGCAGCGGCCTTGCGGCATGCGATCCAGCAACTGACGACGTACCGCTTCAAGGCGCTGGTGTCCGCGCGCGACGTGCACATCCGGCTGATCGAAGGCGGCCCGCGCATCCTGCCGGCGCTCGACGAGCGGCTGTCCGGCAAGATGCACGCGCAGCTTCGCGCGCTGAACGTCGACGTGCTGACCGATACACGCGTGGCGGAAGTCGGCGCGAATGCCGTGACGACCTCGACCGGCGAACGGCTCGCGAGCGACATCACCATCTGGGCGGCCGGCGTGGCAGGCCCCGCGTTCCTGCAGCAGATCGGCGACATCGCGCTCAATCGTTCGAACCAGGTGATCGTGACCGATACGCTGCAAACGCCGGACGACCCGCACGTGTATGCGTTCGGCGACTGCGCCGCATGCCCGACGGCGGGCGCAAACGGCTTCCTGCCGCCGCGCGCGCAGGTCGCCCATCAGCAGGCCGTGTACCTGGTCAACGCATTCGCGCGGCGGGTCGCCGGCAAGCCGGTGGCCGGCTTCACGTTCCGCGATGCGGGCACCGTCGTGTCGCTCGGGCATGCGGGCGCCGTGTACCAGGCCGACATCAGCGTGCGTTCGCGCTCGCTGATCGTCGACGGGCTTGCCGCGATCGGGCTGTACAAGTTCCTGTATCGCAAGCACCTGTTCAGCGTGGTCGGCGTGAAGCGCGCGCTGTTCCAGTCGCTGAGCCACTGGCTGCAAAGCCGCAACCAGCCGTCGATCAAGCTGCACTGATCGCACCCGTTCACACGCGGTGTCGCAAGGCGGCATATCGGGCGTGCATCGCTCGATATGCCGTTTTTTCATGCGCACCTGTGCGGTGCATTCACCGCATACGCGAATCGGGTGCATCACATCGAAGGCCGTCGATACGATGCGCTTCGCGCGGAATATGCGGTGCGACACGCATCCCGCGCCCACATTGGCTCGCCACCCCATTCATTAACCAAACCGTATGGGTCGGGTATAAATATTAATTGGTCGCGTTTTCGGGATAGACGCTAAGGTGTGTGGCATTCCCGTCGGCGAACGGATCATCACGTCTCTGAAGAGGAATCACCGTGGTTATCGAAGCCATCGTCACCCGTCTCGACGCAGCATTCGCGCAAATCGAAGCAACGCCGGATTCACATGAATCGCGCCATCAACGCGACGCGATCATCCAGTGGCTCGACCGGGCATCGGAAGAAGGATATCGACTCGGTCTCGTCACGACGCTGCCGGCCGCACGGCTCAGCGACATGTTCGAAGGCCAGTTCGGCCGCGCGAACCTCGACCGCTTCTCGGTCGTCGTCACGGACGCCAATCAGCAGGACTCCGGATCAAACCGGCATCCTTTCGACGTCGCGCTGCAGGCACTCGGCGTGCCGCCCGAACGCGCGGTGGCGATTGCGAGCAGCGAACCGGAGCGCCGCGAAGCTGAGCATTTCGGCCTGTCGCGCTGCGTGCACATCACCGACACCGTGCGCTCGATCGCATCGGCCGGCTTGCACTGAACGCCGGCACACGGGCCGGCGGTGGCCGGCCTGCCGCGATCCGGCGGCAATCCGACGATTGCCTGACTCATTTCTGACATTCTGCTGTCAAAGTTGCTTGTAACACTTCCGGGCTTGACCGATCCCTCCCGGAGACGGGACGACGCGAACCTGCATCGTCCCGCCCGTTGCACGCCACGATGACACGCCCGATCCGCACCGCCACCGCCTTCGCGATTACCTGCCTGCTGCTCGCCGCCTGCGGCGGGGACGACTCGACACCCCCCGCGGCCTCCGCCGACACCAGCGGTTCGACGCCCGCACCGCAGCCGCAGCCTCAGCCCAAGCCGACACCCGCGACTTACTACCAGACGAAGACGCCGTACCGTCCGCAGCAGGACGCCGCAACGTACGAAGCGCCGCCCGCCGGCTACGCGCCCGTCTATACGGAACTCGTCGCGCGCCACGGCTCGCGTGGATTGTCGGGCTTCAAGTACGACGGCGCGATCTACGCGATGCTGGTCAAGGCCGAGGCCGACGGCGCACTGACCGCGCTCGGCGCGCAGCTCAAGGCCGACACGTACGCGATGATGAAGGCCAATGCGCTGCTCGGCTATGGCGTGGCGGGCATCTCGACGCCCGGGTATGGCAACCTCACGCAAACCGGCATCCGCGAGCACCAGCAGCTCGCCGCACGTCTCGCGCAGCGGCTGCCCGCCTTGTTCACGGCCGGCAACCGGCAGGTCGTCGTCGTCAATTCGGGCCAGGACCGCGCGGTCGACAGCTCGACATATTTCTCCGCGTCGCTCGTGGCTGCACAGCCGGCGCTGGCCACGGCGATCACGCTGCCCGCCGCGCCGTCCGGCTATCCCGCGAACGCGCCGGTCGCGCAGCCGGCCGGCGCCAACCGCTTCCTGCTGTATTTCCACTCGCTGAAGCCGGCCACCGATCTCGTGACCGATACAGGCAATCCGTACTACGCGACCTACCAGGCGAGCCAGGCATACCAGGCCTATGCGAACGACGCGACGGTGGCCGCGAAGCTCAACGCGATCAAGGCCGCGCCGCAGGCAGCCGACGTCGCGCAAACCGTGTTGTCCACGCTGGTGTCGCAGGCATTCATCGCGAAGCTCGGCACCGACGGCTACACGTTCGCGAACACGGGCACCTATGCATTCACGTCGGCGGACGGCAAGTTCACCAACACGCTGAAGGGCGACGGCAAGACGAAGATCGCGACGGCCGTCGATGCGGTGAATGTGCTGTACAACCTGCTGCAGGTCGCGCCCGCGATGACGGCGGAAACCGGCGGCGTCACGATGGAGAAGTACATCGGTTCCGAGCAAGCGCAGTATCTCGCGTATCTTCAGGATGCCGAGGACTACTACCAGAAGGGGCCCGGCATCCAGGAAGCGAACCCCGTCACGTACCGGATGGCGAAGGTGTTGCAGGATGATTTCTTCGGTGAAGTCGATGCGATCGCACGCGGCGACCTGACCCGCGCCGCGAAGCTGCGCTTCACGCACGCGGAGGTCGTGATTCCGTTCGCATCGGTCATGAACCTGAAGAACGTGTTCGTGCCGACGCCGCAGGCGCAGACCTACACGTACGCGAACAACCCGTGGCGCGGTGACCAAGTGTCGCCGATGGCCGCAAACATGCAGTGGGACGTCTATCGCAACGGCTCGCGTCTCATCGTGAAGATGCTGTACAACGAACGCGAAACGGATTTCCAGGCCGCGTGCGACGGTGCGAAGATCGCGCCGGGCAGCCACTTCTATGACTACGCGGGGTTGAGGCAGTGTTACGGGTATCAGTGAGATGACGCGGAGCACGCATGCCGCGACGAGCACGTTCGACACCCGCACGACGCAGCGCGTCCGGGTTTCAGCATGCGCTCGCCGGCTCGCTAGCGCTTGCGGACGCCGTTCTGAAGCAGCGTCCGGTGCAGTGCGGCCAATTGCGGCTCCGCAAGCCCCCGCTTCGGTATGAGGCGGAACATCACCGCCGATTGATAAAGCAGGATCACATAACGATCCTCGCTCCAGTGAACCAGATCTTCAAAGCGAAGTGCCTCGCGCGAGGTCGGGGTTTCGACGATGAAACATTCGCTGCGCCAGACGACCGTGTGCGGCTGATGGAGTGTCCTTTGCTGGTTGTAGATCTTGCGAGCGGCACGACGCAACACCAGATGATTGAGTAGCGGCACGCCGATCGTCACCACCGCCGCGATTCCCGCTATCCACCAGACATTGCGCCATTCCAGCCAAGCGCCGGTTACCACCCGGAAGCCACCGAAAAAAAGCGCGATGTACGCGATCACCACGATCGCGAATGATTTGAGCAGATATTTCCAGTGATATCTGCGCCAAAGATTCAGGCGGTAAGCGTGGACCAGGTCATCCACGGTCAATTGAAATACGATTTCGGTATCGCTCATGCGCGGGCTCGGAATGGTCGCTGTTTTTATGCTTGCGCGGGATGTTTCACCACAAGCGCCGCGATCCGGACAGCCGGCGACGCGTGCGCAGGGTGACCTGCAAACGAAGCCACGCGAAATCGCCGGCCATTCGATGCATGGGCCGTCAATATACCTGTGCGGAACAAGGGCTTTGCCGAATTGCGTATCGGTGACGGCCTTCAGCCTTTCGGGCGCGCCCTTCCGAGGGTCACGAAACCTTCTCGCCCCGCTGCCCGCCGGCCCCCTCCGGTTCGACCAGCATGACCTCGATCCGCTCCTTACCCTTCCCGGTATTCCTGCGCTTGAGCGTCAGCATGCCGATCTCGCCGGTCGACGCCGGATGCGTGCCGCCGCACGCCATCGTCGCGAAGCCGTCGACTGTCCAGTATCGGCGTTGTGCGTCGACATCGCTGAAGTCGGTCACGATGCGCAGGTCGCGCTCTGACAGGTCGGCCGCGGCCGATTCGATCTCGGGAAACAACGGCGCCAGGCTCGCGTCGCTCGCGAAGTCGATGCGCGCCTTGTCCTGCCCGATATGCGCACCGATGCGCTCGATGCCGGGCCTGAGCCGATAGACCAGCTGCAGCACCATTTCCGCCGCGAAGTGCAGGCGCATCAGCCGGTACCGCCGCGCCCAGTCGATGCGCCAGGTCACGCGATCGCCGACACCCAGCGAATGATCGCGCGGCAGCGTATAGACGATGTCGAGGCCCCGCTTTTCGGCCTGGATGACCGGATAGCCGCCCAGCGACCCCGCGTCGCTTTCCTGCCCGCCCGAAAACGCAAAGAAGATGGTCGCGTCCACCTGCACGCGATCGCCGTCGACGTGGCTGACGACGGTATCCAGCGTCGTCCGGTAGGGATCGTCCCAGAAGATTTTCTTCGTCATCGCCCGCCGTGCCTTTCGCCGAGGAAAACACGCAGGCTAGCCGGATCGCGTACCCGTGGCTTGTACGATCTTGCGCCCTTGCGCCGACGCACCCTCGTCGGGCATCGTACGCGATGCTGTCGCGGTCTCCTCCTCGCCCTTGCGCTCGACACTCCAGGTACGAATCGACCGATGCCCCGGCCGCTCCCATTCGGGCGGCATCCACAGGTGTTTCAGCCGCTGCAGGACGGGCCCGGGTGCAAGCACGTCGCGCCACATGTCGACGAATTCGTGCAGGTTGAGCACCAGGAAGTTGTACGAACGAATCTGCTGCGTGATCCCGTAGTCGACCGGCTCCGTTTCCTCGACGTACGTGCCGAACAGGCGATCGAAGATGATCAGCACGCCGCCATAGTTCCTGTCGATGTAATGCGGATTGCGGCCGTGATGCGCGCGATGGTTCGACGGCGTATCGAACACGTACTCGAACCAGCGCGGCAGCCGCCCGATCGCTTCGGTATGCACGAAGTACTGGTACGCGAGATCGACCGCGAGCAGGAACAGCACGACCGCGGGCGGGATGCCGAGCCACACCGGCGGCAGGTAGAACACGAACACGCCGACGAACGCATTCAGCAGCGACTGCCGCATCGCCGTCGTGAAGTTCATCACTTCGCCGCTGTGATGCGGCACGTGCGCGGCCCAGAACCAGCGCACGCGGTGCGACGTGCGATGAAACCAGTAGTAGCAGCACTCCACGACGACGAAGATCGGCACGATCGTGTAGCCGTTCACCGGCACGTCGAACAGCCGGTGCCGGTAGACCCACGCGAAGATCGCGCCCGTGAACAGGAGCCCCATCACGGTCTCGGCCACCTGATAGCCGGCGCCGAGCGACAGGTTCGCGACGATCTCCTTCCAGCGAAACGGCGCGCGGCGGCCGCGCCCGGTCATCACCGCGTATTCGATCGCGAACGCGATCAGGAAGACCGGCGTCATGCCGATCAGCAGCACCTGCTTCCAGTCCACGTCGTTACCCAGGAACGCATGGAGCCACGTCATCAATTCGGTCGGCATGGTCACGGCCTCGATCAGGAACTGACCGGCAGTATGGTCGCGCACGGGTCGACCCGCGTTGACACTTGCCGACGATTACTTGACACTTTCCGCCATGCCCGCCGCCTCCCCGCTATCGACGCAGCGCATCTACTACTCGAGCACCTACGTGCGGCTGCTGTTCGACTATCTGTCCGAGCAGGGCAAGGATGCCGCGCGCGTGCTCGGCGAGGCGCGGCCACCCGACGACGATCGCGGGCTCACGCTGTACGCGAGCGCCCACTGGCGGCGCCTGCTCGAACGTGCAGTCCGTGCGCTCGACGATCCGCTGCTCGGCCTGCACGTCGGCCAGCGAATCACGCCCGCCCATCTCGGTGCGCTCGGCTACGCATTGCATGCCTGTCGCGATGCCGGCGCCGCACTCGCACGCTGGCAGCAATACGAACACCTGATCGCAAACGTCGCGCGCATGGAAGTGCGAGTCGGGCAGACATCGGTCGAGATCGAATGGCACGACGCGCCCGAGCCGCTCGGCCCGCTCGTCGACGAAGTCGCGCTGACGGCCATCGTCCAGTTCGCGCGCAACATCACCGGCACGCGTCACGGGCCCGACGAGGTCTGCTTCGTGCACCCGCCACCCGCCGACGAACGGCCGTACGTCGACTATTTCGGCTGCCCGGTGCGGTTCGGCCAGCCGGTGAACCGCCTCGCGTTCCCGCTGCACCTGCTCACGCAGCCGCTGCGCCAGCCGGATGACGCGCTGCTGCAGATGATGGAACGCCAGGCGAGCGCGCTGCTTGCCGAGCTGCGGCAGACGGACGATCTCGAACAGTCGGTGCGCGAAGCCGTCGCGCGCCTGCTGACGCAGGGCGAAGCAAGCATCGAACAGATCGCGTCGGACCTGCATGTGTCATCGCGCACGCTGCATCGACGCCTTGCCGAACTCGGGCTCAACTTCCGGATACTGCGCGAGGACACGCGGCGGCGGCTCGCGATCGACCATCTGAACGATCCCCGGCTGACGCTCGCGGAAGTCGCCTGGCTGCTCGGCTATTCGGAACACAGCGCGTTTACGCGTGCTTTTCGGCGCTGGACCGGCGAATCGCCGCAGCAGTGGCGCAGCCGGCAACCTGCGCGGGCAGCGAAAGTCGCGCGCGGCTGAGCGCGACGCACCAGCGCGCCGCCGACGAACTCGCGTCCGCCCGCGCGGTCGAACGAGCATCGCCGGAGAATCCCATGAAACACGTTGCCACTGCCGCTGTCCTGACCCTGCTGGCCGCCGTCAGCTTGCCGGCCGCCGCCGATGCAGCATCCGGCAGCGCCGAGCCGGCGCCCGTCCAAGCGCACGCGAAAAACTGCGTCCCGTCCCGCGACGCCACGCGCGACACCCGCTCGCCGTCGAAGGCGCCGCCAATCCGCGTATGCGTCGGCGACGCCAATACGCAACTGAACCTGCCGTGGTTCCTGACCGACGTGCTCACCGCAGTGGACACGCATCAGTCGGGCGGTGATCTGCTCCGCAAGATGCGCAACGATTTCTGAATCGCGGCTCGTGCGACGCGCCGGCACTGTATCGTTCACGCACCTTCAGACGCTTGCAGCCCCTGCATGAACGTGCCGACCCTGCCGGCCCACATCGCGGGGGCGGCAATGCTGCGCAGCAGCGCAAGCCATTTCTTTCGATCACCTTTCTAAAACGGCGCATGATCACCGCTGATGGCGTTGTAGCGCGGCGTACCGCGCGAAGCGAGCGCGCGATCGGGCAGGAGGTTGCCGGCCTGCCCGTTCACGTCGATCCGGATCCACAGCGAACCGCCGTCGGCTGCGGCTGCACCATCGGTCACGATGACCGTGGGCACGGCATCTTCCATCCCGAAGTTCGGGCGAGCCGCGCGACCGTATCGCGCGGCGACCGATCGCAGGCCGCCGGCAGGTCGACAAAGACAGCATCCCGAAAGAGTGTTTCGTGTCGAGACACAATCACAAAAATACACTAATTGTTGAATAACAATATTTCGTAATCCCTCATCGCATCTTATACTTGCCGCGCACCATCCTCGTGCCAAGAGACGGTGTCTTTTCGTCCCGGCCGCAAGACCATGCGGCCGGGGTTTTTTCGGTGTGCTACGTCTATATACGTGCGCCATATGCACATGTTCATGGACGCAAGCCTCCGAAATGAATGGCCGAGTTCGCGTGTCGACCGGCTCGACTTGCCTCTCCCTACACACAACACCGAAGGCGACCGCGGGAATGTCGGCGTTAACGCCAGGCTCGAAGGCAGTTTTCCAGCACAGCGGTGCGTGGCCGCGGGTCGCCTTTTTCGTCGCCGTAATCGTTTGCGTGCTCGTGCCGGCATGCGCAATCGCGCTTGCCGACCGCTATGCGCGCGATGCCGTCACCGAGCATGAACGCGTCATCGCGAACGACATCGTGGCGTCGGTGGACCGCATCCTCGACGGTGCGCGCCTGCGCCATGTGGACGAGCTGACCGCGCTCGTCGGACGGCCATGCCCGGCAGTATTCCGGACGCTCGCCGAGATAGGCACGCGCCTGCGCTACCTGCGCGCCGTTGCGCTGGTGCACGACAGTCGCGTCATGTGCTCATCGGCGCTGGGGGCGATCGACTTGCCGCTCGACGCGTACATACACGAGCCGGAACCGGGATCGACGCGCGTCACGTTATTGCGCCAGACGCCGTTCCAGCAGGGCATTCCGGTGCTGCCCGTGTTCTACGCCACCGCGCCCGGTGCGGGGGTGCTCTACCTGATCGAAGGCGACTACGTGGCCGACGCGCTCGCGCACGGCGCCCGCTACGGGACGGAAACCGCGACGCTGTCGATCGCGGGTGCGGGCCATCTCGATCAGCACGGGAAGTTTTCGCCGGAATCGGCCGCGGAACCCGCGGGCGGCAGCACGATCGTGTCGCTCCGCTGGCCGTTCACGGTGCAGGTTGCCGCATCCGCACACTATACGTCGCAGGTCCGGCAACACTATCGGCTGATCGGCATCACGATCGTGCTGCTGGCGGATGGCCTCGTGATGGCGGCCTACCTGCTGGCGATGGCGCCGCGCCGGCTGCTGCTGAAGGCCGTGCGCAACGCACTCAGGCGCGACGAGCTCCATGTCGTGTACCAGCCGATCGTCGATGTCGAGACGCGCAGGACCGTCGGCGTCGAGGCGCTGCTGCGCTGGCAGCATCCCAAGTGGGGGGCCATCAGCCCGGCCGTGTTCATCCCGCAGATCGAATCGAGCGCGGTGCTGCCGAAAGTGACCGAATTCGTGCTGCGGACAGCCGTGTCGGAACTGTCCGCGCTGACGCCGTCCGCGCCGCTGCGCATCGCCGTCAACATCGCGCCGAAGGATCTCGAGCGCACGCGGTTCGTGTCCGTCGTCGAGGAGGCGATTCGCGCGCTGCCGCCCGGCTTTACGCTGGTGCTCGAAGTCACCGAGCGCATCCTGCTCGAGAAGAACGCGCGGACCACCGCGATCTTCCACGCGCTGAGAGCAAAAGGCGCGAAGTTCGCGATCGACGATTTCGGCACGCATCACAGCAATCTCGACATGCTGTCGCGCTTTCCCTTCGACTACGTGAAGATCGATCGCCAGTTCGTCTCGCAACTGAACGGCGGCAGCGCGAGGTTGATCGAAGGGATCGCATCCGTTGCGCATCACTACGACCTGAAGATCATCGCGGAGGGGGTGGAGACCGAAGTGCAGCATCGCGCGCTGCACGCGGTCGGGATTCACTATGCGCAGGGCTATCTGTATCAGCGGCCGCAGCGGCTGGCGCATTTGAAGCAGGATTTCGCGTGGGCGCCGCTGTAGGGGCGGCGTCGCCGACACATCCGTACCGACGGCTGCTCATCGACGCGCACGCGGCTCTTTGCCAGGGTGACATCACCGACGGGGCATGATGGAACGATCGAGC
Source organism: Burkholderia mycopellens (assembly GCF_964265025.1). NCBI lineage: Bacteria > Pseudomonadati > Pseudomonadota > Betaproteobacteria > Burkholderiales > Burkholderiaceae > Burkholderia > Burkholderia mycopellens. The sequence continues at coordinate 3,175,660 of NZ_OZ183803.1, forward strand.
ACGACGGGCGTGTTTGAGGGGTGCCGGTTCGAGTCCGGTCCCCGGCACCCGCTTCAAGTCATTCAATGTTCGATCGCGTACGCAAAACCCGGGGAATCGCTGCGTTTCCCGGGGTAGTTTGTTCGCCGGTGCTGACGTGCATGCTGTCGCGCGCTCATGCATCCGGGCTGTCATCCGCATCCGCCGTGCGGCGCGTCAGTCGAACGTACGCACCAAGGCGGACGCCTTGGTTGCGATCAACCAGTTGCCCGCCACCTTATGCATGACGAAGTGATCGTTGAACAGCCGGTTTCCGATCCGCACCCGCACCGTCGCCGTTGAAAGGCCGTCCGAGATATTCTCCATCGAGAGGATCGCTTCATCTCTCGGCGCGCCTGTCGATCGCGGACTCGGCCTCCCGTTGATGAGCGCCGCATACTCCTGCGACGACAGGATGCGCAACTGGCCTTCATCCAGCCACTGAATCAGGCAACTCGGGTGAAAGACCTTGTCGAAGTCACGGCTCTTCGGCTCATAAGCCAAATTGAAGTAGTCCTCGATCAAGGCGGCTACGGCATGGGTCTGGGTCATGGCTGGCTTTCCTCGGTAGTGAACGGCTCGTATAGTGAGCGATCCTCCCCACCCTCGGCTACGGCGACCCGGTTATCGCTGCCATTACAGGAACACATGGATCATGGAAGACCTCGATGGGGGACTCGTCAGCGGCTTGCTCGTCCTCGCAGCCCTGGCCGAATCCGGGAGCTTCGGCCGTGCGGCATCTCGTCTGGGCAAGACGCAGCCGGCGGTCAGTCGCGCTATCCAGCGACTGGAGGACCGTCTGCGCGCGAAGCTCGTGCATCGCACCAGCCGGCACGTCGAAGTGACGGACGCCGGCCATGCGCTGCTGTCGAAGGTGCTGCCGTTGCTCCAGGGAATCGAAGAGGCGACCGTCAGCGCCTCGGACCAGACCTCGATCGTCAACGGTACGCTCCGCGTGGCGTGCGATGCCGTGTTCGCCCGCCTTGTGCTGGCGCCGGAGCTGGCCCAGTTCATGAAGGCCCACCCTGCCCTTCAACTGAAGCTGGAGACCCGGAACGACCTCTCGGACCTGGTAAGCGACGGATTCGATCTCGCCATCCGGTTCGGACCGCCAACCGTTTCAACCCTGGTTTGCCGCCGGCTATACAGTCCGCGGGTCCTGACTGTAGCCGCGCCGTCGTACCTGGAGCAACGCGGTCGGCCGAGGTCGCCGCAGGATCTTGTCGATGATGGCCATGAATGCATCCTGGCCATCGACCCGGCTACCGGCAGACCCTTCGAATGGGAGTTCTGGCGTGGCAACGAGAAAGTGAAGGTGGCCGTCAGCGGGAACCTGACGCTCACGGACGCGGGCACCAAAATCGGCGCCTGCGTTGCCGGCTACGGGATCGCCCAGGTGATCGACCTCGGGATCGACACGCACCTGCGTGCGGGCACGCTGGAGCCGGTTCTGACGGACTGGCGCGACGAGACGTTCCCCCTTTACGTCTACTATCCCAGCCGGAACCACGTTCCGGCCAAGGTCAGGGCGTTCATCGACTTTGTTGCCGGCATGATGCCCGGGCTACAGTCGAAAAACCCTGGCGGCTGCCGGCAGCCGTCGCCCACCCTGCTCGAGACGCTGCGGCGCGAGTAATCCCCTTCTTGCCGTCGCGCGCCTGACCTTCCGTTTCAACCGTCATCGCCATGTCCTCGCGTCCATTGCACGGCGTGGATATCGCCCGGCGGTCGATTCATCTTTTCGTCGGCACGGCCTGGGTCAGATGCGAAACGGCATCCTCATTCGCCTGCCCGCGAACGGTCGGACCTGCCGTCAAGCGCTTCGAGAAATCGGGGCGCCGGCCGGCCCACACACGATCGTGCCTCGCCCGATGGCTTCCTGCCACCTGTTGCCACGCACGCCGCCGCCGGCACGACCTCCATTCAAGCGCTAAAATCCGCCGCCTGGGCATCCACGACGAGCAAGCGTTTTGACGGAGTTCGAGCAGGGTTTCATCCTCACCCGCCACTGGCGGGACACCGCGTCCGGCATCGAGATCGAGTTCTGGCTGGCAACCGGACAGGGTCCGCGCCGCGTGCGGTTGCGCCCGCAGGAAGCCGTCGCGTTCATTCCGGCTGAACAGCAGACGCTCGCCGAACGCGCGCTGGCCGGCGAGCGTGAGGCCGAGTTGCGCCCGCTCGCGCTGCGCGACTTCCGGCGGCGGCCGGTCGTCGGCCTCTATTGCAAGCGTTATCGCCACCTGTCCGGGCTGCAGAAGCGCCTCGCGGCAGCCGGCGTCGACGTCTACGAAGCCGACGTGCAGCCGCCCGACCGCTACGCGATGGAGCGTTTCATCACGGCATGCGTGCAGTTTCGCGGCCAGCCCGGCCGCGACGGCACGCTGACCGGCGCCGAACTGAAAGCCGCGAGCGGCTATCGCCCGGCGCTGCGCTGCGTATCGCTCGACATCGAAACCAGCGTGCACGGCGAGCTGTATTCGATCGCGCTCGAAGGCTGCGGGCAACGACAGGTCTACATGCTCGGCCCGCCGAACGGGGGCGACAGCGACGAAGCGGGCGCGATCGATTTCCGCCTCGACTACTGCGACAGCCGGCCCGCGATGCTCGCGCGGCTCAACGAATGGTTCGACGAACACGATCCCGACGCGGTGATCGGCTGGAACCTCGTGCAGTTCGACCTGCGCATCCTGCACGCCCATGCGGAGCAATACGGCGTACCGCTGAAGCTCGGGCGCGGCGGCAGCGTGCTCGACTGGCGCGCGCACGGCCAGCAGCCCGACCACTTCTTCGCGGGCGCGGCCGGCCGGCTGATCCTCGACGGCATCGACATGCTGAAATCCGCGACGTGGACGTTCCCGTCGTTCAGCCTCGAATACGTGTCGCAGGCCCTGCTCGGCGAAGGCAAGTCGATCGACAACCCGTACCAGCGGATGGACGAGATCCAGCGCCGCTTCGATCACGACAAGCCGGCGCTCGCGCGCTACAACCTGAAGGACTGCGAGCTCGTCACGCGCATCTTCGACAAGGCGGACCTGCTGTCCTTCGCGCTCGAACGCGCGAGCGTGACGGGCCTCGCGGCCGACCGCACCGGCGGGTCGGTCGCGGCCTTCACGCACCTGTACCTGCCGCGCATGCACCGGCTCGGCTACGTCGCGCCGAACCTCGGCGACGTGACAGGGCAGAACAGCCCCGGCGGCTTCGTGATGGATTCGCGCCCCGGGCTGTACGACTCGGTGCTCGTGTTCGACTACAAGAGCCTCTATCCGTCGATCATCCGCACGTTCCTGATCGATCCGGTCGGGCTGATCGAAGGGCTCGCGAACCCCGGCGACGACGCATCGGTGCCCGGCTTTCTCGGCGCGCGCTTCTCGCGTACCGCGCACTGCCTGCCCGATATCGTGCGCCGCGTGTGGGAAGGCCGCGACGACGCGAAACGGCAGCGCAACGCACCGCTGTCGCAGGCGCTGAAGATCATCATGAACTCGTTCTACGGCGTGCTCGGCTCGACGGGCTGCCGCTTCTTCGACCCGCGCCTCGCGTCGTCGATCACGATGCGCGGGCACGAGATCATGCACCGCACGCGCGAGCTGATCGAAGCGCAGGGCTACGAAGTGATCTATGGCGATACCGATTCGACGTTCGTGTGGCTCGGCCGCGCGCACGACGACGACGCAGCCGGCGCCAAGGGCCGCGCGCTCGTCGAGCACGTGAACCGCTGGTGGCAGGCGCACCTGCGCGACCACTTCGGGCTCGAGAGCGCGCTGGAGCTGCAATACGAGCGGCACTATCGCCGCTTCCTGATGCCGACCGTGCGCGGCGCGGAGGAAGGCAGCAAGAAGCGCTACGCAGGTCTCGCGGCAGCGGCCGGCGGCGGGGAGGACCTCGTCTTCAAGGGGCTCGAAACGGTGCGCACCGACTGGACGCCGCTCGCGCAGCAGTTCCAGCGCGAGTTGTACCGGCGCGTGTTCAGCCGCGAGCCGTACCAGGATTTCATCCGCGACACCGTGCGGCGCACGCTGGCCGGCGAATTCGACGACCAGCTCGTCTACCGCAAGCGCGTGCGCCGGCCGCTGCGCGAATACGAGCGCAACGTGCCGCCGCACGTGCGCGCGGCGCGGATCGCCGACGAGTTCAACCAGGCACAGGGCCGGCCGCTGCAGTATCAGCGCGGCGGCTGGATCAGCTACGTGATGACGACGGCCGGCCCCGAGCCGCTCGAAACCATCCGCTCGCCGATCGACTACGCGTTCTACCTGAGCCGCCAGCTGCAGCCCGTCGCGGACGCGATCCTGCCGTTCCTGCGCGACGATTTCGAACGCGTGATCTCCGGGCAGGGGCAGTTGTTTGGCGACTGATGCCACGGCACCGCGCTGCCCACTCTTGCTCATCCTGAAACACTGCAGTCACGGATTCTCCATTTATCCGGGCGGTCCGGGTTCCTAAACTCGTCTCGTCGGTTCAGCCAAGCGAATGCGTGCAGGACCGTAACGAAACCGTCTGAGGAAATCGTGAAATCCATCATCGTCACCATCGCCGCTACCGCCGCCGTTCTCCTCGCCGCACCGGCCGTGTCGTACGCGCAGTCGTCGCACTCGACGCTCACGCGCGCCCAGGTGCGCCAGGAGCTGTTCGACCTCGAATCGGTCGGCTACGACCCGATCGCCGCCGATGGCGAGAACTATCCGGGCGACATCGTCGCCGCGCAGGAGCGCCTGGCCGCCAAGCGCCTCGCCGAACGCAAGCATGCCGATACGGCCTATGGGTCGAACGGCGTACCCGTCACGGAGTCGGGCGTGCCGGCCGTCGAAGCGGTGAAGCAGTAACGCGCCGCCGGTCGCGTCGGGGAAACACGCCCTGACGTGCCTCCCGCAGCCCATCCGGCTAAAATACCGGCCTGCTGCGCCTCCCGCCGCGGCCGGAGGACATTCAACATGACCGCACGTCGCGGTGCCGCGGTCGTCATCGCACCCGGCCATCAGACAGCCAGCCTGTCGAACGCCCAGAAAACGTTCAATACGCTCGTCAAGCAAATCGAGCAGCGGCGCGAGCGTCTCGGCGCGTGGGAAGCCGTCATGCCGGCCTTCCAGAAGAAATTCGTCGACGGCCTGCTGCCGCTCGAGCAGGCATCGACCGCATTGCGGATCCGCTTGCTCAATCTGCTCGACGACGCATTCCTGCAAAAAGGATTGAGCAAGGCCGAGCAACGCACCCTTTCCGAACTGATCGCCGGCATGGCGCGCGACCTGCTCGACGTCAGCGACGACGCGCAGGTGAAAATCATCCACAACCGACACTGCGCATCCGGCGACGACGCCACCGCACCGGTCGACCGCGCACCGGCGAAGCCGGAGCCGGAACCGGAGCCGATGCCCGGCGTTGCACCGGCAGACGATCTCGACACGCTATCGCCCGACGAACTCGCCGAGCGCATGCAGGCCGAACTCGACGAGCAGTTCAGGCGTGACATGGCCGCCCACGAGGCCCGCGAGGCGCAGCGCGCGAAACGCAAGAAAGCGCCCCGGCAATCGGCCGCGGTGGCGAAGCGCGAAGCCGAGCAGGCCGAATCGAGCAAGTCGATCCGCGAGGTCTATCGCAAGCTCGCGAGCGCGCTCCATCCCGATCGCGAAACCGATCCGCAAGCGCAGGCGCGCAAGACCGTGCTGATGCAGCGGGTCAACCACGCGTATGCGAAGGGCAATCTCCTGCAACTGCTGGAGCTGCAGCTGGAAATCGAACAGATCGACCGGCGCGCGATCGACGGCCTGAGCGAAGACCGGCTGACACGCTACAACGGCATTCTCGAGGAACAGCTCCGCGAGCTGGATCAGGAGATCCAGCACGTCGAAACCGGCTTCCGGCGGACTTACGGGATCGCGTCGTCGGTCAAGGTCGCGCCCGACACCGTGATGCGCATGCTCACGCGCGACATCGCCGGCATGCAGCGCAGCAACCACGACCTGACCGTGGCGCTGCACGCATTCGACGACCCGGAAAAGGTCCGGGACTGGCTGAAGGACATGAAGCGCCGGCCCGCTTCGTCCCGGTTCGACGACGAGCCGTTCTGAGCGCGCACGCGCATCCGGCCGAACGGAACGGCGGCACGCGGTGCCGCCGTCACTTGCTCACGCGCCCCGCATCACGCCCGGTGCCCCGAGATCGGCCCCGCTTCGCCGGTCAGGTTGAAGATGCTGTCGATCCACGCAAGAAACGTCGAGAACGTGAAGTCCGACCACTGCTGCGTGCGGAACGCCTTCATCACCGGCGTATCGGCCGGGTCCTGCTGGTTCAGCAGGTTGTCGACGAACGTACCGATATCCGCGTCGATGCCGTTCTCGTGGATCCCCGACCCGGTAAAGCTGACCGCCGTCACCTGATGGTTGTCGATGAAATCGTTGCGCGCCCACGGCATGAAGTAGCCGAAGTTCGGCAGCGGGTTCAGCGTCTGCTTCAGCCCGTCCAGCTCCTGGTCGAACATCGCGAGCGACAGCGCATCCTTCGTCGCGTCGTCGGGCGCCGCGATCACGGCCGGCACGAACGCGCGATAGTGATACGCGGCGATGATCTTGTCGCGCTGGTAGCTCGAGAAGCCGAAGCGGTCGTGCGGGAATGTCGCCGACAGCGCCGCATACGCGCTCCCCATGTTGCCCGGATCGAAATGGCGGGTCAGTCGGCTGTTCACGGTGATCATCCCGTCGGGGCCCGTCATCCCCCACTCGGTGCGCACCCGGTCGTACAGGCCGACCGACGGATGCGTGGCCGCGTCCGCATCGAACGGCGTGTTGAACACCGTGCCGGCGTCGTCGAGCAGCGAACTATGCGCCTGCGGCTGCAGCGTGTTGCGCAGCGTCGCGTAGTTCGCGAGCGTGCCGTAGCCGCCCGCGCTCATCCCGTACACGAGCAGCCGGTTCGGCTTGCCGAAGCCGTGCGACGTCAGCCACTGCGCGACGGCCTGGATGTTCTTCAGCCCGCTGTAGTGCTGCAGCCGCCAGTCGCCGCTCGGCGACGTGTAGTTGCGCACCGCGCTGCCCATGTGGATATCTCCGGTGCAATAGGGCACGAAAACCTGTGTCCACTGCTGCGTCTCGACCTTCGGTTCGCCGACGAGAATGTGCGCGAGATCCATCCGCGTGAGCAGCGGCGACAGGAACGACGACAGCAGGCTCTCGTTCGCCGTGCCGTTCATGTAGTTGTGCGGGATGCCGTCCGGGTTGAAACCGCCGAGGCCGGCCTCGGCGCCGGTCGATGTCTGCGTGCAGGTGCCGTAGTCCCAGCAGGCGCCGCCCGGCTCCATCATGTATAGCAGGTTGTCCGACTGCGCACGGTTGACGTAGAAGCGCATCGGCGTGCCGTTGCCGCACGATGCACCGGTGCTCTCGGGCAACGTCACTTCGTACCACGAATAATAGGGAATCGACGGATCCGGCATCGTCGTATCGGCCGCGTGGCCGTTCAGTGCCGCGCAACCGAGCAGCGTGGCAACGGCCGCGCGCAGCAGGCATCGTGCTGTGGACATCTCCCCTCCTTGTCGATGGACATGACGCGGCCGCCGGGCGCCGTCCCGGCGTCGCGGATTCGGCGCTCAGTGCACGCCGGACGGTGAAGCGCCGTCGAACAGCTGGACACGCAGCGCCTGCAGGCGCTGCGCGATGACGGCTTGCTGCTGGTCGGGATCGGGAATGCTCGCCTGAACCTGCCGGACGACGTCGCGGCTCTGCTGTTCGTACGAGAGATAGCGCGGGTCCTGCGCCGGCGACGGGCCGAGCGTCTGCTGCGCATAGGCGTCCCATTGCGCACGCATCGACCGGATCGCCGCGCTGCGTGTCGCGGGGTCGGCTTCGGTATCGGTGAGCAGCGCCGCGCTCAGCGCTTCGGCCTGCACGGGCACGATCTCGTTGCGCGCGACATGGTCGGGCAGTTCGTCGAGAATCCGGCGCGCGAGTGCGGCGCGCTCCGCTTGCGGCATGCTGTTGCGGCGATCGCCGTACGCGGCGACCTCGTCGCGAAAGCGTGCGAATGCGACGATGCGCTTCACTTCGGTATCCGCATCGGGCCGCCCTGCCAGGCTGCGACGCAGGGCATCGACGTCGAGCCGCCGTTCCTCGGGGCCGCGCGTCGCCGCGCCGGTGCCGAACGATTCGGCCACGCCTGGCACCACGCTCGCCGTCGCAGCCGGTGTGCCGGATGACGCGGCTTGCGCCGGTGTCGTCGCTTCATATCGCCAGACTGCAACGACGGCCACGCCGATCGCCGCGATCGCGCCCGTGCGCCGCCAGAGTGCCCTGTTATTCTTCACGTCGCCTCCTCGTCACGTCATGCCGTTCTTCGCCGGTGCATCCGCGAGTAGGTTCTAGGTCGAATCCGGCACGCAGTCAAAAGCGGCGCTAGAACGCAGGCACTAAACCCGGTCGCGTTGGCCACGTCCGGCAAGACGTTTGAAACGCATTTCGTTGTCGCACGGCCAGGCGCCCAAGGTCGCGCGCCACGCCCGCCCGGCGGCGGTTCGGGCCAACACGCGCGATGTATGCCGCGACGCCAAGCAAGCGGCGATCCAGCCGCGCGCGGCACGCGGGCCATGCGTCGGCGCGGCCGATACGAATGGCCGGAAAAGACCCGTCGAACGACCCGCTGAGCGCTTGGTCGTGATTCTGGCGCGCCCTATGCTGGTTTCCGACACGCGCCGAACGGTCGGCGCGACGCACACCCCACCCAGCCGAGCCCGTTCCATGAGCCGTGCAGACCTTCCGCATCGCGCGCCCGCCGCCGTCCACGACTATCCGACCTATCGCGACGCGCTCGCGGGCCGCCGGCTACCCGCCGCATTCGTCGACCTCGACTGCCTCGACGCGAACCTCGCCGACCTGAAGCGCCGCGCACGCGGCCTGCCGATCCGGCTCGCGACGAAGTCGGTGCGCTCGCGCGAACTGATCGGCGCGGTGCTCGCCGCCGGCCCGTTCATGCAGGGGCTGCTGTGCTACTCGGCCGCGGAAGCCGCGTGGCTCGCGGACGGCGGCTTCGACGACATCGTCGTCGCGTATCCGACCGTCGAGCCCGACGACCTGCGCGCGGTGGCCACGCAGCTCAGGCGCGGCCGCTCGATCACGCTGATGGTCGACGCCGATGCCCAGGTCGATGCGATCGACCGCATCGCACACGAGGAACGCGTGACGATCCCGCTCGCGATCGATCTCGACATGTCGTCCGCGTATCCGGGCCTGTACTTCGGCATGTACCGCTCGCCGGTGCGCGACGTGGCCGGCGTACTCGCGCTCGCGAACCGCATCGGCGAGCGGCAGCACGTGCGGCTCGACGGGCTGATGGGCTACGAAGGACAGATCGCCGGCGTGGCCGACACGGCGCCGGGCAACGGCGCGCGCAACGCGCTGGTGCGCCACCTGAAGCGCCGCTCGGCGCGCGAGATCAACGCGCGCCGCCAGGCGGCCGTGCAGGCGCTCGCGGCGGCGGGCCGCCCATTGCGCTTCGTGAACGGCGGCGGCACCGGCAGCTTCGAAAGCACGCTCGGCGACGCATCGGTCACCGAACTCGCGGCCGGCTCCGGCCTCTACGCGCCGGCGCTGTTCGATCACTACGCGGCGTTTCATGCGCAGCCGGCCGCCGGCTTCGCGCTGCCGGTCGTGCGGATTCCGCGGCCGGGCATCGTGACCTGTTCGGGCGGCGGCTATATCGCTTCGGGCCCGGCCGGCAAGAGCCGCCTGCCGCGACCGTGGCTGCCGGCCGGCTGCACGCTGATCGACAACGAAGGCGCGGGCGAGGTGCAGACGCCCGTGCGCGTGCCGCGCGGCGTCGCACCGGCGATCGGCGACCCGATCCTGTTCCGCCACGCGAAGGCCGGCGAACTGTGCGAGCGCTTCAACACGCTGCTGCTGATCCGCGGCGGCCGTGTGGTCGGCGAGGCGCCCACCTATCGCGGCGAAGGCAAGAGCTTTTTCTAGCGGGCGCGCTGCGCGTCGTTCCAACCGGTCAACCCGTTCACCCCATTCAAGCGACAACCACGGAGACAATGCCATGTGGCGCAACTGGTCGGGATATGTCTGCAGTCCTGATGCAACCGTGTCGACGCCTGCGTCGCGCGCCGGGCTCGCGGCGCTGCTGCGCGACGCGGCGGCCGCCGGCGCCACCGTGCGCGCGGCCGGCGCCGGTCATTCGTTCTCGCCGCTCGTGCAGACCGACGACGTGATCCTGTCGCTCGACGCGATGCAGGGCGTGATCGACGTCGACCGCGACCGGCGCGTCGCGCGCGTGCATGCCGGCACGCGGCTGTGGGCGTTGGGCCCGGCGCTCGCCGCGCACGGCCTCGCGATGGAGAACCTCGGCGACATCAACGTGCAGTCGATCGCCGGCGCGACCAGCACCGGCACGCACGGCACCGGCATCACGCTCGGCAACCTGTCGACGCAGATCGACAGCCTGACCTTCATGTGCGCGGACGGCAGCGAGATCCGTGCGAGCGCCGATACGCACCCCGACCTGTTCGCCGGCGGCCGGATCGGGCTCGGCGCGCTCGGCGTGCTGACCGAGATCGGCCTGCGCCTCGTGCCCGCGTTCAAGCTGCGCCTCGAGCGCGGCGGCATGCGGCTCGACGACTGCCTCGCGCAAGCGGACGCGCTGATCGCGAAGCATCGCTCGTTCGAGTTCTACTGGTTCCCGCATACGGACAGCGTGCTGACCAAGGCATGGGACATCACCGACGAGCCGGCCGACTCGGTGCACTGGACGCGCCGCGCATCCGAATCGTTCCTCGAGAACACGGTGTTCGGCGCGCTGTGCGGGCTCGGCAAACGCGTGCCGTCGCTATGCCCGGCGCTGAGCCGGCTGTGCGCATCGACCGTGTCGGCCGGCCGGCACGTGGATGCGAGCTACGCGATGCTGTCGACGGTGCGCCGCGTGCGCTTCAACGAAATGGAATGGTCGGTGCCGGCCGAACGCGGCGCCGACGCGCTGCGCGAAATCCGCGCGTTCATCGCGCGCCGCAGCTTCCCGCTGATGTTCCCGATCGAATACCGCTGGGTGCTCGGTGACGACATCTGGCTGAGCCCCGACTACGGGCGCGACAGCGTGCGCATCTCGGTGCACCAGTATCGCGGGATGCCGTTCGACGCGTACTTCTCGGGCGTGCAGGCGATCTGCCGCAATCACGGCGGGCGGCCGCACTGGGGCAAGGTGCATGCGATGAAGGCCGCCGAGCTGGCGGCGTGCTATCCGCACTGGGACGATTTCCTCGCATTGCGCGAACGGATGGACCCACACGGCCGCTTCCTGACGCCGTACCTGCGCACGCTGTTCGGCCTGCCGCGAAGCGCAAGCGCGGCCGCATCCGCCTCCGCTCGCGCCACACCGGCCCGCCGAGCGACACACCCGATGCACGAAACGGCCGGCGTCGCACACGATCGGCCGCGATCCGACCAGGAGGCATCATGAGCACAGCCACGCTGCACGCGGCCGCGCAGGCGCGTCCCGATCCGTCGACCGGCGCCGTCGTCCGCCTGGCGCTCGCGTTCGCGGCGGCCACCAACGGCCTGATCCTGTCGCCGTTCCTCGTCGCAGCCGTGATGACGCGCTTCAGGCTCGACGAAGGCACCGCGACCGCGCTCGTCAGCGCCGAGATCCTCGGCATCGCGATCAGTTGCGCACTGCTGTCGCACCGGATCGCGCGCGCCGCGCGGCCGTTCACGCTGGCCGGCCTGGTCGGCACGATCGCCGGGCAGGCGCTCAGCGCGGTCGCGCCCGAGATCGTGTCCGCGGCAGTCGCGCGCGGGATGACGGGGCTGTTCGAAGGGATGCTGTTCGTCGTCGTCGCATCCGGCGTGTCGCAGCGCGCGTCGACCGACCGCCTGTGGGGGCAGATCAACCTGCTCGCGGGCGTCATCAACGGCGGCATCCTCGTGCTGATCTCCGCGTTGCCGGCCGGCTGGCTCGGCCACTGGGTGTTCGCGCTGCTGGCGGCCGTCGTCGCCGCGCTGGCGCCCGCGATCCGCGGCATCGACGCATTCGCGAGCGCGCCCGCGCACACCCACGTGCGCGCCGGCACGCTGCCGTGGCGGCCGGTGATCGCGATCTGGGTCGTGACCGCGCTCGTCTATGGCGTGCAGGCGTCGCAATGGGCGATCGCCGGCTTCGTCGGCGAGCGCGCCGGGCTGTCGCCCACGACGATCGGCGTGCTGCTGTCGGTGTCGTCGCTGCTCGGCTTCATCGGCGCGGCGATTCCGTCGCATCCGGCCAGCCACCCGCACCGGCTCGCGCTGATCTGGGCCGCGCAGCTCGCGATGATCGCGTCGATCGAATGGTTCTTCAGCGCGCGCGGCGGCAGCGCGTACTTCCTGAGCCAGTTCGTGCTGAACAGCGCGTTCTTCGTGATAGTGCCGTTCCTCACGGGGATGCTGTCCGACGTCGACCCGGACGGCTCGCTGGTCGCGCGCACGCTCGTCGTCACGTTCTTCGCAGCCGGCATCGGCACCGCGCTGTCGGGCGCGCTGCTCGGCCGCTTCGGCGGCACGCGCGTCGCCCACGTGCTGTGCGTGGCCGTGCTGGCCGCCGCCCCGTTCGTGCGGCTCGCGCTGCGCCGCGCGGCGCCCGGTGCGGTGGCGCGCGCGTCGCCCTGAGCGCACTGCGTCATGCGGTGGCCGCGACGCACCACGAGATTGGCCGCCGCGGCCTTGGCCCGCGCAAATTTGGCTTTCTACAGTCGTTTCCGGCGGTGCGAGCCGTCTCCCCATGTCGATGCGGAGTCCAGAATAATGAATCGTCACGATAGCGTTCGCGCCGCGTGCTGCGCGATGTTGGTCCTGGCCGGTACCGGCGCGCACGCGCAAGGCAACGTGACGCTGTACGGCGTGATCGATGCGGGCATCCGCTACGAAACGCACGGCGTGTCCTACGGCGCCGACGGCTCGCCGGTGTCGACGGGCCGCAGGATCTCGATGGCCGACGGCGGCGGCCTGACGGAAAGCTACTGGGGCCTCAAGGGGCAGGAGGATCTCGGCGGCGGGCTGTCCGCGCAGTTCAACGTCGAGAGCCACTTCGGCCCGAACAGCGGCAGCATCGTGCCGGCCGGCTCGCCGAACTTCTTCCAGGTCGCGTACGTGGGGCTGACGTCGACGTCGCTCGGCCAGCTCACGCTCGGCCGCCAGTACAACGTGCCGTTCGAGATGGTGTCGCTGACCTACGGCTCGAACCTGTGGGCCGGCCCGCAGGATCCGTACTTCAACCTGTTCAAGCCCGAGCAGACGATGCTCGCGGCCGCGCGCACCAGCAACATGATCCAGTACGGCGCGCAGCTCGGCAGCCTGTACCTGCTCGCGCAGTACTCGCCCGGCGGCCATGCGGGCGGCGGCGTGCTCGGCGCCCAAACCGGCGCGGCGGTCGCGTATGCGCCGGACAAGGGCCCGTTCACGGTCGGCGCATCGTTCATGCGCAGCTGGGACGACGTCACGCACGGCAAGTTCGACGTCTACGGCGGCGGCGGCTCGGTCACCCTGGGCAACGCGACCGTCAACGCCGGCTATATCGAGAACGCGCGCGACAACGACTTCACGTCGTTCGAGAACGGCCCGTTCGGCCCCACCGATCTCGCGGCGCTCGGCATCATCTCGCCCGCGCAGGTGGTCGATCCATCGGTGCCCGGCGGGTTCCGCCGCCGCAAGATGGCGCTCGCGGGGCTGACGGTCCGCTTCACGCAGACGTTCACGGCGGCCGTCAACGCATGGTGGACCACGCAGTCCGGCTATACATCGGACTTCGACGGCCGCGCACGCCAGTTCCAGGTGATTGCCGGCTACAGCCTGTCGAAGCGCAGCATGCTGTATGCGGAGGTCGACTACGCGATCTATCGCGGCGGGCTGATCGGCGCGCAGCTCGTCGGCATCAACGGGCAGGCACCGAGCACGAGCACCACGCAGCTCGGCGCGACGGTCGGCCTGCGGCACTACTTCTGAAGCGGGGCCGCGCGGGATGTGGGCAATCGTGGCCGGGGCGGCGCCAGGCCTCCGGCCGGGCGGGACGAGTACAATCCATGGAAAAAAATACGGAGCATCCATGGACGAACCCGACCGTTATACGACGGCGAATCTGCCGGTCCATCTGTTGCGGTGCCTCGCGGAGACAAGCAAGGAGCTGGGCATCGACCCCACGCGGCTGTGCCTCGGGCTCGGCTTCGACGTCGCGGACCTGTCGAATCCGTCGTGCCGGATTTCCTTGCGCCAGGCGAGCACGATGATCCGCCGCGCGCTCGACATGGCGCCGGGGCGGGCGCTCGGCCTCGAACTCGGCACGAGCGAGACGATCGCGTCGATCGGCCTGGTCGGCTATGCGATGCTGACGAGCCCGACGCTGAAGGACGCGATCGTGGTCGGCATCGAGCTGCAGCGCCACACGGGGCCGCTGATGCGCTTCGAAGTCGTCTCGGATGCGCGCACGCTGTCGGTCCGCGCGACCAACGTCTTCCTCGAACCGGACATCGAGGCGTTCCTCGTCGAGGAAGCGTTCGGCAGCTTCATGAAGATCGGGCGCTCGCTCGTCGGCCCCGCGTTCCAGCCGAAGGTCATCGATCTCAGCTACCCGCCGCCGGCCTATGCGGAGCAGTACGCGCGCGTGTTCCCGTGCCCCGTGCGGTTCGAACAGGAGCAGAACCTGTTCTCGTGCGACGCCGCACTCGGCAACCGCCCGATCGCGACCCACGATCCGCTCGCGCATCGCCAGGCGCTCGAATTCCTGCAGGACGCGCTGCCGCCCGAACCCGAAGGTACCGAGTTTCTCGAATCGATCGAACGGATCATGCGGCGCGACCTGCGCCATGCGCCGTCGCTCGCCGAGATCGCCGCGCAGCTGTGCATGAGCGAGCGCACCCTCCGGCGGCGGCTTGCCGATCAGGGCGCGTCGTATCAAACGGTGATCGACACGATCCGCCGCAAGCGCGCATTCACGCTGCTGAGCAACCCGCGGCTGTCGATCGAGGACGTCGCGCACGAAGTCGGGTTCAGCGACGCGCACAACTTCCGGCGCGCGTTCAAGCGGTGGACCGGGCACGGGCCGAGAGAGGGGCAACGGGCGGTGTAGCGGCCCGGCCGCCGTTACGCCGCGCCCGCGAGCGAACGATCGAGCGCGACGAGCGTTTGATACAGCACGCGCGTGCCGTCGAGCAACTGCTGCGGCTCGATCCATTCGAGCAGCACGTGACGCGCAACCGCCTCCGTCACACCGCCTCGCCGCTCCCGCCCATCAGCGTCATCAGTTGCTCGCGCAGCCACCGGCTGCCCTGATCCTGATCGGCGCTGCGATGCCAGTAGCAGAAGTATTCGAGGGCCGGCATCTCGAACGGCAGTTCGAGAATGCGCGCCGGATAGCGCTGCAGCAGCCGCAGCGGCGCCGTCAATGCGAGATCGCCGCGCATCGCGATCAGCGGCGCGACCATGTAGTGCTGCACGCGCATCTGGATGGTGCGGCGCAGGCCGAGGCGCGTCAGTTCCGCGTCGACGTGCCCGCTGCCCTTGCGGCGGCTCGACACGTGGATGTGCCCCATCGACAGGTAGTCGTCCATGGTGAGCGTGTCGCCCTTGAACGGGTGACCGTCACGGATCATGCACGCATAGCGGTCGCGCACGAGCAGCGCCTGGTGCAGATGCGGGTCGCCGATCAGCGGTGCGTCGATCGCGAGGTCGACGGAGCCGTTCGCGAGCGCGGTCGCCACTTCGCGGCGGTCCATCGTGTAGCTGCGCACGTGCATGCCGGGCGCATGCGTCTGCAGCAGTTCGCCGAGCGCGGGCAGCAGCAGCGCTTCGGTCAGGTCGCTCATGCTCATCCGGAACACGCGCGTCGACGATGCCGGATCGAACACGTCGCCTTCGTGCGCGCTCGAATCGAGCAGTTGCATCGCCTCGCGCACGCGGCCGACGATGTTCTCAGCCAGCGGCGTGGGCATCATCCCGGCCGGCGTGCTGACGAACAGCGGATCGTTCAGGGTCTTGCGCAGCCGCGCCAGCGCGTTGCTGACGGCCGGCTGCGTGAGGTTCAGCACCTCGGCCGCCCGCGTCAGGTTGCGCTTGGTGTAGATCGCATCGAATACGACGAACAGGTTCAGGTCAATCTTCGAAAGGCGCATCGCCGGATCTCCTTGCCGGCATCTTACGGCGTGCGCCTCCCGTTCGTCCACGGCCCTGCGCATCGCGGCGCGACGCTCAGGCGCGCGGCGGCGGCGTCAGGTACGGGGCCGTCGAACCCGGCTCGCCGTCCTTGATTTCCATCCGCGCGATCGCCTGCAGGTGCACCTCGTCCGGGCCGTCGGCGAAGCGCAGCGCGCGGCCCCAGGTCCAGAGGTCGGCGAGCGGCGTATCGGGGCTCAACCCCGCCGCACCGAACACCTGCATCGCGCGGTCGCACACGTTCGTGTACACGGTCGGCACCAGCGCCTTGATCATCGCGATTTCCTTGCGGGCGGCCTTCGCGCCGACCTTGTCGATCATCCACGCGGCCTTCAGCACCAGCAGGCGCGCCTGCTCGATCTCGATGCGCGAACGCGCGATCCATTCGCCGACCGTGCCGTGCCGGTTCAGCGGCTTGCCGAACGCGATGCGCGACTGCGCGCGGTCGACCATCAGCTCCAGCGCGAGCTCGGCCGCGCCGATCGAACGCATGCAGTGGTGGATGCGGCCCGGCCCGAGGCGTGCCTGCGCGAGCGCGAAGCCGCTGCCTTCCTCGCCGAGCAGGTTGCTCGCCGGCACGCGCACGTTGTCGAACGTGATTTCGCAGTGCCCTTCCGGCGCGACGTGATTGACCACCGCGATGTTGCGCACGATCGTCACGCCCGGCGTGTCGCGCGGCACGAGGATCATGCTCTGCTGCTGGTGCGACTCGGCCTCGGGATCGGTCTTGCCCATCACGATGAAGATCTTGCAGTTCGGATGCGCGGCGTTCGTGATGAACCACTTGCGGCCGTTGATCACGTACTCGTCGCCCACACGCTCGATGCGCGTCGTGATGTTCGTCGCATCCGACGACGCCACATCGGGCTCCGTCATCGCGAACGCCGAGCGGATCTCGCCGCGCAGCAGCGGCTTCAGCCACTGTTCGCGCTGCGCCGGCGACGCGAACATGTGCAGCAGTTCCATGTTGCCGGTGTCCGGCGCGTTGCAGTTGAACACTTCCGACGCCCAACTCACCCGCCCCATGATCTCGGCGAGCGGTGCGTATTCGAGATTCGTCAGGCCCGTGCCAGGCTCGTCGTCCTTCAGGTGCGGCAGGAACAGGTTCCACAGCCCTTCCGCCTTCGCGCGCTCCTTCAGTTCCTCCATGAACGACACGGGATACTGGCCCGCATGCACTTCCTCGTTCCACTGGCGGATGCGCGGCACGATGTGCGCGTCCATGAATGCGCGCACGCGGCTGCGCAGTTCTTCCACTTTCGGGGTGTAGCCAAAGTCCATGATCGACTCCTCGATTCCGTTCGTTCGGTTCCGTCAGAAGGCCGAGACACCGCCGTCCACGGCGACGGCCTGCCCGGTCAGATAAGTGTTTTCCTTCGCGCACAGCGTCAGCATCGTCGCGACGATCTCCTCGGGCCGACCGAGCCGCTTCATCGGCGAGCCCTGCGCGAGGAAGTCCTGCCGGTCGCCGATATCGCTGTCGGTGACCATCGGCGTCGTGCTGTAGAACGGGCACACCGCATTCACGCGAATACCGTGACGCGCGTATTCGATCGCCGCCGTCTTCGTGAGCCCGACCACCGCATGCTTCGACGCCGCGTAGGCCGCCAGCTTCGGCGCGCCGCCGAGCCCCGCCATCGACGCGACGTTCAGGATCACGCCTTCGCGCTGCGCGAGCATCTGGCGGATCTGGTGCTTCATCCCGAAGAACACGCCCTTCGCGTTCACCGCGAAACTCAGGTCGAGATCGGCTTCGTCGGTGTCGATCAGCGCCTTCATCGGCGGTGCGATGCCCGCGTTGTTGATGCCGACGTCGAGCCGGCCGAAACGCTCGGCCGCCGCGTGCACCAGCGAGGCAACCTCCGCCTCGACGCGCACGTCGCAGCGCTGCACGATCACGTCGGCGCCGGCCGCGCGCAGCGGCGCGGCCACGCGTTCGAGCGCTTCGCCGTTCAGGTCGCCGAGCGCGACGCGCGCTCCCATCGCGGCCAGCTCGCTCGCGAGCAGCGCGCCGAAGCCGCTCGCGGCGCCGGTAATCATCACGGCCTGTCCGGCGTAGCTGTCGATCTTCATCGCGCGCTCAGATCGTCAGGCCGCCGTCGACGACGATGCATTCGCCGTTCGTGTAGCTCGCCGCGTCCGACACGAGATACAGCACGGTGCCGGCCATTTCGCGCGGCTCCGCATGGCGGCGCAGCGGGATCTTCCCCATCCAGGTCTCGTAGATGTCCTTGTCGGCGAACAGCGCGCCCGCGAACTTCGTCTTCGTGAGACCCGGCAGCAACGCGTTCACGCGGATGCCGAACGGCCCGCATTCCTTCGCGAATGCCTTCGTCATGTTGACGACCGCGGCCTTCGTGATCGAGTAGATGCCCTGCCGGTCGCCCGGCTGCAGCGCATTCACCGACGCCGTGTTGACGATCGCGCCGCCGCCGTGCGCCTTCATCAGCTTGCCGGCCTCGACCGACATGAAGAAGTAGCCGCGGATGTTCACGTCGACCGTCTTCTCGTACGCGGCGAGGTCGGTATCGAGGATGTGCCCGAAATACGGGTTCGCGGCCGCGTTGTTCACGAGGATGTCGAGGCGGCCGTGCTTGCCGCGGATATGCTCGAACGTCGCGGCGATGTCCTCGAGCCGCCCGACGTGGCAGGCCAGCGCCTCGGCGCGGCCGCCTGCCGCGACGATCGCGTCGGCCACGGCCTGGCAGTCGTCGAGCTTGCGGCTCGACACGATCACGTGCGCGCCCTGCTCCGCGAGCAGTTTCGCGATTTCCTCGCCGATGCCGCGGCTCGCGCCCGTCACCAGTGCGATCTTGCCCGTCAGGTCGAACAGGTTCGTTGCCATGTTGCTGTGCTCCTCCATTGATGTGGTGTCGTGCCCGGCGGCTTCAGCGATGCGCGTCGATCACGCCGACGGCGAGTTCGGCGAGCCGCCCGGCCATCGCGCCGACGCGCAGCGCCTGCTCGCTCGATGCGTTGCCCTGCAGCGCGCGCGCCTTCACGCCCTGCGTGATCGACGCGAGCCGGAAGAAACTGAAGGCCAGATAGAAGTGCCAGTCGCGGATCGGCTCGATGCCGCGCAGTTCGCAATAGCGCGCGACGATCGCCGCTTCGTCCGGCACGCCGAGTGCGGCGCGATCCTGGCCCGCGAGCCCGCGCACCTGCCCGCCGGACGGCAGCCGCAGGCACATGCAGAGATACGCGAGATCGGCGAGCGGGTTGCCGAGCGTCGACAGTTCCCAGTCGAGCACGGCCTGCACGCGATAGCTGTCGCGCGCGAACATCAGGTTGTCGATCCGGAAATCGCCATGCACGAGCGTCGGCCGGCCCGTGTCGGCGGGGCACGCCTTCGGCAGCCAGTCGATCAGCGTTTCCATCGCGTCGAGGCGCTCGGTTTCGGCCGCGCGATACTGCTTCGTCCACACGCCGATCTGGCGCTCGAAGTAGTTGCCGGGGCGGCCGTAGTCGGCGAGGCCCACCGCATCGACATCGACGTCGTGCAACGCGGCCATCGTCTGCAGCAACGCGTCGTAGCACACCGCGCGATCGGCCTTCGGCAGTTCCGGCAGCGCGGGATCCCAGAAGATCCGGCCGTCCTCGTAGCTCATCACATAGAACATACTGCCGATCACGTCGCGGTCCTCGCAGAGGTGATACGGACGCGCGACCGGCACCGCGGTGCCCGACAGCGCGCGCAGCACGCGGAATTCGCGGTCGACCGCATGCGCGGACTTCAGCAGTTCGCCCGGCGGCTGGCGGCGCAGCACGTAGCGGCCGCTCTTTGCGTGCAGCAGGAAAGTCGGATTCGACTGGCCGCCGGCAAACTTCTCCGTGTCGACCGGGCCTTCGAAGCCCGGCACGTGCGCTTCCAGATAGCGCGTGAGGCGGGCTACGTCGAGTTGCTGGGTAGAGTTCGTCATCGTCGCGATCGTTCGTGGGTCAGCCGTAGGTTCGCAGCGCGTGTCGTTCGGGATCCTCCAGATGCGGGATGCCGTTGAACGACGCGAGGTGGAACGCATCGGCGTTGAAGAAAAACTGCGAAAGACTGCTGTTGCGGATCTGCAGGTTCAGCGCGATCGCGCTCGCGGGCGGTGCGGCCAGCACCTGCTGCACGGTGACCGCGATCGGGCCGCCGGAGCTCACCGCCAGCACGCGCTGGCCGCCGCCGTGGCGGATGGCCGCGCGGGCGTCGGCCACGCGCTGCTGGAAGTGCGCCCAGGTCTCGGGGGCCGAATCGCCGAGCTTGTCTTCCGACCAGAGCTGCAGTACCTGCCGCAGCGCGCGGAAATGCTCCTTCATCGAGCCGGCCGCAAGGCGGGCGATGTCCGGGTAGTCGTGCGCGGCGGCGGCGAACAGCCCGTGGAAGTCGTACTCGTTCAGGCCCGGGTGGCGGTCGACCGGCGCGCCTTCGCGGCCCATCCCGCGCAGGATCGCGTCGACCGTCTGCGCGTGGCGGTTCAGCGTGCCGCAGATCACGCGGTCGAATGTGAGCGCTTGCTGCGCGAAGTATTCGCCGAGCCAGACGCTCTGCTGCTCGCCCGCCGCGGACAACCGGTCGTAGTCGTCCGTGCCGAAGGACGCCTGCCCGTGCCGTACCAGAAAAAGTTCAGCCATCGCATGCCCGCCAGATCAGAAGGATTCAGCATAGGGGGCGGGGACGCATTTTTAAACTTTATTTTCTGAATCCGGGGGTATTCATCTCGTGAATTCGCCTCCTGTCCGGATCCTGCCGTTGTCCGGCTAGCGCCCTCGCGGCACACACATTGCTCCACTCGCCCTCGGCGGGAGAACCGCGATGTCCAATCCGTTCCAGGAGGGGTGCGATGCTCGGTACGATCCTTATCATCATCCTGATTCTCATACTCATCGGTGCATTTCCTGCATGGCCCCACAGCCGAAGTTGGGGCTATTGGCCTTCGAGCACCGTCGGGCTGATCGTCATCATCGTCGTGATACTGGTGCTGCTGGATCGCATCTGAGGCCGCAGCGCGCCGGTCGGGCAGGCCGCGTCCCGTATGAAACAATGGCGACCGGCCCGGCCGGGCATCCCCGAAGCGCCCATCCCGACGCCGGGATGGCCGGCAGCCGATTCACGGGCATGACGCGCGAGACGAGCAACCCATGACCTCCAACGACGAAACGAAGCTGGACCAGGCGGCAGGTTCGGACGAGTGGTGCACATTCGACGATCCGTCACGCGCGTGCGATACGGATCACACACGCATCCAGGCGGAACTTGAAATCGAAATCCACCCCGGGCATCCGTTCTACCGGCGGAATCTCAAAGTGATCGCTCACGCACTGGGTTGCGATGACGTGATCTGCACCCACGTCGACGAGCCCGACCGTTATTCGGTGCTGCATCTCACCTGGGGCGGGCGCCCCGAGATCGGCTCGTGCCCCACCATCGATTTCGATGGCGACCGGCAGGGGGTCGCGAAGTATTTCGACTATCCATAGCGTGCTCACCGCGCGTCCGGTGTCGTGGCGTCGCCGAGATAGCCGGCAGCCGCCCCCGGCATGACCGGCCGCTGCCATCAGGGCCGCAAACTGATCACAGGCGACAGCCCGCTCGCATCGAACGGCATCGGCACGCTCGCCGCCGTTGCGCTGCTGAAGGCAATCGGCCGCTGACGCGAGCCGGCCTCGTCGGGCGCGGCCATCTTCGTCATGCCGTTCGTGAACGCGCCGGCACGCGCTACCGCGCACCGCCGCCCCACCTCCGTTCGACGGCGTTTCCCATGCGGTAGTATGGCGGCTCGATGGAAACCCCGATGGACTCACTCGAATGGCCCTGCCTGATCTCCCGCCCCCTTCCAGCGCCGGCCAGGACGCCCAGGCGCTCGTCCTCATCGCCGAGGACGAACCCGAGATCGCCGAGATCCTGACCGCCTATCTCGCGCGCGGCGGCCTGCGCACCGTGCACGCGGCCGACGGCCGCCGCGCACTGGAACTGCACCTGCAGCTCAAGCCCGACCTCGTGCTGCTCGACGTGCAGATGCCGCACGTCGACGGCTGGAAGGTGCTCGCCGAAATCCGTCATCGCGGCGACACGCCCGTGATCATGCTCACCGCGCTCGACCAGGACATCGACAAGCTCACCGGCCTGCGCATCGGCGCCGACGACTACGTGGTGAAGCCGTTCAATCCCGCCGAAGTCGTTGCGCGCGCGCAGGCGGTGCTGCGCCGTTCGATGGCCGGCTCCCGCCAGGAAGAACAGCGCGTGCTGCGGGTCGCGCCGTTCGAGATCGACCTCGAACACCACGAAGCCACGCTCGAAGTGGGCAGCGAGCGGCACCGGCTCGTGCTGACGCTCACCGAGTTCAAGCTGCTCGCACAGCTCGCGCGTGCGCCGCGGCGCGTGTTCAGCCGCGCCGAGCTGATGGCCTCCTGCCTGCCGGAAGGCGACGCGCTGGAGCGCACGGTGGACAGCCACGTCAGCAAGCTGCGCAAGAAGCTGGACGATCTCGGCGTGCGGGGCGTGCCGGCCAGCGTACGCGGCGTCGGCTACAAGCTCTGGAGTTGAACGTGAAGCTCGACGGCCTGAGCCGGCAGATCGCGCTGACGATGGCCGGGATGGTGTTCGGCGTGACGCTGCTGATGGTGCTCACCGCCATCCTCTTCTACTACGTCGCGTTCAACTACTGGCCCGCGCATTTCAACACGAAGGACTGGCTGCCGACCGCGCCGGAATGGCTGTGGCTGATCGCGACCACGTCGGTCGGCCTCGTGCTGTCGGTCGCGGTCGCCGTCAATCTCGCACGCCGCATCCTCGTGCCGTTGAACTCGGTCACCGAAAGCATTCGCCGCGTTGCGCGCGGCGATCTCGGCGCGCGCGCCGTCGCGGGCGACCGCTCGCTGCACGAAGCCGCGCTGCTCGCCGACAACTTCAACGCGCTCGCCGACGAGCTGCAGCGCGTGACCAACGAGCAGGCGATCTGGAACGCCGCGATCGCGCACGAGCTGCGCACGCCCGTCACGGTGCTGCGCGGGCGCCTGCAAGGGCTCGCCGAAGGCGTGTTCAAGCCCGACGAAGCGCAGTTCCGCAGCCTGCTCGCGCAAGTCGAAGGGCTGACGCGGCTGATCGAGGATCTGCGCGTGGTCAGCCTCGCGGATGGCGGCCATCTGAGCATCGAGATCCGCGACGCCGATCTCGCCGCCGACGTGCGCGCCGTGGTCGACGTGTTCGCCCATGCGCTGCAGGCTGCCGGCCAGCATCCGGTGCTCGATCTCGACACGCGGCGCGTGCGCTGCGACCCGGTGCGAATCCGTCAGGCACTGCTCGCGCTGCTGGAAAATGCGCGCCGCCACGCGGTGCCCGGCGCGATCCGCATCCAGACGCGGATCGAACAAGGCATGTGCCGGCTGCGCGTCGAGGACGACGGCCCCGGCATCCCGGCCGATTTCGCGCCGCACGTGTTCAAGGCCTTCCGGCGTGTAGACGAATCGCAGCCCGGCGGCAGCGGCCTCGGGCTTGCCGTCGTCGCGGCAATCGCCCATGCGCATCACGGCGAAGCCGTCTGCATGCCGACCGGCGCGGGCGGTACGCGATTCGAAGTGCAGTGGCCCGACAACCTCGTGGCGGCGCCGGACCACGCGCGCTTTCCGGCTTGAGACGCTGCCTCAGCGCCTCCTTTACGCCGCCTTTTACCGTCACGCACGCGGTTCGCGCCCGACCTGTTCGAGCGGCGGATTGAACCCGAGCACTGTGTACTCGGCCACGGACACTTTCCCTTTCCCGGCCGCGCCCTGCACGACGACCGCGCACACGGCGCCGGCCCGGTCGAATATCAGCTTCGTGCCGACGGTCGCGTTGCGCAGCGCCTCCAGCTCCTCGATCCGCGCGATCGCCAGCTTGCGCACCGCGCCGGACACGTACACCGGCAGGAACACCAGCGCGATGAAGATCGACACCGCCTCCTTCGAGACGCTGTCCAGCACCGGCCGACCCGACATCATGAGCGACAGCGACGTCGCCGCGACGAAGATCGCGAGCACGGTCGCGCCCACGCCGAGCGACGAAAACCGCTCGGCCGCCTTCTTCATGCGTGCCTTCACGAGCGCGCGCGTGGTCGCGGAGGGCACGAGCCATTCGCGCTGCGCGCCGTGGTAACCGGCGAAGCCGAGGAACAGCGTCGCGATGGCGCTAATGCCGATGCTGGTGTACAGCGCGTCGAACAGCATGCAGAGGAATTCGAGCACGAACACGATCACCGGCGGCCACAGCAGCAGACGAAACGAATAGCCGTCGCGGCCGTGCCCGCGGATCCACCATTTCACCGGCGGCAGCTCCCAGAAGCGGCTGTCCCGGTGGAGCGAAAGTTCTTCGATATCGTTCACGGTCTCACCTGCCTGTGCGATCCCGTTCGGTCCGGGCATCGCGTTGCGTCGCCCGCCCGATCCGGCGCGAGAGGCGGCCCGACAGGCAAACGAATGCGTCAGGTTATCAAATGATCCGGAAGATTCATTCGCCCCTTCGCCGACGGGCGATGCCGGCCTCGCCTGTCAACGCGGCCAGAGGGCGTCCGCTCCGCTTGCGCTCGCATCCGCCGGAGCGGCCCCACCGCGACACGTCGGCTGCCCCGGAATCTCGACGACGCGCCCTTGCAGCGGTCGCGGCACGCCCGGGTACACATTGAACGGTTCGACCGCCTGCCCGTCGACCTTCGCGTCCTTCACCGCATAACGTACGGTTCCCGTCGCCGTCAGCCGCGCACCGTGCGCGTCGCACGCAACGGACAATGCCTCCTTCCGGCGCTCCGGCATCTGCCGGACGAGCGCACTGAATCCCAGATTGACGACGATGCTCCCGGTCGCCTTCTGCTGCCCCCGCGGCATCACCTTGATCTCGGGTTTGACGTCCAGCCGATACACCGTCTCGGCCTGAACCGCCCGCAACGGCTTCAACGCAATGCTCTTGGTCTGCCCGGGCGCGAGCGTCAGCTTGAACGGGAAGGCATAGAGCGCCGGATTCGCTTCGTTGCCGACCGGCTCGAGCTTCTCGTCTTTCAGCGGCACGCCGGGATTGAGCAAGCGCGACAATGAAATGGTCACGTACTCGGGGCGATCGCCGTTGTTGACGATCTGCACGCTTGCTGTGCCCGAATCGACCGGGATTTCCTTCGGAAACACGTCGATCGTCGCAACCGCGACGCCCGGAATCAGCCCGGCGAGCGTGGTCGCAATCGAAAGAAGGAATGAACGCAATCTCATGTTGGGGTGTCCAGTTGAATCGGCACCCCGGGAAGGCATGCCGGTGCTGCCGTCGCGCCCGATTTGCCATTTGCATGCGCGCATGCAAGCTTTGACGCAGACGACACTCGGAAACGGAAAATCCAAAGCACACCGCCCGCGACACGGCGGGCGGTGAAGAACCGGAACGTCTCCGCGACGGGGAGACGACCACTGCTACTGCTGTTTCACGACGACCGGCTCGAACACGAGCGACAGCGTGCCCGTATAGGTGCCGACCGTGCTCCTGAAGTCGCCTTCCGGCGGATACGCGGAAACGGCGAGACGGTAATAGCCTTCGGAATCGACGTTGGGCGACGGCGGCGCCGGGTTGTCGAACTCGACCACCTGCCCGACGACGAGCGGCTTCTGGTCGGCCCCTTCGGCGCCGATGCTGACCGCCGGCTTGCGGAACGCGAGCGTCGGCTTGGCCTGGTTCCGGATATCGAGCGGTTGATCCATGCGGACCTGAAATCTGCCCGTCGTCGATACCACGCGCAGCCGCGCGTCCACCTCGTACGCCGTCTCCCAGCCGCCGAGCTGCTCCATCGTCAGGCCCTGCCCGAACCAGCCGCCCTTGTCGTCGGTGATGATCAGGTTGTTCGGGCGCACGACCTTGGCCGTAATCTTGCTCTGCGTCTTGCCCTTGATCTCCAGGGTTTCCGCCGACGTGTACATCGGCTGGAGCGCCAGCGCCGCCAGCAATCCGCTCAGGATGATTTTGCTCATTTCGCTTCCTATGATTTCGTGACGACCGTGAACGACAGCACATCGCTGTAGTCGCCAGCGTCCACAGTTGCGTCGACCGAGGTCCTGAACGTCGGCACGAAGCAGGTCCGAGCGTTGTTGTTCAACAGCACCGGGCTGGCGCTCGTATTCGGCAGCCGGAACGTCGCGCTGCCACTGTCCAGCGTCAGGTCGTACGGAACCGTCTGCTCAGGCTTGCTCGCATTCCTGAGCAGATACCGGTTACCCGAAACACCGTTCGCACTCGTCGCATTGATCACGAAATTGCGACTACCGCCGTTGAACCCCATGTACGTGAAGCAGAGCTGCTGCTCCGCACCCGCAAGCGTCTTTTCGCCATCGCCTCGCGGCAATTCCCCGAGATTCCAGTCGGGTGCCGCCACATCTACCGCGAGAATGGCCGGCGGATCCGGCGGCGTGACCTCGGGATCGATCACCTTGCATGAACTGCTCCCGCTCACGGGGGTGAGATAGACGCCACCAGTAACCTCGCCGCGATCGTTGGCATCAGTAAAGATGCCGGCACGGAGCGTAATGCCGGGCCAATCCTTGATGATGGCATTGTCGATAATCACCTCGACCTGGGCCTTGTGTGCGTAGCGTGCTGCCCAGAGATACTGCCCCCAATACGTCACGTGATAGTTGCCAACAATTGACGCCCTAAAGTGTTCAACGCCGCGCATCTTGACAGACTTTGCCGCCGCCGTGCTTTGCTTCATCTTTCCGTTCGCGTCATACGTGTAGACCAGAACGCCCCGGGATACGAAAGTGCTGAATCCGATGTTCAAATCGGAAGCCTTATAGTCAAATACCACTTGAAGAGTACTGGTCCCATCCCCGTTATTTATCCACGCGCACGCATCATAGCTATAAACCAGGTCGGCGGGTATAAGGTCCCACCCAGCAGATGCGTTCAACGAAAGGCCCATCAGGCATGCGCCGAATAGACAACCTCGCCACCGCCGAATCATTCCGAATTTTTTCATCGATTTTTCATTCCGATTAAGTCAAACCGTCAGGCTGGAAATGACCTCTGCGACCTGTGTTGTATGCTTGGCGACGTGAGGAAACGGCCTTATCCGCGCAACACTCGATATATCAGCGGTTGATCCATGCGGACCTGAAATCTGCCCGTCGTCGATACCACGCGCAGCCGCGCGTCCACCTCGTACGCCGTCTCCCAGCTGCCGAGCTGCTGCATCGTCAGGCCCTGCCCGAACCAGCCGCCCTTGTCGTCGGTGATGATCAAATTGTTCGGGCGGACAACCTTGGCTGTAATCTTGCTTTGCGTCTTGCCCCTGATCTCCAGGGTTTCCGCCGACGCATACATCGGCTGGAGCACCAGTGCGGCCAGCAATCCGCTCAGGATGATTTTGCTCATTTCGCTTCCTATGATTTCGTGACGACCGTGAACGACAGCACATCGCTGTAGTCGCCAGCATCCACGGTCGCGTTGACCGAGGTCCTGAACGTCGGAACAAAGCAGGTGCGCGCGCTGTCGTTCAATCGCACCGGGCTTGCGCTCGCATTCGGCAGCCGGAACGTTGCGCTACCGCTGTCCAGCGTCATGTCGTACGGAATCGTCTGGGACGGCTTGCTGGTATTCCTGAGCAGATAACGGTTACCCGAAATACCGTTCGCGCTCGACGCATTGATCACGAAATTACGATAGCCGTCGAGGCCCGTGTACGCGAAGCAGAGCTGCTGCGCCGCACCGGCGAGCGTCTTCTCGCCATCGCCTCGCGGCAATTCCTCGAGATTCCAGTCGGGTGCCGCCACATCTACCACGAGAGAGGGCGTCGGCGGTGGCGGGACTTCGGGATTGATCACCTGGCAGGTGTTGGCACTGCCAGTGTTGGTGACATAGGCCCCGCCGGTAATCTCGCCGACGTCGTCGCCTATCTTGTAGTTGCCGGCACGGATGGAAATGCCGGGCCAGTCCCTGATTTCGGCATTGTTGATCATCACCTCGATCACAGCCGTGAACGGATTTCTATTTTTCCAGTTGGAAGGATCCCACTCGCTCGCGCCGAGCCTATATATCACGTAATCGTCACTCACAAAGCCGCTAGTGGATTTACTGCCGTTGATAGCGACATAATTTGCCGCGTTGCTGCTTGGCAGCATGTTCCCATTAGCATCATACGTATAGATCAGGATACCTCTAGATATAAAATCACTGTCAGGCGAGGGTTTACCGTTCGGCAATACCCCTAGATTACCCGTAATGGATTTAAAATTAGCGGTCACCTGAAGCGTACTCGTTCCGTCTCCGTTGTTTTTCCACACGCACCCGCTGTAGTTGGTGATCACGCTGGCGTACTGAAGCTTGTAGGCCACAGCGTTGAACGAAAGCACCATCAGACATGCACCAAAGATGCAACCTCGCCATCGCCGAATAACTCCGAAGCTTTTCATCGATTCTTCATTCCGATTAAGTCAATACGTCAAGCTGGTCATAACTGGAAATGGCCCCTGCGACCTGCGTTGCATGCTTGGCGATGTGAGGAAACGACCTTATCCGCGCAACACTCCATGTGCGATTGTGTACAGCCACGCGTCATCTCGACGGCAGCGGCGCACATTGTTTCGGCAACCGCCGGTTACTGAGCCAACGCCGCACGTTGGTAGATCACCACGCCATATCCGACATTGACGAACAGCGGAGCCGGCGCACCTTCGCTCTGACCGGCATCGACAGCAATCCGCTCGTTTGGCCGGAACGTAACGCGCCATACCTGCGTTTTCGAAGGCACAGCCAGTTCTTTCAGCCCGATTCGATATTTCTGCCCCGGCGCCAGCGCCAAGCGCCCGGGCACCACCAGCAGCGTGGGTCGCTCCACCTCCCCTACCGGCACCCGATCCTCGGGAGAATCGCCCGGATTGGTCAGCAGGTGCTGCTCGATGTCCAGGTAAAGCGGCGTATCGCCGGCGTTCTCGACATACAGTTCGGGCGCCGGCTTTTCCGGCTCGAGCGTCAGCTCCATGCGCGACAGCTTCAGCACGCCGGCGGCCATGCTGGAGGTGCAGGCCAGCGCGGCCAGCACCCCGATTGCGGTGCGCGCCACGCGCATCATCACGGGCACTCCAGCGTCTGCGGCTTGTCGTCGACACGCAACGTCATCCGCTTCGTCGCGAAGTGCTGAGGCGTGCCCGGGAATACGGCGATCGTTTGTGCGGACGCCGCGCCGTCATACTTCACATCGTTGAACACCTGGCGCACGTTGCCGGTGTTCTCGAGCGTCAGCCCGCCGCTCTCGCAACGGTGTGCCCAGCTCATGCGTTGCTTGCCCGGCGGCGGCATGTGCCGCACCAGCACGCCATAGCCGACGGATACCGACATCGGCGCGGTGATCTTGTCCTGCGGCGCGTCGTCCACCTTGAGCGACCTGACCGGCACGATATAGAGCCGGTACAGTTCTTCGTTCTCGGGCTCCGCGAGCGACCTGAGCGTGATCGAGCGCGACTGGTTCGGGCCGAGCGTCAGCTTGTCCGGGCTTGCGAGCATGCCCGGATGCTGCAGCTCGCCGAGGCTCTGTTTCTCTTCAGGCGTTTTGCCCGGATTCATCACTTTCTGCGCCGAGATCGACAGGTAGAGCGGCGCGTCGCCCATGTTCTTCACCGTGACGGTCTGGTCGTGGTTGTTGAATACCTTGGTCGTGGCCGGCATCACCATCAGCTCACCGTCGGCATGCACCGGTTGAGCGGCGGCAAACAGCAGCGCGCACGCGATCGGAAGCGCGGTTCGCAAGTTCAGTTTCATGTCGTCAATTCCTGTCAATGGTTGGGTGCGCCATCATTGGCAGCGGAAGTCGTTTCCGCCGGCGTCCTTCAGGCTGCACGTGTAGCGATGGCCGTCCTGGTCGAGCGTGATCTGCGACAACAAGGTTTTGCTGACGATCGAGAACAGCCCGTTCGGATGCACCGTGTCGCCGGTTTCGATCACCTTGCCGCTCACCGGCTTGCCGTTCGTATCCTTCAGGAAGCCGCTGTACACCATGTTGATGTCGACCTTCGCCAATGCCGCGTAGACCTGGCCCGGGTGAGCCCGGACGATGTTCGCCGGCACCTCGACGTTCATGTCGAACTGCTCGCTGTTGCTCATCACGCGCGCGAACGACACGTCGCGATACGCATTGAGCGGCACCGCATACGTGCTGTTGCCGGCCACCGGGCTGCCTTCGACGTTGAACCCGTACTTCACGCCCTGGAGGTCCGGCGTTTTCAACAGCATCGCGCTGCCGCTCGAGCTGTAGCGGCCGAACGCAACGCCGTCCTTGCTGGCCGCGACCATGCCGCGGTAGTTGAAATCGACGTTGCCGCCACCGCTGCTCTGGCCCAGGTTCAGCGACGCGTCGCCGCGCGTGCCGGAGCGCGTACCGTAGACGTTCACGCCGTAATTGGTGCCGATCCGGTTCGCCGTCAGGCCGACGGATGTCATGCCGAAGCCGTCCTGGAAATCCTTGCGGACGTCGCCGCTGATCTGCGTCTGGCCGCCGGAATGCGCGGCGCTGAAGCTCGCCTGCGCCCTGTCCAGCATCATCGTCATGTTGAAATACACGCCGTAGCCGCCGCGGCCCTGATAGCCGCCCTTCTGCACACCGAGCGCGAACGTGCCCCACAGGCCGTTCGGCCGGTAGTTCCAGCGCGCCTCGGCCTGCTGCGATTCGCTGAACGTCGAGCGTTGGTAGTTGTAGCCGAACGTCACGCCGCGGAACGCGCGGCTATACGACACTGCCGTGCTCGGCTGACCGATGTAGAAGCGCGACACGGCGGTATTCTGGTAGCGGCTGACCATCAGGCTGCCAAGCGCCTCGCTCGCCATCGACAGGTTGACGTAGCCGCCCGTGCTGCGTTCTCCGCTCAACAGGCCGAGCGTGGGTGTGATGTCGACCCCGCCCAGTTGCGTCGGCCGCGTGATGTTGACTTCAGCCGCCCATTTGCCGCCCTTTCCGGCGAGCATCGAGCCATTCAGGTAGAACTGCTTGAAATTCCGGCTGACCGCGGCCTCGAGCAGATAGCCGCCGTTGCCCATCTCCTTGCCGGCCGTCACGTGCCATGCGTTGCCGCTGCTCGCGCCAAAATTGAGGTTGTTGACCTCACGGGTTTCCCGGTTGACCACATTCCCGTTGCGGTCGACGAGGCGGACCTCGACCGAGTAATAGCCGCCCGGCAGATCGGCGAAGCTGATCTCGTTGCGGCCGAGCACGGCCGGCCGTTTCAGGATCTGCCGGCCGTTCCGGTAGAACTCGTAGTTGCCTTCGGCCGACGCGTAGAGGATGAGCGAGCCGGCCTTGCTGTCGACCTGCAGGTGGGTCTGGCTGCCGACTGTCACGAACTGGTCGAAGCTCGGCGACAGCAGCGTGTTGACCGTGCCGGCCGCGTAATCGATGTTGTTCTGCTTGCCCGCCCGCACGTATGTTTGGGCGAAATTCTTCTGCAGGTAGTACGAAGACAGCCCCTGCTGGCTGGCGCTGGAATGGCGCATTTCGGTACGGTTCGCGTACCAGCTCATGTAGCCGAAGCTCTGGAGCGGCAGCCCGACATACGTGTTGCCGTTCACGTTGACCGCACGGTAACCGTCGGACGCCGCCCGCAAGTCGAGAGCCTGGTTGTTGACCAGCCCGAAACCCGTTTGCGGCGCGATGTAGTCTTCGCGCGAATCGCGGATCGAGATCGACCGCTTCAGCTTGTCGACGGTAACGTGGTACCCGTCTATCAAGATGTCGCAACCCTTGCTGCAGCGCTTGTAGTCGAGCTGCGAGATCACGCTCCGGATCGTGTCGACGTCGTCGGGGGAAATACCGTTTGCTGCATACTTGGCCGCGTCGAATTCAAGCGACGCGGCCTTCGATGAATAACTGATGAACCCCGGCAGCGTGCGCCCGTTGAAGGTCGCGACATAGTTCGCACTATCGTCCAGTTCGGTCGAACTGAACCCTTCGGGCACGCCATACGTTACCTTTAGTTGTGCGAATGAGTATGACGAAACAAAAAGAAACGCACCCAGCCACAGCTTGTTGAAACGGAAAGGAGCTTGATAGGCGACCACGCTGATTTCTTCTAGGGAGGGTTGGGACGGGCTGGCATGGAATTCTTCAGGGAGAGCCCCGATCGAATCGGGGCTCCGTACGGGACGGGTTACGGTGCTGCTGCTGCGACCGGTTCGAACACCATCACGAGATCGCCGCTGTAGCTGCCGTTCGTGCTGTTCGTGCCGACCTGGATCGGTGCGTCGACGTTGATCTTCAGGTTGTGGATTTCGTCGAAACCGCCGTTGCCAGCCGTCACTTGCGTGACCTTCTGGACCGCGCCGAACTTGACTTCAGCATCGCCGCCGTTGCCCGACAGCGAAACCTTCGCGTTCTTCATTTCGTACGCGCCGCTCGACATCTTCAGCGGTTGTGCGAGCGACACGTTGAAGTCGGCGTTCTTCGACCAGACGCGGATCGGCAGCGTCTTCTCGAACTTGGCCTGCGTGTAGTCGGTGGCGTTCAGTTCTTCCGTGCCGTACCAGGTCGAGCCGTCCGGCTTCGACACGAAAATACCGTCGTTGATCTGGGCGGTCAGCGTGATCTTCTTCGACACCGTATCGGCCTGTGCCGTATGTGCCATGCCGAACAGTGCCGTGGTGACGCCCATTGCCAAAACGAGTTTGCTGAGTTTCATCGAGTAATTCCTATTAAAGAATGAGCTTCTTAGTTCGAATCGCATTGAATAAATAATCGATGGAAATTCGATACGTGAGAAATAGATCCCACCGCTGCAAGTCTATGGACGTAGACGCCAGCTGAAAATGAGACGAGTTCTTAATTGCGAATGAAAATGACTAGTTCAAGTTCCAAAAAATATAAAACTGTCACCTTAAGCCCATGATTGTTACGTTGATTTAAAGAATTGTGCGAGGCGAGGCAAGCAGAATGCTTTTCGCAGCGGATCGAGTGCGCGTGGTTGCAGCGCTCAGGCGTCGATCGGCACGCCGCCGCCGCGGCAGGCAGCGGCTGTCGCGTGGCGAGACGGCTTGTGTGCCGGGCAGGCGCATCCACGCGCATGGAACGGGGTGTTCGGGATGGCGGGTGTGCCGCGCGGAGCAGGCGCCGTGTCAGCGCATCGAAGGCGAGGAAAGCGCTACTGCACGGAACCTGCAGTCGACCGCACCGCCACGGATCAGGTCGATGCGCCCGGGCTGAAATGAATGCCTCAGGTTATCAACCGATCCAAAAGATTCATTAGACGGCTCCTCCCCGGCGCGCGATGCTGGCTGCGCCAATCGACGCGGCGTCCGTGTAACGCCGCGCACGACAACGGAGCGAGACACATGCCTAACGATCACCGTCAACGGCGCCACACGCTGTGGCTGCTGTGCGCGCTGTCATTCATCCTCTACGTCGACCGCGTGAACCTCGCGACCGCGGCCGGCGCGATCAAGGCCGAACTCGGCCTGTCGAATACCGAACTTGGCGTCGCGTTCTCCGCGTTCGCGTATTCGTATGCCATCTGCCAGATCGGCGGCGGCTGGATCGCCGACCGGTTCGGCGCCCGCATCACGCTGATCGGCTGCGGGCTGATCTGGGTCGTGTCGACCTTCACCACCGGGTTCGTGCACAGCCTCGGGCTGCTGTTCGCCGCGCGCCTGCTGCTCGGCATCGGCGAAGGCGCGACGCTGCCCGCCCAGGCCCGCGCGATCACACACTGGTTCCCGCGCGAGCGGCGCGGCGTCGTGCAGGGCTTCACGCATTCGTTCTCGCGGCTCGGCAACGCGGTCACGCCGCCGATCGTCGCCGCATTGATGACTTGGCTGTCGTGGCGCGCCGCGTTCTTCGTGATCGGCGCGGTGACGCTGGTGTGGCTCGCCTGGTGGATCGTCGGCTTCCGCGAATATCCGCTCGGCGACGAAGCCGGCCATGGCCGCCCGCGTGCCGCGCGCCCCGCGCCGCCCGCCGGCCCGACACCGTGGGGGCCGCTGTTCCGCCGGATGGCGCCGACCATCTTCGTCTACTTCTGCTACGGCTGGACCGCGTGGCTGTTCTTCACGTGGCTGCCGACGTTCTTCCTGAACGGCCAGGGCCTGAACCTGAAGTCGACCGCGCTGTTCGCATCCGGCGTGTTCTTCGCGGGCGTGGCCGGCGACACGCTCGGCGGCTGGCTGTGCGACCGGATCTACCGAAAGACCGGCAACCTCGCGCTGTCGCGCCAGAGCGTGATCGTCGCGAGCTTCGTCGGCGCGCTCGTGTGCCTGCTGCCGCTCGCGGTCGTGCACTCGACGGCCGGCGTCGCGCTGTGCCTGTCGGGGTCGTTCCTGTGCCTCGAACTGACGATCGGGCCGATCTGGGCCGTGCCGAGCGACATCGCGCCGACCCACGCCGGCATCGCGAGCGGGATGATGAACGCGGGCTCCGCGATCTCGGGGATCCTGTCGCCGATCCTGTTCGGCTATCTCGTCGATCGCACGGGGAGCTGGACCGTGCCGTTCATCGGCTCGGTCGCGATGCTGCTGATCGGCATCGTCGCCGCGCTGCGGATTCGGCCCGAACGCACGCTGTCGGTGTCGATGCCGGCGCTCGCCGACGCGCCCGCCGCGCCGTCGGCACACTGAAGCGGGTCGCTTCGGGTTCGCCTGCGTCGGCTGTCCGGGCGGCGGCGCCGTCTCGCGTCACCGTGTGCCGCGACGGCGGCGTGCGACCGGCCCGGTTTGCCTGGCTGGTTCGGCTGGTTCGGCTGGTTCGGCTGGTTCGGCTGGTTCGGCTGGTTCGGCTGGTTCGGCTGGTTCGGCTGGTTCGGCTGGTTCGGCTGGTTCGGCTGGTTCGGCTGGCTCGGCTGGCTCGGCTGACTCGGCTGACTCGGCTGACTCGGCTGACTCGGCTGACTCGGCTGACTCGGCTGACTCGGCTGACTCGGCTGACTCGGCTGACTCGGCTGACTCGGCTGACTCGGCTGACTCGGCTGACTCGGCTGACTCGGCTGACTCGGCTGACTCGGCTGACTCGGCTGACTCGGCTGACTCGGCTGACTCGGCTGACTCGGCTGACTCGGCTGACTCGGCTGACTCGGCTGACTCGGCCGGCGTGGCTGACCTGGCTGGTTCGGCCGGCGTGGCTGACTCGGCTGGTCCGGCCTACCCGGCTGCCGCGGCTGGTTCGGCCAACGCGGTCGGCGCGGCGGGCTCGGCCGCCTCGGCTGGCAAGCCACACCGTTACACACCGCCGTCATCTCCCGCCCCGTCCCGGTGAAACAGCGCAAGAAACTGCTGCGCGGGGATGCTCAGCGGCCGGTCGCGCCGCACGAGGCTGCCGTACGACGGCAGCTTCTGTTCGAGCGTGTAATCGATGATCGCGACGAGCCCGTGCTCCGCATTGCGCCGCGCCACCGTCAGCGGAATCACGCCGAGCATCGGCGAGCGGTCGACGAGGTTCATCGTGGTCAGGATCGACCCCGTTTCGACCAGCCCGCGCGGCATCGGCTGGTGCCGCGCGTTGAACTCGCGCTCGACGACCTCGCGCGCCGGGCTGCCGGCCGGCTGCAGAATCCACGCGTAATCGAGCAGCGCGTCGAATGCCACCGGCCCCGCGCCCGCGAGCGGATGGTCGCGGCCCGCGATGATCGCGAGCGCCTCGTCGTCGACCACGCGGAAGTCGCAATCGGTCCCGACGTGGCGCCCGATCACCACTTCGAGCACGCCTTCACGCAGCTGCGGCATCAGCCTGTCGCTCGTATCCACCGCGATGTCGATCGCCAGCAGCGGGTAACGCGCCTTCAACTGCACCAGCGCCTCGGTGAGCCGCCCCGGCGACGCCGCCATGATGCTGCCGATCGCCAGCCGCCCCGCGCTGCCGAGCTGCAGCTCGCCGAGCTCGCGATTCAGCGCCTCCATGCTGCCGCGGATGCCGCGGAAATAGCCGAGCACGCGCTCGCCAGCCGGATTCAGCACGAGCCCGCGCCCGACACGGTCGAACAGCCGCTGGCCGAGCGCGCTCTCCAGCTCGGCCAGCATCTTCGTCGCGGCCGGCTGCGTGAGGCCCATCTGCTCGGCCGCCGCGCGCAGCGTCGAGCACTCGTCCACGGCCAGCAGCAGCGCGATCTGCCGCATGCGCAGCCGGTTCAGCAACTGCGGGGTCGAGTCCCGTCGGTCGATCGAGCCCATCTCTGATTACTCCAGGTTATCGATTCATCAAGAGTTTTCAATTTACCGACTCATTCCGTCTACCTAGCATCAACCCCATAGACAAACGGCCACGCGCCGCCACCGGAGACACGCATGACCACCCCCTCGCCCACCGCTCCCCTGCCCGTCGTCGCGCTGACGCTCGGCGACCCCGCCGGCATCGGCGCCGAGCTGATCGCGAAACTGCTCGCCCGCCCCGACGCCACCACCCGCGCGAATCTCGTGCTGATCGGCGATCGCTGGCTGTGGGAAGCCGGCCAGCGCGTGGCCGGCGTGACGGTCGACGTCGAGCCCGTCGCATCGCTCGCCGCCGCGCGCGGCCGGCGCTCGACCGCGCGCGCCGCGTTCGTCGCCGTCGACACGATCGCCCCGGCCGACGTCACGGTCGGGCAGCCCGGCGCGGCCGGCGGCCGCTCGACGCTGACCGTGCTCGACCTGTGCCTCGACGCGGCGCTCGCCGGTGACATCGACGCGATCTGCTTCGCGCCGCTGAACAAATACGCGATGAAGCTCGGCGGGCTGAAGCACGAGGACGAGTTGCACCACTTCGCCGAAGCGCTCGGCGTGACCAGCTACTTCTGCGAATTCAACACGCTCGGCGAGCTGTGGACCGCGCGCATCTCGTCGCACATTCCGCTGAAGGATGCGCCGCGCTACCTGAGCATCGAGCGGATCGAGCAGGCCTCCGAACTGATCTACCGGTCGCTGCTCGCGAACGGTGTCGCCGCGCCGAAAGTGGCGATCGCCGCGTTCAACCCGCACGGCGGCGACGGCGGCAGCTGCGGCCGCGAGGAAGTCGACATCATCGAGCCGGCGGTGCGCAAGCTGCAGTCGCGCGACTGGCCGACCGACGCGCCGTTCCACGGCCCGTTCCCCGCTGACACGATCTTCCTGAAGGCGCAGGCCGGCGATTACCAGGCGATCGTCACGATGTACCACGACCAGGGGCAGATCGCGATCAAGCTGCTCGGCTTCTCGCGCGGCGTGACCGTGCAGGGCGGGCTGCCCGTGCCGATCACGACGCCCGCGCACGGCACCGCGTACGACATCGCGGGCCGAGGCACAGCCGACGTCGGCGCAACCTGGCAGGCGCTGCAGATCGCCTGCCGGATGGGCGCCGCGCGCCGCACTGCCACCGTTTCGGCGTGACGTTCGCGCGCCTCCCGCACCCGACAACACCAATTACCGGAGACACCATCATGAAAATCCGTTCCGTGCGCGCACGCGTATTCCAGTGGAAAGGCAAGACCGTTCCGCCCCAGGGCAACTTCTGCTCGAACGCGATGGATCTGCTGTACGCGCCGCAGGAAACGATGAGCACGTTCCGCTTCCATTCGTGGACGGTCGTCGAGGTCGAGACCGACGACGGTATCGTCGGCCTCGGCAACGTCGCGCTCGCGCCACATGTCGCGAAGGTGATCATCGACCAGTACCTCGCGCCGCTCGTGATCGGCCAGGACCCGTGGGACTACGAATACCTGAACCAGCGGATGTATCGCGCGACCCACGCGTGGGGCCGCAAGGGCATCGGCATGGCGGCAATCTCGGCGGTCGACATCGCGATCTGGGACATCCTCGGCAAGAGCGTCGGCAAGCCCGTGTTCAAGCTGCTCGGCGGCCGCACCAAGGAAAAGATCCCCTGCTACTACTCGAAGCTCTACCGCACCGATCTGAGAGAGATGCAGGACGAAGCGCAGCGCTACCTGAAGGAAGGCTTCCGCGCGTTCAAGATGCGCTTCGGCTACGGGCCCGCGCACGGCCAGCAAGGCGTGACCGAGAACCTGAAGTCGGTTGCGGCGATCCGCGAGGTGATCGGCTACGACAACGACCTGATGCTCGAGTGCTACATGGGCTGGAACCTCGAGTATGCGAAGCGCATCCTGCCGAAGCTCGAGAAATACCAGCCGCGCTGGCTGGAAGAACCGGTGATCGCCGACGACATCGACGGCTATGCGGAGCTGAACCAGTTGACGCGCATTCCGATCTCCGGCGGCGAGCACGAATTCTCGCTGTACGGCTTCAAGCAGCTGCTCGACCGCAAGGCCGTGTCGGTCGTCCAGTACGACACGAACCGCGTCGGCGGGATCACGATGGCGCACAAGATCAACGCGCTGTGCGAGGCGTACAGCGTGCCGGTGATTCCGCATGCGGGCCAGATGCACAACTATCACCTGACGATGAGCACGCTCGCGTCGCCGATGAGCGAGTACTTCCCGATGTTCGACGTCGAGGTCGGCAACGAGCTGTTCTATTACATCTTCGACGGCGAGCCGGTGGCCGAGAACGGCTTCGTGCAACTGCGCGACGACGTGCCGGGCCTCGGCCTCACGCTGAAGACCGAGTTCCTCGACCAG
The DNA here is from genome assembly GCF_964265025.1 of Burkholderia mycopellens. Taxonomy (NCBI): domain Bacteria; kingdom Pseudomonadati; phylum Pseudomonadota; class Betaproteobacteria; order Burkholderiales; family Burkholderiaceae; genus Burkholderia; species Burkholderia mycopellens. The sequence goes on from NZ_OZ183803.1 coordinate 3,214,323, forward strand.
TTCGACATCGTCGAGTGAGGCCCGCCATGCACGCACGCTACCAGGGCGTCTTTCCGGTCGCACCGACGATCTTCGACGCACACGGCGCACTCGATCTCGACGGCCAGCGCCGCTGCCTCGACTTCATGATCGATGCCGGTTCGCAGGGCATCTGCATCCACGCGAACTACTCCGAGCAATTCGCGCTCGGCGACGACGAACGCGACCTGATCACGCGCACCACGCTCGAGCACGTCGCGGGCCGCGTGCCGGTGATCGTCACGACGTCGCACTTCAGCGCGCGGATCTGCGCAGCACGCAACCGGCACGCGCAGGCGCTCGGCGCGGCGATGGTGATGGTGATGCCGCCGTACCACGGCGCGACGTTCCGCGTGCCGGAGGCGCAGGTGCGAGCGTTCTTCCGCGAAGCCGCGGACGGCCTCGACATTCCGCTGATGATCCAGGACGCACCCGCGAGCGGCGTCGCGCTGCCGGCAGCGCTGCTCGCGTCGCTCGCCCGCGAGATCGACGCCGTGTCGTACTTCAAGATCGAGACGGCCGGCGCCGCGTCGAAGCTGCGCGAGCTGATCGCGCTCGCCGGCGATGCGATCGAGGGGCCGTGGGACGGCGAGGAAGGCATCACGCTGCTCGCCGATCTCGATGCCGGCGCGACCGGCGCGATGACGGGCGGCGGCTATCCGGACGGGATTCGCCGGATCACCGACGCATATTTCGCCGGCCGCCGCGACGAAGCAGCCGAGCAGTACGCGCGCTGGCTGCCGCTGATCAACTACGAGAACCGCCAGTCCGGCTTCCTGACCGCGAAGGCGCTGATGCGCGAAGGCGGCGTGATCGCGTGCGACGCACCGCGCGCGCCGTGGCCCGAACTGCATCCCCAGGTGCGCGCCGGCTTGCTCGACACGGCGCGGCGGCTCGATCCGCTCGTGCTGCGCTGGGGGCATTAGACGTCCGGACGCCTGCGGCGTGCGCTTCACGGCTGCGGCCCGACGCGCACGCCGCGCAGCCGGACAGACGTTCGCGCCGATGGGAAATGCGTACCTGCGTTGCGCATCGGCGGTTAGCCCCGTGCGGATTCGTCACGGCGTGACAGCGGTCCATCAGAAGATCGCTGCCGCAGATCGACAATATTGGAGACATCATGAATTCGTTGAACCCGGCCACCCCGGCATACGAAGCCGGCGAAGCGATTCCGCGCCGCCGCTGGCTGCGCGTGATTCCGCCGCTGCTGCTCGCCTGCATCATTTCCTACATGGACCGCGTGAACATCGCGTTCGCGATGCCCGGCGGGATGAACGCCGATCTCGGCATGGACGCGACGATGGCCGGCCTTGCCGGCGGCATCTTCTTCTTCGGCTACCTGTTCCTGCAGATTCCCGGCGGCCGGCGCGCGGCGCTCGGCAGCGGCAAGACCTTCATCGCGTGGTCGCTCGTGAGCTGGGCCGTGCTGTCGGTGCTGACCGGGTTCGTCACGCATACCTGGCAACTGCTGACGCTGCGCTTCCTGCTCGGCGTGGCCGAGGGCGGGATGCTGCCCGTCGTGCTGACGATGGTCAGCCACTGGTTTCCCGACCGCGAACGCGGCCGCGCGAATGCGATGGTCATCATGTTCGTGCCGCTCGCCGGCATGATCACCGCGCCGCTGTCCGGCTTCATCCTCGCCGCGTACGACTGGCATCACCTGTTCTTCAGCGCGGGCGCGCTGTCGCTGCTGTGCCTCGTCGTGTGGCTGCTGTTCGCCGACGACGGCCCGGAGACCGCGCGCTGGGTGTCGCCGCGCGAGAAGGCCTACATCCTCGACGCGCTGCGCGACGAACAGGAACGCAAGCGCGCGGCCGGCACGCCGGCCGCCGCATCGTTCGGCGAGATGCTGCGCAACCCGACGATCTGGCTGCTGATCGCGATCAACTTCTGCTATCAGGTCGGCATCTACGGCTATACGATGTGGCTGCCGACCCTGCTGAAAAACCTCACGCACACGGGGATGGGCAAGGTCGGCCTGCTCGCGATGCTGCCGTATGTCGCGATGGTGATCGGGATGTTCGTCACGTCGTATTTGTCTGATCGAACCGGCAAGCGCCGCCTGTTCGTGCTGCTGCCGCTCGTCGGCTTCGCCGCGTGCCTGGCGCTGTCGGTGCTCACGCATGCATCGATGGCCGTGTCGTTCGCGTTCCTGATCGGCTGCGGCTTCTTCCTGCAGGCGGCCGCCGGCGTGTTCTGGGCGATTCCGCCGAAGCTCTGCAGCGTCGAGACGGCCGGCAGCGCGCGCGGCCTGATCAACGCGCTCGGCAATCTCGGCGGGTTCTGCGGCCCGTATGCGGTCGGCGTGCTGACCCAGCACGTGAGCGCGGCGGCCGGCGTGTACAGCCTCGCGATCACGCTCGCGGTGGCCGGCCTGCTCGCGCTGACGCTGCCGAAACGCTGCGAGGACTGAGACGGGATACGCTGGATACCGAACGAAATTACGGAGACTCACCATGAACGACATCCTGTTGCTGGTGCAGAAATGCGCCCATACCTTCAGCTTCTACGACCTCGACACGAAAGCCGCGCTCAAGCACGTCGTGCTGCCGAACTTCCCGCACGAGTTCACCGTCGACGTGAACGAACGCTTTGCGTACGTCGGCATCTTCGGGATCGAGACCGCGTGGTCGCGCGGCCATGAAGGCGACCACCGGATCGCCGAGATCGATCTCGCCGCACGCACGCACACGCGCATGCTCGACCTGTGGCCGTACTACCGGCCGCACGGGATGGCAAGCGACCGCGACGGCCGGCTGTACGCGATGAGCGAGGCGCACGACATGCTGCTCGTGTTCGACGAGCCGACCCAACAGCCCGTGCCGAACATGGCCGTGCCGTCCGGCGGCGTGAAGACGCACCTCGTCACGCTCACGCGCGATGCGAGCCGTGCGTACGGCGTGCACCTGCTGTCGAATACCGTCACGCAATTCCATCCACGCGACGCGACGGTCGCGCCGCGCGCGGTGATGCCCGGCCCGCGCCCCGAAGGCAATGCGCTGTCGAGCGACGAGCGCACGCTGTTCGTCGCGAATCGCGGCGACGACACGCTGGTCGAGATCGATACCGAAACGATGACCTGCGGCCGCCGCGTGAAGACGCGCAGCGATCCGAACCGCATCTACCGCACGACCGCGCCGGACGGCCGCGACCTGCTGCTGCTCACCAACTCGGGCGAGCGGTCGATTTCCGTGTTCGATGCACGGCAGCTCGAGGAAATCGAGCGCATCGCGCTGCCCGCGAATCCGACCGCGCTGTCGTTCCATCCGTCGCGACGCGTCGCGTACGTGTCGTTCCAGGACGACTACGTGCGCGAGCTCGATCTCGATACCTGGCGTTTCGTCGGCGCACTGGCGACGCTGCGCGAGCCCGATGCGTCGTATGTGCTCGCCGGGGCACGCTGACATGCGCGACACGTCGCCGCTCGACGGCATGCCGGATGCGCTCGTCGATGCGCATCACCACCTGTGGCGGCTCGATGCGAGCGCGCGCTATCCGTGGCTACAGGAGGGCTACGATCCGGCGCGCTTCATGTTCGGCGACTACGCGGCGCTGTGCCGCGATTTCGGGGTGGACGATCTCCGGCACGCGGCGCAGGGTGCGCCAATCGTCGCCAGCGTGCACGTCGAGGCCGAACGTGCGCGCGACGAGGCACTGGCGGAAACGCGCTGGCTGCACGAGGTCGCGGCGTCGCACGGGCTGCCGTCGGCGGTCGTCGCGTGGGTCGACCTGCTCGCCGGCGATGCGGATGAACGGCTCGCCGAGCAGGCCGCATGGCCGCGCGTGCGCGGCGTGCGCTTCAAGCCGCGCACCGCGGCCGCACCGGATGCATCCGTCGACGCGCCGGGCACGCTGCGCGATCCGCGCTGGCCGGCCGCGCTGGAACGCCTTGTCGCGCATGGCCTGTGCTGGGACCTGCGCGTGCCGTTCTGGCATCTCGAGGAGGCGGCTGCGCTGCTGGCCGATGCACCTGACGTCGACGTCGTGCTCGAACATGCGGGGCTGCCGTGGGATCGCTCGGATGCAGGGCTCGCGCATTGGCGACGCGGCATGGAGGCGCTTGCCGCGTCGCCGCGCGTGGCCGTGAAGATTTCCGAACTCGGCTTGCGCGACGCCGTGTGGAACGACGCGGACAACGCGCGGATCATCCGCGACACGATCGCGATATTCGGCGCGCAGCGCTGCCTGTTCGCCAGCAACTTTCCCGTGGCCGGGCTGCGTGTGTCGTATCCCGCGCTGCTGCGCACGTTCGCTCGTGCGATGACGCACCTCGCCGACGCCGAGCGCCGCGCGGTCTGGCATGACAACGCGCTACGGGTGTACCGGATCGACGTCGGCGCGGCCGCGTTTCATCGATTCGCGTGCCGTCGCGCTTGACCCGGCCCTTGGGATCGCCTTTATGCTGAGCGCAACGAATCGACAGCAGAGAGAGGTGACGGATGAGCACGTCCACGCCCCGTTTGAACGCATCGGCCGCCGCCGCGCGGCTCGGCGTATCGATCAAGGCGCTGCGGCTGTACGAGCGGCACGGCCTCGTCACGCCGGAGCGCACGCCGGCCGGCTACCGCGCGTATGGCCCGGACGCGCTCGCCCGCGCGGCCGACATCGCGGCGCTGCGTGCGCTCGGCCTCAGTCTCGCGCAGGTGGCAAGCGTGCTCGACGGTGACGCGCGCTGCCTGGACGACGCGCTGGCCGCTCACGAAGCGGCGCTCGATCACGGCATTCAGGATCTCGTGCGCAAGGTCGACCGCGTGCGCGCGATCCGCGCCGGCCTCGCACGCGGCCGGATGCCGGCCGACGGCGAACTGACGCGGATCGTCGACGACAGCAGTGCCGGCGTGGCATTCAGCCTGCCGTGGCCGTGGGGCGGTGAATGGTTCGAATGTCGTGACATCCGCCCGTTGAACTACATCATCGGTTCGCTCGGCAGCGGCAAGACGCGGCTGGCGCGCCGGCTCGCCGACTCACTGCCCGGCGCCGTGTTCGTCGGCCTCGATCGGCTGGAAAACGACGGTGCGGCTGCGATTGCCGCGCTGCGCGCCGATCCTTCATTGAAGTCGCGTGTCAAGCGCGCCTCGGCGTGGCTCGCCGAAAGGGGCGCGACGCCATCGGCAGCGCTGACCGCGCTGCTCGCCGTTCTCGAAGCCGAAGGCCCGCGCGCGCTGGTCGTCGACATGATCGAACAGGATCTCGACCGGCCCACGCAACAGGCACTGATTGCCCGTCTGCGTGAACACGCCGCCGCCGGCATGCGGCCGCTGTTCCTGCTGACGCGCTCGTCGGCGATCCTCGATCTGTCGGCGGTCGGGCCCGACGAAACCCTGCTGCTGTGCCCGGCCAATCACAGCCCGCCTTCGCGCGTGGCGCCTTACCCCGGTGCGCCCGGCTACGAAGCCGTGGCCACGTGCCTGGCGTCGCCCGAGATCCGGGAGCGGCTTGCCCGCCGGCCGGAAGCGGCGTGAGCCGCCGTCAGGCCGTCACGACGCCAGCCGCCCCATCCTGCGCGCCATCGCCGGACTCACCGCGTGCACCGGATCGAACCCGAAGAATTCGAGCACGTGGCGCGCGACGTCGTCGCGATCGTTGTCCGCGCAGATCATGTGGTAGCTGTTCTCCAGCACGATCCCGCGCGCATCGGGCATCTTTTCCAGCAGGAAATCGGCCGAGCGCAGGCTCGTGAGTTCGTCCTCGCGCGCATGCAGCACGAGCGTCGGGCACGGCGTGCCGGCCGCGGCCTCGAGCGCCCAGCCGCGCATCCGGTCGACCTGCCGCACGCATGCGAGCGGCACCCATGCATAGTGGAAACTGTCCTCGCGCTCGAACTTCTTCTTCACGATCGCGCGGATCGTCGCGTTCTTGATGCCGAACGGATCGCCTTCCTCGACACGCATCCGTTCCGCCACACCCGGCACGCGGTACAGCACATGCCGCAACGCCCGGTACCACGGCGTCGACCAGCCGTCGATGAACACCGGCGTGGCCAGCAGCGCAAGCCGGCCGCGCGCGTGCTGCACGCGGTGGCACAGCAGCAGCGCGACCAGCGCGCCCATGCACATGCCCGCGACATGCAGCGTGTCGTAGTCGTTTTCCAGCGCGCGATACTGCTCGGTCACCGCGTCGAGCCATGCCTCCGCGCGCACGCCGACCAGATCCTCCGGGCGGGTGCCGTGCCCCGGCAGCGTGATCATGTGCGTATCGCCGCCCGCGCGCCGCATCGCCTTGTGCAGCGAACCGAGATCGTATTGCGTGCCGCCGAGCCCGTGGATCAGCAGGACGCCCGTGCGGCCGCTCATGACGCGCGTCCGCTCATTCGTCCGCCGCCGGCCACACGCGCTCGAGCTGCCAGACGCCCGCCACCACCGTCACGTCGACATTCGAATCGAGCAGCGGCGCGCCGTGATCGGTGATCGTCTGCGTGCCGCCGTCGCGCTGCACGATACGCAGCGACAGCGACGCGCGATCCTCGCCTGCAATCTCCGCATCCCAGTAGTCGCGCAGCGCCTCGCGGTCGCCCGGCTGCACGCGTTCGAGCACGAGCGGCACGCTCGCGATCTGCGACGCATCGACGCCGACGCCGAACACGCGCTCGACGTCGCCGCTCCACTCGATCCGCCCCGATTCCGGATCGAGCACGTACGCGATCTGGCCGGCGCTCGCGAGCGCGAGCTCCATGTTGTTCTGCAGGACCGCAGCATGTTCGTGCACGCGTTCGCGCGTCGTCTTCAGCGTGCTCACCGTCAGCACCAGCAGCGACGCGACCGCCAGATAAAGCTGCGCCTCGAGCAGCGCACTCCCGTAGTGTTCGTGAAACGACGAGAACGGGCCGTCACCCTGCGCGGTCTGCTCGATCACGATCAGCGCGAGCGCCAGCACCGACGACGAGCCCGCGCGGCCGCCGAGCAGCAGCGTCACCGCCACGGTGAGGAACAGCGGGATGTACGTCAGCGCGAAGCCGGCGCCGGTGCCGAATTTCCGCGACGTGTCGCCGTCGAAGATCACGAGCGCGACGACCACGACCAGCACGAACGAGACCATGCCGAGCACCAGGTCGAAGCGTTCGTGGTCGCCCGAGCGGTGCGCGCGAAAGCGCGACCATGACGCGAGCACCGGCGTGACCAGCAGCACGCCGACGAAATCGGACGCGCTCCACACCGACCACACGTCGAAGAACGGCGCACCCTTGACCACCGTGTACCAGGCCGCGCCGCCGAGCGCACCGACCACGCCCGCGATCAGGCCGGCGAGGATCACCGAGCGCAGGAAGTACAGCCCTTCGAGCGAGAAGCGCACGCGCTGGACGAGCCACACCGCGAGCGCGGCCGCGCCGACCTCGTCGAGCGTGAACAGCACCGCGTTGACCAGATTGCCCTGTTCGATGCCGCTCAGCGCGAGCTGCCCGACCAGGAATGCGCCGGCCAGCGTCAGCCATTCGCGCATCGGCCGCAGCATGAACGCGCCGACCGTCACGCCGGCCGGCAGCCAGATATAGCCCGTCAGCCGGACGGGGCCGTTGAACTGGTGCGAGATGTAGCCGGTCGCGAGATACAGCGCCGCCCAGAGCAGCGCGGCGGCGAGGCCCGGCCGCGATCGTTTGGTGTCCATCGAGAATCCCTGTGTGCTGCGCCTGCGGGCGGCAGGCGCGCGATGTGCGAATGATATCGGACGGGGCAGGCCGGGGAATACCCGGGAGCCGGACGCGCGTGCGGGCGCCGGCGCGCCCGCACGCCGGCGGTTGTGACCGGGAAAATATCGGAAAAGTTCGGTGCGTGCCGGGTACGTCAGGGGCACGTCGGAACGTCGTTTTGGCCGGACAGCCAAAATCGCCCGCGGCCGGTGGATCGCACCCGGCATCAGCGGCGGCAGCGGCGGCTGTACGACGGCACGGCGAAGATTCACGCGGCGATCACCGACGCCGGCTTCCTGTCGTGCATGAACTATGGTCAGATCAGCGTCAGCAAGGGCGGCGTGCTCGCCCGCCGAGTCCGCATGCCGAAGTGGCAAACCTCGGACGGAGCAAAAACCGAATACGCAGTCACGGATGGCCTCGACCATCGCCCGGCCGGCCTGCAGATTCGGTTGCCGGGGCTGTGACGCCCTCTCGCGTCAATCCACTCGCCGCCACACCGAGATCGGTATGTCGCCGTTGGCGCGCGGCGGCACGCGGTAGCTCAGTTCGCCGTCCTTCAATTGATAGCGTCGCGTCTGCGTTTGCCCGGCCCAGTTCGGGTACAACGCATTGCTGATGTGAAACGCGAGCGTGTGGTTCGCGGGATCGACGGTCAGCGTGCCGTAGTGGGTGCTCGAGCCGAGCACGGCTTCCCGGAATTCGTCCGGCGTGCCGGTCGCCTTGTCGTTCGACGCAAAGCGCGGGCGTTCCGACCTGAAGATCTGCAGCGAATAGTTCCCGTGCGCGTCGATCAGCAGCAGCCCCTTCGGATCGGCACCGAAGTCGCGTCCGATCGTACCGTCGGGATGTTGTACGTCGGCTGCGACCAGCGTCCACGCCCCCGCGAGCGACGGCGCGGCCGATGCGGCGCCGGGCATCATCGATGCGGCCAGCAGCATGCCGGGAAAGCCTTGGCGGAATATCGAGCGGATGTTCATTCACTGTCCTCGTCAAAAAGAAGGGAAGCCACCTCACGGAGATCCGCAGCCGCGTATCGCGCGCATCCCCGTGAACCGGAACGACCGGTTCACTTGATGGTAGCGACGAGAATGTGCAATAAATACGATAATTCGAAATCGATTTATAAGTAAAACCGAATCATGACGCTTCCGAATCTCGACATGGATGCGCTGCGCACGCTGCTCGCCGCGGATCGGCTCGGCAGCCTCAACCGCGCCGCCGACCGGATCGGCCGCTCGCAGTCGGCGGTCAGCCAGCAGATGCGCAAGCTCGAGACGCAGATCGGCCAGCCGCTGTTTCGCCGCCAGGGGCGCGGCCTCGTGCCGACCGAGGCCGGCGAACTGATGCTGTCCTATGCGCGTCGCATTCTCGAACTGAACGACGAGGCGGTCGGCGCGATCCGCGGCGCGGCGATCGAGGGGGCCGTGCGATTCGGGCTTCCCGGCGACTTCGCCGAATCGTGGCTGCCCGTCGCGCTCGGCCAGTTCAAGCGCACGCACCCGGGCGTGCGCGTCGACATCGTCGTCGACGGCAACGGCGCGTTACTCGACCGGCTCGATGGCGGCGAACTCGACATCGTGCTCGCGATGGGCCGCGGGCATCGCGCCGACGCCGAACACCTGGTCACGCTGCCGATGGCATGGATCGGGCCGCAACGCATCGACGTGCGTCCGCGCGCCGGCGCGCCGCTGGATCTGGCGTTGTACAAGCCGCCGTGCCTGTTCCGCAAGGCGGGCACCGATGCGCTCGACCAGGCCGGCATCGCGTGGCGGCTCGCTTACACGACCGGCAGCCTGCAAAGCCTGTGGGCCGGCGTCGCGGGCGGACTGGGCATCACGGCGAGAACGATGGCGGGAGTGCCGCCGACGCTGCGGCCGCTCGGCGAGCGCGACGGCCTGCCGCCGCTGCCGTCGGTCGACGTGTGCGTCCACGCGGGGGGAGGCGACGCGCCTTCCGCGCTCGTGAGCCTGAAACGCGTCGTGGTCGACACGCTGATCGCCAATCTCGCCGATGTGCAAAACGCGTCCGGCCGGCGCGCCGCATGATCGGCCGCGCATGCGCGCCGGATTCGGCGCCGCGCCCTTTGACCGGCTGCCCGACATCGGGAATGATCCGCCGGGGTAACCTTCCCGTCGTCGATCCCGAATGCCCGAACGAACGAGTCCGCCCGATGACACACGCAATCCGCCTGCGCCCGGCGTCTGCCGCCGACCTGCCGTTCCTGTTGAACCTGCGTCGCCTCACGATGACCGAGCACCTGCAACGCGTTGGCGCGCCGACCGATGACGAAGCGCATGACCGGCGCATTCGCGCGAATTTCGACGATGCGATGATCGTCTGCGAAGGTGACGACGCCATCGGCTTGCTGAAGGTGACGCGCGCGACCGACGAGTGGCACGTTCACCAGATCCAGATCCTCCCCGCGCGCCAGGGCCGGGGCATCGGCGAAGCGGTGCTGAACGCCCTACTGAGCGACGCCGCACGCGCGCACGTGCCGGTGTCGCTCAGCGTGCTGCATGGCAACCCGGCGCGGCGGCTCTACGAACGGCTCGGCTTCCGCAGCGAATCGGAAACCGAAACGAGCGCGAGCATGGTCTGGCGCGCGTGACGTCCGGCGTGCCGACGTCGCCGCATTACTGCGTGATCTTCGCGTCCTTCAGCAAGTTGCCGATCATCTGCGCACTCGCCTTCTCCACGGCGGCCGCCTGCAGTTGCTGCTGAAGCGCCGGCTTCGCGGTCGCGAAATCCGGCACCTGCGTCGGCCGCTTCGCATCCAGCTTCACGATCGCCCGCACGCCATCGACCGGAATCGAATCGCTCGTCGCGGCGCCGACCTTCAGTTTCTCGAGCGCCTGCGCGACCGGCAACGGCAAGCCGGACGTCTTGCCTTCCGTCGCCGGCGTGTGGAAGCTCACCCACGGCAGTTCGCCGCCGGTATCGCGGCTCGGCGCCACGCTGTACTGACGCGCCAGCCCTTCGAACGACTTGCCCGCCTTCAGCTCGCTCAGCACCGTCGCGGCCGTCACCGGATCCTGGACGACGATCAGGCGCGGCTTGTACTCGTTCTTGCCGAGCGCGGCCACGAGTTCGTCGTAGCGCGCCTTGACCTGTTCCTCGGTCACCGGCTCGGGCTTCACGTTGTCGCGCAGGTAAAGCTGCACTTCGGCATTCGCTTTCGCCTGCTGCACCGCCGCCTTGACCTCGGGCTTGTCGGCGTAGTTCGCCTTCTCGGCGGCCTGCTGAACCAGCACGCGCGTGATCAGCTGATTCTTGATCGCCTGGCGGATCTGCGGCGAATCGGGTTGCCCGGACGCGCGCAGCAACGTATCGACGTCGGCCTGCGTGATCGGTGTGCCGTTGACCGTCGCGACGGTCGCCGTGGGCGCCGCCGTCTCTGCGTGGGCAGTACCGCTCAGCGCGCCGGCCAGCACGGCGATCAGCAACAGGCGGTTCGGTGTGGTTTTCATCTTCATCGTTTCGTCACTTCGGCTCAAAAAACGCGGCATGGGGCTGCCGCGCACATTCACCGGCGCTGCAATGCGCCGGCGCTACCAGTCGGTCGATTGGGTTCATCGTCGCGGGCACGCGCAGTGCCTGCCGGTGCCGCTGTCATTGTGCCCGGAACCGATTTTCCGCGTCGTGTGGTTGGGGGACGGCCGCCCGGCGGGCGGTGAGGCGCGCGTTGCGCACGCCGGTCATTACGAACGCGTGATGTGGAAATTCGATGGAAACGGCATGGAAATCCCGCGAAATCGCGACGAACGCCGTCATTGCTTCGCGCGCCCGGCCGCCCACCGAGGTCGAGGCGGCCGCACGCGCCTCATCGAAGTCAGGGCATCCACCGGTACACGGTGATGCTGTTCCCTTTCACGTTGTTCTTCATCACCACGTACTCGCCGTTCGATCGACGGTACGCGCGGATGCTGTACATCGCATCGATCGCGCTGCTGGTGTCCACGGTGGCGGGGCTCGCATTGACCAGCGTGGTATCGAGGGTGCCGGTGGTGAGGTTGAACGCGTCCACGTTCGGCCACAGCGGGCCGCTGCTGCTGAACCAGTAGCCGACGAACAGATGGTTGCCCACCGCGTCGATCGATTTCGCCCCGCTGTGCGGCAGCGTGATCACCGGGTCCGGCTTCGTCGTGTTGCCCGCGCGCCAGCCGTGATACACCTCGATGCGCGTGCCGATCGACGTCCAGTCGTTGCTCCCGATGGCGCCCTGCGCGAGCACCATCGTGTCGCTGTCCGCGAGATAGACGATGCGCGTGAGCGGCTGGATGCTGTCGGGCACGCGGGTCGCGACGCCCGGGCCCCACGACGGCTTGCCGCTCGCGTCGAAGCCGGCCAGCGGGTAGTGGGTAATCGCGCCGGTCTTGTCGAGGCCGGCCCACACGCCGCCCTTGCTGTCGATGCTGAAGCCGCTCGTCACGCGCCGCGTCGTGTTGAACGCGGGGCCCGGAATCGAGCCGTCCGGGATCGCGATATAGCCGTTCGCCGCGTCGAAGTGGAAGAAGTAGAAAATCGGCGGGTTCTGGCCCGCCGCGACGAGAATCCGGTTCGCACCCACCGACGCGAGCAGCCCGAAATGCTCGTCGCGCTGCGTGTCGCTCATGTCGATGCGCGGATCGGCCGGATACGTGAACGGGTCGACCGTGTTCGCGACGAACGTGCCGCCCGCGCCGCCGCGGTACACGTGCGTACCGCCGTAGAACAGCGCGCCATCCGTGACCGGATCCGGCGCGGCGATGCCTTCGAAGTTCAACGACTGCAGCGTCCACCGCAGGCTGCCGGTGCTGCTGTACGCATGGATGTCGGTCGCGCCGTTGCGGCCGAGATCCCAGCTGCCGCCCCACGGATTGTTGAGCACATAGAGCGTGCCGCCGGCGTCCTTGCCGAGCCCGACGATGCGCGTGAAGCGCTGCGCACCGACCTGCCCCTTGATGCCCGTCGTCGTGTCGAGATAGCCGCCGCGTACGCCGAATGTGCCAGCGAGCGCGGGCCGGCCCGACACGGTATAGCGCTTGATGTTCTGGTCGGGGCCTTCGTCGCCCACCAGCAACTGCCCGGCCGCCGCATCGAAATACAGCGCCGACGGCTGCGACCCGGCCGGCATCCGGATCGTGTTCAGCAGCGCACCGGCCGGGCTGAAGCCGACGATCGAGCCCGCGCGCTTCTGCGCCACCCACACGTTGCCCGCACCGTCCACCGCGAGCGCGCCCGGCTCCGATACGCTGATATCCCGCTGCCACACGCCGTCGGTGGTGAACACGCGGACGCGATTGCCGTAGAAGTCGCTCGCATAGAGCAGCGAGCCGGCCGTCGCGAGCCCGGTGACGACGTCGATGCGAGGCTGGTTGGTCGCCGCGCTGACCTGGATGACGCGGTCGCGATATTTCGTTGCGCGGTTGTAGCGCCCCACCGCGCCGCTGCCGTACGTCTTGCCCGGCTGCAGCGCGACGAACAGCGAAGTCGCGTTGCCCGTGATCGCGCTGCCCTGGAACTCCGAGTGCGTGCCGATCGAGCCGACGCTCTTGCCGTCCTGGTAGATCGCGACTCCCCCCTCATCCTCGTCCCACATCGACGCCGTGTAGATCACGCCTTCGGGCGCGACCCACATCGAGCGGGCGACGTTGCCGACGTGGGCCGCGAGCGTGCCATACGTGTTCGCCAGCCAGTCGGTGGTGTTGCGTGCGTGAACGCAGGGGGTCATCGCGGCGATCGCGGCGGCAAGAAGCGCAGCCTGAAACCGTTGTCTGGCGACCATGACGGATGCGCTCCTGAAGGGTGCGAACATTCACATGAAGGGCCGGCCGGATGGCTTGAAAACCGCGATGCGTCAATTCTTCCGCTGAATCATCCGGCGCAGTCGGTATTACGTGCCGCATGCGTTCGATCATGCGCAGCGCGAGCATAGCGTCATATAAATCGAAAAAAATTGCGGACCGCTCGCGCCGTTGCGCTTTTCACGGGTTCGGCCTCGATCCGTTGCCTGTCGCACTCATGCGTGCTGACGGCGAGCGCGGCTGCGCGACAGTGAATGGTCACTTACGCGTCGGATCGGGAATCGGGAAAATCAGGCTCGTGCCTGCGGGAATATCGCCGCTCGTTCAACGGCGACCGGTTGAAACGGCGAGCGCTGGCGTCAGGGAATCGGCGAAGTCCGCCGCATTCACGGTGGAACGATTCCGCCAAACACAATCGCCGGCCTGAATCCATATCGAATCCAGGCCGGCGATCGTCGATTACCGGGGAGCAGGCAACGCGCCACTACCGCTGCGCTGCCGCACGGCCGTGCATCATGCCGATGCCGAGGTTTCCGGCACCTTCACCTGCATGGCGCGTCCGTTGTCCGGATCGTTGTCGTCGCGCGGATCGTCGAGCTGCCCTTCCCACTTCGCGACCACGGCCGCCGCGATCGAGTTGCCGACGGCGTTGGTAGCCGAGCGCCCCATGTCGAGGAACATGTCGACGCCCATGATCAGCAGCAACCCGGCTTCGGGCATGTTGAACTGGTTGAGCGTCGCCGCGATCACGACCAGCGACGCGCGCGGCACGCCCGCCATCCCCTTCGACGTGACCATCAGCATCAGCAGCATCGTGATCTGCGTGCCCAGCGGCAGATGGATACCGTACACCTGCGCGATGAACAGCACCGCGAACGTGCAGTACATCATCGAGCCGTCGAGGTTGAACGAATAGCCGATCGGCAACACGAAGCTCGAGATCTTGCGGTTCACGCCGAAGCGGTCGAGCGCGTCCAGCAGCTTCGGATACGCGGCTTCGGAGCTCGCCGTCGCGAACGACAGCAGGAACGGCTCGCGAATCAGCCGGATCAGCGTGAACGCGCGCTTGCCGAGGAACGTCACGCCGGCGAGCGTCAGCACGCCCCACAGCAGCGCCAGCGCCAGATAGAAGCTCGCCATGAACTTCGCGAACGTGAGCAGGATGCCGAGCCCCTGGGTCGTGATCGTCGACGCCAGCGCCGCGAACACCGCGACCGGCGCGAACCACATCACCGCGCCCGTTACCTTCAGCATCACTTGCGCGAGATCGTCGATCACGCCGGTCAGGCGCTTGCCCGACTCGCCGAGCGCGGACAGCGCGGTACCGAAGAAGATCGAGAAGACGACGATCTGCAGGATTTCGTTGTTCGCCATCGCTTCCGCGATCGACTTCGGCACCAGGTGGACCACGAAGTCCTTCAGCGTGAAGGCGCCCGTCTTCAGGCCGAGGGCCGCATCGGACGCCGGCAGCGGCAGGCTCAGATGGCTGCCCGGTTGCAGGATCGTTGCGGTCAGCAGGCCGAGCAGCAACGACGTGAACGACGCAATGAAAAACCAGCCGAACGCCTTGATGCCGACGCGGCCCACCGCGCTGCCGTCGCCCATCTGCGCGATGCCGACGGTCAGCGTCGCGAACACCAGCGGCGCGATGATCATCTTGATCAGGCGCAGGAACACGTCGGACAGCAACGACACGTAGCCGGCCACCTCCTTCGCCATGTTCGGGTCGGGAAATGCGCTATGACAAGCGTAACCCACTGCGATTCCAAGAATCATCGCGACAACGATGTACTTGGTGATGTTGTGCTTCTTCATTAGTAATCCAAATCACAAAGCGTATGTTGCTAACGGCTGGCACAGCTTTCGCGCCCGGCTACGAATCGAAACCCATGTCTCACTGGGTGCGACAAGTCCGCCGTTGGCGGTCGCCATGGCGGACAAGGGGGGGCATTCTAACGCAAATGGCACCCCGGCTTTCAAAGCTGTAAGTCGACCGGGTTGATCTGCGTCCGGATGTCGTTGAAAAGGCAGGTTTTGTCGCGATCCTGCCCGCTTCCTGCGTGGTCGGCGGCGGGGTAATCGAGCCACCTCGCCGTTCGCACCGGGCTCGCCACGGTTCATGTGCCGGCGAGGGGAACCGCGTCGCCGGACTCCCCCGCGCCTCGGCGGCATCGCGCTGCGTGACGACACGGCCAACGATCGCGACACATTCTCACAAAGATGCGCAGACCTTGACACTACGGCCCGTAACGCGTCTGTAATATTTGGCAACGATTCGCGGTGACGTCCCGCCCGGGCGCCGATGCGCAATGGCGCAATTGCGCATCGGCAACGCAGAACCGGATTCGAGTCGTTGCTTTCAACAGGCCGAGATATTCATTTTTCTCAGTAATCCTGCCCAATGAATGATCGAGGAAAGGCGGCATCGTGATGAACATCCTGTATACCAACTTCCACGGCGACTACGGCGGCGGCCAGGACACCTACGTCCGCGATCTCGCCGCCGCGATGAGCCGGCATCATCGCGTGACCGTCGCGTCACCGGAAGGCAGCCGCCTGTCGCGACTGCTGAAGGACAGTCCCGACGTGGCCATCTTCGACATGGAATTCAAGCCGCGCTGGAACCGGCTGTGCCAGGAAATCCTCCGGCTGCGCCAGCGGATCGTCGCCGAGCGCTTCGACGTCATCCACGTCAACGGGTCCGCCGATCACCGGCAGGTGATGCTCGCGCTGCTCGGCTGCCGGTATCGGCCCGCGGTCGTGCTCACCAAGCACAACACCTATCGCGCCGACAGCTTCGGCAACGTGCTGCGCGCCCGCCTGGCAACCGACCACACCATCGCGGTCAGCGACTACGTGGCGGGCATGCTCGCGCTCCGGTCGCCGTATGGAAACGTCACGGTCGTCAAGCACGGCGTGCGCCGGCAGGCCGCGGAGCGACTGGCCGGCGACGAAATTCGCCGCCGCAAGATCGCGCTGTTCGGGCCGTCCGGCGCGGATGCGATCGTGCTGGGCAGCAGCGCCGGCACCGCGCCGGAGAAAGGCTGGATGGACCTGATCGCGGCGCTGGGCCGCTTGCCGGAACACGAGCGCGAGCGGTTTCGCGTGCTGCTGGTCGGCGCGGAGCCGACCGGCGAGCAACGCGAGCAGATCGCGCTGCACCGCATGGCCGCGCGCACCGCTTTCACCGGCCGGCTCGACGACGTGCGGACACCGTTCTCGATCGTCGACGTGTCGTTCGTGCTGTCGTACCAGGAGAGCCTGTCGTATGCGTGCCGCGAAGCGATGTCGCTCGGCTGCCCCGTGATCGTGACGCGCGTGGGCGGGCTGCCCGAGAACGTCGAGCCGGGCGTGGACGGCTGGGTCGTCCCGCCGCGCGAACCCGAAGCGATCGAAGCAATCCTGCGCGCGATCATGCGCGAGCCCGGGTGCGTGCAAGCGATGGGACACAACGCGCGGCTGAAGGGCAAGCGCGAGTTCTCGTTCGAACGATTCGTCGACGCAACGCTGTCCGTCTATCAGAAATCGATTCGCCACAACCCGTATCGTCGGGTGACATCCATGAGGTCCGTTTAATGGCCATGAACATCTGGAAGAAGTACTGGGACCTGCGCACGCAGGAGTGCCCGTGTGACGTGCACTTCGTCGAATGGCTGGAAACCGCGCGCCTCAACGGCATCCGCATCTATCACTTCGGCACCGGCGGCCACCACCATGTCGGCGTGGAATGCGCGCGGCCGCACCTGAACAACACCGTCTTCGGCGTGACGGCGTCGCCGAAGGAGTACAAGTCGTACATCGATCTCGTCACGCGGCAACCGGAGGTGAGCAAGACCTATCTGGCCTATTTCGGCGACATCTACACGAGCCACTCGGACCTGCTGCCGGCGTTCGACGTCGTCACGCTGTTCCATCTGTGCGAATTCCGCGACGAGACGAACAGCCGCTACGGCGCGAAGACCGACGCCGACGTGCTCGACCTGTTCGCACGCCATACCGCGCGCGACGGCCACCTGCTGTTCTACAAGGGCTCGTCGGCCTACCGGAAGGCCGAGCCGATCATCGAGCAATGGGCGGCGAATGCCGATTTCGTCGAAGTCGGCGACTTCAAGACCCTGCGGATTTTCCGCAAGGCCGCGTAACTCCCCGTTCTCGCGACCCGCTCATGCTGCTGCCCGCCACGCGCTACCCGATCCTGATGTATCACCAGGTCCGCACGCCGCCGCCGCTCGACCGGCTGCGCAGCCTGAGCGTCGCGCCCGAGGCGTTCCGCCGCCAGATGACGCTGTTCCGGCGGCTCGGCTACCGCGGCCTGAGCGTGCGCGAACTGCAGCCGTACCTGCGCGGCGAGCGCAGCGGGAAGGTCTTCGGCATCACGTTCGACGACGGCTTTCGCAACGTGCTGACGCATGCGATGCCCGTGCTGGACGCGTTCGGCTTCACCGCGACCTGCTACTTCGTCGCCGGCCGGTTCGGCGGCGAGAACGACTGGGATGCGGGCGCCGATACCGCACGCTCGCCGCTCATGACGTACGCCGACATGCTCGCATGGCGCGATCACGGCCATGAGATCGGCTCGCATACACTCGATCACGTCGCGCTGTCGCACGTGCCGGCGCACGTATCGGAGGTTCAGATCATCGAATCGAAGCAGCGGCTCGAAGCGTTGAGCGGCCAGCCCGTCGAATCGTTCTGCTACCCGTACGGCGACCTGGACCCGCGCGTGCGCGACCAGGTCGCCGCCGCGGGTTACCGCAACGCGACGACGACCCGGCGCGGCTGCGCCGATGCGTACGACGATCGGTTCCTGTTGCCGCGGATTCCGGTCGCGGGCGGCGTCGGTGCGATACGACTGTGGTTCAAGTGCGCAAAGGCGCGGGTTCGGAGACGCAGGTAGTTCACGCTGCCGCGACCGTCGCCCTGGCTATTCCGGCCGCTGTCTGCGGAATGCGAGCAGGCCGGTCAGCGCGATTCCCATAAAAAGGAACCATCCCGGCGCGCGCGTCGCCCAGCCTGCGGCGATGCTGCCGATGAAGTTGCCGAGCATCCCGCCGATCGCCCACGAAATCGCCGACGCGCCGAAATAGCTGCCGGCATTGCCGTCTGTCGTCAGGTTGGCGAGCGCAATATTCGACGCAGGAAAAATCAGGCTTTCGCCTAGCGTGAAGACGATCGCGATCACGATCGGGATCACGAGCGACGCATCCGCGCCCCGGTCGCCGGCGAACAGCAGTGCCGCACTCGCAAAACAGCCGCACAACGCGACATGCCCGATCGCCATCATCGATCGCCAGTGCGTGCGCTGAAACCAGCCCATGCCAAGCCACGCGGTGGCGATTCCGGTCAACGCGTTCGTGATGTAGAACGGTCTCGCGCCGTTATAGCCGTATGCGCCATGCGAAAAGGTCAACGGGATGAATACGTAAATCTGCGTATACACGGTCCAGAACGGGACAAGCGCCCAGCAGAGCCGGCGAAACCGCCGGTCGCCGAACGCAACCAGCACGCCGCGCGGCGGATGCGCGGCGACTGCGGTGTGCCGTCTTCGCCCCGCGATCCACGGCGCAACCAGTGCGAGCACCGCGAACACCGCGCCGCTCACCAGAAACGGCAGCGCCCCGTTCGTGTCCGGCACGACGATCAGCAGCGCGGGGCCGATCAATGCACCGAGATTGAGCGCCAGATTGTTCAGCACGAACACCTTGGGACACACGGCGCCATCGAGCGAGCCGAAGATCGAATACGCGGTCGTTTCGTAAAGCGCGGCCCCGAGCCCGGACAAGCACGCCCACGTCAACAGGCCCGGCAGCGACTGCGCATACGCGAATCCGACGAACCCCGCCGCACGGCAAAGCAGGCCGAGCGTCGTCAGCACGCGACTGCTGAAGCGATCCGTCGACGCACCCAGCACCAGCGGCAGCAGCCGGCTCGCCAGCAGATTCACCGTCAGCACGCTGGCGACGCTGCTCGCATCCAGATGGCGCGTCATGGCGAGGAACGCGGCAAGCAGCGGCAGCGACCCGAACACCGACAGGTTCACCAGGAACTGGAAGATCAGCAGCAGCCGCGTCGACGTCGGCACGCCTGCCACGATTCCGGTGAGCCATGCGGCTGGGTCGTTGTGCTTCCGGCGAAACGGGTCGACTCTGTCGCCGGACACCCGGCAATCGCAATCATCCATCATGTTCTCCGCTGACGTTCGATGCCGGCCAGGCGGAGCATGAAAAAAGCCCCGTCCGTTTCCGGCGGGGCTTGGGGTGAGTTCGACGCACTGACCTACGACGCGCAACCTCCTCCCGGCCCGCCATGGGCGGTCGTGGTGGTGGTGGTCGTGATGAAAAGTGCGTGCATGGAGAAGAATCTAGACAACCTGCTGTCGGGCGTCAATGACTGCGTGCCCAGTCGGACAGGAAGTCCGTCGACACCGCGGAAATCGCGCCGGTCTTCCTGATATCGCGTGGCCGCCGGACCGTGCAACCCTCCACGCGCGGCCATACGCTCACCGCGGGAACGCCCTGCGCATCCACGCGCCGGCCACGTCGAACACCTGGCGGGCTGCCGGCGTCACGCCGACCATATGGATGCATGCATGGATCATCCCCGGCAGCACGACCAATTCGACCGGCACACCGGCCTCCCGCAATCGCTCCGCATACGCGTGCGCGTCGTCGCGCACCGGATCGTATTCGCACGCCAGCAACGTGGCCGGTGGCAGCCCCGCGACCGAAGCCGCCCGCAGCGGCGACACGCGGGGTGAGCCGGCATCGGCCGGATCGGTCAGGTACAGGTCGAAGCAATACTGCATGATGGCTTGCGTCAGGTAGTAGCCCTGCCCGCAGGTCCGATAGGACGTCGTGCTCATCGACGCATCCAGCGGCGGGTACAGCAACAGTTGATGCGCGATCGACGGCCCGCCCCGCTCCCGTGCGACCAGGCAGGCAGCCGCTGCAAGGTTGCCTCCGGCACTGTCGCCGCCGACGGCGATGCGCGCCGGGTCCAGCCCCAGGCCGGCCGCCTCGCCGAACACCCAGTCCAGCGCATCGCAGAAATCCTCCACCGGCACCGGAAACCGGTGCGCCGGCGCGAGCCGGTAATCGACCGACAGCACGACGCACTGCGTCGCGTTGGCCAGCGCGCGGCAAGGATTGTCGTAAAGCTCGAGCGTGCCGAGGCACCACCCGCCGCCGTGCGCATAAACGATCGCTGGCTGCCGTGCCGCGCGTGCCGCCGCGACCACTGGCCAATAAACCCGCACGCGAATCTGCCGCCCGTCGCGCGTGGGCACCGCGAAGGTTTCCATGCGGTCGACCGCTTCCAGCGGCCCGTGCCAGCCTCGCAGTGTCGTCTCGGTCGCCTGCCGCAACGCGTCCAGCGACGCAGGCGCTTCAGCCAGCGCCAGGCGCGCCAGCAGCGCGGCGATGTTGTCGTCGATCGGCATGTTCAGCGGCTCCGTTCCAGGAACGGCAGCAGATGGCCGATGAATGCGTCGGGCGCCTCTTCCATGATGAAGTGGCCGCAATCGGGCACGACCGCGCCCTGCAGGTCCGTCGCGTTGTCGCGCATCGTGACCAGCGGCGCATCGCCGGTGGCATGTTCGGCGCCGATCGCGAGCACCGGCATCGTCAGCTTGCGCTGCGCCCGCGCCTGGTTCTGCCGGATCGTCTCCGGAATCGCGCGGTAATAGGAGAAGCCGCCGCGCAGGCCGCCCGGCGCCGCATAGGCGTCGATATACACATCGACGGCCACGCAATCGCGCCGGAACGACCAGCGGTTGAACATGAACTCCAGATAGGCGCGTTCACGTCCGGCAATCAGCGTCTCGGGCAGATCGGCCAGCTGGTTGAACATGAAATGCCACAGGAAGATGTTCTCTTCCGGCGGAGCGAAGATCGACGGCGCCGGTGCCAGCCCGGGGATCACCGCCTCCGTGAGCGCGAGCGACTTCACCGCCTCGGGCCGATCGCTCGCCAGCGCATAGGCCACCCACATGCCGACGTCGTGGCCGGCCACCTGGTACACATCGAAACCCAGCTGCACCATCACGCGATGCAACGTGGCCGCCGTGTGGCCCGTGTCGTAACCCGCATGCGGCCGGTCGGAATAGCCGGTGCCGGGCGGATCGACCGCGACGGCCATGAAACCGCGCGCGGCGAGCGCCTGCATCACATGACGCCATGCGTACCAGGTTTGCGGCCATCCCGGAATCAGCAGGACCGGGGTGCCTGCGCCGGCCGTCACGCAATGAATGCGCTGGCCGTCGACGCGGACGTATTGATGGGCAACGCGTTGAGCGTCGGCTGACGACGACTGAAGCTGAGCGGACATATTGATGGTTCCTCGCAATGGGGGCCGGCTCAGGCGATGCCGAGCATGTCGTGGATTTGCCGTTGATCGACCGCGGCGCCGGCGAAGTCGTCGAAGATGCGCTCCGTCACCCGGATGATGTGGTCGTTGATGAACGCAACCCCTTCGCGCGCGCCGTCCTCCTGGTCCTTGAGGCAGCATTCCCACTCGATGGTCGCCCATCCTGCATAGTCGTACTGAGCAAATTTCGAAAAAATCGCCTTGAAGTCGACCTGACCGTCGCCGAGCGAGCGGAACCGGCCGGCTCGCTCGAGCCACGACCCGTAGCCGCCGTAAATGCCTTGCCGGCCCGAAGGCAGAAACTCGGCATCCTTCACATGGAACATGCGAATGTGCTCGCGGTAGATATCGATGTACGCGAGATAGTCCAGTTGCTGCAGCACGAAATGGCTCGGATCGAACAGTATCTTGCAGCGTGCGTGCTGGCCGACCAGCGCATGGAAACGCTCGAAGCTGACGCCATCGTGCAGGTCTTCGCTGGGATGGATCTCGTAGCAGAGGTTGACGCCGTTTTCATCGCAGACGTCGAGAATCGGCCGCCAGCGGCGCGCCAGCTCGTCGAAGGCCGTCTCGATCAGGCCGGCGGGCCGTTGCGGGAACGGAAACAGGTAGGGCCACGCGAACGAGCCCGAAAACGTGCCCATGTCGGTCAGCCCCAGGCGTCGGGAAGCCCGCGCAGCCAGCTTGAGCCGATCCAGCGCCCACGCGGTACGCGCGTTCGGGTTGCCACGCACGGCCTCGGGCGCGAAGTTGTCGCACATGGCGTCGTACGCCGGATGCACGGCGACCAGTTGCCCGAAGAGATGCGTGGTCAGTTCGCTGATCTCCAGCCCGTGTTCGGCCAACATGCCCTTCACGTCATCGCAATAGGCCTGGCTTTCCGCGGCCGTCGCCACGTCGAACAGCCGGCCGTCCCACGCGGGAATCTGCAGCGCCTTGAAGCCGACCCCGGCCGCCCATTGCGCGATGTTCGGCAAGCTGTTGAACGGCGCCGCATCGTCGGCGAACTGCGCGAGATGGAGACTGGGGCCCTTGAGGGTACGCATGATCAACTCCTATTGTTTGTTGATCGACAAAGAATAGGCCAGCGGAACGGCGCGTGTCAACACGGCGCGCGATAAAATCGGTGCACGATGTGACGACGGACGAAAGGGATATGGCGGGACGACCGAGAGAATTTGATCGCGACACGGCGCTGAAACGCGCGATGCTGGCGTTCTGGCGACACGGCTACGAAGGCACGTCGATGTCCGACCTGGTCGAAGCGATGGGTATTGCGTCAGCGCGCATCTATGCCGCCTTCGGCAGCAAGGAAGCACTGTTCCAGGAGGCCGTGGCGCTCTACGAGCAAGGCGAAGGCGGCTTCGCCGATCGCGCGCTCGTCGAGGAAACCGATGTCCGCGCAGCCGTCGAACGGATGCTGCGCGACGCCGTCGCCGCCTATACCCGGCGCGGCCAGCCGCACGGCTGCATGGTGGTCTCCGCCGCCACCAACTACTCGGCCGAAAACGAAGGGGTGATGGAATGGCTGGCCGCCCATCGGCGCGCACGCACGCAGTCGATCGTCGAGCGCCTGCAGCTCGCAGCCGAACAGGGGCAACTCGCGCGGGGCACCGACATCAAGGCGCTGGCCGATTTCTACGCGACGCAGTTGCACGGCATTTCAGTGCAATCCCGCGACGGGGTATCGAAAGAGCGGCTGCTCGCCTCCATCGGGCCGGCGATGCTGCCGCTCGCGATGGCGGTGCGCGACGCGGCGTGACGCAGCGTGACGCGGCACGGCTGACGGGACGCGGCGTTCCGGTCGCGACCCGGACGCAGTCGGGAACGCTGAATCGGTGTCACCCTCTGGTTTGAGCACACCAGAAGCAAGCGCAATTCAAGAGCTTCCGGGCCTTGAGGTATCGCCGCTCGCGGCACGTCGCGACCGCCGGGAATATTCGCGCACACGGAATCGCGTCCCACTCCACCCATCCATGCCTCGCGGAAGCGCTCAATGCGCTCCCCCTGATCACTCCCTTGCGCACGTACCGGACGCGCCAGCCACACCACCCCGATCAGCAGCAGAAACAGCAGCTGCGGACAACGCCGGACCTACATTCCGTCGTGCACGACAGCTCGTCCGCAAGGGCATCCGGATGTGGGAAGGCAAAGTTTTCGCAGATGGCGTGATGACGGACATCTGTCGAGCACCCGATTTGCAACATTAGCGCATTTATTCTGGCGCATGCCCTGAGATACAGCGGAAAGCCCACCGGCCCGATTCTTCAAAGCACACAACGCGCCGGCGAAAGATAATCGAAAGAAATATCGGCTTGCAATAGTCGATAAAATTTCAAAAAAACGTAACCACCATTTCACCATCAGGCTATTTTTAATACCTGGGCCGCCCCACAAATTATCCCACGCGATTGAACCCCATTAAAAATAACAGAAACACCCTCAATCCTGACGCAATTCAAACATTCAATAAAATCATATTGATAGAAGAAAATCTATATAGCCACCCACCCCTGCGCACATCACATTCCCTCAAGAAATCCCTCTATAATTTAGCAAACCAAAATACGATATTGAGGGCCACAAGATGAGTAGCTCGACCCACCCGCCTTTCCGTTTCTCTCTGCAGGATTATTCACCTGCAGAACGTCTCGAAGCATGGCAGACCCAGTATTCGATTGCGGAGTTTGCTTTAACCACGCCGATTGACCCGATAATCGACTACCAATTTATCGGCTACACGCTTGGCAACATCTCGGTAGGTAAATGGACCTATCATCATCCGGGGAGCGCGGCTGCTCCGCTCTCGTACGCGCTCAACCGTTCGGCGGCGTTCATTCGGCGAGACGGGATGGACAACTATTCGTTCAACCTGCGGGACGCGGGAAGCGTGCGCGGGGAAATCGATGGACGGCCGGTGTTCGTACAGCCCGGGGATATCCTCGTCGTCGACCAGGCTCGTCCTTATCACCGTGAAATCCAGGCGGGCGACGCGGTCACGCTGCTGGTCGCGCGCGACATGCTGCCGAGCCTGCCGTCGAGCATCCACGGCACCATCTTCAGCGGCGGAATCAGCCAGCTCCTCGACAGCTATCTGAGGAGCCTGCTCGACAAGATCGGCACGCTGTCGCAGTCGGAAGCGCTGCATGCCGAGCAGGCGACGCTGAGCCTGGTGAAGGCGATGCTCAGCCCGACCGCTCAAGAGATCTCGAATGCGCGCAACGAGTTGCTGTCGACCCTGTACGTGAAGATCAAGGAGTACATCCGGCAGAACCTCGAATCGCCGGACCTGTCGCCGGATCGAATCTGCAAGGAAATCGGCATCTCGCGCTCGAGTCTGTACCGGCTGTTCGAGCAGGATGGCGGTGTCGCGAATTACATCCGCAAGCGCCGCCTGCTCGCGATTCACCGCGCGCTGATGTCGCCCGAGAGCCCCCGTCACCGGATCGGCGATCTCGCATACCGATACGGCTTCAACAGCAACACGCAACTCAGCCGCGCATTCAAGCTGGAATTCGGTCACGCGCCGAGCGAAACGCGCGTCGTCGCCGGAAACGCGCAGCATCGCTTGCAGCGACACACGGATACCGACTACAGCGGCTGGCTCGCGCAGATTCGCTGAACCTCGCGGCGAACACAGCGCACGACGGCCCGGCGCGCGCTGCACCGGGCCGGACACGCATCCTGCCAGGCGCTCAGGCGAACGCTGCCACGGCGGCAGCCGTGTCCTCGAAAATCCGATAGTGGCGGATCACGTTGCCCTCGATTCGCGCGACGACGGCGAATTCGCTCTTGAAGGTCCGGCCCGTCTTGCGCACGCGATGTTGCATGTAACCATACGCGAACACGTAATCGTCGGCTTCGGCCCATTTGCGGATCTCGAACTGCTCGGTCTCGAACTGCTCGACCAGCGTGCCGAGCAGGCGCTCGACACCGGCCTTGCCGACAAAGCGTCCGTAGATCGGCAGGTGCTCGGGGCCCTGCGGCTCGAACACCGTTGCGTCGTCGATGACCTCGAGCGCGCCCGGTACGTCACCGGCGCCAACCTTCGAGAAGAACTGTTGCAGCGGATTGAGTGCCATGCAAACCTCCATGAATGGTGAATGGCAAAGCGGGATTGTCGAGACCGGCTCCCGCCGCGACGCCGGTATATCGTCGTATCGCCGGCTAGGATTCGAGCAGCGCGAGCTTGCCGTCGACATTCGCCCAGCGGGCCGCGTCGACCGGCGGCAGCTGGCTGCGCGTGATGCTCGGCCACGTCCTCGACAGCGTCGCGTTCAACGCGACGAACGCGTACTGCACCGCCGGCACTTCATCGGCGGGAAAGATCGCGCCGACCGGGCATTCGGCACGACACACGCCGCAGTCGATGCACTCGTCCGGGTCGATGACCAGAAAATTTGCGCCTTCGTGAAAGCAATCGACCGGACACACCTCGACGCAATCGGTGTAGCGGCATTTGATGCAGTTTTCCGTGATCACGTGTGCCATGTTCGGCTCCTGTCGAAAGGCCCGTGCGTCAGGAGGACGCCGGCACGGAGACGCACAGCGACGCGGATGCGAACAGCCGCTCGATCCACTCGCGCGTCTCGTCCGGGCTCGGCGTGCCGATGATCCCCGCGAGCGGGGTTTCGCGCGCCGAGTACGTGATATTCGATGCGAACGCGCGGCCCGTCTCGAGTTCGGCCCAGGCGAGTACCGCGGGGCTCGAGCGGAACGGCTCGATGCCGGAGAACCCGTGGAAACTGCCGCCTTGCACGTGATGGCCCGGAAACACGAACCAGCCATGCCAGAGCTGCTGCGCGAACGCGGTGCGCGCCGGCAGGCTAGCCGGCGCGCCGGTCAGCAGTTGCAGTTCGACCGACGGCAGGTGGATGCCGGTGGCGAGTTCGAACGTCGCGACCACGTCTGCACCGCCGACCCGGTTGCCGACTTCGAGGAACACCAGTTCGCCGTCCTGTTCGATCGCTTCCAGGTGGAAGCTGCCCGTGTCGATGCGCACCGCGGCCAGCACGCGCTCGACCCAGCGCCGGGCCGTGTCGCTCAGCGCGAAATGGAACGACCCGAGCGGCTGGCCCGCCGCATAGCCGAGGCAGGTGCCGACATAGCGGCTCGCGGTAACCGCGCGTGGCGTGCCGTCGACGACGATGCCGTCGAAATGCAGAATCGGGCCGTCGACGAATTCCTCCAGCTGAAAGTCCTCGATACCCGGCGCGTCCGAATCGAGCGCGGCGACGCCCGTGCAGCGCGCCGCCAACGCATCGAACAGCGCGGCGGGCGTATCGAACACGACGACGTCGGCACTCGACGCGCCGCTGTGCGGCTTCAGCACCGTCTTGCCGTGCCACGGCGCGTGCCCCTGCGCCTCGATCCATGTGCGCAACGGCAGGAAGCGCGGCACGCGCACACCGGCGTCGCGCACCGCCGCCTTCATTTTCACCTTGTCGCGCACCAGCATCACTGCTTCGACCGATTTTCCGGCGATGCCGAATCGCACCCGCAGCTTCGCCGCGTCGATCAATTCGTACTCCGACAAGGAAATGACGGCATCGAATCGCTGTGGACGGGCTGCGAGCCACGCACTCGCTTCATCGAACGCGGACGCGAGGCCGGCCCGCTCGACACGCGAGCAGCGCAGCGCCGCAGGAATCGTGTCGAGCATGTCGCGCTTGCCGAAATACGTGACGTCGTGTCGATCGTGATCGATGCCGCGCGCATAGTCGATGCGCGGATAGGGCACGCGGTGCAATACGAGAATGTTCATCGCGGTCTCCGGACCAGTTGATTGACGATGGCGTCACGCCGCCGCGCGCACTTCACAGGCCGCATCGAGTGCCGCCGGCCAGCTCGCGCGCAGCGTCGCGACGACATCGCGAATATCGGCGTCACCCGGTTCGAGCGTGATGCAGGCGAGCGCGACAAAATCGGCGTTGTCGCGTGCGATCGCGTGAACGAAGCGCCGATCCGCGTGCAGCCATTCGAAGCCCTGAGATTGCAGCGCGCCGTCGCGCAAGCCGAGCGTGCGCACCGTGTCGGCAATCGCGTCGCCGAGCGGGTCCGCGCCGGCACGCACGTCCTGCGGTGAAAACTGCCGGTCGTATGCCACGCCCAGCATCACCGCGGCAGCGAAGCGCGCGGGCGCCGGCAGCGTCACGGGCGGCGCGACGCCCCACACCGTGTCGATCCACGCGTGAAACAGATCGACGCCGTAAGCCCAGCGCGCGAGCCACCAGATCTTCATGCCTGCCGGACGCCGGTTCGGTTCGACGACAGCGGCCCGCAACCCGTCGTCGCTGAGCTTGATCTCGTTGTGAAACGGGCCGTCGCGTTGCCCGACCAGCAGATTGGCGAGGCGGCCCGCGCGCGTGAGCGTGTCCGCTTCGTGATCGGCGAGCCGCGACGGCAGGATCTGCGCGACCTCGACCGGATAGCGGCCGGTCGCGCTGACCTTCTCGGTCGTAAACGCCAGCGCACCCAGGCCGTCGAACGAGAATTCGCGCGCGAACGGAATGAACGCTTCGCAGATCACGCCGCGCGACACATACGGCGCGACCTCGCCGAACGCGGCCTCCAGGCTGTCGCCATCGCGCACGACCACCACGCCGCGGTTGTTGCCCTCGCACGACGGCTTGACGACGAAGCCCCCCGGATGCGCCGCAGCGAAGCGCCGCAGATCGTCGACCGACGCTGCCTCCGCGTAGTCCGGCACCATCACGCGCTGCGCTTCAAGCAGTGCACGCACGCGGTGCTCCGCGACCCGATACGCGTGCTTGCTGAACGCACCGGCCGCGAGCGACGCGGAATCGACCGCAAGGCCGAGCCGCTCCAGCAGCGCGGCGCCCTGCTGGACCGCGTTGTCCGAGAACACGATACCGGCCCGCAGGTCGCCCGCAATGCCCGCGAGCTGCGCAACGGCGGCATCGACGAAACCGTCCGCGAGCGGATCGAGATCGATCACGTCGTCGCAGATACGCCGGTCACGTTCGCTCGGGCCTGAACGGATCAGCACCGTCCGGGCGCCGTAGCGCTCGCGCGCGTAGCGCGCCAGGTGTGCGACGTCTTCCACCCGGCTCAGGTTGTAATCGACGATCAACAGCGTCGATGCGGAACGAGCAGTCATGATCAGGCTCCCAGCGCGGGTTCGGCGACCCGGTAGTGCACGGTGATGGCATCCACGGAAGCCGCGAGCAGCGTGTCGAGTTCGGCGTCGCGTTGCGCGCGGCTCATCGACCACAACAACTGGCCGAGGAATACTTCGCGTGATGCCGGATCGACTTCGTCGCCGGGCTTCAGCAGCACCTGCGTCACCACGGGCTCGCGCGGCAGCGGATTGAGCGCGATCGACTCGATCCGCCCCGGCGACGCGAAGTAGACGCGAAAGACCGTCGCGTTCGGCCCCGCCGCACGGCCGTCGGCGCCGTAGGCAAGGTGTGCGAGCGACGCGCGCGCGGCATCGGCATCCAGCAGGAGCACGGCAAGCCACATGTCGAGCAGGTTCGCCGCGCCATTGAGCGCCTTGACGCTCGGCGAAATCAGGCTGCCGCCCACGCGCGGATTGATCTCGATCAGATCCCATCGAGCGCCGTCGAAACGGGCCTCGACGTGGAAGCAGCCCCAGTCGAGTGCAAGGTGCGCGAACACCTTGCCGAGCCACGCGATGCCGGCCGCGCATGCGTGTGCGGCGATCGATACCGGCGGGCTGGTGCAGCTGTCTTCCAGCACGGTGCCGTTCGCTTCGGTCAGTTCGCATTTCTCGTGGATCGCGACCACATACTGACGGCCGTCGATCGCCAGCACCTCGAAGCTGCATTCGGTTCCGCTCACGTACTCTTCCGCGATGAACCGCACACCGTCGCCGAGCACCGAGGCATAGACCGTGTCCGCCCGCGCTTCGGCCGCGATCGCCTCGAGCGTCGCCCAGGTCGTGTCGTGCGTGAGCCGGAAGGCGCCATACGACGCGATACCCTGCACCGGCTTCACGAAATAGTCGCCGCCCGTCGCCTGCAGCGCGCGCAGCACGTCCGGCGTGAGCGCACGGGCGGTTCGGCTGGAGAGGCCGGCCGCATGCAGCGCGTTGCGGACCTGCAGCTTGTCGCGCAGCGATTCGACGCGTGCGGGTGCGAGATCCGCGACGCCCAGGCGTGCATTCGCATGCGCCATCAGCCCGCGGTAGCCTTCCCATACCGAAATGCAGGCGCGCACCCGCACGCCGCGCACCTGCAACGCGTCGAGCGTGCGGTCGACATCCTCCTCCGACAGCGCGTGTGCGTCGCCCGCATAAACGCCGGCCGCCAGCGCGCGCAGCGCGTCGAGGCGCCCCGCGTGCTCCGGCAGCGGCCGGGAAGTCAGGACGTACGCATGCAATTGCCGCTGGCCGATCGCCGCGACCAGATCCTCGACGAACGAATAACCGCAGTGACTCAGAATCAGAACGCCATCAGCCAGCATGTCGGCTCTCCCGTCAGGCTGCCGCCTTCAGCGTCGACGCAATCTTGTCGTCGTACAGTTCCTTGAAATACAGCGCGAGAACCGTCTGGTGTTCGCCCAGATAGCGCTTCAGCGCCGCGATGTCATCGTCGTCGCGCAGCAGGTAGCGGATCGCCGCCCACACTTCGCCCGGATGGTCGTCGTTGATGTCGGTGTGCGAATGCGCGATCTGCCCGCCGATGTTCTGCTCGCCGACCGAATCCTTCAGCGCCTCGATCTTGCGCGGCTCGAGTTTCACGTTCACGTACTCGACCAGATACGAGTACGCAACGACGCCGAGCGGGCCCTCGTGATCGAGCAGATACGAAAAGTAGCCGGTCAGCAGCTTCGTCGACAGGTACGGCTCCGTCGCGAGAAACGCATCGCGCGTGACGCCGGCGCGCTCGAGATCCTGGATGAACAGGTCGTCGTGCAGCATTTCCTCGCGCTCTTAGTTCGCCCAGATCTGCGCCGCTTCCGGGCTGCGCTTCGCGATCTCGGCGAGGGCCTTCGATTCCGACACGCGCAGCAGCCGGATGCGCCACGCCGTTTCGATCAGGTGGCGACGGTAGTATTCGCTGTCGACGGACTTGCCTTCGAGGTGCGCGGCGTACGGCACGGTGTCATACCACGTGTCGATCTGACGATCGATCAGCGCATCGATCTCGCTGCGCAACTGCGCGGCCGCGGCTGCATTCAGGAACGGCGTACGGTGCTCGAGACCGGCGTTTTTCACACGATTACTCATAAGAAATCCTATATAAATGACGTGGAGACAGGCATGGAACGCAACGTTGATGGATTCAGCCGTCGGGCGTGGCGACCTGCACGGTCGCCGCGCCGGTCAGCCGGCATTGACACGCGAGCCTGAAGCGCTCGTCCGGATAGCCGAGCGTGCGGAGAAAGGCCGTCTCTTCCCCTTGCCGGCTGCCGAGATTGGGCAGGCCGTCCAGGACTTCGATGACACAGGCGCCGCACGCACCTGCCCGGCAGCCGAACGGAATCGATTCCTGTCCGTGCAGCTCGAAGTCAAGCTCCGTCAGCGCGGCGCGATCCGGAAGCCATACTTCGATACCCTGCGGCAGCAACGTCAGTCTGTGCATCGCTTCATCCTCCGTGTCCATCCGGACCGCCGTCACCTGCGAACGCAGCAGCGAACCCGGTGCACGTAATGTATGAAAAGCGCGGCCGCCACCGTTAGCGTTTTTGTCCCAACAAACCGACGATTCGTTTCTGTGCATGCGCCCACGCCGAATGCCGTGCGGATGGGACGCACTGTCAATCCATTGAGACGCGCCGGCTAACCGTCGCGCATCGCGTTCAGTACATTTCCCATCATCGTCGGCTTCGCAGCGCGGCCTTGCGCCGGTGTGCGCCGCCAGCGGAGTCGAATGGTCCGCAATCCCTCCCATCCCGAGACTGGAGCGACAAGCATGTCTACGCAAGCGATTCAAGCAGCAGCGCAGCACCTGATCCGCGCGGCACACGGCCCCGAAGCGGCCGACGTTCCCCGCTGCAATACGCTCGACGCACAGAAGCGCCTGAACGCGTTCTATCTGCGCGAACTCGCGCCGCCGAGCGCATACGACACGATTCCGCAACCGGCGGAGTACGACGAGATCCTGGCGCTGGAAAGCGAGTGGAATCTCCACGAGGAATCGCGTCTCGACCTGTCCGGGCTGCCCGAGAACGCCGAACAGCTCGAAGAGTGGTACTACACGCTGCGTCGCACGAATCGCGAAGCCGTCGCGCCATTCTTCCGCTTTCTCGCAGAGGAAGCGACGCTCGAACAGCTCGCGTTCTACGTCTGCCTCGAAGCCCAGGTCGACGGACGCTTCGACGACACGATCGCGCTGTCGCAGATCGGGATGCTGGGCGACATGAAGCTCGCGGTCGCAGAGAACTTCTGGGACGAAATGGGGCTCGGCGAGCTGGAAGGCATGCACACGCTGCTGTTCGGCAAGGCCGAGCCGCATTTCCGGCAGTACCTGCAGCGCTTCGATCCGTCGATCCTGTCGTCGGCCCTCGCGCTGAAGAACGGCAACCTGCTGTCGATGTACGCGCTGCGTCGCTGGTACGTGGTCCGTCTGCTCGGCACGCTGACGCTGCTCGAGGACACGGTGCCGTACCGCTTCTCGAAGATGGTGAAGGGCATGCGCCGCCACCAGGTGCCCGAGGAAGTCATCGCGTACCACGTGCTGCACACGAAGATCGACGTGGTGCACGGCAATAGCCTGGTGAAGCGCGTGCTGCTGCCGCTCGCCACGCAAAACCCGGCCGCGATCCGGGACATCTGCATCGGCTGCCTGATCCGCTTCAACGTCGAGAAGGATTACTACGAAGGCGCCGGCCAGGTGATGGAGAACATGCGCCAGTCGCTGCAGTAACGCGGCAGCGCGGGCTACCCCACGCGCCTGGCCGTTTCCCGGGGCGGTCCGCGCGACCAGCGTGCGCCGCCCCGTCTGCCTTCTTCATGCCGGTTCGCTACCCATCACCATCATGAGCCTCGAACAACTGTCGCCGCTACAGCGCGCCCCGCAGACCCGCGCGGCGCCCACCCACGCCACGCTGACGCGTCCGGTTACGCTGCTGTTCGCGACGACGGCCGGATTCGCCGTCGCCAACGTCTACTACGCGCAGCCGTTGCTCGACACGCTCGCGCACCAGTTCGACATCTCGCGCGCCGCCATCGGCGGCATCATGACGATCACGAGCATCTGCTACGGGCTCGGCCTCCTGCTCCTCGTTCCGCTCGGCGATCTGTGGGATCGGCGCCGGATGATCCTGATCCAGTCGGTCGTCTGTGCGCTCGCACTGCTGTCGATCGCCACCGCCACGCACGCGTCCGTGCTGTTCGCCGGCATGGCGCTGATCGGCTTTCTGAGCGTCGTCACCCAGGTGCTCGTGTCGTTCGCGGCAGGGCTCGCCGAGCCGGCGGAACGCGGGCAGGTCGTCGGCACGGTGACGAGCGGCATCGTGCTCGGCATCCTGCTCGCGCGCACGTTCTCGGGCGCGATCGCCGACCTCGCGGGATGGCGCGCGGTGTATTTCACGTCGGCCAGCGTCATGCTGCTGCTCGCCATCGTCCTGTCGCGCGTACTCCCGCACCATCGCCTTCCGGGTGTCGCCGAGCCGTATCCGCGCCTGATCGCGTCGGTCTTTTCACTGTTCGCGCAGGAGCGCGTGCTGCGCGTGCGCGCCTTCATCGCCTTCCTGCACTTCGCGGCCGCGATGACGCTCTGGACGCCGATGGTGCTGCCGCTCAGCGCGCCGCCGCTGTCGCTGTCGCACACGGCGATCGGGCTGTTCGGGCTCGCGGGCGCGGCCGGCGCGCTCGGCGCCGCACGCGCGGGCCGTCTCGCCGATCGCGGCTTTGCGCAATGGACGTCCGGCATCGGGCTCGCGCTGATGCTCGTGTCATGGCTGCCCACCGCGCTCATGATGCATTCGCTCGTGGCGCTCGTGGTGGGCGTCGTCGCGTTCGACCTCGGCCTGCAAGCGGTGCACGTGACCAACCAGAGCCTGATCTACGGCGTGCGCCCCGACGCACGCAGCCGCCTGACGGCCGGCTACATGCTGCTCTACGCCGCCGGCTGCGCGTCCGGCTCGATCGCGTCGACCTGCGTGTATGCGCGCTTCGGCTGGGCCGGCGTCTGTACGCTCGGCGCCGCGTTCAGCGCGACCGCGCTGCTGTTCTGGTATGCGACGTTGCGCCCGCGCGCGTGATGTCCGTTTCTTTCCTCCACCCACCTCACTGACAGCATGGACGCCAAACTCTCACACGACCTCGTCGGCATCGAAGCGGTGCTGCAGCGTACCCTCGATCACGCGCTCGACGTGCTGGACCGCATCGACGAGCGCCCGGCCGCACTCGCGCCGCCCGCTGCCGTGCCGCGACCGCTGCCGTCGCAGGGCCCCGGCTTCGACGCGGCACTCGACGATTTCCTGGCGCGCTGGGCGCCCGGTTTCTCCGGGAGCGCCGGCGCGCGCTACCTCGGCTTCGTGACGGGCGGCGCAACGCCCGCCGCGCTCGCCGGCGACTGGCTGACCAGCGTGTACGACCAGAACCCGACGGCGGGTATCGACAGCTCGGCGCCCGATCTCGAGCGCGAAACCGTCGCACGGCTGCGCGAGCTGTTCGGATTGTCGGACGCGCAGCAGGGCGTGCTCGTCAGCGGCGCGACGATGTCGAACCTGGTCGGGCTCGCCATCGGCCGCGAATGGCTGGGCGAACGCTGCCC
The DNA here is from genome assembly GCF_964265025.1 of Burkholderia mycopellens. Classification (NCBI taxonomy): domain Bacteria; kingdom Pseudomonadati; phylum Pseudomonadota; class Betaproteobacteria; order Burkholderiales; family Burkholderiaceae; genus Burkholderia; species Burkholderia mycopellens. The sequence goes on from NZ_OZ183803.1 coordinate 3,248,822, forward strand.
GGAGCGTGTCGACATCGCGGAGGATGGCGTGGGCATGCTGCCGCCGATTCGCGTGCTGTCCGGCACCCCGCACTCGAGCATCTACAAGGCGCTGTCCGTGCTCGGCATCGGGCGTCGCGCGGTACGGAAGATCCCGACGCTGAAGGACCGCGAGGCGATCGACGTCGATGCGCTCGAGGCCGCGTTGCAGCGTTTCGAGGGCGAGCCGGTGATCGTCGTCGCGAACGCCGGCACCGTCAATACCGTCGACTACGACGCGTTGCAGGCGATCGGTGCGCTCCGTTCGCGCTATCCGTTCTGGCTGCACGTCGATGCGGCGTTCGGCGCGTTCGCGGCGCTGTCGCCCGATCACGCCGCGCTCGTGCGCGGCCTCGACGACGCCGATTCGATCTGCATCGACCTGCACAAGTGGCTGAACGTGCCGTACGACGCCGCGGTTCAGTTCAGCCGCCGGCGCGACCTGCAGGTGCGGGTCTTCCAGAACAGCTCCGCGTACCTGGGCGTGCCGACCGACAATCCGGACTTCGTCCACCTGACGCCGGAGAATTCGCGCCGGCTGCGCGCGCTGTCGACCTGGTTCGCGCTTGCCGCGTACGGCCGCGACGGCCATGCGGAAATCGTCCGGCGCAACATCGCGCTCGCGCACCGGCTCGGCAGGCAGATTGCCGAGCAGCCGGGCCTTGCGTTGCTGGCGCCGACCCGCGTCAACGTCGTCTGCTTCACGCTCGCCGAGCAGCCCGACGAGGCACGCATCAACGCGTACATGCGCGCAGTGCGCGACCTCGGCGACGTCTTCATCACGACGACGGTCCATGCGGGCACCTGGGGCTTGCGCGCCGCGTTCTGCAACTGGCGGACCGACGAACGCGATGTCGACCGCGTGTTCGCGTCGCTGGTCAGCGCACTCGGAGCACTGCGATGAGCGCCCCGATCGACGCCACGCGGGCGGAGCGATGGACGCTGCTGACGATCGGCGCGGCCAGCCTTGCGCTCGTCGCCGGCGCACTGTGGATCCAGCTGGCGTGGCAGGAAGATCCGTGCCCGCTGTGCATCATCCAGCGCTACCTGTTCCTGCTGATCGCACTATTCTCGTTCGCGGCGGCAGCAAGCGGGCGCCGCGTCGCGTTGCTGCGCGGACTCTCGCTGGCGACTGCCCTGGCCGGCGCGGCGGTCGCGATACGGCACATCTACGTGCAGGCCCACCCGGGCTTCAGTTGCGGCTTTGATGCATTGCAGCCGGTGGTCGACAGCCTGCCGCCCGCGCACTGGCTGCCGCTGGTCTTCAAGGTGGGCGGGTTGTGCGAAACGCCGTATCCGCCGATTCTCGGGCTCTCGCTGCCGATGTGGGCGCTGGCGGGGTTTGCCGCGATTGCGGCAGCGCTCGGCTGGCGGATACGCGCGCAAGCGGTCATCCGCGCCGCCTGATTCCTCCCTCTGATGCGCGGACGCGCGGTGTGATCGAACGACACCCTTGTCCGCACACCGCCGTCAAGGACACCATGACATTCAAAGTCGCGCTGACGCAAAGCGGCCGGCAATTCCAGGTCGAGCCGGACGAAACCGTGCTGGCCGCGGCGCTGCGCCAGAACGTCCACCTGCCGTACGGCTGCAGGAACGGCGCGTGCGGCTCCTGCAAAGGCCAGATCGTGTCGGGCCAGATCGAACAGGGCCCGCACGCCGCCTCGGCACTGTCCAACGACGAGCGCACGCGCGGCCTCGCGCTGCTGTGCTGCTCGAAGGCGCAGTGCGATCTCGAGATCGACGTGCGTGAGATCGCCGGCGTCGACGGCGTGCAGGTCAAGAAGCTGCCGTGCCGGATCGCCGCACTCGAGCGCAAGGCCGACGACGTGATGGTCGTGAAGCTCCAGTTGCCCGCCAACGAACGCCTGCAGTATCTCGCGGGCCAATACGTCGAGTTCATCCTGAAGGACGGCTCGCGCCGCAGCTACTCGATGGCGAACGCGCCGCACGAGGAGGGCCCGATCGAGCTGCATATCCGCCACATGCCGGGCGGCAAGTTCACCGACCACGTGTTCGGCGCGATGAAGGAGCGCGACATCCTGCGCTTCGAAGGCCCGCTCGGCACGTTCTTCCTGCGCGAAGATTCCGACAAGCCGATCGTGCTGCTCGCATCGGGCACGGGCTTCGCACCGATCAAGGCGATCGTCGAGCACGTGAAGCACACGGGCATCACGCGCCCGATGACGCTCTACTGGGGCGCGCGCCGCAAAAAGGACATCTACCTCGGCGAGCTCGCCGAACAGTGGGCGCGCGAGATTCCGAACTTCAAGTACGTGCCGGTGCTCTCCGAGCCGGACGCCGGCGACCAGTGGACGGGCCGCACCGGCTTCGTCCATCGCGCGGTGATCGAGGACCTCCCCGATCTGTCGGGCCACCAGGTGTATGCCTGCGGCGCGCCGGTGATGGTCGAATCCGCGCAGCGCGATTTCATTCGGCACCATCGGTTGGCGAACGGCGAGTTTCTGGCGGATTCGTTCACGACGTCGATGCCGATGCCCTTGTAACGGGTTCGGGGCGCCGGTCAGCGCCGCAACCGAAATCCATGGAAAGACGGGCTGCCAAGCGCCCGAAGCGAAGTGGCGATCGAGTGCCTTCAATGCGACTACAACGACATCGGGATCCCGATCGAACATTGCGTCAATTGACGCCACGATCCAGCGCTGAGCAGCTCGTGTCGGAAGGGCGCACGGAACACCTGCTGCGTGACGTCACATCGATCGAGATTGGTGCGGCGGGATAGGGTCGGGTACACCCGTTGCGGGTTTGCAAAATTGCAGCTGCTCTCACGTCGTAGCCAGCCTATGTTCAGCGAAAAAACAGGGTGCGACGCATACCGGCTTGGACGTGGTTCCGCGGCATGTTCCCACCCCATCTCTTCAAATGCCCGCTTGATGAGCGGGCATTTTCTGTTTCGCTCCCCTTCGTCCGATTGTCCGCGCGAAAGCGTGTATTTCGCACCCGCTCGCACGCAACGAGTGGTTGTTTGTGAACCTTGGATATAGGGCGCTACCGATCAGGTAGAGGGCGAGCGTACCGTCCCCAGGATTGTGGAGGCGGTTCGTCTGCGCGGCATGACGCAGGACTTCGGAATCCTTGCTGCAAGACGCCTAGAATTCAGTCATGGCTGCATTCCACAAGGAGGCTGTCATGACTCAGTCGATGATTGGATGGGTGGTTGGTCTTGCGGCGATCGCGGTGGTTGCAGTCGCGTTGGCGCGCCGTTTCCAGAGCGAACATCCAGGTATGCACGTCGTTCAATGGTTGGATTCCCATCACTTGGGGTGGATGCATCGCAAACATTGACATCTCCGCGCAGGCGGCGATAACGCCGCCTTGCCGAAGTTTGCCGGGGACCACGCTCACGGACGCCGCCGGGCGAGTGAATTCGGCTATGTCGTTGTCTCACCAAGTGTCTTGGCAAGGAAGGCATCATGGATGACGAAGTGTGTACGACCCATACGCACGTGGCGCGCCTTCGCGTGATGAAGACCGTGTCTGGGCGCTATCGCGGCATCGTCCACTTGCACCGCATCGGAGAGGATCCAGGCTTCTCCGAACAACACGATACCGAAGGGGATTTTGCGACGAACGTGGAAGCGCGCGACGCCGCTCGGTCACTCGCGCGCGCTTTGCTCGAAGAAAAAATCCAGGGGTACGAAAAGACGCAGGGAATCGATTGAACCAGCCTCGCGGCTCGGTCGTTACGCAGCCTCGATCGATAACACGACGTTCGTCAGCGCGTCGCGCGGGAGTTGCACAATGCGGCTGCAAGGAACCGACCATGACACCCCATGACGTGATGACAATCTTCGAGCGGATGAACGCACAGGGAAAGGCTGCCGCCGATCTGGACCATGCTTGCGCCGAGTTCGCCGGCTGGTTGGCGGAGGCATGGAGTCGATTGAGCGAGGATGAGGTCACACTGCTGACGTCGATCGGCGCGTCACTGTATCGCGAGGGGTATGCGAGGCGGTACTAGGCAGGTTCTGGGGCCGGCGTGAATATATGGGCGGGGCGGATCGAAAGAGCGTATAAAGTTCGAATGACTATCCCTTCCGTTACCGCCGAGTCGGTCCTGGGCCTGTTCCGGCTAATCGCCGGAAGAGAGGAACGCCGGACTTCCGGCGAGTCGCCAAGGATGGCGGCGCTCCTGACGCTTGCCGAGCAGCTCGCACGCAACCATCAGGTCATGACGGAAGATAGTTGGGATGCAACCGTTCGTGTTGGCGGCCTGCTGTTGCGAGCGGAAATGATCAACAACGACGCCGACACGATGGTGCTCGAGTTGCTGAGCCGGCTGCGGCAGCGGAAATGAACAACCTCGTTCGAGAGTATCGCGAGTCGTCCCCTGTGGAGTGACCAACGTGTCGACACACCTGCATATTTTCTACAAGGGGTACGAACTTCATCCCCTCGTCTTCGCCCGCACATTCAGTCGCTTTGACGGACATTCCCGTTACGCCGAAGGGTATGACATTGCGGTACGGATATGTCGCCCGGGCGCGATCGCAACCTCCACCGCAAGCCGTGTTTTCAGGCTGGGCCAACCGCATGCATTCTCCGACTTTGGAATGGCAAGGCGTGCCGCCCGGCAGCAGGGAAAGGACATCATCGACGGAAAGGTGAGCGGAGCTTCGGTCCTCGACATGTGATCAGGCTGCCGGCGTCCGGCGTCGGCTGACTGGTTCGAGCCGCGGGCGGCCCTCTCGTTGATGTTCACCCGGAATTGACCCGCCTGGGCCTGTCGGGGAGTCCGAATAGCGGACAACGATCTGCTGAATGAAATGGCGTTTCGTCATGATGCTCGACCTGCTCCTCATGAAAATGAAATGGCGCCAGCGTCACGCATGCCGGAATACGGGCGCTCGCTTCTCGAGAAACGCGGCCATGCCTTCCCGTCTGTCCTCGAACGCGAAGGTCGAGTAGAACAGGCGTGTTTCGAAATCGAGGCCGGCCAACAAGGACATCTCGGCCGTGCGGTTGATCGCTTCCTTTAACAGGACCGGTGCCGGAAGCGAGTAGGCGGCCACCTCTTGGGCATATGCGATCGCGTGCGGAACGACGTTCTCGTCAGCGACCACCTGCGTGACGAGGCCGGCGTCCTGCGCTTCCCATGCCGTGACGATGCGGGCGCGTAGGCACCCATCCAGCGCGCGCATTCTGCCGATCCAACGCGGCAGGCATTGCGTGCCGCCGAGCCGGGAATCGTGCCGACAGCCAGTCCGGGCTGTCCGAAGCGGGCCGACTCGCCGGCGATGATGGCGGTATGGCAGCAAGGATCGCGTCGCGGACACGACGTGAGCGCCCCGTGCCGCACGCGGGCGGCCTCGCCCCCTGACCTCGCGCGCCGGGTCAAATGCCGCGCACGGCACGCGTCGTCCGCTCGCGACGCTGCACCATCCAGACGCTAACCAGGAACCCCGCGACGAGCGGCACGAGCATCCATTCGAGGCCGATGCGCATCGCGTGCGCGTGCGCTGCCACGCCGCCGCCCTCGCCGAGCGCACCGAAGAACGCACCGCCGATGCAGGCGGCCGCGAAAGCGGCGCCGATATAGAGCATCGCGACGATCGCTCCGGCGGTCATGCCGGCATGGCGCGTGTCGACGTCCGCAAGTACGATCCGCTGCAGCGACGGCAGCGCCAACCCTTGTCCGGTCCCAGCAATCAGGAGACCGATATAAAACGGCAGTTCCGGCGCGCCATGGCCCAGTTGCAATGCGCAGAGCCCGAATCCGCCGGCGAGGCAACCGAACCCGAGCGGCATCAGGCCCTCGCCGATGCGGCGGGCGAGCCATGGCGTCGCGAGCGGCGCGAGCAGATAGCCGGCACCGTAGGGAGCGAGGCCAAGGCCCGATTGCAGCGGGGTCCAGCCGAGCCCCTCCTGCAGGTAGATGCCGTAAGTGAGAAAGAACGCCGCGATGCTGTAGAAGAGGAACGCGAGCAGCAAGCCGATTGCCACGACCGGCTGGCTCAACACCGCCACATCGACGAGCGGATCGCGCGCCTGCCGCGCAATCCAGCGCTCGATCCGGATGAACGCAACGAATGCCGGTATGCACAGGCCGAGACTCCAGAATGTCCATGCGGGCCAGCGCAGCTCGCGGCCGACAGTCAGCGGATAGATCAGCAGCATCAGCGCAATCGTCAGCGCGACCATACCCGGGACGTCGATGCGCGCGCCGCGCTCCGCACGGCTCTCGGGCAGATACCGCCAGGTTCCCACCAACGCGAGCATGCCGATCGGCACATTCACGAGAAATACCACGCGCCAGTCGAGTCCCCAGGGATGCAGATCGATCAGCGCGCCGCCGCCGACTTGCCCTGCCACCGACGCGAGCCCGAACACGAACCCGTAGAGACCCATCAGGCGTGCCTGCATCTGCGCAGGAAAGACAGTGCGGATCGACGCGAGGACCTGCGGCGTGATCAGCGCCGCGCTGATGCCTTGCACGACGCGGCTCGCGACCAGCACCTCGCCGCTCATCGCCATGCCGCACAGCGCCGATGCAACGACGAACGCTGCCATGCCGATTATGAAGATCCGCCTGCGTCCGTACAGATCGCCGAGGCGCCCACCGGTGATCAGGACGACGGCATAGGCGAGCGCGTATGCGGAGACCGTGAGCTGGATCTGCGCGTCGCTGGCTTTCAGGCCGACGTGAATCGCCGGCAACGCCAGATTGACGATGAAGTAATCCAGCGGCGGCAGGAATACGCCTGTATAGAGCGACGCGAGCGCGAGGCCGCGGCGCAGGGAAGACGCTTCGATAGTCATGCGCGTGATCGGGAAAGGAATGACATGGTTTGCACGATAACAACAAGTGGCACTATTATCTAAAGCCACTTTCGGAAACTGAATCACTCCACTTTCAGGCCATGAGCAAACGCGCCACCCCACCCGTCTGGGGCGCTTTCGCCGTCGATCCCGCAGCGGCGCTGCCGTTTCAGGAGCAGATCGCCCGTCACCTGCGCGAAGCGGTGCTGCGCGGCCACTTGCGTCCCGGCGCGCGCCTGCCGCCGACGCGATCGTTCGCGGCCGAACTGGGCGTGTCGAGGCAGACCGTCGTGCTGGCGTACGACAGGCTCATCGCGGAGGGCTATGCGCGCGCGCAGCGCGGCTCCGGCATCTACGTGCCGGACGTGTTGCCGGAGGACCTGGCGCCGCCCGCCGCCACGGCACCGCTGTCCGTTACCGCGGCACGCGGCGATGCATACCCGGCGCTGTCCGAGCGGGGCCGTCGTCTGGCCGGACTGCCGGTCACGCCGGTGCCGCGCGGGCCGGGCCTGCTCGCGCCCGGCACCCCCGCGTTCGATGCGTTCCCGTACGACACGTGGACTCGACTGTCCGCCCGTTTCTGGCGCAGCCGGCCGACCGCCGACCAGCTCGGCTACGCCGATCCGGCCGGATACCGCCCGTTGCGCGAGGCGATCGCCGAACATCTGGGCGTGACGCGCGGCCTGCCGTGCGATGCCGACGACGTCGTGATCACGTCCGGCTCGCAGCACGCGATCGAGCTAGCCGCGCGCCTGCTGATCGACGCAGGCGATACGGTGTGGATCGAAAACCCGGGCTTCGTCGCGGGACACAGCGCGGTCGAAAGCGCGGGCGCACGTGCGGTGCCGGTGCCGGTCGACGCGGAGGGCCTCGACGTCGAGGCCGGTACACGGCTGGCTGCGGACGCGCGCCTCGCGGTGGTTACGCCGTCGCATCAGTACCCGCTCGGCGTGACGATGAGCCTGCGGCGCCGGCTCGCGCTGCTGGACTGGGCCGAGCGTACGAACGCCTGGATCATCGAGGACGATTGCGACGGCGACTACCGCTACGCCGGCCGGCCGCTGCACCCGCTGCGCGCGCTCGGCCGGCAATCGGCTGCGAATCGCGTGATCTACGTCGGCACGTTCGCGAAGGTCCTCGCGCCCGGGTTGAGGATCGGCTTCCTGATCGCGCCGCCCGGGCTCGCCGGGGCTTTTGCGCACGCCCGCGCACTGGTTGACCGGCAATCGCCGACGCCGCTGCAGGTCACGCTCGCGGAATTCATCGGCGAAGGGCATTTCGCGACGCACCTGCGCCGCATGCGGATGCTTTATGCGGAGCGTCGGGATGCGCTGCTGGCCGCGCTGGAATGCCACTGCGCGGACGTGCTCGATTGGGGAGCCGCGCCCGATGCCGGCCTGCATCTCGTCGCGGCGCTGCGTGGCGCGGCTGCACCGGACGCGGATCTCGCGGTATGGAAAGCCGCTACGGCGCTCGGGCTGCAGACGCCACCGCTGTCTCCGCATTACCGCGGCGGCGGCAAGGCCGGGCTCGTGATCGGCTTTGGCGCGACGCTGCCGGGCAACATGCCGGACGCAGTGCTGCGGCTGCGGCGCGCCATCGTGGCCTGAAGGCGCGACCATTCGCTCGATGGCCCTGCGTGCGGTCGACGAAGCCGGCATTCCTTCGGTCGAGGTGTTCGTCAGCGGCAGCGTGAATGCGCTCACTGCCGCAGTCTCGGTGGGGCTTGCCGGCGCGATGCTGCCACGTGCCGTTGCGCCGGCCGGTTCGGTCGAAGTCGGGGCGCAATACGTTCTGCCGTCCTTGCGCGGCACCGACTTCGTTTTGCACAGTGGCCGCGCTATCGATGAACGCGCGAATTTCGGGCCGCCACAACTCACATCAATTCATCGTTGACTTCCAGTTCCTGATGTTTTGCGTGAGTGCAATGATTGGCTTCACGCCACCCTTCGCTGCTGACGCTACCTAATACCCGCGATTTCCATTGGCATTCGCTCCATTCGAGATCCGCTTTGGAGTCGAGTACCACGCCACCACCGACTCCATATACGCCGGAGCCGTTTTTTCCCAGCGCGAGTGTCCGAATTGCAACGTTTAGCGAAAAATCCCCATTGGGAGCCATCCAGCCGATACTGCCGCAATAGAGGCCTCGGTCTTCCATCTCGAGTTGCCGGATGTGGCGCATCGCTGCGATCTTCGGCGCGCCGACCACGGAGCCGCAAGGGAAAAGGGCTCGCAGTATCTCGAAGAAGGAAGCCGGCCCGATATCCGCCTTGATCGTAGAAGTCAGGGTCCATATCGACGGATAGCGTTCAAGATCGAACAACTTCTCGACCTTGACGGAGCCGAAGCGGGCGATTTTCCCCATATCGCTACGCAACAGATCGACGATCATCGCATTTTCGGCTCGGTCTTTTATGCTGGCCTGTAGCGCGCGAGCGGAAATCAGATCCTCTGCCGGATGCCGATGCCGAGGAGCCGTGCCTTTCATCGGCCGGCTGGTCAGGATGCTTCCTGAGCGCGACAAAAACAGCTCAGGCGAGAAAGACAGCACTAGCGATTCGCCGTCATCGATATAGGCCGCATGCGATACCGGGTGAAGATTTATTATTTCCCTGTATATGGATTCAGGATTCCCTTCGATTTCGACGTCTATTGGGAAAGTAAGATTTATCTGGTAAACATCGCCACTTTCAAGCAAGCGCTTGATTTTTGATACTTTTTCTCTGTATTCGTTGAATCTGATTCTCGGCGACGCGCTGATAATGCGGCCGGATTGCGGGTGAAGTGGGGGTTCCCATGCCGCTTCATGCACAGCACGCTCAAAGACGAGTGCAGTCATGCGAGGCGCGCCGCTATTCTTCGAGGGGGCGCGTTTGCCCATGAGTGCCGGCTCGAGCCATTCGCCCAGGGAGTAGCTCAGCTTGAGGGCAATCCAATACCCTTCCTTCTGTGCGCGTTCGATATCGGCCATTGCCGACGGCAGTTCGTCGGCTACCTTGACTTCAATTTTTCTGATCAATCCATACAGGGCAAGCGCCTTCTTTTGGATTGCGTTTTCAAATCGGCAGATGGTCATTGGACGTCTCGCGCGATAGGTGCGTCGGCCCCTAGAGGGTGCGTTGGGGTAAAGATGATAAATCTGGCCAACTCAGATCGAGGCATGACTGTGGGCTCTCAGGAAAGGTGTCTTTGGCACCCTATTGAAATCAATAACTCGGACATCTTTTCCGAGATGACTCGATGTCGCTCGTCTCAGAAATGACGTCCTTGGGTGCGGGAATTCCCAGAAAAGTGGTCTTTGGAAAAATCTCCCGCATGGTCGCGCCGCCTCGCGGCTGATGACTGTCATCGGCCGTCAAGAGACGTCCACACCGTGAGATCCAGTGACCGAAGCTCGGCGTAGGTGGTCCTGCCGTCGCGCGCGGTCCTCCCGCCTGATCTGCCACGGCCTCGGAATTCCGCTCACGTCCTTGTCGATCGTTTCCCGGAATCTGACTATCGGTTCTTCACCCGCTAACTGCATGTCCATGGTTTCCCCCACCAACGGAATACGTTCAGGAAATGCGATTGTCGCCTAGATCGTCGCGGCGAATTGCGGCACGTCGGATCCGGCCACGCCATTCGATGCCAATCACTGGAGGAACTCCGAGTTGGCTTCGGCCGGCCGTGCCCACCCGAGAACGTCTTGGTACGCACCGGAGATCGCTCTGCTTGTTCGCTACGTCGCGATCGCAAGGCGGTGTCGCTGCCAGGAAACACCGCCACGGATTATGTCGACAAACCAGGCAACCCACAAAAAATGTAGATAAACTACATTGCACCCGTCCAGCCTCACCCCAACACCTCCAAGGAAGATTTACATAATCACCGGAAATTCCCCCATATTCCGTCCTTGACCCGCCACGCCATCAGCGGTTAACGTGGAAAAACTACACGACTTAGCCGGCCATTCTGTTACGGGCACTGGTTTGCTTTTTCGTGGCTTCGCTTCCGCCGAGAGCAGGACAATAATTTCTTACACAAAAGAAAGGAGTGCGAATATGTTCGCCAGGAACCTGAGAGACGTCGAAAAGGATGGGCTGCTTGTCGAATGGGGCTCCGGCACAAGCCATCGCTTGTTGACGGAAAAGGACGGCATGGGCTACGGCGTGTGCCATACGGTGGTGCGTGCGGGTACGGAATCGCTCCTGCAATACCGCAACCGTCTCGAAGCCTGCTATTGCATTGCAGGCGAAGGCGAGGTCGAGGACATGAACGGTAACGTCTTTCCGATCCGCCCGGGCACCCTCTACGTGCTCGATCGACACGACCAGCATTACCTGCGCGGCGGCAACGACAGGGATCTGGTGCTTGCCAGCGTCTTCAATCCCCCACTCAAGGGACACGAACGGCATAACCTGGAGTCTGCGGAAGCGTCCGCTTACTGAGGCTCGATACGCTCATTCCGGGAAGCCCCGGGGTACCAGACCTCCCGGCAACGTCCGCAGGAGCGCGCATGCATCGCGCTCCGCGCAAAAGAAAGGTGACCGTTCGTGCGCGCCCAGCATCAAGCCTTTTTCCATTCGCTTTTCCTTGCCCGCCTCGCCGACCAGATTCTGTTGTTTCTCGTGCCACTGGTCATCTTTCAGATGACAGGTCGCGTGTCCTGGTCGGGCATCGCATTTTCGCTCGAAACACTGCCGAGATACCTGTGCTTCCCGTTTCTAGGCGCGCTTTGCGACCGGTATTCGCCCACGAAACTGATGCGAGTCAGTCAGGTTCTCCGCGCGGCAGTATGCGTCGCGGGCGTCGTCGCCTATGACCTCGTCGGCGGCATCGGATGGCTGATCGCGCTGTCCGCGTTGTGCGGCATGCTGACGAGTCAGGGCATCATTGCGCGCGAGGTGATGCTGCCGCAGATATTCAGCAGCCATCGCTTCGAAAAAGTGTTGTCGTATTCGCAATTGGCCGACCAGCTTGGTCTGGTGCTCGGCCCCATGCTCGCGGCGATCCTGCTGTCGTGGTGGCGCTGGGAATTCGTCGTGGTGGCCGCGGCCGTGCTGTTTTTCACGGCCGACGTCGCGCTCGCCTATTGGCAAAAGTCCAGCGCGTTCGAATTCGTGATGCCGGAAAGCACGCACGGCACCTGGTTCACGCCGATCAAGACGGCCTTGTCTCACGTCATCCGTCTCCCTGGCGTCAAGTCCGTCATCATGTTGGCTGCCGCGGAGAACCTCGTGATCGGCGTCACGCTCGCGACATCCGCCGCGATGGTCACCGGCTTTCATCACGAAAGCGGACGCTATTACGCAGGACTGCAAACTGCAGGCGCGTGCGTGACGATCGCGATTCTGCTGATGACGGCGAGGTTGCATATCCCGAGGCGCGTCCTCGGCCTCGTCGGCTTCGGTTCGATCTGTATCGGCGGCGTTATCGCGGCAGCCAGCCCGGGCATTGCAGGGTACGTTTTCGGCTTCCTCCTGATCGTCGGATTCGACAAGATGTTCAACGTGTACATCCGCAGCACGCGGCAGAAGCTCATCCCCGCGCGCGACTACGGCAAGACGACGGGAGTCATCATCCTCCTCAACAACATGACACAGCCGCTCGCGGGCGTCGCGGTAGGCGCGTTCTCGACGCGTTTCGGGCCAGACACGGTCACCATGGTGCTATCCGTGTGCATGGGTTGCCTCGGGTTGCTGGTCTCGCTCGCGCCCCGCATTCGAAAAGGCCACAGCCCCTCGTCGGCCTCGGTGTCCTCACACGAAGGCTGATGCCATGATCGAACGATTCCCGCAATACTTCGAGCGCAGCGCGAGCAGCCGGCGAGACAAAGTCGCGCTGGTGGTCGACGGACGTTCGGCAACCTACGGCGAATTGCTGGACGTGATGTTGACGATCGCCGATGCGCTGGGACTCGCCGTAGACGACGACTTGGATGCGGCCGGGCGGTACGCTCCGCTCATGCGCTGTGACAACCAGATCTTCGTCAGGGGACAACTTCCGAAGCTTAACGGCGAAATCACCATTCGCGGTTTGATCGGATCGGAAGTGTCGGTGGACAATGGTCGGCGCGGCGCGATGATCTGTGTCGCACGCTGCATCGCGCTATTACAACGGTTACTCGGCACCCTCGATCGGGTCCGGGCAGTTCCGCGCATCGGCGTCTACATGCAAAGCGACCCTGCATTCGAAGAACACAGTGCCGTCGCCGATGGCGCGTCGGAGGTGGTGTATTCCGTGTTCGGCGAAGCGGGCGTACACGCCAGAACGTCACTCAGCGCATTCCGGCTGCCTCGATACGCTGCGGTCGAAGTGGATCTGGTTGCATTCGTCTGGCAGGATTCCGCTGAAGCCGGCCTCACGGCGAGGGGTAAGGCGCAGACGTCAAATTCCAAAAATTGCGCGGGTTAAAGCGGATTATTCCAAGGCGTTTTCATAATCAATTCAAAGACAACATATTGAGACTGCGGACATCTTTTCTGAGAACCAACAAGAACTGTGGGCTCTCAGAAAAGATGCCTTTGGCCACCTATAGAAATCAAGGACTTGGACATCTTTTCTGAGAAAGCTGCATGCCACTCGTCTCAGAAAAAGTGTCCGCGGCCACGGAAACTCTCAGAAAAATTGTCCTTGGGATTTTCGCGGCTCCGCTCGGGCGTGTCGATGGAACTTGGCCCAAAAAACAACGCTCCGAAAGCGTGCAAAAGTACCTTCGGGAAGCGCTGCGAATCATCCGAGCTGCGACCGATATCTCTGGCGACGTCCCAAAGGCCCTGTATTGGTATCGCAATGAGCCGTTGCCAATCTTCGACTACACGACAGCGGAACAGCTGGTGTCGGAAGGACGCGCAGACGACTTGCTACGCTACGTCGTTGCGCTCGACGCGGGTGTAGCGGGGTGAGGCGGGAAGCGCACTTTGCAGGTCAACGGAATACCGGTTACTCGCGCTGACCTCTGGTCGGTGATAGAAACAGGGAACGGGGAGGCATATCGGACTGGACGTCGTTCCGCGGTACGTTGCCAGCCCCACCTCTTCGAATTCCCGTTCGATGAGCGGGAATTTCCTATCCAGCAATCTAACGGCGTCCTCTCAGCACGTCAGACGGATACGCAGTCGCGACAGACTAGCCGTTAGCAGAGCCGACGAGCGAGCGTTAGATGACTGTGGCGTCACACTCCGAGAAATCGAACGGGCTAGCAACCGTGCTTCGGTTACTCGCGCCGACGAGCGAACTGAGGTGTTGCGCAAGAGCGAGTGACGTTCCCATCGGGACGATCCTCACTCCCATTTCAAGGGCCGCATTTACCTGATGGAATCCCTCAACCCACTCCAGATTGCCTTCAGTCGGCACGACCAACGGCACCTCAAAGAAACCCTTTCTGAGCAATTCCTTGTTCATGTGGACCTTCCCGGCGTTGTAATAGTACACACCGTTTGACTCCATCATCTCTTGGACCTTTTTTGAATCGGAAAGAACGATCGCTTGTGGCTCTCCATCACTGAACTCGTCGGCGAGGTACCCGAGGCTCTTCGAGAACAATCTACACTTTACCGTTAGTATTCCGAAGAACTCCGGCTGACTCAGCAAAACTTTCTGGACGTCGACATTTTGCACAACGAGCGCGACAAACGCCTCAAACTGCGGCAGAGTCATCTGTTCCGCATTCTTGTGCAACATCGACCAGTTCGAGTAACCATACGAACGTGCAATGATGTCGTGGTACACGGCAAGCTTTTGATCCGGATCGCTCTTCTTCAGACTCTTTGCGACACGCTTGAGCAGGCTAACGACTTTGGCGCGGTCGGCCAAAAGGAGACGAGTAGTCAGTTGGGACACGATTAACTCCTACCGAGCACATTCATTTCAGGCACGGCCCGCAGTTCCCGAGTGCTCGGAGAGGTTAAACGTGAGGAAGAGATGCGATGCTTCGCCTGCGCGGGCCGGCTGGCTTTCTCATAAGCCAGTTTGGATTCTGGCGCAGCCCCGGAAAAACGTCAATCCCCACGTATGTGGTCCGGTAGCCGGCCAGCCCGGACACGCTCTGTCTTCCGATAGTCGCAGATCAGGCAAAAATGTTGGAAGCCAGGGCGTCGGAGCGCCGACCTCATCGCGCTCGTCATTCTCCGCCCGGAAAGATCACTGCACATGGCACCGACATACCTCAATATCCATACCGGCGCCGCTGTCTATGATCGTGGAAACAGCGGCTTCCACGGGCGTTCCTGGACCGATCCAGCACTCCAGAAAATGGGCAATGTATTGTTTGGTGTAGCATTGTGGAAGACAACCAACGCTCCCATTGCACCATGACCTAGTGGAGCACTCGGTGATAGCTCACGACCGATCTGCTGCAGAACATCCTTCGCAAATTTCCGATCTCCCTCGGTCTCAAAAATGCCGGCTTCATCGTCGCATGCCCTGAGGTCGTCGTTTAGAACCGTTGCGGCCGAAACTTCTATACCTGGAAACTCTTTCCGAAGCACCTCGAGCGCTTCCGGGAAGGCAAACAGCACAAAGAGACATATACGCCCCTCATCAACATAGCGACTCCAAATGTCTGCGGAAATTTGGGATCGAAATTTTCGCATTCCCTTGACTAAAGTCTCACCAGTTCCCGAAAAGTCATCAACGACAGTTATCGTTGCGTTCGCAGGAGGCGATCGGGGGCGGTTCGAAGAATATCGGACATGGTTGGACAATCAGGTGCCGCGCTATCCATTGATGGAAAAAGTCGCAAAATGGATCGGGCCTGCCTGGTATCGGATCGGTGAATTCAGGCTCGCCGGACTCGATAACGATTTCGACGTCATATGCAGACTGAACGCCGCAGCAACGCCCGAAGAGGCTGATGCCGTCATTGCTTCCACGCCGCGGGATTCGGCATCGGCGGTCGTGACCGCGATTGCCAATACGGTTCGCCAGTTCGGCTTGAAGCGCTTTGCTGGCGACATGACGATTCTGCTCGAGCATCAAGACCGTGCAGTAAGGTCCGCGGCGTTCATGGCGCTGCTCCGGCTCGAGGGCGCGGCCGCACTCGACCGACTTTGGCGGGCTCAGTGGACGGATCTGGATTGCCCCGAACTCTTTTATCGCGCCATGACCGTTTTGCCTCCGTCCGTCGTTCCGGAATGGATCGAACGACTGGAAAATCAGGGGCAGCGCCGCGAGGCGCTTGTCTGTGCTGCATTTTCCGGATTGTCGGCTCAGATTCCTTACCTGTCCGGCAAAATCGACGCTCCTCAGTTGTCGACCTTGGCAAAACTGTGCCACGTTGCCGTTGTGGGATATCTACCTGCGGAGCGCATATCCAGTCCAGGGCGGATCGGAAAGGACGATTCGAGCGTTGAATTTGCCCCCCTCGATCAGCCGGAAATGTTCTTTTTCCATGAGGGGAACCATCGAAACGCGCAGGATGGCGCAGAAGTGCAAATTGAGAATGCGTCATCGGGTAGTCGCGTCATCGCTGGTCAAGCGATAACGACACAGCACGCTATTTCGATATTTCAAAAAGGGATGCAACTGCAGCGCGTCATCGCTGGATATTGGCTTGAGAGTCTGGAGGGAGGGGGCCGTCTCGACCCCACGGCTCCGGGGTTTTTTCAGGTCCAAGAACTTTCGGCGATGACCCTCAGATTCGCATAAGCGACCACTTCGCCCTTCTATCGGAGACTACCGATACGCAACTGCCCCTTTTTTGAGCCGCGCTCCGGCTTAAGCCGACGCCCAAAACTCAAACTGAGATTCGCACGCTCGCCTGCGCCATTCGCTGAAGCGCCACGGCGCCCCGTCTAGTCGCACCCGAGCAACAAAGCCGGCACAAGGCCGGCTTTGTTGCTCGGGAAGCATAACGTTGCACTTTGTCAGGGAAGCATATCTTTGCACTTGGGGCAAAAATATCCTTCCTGTCTCAGATCGCACGTGGAATGGCGAATGAGCGCCTCCGATGCGCAACGTCGATCTGACACCGTCGATCAAACATTGCGTCGAATGCAACCATCGCCAAATATTCTCCGATCATTTTCAGCCTGTCGATATGGATCGCATCCCTTATACGTGAACGGTAGCCAATTATTCAAAGACAACTTATTGAGACTGCGGACATCTTTTCTGAGAACCAACAACAAGAACTGTGGGCTCGCAGAAAAGGTGTCTTTGGGCCCCTAGACAGATCAAGGACTTGGACATCTTTTTTGAGAAATCCATATGCCCCTTGTCTCAGAAAAGATGTCCGTGGCCCCCGAAATTCTCAGAAAAGTTGTCTTTGGGAATGGCACGCCCCTGCCTAAGTTCCTCGACTGAATTTGGCGACAAGCAGCGCTGCAACCGGGTGTTTCAGCGACCCGCACCGTCGATACTGCTTGTGCCATAACTGCGCAAATAATGTGCGCAGAGCGACCTGTCACGAATCCTGATCTGGCCCGCGATTCAACACCGCCCCTCGATTTCGACCAGTTCATGGCGTCCTTGAGGGACTCGGAAAGCGCTGCACCGATCGTCTCGGC
Organism: Burkholderia mycopellens; assembly: GCF_964265025.1. Classification (NCBI taxonomy): domain Bacteria; kingdom Pseudomonadati; phylum Pseudomonadota; class Betaproteobacteria; order Burkholderiales; family Burkholderiaceae; genus Burkholderia; species Burkholderia mycopellens. The sequence goes on from NZ_OZ183803.1 coordinate 3,266,110, forward strand.
ACGACGCTTCGCGGCCGCCTTGCGAATCGATATGTAGACACTCGCGCGACTGGCACACGTTCATCGCAATACGCTGAGCCGTCTGGCGGGTTGCCGTCGAAGTGATGGTCGGCTATCTCGGCAGTGCGAGTCTGCAGATGTTGTGCCGTGAGCAGTTCGCTGATTTCCGGGCCTCGGAGAATCATTTCGCCGATGGCATCGATGTTGTACCGCTGCTGTGGGCTGAGACGGCTGGCTTTGGCGATTCCCCGAAGCTCCTTATGGTTTGCCGCTAGCCAACTGCCGCACCGAGAACAAAAATCAACATGGGCATGGCGTGGCACAAACGGCTGCACCCGTCGGCAGGTTGGGCATTCATACTGCAGTGCCATGCTATGGACTGGGCAAACCAGAATCGGGGCGGCTTGCCAGATCAACGGCAAATAGGGTTCGTGTCCCGCGTTGCGCCATTCGAGGAAGCACAGTGGGCACCATCTCGGATGCGTAGACAGTAAGCCTTCCTCGTGCATCCGCTTCAGGACCGAAAGTTTGAATTCGGCGCTGAAATTCGTGGGAGCTCGCTTCTTCGTCCGCACGCCTTCCTCGCCGTGAGTCCGATAACCAGCAATCCATTGCCGTAATGATGAAACATTGACGCCATGCCGTTGAGCAACAGTTTTCAGGCCGGCCTCGCCGGAGCAGTAATCTCTGACGGCCGACAGCTTGGCCTGATCCCTATATTTTCCCATAGCCCCTTCGGGTCGGAGTCCGACCTTCGGGGTTCAGCTCAATCTGATGGGAATCAGATTGCCTGCGTCGCCCTCTCCCGTACAGACGGTGCTGACCGAGTGCTTACACTTGTGTTAGCTACTCTTAGGTGAAGCTCTCAAATTTCGCCCCTAGAAGAAATGCGCACACGGCATCGACATTGAGTGAACTCATTGCCAATCATTCTAGTTTGTTGTGATTGAAATAACGTGGTTCCAATCGATTACCATTTTCCTTCGCCATAATTTTGTCAATCGGCCACTAAGAGGCGTTGTCAAAATGAAAGAATTTCCCATTCCATTCAATAAGTGCGCCAATCCGTGAAATTGTAACCACTTTGGCTAACTGTCGGCCATATGTGATTTGGCGTACCGTTGATACCGTTGAATTTCGCATGCCCGACTACTATAGTGTGAAGATTAGGGCGGCTTGAAGAGCGAAGTGCAACATTGCACGGATTGCTGAACGGGCAACCTGTCCGTGGGGTTAGCCAGGACTGAGCAAGGATTTCTAGAGACGTGTGGCAGTTCAGCGTTGCACGCGGTCGAGTGTTGAGTTTGTCGGCAATGGCGTCGAGGTCTTCTTGAGAGTAGACAGACAGATCGGTTCCCTTGGGCAAGTACTGCAGCAGCAGGTCGTTGGTGTTCTCGCAGGCACCGCGTTGCCAAAGGCTATGCGGGTCGCAGAATTAAACACGCACGTCGGTTGCGCCCGTCAGCTCGGCATGGCGGGCCGTTTTTCGCCCTTGATCGTAGTTCGGTTTTTGGCGCAACGGCTCGACGATCGACTGCAGTTTGGTCGTGAAGGCAGCCAGCGCCGAAGCAGCGGTAGCGTCGGGCATCTTTGCCAACAGCACTGCACGGCTCATGCGCTCTACCAGCACGGCCACAGTCGACTTGTTGCCAGCGCCCTTGATGCGATCGCCTTCCCAGTGCCCCGGCATAAGTCGATCGTCAACCTCGGGCTGGCGCACGTGAATACTGACCATATCGGGGATACCCCCGCGTCGGTCTGTACCGCGCGAACTTGATAGGCGTTTGGTGCGATGCTGGCGCAGACACGCATCAGCTACGGCGCAGTTCGCCGTGAGGCTGGGCATAGATGGCGTTGTAAATCGTTTCGTAGGACACGTGCAGGCTCGGATCGTCAGGGAACACGCGCTTCAGGGTAGCCGGGATCTCTTGATGCGGCTACTGATCTTCGCACAAGAACTTGAGCACGACGCCTCTCGGCACCGAATCCGGCGCGAGTTTTGGCGCGGGGCGAGCCGCTTGTCGTCAGGTGTGCGGGACGCCTGTGGACACGCGGACAGTACAGACCGTTTGATTGTGTATCGTGTGCCAGTTTTCGACTCACTGTCGATGGTGCACGATTGAGTTTGCGGGCGATCGCCTCCACGCTCAAGCCTGTGTCCCGCCAGAAATTGATTCGCATACGTTCTTCGGGTTGCAGTTATTGGTACGTTTTCTTTGCCATTCGCAAACACTAGTGGATAGCGAGCTTGTTTCAACCTAAATTTTAGGACGACTATATATTGACACCATCTTTAGGAAGGACGACACTTTGATGCGTCCATTTCAAGGGCGCTTCGTGTTTCAATTTTTTGAATGGAGTATCAAATGCAAAATCTGAAACTGTCCACTGGCATTGCTAGCAATTTTGACCTGAAGAAGACGTCCGTCAATCTTATTCCATCTGCTGGAAACGTCCAGTCGGCCGCGCTCAGCGTTCGAGAGCTTGAGGCAATGCGCACGAGCCGCCACGCCGTATCGGCTTCCAAGCATGGTTTGGAAGTGATTTGCGGCGGTAGCTGCGAAACTGGCGCTCAGTAAGCGATACCAGTATGGCCGTCCATAGGACGGCCATTTGCTTTCTTCACAATATCAAGCGATAACGCGCTATGAAAAAGCAACAAGGTGGCCAAGAGCAGCTGATTAAACCAATCGTGTCACTGGTTTCCACCCATGGGCGCCAGGAGTTGACCAGCGAAGGCAATGAACGCCTGCTGGACGTTCTGAACAGACACGGAATCCCGTGGTCGGGCATCTCCATTTACGTGGTGCCCAGGGACGGCGGTGAGCCTAAGCTCAATCCTTGTTTGGACCGAAGACTCCACGACTTCGACGAAGCCGGCGAAATCCTCCTGTACTTCAACCGGAATGTGAATCCGTTTCTGTTCTCGCTGTCGCAATTCAAGACAATTGAGGCCGAGTCCGCCCTCAACGCGACCGAGTACTTCTACCAGAAGATGGACAACACAAACTCCTCAGCTGAGGCCTTCCTCAAGAAGCTCAGCCCCGAGGAGTGCAAGTCGGTAATCGCTCAGCGCGTGGCCGACATGGTGCTGACTACCGTGCCTGCTGGCTCGGATCTAGTCGTCGGCGTCAGCGGCGGCGGCGACAGCAACGCGCTGTTATATGCGCTCAGCCAACTCGGCACCCATGGCCTCAAGGTGCACCCCGTCATCATCATGGGCATTCCGGACTGGGACAAGGGCGTACCGCGTGCACGCGAACTATGCGAGGCCTACGGTCTCGATCTGACGGTCATGGAAGAGGGGGAGGTCAAGGAGCTGATGGGAATTCCCTCCGACGATCTTGCCTTGATCGACCGCTTCGAGCGGGAGTTCAAGGGCGACGATTTCGAGTTCTTGGGGACCCTGCTAGTGCGCCTGGCCCTGACCAAGAAAGCGAAGGAATTGGGAACCTCATACATTTGCACTGGCCTGAATCTCGAGGACGTGCTGTGCGAGGCGCTATTCCGCGTAACCAGCGGTATGAAACCAGCACCATTCCCGGCCCGGGTAATCGGCGAAACCACACTGATCTTCCCGCTCTGGCTGTGCCCCAAGCGCATCATCGACGGTTGCTTTCCCAAAATGTCGCTGGAGAACTACGAATCGCGCTACCCGTGTTTCTCGCTTGGTCGCAACCTCTACTACAGCCTCATCTACACGATGCAGTCACAGTATCCCGGTTACGTCGAGCAGTTGGCCCATGGCTTCTCGGAATTGAGCATGCGGGAGCCCGTCACCTACAAGCTTGACGAACAGCTTGGCTTCCACGTCGAACGGTTTGTACCCTTCCCGTTGCGGGAGCGCTTTCGCAAGATGCTGAGCACGACAGTCGCCGCCTAACTCAAGGGAAGTGACATGGAATCGAACAAGCCAAGCCTGCCCACTGCTGCCGATCCTCATGCCGAAATACCGGCGGATCTACTGCCCGGCTACCTCTTCGTTGATTCCGAGCTTCGGCAGATGGCTGATTCGATGCGCGTTTCTCGTAGCGTTGAAAGTGAACCCGCGCAAGTCTTCAACCTGCAAACGTTACTGCGCTAGCCCATGCATGAAGAATTGCACAAGTTATCTGTATCGGAAATTCGTGCGGCCTTGCGAGCTGGCTCGGTCACTTCGATGGCGTTGACGAAGTACGCACTCGACCGGATTTCCAGGTACGACCGACAGCTATGCGCTTTCATCACTGTGACCGAAGAAAGGGCGTTGCAGGATGCTCGACGTGCCGACGATGAAATTGCCCAAGGTATAGACCGAGGACCTCTTCATGGGGTTCCCTATGCACTAAAGGATATCTACGCTACAGCCGGCGTCGTCACTTCTTGCAACTCGAAACTCTTGGTCGACCATGTTCCCAGCGAGGATGCTGCTGTCGAGACGAAGCTACGCTTAGGAGGCGGAGTTCTAGTCGGCAAGCTAAATACTCACGAATTCGCTATCGGTGGCCCTGGGTTTGACTTGCCGATGCCACCTGCCCGCAACCCCTGGAATACTGATCACTTCACCGGCGGCTCATCATCTGGCAGCGGTGTTGCGCTGGCTGCGGGGTTTGTGCGAGTTGCACTGGGCAGCGACACTGGCGGATCGATCCGGTCTCCAGCCTGTCACTGCGGTGTGGTGGGCCTCAAACCCACTTACGGCAGGGTGTCTCGTCGTGGCGTCTATCCCCTATCCTATTCACTTGATCACTGTGGTCCCATGGGCTGGAGCGTCGATGACGTGGCGTCGGCGATGCAGGTCATCGCTGGGTTCGACCCCTTGGACCCCGGCAGCGTCGACATTCCAGTTCCCAATTTCACAACGGGACTTGACGTCGGCGTCTCGGGCATGCGAATAGCCTATGCACGGAGATTTTTTAGTGACGCACCGGACGTTTCTCGCGAAGTGGTAACCGCGATGGACGGAGCTGCGCAGCGCTTCGCGGAGTTGGGCGCCAAAGTGGAAGAAATTGAGCTTGACGATTTCAACCTGTTCAAGGCATGTGCTCGCGTGATCATGACCGCAGAAGCATACGCCATTCACGAACAGAACCTACGGGAGCGACCGCTTGACTTTGGACGTTATACCTATCAGCGAGTCGCCCCTGCCGCCAACCTGTCCGCAAGCGACCTGATTCAAGCCTACCGCATGCGGCGAGAACTAACGGTGTCATTCAACAAGCAGGTGTTCGGTCCATTCGATATCCTTATCACCACTTGCGGGATGGGGCCAGCGCCACGACTGGATGAGTTTCCCCGCAACTGGCCGCCGCCAGCCATGAGTGTTGCCGTCCAGACTGCCCCGTTCAACGTCACCGGCAATCCTGCGTTGTCCATGCCGATCGGCTTTACACGCGAAGGCCTGCCGCTGGGCATGCAGGTTGTGGGCCGTAATTTCGCAGAGGCAACCGTGTTTCAGGCCGCAGCTTCTTTCGAGCGTGCAGCAAAAGATCACGGTAAACGACCGGTATTTTTATGAAGCCGTCCCGCCAGATTGCCATCGTCGGTGCCGGCCCAATGGGAACCTATGCACTCGAGCGGCTTGCCGCTCATCTGTCGACGCTTACATTCGATTGCACCATCAAAGTCTTGGTCTTCGAGCGAGGTGGAGAATTCGGAGGCGGTTCGACACATAGCCCATCGCAAGTGCCTACTAGCTACCTCAACCGAGTGGCGAGCCAGATATCGTTCGCCGCTGACGAATCCGTCACTCACGCAGGTCCTCTCCTGAGATCGACGCTCCGGCCGACATTTTATGAATGGGTACGAAGCATGTTCGAAGCCACGGGCGATCCCCGATTCGACCTTGTGCCCAGCGATGTCCCCCAGCGATACCTTCATGGCATGGCGTTGCGTGACGCTTTCCACAGGTACGCCAAGATCCTCCAAAGCTACCCCAACACTTTCATCGAAATGATCACTGCCGAAGTGATCGACCTACAGTCCCTGGGTAGCGATGGCTACCGCATTACAGCCAGCGCTTGCGGAACATCTTCTACATATGCAGCTGACTTTGTTCTCTTGACGACTGGGCATGCTCGGAGCACACCCAGTCCAGACTCTAAGGAAAAAGTACTGGCGACCTATGCTGCCTCCGCCGGACACAGTGCGCATTACATCGACTATCCCTATCCGCTGAAGGAAAGACTGAACGAAGCAACGGTTCCGCCTGGAGCTCCTACGGCACTGATGGGTATGGGCCTTACCGCGATCGACACGATCATGCATCTGACTGAGGGACGCGGCGGACGCTTCCAGCCACGTTCGCCAAACGATCCCATCGGGGTACCTCAGTACATCCCGAGTGGTCGCGAACCGCGTATCGTTGTCGCAAGCCCGAGCGGCATGTTCACCTCCTGCCGCCCCTACAACGAAAAGGCCCTGGATGGGACTGGAGTGTCCCATGTCAAACTGGAACACAAAGGCCAATTTCTGACCGAAATGACGATCCGCGGTCAGCGCGATCGATGGGGACGTCTAACTAGACTCCCTCATGGTGAAGTACGTCAGCTTGATTTTGAACGGCACATTTTTCCGATCATCGTGCTGGAGATGGCGTACGTGTACTACCGATCGCTGGTGGGATCAGCATTCGCCGAAGACTTCAAGGCTGTATCACAAGCCAACTTCGCCGATTACTTGACCAAAGAAAATTCGGCGCCAGTCGATGCTGTCATAGACGTGCTGCTACAGAGTGGGCAGTCGGCATTCGACCAGCTCAATCTGCCGGAGGAGATGCGCAAGCGGAAATTCAACTGGCGCCGGCAGTTTTGGCCCCTTGACGAAGCGGATGCTCAAACTCCTGAACGCTGGCGACGCGCCACGTTGCGCTACCTCCGGGAAGATCTTGCACAAGCTCAGCGAGGAAACCTCAGCGACCCGGTGAAAGCGGCATCCGATGGCGTCTGGCGTGATCTTCGATCAATCTTGTCGCAGATCTTGGATTTCGGCGGGCTGAGCGCAGGCTCCCATCGGCAATTCACCTCCTTGTACTTTCGCCTATATACACGAATGTCGAATGGCACTGGCGTGGAACCAATGAGCAAGTTGCTGGCTCTGGTGGAAGCAGGTGTCGTGGACGTCTCGGCTGGCCCGCATGCGGAGGTGGTGCCCGACTCCGAACAGGGTGGCTTCATGGTGCGCGGAAAGGCGACTGGCGCAGCCATCCCTGTCCAACTTGCTATCGAAGGCCGCGGACACTCGTTCAATGCACTGCAGGATGAGAGTCCGTTGTATCGGAACCTGCTACGCTGCGGCATCGTACGTCACTGGCGAAATCCAGGCATCATCGGCGAGCCAGACTTCATCCCGGGTGCGCTCGACGTTTGCAGCGGCTTTCATCCGCTGGACGCGCAAGGACAGCCTCAGACGCGCCTTACCATCTTTGGGGCACCCGTTGAGGGCCTGCGATACTTCCAACTCAGCGCTGCACGCCCCGGGTCAAACAGCGCAATCCTTGGACACACCGCGAGGTGGGCACAAGATCTAGTGGAGCAGTTGAGTCAAGATCTGAGGTCAACAGAGCAGATGAAAGATGATGTTTCGTCCTGAGGCCGTCAGCTCTATCACCGATTTTCGCCAACGGGTGCGCAGTTGCCTGGCGAATGAGCGGGCTAGCGATCGACCGCGCCCAATTGTCATCCTCGCAATCGATGGTGTGCCCTGGAATCTGGCGAGGCGCTATTGGCGGCATGCCGAGATGGAACCCATGCGCTCTGTCTTCCCCACCACGTCATCCGCTGCCTGGCTGAGTAGTCTGACCGGATGCAGCGTCGACGAGCATGGTATTCCCGGCGTAGTCTTCATGGACGACGACGCCAAACTGATCAATGTGTACCAGTTCCACGGAGCGATGCGTGGACCAGACTGCGGCAATATCTTCAGCGATGCGCGAACATTCGGCTTCCACCCAGTCGCCGTCCTCGGCGACTGGGTGGACGTGCCTTGCAGTTGGCGCGACACCTTGGTCCGCGGCGCACACACGCTGGGAAATCAGCGTTTCTATAGCGCCTCACCCATGGAGAACGTGGACGGCATCCTCCGGGCCGCATTGGAGGCCATTGACCAGGCCGTCTCAATGATCGCCAACGTGCCATCCTTGGTCTGGTGCTTCTTGGAACTCGACCGTCATGTACACGCGCATGGCTACAACGACGAAGCACTCGAATTTCTGGGCCGCACCGACGAGTTGGCTGCCTCGTTGATGAAGCGACACAACTGCCTAGTGCTCGCGCACTCAGACCACGGACTCGTACCCACATCGACGAGTCCTTTGGTGGCAAGCACGGTGGAAGACTTCCAGCAACGTCATGGTTGCGAACTCGGGGGTGCTGGCCGCGCTCGCTGGATATACGCTTCCAAGGAGCGCACACCGATGCTCATAGCAGAATTGCGCACCGCTCTGGCAGGCACCGTTGATGTAGTGGGGGCCGATCAGATCTTCGCAGCCGGGTCACTAGCCCGACAGCGCGTTGGCAGCATCGTCCTCATCGCACGCGAGCACGAATTCCTCAGTTTCTCGGGCCTGCAGTACGACCATGGCTCACTGACGACCGAAGAATTGTTCGTGCCTTTTGCCCGATGGGGAATGACGACATGACACTGGCGGTCACGTCTTACCAAGGCGCGGTGCTAACGGACACGCCCGGAATGCTCAACCTCGCGTTGACGCTCGACGAGCGCGAGTGGCTGGGATGCGATGTATTCAATGTAATTACGAAGGAACTGGCCCTGGAATCGGAAGAGGGTCTACCTTCCCTGTCGTCATACCTAGTCGATGACCCATACGGGGAGCGCAGCATCGCACCTGCCGTTCTCGCATATTTCGGTTTAAGCGAGGGATCAGTGGCTGTTACGTGTGCCGCGGGTGTCAATAGCCTTTTACAGGCTGCGGCAAGCCTGGCCGCTCGAGGACATGCTGGATCTATCGGTGATATTTATCCAGATTTTCCTCATTGGGTGCAAGCGCAAGGAGCTAAATGTGAATCCGGTCCAGCCGGAGCCAAGGTTGTCCTGCTTGAGCGTCCCAACCTTACGGGGCACACGCTCACGCATCACGAGGTCCGTTCACTCTGCTCTGTTGCAGCCGAGTCCAGCGGAGTGGTTGTGGTGGACGAGTCCTATGGCAACTACCACGATCCCGCGTTCAGCGTGGCCTCCGAGATTTGCAATTGCCCCAACCTGGCCGTCCTGCGCGGCCTGGCTAAAGGCTACTGGATGGGAAGCCTGCGGCTTGGTTACTGCCTTTCCACCAGAGAAGTGGCGGACACGCTGCGATCTCATATAGCCCCAATGGGAGTCAGTTCTTTGTCGATTCGATTGGCGCGGGCCATCCTGAACCAAGGTTCAATTGCTGGACCGCTTCGCGTCAGAGTGAAATCTGCGCAGGAGCAGATGGTGGAAGCGTTGATATCAAGCGGGTTCCCGGAGACGATCCACCATGCCGAAGGCGTTCCTTTTGTGTTTTGCAAAGCAGTCCAGGACACCGCTTTCAACTGGTTAAGCGAAAGGGGCATCCTCGCCAAACGCCAGCCGTTCTGGGATTCCGATCTCTGTCGCGTCAGCTATAAGATACGTATGAGTGTTCCTCTCAGGGAGGAGCGGATGCAGCATTTCTTACGTTGCTTGGGAAAGGTGAATTGATGCTGGAAAGAAGCGCGTCGGCCAACGATTGGAACCTGCTGACTTCGGAAGCGCCGAAGCGGCATCAGTTCAGCAGTGACCTGTACTTTCGCGAGTGTTGGCCGGACTGGGTCACCATCCTTGGATCCGATCCACACCGACATCTTCACTCATTGGCGATGCTGTGTGCAAAGCCGGATGCTGTCGTCGCACGCCGCTTGCGGCCTATGCTGCAGTATGTGATCGAGCGTGGTTTTCAACCGATCGGCGTGGAGCGAACGGAATTCAATCGGCACAGCATGCGTGAGATCTGGCGTTACGACTGGCATGTGTACCCGGTCGACCGGCTGGACTTCTCGACGCGCTGGTTCTCTGCGTGTCCCACTCTCACCTTCTTCCTGCGGGACACGCAACCCATCCCTGGTGTTCCAGCGTCTGTCAGGCTGAGTGACCTCAAGGGCGGACCGGTCGCCGCATTTCGTCGCCCTGACGACATGCGAAGCGTATTGGCCCCTCCCAATCGAGTCCTCAATTTCGTGCACATTCCTGACGAGCCTGCCGACATTGTGAGAGAACTCGGCATCCTGTTCGAGCGCAATCAGCGCATCAATCTCATCCAGCGATTGCACGCGAATTTTGACTCGAATCTCCACGAGCGTCTGGTGTCAGCCATTGACCAGATCGAATCCGAGGTACCGGTCCACGACCTGGACATCCAGGCATCGATGATGCGATTACAAGCGGCGGGTGCGATTCAAAAGCAAGCCGCCGCCAAGCTGGCCATCGCATTGGCAAATGAGGAGAAACTGGGCTGGGATCAGCTCACCGAGTTGGTCGATATGGATTGCAAACAAGCTGATCGCTGGGACATTATCTGCCTGGCAAGCTGGCTGATTCCGCTCGAGCGCACAAATGTCACGGGGCTCCTGGAGACGGGTACCCTGCAGACTTGGCGGAGGAAGACGCAAGCATGATGCATCTGAATCAACCTGTCCTAGGTCGCCAAGCATGGTTACGGAACGACGTCCGCCCTGAATATTGGCGCCTGAACCTTGGCGTGAAAGAACAAGGCGAAATCCTCGCAGCGGTGGAGCGCTTTCGACACGCGCCTTTGCCACTCCTGCTTTGTCATGCTTCAGACTTCGAGATGCCTGGCTGCCGACAACTGATGCAGCGTGTTCAAGCACGACTCGACGAAGGCATGGGGCTTGTGGTGCTGGGCGGTTTACCCATTCAGCATCTCAGTGCCGATGAAGCCATTTTCGCGTACTGGATACTCGGCCTCCTGCTATCGCGCCCCGTGGCGACCCGTTGGGACGGCACTATCCTTTACGAGGTTACCGACAGCGGCAAGAAGTTCGGCTATGGCGTGCGCGGCTCCGCCACAAATGGTGAGTTGTCGTTCCACACCGACAACGCATTCGGCAAGGTCGTGCCGGACTATGTGGGTTTGCTCTGCCTGCAGCAGGCAGCCACCGGAGGAGACAGCAGGTTCTGTAGCCTGTACAGCGTACACAATCGGTTCTTGCAAGAAGCGCCGGACCTGCTGAAGCGATTGTACTCACCTTGCATCTACGACCGCCAGGCCGAGCATCACCCCGACGAACCCAAGACACTGGCCATGCCGATGCTCGCGTTCGACGGTTGCCGTCTGACTGCGCGCCTAACCCCAAATTTGATACGCAACGGCTACGAACTGGCCAAAGTGCCCATCGATGACGCGCTTTTGGAGGCGCTCGCCTTGTTCGAACGCCTGCTCTCCCACGACGAATTCAGCATGGAGTTTCGGCTGAATTCGGGGGAGATCCAGTACGTGAACAACCATTGGAGCGCTCACTATCGCAGTGCCTTCGTCGATGCCGAGCAGAAGCGTCGACTGATCCGCCTCTGGTATCGAACAAAGGGCCGCGCCACCTACGACGGCAACTAGTCCGTTGTGATCCTCTCGGCTTTGCCGGGGAGGCTGTCGAAGTTTGACGAATACGCAGGTAGGGATGTCCAGCGCAGAGACTTCCGACCGTTAGCTGCCAAGCCAATGAAAGTAAGAATTGGATAGACAATATCGTGAGCCCCAATCACCCGAACTGGGACTGCAAGTCCCGCGTCGTGTTCCGCTTCGACTGCCTGCTGATTGATCTGGCGCGCACCCCGCTGAATTAGCTCGTCGAGCACGCTTTTCGTTTCTGCTTTGCCGCTGCTCGTTTCTTTCGTAGATCTTTTCAAGGGATTCAACAGCAGATGAATACAACCATCACTCACATTGCCGGCTATGAAGTGCTCGACAGCCGGGGGAACCCCACTGTCGAAGCCGAGGTCACGCTTTCCGATGGCAGCATCGGGCGGGCCATTGTGCCCTCGGGTGCATCGACGGGCATCCACGAGGCCGTCGAGTTGCGCGACGGCGACCGCACCCGCTACCTTGGCAAAGGGGTACTCAAGGCGACGCACGCCGTGGAAGGTGAGCTACGCGCGGCGCTGATCGGCAAAGATGCCTCACGGCAGGCCGAGATCGATTCCACCATGGTTGCGCTGGATGGCACGCCGAACAAAGGTCGCCTGGGCGCGAACGCCATCCTGGCAGTTTCATTGGCCGTCGCGCACGCTTCTGCCGCATCGGCTCGCATCCCGCTCTATCGGTATGTGGGAGGCACGCGCGCACGTACACTGCCGGTTCCAATGATGAACATCATCAATGGCGGCGCACACGCAGACAATCCTCTTGATTTTCAAGAGTTCATGATTGTGCCGATCGGGGCACCCACCTTTACCGACGCAGTGCGAATGGGTTCAGAGGTTTTCCACACGCTGCGTAAATCCTTGTCCGAAGGTGGCCACAACACCAACGTCGGTGACGAGGGCGGGTTCGCGCCGAACTTCCGCGATGCAACGCAAGCCCTCGACCACATAGTGAGCGCCATCGAGAAAGCCGGTTACAGGCCCGGCGAACAGATCGCCGTGGCGCTGGACCCCGCGGCAAGTGAGTTCTTCAAGGACGGGGTGTACGACTACCGAGGCGAAGGGATAAAGCGGCACGCCTACGAGCAAGCAGACTACCTTGCCAAGCTGGTTTCCGACTATCCCATCATTTCCATCGAGGATGGAATGGCCGAGGAAGACTTCGACGGCTGGTCGATCCTCACAGCCGGGCTTGGCAAAACCTGCCAACTGGTGGGCGACGACATTTTCTGCACCAACACGGCGCGCCTGGCCGACGGGATCCAGCGCAAGTTAGCCAACTCCATTCTGGTCAAGGTCAATCAGATCGGGACCATCACCGAGATGCTCGAGGCGGTTGACCTGGCGCATCGTGCGGGCTACACAGCCGTGATGTCGCACCGTTCTGGCGAAACCGAAGATGTCAGCATCGCCGACCTGGCCGTAGCGACCAACTGCGGCCAAATCAAGACTGGCTCTCTCTCTCGTTCGGATCGCACCGCGAAGTACAACCGCCTCATCCGCATCGAGCGAGAACTGGGTAGCCAAGCGATTTTCCCCGGCCCCACCGCATTTGTCGCAACGCCATGATTGGTGCGCTGGTTGCCGAGGCGCTACGGTCCGCGCCCGTTGCTGATGTGATGAAGCACCTCGGGGCCGTCGCCCTATACGACCGCTACCAAGCATCACTAGGCATCCACGCCGCGGCCGCCGTCGTGGCAGGAGCAGCGCGCGAACTAGGTTTGGAAGACGTGACGATCCAGGAGTTCACGACAGATAAGTCCTGGTGGACTTTCGAACCGCCGACACCTTGGACCCCATTGCGAGCCCAACTGGCCATCGAAACGGACCTTGGGCGATCAATGGTCATCGACCATTCGCTCCAGCCTTTCAGCATCGCAACCCATTCCACATCAACACCGGCCGGCGGCTTACACGGGCCGGTGCGTGCATTGGAGTCTGGCCAGCTGCAGGGCGCGCTTGTGCTCCTGGACCGTAGCGAATACTACCTGTCCGACACCTTGGAGCGACTCATTGATGGTGGCGCGTCGGGCTTTATGACCGACGGCACCGCGTGCTCCACCGAACTTGGGCAGTTTCCGGGGCGAGTGGAGCTACCAGCAACGACGCTCATGTTCGGCTTTAGCGTTACGCCGGACCAACTGGGAGTTGTTCGCAGCTGGATGAAACAGGACCCCAATGGTCTACGATTCCATTCGACCATCGATGTAGATCGCTGCGCAACAATGCCCATAGTTACCGCCTGCCTTCCTGGCACACAGCCCGGAGAAGTCTGGCTCACGGCGCACCTTTGCCATCCACGACCTGGGGCGAACGATAACGCATCGGGTGTTGCCGCACTCTTGGGCGTAGGAGACACGCTGCAGCAATTGAGGGCTGTTTTATTAAGCGGATCACAGGGAAAGACAGTGCGATTCTTCTGGGGTCCGGAGTTCACCGGCACTGCGGCCTACCTGCATCAACGACTAGCCTCTCAGGGCACGTCACAACACCCGCACGCGATCATCAATTTGGATATGGTGGGAGAGAGCGTATCGCTTTGCGGCAGTCCATTCATCGTAGAGCATGGTCCCGATTTTCAGGGGAGCTTGATGGCGGCTGTCGCCGAGCAGGTCGTGGATGAAGTGTTCGCGCAAACTGCGAACCAACCGGGGTACTGGCGACGAGCCCCGTTCTACGGCTACTCGGATCACGCACTCTTCGCGGGCCCCAACTTCGGATGCCCGCTGGTGCAATTTGCCCATTGGCGCGACCGCTTCAACCATTCGGCAGCCGACACCGTTGACAAGGTCTGCGAAACAGAAATACGACGATCCATCGCGGCAGCGACGGTGCTTGCGGCCTGGGCAGCAGGCTACGCTCAACTAGGCGCCGAACAAACGGACAACGTCATCCGTTCCTGGTGTGCCCGAACTGAGGAGTGGTCCAAGGCAGTCTATGCCCAACACCAGCAGTCGGCTCCGGCATGGTCAAAGGCATATCGAAGCTATATGCGAGATCGCTGTGAATGGATGCAAAGCCAGCAAGAGGTAGGAGAGCCCGCGGCCCATTGTTTTCGAGCAGCTGATGCATCACGCGCTACCGGCACGCTCCTCGCCGGCTTTCTGGGGCCAGTGAATGTACGCGGAATGATTGCCCACATGGAAGTCAATAGCCGCCAGGAAGTGCTGCGCATGATCGCCTCCGACAAGAGAGTACTAGCTTTGCTTTTGAACTACGCAGTACGATGCGATGGCACGCGCACGCCTGCTCAGGTGGTGCGCGAAACTCATTTTGCCTTGGCCGTTCCTCCTGACCCCGCACAGTCACATTTTCTACTGAATCAATTAATCAATTCTGGCAACATTAAATTGATTGACTAATTTTTTATATTGATTTACCGTAATTTAGAACTTCTAATGTAAGTGCTCACGAGAAACTGATTTGAAATTTGGTACCCTAACCAGTCAGTAGTTCGGGTAGTTCAGCGTCGATGGTCTCCTTGGTCCAGATGACGAAGCGTCGCCATCGAAATTTGAGTTGCCGCCACACGATCTCGATCTTGTTGAGTTCGGGACTGTAGGCAGACAGATAGAAAAGGACAGCTTTGTGATCGACCAGCCATCGATCCCACGTCGCTTCGTCGATGCCGTGATGGATGCTCGCGTTATCGAGCACGGTCACGCTCGAGTAGCCATGGTCCGGCGCGAGCAGATCGTCGATAATGCGGACAACGTTTGGGCCTTTGTTGCTGCGGGCATGTGTGACGTGGATCAGCGTGTTCACGCTGTAGTCCGGGGTGCCAGGAACGCTACACCGAAAGTGCGGATTCGGTCCGATCTCGTGAGGCAGGCCTCGTGGTGACCAGCTACGCTAAACCGGCGGCGATCTGCAAAAGTCCGGCTCGTCGAGGTAGCGCAAGCGAATGGCGGCCTTTCGCGCGACCTGCTGCAGCTTGTCGAGCGTGGTCTGCTTCATGGCGAACGCCTGCGGGTCGCGCTTTTTCTGAGCGACAGGCGGCTGCGCTTGAACGTAAAGCTTTCTCGCTCGAGCGCCTCGCTCAGCGTATCGAGATGCCCGAACGACAGTGGGCCGAATTCAGCCGCGAGGCGCTGGACGATTTGCCCGCGAGTCAGCGGCTTGATCGAGGCGACGCGCACGATCGCGGCGACTATCTCGTCGCTCGACGCGCCGCGTGGGCGGCCGCCTTTATGACCGATCTTGACAAGCGATCCGATCACACTCTGTTCGCGTCAGGTGTGGACCCAGTTGTAGACCGATTGACCGCTCATACCGAGTTTCTCGCCGACAGCCATCGGACACAGCTCGCCACCGATCAGCATCAGCAGAGCGGCCGCCCGCGAGCGCATGTCCAGGTACGGATGATTGATCGACAACAGCTGCAGGGTCCGCCCCCTACTTTTGTCAGTATAACGACGCACTTCATGCAGGGCTCCAGCGTAAGCGGTTCGCCGAAGTTAGCAAACGTCAATCTCGTTTAGCAGCAACACTTCATTAAGGTCCATCCATGGAAGCAATGCCGAGTATCCGAGAGGTCACCGACGAAGAGGTCGAGCATTATCAGAAGAACGGATGGGTCAAGCTGGAAAAGCTGTGGCCTGCCTGGGCTGTAGAGGGACTGCTGAGCCGTGCTCAATCGCGTATGGGCATAGAACCCAAGACCGTAAGTCGCTTGGATCCGCACCAGCGGATCGACGACGAATACAACTGGTATTCGCGTTGGGACGGCTGTTCGCATTCTGATGAATGGATTTACGAGCTAAGCCATTCGCGAACATTGGCGAAGGTGGCATCCCGACTTATGGGAGGCCCTGTCCGTTTCTACTTCGACCATGTCTTCGTAAAAGTCCCGATCACTCAGCGGGGTACAGCGACACCGTGGCACCAGGACCTACCACATCACCCACTGGATCGCCAAGGCGCGCTCACAATCTGGACGCCCTTGGTCGATTGCCCCCCACAGATGGGCACAATGCGCTTCCTTAATGGATCGCACAAGGCTGGTCTGTTCGGTCGCTTCCTGAACCGGCGCGACCAAATCAGCTTGGTCGACGAATATCCGTGGGTGCTGAAAGATTTCGAAGTTTCGCCCGAAATCCATCTCCAACCTGGCGATGCGACTGTGCACAATCTCGCCGTGGTCCACTACGCTCCACCCAACACAACGACGCAGCCACGCTGGGTTTACGCCAACCAGTGGATGCCACCGTCCGCAAGGTTCACGGGCGCACCAAACCACCGCACGGAAGGATTGGGGCTGGAAATCGACAAGCCGCTGGATCATCCCCGCTTCCCTATCGTGGAGTGCTAGCCGATGAAATGGGATTGGCTGACACGGATTCCCCACAAGGCGACGCTCTATGAGCGCGAGGTCTACTTCCGGGAGAGCCTAGCCGACGCACAGCGCGTCCTAGACAGTGGGGTCGCGCAAACGTTGCGCAACTGCGCGTTTATCGTCGTCAAACCAGACGGCGTGTTAGCTGGAAAGGTCGTGCCCATTCTTGATTTCCTCGAGAAGCACGCCTTCACGGTGATCGCCGTCGAGCATCCAGTTTTAGGGCGCTTCCAATGGCGTGAAATGTGGCGGTACCAGCTTACCTCGGCTACGCTAGACCGATTGGCAGCCAACGAGTTGGTGCTGCAAGGCCAGTGCCTTATGCTCCTCGTCGTTCAGGAGATTCGGCAACCACTACCAGCTACCGTCCGTATCAGCTCATTGAAAGGGCCCTCCCAGCTCGAGCTGCAATGGCCCGGCTGCCTACGCCAGTTGATCGGGCAGCCCAATCGAATCTTCAGCCACATCCATGTCGCCGACGAGCCTGCGGATTTCGTACGCGAACTGGGCATCCTCTTCGAACAAGCGGATCGCCTGCGTATCTTTCAAATCCTCAAGGAACAAGAGCCACTATCATTCGACGCAGCCCAGCGCTTAAAGGACATTGCTGCCACATCCCAAGCGGCACCGAAAATCTTCGACGCAGCCGGCGCACTCACTCGGGTCGAGCAAGCGGCGGCTAATAGCATTGAGTTGGAAGAGCACGCAAAGGCCGCGATCACCGCACATCTAGAACTCATGCGCCAAGGCCGCAAGATCGATTGGGCGCCGTTCGCACGGCTTCTTCAGCCGATCATGCATCGCTTAGACCGCTGGGATTTAGGCCTGCTCGTATCCAGCTACATCGTCTACGATGAGTTCGGCTTCAGCAAGCAGATTGCCGGCGTAGATGCTGCAGCTTGGTCCACGTCCGATGATCGCTGAAGCGCGCGGCGCACCGAGCGCCCGGAGCTCGTTGAACTGGCTCGATTCATCGCTTCGAGCACGAGCTGCTGAAGTGCCGGCAGCACGGCACGATTCACGACCCAGTTGGCGGCTGCGCGCAAGCTGCCCGGTGCCTCCATGGTAGCCCTTGCACGCGAGCGGTGGTCAAGGTGGGGCGACCGGGTGCTTACGGATTGCGGGGGAATTACCACCCCGCAATGCGAGAGCCGACGCTAACGTGAACATCGTCGTCACAGAGTAAAGTTGCCCGCGAAAAATTGCCGAAACCCATGAACGATAAGTTGCTATTGAATCGCGATGTTGCCGAAGATGTCGATCCTGTGCCATCGTCGGCAGATTGGACAAAACTGACGGCCGCATCGGCCCAACCGGCGTTGTTCGCGACCGACATCTATTTTCACGAATGCTGGGCCGAAGCGGCCGAGCATTGGTTGACCGGCACCGCTGGCGTGGCACGCCGCCTCGGCCTGCTGATCTTCAAGCCTGACGCCATCGTCGGACGGCGTGTAGAGCGCGCTGTCGACTTCACGACTCGTGACGGATTTCGCGTCGTGAGTGCATCGATCGTCCACGTCAATCGACATGTCAGTGCCGAGCCGTGGCACTACAATTGGAACTTCGCGACAGTCGACCGGATTCGTATGTCGAGCTTGTCCTACGACGAATGCAACACGTTGGCATTAGTCGTGGCCAATGCTGATGCGGCCGCGGATCGCTCGCCGGTGCCTGCCTCCGTCCGTCTCAGTGAACTGAATGTCGGACGCTCGCTGCAGCGACTGGTCGCCAACGGCGCGATGTCGTCCGAAATAGCAGCCAGCATGCGCGAGGCCGGCGGTAGCCGTTCGCTGACACGGTCCGAACTCACTCGCGCGATTGCACTCGACAATCACAATCCCTGGAATTTCCTGACAGTGGGTACCACCTTGCTGTGTGACGAGCGTGAAGGCCACGTAGATCTGTTGCCCGGCACGGTCGGCCCAGATTGGATTCGTGGTGACTCAATTGGCTTTTACTCGGAGCACACTTCATCATGAGCGGATCAAGTCGCGTCCTTGCGTTGCGCAGGCTGTTTCCGATCGCGCTTTGGGCGGGGGGGCACGCCGAGGCTTCCGTCCTTGAAGCATTCAGCCCCGAAGAAATTCTGCAAGGCTGTCGATTGCACAAGATCATGGGGGCCGCGCATGATCGCATGACACGGATGCAGCAATCCGGTTCGACACAAGGGCCCGCGCATCTCCGGCAGGTCGAGCAAGGCCTGCGCGATGAGCTGGAGACGATGTGGCGTGATTTCGAGCCAAAGCGTCGAGTGCTGCGAGAAGTCGCGCGATGCGTGGCCGATCGGGACGTGAGGGTGTTGTATCTGAAAGGCGCCACTCGCCACCTCCTGTCCGGGCGCCGGATCGATTTTCGTTCTGGCGATGACCTCGACCTTCTCGTCTCCGACGAGAATGCTTGTCTGGCGTCGCTCACCGCATTGGGAACGCGTACTTATCGAACGACATCCGACCATGAGTTTGCAAACATTGAAATCGATGATGTGAAGGTGGACTTCCACCGATATTACCCGGTGGTTGCGCCTACCTTGCGCTTCATGGGCTCGACGCCTCCCCGAGCTGGCGTCATGGCAATGGCGCAATTCGGGCATCAAGTCTCCAAGATTCATTTCGATATGCTGAATACGGGAAGCATCGCGTTCCCCGAGATGCCCGATCACGTGAGATTTGCCGGACCTGCCGCGGCCGCAACGATTTCGGCGGCACATGCGTATCGCGATTTCTTTGTGCGCACGTCACTGTCTTGCCGATTTAAACCACTCATTCGAATGGGTGATCTCGAAGAGTGGCACGACTTCGCGAGGATGGCCGGCGAGGCCGACATGGCGCGTTCCCTTGCCTTGTTTCCTGACCTTGCCGCTTCCCTGCGATGGATCGCCGAGACTCGACAGCGCTTGTCGAGATCGTCAAACACGCCGTCGTCGCCGAGGGAAGCAGGCAATGAGATACCGGAGGCCATATGTCGGTCCATGTTCGGGCCGATCCTAGCTGGGCTCGACCAGGGCGCCACCGCTTATGCGTCGCAACCGACGACCGGCGAGGTGGCCGCCATGCTGCATGGCATGGCCGATCGGAAACTCGTGATCGGAAGCAATCCGTACGATGTGCGCGGCACCGGCCCGAATTCGAGGGTCCTGACGTTCGGCGAGTCTGGCGAGGAAGGCAAAGTCCGGCTGGAGGCCGTGGACATCAAACGTCTGCCGAACGCCGACTGCCTGTTGACCATCGATGCTCGCATCGCCCGGCACGACGGCGAAACGAGGCTGTTGGCGGAGTGGGACAGCGAGGCCGTGGAAATCGCCAAGCGGGCAGATGACGACGGCCTCCAGATCAAGACCAGTGCGGGATGGTCCGGAAAAGTCGGCGTGAAATTAGTCACGAATGGGCCGTCACGGAGATATCACATTACGCTTCCGCTCGACAGCGGCCTTCAATCAACCGAAACGACATCCATGCTGATTGGCCTGGCGAGGCTGGGCGAACATCAACAATACCGGCAAGGCGTACTGGTTTCGTTTCAGGTCGGTATCTAGCAGGTCGTTGAATTACTGTCCGGCAAGACGTATTTCCCCTCCGCCGTTCGCGGCGATCACCGCGAAATCCAACGCGGCGGGCCTTGATCGCGGCGAGGCGCATCTGTCTCCGTTCGTCCACGGTCAATTCCACCAAGTCGATCATCGAAGCCTACCGGCCATCTCACGCTCCGGACGTCACTGCCTTTTCGATGGGGTCTTTCGGCAGCAACCACGCGACAAGGCCCAGGCAAGGCAGGAACGAACAAACATGAAACACGGCTGCGACGCCGAACGAGTCAGAACCGATGCCAATGGCGGCAGCCGCAGTCCCGGCCACTCCCGCCGCCAGGCCGAAGAAAATCCCGGAAATCAAACCGGCTCGCGCGGGATACAGGTCCTGCGCATAGACGACGATCGACGAGAATGTCGATGCGATGGTCAGTCCAATAAGGATCGTCAGCACGGTGGTACCTTCAATGCCCGCATAAGGGAGGGCAATCGACAAAGGACAGGTGGCAAGCATCGACATGACGATCATGTTGCGTCGCCCGAAGCGATCACCGATCACGCCGCCCACGAGCGTACCGACGCCCAGCGCAAGCAGGAATCCGGTCAGATGAACCTGTGCGGCCGCAAGCGGAAGACTAAATCGCTGCATCAAATAAAATACGTAGTAGGCATTCAGGCTGGCCATGTAGATGTACTTCACGCAAACGATCGTCACCAGCACGAAAAGAGCACGACGTCGCTTCGAGGGCAGCTCGTTCGCAGGCGAGGCTCGCTGTACGCCGACCTGAGTTCGTGCGAAAACCGCTCGCGCCGGCGCGCCTGCACCATATCGGTGAAGATCCAATACGCCTACCAGAGCAAGCATCACGAGGAGAACCGGTGCGGCAAGCCACGCGACACTGGGGCGACCGTACACCAACACCACACCTGCCACGAACAACGGTGCGGCGGCGGTGCCCAGATTGCCGCCCACCTGGTAAATTGCCTGAAACAGCCCTTTGCGAATACCGTAATTCAAGCGCACAAGCCGCGACGACTCCGGATGAAATGCGGCAGAACCGATACCGGCTAGCGCCACCGCCGCGATGACGAGCTCGAAACTTGGTGCAAAACCCAGCGCGATCACACCCAGCAAGGTGATCAGCATGCCGATGATGAGCAGACCGGCGTGGCGGTAACGATCGGCAAGCCAGCCGATCAATGGCTGGCATAGCGATGACAGAACCTGATAGATAAAGGCAAGTAAACCGATTTTCGTGAACGAGAGACCGAATTCCGCACGCACCACGGGATAGAGCGCGACGACTGTTGACTGCACCGCATCGTTTGCAAAATGTGCAGCGCCCAATGTGAGGACCGTCATGCCCTGACGGATTGGTGATGTGGCCGGACGAATCAGCTGGTTGCTCGAAATTCCCATGGATTCATTTCTCATCGTCAAGAGGCGGCGCAATAGCCGAATCGGCGGTGTTCCATCCGTAGTTGAAGGTTCGGGCGGCGTGGTTTCATAGGTTAGGCGGACTTCAGATCATGGTCAACGCGTTTGTCGCGTCCGCTGTGCGATTCACGGACATCGTTTCACTTCTTAGAGCGTCGTTTTCGTTTCGTGGTGGAACTCGCCGGTGATGCTTGGCGAGGGTCTTGTCGACGCGCCATTCGCGGTGTCGAATTCGCTCTTTCGTTTCGTCGTAGGCACTTTCCACCTCCTCCGCGAGAGGTGTGACTTTGCCTAACTCCGCGATACGGTCGATGGGCGTCTTGCCACCAAGTGAGCCGTGCGGGCGCCGCCAGTTGTAGTCGAACTGCCACTCTTCAATGCGTTGGTCAATCGCATCCTCGGTCGGCGGATGATGCGACCAGAATTCGTTGCGGTCGGTCAGCTGTGAACGCTCGACCTTGCCATTAAGGTGTGGCGGGATCGGTCGGAATTTGATGCACTCTCTCATCAAGCGCCGTTGTACCGACTCAGCGAAGAACTCGCCGCCCCGGTCGGTCTGGACACGCTGAATCGGGAACGGCATCTCCTCAATGACGCGATCAAGAAAGAGCAGCGTATTTCGGGCGTTTCTGCGTGGGTAGATTGCCAGCACCCGGAACCGCGAGCAGTCATCGATTGCCGTGTACTGGTACGATCGACATGATCCAGATCACCGGGGTTGAAGAGCAAATGCAAGTTGATCGCGGATGCCTTCGATGTCTCGATACTCAGGCGCAGTTCGACGTTGGGAAAAATGAGGCCAACCTTCGGAAGGCGCCCTTGCTTCGTGAACTCGAGCACTTGCACATAGCCATCAATACCGAAGTAATCCGTGATTCCCAATGCATCCAGCTGCGGGGAAGCCTCCTCGATAGCGTGGAGAAAGCTTTCCCACGGATCAGCACCGCTGAACTGATCGTTCAATGCAGTGCCTGGCGCATGAAGATGCGGATCCCATCGGTGCCACACAGATCCGCGAACGCTTTGCGTGTCGAACTCATCCATCATTATTATCCCCGGATTCTAATTTTTACGACCTAGAAACGCGATTTGCCTTGCTCTGTTGTCAGCACGTAGTCTAATGCATTGTTCGTCGATGCTGAACCCGCATCAAAAATGAGCAAAAACCCGCTGTATGCAACGCTTGTACATAACAAAAGCAGTCAGAGCACCCGGCCCGCAACAAGGCGGCAGCACGCCATTATTGTCTAATATGTACCTTAAAATGATGGCTTTGACGACTTCGCCCATGTGTGATAGCGTTTCTCAGTATATATCGATACATATTTCACTTTAGCAAAGCGCACGAAGCAATTACCGTCGCTCCACCTTCGAATGAAGACAACTATATGACTTCATCCACAATTGATCGTCGATCTAAGTTGCTGGACGAGATGTTGAAAATACGTCTACTGGGCGATCTACGTGATGATTGTGACGATATCGTCACATTTGAGCGAACGCCACTGTTGCTATCAAAGCAAGAACAGGCTGAAGCCCTCGTCGGCCGCGCTGTATGGCTTGATGACCCGACCGGGTGGTTTGCAACCGACAATAGTGACATTGAAGTGTTATCGGGCTGGATGCCACACTACGTGGCACCTTACTTTTATATCGCCCAGAATATTCAGTCTTGCTGGCGGTGCGGAGAAATCTCACCCGTGTACTGCCTCGCGAGTACCGGCGACTATCTGGAACGTCTGCTTGACTATGACGACGATGATCGAATCAAAACTATCGACTGGACCATCTCAAGTTATGGTTCATTTGTTGGAACGTTCATCGGTAACATGACCATAGTCAACGGCACCGTCCGGCGACTTATAAGGGGGCATTGTTCGAATTACTACATCGATCAGAGCAAAATGGCCGAATCAAGTTATTACATGAATCATTGTGTTAAATGCGGAGCAAAATTCGGTGACTTCTTTATGCACAGTGAACCCGGTGGGGCCTTTTTCCCAGTGTCCGAAGGGGAAGCTAAATCGATCACATTGACAAAAATAGCGCTTCCACTACTCGTTCGAGGCAGCGGATCGGTAAGCTCACCTGACATGCTGCCTTTCTGTACATTCGTTAAATGAAATCACGCCGTGGATGTACGCTCGGGCGGTGGATCTTGGCACGTAGTTCCATATCCGAGAATCCGATTCCGGAATTCCAGGCCACTACCGTGCCCCGAGGGTCACCAACCGCACCATCATATCTTCATCCCGATATTAGGGGTCGATTGAAAGCGATTGATGGGTGCGGCAACGGTAAAGCAAGCCACGTCCGCTATTGCAGCCTGACGGTTTGGTGCACACTATACCCCACCTGATCTACGCTCAAGCTTGCTTTGCACTTCGACACAGGCCTTTCACTTCTGCCGGATCCTCTCCCGAGCGGCTCCAAAACCGCTATCATGTGGCCAACATAACCACGGGAGCAATGTATGGCGACATACAAAGAACTGAAAGCCAAGATGCAAGCGCTTGCGGAGCAGACCGAAGCCGCACGCGTCGCCGAATTCGACGCGGTCGTCGCTGATATCCGTACCAAAATCACCGAGTATGGAATAACCGAAAAGGACATCTTTGGCAAACAGCGAGGTCGCTCAGCAACGGCCGCGGTTGAAGCAAAATATCGCGACCCCAAGAGTGGTGCCACGTGGTCAGGTCGCGGCCGCGCACCGGCCTGGATCAAAGAGGCTAAGAATCGCGATCGATTTCTGATCCAAGAGTAAGTTTATTCGTCCAGTCAATTTATGGATAAGGCGTACTAAACAAGTACGCGAACATGATGGACATCATCACTTACGACGACTTGCTAGGCTGCCTCCAAAATACAATCTACGTGCTCGAACACTGACACGCCACTCCAGACAGTAACGTAGGGCGTCCCGTGCCGAAGGGGGCGCCTCGCTGCAGACCACATCCGGAACGACGTGTAGAGGCGGCCTCTGGCCAGACACCGCTTCCGTTGTGCACACGCTCGCGGCCATCTTAAGGGCGTCGTCAACCTCAGTGCCGAGATAGCGAAGCGTGCTTTCCGGCTTCGGACGGCCGGCAGTTGTCGGGCAACACCTCTCCTTGGCCAGCCGCCTCGGGGTGGACTCAGACGTTCGAAATCTGCGGTCAAGCGCCCTTGTTCACCGGAAAGACGCACCTACGCGGCGTTGGGTAGTCGGTGACCCTGAACCAGAATTAGTCCCGATCGGAAGTGGAGATTTCCGGCTTGGTTGAGTTGTCAGGCGAGGCGGATTCCTTTGCCTGACGGGCGAATTCGGCAGGTGTCATCCACTGCAATGCGGAGTGGGGACGAACCTCGTTATAGTACGTGCGCCAGTCGTCGATTTTGCTCTGCGCGTCGGCCAATGACAAGAACCAATGCGCGTTCAGACATTCCTGTCGGAAGCGCCCGTTGAAGCTTTCGACCTTGGCGTTGTCAGTGGGCGTGCCTGGTCGGCTGAAATCCAGTTCAACGCCATGTTCATACGCGCAGCGATCCATTGCCTTCGAGATGAACTCGCTGCCATTGTCGACCTTGATCGTGGCCGGGTGTCCGTGCATGGCGGTGATACGCGTCAGCGCTTCGACCACGTGTTCACCCTTCAGACTTTGGCCGACCTCGATGGCCAAGCATTCCCGTGTGTAGTTGTCTACGACGGTCAGTGTCCGAAGACGTCTTCCATCGAACAGTGCATCGGCAACTAATGGTATGGTCCACCCGCTTCTTCTATCGTAGTGGCGCTACCACCCATGGAGGCTGCCATGAACTCGGTCACGTTAGGAATCGATCTCGGCAAGCGCTGGTTCCACGTCGTCGGCTGCGACGTTGCTGGCAAAGTCGTGCTGCGCGAGAAGTTGGGGCGTAATCAACTCCTGCAGCTTATGGCACAAGATCCACCGTGCCTTGTCGGCATCGAAACATGCTGTGGCTCGCAGTATCTGGCCCGCAAATTTCAGGGCTTCGGACATGACGTCAAACTTCTGCCAGCACAGTACGTCAAGCCGTTCGTCAAATCGCAGAAGAACGACTTTAACGACGCTCAGGCTATTGCCGAAGCTGTCCGACTTCCGACGATGCGGTTTGTGCCGCTCAAGTCAGAGGAACAGATGGATGTCCAGGCGCTGCATCGCGCCCGCGAACGCATGCTCCAGCAACGCCTGGCATTGACCAACCAGATTCGCGGACTGCTGCTGGATCGCGGTGACCTGCCCTGACATTTTCGGACCAACTGAAACTTGAGAGAATGGCTTCCAACGGAGAAAGGAAGTCATGAAGAAGAGCCGGTTCACGGAAGAACAGATGGTCACGATCCTGCGCGAGGCGGACAAATCGCCGGTCGCGGAGGTAGCGAAGAAGCACGGGATCAGCGAGCAGACGATCTACAACTGGCGGCAACATTTCGGCGGCCTGGAGGCCGCCGACGTGAAGAGGTTGAAGCAGCTTGAGCGTAAGCCGTCAATAAACGACGCCCTACCAATGGTAGGAAAAAGGTCAGATGCTACGTGTCCGCGTGGACACATGCACTCAGACCGTGATGACAGAGGTAAGCGGCTCGGGTAGGCCAGTCCCCCATTCGCGCGCGCGTGAGGCATGATGGTGATGGCGTGGTGGAGTCCGTGACCTACACGGTTAGGATGTAGGTGGGGTCGCCGGCTTCAGTTTGCCGGCCACGTTCCAGGGAAGCAATTCGTCGATGCGAGAGATCTTGTGATCAGCGATGTGGGTCAGGACGTATTCCAGGTAAGCACGCGGGTTGATTCCGTTGAGCTTGCACGTCCCGATCAAGCTATACATCGCAGCGGCCCGCTCGCCCCCGCTGTCGGAGCCGACGAACAGATAGTTTTTGCGTCCGAGCGCGACACAGCGCAGGGCGTTCTCGGCAAGCACGTTGCTGATCTCGGCCCGACCGTCCTCGCAGTAGAACACGAGCGCTGCCCAGTGGTTCAGCGAGTAGTTGATCGCTTTGGCGAGCGCGGACTTCGTCGACAGCGTCGCGAGTTTCGCCCTGATCGTCGCTTCGAACTTCGCGAGCAACAGCTTGGTCTTCTCCTGCCTCACGCGCAGACGCTCGTCAGGCGCCTTGCCGCGGATGTTGGCTTCGATGCTGTAAAGCTCGCCGATCATCTCGAGCAGTTGCTGGGTATCCGGAGTCGGCGTGCGCACGTGAACATCGTAGATGTACCGCCTCGCGTGATCCCAGCATGCCACTTGCTGGATCTCGCCGCTCGCGTACAGTTGATCGAATCCGGCGTAGGCATCGGCCTGCAGGATGCCGTGGAATGCGACGAGCCGGGTTTGAGGGTGAACCCCTTTGCGATCCGAGGAGAAGTCGAACCATACCGCAGCCGGGTCAGTCGAGCCCGAGCGGCGATCGTCGCGCACGTAGGCCCAGAAGCGTCCGGTCACCGTCTTTCCGTTGCCTGGTGCGAGCACTGCGACCGGTGTGTCGTCGACGTGCACCTTGCCGGGGACCAGCGCGTAGCGCTGGATCGCTTCAACAAGTGGCACGCAAAGCTCGGCAATCTGCCCGAGCCAGCGCCCCATGCTGGCGCGATCCAGCGTCACGCCGTCGCGTGCGGCAATCTCCGATTGGCGATACAGCGGTTGGTGATCGGCGAACTTCGATACCGCAATATCGGCCAGCAGGCTCGGATGGGCAATGCTGCGCTCGATCGGCAGGCTGGGCATCGCGGGTTGTTCTATGTGGCCGCAATCAGGACAGCACAGCTTGTGGCGGATCGTGCGGATTACTTTGAACGCGGCCGCCACGCGGGCGAGCTGCTCGGATACATCCTCGCCGAGCCGCTGCATCAGCGTCGCGCACTTGGGGCAAGCCGGATCCGGCGTAAGTTCGATTTCATCGCGCGGCAAGTGCGGCGGCAGCGGCTCTCGCGTGGGCGCTCGACTGGGGGGCGCTTTCGACGCCTTGTCTCGATGCCCTCGCGTGTCTGCCGCACCCTGGCCGGCCGTCAGGTCTTCGAGTTGCGCCTCGAGTCTATCGATCTGCCGGGCCAGTTTCTCGGACTTGCTCCCGAAGTACATTCGCCTGAGCTTGTCGATCTGCACCTTCAGGCGCTCGATTTCGTCGTCGCGGGCGGCGATCTCCCGCACCATGTTTGCGATCGATGCCTGCTGCTCAAGCAGCGATGCTTGCTGCGCGAGCACCAGGGCCTGGAGCTCAGCGACGGTGGCAGGAAGCGGCGCATCTTTGGACATGCGTCGCAGTTTACGAGCCTTCGACGCGGTTTACAACATCGACAGCGCGGCGGTGCGGCGTGGCTGTCGCCAGTCGATGCCCTCGAGCAGCATCGACAGTTGGGCGCTCGTCAGATGGATCTTTCCGCCGTCGGCCTGCGGCCAGATAAAACGGCCTCGTTCCAATCGTTTCGCGAGCAACCAGAGCCCGTCGTCGGTCGCCCAAAGCAGCTTCACAAGATCGCCGCGGCGGCCGCGGAAGATGAATACATTGCCGCCCAGCGGATTCTCTTCGAGCGCGGTCTGCACCTTCGCGGCTAGCCCCTGGAACCCGCAGCGCATGTCGGTCACGCCCGCTGCGAGCCAGATGCGCGTACCCGGGGGCAGAGAGATCATGGCCGCAGGCTCCCCAGCACCATTCGGAGCATCTCGGTGTCGACCACGCCGTCGACCTTGATCACCGCTCGGCCGATTCGAACCTCAATCGTGCCGGTGGGCACAGCCGGTTTCCCGATCCCAGATTCGATGGTGGGCACGGGCAGAGGCACCGCTTCTCGCGACGCCTCATCCACAATCGCCACCGGCAACAGTGGCACCACCGCAGCCTGCTGTTCCGCGCGATACTGGCGGCGCCACGTGAACACGAGATTCGCGTTCAGACCGTGCTCGCGAGCCAACTTGGCGACCGAAACACCCGGCTCGCAAGCTGCCATCGCCAAGCGACGCCGGAATTCGGCACTATGGTTCGGGCGTCCTTTACGACTACCCTGTTTCTCCATCGTATCTGACAAAGTGGTGTCCATCACTTCGAAAATGATGGGCATCACTTTGGCGTCGGTCCGCGCTGCGGTCTATAACGGCCATCGCGAGTCGCTTACTGACAGAGAAACAGGACCTTCGAAGCAGACTGGTGGTTGGCCGTCGACGGGATGGTCGGCGGGAATTTGATGAAGAGGCCGTGCGTGAGCTGGTCGAGTTTTGCCTGAAGCCGGGGGTATCGATCGCCCGGGCGGCCATGGACCATGATGTCAATCCGAACCAGTTGCGTCGCTGGATCTCGCGTCATCAGCAGCATACGCTGCAAACGCCACCGAGACCGGACCCGCTGGTGATAGACGGTGTATCGATCGACATCCCGGGTTCGGCACGTGGTGTTCCGATGAGTGAAGCGCCGGCATTTGTCCCTGTCGTCACCGCGCCATCGACAGTGCCCGCCGTTTCCCCTGTACTGCCACCGGACACGTCGTTGATGGCGCTCTCGTTACATGTGCGCTTATCGAATGGTGTCGAATTCGATCTTGGCGAGGCGAGTGTCGATGAGCTGGCCACGGTGATCCAGATGCTCGGGAGGCTGCCGTGTTCCGGTTCGACGAAGCGCTGAAGGTCTACCTGCATCGCGATCCGGTCGACTTCCGCATGGGCATCAACGGGCTGTCGATCCTGGTCGAACAAGCGATGCGCCTGAACCCAATGACCTCGGCGCTATTCGTCTTCGGCAACCGCCGTCGCGATCGTATCAAGATTCTCGGCTGGGGTGGCAATGGCTTCTGGTTGCTACTCAAGCGACTCGAAGCCGATCGCTTCATCTGGCCGAACGGAGGCGACACGATCACGATCACGATCACGCTCAACGCCGAGCAGTTGCACTGGCTGCTCGACGGAATCGACCTGGCGGTGATCCAGAAGCATCCCCAGCGATATTACGCGCGGATGAGCTGAACACCACGCGAGAGGCATAGTCTAATCGGCCATGCCGAACAGCCCCGTCATGCCGAGTGTTGAGGAATACCAGGCACTGCTCGCCGAACGCGATGCGCTGCGCGGTGAGCTTCGGCTCGTGACGGCTCAGCGCGATCTGGCCGAAGAGAAACTGCGGGCCTACAAGCACGAACTGTTCGGCGCCTCGAGCGAGGCGCGCCATGCCGACCAGCTCGGCCTGTTCAACGAAGCAGAGGCATTGGCGACGGCTACCGACGCGCCCGCACGCGAGGATATGCCCGGCACATCGGTCGCCGCCCGCACGCGTGGCAAGCGTGGGCGCAAACCACTCGATCCGAACCTGCCGCGCGAGGTCGTGCGGCACGAGTTGCCCGAGTCCGAACGGTTCTGCGCGCATGATGGCCATGCTCTCGTCGAGATCGGTGTGGAAACGAGCGAGCAACTCGACGTGATTCCCGAGCAGGTGCGCGTCGTTCAGCACCAGCGGGTCAAGTACGCATGTCCGTGCTGCGACCTCGGCATCAAGGTGACGCCCGCACCGGCGCGCATCATCCCTCGCGGGCTGCTCACGGAATCTGCGCTGGCGTGGATCATCACTGGCAAGTACCAGTACGGTATGCCGCTGTATCGCCAGGCCACCCTGCTGCGTCGCTTCGGCGGCGACATCTCATCGAACACGCTGGCCGCCAGCGTGGTGCGGGTAGGTCTGGCCACGCAGCCGGTGATCAACCTGATGCGCGACGCGCTGCTCGAATCGGACCTGATCTGCGGCGACGAGACAACGTTCCAGGTGCTGAAGGAGCCGGGACGAAGGCCGCAGGCGAAGAGTCACCTATGGGCGCAGGTTAGCGGCTCGGGGCCGCCCGTGCGAATGTTCTCGTACTCGCCGGGACGCGGCGCCCAGCATGCGCAGAAGCTCTATGCCGGCGTGCAGCCTGGCACCGTGCTGATGACTGACGGGTACGAGCTCTACAACGGCATCGCCCACGATCACCATCTCGTGCATCTCGGATGCTGGGCACACGTACGCCGCGGCTTCATCAAGGCCGAGGAGTCGGTGCCGAAGGCTGCACGCTCGCCTGATCTGCTAGCCACGCGATTCGTCGTGCTGATCGGCAAGCTGTTCGCGGCCGAGGCGCGCAGCGCGAAGTGGAAGTCTGAACGCCGGCAGCGACTGCGCGCCCGATACAGCGCCCACGTGCTCTCTCTCATCGAGCACATGTTGGTCGAACATCTGCCGGGCGTCGTACCATCGAGTCTGCTCGGCAAGGCATTGCAGTACATGAGTGTTGATTTCCACCGAGTCTTAACCCACCGGGGATGCGGCTATTTTCTTGGACTGATTTACGTCGTTAGCCCCAGGCTTTCACGGTACTCGATGGGGCTGAGATAGCCAAGCGAGCCCTTGATCCGTTTCTCGTTGTACCAGCGAATGTAGGCGCTCAGTACCTCAATGAACTCCGCGATGGTCGTCGAACGCCAGTCTCCTGGATAGAACATCTCGGTCTTCAGCCTGCCGAAGAATCCCTCACAGGCTGCGTTGTCCGGGGAACAGGCTTTACGCGACATGGATCGAATCAGATTAGCCTTTGCAACCCGCGATAGCCAGCCAGGCCAACGGTAGTGGCCACCGCGATCGGAATGCACGATCGGCGTTTTATCTGCTTCAGTCACGGTCTCGATAGCCGCGTCTAACATGGTATTCACGAGTTCTGCGTCAGGGCTTGTGCCGATCGACCAGCTGACTACCATGCCATCAAAGCAGTCGATCATGGGCGACAGATATACCTTACCCGCAGGAATCTGGAACTCGGAGATATCGGTCACCCACTTTTCGTTGGGGGCGTCAGCACGGAAATCGCGATTGATGATGTTATCTGGGGCAGGGCTGATTTCCCCGATATAAGAACGGTATCGGCGCCGCCTGGGCCTGGCTGCGTGGAGGCCGCCTTGTTTCATGAGCCGACGCACGACCTTCTCCGATAGAAACACACGTTGTCGGCCGAGCGCTGCCTGCACCCGACGATAGCCGTAGGATCGGTGATTGTCCTCGAAGATCTCTGCAACGGTACGACGGACTTCTGCATATTTGTCGGCAACCCGTATGGGCGACCGATGGTAGAAATAGGAGCTGCGCGCTAGGTCCAACCGCGCAAGCAGCTCAGCCAAGCCGTATTCTTCTCTCAGGGCGTCAACCAGCGTTGTCTTCTCCCGGTTGCTCAGGAGTGGCAGGTCGACGCCCAGGTCTTTTTTTAGGAGTTCATTCGCCTTCTTCAACAGGTCGTGTTCAAGCTGCAAATTGCGAATGTCGCGTCGGAGCCCTTCGACCTGCCGCTCCAGTTCGTCCCGATCCGTCTCCGCAGGTGATCGCTTGTCGCGTTTCATGGATGCAGGGGCCTCTCGGCCGAGTAACTGGTTCTTCCAGTTGTACAACGTCACCCTGTCAACGTCCAGCTTTCGCGCCAACGCCTGCGCACTTCCTTCGCGTGTACATAGTTCGTACACCGCGGCCTGCCTGGACGCCAGTGACGCGACCGGTCGACCTGCCTTGCCAACCACGCATCTCCTGGTTTCCGGATAGCGCTCGCGAACCCACGCCGTCAGTATCTGGCGACATGGATAGCCTAATTCCCTGAGGGTGAAGGCGAAGCAGCGCCCGTGGTTGACGTAGTGCTCAAGTGCTACGTTCTTCTGTTCTTCTGAATACTTCTGCTTTCCGCGAACATACTCCTTCTGCAAATCGCCGCTGTTCTCGAATTCCTCGCACCATGCCTTGAGAGAATTCTTCGTCGGGTAACCCAACTGGCGGATTGTCGCCTTGATGCGCTTGCCAAGCTTCAGGTACAGCTCGACCGCCCGAACGCGGTCTTCGTATGAATACATGGACTACCTCCAGGTAGTCCAAGATTTGGTCCGCATCCCCACCGATTTCATCTAAATCTGACCCACCCTGAGACAGCGTAGTACATCTATTCCGGTGTGGATAACTCTTCGTTACCCGCTGGTTTTGCTGCTCTTTTTCTTGTTGTCTTTGCCTTGGCAGAACTGGTCCTGAAGCGCCACGATTCATTGCCCGTTTCGACGATGTGGCAGTGATGGGTGACGCGGTCCAGCAGCGCTGTCGTCATCTTTGCATCCCCGAACACGCTCGCCCACTCGCCGAAGCTGAGATTGGTCGTGATCGCGACGCTCGTGTGCTCGTAAAGCTTTGAGAGCAGATGGAACAGCAATGCACCGCCGGTCTGGCTGAACGGCAGATAGCCCAGCTCATCGAGAATCACCAGATCGACGTACATCAGCTTGTGGGCGATCTGGCCTTGTTTGCCGATGGACTTCTCCTGCTCCAGGGCGTTGGTCAGCTCGACGGTCGAGAAGTAGCGCACACGCTTGCCGTGGCGCTGTACGGCTTCGATTCCGATCGCTGAGGCGAGGTGCGTCTTGCCAGTGCCCGGACCACCGATGAACACGACGTTGTGCGCGCTTTCGAGGAACGACAGCTCGCTCAGTTCGCGCACCAGCGCTTCGTCGACGTGTGCCTGCGCGAAGTCGAAGCCCTTCAGGTCGCGGTGGGCCGGGAAGCGCGCAGCGGTCATTTGATAGGCGATCGAGCGCACCTGCCGTTCGGCGGTTTCAGCCATCAACAGCTGCTTCATGAAGCGCTCCGGCTCGAAGTCAGTGTGGCGCGACTGCGCGAGCAGCTCCGGCCACGTGCTCGCCATGCCGTGCAGTTTAAGACCCTTGAGCTGGGCCGCGATATCGTTAGACATGACGATCCTCCGGTGGGTTGGCACGCAGCGTCTCGTAACGGTTCACGTCGGCCGCGGGCTCTTCCTTGAGCTGGAGTTTCGTCGTGGCGAGGCTGCCATTCGTGACGGGCGCCTTCAGCCGGCTCAGCACGTTCAGGACGTGCTCTGCGCTGGGGCGTCCTGAATCCAGCGCAGCCTGTACGGCGAGCAGCACCGCATCGAGCCCGTGTTCGCGCACCGCAGCGAGCACCTGCGTCATGACGCGATCGCCGCCCGGGTGTTTCAGCAGATGCCGCTGCAGCAGTTGCAGCGGCTGCGGCATCGTGATGAACGGTGCGCCGTTGCGCAGTGCGCCGGGTTTGCGCTCGACCAGCGTGACGTAGTGGCGCCAATCGTAGAAGGTCATGTGCCGCTCGAAGCTGCGTTCGTGGCGTGCGATCTCCTGGGCGTTGGCGACGACGCTGAGATATGCCGGATAGCAGCGCACGCTCACCAACTGGTTCGTGTACTCGGTGGGCACGCTGTAGCGGTTGCGTTGGAAGTGAATCAGGCTGGTCGACGAGACTCGCAGGGTCTGCTCGATGTAGCCGTCGAACGGCCGTGGATTGGGCATCAGCCGGGTACGCTCGTCCTGCAGCACATCCTCGACTGTCAGCTCAGGCCACTGCGGGTGCCGCATGTGCCACGCCTCACGACACTGACCAGCGACCCATTCGTTCAGGATCTCCAGCGTTTCCCAGCGCCGTAGCGCTGCTTCGTGCCAGATCTGACGTCGCCGGTCCTGAACGTTCTTCTCGACGATGCCTTTCTCCCAGCCTGCAGCCCGGTTGCAGAACTCCGGCTCGAACAGGTAGTGACTGCACATCGCTTCGAAGCGCGCGTTGACCGCACGCTCCTTGCCGCGGCCAACCTTGTCCACGGCGGTCTTCATGTTGTCGTAGATGCCGCGCCGCGGCACGCCGCCGAACGCGGCGAATGCGCGGGCGTGCGCATCGAACAGCATCTCGTGACTCTGTGTGGGATAGGCGACGAGCCAGAACGCGCGGCTGGAGTTAAGTTTGACGTGGGCGACCTCCAGGCGTCGCCGTAGCCCGCCAACAAACGCGTATTCGCAGCTCCAGTCAAACTGGAAGGCTTCGCCGGGTTCGAAGGCGAGCGGCACGAAGGCCTTCCTGCGAGGCGCCTCAGCCTGCTCCTCGTGCCAACGCCTCACGAACGCGCTTACGCGGCCGTAGCTGCCGGCGTAACCCTCGGCGCGGATCGCCTCGAACATGAACCGGGCGGTGCGCCGGTCACGCTTCGGGCGATGACTGTCGGCACGCAGCCAACCTGTCAGCTGTGCGGCCCAGTCGTCGATGACGCTCGGGCTGACGCGCTTCGGATACTTCGGCTCGACAGCATCAGTCTGCCGCAGCCAGCGGCGCACCGTGTTTCGGGACAGGCCCGTACGCCGCGCAATCTCGCGCAGTGGGACCTTCTCGCGGAAATACATCCGCCTGATCTTGGCCAATATGCCCACCGTGATCACCTTTGTATCCCCTGCTCAAAGATTGAGCAGGGCATTCAATCACGTGGGTCAAAATTCGATGAAAATTTTCAGCTCTAGTGGGTCAGTTCTGTGCGGACATCAACAGTACATGAGCGGACAATGGCCGAAGTTGGTCCGCTACGTCGAGAACGGCACCTGGCCGATCTCGAACAACCCTTGCGAGAACGCGATCCGGCCGTTCGTCGTCGGCCGCAAGGGCTGGTTGTTCTCCGATACGGTCGCGGGTGCGCAGGCCAGCGCCAACCTATACTCCCTAGTCGAGACCTGCAAAGCGAATGGCATCGATCCGTACCGCTATCTCACCTGGCTGTTCGCAAAGCTACCGTTGGCGAATACGGTCGACGATTACGTTAAGCTCCTTCCGTGGAGCCTAGATGAAGCCCGACCTGGAGTATTCTGCGGCGCATGGCTGCCAAGCTGATGTGTCGGACTCCAACTCAGGTAAGTTCAGTGGGGAGAGATTCAATTGCCATCCGCCAACGTAGTGAGACTGTATGGCGCCGCATGGAGTGTATACGTGCGGATAGCCAGGCTCGCACTCGAAGAAA
This sequence comes from Burkholderia mycopellens, assembly GCF_964265025.1. Classification (NCBI taxonomy): domain Bacteria; kingdom Pseudomonadati; phylum Pseudomonadota; class Betaproteobacteria; order Burkholderiales; family Burkholderiaceae; genus Burkholderia; species Burkholderia mycopellens. Next base: position 3,301,788 of record NZ_OZ183803.1, read on the forward strand.
AGGGCATTCCTTATACCCTTGTCGAAGTCGATGTATTCGATAGTGCCGGTGTTCCGCATGAACATTTAAAACGACACCCGTTCGGTCGCATCCCAGCCTTCCAGCATGGAGACTTCTGCCTTTACGAAACCAGTGCCATCGTTCGTTACATCGATGACGCCTTTGACGGGCCCAAGCTGCAACCGACTGATGCGAAGGCACGTGCCAGAGTCAATCAGATCGCGGGGGTGATGGATGCCTATGCGTACCGAACCTTGGTCTGGGACATCTACGTGGAACGCGTCGTTGCTGTTAAGGAGGGGCGGCCGACAGACGAAAAAAAGATTGCGATCGCGTTGCCACTTGCGTCGACGTGCCTAGCCGAACTTGACCGACTATGCGACGGAAATGGTTATATGGTCGCCGACCAGGTGAGCATTGCTGACCTCTACGCTGCGCCCATGTTTGCCTGCTTCACGCAAGCAGCCGAAGCAGGCTTACTGTTGGATCGATGCAAAAAGTTAAAGGACTGGTGGCACCGATTCTCCGTTCGCGAAAGTATGGTGCGTACCCAACCATGAGCGGCGCTACAACGTTGCTGACGGGCGTCGTTAATTGACCGCATACGCTTGAGCAGGAAAATGCCCGGCTGAAAAAGATGCTGGCCGAGCGCGATCTCGAGCTGGACGTGATGAAAGAGATCAACGCAAAAAAGTGGTGAGCGCGCCCGCTCGACGCCAGCAGGTCACCTACGCGAAAGCACGGGGCCTGTCAGAGCGGCGTGCGTGCGCGCTAATGTCGGTCGCCCGATCGGCGCTGCATTACGAATCGACGCTGGCCGTGCGAGACGCGCCGGTGCTGGCAGCGATGAGCATTCTGTCGGCACAATATCCGCGTTATGGTTACCGCCGCATTCAGATCTTTCTGGAGCGCCAGGGTCACTCGATGAGCGTTGATCGGGCCTGGCGGCTGTGGCGTCTTGCCGGGTTGCAGGTGCCGCGCAAGCGACCCCGTCGACGCGTGTCTGTTCACCGCCCTCGGCCGCAGCCAGCGACGGCGGTACGGCATGTCTGGGCGTACGACTTCGTATTCGACGCGTGCGCCAACGGCCAGCAGTTGAAGTGTCTGACGGTGATCGATGAGTACACGCGTGAATGCCTGGCCATCGACGTGGCCGGATCAATACGCTCGGGGCGAGTCATTGAGGTTCTGTCACAACTGATTAGCCTGCACGGCGCACCGCGCTATCTGCGCTCGGACAACGGGCCGGAATTCGTGTCGCGCGCCATCCTGAAGTGGGCGGCGCAGAATGGCATGGACATGGCGCTCAGCGATCCCGGCAAGCCTTGGCAGAACGGCGCGGATGAGAGCTTCAACGGCAAGTTCCGCGACGAATGCCTGAGCCTTGAATGGTTCCGCACCCGCACGGAAGCGAAAGTTGTGATCGACCAATGGCGGCGTCACTACAATGCTGTTCGGCCACATTCGAGTCTGGCCTACCTGACGCCCAACGAGTTCAAGCAGCGATATTGTTCAACTGAAGCAATCGAGGCCGTTCTCCAAGATTGAAATGGTCCGAAGAAGTCAGGCAGGTCAGCGGCATCGAGATTGCACAGGGGTTCTATGCGCTTCGCACCGTGTTGCCCGCTCTGCTCGAGAAGGAAGACGCCGGCTTAACTCCCATGATGCGCGATCTTGGACGCATGTTGCTCGACATGTGGAATCACACGGAAACAACCATTGAACAGATGAACGACCGGCTCAAATGTCTCTCACGTGAGAGTGACCTTTGCCGACGCCTTCAAACGATTCCCGGCGTCGGTGTCTTGCTGTCGACCGCCATCGTCTCCGCAGTCGGCAATGCATCAACGTTCCGGCGGGCACGTGATCTCGCCGCCTGGGTGGGGCTGGTGCCACAACAGCATACAACCGGCGGCAAGCCACGTTTGCTAGGTATTACAAAGAGGGGAAACAGTTATCTGCGTCGCCTGTTCGTGCAGGGCGCCCGCGCGCTATGGGTATGGAAAGACAAGCATCCCAACGATCCGATCCAGCACTGGCTAATCCAACTTGCCGAACGCCGGCATGCGCACATTGCAGTCTGCGCACTGGCAAACAAACTCGTACGCATTGCATGGGCTGTCATGCGAAGCGGCGCGGAGTTTAACCTGAACTACCGCACCGGAATCGCAGCAGACCGATAGCTCTACCCCTGACCACCGTTACTTTCCGCAGCTCGCGCAGCCAATCAGCATGGCGCAAACGACCATCCGTCGCTTCCCAAAACCCGTATGGACTTCCGGCAGACATCATGCCGCGCCACTAATTGGGACGGAAGCGTGCGACTACATCATGCAGGCCAGATCCGGCTTCGATCGGATGTAAGCGCTCGACATGTACCGTCTGTTCGTGAGAGCGCGGCATAGGCAATCTGATTCCCATCAGATGTAATGGGAATCAGATCGATGAAGCCAGTAGTGCATGGAAGACAACCGGGATCGAGGAACTACACGAAGGAGTTTCGGGAAGCGGTTGCTGCTGAAGCGAACGATCCGAATCGTTCAATTGCCGAAGTGGCCCGTGCGCATGGCTTGAATGCCAATATGGTCGCGCAGTGGCGGAGAAGCTTACTGGAAGCGCAACGTGCAACTTCGACACCAAGCATCGCGCTGCTGCCAGTTGATGTGATCGATCTGCCATCGAAAAACGTCCCAAACCACTCTCTGCCGCAAACGCTGGATGTGTCGGCGAGCCCGGCGATGTCGCCGAGCTGTGAAATCGAGATCGAGGTTGGCAAGCGACGTATCCGCATCCGCGGCGTGTCACAGGAGTTCGCTGAACGGTATCTACGAGAGTGCCTGAAGTGATTCCGCCGAACACGCGAATCTGGATCGCGGCGGGCGTCACGGACATGCGTTCCGGCTTTAACTCGTTGGCCTCGAAAGTACAGACGGTGCTAGAGAAAGATCCGTTCTCCGGACACGTGTTTGTGTTTCGGGGCAAGCGAGGTGACTTGCTGAAGTGCTTGTGGTGGTGTGACGGCGGCCTGTGCCTTCTCTCGAAGCGCCTCGAGAAAGGACGCTTCGCGTGGCCGCGCGCCGATGCCGGCGTTGTCGCGCTGACGACCGCTCAGCTCGCGCTCTTGCTCGAGGGTTTCGATTGGCGGCAGCCGATCGATGCAGCGCGCCCGCGAAGCGCATTGTAAACGTTCATTACGCGTGGCGAGCTTGAGGGTGGCGTCGTGTAAGCTCACTGCATGTCTGCTGCTCCCGCCGATCTCCCCGATGACATTGACGCGCTGAAGGCGATGGTCGCCAATTTGCGCGAGCAGCTCTCGTCGCGCGCGATCGAGATCGAACATCTGAAGCTGACGATCGCCAAGCTGCGCCGGATGCAGTTTGGCCGGAAATCGGAGAAGCTGGATCGCCAGATCGAACAGCTTGAATTGCGGCTGGAAGACCTGCAGGCCGATGAAGGCTCGGCCGATATGGCCACCGCTCCTGCGTTGAAACGGCCGAGTCGCGAAGGTGTGGGCCGCAAGCCGTTGCCCGATCACCTTGAGCGCGAAGAGCGCATCCATCTGCCCGCGGACGATGACTGCCCCGATTGCGGCGGCCAACTCAAACTGCTGGGCGAAGACGTCGCGGAACAGCTCGAATACGTCCGGGCGCACTTCCGCGTGATCCGCCACCGCCGTCCGAAGCTGGCCTGCGCATGCTGCGATCGCATCGTACAGGCCGCGGCACCGAGTCGACCGATCGATCGTGGCATCCCGGGTCCGGCGCTGCTCGCGCACATTGCCGTGTCGAAGTTCGCGTACCACATCCCGCTGCATCGCCAGGCAGTCATGTACGCGCGCGACGGCGTCGAGATCGAGCCGGGTGCGATGGGGTATTGGATGGGAAGCATCACGGCGCTGCTTGCACCGCTGGTCGACACCGTACGCCGATACACGTTAGCCGGCGGCAAGGTTCACGGGGACGACACGCCGCTGCCTGTGCTGGCACCCTGCAACGGTCGCACAAAGACAGGACGCCTGTGGGTCTACGTGCGTGATGACCGGCCGAGTGCCTCCGAAGAGCCGGCGGCGGTCTGGTTCACCTATACGCCGGATCGACGTGGTGAACATCCCCAGCAGCATCTCGCGCACTTCGCCGGCGTGCTGCAGGCCGATGCGTTTGCCGGCTATGCCGAGCTGTATCGCGGCGGCACCATCCAGGAAGCTGCATGTATGGCCCACGCTCGCCGGAAAATCCACGACCTGCATGCGGTGCGTCCCAATGCCGTAACCGAAGAGGCACTGCACAGGATCGGCGCGCTCTACAAGATCGAAGAGCAGATCCGCGGCAAACCGCCCGATGAACGACGCAGAGTACGTCAGGCACAAGCGGTGCCGTTGCTCGACGACATGAAGCTCTGGTTCGAAGCGACGCTCGCCACGCTCTCTGCGAAATCCGACACGACCAAGGCACTTCGGTATGCGATGAATCGCTGGTCGGCACTGGTCTATTACTGCAGCGACGGGCAGGTGGAGATCGACAACCTGATCGCCGAGCGGGCGCTGCGTGGCGTCGCGATCGGGAGGCGCAACTACTTGTTCGCCGGCGCCGACTCCGGTGGTGAACGGGCCGCCGCGATGTATAGCCTGATCGGCACGGCGCGCCTGAACGGCCTCGATCCGGAGGCGTATCTCGCTTACGTGCTCGAGCGTATCGCTGACCATCCGGTCAATCGCGTCGATGAGCTGCTGCCGTGGCATGTGGCGCCGTTGTTGCCGTCTACCGCTCACGTCGATCCCATCCGATAGCATCGCGGATACCCCTCCGTCAACGACATGCGCTACGGTGCTGATCGGGTGCTTACGATCGGATCGCTATAGGCCGGATAGATAAACGCGAGTCGTCTATCGCCACCAGTCTGCGCTTGCGGTTTGCGGGTGGACCATAGAGAAATCCATACTCCAGATTTCGTTGATCGTAGTCACGATATGCTTAGGCTGCCGTAGTCGTGCCGACTTGTTGCGCCGCGGCCGCTTATGCCGCAGCGACAGGCCTTCCGCCCGATACAGCCTGTAGACGCGCTTGCAATTATCTCGCCAGCCTTCCCGTCGCAGGACCACGTGAACGCGTCGATACCCGTAGTGCACGCGCGTGGCGGTGATCTCCTTGATACGCATGAGCAGTACCGACGAATCGCGTGCGACTGACTGATACCGATACAGCGAACGAGACATGCCAAACAACGCACAGGTCTTCGTCAGACTCGTTCGATAGCGATCACGCAACTCATCGATCAACATGCGCCGACGGGCAGGCTTCAGAGCTTTTTTGCTAGTACGTCCTGCAGCATGGCCTTATCCAGGCTCAGGTCCGCCACGAGTCGCTTCAGCTTCGCGTTTTCCTCCTCGAGCTGGCGCAACCGGCGCAACTCAGAAGGTCCCAACCCTCCGAATTTCTTCTTCCAATTGTAGAAAGTCGCCTCGCTAATTCCGAGCTTGCGGCAGATCTCTTCGACCTTCGTACCCAGCTCGGCTTGCTTCAGTGCAAATGCGATCTGCTCTTCCGTAAACTTGCTCGTCTTCATAGCATGGCCTTCGTGTCCGCTCGGACACATCATGCCGAATTTCTCTACTTTTGAACCGGACTATTTCTTGGGTCAGGGTCAGATTGAAAGGCAACGTCATTGTGGTCGGCTGACAACTAGGGAGTTGCTGATGCGTCTGCCCAAAGGGCCGCTTTACTGCGTCGGCGTATTGCCTTGGACTGATGATGCTAGCCGAGTCGTTCGGGCCGACCAAACCATAACCTACCGACGCACAGCTCTCAAAGTTATGTCTACATGTACTGCTTCAAATTTCCTCGATGTATTCAGTCAATAGCGCATATAGTCTCCAAGTTTGTCGATCGCAAAAAGCGGTGACGGCACCTTAACCCAGATATCACCTCGAGCTTGCGGAACACCGATCCGGAGCAATTCCGAAAAGATAGCGAGCTGGTCGGGATCATCATCTGGTTGGGCCTGCAAGATGACAAACTCCGTGCCTCGCGGAGTCTGGTGCTGGCCATATTGTGGCGTGAAGAGCGATGCACCTCCACCCCGTCGATCGGGAAGCAGCATGCTTCTATAACAACTCGTTCCGCGCTTAGTTTGACCAGGCGGGCCATAGGACCAGTAGGTAGGTGCCAGACTGCAGGATACTGAGAACAATCTCATAACAGACGTGGCCACTGCAAGGCGGTTACCGTCGGCATGTGTAATATCGTGCTCGCGCAGAGCCACCATAGTAGGCGCCTGGTCCCGTACCCGAATGATGCGCAGCCCGCTCCAGTTCTCTCTCCCACCCGTCTCACCGTCGAGGGCTTGCTGTCCGAATTTGGCAGCCCGATCCGTTAAGCGTGTCCACATGCTTGCATTTCGGGTCGAGTCGATGAACACAACTGAATTTGGGTCCCGTTCGGCCGCCTCATCCAACACTTCGGCCAGGAACTTTTGAAAGAAGGTGGGTGCGTTTTTCTTATTCGGCAACTCAAGTCGAGTTCGCCTAGCCACATAGCCTAACCCTTCGTCGAACCGCATCCAATCAGTGTAGATCGGCTCGCTTTCCAGATGAGCCAATCGGATCATCGGTCGGCTGTCTTTCGAATCAATACGAACCGCCGCAACGACTGTCCCTCGCCTTTCTCCCATGAACAGACTGACGGATCCGATAGCGACGACCTGTCGCGGTCGCGTCTTCTCCTTGGGGAACGCACGTTCGATTGCCGGGACGAGGCCCATGACGCAACCAGAGTGACCGTAAACCAGATCCAGAATAGCGGCCTGCAACCGCATCAGATAGTTGTCCAACTTTTGAGCACGCGCGGGTAGCAAATATTGCACGGTCGCTCCCAACTCAGTGGCAAGTGTGCGGCGGCATGCCGGTTTGTTGATTGAGTCATCCGGAAGACGCTTGCCATCAACAGAATACCAATCATCAGCCTGGATTAAAAACATCGGACGTGGTCCAAGGCCAAGACTCTTGGCGAAGTTCGCCCAAACATTACAGCGAAAGGTCATGCGCTCCATTTTTCCAGTACCTGGCTCGCTCCCTTCCAATACTTCGCGGGGACCGTGTGCACCGATAGGAATTTCCCCAACCAGTACATCGACGGCTTTCCCGAGCATCATACGAGCAACCGTCTGCATCCAGACCTTCTCAAGAGGTGACTGCACCAGAATGCAAAGCGTTCTACGTTCGTTATCGTCAGCGATACCACTGGCGTGCACCATTTCACTTACCACTCCAGCGACGTTCGAGTAACGTCGATCTAGCACGGGTCTCTTGCTGCCAAACCAGTCACTCAACGATCTTTTAGTGAGCGCCAGTACTCGCTTATCAAGCAGTTCGGGAGTAGAAGGCTCTTCATCGTTGTCCTCCTCGGTCGTTGCTTCGAGCAATTGTGACAGGATAAGCGGTGCACGCAGGACGCTGAGACGAGGTAGACGAGGGGTATTCCGCTTTACTTCGAAGAAGTCGGAAAAAGGCTCGAAACCATGCGAGCTCAATCGCTCGACGATACGTTCGAATCCTGCAAGTTGGTCCGCAACCGGGACACCGGCTTTCAGTCGCGACTTGGGTGTTTCTGCCAAGCCCGCGCGTTGCATGACCAAGGCACGCGTGTCACCTCCAGATGGATACCAAACAATCTTTTCATGAGAGTATCCCGGGGTGAGGGAAAGCGCTGACTCGAGCTGCTCATAGGCTTGGTCAGTCTTCCATCCAGTGTTACGAACGTAGTCCAGATCGAATCGAAACGCGAGACCGGGGCGCTGACCTGGAGCAAACACAAAGCCACCAATGCGATCAATCTTGAACGGATTTTTAACAAGTGAGGTCGCCCAACGACGACGTGAGAACCTGAGGTAGATGATCGGTTGCGAAGTCCCTGGAACGGTTTGGATCGAAACGCTGCAGACCAAGCTAAAATCATGGCCATCCGCGGTTGTTGGCAAAGTCATCAGCTCAGCTGCATCAAATTGCGGTGAATCTACGACCCGAAAAACGGAGCCAAGGTCCGGAAAAATTTCGACACCCTCGAGCATCGACGCTATTTCACCAGCGGTTACGTGATATCGACTTGGTTGCCCTTTCGGCACTGTTCCCCAAGGGAACAGTCGGATCCTATGACGCTCGAATCTGAGTAATTTGTTTCCGGCAACGCAATTACGCATCTGTTCGATACCCACGATGGGTACGCCAAATTTTATCGCAAAATGAGTAAGCGGACCGTCAATCCAGTGCGCGACCGCGTCAACAACATCTTGCTCACGCAACTGATCTGCGTGCACGTAACCGAACGGTAAAATCTCAGTGGAATTCATTATGCGCTTTGTTTCAACATCACGCGAAAGCGATACCCACCCCGGTTGAATCAATTGAAGCCGCGTCGACAACGTCACAAAAGGAAGATGAAGAATACCGACTCCGCGACGTTGCTTTGCGTTGCTGGCAGCCTGACTCGCGATCCAGCTGAGTGTCTGTGCTGCATCGTCAGTCCAGCCGATGCTTACCATCTCGCTGTCAAAGGCTGGAGCAATCGCATTAAACTGAAGCGCCATCGAGATATGCTTATATTCGATACTCATTCGCTGGTCCTTTTTACTGTACGGGACTGTTGCTTTCCCATAACGGCGACGCATTAATATCACCGCCATCGTCTTTATTGCAATTTTTCACTTGCTCGACATTCGACGAATAAAGTCCAGATATATTTTCCAATGCGGAATAAAATGATCCAAACAACTCTTTGAACAAGAGCGCCTCCCGCAGGTTGCTCGACGTTATCCCTTTCTCCAAAATCCGACGCAACTGAATTAGCATACTGGTTGCCTCGGTGTCCTCACGCTGGAAACTGGATTCCTCGGCCCATGACCTGTCTACAAAAAAGCATTGCACAGGGCATCCGTTGCGCATAGCGCGACCAATCGTCTGTAACAAAGGCACGGCAACGTTGGCGGTAAATGGCGTAAATAGTTCTTTACCGAGCGATCTAGCATAAAGAGGATGCCGCAAGAGGTGACCCACATTGCGATATAGCAGGCTCCGGGCTTGCTTGAGCTCCTGCGAAAAATCGTCCAGATTTTCAGTGGCCGTGAGGTCACGGCGATCGAATTCGACGGTCGACTGTGCTCCGATGCTCACGAGAAAATTCAGATCGTCCGGCGAGGGGTGTGGGCGCGTAAGGAAGTACAGTGTTCCTATTGTGGCGTCACGTTGACGAGGTCCGTTACTAAACACGACGTTGGTACCGCGACCTAGCGCTCCCATAGGAAAAATCAAAATATCCCAGTCGGCACTGTCGCCCAACGACTCGACCATACTCGACGTGACATAGCCTTGTAGCGAAGCATTTGAAGGTATTTTGTTGACGACAGCGATAGTGCGATCTCGCCATGCGGGATAGCGTTGATCAATGAATTGCTTGAGCATCAGGCTGTGATCGTAACTATTGACCACGAATGCGGCCTTACGACCTATCCCATGCTGGACGTCAAAGGTGGCACAATCCGTGACAAGTCGCGCTTTCTGAGGCCCTCCATCGAGCAAGCCCGCGACCATTTTTTGTAAGTTGTTAAGACGAGTGCGCTCGGAACTCACTCCGCTGTAGCGCAACGGTTCATGCTCGAGCGAGTCCGGGTCGGGAATCGGCCGGAAAGCGTAGTAGGACGGTGTATCCGACGTCGTCGGCTCCGCTCTACGCAACAAGTACGAAGGCTCGATCGCAAGATGAAATGCTGGACTGCTAGGAAAGTAACTGGTGGCACTAGTCAAAAGTACCGCGGGCCCGCTTCGTACCCCATCGGCCTCCGCTATCCACTGATGAAGACGATACATGAACGCGCGGGGTGCGCCTGAGAATACGATGTATTGCAATTTCACGTCGCGGTCATTGGTGCGCTTCGACTGAACCTCTTGATCGGTAAAGAAGCGTACGCCGGACAAACTACCCAGCAGGTTGTCTGGGCAGGACATGAGCAACTCTGCCGAACAGCGTTCATCAACTCTGATTGGCAAAATCACGCCGTCGCTGGCGAGCGCCTCCAGTCGAAATTCCAGACGGCGATACGACAGCACGGTGAACGTGACTGAGATTAGAAGCCGGACGAGCATTTTCCGCGTCGCCGGATCACTCGACTGCACGTAGGGTGACAGGATCTCCTCGATCGTGTCTTCTTGCGCATTTCGATCTCGAAGTGATGTCGTGTTGAGCCATGCCGTCAATTCCAGCCGTAGCCTATTGGCATCTTCATCAACGCTTGCAAGCGTACGCTTGAGTGTCTCGGCCACCCTGCGCCAACGACGACTGTCGCGCCGCGGCGATTCAGTTGCTATTTCCCTGCGTGACTGAAACGCGGCTATGGCAGCATCCTCCCAAATATAGCTCAACGCCTCTTTTGCTCGCGCCTGCATATCCATCCGGCCGGACAATGGACTGAGACTGCCATCGTGTTTTGGAGTCAACCAGTCACCGATCAGTCGTAAGGGCGTTAGGAGCAGACCGCTGAGTGCATTACGGTGCCTTTCGTCGAGACGATGGATCGCAGAGATGAGACTAATGTTCAGCTTTTCGAACTCGGCACACTCAAGTGAAAATTGCACAAAGCTCTCGTCACGAAGTCGTGCGTTTGCCCCGATCGCAAGGACACGAAGCGACGCATCCTGAATATCGTGGTGAAACGAAGATCGATATCCCGACAATTTCAGTTGCGCGATGCCACTCATGTCCAACGCTTGCTGCGCGCTATCTGCCTCATCGAAAATGACGACATCAAAATTGCGAGCGATCAGGTCAAAGTAGCGTTCGTTGTAGGTCGTTGTATGAGGTGGTACATGAGTGTCTGCGGAACGAATGTGCCCGAGCCATATCACCATGTCCGGTAATTCGCGTGATGCCTTGTTACGCGAACACAGTGTCCACACAGGACAAAGATGCGGCTCAGATCCTTTCCTGCTTTTGGTAGTGCCATCGCTTGACTTCGACTGCAAGATCGAGCGGCAGAAATGGTCCTCGACGGAGAACGCGTTGGCCGGAGCCGATGTCAAGCACGGCAACGCACAGACGCCCTCAAACAATGGGGTTGAAGTTACAGTACTGCCAAATCCGCGCAGTGGGTCGTGCGTGGCGAGCGATTCCGCGAGCTTGAATGCATGAGTTTGCTTCGATTTTTGACTTTGGCCGACAAGTAAGCCTGCCGCAACGTCATAGCGCCGCAGATCGTCCAGATACTGGCGACAAACCTCAATTGATGGAAAAAATACCGCTGTCTTGATGCCGCGCACACCGAGGTAGCGCAGTAGACAGACAAGCAACGTCGTTTTTCCGGCGCCAGGAACTCCGATCAGATGCTTAACACCCTGAAGCGTGATGGACGGCTCCGAGACGAGCGTGCCTGCTTCGCTTGGCGACATCAAATTCGTGGCACGCATGCGTTTCGCCCAGTTTCCTGGTCGCGACCGCTTCATCTCTTGATCGATCGCATCCATCTGCTCGGCTTCTTTTATCAAGTCAGCCCATGCAATCGTCAACGCCGTACGACGACGTTTCCGCTCAGCATGCTTGGGTGGTGGCTGCAAGTTTTGGGGTAGTCCCTTGATCGGATAGCGGCGGGTTTCCCCATCAAAAGAAATACTGACGCACATTTCCCGATCGGGAACGGCAGACGATAAATCATGAGCGATCGGCGCGGCGGGGAGATAAAGTTCCCTAAGTGCAGTCTGAAGAGGATCACTAATCAAATCAAAAATCGGACTGAATTCCAGTGTCTTTTCGTTGATCTCGAATCGAAAGCCTTTTCCTTCAGCAGTGAAGCTTGCGAAGTCGTTGTATCGCCCCGCCGCCGCTCGCAGCGCCGCGAGCGTTCCAAGCCCACTGCAGCATCGACGTAGGTTCTCCAAGGCGATCTGCTTGCTCTTCAGCAGCGTGCTACCTGTGACGGACTGATATCCCATCAGGAGCACCGGAGCGTGAACAAGTGAGTTCTCGCCTAGCTCATGGTGCATGAATCCGCACAATAGATCGAGGCGCTGCAGTCCGAGTTGATTTAAGCGTTGGGGCGTCAAAATGAATTCTCCATTTTCGCCAGCAACTGACCGACTGACATAAATTCCAGCGTGAGCGAGCCAGAATATCGGGCGCGCACAATATCAAGGTAGCCTCGGAAGCGTGATATTGCCTGATCGTTGATAGCGACAATTCGCCTATTGAATGGCGCGAGACCCAGGTTCCCTTTGTTTAATTTATCTGCAAGAATAAATGGACTGGAATAGCTCTTTACATCAATGCCGACGCTGTCGTCCTGGAGACTCAAATCGCAAGCGTCCAGAGCAGGGTACATTCGGGGACCCAGCTGATGAACATTCGCTTTTCGATAAAGCGTGCACTCGTCGATACCTGGACCGATCCAGTACATCAGGATATGTGACTTGGCTACAACCGTATCTGATGTCCACACATAGGATAAATTCTCCAGCGGCTTATCGAATTGCTTGCATTGAGGCGTCGGACATGCAACAAGCGTCGAGATTGCGCTAGAACGCCTCATTGGAACGCCACAGCATTCGCAAAGATACATCTTCCCACCAACCAAGTGGTGCGGCTGGACAAGCTCGTAGCAGCTTGACAGGAAAGGGCCCGCGAGCTGCAAGTTGAGAGTCCTTGTGAACTTCTGCAACTCTTGCGTCGTTGTCACAGGGTGCTCCGTCACACTACGTCTGAGCTCCGAATATGCTGCTTCCTGGCGACCGACGAATTGCTCGCTGATCGCCCGCAACGCGTCAAACGCGAGCTTTTCCCGCAAATCAAGCTCGGAGTACGATTGCCGGGCGAGCTCGGCGCAGTCGAGTGTTGGAATTCGGCGATCTGGATCAAGCAGACGGATTCCGTGATAAGGAAACGCCGGATTCGAATAGACTTCCAACTGCCATGCGTCGGCCGACAGGGGATGCCGGCACCTGTCCAATAAAGCATGAACCGATCCGACAGTGTCCTCTTTGCCCGCAGACACGTAGAAGCTTGCTAGCAACAGCATGGCCTGCGACAGCAGCGGGCTCATCGTTGCATCGTGAACAAGGACAGCACCATCTCGAATCGACTGATACTGCTGCACGATGCCGGCTGCAAGGAGCTGAGTGGCGACCGCTGCGTTCTCGAAGTCGATTTTTTCGATGACAAGGTCTGAGGCCTCACTTGTCCGGAGAACATCGTCGATAGTTTCAAGATGCAACGCAAGAAATTCTGCCGAGTATCTTTGCAAATATGTGCCAACCTCACCCCGTTTCCAACCGAGCGATACGAGAAAGCGGGCAGCAATCAGTTGCACAAGATGGTGCCATCCAAACTTCTTTCCATCTGCGGGCGAAAGGATACGATACGAGCGATAGCTCTTTACGAGGCCTTTGGTGATTTCAGGGAGATAGACATTTTCTCGAATTGCATGCGCCACGCACAGCGCTGTCGCTTTGCGGACAAGCTCGTCCATAGAGCCGGACCACTCCTGTTCCTTCTGCAACGCCCGCGCCAAGGAGGACATTTTCGTCACAGTGGAATATTCCACGGTCATGAGTGGAATATTCCACTCATGACCGATGCCCTACCTCAGCACATTTCCTTCGAAATGAACCGCCTACGCGGCCCCTGCGGTCCGCCCCCCAAATACAGGCTTGCACCGCGCGTTGTCTTTCCATATCGATCATCATCTTCCTCGCGTTGCTGCTATCAAACATTGTCGAGAATTCGTGGACTTCGATATCGTTTGCCGCAAACTCTGATTTGACGATGCCCGTGCGACGTACACCGGAGGATTCGTGACCGTCAATTACGGCAAGCCGCAACCGGAGCTGATAGGTTCGCGATCGAAGTGTTCGCCTTCATGGGCCGCCCCGGCTCGGTGGATGTCGCGATACGCGTGCGCCCGTCTTCCATCGCCCGAACCCCTACTGCAATGCTTCTCGCCAGTTGACCGAGAGCTCTCTTGTGGCCCGAGACAAGCGCGTCATAGCCATCTGTAACAGGCTCGACCACGTCCGTGCGACAGGTCATCACCACCTGCGAGCCGACAGAGCGCACACTCCACACGGCGCCAAGCGCGACCTGCTTGTTTAACCATGAGTCGAAGTGCACTACATTCACACTGACGCGGTACACGGGCATGTCACGTGGATGCCCGGAATTCTCGACATCGATCGTGCCAAGCTGCGTAGCAAGATCGCCGGATAGGGTGCGCCGGATTTCGTCGGCGGGCGGCGACGCCCAGCGCTCTTGCTCTAGAATCGCGACTTGAGTGGCGCTCTTCTGGATGACAAGCTGGTTTCTCGCTACCTGATCGGGTACGTTGACGGCGAGCACCTGGATCAGGAACGGCGGTGAGGCCGGCGTGCTGCTCGACGTGCCAACATTGTCTGTCCCCAGGGTATAGAAACGCGCTGGTGGCGACGCGCAGCCAGCCAGCAGGGCTGCCGCAATCGCGACACTCCCGGCGCCCGAGGCGAGGCAAGTCAGTCGTTGCAGGCGTGCGGTCATGGCTTGTCTCCAGGTTTGCCTTGCAGCAGCGATTCGGGGTGCCGCTCCAGATAATCAGCGAGCATGTTGAGCGACTGCAGCGTATGCGTCAGTTCCTTCAACGCGCCGCGCACGTCGGACTGCAGCGGCGAGTCCTGCTGCAGCGTCGCCTCCGCGGCGGTAAAGGTCTGCTTCGCTGCCGACAGCGTGTCGCGCGCCTGCGGCGCCACCTGCGTGTCGAGCTGCTTGAACAGCTTGTTCGCATTCCCAAGCGCGCTGTTCAGATTCGCGCCGATCTGGTCGAACGGTACCTTGTCGAGCTTCTTCGCAATGTCAGCCACCTGCGACTGCAATTCGTCGAGCGTGTTCGCCACGGTAGGCAATTCAACCGTCTCTTGGCTGATGTCGACCTTCACAGCCGGAGCCGTCGGGAAAAAATCCAGTGCCACATAGAGCTGGTTCGTCAGCAAGTTGCCTGTACGCAACTGCCCGCGCAGCCCGTGCTCGACCAGCCGCTGCAGAATTTGCCTACGCTCCAGCTCCCCCTTGCTCCGAATCGCATCCCTGAAACTCTTACCGAGCCGCTCCGGATACAGGTTCATCGCCACGGGCATCTTGAAGTTCTTCGCCTTCGAGTCATAGTCGATGCCGATATTCGTGACTTCACCGAGCACGATACCCCGGAAGTCGACCGGCGCACCCACCGCGAGCCCTCGCAGCGATTGGTTGAAATTCATCACGACGTGTTCGCGTTCGCCGTCAGGATCGCGCATTGCTTGTGTCTCGTCCGACGCGAGCTGGAACACCATATCGTGCGCGGCCACCTCGCCGACTGGGTGATCGGCCGGCGACTGGAACGCGATACCGCCGAGAATCACCGTCGCGAGCGACTGCGTATTGAGTTTGAGCCCACTCGAGTCGAGGCGCAGATCAACGCCGCTCGCCTGCCACCAGCGCGAATTCTCGCGGACGTACTGATCATACGGCGCGTTGACGAACACCGTGAACGTGACGCCCGTGCCGAGCTTGTCCAGCGAGAAGCCGACCACCTGCCCAACCTGTACGCGCCGGTAATAGACAGGCGAACCGATATCGATAGAGCCGAGCGAATCACCACGCAGCGCGTACTGAGTGCCGTGCTGGTCGCCCGTCACGGCTGGTGGCGTTTCAAGCCCAGTGAACGTGCGCTCGACTTCCTTTGAACGACCAGCGTCGACGCCAATGTATGCGCCCGACAGCAGCGTGCCCAGCCCCGATACGCCGGTCGCGCCAATGCGTGGCCGCACGACCCAGAACCGCGCGCCCTTCACAGCGAAATCTTCCGCTTCCTTCTTAAGCCGGACATCAATCAGCACATGCGACAGATCTTTCGCGAGTCGAATCGTTTCGACCGTTCCGACTTCGACATCCTTATATTTCACCTGTGTCTTGCCGGGTTCGAGCCCTTCAGCATTGGAGAAGCTGATCGTGATTTCCGGCCCGCGCTCGCGCACCGATTTGACGACAAGGCCGACGCCGATCAGCGCGGCGATCAGCGGCACAAGCCACACGAGTGACGGCAACCAGCCGGCACGCTTAGCGATCACCGGATCGGCAATGGACGGAGGTTGGCCAGCGCCTGCGTTCGAATCGTGTTGCGGGACTTTGGGACTATTCATGGTGAATTTCAGAGGTTTCGACTGGATCCCAAATCAGGCGAGGATCGAACTGCAACGACGCTAGCATCGTCAGGATTACGACCGAGCCAAATGCGAGCGCTCCGGGGCCGGCAGTGATGACGGCGAGCGAACGGAAGTGGACGAGCGCAACGGTAAGCGTCACGACGAAGATGTCGAGCATCGACCAGCGGCCAATGTGTTCGACAACCCGATAGAGCCTGGTCCGCTGCATCGGACGCCAGGAGGAACGGCGCTGCGCGGTGATCACAAGGATCAGCAGGACGCAGAGCTTGAGCATCGGTACGAGAATGCTGGCGACAAACACGACCACCGCGAGCAGCCAGTCGCCCGACACCCAGAAGTAGACGACACCGCTCATAATCGTGTCCGACTGTGAGCCGACGATCGACGACGTGCGCATCATCGGCAACAGATTGGCCGGCACGTACAGAATCATTGCCGCGACCAGGAGCGCCCAGGTGCGCGCGAGACTGTTCGGAGCGCGCAGGTGCAGCGCGACGCCACAGCGTGCGCAATGCGTTCGCGCCCCCTGCAGATCAACAGCAAACGGCTGAACAAGACCGCAGACGTGGCAGTTCGCCATGCCTTCCCGAGCAGCGGTAATCTTCATCGGATCGCATCTCCACCGTCGGTATCGTTGTCGCTGCGAAGTCCGTCCGCCAGATCCCATAACACACACGGGTCGACCATCACGACAACGGTCAGCATCAGCGTGAGCGCCGCAAACGCGAACAGAGCCGCTTCGGGCACCACTCGAGCGAGACTCACCATCTTCACGATCGTGACGAGGATACCCAGCATGAACACCTCGATCATCCCCCACGGGCGCATCAGTCCGATCACGCGCAACACCGTGCCGAAACCGGGCGGAATACGGCCGGAGCGCAACGGCAACATCACGTAGAGCAGCGCCGCCATCTCAGCGAGCGGAAACAGCAGCGCGGCGCAGAACACCATCGCGGCAACGACGCCCATGCCCTGATTCCACAATGCCTCCAGCGCACCGAGCAGCGTAGTCTGCACGTGCATGCCGTTCACGTTCATCTCAAGGATCGGACAGACCTGCGCGATGACGAACGTGATCAATGCGGCGAGCGTGAACGCACAAACTCGGTCGAGCGGCAACGCTCCGGCTCGATACAGCAGTTCGTTACAACGTGGACAACGTGCGTGCGTGCCGCCGGCAAGCAGCGACTTACGCAGCAATGTGTCGCATATATGGCAGGCAATCAGCGCGGTCTGTGGCATGAGGCGACACTCGCTCGATAGGTTTAAGGAAGCAGGTGGCGGTAGAGACGAGTGCTTCAAAGCCGACCAGCAAGGAGCAGCTGCGACGTAACGGGTCATATATCGATCTCCCCGAGGATGCGCTGGAGAAACCGTTTGAGAAACATTCGTTCCTCCGCCGACAGTCGCATCAGCACGACCCGCTCGGCCTCTGCAACGACGGACGGGACGCGCTCTGCGATCCTCATTCCTGGCGCCGTGAGCGACAGATCCAGCGCGCGGTGATCTTGGCTGTTGCGGCTTCGCACGATCAGAGCGCGACGTTCAAGATCCTGCGCAAGACGCGAGAGACGACTCGTGCCGCAACCGAGCGATTTCGCGAGCGCCTGGCACGACATCGTGTCATGACGCGCGAGATGGACGAGCGCGCTGCCGTGCGAGAACTGAATTTCCAGTACCGACTGCATTCTCTGGTTCAGCGCCTGCCGGACCGCAAGCTGGACGCCCAGCATCGTGCGGAAACTGTCAATCTCACGCGGCACGTCGGGAAAGGTGGACCTCAAGGACTGGCTCAACATAATGTACCTCTACCGCGGCTTCAGGACGACCGACGCATCCGACCGGTAGCCGCCGCCAAGCGCCTTGGTCAACGCGATGTCCTGGCCGATGCGCCGGCCGTCAAGATCGAGCAGCGCGATCCGCTCCAAGATCACTGCCTGCTTCGCCTCAACGGAGGTCAACCGGCTGGCTAGCCCGCGCCGGTAGTGCGCGTTGGCACTATCCTGGGAAAACGTGACGGCCTGGATCTTCTGCGTTTGCAACTTCGCCTGGGCATCGAGGTCGTCCAACCGGCTGCCAGTCGTCGCGACATCGCGCACAGCATTCAGGACCGATTGGTTGTACTGCAGGATCAGCAGATTACTTGCGTTGCGAGCGTTGCCGAGGTTCGCATTGAGCCGCCCCCCGTCGAACACCGGCAGGTACAAGCCTGGTACAAGATTAATCTGCTGGCTCGCATGCGTGAACAGATCACCCAGATGCAGAGCGTTTACGCCGAAGAACGCTTTGATGTCGAAACTTGGATAGAACGCAGCCTTGGCTGCATCGATCTTGCTAAACGACGCTTCGATATACCAGCGCATCGCTTGCAAATCCGGTCTTCGCGCCAACAGCTCGTACGACAGCATCGACGGCAGCGACGACGGCGGTTGCGGCAACGGTACGGGCCGAATCTCAGGCAGATCCGTCGGTCCCGCGCCGAGCAGCGCACGCAGCGCTTCGCGAAACTGCACGACCCGCCCCCGGGCGGCCACGATCTCCCGCTCAGTCGCCAGTTTCTGCGCATGTGCAAGCTCCGTCTGCGTCTTCGGCTCAAGCCCACGGGCCGCGCGTGCTGCATGCGCGTCCATCGAAAACGCGGCCACATCGTGCAGTTGCGTCATCAAATCGATGAGGCGATAGGTCGTCTGAATACCATAGTAAAGCTGCGCAACATCGGCGGACACCTCCAGCTCGATCGCAGAAGTCTCGACCACCCGCGCGTTGTGCACGCCCATCGCTGCCGCCACCTGCGCGCGCTGTTTGCCCCAGATATCGACGTCGAGGCTCGCGCCGAGACCGACGATGCCCTCCGTATACCACGGCCCGGACGCGCCGAGCAGCGGCTCGTTGCCAGAATAGGCGCCCAGGAAGCCGTTGCTCGACACGCGCTCCCGGTCCACCGACCCAAGCGCGCTCACCTGCAGGTTGGTCCCCGCTTTCACCAAATCAACATCGGATTTGGCCTGCGACACGCGCGTGCGCGCGATCGCCATCGTCGGCGAATCGGCCAGCGCCTGGTCAACCAACGCGTCGAGCTGCGGATCGCCGTAGCGTGTCCACCAGCGCGCCGATGGCCACCCGTCCTGCGCCAAATGAATGTCGCCAGCAATGCGGATGCGTTCCGGATCGAGCGTCGCCATCGGCTTGGTGTCGTGACGAATCAGCGCGCATGCGGACAGTCCGCACAGCAACGTGGCGACGGCAATACGGCGCAACGACGAACAGCGAAGTCGGATCAACGAATCGATCATGCTTATGAAGCTCGGGAAGTCATTACTGGAGCAACGCGCTTCGGCGCACAGGCGGGCAAGCTCGCTACCTGATCGGCGAGGTCGCCAGCGCGGGTCAGCAGCCGGTCGTACGCAGAATGCGACGCGTCGCCCTGCAGGACAGACAGATTCGCCGCGCAGCGATCCGACAGCGCCGCAATAGACACCGGCAGTGGTGGGTCAATTGCCAGCGGGTGCTCGGTTAAAGCATTCGCATAGCTGTCGAGCGCCCCGGCCAGTTCGGCCTGAAACGCGACCGTCCCCTCAGCAATCACAGCCGGCAAGCGCTGCGCATCCCGCTCCGCCCCGAACGCATCGGTCGCCAGCAGGATTTCCCGCGTACGCACCAGCAGCATCTGCATGCGCAAGGTGAAACTCTCGTGCTCGCCGTCGGCCATTTGCCAGCCAGGTTCGAGCGCGACGCGCGCCGACATCGCTTCGCTATCGCCGAGTTCAGCCCAGAGACTGACCGGGACCGGTCCCGGCACAGCGGAGCGAAGTTGCGTACTGATCCGGCTCAGCAGCTTCGCAACGCGCTGACGCAACGCCTCACCCTCGGCCTCGGGCCACAAAAACGCGTGAACGACCGCGGACACGCCCACGCCGAGCAGGATCCCGATCATCCGGTCGCGGATCTCCGTGAGATTGGTGGTCGGGCCGAAATGCTCAAGCACGGCCAGCGAGAACGTAAACATGATCTGGGTGCCCGCGTAACTGACGCGCTCCGATCCCGCCGATACCCAAGCGGCTAGCGCAATCACCGGCAATGTCATCAACAACAATCCGACGATGTCGTCGAGCCGCGGCATGACCCAGACGACAATCGCGAGCGCTAGCGCGCTGCCGACCGCCGCACCGCCGAGCCGTAGCACCGCGCGCTGCATCGATGCGCCGAGGCTCGGCTGCGCGACGATCAGACAGGTCAGCATCATCGTATGAATGCCTTGCCAGTCAGTCGCGACGTAGAAAACATAGCTGCACATGGCCGCCATCAGTGTCTTCAGTGCGAATTGCGTGTAGACCGGATTGGTGAAGGCATCTGGCACCAGCATGCGCTCCTTCTCGACCGTGGATTCAACATCGGGAGGCGCCATGGATCGATCCGCAAACGTCAGCAACGCGTCACGCATTTCCACTAGCGCGCCCGGTAATCCTTCCGTCACCAGCCCGACCAGCGCTCCCGGCGCGACGAAGCGGGTGTCCGCCTCGACCGCGTCGGCTAAACACCGAACGGCATCGCGCAGCAATGGAAGCACGTCGACCACCCGCCCTTCGGTAGAACTCGGCAGATGGTCGGCTGCGGCGTACAGACGCGACACTGTCACCACACGAACCAGATGCAACGCCCGGTTCACGCGATACGTTGCATCGCGCATCATCGCGAAACGGAGCAGCTTCTGTAACGTCAGCGTGCCTGCCTGGATATCTTGCGCTGTCGGGCCACCCACCGGTGCGTGTCGTTCGAGCCCAGCCAAGATCGCGTCAACGACATTGAGTTGTCCGCACAGGGCAGCACGAAGCTGACGCACTGGTTCGACAGGTAACAACAACGTATTGATCACAAGCGTCACCGCGATCGCATAGTTGACGGCGACCCATACCCACAACACCGCGCGCACCAGCAGTTCAGCCTGATCGGTTTGATCGACAAAGGTCTGCGAGTAAATGACGATGATGCCGACGATAAAGAACACTACGCCGATCTTGGCTACCCGCATCATGTAGACGCTGAAGAAAAACAGCGCACCAATCAGCAGAATCCTTAGTAGTGGATAGTCGTAGGTGTACTTGAACACCAAGATCGAGCTACCGACGGCGAGCGTCGACCCGAGAATGAATAGAACACCAATCAGGCGTGTCACCACGACGTTCGCCTGCGTCACGAAGAACACCACGATCAGCGACACCGCCAGCAGCGGCACCTGCAGTGCCATCGACACGACGATGACAATGGCACTGGCGAGCACACAACGCAGCATCACGTTCACGCGTCCTGGGTACGAACGGATCTCACCGCCGACGAAGCTCACGAGGCGTTGGAGACGGCTCGACGCGAATTGCGCAGTGCTCATGCCACGCTCACCGCGCCGTATTGTGCGCAGCAGCGTCGCGCCGAAGCGTCGCGACCGCCGAGGTACCAACTCGAAATAGGTCTGGGTCCGGGTTGTGCACCGCAATCTTGACCGGAAAGCGCTGGGACACGTGCACCCAGTTGATACTGCGCGCCACGCGCGGCAACCCTTCCAGCACCACCCCGCCATCGTCGGGCAGCACGCCATAGCTGATCGAATCGATTGTCCCGCCGAAACGCGTGCCCGTATCGCTCGTCAAATAGACGGTCGCCGGCATCCCCGCGCGCACATCTTTCAGATCGGTTTCGCGGAAATTCGCGATTACGTACCATTGCCGCGTATCGATTAGAGTAAAGACCGGCTTGAGCGCCGACGCGAACTGGCCAACGGTCGTACGCAATGCGGCGACCCGTCCGTCGAACGGCGCGCGCACCTCGGTGTACTCGAGATTCAACTCAGCGATCGAAATCTGCGCTTCGATTTCAGCGCGCTGCGCGACCAGCGCATCCACACCGCTGACCGCCGCGGATGCCTGCTGCGCCTGCAGCATCGCTGCATTCAATTCAGCTTGTGCCGCGCGCTGCGCGGTGTGAGCCCGATCAACATCTTCCGCCGATGTATAACCTGGCGCGAGTAACGGCTCCATCCGGCGCAGTGTGACCGTAGCCTGCGCGGCCTGCGCGCGCGAACGCTCGACAGCTGCCTTCACAGAATCCGCGTTGTACTGCTGGGCGTTGACCGTGCGCTGCGTGAGCCCGATCTGTTTATCGAGGGTAACGAGCCGCGCGCGCGCCTGGTTCAGCGCGTCCTGGTACGGCCGAGGATCGATCTGGAACAGCAGGTCACCGCGCTTTACCCGCTGGTTGTCGCGCACCGGCATTGCGATAATCTTGCCGTTGACTTCCGGGACTACGTTAATCGTGTCCGCATAAACGTAGGCGTCGTCGGTCGTCGGAGACTGGTCGAGACGCCATACGACGATGCCGAGCAGCACCAGCATAGCAATCACGATGAACCATACAAGCGGGGACTTTTTGCGCGATGCGCCGGAAGCGTCGGACATAACGGTACGCGGAATCAGTGAGGAAAGAAGAGCAGCCAGAGGGTCATCGCGAACGCCCCGGCGAGCGCTGGGTAGCTAATCGCTAGAGGCGCGAGCAACGCGCGCTTGCGGCTCCTGTCCAGCACGACATGAACAACCACAACCCCAAGCACACCACCAACGATACAGAACAGCCAGTCCGGAAAAGCCGCGCCGAACACGGCAACCGACGGTGCGGACGCGCATCCTTCGAGCAACAGACTGGCCGCAATCAAAGCAAGATTCAAAGCGATAGACAGACGCATCGGCAAATTACTCAAGGCAACGGACGAAAACGGCATGACAGCATGGCGCGAGGTTGATTTGGCGATCGAACGTACGCGATAAGATGAGGCTAGGGTGTGCGGTTTAAACGCTAGTCGCCGTTTCTACTTCGAATTGACAACATTCATCAATGTCAAGCACGCTCAGTGTGCGACTCGATTGTGAATAGTAACCGCGGCGCCGGATCAATGAAATTGTCAAAACACACAATCCGCATTGTCGATTGTCACAATTTCACAGTTGTCACAAATACATTTGGTTAAAACCACAATAGATCGATAGTTCCCGCATGCACGCTGCACACCCATGCGCCCCATGCCTAAACGGTCTGACCAGTTTTGTGAGACGCATACTACGCGTGCGCCTGACTACCCGGCTCTTAGATATGCATTGACTTTGCGTGTCACTATTGATTATAAGAACGTAATTTCAACTAGGCGATGGAGTGGAGATGGAGATATTCGATGCACTTCATCTGGCGAGACTGCAATTTGCGTTCACGGTGTCGGTTCACATCATCTTTCCCGCCATCAGTATCGGCATGGCCAGCTTTCTAGCTGTACTCGAGTGGCGCTGGCTCGCGACCCGCGACAACGCTTATAGGGACATGTTCGTATTCTGGTCAAAGATCTTCGCGATCGGCTTCGGCATGGGCGTCGTCTCCGGTGTCGTGATGGCCTACGAGTTCGGCACAAACTGGAGCGGCTTCTCGAGCGTCGCCGGCAATATCACCGGGCCGCTGCTCACGTATGAAGTGTTGACCGCGTTCTTCCTCGAAGCAGGCTTTCTCGGTGTGATGTTGTTCGGTTGGCAGCGGGTGGGCGAACGCGCCCATTTCTTCGCAACGCTGATGGTCGCGGCAGGCACGCTCGTGTCGACATTCTGGATTCTTGCCTCCAATAGCTTCATGCAGACACCGCAGGGTTATGCAATCCATAACGGCAAGATCGTCCCCGTCGACTGGCTCGCTGTGATCTTCAATCCTTCGTTTCCGTACCGTCTCGCGCACATGGCGATCGCCGCGTTCATCGTCGCGGGCTTCATCGTGGCCGCGTGCGGCGCATGGCATTTGCTGAAGGGGCGCCGCGACGAGCCCGTCAAGCGCAGCTTCTCGATGGCGCTTTGGTTGCTGCTAATCCTGACACCAATACAGATCTTCGTCGGCGATGCACACGGTCTCAATACGCGACAGTATCAACCCGCGAAGATCGCCGCGATCGAAGGGTTGTGGGAAACGGAAAAAGGCGGAACGGCACTCAATCTGATCGGACTGCCTGATATGCAGGCCGAGGTCACACGCTACACAATCCAGGTTCCTCATCTCGGAAGCCTGATCCTTACCCACAGTTGGGATGGTGAAATTCGTGGGCTGAAGGAGTTTCCTCCTGAAGACCGCCCGTATTCTCCTATCGTGTTCTGGTCGTTCCGCATCATGGCGGGGCTCGGGATGCTGATGCTTCTGACCACACTGCTCGGCCTGTTGCTAAGAAAAGGCGGGTGCCTCTATGAATCACGCTGGTATCAGTGGTTCGTGCTGTCCATGGGGCCGTCGGGCCTCATCGCACTGCTAGCCGGCTGGATCACGACTGAAGTCGGGCGTCAACCGTGGACCGTTTATGGTGTGTTGCGCACTGCAGATTCCGTATCGCCCGTCACCGCACAGCAGACTGGCATATCGCTGTTGATTTTTGTCGTGGTGTATTTCCTGGTGTTCGGATCCGGAGTCTATTACATGATGAAACTGATGGCTGGCGGGCCGGTGGAGAAAGCCGGCCCAGCTAAACTCCGCCGGCATCCGGGTTTGCACAAGAGCGCGCTATCAACACCACACGACACCAACCGAGCGGAGTAACGCATGCAAATTGACCTGCCAGTTGTGTGGGCTGCGATCATCGGCCTCGGCGTATTTCTGTACGTAATGCTCGATGGCTTCGATCTCGGCATCGGTCTGCTGTTTCCGTTCTTCGACACAAAGCGCGACCGTGACGTGATGCTTCATACAATCGCGCCGGTGTGGGACGGTAATGAAACGTTCCTCGTACTCGGCGGCGCCGGACTCTATGGGGCATTCCCTACTGTTTATTCGACGTTGCTCCCGGCGAACTACCTGCCACTGATCCTGATGGTCGTCGGCCTGGTCTTCCGTGGCGCCGCATTCGAACTGCGGGCGAGAGCAGCCCACACCCAACATCTCTGGGATCTCGCATTCGTCGGAGGCTCCGCGCTCGCAGCGTTCTGCCAAGGGATCGTGCTCGGCTCATTGCTGCGAGGCATTCGGATCGAGAATGGCCAGTTCGCGGGCGGCTCGTTCGACTGGCTTTCGCCGTTCAACCTGTTCTGCGGAATTGGCGTACTTGTCACGTATGCGGCGCTCGGTTGTGGCTGGTTGATCCTTAAGACCGACGGCGAACTACAGCACAAAATGCGCTCGCTAATGAAACCTCTCATTGGCGTGCTGCTCGGCGCAATATGCATCGTCAGCCTGTGGACCGTAATCGGTCTGCCGGCCGTCGCGAGTCGGTGGTTCAAAAGTGGCCATCTCGGGTGGTTTTTGCCAGTGCCGGTTCTCGTACTTGCGTGCGTGTTGGGTATATACCGAGCTCTACAGACCGAGCGCGAAGCAATGCCCTTCCTGTTGACGCTCGGGCTGGTCTTTCTTGGCTACACTGGGTTTTTAATCAGTATCTGGCCGAACATCGTTCCGCCGTCGTTGACGATATGGGATGCGTCATCGAGCCATTCAAGCCAGTTGTTTGCACTCGTCGGCACCGTGGTGATTCTGCCCGTCATCCTCGCCTACAACGCGATGCAGTACTATGTTTTTCGCGGCAAGATACATTCGGAAGACATAAAGCACTACTGATGTTGCCTTGTGCATGTCGAATGACTATCAAAAAACACCCAACATGACCCACGCAACGATCTCCTGCTTGCATCGCATCAGCGCCACGACCGCATTCGGCCCCATGCGGCACCGATGGCTCCCCGACAACGCCGCACCTGACGACTACTATCCGTCACTGCTTGACATCTCAACAGGCAGCGCATCAAACCCCAATAACCTCAGGCAGGTCATCCTGAACAGAGCGCACAGCAAGGTCAACCGAAAGGATAGCCCGATGCCAGCATTCCATCACAAGCAATCGAATACGCAACTTGCAATACATGAGGACGACCTGACTCGGCATGTCGGCAATCCAGCGGCCATTTTTATCGCGATGCTATAGCAGAGAGGGCAACGGCGGATGACAGAGTCGATGCGATGCGTGGGCTTCACTTCAGCGCAGGCACGCGGGTCAGTCCGCACAATGGACAGGTAGCTGATCGCTTCGGCCGACAACTCGTTGCCAGCGCAAATCGGAGTGCTTCGACATACTCCATACGTCAACCAACCCGCATCGCCCGCTCGCAGCCTTTTCCCTTCCGGCCCCACCACTCCAACTAGTTTCAGCAACAGGATCGACTCGGACGTACCATTCAACTTATCTGGAGCACTGTCCGATCGTGCGAATCCTTCGCCAGGAGCGAAATCGTATGACAACTGCCATTCCCAAGATCTCCCCAGTCCTGCGCCGGTGGATCGCACATGTCGCTGAAAACAACGCCCTCAGTGTCGAGCGCGTGTACAAGGCCTTGATGAACGTTAAGCCCTATGCCGATCTAGATTCGACGACTAAGCTTGATATCCGCAATTCGATCGCCCTGTCTTCAAAACTCTGGCTCGACAGCCTGCTGGCAGGCAAGATGCCGTCGGAGCAGGCGCTGGAAGGTTTCCGCGAATACGGCCGCCGGAGAGTCTATCAAGGCGTTCCACTTGAAGCGCTGTTACGCGCATTCCGACTCGGTTCCCGCGAATTGTGGTGCTGCTATATCGAACTTGCCGAGGAAGACGACAATCTACGCAATGACCTCCTCTTCCAGGTCTCTCCATATCTGATGGAGTTCTTCGACATCATGTCGCAAGAAATCGCCCAGACCTTTCTGGAGGAGCAATACAAACAGGCCCGCTGGCGAGATTCGCTACGCTATCAGCTGCACGGCATCATATTCAACTTCCCTGACGACACCGACGAATTCGACAAAACCGCAGCCGCGTTACGACTCGACGCGTCGGTACCGAGAGTCGCGTTGGCCATCGATGTTGAGTCTATCGATAGCAATTCAGCCACCTTCAAAAACGAACTTGATCGGATCGTTGCAGCAACTGCTCGTCGCCTCAAACTCTCCGTCGACGAAATTTTTGATGTCTGGTTTCGTGGCCAATTGCTGATGTGGGTGCCACTCCAACCCGGCAAGTCGACGGGAGCGAATGATCTTCAGATGGCCAAACAGATCGCATCGACTGCAGACGCACTGCCCGAAGTCAAAGCCATCGGAATCGGCTTGCCGGGAGAAGGGGCATCGGGCTGGGCCAAGTCAGCTGACGAGGCCGGCCGGGCTCTCGGTTTCGGTCGAACGCACCTTGACGAATATCGTGTGCGTCTGTATTCCGAAATCGCGGTCGAAGAAAGCATCCGCAGCGCGAAACGCACACTGTCTTACCTCACTTCTCTGATTGAACAGTTGGCTGGCGAACCCGATCTACTCGAGACGCTCCGAACGTATTTCGAACAGCTACAACGGCGCAAGGCGACCGCCAGCGTACTGGGCATCCATCCCAACACCCTAAATTATCGACTGGACCGTATCGAGAATATTCTCGGTGCGCGCCTGGATGATGCTGGCTGGATTTCGAAGCTAGATATCGCGATGAAGCTGCGGAACACGGAAAAATGATTCCCGCCGTCGGGGTCGCTTGTCGAGGGCCAGCGACTCCGCATATCTGACCTTTATCCTTCTAACGTAGCAAGTACTCTCGGAAACCCCGGCGCGAATGAGGCGGTCATCAACCATACGTAAGCGATGTCAGATCAGTTCGCCACGTCGCCGATTCCTAGACAGAATCTCTCCATCTTTATTTTTAATCAAAAACGAACCTATCATTATGGAAAGCTGGACAATTGGCATACTTCTGGGTATGGCCAGCATATTAATCCACTCGGCGGCAATGGTATGTTTAGCCGGCGGTGCCCGTCGAGTTCGGCGTGTACTCGACATCCAGCACAACACCGTTCATGTGGAGCTTCGCAAACTGGTGGTCATCGTTACCTTCATTTGCATCGCACTCGGCATGCTGCACACGCTGGAAGCAGCCCTGTGGGCCGTTGTCTTTGTTCAACTCAAGGCGCTTGGCTCGTTTAGTGACGCGTTGTTCTTTTCGCTGGATGCGATGGCGACGCGCGGCGCGTCAGGCCTCTCGCTGACCGAAAACTGGCGGATGCTCGGCGCGATCGAATCGTCCGACGGCGTACTGCTGTTCGGTATGTCAACCGCTCTCGTATTTGCCGTCGTCCAGACAGACTTCGCAGCAATAGCGAACACGTTGAATCACTCCGTGTCGTCCCGATAGCGAACACACCTCCGACACCGAGCGCCACGTCAGCGCGGGCACCTGCGTGTCGCCGCAGATAACGGCATACCCGCCTAATTCGACAGCACCTCCGTCCCCGCACGCCGACGCGCGTAGCGGCACCTACTATTCAATACCCGACAGAGGCCCCCTCTTCGCGAACAGCATCTCCTCAATGGGTAACCGAGTGTCGAGTACGCCCAATTGGAAAAAAAGCTAACTTGGTTGTTTACTTTCACATATGCATCAGACCACCATCGTCTTAGTATCAATCGGACTCGGTATCACTTACTGAATGAAATCTTGGTAAGAGGAGTCGTATGGATGGAGATCAACATACCGGATTGTTCGATATGGTCACATATGATTGATATGCTCAACGGAAGAAACCGACGTGAGAACTGCTCCCTTTCCTCCACTAATGACAAGGGGAAAGTGGGGTGTCAATCAGACACGTTTTCGTCCGTCGCCACAGTCCGGGTCCTCGGGTACCAAAGCGACTCAACGATCTGCGTTTCATGGTTCGACCCGACCGCGTGTCACTATGGCGACCAGCTCTGGAAGCTCAGCATTGCTCGCTTGTCTGGCGTATGCGCATTGTCGCATCGCGCCATACAAGCCGGAGATCTTATCTTCCGGCCAATCCGGGTCCGGTTGCAACCGAAGCCTGTCAATGTGAATTTCATGATCCTCGCCGCTGCTGTAGAGGACGTCCAAATTTCGGATACCTAATTTCTTTCTCTCGCATCGAACGGCGCCGTCGGGTCGATTCGATCGCACCACCGGGATCAACGGTCGATGGTGACGAATCTGCAAGTGCCTTTCTCTGGAGAAACAGATCTGATGTCAAACAGACAATCACTTCCCCGCTTTGACACTATTCGCTATGAAAAGCGAGCGGCAGTTGCCTACGTAACGATGAACCGTCCCGATGTGATGAACGCTTTGAACCAGCGGGCGATCGAGGAACTGCACGCGGCATTTTCGGATGCACGCGACGACGTGGAGATTCGCGGCGTCATCCTTACCGGCAGCGGTACCCGAGCGTTCATCGCCGGCGCTGATATCGGCGAGCTCGCCACCGCAACGCCGATCGACGCGGAGCGACGCACACGCGCCGGTCAGGCCCTGCTTGATTTCGTCGAACATCTTGGCAAACCGGTCATCGCCGCTGTCAACGGCCTTGCGCTCGGTGGTGGATGTGAGACCGCGCTGGCGTGCACGATCCGGCTCGCGAGCCCCAGCGCAAAGTTCGGTCAGCCTGAAGTCCGGCTCGGGCTCATCCCCGGCTTCGGCGGCACGCAACGACTGCCACGTCTTGTCGGCAAAGGCATTGCGCTGCAGCTCATCCTCACCGGCGAGATGGTATCGGCCAACGAAGCACACCGAATCGGGTTGGTCAATGAAATCGTCGAAGCCGACCAGTTGATCGCCCGTGCGGAAGCGATTCTCGCGCAAATTGCCGCCAACGCTCCGCTGGCTGTCGCGTATGCATTGGACGCCGTCCATCTCGGTCTGAACGCGGCTATGCCGGAAGGACTGGCACTGGAAGGCAAGTTATTTGCACTGTGCGCTGCAACCGAGGACAAGCAAGAAGGCACTGCAGCTTTTCTCGAGAAACGCACACCGGCATTCCAGGGGCGCTGACCCGCAACGGCTCCGTGGCGCGAACCGGCGACCGGGACGGCCACCGTCGAGCTAGCCCCTCCCCGTTCAACCTCGTATCCGGAATACATCCATGACTGACGGAAAGCACGT
Source organism: Burkholderia mycopellens (assembly GCF_964265025.1). Classification (NCBI taxonomy): domain Bacteria; kingdom Pseudomonadati; phylum Pseudomonadota; class Betaproteobacteria; order Burkholderiales; family Burkholderiaceae; genus Burkholderia; species Burkholderia mycopellens. The sequence continues at coordinate 3,331,945 of NZ_OZ183803.1, forward strand.
TTTTTCAGGTCTCAAGGTGCTCGACCTTGCGAGCTACATTGCCGGCCCTGCGGCCACGACGATCCTGGCCGATTTCGGCGCGGACGTCATCAAGATCGAGCCACCCGGCACCGGCGACGTCTATCGCTTCTTTTCAAGCATTCCGCCGAACCCGGTTGCTGCCACGAACTACGCATGGCAGTTGACGAACCGCAACAAGCGCAGCATTGCGCTCGACCTCAAGTCTGATGAGGCGCTCCCAGTGCTGACACGCCTCGTGCAATGGGCCGACGTGGTGGTCGTGAATTTCCCGCCGCGCGTGCGGGCCAGCCTCCGCGTGACCTATGACGATCTCGCTCCCCTGAACCCCCGACTGATCTATGCCGACATTACCGGTTACGGGTCCGACGGGCCCGACGCAGATACCCCGGGATTCGATGTCACCGCGTATTGGGCACGCTCCGGCCTCATGGAAGTCACGCACGATGCGGGCAGTCCGCCGACCCTTCCCATTCCAGGGATCGGCGACCACGCCACCGCAACGACCCTATATGCCGCAATCGTGACCGCACTCTACGAGCGCACCACGACAGGCAAGGGCACCCACGTGACGACGTCGCTGATTGCCAATGGCATCTGGGCGGCGGCGGCCTGGGTTGAAGGTGGCCTCAACGGCGGTAGGTTCTTTCCTCAGCACGATCGCAAGAATCCCCCCAATGCGCTGCTCAATCCGTATCAGACAAGCGACGGCCGCTGGATTCTACTGGTCGCGGCGCAACGCAAGGATTGGGCCGGCTTCGTCCGAGCCATCGACATGGGCGAGCTGCTGGACGATCCGCGCTTTGCCGACGAACAACTGCGCGTCAAGCACGCAGCCGCGCTGGTCGAGATCCTCGATCCGCGGTTCGCGAGTCAGCCACTGACCTTCTGGAAACAGACCCTCGCGGCGGAGCGTGTAATTTTCGGCGTCGTGCAGATCGCCGAAGAAATCATCCACGATCCTCAGCTCGAGATCAACGAAATCGTCGTGCCGCTCGACATTCCCGGACAACCGGCCACGCGTACGGTTAGCAATCCGATCCAGATCAAGGGTCAGCACAAGGTCAAGCCTGGCGCCGCGCCCAGACTCGGTGAACACGGTTCGGCCATCTTGAAGGAGATCGGCTTCGACGACGCCGAGATCGCGCACCTACACAACGTGGGCGCGGTCGCTCGCTGCGACGACGCGAGTTGATTTCGATCCCTTCCCCTGCCCGGATGCCTGTTCCGGCACAACATACCGGCCGGCGAACGCCAGCCGCCCATTCGGAGCATTTTTATGACTGAAGACGAAATCCGCGCCCACGCCTACGCCATGCCGTTTGGCAGTCCTGCCTACCCCAAGCCGCCATTCCGGTTCGTCGATCGCGAATTCATCATCGTGACTTACCGTACCGATCCGGAGGCGCTAGCCCGCATTGTCCCCGAGCCGCTGCGTCCTGCCGAACCGATCGTCAAGTATGAATTCATCAAGATGCCGGATTCGAGTGGGCTGGGCTCCTACACCGAATCGGGCCAGGTGGTTCCGGTCACATTCAACGGCATGCCCGGCGGCTTCACACATGCGATGTATCTCGACAGCGAAGCGGGCATCGCATCGGGTCGAGAACTGCTCGGCTTTCCCAAGGTGCTCGCACAACCAAAGCTCGAAGTCCGGAACGACGCGCTGGTTGGCACCCTCGACTACAACGGGGTGCGTGTGGCGACCGCTACCATGGCCTACAAGTACGAGCCGCTGGATCTCGCCGCCGTCAAGAAGACGCTCGAGGCGCCCGGCTTCCTTCTGAAGATACTGCCGCACGTCGACGGGACGGCCCGGGTCTGCGAGCTGGTGCGGTATTACGTGACCGACATCACAGTAAAAGGCGCGTGGACCGGTCCGGCGTCGCTGGAACTGCATCCGCACTGCTTCGCGCCGGTCGCCAAGCTGCCGGTGCTTGAGGTCGTTTCCGCCGTCCACCTCTTGACCGACCTGACGATCGCCGGCGCGGAAGTCGTCCACGATTATCTGCGCGCGCCGTCGAACGCATCCTGAACCACGCTCCACGAGGACATATCATGACAGCCAGCGCGAAGCCGAATCACCCACTTCCGGCCCCTGACAGCGACTTCTACCTGATCCGCGAATTCCTGAGCGAGTCCGATCTCGCCCTGATGAAGCGGGTACGCACGTTCATGGAGACCCGGGTCGCACCGGTCATCAACAAGTTCTGGGCCGATGACGCGTTCCCGTTCGAACTGATCCCCGAGATCCGGGACCTCAACATCGTCGGGATCGGATTCGAAGGCTACGGCTGCCCCGGTGGTAGCACGCTACTCGACGGCTTCATCGCAATGGAGCTGGCGCGCGTCGACTCGTCAATTTCGACCTTCTACGGCGTCCATAGTGGGCTTGCGATGGGATCTATCTATCTGGGCGGGTCGGAAGAGCAGAAGCAGAAATGGCTGCCGCCGATGGCACGCCTGGAAAAAATCGGCTGCTTCGGCCTGACGGAACCGCTGGTCGGATCGGGCTCCGGTGGCGGTCTGCTGACCACCGCCAAGCGGGAGGGCGATACGTGGGTGCTCAACGGCCAGAAGCGCTGGATCGGGAATTCGCCTTGGTGCGACTTGTCGATCATCTGGGCGCGCGATGTCGACGACAACCAGGTCAAGGGCTTCATCGTCGAGAACAAGACTACCCCGGGCTTTTCCGTCGAAAAGATCGAGAACAAGATCGCGCTGCGGGTTGTACAAAACGGCGTGATCACCCTCGACAACTGCCGGGTGCCCGAAGAAAACAGACTTCAGGGCGATATGTCGTTCCGCGACACGGCGCGCGTGCTGCGCCTGACACGCCAATACGTCGCATGGGAATCCGTCGGCTGCAGCATGGGCGCCTACGAGCATGCGCTGCGATACGCGCAGACCCGCGAACAGTTCGGCAGGCCGATAGCATCGTTTCAGATGATTCAGGACCACCTCGCCAAGATGCTCGGCAACATCACCGCGTCGCAATGCATGGTGGTACGTCTCGCCGAACTGCAGGACCAGGGCAAGCTGCTGGACCAGCAATCGTCACTGGCCAAGGCGTTCTGCACGAGCCGCATGCGCGAGACCGTTGCCTGGGCACGCGAAATCTTCGGCGGCAACGGCATCGTGCTCGACTACAACGTCGCGCGCTTCTTCGCCGACGCGGAAGCGCTCTACTCATACGAAGGCACGCGCGAAATGAACCATCTGATCGTCGGCAAGGCTATCACCGGCTTCAGCGCGTTCGTCTGACCTCACTCCAATCCAAGGATCACAAGCCATGAGCAAGGCAATCAACCGCGTCGCCATCATCGGCACCGGCGTCATCGGCGCAAGCTGGGCAGCGCTGTTTCTCGCCAGAGGGCTGGACGTCATCGCGACCGACATCGCGCCGGACGCCAAGGAAAAACTCGACGCATTCATCGACGCGGCGTGGCCAGCGCTGGAGGCAATGGGCCTCGCCCCGGGCGCGTCGCGCGAAAGGCTGCAGTTCACGGCCGATCTCGACGCCGCGGTGACCGGCGCCGATTTCGTCCAGGAAAACGGCCCCGAGCGGATCGACTTCAAACAGGCTCTCTACAAGCATCTCGACACCATTCTCGCGCCGGACACGATCATCGCGTCGAGTTCGTCCGGCCTGACCATGAGCGAAATCCAGTCGGCCTGCGAGCGCCATCCCGAGCGGTGCGTGATCGGGCATCCGTTCAACCCGCCCCATCTCATTCCGCTCGTCGAGATCGTCGGCGGCAACAAGACGTCGCCGGAAACCATTGAACACGCAACGGCGTTCTATACGCACCTCGGCAAGAAAACCATCCAGCTCAACAAGGAAGTACCCGGTCACGTCGCGAACCGGCTTCAGGCCGCACTGTGGCGCGAGATCGTCCATCTGGTCTCGGAAGACGTTGTGAGCGTCAAGGACGCAGATACCGCCGTGTGCTGGGGTCCCGGCTTGCGCTGGGGCGTGATGGGCCCGAACCTGCTGTTCCATCTCGGCGGCGGTCAAGGTGGCATCGATCACTTCTTCGAGCAGTTCACCGGCCCGATGACCGCGTGGTGGAAGGTGCTCGGTTCGCCGCAAATCACACCTGAAGTTCGACAAAAAATGGTCGCCGGCATTCAAGAAGAGGTAGCCGGTCGGTCGATCGACCAGTTGGCGGCTCGCCGTGATGAAGTGCTGCTCGGGTTGCTGTCTCTCCGGACAGAAGAACGCTAACGAATCCGACGGTGGTCGTCGCGCGTCTCGCGGCGTACCACCGATCTGATCATCGGCCATCGTGCAGAGTTGCCAAAACGGCAGGCACAAATCCCAGCGCAGGGCGTGGGCGACTTGGCGATCGAGCGTGGGTCACGAGGCATGCCCGCCCCGTGTCAGTTGTTCTCAGTTGCCGCGCTCTATATCCTGCGCGCCCATCCGTTGCGGGAGCCCTCGACGTTTCGGGCGAACGCTGTAAATCGGCTGGATTTTCACCGGCATCCTAGTCGCCGTACCACGGGTGATCGATGATGAAGCTTTACAGGATTACCTCTGCTACGTAGCAACCGCTGGAATGCCTCTAATTCGACTTATTTCTCGTGCCGACCATTGGTGACTTTCCCGTGAAAAGAGAACAATCTTCAAAATCCGAGGTCGGCATGACTCGACACCGCCCCCGTGTGGTGATTCTCGGCGGTGGTTTCGCAGGTTCCGCGGCGGCGTTGGCGCTCAAAGATGTTGATGCCGAGGTTATTATGATTGACCGACGGAACCATCACATCTTTCAACCCCTTCTCTACCAAGTCGCCACTGCGGTCCTCTCTCCAGCAGAAATAGCAGCGCCCATCCGGCAACTTCGCCAACGGTGCCGCAATCTGACGGTCTGGATGGCTGAGGTGATCGACGTGGACCTAGACAGCAGGAAGATTACCCTCAGCACAGAAAATCTTCCCGAACGTACGGTGCAATTTGACTATTTTGTCGTCGCAACAGGAGTCCGTCCTACCTACTTTGGCCACAACGAATTTGCCCCTTTCGCGCCAGGCCTTAAAACCATCACGGATGCTGAATTCGTTCGCTCCAAGGTCCTTCTTGCCTATGAGTTTGCCGAGCAATGCGAAGATCCTGTCGCCCGTAATCGCGCGCTGACATTTATCCTGGTTGGCGCAGGCCCTGCTGGGGTTGAATTGGCAGCATCCATTGCGCAAATGGCACGGGTCACCCTGAAGAGAGATTTTTCGACTATCGATCCTGCGGACACGAAAATAATCTTGCTCGAAGGATCCTCTCGAGTGCTGGGATCGTTTCACCCATCTTTGTCTGAGCAAGCCAAGAGACAGCTAGAGAAGCTTGGAGTCGAGGTACGAACTGACACAATCGTCCAATCAGTTGATGCGCAGGGAGTCACCGTGCAAAACGGCCGACTCGAAAGCGCCACGGTACTTTGGACCGCCGGTGTACAAGGCGCATCGATTCTCGCTTCGTTGGGAGCAAAGACGGACCGTTCCGGTCGAATCCTGGTTGGCCCATCGCTCAATCTTGAGCAGCACCAGAACGTTCACGTGGTCGGAGATGCTGCCATTTTCATGCAAGATGGGAAACCTGTTCCCGGCGTCGCGCAGGCAGCCCTTCAGCAAGGCAAGTATGCAGGTCTATGTATTGCCGCTCAAATACAGAAGCGTCCCCCGCCACCGCCCTTCCGATATAACGACCGCGGGAACATGGCGGTCGTAGGAAAGAATTTCGCTGTCATCGAGCGAGGTAAATTTCGCTCCAGCGGCATGATGGTGTGGTGGCTCTGGGCAGCGCTTCACGTGTTGTTCTTGCCTCAGCTACAGAATCGGATGCGCGTTTTTACACAGTGGCTCTGGAGCTATTTCACTGGCCAGCGAAGCTCTCGACTGATTGCTGAAAGTGAGATGGAACATCATTCGGACACTAGCTTCAGGTGATCAATCTCGGACGCTGCGGTCGTCGATCGTGGCTTGCTGCGCTACGATCGCTTCCTGCTCCTGCAGACGCACAAGCATCGCTACACGGCGCCCGACGCCTATCTGTTCACTATGCTGACGTGAGCCCAGCGTCTCTCGATCGAACTTTCCCAGTGGCCCAGCTTGGCCGGTTTCTTCGAACGAATGGCCGCGCGTCCGGTTGTTCGCGAAGTGCTCGATATCGAAAGACCTCAGCATGCGCTACTCGAGCCATAGCAATTGGTACGTCGTCTCCTGCCGTGTTCGCTCAAGGGCGAACACCTGGTTGAGCGGCAGCGGTGCGGATTCGCATCAACATGCGAAGACATTGGTAGGCTGTTTCTCTCAGCTCCATTTGACAATCTTTGGCATGCGTAGCGAAGCAATATGAGAACAAACGACAGTACGCATCGGCGTTCCTTGAGAACCAGCCACCCGATAATACGCGCGCCCGACGTAATTTAATTATCGTACACAGGCCCGCTCCGTGGTGCGATAAATGGCTGGTGCGCATCCTGTCCAGCGACGGAACGCCCGATGAAACGCTGTCAAATTGGTAAATCCGACGCGGTACGCGATTTCGGCAATCGAATCGTGAGAGTAAGTCAGTAGCTGAATCGCGATATCCCGCTTCACTTCGCCGGTGATGGTCTGATACGTTCTACCTTCGGTCAAGAGACGTCGGTTTAGCGTGCGCACCGAGCAGTTCAGCGCTACCGCGATCTGACCGATCGTCGGCGTGGCAGGAAGGCAGTCCGCTATGCATCGCCAGACTCGGTGACAGACCATCTGCTCTGTGTGTACAGCAAAGATCCAGTCTTCTGGCGCGCGCCTCAGGAAGGCTTCGAGGTCCTGCTCACGCTGTCTTACAGACATATCGAGATAATTAATGTCAAAGCAGAAGCGGGTCTTGTCTTGATCGAACTTGACCGGGCCCGGAAACAGGTAAAAATGATCGTCCACCTGCGCTGATCGCGAAAACTGAAAATCCACCTCGATGAGCGAAATCTGTTGGCGAATCAACCAAGACATGATGCCATGAAACAGCTTGAGCACCAGTTGGCAACCAAGCGCGCTCACACGGTGTCCGTATGGATCGACGACTAATTGGACCACACCGGTCTTGCCGCTCTTCAAGGACTCGAGCGCGAAATCCTCTACAGGAATATGAAAGAAGTGCGTGAGCCGAGACAGCGCCACCTCGAGCCGGGGCGCGTCCAACACGCTCATACACAAGAACTTGATTGTTCCCTTTCGCCACCGCCGGCTGAAAATTCCCGGCATTTCATCGTCCTGCTCGTTGACGAGCAGACGGTAGAGCGTGGAGAATTGCTCCCGCGTCACGCGGGCACCGGGCTTACCGAGCAATTCGAGTTGAATGCCGGCGAGCGCGGCCAGTCTCGCAACCGTTCCCCACTCTGTTCCGGAGAAAAAACCGTTCACCATGGAGATGGGAACAGTGGTGGTCAGTGAATTCACGCTGAACCCTCACTATTTCGCTAGCCGAGCCATAAGGTCATTCGTTTCGCTCACGCGAACCAGCGTCCGGCTTACGCGAGTAGCTCTGCTCATGAGCCAGCCTTTATTGGCAATTCATTCGTCACGTGGCAGTGTCTCGCGTACCGCCGCCTTGGCCTCGTCTTCGGTCCCGAACAAGCGCGGTGCGATTCCGCGCAACTCCAGCGCGTCGCCGATCGCCGCACGGGCGAACGCATTGGACGTGAAACGTGTTGCGCCGAGGTAGTAGCGCTCGGCCAAATCCCGCACAGAGTTGAGGTAGGTATCCTCCAACCTGCGGCTGATCTCGAAACCGTCGTAATTGACGACTACATAGACCTTGTGGCCCAACGGTTCGCAGATCGCGCGCATGCGCTCCTTGCATGCGTCAACGTCTTCGATCGATTGAATATCGAAATTCTCAAAATTCAGGAACAGTACATTTTTAATCTCGTCATAACGGAATCTGTCATCGAACGGAATTCGCAGCATTTCCTCGCGTAGTCCCATCGGTTCCGGACGGAAGATGCGTGCATCCATCATCTTTGGCTCACGTATGATCGGCACGAAGTCCATCTTGTCCAAGATGTCGCGCTGCAGATCTACACCAGGTGCGATCTCGACAATCTCTAAACCCTCGACAGTGAGCTTCATCACGCAGCGCTCAGTGACGTAAAGCACCTCCTTTTCATCCTTAGCCGCGTATGGGCCGGAGAATGTGCATTGCTCAACCTCGTTGATGAACTTCCTATACTTGCCATCGCGCTCGATTAGCAGCTTGCCGTCAACTATCGACACCTCAATATCACCGGCGGTGAAAGTTCCAGCGAACACTACCTTCTTCGCATTCTGGCTAATATTGATGAATCCACCACATCCAGCCAACTTGGGGCCAAAGCGCGACACGTTAAGGTTGCCGAGGTTGTCACACTGTGCGAGCCCAAGAAACGCAATATCGAGACCTCCGCCATCATAAAAGTCAAACTGGTAACTCTGATCGATGATAGCCTGCGCATTGACCGCGGCGCCAAAGTTCATGCCGCCGGCTGGCACTCCGCCGATCACACCGGGTTCAGCGGTGAGTGTCAATAAGTCGGTGCACTTCTCCTCGCTCGCAACGGCGGCGACACCCTCAGGCATGCCAATGCCTAGATTGACCACGACGTTCGGCTTCAGCTCCATCGCCGCCCGACGTGCAATGATCTTGCGTTCGCTCATGGCCATTGGTTTCATGGAGTTGAGCGGTACGCGAAACTCCGCCGCAAAGGCAGGATTGTAAATAGTGCCGAATGTCTGCGGATGGTTCTCAGGCCGTCCGATGACCACGCAGTCGACCAGCACACCCGGTATCTTGACCTGTCGCGGACACAGTGCCCCAGACTCAGCGAGACGCTCCACCTGCACGATCACGATGCCTCCACTATTGCGAGCTGCGGTCGCCATCGCAAGACTATCAAGAGTGAGTGCCTCACGCTCCATCGTGATACTGCCGTCGGGGTCTGCGGTCGTGCCGCGTAGAATTGCCACATCGATCGGGAATGTCTTGTAGAACAGATACTCTTGACCGCCTATCGTCATGAGCTCGACCAAGTCAGCGGTCGTCCTGCTATTGACCTTCCCTCCACCGAGACGCGGATCGACGAAAGTCCCCAGCCCAACGCGGGACAAATGTCCAGGTTTGCCAGCGGCAATGTCTCGGTATAGGTGCGAAATTACGCCCTGTGGCAGGTTGTAAGCTTCAATCTGACCCGAGACGGCAAGTTGCCCAAGCTTCGGCGATGCACCGAAATGCCCGCCTATAACCCGCTTCACCAAGCCTGGGTGGGCCAAGTGGTTCAGGCCCCGAGTGTCCCAGTCTCCCATGCCTGCGGCAAACACGAGCGTCAAATTGGACGGCTTGCCGATATTGGGATGTCCTGCCTTGGTGCGGTCTCCGAGATACACATTCTCCATCTCGACTGCCAATTCCTCTGCAAAGCCAATGCCCGCGAAACCGCCTAGCGCTATCGTGTCACCATCGCGGATAAGTCGAATCGCTTCCTCGGCCGAAACAATCTTGCCACCCTCGCTTGGCCGCGTCGCATGGATTGCTCTCAAATTATTCATGTCCCTACCATTCACACATAACGTGTTCGCGGATTAGCGCAACGCCAAGCGCATGCGCTTACGGGTGTCTCAGCGATACGCCGGGCAACCTGAATATTGTGCCCGGCGCCTCTACATAGACTGCAGGCTCCGTATCGCAATCTCGTAGAAATGACCACGGGGTCTCAACCATCATCCTGCGGCTTGGTACCGATCAGAGATTTCAGTTCCTCGATGTTCTCGTGCGCGCGCTTCTTGACGGTGTCGAATGCTTCGGATTGCGATTGCAACGCGATCTCCGCCATCTCACTAAAGTTGCTGAGCGCTGTTTGTGCCGCCTTGCGCGCTACATCGAGTTTTACCCCGTCAAGCTTGGTGGCCGAACCAAGCACATCGCGCATTTCTTCTGCTGACACACGCAGCATCTCGACCTGCTTTTGCACCAGAGACTGCGTGCTCCCGACTGTGATCTTGCCAATCTGGAGTAAGGCCTCCACGTCCTTTCTTCGCCCTTTGAGCATCGCGTCGACGTCGACGCCCGGAATCTTGAATTGCCGTGCAATGCTGTTGATGTCGTCGAGCAGTTTCGATGGGTTGTCCATGAGTGTTCCTTCAGTAGTTAAGGGGACCAGTGCAATTTGCCGCTACTTCCTGGCGCGACTCAAACTTGATGCGATGAAGTCCGTAGATCGACGACGTCTAGAACAAGTGTCGAATGCCGATCGCCGTACCGAACGTTGATCCCGACGCGCCGAGCAGCGCGCCATTCGTCGACAGCCCGACGTGCATCAATCCATGATTGTCGACGTAGCCCAACTGCCCATACAGCAACGTTGCCTTCGACAGGCTGTAGGTGATGCCCGTCGCGGCCATGATCGAATGATTATTCGTGTCGTTACCGTCGCTTGTGTACCAAACACCTGCATCCGCGCTCACGGCAGGCGTGAACTGATAGCGAGCGCCGCCACTATAGACACGGTTATCGAACGAGCCCGCGCTCTTTTCGAGCGTGTACGCCGCCTTCACGGTCAGGTCGCCGAGTCGGTAACTCGCGCCGATCGTGCGGCCGGTGAATGGCACCGTGCTCGGTATCGGCGTCGAAGCGGCAGTGCCACCCGCATTTCCGTTGTACATCGCCGCGGTGATCAGCAGCGAGCCATACGTGTAATCGAGATTCGCCGAATACTGCCGCCCTGCCTGGAAGTCGCCGGCGGTGCCGCCGAGCGCAAGCATCGCGCTACCTCTGAAACCCGCGATCGTCGGGCTGGTATACGAAATTGCATTCGAATTGAAGATGCCCGTCACGAACACGTTACCAACGTAGATCGGTACGCCGCTGCCGAAATACGACACGTTGCGCGGATCGACCTCAATCAGCGACGTGACAAACGGCGACTCCTGAACGCCGGCTTTCACGGTACCGTAGGTGTCGCTCGCGATCCCAACATACGCCTTACGGCCAAACAAGTTGCCATTCGAATCGTTGAGTTGACCGTTCGACACAAGAAACCCGCTTTCGAGGTCGAAGATCGCCTTCAAGCCACCACCGAGGTCTTCAGTGCCGCGCAGACCAAATAGTGACGGCGTCATGCCACCCGAGATCAGCGAGAACTGATGCCCGGCGTTTTGCCCATTGACTGGATTCAGCGATTTACTGGTATAGAGCAATCCCGCGTCGATGACGCCATACAACGTCACGCTACCTTGTGCGTGCGCAGACAGGCCAATGCAGCCGAGCAGCGCCCCCGAAATTAGGCTTAATTTCCGGATACTGGTTGGTGTCACGAAGCGTCTCCTTTTCATCATTCGGTTGCCTGTATCGGCAATCTCACTATTTAGAACTGCGAATCGCTCAACGTCAGAACACCGTGTGCGCCGCGAACCACTGCATGTTCGAGACCCGCGACTTGACTCAGCAGATGGTCCGCGTAGAAAAGCGCGGTACCAATTTTCGCGCGCATGAATTCCGGATCGCCTTCGCCAGCGTTGAGCTTGTGTGTAGCTACCGCTGCGGCGCGCGCCATCTGCCAACCGCCGCAGACGAGCCCGCTCAGCTTGAGGAACGGCACCGCACCCGCGTGCACCGCCTTGATATCCTTTCGCGACGTGGCAACGATCCACTCGACGCAGCGTTCGAACGAGCCGACAGCCTCGCCCAACTGGATCCGGATTGTTCCGATGTCATCGTCTTCACCGACCAGCTCGGCCACCGTACCCTTCATCAGCGCGGCGACCGCCTTCGCCGTGGCACCGCCGTCACGCATCGTCTTGCGGCCGATCAGATCGTTGGCCTGGATGCCCGTCGTCCCCTCGTAGATCGTCAGGATGCGCGCATCGCGCATATGCTGCGCGACGCCAGTTTCTTCGATGAAACCCATTCCACCATGGACCTGGATCGCCAGATTCGCCACCTCGATCGATACCTCAGTCGCCCAGCCTTTGTGAATTGGTATCATGAACTCCGCGAAGGCACGGGCACGGGCACGGGCCTCGTCGTCTGGCGACGCGTGCGCCTCGTCGAGCGTCGCCGCCACTACATAGCCGACCGCGCGCGTCGCCTCGGTCAGCGCCTTCATCATCATCAGCATGCGGCGCACGTCGGGGTGTTGAATAATCGTGACTGACGGGCCGCGCGGGTCGTCGAGGCTCTTGCTCTGAACACGCTCCTTCGCATAATTGAGCGCCTGCTGATACGCGCGCTCGGCCATGCCGATCCCTTGCAGTCCCACCGCGAATCGCGCCTCGTTCATCATCACGAACATGTATTCGAGGCCGCGATGCGGTTCACCGACCAGATAACCGATTGCGCCTTCACGCTCGCCGTAGGCCATCACCGCAGTCGGGCTGCCATGGATACCAAGCTTGTGCTCGATCGACACGCACCACACATCGTTGCGCTCGCCGAGCGATCCGTCGTCGTTGACCAGGAACTTAGGCACCACAAACAGTGAAATCCCCTTGACCCCCTCCGGGGAGTCGGGCAAGCGCGCCAACACAAGGTGCACGATGTTCTCCGCCATATCGTGCTCGCCGTGCGTGATGAAAATCTTCTGGCCGTAGATCCGGTAGTGATCACCTTCCGGTTCCGCGCGGCTGCGCACAAGGCCGAGATCGGATCCGGCCTGCGGCTCCGTCAGATTCATCGTCCCCGTCCAGTTGCCTTCGACCATGCGCTGCAAATAGCGCGCCTTCTGCGCGTCAGAACCCTTGAACAGCAGCGCCTCGATCGCGCCCCCCGTCAACAGAGGGCATAGTGAAAAGCCAAGGTTGGCGGCCATCACCATTTCTTGCACCGGGCTCGCGACCAGCTTAGGCAGACCTTGGCCGCCATACTCCTGCGGGAACGTCAATCCGTTCCAGCCGCCGGCGACATATTGTGCATAGGCTTCCTTATGGCCAGGTGGCGTCTTAACAACACCATCGCGCCATATACAGCCGACCTTGTCACCTTCAGCGTTCAACGGGGCCAAAACCTGCGACGCAAGCTTCCCTGCTTCGTCCAGGATGGCTTCCGCCGTTTCCGGGCCGGCATCCTCGAACCCAGGCAATTCAGCGATCTTCGACAGGCCGGCCAGTTCGTTGAGGACGAACATCATGTCACGCAATGGCGCGTTGTACTGAGTCATGTCTTGCTCCGATGGATCGCGATGTGGATGAGATCAGTGGCCGAGTTCCGTCACGATCGCCGGCACAAGCTCGAACAGGTCGCCGACCAGGCCGTAGTCGGCCACCTGGAAGATCGGCGCCTCCGGATCCTTGTTGACGGCGACGATGACCTTCGAATCCTTCATGCCGGCCAAGTGCTGAATCGCGCCGGAGATACCGATCGCGACGTAAAGCTGCGGCGCGACGATCTTGCCCGTCTGTCCCACCTGAAGGTCGTTGGACACGTAGCCCGCGTCCACCGCGGCGCGTGACGCGCCAAGTGCGGCGTTCAGCGCGTCGGCGAGCGGGTCGAGCACCTTGTGAAAGTTCTCGCTCGACCCAAGCCCGCGCCCGCCTGATACGACGACCGGTGCGGCCGCCAACTCCGGCCGCTCGGATTTCACCAGGACGCGCTCGATCAGCCTTGACAAGCCGAGATCGGGCCCCAGCGGGAGCAACTCGATGCCGGCAGTGCCGCCACCGAGCGCGGCCGGCTCGAATGCCGTGGTACGCACCGTGATCACGTTGATGCAGTCGTTCGAGCGCACTGTTGCCAGCGCGTTGCCGGCATAGATGGGCCGCACGAACGTGTTCGCATCTTCGATCGCGACCACGTCGGACAATTGCCCGACGCCGAGCAGGCCAGCTACCCGAGGCGCCACGTTCTTGCCGAATGTCGTGGCCGGCGCGAGAATCTGGCTATAACCATCCGCGCTGGCTGCGGCGAGCGCGGCGAAATTCTCCGCTCCTTGATCCGCGTAATGTGGCGCATCGGCGAGCCGCACGCGTGCGACGCCAGGAATGGAAGCCGCCTGCTCGGCGACCGCGCGACAGTCGTGCCCGGCCACCAGCAGATCGACTGCGCCACCAAATTGCAGTGCTGCAGTCACGACATTACGTGTTGCGTTTGCAACTGCCGTGTTGTCGTGTTCAACGAGGACGAGGACGTTCATTCAGATCACCTTTGCTTCGTTGCGGAGCTTATCGACCAACTGCACGACATCGCGCACCACTACGCCCGCGGCACGTTTGGGTGGCTCGACAACCTTGACGGTGACGTGGTGCGGCGTGATCTCGACGCCAAACTCGACCGCGAACAACGTCTCCAGCGGCTTTTTCTTCGCCTTCATGATGTTGGGTAGCGCGACGTAACGCGGCTCGTTGAGACGCAGGTCCGTACTGACGACTGCGGGCAGTGCCAGCTCAAGGGTCTCGAGGCCGCCATCGATCTCCCGCGTGACCCGCAGCGACTCTCCCAGCACCACCTTCGACGCGAACGTCGCCTGCGGCCAACCGAGCCGCGCGGCCAACATCTGGGCCACCTGGTTAGCGTCGTCGTCGATCGCCTGCTTGCCAAGAAGGAACACACGCGGCTGCTCACGTTCAGCAACCACCTGCAGCAACCGGGCGACGTCGGGCGGCTGCAGCTCGGCATCGGTCTGTATCAGGATCGCGCGATCGGCGCCGATCGCGAGCGCCGTGCGCAGCGTCTCCTGACACGCAGCGACACCGCACGACACTGCTACGACCTCGCTTGCGACACCGGCCTCCTTCAGTCGCACCGCTTCCTCAACGGCTATCTCGTCAAACGGATTCATCGACATCTTGACGTTGCTGAGGTCAACACCGCTGCCGTCACTGCGAACGCGCGGCTTGACGTTATAGTCAAGCACACGCTTGACGGCAACTAGAACCTTGGTCATTGATCTGCCTCCTTCTTTTTCGTCACGAGTTCACGAATCCGCATGAATTCATCTCGATTCCGCGAATTCAAGCGACTTACTCAGGCACGTCGAAATCATTATTTATAATTCCTACTTAAATGCTTAATCGCGTCGTGATGCGCTCTCCTCGGGAGCAGACAGCCCATCTGTCAGGAATTTCCGGACCAACGACGCGACGTCATGGACACGATTGACAATGAATAGATGTCCGTCGTCGACAATCTGTAGTCTGGCCTTTCGAATCATCAATGCAAGCAACCTGGCATTAATCAAAGGCACGATAGGATCGTCGTTACCAGCGATCACCAGCGTTGGTTGACGCAACAGCGACAACCACGGTAGGCTGCTCCAGCCCCACATCGCCATCAATTGATAAAAGTAACCGGTGCCGCGCGGCGGACGCATATGGCGGCTGTGCTGTCGCAGTCTTTCCGGGTGGTCGCGAAACGCACCCCCGTACAGGTCGGCTCCCACCTTTTCGAGAAACTTCTCGTCCGAGTAGCGACGGGGACTCACCATCTTGCTAAGCACGGACAACTTACCCGGTATCATCAGTACCCCAGGTGTTGTCGCGGCCAGAACTAAGCGCCGACAGCGCCCCGGATACTGAACCGCGAACTGCTGGGCAAGTGCACCTCCCCATGAAACGCCCATCACGTCGAACTTATCTTGATAGCCAAGTGCCGACATCATGCGATTAACCAATCGTGCCAAACTCCAAAACCGGTACGGTAGCGCCGGAGCCGGAGATCCACCAACGCCAGGTACGTCGAAGACGATCGTCTCGATGCCAGTGAGCTCGGCGGTTAATTTTTCCAACAGCTCCATGTTGGCACCGATGCCATTGAATATAAGCAAGGGCACGCCATCGGCATCGCCTTTGCGAATCCCGACCCTCAAGCGCTGACCGTTCACCTCCAAACTCTTAACCTCCATCGCGCCGATCTCTTGCATTTTGTCAATAGATTCATGAAAATCGACGCCGCCATCTTTCATTTCGAATTCCTAACTTAATTTGTTTAATCTGTCTAAAAATTACATTTGACGTTTTGCTATTTTTCTCTAACGTATTTCCCCGGTGCAGCATCGCACGCCGGGTATCTCTCATTCCCGATGATTGCCGGCGCTTCGCGCAACGGGCCTGATCGACTCGCGAGCCAATCCGCCCAATGAGTCCACCACGTGCCAGTGCTAACGCTAGCGCCGCCCAGCCATTCGTGGGCAGTGGAGGCAGATGCACTTCCCGTTTGAAATTTCGCTTTTGTATTCGTAGGCGGATTAATGATGCTTTGAATGTGGCCGCTTGAACTCACAACGAATTCATTGGCACCACCGAACGCCCGCGATGTGTTGAATACGCCTTGCCAAGGCGTGATGTGGTCCGTGCTGCCAGCGATCAGATACTTGTCACAAGTCACTTTTGATAAATCAATCGGCGTACCAAGCACGGTAAGCGCTGATGGCGTGGTCAGCAGATCATTCACATAGATATCAAGCAACTGCCCATGAAATGCGGTCGGCAACCGTGTTGTGTCGTTGTTCCAATATAGGATGTCGAACACCGGCGGCTCATTGCCCAGCAGATAGTTGTTCACCCAATAGTTCCAAACAAGGTCGTTGGGCCGCATCCACGCGAACACGCGCCCCATCTCCCTGCCCTCGAGGACCCCCGTCGCCGCGGACCTCTTCTTGGCGAGCGCGATCGTATCGGGACTCATGAAACGCCCTAACTGTGATTCGGCACGGCTGTCGAGTACCGCCACCATCAGCGTCGCGGCGTTCACCAGCGGTTCGCCCTTCGCCGCGAGATAGCCCAGCATTGCCGAGATTGTCATCGCACCCGAACATGCACCGTGCACGTTGACGTCGTCCGAACCGGTGATATCCCTCATCGCGGCAATCGCCTCTATCAGCGCCTCTACGTATGTATCGAAATTCCAGCTTCGCTGTGCCGGTGTAGGGTTCCGCCAACTGACCATGAATACTTGAAAGCCTCTACTCACGAGAAACTCGGCAATGCTCCGACCCGGCGCCAAGTCGAACACGTAGTACTTGTTGATCTGCGGCGGGACGAACAGTTGCGGGCGCTCGTGCACTGACTCCGTAGATGCCTTGTACTGAATGAGCTCCAGGACTTCGTTGCGAAATACAACCGCACCGGGTGTCATCGCAAGATTCCCACCGACCTTGAATGCGCTTGTGTCAACCTGCGCAGGCATTCCGCCGTTGGCGGCAATATCCTGCAACATATTTTGTAACCCCGATATCACGCTGGTGCCACCGGTGTCGATCAAGCGCTTGAGCGCCTTGGGGTTGCCGAGCAGCGTGTTGGTGGGTGCCGTGGCACTTGTCAGGATCGAAATGGCAAAGCGCGCACGCTCCAGGGAGTCGTCAGCAAGCCCCGACTGCTCGACGAGTTGCTCCAGCGTCCGGGACCACGCGAGGTGCCCCTGCATGATGGCCCGATATACGGGATTTGAAGTCCACGCAGATTCCTGGAATCGTTTGTCCGACGCGTCGGGCACGACGTTTGAAGTACCGGTCAGAATGCCGATCAGATCACGAACGAGCGCCGCCTCTTGCTCCAGCAACACTGCAGGTTTCGCGATCGCTGCCGCCGCGAACTCGCTCGCACCCGTCAAAACATCCTGACCGCGCAGACCGACGAACGGATTCGGTCCCAGCATACGCTCCGCAGAGCCAACACCGAGTTCATCGCGAGTCCCTGTTGGCTGAGGGGGCGTGTCGTCCTTGCGAGTTGCCATTCCACACTCCTCCTGTTCCGAATTACTCAATCACCATCGTCAAAGCTTGCGCAATTAGGGCAGGTTTAGTTTCACCTTCGATCTCGAACGTGTTCTCAGTGACGAGCAACGTTCTGCCGTTGCCTTTACTGGCGACTGACAGCAACGTGATGCGATTTCGGACTCGAGCCCCCGACCGCACGGGCATCAAAAAGCGAACCTTGTCGAGACCGTAGTTGAGCGCAGTTTTCACGCACACTGGCTTGATGAAAACTTCGAACGAGGTCGGCGCAATCAGTGACAGCAACAGGTAACCATGCGCGATAGTGCTGCCTAACGGACTTTCGCTCGCCGCACGATCCTGATCGACGTGAATCCACTGATCGTCTCCCGTACAGTGGGCGAACTCGTTGATGCGCACCTGACCAATATCCTGCCAGACCGATACGCCAAGTTCCTTGCCAACAAACTGCCCAATACCGTCGAGGCTCATTCTTGTGTCTTCCATTCCGTCACCACCGTGAATTGATTCCACTCAATGCTTCTTACGGCCGCATGCTCGCGTACCGGCTCCGCAGTGCCTTTTTGTCGAGTTTTCCGACACTGGTCTTTTCTATCGACTCGACAAATAGAATCGATTGAGGAATTGCATATTTCGATATCTGTCCACGCCCGACAAACTCGCTCAAGTGAGCTTGAAGCGCGCTCTTGTCCGCGGTCTCTCCTGATTTCAGCACGACGATCGCAAGCGGACGCTCACCCCATTTCTCGTCCTTGATTCCGATCACCGCTACTTCGCTGACTGCCGGATGACGCGAAATCAGGCTCTCGACTTCGAGTGACGATACCCATTCACCGCCGGTCTTGATCACGTCTTTAATACGGTCCGTTACCTGCAAATACCCGTCGCTATCGACGAGTCCTATGTCGTTCGTATGGAGGTACCCGCCCTCCCAGAGGGTATCGGACGCTTCCGGGTTGTCGAGATAACCCTGCGTTAGCCACGGCGCCCGTGCGACAATCTCACCTGGCGTCTTGCCGTCGCGCGCGACGTCGTGCAACTGATCGTCGACAATACGCAGGTCGACCAGCGGAATCGGCAGACCCGCCGTCGTCCTGACGCTCAGCGCCTGCGACGCTTCGTCGAGCATCGTCGTCTTGACCTGCGCGAGCGTCAGTATCGGGCAGGTCTCCGACATGCCATATCCAGCGAAAATGTCGATGCCGCGATCCAGCGCAAGCTGGGCGAGTCCCGTCGGCAACGCCGAGCCGCCGATGATCACCTTCCAGCGACTCAGGTCGACATCCTTGCCAGCCGGATGCGTCAGCAACATCTGCATGATGGTTGGAACGCAATGCGAGAAGCTGACTTTCTCGCGCTGAATGAGATCCAGCAATGTCTCGGGGAGGTAGCGTCCGGGGTACACCTGTTTGAGCCCGAGTACGGTCGCAACGTACGGCATTCCCCACGCATGCACGTGGAACATCGGCGTAATCGGCATGTACACATCGTCTCGATCGATGCGCCCCTGCTTCGGCGAGCTCGCAAGCGCAGCCATCACGGCAAGCGTGTGAAGGACGATTTGGCGATGCGAAAAATAAACGCCTTTCGGTGCACCCGTCGTGCCGGTCGTATAGAACGTCGTCGCCCGGGTGTTCTCGTCGAAATCAACAAAATTAAACTCTGGTGAAGCATCCGCCAGTTGCGCTTCGTACTCTCCAACAAGATACGGCGGCACGTCGACGGAACCACCGTCGTCGATCAACACGAACCGGTCGATATGGAGCAAATCACATCGAATCGCATCGAGCACGGGCACGAACTCAGCATTGATAAGTAGTACGGATGCACCGGAATGATTCAGTGTGTACGCGATCTGCTCGGGAGACAGCCTTACGTTGACCGTCATCAGAGTAGCGCCCATCATCGGGATGCCAAAATAGCATTCCAGATAGCGATGACTGTCCCAGTCCATCACGGCGACTGTATCGCCAGCTTGGACGCCTAGATCTTGCAGACAACTTGCCAGTTGCCCAATCCGATGACGCAGCGCCCAATAGTCATAACGCACCTTCCCCCGATAAACGATCTCCTGCTCCGGGCTAACCGCGAGCGGCGTATGTAACAACTGCTTGATCAGTAGAGGGTACGCATAGGCCGATGACGGCTGCTCAATCAGCGAAGCGGTAGACACGATCGACTCCTCAACGTGTGGTGGACGGGTGCCAGTTCCGGCGAGTCACAACGTCCCGTTCCGCGACATCGTAAGACGCGACTGCCGCGCCGTACTGACGCGGGCATGATGGAAGGCTACGAGCAGACGGCGTAGGTTTGTGCCCCCTGCAGGGGAGGTGCGACACAAGATGGTGGGGGGGGAGGGGGGGAAAATACCCCCTCCCGTGGGAAAACCCTCATCGCCCGACCTGCCGCTCCGACTATCATGAATCGGAAAATCCAGGGCTTATCGCAATGAACTTGCCGATCGATTCCGACGCTCAACTCTGGGATCTGCAGTTGATCCAAACCAAGATGGCGCCGCCGCGCCCGCCGAAGTGCCGCGTCACACGACGGGCGCTGCTGAGAAAGCTCGCGGCGACGACCGAGCATACGGTCACCTTGGTCATCGCTCCGGCGGGATTCGGAAAAACGACGATGCTGTCCGAGTGGTGCGAGACGCTGCGCGCGCGACATCAACTTGTCGCGTGGCTTAGCCTGGACAACGACGACGACAATTCCGACCAGTTCGGCGCTTATCTGGTCGCGTCACTCACCCGGGGAGCCAGCGGCGTGGGGCAACAAGCCGAAAAGTTGCTGCTCAAGGACCCGATGACTCCCGGAAGAGCCGTCATCTCCATCCTGCTTAACGAAATCGCCAGCTGCGGCAAACAGGTCTTTCTCATCCTGGATGACTTCGACCAGATCACGTCCATCCCGGTATGCGCAGCGGTGTTTCGCCTGCTGCGTTACGCACCCGAAAACTTCCACGTCCTGCTCGGTGTGCGTGGCGAGCCCAAACTGGCGCTAGCGCAGTTCCAGTCCCAGGGGCAGCTCCTTCGGATCGACGAATCAGATCTGCGTTTCTCGGTGGACGACGCACAAGCATTCTTCGCCCGCGCCACGCCTACCCCCCTCGACCGCCCCGCTGTCGAATTGCTCAACGACGCGACAGAAGGATGGATCGCAGGCTTGCAACTCGCGTCCCTGTCACTGCAGGAAACGACGGACGCCGCTCAAGTTGCGCGCGACCTCGCCAGCAACCGGACAGGCATCGATTCCTATCTCGAGGATGCGGTTCTGGCGCGCCTTCCGTCTGCGGTCTATCAATTTCTACTTCGGACGTCGATTCTCGATCGACTAAATCCCAGGCTATGCGACGCCATCATGGGAGCCGGTGCACGCAGCTGGGAAAAGCTCGATTGGCTGGAACGCCACAATTACTTTATCCGTTCGCTCGACGACGAACGCCAGTGGTTCAGGTATCACGCGCTGCTGTCCGAAACACTAAGACGGCGTGCCGCTCGGCAACTGGCCGACGAAATACCGAGACTTCACCGTCGAGCCAGCGAATGGTTTGCTGCCGAACGCTATTGGCCAGAGGCCGTGCGCCATGCGCTGGCGGCCGATGAAGCGCAGCAGGCTGCGACATGGGTTGAGAACTGCGCGATGACGCTGATGGATCGTAGCGACGTGAGTGCGTTGCTGGGTTTGATTGGCAAGCTCCCAAACCAGCTGGTTGAGTCGAGATTGCGGTTGCGGCTTGCCAAGGCATGGGCGCTAACGATGCTAATGCGCAAGCCGGAAGCTGATGACACACTCCGGTCGATGAAATCAGACCTCGCGCAGCATGATGCCGATACTGATCGAATTGGAACCGGCAACGACCCCGCGCTGGCACTCGAGATGATTGCTGTTGATGCGGCCATCTCCGGCTTCGGCGATGACAGTTACCGGTCGCTCAAACTAGGACGCGATGTTGCGGCCTCTGCGTTGCCGGTCTCAGCGTGGGTCAGGCGAATCGGCGAGACCGCACATATCTTCGGTCTTGCCTACGACGGACGCTATGCCGATATCGAAGCGATCAGACTCCGAACGACTCTCGATCAAGAGTCGACCTACGGCAACGTGTACCGCGAATGCATGTTCGGATTGAGTATGTTGGTGAGCGGCGACCTGACAGCTGCAGCCTTGCGATTCGACTCGGCACTCAGCTATGCGGAAACACATATCGATGTCCACTCCGCTGCAGCGGCTGTCCCTGCAGGATATCTCGCGGCAGTGTGTTACGAACAAAACGATTTAGCCCGTGCTCTGCAATTGATCAACGACCGGTCGGCCATCACCGCGGAAGTCTGCCCTCTCGGCTCTTTTTCGAATTCCTGCCGTACAGCGTCCCGGCTGCACGCACGAAACGGAGATATCGCGTCAGCATTGCTCTACCTGAAACAAGGAACAGAAATCGCGGAGTCCCGTCACTGGCTACGCCTGCGCGCGGCTTGCGACGCCGACATCGTCTGGTTATGTCTGCAGCAGGGCTGGATAGACCGCGCAATAAAAACTGCGGATACGTTAGCAGCACTCATGCCCGAACAGATTCCAATGCCAATGGGCAGTTTCCTTGAGACGTGGACAAGCTGGTGCGAAGTGAAGGCACGGCTCGAGATCGCAACAGGTCATGCGGGTCAAGCAGCGGAACGGCTTGGTGCCTTGAAGGCCACTCTGGCCCAGTCCGGAATGAAGTATCTCGAAGCGCGGGCTTCGCTCTTGCGTGCGCTGGCGTTGCACAGTGAGGGCGTACATATTGAAGCGTTCGCGGCATTGGAAGACGCGCTGCGCTATGCGCAATCGAACGGTATGGTCAGCAGCTTTGTCGACGAGGGTCAGCCGTCGCTGGAGCTACTGACGGAGTGGACTCGCGAAACGGTCGACCGTGCTGGTGTCGAACAGGTCTTCCTTGATCGGTTGATCGCTGCGTTCGAACGGCGTCGGGCGCCGGTAACCGACGTTGATCCACAGAGCGCCCGAAATCTTCTCAGTTCACGCGAGATCGAGATACTCAACCATATCGCCCATGGCCTATCCAATAAGGAAATCGGACGGGCATTGCGTGTTGCACCCGAGACCATCAAGTGGCATTTGAAGAACATCTTCGAGAAGCTCAAAGTCGGCTCTAGATTCGAGGCAGTCCAAAGTGGGTTGGGTGTTACCTCAGTCGACCGTAGTGATGTAAAAGAGTCGAACGCATCTCCGAATCAACGCCGGACCACATAGAAACTAAAACTACAATTTATTCCACGCCTTCGGCCACTATGCGGCCCGGCGCAAGGGCAATGGACGGCAGACTCGAGGCGCAGTAGCGCGTGATGGTCGTGCCCGCGATCGACAGTGGCAGTTCGGCGCGCAGCACGGCCTGGCGGCCCAGGTTGCGGCCCTGGAAGCCAACAGGGTTTCCGCAACCCAAGATCAGGTCCTCGATCATCTCGGGATCGAGGACCGAGCGCTGCACTGCCGCCTTGACGGAGAAAGCGGCCAGTTGGGCGGCGGGCGTGGCGTTGAATTCGCCGCGGTGCGACTTGGTCAGCGGCGTGCGGACGGTGGAAACGATAACTGCTTCGCGCATGCTCGGGATAGCCGCCTAACCGAGATGCCGAACGTCGCCGGCCCGCAGGCGTCAATCGTTGTCGTAAAGGATCTCGCGAGGAACACCGCCCAGGGCTTCGAACAGCGCACAGGTCACGCCTTCACGCGCCCGCAGTCTGTGCTCGCGCGAAACTTCTCAGACCGCCTTCAAGTAGAGAAGGATCTGATCATGTGCTTCTGTCACGATGCCTTGTGGTATCGCGTCAGAGTCGACCTGAACGCGTCTCTCTCGCACGCCCCCATGTACACATGCCCACCGTAATGTTTGCTCACTACCGCTGCATAAAAGGTCGAGATAGGCCGAGCGCAATGTACGCGGCGTGACGTTAAGGTCTTCATGAGTGCACCGACTCTTCTCCCACTCGTGAAAGATCGACCAGATACCCCAGGCAGAGATTGCATCTTCTGAGTCGAGATGGCTGATTAGGGGCGCACTTGCAAGAGGCGCCTTGCCAATAGCGCGTCGGCGAAGTTGGCTGTAGCGCTTCCATTGCCGAACAACGTGCTCCGGCAACTCCACTCGATGGTCGTCGACGCTTCCCCCATCGATCACGCCGGCACGGGATAAATCACGAACCTTCAATTCCGCCAATCTCGCAGGCCTCAACGCTCCCCAGAAGACTAGGTTGAGCGTGAAGTGCGCTCGGCACTCTCGAATGTCTTCAGCTTCGACCTCGCCGAGTAAGATGTTGGCCAAGACCGAATCGATAGCGCATCGGGGATTTGTGCGCGCACGTTGGTCGCGACGCTGCGCAGTTGCCGATGAGGTCTCGGGCAAGCGCGGCAACCAGTCGATGATTTTTTCATCCAGTGCCCACATGAAGAAATCACGCGAAATGCGTCGGGCTTGCTGAATACTGCCATAGCTGAGGCCCTTGCGGCGCTTCGTATCGATATGCGACCGGTGACCATTGAGGCTCCTCAGATAGTCCCACCACGCCTCTCGAGTTACGGCGCACACATGCCTGATACCCGCGTGAGCAAAGTGTTCCGCAAGGCGGTTCACCTCTCCCTTATAGGCCGTGCGCGTAACGTCGGCGAGCGCTGATTTTGAGTGCAACCAGCCCAGTGCCGCTTCACTAAACGTATGAGAGTTTCGCTTGCGCATGCCAAAAATTATACATATAATTTTTTGGCATGCGATATCGAAATCCGTCTGATAAGCGAAGCATTTTGGGCCAAGTGTTTACTCCTCCGGCCCTCGCGGAGCGTTTGATGCGCGTTCTCGGTGTCGACGGTGGGCAGTGGTTGGAGCTCGGCGTGGGTGGCGGCCAGCTCATGGAGGCCTGCTTCGAGCTCGCGAGTCCGGAGCGATTCATTGGTGTCGAGATCGATCGCGACCTGATCCTCAGGCATGCCAGACGCGCGGATAGGACACTGCATTGCGTCGACGTGCTTGATCCATCCCGCCTCGATCATTTGCTGACCGAGCACCAGTTCGAATATTCGGTGGGCAACCCCCCGTTTGGGGAGGCGCGACTGCCCCCTCATGCTATCGAGCGCCTACACGATCTATGCCCTGGTTTACCGGGCGGGCAATGGTCCCGCATGGACTTATATTTTGTGCTCGAGTCGCTGTCTCGACTGAAGCGACCCGGTGCCGCAGCCTTCATCGTCGGTGCCCCCCTCATTGACGCCCCGGCGTTGCAGGCGTTTCGGCGTGCGCTGATTAACCAAGCGAGCGAGGTCGAGTGTTTCGAGTTGCCCGTCAACACGTTTCCCAATGCCGAGGTGCGCTCCTACCTGCTTGTCGCGAAATTTAGTCTCAGAAAGCTCGGCTGTAATGTTCACGTGGGGCGCCTTGAAGGCACCGACTTCGTGATGACCAAGCGCATTAAGGTGACCGGCGAACAAGGAGTGGCTCGTCTGGACCTGGCTTTTTACGAGTTCACGGATGTGCATCTCGCCTTGAAGGCCAGGAGCGGGAAGACGTTGGAGGAAATGGGGGGCGTGGTCGTACGTGGAAGCCGGAGCAGGAACGAATTTGTGGCCCTGGGTATTCCTAGCTTCCACACCACGGACTTCCCCGGCGGCCGCAATGAAATCGCATTCCGCGGTGCTTGCGACGACCAATTCCAGCTTGCCGAAGCGGGCAACATTCTCGTGCCGCGCGTCGGATCTCGCTGCCTCGATCGCCAAGTCATGGTGTCCAAAGGGCGCCGCCCCTACACCGAGGCGGTGTATCGCATCGCAGTGCCGGCGAAGTACCGAAGCAAGGTATTTGATTGGATGCGCAGTCCTGAGGGGGTTAGCTGGCGGGTAATGGCGGCCCGAGGTGCATGCGCCAAGCATTTAACCGTATCCACCCTTCTGCAAATGCCAGTCCCCAATTAGATATGGAAATTTCACCGAGGCCCGCGTAATGCGGGTCTTTTACATTCAATCTATTGTCAAGTCGTGTTATTTTTCTGATAAAATTCAGTTACACACGCGCTATCACGAACGGGTGAAGCATGGCATTCTTCGTTCCAGAAAGTTATGAAAACTTCTACGATGAAACGATACAACGATTCAAGCTGCTCCTGCAGAAACAGGTTCTAACGGGGATCGACTTCGGGAACTTGGATCAGTGGCTATCGAATTTTCAAAATAAAGAAGAGAAGTATCTCGCCGCTCATCTATTGAATTCGCTGATTTATCGGTCAGGGCATATGCTGTGCAGCTCCTTCCAGCATTTGATGCACTCAGAGCTGCCCGTATTTTTGCATCGAAACGGATTCCAGACGCCACAAGGACTGGTTGCATTTCACAGGCAACTACAAGAGGCTGAGCAAGACTGCGCGATTCGCTTCGTCGCGGTAGACGGCGAATTCGAGCAAGCGCCCGGCAAAAGCGGGAGCGTCATCATCCGAAAGTTTGCGCAGCATCTCAACATCAGCAAAAAGATTCTCTGTCGGCCCGGGAACGTGGCTGCGCTTCCCGAGCACGTTAAATTTTTGATTTTCGTCGATGATATGTTGGGCACGGGGACCCAGTTCGGTAAGTTCGCCAAGTTCTACAAGCTTGACGAGTTGCGTGCCCGTTTTGCGATGGCGTACAGCCCACAGCTGTCGCACGCCCAGGGCATTGCACATGTTGCCAAGCACTATCCATGGCTGAACTTGCTACCGATCGAACGGATGGGGCCAGAGCATCAGTTCTTTCGTGCCAAGGGGCTCGATGGACTGTGGCACGGCGATGCGGCCAATAAGGTGGAGGATGTAAAGGATTTTTGCGACGCTCTGTCCCAACGCAATGAGATTCCCAAGCGGACCAGACACTCGCTTGATCTTGCCGTGCTGTTTGAACACGCCGCGCCGAATAATACGCTGCCCCTGTATTGGGCCAAGTCAAATCACTGGCATCCACTAATAGCCCGTTGAAGGTATCTTATGTCCGCACTTGCTGATGCGTTCCTGGAAAATCGTGCCGAACAGCTACCGCTTGATGTCACTGACACGTTCATCGTGCCTCCATTTTTCGGAAGAATCAGCATTTTTGGAGACAAGAAGTCCGTGCGGATATTGGGTGGGCGCGGGTGTGGCAAGACAATGTTCATTCGCTACTTTTGTCATGCCACGACATTCAGCCCTTCTCGAAAAGGGATCGCCGATAGCACGCTGGACGCGGTTGGCCTGATATTTAGGCCGGATACTGGATTTTGCTCACTCATGACTGCCGCCTGGCTCGGAGGTGAGCAGCAGGCAAAGCTGGCGTTTTCTCATTATGTGACACTCCAACTCCTCTGGGAGTTGTGCGCTGCGTCGGAAAGCATCGCACAGGCAGATTTTTCCCATGGACGGTTGAGTTTCTCTGATTTGGCATTGACAGATGCAATAAAAAACTATTTCGGCGGTCGTGTTGAAAAAATCAATGACTTGAAAAGGTATGTTGAAGCCGAAATGGTTGGCGTCGAGATGTGGGTGCAAAACCCTCGCCATGCACAAATGCCGATGCTGTTGTCATTCAATCAAGTGATGTCGCGCATTGCTGAAGCGATCGCGCAGTCTGCCGATCGACTTAAGAATTTTTCACTGCGCATATTTGTCGACGAATTTGAGAATTTGACGGAGTTGCAGCGCGGGGTCATCTGTGACGCAATCAAGCATCCGTCAATTCGTACAATCGTAAACATCGCGCACAAACGCGATGCCGTGACGGATTTCAAGACGAGCAGTGAAGAGAGAATTTCCCTGATCCATGATCTTCGGGAAATTGATCTCGAACAAGAACTCGCAGAGCCGAATAAGGACTTCGAACTCTTGGCGGCTGAGCTTGTGCTGTTGCGGCTGCATCGACAAGGACTGAATTTCGATTGCGAAAAGTTCGACGTCGACAAACTGAACGATCCGAAGTACCTAGCCGATCGCCTAACCAAGACCTATCGGGATCAGGTGGTTGGCACCGTGCGCACCATTCTTCCTGACCTGACTGCGCCGGACATTGCGGGAATCGTCATGAAAGATGAACCGCTCTTCCGACGCTTGAAGGAGATGATTGAGAAAGGGTTGGCCTTCTCTGGATTGGAAGGGGAATATAAGGCCGAATCGCTTATCGATAAAAGCAAACCCGAGGCGAGCGTCGTACTTGGCGCCTTGCTGAATCGCAAGAGGAAGGAGCCAAGGGCAGTCATCGATCTATACAAGCAGGCGAAAAAGAGCGACGATGACCCCTTCTATAAAAGCGGCGGATGGATCGACAACAACCTATACGGTTGCTTGTTCCACTTACACGCCGGCTTGCCGCAGCGTCCGAATATTCTCTACGCCGGCTTCGATCGCTTCTGTCGGCTGGCCACACCTAATCTGCGCTTCTTTCAGGAACTGTGTCACGTTACCCTGCTGTTGGCCTACGAGCGCCGAGACGCCGCCGAAGTGGAATCCGTGGGCAAATCGGCGATCGTAGTCGACCCGGAAATTCAGGCGCGAGCGGCAAGGCAAGTCTCTGACGCACTGCTACAAAGCATCGCTCAAGTCGGATCGTACGGCGAGAAGCTTTTGGACATTGCCCGTCGACTCGGTCAGCTATTCGAGGCATTCAATCGGCGTCGAAGCCAGAGCGAAACGGAGATCAACCACTTCTCTATCGACGAGGCGGACCAAGTTCACCTGTCTGCAACCTCCGTTCAGATTCTCAGGGAGGCAAAAATTTGGTCGGTACTATATGAAGAGAAAGAGACAAAAAGTAAGACCAATTACGACGTCTCTCAGGCCGACTGGATATTGAACCAAATCTACTGCCCTCACTTCAATATCAGCTATCGGAAGAAGAAGAAGGCGATGCTGACTGCCGCGCAGGTGAACATCATCCTTACGGGCTCGTATGAGCAGTTCGAGATGGTATTGAAGTCGCTCGTCGATCCGGACGACGTGGATCCTAAGGTGGGCTCCACGGCTCAGCTCTTTTAGGAAGCAGCATGCGATTCCTCAAACAGGAAGTGATCGTTGCGAGCGACCTCAAGCAAGGCGACGAGTTTGACATTGCTTTTCATGGCAACGATCAACTGGATGACCGGAGCCAGGCGTCGGTCAAAATCAGCACGGGCGCTGCGAGACGCTCACTCCGGGTCAGCTACGATTCACAGACGTTCTGTCTGACCATCGCTGACAAGTGCTATCGGAGTGACGAACTGGAAAGCATTCCGCTGGACTACGCCGCCCGAACCATTGTCATCGATGCGACGACAATGGAATTTCCTGAAATGGCATTGTTGCTGTATGCCTACCGGCACTTTTCGCCTAACCGGAAGCCAGCTTGCTCATTCATCTACGCCGAGCCCGCCGAGTACGTCAAAAAGGTTCAGGAAGTCAACGAGGCGGTTGCGTACCAGTTGACGGAGACCTTTGGCGAGCGTCGGCCGATTCCGCAATTTGCGGCGGCGTTGTCGGCCAACCACAAGGCGCACCTCGTTGCGTTCCTCGGATTCGAGGGAACGCGGGTACTGCGCGTGCTTCAAGATGACGATGGGAATTTCTACAAGACCGTGACCGTCGTGTTCGGCGTGCCACCGTTCCAGAGCACTTGGGATCTACATTCGCTCATGGCGAATACGAGCCTACTCACACACTCCAGTCCTCGTGTGAGCTTCAGCGGTGCAAATGATCCACTGGGTGCATATCAACTACTCGCGAAAGTGCAATCCGGGCTCCAGGGATCGGGGTGTAGTCGGTTAGCCGTCGCTCCCTTCGGCACGAAGCCTACCGCGATCGGCGCAGCGCTCTACTGCGTAGAAAACCACATCATGCGCGTCATCTATGACTACCCTGTACGGAAGCACGGGCGGACGAAAGGCGTACACTGTGTTCATCGTTACAGTATCGAATGGCAGTGAGCAGGCGAAGCATCAAGCCTTTGGATCTTCGGGACTAAGTGAGGGAGACGTCGATGCAACTCGTCTCGGTCATCCTTGGCAATCTCGTCACGGTGTTCGATTCTCGGATACCGATCGACAGCCCCCGTGAGTTCAGCCTCCACGCGAATCAGTTAAAGCCTAATGATTTCCGTAGCTGATGCAACGGAACTCCCCGCCGGTCGACCGAGTCGTTACCCCTTTTTGTTAGAACGGTATGTTGCCGGGCCATTCGCTTCTCTACTGCCGTCAGTCGTTCGGAAAGTTCGGATCCGGTCGTTGGCGGCATGCGCCAGCACTGGTCCAGATAGCACGCGCTCTCAGTTTCCTCTAGTGCAGATGCCGCGGGTTCAATGTGAGAAAAATCGAAACCACATCGGCATCGCGTCATGTTTGGCCGCGTCATCATGATCGGCTTCTCGCACTGCGGACAGACATCAAGCAATTGAACAGCATGCACGGGGCATGCTGTCATCCATGTAAGCCGATGTGCGGCAAGCAGGATTCCGCCATCGAGCAGGCACAGCGGACAAATCCGCTCGCGCTCTCGAACAAGCAAGTGCCGGGCCTCAATCACGTGATGCCCCACCGCGTAACTGAAGGCGGCCCCTCGTGCTCGCCCACCGACTTCGACCGGGCACATTGATCTTATGGTCGATTGCCCGATCCGGCAAACACGAGACAATTCCGCAATCTCGGCGGAAACCAGTGGACCGAACGCAACGCAACCGGCGTCACGCAGCAACGCACCAACGCTTCTCAGGCCGTTGGCATCCACCAGGCGCATGAGCACCGACGACAACGACTCGTCGGGATAAGGTTCGACGCGCAGCGCAAGCGGTAGTCGTAATATCGCATTCGCCGGCCTTGCGGAATACGGCACCCAACTTTGATTTTCCATATCGAACTCCAGATCGACGCAGCGCTTATCGCTAGCGGTAGGCGCCTGTCTGCATGCTCAGCAGCGTCCGGGCCACCAGTTCCTCTCCGTCGGCGGTATCCAGATATGTGGCCGGCTTCTTCCACCCGAGTGACGGAACCTCTTCATGTAACCAGGTACACAACCACCGTTTCGCGTCGAACCCCTCCGGGTCGCCCGACTCGCCGACCATTTTCTGCACAAGATTCACGAGCCTGTTCCAAACCGGTTCAGGCACGTGTTCGACCATGCATTCGGATCGCCATGTGCCGCAACGACACGTTTTCATGATGTTCACCTCACCCAGATTCGAAGTCCCACGTCGGAACCCGTGGAGATCCGATTCGAATCGGATCTCCACGGTTCATTGAAAACACCGCGTCACACGGTCTGCACCACTTGGCCGCCTATTGCGTCGACCAACGCACGATGGAGGAACGCAAACGGTGGCTCCGGCAACTCCGTGAACAAACGCATAGAGATGTGCTCAACGCTTCGGGCCGAGCTCAGGAGCGACCCCGACCGAGGTCGGTATTGCCGTTCCGCGTTGACCAGATCCTCGAATCCCCGCGGCCAGTCCGACATGATCCGTCCGATTTTCTGCATGCGAGTCGCAAGTTCGTGAATGGCCTTCGAGCGCAGCCCCTTATCTGTAGATCCGCTTGTTGCACCACTAGACGGGCAAAAATTAATCCGGATTTTGGCGGAAATTAAAACGGATTCCGGCAGTGAAATGGCAAAAATTAAAGCGGATTTTGGCATGCTGCGGCGCAGCATTTGAGGGGTAGATAAGGTGGAGGTGAGGTCAAAAAAAGCGCCTCGACCGCACAGAAGTAGAGAGAACAAGTAAGCGAAACCTACCGCGTGAAACTCGATTGCAGGGGACGCAATCAAGCCGGAATGCCTAGAATCTTGCTCGTGATCTCCGCCACGAACTCATCGGTTAGCCCAAGGCCCTTTCCGACCGTCTGTGCCTGCTTTGCCGCCTCTACGAACGCTTGTCGGCGCGCTTCCGCCTGCCAGCGCTTCTGCATGACAGATGCCTTCCCCAGCTCGGCGACGGCCCGCGCAAACTTCGCCAGGTCGATCGATTCCGGGTTAACGTCCATTTCAACCGCCACGCTGAAAAGCTTCTCTTGCGTGAGACGCACAAGAGCATCGTTGACCGCACCATCATCATCTGGTGAGGCCGTCACGACGGCGCGCGCCTGCTCAGTGATTACGTGAAGCGATTTCAACCGTTCGGCGAACGTTTTGCCATAACGCTTTAGTCCCGACGCGCTAACTTTAATCCCATAGGATTCAAGTTGCTTGTTCAGCGCGATAAGGCTGTCGTTATAATCGGCGAAATTTGAATCGACTAGATATTTATCGAGCCATTCTTTAACGGGCTTCGGAAGAGTTTCTATTTTAGAGCGCGGCGGCATATTGATCCCAATCGGTTACGTGACTGACTCCGGGAAACATTTCTCGACCGTTCGCCACCTCGGAACCACGCAGGGTTAGCAAAACAAAATCATCCATTAAGCAAACGAGCCGCCGACTCTGTAACCATGCTATATCCTCATCAACCAAAAAGGTTGAATTTGCCATACCGTCTTCGCTCATGAAGGCATGAAGAAGCGCCTTGTTGCTTCCATATGGCTCAGACATTGCGAGGACACACAGAATCAACGCGCGTCGCTTCGGAAGTTCAGCATCGAAGTAGCTCATCGCTCAAGCCCTTTTAAATCACGTCTTTTTGGCATTTGCTTTCGCCTGCATGTACTTGGTTGGCTCAAGCCCCATCGCCTTGCAGATCTTCCGCTCATCTTCCGAGATACCACCAGACGGATACGAGGATGCTTTCGAGCTTGCCGCAGCGACTCCGCACTGCGCCTTCATCTGGATGAACTTAGCCGGCTCAAGCCCCATCACCTTGCAGACTTTCAGCTCATCTTTCGAGATGCCACCAGACGGATACGACGATGTTTTCGAACTCGCCGCAGCGACTCCGCGCCGCGCCTTCATCTCAAGGAACTTGGTCGGCTCAAGCCCCATCGCTTTGCAAATTTTCCGCTCGTCCTCCGAAATGCTGTTAGACGGCGAATGAATACCCATGTTAGCCGAAGAAGACGTTGCAACCAAAGCGCCATTTTTGAAGCGCTCCGGAAATACCGTCGACAAAGCCGCAATACCCTCGCGCTCGATACGATTGTTCCAATTGCGCTCAAGGTCACGGATTCCGATTCCGGCACAAGCGATTGCGAGACGTTCGTTGCTCATTTTTACGCTCCTTCCAAAAGAGAGGAAACCCAATTCCACCTGTCTACGGCGAAGGAGACCCGACATAGAACTTGATGGGCGGGGGCGATGGCTCCCGAATGCCCTGGTTGCCATCCGTTCGAGCATACGACTATGGCAACCTTCTCGCCGTGCACTCGACGCACCGACGACGATAATCGGTACGATTTGACGGAGGCGTTGCTGAAGACGCCTCCGTCATGACTAGTATTGCTTACTCGTCCCAGCCGAATGAACGTAGTTGCACGAGCAGCTCGGCGGCAATGCCTTGCGCAAGTGCCAGTTCGGCAAAAAGATCCTTCAACTTAGCACGGCGCTCGGCTCGCGTACTTTCATCGCGATATTCGTCGGGAATAGATGGGGCGACAATCTTGTCGGCCTTGGCGGCAAGAGCTGCTTTCATCACGTCGCCAAAATAAAAAAACATTGCATCGACGTTCATGCGCTCACCCATCGTATAGCCGGCGAGGGGAATACGCTCCGAGATACCGTAGAGCGGATCACCGGAGCGCTGCGGGAACAATGCTTCGCCGCCATGCGCAAGTAGGCATTCAAATTGTGTGAAGCTTGTAGGAGCGCCTTTGTCTAGCACGGTGCCCGGTCTGTGGCCCACATAGTACAGCCGATCAACCACCGTATTCAGGAACGGCACGAATGCATCGGAGCGCGCGTCGATGTAGTCTTGGAGGAATCCGATCATATCCGACGTAGGAATTGATGCTCGATGCAGACGAGCAATTTCCGTTTCGATACGAACGATATCGTTTTTTGCCTCGCGATACCTCGGCAGCAGTTCACCACATGCTTTGCGCGAAAGCTCGGCCGCATGCGCAAGCGCGACTTGGGCTTCGCCTAGAACATCTTCAGATTGATTTTTCGTTGTCGGTTTTGCGTTGCTCATAGCGACTCCAAGGTTGATTATTTGGCGACCTCATCCGCTCCTCACTTGTCGCGGTCGGCTTCAAGGCCGCGACTCAGAATGGTTCGAATTTGTTGGTCCGATAGCCGATATTTTCTACTCAATTCATGAAGATTGGTTCCGTCGAATTCTGCACAGATCAATTTGTTTCTGACGCCTTTATCTATGTAGTCTGCACGCGGAATATAGTATTGAACCCCTCCGAACACTTGCCGTATTTCATCTACCGCCTTGAGTGAAATTCGCGATGCCGACTCTTCCTGAACACCGGCTTTCTTCATCTCGTGAAACAACGTCGCAGCCAGTTGCTCCAGCAACTCAGGATAGCGAAGAGGGAAGGTAAAAGGATGCGTCTTCATGCCGAGTGATTTTCGTGGAGACCATAAAATCCTAAAATTTTTCAACAAACTAGGCGAGTAAATAACTTTGGTATCGAAGTTCGGCGAGAAAACGACGACAGCCCGGAACGCCGGCGGGGATTGTGGCTACGTAACGGGCGCATAACGCGTTACAACGGCCTCCGGTGGTGTGGCACGACCTTGGGTACCCCCATATGGCAAAAACGCCCCGGAGGGGCGTTTTGCTTGTTGTGTTCTAGCGGCGCTTTTTCTCGCGCACCATGGGCGTCGAAAGCTTCCGATTTGGTTTCGCAGCGACTGGAGCCGTCGCCTCGATGCTTCGTATGTCGCCAGCAGCCTGGGAAAACTTCCGCTGGGCGCGGTCCAGTTGGCGACTGTAGGTGCGCCGCTCCGGTGTCTCCACGATCACGAAGGAGATAACATCGTTCACGCGCTCTATCTCTATCACGAACCCACGCGACTGGATCGCCCGACAAAAATTGAGCCAGTCAGGCTCAAACGTGGGATCGAGCTGCCATGTCTCCCACGCCGTCCGTGCAGCCGAGTCGAGTTCGGCATGCGTCGAACCTAGATTCGCAGCGACCGCCATCGCCGCGAGCATCAGCCTCTGGCGCTCACCATGCTCGATGGATGAACGTAGCGCCGAGCGCGCAGCAGCGCCGTAGGTGTCGATCAGGGTCTCAGCATCCTGTTCATCCGCTGGTAGCGTTTCGAGCATCAACTCAACGAGCGCACTCATGTCATCGCGCCTCAACTCTTGGGGCGAAGCTGAGGAGTTCACCAAGCGAAAGTTCAGTAGGCGAAGGATCGCACCGACCCGGTGGACTTGGCTTTCCGTTTCGAACGCAGCGCGCTCGCATTGCGTCTCCTGATCCACGAGTGCCTTATAGAGCGGATGCTCAGAGATGCGGTTGAACGAGGTGATATCAACGGCCGTCATTGCACACCTCCGCGCGCGAACCGAGCGGGACACGTGATGAAAGCAGCGATCACGCGCGAAAATCCGTCGTCAAAAGCCGAGCGGCAGGAGGTTCGATCACCATGCGCACGAGTGACGGCGACGAGACTACGAAAACGCATATCACGAAACTCGGCCATAGTGGCACGGACTGGCGAACGCAGCCACAAGTCGGCGGCCTCCGCGCCGGAGCGCTCGAAGTGCGCGTAGTAATCGCTCAATCTCGGACTACTGAACATTACCTTCTGCTTTTGGATCACTCGAAGATTCTTCATGCCGTACCTCGTTTCGCCTTGGTTTGTTTGTTCCAGTTCATCAAGCCCGAAATGCTGTCACTCACGGCCTTGCGCGTCATCTCTTCAAGCGAGTAAGCGGCCGTCGTTCTTTCCACAAAGGACAAGAGCCGCGTATCGTGCAGTCCAGCCCACCCCATCGACCGTGCGAGACTGTCAAGCGTGCGCCACTGATGAGGCGTTGGGCGCATTGTGGGCGGCAGTTCGAGATTGATCGGCATCGCCAGATCGTCCGGGCCGTCGCCGCGAAGCATGCGGGAAAACACATCAGCGACTGCACCCAATGCCTCATCGTCTAGGTCTGCGCAACTCTGCTTGCCGGTATGACAAATGAGCAAGGTTCGGTAGCTCGCGTCGCTCAGGCCGAGCGCCTTAGCGAGCTGGTGAACACGCCCCATCAAGGCGTGACGCTGGTTCGCGGCTTTCACGATGCAGTCTCTCCTGTTGGCTGACGTGCCGGTGCCATCCATTCCGCTGCAACCTTGACGATTTCTGCTGTCAAGGCTTCTTTGCCGTTGGCCTGCATCATGCGTTCGCACGCGTTGGCAAGCTCGGCCGCGTCGCGCCAGAAGCCTCCGGATTTCCGAAAGAACATTTGTGCAACCGTCTTGCTCACGCTGCCGAAACGCGGCTGGAGCACATGCACGACAATCTCATCCATGTCCGTGAAGTGCGAAAATCGGATGCGTTTGCCGCCGATGCGACTCGCCAGTTGAGCAAGGAGAATGTTCGTTCGACTGTCGCGGAAGGGTCGATCCAACAGATCCGTTCCGATGAGTAGCAGCCCCGTGCCCGCTTCGTCGGCGAGATAACGAAGTGCTTCCAACTGCTGCCAGCGCAGGTGGTTCGCCTCATCGACAATCAGCAGCTTTCCGGCTGCGAGCACTTCCAAGCGCTCCATCAGATTTGACGCTGGTGGCGCTTCGCGGCTGAACGCCGTATACGCTTTGCGCAACAACGCATTGGTCGATATGGAGTGCGAACAGCAGACCCGCGCCGCGTCGAGCTTCTTCGCAAGCCACTTGCCCGCGACGGACTTCCCGGTGCCGGGCTCGCCAATAATCTGGCCGATGGCCCCGGTATCGCTCGATACAAGGATGGCCGATGCCATCCGGTGTACGTCGAGCAACTGCCTTGTTTCAACTATCTGACTCATGTAGACTCCGGCGCGTAGGTGCAGTCCGCGCGTGCTTTCTGTCGCCAAACTTCCGGCGCGCGCTTTCCTGCTGTTAGGTCATTCGTCGATGTACTTGACCATCTGCTTGAGCTGCGCACGATATTCTTCGTCGCTGCTCCACTGATTGAGCCGTCCGGTGCTGGGTGCATCGACGGCTCTTTCTTCTTTCCTCTGTTGCAATTGCTCCTGCGTCAAGGCGTGCGCGGCTTCCAGCATCTGCCCGATCACCGTCCCGTCCAGTTCGACGCTCGCCCCAACCGGTGCGTCCGGCATCGGCGCGCTGGCCGCGTTGAAGCGAGCCATTTCATCGACCATATCGAGCGCTGGCGCTTGGCTTTTCAGCGTCGAGATATGGCGCTTCATGACTCGCTGACGGCGTGCCGATTCTTTCGCACCCTGCGGATCGAGGAAGCTATAAGCATGGTCCGGACGCGCAACGCATAGCAGCGTGTCCCCGTTGCAGACGAATGCGCGATCACGGACGTGATCCGCCACACGCACCGTCAATCGTTGACCGGTGTACGGCAACAGATCGTCGTGGTAGTAGTCGACGCCTTCCCAAGAGACATAGCCTCGATCGGCCACACGTGTACCAACACGGGCGAATGCAAGCAATAAGGCGTCTTCGTCAATGTCGGTCTTGCACCAGCCTGCATCGATGGCCGCCGCATAGGCTTCTTGCGGTGACTTACCATCGAGCGAGCCACGCTGCGGCAAGTGATGGTAGAAGTCGAGTGCTTCCTTCATCGCATGAGAAAATTCGTCGTGCGTGCCGGTGAACGGCATTGGTTCGCGGCCGACGTTGTGGGTTTTCTTCTTCATACGGTTACCACCGACATAGCCGGGAACCATCGAGAAGACGCGCTTTTCGATCGCCGCGAAGGCCGATTCGATCGGCTTGGCCGGAGCGTTGTACGGTTTCGCCCGAACGATTTCACGACCATCCTGCGCGGCCGCAATGGCAACTTCATCGCTCGACAGCATCCGGATCGGCATCTTCATCAGCCGGGACAGTTCAGTGATGCCGTTGATCATTTCGCGCGATGAATACTCGCTGCCGTTGTCGAGGTAAAGACTCTTCGGCATGCCCCACTGGCCGCACATGCGTGCGAAGCTACCGGCGATATCGACTTGGCGGATGCCTTGCCCTTTGTCGAGCAACACAATGTCCATCCACAGGCGGTTGTTCGCGAGGTCAAGCCACGCGACAGCGCGCGGATAGGCCACGCTGCCGTCAGTGCGGCGTACCCCGATATCGATCGGGTGCACGTCGCCTACAACAATGTCCATTGGGAGCATGATGGCTCGCGTGCGCCGAATACGGGGCTGTAACTTGTCGAAATACCGCTTCGCGTCCTGATCGTGTATCGAGACACCCCGATACTTGATTTCCGCCTCGATCATCACTCGCGGAACCATACAGAGGTCGCGAGTAGCGGCAGACCATCCCGCCTCGCGTGACAACTCAATAAGACGAGTCGATGCGAGCTGCTGGACGGTGCGCCACCCCGAAGCGCCGGACACCCACAATCCGCGAATGAAATCGCGCAGTTCGGCCCCGATATTCCGTTTGGCGTCGATATCGATCGGACAAGCTTTGTCCCAAGCGCGACTAATGATGACGCGCGGTTTGCGCGCATCCGCACGTTGCTCGGATATCAGGCCAATGAAACCGTCTTCTTCATAGTCGGCGACCCACTGATATAGGGCAGTACGGCCGACGCGCTCACGCGTGCCGTTTGGCCTCACGTGTTCTTGTTCCATTGCGGTTTTGAATGCGTCAGCGCGCTCGGGCGAACGTGGCCGAGTGGCGAGGATCAATTCGATAACCGACAAGCGCCATTTCGCATCGGCGACGCGCTTCGAATGGAGAGGGTCAATGCGTGCATTGTCGGGAAGTTCAATCCGAAGGCCGACCGGAGCGATCCGCATCGGCTGTCGTGCGTTCAGCTCGATCCACTTTTCGTAAAGTTCCGCTGGCAAACTCGGCGCAAAGACTTCTAGGCGCTTGCCTGAATTGCCGCCGACGCATTCAACAGCGCGGACGGTTAGCTGCCGCCCACGCCATTGAGCGCCCTGTGATGAACGAGTCAACGCGTGTTGACCAGCTCGCTCCTTAATACCGGCAAGCCGTGCAAACGCGTCGGCATCGAGCCAGCGTCGATCATGCGTGACGAGAGCCGCTGTCTCACACACGAAGGGCATCAGCCTTGCACCTCGTCGATCATGCCTTCCTTGATCCCGAGGAGAACGGCCGCCCGGTGTGCTGCGCCTCGGCGGCCGCGGACACGTCCCGTCAGCAATCCCCGCACGATCGTCGCTGGCAAATTGTGGCCTTTTGCCCAATCGGCGATAGACATCCCACGCCGATCGAATTCCGCGAGCACTTCCTCACGGGTTTTCAGGCGTTGTCTGCTTTGAGGATTTGCAGCCGTCCCGCACAATGCTTCCATTTGAACACCCCTTTCAATCAAAGTGATTGTTTGAGCATATTGAGTTCATATGGACACATCGTCAAGAGAAGAAAACGGGGTCGGAGCAAGGCTCCGGGCCGAGCGCGAAAAGTTGCGATTGACGCAAGCAGATTTCGGTAACGAGTGTGGCGTGCAGCGACGAGCTCAAGCGGCGTATGAATCAGGCGAACGCAGTCCGGACGCGCGCTACCTTGAACAAGCGGCCCGTATCGGCGTAGATGTCGCCTTCGTCATCACAGGAGCGGTGTCGAGAAATGGAATCGACGCAACGGTCGGATTAGAATCGTTGATTCGCGCGATGTGCGAGGTGTTGGAGGTGCCCGGAGAAACTGTTGAAACAGTGCTGGCCAGGGCTACTGCGTTGAGCGTTGCGGAACTCGGCTACCGCACGCTTGTTGCGAAGGCCAACTTGCTTGCAAATGAGGTAGTAACAGGTAGTCCGGTGCTGAACAGACAAACGATTGATCTAGAAATCGATCGAGATATCCTGACGGATATCATCTATGAGCTTGAGAATGAATGGATGCGGATGAGTAGAAAAATTCATCCGATAGACAAATCGCACACTGTAGTGTCGCTGTATCAACAGTTTGCAGCAGCCGGTAGGGTTGACCGAGAAATTCTAATCGCGCGAGCTCATGCCACAAGAGCTGACGGAGATTGGCGGAAGTCGTAACCTCGACTGCTCTGGAAGTCTTTCGAGCGATGCTGGCCGTCATGTAAATTATCTGCTGCATCGCAGCAAGACATGTCGCAAAGCATCTCTCGGGGATTGCCGCAATATTGCGGCAATCATTGCGCCAATCGCGTCTCGGGGCCCAATTTCCCACAATATGGAATCGAGGTGGGTCAAAATGGACGTTTACAGCCCACTTCAGCCCGTATTGGCGCAGTTCAGCCCACCGAAATCCGCCATATTTCTAGCCTCCCAGTCCGGATTAATTTTAGCCCCTCTACCACTGACGCGATACAGGAACGAAAGCACACGCAACAGTTCCCCAAGGTCAAGCGCGGCGAAATCGGATGGGACGCCTGGCGGACAGTCCGGCACATCATGCTCAAAGCTCATGCGCCAGCGCCGATCGATGAGCCGAGTGATCATCAGGTCGTCCGGCTTCGCGGGTTGACATGCAATTGACCCGAGATCCATCCCGCACTGACAACGCGCCAGGGCCGGCCGCATGGACGACACATCGCGTCGACAGCTCGGACAGCGGTCGAGCAGCTGGACGCCGTGGACAGCGCAGCACGTAGCGAATACGTAAGCATTCACGCCCAGCACATGTCGGTGCTCGGCGATACACACCGGACATATGCGCTCGTTGGCGCCGACAAGGATTGCATCGGGTTCAACCCAGTGACCGTACAAGCTGATCTTCGCGTGCTTCGTCCCGCTACGGTCGATCGCGCCCACGGTCAACGGTGTCATCGCCCGGACCAATTTCGGGGAGAGCCGGCAAACGCGGGCAAGCGCATCGACCTCCGAGGCAAAGCGCGGCCGAGCAGCAGCCACGCCGGCGCGGCGCAGGACCATCCCTGGTCCACTCAACCCGTTGACCTCGGCAACACGATGCAGCAACGACGAGAGCGACTCTCCGCGATGCGGAGCAACGCCAAGAAGAAGAGGGGTCGTCATTGCACGTCCTCCGCAAACGGTTCACCTGGTTGGTCAAGCGGAACGCCATTAAACTTCGAATCGAAGGGATCGCGAGAAGGCGGTGCATCCTTCCAGATATGAACGCGAAACGCCGCGGCAAAATCGTTCAGCGTGACACTTTTCCCACCGCGTCTCTCGGCAACCTGGTAAGCACCGTTCAACAGCTTGCACATGTAGTCCACCAGTCCTGCAGTTGCGTAGTACAACTTCATCACGACACGCTTGTCGACAATATCCGTCATCGGCAATGGCATATCTTTGGCGAGCGCCTGCATCACGCCAATGAACGTTTTGGCGCCTTCGTTGGTGTTCACATTGAACGGGCGCATCTCCGTCACGCGAGAAAATCGGCGCCGCAATTGCCCATTGACTCGCAGCACACCCAACAGCGACGGCAGCCCCGCGAGCACAACAGCAGCTGGGAGCCGGTCCAGCAGCACCTTCAACCAGTTCGCAACCTGTCTCAGCGAACGGCGATCGCCCTCGACGAAGTGCTGAAACTCGTCGAGCATGATGATCTCCACGCCACAGCCGTGTACCAGTTTGACAATCTGCTCTGTCAGGCGCGCACTCGATTGCCCAGCTTGCGCGATTTCACCCAAGGCAATCAACATAGCTTCAGCCAGCGATCTGACAGTCGGTACTGCAGGCACGATGACATAGAGGACCGGCACGTGCCGGCGCAACACCTCCTCTCGCACCGGGAATTGGGCACGATAGCATTCGAGCACGGTCGATTTTCCGGCTCCGGACGCCCCGATCGTCGCCAGACACCCTGCTTCACCGGATTCCCGCAGCCATTGATGGATCTCCTCGATACTCTTGAGCGCAGTAACGAAATCGGGATGTTCGACAATGCTTTTACGGACATTAAATCGCTTCATGATCAGCTCCTTACCGTTCATTACGCTTCGTAACAGAAAATTCAGGAACACTATCGAATCTAACGACCATGGAGTCCACTTGATCGGACTGGGCGGAATCGTCCACGGCGTTCCCGCCAGCGGCTCCCAACAAAAGATCCTTGCTCGACTTCCCCTTGATCTGCGCAACCCATTTGCGCTTCTTGAGTTTCTGATCAAGCTCTGCCTTGGCAATGTCGTCTGCGAGACGGATACGCGCTTTTCGAAGCGAGACAGAGTTGATATCGATGCTGCTGTCTCGCATGGTGCTGGTGACTTCGTTGTGCATCCATCTGGTCAAATCCTTCGTGTAATCTGGGTCGGTGCAATCAACGCGAAGGTATTCCTTCTGCCTTGGGTCGTAGACGTAGACAAAGCTGGTCTGCTCGTTGAAATACCGAACCTTGACTTTTTCGTCGTCCGAGATGCTGTGACGAAGCAGTTGCAACGCACTGGAGTTGTACGACAGGTGATCAAACGTCACGCCACTGTTCGTGATCGGACGCATAATGGTGTCCGAGAACGCGACGGAAAGCTGATCGGGATCGGCCGGCATGTAGATAGGGGTCAGCCGTGCACTTTCCTGCCATGCCTGAAACGGTGTCTTGCCCTTCAAGCCACGATGTGGCGCGTGCTGGTAACACTCCACAATCCAGCGCACGACAAACACCGTTAGCTGTTCGAGGGTCACACACGCAAGCTTCTCGGACGGGTACTCTCCACGATCCTTGGTATTCGACCAAGTCGTCCCCGGAATCAAATGGAAGAGTTGTTCCGCTATCGTGCGCATGAACCGCTCCACACGGCCTTTGAACCATGGTGCACGGCTCGGGCAGTACACGAGTGAAATCCCCAGCTCGTCGCAGCCAGCTCGTGTGGCGCCGCCGTGGAATTCCCACGCGTTGTCACCGAAGATCATCTCGGCTACACCTCGCGCCAACCATTCAAGATGCCCCAGGCCTAATCGGTTCAGTAGATCGCGCTTGCTGAGCATGGCCATTTGCATTGCCCATCCGACCTCCTCCTGGCCAGGTGAGCGCGCCCCGATATGAAACCCCATCACCATGCGTGTGTGCGCGTCAATGATGAGCGTCAGTACGGGACGGACGATGACCATACGGGTACGCTCACAAACGCACAGCAAGTTCACCGGCGTGTGGTCAATCTCCCACCGCTCGTTGAGTCGTTTTGTCTTGAGCCGACGGAACACCGGTCGATACTGCTTCAGTGCTTCGGTGCGGCCCTCCCGGGCCGCGGTGACGAGATAGCTGTTCAGTTTCCCGACATGACGATAAAGCGTCGCTCTACTAATTGTGGGTAACGGATTTTCCAGGTCACGTTCGTTATGAGCGTCAATGGCATCCTCTACTTGATCGTACAATCTCGTCACGTTGAGTTTCTGGCCATTGAGATAGTGCGTTTCGATGACATCTTCCACCAGCGTGAGCAGTGGACCATCGAGGATTTCGCGTCGTCCCTTGTTTTCATGGCGCGGCACCACGTCCATGGCATCACGTGACGGTTGGTAGCGTTTTCTCCACCGACAGAAGGATCGATAGGTTGGCGGTATCGTTGCACCAACCTCACACGCCACCCGGTTGATGACGGCCTCGACTTCGCGCACGCGCGAGCACTTCGCCTCCTCGACGGCTCTTAGGTAGACGAGTCGCGCACGCATCACGACAAGATCTTCTTCTTTGAAGGTGGTGACATCACGTCGAGCAACAACAATCGGTGACGCAGCCGTCTCACGTAGCGATTCGATACTGACGGACCATGTCCCATTGCCGTGGCGTGCCCATATTTCAGTTTCGTGCAGGCGTATTGGCGAGCTGTAGTCGGAGCTGAGCTCGATTCGACCATCGGGCAGCGCAGTCTGAACGCGCCAGACATACTCGCCCTCACGGAACTCGACGCCACGCTTAAGCAAAAATTTTTGCATGACGCACCTCCGAAGGAGCGACGTAAATGGCTGCGTCGGAGGTCAGCGGCACATCGAGATCGATACCCGCGGCGCCATTGGCGATCCAGGTCAACGCAACGTCGCGCGAACGGGCCAGATGCACGAGGTTTCGGAAAGTTTTCGGATACTTCTTTTCAACGAGCCACTGTGCTTCCCGGATCCGTTCGGACGAAATTCGCCCTCGCCACGGCCGCAGGAGCCGCAGTGTCTCGTGACGCGTGCCGCAGATGTAGGTGCGTTCATCCCAAATGAAGAGGGCGTGTCCATGCTGCGCGAGGACGGCTCTCGCACGCGCCATGCGGGCCTGCACTGAAGGCTTCTGTAAATCCTTTGCAGGCTTGGCTTCAACGAAGACAGTCGATCCGTCGCGACGCACCACTTCATAGTCGGGCGTGTATCGAAATGTCTGGCCGGCCTCGCGGAGAAGAAATGTTCTATCTTGAGCACTGCGAAAGCGCAGCACCTCCGGGCTGAACTCGAGCAAGAGGGTCGACGCCTCTTCGGCCAGGGAATACCAGGGCATCGAGCAAGCGTTCTTGACGGAGGGCGTGAAACCTCGAAAATTCCCGCCACTGCGGGTATCGTACGAAGGCATGATGATGTCTCCTGCGCCCTTTCGGGCGCGTGGATGTGGGGGTGCCAGTCCGAATGGACGAGCACCGGCCGCGCGGATGTCATTTCCACGCAACGAGGAGACGAGTTGGATCTTGACGCGGATGAGAGGAGGGCTATACTGGGACTTGCGAGTTCACCAGTGCCCCCGGCTCGCCCGGGTCGAAGAAGCCAATCCGTCCTAGATGGGTTGGTTTTTTCTTTTTTGTCGAATAGAAAGTACTCCTAAGTCAATAGGTTGATGAGGAAGGGCATTTTCCGATGACGTTACCGGTCCAGCCTCGTCACCAGTTCATCAAGCATGGTGACTTCGTCACCGTTCAGACGTGTCGACGCTCGCACCAGGCGATTGATCAGACGCAACGTATCGGAATGCAGGTCGTCAGGTAGCCGCAGCTTCCTCTGCGAGTCGAGTGCGGCTCCGAGCAGTGAAGCAATGTCGGCCTCGGTCATGCCGAGTACTGCGGCAATCCGCTCGATTTGCTCGATCGATGGCGGCGGCTTAATCGCGCGCTCGAGCTTCCATATATATTGAATCGCGACCCCAAGTTGCTTGGCCACGTTCGTCTGGCTAAGACCTGCTCGCTTTCGGTAGTACACCAAGGCATTTGAGAACGGCGTCATCGCT
Organism: Burkholderia mycopellens; assembly: GCF_964265025.1. NCBI lineage: Bacteria > Pseudomonadati > Pseudomonadota > Betaproteobacteria > Burkholderiales > Burkholderiaceae > Burkholderia > Burkholderia mycopellens. Next base: position 3,376,726 of record NZ_OZ183803.1, read on the forward strand.
TTTCACCTGAACGTGTCTACCTCTCAATGTATGCGGTGACCCAGCCGGCGGACAAGTAAATTTTTTCTTCTCCTGCCAGACATGAGCGGCAGAAGAAACCTCGCGAGAGTCAAAAAATAGACTGCCGAGTTACGGAAACGCCGAAAAGAAGAAGAAATTAATTTCCCTTTTTGTACAAGTGCCAGCTCGTACGTTTTCCGAATAGGGTCAATTCATTCGTCAAATTTCTGGGCGTAACCGATGGGGAAATCGCGAAAAATTAATCTATAGGTGTTCAAACCACGCACAAATATCCGGCGATAGATGAACGGCGCCCGCCGGCCGACACACGTCCGTTGCGCGAAAGTTACACTTTTAGTGCAAGTTGAGCTGGATTGAAAATGACGTGCGGAGTCGACCTGATGCCCGTGCGATGAGGAATCGCTTCAGCGTGAGCCAGAACGCGTGTGTCTCGCGCGCTCCAATCGCACCTCTGGGCCGGCCTTCGGATGAGGCGGCTACTGCTTCAGCGGGGTTTCTGCGGCCAGGGCCGGTGTCTCATCTGGACGCTGAAGCAAGATGTGAGCAGCTACGCCCAATGCGCGCGCTATTCGTTCAATATTATCCAGGGACACATTAATTCGCGCCCGCTCCACCTGGCTAATGAACGTTCGGTCCAGGTCGGCCGCGAATCCGAGTTGCTCTTGGCTGAGCATGTTTCTGACTCGAACCATCCGCACGTTAAAGGCAAGCACATCCCGCAACGACGCAAGTCGTTGATTCGGATCTGGACCTTTGAGTGGGGCTGGCATGGCCCCTATGGTTCCGATATGATGCGTTCGCATCCACGGTCTTTACATCATGTATCGATGCGACTTACGGGACCGAGGGGACCTCGTGCAGTTAGATCATTCGCAGGATGGCTACATGCGCTTCATACTTCTGATCGTGATGTCCGCCTCGTTAAGCGCACACTCTTTGGCCGTAGCGCAGCAGTATCAGAAACAATCAGATGGAAAGCAGCGGGACGAGATGGGGCGCGAAATAATCAGGGGCCCGGTCAGCGGTGTGTATTTCAACAATGTTCACATCATCTCGGACTCTGTCGGGATCCGCGGATGGTCGGTCGTAGTGACCAACTCCGTCATCGAGGCACCGGTATGCATTCAAACCAGCGGACAGAGTTCGACAATAAGCAATAACGATCTCAAATGTGATTTAGGCATCGAGTTCACCGAAGCCGCCCTGATCCGCAACACGCTCACAAACAATCGATTTACCGGACGCGGAACCAATCGTCCCGATATCCTTGGATGGTAACGCCCAGCCTCGGCAACACCGTCCCGAGCGATCTGTTTCCGCTCTCGCAAAAGCGCGGTGACGATGAACGCCGGCTTCGAGCGACCATGTAGCGACATCCGCCATCAAAGGAACTCGGACGCAATCAGACCACAGGGCCGGAACCATGAAATGGTTGATAGAGGCTCATCACGCCTCCCCTCAATCAGCCGGGGATTCGGCAACTCCGGCAGCACCATGAGTGCTCGGCTATGAAGGGGTGGCGTGCCAGTCGGCTCGCGCTCGATCAAGATCGCGCGCAAGCCGTACTCGATCAGGCCGCGATAATCGTTGGACAGACTATTGCTCATCCACAGTACATTATTGTGGATGCCGGTCACTGCATTGCCGCCCAGTTGGTCGATCACGCACCGGTAAAATGGTGGTTCTGGTTTTGTGTAGCCGACCTCGAACGACCAGGCATATGCGTCGAGTGGAAACGGCAGCAGGCTCCGCGCCTCACATCTGCCTGCCTTTCCTCGATCTCGGGAGCCTACATCGTGCAGGACGGATCGAAGTTTTTCAACGGCCTGCTAGTTCATGCTGGCCGTCAAGTTCAACAGGTGGGCGATTTTCTTCGCTTTCTCGAGACTACCATCCCATGATCCGATCAATGCCAGCTCGATCAATCGACGCCCCGCGGGATCTTCTCTGCGCACCCCTTCCAATTTGACACGTGCGTGCTTGCACAGACACAGGAGCGCGGGCGTGTGTCGCTTTACCCTTCCGCCGAGGATTCTCGAAATCTGATACTGCGGCACTCCAGTGGCAGCCGAGAGTTCCGCCTGAGATTTTCCCTGAATCGCACGTGAACGCTTAAGCTCTTCAACGAGAGTCGTTGTAGGTTTAAACATATGCATGTCTCATCGCATAAATGCATAATAATGTTGTACAATAACACATTGGCTGCCTCAACCTATGAGGCCCCCTCCTGTTCGATGGACATCCGCGGAGTGAACGCATGTTGCCCCGGTCCTATCTCGACAATACGCTGCGTACCCAGATCGAAAACCTCCAGGGATTCGATTTTCAAGATTTCGTGACCGACATGCTGTTCGTCATTCACGGCGCCAAGAGCTTCACGAACTTGCGCCCCGTGCGAGACGGCGGCTGTGATGGGCTGATAACGTCTGAAGGTGCCGCCATTGCTTGTTATGCCCCTGGAGCCGAAACGTTTTCCAAATGGAAGAAAAAGGTCTCCAGCGACTATGCGCTCTACAAAAATCGCTGGGCGCACGAGTTTCCAGACTGGCGCTTCTTCATCAATCATGAGCCGGGGCCAAATCATCTTGAATTGGTCAAACAACTTCACGGCGACAGCGGAGTCACGTGGGGATTGAGCCGAATCCACGCACTCATCAACGAGCTGGCTTTTGGGAAACGAACACAGATATACAAGAAACTTCGCGTCCCAACGGACGCATATGCTCGGCACTTCATAAGTACGCTCTTGGACGATCTGATCGCACGTAAAAGCGGCGATGCTGATGTTCACTATGCAAATCAAGCTCCTGATCCGACTGAGAAGATTCGAGCGAACTTTCGTGCTGATAGAGTCGCTGAAGCCGTTCGACTGATGCGGATGACCCTCAATCAACAGATGGATGTCGCAGAGGTTCTAGCCGGTTTCGATTCTGACGGTATAAATCATCTGAAAGTCCGAATCGTGTCGGACTACGCTGCCTTAGACGGCCCGACCGACGGTGATCGACTTCTTACTCTTGCCACGAACTATGGACACAAATACAACGCGGACGGCGACGACGAGTTACAGACGTACATCCATGCATTGCTTTTCCATGTCTTTTCGCAATGTCTAATTGGAAAGCCGCCGGGGAATAGTGATGTCGCTGCTACATCCTGATGCCGATCTGTCGTTGAGCCCCGTCGTTCACGGAGCAGACATACTTCGTCTGCTAGCTCATCAGCGTGCGCCCCTCTTTGTCGATCGCGCGCTAGAGCTGTTCCTGGCGTTTGACAAGCGCAGAACGCCGCAGAACTTCTTCAATGCTCTCGACCTCCTTTTTGCCGTCGAGGCCGTCGACGTGTCCGGCTACCGCATCCGACGCATCACGAACCAGTCGGTAATTTTTTCGACGGGCGTCAATCTAGATCTGTTCGAGGGCGACAATGCTTAGGCGTCTTTGGTCACCGACACATCTGTTCGAGGCGATCGAGTTCCGTGAAGGATTGAACTTGATCATCGGTCGATACTCCAAGCCCCGCATCTTCGACGGTCCGGCCGGAATAAACGGCATCGGTAAGTCGTCGGTCGTTCGCTTACTGGACTATCTGCTTCTGTCCGATCAGCAACGAAAGCGATTCACTGGTCAAAAAAGATACGAGTTCCTTGCAGAATTAGATCATTCTGCTGTCTTGGAACTCCGCGCAGGTGATCACGAAGTTGTTATTCGTCGTACATTCGGGAAATTCGCAGGAGTTGTCGGTCTTGCCATTGACGGTCAACCCGAAGTTCAACTCGATGAAAAGGAGGCGCGAAGCGTCCTCGGCCCATTGCTTTTTCCTCCATCAGTCGGAATGGCCGGAATGGACGGGAGGATGCGGTCCTTGCTTCCTTTCTACATCAAAGATGATCTGCAGGCACATGATCGAGTAGATCCGGTTAAGTTTCTCGCTCATGCCGGTGCGAACGAGCGAACTATGACCGTACTTACCTTGTATCTTGTGGGCTTACCAAACGAAGCACTGTTCCGATTGGAGGAACAACGGACTCTGCACACCGATACCGCCAAACTCGAACAATCGTTGCGCAAGCGTGTCGAGACCGAGACCGGGAAGTCGCTGGCGGCCTTGAGATCCGAAATGGCACGCGCTGATAAGCGCGCTGACGATCTCGGCAACGCGTTGAGCGCATTCAATCTCTTCGAAAATTTCAAGCAGGTATCGGAAACCTTAAGCCAGCTTGAGGGGCAAGCCTCTCAGCAAAGAAAGGCCATCGAGCAGTCCAATAGACAACTGGCCAAGATTCGACGGTTTGTCGAAATCACGCCAGAAATCGACCGCAACGATGTGACGTATCAGTATCGGCAAATTTCTGACGCCCTGGGCAGCGCCGTCCGGAAGACACTAGATGAAGTCTTCGCGTTCCGCGAATCACTCACCCACCAGCGTCTACGTTTCCACGAAAAACGTATCGGAGAACTTGAAACGCTTCACGCTGATGCAATCGAGGCGCTAGCAAACATCGAACAGAAACGTTCGGCTTTGATGCAGCTTGTGAACACAACGCAATTTGAAGAGTCGGTGCAGGATGCTGTGCAGCGGGTGATTGTCGAACGAGGAGCCTGGCAGCGAGAACGCCTTATGCTCGACCAACTCGATCAGTACGGGACGCAGTTATCGACGCTGGCGCTCAGGATGCAGGAGTACGAGTACGCCGCAATCGTGTCACTTAAGGACGCAGCCGAGGATGTGCAAGCGCTTCGCGAACGATTCCTTGAAATTGTTCAGGAGGCGATCGTAACGTCATCCGCCGAGCTTGAAGACGCGTTCCTTGATATCAGATTCCAAACAGGAGCCGCAGCGAGAAAATTGCCAGTCAAAATCTCCGCTTCACTTCCACGCGCGGATGCCTTAGGACAAACACGCCTGCGGCTGGTTGCGTATGATTTCACAATGTTTCTGCACCAGATAGAAAGCAGGTTGTCCCGACCGCGCTTTCTTGTCCACGATGGTGCTTTTCATTCGATCGCCCGTCGCACCGTGGTAAAGGCATTGAACTTTATGTACAACAAGGGCCAAGCTGCTTTGGCTAAAGGTGTTCCGTTCCAATACATCGCTACATTCAATGAAGACGAACTCACCCTCAATCATGACGAATTGCAACGCGATGGATCGTATGATTTCGATATTGGAGATGTAACAATTGTTAGGGTAGGGGATACCCCAGAAGAGATGTTTTTCAAGCGGCGATTCTAAGAGATGGAGTCATAGACACCACCAAGTGCGCAGCTAGACCGAGCCGGCGAGCAGGGACCTCTCTCCCTCGGGCGACGCGCACACCTCGAAGCATCGATTCGCGCGGACGCGGCCTGTCGCTTCACTCGGGCGCGTATCGAGCGGGCGTATCTGATTCAACAGTACTGCCCCCTAGCCGAACAGTACCGTTCCCATTCCAGTTCCTGCGGCATGCCGACAGTCGATTAGCGTTTCTACCCAGTCATGCGGTGCGCTTCGACGGGGAGTTTCCTGCCCCAAAATTTCCTCCCGACTGCACGGGCACCTACAGTGAAGGCAGCCCCGCGGCCTTGGACAGACGCCGGGGCGAAACTGCTGCGCTCAAATGAGAGATCAACGGCACGATGCTATCGATCGAAAATTGTGCAAAAGCTGTCTGATTGCAAAGATTGATCCCGCATCCGCTCAGGCGGACATATATTGATCTGACATCCGCCGATATGTCGTCTTTTATTCAAAGACAACTTATTGAGACTGCGGACATCTTTTCTGAGAGACAACAAGAACACTCGCAACACAAGCCCACCCACCTCGCCCCGTACCGGCAATCGTCAATCAAACTGTACCGGTACTGTACAGAAAACCGTCGCTAAACTGACCTCCATCCCAGTCCAGAACCGAACGGAGAATCCGCGATGGAATTCCTCACCCTGAGCGCGTTGCCAGCCGGCATGCTGTTCGCGCTCGTCACGTCGATCACGCCCGGCCCGAACAACACGATGCTGCTCGCATCCGGCGTCAACTTCGGTTTCCGCCGCACCATGCCGCACCTGTTCGGCATCAGCACCGGCGTCGCGATCCTGATGCTCTGCGTCGGCTTCGGCCTAGGCGAAGCGTTCAAGCGCATGCCGCTGCTGTACACGATCCTCGAAGCCGCGAGCGTCGCGTACCTGCTGTACCTCGCGTGGCGCATCGGCACGTCGGGCGAAGTGAAGGCGCACGGCGGCAAGCCGCGGCCGATGACGTTCATCGAGGCCGCTGCGTTCCAGTGGATCAATCCGAAGGCATGGATGATGGTGCTGACCGCCGCGACGACGATCCGCCTGTCCGCCGACTACGGAATGAACGCCGCATGGATGGCCGTCGTGTTCATCCTGATCGGCTTCCCGTGCATCAGCCTGTGGGCCGCTTTCGGGCTCGGCCTGCGCCGCTTCCTGTCGAACCCCCGCGCGCTGCGCATCTTCAACGTGACGATGGCCGTGCTGCTGATCCTGTCGCTGTATCCGCTGGTCGCACACCTGCTGGCGTAGTGGGCGCTCGTCGTGCGCCCGTTGAGATTCGCCCGATGCAGGCGTACCCTTTTGTGACGGGCGCGCGCAACCGTTTCGCTGGTTGCGCCGCCGCTGCCGGGAGAGTGCCGATGAAGCCACTGCTGAGGGCGGGCGAACACATCGAGGGGATGCACTGGATCGCCGAATATCATCCGCTCACGCACGAGATTCGCGTGCTGCGCGAAAACATCGAGATCGGCATCTACTGCGCGCCCCCGACGATGTTCGGCGAAGAGGAAGACATGGGCGCCGCGAACCTCGCCGATCATCGCGGCCGGGAGGCCGCGCTGCGCGCGTATCTGCGCAACTTCGTGAAGGAACACGACGCGGAAGAATAGCCGGCGGCCCGATGGCCGCCACATCCGCGGGCCGGCGCATCGCACCGGCCCGCGCTTCGCTCAATGCCCGAGCGACTCGATCTTGCCTGCCGGCTGCGTCACGCCATGCGGCCGTGCCATCTGCTTGATCAGCAGCGCGACACACGCGAGCAGGCCCGCGACGGCGATCGTCGCGAACACGCCCGCGAACGAGACATGCCGGCGCGTCAGTTCGGCGACGAGGAACGATCCTGCGATCCCGCCGAAGCGGCCGACGCCGAGCATCCACGCGACACCCGTGCCGCGCCCTTCGGTCGGATAGAACGCGGCGGCGAGCGCCGGCATCGACGATTGCGCGGTATTCATCAGCACGCCGGCCACGAACACAACCAGCACGAGCAGCCCGACGTTACCGGCCGCCTGCCCGATCGCATAGACGCTCACCGCCGTCAGCGCGTAGCACACGGCGATCACGCGGTTCGCGTTGAAGCGGTCCATCAGCACGCCGCACAGCACCGCACCCACGCCGCCAAGCGGGAACAACGCGGAGATCAGCGTCGCGCTCTTCGGCGTCAGGCCTGCATCCTTCAGCAGGATCGGCATCCAGTTGATCGACGCGTAGAAGATCACGAGCCCCATGAAGTACGCGAGCCACAGCATCACCGAGCCGACGATGTACGAGCGCGACAGCACGACGCCGAGGCCCTTGCTGCCCGTCTGCGGCGCGGCTTCGGTCATCGCGAACGAGCCGGCGTTCAGCGCATCGCGCGAAATGCGCGCGAGCGTCGCGCGGATCTTGTCGACAGCGTGATTGTTGGCGACCATGAAGCGCACCGATTCCGGCATCTTCAACAGCAACAGCACACCGAGCAGCAACGGCGTCACGCCGCCGAGGATCAGCACGCTGCGCCAGCCGAAATGCGGAATCATCCAGGCAGCCAGGAAACCGCCGAACGCGGCGCCGAGCGGGAAGCCGCAGAACATCAGGTTGATCACGGTTGCGCGGCGCTTGTCCGGGCAGAACTCGCCCATCATCGTGACCGCGTTCGGCATCGCCGCGCCCAGCCCGACGCCGGTGATGAAACGAAGGATCGTCAGGTGCCCGATCGTTGTCGAGAACGCGGACGTCAGGCATGCGACGCCGAACAGGAATACCGAACCGAGCAGCAGCGAGCGGCGCCCGAGTTTGTCGGACAGCGGGCCCGACACGAGCGCACCGCACGCGAGGCCGAACAGCGCGGCGCTCAGCACCGGTGCAAGATCCGGTTTCGTGAGGTTCCATTCACCGAGCAGCGACGGCGCGATGAAGCCGATCGCAGCCGTATCGAAGCCGTCGAGCAGCACGATCACGAAACACATGAGGAATACGAGCCATTGAAAACCGCCGAACGGCTGCTCGTTGATGAAGGTCTGGACATCGACCACGGGTGTGCGATTCATCGCTAGTCTCCTTGTCGGCCGGCGTTGTTACGCCAGTCCCATGCAACACCGATATAGATGCAAGAAGCGCGGCCTCCCAGCCGCGCCATTCTTCTGTTCACGCGCCGATGCGCTGCCGGCGCGATCATTCAATGTCGACGGCCCGCCAACCGTCAGCGGGCCTCGAATCAGGATCGGTCTACGCCCGGCGCTTAACCAGCCGCATCCTGTTCCTTGAAGATCTTGTCCGCGAGATGGAACGCGGAGTTCGCGGCCGGTACGCCGCAGTAGATCGCGGTCTGCAGCAGCACTTCCTTGATCTCGTCGCGCGTCACGCCGTTGTTGCGCGCGGCGCGCAGGTGCAGCGCGAGTTCCTCGCCGCGATTCAGCGCCACCATCATCGCGATGGTCAGCAGGCTGCGCGTATGGCGCGGCAGGCCGTCGCGCGTCCAGATCTCGCCCCATGCATAGCGCGTGATCAGGTTCTGGAATTCGTCGGTCACCTCGGTGCGGTTCTCGAGCGAACGGTCGACGTGCGCGTCGCCGAGCACCGCGCGACGCACCTTCATCCCTGCTTCGTAACGTTCCTGGTCGTCCATCGCCGGTGCCTCACGCGGTCAGGAAATCGAGCAGCGCGCGGTTGAAGCCGTCGGTGCACTCGATGTTCGAAATATGCGCGGCGTCGAATTCGACGTGCTGCGCACCCGGAATCGCGGCTGCAAGCGCGCGGCCCTGGTCGGGCGGCGTCGACATGTCCTTCGCGCCGGTCACGACGAGCACCGGCAATGCGATGCCTTTCACTTCCTCGCGCAGGTCGGCTGCGTTCAGCGCGTCGCAGTTCGCCGCATAGCCGTCCTTGTCGGTATGCACGAAGGTGTCGCGGATCGCATCGAACAAACGCGGCTCGCGTTCGACGAATGCGTCCGTGAACCAGCGCGGCAGCACCGCGTCGGCGAGCGCCGCCATTCCTTCGGCACGCGCCTTCTGCGCACGCGGCGCCCACACTTCCGGCGATCCGATCTTCGCGGCGGTATTCGACAGCACGGCGCGAACGATGCGCGACGGGAAACGCGCAGCCAGCGCAGCCCCCGTCAGCCCGCCCATCGAGATCCCGCAGAAATGCGCGCGGGCGATGCCGACGTGGTCGAGCAGGCCGATCACGTCGCCGGCAAGCTGGTCGATCGTGTACGAACCGGCCGGCGCATCGGAATGGCCGTGGCCGCGCGTGTCGTAGCGCAGGATGTTGAAGTGCTGCGTGAGCGGGCGGATCTGCGGCGCCCACATCTGCAGGTCGGCGCCGAGCGAGTTCGAGAAGACGAGCCACGGCGCGTCGTCGCGCGCGGCACGGTCGATCCGGTAATGCAGTTTCACGCCGTTGACAGTGGCGAAGGGCATCAATGTTCTCCTGGTGATTGCGCGCCCGCGTGCAGCGCGAGCACGGCGTCGACGTAGGCCTGCGCCTCGCCGACGTAATGAGCGGGATCGAGCAGCCGCGCGAGCGCGTCGCGCGACAGGTGGGCCGACACGGTCGCATCGGCGGCGAGCACGTCGAACAGCGTCGCGCCCGTGCGTACGGCTTCCTTCGACGCATGTTCGACGACGTGATGCGCGTCGAGCCGGCCGATCTTGTCGCCGAGCGCGAGCATCACCGCTTCGCCGAGAATCAGCCCGCGCGTCAGGTCGAGGTTCGCGGCCAGGCGTTCGGTGTTCACGTCGAGGCCCGCGACGATCTGCGCGATCTGCGCGAGCGCGCCGCCGGTCAGGCGCGCGAGGTCGGGCAATGCATCCCATTCGGCCTGCCAGCCGCCGAGTGCGCGCTCGTGCTCCTGGACCATGCCCGCGAACACCGTCGCGACGAGGTTCGGTGCGCGCACGGCAGCCGTCAGCACGGCTGCGCAGCCGACCGGGTTGCGCTTGTGCGGCATCGTCGACGAGCCGCCCTTGCCGGCGGCGGCCGGCTCGCCAAGCTCGCCGACTTCAGTCTGCATCTGCAGCGACACGTCGCGCGCGATCTTGCCGAGCGTACCGGTCAGCATCCCGAAGCAGGATGCGGCTTCCGCGATGCGATCGCGCTGCGTATGCCACGGCACGGCCGGCACGGCAAGCTTCAGGTCGGCCGCCAGCGCCGCCGTGACGCCTCGCGCGTGCTCGCGCAGGCTCGCGAGCGTGCCCGCCGCGCCGCCGAACTGCAGCACCAGCACGCGCTCGCGCAATTCGGCAAAGCGCGTGCGATGGCGCAGCAGCGCATCGAGCCATTGCGCGAATTTCAGGCCGAGCGTGATCGGCAGCGCCTGCTGCAGCCACGTGCGGCCGATCATCGGCGTCGCGCGATGCGTGCGCGCGAGCGTCGCGAGCGATGCGCACGCTTCGTCGAGCATCGGCTCGAGCACGTCGAGCGTGTCGAGCAACTGCAGCACGGTGGCGGTATCGATGATGTCCTGGCTCGTCGCGCCCCAGTGCACGAACTTCGCGGCCTCCGGGTCGTCGGCCTTCACCTGCGCGGTGAGCTGCTTGACGAGCGGAATCGCGAGATTGCCGCCAAGCGCCGCGCCGTGCGCGAGCGCGTCGGCGTCGAGCCGGCCGGCATCGCACGCGCGTTCGATCGGCGCGACCGCGGCGGCGGGAATCACCTGCTGCGCGGCAAGCGCACGCGCGAGCGCGGCCTCGACGTCGAGCATCCGCTGGATCGTTGCGCGAGGCGACCAGATCCGGTTGAGCGGCTCGGTGCCGCAGATGAGGGAGGTCAGGCTGGCGCTGTCTTCGAGCATGGCATCAGATTGGGGAAACGGCGTGCGCCTATTGTCCACCCAAGCGTGCCGGCATGCGCGCAGGCGCACACGCCGGCACGCCTGCGGTTCAGGCAGCGGCCTTTTGCGTCGCGTCGATCAGCGGCACGCCGGTCAGCTTCTGCAGTTCGTCGAACGACAGGTCGGTGAAGATCTCGCTCACGGCAAGACCATCGGCCGTCACGTCGAGCACGGCGAGATCCGTATAGATGCGGCTTACGCACTGCACGCCGGTGACCGGATACGAGCACTGCGCGACGATCTTGCTCTCGCCCTGCTTCGTCAGGTGCTCCATCATCACGAACACCTGCTTCGCGCCGATCGCGAGATCCATTGCGCCGCCGACCGCCGGAATCGCATCGGGCGCACCCGTATGCCAGTTCGCGAGGTCGCCGGTCGCGGATACCTGGAACGCGCCAAGCACGCAGTAGTCGAGATGACCGCCGCGCATCATCGCGAACGAATCCGCGTGGTGGAAATACGCGCCGCCGGTGAGCAGCGTCACGTGCTGCTTGCCGGCGTTGATCAGTTCGTCGTCCTCTTCGCCGGGCGCGGGCGCGGGGCCCATGCCGAGCAGGCCGTTCTCGCTGTGCAGGAAGATTTCCTTGGATCGATCGAGGTGGTTCGCCACCAGCGTCGGCACGCCGATGCCGAGGTTCACGTACGCGCCTTCGGGGATGTCCTGGGCGACGCGCTGGGCCATTTCATCGCGGGTCAGTCGTTTCATTTCGGGTCTCCTCAGGCGGCTTGCGATGCGTGTTCGGCGGCCAGCTCGGCCGCGTGCGCGGCCTGCGGCACTTCGACGACGCGCTGGACGAAAATGCCCGGCGTCACGATGTGTTCCGGGTTCAGCGCACCGAGCGGCACGACTTCCGACACTTGCACGATCGCGACCTTCGCGGCGCTGGCCATGATCGGCCCGAAATTGCGCGCGGTCTTGCGATACACGAGATTGCCCCAGCGATCGCCCTTGTACGCCTTCACGAGCGCGAAATCGGCGTGGATCGGCGTCTCGAACACATACGGCTTGCCGTCGATCACGCGCGTTTCCTTGCCTTCCGCGAGCTTGGTGCCGTAGCCGGTCGGCGTGAAGAAGCCGCCGATACCGGCGCCCGCCGCACGGATGCGCTCCGCGAGGTTGCCCTGCGGCACGAGTTCCAGCTCGATCTCGCCGGCGCGGTACAGCCCGTCGAACACCTGCGAGTCGCTCTGGCGCGGGAACGAACAGATGATCTTGCGCACCTGCTTCGCCTTCAGCAGCGCCGCCAGGCCCGTCTCGCCGTTGCCCGCGTTGTTGTTGACGATCGTCAGGTCGCGCGCGCCCTGTTCGATCAGCGCGTCGATCAGCTCGGACGGCATGCCTGCCGTGCCGAAGCCGCCGATCATGATTGTCGCGCCGTCGTGGATGTCGGCCACCGCCGACTGAAGCGATTCGAAAATCTTGTTGACCATGTCTCTTCCTGATACGAACCCGCGGCTCGATGCGCGGCCTGTCGAGGGGACACGCGCGTGCCGCGTGCCGCGCCGGGGCCGATATCGATCCCGGTTTTGTTCGCTATTCGAACCTAGATTCGATTAGCGAACGATGGCCGATCATAGAGTCGCGCACAGCGCGTTGTCAAGGCGGGTTGCCTCGGGGGGCGTCGCGTCGTCGAACGGCAGTCCGACGTAGTTTTCGGCGAGCGCCTGCGCGGCGGCCCGCGAGCGCGTCACGTATTTCAGCTCGGCAAACTTCAGGCGATTGACGAACGGCGAATCCTCCGGCGACGAATGCAGCATGTTCGTCATGAAGTACGAGAAGTGCTCGGCGCGCCACACGCGTTCGAGGCAGGTCGCCGAATACCGGTCGAGCGGCGTCGCGTCGCCCGTCCGGTAGCGCGCACCGAGCGCGCGGGACAGCGCGCGGACGTCGGCCACCGCCAGGTTCATCCCCTTCGCGCCGGTCGGCGGCACGATGTGCGCGGCGTCGCCGGCGAGGAACAGGCGTCCGTGCTGCATCGTCTCGGACACGAAGCTGCGCATCGGCGTCACGCTTTTCTGCGTGATCCGGCCCTCGGTCGGGGTCCAGCCGGTGTCGTTCGAGAAGCGCGTGTGCAGTTCGTCCCAGATTCGCGCGTCGGACCATTCGGTGAGATCTTCGTCAGGCTTGCACTGCAGGTACAGGCGCGTGACCGTCGGCGAGCGCATCGAGAACAGCGCGAAACCGTTGTCGTGATGCGCGTAGACGAGCTCGTCGAGCGACGGCGCCGCGTCGGCGAGGATGCCGAGCCACGCGAACGGGTAGACGCGCTCGAACGTGTTCAGCCGCTCGGCCGGAATCGTCTGGCGCGCGATGCCGTGGAAGCCGTCGCAGCCGGCGATGTAGTCGCAGTCGATGCGGTCTTCGCGGCCGTCGGCATGCTTGAACGTGACGAACGGGTGTTCGCCTTCGACGTCGTGCAACGCGACGTCGCTCACTTCGAAGTGCATCGCGTGGCCATGCTCGACGCCGGCCGCGATCAGGTCGCGCACCACTTCGTGCTGGCTGTACACGGTGATCGCCCGCCCGCCGGTCAGTTCGGACAGGTCGATGCGATGGCGCTGCCCGGAGAACAGCAGTTCGATGCCGTGGTGTTCTAGCCCTTCGCGGCGCATCCGGTCGCCGAGGCCGGCTTCGTTCAGCGTATCGACCGTGCCCTGCTCCAGCACGCCGGCGCGGATGCGGTTCTCGCAGTATTCGCGTGAACGCGCTTCGACGAGGATCGAATCGACGCCTTGCAGGCGCAGCAGATGGGAAAGCAGAAGGCCGGACGGACCGGCGCCGATGATGGCGACCTGGGTGCGCATTGTTCGTCTCCAGAACATTAATTCGAATGGTGGAACACATTTGAGCGCTTTCCCGACTATGCGGCAACGCGATTCAGGAGATATGTTGTATACGTTTTGAAGATACTGGCCTCGCGATGGATGCGCTCGATCTGAACCTCATTCCCTACCTCGTCGCGCTCGACGACACGCGCAACGTGAGCCGAGCGGGCGACCTGCTCGGCGTCAGCCAGCCGCGCGTGAGCACGGCGCTCGGCCGCCTGCGCGAGTACTTCGGCGATCCACTGTTCGTGCGCACGTCGCGCGGGATGGAGCCGACGCCGCGCGCGCTCGCGCTGCTGCCGGCCGCCCGCGACGCGCTCGCGCAGATCGAGCGCGGCCTCGTCGCGCCGCACGACTTCGATCCGGCCGCGAGCACGCATACGTTCTCGATCGCGCTGTCGGACGTCGGCGAGATCGTGTTCCTGCCGAAGCTGCTGCAGGCGTTCGCGACACGCGCGCCGCACGCGAACCTGCGTTCGGTCTCGCTCGCGCACGACGAAGTCGGGCGCGGCCTCGAAGCCGGGTCGATCGATCTCGCAGTGGGCTACTTCCCGGATCTCGACGGCAACAACTTCTTCCAGCAGCGGTTGTTCACGCACCGGTTCGTCTGCCTGATGCGGCGCGGCCATCCGTTCGAGCAGGCGCCGCCGTTCACGGTCGAGCAGTTCCTCACGTGCGGACATGCGGTCGTACGCGCCGAAGGCCGCAGCCAGGAGGTGCTCGAGAAATATCTCGCGAAGCAGCGCATGCAGCGCCGCGCGGTGCTCGAGACGCCGCACTTCATGAGCCTGCCGTTCATCCTGAGCCGCACCGACCTGATCGCGACGGTCCCGCATGCGATCGGCTACGCGTATGCGGCCGAGCATGCGTTCATCGTGCCCGTCGAGCCACCGCTCGCCCTGCCGCGCTTCGACCTGAAGCAGCACTGGCATCGCAAGTACCACAACGATCCGCGTACCGCGTGGCTGCGCGGCGTGGTCGCGTCGCTGTTCAACGACGAGCAGGACGAATGGCCGAAGTGAGCGCCAGGCCTCGCGCACGCCCCGCGAAAGCATGAAACAATGCCCGGATTCCGCGCCGCCCCGGCGGCGGCATTCGATGGAGCAGATAGATGGGTAAAAAGAAGTCCGCACCGGCCGAAACGGCCGCATCCCGCCCGAGCCGTGAAGAAGCAGAAGCCGCGGTTCGCGTGCTGTTGCGCTGGGCCGGTGACGATCCCGCGCGCGAAGGCCTGATCGACACGCCCGCCCGTGTCGTGCGCGCCTATGAGCAGTTCTTCGCCGGCTATGCGCTGGAGCCGCGCGACATCCTCGCGCGCACGTTCAGCGAAGTCGACGGCTACGACGAAATGATCGTGCTGAAGGACATCCGCTTCGAGAGCTACTGCGAGCACCACATGGTGCCGATCATCGGCCGCGCGCACGTCGCGTATCTGCCGAATCATCGCGTGGTCGGCATCTCGAAGCTTGCACGCCTCGTCGACGCGTTCGCGAAGCGCCTGCAGATCCAGGAAAAGATGACCGTGCAGATCGCCGACACGCTGTTCGACGTGCTGCAGCCGAAGGGCGTCGGCGTGATCCTCGAAGCCGCGCACCAGTGCATTTCGACGCGCGGCGTGCACAAGCCGGGCGTCGAGATGGTCACGTCGCGCATGCTCGGCACGTTCCGCACCGATCCGTCGACGCGGCGCGAATTCCTGTCGATCGTCGCCAATCCTTCTTCAGTCAACCTGACGAATACGTAATGGAGCAGACGAAGCAAACGGCGCACGCGCCCGTCGTGCTCGTGACCGGCGCCGCGCGCCGGGCCGGGCGCGCGTTCGCCGAGTATTTCGCCGCGCACGGCTATCGCACCGCGGTGCATTACGACCGTTCGGCCGATGCCGCCCAGGCAGCGGCCCGTGCGATCGCCGAGGGCGGGCACGATTCGGTAGCGCTGCAGGCCGACCTGTCGGATGCCGCCCGGATCACCGCACTGATCGACCAGGTGTATGCGCGCTTCGGGCGCCTCGACGTGCTCGTCAACAACGCATCGGTGTTCTGGCAGGACCATTTCCCGAGCTTCGACCTCGCGGCGTTCGACCAGGCGTGGGCGGTCAACTGCCGCGCGCCGATCCTGCTCACGCGCGCGTTCTACGAACGGGCCCGCGCGGCCGGCACGCAGGGTGTCGTCGTGAATGTGGTCGACCAGAAGATCAAGGAAAACTTTCACCGCGACCATTTCAGCTATACGGTCGCGAAGGCCGCGCTCGGCAACCTCACGCAGATGCTCGCGCTGTCGTCCGCGCCGGTGCTGCGCGTGAACGCGGTATTCCCCGGGCTGATGCTGCCGAGCGACGACCAGACGCAGGCCGACTTCGAACACGCGAGCCGCGCATCGACGCCGCTCGCACGCATCGCCGGCCCCGACGACGTCGCGAGCGCGATCCTGATGCTGACGGGCAACGCGTACAACGGGGTGGATTTCGTCGTCGATGCGGGGCAGAACCTGATCCGCGTCGACCAGGATGTGCTGTACAAGCACCGCGCGCCCGACGGCAAGCACTGACCGACGCGCGCGGCGGCCGGCCGCCGACGGCCGCGCGCCCCGCGTTACGGCTTCTCGCCGCTCCCGCCTTCGCGAACCTTGCCCTGCGCGACACTCGTGCCGGGCGGCACGCTGTGCGTGAGCCACACGTTACCGCCGATCACCGAGCCGCGCCCGATCGTCACGCGACCGAGAATCGTCGCGCCCGCGTAGATCACCACGTCGTCCTCGACGATCGGGTGCCGCGCATTGCCCTTGACCAATGCCCCTTCGCCATCGGCCGGGAAGCTCTTCGCGCCCAGCGTGACGGCCTGGTACACGCGCACGCGCTCGCCGATAATCGCCGTCTCGCCGATCACGACGCCCGTACCGTGGTCGATGAAGAAACTCGGGCCGATCTGCGCGCCCGGGTGGATGTCGATGCCGGTGGCCGAGTGGGCGATTTCATTGATGAACCGCGCCAGCAGCGGCACGCCAAGCTGGTGCAGCGCGTGCGCGAGCCGGTGATGCATCATCGCCAGCACGCCGGGGTAGCACAGCAGGATCTCGGTGATGTGCTGCGCGGCCGGATCGCCGGCATACGCGGCCTGGATATCGCTGACGAGCAGCGCGCGGACCGCCGGCAACTGCCGGCCGAATTCGCGCGCGATCTCGAACGCGCGTTCGTCGAGCTCGGCGAACGGCGTATCGGCATGCTCGGGCAGGAACGGCAGCGCACGGCGGATCTGTTCGGACAGAATGCGCAGCGTGCTTTCGAGCGTGTGGCCGACGTAGAAGTCGACGCTTTCGTCGGTCAGATCCGGTGCGCCGTAGTGCGTCGGAAACATCGACGCGCGCAGGCCGGTCACAATCTTGCAGATCGCATCGCGCGACGGCAGTTCGCGGATGCCGCGCGGATGGCGCGTGCGATGGAGTTCCTCGCGCGACTCGCGCAAGCCGGCCACGATTTCTTCAAGGCCCCACTGACGGGCGGGTGATGTCGACATATGCCAATGCAGGCGGCCGCGCTCGGTCGCACGGCCGCTAATAAAGTGACGGGTTCCGCAAGATTACCGCGTTTTTTGTCCGGGAGCGGCACGCCGGCAATCGGCCGGACGGCCGATTGCGCCGAATCGCGGCGGCGTCAGATCGTGACGCTGCTCGCGTCGATCCAACGCACGGCCCAATCGCGCGCGTGCGCGATTGCGTCGCCTTCGTCGTTGAACTGGAGCTCGATCGGAAAAAAGCGGTTCGCAACGAGTTCCCCGTCGCTCGATCGGGAGATCACGACGTAGGGTTTGAACGAACCGTCGCTGGCGCGCGCGGGCGCGCAATTCAACAGATAACCGCGGTGCGTGAAGGCAGTAGTCGCTTGCATGAATCCGCCACCTCTAGTCCCTTGCCTTGTTGTTCACTACCCGTCTTAAGGGTGCTGCGGCGCCCCGGCGCGGGCAGAGGCGGCGCGGCCGAATCCCCTGTCGCCGCTTCGCAGGAAAAGAATCATACTCTGTAGAAAACGCGTCTTCTAGCTGAAATAAATCACGACAAATCAGTGCGCGTCGCGCGACCGCGGCGATCGCCCGCGCGCCTTTTCCCGTCACGCCCGGAACGGGATTTGCTTCGATCCGGAACGCTTCGCCGCGAGGAGAGCCGCGATGGAATCATCCGGTCAAACCGAACGTTCGCATCCCCGCAGCATCGAGCTCGACAACGACGACACGCACGACAGCACGGTCGACACCGACGGCAAGAACCGCGAGGCGGCACGCCTCGCCGGCGGCGGGCCGATTTCGCCCGACCAGATCACGCGCAGCAACGCGTCGCTCGTCAATGCGATGCCGGAAGCTGGCGACGGCTTCGCCGGTTTCGACAGCCGCCCCGGCGGCAATCATCCGGCGTTCGCGCTGCGTGCCGGCTACATGGTGATCGAGAAAGGCTTCGACGCGCCGCCGCCCATGAGCGACGCGCTGTTCGGCCCCGTCCACCGGATGTACGGCAGCGCGTACTGGCCCGGCCACCAGCGGCGGCCGGAGCGCGTTTTCGAGCTGACGGCCGTGCCGAGATAGCCGGCGCGGCGTTTGAATCGATCGTTCGTTTGCGAACCGGTATCGGCCGACAGCCGATGGCTGGGGATCGACGTACGCCATTGCTGCGCGCCGACCACGTGCCAGTCACTGCGCGATGCAAAAGCGAACGATTCCGCGCGGCGACACTGGCGGTGTCATGCATGCCGTGAATCGCATCGACGCACTTGCATTGATCGAGGTCATGTCGAATCGCTGTGATTGCGATTGAATGGCGATGCAGCCGGGGCCTCCGCGTGACCGTCGTGTCGCGTCGTGTCGATGCGATCGGCGTGCGCGGCGATGCGTGTGCGTATGCGTGTGCGTTTGCCACACGCGACATCGATGCGCACGCAGGCCATCCCGCCGACGATGCAGACGACAGCGCCCCCTACGACACGCGGCGCGCGGCGCATCATGCGCCACGTGCATGTCAGTACGCCGCAGAAACGGAAGCGGCGCTGTCGCACGGCACGATCGGCGCCGCACTGCAAAGTCCCGGCCATTGGTTTACTCTGCCTCGCAGCATTGCGCATTGCCCAGCCCGATCGGCCATCCGGCCGACTACGTTTCAACCCGCCACTCGGAGACACTATGTACAAGCGTATTCTGGTTGCCGTCGACGGCAGCGACACGTCCCGCCACGCGTTCGATGCCGCGTTGGCGCTCGCGAAATCGCACGGCGCCGAGCTGCAACCGTTCTACGTCGTCGAGAACGCCGCGATCTACTACAACGTACCCGGCTACGATCCGTCCGTGCTGCGCGACCAGCTCGTCGAGCAGGGCAACGCACTCGCGAAGGATTTCACTGCGCTGATGCAGGCAGCGGGCGTGAAGGGCGAGACGAAGCTGAGCGAAGCGACGTCACTCAACGACGTGTCGTCGCTGATCCTCGACGGCGCAAAAGCGTTCGATGCCGATCTGCTCGTGCTCGGCACGCACGGCCGCCGCGGGTTCCGCCGTCTCGTGCTCGGCAGCATCGCCGAGCAATGCGTGCGCCACGCGAGCCTGCCCGTGCTGCTGATTCCGGCGGCCGCCAACGTCGACACACCGGCCGCATGAGCCGCATCCGGCACGCGCGGCCGGTCGCGACGTTTTGTCACCCGACAGCGGCAAGTTGCGGTGGGACAATGATTCAGTCGATTCAACGCCGGAGTAAACGATCATGCTGACGCCCGTCGCCACACGTCCCGCCGCCACGCCTCATGCCGGCAGCTGGGCTCCTCGCCAGGCCGCGCACTGCTCGTCGTGCGCAATGCGGCACCTGTGCATGCCGCAGGGCCTGGCGCCCGAAGCGCTCAGTCGTCTCGAGTCGGTCATCTGCGCGGCACGCCCCGTCAAGCGCGGCGAAGCGCTGTTCCGTGAAGGCGACGCATTCGACAACCTGTACGCGGTACGCTCGGGTTCGCTGAAAACCGTCGCGACGCGCCACGACGGCCGCGAGCAGGTCACCGGGCTGCATCTCGCCGGCGAAGCGCTCGGCCTCGACGGCATCTGCGACGACACGCATCCGCGCACGGCGGTCGCGCTGGAAGACAGCTCCGTCTGCGTAATTCCGTACAGCGCGCTCAAGGCACTGTGCTCCGAAGCCGGTTCGATGCAGTTGCGCATGCACAAGCTGATGAGCGAACAGATCGTGCGCGAAACGTCGCAAACGATGCTGCTCGGTTCGCTGAATGCCGAAGAGCGCGTCGCCGCGTTCCTGCTCGACGTGTCGTCACGCTACCTGAAGCGCGGTTACTCGCCGTCGGAATTCAACCTGCGGATGACGCGCGAAGACATCGGCAGCTACCTCGGCATGACGCTCGAAACGGTCAGCCGCACGCTGTCGAAATTCCAGAAGCGCGGCCTGATCGAAATGCAGGGCCGCCACGTCCAGATCGTCGATTTCGACGGTTTGCATCACGTCTGATGTGATGCCGCACGGCGCGCACCTCGCGCGCGCCGCCTGCGTCACGCGATCGATCAATCGAGAAACAGCGCGGCGCGCGCCTTCAGCGCCGCGCTGAAATCGTCGAGCCAGCCGATCGACAAACGCCAGCTCTGCCAGTAAAGGTCGATGTCGATCGTTCGCCCGCGCGACATGTCGACCAGCTCACCCGCCGCCAGCTGGCGGTCGACCATCCGGTCCGGGCACATCCCCCATCCCAATCCCGTTTCGCATGCACGCAGGTAGCCTGCGACGTGCGGTATCCAGTGCTGCGGCGGATCGAGATCCGCGCGCGTCACGCGCCGGATGAAACGCGCCTGCAGCCCGTCCTTCGGATTGAACATCACGCACGGCGCACGGCGCAGCGCATCGCGCGTGATGCCCGCGCCGAAGTAGCGTTCGTAAAACGCCGGCGCGCACACCGCGCGATAGCGGATGCGCCCGAGCCGCTCCGACCGGCACCCCTGGATCGGCTCGGCCTGCGCGGTCACGGCGCCCTGCACGCTGCCGTCGCGAATGCGCGAGGCCGTGTAATCCTGGTCGTCGATCACGAGGTCGAGCAACGTCTCGCGTTCCGTGCAGAACGGCCCGACCGCGTCGATGAACCACGTCGCGACGCTGTCGTCGTTGACGGCCACGCGCAACGTCGGCCACGCGCTCGCGATCTGGCCCGGCAGCGCCGGCATCCTGCCACCCAGCTCGGCCTCGAGCAGCTGCACGCGTTCGGTATGCCGGCACAGCAATGCACCCGACGTCGTCGCGACGCACGGCTGCCCGCGCTTGACGAGCACGCTGCCGACCCGCTCCTCCAGCAGTTTCACGCGCTGCGACACGGCCGACGGCGTGACGTTCAGCTCCTTGGCCGCCCGCTCGAACGAACCGTGCCGGATCACGGCCGCGAGGGCATCGAGCAACGCGTAGTCGAGCATTAGATTTCCTTAATCTGCATTAGGTGATTTAGCTTCTCTTATTTTCATGCTGACCGCAGACTAGCGCTACCCGATTCATCCGTCTACTGCTTCCACTGCTGTCACCCAACATGAACTGGCTCGCTTTTTCCCACGGCGCCGCACTCTGCGGATCGCTCATCGTCACCATCGGCGCGCAGAACGCCTTCGTGCTGCGGCAAGGCATCATGCGCTCGCACGTCGGCAAGATCGTGTTGCTGTGCGCGCTGTCCGACATGATCCTGATCGGCGCGGGCGTCGGCGGCGCATCCGCGCTCGTCGAACGCTATCCGACCTTCGTCCACGCGGTGCTGTACGTCGGCCTCGCGTATCTCGCGTGGTTCGGCATCAACGCGCTGCGCCGCGCGTTCAAGCCGGGCCACGAAACGCTCGACGTGCGCGGCGACGCAATCGCGCCGCCGCCGCAGAGCGGCCTCGCGATCGTGCTGATGACGCTCGCGTTCACGTGGCTCAACCCGCATGTGTATCTCGACACCTTCCTGCTGATCGGCACGGCCGGCGCACGCGAGCCGGAAGGCGCGCGGCTCGCGTTCGCGATCGGCGCGATGTCGGTCAGCATCGTGTGGTTCCTCGGGCTCGGCTACGGGGCGCGACTGCTGGCGCCGTGGTTCCGCAAGGCGATGGCGTGGCGCGTGCTGGACGGCGCGATCGGCAGCATGGTGCTGTTTCTCGCCGCCGTGCAGTTGCGCTGACCGGCTCGCCCATACACGGGCGGTTGCCTGCCGCCCGTCGTCCCGCCCGTTCCGGCGCAACACCGGCGCATCCACCTTCCCGCCCACTTCCGCCCACACGCCGTTCCGTGCCCCGTCGCGCCAGCCTCGACAAAAATCGGTTCCCGATCGAACGCAGCCGCGCGAAGCGCTCACGCAACGGACGAGGCGTCCGTCATCTGCGTCAAGCCGTCCGCCATCGCGACCGCGCGCCGCCTGCACGAATCGCAGCGATCGGCGAGAATGTCCGGCGTCCCGCGACATCGGCGTGACCGCACCATGTACCCGTCGTCTCGCCGCGCTCGTCCCGGCCCATCCCGCAGTTCAATTCCGTCACTCAGCAGATATCGGAGCAGAACATGGCACTACGCACTCTCGGCACGTCGAACATCCAGGTTTCGCCGCTCGCGTTCGGCGGCAACGTCTTCGGCTGGACCGTCGACGAGCACACGTCGTTTGCGTTGCTCGACGCGCTCGCCGACACCGGCATCAACTTCATCGACACGGCCGACGTCTATTCGGCCTGGGCCCCCGGCAACAGCGGCGGCGAATCGGAAACGATCATCGGCAAGTGGCTCAAGCGTTCCGGCAAGCGCGAGCAGGTCGTGATCTCGACCAAGGTCGGCCTGCTGGCCGCGCGCGCGGGGCTGACCCGGGACAACATCCTGAAAGCCGCCGACGATTCGCTGCGCCGTCTGCAGACCGACTACATCGACCTGTATTTCTCGCACAGCGATCTCGCCGATACGGCCCCGCTCGAAGAGACGCTCGGCGCCTATCAAACGCTGATCGACGCGGGCAAGGTGCGAATCATCGGCGCATCGAACTACAGCGGCGCACGCCTGCGCGAAGCGGCCGACATCAGCACGCGCGACGGCCTGCCCGCGTACCAGGTCATCCAGCCCGAATACAACCTGTTCGATCGTGCCGACTACGAACGCGATCTCGAACCGGTCGTGCGCGACCTGAAGCTCGGTGTCGTCAATTACTACGCGCTCGCAAGCGGCTTCCTGTCGGGCAAGTACCGCAGCGAGGCCGACCTGAAGAAGAGCGTGCGCGGCGATCGCGTCGCCGGGTATCTCAATGAACGCGGGCTGCGCATCCTCGCGGCGCTCGATGCGGTGGCGGCGAAGCACGGCACGCAGCCGGCCGCGATCGCGCTCGCATGGCAGATCGCGCGGCCGACTATCACCGCGCCGATCGCGAGCGCGACGTCGCTGGCGCAGCTGGCATCGCTCGGCGAAGCGATCCGCGTCACGCTCGATCAGGACGACATTCGGCAGATCGACGAAGCCAGCGCGGCCTGAAGTCGTCGGTAGCGGGTCGGTCGACCGGATCGCGCAGTCTGCGCGGTTCCGCGACCGGCCCGTGTCATGAGCATTCCCGTGTCGCCGCATTCGCGGATGCAGGCGATCCGGGACTGGCGGATGAATACAATGGCGTGCATCCCGGCGAGCGGCCGCGCAACGCGACGCGGCCGGGTCGATACCCGTGATGCCCGAACCAACGCCACGCACAAAGACCGCCCATGCCCCGCCACACCCGTCGCGCCCGCTACGTCTCCCCGTTCGCCGCCATGCTCGCCGTGCTGTGCGCGTGCGCGCCGGCCACGTCTTGCGCAGGCTGGTACGAAGTCGTCAACTACACCGGCACGATCGGCAATGCGCCCGTCCACGTATCGCTGCAGACCTACGACGCCATCGACCGCAACGACGCGGGCCGCTGGCGCGTCGACGGCAGCTACTACTACGACGCGCATCGCAAGCCGATCCCGTTGCGGGGCCGCCGCGAGCCCGATGGGCGCATGACACTGTGCGAAGCATCGCCGCCCGCATCGAGTGCCGAATCGCCAGTCGTGCCCGCCGCATCGCCATCGCGGCCGAAGCCCTGCCCGATCGCGCTGAACGTCGCCGGTCAAACGGCAACCGGCACCTGGGACGACGGTCGCAAGGCATTCCCGATCACGCTGCACGAAGTCGGGAGACTGAACGACAACGATCAGGACCACCTCCAGCTCGACGGCACCGTCGATATCCCGATGTGGTATCGCACGAAGACGCACATGCTGGTCGGCGTCTATGCGCTGTCGGACCAGTGCGGCATTGCGATGCAGTCGCTGCGCGCCGTGAACATCGCGACGGGCCGCATCGACCGCACGATCCCGCTCGACTGCGACGCGGGCATGGTGATGACGTCGATCTATGCGAACGTCGCCGACGCGCGGCGGGCCGGCTACGTCAGCGTCGAATTCCGCGGCGGCAAGATGGGTTACGAGCAGGACGTGTCGCTCGGTCTGCAATCGACTGCATCGAAGTAAGCCGGCATGACCTAACCCGAAATCGCACACGTGTCTTGACTCACGCGGCCGCTTCCTTTGACTCGGCCGGACATCGATCGCGCCTGCCCCCGCAACACCCCGCTGCAAGCGCGTCACAGGCCTGTCCCGGGTCTTTCACCGATTGACCGCGCCATTCGACCTGCCCGAGACTGCGCCGCTCGAGCGGTCATTGGGAGAACGTCATGCCGGACACCAGCACGGAGATCGCCACGATCTCGACGCGCGCCGTACGCGGCCACGAACGCGTCGACTTCTGGGTCGACCATGTCGCTCGCACGCTCGTGCGGATCGAATGCAGCGGCAAGTCGTCCGAAGGCATCGACGCGTCGCTGCGCAGGCGCGATCTCGGGCTGTTCGGCGCCTGCGACATCGTCGCGAACCGGCACGCGGTCGTGCGCACCCCGCACAACATCCATGCGGACCGGCGCGACGCCGTGTTCATCTGCCTGATGCACGCAGGGCAAGGCTATACGTTCCAGGACGTCGACTGCATGCAGCACGGGCCCGGCGACCTCGTCCTGTACGACACGTCGATGCCGTACGGTCACGGCTTTCCCGCCGACATGGCGATGACCGTGCTCGACGTGCCGCGCGACGTGTTCGAGGCGCGCGTCGGCCCGTGGCGCTACCGCAGCCTCGTCAAGATCGACCGTGACGACGGCATCGCGTCGTGGGCCGTGCGGCAGGTCTATGCGCTGCTCGCCGCGCCGCAGGAAGCCACGCCCGATGCGCGCGAACGGCGCGCCGCCGCGATCCTCGATCTCGTGCAGTCGATGCTGCGGTTGCGCGACGGCGACGCGTCGCCGACCAAGTCGACCGTCCACACGCTGTCGCGCGCAAAGGCGTTCATCGACAGCCATCTCGCCGACGACGATCTCGACAGCCGGTCGGTGAGCCGCGCGATCCACCTGTCGCCGCGCCAGCTCGCGCGCATCTTCGAAATCGAAGGGATGCCGCTCACGCGTTACATCCTGGCGCGGCGGCTCGAACGCTGTCGCGCCGACCTGCGCGACCGGTCGCTGAAGCACCTGACGGTCAGCGAGATCGCGTTCCGCTGGGGCTTCAACAACAGCGCGCACTTCAGCCGCAGCTATCGCGCGCGCTTCGGCGAGACGCCGAGCGATACCCGCGCACCGGCGCCGGCCGACGCACGCTAGTTCGTCCACCGCCCGCCACTCACCACCCGCCGCCGTGTCCCTGCGAGGCAAGCACGGCGTCCGTCCCGGTCAAATGGGGCCGCATAGCGGTCGCTAAGCTGGCTTCCTGCGCGGCGGCACTCGTTTCGCCGCCCGACAGCAAGGAGAAGATGCGGGATGGAGACGTACGACCATATCGTCGTCGGCGGCGGTTCGGCCGGCTGCACGGTTGCGCACCGGCTGGTGAAGGCCGGCAGGCGCGTGCTGCTGCTCGAGGACGGCCCGAAAGACGACAGCCTGTTCATCCGGATTCCGGCGACGTTCATCCGCGTGCTCGGCACGCGGCGCACGGTCACGTTCGAAAGCGAGCCGCAAGCCGGTGCGGCAGGACGCAGGACCTACGTGCCGCAGGGCCGCACGCTCGGCGGCGGCAGTTCGGTCAATGCGATGCTGTACGTGCGCGGCACGCGCGACGACTACGACGACTGGGCCGCGCTCGGCTGCACGGGCTGGGGCTGGGACGACGTGCTGCCGGTGTTCAAGCGCGCCGAATCGCACCTGCGGCTCTCCGAGCCGTTTCACGGCACCGACGGGCCGCTGAGGGTCGGCGACACGCGCTTCCGGCACCCGCTGAGCCTCGCGTTCGTGAAGGCCGCGCAGGAAACCGGCATCGCGTACAACGACGATTTCAACGGCGCCGCGCAACAGGGCGTCGGCTTCTACCACACGACGATCTTCGACGGGCAGCGCGGCAGTACCGCGGCCACCTATCTCGCCGACGCGATCGGCCACCCGAACCTGCGCGTGCTGACCGGGTGCCGCGTCACGCGCATCCGGTTCGACGGCCGGCGGGCGACCGGCGTCGACTGGCGGACGGAAAACGGCGCGACGGGTTCGGCCGCCGCGCACGCCGACGTCGTGCTCGCGGCGGGCGCGCTGAGCACGCCGAAGCTGCTGATGCTGTCGGGCATCGGGCCCGGCGCGCACCTGCACGCGCACGGCATCGACGTGCTGCACGACAGCCGCGACGTCGGCGCGAACTACCAGGATCACCTCGAAGTCTCGATCTACGGCCGCAGCCACGCGCCGGTGAGCCTGCTGGGCGAGGATCGCGGGCTGAAGGCATTGCGGCACGGGCTGCAGTGGATGCTGTACCGCACCGGCCTGCTGACGTCGAACGTCGTCGAATCCGGCGCGTTCGTCGATACCAGCGGCAGCGGCCGCCCGGACATCCAGCTTCACGTGCTGCCGACGCTCGTCGGCGACGTCGACCGCGAGCCGCTGCCCGGCCACGGCCTGTCGATCAACCCGTGCCTGCTCCGGCCACGCTCGCGCGGCTCCGTTCGATTGCGCGGCAACGATCCGGCCGCGCCGATCCTGTTCGACAGCGGCGCGCTGTCCGATCCGGCCGATGTCGACGGCCTCGTGCGCGGCGTCGCGCTCGCGCGGCAGATCATCCGCGCGCCGTCGCTCGCACGCATCGTGCGCGAAGCCGAGACGCTGACCGACACGGCACTCGCCGACTACGTGCGGCGCCGCGCGAAAACCGTCTATCACCCGGCCGGCACCTGTCGCATGGGCCACGACGAGCATGCGGTCGTCACGCCGCGCCTCGCGGTGCAGGGCGTCGACGGTTTGCGGATCTGCGATGCGTCGGTGATGCCGCGCATCGTGTCCGGCAACACGAACGCGCCGACGATCATGATCGCGGAGCGCTGCGCGGCGTTCATGCTGGCGGAGTGACGAAACGCGGCGCGGCACGCGTGCGCCGCCGTTCACTGCACTGAACCGAAGCACGGCGCGTGAGACACGCGCCGCCACCTCCGCTACCGCAATCAGCGCCCGGTCACGCGCGCCGCCTCGCGCAGCGCCATCGGCGACGCACCGTAGCGCTCGCGAATCGCACGACTGAAATGCGCCTGGCTCGAGAAGCCCCAGCGGAACGCGATTTCGCCGACGCTCGTCTTGCGCAGCCGCGCATCGGTCAGCTCGCGATACGCATGCGACAGCCGCTCCGACCAGATGTGCTGCGTGATCGACTCGCCTTCGGCCGCAAAGATCCGGCTCAGATGCCGCAGCGACAGCCCGACCGCGTCGGCGACGGCTTGCGGCCCGAGTTCCGGGTCGCCGAGATGCGTCGCGATGTACTGCTTCGCGGTCAGCAGATACGACAGCGACGCACGCGACGCGCCCGCACCGTTCACCTCTGCATCGATGAGTTCCGCGATCAGCGTGCGCGTGTGCTCGGCGAACCGTGCGGCGTCACGCTCGACCGGATCCTTCATGAAGCGCTCGACGCTCGCGCGCAACGTCGCGCCGAGCATCGCGCCCGCGCCAGGCTTCGGCGCGATCCGCAGCGGCAGCGCCGCCAGTTCCGCATCGAGCCGGTCGTCGAAGGTCGTCATCGGAATATCGATCAGCAGCTGCCGCATCGGCGTCAGGAATCCGAACAGATAGGGCACGCGCGTGTCGTAGACGACGACATCGCCGGCGTCCGCGAGCAGGCAGCAGTCGCGCTGAATGAAATACGCGCGCCCGCTCAGGATCTGGCACGCAAACAGCGACTCCTTCGGCAACTGGCGCACCAGCGCGGGGCTGCGCTCGATCACGTGATCCTGGCCGCGGATGTCCGCGATGCCGAGGCCCGGCAGCGCGATGTCGGTCTTCTCGACCTCGAGCCCGGCCGGCGACAGCGACGAACAACGCAGCCCGACCAGCGTCGCCGCATTGAATGCGTCCCAGTACGCCATCCTGTCGCGCGCCGGCACGTCGGCCGTCGAGCCTCGCGTGCGGGAAAAAACGGTCGAATTCGTCACGTCGCCTCCTGCTGGCGCCTGTCGTGCGGCGCAGCACGAATTGGGGGATGGTTCGTCTGGATTCAGGTGCGATGCCATGTCCGGCGCGGTCAAGCAATTCGTCCAGCCCAGTCAAGAGCGGCGCGCACCGGCTGGCTAAAGTCGAGCCCACGACAACTCATACACCAGGAGACACACCGTGGTCGACAAAGCCGTAGCCGAATTCTGGCAAAACATTGCGCCGATTGCCAATCCGTTCAAGCCCGATGCGCTGCCCGAAGCGTACATCGCGAACGCGGCCACCGACGACGAGCGCTATTACGTTCCGTTCACCGAAACGGTTTCGTCGCGGCCGCTGTGGATTTCACCGTCGCAGAACAAATGGTGCGACATCCTGATGGCCAGGGAAGCCGGGCTCGTGAACCGGCACTATCACCCGCACGAGGTGTTCGCTTACACGCTGTCGGGCAAGTGGGGTTATCTGGAACACGAATGGACCGCGACGCGCGGCGATTTCGTGTACGAGACGCCGGGCGAAGGCCACACGCTCGTCGCGTTCGATCACCCGGAGCCGATGCGCGCGTTCTTCATCGTCAAGGGCCCGCTGATCTGGCTCGACGAAGCAGGCAACCCCGACGGCTACTTCGACGTGCATTCGTACATCGCGATGTGCAAGGCGCACTACGAGAAGGTCGGCCTCGGCGCGCAAGCGATCGAGAAGCTGTTCCGCTGACGCGCGGCGAGGCTCACCATGACATCCGCTTCCTCCTCCAGGTCCGCCTGGACGTATGAGAACAGGCTGCTGCTGATCCTGTTCATGACGTTCGGCTTCGTGTTCTTCGACCGCCTCGCGCTGTCGTTCCTGTTCCCGTTCATGTCGGCCGAGCTGCACCTGACGAACACGCAGCTCGGCATGGTGTCGTCCGCGCTCGCGCTCACGTGGGCATTGTCCGGTGCCGCGACGGGCGCGTGGTCCGATGCGCGGGGCACGCGCAAGCCGCTGCTGATCGCGGCCGTGCTCGGCTTTTCCGTGTGTTCCGCGCTGTCGGGGCTGGTCGGCGGCTTCGCGAGCCTGATCGCGTTCCGCGCGCTGATGGGCATCGCCGAAGGCCCCGTGCTGCCGCTGTCGCAATCGCTGATGGTCGAGAGCTCGACGCCGAGCCGCCGCGGGCTGAACATGGGCCTGCTGCAAGGCTCCGCCGCCGGCCTGCTCGGCGCGATGATCGGCCCGCCGGTGGTCATCGGCATCGCGACCGCGTACGGCTGGCGCGAAGCGTTCTACGTGTCGTGCGTGCCGGGCTTCCTGATCGCGTTCTGCATCTGGCGCTGGGTGCGCGAAACGCCGCCCGGCGGCGTGCGGCACGCGCAGGCCGATACCGCCAGCGGGCCGGCCGCGAGCGGCGCGGCAGTCAGCCGCTGGGCGTTGCTGAAGGAACGCAACATCCTGCTCTGCATGCTGATCAGCTGCTGCTTCCTCACGTGGTTCATCGTGATCATCTCGTTCGCGCCGGTGTTCCTCGTGGAAAGCCGCCACCTGTCGCCGTCCGGCATGGGCGTCGTCATGACCTGCCTCGGCGCCGCGTGGGTGTTCTGGGGCTTCGCGGTGCCGGCGATCTCCGACCGGATCGGCCGCAAGCCGACGATGATCGCGTTCGCGCTGGTCGCGGCCGTGTGCCCGATCGTGATGATCCATGCCGGCTCGCTCCGGGCGCTCGGCGCGCTCGTGTTCGCCACGTACACGGGCCTCGGCTGCTTCACGCTGTTCATGGCGACGATCCCGGCCGAAACGGTGCCGCCGCGCGCGATCGCCAGCGCGCTCGGCCTGATCATGGGGGCGGGCGAGCTGATCGGCGGCTTCGTTGCACCGACCGTCGCCGGCTTCGCGGCCGACAAGTACGGCCTGCCGTTCGCGATGTGGACGTCGGCCGCCGGCGCGATCCTCGCGTGCGTGCTGTCGTTCGGCCTCGTCGAAACCGCGCCCGCCGTGCTGCGCAAGCGCGCGCTCGCCGGCGCCGCCGCGAGCCGTCTCGATACGCAAAACCTCGGAGGACGCTGACATGCGGGCACTTCAATGGCATGGCCCGCGCGACGTCCGTCTCGTGGAAATCGACCCGCCGCGCGTCGGACCTGGCGAGGTGCGCATCGCGGTCGCGTATTGCGGCATCTGCGGCAGCGACCTGCACGAATACGCGGACGGCCCGCACGCGATCCCGGTCGACACGCCGCATCCGCTGTCGCGCCGCACCGCGCCGCTGACGCTCGGCCACGAGTTCTGCGGCACCGTCGTCGAAGTCGGCGACGGCGTGACGGCGCTGCGCGCGGGCGATCGCGTCGCGGTCGAGCCCGAGTATCGCTGCAGCCAGTGCGCGTATTGCCGCTCGGGGTCGTACAACCTGTGCGTGTCGATGGGTTTCGCCGGGCTGATGGGCGACGGCGGCATGGCCGACTTCGCGGTCGTGCCGGCCTACATGCTGCATCGGCTGCCCGACGGCGTGAGCCTCGAACAGGCCGCGGTGATGGAGCCGGCCGCCGTTGCGCTGCATGCGCTGCGGCGCGCCGAACTGCGGCTCGGCGAGACCTGCGCGGTGTTCGGGCTCGGGCCGATCGGCCTGCTGCTGATCATGCTCGCGAAGCTGCAGGGCGCGACGACGATCGTCGCCGTCGACGTGTCGCCCGAACGGCTCGCGGCGGCCACGCGCTTCGGCGCGACGCATACGTTCGACGCGCGCGCACTCGGTGCGCCCGCGCTGCAGGACGCGATCCGCTCGGCCACGGGCGGGCTTGGCGTCGACGCCAGTTTCGAAGCGGCCGGGCTGCCCGTCACGTTCGAATCGGCAATGCAGGCGCTGCGCAAGGGCGGCCGCGTCGTGATGGTCGGCCTGATGCCGCATGCCGGCTTCGACGCCTTCCGCGCAGTCAACGACGAGCTGACCTTCACGGCGAGCGTCGGCTACCGGCATGCGTACGAAGACCTGCTGCGCATCGTCGCGTCGGGCGCGCTCGATCTCACGTCGATCGTCACGCGCACGGTGTCGCTCGAAGATGCCGTCGCCGACGGCTTCGATGCACTGCTCGCCGACCGCGCGCAGATCAAGATCCTCGTTTCACCCGCGCAACGGCCGGCCCGTCGCGCACACACCATCGGGAGCGTCGAGCATGAATCGTCAGTGGGCGTTTGAAGGCCAGTCCGTCGTCGTGACGGGCGGCACGTCGGGCATCGGTGCGGGCACGGCGATGCGGTTCGCGCAAGCCGGCGCGTCGGTCGTCGCGCTCGGGCTCGACGCGGCCGGCCCGCATGCGCCCGTGCATGCGGGCATCCGGTGCGTGGAACTCGACGTGACCGACAGCGATGCACTGACGCGCACGATCGCGGCCCTGCCGCGGCTCGACGTGCTCGTCAACGGCGTCGGCATCAGCCGACACGCGGACGAATACCGGATGGACCAGTTCGAGCTCGTGCTGAACGTGAACCTGACCTCGGTGATGCGCGCATCCGACGCCGCGTTGCCGGCGCTCTCGGCGCACGGCGGCAGCATCGTCAACGTCGCGTCGATGTATACGTACTTCGGTAGCAAGGACCGGCCCGCGTACAGCGCGAGCAAGGGCGGCATCGCGCAGCTCACGCGCTCGCTCGCGCAGGCGTGGGCCGATCGCGGCATTCGCGTGAACGCGGTCGCGCCCGGCTGGATCGACACGCCGCTCAGCAGCGACCTGATGGCCGACACGCAGGCGTCGCGGCGCATCCTCGAACGCACGCCGCTCGGGCGCTGGGGCACCGCCGACGAAGTCGCGGACGTGATCCTGTTCCTGTGCTCGCCCGGCGCATCGTTCGTAACCGGCGCGGTCGTGCCGGTCGATGGCGGGTATTCGACGGTCTAGCGCGCTGCCCGACGGGTATCGGCGGGCATCGGCACGCGCGCGATTTCTGCCGATGCCCGTCACGCACCTGTTCCCTCAGGTAGTCATTGAATCGGGAATCACCCGATTCCACTTTGTTCATATCAATCAGTAGTCCAATCAAAAATATCCGATCCGATCGGAAACATGTGAGGAGCACATTGGAGATGACGAAAAAGACCCTTCTGGCGCTCGCGGCATGCGCCATGCCCGCCGCGTCGTTCGCGCAGAGCAGCGTGACGATGTTCGGGCTGATGGATGCCGGCATCAGCTACGTCAGCAATCAGGGCGGCCACGGCGCCGCGAAATTCGACGACAACATCTTCTTTCCGAACCTGCTCGGTTTCGAAGGCAAGGAAGATCTCGGCGCGGGCACGCGCGCGATCTTCAGGCTCGTCAACCAGTATTCGCTCGGCAACGGTTCGATCATCGGCGGCGGGCTGTTCGCGCGCACCGCCTATGTCGGCCTGCAGAACGACCGGTACGGCACGCTGACGCTCGGCAACCAGTACGAGTTCATGGTCGACGCGCTGGCCGCGAGCGGCAACGAGATCGCGCAGGATCTCGTCGGCCTGTACGGCTTTCGCAACGGCCCGTTCGACAAGCTCGCGCTGCCGAACAATCCGACCGGCGCATTCGACTGGGATCGCGTCGCGGGCAGCAATCGCGTCGCGAATTCGGTCAAGTACACGAGCCCGTCGCTGTCGGGCCTGACGTTCGGCGCGCTGTACGGCTTCGGGAACGTCGCGGGGTCGATCGGTGCGAACAACACGGTCAGCGTCGGCGCGAGCTACGACAACGGGCCGTTCGGCGCGGGCGCGGCCTATACGAACCAGAAGTACGGCGCGTCGGACGGGCTGCCGCCGACCAGCGTGCGCAACTGGGGCACGGGCGTGCACTATACGCTCGGCACGGTCACCGCGAAGGCGCTCTTCACGACCGTGCACAACGCGCAGAACGGTGCGGGCGCGTGGTCGGCGGAGGCCGGCGCCGCGTGGCGGCCGTCGCCGGCGTGGGTGATCGGCGCGAGCTACACGTACATGAAAGGCAACGACACGCTCGACGACGCGCATGCGCACCAGTTCCTGGCCGCCGTCCAGTACTGGCTGTCGAAACGCACGATGGTGTACGTCGCAGGTGTGCATCAGCGCGCGAGCCACGGCAGCAGCGCGCAGATCAACGGCGTGATGGACGCGAACGGCGCGTCGAGCGGCGCGTTGCAGTCGATCGCGCGAATCGGGTTCAGCACGCGGTTCTAGGTTCCACCGCGGGTGAATCGTGTCGGCGATCCCGCGTCCGGATCGCCCGGCGGCGCGGGAGCAGGCGCGGACTTAGCTTCGGCCCGGCCCGCCGCCTTCGACGTCGCACGCGTGCCGCCCGCTCTTCGGAGCGGCGCGCGTTCGCGCAATCATGACGAACGCGACGATTCCGTCCCGCCCCCGTCCTGCATCGCGGCATCCCGACACTGCGACGGCGTAACCCCGAAGCGCCGGCGAAACAGGCGCGCGAAATACGCTGGATCGGAAAACCCCGACTGCAGCGCGAGACGCGTGATGCTCGCCCCGTCGGCACCGGTCTGCGACAGCACTTCGTGGCACTTCTCGAGCCGCAGGCGCTGGATCATCGCCTGCGGCCGCTCGCCGATCGATTCGAACGCCTGGTAGAGCGTGCGGCGGCATACCTTCAATGCCGCGGCGATGCGATCGGGCGACAGTTCACCGTCGTCCAGATGCCGATGGATGTACTGCAGCGCGTCCCGCAACAACGCCTCGCGGATCTTGCGCCGCGACGCGGGCGCCGTGCCGTCCGTGAAATCGATGGTCTCGGCGAGCAGCGTCGCCACCAGCTCCAGCACGCCGAAGCGGCTGCGCGGATTCATGCGCCGGCCCTCGGCGATCATCGCCTGCAGGCTGGCGAGCGCCACGGCCGCGCCGCCCGCCGTCGGCATCGTGCGGCCGATCGCGTGCCGGGCCAACGCCAGCAGCGCGTCATGATCGGCCACCTCGCACAGCATCGTGACGAACTCACCGTGTGCGTCGCTTTGAATCCAGTACGGGCTGCTCGCCTCGTACAGCGTGAAATGCCCAGGCGGCACGATCACTTCACACGCCCCCTGCTCGAGTCTCGCCACGCCGCTCAGTTGCCAGATCACCTTGACGTAGCGGTGCTTCAGCGTCTTGCACGCATCGCGCCCGATGGAGGCGCTGTGCGCGCTCGCCGCAATGCGCGCCACGCGGCAGCGCGCATGGTCGAACACGTCGACGTTCGCGTCGAATTCGCCGGATGCGCCGGCGTTCAACTCCAGCGGAAAGAACCGATGCCGGATCTGCTCCGACCAGCACGCGATGCCGCCCGCCTGCCGGGGCAGGTGAGATCCCGAATCGATCATGACGTTCGCCTCCAGAAATATCCGGCCTTCAAGGACGTCCATTGCCTGGCCGCCTGCATACACAGGCAGCGGACGCGACGATCGACTCGCCCGACTTCCGCCGTGTGCGGCAACACGCGCCCGGCCGGCATCGATGAGAGGGGATCGAGTCAGAGCGTACGGCGCGACGACGCAAAAGAATATTCGCACAACTCCCATGCGCGGCCGGAACGCTACCTGACGCAGTAAAGATTTCCCCTAGATGCACCGCACTCCTGACGGCTCTGCACGCAAACACATGCGAGCGAAAAACGGGCGCGGCACCCTGCTGACGGGCGGAAAACGGCGTCCGGCCGGGTTTCACGTGCGTGGCCCATGCGGTCACGCACGCCGCCCAAAGACAATCGGCGGCCGCTCACGCGCCGCAGGAGGAGACAACCGATGAAACGACGATCCCTTTCCGTGATGCTGTCCGCGCTCGTCATCGCGCACGGCGCTCACGCCACCGAAGGCGGCGGCTCCGTCTACCCGACCGGGGCGGAAGGCTACCTCTGCTGCGCACTGCCGCCGCCGGGGCTCTATGCGCTGATCTATGCGGAGCGCTACCACGCCGGCGAACTGCGCGACAACGACGGCCGCAACGTTGCGCCGCCGGACTTCGACATCACCGCCTATTCGGTGACGCCGCGGATCGTGTGGGTGACGCCTTACACGTTTGCCGGCGCATCGCTGGCGATGCATGCGCTGCTTCCGCTCGTCATGCTCGACGTGCACGCGGGCGAGCAGTCGCAACGGAAGACCGGCGTCGGCGACATGACGTTCGGGCCGGCGCTCGGCTGGCACGTCACGCCGACGCTCCACACGCTGCTCGCCGTCGATTTCTTCGCACCGACCGGCCAGTACGACAAGAGCGACCTGGCCAACATCGGCCGGAACTACTGGGCGATCCAGCCGATCGCGGGCATCTCGTACGGCGGCCGCACCGGGCCGGTATTCGATGCGAAGCTGATGTGGACCTTCAATCAGCGCAACCATGCGACGGACTATCGGTCCGGCCAGGAATTCATCGTCGACTATTCGGCGGGTTGGGGTTTCGGCAACGGGCTGACGGTCGGCGCGGGCGGCTATGTCTACCGGCAGATGACGGACGACTCGCAGGCCGGGCAAACCATCGCCGGCAATCGTGGCCGTGCGTTCGCGATCGGCCCGTCGATCAAGTACGACAGCGGGAAAGGCTGGTTCGTGACCGCCAAATACCAGATGGAAACCGACGTACGAAACCGCCCGGAAGGCGCGGCATTCTGGCTCAAGGCCGTGTTTCCGCTCTGATTCGAACGCAATCGCGTCGGCATCGCCCGACGCGAAGGCGGCGCAGGTCATCCCTGCGCCGCCCGTTTCATCGACCGTGCAGCAGATCGGCGCCGCGTTCGCCGATCATGATCGCCGGCGCATTGGTATTGCCGCTCGGCACCTGCGGGCAGATCGAGCAATCGATCACGCGCAGATTGGAGAAGCCGTGCACGCGCAACGTCTTCTGGTCCACCACCGACGTCCGCGGGTCCGCGCCCATCCGGCAGGTGCCGGCCGGGTGATAGACGGTCTTGATGTCCTGCCGCACGAACGCCTCGATCGCCGTCAGGTCGTCCGGATCGATCCGGGCCGGCGCGACGATTTCTTTCACGTGCGCCTGCAGCGCCTTCGCCGACAGGATCCTGAGCCCGGCCTGAACGGCCCGGATCTGGCCGTCGAGGTCGGCCGGGTCGCTCAGGAAATTCGCATCGATCCTCGGACGGTCCGACGGATCCTTGCTGCGCAACCCCACCTGGCCGCGCGATTTCGGTTGCAGATGGCCGACCTTGACCGACATGCCGTGCTCGCTCGCCGGCGGCTTCTCTCCCGGCGTATTGTCGAAGTTGTCGAGCAGCGGCAGAAAATGGAACTGAACGTCCGGCCGCCCGGTGCCCATCGTGTCGATGAATGCGCCGCCTTCGAGGATGTTGCTGGTCAGCAGCCCGCTCCGGAAGCACTTCCATTGCAGGAAATGGCGCATCGCCCGGAGCCCCGTATTCTCGCCGTAGAGGCTCGCCGGCGTGCGAATCGACGCCTGCACCGACATGTGCAGATGATCGTGAAAGTTCCTGCCGACCGGCAACGCTGCAACCGTGTCGATCCCGAGCGCCGCAAGATGCTCCGCCGGCCCGATGCCGGACAGCATCAGTACCTTCGGACTCCCGATCGCTCCCGCGCTCACGACGACCTCGTTGCGCACGCGCACCGACACGGGCGCATTGCCGCCCTCGCTGAATTCGACCGCGACCGCACGCCCCGCATCGGCCCGGATCCGGTGCACGAGCGCGCCGGTCACCACCTTCAGCTTCGCGTCGTTGCGCACCGACGCCAGATAGGTTTGCGCAGTGCTTGCGCGTTCGCCGTTGCGCGTCGTCGTCTGGTAATAGCCGATGCCCTGCTGCACTTCGCCGTTGAAATCGTTGACGTAGCGCAGCCCCATCTCCTGCCCGGCCCGGATGAACGCAGCCGTCAGCGGATGGCGATAGCGGTTCTCGCTGACCGGCAGCGGGCCCGTCTGGCCGTGATATGCGGGCCCGAGGCTCTCGTTCGCTTCCGCCTTCATGAAATACGGCAGCACGTCGTCGTAGCGCCAGTCCGTGCACCCCCACTGCGTCGCCCAGTCGTCGTAGTCCTCGCGCTGCCCGCGGATGTAGATCATCCCGTTGACCGAACTGCCGCCGCCCAGCACCTTGCCCTGCGCGATGATCATGCTGCGGCCGTTCGCGTTCGGCTGCGGTTCGGTCATGTAAGGCCACGATTTCTTCTGGAACACCTGCATCACGCCGCCCGGAATCCGGTGAAACGGATTGTCGTCGCGTGTGCCGGCCTCCAGCAACAGCACCGAACCGGCATTCTGCTGGATCAGCCGCGCGGCCACGACGCATCCGGCGGAACCCGCGCCGATGACGACGTAATCGAAGGTCAGGTCTTGAGTAGTCATGTGTCTGTCGATAGGAATGGGCGGGCGCGCAACGCAACGCCCGCGATCTTGTTGTCGTGGTGTCTCCGTGCCGGCACGTGCGCGGCTACATCGCGATCGTGACGACCTTCTCCTCCAGGTACGCATCGAGCCCGCTTTGCGACAGGTCGCGCCCGACGCCGCTCTCCTTGAAGCCGCCCCACGGCAACCGCGCGTCGAGCGGGCTCCACGCGTTCACCGCCACTGCGCCAACCCGCAGACGGGCGGCAGTGCGATGCGCGGTCGCGAGATCGCGGGTCCACAGCGACGCGGACAACGCGTAGACGGTGTCGTTCGCCAGCGCGACGGCCTCGTCTTCCGTCTCGAACGGAATGATCGTGCCGACCGGCCCGAACACTTCGTCACGCGCGATGCGCATCGCCGGGTCAACGTTCGCAAATACCGTCGGCCGCACGAAGAAGCCTTGCGACGGCACCGGCTCGTCGCCCGCGACCATCGTCGCGCCGTCGCGAAGCGCCGCGGCGATATGCGTCTTCACACGATCGGCGTGGCGGGCGCTGATCAGTGCGCCCATCTGCGTCGCCGGGTCGAACGGCATGCCGACCCTGACCGACCGTGCCGCATGCGCGAGCGCGCCGACGACGTCGTCGTAGTGACGGCGCTGCACCAGCACGCGCGTGCCGGCCGCGCACGTTTGCCCCTGGTTGACGAACAGCCCCATCGCAACGCCGGCGATCGCCTGCTCGAGATTCGCGTCGTCGAAGATGATTTGCGGCGCCTTGCCGCCGAGTTCCAGCGTCAGCCGCTTGAACTGTGCGCCGGCTTCGCGCGCGATCGTGCGGCCGACCTCGGTGCTGCCGGTGAAACTGATCTTGTCGACGCCCGGGTGATTGACCAGCGCGGCCCCGACCGCCGCGCCGATGCCGTGCACGAGATTCACGACACCCGGCGGAAAGCCCGCCTGCGCCGCCAGGTCCGCCAGCGCGCCGACCGCGAGCGGCGCGTCCTCCGACGGCTTAAGCACGACCGTGCAGCCGGCCGCGAGCGCGGGCGCCAGCTTCCAGCACGCGATCATCAGCGGCGCATTCCACGGCACGATCAGGCCGGCGACGCCGACCGCTTCGCGCACCGTGTAGTTGACGGTCGGACGCCCCATGAAGCCGCCGGTCGGAATCTGGCGGCCTTCGAGCTTGTCCGCCCACCCGGCGAAGTAGCGCAGCGTGTCGATCGACATCGGCAGGTCCATCATGCGCACTTCCATGACGGGGCGACCCTGTTCGCGCGCCAGCAGTTCGACGAAGCGTTCCGCGTCCTGCTCGAGCAGGTCGGCCAGCCGATGCAGCAGCTTCGCCCGTGCCGCGCCGGGCAACCGGCTCCAGTGCCCGCCGTCGAATTGCGCGCTGGCCGCACGCACGGCCCGGTCGACGTCGGCGCCGGTGCCGGCCGCCACGCGCGCAAGCAGGTGTCCGGTGCAGGGTTCGAATTTCTCGAACCATTCGCCCTGCGCGGCATCGCACGCCTCGCCTGCGATACGGTGTTGAAGGGTGTACTCGGCTGTCATGTGGTTGTCTCCAAACTATTGAGGGCCGATCCGGCGCTGAAAGCCGGATCGGCCTGTCTGGCCCACTGTAGAGCGCGGGTTCTGGCGACGCTGGGACATCCGTGCACCGAATGCCGGATTCACATGCACGCGCGCACGAAGTGCCCGTCGACGCCGAATGCGGGTGTGGCGTCGCCACGATCGGCTTGCGCGGCCAGCACGCGGCTGACTCGCGCATGGTTGGCGCGCCGCACGGCCGGTGGCATCGATTCGTACGCCGCGTCGCGAATCAACGCGTGGCGGAACGAATAGAACACGCGATCGCGCCGATGCCGCGCAAACATGATCCGCTCTTCAAGCAGCAGTTGCAGGTGCGCGTCGAGCGTCGCGCGATCATGCGGCGATGCCGCGGCCAGCAGGTGCGCATCGACCTCGAGCCCGATCGTCGCGGCGAGCTGCGCGGTGTCGCGCGCGTCGTCGATCCGGTCGAACGCGCGCCCGAGTATCCCGCCGAGACTGAGCGGAAGCGGGCACGGATCGGTCGTTCGCAGCCCCGCGAGCGGGCCGTCCGCATCGCTCGTCGCCAGCTCGCGCGCGACGGCCTCGATGAACAGCGGAATGCCCGCCGTACGCTCGACGAGCGGGTCGAGCCAGGCCGGATCGAGCGCGCCCTGGCCCAGGTACGCCGACATCAGGCGCCGCGCATCGTCGCGCGGCAAGCGGCGCAGTATCAGGCGTTCGGTCGCGCCGCGCCAGCGCGCGAGCCTGGCGGGTCGCGACGTGAGCACGACGCAGAGCGCCGCCGCGCGCGGCGAGCGCTGCAGGTACGCAAGAAACGCCTCGGTCGAGCGGTCGATCCACTGCACATCCTCGACGACGAGCAACACCGGCGCGCCGTTGCCGAGCGACACGATCAATTGCTCGAGGACGTCGAACAACGCGTGCGGTTCGCATGCGCTCGACCACCGCGCCTCCCTCGCATCGCAGGGCAGCCCCAGCCAGGTCGCGAGCGCGACACGGGCCGCCACCCGATCGCATTCGAGCAGGGCGAGCATCGCGTCGATCGCCGCGCGCGTGGTGCCGGGCGGGCTGTCGGCGTCGAGTTGCCAATGCGCGCCGATGAACCGCAGGATCGGAAACAGCGCATGATTCTCCCGCTCGGGCAGGCACCCGCAATGCGCGAACGCGTGGCCCTGTGCGCGCACGGCCTCGCACAGCGCGTGCACGAGGCGCGACTTGCCGATTCCTGCCTCGCCGACGACGAGCCGCGGCACGCCACGCATCGCACGACGATGGCGAGCGAGCGTCGCCTGCCACGCGCGCAGCAGCGCATCGAGTTCGCGCGTGCGGCCGATCATCGGCGCCCTCACGCCGTCGTCGAGCGAATCGAACGGCGTATCGGCCCGACACTCGCCGAGCAGCTCATGCACCGGCTGCGGCGCGAGGCCCGCCCGCGCCAGCCGCAACACGGTCGGCCGGAAGTCGGCATGCGGTTCGAGCGCGAGCCGCGCATCGTCGCTGATCAGGATCTGCCCGGGCCCGGCAAGCCGCAACAGCCGCGACGCGGCGGCCGGCGTCGATCCGCCCGCCATCTGCGACGCATGCGCGAGCACCTGCCCGACGTGAATCGCAGCCGCCACTTCGACGTGCCAGCCTGTGCCGCCGACGGCATCGTGGAGATCGGCCGGCACCGGCAGCCGCGCGCGCCCGGCCACCCGCACCATGTCGAGCGCCGCACGCGCCGCGCGGCGCGCGGGCCGGTCGATATCGCCTTGCAGGCCGAAATGGAACAGCAGCGTGTCGCCGAGCCGCGCGTCGACCTGCGCGCCATAGCCGACGGCGATATCCGCGCACTTCGTCAGCCATTGCGCCTCGCAGCGGTCGAGCAGGGCGCCGTGATCGGCTCCCGCGTGGCGTTGCCGGCCGTCTCCGGCGATCGTCACGCAACAGCACAGCGTGGTGACCTGCCGGTATTCGCCAGCCGTCGCGGCCGCCTCGCTGCGCGGCGTGAACGGGTGCGGCCGCGTGCGCCGGCTTGCGCGGCCGGCATCGAACGGGCCGACCAGCGCGGCGAAATTGAGCG
This sequence comes from Burkholderia mycopellens, assembly GCF_964265025.1. NCBI lineage: Bacteria > Pseudomonadati > Pseudomonadota > Betaproteobacteria > Burkholderiales > Burkholderiaceae > Burkholderia > Burkholderia mycopellens. Next base: position 3,417,983 of record NZ_OZ183803.1, read on the forward strand.
CGCGAAACGGCGCCACGAGTTCGTTGGCCGAGGCGGCACGCTGCGCCGGATTCTTGCTCAACGCCTGCCGCAGCACCGAGCCGAGCGGATGCGATGCGATCGACGGCGGAAGCGCGATATCCACCGGGCTGAGCTGCTGATAAAGAATCTCGGCGACGCTTGCGCCCTGCATCACGACTTCGCCCGTCAGGCATTCGAGCACGACCAGGCCCCACGCATACAGGTCGCTTCCGGGCGTCGGCGGTTCGTTGCGCAATTGCTCGGGCGCGCAATATGACGGCGAGCCGAGCACCTCGACCGCGAGCGTCGCGGCCTGAGGCGCGATATCTGTCGCGCCGGGCATCAGCGCACCGATCCCGAAATCGAGAAGCTTCGCGTGCGGCCCGTCGTCGGCCATCGCGATCACGATGTTCTGCGGCTTCAGATCCCGGTGTACGATGCCGCGGCGATGCGCCGCCGCGAGCGCATCGAGCACCTCCGTCATCAGCCGTCCGGTGTCGACGGCCGACAGCGGCCCCTCCATCGCCAGCCGGTCGCGCAGGGTCCGGCCCTGCACGCGTTCGAACACGGCGAACAGGCGCCCGTCGGGTGCTTCCCCCTGGTCCAGCAGCGCCACGATGTTCGGGTGCCGCAGCGCCTCGCACAGGCCTGTCTCGCGCCGAAAGCGCATGCGCTGGCGCGCGCGCTCGGCTGCCGTCCGCGCGACATCGTCCCGCATCAGCTTGATCGCGACGTCTTGCCCCGTCTCGTCGCATGTCGCGCGGAACACCACACCGCTGCCACCTTCGCCGAGCAACGCACCGAGCCGGTAATGCCGCTTGCCGGCCAACGTCGCGAAAGGCCCGGCTGGCTGCTGCGATTCACGCGCGCGTGGGACGACGGGTGCGCGTGTCGCCGTCGGCAACCCGGACTGTCGTTCCGCGTTCACGAGCAGTGGACGACCGGAGCCGGCGCCGGACGATGCATGCCGATGCGCGGCTCGACGCCCGGCACCGACTGGCATTCAAGGCGCTCGCCGCGCATGACGCGGAACGGGAAATCGCCGAAGCGGACACTGCCGCGCCGCCGCTCGACAAGCTGACTCGCATCCAGCCCCGGTAGCGCCGCGAACTGGCTCCGGGCGCGATGAATCTGCACGTTGAGATGGGACGTATCGATACCAAGCATGCGCGCCAGCCGGTCGAGTTCGATCCAGCCTTGCGTGGCGGCGTCGTAGCCGGCCTGCATGTCGGCCGAACGTGCGCGGGCGAGCGTGACGAGGCTGTAGTGATGCGCCCGCTCGCCGAGGTCGACCACGCCGCCGCGAACATGCAGCAGCGCACGCGCGTGCTCTTCGTCCCGGCTGACGAAGAATTCGAGCAATCGGGCCGGCGCGGCCGGATCGGCCGGCGCGCGCAGCGTCATCGTCGAGCCGTGGCGCACGAGCCCCACGCGCCACGTGAAGTCGCCCGTCGACACTTCGTCGCCGTCATGGAGCGCGCGCGGCGGCAACGTGTCGTCGCACAGCCATTCGCCGGCCGGCGTCCGGACGATCGTGACCGGCTGCGCGGCGTGGGCCGCCAGGATCTGGCGCGGCGTGAGCACGATCGGATGCGCGGCGCCCCGCACCGGCCACAGCGTATCGGCCGGATCGTCGAGCGCATCGACGCGCCAGGGAGCGACACCGGCCCTGCCGAACCGGATGACGTCGCCTCGCTGCAGCACCGCGTGCTCGCCGTCGCGCAGCGTCACGCCCGATACCGACGTGCCGTTGCTGCTGTGATCGTGGAGCTCCCATAGCCCGCCGACCCAGCGAATATGGGCGTGGACACGGGACACCGACGCGTCGCGGATGACCGTATCGCAGCGCGCGGTATCGCGGCCGAACACGTGATACGCGCGGAGCAGGCACGCTTCCCCGGAAGAATCGTTCTTGAGTATCGCCATGGCTGCCCCGTATCGGATTCGCCCGGATCGCTCGAGTGACGCATCGACGCCCGGGAAAGCGATTGATTCAATGATCGCGAACGATGTCGACCGTTCGCCGCCTCGTTACCAGTTTTTTCGTCAGCTTCTTTTCGAATCGTTGCTCATCCGGCGCGCGTTATTTCGGCTGATTGAATGGCCGGCTGCTTTGTTGTTTTAAATTCGAGCAACCTGATGAAAATCCTGCCAAACAAAATCATGCATCGCAATCGAAATACTCAAATTCCGCTTTGATATTGCAATGCTTTACATTTTCGGCAACGCTTCAATTCGAAATATAAAGGGTCGAAAATCTTCACTGCCCCGCGAGCCTTGATAGGCCTGCATCAAGCAGAAACAACCCATTGGATGACGGGGTGAATTTAAATACCTTTGCCGGCACGGAAATTTTGTTTGATCAAAAGAAAATAAATTAAATAGTTCAATCGATTTAAATAATGGTCGCCGGTGTTTTAGCAGATTGCATTACATGAATTACTGCGAAGTTCAGGGGCGTCGCGGCCAATGGCTGGCAAAGGCTGCAGACGTCGGCAAGGCGCCGACCGTCCGGTCGTCGCGACCGGCTCGCCAACGAACTCGGTGGGAGAAATCGACGCCCATCTCCGCCGCACGTTGCAGGGCCTCAGCGAACCGCCCCCTATACAAATCAACAAGTCAGGCACGTTCTTGAGAATTTCCTCTGTCGGAAATCTCATGATTCCGTATCGCAACCTGCAAATTTCTCGTGAATGTGAACATACCCTGCTTAAAAGAACTCCGTACTCGGTACGGTTACCTTGCCACTGCTAATAGGGCGAGATCATCCGGACACGTCTTTCAGGGATCGGTGGCAGACGGGTTGCGGTGAAGCAGCGTTCAGCGACAAAAAACAGGGGAAGGGCTGACTGGTCTGGACGTCCTTCCGCAGTATGGTCTCCGCCCCACCTATTCAGAAGCCCGCTTCACCTCGCCGGCTCATCTTCGCGTGTCGCTGAAGTGCCCCTTTCTTTTTGATTGTCGGCACGATAAGGCGAGAAGCCGATACCTGGGTGGAGCCGACATTCAAATGCCCCAGTCAAAGTACAGGCGAATGACAGGATTTGGCCGGAAGCGACCCTGAATCAGAATGAGTCTCGATCGGAATCGGCGAGTTCCGGCTGATCGGCAACCTGTGGAAGGCACCGCACCATCCAGCCCCGCCCGCCCTCTCCCCATCGCGCCGGTTTGGTCAACGCTTGCGGACAACCGAATCGAGCACGAAGCTGGTCGTCATGTTCTGCACGCCGTCCATCGCACTGATCGTCGCCCAGATATCGCTGATGCGCTCGTGTGTGGCGGCCTCTATCTGTACGAGCAGATCGACCTCGCCGCTGAGGACCGCGCAATCGCGAACCTCGGCGATCCGTTCGAGTGCGGCAAGCACGTCCGCACCGCGCATCCGGTCCTTGCGGTAGACGAGCATCACGGCGCGCACCGGCACGATATCGTCGGGCAATGCGAGACGCACCGTGTACCCGGCGATGACGTTCAGCGCTTCGAGCCGGTCGATCCGGTTGCGGACCGCCTGCCTGGACAAACCGATCCTGTCGGCCAGCACTGCAAGCGGGATCCGCGCATCGGCACACAATGCGTCGATGATCTTCCGGTCGAGGCCGTCGATCTTCATTGGCCGGACCCTGGATGCGCGGCGCCGCGGGCGTCCACCGCGTCGCGCACCGCCGCGATGTGGTCGGGGCCGATTCCGCAACAGCCGCCGACGATCCGCGCGCCCAGCGCGAGCCATTGCCGCGCCCATTTTGCGTAACCGGGCGGATCGATGTCGCCGCGCAAGCTGTCGAGTTCCTCGTTCGCACGCGCATCGGCACGCTGCGGCGCAAACGCGTTCGCATAGGCGCCGATCGCGAGCGACGTGCCCGTGCGCGCGAGCGTGCGATGCACCGCGTCGATCGCCGCCCCCATCGCTTCCGGCTGGCTGCAGTTGAACAGCAGCGCGCTCGCGTGCGCGGACACGGCCGCTTCGATCGCTTCGTCGAGCGACTGCCCCGACCGCAGTACCGGTGTGGCGCGTGCGTCGACGTCGTCGCGCAGCGTAAACGAGACCCACAGCGGCTTCGGATTCCCGCCCAGCGCACGCCGGACCGCGCCGATTTCGTCGGTCAGGCTCTGCGTCTCGGCCAGCCACAGGTCGACATAGGGATCGAGCCCATCGACGAGCGTCGCCAGGATCGCATCCGCGCGCGCCGCGTCGAACAGGTCGGGGCGGTAGGAACCGCCCGTCGGCGGAAGCGATCCCGCGACGCGCACGGGCCGCCCCGCGCGGTCCGCCGCTTGCCGCGCGAGCTGCCCGGCAAGCGCCGCGAGCGCGACACCGTCGCGACGGAACCGCTCCTCGCCGATATGGAACGGCACGACCGCATAGCTGTTCGCGGTGATCACGTCGGCGCCCGCCGCGACGAACGCGTCGTGCGCGAGACTGACGTAATGCGGCGCTTCCATCAGCGCGAGCGCCGACCATTCCGGCTGTCTGAACGGCGCCCCGATCCGCGCCAGTTCGCGCCCCATGCCGCCGTCGAGTACTGTGATGTCATGCATAGTCCGTGCTCCGTGGTTGCAATCCGCGCATCTCGTGCCCGAATCGATTCAAGGGCCCGCGCGACGCACGCGAGACGTCGATCGAGCGTGCGCGCCGGCCCGTTTCAGATCTGCTCCAATGCTTGCTCGATATCGCTTTTCAGATCGTCGATGTGCTCGATGCCAACTGAATAGCGGATGAAATTGAGCGGGATGTCGGCAGCGCGCATTTGCTCCGCCGACATCGTGCCGGCCCACATGGATGCCGTATGGATCGCGAGCGAATCGACGCCGCCGAGATTGCCTGCATTCAGCGGCAAGCGCAGCGCCTCGACAAAGCGCTGCGCTTCGCCGTAGCTTCCCCGCACGCCGAACGCGACCACGCCGCCGAAGCCGCGCATCTGCCGGCATGCGAGCCCATGCTGCGGATGGCTGCGCAGGCCCGGATAGAACACGCGCTCGATCTTCGCGTGCGCCTCGAGGAATTCGGCGAGCGCCTGGGCGTTCGCGTTGATCCGCTCGACGCGCATCGGCAGCGTGCGCAGCCCGCGCAGCAGCAACCACGCGTCCATCGGCGACAGCACCGAGCCGAGCGTGATGTGCGTATGCCAGATCTGCTCGGCGAGCACGCGGCTCGTGCAGATCACGCCGCCGGTCAGGTCGTGATGGCCGCCGAGATACTTGGTCGCGCTGTGCACGACGATGTCGACACCTAGCCGGTGCGGCTGCTGGTTGACCGGCGACGCGAACGTGTTGTCCGCGAGCGTCAGGATGCCGCGGGCTCTCGCGATTTCAGTCACCGCCGCGATGTCGGTCACGAGCAGCAGCGGATTGACCGGCGACTCGAGCACGATCAGCCGTGTGTTCGGCCGGATCGCGCGATCGAACGCGGCCACGTCGGCCTGGTCGACGAACGTCACCTCGACGCCGAACCGGCGCAGCATGTCGTCGAGCAACTTCGTCGTGCTCATGTAATGACGCGTCTGGCCCACGACGTGATCGCCGGCCTTCACGACACTGAGGATCGCGGTCGCGATCGCGCCCATTCCGGATGCCGTGACGAGCGCGGTCTCGGTGCCCTCGAGCTCCGCCATGATCGCCTTCACGCGCTCGTGAACCGGATTGCCGTAGCGCGTGTAGTTGCGCGGATGCTGGGGCACGCTCGACATCTCCGCGAATTCCTCGCTTCCGGCTGCCTTGAACACCGCCGAATAGTGGATCGCCGGCGCGACCGACTTCTCGTCGGTCACGTCGCGGTCCGCAGCGAGAGCCAGCGTTTCAAGCTTGTATCCCATGTCGTCCTCGGATCGTTCGTTGTGTCGCGTTCATGCGGCGCCCGTCAGGCACGCGCGCTGCCCAGATGGCGATTCAGCAGGCCCTCGACGCGTTTGAGCACGGTCGAAAGCACCGCCGTGATACCGACGTACACGATGCCGGCCAGCATCAGCGCGTCGGTCGTATAGGTTTCGATGGAGATGCGCCGCGCGACACCGGTCAGGTCGAGCACGGTGATCGTGCTGGCCAGCGCGGTCGACTTCAGCTGCAGCACGATCTCGTTGCCGAGCGTCGGTGCGACGATGCCGATCGCGCGCGGCACGATCACGAACCAGGTGAGCATGAAGCGGCTCATCCCGAACGCGAGCGCGGCCTCCTTCTCGCCGGCGGGGACGCCGGCGATCCCGCCCCGGATGTCCTCCGCCATGTAGGCCGCGAGATTGAGCGTCAGCGCGCACAATGCACACGAGAACGATCCGCCGACCAGCAGCCACAGAGGCGACGCACGCACGACCGAGAACTGCGCGAGCCCGTAATACAGCACGAAAATCTGCACCAGCAGCGGCGTGCCGCGAAACACCGACATGAACAGGCGGCTCGGTGTCGACAGCCACCGGCACGCCGACGTGCGCGCGACAGCCAGCGGCACCGCGAGCACGAACGCAAGCGTGCATGACAGCACCAGCAGCTCGAGCGTGATCCATATGCCGCGCGCGACGTCGGGGCCGGACTGCACGATGAGGGAGAGAAAGTCGTTCATCGCCTGGCGTTCCTCAGATGGGTTTTGCGTAACCGCGGCCCGCGATGCGCTCGAGCCAAGCGAACACGGGGTTGGATGCGGCGAGAAAGCCGAAATAGACGATTCCGACCGTCACGTAGAAGACGAATGGCTGCTTGGTGAACTGCGCGGCGATGTTGGCCTTGCGCAACATGTCCTCGAGCCCGACGATGGATACCAGGGACGTGTCCTTCAGCAAGTTCTGCCACATGTTGTTCAGGCTCGGCAGGCAGATGCGCCACGTCTGCGGCAGACGCACGTACCACAGCGTCTGCAGGCGTGTCATCCCGTACGCGCGCGCGGCCTCGATCTGCCCGGGCGGCACCGCGATGAATGCGCCGCGGAACATCTCCGACGAATAGGCGCCGAACACCACGGCGAGCGCGATCACGCCGGCGGAGAACGGGCTGATCACCACGGCGCCATCGAATTGCGCGTTGAGCAGACGCGACAGCCCGAAGTAGCAGATCAGCAGGATCAGGAACTCTGGAATGCCACGCAGGAAATTGGTCAGCGCATAGGTCGCATGCCTGAGCCAGCCCAGGCTCGACAGTTTTGCCGATGCGCCGGCGATGCCGAGCAGCATGCCGACGCATAGCGCGCTGACCGCGAGCTCCAGCGTGACCAGCGCGCCAGCCGCGATCTGCGCGCCGTAGTTCACCAAGATGTCCATCGTGATATCGCTCCTTGTGAGCCCGGATCGCGCCGGCCGCCGTCCGGCGGCCGCGCAGTCCCGATGCGCGGTTATTGCGGCGCGATGGTGAACGGGAAATAGCGCTTGTTGGCTGCGGCGAACGTGCCATCCGCCTGCACCTGCGCGATGCCCTTGTCGAACAGCGCCTTCAACGGCGCGTCACCCTTGCGTACCGCGATCGCCGTACCGTCGCCGAAGATCTCCGCATCGGCGATCGGCTTGCCGACGAAGTCGAAACCTTCCTTCCTGCCGGCCTTCGTCAGCCAGTCGTACGCGACCGTGTTGTCGGCGAGCACCGCATCGACGCGTCCGGCCTCGAGATCGAGCCATGCCTCGTCGAGCGTCTGATAGACCTTCACGTCGATCCCCGACTTGCTCGCCGGCAGGCGGCGGCGCAGATAGGATTCGTGCGTCGATGCCGTCTGAACGCCGATCGTCTTGCCGCGCAGCGTGGCGGGGCTGTCCGTGATGCCCGAACCCTGCTTCGCGACGAGCTGCACGGGTGCCGTCGTGAAAATGCGCGTGAAGTCCACCGACTGCTCACGCTCCGGCGTCTTCGACATTTGCGCGAGCACCGCATCGATCTGCTTCGCCTTGAGTGCCGGAATCAGCGCGTCGAAATCCATCGTCACCCACTGGCACTTGACCTTCATCGTGTCGCACATCTTCTTGCCGATGTCGATCTCCATGCCCTGCAGCTTGCCGGATGCATCCTTGTATTCGAACGGCGCGTAATCGGCGAGTGTGCCGATCCGCACGACCTGCTCGGCATGCGCGAGAGATCCGAGCAATACCGCGCCCACGCACAGCGACTGAAGCAGCTTCTTCATGGTTTCCCCTCCGGTTGACATTGAATCCGCATCAGATGATGCTGGACAGAAACTTCTGGAAACGCGGCGATTTCTGGCTCGCGAACACCTCATCGGGACTGCCGTCTTCCTCGATTCGTCCCTGGTGGACGAACACGACGCGGTTCGCGACTTCGCGTGCAAACCCCATCTCGTGCGTGACGACGAGCATCGTGCGTCCCTCGTCGGCCAGCGAGCGCATCACTTTCAACACTTCGCCGACGAGCTCGGGATCGAGCGCGGACGTCGGCTCGTCGAACAGCATCACGTCGGGATCGGTCGCGAGCGCACGTGCAATCGCGACGCGCTGCTGCTGGCCGCCCGACAACTGGTTCGGATAGTGTTCGCACTTGCCGGCGAGCCCGACCCGTTCGAGCATCGCGATCGCCTTGTCGCGAGCGTCTCGCTTGGGCACGCCAAGCACGCGCACCGGCACGAACATCACGTTCTGCAGCACGGTCATGTGCGCCCAGAGGTTGAACTGCTGGAACACCATCGCGAGCTTGCGGCGCACGCGCATCACCTGCTGCGCGTCGGCCGCGACGAGCGTGCCGTCGCGGCCCGCCTGCTTCAACGCAAGCGTTTCGCCGTTCACGCAAATCCGGCCCCGATCGGGCATTTCCAGCAAGTTGATGCACCTGAGGAACGTACTCTTGCCCGACCCGCTACTGCCGAGGATCGACACGACCTCATGATTCCTCGCGGTCAGCGAGATGCCCTTCAGCACCTCGACACCGCCGAACGACTTGTGAATATCCTCGACCACCAGCGCGTCCGCCGCCGGCTTGCATGCAGGAATTGCTGCTGGCATCCTCGACTCCTTCTTCGATACGTTGCTCACACCGCTCCGGTTCGCGCGGCGCCGGCCCGCCAGGCGCCGGCGCTTGCGCATCAGCTCGACAGCCGCCGGTTGCGCCTGAAGCAGACCACCTTCGGCTGCGTCATTTCCGTCATCGCGAACCGAACGCCTTCGCGGCCCAGCGACCCATGCTTGAAACCACCGAACGGCATGCCGTCGAAGCGGTAATCGGACGAATCGTTAATCATCACGCCGCCCGCCTGCAGGCGCTCGGCCGCGTCGAGCGCCACCTCCAGGCGGCTGGTGAACACGCCTGCATGCAGGCAGCTCTCCGACGCGTTGGCCGCGTCGAACGCGTGGTGCAGGTCGGCGAATTTCTCGATCGTCACGACTGGCGCGAACACCTCGTCGGTCCAGACACGCGCGTCGTGCGGCACATCCGCGAGCACCGTCGGTTCATACAGCGCCCCGCGCCGCCGATGGCCGGTCAGCACCGTCGCACCGCACGACACGGCTTCGTCGACCCAGCGTTCGATGCGCATCGCCTGTTCCTCCCCGATCATCGGCCCCATGTCGGTTGCGTCGTCCAGTGGATCGCCGACGACCATCCTGCCGGTCAGTTCGACGAAATACCGGACGAACGGCTCGTACGCGGCCTCGGCCACGAAGATCCGCTGCGTGCCGATGCAGTTCTGGCCCGCCGCCCAGAACGCACCCGACACGCAGGATTCGGCGGCATCCTTCAGGTCGCAGTCGGCCATGACGATCACGGGTGCATTTCCGCCCAGGTCCATCGCGACCTTCTTGAGTCCCGCATCGCGCGTGATGGCTTCGCCGGTCTGCGGGCCGCCCGTGAAGGTCACCATTCGGATCCGCCGGTCGCGCACCAGAGCGGATGCGATATCCGCGCCGCCGTGCACGATCTGCAGCGCGTCGCGCGGCGCACCGGCTTCCCAAAGCACCTCGACGAGCGCCTGTGCGGACAGCGGCGCGAGCAACGAGGGCTTCAGGATTACCGCGTTGCCGGTCCCGATCGCCGGTCCGAGCTTGTGTGCAACGAGGTTCAGCGGGTCGTTGAAAGGCGTGATCGCGAGAATCACGCCCAGCGGTTCCAGCGTGTAGTAGCCGCTGCGATCCTCGGAGCCGGGATAGCCGTCGAACGGGATCGTCTCGCCGCTGAGTCGTTTCGCTTCCTCGCCCGACAGGCGCAGCGTGTTCACGCAGCGCGCGACCTCCTTGCGTGCCTGCCGCAGCGGCTTGCCCGCTTCGAGCGCGATCCTGCGTGCAAATGTCTCCGCTTGTGCCTCCACGCTCGCAGCGGCACGAAACAGGATGTCGGCCCGCTGGCTGCGCGGCATGGTTGCGGCCGCACGCGCGCCGTCGAGCGCGCGCTCGACGAAGGCCGGCGCCGCGTCGGCACGCGACAGCCGAACCTGGCCGACGATCGAGCCGTCATACGGCGACCGGACATCGGCTACGCCGGCTCCCGTGCAGTCGGTCATCACCGCATCGCGCGCGCTCATGCGGCCACCTCGTGCGCAGTTGCGCCGATCCTGTCCGCGAGTTCGATCAGGTCGGAGAGGATCGCAAACGCCGTTTCCTCGCGCCCCGCACCGGGCCCGCTGATCGTCACCCCGCCGAGCACGTCGGTGTCGAACGTGATCGCGTTCGTCACACCGTTCGCGGCAAGCAGCGGATGGCCGGCCGGCAGTTTGCGCGGTTCGACGCTCGCGGTCACGGTGCCGTCCGGATGCCGGACGGCAGAACCAATCAGGCGCCAGGACATGCGCTCCGCCGCCGCTGCGCGTACGTCGTGCTCGGTCAGCTCGACGATGCCGCGGCACGTCACGTCGCCACGCTTGAGGCCGGCATTCCACAGCGCGTTCGCCAGAATGACGACTTTCAGTTGTACGTCCGAACCGTTGACGTCGGCCGCCGGGTTCGCCTCCGCATAGCCGCGCTGCTGCGCATCCCGGATCGCCGCATCGAAGCTCGCGCCGGCCTCGACCTCGCCGAGCACGTAATTCGACGTGCCGTTCAGGATGCCGGCGAAGCCGTTGATGTCGCAGCCGCGCAGCGACGTCGCGAGCTGCCGCAGCACCGGCGTGCCGCTCATCACCGTGCCCTCGTACATCACGCAAGCCCCCGATTGCGCGGCGATCCGCGCCAGTGCCGGCTGCGCGAGCGCGATCGGCCCCTTGTTGGTCGTAATCACGTGCTTGCCGCATTCGAGCGCGGTACGGCAATGCGACAGCGCAGGCTCACCGGTGTTCGGATCGGTGAAGGTCGCCTCGACGACGACATCCACGTGGTCCGACGCGATGGCCTTCAGCACCGCAGCGAGACCGACGTCCGGCGACACCAGCGTGCCGGGATCGCGGCGCAGCGCTTCGGCATCGACGCCCCGCCGAGCGGTTTCGTCGAGCACGTCCAGTGCGATGCCGCGAGGATTCGTCGCGATCCCGAACCGCAGGTCGGCAACCATCGTCACCGATACGTCGAGTCCCGCCGCAGCCAGCATCGCGCGCTTCCTTTTGAGCAGTTCGACCAGTCCCTGATTGACTCCGCCGAAACCGACCAGTGCCAGTTTGAGTTCCATCTTGATCATCTCCTGTTCATTGACCACATGACACAGGTTAGTGATGCGAATCGATTTTCAAATTAGTCGATTCGCCCGATTCAGGCAGTCACCCGTTACGGTTTGTCATGCGGGACGGGCGAATCGCCAGTTCCCGAGCGAAACAACTCCGTCAGGTGAGCGTCGGTTCGTCGTCGCCGTCCTTGTCGACCGGCACGAACAGCCCGACCTTCACCGCGCTCAGCACGACGTTCGTGTTGATCCGGCGAATCATCGGGTTGCTCTGCATGATCCGCGCGGACAACCGGTCGTACGCCTCGACGTCGTGTGCCGTGATGATCGCGATCAGGTCGACGGAGCCGGTCACGTAGTAGATCTGCTGGATTTCGTCGTGCGCCTTCGACCACTCGCGGAACCTGGCGACCGTCTCGTAGTTTTCGCGTTCGATCTCGATCGCCGCAATGAACGTCATCGGCCTGCCGACCGCCGCGCGATCGACAACGGCGATTTCCGCCGAAATGATCTTTTCGGTGCGCATGCGCTTCAGCCGCTTCTGCACGGCCGACGTGGACAGACCGATCCGTTCGGCAATGGCGTCCGCGGTCGCGGTGCAATCGCGCTGGACGATATTCAGGATCTTGCGGTCGAAGGAGTCGAGTGCGTCGGTCATGGCGTGGCCTGCCGGAAAACGGGTACTTGCGTCAAAGATAGAAAGGTCGGGCAGATCTGAGCCCGACCAGATGCCGGACACGGTCGAACGCGGTGACGAGCGTTTCGCGCCACTGCGCGACCGGACCGAAGATGCATAAGGGTGCGAAATGGATCGTATCCACACCCGCAGGAATACGGAACGGACGCTCGATGCCATCGTCCGATTCGGTCACGAGTGCGGTGCCGTCGACTTCGGTCAGGCTCATCAGCAAATGGGCGGGTGCAGTCGCACCAAGCAAGTCGCGTAGAGGCGACTCGTTCGCGGACAACTGTTCGAGCAGCGGCAACTCGTACGCGCCGGGCCACCAGGTGTCGTGCTCGTCGAGCCACGGGCCGACACCCGGCATTCCGACCATCTCGAGGATCCGGTTCGCACTGAGATGCGCATAGGCGCGGTGCCGACCGGCCCCATCGGTCGAAGAGCGCGCCAGCCAGCCGCCGGCGCTCGGGACAGGGTCCGTCAACACGACGCTCGCAGGCTTCAGTCGGCCGAGCGTTTCAGCCACGCTTGCAGCGGATCGACGCCCTTCGCAGGAGCTCCGTGCGTGATCCGGGACGATCCTGCACACCCACTTGGGACCATCCTGCAAGGCGGCGGGGACGTCGCCGGCCCGGACTTGAGCAGTTCGCCTGTGGGCGTGTTCAACGATGACGATTGGCGTGTCCGGCATACAACTCTCTCGTGCTTGCGGGGCCGCGTCGCCGCGATGCTGGCGCGCTTCATGGATTGGCCGACGATATTGGGGCTGAAGAAATCATATCGCCTCGGTGCGACCAAAAAAATCTCAAGAACCGGCCATTTCGACGCAAAGCGTCGAAAAACGCCGCTGACCGGACGATTTTCATCCGTCGCAATCCCGGCAGGTCCGGTTACAGGCGTGGGCGTGACGATGACGGCATCCGGGGTGCAAGGCAACACGTCGAGGGAGCCCGCAATCATGAAGGGGGACAGGCCGCACCGGTCGCCGATATCGGCCATTGAGACCCTGCATTGTAGGTTCGCAAAAAACGCGACCTCTCCGGTCCATACGAATCAACGGCTTAGTCACCTTTTCTGCGAATTTCCTCGCGACGGAGTGGCAGAAAAGGTGACCCTTCCCTACAAAATTCGCAGAAAAGATGACCTCCGACGCGAGAGCACCCAATAACCGATGAAGAATCAAAGGCTTAGACGTAGATTGAGACCCGCAAAAGCAATGCCGCCGCGGCTCAAAACGTCTGCGTCTAGACCGCATACGTGCTTTCGATGCTCCGCTTGCTCGGGATGCGTGGGCCGAGAGCGAATTCACGTGCGCTATTCAGGTGGACCGGGACGAGGCAATTCTGATAAGAGCCATGGACTCGAGTTCGCATGTTAGCTGAGACCCTCGTCCGCGGATTCCATATGGGCCAGCAGGTCGACCAGCCTGCATCAACAGACCGGATATAAGCGTGCTGCCTTGACCTGTAGATCAACTGCAAAACCCGCTTGCAATCCGGGGCGTCCACATAACCTGGTAGCAACATTGACGGATCCCAACAGTCCTTGACCACTTCTCAGTGACAGTGGCGGCGGGTATTGCTCCCGCGCTTGCCGGGATGAGCGTTCCCGACGCCGATCCGATGTAGCGACCGCTATGCAGATGCTTTGACACCGGTCCGCACGCCGGGGCACGGTGTTCCGTTACATAACGCCAAATCCTGCTGTGAATCCTGTTATCAAAAACGTCGCTTTTCGCCAGTTGTTCGCGAGCGATAGAGTTTGCTCACTGCAAAAGTGCTTTCACTTGAGAGACGAGCTCGTGGTCAGGAAAGCGCTCACTGGCCACTGACCAAACCTGCTTCGCCTTTGCATAGTCGCCGCTGTTCCAGTGCACTCCGCCGAGCTCGAACATTGCCGCAGCATATTCAGGATCTAGGGTGACCGCCCGATGGAAGGCGTCGATCGCCTGTTCGGCCTGCCCAAGATGCGCGTATGCCACGCCGACCTGAAACCAACTCATTGCGTCTGGCTGGAGCGCTTTAGCCTGCTCCAAGAGGATCGGTACACTTTCGTCAAAGCGGTCTAAAAAGTTCAGCGCCGTTCCAAGGCAATAGCCATAGTGGCCGCCTTCGAGATCGTAGGCCTTGCGAAAACAGCGTTCAGCCTCCACCCAGTCCCCGTTCTCCTGTGCCCAATGGCCTAGGCGATCCCACGGTAATGCGGCGCCATCCGCGATGACGTGAGCGATATGGCGGTCGAATTCACCCCTGAATTCGGCGTAGGTTTTCTTGAGGTCATAACCCTGTCCTCGCAAGTAGAAACTACTCATTAGCAACTCCCATCGCCCTTGCGAGTCGTCAGGATGGGCTTGGACGTAGCGCTGCCAGAAGGCGCGCGCGTGCACTGCGTTGTCGATCGTGGTGCGGCCGAAACTCGCCGCTAGCCGTAGGCACCACGGCCAAATCCATTCGTAGCGGTCGGCATGACTGATTAGAGCATTGATCTCGCGGAATGCAGCTGAGCCCTGGTCGAGGTTGAACAAGACGTTGACGCGCCACCCGGACACCGCCGTCATCTTTCCCTGGTTGCGATCTACGAATGCGACTTGGTCGAAGTGATTCAGAGCGTCCTTGTAACGGCCGATCCGAACGAGATGGTTGCCCATAGCATTGTGGGCCTCGGCCAGATTCGAATCCAGCCGCAGCGCCTCACAATAGTGCTCAACGGCTGAATCTTGATCGCCGAGTTGCTCGAAGCTCGTGCCTAGATTCTTGTGGATCTGGGCCGCCAACTCGGAGGCGCCTATAAGTCCTGGATCTGTAAGGGCGGTTTGATAGGCCAACTTGGCCTGCTCATCGTCAGGAATCGCCGAGTATGCGTTTCCAATGGTGTAATGCAGGCTGGCAGCCTGAAAGCGGCCACTTGCGAGTTGCCGCTGGAAAAACGCGATGCCCTCGACGATCCGCTCTGGATGAAGAGTTCGGCGCGCCATGCCGAGATTGATCTCCGACATATAGAGGATGCCAATGAAGTCGTGATCAGCACCGAGCGCTGCGGCGAACCGCTCGAAGCTTGCGCTGATCACGTCGTCTGCATTCTGGTCATAAAGCTGCTGCAGCAGCGTCGCCGCTTGGAGCTGATCCTCCGGGACATGGACCACCGGTACGGCGTCCAGGACGGCGTTGGGTAAGTCTTTAGGACCGGCGGAGGTTTGAGCGACCCGACGGTCCCGCGAAGACTTGGCGCCGGACCGCGCGAGCGCGGCCACCTTACACAATTGATCGATCGTCATCTCGCGCGTGAAGGTGACGGTGACCGAGCTTTGGTCCGTCCATGAACGCCCGCCGTGCTCGTATTGCTGCAGGACAGCGTCGGCTAGGCAGATGCGCAACGTACCCGTCGGGACGTGGTAGCAGGCGTAGAAGCTGTACGGCTGCATCAGCAGGTAGTTCAGGTTCGCGCGCTCGACGGAGACACTGAGCGACCCGTCGGCATTCAGGTTCCGGGCTGTACCTTTCACCTGAACATGCACGCGGACGTTTGTCGCCAGACCGCCCGCGACGACCTCAATCTGGCAGTCTGTGCCGTAGTCCTTGCGGTCCGACGCCTGAAGGATAAAACAACCGCTGTCGGCCAGCCGCTTTTGGAAGGCTGCAAGAGCTTGGTCCTCTATTTCGTGGTTCTGATCACGGCGCGGTAGTTCGTCGAACGGATTCATAAGTGTCTGTCTATCGTAGGCGGTCGGCGATGCGTTCCAGTCTCATCGATCGTCATTGTCAAAGGCATGATCGCATCAGCCGTAGCCCGGCTCGGATACCGCGCCGGGCAGCTTGTCGGCCCGACCCCAAAATCTCGCGCAGGCACCGGCATAGCGGACGACGTCCTCGGGTCGGATAAGGAGCTGCTCACTCTCCTCGGGGTTCGGCGGAAGAATGTCGATGTATCGCGAGGGATCGTAGGTCCAACGTTCTGGTGCGTGGGCGCGTAGATCGTTCACCGAGGTCCCATCGCCATGGCGATAGACGTTCGCGACGAGGAACATCTCTACAAGACTGTCGCAGATGCCGCTGAGATCGACGCCGCCTTTTGCGGCGCATTCGGGAAGGTGCTCGCGAAACAGCTCCCGACCGGGCTTCTTGCCGGCCACGCCGAGGCTGCGACCCCATATGCGCAGCTGACGTTCAAAGAGACCGGCTAGAGTGAGGGTAAATGCCTTAGCAGCTTCGTTCGCGGTATGGTTATCGACCTGCGCCGCCGCACGATTGAGGAATTCGTTCATCGATACGGCTTCGCCGAATCGAAGCTCGGCGTGGATCGGCAGCGCGTTTAAGCCAGGCCATATCAACCGCTGAAAGAGACGGTCGGTGTTGGCTTGAAACACTCTTGGAAGATTGTCGCCCGGGATCATAGGAGTGCGCCCTTCGCGTTGTTCAACGCGGGGGCTCCGTCATGGCCGCGAAGTTCGACAGCGTGACGCCGACCAGCCGAATGCCTTTCGGCAGCGGGTAGACCGAACTGATCAGCGCGAGGCTCGCCCCGTGGCCGACAGCCACCGGCTTACCCTGCAGTGTTGGGTTATCCCGTTGCTCGACCGGAGCATAGAGAGCGTTCATATCATCGCGGATCATCTTGCGAACCTACCTTCAACCACAGCGATGGACGATAGCATGGGGCATGAACAAAAGGGATACACGACTCCGAAGGACGCCGAGAGCGACGCCTGGTTCGCCCGTTTGCATCTCCTGCTGTTGTTTGCGCAGAGTTATAGTGGCCACGAACGAAATTGTTGCTTGAGGCCGCCCGCCTCAAATGGGAGCCAGCATGCTGAAGGCCAGCGAAGAGGAGATCGAATCCATTCGGGAATACTTCGAATGGCAAGCCCCCGACCTAGAAGTAACCTTCATGCAAAAGGTCTACTCCGAATCGGTGCTGAACATGTGCCACGACGTGTGGGACATACACACCAACAAAGACCGATGGTGGGTCATCACTGGCGGCACCAACCTCTATTCCCAGCAACAGTTCCCTAATATGGACCTGGCGCTGACCTTCCACATCGGTTTGATTCTGCGTATCCCCCGCACCGAGCAGGACCAACGCGACGACATGCGCCTCCTTCCGTTCGGGCCAGTCTTCGAAATGATGGAAGAGGCCGGCGATGCAGTCAGCCATGCCCACAATCTCGCGGACTACCAGGCGGTTGGTGTTCGTTGCCGAGAGACTTTGCTTGAGTTGATCGGCGTCGCCCAAGACGCCGCGGTCTGGACGGAAACGCCACCTCAGCGCGCCAATTTCCGCGAGTGGTCGGAAATCATCTGCAACGCTCTCGTGCCCGGCAACAGCAATCGGGAGCGACGCGGTGCATTGAAAGGTGCGCTCGATAGCGCTTGGACGTTCTCCAATTGGCTGACGCATGCAAAATCAGCTACCTGGCTCGATGCCGACTTGGCGCACACGTTGATTCAGCATGCCATCGGTATGGCCACCTCCCTGATCCTTCGTGAGCTACGCGGCGTGCCAGAGGCTTGTCCGAATTGCGGATCGCCCGATCTTGTGCCCGAAAAGGGCGAAAACACTGCGGCGCCGGGCGTGGTCTGGGAACGACCGCGATGCGCCGGCTGCGGATGGGCCGGCAGACCTGTTCCAATCTTTGATGCCGAGAACGTGCGACCACTCATAACCCGCGAAGGCAAAGAGACCCATGACCACAGCACCATGACCGTGCCGTTGCGTGCCATCCAGAAGCCAGGCGATCCCGCGGTCGAAGCGTTACAAGACGCAGAGACCGGGCCGCCGGAGCCCACCGAATATTTCGCTTATGGATCGAACATGGCCACTGCGCGGCTGCGGCAACGAATTCCGAGCGCCAAGCCGCTGGGGGTCGCCACCCTCCCTGGGCATGAACTGCGGTTTCACAAGCGTAGCAAGGACGGTTCGGGGAAGTGCAACGCGTTCGCGACGGATGACAATGAGAGCGCTGTGGTCGGTGTTCTTTTCTGTTTTGATCCATCAGAACGTAGAAAGCTCGACGCTGCTGAGGGTATCGGTAAGGGTTATGACGCCGCCATAGTGACGGTCGTCAATGACAAGGGCCGCAGGCGGAAGGTCCTGACATATATCGCCTCGAACGACGCCATCGACGAAAGCCTCCGGCCTTACAGTTGGTATAAGAATCATGTCTTGGCTGGCGCCCGGGAACATGGCCTCCCGCAGGACTACCTCGATGAACACATCGCGATGGTTGAAACGGTTGAGGACCCCGACGTCGCAAGGGCCTCAAAGGAGCGCGCGACGTACTCCGCGTAGCCCGAATTGCGTCACACACTGTGCGGCTCGACGTTGCATCCCGTCTCTCTCCCGGTCCTCCGAGCCAGCAACCGCGAGGAGGAAACGGGCTTGCGCGGCCTTTCGCGAACCGCGATCAAGAGCGTAAGGACGATGGGTCCATCATTGGGTTCAACGGCCAGCAGTTAAAGTGTCTGACGGTGATCGATGAGTACACGCGTGAATGCCTGGCCATCGATGTGGCCGGTTCAATACGCTCGGGGCGAGTCATCGAGGTTCTGTCACAGCTGATTAGCCTGCACGGCGCACCGCGCTATCTGCGCTCGGACAACGGGCCGGAATTCGTGTCACGCGCCATCCTGAAGTGGGCGGCACAGAATGGCATGGACATGGCGCTCAGCGATCCCGGCAAACCTTGGCAGAACGGCGCGGATGAGAGCTTCAACGGCAAGTTCCGTGACGAATGCCTGAGCCTCGAATGGTTTCGCACCCGCACGGAAGCGAAAGTTGTGATCGACCAATGGCGGCGTCACTACAATGCAATGCTGTTCGGCCACATTCGAGTCTGGCCTACCTGACGCCCAACGAGTTCAAGCAGCGATATTGTTCAACTGAAGCAATCGAGGCCGTTCTCCAAGATTGAAATGGCCCGAAGAAGTCAGGCAGGTCAGCTCACCCGCAGCCCCTTGCATTACCTGACTCGTCAGTATTTCCCCGCCGCGAAATCCCAAAATGGGAAATGCCCGAGGAATTTGGGGCTGTTCGGCATCGGGTAGTCGAAGAGCGACAGCAGCGACGCGTCGTCCCGAAACGGAGTTTTCTGTCGAACGTTGTATGCGATAGTGAACCGCAGCCCCGCCCTTCCGGCGACAGCACGAAGGACGTTGAAGTTTACGAAGTCGTTGGGGAACGGCTGCCATTTGTCCAACGCGTAGTACGAGCGCTTGAGCTCCACTATTTCGCATGGCATCCCGGCGATATCGATCCTTACGAGATCGACGTCGGTGACCTTGATCGCGCCAAGATTGTCGCGTTGCCAATTGTGGTACGCGCTGCTCGTGGCATCGTTAACGCTCTTCCCGCATGCTCCGCCTATTACCGGGAGGCCGAACCCCTGGAATTTTGCTTTCAGGTCGGCGAGGGAGATCGTAGTTCCTAAGTCGGCGAGGCCGTTTGCGTAGTGCACGTCGTTAACCGAATCGGCTGCGTCGTCGAACGCGATCCGAACCACCGGCAGTCCTGCCGCTGCAGCTATCATTTCGAATGTCCGCATTGCCGTCGGTTCTGGCTTCCACGACCTTCCATGGGCTAGGACCATTAACCGCGGTTCCGCCGAATCGTCACCATACACAAGCATCCACGCATTTCCGGAAACCCATGCGAACGGATGGTTAGTGGATTGTTCGAGAGCTTTGTAGACCGCATTTGATTGGTAGTACGTCATGGCTGGAGCTCCCGTGGAATGAACACGGCGCAAAGGACAAGACGGTGCGCCTTTTCAAGACTTAAACCGGATTTCTGGAACGGCTTGATTAGAGCAGAGAGGTTGTTGGCCGTTGGACGGGGTAAGTGCTGTGTTCGAGGACCTCGTGAATGTTGGTCGCATCCCTGAAGTCGACGCCGAGGGACTTGAAGTGGGCCTTACCGCAATCGACCTTATGGTTTTCTGCACTCCTCCGCTCGTCGCGGTCGAGCGTGCTCTTGGTTTCGCGTACTAAGTAGAGGGCCCCGTCATCCTGTAGCACGATAGCCCAGTCGGGTGTGTAGTTCCCTAGAGGTGTTGGGACCTTGAATCCCTTTGGGAGCTTGCAGAAGAATTTTACGTTCGGGTCGCAGTCGAGCCGTTCGGCGACGTCGCGCTCGACGTCGGAGTCGCACTGAACCCAGTCGTACGGCGTTCGCGCGACCGTGGTCCCGTCGTCTAACGCCGCAGTCTTTTCCTTCACCGCGTAGAGCCGGTCGAGGTATTCTTCGACTTCGGAGTCTTCGAACAACCGCATTTCGTAGAACTGTCCAGCGATCGGTTCGTACTTGATGCCCTCGATGATGAGCTCGTGGAGCGACCGGTTAATGAGTTTCGCGCATTCGGTCATGAACGCCTGGGGATTCTTCCCGAAGTCTTTGAGCCTTTCCGAACCTTTCAGGATCTTGGCCAATGTGGCACGCGTCAGCTCGGTTTCCCGCTGGAGAAACGCTAAGATGTCGGGAAGCGGCTGCCCATTGCTCACGACATATGATCGGGTCCCAACGATGCGGCCCTCTACGACGCCTGCGTTCGTGACTTCTACTGTCCTCTTAGTCACTTCAATCCTCACGGCCTCAACAGGCGGCATCTTTGAAAGTTTATCTGTAGCGCGGGCGATGAGGTCTTCTGTCCGGAATTCGAGGGAGAACTGGGTCTTCTGGGAGATGCGATCCCAGATTGCGCAAAATTCCGGGTTGAGCTCGACCCGCTTGTTGTACCGCATCTGTGCTCGGTTCCTAGCGTCCTTTACGAATTCACGCGGTATGAGCCGTTTCATGTGCTCCGTCACCTCCTGATCCATCCCCTCGAAGGCCTCTGGGAGCTCGAGAGTGAATCCTTCCGCACTAGGCCTGAAAGCCGAGGTGAAGTCGCCGCGTTGGTCGATGAGTCCTTTGGCTGCGAGATGGTTCCAGAGTGCTTCGGATTCTTCCGGTGTCAGGTAGGCGGACTTGTCCCGGTTGAGTAAGCAGGTGAAGGCCAGATGGGTTAGCCGCCCGAACTTGAAACCACCGCTCGGGTCAATCGCTTTCTCGATGTCGGATTGGAGTCCGCGCGCATAGTCCTGAAACGTTTCGTTCGCTATAACGGTTAAGCGGTTGACCTGTTCGTCGAAGATTCGGTCTCCATCTTTGTCCACTGGCAGGCGAAGCCCGCGACCGAGGGTCTGTCTGCGCTCGTTTTCAGTGCCCATTTCACGGAGTGTGCAAATCTGGAAGACGTTCGGATTGTCCCAACCTTCCTTGAGGGCCGAGTGGCTGAAAATGAAACGGAGGGGTTCCTCAGGATCGAGGAGCCGTTCCTTGTCCTTCATGATCAGCTCGTAGGTTTCGTCGTCCTTTGCGGTGCTTCCGCTGGTGTCGACGAGCTCGATAATCTTCCCCTTTTTCCGATCGGCCGAAAAGTAGCCATCGTGGACCTGTTTTGCGGAGTAGGGGAGCACCCCGCGGTAAATCGGTTTCTGGGACACCTCGGTGAAAATTTCCTCGAACCATGCTGCGACCTTGCCGTTACTTCTGGATCCGTCTTCGCCATATTGGCGGTAGCTCGATACATGATCGACGAAAAAGAGAGAGAGAACTTTTATTCCTCGCGTCCTGAACTTCTTCTCTTTGGCGAAATGCTCCTCCACCGTCTGCCGGATCTGGTTCCTCATCCGTTCGTCGGCCATACCGCCGGTTTCCTCGGTCACTTCGACGATCTCTCCGTTTCCGAACTCGACATACGCTGTGTCGTCAGGCTCGGCTTCGATCCGCGTTACCTGGTAACCCTCGTAATCAGGACGGTTCGTGAACTGGGCGAGGTCGGCACCGTGCTTTAGCGTAACCTGCTTCTCCCTCGGACCATTTGGAGTATCCTCGAAGATCGTAGCCTTGGCCTGGGGGTGCTTAGATTTGCCAGACCAGCCGATCCAATCGATGCGGACCATCGTCCGGTTGAAGTCCTGCACGGAGCTCGCGTCGACAACTTCGATCTGCTTCACGAGCCGTAGATCATAAGCGCGAATGGGGTCGAGCTTATAAAGAAGGTTGTACGGATTCGTGTGCGTTGCCGAGTACCGGAAGCAGAGCAGCGGGTTCAGGCTGCGGATGGCGCGCTGCGACTTCTCGGTGGTGTCCACGCTCTGCGGTTCGTCGATTATGATCACCGGGTTCGTGGCGCGGATGAAGTCAATCGGCCTGCGACCGGACATCTGATCGCGCTCCTGATGGATGACATTGAGTTTTTTCCGCTGTTTGTCGGAAAGCTTTGAATAGTCGGTATCGTCGCCAACATCCTTTTGGAATGCCTGAATGTTGATGACCATGATCTGGATTTCATTGTTCGTCGCGAACTGGCGGACGCGGCTAAGATCTCTCGAGTTGTACACGAAGCTGTCGAACGCGATGTTGTCGTAAAGTCCGCGGAAATGGTCGCGCATTAGTTTGATCGAGCTCGTCACTCCTTCGCGGATGGCCACCGACGGCACTATGACAATGAATTTTCGGAGCCCGTAGAGACGGTTCAGTTCGAAGATCGTTCTAAGGTAGACGTAGGTCTTCCCCGTACCGGTTTCCATTTCGACGGAAAAATTCGGAAAGGCATACGACCCGTCTTCCTCCACGAGAGTCCTGGATTTCGTGACGTTGTTCCGGCCCTGGATGGAATGGAGATTGCCTAGAAGCCGTTCTTCCGAAAGCATGAGGAGGTTTCCGATCCCAAGTTCGGTGTGTTCTACCCCAAGCACCTTTTCTGCACCCAAGTCGACGGAGTAGGCTTCGCGGCTGTCTGGCAGCCCTTCGAACAGGTCGGTGACTGCGCTTACGGCTTCGTGCTGATATTCCAGTTGTGAATCAAATTTGAGTTTCATCTGACGGTCTTGGTTGTTATCAGACTGTTCTGAACACCGTCCGGGAGGTTTTCTCGTGACCCTGCTTGCGAGCGGCGAAGGTGTGCATAGCGTTGGCCTTGAGCTGGTCGTTGCCAGAGAAAGCTGTGTCCAGACAGACGAACTGCAAGGGCTCCGCCTTGGCGACGGCATTGACGAGTTCTCGCGTAATCCTTTGAGCGAGGCAGATGAGGAGGGTACCCTCTGCGACGGAGTATACGGGGAGTCCGGCCATTTCGGATGTGTCGACTTTCTCTATAGGTGAGAATCCGGCTTTGATGAGGACTTCGAATAAGAGGTCTTCGTCAGAAGCAGAGGGGGCGACGTGCTCGACGTGGAGCTCGAGTTGCTCGGTGATTTGCTGCTCGGTTGACTCTACAGAAAGCCTCTGCCAGCGTCGGAATGCAGACGGGCCTAGCGAGAACGAACGGAAACCCGGGGCCTCGCAATCTTTTTCCTTCGAGATCGCGTTCGATGCGCGGCGCAGGCGCTCCTTCGCGATTTCAGCGATGTTTTCAGGAACGCCAAGTCTCTTGCAGAACTGGACACCAAGTTTATGCTCACTCCTTTTCGGGTCGAGTTTTTCGGGAAGTTGGACGAGCACGAACTCGATGTCCGCCCCATCCGCCTGAAGTTGCATGCAGGCGTGCCCTACGGTAGCCGAACCGGCGAAAAAGTCCAACACGATCCCGGATCCGCCGGAAAATTGAGAGATTATCGATTTCACGAAGTCGACGGGCTTGGGGTTGTCAAACGGGATTCCCAGTTTCTTGAGGAGCGCGTCGTCGCTTCCACCAAAGGGGAGCACAGACGGCACGTTCTCATCCATGTTCTCCTTTAGCAGGTACTTCCGTTCAGGTTGTTTCGCTTCATCTTCGCCGAAAATGATTCGCCCCGCCTTGAGGAGTTCTTTCATGGTGGCGGGAGGGTTCCTCCATCCGCGGTCAGGGACCGGGCAAGGTTTTTTTGTGAACGGGTGAATGAGCGGTTGAAAGTACTCGTCTGGGGCCATTTTCTTGTTCGGCCATGCCATGGACACTGTCCGGTAGATTTCGCCATCGTCGTCGATATACTTGTATGCCGCCTCCCCTCCAGAAACGTCCTGCGTGGATAGCCATTCTCGGTAGTCTGTGCGCGCGTCATCGAGTGTGTAGGTCTTAGCGAATTTCTTTGTGTCGATCTCGAGCCTGTACTTTTCGGCGGCTTCCTCGAGGTCGGTAGGGATACTGACGCGTCCTATCTTGCGAACGAGCTGTGCTGCCTTGGAGATCATCTTTTCGGCGTTGACCTTCGGGCGCTTTATCTCGCGGGCCTCCTTGAGATATGCAGCGTTCTTGGCGAAGGCCACGATCGTTTCGTGCTGGCTGGCGACCTTTGTGGAATCACCTTTCGGATTCTTCTTGTCCCAGATAATTTCCCCGAGGTCGTTTTCCGCCCCGAATATTTCGCTCATCACGAGCCGAAGGTTTTCAGACTCGTGTTCATCGATATGGATAAGTATTACGCCATCGTCGGCTAGGAGGTTTCTGGCTAGGTAGAGGCGAGGCCACATCATGTTGAGCCAGCGGCTGTGGTACCGCCCGTCTTCTTCCGTGACGGTGCTGAATTTTTTCCCGCTTCCGTCGACTTGACCCGTGTATTCGAGATAGGTCTGGAGGTTTTCAGTGAAGTTGTCCGGGTAGATGAAGTCTCCATCGGTGTTGTAGGGAGGATCGATATGGACTAGCCGGACCTTCCCGTAGTACGCCTTCTGGAGCAGCTTGAGGACCTCGAGGTTGTCGCCTTCGACGAAGAGATTTTTCGTCGTCTCCCAGCTGACGGATTCTGCAACTTTGGGGCGCAACGCGGCGTAAGTCGGCTGCTGGATGAGTCTGAGCGCTTCCTTTTTTCCGGGCCAGTCCAAGCCATAGCGCTCCCTGCGCGCCTCAAATAAATCGGAGAACACGCCGATCTCCGCCTTGAGACGTTCGAAATTTATACTCTCTACGGCGTTCCCTTCAGGGTCGAGAGTTTCGGTAAACACTGAAGGAAACAAGTTTCTTAGGAGTTCCCGATTTTTTGCCACAACGTTCATCGATGCGCCATTCATGTCCGTTTTCGTCCAAGTCCGCTCTGCTGTGATTTCCGTTTTGAAGTATTAGTGTTGCCTCGTGATTCACCGGGGCTTCGCCGAGCCAGTGCACTTCTAACTGTCTTTATGGATCCCGTCTCCGATCCGGTCCAGTTCTTTGGACGGACCAAATGCGCCAGAGAGAATCGCAAAATCGCTTGCCGTAAGACTTTCGATGCTCAGCCGCTTTAGAGCAACGTTGCCGACCAGCCGGTTCGCCATGGCATCTGCGCTGCCCTTGATCGTTTCCATTCCGAAATCATGGAACCGGCCCATCAGACCTCGGGCCGGGTACGAACGTGCCTCGCCATCCTTTATTGGCTTTTCAATAATTCGTTCGCTGTCGAAAATAGCGGCCGAGATGGCCTCGCTGTTCTGCACGCTAAGGGGATGCGGAGTCATGTCAACAAAGGCATTTATGTCGTCCCAACAATCAGAACTGAAGTCATGCAGCGAAAATCTGTCTTTCGACGCTGCAGTGAAAAGCCGGATCGCATGTCCGGCTGAAGATTTGGCACTATTGTTGGACCCGTCCAAGATAGAATTATCTGGTGCCAGATCTGTGCGGACGTCTTTAATGCGCCGGAAGTTTCGGATCCAAACGGTCTCAATGTGCATCACTTTCCCCGATCTTTTTCTTCATATTGTATTGTGCATAGGACGTGCTTTTGCCGCAGAAATTCAACACGAACGACTGAAACCATATGCTGATCACGGAAGAATTGCTAGTAGCCGGGGCGAGTGCGGGTAGGGGCTATACGCGCCGACAGTTGGAGTTGCTCGGGGTGAAGCCGGTGGCGGGATGGAAGAAGGCGGTCATAGGTACCGAAATTTCCGATGAGACTGCACGGGAGTTCAGGGATCTCGCCGGTTCTGGTAGCAAGAAGGGGAAATTCGGAGCCGCACCAATTAACTGGTGCGGGGCTGCCACACCGAGGGATATCTATCTTTATGTCCTCGAACTTGAGGAAGGGCGATTTTATGTTGACCTGAGCGATGAAGCAGCAAGGAGCTAGTCTCCGATAGAAGGGCGAAGTGGCCGCTTATGCAAATCTGAGGGTCGTCGCCGAAAGTTCTTGGACCTGAAAAAAGCCCGGAGCTGTGGGGTCAAGACGGCCCCCTCCCTCCAGACTCTCAAGCCAATATCCAGCGATGACGCGCTGAAGCTGCACCCCTTTTTGAAATATCGAAATAGCATGCTGTATCGTTATCGCTTGACCAGCGATGACGCGACTACCCGATGGCGCATTCTCAATTTGTAATTCCGCGCCATCCTGCGCGTTTCGATGGTTCCCCTCGTGGAAAAAGAACATTTCCGGTTGATCGAGGGGGGCAAATTCAACGCTCGAATCGTCTTTTCCGATCCGCCCCGAACCGGACACGCGCTCCGCAGGTAGATATCCCACAACGGCAACGTGGCACAGTTTTGCCAACGTCGACAATTGAGGAGCGTCGATTTTGCCGGACAGGTAAGGAATCTGAGCCGACAATCCGGAAAATGCAGCACAGACAAGCGCCTCGCGGCGCTGCCCCTGATTTTCCAGTCGTTCGATCCATTCCGGAACGACGGACGGAGGCAAAACGGTCATGGCGCGATAAAAGAGTTCGGGGCAATCCAGATCCGTCCACTGAGCCCGCCAAAGCCGGTCGAGTGCGGCCGCGCCCTCGAGCCGGAGCAGCGCCATGAACGCCGCGGACCTGACTGCACGGTCTTGATGCTCAAGCAGAATCGTCATGTCGCCCGCAAAGCGCTTCAATCCGAACTGGCGAACCGTATTGGCAATCGCGGTCACGACCGCCGATGCCGAATCCCGCGGCGTGGCAGCAATGACGGCATCAGCCTCTTCGGGCGTTGCTGCGGCGTTCAGTCGGCATATGACGTCGAAATCGTTATCGAGCCCGGCGAGCCTGAATTCACCGATCCGATACCAGGCAGGCCCGATCCATTTTGCGATTTTTTCCATCAATGGATAGCGCGGCACCTGATCGTCCAACCATGTCCGATATTCTTCGAGCCGCCCCCGATCGCCTCCTGCGAACGCAACGATACCCGCTGCAAACAATATCCCCGGCGTGGCCCCTTGAGTGTCGATGCAATTTCTGATGCATCGCCACGCGGTCGCTTCGCGCAATGTCAGACCTCTCAAGTGACCGAGCAGGCGCCTGTCCATTCGAACGAAATCGTCGAGCGTAAAATCGGACAAGAGCGAAGCCCGCTCACGGACGCGGTCCAGATGCACGATTTCCTCGAGGTGTTCCGTACAGAAACGCTCGGAAAACAGTTCGTTGCTATCCGACATGGCATCAGGTTACCGTCAGTCGACGGATTTTTCGCCCGTCGCGATGAATTCTCGACAAATAGCCGACGAGTGCATCGAAACACGCCGGATCGACTCTGAATACGTAGTCGAAACTCGAAGCAATCGTATGCGAATCATACTGATAGGTGCCGCTCGCGAACGTTCCCGCGTTCGCGGGATCGACGCCCGGCGGAGCGAAGCCGCTCCGGGCGACAACGTTCGCCCATGTCTCGATCGCGGCACATATCGGGGTTGCGGCCTCTTTGGTGAGGGGCTGATCGAACTCGATTTGTACTTCACACCCGCGAATCGAATCACGCCCGTCGAGCTTCTGCACGAACGCAAATGGCGCATCAACCGGGGGGCGAGGCCATTCCCCCTGATCCACGACAAGCTCCCGCTCGACCTCATTCGCGTCAGGTTCTTCAATGTGCACGATGCTGGAGCGAATGCCCATCGCCGACAGTAGATTGGTCGCGACCCGCCACTGCCATGCCGGCAGATGATCCGTGGCAACGCGCCAACGTTGCGTTTCGCTCGCTGGATCCCACGTCGACGACACGACCTTCGCCGATGCTCGGCGATGCTCGCGAGCGTCGCTCACATAAAAGCCAAGATCGATGTACCCGGCAAATAACGGCAACGGATCGGACATGACCAGATCGGAAGTCTCGAGCGAGGTCCCTTCTGCATTTTTTTCGAGATAGGCGACGCCCATGCCGCGTCCCGTGATATCGACTCGCATCACGCATACCTCGTCAATGATTCGATCGATCGAAGACATCGAGCCATTCCTGCACCCCGTGCTGCCGAAACTCCCACGGCAGCAGGCCGCCATCCACCGAATCGAGCCTGACCGGCCGCACCAGTTTTGCCACAGGACCGTATACAGCAACGTAATCGTCGCGAGAGGCGTCTCCGAGCTGCGGCTCCGGCGTGGCCTGCAGGCACACACCATGTTTGAGCCGGCGCAAACGCACCGCTGTTCCGGCAATGTGTTCCTCGATCCCGGAAATGCCGCCGATCCAGTCGACCTGATTCTCGCTCAGGAAGGTCAACCAGTTCGCCCGTTTCAGATAGGGACGCGCAATGGCTGCCTGATGCCGCTCCGTGAACTCGGGGTCGCGCTGCCGCAACTTGTTGCCAACGCCGACCATGACGCTCGCGACATCGAACCCAGGATATCGCTGCATCAACGCGGCTACCCGATTGCGGGTTTCCGTATCCAGATCGGGAGATGGAAAATTGATGGGAAAGTTGAGTCCAAATCCACAGGATCCCGAAATAAAGCGTCTGTTCGCAACGATATCGAATTCGCACAGCCAGTCTGCGACACGATTGCCGGTCACCAGCGGATGGTCGAGCGGCAACGTCAAATTGAGGATCGTGTGCATCGGGAGCGACCGCCGCTCGGTCGCACGCCATTGCTTGAGTTCGTCAGCCGACGGTTCGACATACGGACGATGGGCGAAGTCGATTCGCAGGCTACTGGCCGTCGCCCCCGCATCGGCGCCATTTTCCATCAAGCAATAGAATTTCTTCGGAAAAGGGACGGGGTTTTCGCACCAGGTCTTGACGAGACTTTCCGCCCGCTTGTTAATGGGTTTCCAGCGTCCGTCGCCGGTGTTGTAGTGCGTCAGGCGATCGCCCAATGCTTCCCGCGCGCGCCTGTAGAAATCGAAGATTTCAGTACCTTCGTCGAACTCCATCGCCCACTCGAACAACAGGCACGGACTGATCAAAGCGACATCGGCGCTTTCGAAGCCAAGATTCATTGCGTCTTGCATCACGCTCCTCACGGAATGACGAATTCGGGAACCATACCCCCAGCCCCAGCTCCGCCCAAGCCAAAAGATGGCAACCCATTGGGAGATTCCAAAAGAGGCATGCCATACATCCCCATCGCCGGAACCTCTTTCACGACCTCTTCTTGTTGGACCTTCGTACCCTTCCCACACCCGCATTTCTCCGGGTCCAGGCTCGGGTCCTCATTGGAGTATGGATTACGCCCGCCGTTCTGCTGCTCGTTGATCGTGTTGTAGTCCTGACGCTGCAAATTACCATTGCCTGCACCTGGGTTCGTTCGCCAGGTATCCACGGTTCCATCGGAGCGCGTGAACTTCAGATCGAGCACACTCGTTTTTCCGCCGTTGGTTACCGTGAGGTCCGGGAAGCGCATCTGTTCGGTCGCCCCTTTCATGAAACTGTTGAGCAGGTGCTGCCAGCTGGAATACTTGCTGTTCCAGCTGCCATCGGGGCGTTGCCCCCAAGGCTTCTGGGACTCGATATCCATGTCCTTGTTGCCGGTTGCGTCCTTGTACTTGTCCCATGCTTCCTGGAAGCATTTTTCCTTATCCGACATCTTTGGCATATGAAATTCTCCTGCATCAGGCGGTTATCCCGCCCGTCGGCACTTGCTTGATCTTGACGAAGTCGCCACCATCATTCCCCGCATCGCACCAGCAAAAAATGCGGCATAGAATTCCGCCCTGGTCGAGCAGATTCGACTGGACCTCGGCCGGCGTATTGGTATTCGGGTTATTGCCATTCATCATCATGGGATCGGAAAGCCTCGCGACGTTGCGCCCTTCGATCTTGACGTCGTAGCTATAGTTCGTAAATTTTGCCCATCCGCGATTGACGCCCGACACGACGCCGCCTCCCACACCAGGCTCGTCGCCAAAACTGGGCTTGAACTCCGACTCCTTCAGCGCAGCGGGAACGCCATTCGTACGAACGGTCTTCGATCCATTCACCAGATCGCGCGAAAACGCAACATTCGTATAAGGCACTACACCGGCGCCCGGCGTCTTGCAAAAGTCCGGCGCCGCGCAGGTAGCGATTCCCCCGCTTTTCGAATGAACATTGGTCAGCTTGTTGACGATCACTGTAGATGCCACGGTGCCTCCCCCTCATGAGAACCCATACGCTCAAGCAGGCAGGCTGCGCGAGACAGCCTGGTATCCGATGCGGAAAAAACCAGCGAACGCCGTCGCGGCATCACGATATCCGTGAGCTCATCGTGCGCCAACATACACAGCATTGCAGCAGACGCCGCCCCCGTATCGCCCCAAATCTCCGCCGGGTGGCTGATATCGAGCGGGTGCGCAAACTGGCGGCCGTTACGCAGAAACGCGAAATCCCATTCGGCACTGCGCCAGGTCTCGCCAGTCAAATCGCCATAGCAATTGTCCACCTGGATGTCGGTTGACAAGCACTGCGAGATTGCGGCCGTCAGTCCGTCGCCGCGCGACGCCTGATCGGCATACCACGGCATGGTTTCCGTAGCGAGACCAACGGCGCGCAATACGACACGCGTCGTGTTCTCCACTGACGCTCGCCCCACGTCCGCGCGCAGAAGAGCAAAAGCCGCCCCCTCACCTGGAACCATGCCGAACGGATTGTCCTGGTGCTTGAGTCGGTCGGTATCGTCGAGCCAGTGCAGATAATTCATATCGAGCGGCGAGTCGACCCCGCCAACGATGCAAAAATCCGCCTCTCCAGCCTTCAAGATGTCGACCGACCTGGCCAGACCCGCGATAAAACCTGTATGACCGCTGCAAAAAAATCGACTCCCGCTACGTGAAAATTGCGGTATCGATTTGCAGATTTCCCCAGCGACGGACGCGATATCCGCGTGCGGCAAACCGGGACGCTCGGGCGGGAGCGAAAGCAGCACCGGAATGGGCCTTGCCGGCATCCCGGCCGATGCGTCCAGAATGTGCCCATGACGGGCCAATAAATCGTCCAGCGCCCGGCGAGCCAGCTCCGTCATTCGCGAAACACAGGCCGCATCCTCACTCAGACAATCGAGCTTCGCGAGCGCAATGGCGCCGCCCCTGCGGGCATACGGGTGGCGTTTGTGTCGCGCGATGCGCGACACGCTCGACAGTACGGCGTTGCAAGATTCGGCAGCGGACAAGCCCACCGACGTACACGCACCGAATCCGCTCACCACGATCGGGCTATCAAACCCCATAGAACCTCCCGGTATGCAGATCCCGCTTGGTATCGACATACGTGACCTGTACACGACGAGCATCACGCCCGCATGCCAGGACGCTGCGCCATACCATCACCAATCGACTGTCGTCCGGCTCGACTATCACGCGATCCAGTTGTGCGTGTTGACGAATCGTCCGGCCGCCTATTGTCGTCAACAGGTTGAAATGCACGCGAGGCAGCCGAAATGTCATTTTCGCCGACGGCGTCAGGTGGGCAAGCACGACACGTTCGCCGCCTCTCAACGGAACTGCGGTCGCCATGCCCGGCGAGGCCGAGTTGAAGAATGCGACATCGAAATCGTCCGGAACCAGCGGTGCGCGCGTCGTGATCCACTGTTCATCAGTTGTACCGCTGAAGCGTGCACGCGCCGGCCACAGCGGCGGTATCGCATTCATCCCGGCCGGCGCAGGTCGATCTTTCCACGATTTGATCAGATGGCGCGGATCCTCGATATGGGGCAGCTTGCCGTCGCGCGCGTCGTCCCGGTCCACAAAGAATCCCATGCCCAGCGGATTGTCGGAGAATCCGTCCTTTTGCCGCGAACTCGTTCCGCCGTAGGCGAATTCGTACCGTAACGGCCAGCGTGAAAACAATTCGGGATCCGTCATACGCAGTCCGAATAACCCAGAATCCCAACGACGCGAGCCGAACACCCTGATGACTCGATGTATCGATCCGATCGAAATGCCGACATCGAGCTCACGCAACGGTTCATCTTCGGGTGCGTATGCCGAACCGTTGACCATGATGGCGCTCCCCGGATGCGCGAACACGATTTCGGCGTCTCGCCTCAGGGTCGAGTGCCCCGGCTCTCCGAAATACTCCGGATGCGTTTTCACTGGCTCTTGCTGCTTCGATAGCGACAGCGTACCGTCAGCGTGCAGATCATACGTTGCCTTGACAACCACGACCCACAGGTGCCCACCATGTCGGTCGAACTGCACTGCTCGTTCAGCAGCGAACGGCGTCACATTTTGCAGTTGCAACATGTCGATTTCAGTTCAGCTCGACAACCGATCCACGCAACCGGAGCGTACCTTCAGCATAGGTCGCTACATTCGTCCCGCGAACGATGACGCGTCCGTCCTTGTTCAACGTGAGACTTGCCTGGCCGCACTTCAGCGTCATCGCTTCGGCCGCTTCAACGCATACGTGCGATGCTTCCGTGGTCGCAGAAATAGCCGGCGTGATGGCGTGAACGGGGGCCCCAGCCTCGGCTTGATTTCTTGTTCCGTGCCGGCGCAGAAGGCCCATGAGGATAGGTTGCGCCGGGTCACCCTGCACGAATGCCAATACCACTTCGCGCCCGACGTCTGCCGCAACGACACTCGTGGCGCAAATCGCGGCAAGCGGCGCTTGGTACGGGTTATCGGGGTAGTCGACCCAGACACCATGATTCGAATCGACCTTGGCTATGGTTCCGAGAACCAGCTCAGCCGTCCGTTGGGTCGGCGGTGCAACACTCAGTGCGGCAATATGTTCTGCGACTCCCATCTCGGCCCCCTATGAATTGATATCGACGTTATTTCCGCTGATTCTCACCGGGCCCGAACCATCGATGGAAAGTGTGGCCCCGCTGATCGAGATGTTCCCGTTGCTCTCGAGCGTGATGCGCGCCTTGCCAACCTTGATTTCGAGCCGATCCCCGGCGCTGATCGACCAGGTCTTGCCGACAACCGTATTTTTCGACAGACCGACTTCTTCTGCCTGAGCGAGACCTACTGCCGTGTTCATCGCTCCGGCAACCGTGACGGTATAACCGGCGCCGATTGTCAGCGCCTTGGCCAATCCGATCGTCTCGGCCGAAGCAAGTGCGATCAGGAGATTTTGCCAACCCTCGATCGTTTCGTTCCGGTTGCCGCCGACCGTCAGTGTCTCGTTGCTGCCAACGCGTTCGGTACGATCCACGCCGATCGTGATGGTCTCATTGTTGTCGACCGTCTCGGTTCGGTCATGGCCGACATGCACCGTCTCATCGTGATCGATGTTCTTCTTTCGATCGTTTCCAACCCAATGCGACTCGTCGTGTTCGACCTCGAGGCGCTGATCTTTCTCAGCGTGCAACCAGACTTCCTCCGAACCCTTCTTGTCCTCGAAGCGAATGGCGTTGGCCGTGTTGACGTTGCCTGTTTTGGTCGAGCGCGTGAGAATCCCGCTCTGTGTAGCATTCGCAGGCAATCCCCATGGAGGCAGGTTGGCGGAGTTATAGACGCTCGAGATGATCAGGGGTCTATCCGGATTACCGTCGAGGAAAATTATGACTACCTCGTCACCTATCCGCGGGATCTGGATCATCCCAAATCCGCGACCGGCCCACGGTTGCCCGACGCGTACCCAGCATGAACTGCCTTGATCGCGCTTGCCCAGCCGATCCCAATGGAATTGCACCTTCACGCGGCCCAGGTTGTCCGTGTAAATTTCTTCCCCTTCGGGACCGACTACGACGGCCGTTTGCGGACCGATGATCGATGGGCGCTCGATCGTGAACGCCGGCCGATACGGAATCTTCTTGCGGATGCAGGTGAAACTGCACTGGTAGTTCGCTGCGCCATCTCCGGCCTGATAGTTGTTCGTTCCGCTGTGGGTGATCGTCGTCAGCAGAAACTGTCGATCCTCCTGTTTGGCATTGCTGTGGTCGTAGTGATCGTCGAGTTCGAAGTATTGGCATGGCGTCAGCCGCCGGCTCGTGCTCGTTCCGATGAAGACTTTGCTGTGTGCCGCAAGCGCCTGCGTTCTGAAGCGCGTCAACGCTTCTCCGCGATCGCTGTCCGCAAACCCATGTTCGCCCAGGTAGTCGTAGACTTCGTACGACGGCACTTCACCTTGGTTGACTTCGGTTCCGCCCGAAACAAACCGACGGGCGTGCGGTGCTTTGTAATCAAACGTCTTCAGCCCGACACTGTTGGATTCCAGTTGCCGGCTCGCCTGGAACGACGTAACGACGGCCAGATTGTCGAGCGCCTCGCCTTTTGTGTATTGCAGCATCGGACTGCGGCCGCTAATCGGCTTCGCGCTAATCGAGTTGTCCGAGATGACTAGTTTGTGACCGTCTTTCGCGTGCTCGAAGAAGAAGAACAGGCCATCTTCTTGCATGAGGCGCTCGACAAATTCCAAGTCGGTTTCACGGTACTGCGTGCAGTAGCTGCGATTCTTCGTCGCCTTAGACAACCGGAACTCGAACGACGCAATCTTTCCATAGTCTCGAAAGACTTTTGAAAGAATTGCTTCGGTATTCTCTTCCTGAAAAATCCGGATGTCGCGACTGCGCGAGAGCATCCAAAGCCATGGCACGAGGGTCGCGCTGTAGACGGTGAAGCTACCGTCGTGGTCGAGGTGGGTGAAGTTGGCAACGTAGCCGTTGAAATACCGTTCTTCCGAGCTCGCCAGCGCATCGGTAAGCTGTAACGTAATCGTCACAGGCTGACCGATCAACTTCTTCAGTTCAATGTTCGAGTCTTGAGAGGCGAGCCGAACGTGGAACTCGAAGTTTTGAGATAAGCCTTCGGTACCGTGGAAATCGACAAGCACCAAGTCAGATCGACCCTTCATAGGCGTCTGGATGGTGAACAGCCGATTGCTCTGTAGCCCAAAAAAACTTGGAATATCTGACAGTTGCATGGCGCCCTCAGAACCCCGCATCGGAATGGCAGGATATTATTCGTCGGTGGATTTTAAACTGCTAGCCGCCGAAAAGATCAAGTTTTGCGTTTCTTGTACCTCATATATGGGGACGGAGTTGTAGGGAAGGTGAATGGATAACCTGTTGCCCCACTACGAATACGAGGTCGGTTTACTGCTCCGTGGCGTTACGGAATTTGCACGACGCTATCCGAAGATCGGCGCCCGACTCGGGATTGCAAACGGGCAGGGCGATCTGCATGTCGACCGGATGATCCAGACGTTTGCATTGCTGGCCGCGCGCGTCGATGCAAAGCTCGAGGACGCCTATCCGGAATTCACTGAATCGCTGTTGGAGGTGCTGTATCCACAGTATCTTCGCACCGTGCCTTCGTGCGCGATCGCGCAGTTTGATCCGTCGGATCTCTTCGGTCAGTTGACAACGCCGTTCACGATGCCACGTGGCACGCTGCTCGATGCTAACGCGGCGCCGTACCGGTTTCAAACTATCTATGACGTCACGTTGTCCCCGTTGCGAGTTCACTCGGTGCGCTATGCTCCGGCTACGCTCGTCCCAGCGGCCGTCCGACTCCCGTCGAATGTCACTGGCATACTTTCGATCGAATTCGCCAGTGCGACACCGACTGGGATATTCGATGAGGCAATCCCGTCCGGTACAGTTCGCGTTCACCTGTCTGGCGATCGGCCACGCATCGCTGCGCTCACCGATGCTTTGCTGCTACGTGCCGGCGCCGCATTTGTTGAGGTCGATCAGAGCGGTCGGTGGACGGCATTATCTATGATACCGATCGAATCGGTGGGTTTTGACGAGAATGAATGCCTATTGCCGAAAGAATTGACCACTACATCCGATGCATACCAAACGCTCATCGAGTCGTTTGCGTTCCCCGAAAAATTCGACTTTGTTGACATCGATCTAGGACGAATGCGGCGGGCCGCACGCACGCCAGCGGCAAAGCGACTGACGTTGCATCTCGCGATCCTCGACACATCAGCCGAATCCGCCGCAGCACAGGTACTGACTGAACTCGATGCCTCATCCTTTCGCCTGTACTGCACACCGGTGGTCAATCTGTTCAAGCGAGATGCGATTCCGATCCAGTTGACAAGCGCTGATAGGGCGTACCCCGTCACACCGGAGCCGCTGGAAACCGGCTCCCCGCTCGACGTGTACTCGATCGATGCCGTTCATTTAGGCGATCGCTTGCAGGCTGAACAAGAAAAGAGCTCGCCATCGACCGGTAGCCACGTACGGACGAACGTATTGCCTTACCGGGCGTTCAGCCATGCTCGCGCCCCTGATCCCGCGATTGCATACTGGACTGCGTTTCGCGATCCGTATGCGGCAACTGGAACAACACGCGCGCCACTGCTGCTATCACTCGTCGAACTGGAGGGCCGTGCTGCCCAACTGAAACATCCGCAAGTCGACGTCGACGTCACGGCTACCAATGGTGATTTGCCCGCCCGGTTGCCGATCGGTGCGCGCGACAGCGACCTGCTGCACGAGGGCGCGGCGTTAGCCTGCCCCATTAGATTGCTTACGCGCCCGACCTTGCCGAGCACTCTGCCGCGCGGCCACGACGCATTGTGGCGGATCCTTGCGGGCATGTCGTTGCACCCGTTCGATCTGACGCAAACGGGGCTGAAGGCGTTTAAAGACTTTCTAAGACTGCACGCGCCGCGTGCGAGCATCATCGCGCAACGGAGCATTGATGCGATCACCGACCTGGACCATCGCCCCGCGATCAGATGGATGTCACCCGATGGCGAGTTCCCGTCGTTCGTCCGCGGTATTGAGATTGTCGTCTCTCTCGATGAAGCAGCGTTGCGCGACGTCACGTTGCACTTGTTCGCACGAATGTTGGACAGGTTGTTTGCCCCGTATGCTGTGATGAACAGCTACATCGAGCTGGTTATTTGCTCCTCGCAGACGGGGCGCGAACTTCAACGCTGTCCGGCGCGAATCGGAACACGGCCGCTGATCTAGTTAATGCAGGTAACCGACCAAAATGCCTGCGCCGCCTCCAGCTATGAGGCCCACAGTCGTCCCGCCCATCACCAGGGCAGCCCGCGCATGAGCAATTGCGTTCTCTGCCAGCCACATCATTGCGGGGCTCGATAATCCGAGCGCAAGTTGTGCGGGATTGATACCGAGAAGCATGGCCGTGCCTGCCTTGCCGTACCCGACGCCGACGCCTCCGTCGAGATAGACGGTAGCCCCTTGAAAATCCGACTTGGAGAGCTCTTTGCCGTCAAACGCCGGCAACATGTAGATCAAGCCAGCGCTATCAAAGGACTTGAGCGAACCTGCGCCCCCGACCTCGTGCCCGGCGATCTTCGGAATCTTGATCTCAGGTATCGAAAATCTAGGCAACTTGATCTTCGGGATTCGGAGTCCAAGGCCATATCCGATCCCAAGACCGCCGTAATAGAAGTCGAACAGTTGACCGCCAGGATCCGCCAGGACGATCGTGCCGCCCGAAGCAACGGCAAGTTCGAGACTGACACCACCAGTTGCGCCAGTTTTGTATGTCCAGTCGCTATGCCTGAAAATTGACACGTGGCCCTCTCAAGTCGTTTATTTTCTGGATGGCAGGTTCATCAGCGAGAAGAGAATGAAGCCGACGCCGAAGATCAGTGCCATCAACGTCCAATTCCAAACTGCGCCGAATCGATCGATCGTGGCGGATCGCAGAGGCGCGTCCTCCTGATACAGCACGGTCACCTTATCGCCGACTTTCATACCGTAGATCATCCCTCCCTGCGGATAGGAGACGCGCTGGCCTGCTTTGGTGACAAATTCGACCTGGGGATGGCTCCCGCCTGCATTCAGGCTGACAACTTCCCCGGGTACGGCAATCGCCGTCTGGAGAAATTCGTGAGTCGACCACGCGACGAAGGCCGCGATTATGAGAAAACCGATCCCCATCACAATGCCTAGGATAGCCTTGACCATGAGCCCTCTCGATTTCTTTCATTCGACACGCGGAGTTTGACCGCAGCCTGTCTGCGCTGGATTTTAGCGCATCGCCGGCTATCAAATCGGCGCAGGCGGTTTAGGCAACCTCATGACGCCGCTTTCGACGCGTCTTGTCTGTAGTTGTGATGCTGATGAAATAGCAGCGAGCGCACCAGTGGCCACACCGGATAGAATTGGGCGTAGCTAGCCAGCGATGGCCCCGCGCGCACTCCCACTCCAGCTTTGTCGAACTATTCACGTAGCTTGTGGAGACACACATTCCTCCACGCTCGGCCGCAATCGTACGCATCAGGTCGATACCGAGTTTGGCCGCATTGTGACTGCAGGTGGCGCACCAATGACCTCGAACGACTGCTCCTGGATAAGCCCACCAGCGATGCCCTAGTGCGCACTCCCATTCCAGTTGGGTAGTTGTATTCCTGTAGGAATTGGTTAGGCAACGCCCTCCGTGACCGGCCGCCAACCGACGCATGAGGTCGATACCAAATCGCTTCGCCTCATGCTGGCACTCCGTGCACCATGCTCCACGAAAGATCCGCGCACCTAACATTTCCCATTCGTGACCGGCCTTACATCGAAACTGATAGTTTGCCTTACTTCCTTCATAAACTTGGGAAAGGCAGCTTCCGCCGTGGTTCGCGGCGCACGCGCGTAAGCGAGTCATCCCATCCTTGAGGCGATACGCGTGGACCTTCTGCTGGTTCGAACAGATGCGACACCATGCACCGCGCGTGACCTCGAGACCAACTGTCTCCCATTCATGACCTTCCGCGCACCGGAAACGATAGCGGTCTGAAAGTTTTGTGTAGATTTTCGTCAGGCATTTGCCGCCGTGCGAACGCGCGACATTGCGCATTCGGTGCATCCCGTCGGGGGCGGCCATGCGTTTCGAATGTTTGGCATGCGCGCACAGTACGCACCATGCCCCTTTCTCCAAACTACCGACAGACTTTTCAAAGGTATGCCCCTCACGGCAAGCAAATCTATAGCGTGCCGATCGCCCCACATATCGGTCCGACAGACATCGGCCACCTGCCTGACACGCGAGGTGTTTAAGGTGCTGCAAAGCTTCGTCATCTCTACAGGCAGGGCAGTTCACGAGGTGATAGAAAAGATGAGAGCCCGATCGACTCACTTCATGGCCCTTTGGGCAGCGGAATCGATATCGCGCATGCCAGCCGAGCCACTCCGTATCGAGCAGCTTCAATCCGTATGGCAAGAGCGCCTTGCGCAAGCGCTTCAACTGATCGGCGGACAATGCAACTCCTCACATCGGTAGCATTCCTTCGACGATGCCTGCTAGCTTACCCGTGGACACACTTCAACGTTGGGGAGATTTCGTATCGGATTGACCCGATGAAGTTTGGGGGCTAGTCTTCGCTTTTTAACTAAACGAACTCCCCAAGCCTATGGCAACTTACCTTGAACTGAAAGCACAGGCGGATGCGTTGGCAAAACAGGCAGAGGCTGCACGTCTCGCGGAACTTGAAACGATTGTTGCGGCGATTCGGGAACAAGTGGCGGAATATGGTATTACGCCTGAGCAGATCTTCGGGCGAAAGCGTGGGAGCGTCGCTGGCAAGCGTGCGCCTGCGGCTCCGAAGTATCAAGATCCGAAGACCGGTGCTACGTGGAGCGGCCGCGGCAAGCCGCCTCAATGGATCACCAAGGCGAAGAACCGCGATCGCTTTCTGATTGTCGCCGCTGACGTCGAATAAGGCGGTAATTTTTTCGATCCTCATCGTCGATCGATCGGTCGACGATGCTGCGCTCAACATAGCGCGAGAGTGCATATCCGATGTGTGGACCCTAGCTCCGCACTACGAGCAATGGCGCAGCCTTCGACCGTCGAACAAACATGCGCGCCGTTCAAGATTCCCCCAAGCACGGCTACCTCGAAGGTACGGTAGCCAAGCAGCCTCTCATAGCGGACCACCCGATTCAGCTTGAGTCGTCCCAATCACCTCAAGTCCGCACTCACGAAACCAAGCAATCGATTCTGGCAACCGCCGCCGAATACGTTGATATTTCTGCGCAACTCGCGCTCGGTCGACAGCGCTTACCAGGACACATAGTCACGTCGCCAACGGACCTTCCATTTATATCGATATTAATTCACAACAAACGAAGATCTATAGCGCGCCGCACCCAGAATTCCCGCTCAAATTCGCCACCACAAATCTCCAGGCCGATTTAGATCGACCGACAATCAACGGCGCACCGAAAAAATTAGCGTACATTGCATTGATTAAAATCGATCTCAGATGTACGATAATTTCGACGAATGCTTAAGCGAATTTTTTCACATCCATCCTTGTAGGCTCCACTATCGCGAGGAGGAAACGCTGGAGAAAGTAAGCGATGAATTGCCGGCTCGCCCCTGACTCCACATCGCATTTTGGGGCAGGGAAGATAACATTGAAGCGCCCAGCAGAAATTTTGGAACATCGAATTCCACAATTATCCCGACCACATGAAAGTAAATTTTGGGAAGATTTTTTCCATTTTCACACTAGTATCCTTTATTTTTTCCGCCGCGGGATATCTACTGTGGGCCCCGACCGACGTATTCGATACACACGGACGAGACAAGTGTCGCGCGAGCTCATCTCCAGAAGGCATCGGACAAGTGTATCTGCATATCGAGGGGGGATCGGGTGGAAAATTCCGTATGAAAGGTTCGGTGTATGTTCCGGTCTGGCTGTGGCCGAAAGCCGCCCCCGAGTCGCTGAGAGGATGGGCCAGCCTTCCCGCGATGTCAGAAGACGGAAATATACATTTTGCCGGGCTACCGGTATCCATTTCCCCTCCAGTCGAAACCAGGCTTGGTTCGATCGCGGTTTATCAGATGGATATCGAAGAACGATCTGTCGGCATCGGATCCCTTCGAAATTACCCTTTCGACCAATATTGGGTCGGCATAAAATCGGCACAACTGAATCTGCAAACGCAGTCTGGACAACCAGTCGCAAGTGTCCCGTTGGAGCTAAGTGTTCGCTTCGATGGCGAGTCTGGATGGGACGCACGACGCGACATCGGCGTGGATGATGCGACACCAGCACGCTTCGATACCTTCACAAGTCAGAGCAATCAATCCTCTGGGATGCGTTCCTGTGGATTTACCATCAAGCGAAGCTTCTGGTATATCGGGTTCGTTTTTTCGTTGCTTGCCATCTCGGCCACGCCTGTCTTATACGTCTGGCGTCGACCGCAGGAACCAGCTGGACTGGAACTCATCGCGGCGATTCTTGGTATGGCGACCCTGCGATCCTATCTGATTGGCCCACCACCGTCTGTTGGAACTCTATTGCCCTTCGATTTTATCTTGGCGTTAGTTATTATCGCGGTCGCTTTTATTCCGCTCTGGAAGCGCAGCCCCCATGGACCGAAATGACCGCCTCTCAACGTCAGCGCGCAAGCACCGAAGCGGATAGCACACGTCCTTTCGCATCGATCACGATTTTCGTGCCCTGCAACTACATTTTGATTTTTTTTGAGAAACAATGGAACCTATTTATCTGACTGCATTCGCCGGCGTAGCCGGGGCCATTTTGGCCCTTGTCGGCGTTTTCATCACGAGCCGAACCCAAACAATCAACCTAGATATCAATAATCAATTTCAACTCGCACTTGCCAAGGAAAAATCCAGAATCGATCTGCTGACGAAATCCAATGAAACTGCAGCCATTCAACTAGCCACTGCACATAAACTCCTGAGTCATATAGCTCGAGAATTCTCCATAACTGGACTCAACATCATGTGGAGCGCATCAATGTCTGTTGACGAATTCAATGTAAAATATTTTTCATTATGCGAGAAAGCCGACGAAATCAGAATGATCGTTGATTTTCATGCGTCCGAAGCCTCTGAAGCTTGCAGCGAAATGTACGGTCAGATGAATATTTTTTGGGGAAATTTTCGCCAAGTCCTGCACCTCACCGAGATGGGCGAAAAAGTGGATCACAATACTCGATGCTTTCAAAAGGCGCATGACGCGGCGATGGAAATCGAAAAAAGGGCGGCTTTCGCAAAAAGCCGATTGCGACAAAGCGTTGAATCGCATCGAGTTTTTGCCTAAACTCAGACCCTTGTCAGTTGGTCACCAAGTGTGCTCGGACCGGCCGTCCACACTCGAGTTGATACCCGCCCGTAGATCGCAGCCCCGCTTAGACTGAAAGGAACAAGGGACATTAGTCGAGATGCTTGTTGCGCAAGTGGAAAAGATGGTTCAAGAGTCAGGGGATCCCAAGCGCTTTGACGC
The DNA here is from genome assembly GCF_964265025.1 of Burkholderia mycopellens. NCBI lineage: Bacteria > Pseudomonadati > Pseudomonadota > Betaproteobacteria > Burkholderiales > Burkholderiaceae > Burkholderia > Burkholderia mycopellens. The sequence goes on from NZ_OZ183803.1 coordinate 3,460,337, forward strand.
GCGGTCATGGTTACTCGACTGGTTACACTCCACAGTTCCAGCACTCGGCGGGAATCGGCCAATTGACTATTTACACACCAGCGACGGCATCGATTTAATCTCACGACTATTGGCGAGTGCTCAAACAGGATCCTATTGGTAAATTTTCATATCCTCCCTGCCAGTCCGTGGTGATGCGCATGGCTGACTAGCTCAAGCAACACTTCTTGTATTTGCGCCCACTGCCGCAGTGGCACGGATCGTTCCGACCGAGTTTCCGACGGCTGACTTCACGTGAATATTGTGCCAGAGCATCGCGCACATTAGATGCCGACTTCATATCAGCTGTAAGTCTTTCCATTTCATCTGAGGCTTCCCATGGGAAGTCCAATGTGACTCCGAACTGGACTTGCCCATCTGGGCTGACAGAAACACCAAACCACTGCGCCGCACGTTGCTGGTACTTGCGTTTGGCACAGTGTGTCTCCAGCACTGCGATCGCTTCGGGAGATGGCTTCGGATTGCAATGGAAGCTAATCCCGCAAGGCGGCGCACTCGATGCGAGCGTGACGTCGTGCCGCTTACCGTCGAGCTGCGATTCCCTCGTGACAGTCTCTAGTATGCGATGGACGTTCTTACACGAATCTTCGTCCATCGAAAGCAAGTGGAACACGTCCATCACAAACGGAGGTCGGATGATATCGGTAGTCTGGAATTTCAACGACTGGCTTGCCTGAAAGGCCAGCGCCGGATAGTGCTCCGATACAAGACTGAATAGGAAGACTTCTTTGATGCTCGGCGGAAGCTGGACTTCATTCCCGTTGTCATCAACTAAACGACATCGCATCATGTAATTCCCGCATTAGGGAATCAGTGCGCTTGACGTACCCCTCGATCACTTCGCGCGGCGGCAGAGACAAATCCAACGGACTCTTGACCATCAAGCCTATCAGCGTCGTCAATTCCGTCCGAATCAACCGCTCTCTACTGAAGAGCCGTTCCATGTCGGACGACTTCAGCTTGCCTTGGAAGTGAATGACGTTGTCGCGATGGCAGATATGTGCGACCGCATGAACGTATCCCGGCGATGTAGCTAGCATGGTCAGGTCCTCAAGAATTTTGGATTCTTCCCGCGGTTGCTCCATAGCTTCCCTTTTCAGTTCGCAAGTCTCGTTTGCAAAGCTTATTTCACGCCGATTTTCCGCTTCGCTTCTAAAGATCAATTTCGAGGACCAACGGAGTGACTAACATTGATTTTCGACGCGCCGGCACGACACATTAAAAGACCGCTTCCGACACTCGATACTCTGTCGATCAGACGTCTCTAAACGATGGCGGCGCGATCACTCAATCGCCGTGGGTGCCAGCGCGTCATCGACCCTGCCGATCCCTGAGTCGAACCTACTGGGTCAGTTTTGGGTGCCCATCAACACATCGGTCGACAATGATTGAACTAAGCTTCCTTATTCCGACGCCGCCAGTTCAGCGGTTTGGTCGCAGCTCCAGTTCGTCTATCTGCTCAAGACTACGTATCACCAACGCCACCTGCTCCCGATCAAAATCATCTCGATCGGCCTCCTCGTGGGTCCCCTTGTTCAGGTACGTCCAGATCAAATTCGAGGGGATACCGAGGATCGCGTCCAACGCACCGAGCAGCGGCTCCTTGCTCGGGTGCACGAAGACCGGAGTATCTCGCAGCTTCCTCCGCAGGCTTTCGCATAGGGCTCTCAACGTAGGCTCATTACCTGGTCCATCAACCAATAGCGTCAGCTCACCCATGTCATGGGATTTCAGCCACTTCCAGCTCTTCTTCGCAAGCATTTCGAGCCCCTTGCGCGCGTATGAAAGCGCCTCACGTGAGTCGAAGCGAGCCAGCGCCTGTTGCGCACGCAGGAGGTAGTTGGCGCTACCGACGTCCGGATGAACACGCGGATGATGATCTCCATCGTGATACATCAGCAGATATTCCTGGCAGTCCGTACGCCGTTCGCGCGGCATGCTGTTCTGGATATCCTTGATGAACTCATGACTGTGGCACGTGACCAGAATCTGCGACTCAAGGAAACGATCTCCGTCGAAGATGGTCTGCCGTATCCCATTGCGGTGATCGTGATCGATCGCGTTGATCGCATCGTCAAAGATCACAACCGGACTGCCAATGTTGATGCTTTTCGCCAGTAGGATTGCCAGCCCTAGGCAGCGCACATGCCCTTCGCTCAGGACCACCAGCGCATCAACCCGCTGTTCTGGCGCGCCTCGAAAGGCAATCTCGATTCGTTGCTCACTGGTCAATGGGAGATACAAGGCCGCGAGCTTGTCATCGTCGTGATCGAGGTGATTGAACTCGTTATACAGTTCCATCGTCAGATCGTTGAGGCCGGCAATCAACAGGCCCGGCAACTGGTCACGGAAGTGGCGTAGCTGGCGGATAAAATCGTCGTAGGCGGCCTTGATAGGCTGGTCTCGATCGATGTCCTGCCTCTCCTGCTCGGCCTCCGCGATCAGCGCAGAGTTTGCCAGCTCAAACTGTTCGACCCGTGTACGCGCTTCTAAGGCGGCGTCCACGATGATCTTTCGCTGCAATTCGCGCGCTTCGACATGGCGTTGGCATTCAAGGAGCGCATCCCGTTCCCGCACACGAGCGGCCCGCTCGTCGATCTGCACTCTCGCCGCCACGTCGCGCTGCTCCATCTCGTCCACGATGGCTGCGATCTGCTCCAGCGATGGAACGACGCCTTCGCCGGCCGCATTCGATCCATAGATCTCCGTCCACCAAGTATCACCGTTTGGTTGCCTTGGGAGGCGACCAAGATACTGCCCCACCTCGGACTGCGTTCGATCCTGCCCCTCGAGGTAGCGATAGATCTGATTCAAATGCTCTCGAAGTTCCCGTGACGACTCAACCAGCGCTTCCCTCTTCGTCCTTTGGCGCTCCTGCAAATCAGCCAGATCCCGAAGTTCGTCCAGACCAATGCGCGCCTTTTCATACGGGTCGCGAACGACGCGATCAAGCGGCGTATCACATGCGGGACAATGGTCACCTTCGCCAGCCTGCAGCGCAGTGACCGCTGTATACAGGTCTTTGAAGGATACTTGACTGCTTCTTCGCGCCAAGTCTTGGCTTGTTTGACGCAACTCCGCGGCGATTGCATCGATCGCCTCATAGGCAAGCATCAACGTCTCGCGAGTCAGCCCGATGATACTTGCAGGAACAGCATTCAGAAGGTGATTGAGTTCTTGCAAGCGCCCAGGTGCCTGCGGTGTACCGATGATTTCCTTTAACCGCGCATAGGTCGTCCCCACCAAATAGCCCTGCGCGTAGCTTGCATCGTCCTCATCATGTCGGGCTAACGTCTGGGCTTCATCACGTGCCGTCGCCTGGTCACGGGCGATGCCTTCACGTCTGAGTCGCAACGCCGTCTGTTTGTCGCTTCGAAGGACGAGTTCAGCATCCATCTGCTCGTTGAAATGGCCGACAAAGTCGTTGAACTTGTCCATGCCAAACAACGCCGCGATGAGTTCAGTACGCTGCGCCGGGGGGCGGGCGGCCATCCGGGAGAAGGCATCAATCCGGTTTTTTTCGATAAAACTGAATCGATAGCGGTCGGCGTCGGCAATCACCGGAATGTCATTGCCATTCGCGGTCGTCGCGACGAGGCGCGGCTCAATAAAGCTGCGCGTATGGATATTCGCGAGATATCGCCGCTCGTCGATACGCTTGAGTTCCGCCTCTTCAACCGAGCCCAATAGCCCACGTTCCAGTGCCTCGCAAAGGCTGGTCTTCCCGCTGCCGTTTGGCCCATAGAACAGGATCACTCGTCTGCGAAGATCGAACTGCTCTTCGCGCCGGAAGCCTCTAAAGGGGCCGACGGTCAGTTCCTTGAGTCGCCGCCATGGCCATTCTTCGGCTGCTGCAGGCATATCAATCTCGGGAAGTTCAGCGGGGCTCGCCGCAAGGTACCGGCGAGCCAAACCGGCCAAAGCTGCCGATCGCGCATTCCGTTGCCGGGCAGTGGCCGCGATCTCGTCGAAATTGGCCAACACCATATTGGCAAAGCGCTTCGCCGCCTCGTTGACACCTTGCTGCGGATCGTGGAGCCAGCGCAAAAAAAGAACATAGTCCTGCTTGGCAGAGCCCATCTTCTTATTCCCCCGAAGTCGCCGCGCAAGCCCCCTGCGGCATTTTGGCTCTTACTTTAAGCCTGACTAGTCGGCCCGACCAGACAAAAACGTTGGGAAGCGCACTGACAACTATTGAATAAAAAAAACAATAGTTTTGTTCAAATTCTGCAAAAAAGGCCACCTTTTTTGCCAACCTACAGCCCCCCACCCCACCATCCCACCCCAATAAATCCCCTTGACGACCTATCTTTCGATATATATCTTTAGATATGTTTTACGACACATAGGATTCGATCATGCGACACAACCCCTCCCGCGGCCATGCCCGATGCGACGGTCATGGTGCGCATGCTCGCCCTGACTGGTTCGCCGGTCTCTGGCATGCGATCGGCCGCCACCGTCGCGGCCACGATCCATTCGGTGGCGGCCCGTTCGGTGGCCGTGGCGGGCGCGGCGGCTTTGGCGATTTCGGCGACGACGGCATGCCGCGCGGCCGCCAGTTCAGCTCCGACGATCTCCAGCTGCTGTTGCTTGCGCTGGTCGCCGAGCAACCGAGCCACGGCTACGAGCTGATCAAGGCGCTCGACACGCGTTCGAACGGTTTCTACAGCCCGAGCCCCGGCATGGTGTATCCGGCGCTCACGTATCTCGAAGAAGTCGGCTTCGTCGCGTCGCAGGCGGAAGGCAACCGCAAGCGCTATGCGCTGACCGACGCCGGCCGCACCCATCTCGACGCCCAGCGCGAACGCGTCGACACGCTGTTCGCCCGCCTCACGCACCTCGCGCGCAAGATGGAGTTCATGCGCCGTGCGTTCGCCGGGGAATCGGCGGGCAACGAAACACAGGACGACGCGCAAGCAGGCTGGCTGCCGGAGTTCGTCGAGGCGCGCCTCGCGCTCAAGCGCGCGCTGCTGCACAAGAGCGCCGCCGACGCCGACGAACAGCGCCGCATCGCGGCCATCATGCGCCGCGCGACGGCCGAAATCGAAGGCGACACCGGCGCGTAAGCCGCGCCGCCCCGTCAAACCATCAGGAGAACGGATTGATGCAGAACCCATCCGAGCGCACCGTGACCCGCGTGCGCCACCCCCTCAAGTTCCGCTTGCTGCAGGTCCTGCGCGTGCACGCCGTGACGCCGCACCTGCTGCGCGTCACGCTCGGCGGCCCCGATCTCGCGGATTTCGAATCCGCGTCGTTCGACGATCACGTGAAGGTATTTTTCCCGCCGCCCGGCGCCGAACGGCCCGTGCTGCCGACGCTCGGCGCGAACGGTCCCGAGTTTCCGGAAGGCGAACCGAAGCCGGTCGCGCGCGACTTCACGCCGCGCCGCTTCGACCGCGCCGCCTGCGAACTCGATCTGGAATTCGTGCTGAACCACCCGGGCCCCGCGTCGCAGTGGGCCGCACAGGCACGCGTCGGCCAATGGCTCGGCATCGGCGGTCCGCGCGGTTCGTTCGTCATCCCGACCGGTTTCGACTGGCACCTGCTGATCGGCGACGATACGGCGCTGCCGGCGGTCGCGCGGCGTCTCGAGGAGCTGCCGGCCGGTGCGCGCGTGGCCGTCGTGCTGGAAGTCGCGGATCGCACCGCGCAGATCGGCTTCGACACGCGCGCCGACGTGCATGAAATCTGGCGCTTCCGCGCCGAAGCCGACGCGGCGGACGGCGACGTGCTGTTGAATGCCGTGCGCGACCTGCCGCTGCCGCCGTCCGGCGACGGCTACGTGTGGGCGGCGGGTGAAGCGCTGTCGATGCGCGCGGTACGCCAGCACCTGACCGGCGAGCGCGGCGTCGACAAGTCGCGCATCCGCGCGGCGGCCTACTGGAAGCGCGGCGCGGCGGCCGTGCACGAAACGCTGGAAGACTGATGGACGCGGGTACCCGGGAAAGGGGTACCCGATTGAAGTTGACCGGCCGATGACACAATCGTGGCGCCGGCGCACCAGCGGGCTTGGCACCGCTATCGCGACTGGTATATATCTGTGTGTGCGACGCCGCTGTCGGGCGACAGCCGCCGCAGCCCGCCCAGGAGCGCCCGGTCATGACAAAAGAAAGCCACGCGTCGCCGTTCCTTCGCAACCTGAAGATCGCCGGCTATTGCGGCCTTGCCGCGGTGGTACTCGCGCTGTTCGTCGCGATGTGCGCGATCCTGAAGGAAAGCGCACTCGACCGCGACGCCGCGCAACACCCGGCCGACACGCCTGAACTGCACGATGCGGGCGGCGGCCCGTCCGCATCGGCCGAATCGGCCAAGACACCCGGGTGACGGCGTCCTGCCCGATCTCCTGCCGCTTACGGCGCGTGCCGGCGGCCCATCACGACTGCATGTACCGAATCGCCGAGCCGTTCGAGCAGCGCGGTCACGCGGTGCCCGTACAGGTGCGCGGCCAGCGCGCCGGCCGTGCCGACCAGCACGCCGCCCGCCATGTCGAACGGCCAGTGCACGCCCGCATAGATGCGTCCCCATGCAATCGCCACGGCCATCGCGGCCATCACGAACCCGGTGAGCCGGGTCGTGCCGGCGAGCATCAGCCCGACCGCCATGCTCCACGCGAACGTCATGTGATCGCTCGGAAACGAGCTGTCCGGCACGTGCGGAATCAGTTGCGTGCCGACGCCGGCCATGAACGGGCGCGGCGAGAACCAGAAATGTCCGATGACCTGCGCGAGCGCGAGCGCCACGCACACGCCGACACCGGCTTCGATCGCCTGGCGCCGCGTCGGGCGTGCGCCGAAGAGCCAGGTCAGCAGCAGCATCGCGGGCAACGCGTACACGAGCCAGTCGGCGGCGAAGATGGCGAGGCGGGCAACGCCCGGCTGCGGCGCAACCCCGGCGTTGATGGCGGAAAAGAGGGTGAGATTGAGGGTCTGCATGAATCCGGTTGCGTGGGGCGTAAAAAATCGGCCGGTTGCCCGGCCTGATACGAACGATGCTAAGGCGCCCGCGCTTAAGCGATGCTTAATGGGGGTGGCCGCGCGGGGGTGGCCGCACGCGACGAAGCCCGCCGCGGCGAACGCACTTAGAGCCTGCACTGCAACACAAGTTCACATAATTGTCATATTCCCGCGCAACCGCCTCCCGTAAAGGCTCACCCGGCATCCCGTAAAGACTCACCTTTTTCACATCGTGGCGTCATCGACGTATGGAAACATCGGGACGCCCGCCGCCGTCCAGGCCGTTTGCGTCATTCATCTCAATATTTACGCTGCGAATGCTTCGAAATCGGCAACAATTAATTCCAAATGCGGCATCGCACAACGGCAACGCACAGGCATAGGATTACGAGCTTACGAGCACTCACCCACGAAGCGATCAACAACAAGGAGTCCGCATGAAACCCAGCGATGTCCGATCGAAAGCGTTTGCGATGCCGTTGACCAGCCCTGCCTTCCCGATGGGCCCTTACCGTTTCGTCGATCGTGAGTTTCTGATCATCACGTATCGCACCGATCCGGATCGCCTCCGCGAAATCGTCCCCGAGCCGCTGCAGGTCACCGAGCCGCTCGTCCACTACGAATTCATCCGCATGGCCGATTCGACCGGCTTCGGCGACTACACCGAAAGCGGCCAGGTGATTCCCGTCGAATACAACGGCCAGCCGGGCGGCTATACGCTCGCGATGTATCTCGACGATCACCCGCCGATCGCCGGCGGCCGCGAACTGTGGGGCTTCCCGAAGAAGCTCGCGTCACCCACGCTGCACGTGAACACCGACCACCTCCTCGGCACGCTCGATTACGGCAAGGTGCGCGTCGCCACCGGCACGATGGGCTACAAGCACAAGGAACTCGACATCGACGAGCAGACCAAGCGTCTCGCCGGCCCCAATTTCCTGCTGAAGATCATCCCGCACGTCGACGGCACCGCGCGCGTCTGCGAACTCGTGCGCTACTACATGCAGGACATCAAGATGAAGGGCGCGTGGACGGGCCCCGCATCGCTCGAACTGGCGCCGCACGCGCTCGCGCCCGTGGCCGACCTGCCCGTGCTCGAAATCGTCGAAGCCCGCCACCTGGTCGCAGATTTGACACTTGGCCTCGGCGAAGTCGTCTACGATTACCTGGCTCAGTAACACGTCCGCAGTCCTTTCTCCCTGACAATCCTTTCACCACGGGAATTCGAACATGAGCAACCTGAATGGCAAGACCGCAGTCGTCACGGGCGCGGCAAGCGGCATCGGCAAGGAAATCGCACTCGAGCTCGCGAAGGCGGGCGCGGCCGTCGCGATCGCCGACCTGAACCAGGACGGCGCGAACGCCGTTGCCGACGAGATCGTCAAGGCGGGTGGCAAGGCGATCGGCGTCGCGATGGACGTGACGAACGAGGACGCCGTGAACAGCGGTATCGACAAGGTGGCCGAAACGTTCGGCTCGGTCGACATCCTCGTGTCGAACGCGGGCATCCAGATCGTCAACCCGATCGAGAACTACTCGTTCTCCGACTGGAAGAAGATGCAGGCGATCCACGTCGACGGCGCGTTCCTGACGACCAAGGCCGCGCTCAAGCACATGTACAAGGACGATCGCGGCGGTGTCGTAATCTACATGGGTTCGGTGCACTCGCACGAAGCGTCGCCGCTGAAGTCGGCGTACGTGACGGCCAAGCACGGCCTGCTCGGCCTGGCGCGCGTGCTGGCGAAGGAAGGCGCGAAGCACAACGTGCGCTCGCACGTCGTGTGCCCGGGCTTCGTGCGCACACCGCTGGTCGACAAGCAGATTCCGGAGCAGGCGAAGGAGCTCGGGATCAGCGAGGAGGAAGTGGTGAAGAAGGTGATGCTCGGCAACACGGTCGACGGCGTGTTCACGACCGTTCAGGACGTCGCGCAGACGGTGCTGTTCCTGTCGGCCTTCCCGAGCGCCGCGCTCACGGGCCAGTCGTTCATCGTCAGCCACGGCTGGTTCATGCAATGAAGCCGCACGCCCGCACCGAAAAGCAGGCCGTCGATGCGGCGGACCTGCATCACGAGGCTGGCGCACCGGCCGCCGCGCGCACGCTGCCGTACGAGACGATCGCGCTCGTGCTGCAAGGCGGCGGCGCGCTCGGCGCGTACCAGGCCGGCGTGTTCGAAGGGCTGCACGAGGCGGGCATTCCGCTCGACTGGATCGCGGGCATCTCGATCGGCGCGCTCAACACCGCGCTGATCGCGGGCAATGCGCCCGAGCACCGTGTCGAGCGGCTGCGCGAGTTCTGGGAGACGATCTGCAAGCCGGCGTTCTTCCCGACGATTCCGGCCGCATTCGAGTTCGCGCTGTTCAACAGCATCGACCAGATCCGCACGTTCTTCACCGCGTCGCAGGCCGCGAGCGCGATGATGCAGGGCCAGCAGGGCTTCTTCGTGCCGCGCTTCCCGCCGCCGCTGCCGGGCGTGTCGGATCATCCGGAGAAGATCAGCTGGTACGACACGTCGCAACTGCGCGCGACGCTGCTGAAGCTGTGCGATTTCGACCGGATCAATTCGGGCGAAACGCGCGTGTCGGTCGGCGCGGTCAACGTCGGAACCGGCAACTTCGTGTACTTCGACAACTCGCGCATCCGTCTCGCGCCCGAGCATTTCATGGCGTCCGGCGCGCTGCCGCCCGCGTTCCCGCCGGTCGAGATCGACGGCGAGTACTACTGGGACGGCGGTGTCGTGTCGAACACGCCGCTGATGGAAGTGCTCCGCGCTCGGCCGCGTCGCGACACGCTCGCGTTCCAGGTCGATCTGTGGAGTGCGCGCGGGCCGCTGCCGCGCACGATGGCCGACGTCGCCGAACGCACGAAGGACGTGCAGTATTCGAGCCGCACGCGTTTCGTCACCGACACGCTGCAGCGGGAGCAACGCTACCGCAACGTGCTGCGCCACGTGCTCGACCAGGTGCCGGAAGAGCAGCGCAAGGCGGATCCGTGGTGCATCGAGGCCGATGCGATGTCGTGCAGCAAGAAGTACAACATCCAGCACCTGATCTACCAGCAGAAGGCGTACGAGCATCACTACAAGGACTATCAGTTCGGCCTGTCGACGATGCGTGACCACTGGTCCGCGGGTCTCGACGACATCCGCAAGACGCTCGCGGTCAAGGACGGCCTCGCGCTGCCCAACAACGACTCGGGCTTCGTGACGCACGACATTCACCGCAAACGGTAATGCCGTGTGCGACGGATCGGCGCGATGCATGCGCCGGTCCGTCCTCTTCTCCGATCAGCCATGCCGATTTTCATTGCACTGTTCGCGCTCATCGCTGCCGGATGGGGCGCGGTTCACCTGTTTCACGTCATCGCCGCGCAGTTCGGCCAGCCGGTCGCGATCGCGGCCGCCGTGCTCGCCGCCGCGATCCTGATCGCGCTGGTCGCGTGGTGGATCAAGCGCCGCCGCGACATCGCACCGAATACGAAGGAAGAAGGCTGGACCCACGTCGTGCATCGCGCGTGGGGCGAGCTTCGTGTATCCGCGACGCAGGGGCTGCTGTGGCTGTCGCACGACGGCGCGGACGGCCGCTATACGCTGTCGCAACTCGACGGCTGTCAGGCCGCACCGATCGGCGGCCGCTGGCATCTCGTCGTGCGCGTGCGCGATGCCGTGCGCGGCGAATGGAAGCTGCCGATGATGGACAAGCGCGATGCGCAGCGTTGGGCACGCGTGCTGACGCTCGCGAAGGACAACCGGCTCTGAAACGGCGCGCGGTGGATACGTATCGGCGCGCGGCACGAGCCGCCGCGCCGGCTGTCCCGCATTCCACGCGCTATCGCGCCTTCAGCGCCCACAACGCATCGAGCACGTGCTGCGTCGCCCGTTCGACCGGCCCCGCCCGATGCGCAATACCCAATTCCCGCCACAACGCCGGGCGCAACGCCCGCATGACGATGCGTGCGTCGGGTAGCGGGGCGCCCGCCTCGTGCGGAAGCAGCGTCGCGCCGTAACCCGCCGCGACCAGGCTCTTGATCGCATCGTTGTAGTTGAGTTCGATCCGCGGCTCCGGCCGATGGCCGCCGAGCGCGAACCATTCGGTCGTGAGCCGCGACAGGCGGGTGGTCGCATCGTTGAGTATCAACGGGCGGGCGGCCAGATAGCCGGGCGTGACGCGCGCCGGGAGCGGCCAGTCCGCCGGCAGAAACGCCATCACCGGATCGCGCCGCCACGCGCGGATCGACAACCCGGCGACCGCCGTCTGCGGCAGCGCCACCAGTCCGATATCGAGCGTGCCCTGCGCAATGCGCGCGAGCGTGTCGTGCGACGTCAGCACCGCGATCTGGACATCGATGTCCGGATGCTGCTCGCGCAACCGGGCCACCGCCTGCGGCAGCAGGTGCGCGATCGCGCCGGTCGATGCGCCGAGGCGTACGCGCCCGGTCAACCCCTGCACCTGCCGCTGCACATCGTCCAGCGTGGATTCGACCTCGGCCAGCAGGCGACGCGCCCGCTCCACCAGCACTTCGCCGATGGCCGACGGCCGCACGTTTCCACGCGCGCGGGACAGCAACGGCGCACCGATGCGGCTTTCCAGTTCGGCAATGTGAAGACTGACGGTCGGCGGCGCGAGATGAAGCCATTGCGCCGCTGCGACAAAGGACCCTTGGTCGGCGATGGCGACCAGCGTGCGCAGGCGGTCCAGGCTGATCTCGCGCATTCCCCACCTCTCGTTCAAGAAAACTGAATCTGGCAGTCAGTAAATTCAACTTTTCCTATTCTAGGCGTTCGGCGGACGATACGGCTTTCCCGACGACCGAACCGAAGGAACGCGACCACCATGAGCCAGCCCAATGTCTACATCGACGGCGATCAAGGCACGACCGGATTGCTGATCCACGAACGCCTGCGCGGGCGCGACGACCTGCAGCTCGTTACGCTGCCCGATGCCGAGCGCAAGGATCCCGCGCGGCGCGCCGAAGCGATCAACGCAGCCGACATCGCGATCCTGTGCCTGCCCGACGCGGCCGCGCGCGAAGCGGTCGGCTTCATCCGGAATCCGGCGGTACGCGTGATCGACGCGAGTTCGGCCCACCGCACGCAGCCGGATTGGGTCTACGGCTTTCCCGAGATGGCGAACGGGCACGCGCAGACGATTGCGCACGCGCGGCGTGTCACCAATCCGGGCTGCTACCCGACCGGTGCGATCGGGTTGCTGCGGCCCCTGCAGCAGGCCGGCCTGCTGCCGCGCGACTACCCGGTGAGCATCCATGCCGTCTCCGGGTACTCGGGCGGCGGGCGGGCTGCCGTCGACGCGTTCGAATCAGGCGACGCCACGCACACGAAACCGCTGCAGGTCTACGGCCTCGCACTCGCACACAAGCATGTGCCCGAGATCCAGCTGCATGCCGGCCTGACGCATCGCCCGATATTCGTGCCGGCCTACGGTGCCTATCGGCAAGGCATCGTGCTCACCGTGCCGATCGAATTGCGGCTGCTCCCTGCCGGCGTGACCGGTGAGCAGCTGCATGCGTGTCTTGCGCACCATTACGCCGACGCGCGTCATGTCGACGTCACGCCGCTCGCGAACACGCAAGCGATCACGCATCTCGATCCGCAAGCGCTGAACGGCACCAATGACCTGCGGCTCGGCGTGTTCGTCAATGCCGAGCACGGCCAGGTGCTGCTGTCCGCCGTGTTCGACAATCTGGGCAAAGGGGCATCCGGGGCTGCCGTGCAGAATCTCGACCTGATGCTCGGCGCGGCAGACGCGGCGAAAGCGGCATAAGCCACGTGCGAGCACCCTCGTCGGCCGGACCGGCACAGTGCGGCCGACGAGGCGTCGGCGCAAGGTGGTGGCTACCGGCGCGCGACGCGATTGCGAGCCGGAAACGGGTGCCTGCCGACGTTCCGCGCATGCTCCCGTAAAAGCTCACCTTTAGCCGGTTTCAGGCCGTCTCGTCACCCGCGGCGGCATTCAAGCCGGCCAGCGTCTCCACCAGAAAATCCACGCAGACGCGCACTTTCGCCGACGCCGCAACGCGCTCCGGATACACGGCCCAGATGTTCGCGGGCTGGATTGCATCCGGCAGCACGCGACACAATGCGCCGCGTTCGATCAGCGGCGCGGCTTCCCAGATCGAGCGCAACACGATTCCGCGGCCGGCCAGCGCCCACTGCACAGCCACCTCGCCATGGTTCGTCGACAGCGCGCCGCCCACCTTCACGGTGGCCGTTTCGCCGCGCACGTTCAGCCGCCACACGCCGAGCGGGTGATCGCGCTCCTTGATCGCAAGACAGTCGTGCGACGCGAGATCCGCGAGCGAGCGCGGCGTGCCGCGCCGTGCCAGATAGTCGGGCGATGCACACAGCACGCGGTAGTTCGCGGCGAGGCGGCGCGCGATCAGGTGATCGGCGATCTCGTCGCCGATGCGCACGTCGAGGTCGTAGCCTTCGCCCGCAACATCGACGAGCCGGTCGAACAGATCGAGCCGCACGTTCAACTGCGGATAGCGCGAGGTGAAGTCGAGCAACGCCGGCGCGACGACGTGCCGGCCGAAGCCGAAACTGCTCGATATGCGCAGCGTGCCGCGCGGCACCGTGCGCGTGGTCGATACGTCCTCGACGAGATGATCGACGTCGTCGAGGATCTTCTCGGCGCGCGCGTACACGCGTTCGCCGGCTTCCGTGACCGTCACGCGGCGCGTCGAACGATGCAGCAGGCGCGTGCCGAGCTGCGCCTCGAGCAACGCGATGCGCTTGCTGACGTAGGCGGGCGATACCGCGAGCTGCTCGGCGGCCGCGCTGAAGCTGGTCAGGCGGACGACCAGGCTGAACACGCGCAGGTCGTCGAGATTCGGCGATTTGTTCACGATTCGTGGAAAGTCGATTAACCTTTAGCGCGATTTTAATCCGAATGGAAATAAATAAAATGACGTGACGCGCCGCTGCCTCTCCCCGCGGCCGGCCCACCAGCCAAGGAGCTTTGCATGACCGACAAAACCTACAGAATTGCCGTGATCCCCGGCGACGGGATCGGCCGTGAAGTGATGCCCGAGGGCCTGCGCGCACTCGATGCCGTGACCGCGCGCTTCGGCGTCCGCTTCGACTTCGTCCAGGTCGACTGGGCGAGCTGCGACTACTACGCGCAGCACGGCAAGATGATGCCGGACGACTGGAAGGCGCAGTTGTCGGGCATGGACGCAATCCTGTTCGGCGCGGTCGGCTGGCCGGCAACGGTGCCCGATCACATTTCGCTGTGGGGCTCGCTGCTGAAATTCCGCCGCGAATTCGACCAGTACATCAACCTGCGGCCCGCACGCCTGTTCGACGGCGTACCGTCGCCGCTCGCCGGCCGCCGCGCGGGCGACATCGACTTCATGATCGTGCGCGAGAACACCGAGGGCGAATATTCGTCGGTCGGCGGCACGATGTTCGAAGGCACCGAGCGCGAGATCGTGATGCAGCAGTCGATCTTCACGCGCCACGGCACCGAGCGCGTGCTGAAATTCGCGTTCGACCTCGCACAGCGGCGCGCGAAGCGCCTCACCGTCGCGACGAAGAGCAACGGCATCGCGATCAGCATGCCGTGGTGGGACGCACGCACGGCCGAGATGGCCGAGCGCTATCGCGACATCGCCGTCGACAAGCAGCACATCGACATCCTGTGCGCGCGCTTCGTGCTGCAGCCTGACCGCTTCGACGTCGTCGTCGCGTCGAACCTGTTCGGCGACATCCTGTCGGATCTCGGGCCGGCCTGTACGGGCACGATCGGCATCGCGCCATCGGCGAACCTGAACCCCGATCGCAAATTTCCGTCGCTGTTCGAACCCGTGCACGGCTCCGCGCCCGACATCGCGGGGCAGCACATCGCGAACCCGGTCGCGATGATCTGGTCGGCGGCCTTGATGCTCGACTTCCTCGGCAACGGCGCGGGCCGCGAGCGCGAAGCGCACGATGCAATCGTCGCCGCAATCGAGGACGTGCTGCGCGCCGGGCCACATACGCGCGACCTCGGCGGCAACGCGGGGACGCAGGAAGTGGGTGAGGCGATCGCCGCGCGGATCGCGGGCTGACGATCACGCCCGGCGCGATTGCGCGCGCCGGGTAGCGACCGCACGAATCCGTGACGAGTGAACGGTCAGCGGTGAGCAACATGTCATGCGTTGGCGCACCCGCGCGAATTCCGACGCCCGCACGGTGAAGTCGAGCGGTGAGCAACGTCGCACCGCCACGCGCACGACTCGCGCTATCCGTTGTTGACGTCGATACGATCGGTGAGTTGCACATCGCGCGCACGCACACCGATCGTCAATCTACTGCCGGCCCTGTGCGACAGGTGACATGCATCACGCGGTGAAGCACACCGTTGCACGCCGATACGTGCATCGCACGACGTCGACGTGTGCGGCCTGTCCGCGTGGCCCGATGCGAAGCCGCATCGAACGGCTCGAAGCACACAGTCCGACGCGACGTTTCACCTCATCCCGAAAAATCTCACCTTCAGCGCACCGACTCCCGAATTTCCTCACCGTTGAATCCCGGTGATGCGTTCACCGATGCGTCGAGTCGACGCGCGCGTCACAGCCCGAGATCGGACAACCCCGGATGATCGTCCGGACGACGGCCGAGCGGCCAGTGAAAGAGACGATCCTGTTCGCGAATCGGCAGGTCGTTGATGCTCGCGTGACGATGCGCCATCAGGCCGTTTTCGTCGAACTCCCAGTTTTCGTTGCCGTACGAGCGGAACCAGTTGCCGGCGTCGTCGCGCCACTCGTATGCGAAGCGCACCGCGATGCGATTGCCGTCGAACGCCCACAGCTCCTTGATCAGCCGGTAGTCGAGCTCGCGCGTCCACTTGCGCTGCAGCAGCCCGACGATTTCGTCGCGGCCGGTCACGAATTCCGCACGGTTGCGCCATCGGCTTTGCGGCGTATAGGCGAGCGACACGCGCTGCGGGTCGCGCGTATTCCACCCGTCCTCGGCAGCGCGCACCTTCTGGCGTGCCGTTTCGAGCGTGAAGGGCGGAACGGGCGGACGGACTTCGGGGGAAGCGGACATGAGTGGCTCCTGTTCAGGTTGTGGCCGTGGACAACCGCGGCCGGTTCGGATTCGCTGCTTCGACTACCGCGAAACGGTGTCGAGCAGCAGTTCGGCTGTCGCGCGCGCATCGCGCGCGGCGTTTGCATCGCCGCTGACGAGCGCCACGCCGATCGCGCCGTCGATCAGCACGAGCCATTGACGCGCAATGCGCGCGAGCCCGCGGCGCTCGATGCCCGTTTCGTCGGCATACGCATCGAACCGCTCGCGCACGAATGCCAGCAGACGCGCCTTGTGCATACGCGCGACGACGCGCACGGGATCGTCGGCGTCGGGAATCTCGCCCGATGCATTCAGGAATGCGCAGCCGTGAAAGTCGGGCTGCCGGAACCAGTCGCGCAGCACGTCGAACATGCCGAGCAACTGCGCGCGCGGCGCCTTGCCGAGCGCCAGCGTTGCATCGACGAACCAGCGCATCCAGCGCTCGTCGCGGCGTTCGAGCGCGGCGACCACCAGCGCCTCTTTCGATTCGAAATGCGAATAAAAGCTCTTTCGTGCCGCGCCGGATCGCTTGACGATCGCATCGACGCCGGTTGCATGGATGCCGCCCGAATAGATCAGCGCTTCGGCTGCATCGAGCAGCCGGTCGCGAACGCCCGGTTCGCCGGAGAAGTCGTGAGGTGTGTTCATGGGTTTACGGTAGAACGATCGTTCTCCATCGTCAACACCCGCATGGAAAAGCCCTGTCGGCGAGAGGGATGAATCGCGCGCTGGCCGCGCGCCGCGGCCCGCCGCGTTTACGACATTTTTTCTTGAAGCGGACGCGCGACGCTCACTACACTTCGGTCACCCTGTCTGGGCGAAAGGACATCATGCAGCGACCGGAATCCGCGCGCCCCGCGCGCGCCTATGCGGCTTATGCGAAGCGGCTCGACGGCCGCGTCGTCGTGCGGCGCTTTGACCCGCGCAACGATTCGTACGACACGTTGACCGCGCTGCTGCATCGCGCGTTTGCGCCGCTCGGCGCATTGGGCTTCAACTGCCCGTGCGTCGATCAGCCGGCCTCGGTGACACGCGAACACGTGCTCACCGGCGAGTGCTTCGTCGCGCTCGGCAATGCACACCTGGTCGCGACGATGACGATGCGTTCGCACGATCCGGATTCCCGCTGCGATCCGTACCGCAGCCGGCACGTCGCGACACTCGGCCAACTGGCCGTCGATCCCGTCTGGCAGGATCGCGGCATCGGCCGTTCGCTGCTCGCGTTCGCGCAACGTCGGGCCGCCGCGCGCGGCGCGACGCATCTCGCACTCGACGCGCCGTACGCGGCAGTCCGGCTCATCGACTTCTATCGTCGCGAGGGATTTCAGCCACTCGACGTGATGCGCTTTCCGGGACATAACTACGACAGCGCGATCCTGTGCAAATCCGTCAGCGTCGCGAACGAGCGCATCGTTGCCGGCGATACGACACAGTTCGACGTTGCGCGGCATGTGGGTGCGGCATCATGAAACAAGAGGTGCCGAAGCGCGATGGCGGCGACGATCAAACCCGGCTTGACGTGCGGCAAGCACGCTTGCGCGCGGCGCGGCGGCTGCGCGGTGTCTTGAAGCTGACGATTCTCACGATCGCGGTCGCCCAGGCGCTGGCGTTCGCGTTCGAAAGCCTGCTGGTCATGGCCGGCTTCGCGCCGGATGCCGCGACGGTATTGCTGTTCCGCTTCGTAACGTGCGCGCTCGTCAGCTTCTGGCTGCAAGCGGATGCGTTGCGCGCGTATCAATACGCGGCGCAGCACGGGTTCGTCACCGCTCCCGGCGCGCAGGGCGATCCGGCCGACATCGCGCCGCAGTGCCCGAAGCGCTGGCTCGTCGTGTTGAGTCTTCAACTCGACCCGCGAGGGTTGAATGGTGAACGGATCAAGTAGCGGCCTGCGCACCGATCGATGTCTATCGATGTCGATCGCTTCTCGCATGAGTGAGTCGCAACGAGGCGTGAAGGCTCACGCTTGATGGCGCGGCTCGGCACGGCATCGCATGGCGCGCGTCGCGGACGGTCACGCGGCAAGCCAGGGAGGAAGTGTCCTGAAGAGAGGGAGCAGGTGCCGAACGGCGTGCTGTCGGAAAGCCGGGCGACTGCCGACAGGTGACGTGAACGTGCGATTGCAGGTCACCGAGGTGCGATCGTGTCGCGTTTCGGCGCACAAACACAGCTCCCGAATAGTCTCACCTTGAGCCCGGATTCACGTGTTTCGACTCGAGGATGCAGACGTAAAACCAAAACGGGGCAGGCGGCAAACACGCCGCGCCGCCCCTTCGGCACTCAGGCTGTCCAGTCGAGAATCACCTTGCCGCTTTCACCGGACAGCATCGCGGCGAAGCCTTTCTCGTAATCGTCGGCCGCAAAGCGATGCGTGATGATCGGCGACAGGTCGAGGCCGCTCTGCAGCATCGCGACCATCTTGTACCAGGTCTCGAACATCTCGCGACCGTAGATGCCCTTGATCTCGAGCCCCTTGAAGATCACCTGGTTCCAGTCGATCGCCGTCTGCGCGGGCGGAATGCCGAGCAGCGCGACCTTGCCGCCGTGGTTCATCGCCTCGAGCATGCTCGTGAACGCGCTCGGCACGCCCGACATTTCGAGGCCGACGTCGAAGCCTTCGGTCATGTGCAGGTCGGCCATCACGTCGCGCAGCGACTCGCGCGCGACGTTGACCGCACGCGTCGCGCCCATCTTGCGCGCGAGTTCCAGCCGGTAGTCGTTGATGTCGGTGATGACGACGTTGCGCGCGCCGACGTGCTTCGCGATCGCGACGGCCATGATGCCGATCGGGCCCGCACCGGTGATCAGGACATCCTCGCCGACGAGGTTGAACGACAGCGCCGTGTGCGTCGCGTTGCCGAACGGATCGAAGATCGAGGCGAGATCGTCGGAGATCTCCGGCGGAATCTTGAACGCGTTGAACGCAGGAATCGCCAGATACTCGGCGAACGCGCCTTCGCGGTTCACGCCGACGCCGACCGTGTTGCGGCACAGATGGCGGCGCCCCGCGCGGCAGTTGCGGCAGAAACCGCACGTGATGTGGCCTTCGCCGGACACGCGATCGCCGATCGCGAAGCCGCGCACTTCCTGCCCCATCTCGACGATCTCGCCGACATATTCGTGACCGACGTGCATCGGCACGGGAATCGTCTTCTGCGCCCAGTCGTCCCACTTCCAGATATGGATGTCGGTGCCGCAGATCGCCGTGCGGCGGATCTTGATCAGCACGTCGTTGTGACCGACTTCGGGGCGCTTCACGCGCGTGAGCGTAAGGCCGGGGCCGCGTTCGAGCTTTGCCAGTGCTTTCATGGTCGCGCCTCCGTCAGATGATGCCGAGCGACTTGCCCACGCGCACGAACGCGGCGACCGTCCGGTCGATCTGCTCGGGCGTATGCGCGGCGCTCATCTGCGTACGGATGCGCGCGCGACCACGCGGTACGACGGGGAACGAGAAGCCGATCACGTAGACGCCTTCGTCGAGCAGCTTGTCGGCCATGTTCGTCGCGAGTTGCGCGTCGCCGAGCATCACCGGGATGATCGGATGCGCGCCCGGCACGAGCGTGAAGCCGGCTTCGGTCATCTGCTTGCGGAACCGCGCGCCGTTTTCGCGCACGCGCTCGCGCAGCTTCGCACCTTCGTCGCTGCCGAGCAGTTCGAGCACCTTCAGCGATGCCGCGGCGATGCTCGGCGTAAGCGTGTTCGAGAACAGATACGGACGCGAGCGCTGGCGCAGCAGTTCGATGACCTCGCGACGCGCGGCGACATAGCCGCCCGATGCGCCGCCGAGCGCCTTGCCGAGCGTGCCCGTGATGATGTCCACGCGGCCTTCGACGCCGCAGTGCTCGGGCGTGCCGCGGCCGTGCGTGCCGATGAAGCCGACCGCGTGCGAATCGTCGACCATCACGATCGCGCCGTAACGATCGGCGAGATCGCAGATGCCTTTGAGGTCGGCGATGATGCCGTCCATCGAGAATACGCCGTCGGTCGCGATCAGCTTGTGGCGCGCGCCCGCTGCGTCGGCTTCCTTGAGCTTCGCCTCGAGGTCGGACAGGTCGTTGTTTTTGTAGCGGAAGCGCTTCGCCTTGCAGAGGCGAACGCCGTCGATGATGCTCGCGTGGTTCAGCTCGTCGCTGATCACCGCGTCGTTCTCGTCGAGCAGCGTCTCGAACAGGCCGCCGTTCGCGTCGAAGCAGCTCGAATAGAGGATACTGTCCTCGGTGCCGAGAAACGCGGCCAGCGCGCTTTCCAGTTGCTTGTGGACGGTTTGCGTGCCGCAGATGAAGCGCACCGATGCCATGCCGAAGCCGTCCTGATCGAGGCCGGCCTTCGCCGCGTCGATCAGGCGCGAATCGTTCGCCAGACCCAGATAGTTGTTCGCGCAGAAATTGAGCACGCCGGCGCCACCGGCGAGCCGCACGTCCGCCGCCTGGGGACTCGCGATCTCGCGCTCGGTCTTGTAAAAACCGTCCGCGCGGATCTGGTCCAGCGTCCCGCGCACCTGGGCGAGAAAGGCATCACGCATCGCAAAGCTCCTGACAGGGTTTCGCATTCCGCAACGCGCCACTCGTGGCGGCGGCGCAACGGCCTGCTACTGTTATAGTCGGTCGTTCGGTTGACCGCATTTATCCGATATTCCGAACTAGAATTCGAAATACCGAACAACTCTAAGCGAACGGAATCCAAATGGCAAGTTCCTCCGGTTCGCGGCGCACGCCTGCCAGCGCCGCACCGCCACCGCCGGCCGCCACGCCGCCGCGTGTCGGCGAGCAGATCCAGCGGCTGCGCAACGAACGCAAGCTGACGCTAGACGACCTGTCGCGCGCGGCCGGCGTATCGAAATCGATGCTCTCCGAGATCGAACGCGACAAGGCCAACCCGACGATCGCCGTTGCGTGGCGGCTGACGAACGCGCTCGGCATCACGCTCGACGAGCTGTTCTCGCAGCCGAAGGCGCCCGAAACCATTCGCGTAGACGGCCCGCACGACATCCCGACGCTCGCCGGCCATGACGGCCGCTACCAGTTGCGCGTGTGGGGCCCGATCGACCTCGCCGGCAAGTTCGAGTGGTACGAGCTGACACTGCCGGGCGGCGGCGCATTGATATCGAACGCACACGAGCCCGGCACGCGCGAGCACCTGACCGTGCTGCAGGGCGCGATGGAAATCGAAGCCGCCGCAGCCAGCCGGCGCCTGAAGGTGGGCGACACCGCGCGCTATCCAGCCGATGAGCCGCACGCAATCCGCAATCCCGGCAAGGCCGAAGCGCGGGCACTGCTGATCGTGATACATCGCTGACGGCGCGAATAGCTGGCCAAACGGCCAATTGCAGGCCAGTTGCGGAAAACACTGTATGTTTGTACAGTATACGGACATTCCGCCATGCATGGGCTGGAGCCGGCGCACCGAGGCGCCCGCCCGGTCGACAGGAGCCTGCAATGACAGAAGAACAAAATTTGGCCGCGCTCAGCTTCAAGGCTGCCGCGCACGACCTCGAGCAGATCGTCCGGCATATCGCCGGGCGCTACATCCACCAGCGCGTCCCGCTGACGTGGCGCCTGCTGCACGCCATCGAGGCCGAGGCACTCGCCGATCTCGGCTTTGCCAGCCGGCACGAGGCCGGCATGCGTCAATTGTTCGAACGGCAGTTGGACATGACGTTTCCCGAAACGGACGATCCGATCGACTTCGGGCGCTCGAATGCGCTGCCCGCCGTTTTTTCGTTCGCGGTTCTCGCATATGAAGCCGCGTCAACGGCGTCGAACGGCACGGCGCCGCACGAGCACGTTCACCGCCCGTCCAAGGCATGGGGCGACTGACTCCCAGCCCGGGCCGCCGCGTTATGGCGGCCTCATCCAGCCTCTTGCTGCCCGAGACGTTGCGGAAAGGGCTACCATATACGCAACTAACGGAGTAAGTCACATGTCTCTTCCCGTCTCGCCCGACACCCTCGCACGCCCGGAAGAAACAGATCTGTTCGACCGTGGCGCATCCGACTGGATCATCTCGCCGGAAGCCGCATTCGATGCATGGCTCGCCATGCAGGACTATCGCCGCTCGTCGGCCGACGTCTATCGCGCGCAATGGGGCGCGTTCCTCACATGGATGCGCGCACACCAGAAGAATCTGGCAACGGTCGATACCGCAACCATCGCGAATTTCGTCGGCGAGCTGCCGATCCGGAAAACCCAGCGGATGCGCTACTTGCGGCTGATCGAGCGCGTGCTCGATCACATCCGGCGCACCGAATATGCGTCGACCAACCCGGCCCGGTTCATTGCTCAGGATGGCGAAGCGAACTGGCGCAAGGCGCGCGACAACGAACCGACCGGTTTTCTCACGCCTGCCGAGCGCGCCGCGTTGCTCGCGTACCTGTTTTCACCGATCGGCGTATCCGGTTCCGCTTACTGGAAAGAGCGGCGCGACCGCGCGCTCGTCGCCGCGTTTCTCGGTGCCGGCATTAAAACCGGCGAAGCTCGAGCGCTCACGATTAGTTGCATCAATACGAGTGGAACATCGCTGCAGATCGCGTCGACGCATCCGGATTTCGCCCGCGAAGCCCACCTCGCATCGTTCGCGATCGCCCTGCTGGAAGCCTGGCTCACCGAGCGCAAGCGCCAGGACATTCCGGGGGAACTCGTGTTTCCGGCATCCCATGCCGGGCGGCCGATGCACAAGGCGACGATGCTGCGCGCGATCGACGCGATCGTCGAATCCGCTGGGCTCACGTCGTCGCGCACCGCGCGCGCGAGCCCGCAAACGCTGCGCAATACCTATGCGGCTGAACTGTTCGAGCACGACGTGCCGCCCGAACGGGTCGGCAAATGGCTGGGCTTCATGCGGCCGATCTCGTCGAACCGCCTGCATCGCGCATGGAAAACCTGGCGCGACGGTTTGGCCTACAACAATGGTGACGCGTCCGACAGCGACGAAACTCACTGATCGCCAAACGGCTGCTCACGCGAAGCGACCCGTGAGCAGCCTTGTGTGGTGCAGCCTCACCGTTTCACAGCTCCCGAAAAACCTCACCTCAGGCTCTCAGGATCGTCTCACCTGTGCGGCGCAGCCGATCCTGGCGTCACGTGTGCGCAAAGCGCGCGACGGCTTCGAATCGGGACGGCCATGCGCCCGAGGCGTGCTCGCACTCGGGACAGGCCACTTCGAAACCTTCTTCGCTGTGTGACAGCTCCGGCTCGCCATCGCAATGCGGACAATGGGCCGGCACCGAAATCTCCTGATCCAGCGAGGTACCGATCGCGGCAAACGCCTCCGCATCCAGTTGCCCGGCATCGGCCAGGCGGCGAATCAGCGCGGCGATTTCCGGATTCACGCCGCGGCTCGCGCGCAACGAACTCACATCTCGCGTTGCACGTTCCAGTTCATCGGCCTGGCTGCGCAGCTGTTCTTCGAGCCGATCGGCACGCGCCTTGGCCGAACTCAGTTGCTGCAGGAAGTCGAACTCCTTGCGCTGAACGTCGCGCAAACCGCTCTGATAAGACGACGCCATGCTGCGTAACGAATCCAGCTCGACCAGCATCGGCTTGACGCGGCGCTCGGCTTCGGCCACGGCGTCCTTGATTTGTTGCGCATAGTGTTCGGTGCGCTGCTGCAGTTCGGCCTGCAGCGCATCGATGCGATCACGCAGCGTCGCGTTCTGCGCCTGCTCGGCTTCGATGCGGCCGGCGGCTGCAGCCAGTTCCTTTTCCAGTCGCGCGACTGTGGTGAGCAACGTCGCTTCGCTGGCCGAACCGTGCGTCGTTTGCGACGCGAGCTGGACCTCGAGTTCGGTTACGCGAGCCTGCAACTGCTCGTTTTTCGCTTCGCCACGTGCGAGCGCGCCTTCGAGCGTCTCCTGGCGGACGATTGCGTCGCGCAACCGCTGTTCGGCGTCGGCAATGCCGGCGCGAACCTGCTCGCGATCGCCATCCAGGCTGTCCCGCGCGGCTTTCAACGCTTCTTCATAGAGAGCGCCGAGCAACGCCCCCGCTTTTTCCTCGACAGCTTTCGGGATTGCGGCACCGTCGAGCCTGATCTTCGAGGCGGAACGGATGCGCTCCCAGAAATGGTCGATGTCTTTCGGAATATCGCTGGCGCTGCCGGTCTGGGTGAGATCGCGAACGTTGGCAGCCGAGGGCCTGATGCCGAGATCGAAAAACAATCGCTTGCACGCGTGCAGCGACAATTCCTGTCGCCGTGCACCGTTCGCGCGCAGCGATTCCAGTTCGTCCCGAATGGCTTGGCGTATTTCGTCCAGGGTCATCGCTGTGCTCACAGAGATTGAAATGTGGCAATCATAACGAAATACGTATTTATTGATACTTGTTTCGGCGTGACGTTGCGAATTTACGTCGCTGCGCACAGAAATCGGGTCTGTGAGCCAATCTGGACGACTGCGGCTCAATTTTCCGTGAAACAAAGCGAAGAAAATCAGCCAAGTCCTTGTGTTGCAAGCATTTTCCTGCAGGCCCCGAATTTTGGCATTTGTTTCACATGAACGCGGATCCGATTGCCGGGCGGTGTTCAGGGGTTGGGGTGTCTGTGGAAAACTCGTCAGCCGATGTCTTGAGAGTATTAGAAGTAAACACCCTTGAACCCTTAGTTAAAAACGTTAACGCCACGGCACAGCCTTATGCTGCAAGGCTTTCCGGCCGACAAGGTGAAGTTTTACGGGAGCCAAGGTGATCTTCTGCGGGAGCTGACGTGATTGGGTTCAGGGAGCTGCGTGAGCCGTTGCGGGAAAGGTCGTGAGCGGATTCGGGATCACAGTGAAACACGAGATTTCCCAAAGGTGAGGCTTTTCGGGGCCTCACAGCCACGGAACCCTCGCGGTGCCTAGCAGCACAGTTTTCTGCCTGTGCAGACAGAGGTGAGAATTTGCAGGACCTTCTTCGCGCCCCGATTCTGCCCATCTTTTAGGCAGTTTTCGTGAAAGGTGAGGTTTCACGGGACTCCACGGGAGTTTGGTGTGAGGATTTCCGGGAAACGAACGCCATTTTGCACAGCAAAAGCGTTCTTGGGGGCCTGTGAAGCCCTAAAGGTGAGGTTTTTCGGGAGGGAAATCCGGGTTTTCCTGGCCGGATCCCGTTAAGGTGAGATTTTTCGGGGCCCGGATCACAGGCTGTGATTCCGGCTACAGGTGAGCCTTTTCGGGAACGGCGTTTGCCCGAAAAATGGTCACAGGTGAGGCTTTTCGGGACCCATGTGCGGTTGAATTCGCCGAAAAGCCCGCCAGGACTGGAAGAAATCTGGTTTTCGCTGTGCCCCTTTTTGGCACAGGTGAGATTTTTCGGGGGCTGCCATGCGGTTGTCGTATGAAGGATTTCCAGCGAAAGGTGAGGTTTTTCGGGGGATGTCGGGGGCGCACAGCCTAATGCCTTCTGTGCATAAGTATCGGAAGGCATTGGGATTTTTGATACCGAGGCAGTTACGGTGAGGTTTTTCGGGAGCCTCTCGCATGCCTGTGGGAGCACAGCGATTTTTCCGTAAGGTGAGCGTTTTCGGGAGTCCTGGGTAGTGAATCCCCCGCGTGTCGGGCATTCGTCGATATCCGGACGAATGAACACACTGTGCTCAAGGTGAGTATTTTCGGGACCCGATACGGTTTGTGCACTGTACAATGCGCGCCCGGGCCGCCAAAGCGGGCCCGATCGGGTCGCGCGGGCCGGTTTCGCAGGCGTCTTTCGGGACGCCGGACCCGATCCCGATCTCCCGGCGAGTCAGGCCTGTACATGCATACAGGCCGATGAGGGCTTTCGGAGAAGCGCGGTGACCCGGGATCGCAACCCTGTGCCGAATGCACAGCCGCGCAGTCGTAAAATTACGACAAATCGAAAGGTGAGCCGATACGGGAGCACATTTCGCACGTGTCGCGCACAGGTGAAATTCTGTGAATCGGCGCATCCCGCAGCACGTCTGGACGAGTCCGGAACGCTGCAAATCCGCAGCGGTGAGGGTTTTCGGGAGCGTCTGGGGTGAGTGCCGTTTTGCACGCGCGCTTCACCCGCTATGGTGAGCATGTCGTTCTGGACGCACTTCACCGCAGGCGCTATCCTTCCGGAAAACTTCTCCTCCGACCCGACGT